>JABUFD010000005.1 GCA_013314735.1 Anaerolineae bacterium
AGAGGCTTCATTCGTCGTTGGGCTATGCCAGCCCGGTTGAATTTGAACTCTCTTCACGACATTAATCGTGTCTACTTTTTTTGTACTATTCCATTTCCGCCTGGGGGAGGGGCGGGGTGGGGGTTCCTTTCGACTGGCTCAGGAACAGGAATACAGTCATGCTCGCGTGTAGTTGTGCCCGTAATGGTATGCCAGTTGCACAGCCCTTGCTTTTCACGAACCATTGCGAGAATGTTAAAGCCCTGTTGCAGGTGGCAGAAGATTCACGATTTTGAAAATTCGTTTGTCGATGGTTTCATCCATTGAAACCGATCATCATTGCTGCAGCCGAAGTTGAATACCTTTAGCATGGGTGGGGTGGCAGGATTAAGCAATATTTCCGTGATGGATGCATTCGCGGTGGCGTAGACCGCGGCGGATTGCAGCAGGATATTGATGGTTTCACTGATCCATCCCCCATGGCTGAATACCAGGATGCGCATGTCGTTGCCATTCAGGTGCGGTAGGACGGCGGATTGATGAAACGCCAGCGCGCGCTGGCGGAACTGGTGCCAGCTTTCCCCGCCGTGTGGGCAATACTCGCGCTCTTCCCGTGCAAACCAGCGCTCACATTCCTGCGGCTGCTCCTGCCACAGGGTGGGGATGTGTGCACCGGACCAGGTGCCGTACTCAATTTCCATCAGGCGCGCGTCGGTTTGGATTGGCAGGCTACCTTCCAGGGCGATCTCGGCGGTGCGGCAGGCGCGCTGCAGGGGCGATGACAGTACCAGGATGGGGATTGGCTCAATCTGCCGCAGGACACGGCAGGCAGGTACCAGGCTCCTGGCCTGGGCTTCACCAGCCGCATTCAGCGGAACGTCGGTATGTCCCTGGATGCGCCGTTCTGCGTTCCAGGCGGTTTCCCCATGGCGGATCAGGATCAAAGAGAGCATGGGTCCATTATAAACCATGCCGGTTCAGCCTGGGTGCTGCAAAAATCAGTGCTGAGCGGGTTCCAGCGGTTGGCACACCGGGCAGATATAACAGGCACCGCCCTCAAAGGAGAACTTCTCGATGAAGCTGCCGCAGTTGGGGCACGGCTGGTTGACGGTGTCTTTGTTCAAGGCGGTGGCAAAGCGTCCGCGATTGCCGAACAGGTCAAATTCCGCATTGCGTCCGCCGTTGGTCAGGGCATCACGGACGGTGCTTTGTACCGCTGTGAGCAGCCGGGTTGCTTCCGCGTCACTGAGGGTATTCATCTTGCGTCGGGGGTGGATGCCAGCGCGGAACATGATTTCCTGGACATAACCGTTGCCCAGGCCGGTGACGTATTTGCGGCTGATGATCCATTTCTTGGCGCTAATTTTGGGCGCTTCTTCCCAGGCCTGCAGCCAGCGCAGGAAGGCTGTAGGGGTGACATGCTCTGAGAGCGGATCCCGTGCTTCCTCGAGGATACTTGCCTGGTGCTGGGCAGCTTCCTCTGCACTCACTGCGGCTATAAATCCCCACATTTGCACGCTCAAGGTCAGGCTGCTGCCATCTGAAAAAGAAACTTTGAGGTCATAACGCGCCGGGACACTGCTTTGATCGGCATGGTAGAGCAGTTTACCGCCGGTGTCGCCGATGTTCAGTACCGCACCGCCGGATGTTGCAATAAAGAGGTGATTGCCAACCGGGGTAATGGTGACGATGGTCTGGCCAACCAAGCGCTGGTTGAATTCTTCTTCAGCCTGGTTTGAAAAAACAAACTTCCGTTCCAGTCCCGGAAAATCGACCTGCTGGATGGTTTTTCCCGGCAGGACGGTGTTCATCTGTTCTGCAATGGTTTTGATTTCGGGATATTCAAGCATAAAATCCTCCTTCCATTTACACAATGAAAAGTGTACGTTTATAATATAATAATCCGATATTGTCAAACAACAATAGTGTATAAAATTGCATTTTTTACTCTCTGATTCCATTATCCATTTCGAGTATCTCACTTAACCTTCCTTATAAAATCCAGGGGAGAACATTATATTGAAAACCATTAAAAATTTGCCGCTCCTTTTCGTGATCAGCATCACCCTCGTACTCATTGCCGCTCTCATTCCTGATGGCAAACATGCGGTGTCCGCATCTGTCGACCTGGCGCCAAATTACCGGGTCTATCTGGATCCGAGTATCAATAAAAAATTCGTCCCGATCTCGATTCCCCCAGGCGGGATCTCGCGCCTGACGGTGTATGTCTACAATCCCAATGACTACCCGTTGGTGAATGTAGCGTGGACAGACCAGCTGAATAAACTCCAACCCGGCATCATGATTGCCAACAACCCACAGGCGGTTACCACCTGCGGTGGAACGGTGACGGCGGCAGCCGGTTCCTCCAGTTTTTCGCTTTCTGGCGGTACGGTGGGCCCCAAGGTGGGGGCAGAGAATGGTTCCTGTTCGGTGGCTGTGAACGTGACTTCTTTTACGCCCGGCAACCTGGATAATGAGTTCGTTCCCGGTGATTTGTTTGCGCAGGACATCCCCGAAGGTACAGACCCTGTGTATACATTCACCAATGCTACCGGTGTGGTGGAAACCCTGAATGTGGCTGACCTGTCTGATCCGACAGTAACCAAGTCCTTTACCCCTGCTACGGTGTGGGCCGGACAGCGTTCGCGGATGCGGATCACGGTTCGCAACAATGATTCCTCCTATCCTTTGACTTCGGTAAGTATCACCGATGCCTTTCCGGACGGCATGGTATTGGCAGATCCGGTGACACCCTATATTCATCCCAACTGCGGTAGTGAGGCAAGCCTGACCGGGAATGCGGGAGACGCCTCCGTAACCCTCAACCAGGCAGAGATTCCCGCCAGTACCAGTTGTTATTTTGAAGTGTATATTACCGCAGCGGAAGAAGGCAGCTACACCAACACCATTCCAGCCAATTCGGTTTCCTCCTATGAACAGGTGACCAATCCCGCTCCGTATAGCGCCACTCTGACGGTGAATGGCGTGCGCATGACCAAATCCTTCAGCCCGACCACGATCCTGGCGGGGGAAGGTATCTCGACGATGACGATCACGATCCAGAACCCGTATCCATTCCCGTTAACGGATGCCGTCCTCGATGATCCGCTCCCTGGCAGTGACCTGGTATACATCCCCGGAACTGCCGCCACCACCTGCCAGGTGATAGGGACTCCCGCTCTGCTGACCCTTAGCAACAGCGACCGCACATTGACCCTGTCTGAGGCAACCATCCCGGCCGGGGTGATCAATACGGGCGTTGTCACCCCGGGCAGCTGCACGGTTACGGTGCAGGTCACTGCCCCCGGGAATGCGGCCGGCGGCAGCAACCGCAACCAGATTCCGGTCGGTGAATTGGAAACCGAAGAAGGGTATTCCAATACCAACTCACCCTATGCGGACCTGTTGGTCAATCCGCAGAGCGTTGCGGTCAATAAGGATTTCAGCCCCACCCGTTTTGAATTGGGCGGCCAGGCATACGTGGTGATTAACCTCACCAATCCAACCAGCACCGCTGTCACGAACGTCAACCTGACCGATTATTTGCCAACCGGTTTTATACCGGTGGTACCTGAGGTTACCGCTTCAACCTGCGGCGGTACTGTGACGGTTGATGCGGTTTCGGCACCGACCAGCATCACCCTCACCAATGGCACCATCCCCGCCAACAGCACCTGCAATTTCCGGGCGTTGATTACCACCACTGCCGGAGCGACTGCGACAACTTATACGAATACCATTGAGGCAAACGCCATCACAGGTGCGGGAATCACCAACCAGAGCAGCGATTCTCAAACTGTGGTGGTGTACCCGGTTAACCGCGGGGTGGTGGCTTCGAAAACCTACATCGACAGCAACCTGCCGCAGCCCACTGGCAGCAATATTGAAGTGCGCTTGAATTTTACTGCCCCCCAGGATGAAACCCTGACAGATGTTACCATCACCGATGTCCTCCCTGCGGGATTGACAATATCGAATACCACCGGCCCATTGGTGACTGGCTGCGGTACCGGTTACAGCCTGAGCGCGCCGACTGGCGGTGATACAATCCAATTGACCGGCGGTACGATCAATGCCGGCGCGCAGTGCCGTATCCGCGTGTGGGTGACCGGTGCCTTGCCTGGCAGTTATCCCAATACCATGAATCCGACTGATTTCACCAATCCTTCAGGCCAGACCTTTCCAAATCCGGTTTCTGATACCCTGATCCTCTCGGATTTCCGCGTTCAGAAGTCGTTTTTCCCTGCCACGATCGAAGTAGGCGGACGTTCCACCCTGACGATCACCCTGATCAATGAGAACAGCGCGGCGATGGAAAACGTATGGCTGCGGGACCGGCTGGAGAGCATGGGTGCCGGCGAGTTTCGCATTGCACCGGAACCCAATGCCAGTACCACCTGCGGCGGTACCCTGACCGCGGATGCCGGTGCGCACACGATCACCCTCAACGGCGGTTCCATTCCGGGCAATGATACTTGCGAGATCCTGGTTGATATTGAGGCGAGGTCAGGCGCGAATACATCCACCAATACCATCGTTCCCACGGATGCCACAGCGGAAATCGTTGGGACCGGGACACCGGTGAACCCCAGAGGCAATGCGACAGCGGTGCTTACCATAGCGGACATGAATATCGAAGTGGTCAAGCGCTTTGATCCCTCGGCCGTATTTGGCGGTTCGTCATCCCGCATGAGTATCCTGTTGATCAATCCCAACGATGTGCCGCTGCTGGATATTCGCTTTGCCGATTTCATGCCGGAAGGGATGGAAATTTCCCTGCCAATGGATATTGATACTTCCACCTGTGGTGGAATCGTGACCGTCGCGCCGGATTTGCGCAGCTTCACCTATGAAGGCGGCACCCTGGCGGCGAACCGTCGCTGCACGATTTCGTTGAATGCCACCATCCGGGTGAATGGCAACCTGGTCAACACCATTCCGGCTGGCGCGGTGACCACGTTTAATGGCATCAGCAATGATGATCCGGCCAGTTCCACCCTGACCAACCTGCCGGGTGTGAGTGTACGCAAGTACTTCACCCCGAACATGATCCTGGCCGATCCCGAAGCATACGCCACCCTGACCATCCAATTCCGCAACACCGGGAACGCCCCGGTGACTAATATGGGCCTGTACGATAGCTTCCCGGTTGGATTGGTTGTGGCAAATGGCAGCGCGCCAGCGCCTACCAATACCTGCGGCGGTACGTTTACCCCCGCTGCTGGTGATGGCTATGTGGAATTAAGTGGCGGTGGATTGGCCGGCGGCGGCTTGACAGGAGATGTTTGTCAGCTTACGGTTTCGGTGGAAAGCGACATCATTGGTTCCTACCGCAATGTGATTGCCGGAGGTGATGTTACTTCGGATGATCCCAACACCACCAACCCGGATCCCGCAGAGGATACCCTGATTGTGTACGGCACCCCTGCCATGCAGATCGTCAAGAATGTGACCAGCAGTGGGCCATATATCGAAAATGACACGATCAGCTATGAGATCATCGTCACCAACACGGGTGACATCAGCCTGCCGAATGTGCAGGTGACCGATCCTGGAACAGATGTGGTGCTGGGGACCTGTACGCCGGCACTCGGTTCCTCCCTGGCTGCCGGTGATTCGATGACCTGTGCGGCTTCCCATGTCGTTACTGCTGCAGATATCCTTGCCGGTTCGTTCAGCAATACTGCTTATGGCGACAGCGACCGTACCGATCCGGTGAGTGATGATGAAATCGTACTCCTCTCCGGCGGGCCGGCGATGAGTATCAACAAGAGAACCAGTTCCACTGGCCCCTATGTGCTGGGGAGCACGATCACTTACCAGATTGTGGTGCGCAATATTGGCACCATCACTCTCAATAATGTCCAGGTAACAGATCCTGGTTCCGGTGTGATGCTTGGTGCGTGTACTCCTGCTGCCGGTTCTTCCCTGGCAGTCGGCGCCAGCATGACCTGCCCCGCAACCCACCTGGTGACACAGGCGGACGTGGATGCAGGAACCTTCGTCAATACCGCGTATGCGGACAGTGATGAAACTGACCCCGAAAGTGATTCGGTGGATGTGCCGATTTCGCAGTATCCGGGCATGTCTGTCTATAAACTGGAGGCATCCAGTGGTCTGTACGGTGTCGGCGATACAATCACGTTCGAGATTGTGACCAAAAACACCGGCAATACCACCCTGACCAATGTGACCGTGACCGATACCGGAACTGAACTACCGCTGGGTCCCTGCACCATCAATGAAGACCCGACTGTGGTTTCGCTTCCCACCACTTTGCTGGTGGATGATGAACTGTACTGCGAAGCCTACCATGTGGTCACCCAGGCAGATGTGGATGCCGCGTCCTATACCAACACTGCCGTGGCGGATAGTGACCAAACAGACCCGCAGAGCGATGATGAAACCATCCCACTGGTGCAGATTCCGATGATTGAGCTCACCAAAACCGGAACGCTCAATGATGCGGTGGTGGCTCCTGCTGGCGAGGTCAATGCCGGCGATACCATCACTTATGCTTTCACGGTCGAGAACACCGGTAATGTCACTTTATACGATGTCAGCATTACGGACGTGGTGGCGGGCATGGTGATTAACGGCGGTCCGATCCTGTCGATAGCGCCGGGCGCAAGCAACAGCACGACTTTCACCGGTACTTATTCCCTTACCCAGGCGGATATCGACGCAGGTACCTTTACCAATACTGCCACCGTGCACAGCGAAGACCCGGTGGGCAACCCGATCACGGATAACGATGATGACACCCAGACCCTGAATGCTGCGCCGGAGATCACACTTGAGAAAACCGGCACGCTGCATATTGATGTGGTTGCGCCTGTCGACCGGGTGGATGCGGGTGACACGATCACGTATGAATTTACCGTGACCAACACCGGCAACGTCACGCTGACCGATGTCACCCTGGCTGATACCATCGGCGGGGTCACGATCAGCGGCGGGCCGATTGCATCGTTGGCTCCGGGCGCCAGTGACAGCACCACTTTCACCGGCACGTATACCCTCACCCAGGATGATGTGGATGCAGGGACATTCACCAACATCGCCACTGCCACCGGGGAGGACCCGGACGGCGGAGACGTGACCGGTGACGATGACGACACCCAGACCCTGGAGGCTGACCCCGGCATCACACTGCAAAAGACCGGCACCCTGAACCTGGATGTGGTTACGCCCGATGACCGCGCGGATGTGGGTGACACGATCACGTACGCTTTCACCGTGACCAACACCGGTAATGTCACTCTGACGGATGTTACCATTGATGACACCATTGGCGGGGTCACAATCAGCGGCGGACCAATCACCCTGGATCCGGGGGAAAGTGATAGCACCACCTTTACCGGGTCGTACACTCTAACCCAGACGGATGTGGATGCAGGGACATTTACGAACACTGCCACTGTTATCGGCGAGGATCCGGATGGCGGGGATGTGACAGATGACGACGATGATACCCAGACATTGGACCCTGATCCATCGGTATTGTTGGAAAAAACCGGTATCCTCGATGACACAACGGTAACCCCTGCGGGCGAGGTGAATGACGGCGACACAATCACCTACACCTTCACCGTGACCAATACTGGTAATGTCACCCTCACCAATCTGACCCTGACCGATACCATTGGCGGGGTGACGATCAGCGGCGGACCGATTGCCAGCCTGGCCTCGGGCGCAAGCGACAGCACCACTTTCACCGGTTCGTATACCCTTACCCAGGCAGATGTTGATGCGGGTATGTTCACTAACACTGCCACCATCACTGGTGAGGACCCGGACGGTGGAGATGTAACCGATGACGACGATGATGAGCAGACCCTGACCGCGGTGCCGGAGATCACGCTGGAGAAAACTGGCACGCTCAATATTGATGTGGTCTCACCTGTTGACCGGGTGGATGCGGGTGACACGATCACGTACGCTTTCACCGTGACCAACACCGGTAATGTCACCTTGACCGATATCACCCTGGCCGATACCATTGGCGGGGTCACGATCAGCGGTGGGCCGATTGCATCGTTGGCTCCGGGCGCCAGCGACGGTGCCACCTTCACCGGCACATATACCCTCACCCAGGATGATGTCGATGCTGGCAGCTTCACCAATACCGCTACCGTCACCGGCGATGACCCGGATGGCGGGGAGGTTACCGATGATGACGATGACACCCAGACCCTGGAGGCCGACCCCGGCATCACACTGCAGAAGACCGGCACCCTGAACCTGGACGTGGTCACACCCGATGACCGCGCGGACGCTGGCGACACGATTACGTACGCTTTCACCGTGACCAACACCGGTAATGTCACTCTGACCGATGTTTCCATTGAGGATACCATCGGCGGGGTCACGATCACCGGCGGGCCGATTACACTGGATCCGGGGGAAAGTGATAGCACCACCTTTACCGGCAGCTATACTCTCGACCAGACCGATATTGATACCGGAGCCTTCACCAACACCGCCACTGTTACCGGTGATGACCCGGACGGCGGTGACGTGGCTGACGGCGATGATGATACCCAAACCTGGGATGTCGAACCCGGTATCACCCTGGTGAAAACTGGCACCCTGAATCTGGACGTGGTCGCTCCCAATGACCGTGTGGATGAAGGTGACACCATCACCTATGCCTTTACCGTGACCAATACCGGCAATGCAACCCTGACCGATATCACCCTGGCGGATACCATCGGCGGGGTGACCATCAGCGGCGGCCCGATCGTGTCATTGGCGCCGGGCGCAAGCGACAGCACCACCTTCACCGGCACGTACACCCTGACCCAGGCGGATATCGATGCAGGGACCTTCACCAACACCGCCACCGTTACCGGTGAAGACCCGGACGGTGAAGATGTGACCGATGGTGACGATGATGAACAGACCCTGGTCGCAGAATCGGAATTGACGCTGGAGAAGACCGGTACCTTGAATATCGATGTGGTCGCCCCGGATACCCGTGTGGACGCTGGCGACACAATTTCCTACACCTTCACCGTGACCAACACCGGTAATGTCACCCTGACCAACATCGCCCTGGCGGATACCATTGGTGGGGTGACAATCAGCGGCGGGCCGATTCTCTCATTGGCCCCGGGTGCATCGGATTCCACCACCTTCACCGGCAACTATACCCTCACCCAGGATGATGTCGATACGGGCACGTTTACCAATACCGCTTCCGTTACCGGTGAGGACCCGGATGGCGAAGAGGTGACCGATGATGACGATGACGAACAGACCCTGGCCGCGGTGCCGGAAATCACCCTCGAAAAGACTGGAACGTTGAATATGGATGTGGTCGCTCCGGATACCCGTGTCGATGAAGGCGATACAATCACCTACATTTTCACAGTGACCAACTCTGGCAATGTGACCCTGACGGATGTGACGATCACAGATACCATTGGCGGGGTGACGATCAGCGGTGGGCCCACCACGCTGGAGCCCGGCGAGACAGATGATACGACCTTTACCGGGGTGTACACCCTTACCCAGGATGATGTCGATGCGGGAAGCTTTACCAACACCGCCACCGTCACCGGTGAAGATCCAGACGGGGAAGATGTGACCGATGCGGATGATGACATCCAGAATTTCACCGAGGAAGATTCGATCGGTGTGGCAAAACGTGTGGTTGGCGATCCCGAGGAAGTCAGCGCTGGCACCTGGAATGTCACCTATGAAATCCTGGTTGGAAATTACACCAATGTCAGCCTGACCCGCATCCAGGTGACTGACGATCTGCTGGCAACATTCCCGCCGGAGACTGTCTTTACCGTGCTGGAGGTAACCAGCGCAGACTTTGTGCTGAATCCCGATTTCGATGGAATTCCTGCGCCGGAGGGCGATATCAACCTGCTGGCGGAAGACGTTAATAGCCTGGCGGTTGGAGAGAGCGGTACGATCACGATCCTGGTACAGGTGATTCCTGCCAGCGGTGGACCGTTTGATAACACCGCCATTGCCAGCGGCGAGACGCCTTCGGGAGAGGAAGTGCAGGACGAATCCCAGGACGGCGATGACCCTGACCCGGATGATGACGGTGATCCGCTCAATAATAACGAACCTACACCACTCGATTTCGGCCCGAACCTGTTCGACCCGCCCTATGGGATCAAGCTCCTCAACGAGCGCAATTTGCCGCTGTTGGAGTGGACCATGGTGTGGATCAACGATACCAATATTGTGGCGATCAATGTGATTGCCTCGGACGGGATCCCGGAAGGCACTACCTTTTACGATACCGGCATTGAGAGCGGGTATCCGCTCCCGACCGGAGACCTCCCGGAAGGTACGGTTTCCACCGGTGTGCAATGCCTGGATGATTCCGATACCACCACAACCACCCATTGCTATTATGAAGGCCCAACGGATGAATACCCCCTGGGGCGGATTGTCTGGCAGGGGCGGTTGGGGCCAGACCTGGGTGTGACTGATCCTGAAGATGCCTTGCATGAGATTCGCATCACGTTCCAGGTGATGATTGACCGGGGCGTCACCCAGGTGACCAACACGGCCACAGTCGATGTTGACCGTGATGGCGACGGTGACACCGATGATGATGGCGAACAGGAAGTGGCGATTGCCGAAGAAATCTGGAATGCGGCCCGTGAGCTGCCGGATACCGGGTTTGCGCCGGGCGTCATCTCATGGATACCGCCGCAAAGCCCATTGAAAGCATATACCGATCTGGACACAATCATCCTGGAAGTTCCCGCCCTGAAACAATCCATGGAAGTGGTCAGTGTACCGCTGGTGGACGGTGAATGGGATGTCACCTGGCTGGGAAATGCTGCCGGGCACCTGGCTGGCAGTGCCTTCCCCACCTGGCAGGGCAACACGGTGATCACTGCGCATGTATATGACGCTTTTGGGCGACCCGGGCCGTTCTACAACCTGAAAGGCCTGCGCTATGGCGACCAGGTTCGTATCCATGCCTTTGGCATGACCTACACCTATGAAGTGCGCGAAATCCTGTTGGTGGACTACAACAACATGAAAGCGGTGATGAAGCATGAAGAACTCGACTGGATCACCCTGGTGACCTGTGAACATTATAACGCACTCACCGGCGAGTATCCTTTCCGGCGTGTGGTGCGGGCGGTGTTGATCCAGGCAGTGGAAGACTGATCTACCGTTCGCCCTGTTTCATGTATTCTCAAAAATGTTAACGATAGCCAAAGCCCGAGGGAATAACCTTCGGGCTTACGCTTACTCGCGGTTCAATCATGTAGATTTTGATCCCATTTGCTGCTGCGTTTCTACTCAATTTCCGGTAGAATACGGGCATCCCTTTTTCAAGAAAGACCAACAATGGAACCTCTCACAACTCACCTGTACCTGGCGCAGCGGTTGTCTGCCGAATTCAGCGGTTTCCCGCAGGTTATTGCCGTTGGACTGGGCGGATCGATTACCGCTGGCATGGGGGAACCCACCTCTGATATTGACCTGTATGTGTTCACCCGCGAAACCATCCCGCTGGCAGACCGCATCGCGCTGGCGCAGCGCAGCGGCGCGGAACGAGCTGATATGGACCTGCAATACTGGGACCCTGGCGACGAATGGTTCGACGGCGAGAGTGGGATCGAGGTGGATCTGATGTACTGGTCACCGGATTGGATCCAGGACCAGGTGGAGCGGGTTTTGCTGCGGCATGAAGCCTCGATGGGCTATACCACCTGTTTCTGGCACACCATGCGCCAGATGCAGGTGCTGTTTGACCGCCAGGGATGGCTGGCAGCCCTGAAACAACTTGCGGACCGGCCTTATCCCGAGGAATTGCGGCGTAATATCATCCATAAAAACCACCCGCTGCTGCACAGCGTCATTCCCGCCTATACCCATCAACTGCAAAAAGCGGTCAGGCGCGGGGACTGGGTCAGCGTGAATCACCGCCTGGCGGCGTACCTGGCAAGTTATTTCGACATCCTTTTCGCCCTGAACCGCGTACCCCATCCCGGTGAAAAGCGCCTGGTGCAGCATGTCCTCAACCTGTGCCCGCTGCGCCCCGCACAGATGGAAACCCACCTCTCGGCCCTGCTGACACCGCGCGAAGCACCCGGTGAAAGCTGGCTGGCAGTGTTGGATGAACTCAACCAGGGCATGGATGACTTGCTGGCTGAAAGTGGTTTTCTACCGGAGGGTAGCCAGCTTTAACCTGTACCAGGCAGGATTCAACTTTTCTCCTTGCGCAGCTGGTAGAGAATTACTGCGGCGGTCATGAAAACCACGGTGAAAATGCCCAGCATCCATACGGGCTGGAGCACCTCATTCACCCCGGCAGCATTGATCAGGATGCTTTTGAAGCCTTGCATGCCCCACGAAACCGGCGAGAATTTCCCCGCAATTTGCATGCCTGCCCCCATCGCTTCCAGCGGCACCCAGGCGCCGCCCACGGCTGAGAACAGGAACATCGCCAGCAGTGAGAACACGATCGATTGTCCCATGTTTTTGGCCAATACCCCCAGCAGCAAGCCCATGGCGGTAAAACACACAATGATTGATCCGGCCACCAGCAGGGTTGACCACGGTGCTTGAAAATAGGCCAGGTCGAGGAAGAATTGCCCGAACAGGATCAGGACGCTGAACTGGATTACCAGCAGGCACAGGAAGGACAGGCCATGTCCCACCAGGTAGCTGAGGGAGGAGGTACCCGTACCGCGGATACGGTTGAAAGTCTTCTCTGTTTTTTCTTCCACCAGGATGGCTGCGATCCCCACCATGCCCGAGATGGCAAATTGCAGGATCATCCCCGGCGCGCTCTGTGTATAGCTGTTGTACGGGACAGCGCTCAGCTTTTCCACTGTGATCTCTGGTTCTTTTCGCGATGCCAGCATGGTTTCGAGTACCTGTTCGCCAAAAGCGGTGCCTTCCTGTCCAGTCTGCTCCTGGTACTGTGCGGCGGTCAGGT
The DNA here is from genome assembly GCA_013314735.1 of Anaerolineae bacterium. Taxonomy (GTDB): domain Bacteria; phylum Chloroflexota; class Anaerolineae; order Anaerolineales; family Anaerolineaceae; genus SpSt-1165. Next base: position 12,917 of record JABUFD010000005.1, read on the forward strand.
TGGCTTGTTGATGGAATACAACCGGTACCTGGGCCGCAGACTGGAATGCGGCCGACAGCAGGTCCTGTACATCCTGTGAACCGCGGGTATAGACCACAACCTGCGGGGTGTTTCCCTGCGTAAGCTGGACGGTAAAGTCAGGTGGGATGACCAATGCGGCAGTGTATTGTTCTTCTTCCACCGCGGCGATCAGGGTGTTGGTGTCGCGGGTTTCGGCCGTGGTGAGGATCACTGTGCCGTTGTTTGCCAATTCTTCCATCCACACCGCCCCGCTGGCGCCCTCGTCGAGGTTCAGCACCGCGATGTTCCACCGGATCGGGCCGGTGTTGCCGGGGTTGGAAAAGATGGCGCCGAACAGGAGGGTGAAACCGATTGGCATAATGAACATGAAGATATACATCTGCACATTTCGCAGGTATTGCTGAAAATCTTTCAGCACGATGGCGGCGATGCGTTTCATCTCAAGCCTCCTTGCGGTAGCGGCGGTTGAATTGCCATATCCCAATGGCAAAGAAAATGGCGCTCCACAGCAAAATCACCCCGATGGTCGTCCATATTTCGGCTGAATATCCCCCGGGCATCTGGTAGATGAATTTCAGCGGCCAGCCCTGCGGCATAAACAGCGAAACCCCGGTGACGTCCGGCGCACCGTTGAAAGTGCCGGCAATAGCCACCATTCCTGTGATGGTATTCAGGCCGCTGTAGATCACCCCGGCAGATTTTTCATTGCGCAGGAAGGAAAGCACGCATACCCCGAACCCGCTGGCGATGGTGGCAGTGAGGGCTGCCAGCAGCAGCTGCAGGCCCCAATGACCCCAGCGCAAACCGAATAAAATCCGTGCGATCAGCAGCAACAGGCTGATCTGCAGAAAAACCGTCAGCCATGCCGCCAGGGATTTGCCAAACAACACTTTGCGGCGGGAGAAGGGGGCTGTGAACATGCGCTGCAGGGTGTACTTTTTCTCTTCGTCCAGAATGGTCATCGCCACACTGCAGCCGGTGAAAAAAGCGAAGAAGATCATCATCCCGCCCAGTGTGGGCTTCATGATCACCTGGCGTAAACTTTCCTGCTCTTCCTGCGGACGTACATTTTCGAATGTAAATTTCACCCCTTCAGCCGGATTGGCCTGGAATTGGTCCGCAGTGATGGGCTGATAAGCCAACCCCTGTTCTGCCAGCGCCTGGTAGGCGGTTGTTGAAGCAGTAAAACTGGTTTGCAGGCTGGAGGTCAAGGATTGGACAATGGATTGCACCACATTCACGCCGGTGACATTTTCACCTTCCCTGGCGATCAGTTGGATTGCCGCGGGGTGTTCCCCCGCCAACAGGACAGCCGAAAAATCAGCGGGGATGATCACCGCCACATCAGCTTCCTCCAGTTCCACCGCCTGGCGACCGGCAGTTTCTGAATCGAGCACCCGTGCGGTGAAGTTGCCGGGCATGGATGCATCCGTGAAGGTGGTGATGAACAGGTTGCCCATCGGCTGCGGCAGGTAGGCATGTCCCTGATCCAGGTTGACGATGGCGATGGATGTTTCCGGCAGTTGAAAATCCTCCTCCCCGTCTGATATTCCCCCAAAAGCGACGAAGTAGAAACCGCCCAGCAGGAGCGGGATCAGGAGGGCGAATGCGATCAGGAACCAGTTTTTGACCGATTGCAGCAGGTCTTTTAAGGCAATGAATATGATTTCCATGGCCTCACCTCCCTAGTTGTCGCGTAAGGCGCGGCCAGTGAGGTGCAGGAATACAGTTTCGAGGGTGGCTTCCTGGATCTCCACCGAGGCGATATGGGCATCATGCAGCTGGGCTGCCTGGAATACACGCGGCAGCAGGCTGTCAGCGTTATCAGCGATCACCAGGGTCTGGCCATTTTCGCGCTGCACCTCCGCCACGCCCGGCAGGGCGGCCAGGTGCGGAGCCATCCGGTCGGGGTCGCTGATGGTGAGCAGGATGCGGTCCTTTTCACCAATCAGCCGCACCAGTTCTGCGTGTGTGCCCATGGCGATGATTTTTCCGTGGTCGATGATCCCGATGCGGTCCGACAATTCCTCGGCTTCTTCCATGTAGTGCGTGGTATACAACACTGTGGTGCCCTGGCTGCGGAGTTCCTTGACACTGTCAAGAATTTTTCTGCGGCTCTGTGGATCGATCCCTACAGTGGGTTCATCGAGGATCATCAGGCGGGGTTTGTGCAGCAGGGCAATCCCGATGTTCAGACGGCGTTTCATCCCGCCAGAATATTTTCCGGTGCTCTGGCTGCGGCGGTCACTGAGCTCGATCAGTTCCAGCACTTCATCCACCCGCTGCCTGAGTTGTGCGCCGCGCAGTCCATACAGGCGCCCCCAGAACATCAGGTTCTGCTGCGCGCTCAGGTCTTCATAAATAGCCACCTCCTGGGGCACAACCCCCAGGTACGATTGCGCTTTGGCGCCTTCGCGACGGATGGAGGTGCCAAAGATGGTGACATCACCGCTGGTGGGGGTTAACAATCCGGAAATCATCGATATTGTCGTGCTTTTCCCGGCGCCGTTGGGCCCCAGCAGGCTGAATATTTCCCCCTCCTTCACCTGGAAATCAACCGCATCCACTGCTTTCAGGCTGCCAAAGTGTTTGCTCAACGCGTGAATTGCTATCGCATCCATGCTTTTCTTCCTTCCACTAATCGATCACTTAATATTATACGAAAAAAGAGGTGGAAAATTGCAGGGAAATTTGCGGCCCCCGGATGCCGGCTTGTGGTTTGTTGTTTCTCTTGTTGCAGCCCGGGTGTTTACTCCGTATGCTGAAGGAAGTCACGCAGGGCGGGTGTGGAAGGCTGGCGGAAAAAAGGCAGAGAGCGCCCATGCTCAATCACTTTGCCCTCGCCGATGAACAGCACATGATCCGCTGCCCCGCGGGCAAAGGCCATTTCGTGGGTGACAAGGATCAGGTTGGTGCCGCTGTTTTTTAACTCCAGGATCATATCGAGCACTTCACGGGTCAATTGCGGGTCGAGGGCACTGGTGGGTTCATCGAGCAGCAGCAAATTGGGGTTAATCGCCATCGCGCGCGCGATGGCGATGCGCTGTTGCTGCCCGCCGGAAAGCTGCGCAGGGGTTTTGTGGGCATGTTCTGCCAGGCCGAAGCGCTCCATCAACGCCAGGGCGGTATCCTCGGCAGTTTTGTGGGGAACGGCGTGCACTTTCACCAGCGGCATGACGATGTTTTGCAGGGAGGTCCAGTGCGGGAACAGGTTGTATGCCTGGAAAACAACCCCGATCTGCTTGCGGTATTCGCGCAGCCATTTCTCCTCAAACACCATGCGGATGCCATTGAAGGTAACCGCGCCGCGGGCAGGGGTTTCCAGCCCGGCGAGGACACGCAGGAAGGTCGATTTTCCCCCGCCAGAGGGACCGATGATCACCAATGATTGCACGTCGCGCAGTGAAACCGAAAGCCCATCCAACGCGTCCTGGCCGTCATAGGTCATCGTCAGATCGTGCACATCAAGATTCATAATAATATTTCCGTTCGAGGTACTTGGAAAGGAGTGAAATGGGGATTGTGATCACCATGTAACCCACCGCCAGGAAGGTGAGGTTCTCAAAAGTGCGGAACGTAATCGCGTCTGCCTCGAGCACGCTTTTGGTCAATTCACTGACCGCAATCACCGAGAGCAGCGAAGAATCTTTGACCAACGAGGAAAGCTGCCCTGCCAGGGCTGGCAGGATGCGGCGGAACACCTGCGGGAAAATGATAAAGCGATAGGCCTGCGCCTGGCTGAAAGACAGGGAGCGGATGGTCATCCATTGCGATTCCGGGATGCTGAGCAGGCCGCCGCGGATGATCTCGGTTACATAGGCGCCGGTGAAAATCGAGAGGATCAGGATGCCCAGCAGATACTTATTGTTCATTCCCAGGGCTGTGGCGATGATAAAGTAGAAAAAGTTGATCTGTACCAGGAAGGGTGTGCTGCGGATGCCTTCCACGTACGCCCGTGCCAGGTACTTGAAAAAAAGAATGCGGCTTTCCAGTGCCAGGGCGCTGATCGTGCCGATGAGGAGCGACAGGACCAGCGAGGTGACTGAGATCACAAACGTCATCCCATACCCGCGCAGGATTTTCACGCGAAAACGCCACAGAACACTCCAGTCAAACTGGTAATTCAGGCGCGCCACCGCGAACCAGCCGATGGCAATGATAAAAGCAGCCACGAGGAGGATATTGAACCAGCGTGCTGCTGCGGGGATTTTCTTCTTATCCGGGGGGGCGATTAAAAAATGGCTCAAACTGTTATTCCTTGGCGGGAGGCAATCACGGAAACTGCATCAGAACCCCGCCGGGTGGTTGAGAAACCCGGCGGGGTTGGCTTGTTTTGTACAATCAATCAATATCAAAGAAGAACGGCAGGCCCTGGGCATCGAACACGGCTTTGACCTCGCCCAGGTATTTGTCACCCAGTTCACTCATTTTTCCGGCAGCCTGGTATTCTGCCAGCCAGGCATTCACCTGCTCGAGCAGTTCAGTGTCTTCCTTGTTGAGGGCCATGCCCCAGTACTCGTATTCTTCCTGGAAGGGCGTGAATGCAGCACGGGCGGTATCGGGATTTTCCTGCGCGTTGCGATAGATGGTGAGGGCATCATAAATAAAGGCGTCAGCGCGGCCCTGGGTGACTTCCAGGACGCAGGCGGTTTCCTTGTCAAATGCCACGATGTTTTCTTCCGGCAGGTGTTCCAGCGCAAACAGGTAGCCGGTGGTACCGGTCTTCACAGCCAGCTTGCGGCCTTCGGCTTTGAGGTCATCGAAGGATTGAACCGGGGAATCCTTGTACACCAGCAGCGATAGCTGCGCCTTGGCATACGGGTCGGAGAAGTTGACTGTTTGGGCGCGTTCCTCGGTGATCGTCATCGAGGACAGGATCAGGTCAATTTTTCCGGTACTGAGGGCAGGAATCAAACCTGAAAATGCCATATTCTCAATGCGCACCGGCCGCCCCAGGTATTCGCCGAGGGCATACGCCATCTCCACACTGATACCAGATGGGTCGCCGTTCTCATCGGTGGTCTCAAAGGGCGGGTATGCCAGTTCCATGCCGACCACCAGTTCATCAGTAGCCGGTTGGGCACAGGCGCCCAATGCCAGCGCAAGGATGACGAATACGCTGGTGACAATAAGGGGGATTTTTTTTGTTTTCATCTGTTTTCTCCTTGGTCAGGGTTGAAAATTTTGGATGATCTTTTGCAAAGTATCGCGGAATTGTTCGCGTTCGGTGTCATTGATGCCATGCCAGATGGTTCGGGTGAGATCAACCGAGATGGGATGGAACCGTTCCTCCAGGGCACGGCCCTGCGGGGTAAGGGAAACCAACCGGGAACGGGTGTCGCGGGGATTGTCTTCCAGACTCACAAAACCCATCTGCGCCAATTTTTTCACCAGGGTGGTCACGGTGGACGGATCACGCTGGATGGCGTCGGAAAGCTCGCGCATTGTCATCGATTCGCGGCGCAGGAGGGTGGCGATGATGTCGCCATGGGAGGGGACGATGCCGATAATACCGGCATTTGCCATCTCGTTCACCAGGTGGGCGTTGATGGCTCGCCGCGCTTTGCTGAGCAGATGGGCGGTATTATCGGGTTGGATCATGTGGGATTGGTCAAACGCCGGCATCGGCAGGCTCGAACTTTCTTAAAATACTTGGATATCAAACTATAATCAACTCGATTATACCGAATTTTTTGGCCAATCGCTACTGGCTTAAGGTGCAGTTCACCCGGCCAGGCCGTGGTTCCATTGCTTTGAAACAGGAGAAAAATTTGCATGCCTCCCCATGGTTCATGGTACTATTGCATTGGATGGAGGAATTGTGAAATTCAAGCGCGGCGAAATCCTGGTATTGGTGACCCTGGTCGGGGTAATCCTGCTCCTGTTCTTCCTGTTGGGTGGGGTGGGGTATGTGTACCGCACGGTGGATGGCTGGATCACTGCCTGGCGTTATCGCAACAACCCACCGTCTGAGGCGGTATTTGTTCCGCAGCAGGGAGTGGAGAACGGCGCACCCGGGTTTCCGCAATTTGCCACCCAGGCACCGGCGGTGGAAACCGAAGGCTTCCTGCCGACAATCGCAGCAGCGGAAACAACCCCGGTGGAAGTACTGCCTGCCCGGGTACTGTTGCAAGGTGTTACCTATACAGACCAGCACGGCAAGTGGAATTATTGCGCGCCGGCCAACCTGGTGATGGCCCTGTCGTACTGGGGTGTGGAGATGACGCGCGAAGAAGCAGCCGCCGGGCTGAAACCCTATGAGGAGGACAAGAACGTCAACCCCGGCGAGATGGTTGATTTCGTTGTAGCCAACACCAATTTGCGCGCCTTGTTGCGCATGGGCGGAACGGTGAACCTGCTGAAGCAACTGACGGCCGCCGGCTACCCGGTGCTGGTGGAAACCGGTGTGGTGATCCGCGATGTCAGCACCGGCCAGTTGAACTGGGCCGGGCATTATATGCTGGTGGTTGGGTATGATGATGCCAATGAAGAATTCATCACGCGCGATTCGTATTACTCACCGCCGGATTACCCGCTGGATTTTCCGGTCAGCTATACGGAACTGCGTGATCAATGGCGCGGTTTCAATGGGGCATTCCTGGTGTTGTTCCCTGCGGAGCATGAAGGACATCTCTGGTCTGTGCTGGGCGGTTATGCCGATGAGCAGTACGCAATGCAACAGGCGTTCCAGCATGCCCTGGATGAATTGCAAGCCCTGTCTGGTGAGGATCAATTCCTTGCCGCTTACAATTATGCCGAGACGTTGCTTGCAATGGGGGATGCCGCCTCAGCGGCGTCAGCGTTTGATGAAGCCTTCCGCCTGTACGCCGATTTGGACCCGGCACAACGTCCATGGCGCATTTTGTGGTACCGTGCCGCGCCCTATGACGCCTATTACCGCATGGCACGCTACCATGATGTGATCAACCTGGCAACCACCACCATCGAAAGCACACCCAAACCTTACCTGGAGGAAAGCTGGACCTGGCGAGGGATGGCATATGCCGCGTTGGGCGAAACCGAAAAAGCCAGGGCGGATTTTGAGCAGGCATTGGCCTATCATGCCGGTTGTGCGCCAGCGCTTGCCGGATTGGCGCAACTGCCTTGATTGAAAGGAAGATCAGCTCCATGCAGCATCCTGTACGAATTGTTCTCTATCAAGACCGGTGGCCAGTCCAATTTGCCGAGATCGGCACCGGACTCCGGGCGATGCTTGGAGAACGCGCCATGCGCATTGACCACATTGGCTCCACTGCGGTATCCGGCCTTGCCGCCAAACCGATCATCGATGTGCAGATATCGGTTGGTGATTTTGAACCGCTGGAAAGCCTGGTGGAGGCGCTCGAAAGCCTTGGGTATGTGTTTAACCCGGAAAACCCCGACCGCACCAAACGCTACTTCCGCGATGCGCAGGACGGTCAGCATGTGCATATCCACGTGCGCCGGGCGGGTTCGTGGGCGGAACAATTTGCGCTCTTGTTCCGCGATTACCTCCGCAGCCATCCGGAAGATGCGGCAGCATACGGCGCGCTGAAAATGCGCCTGGCGGAAACCTTTGGCAACGACCGGGAGGGCTATACCGAGGCGAAAACCGATTTCATCTTCCGAACCATTGCCCGGGCGCACGTATGGACGATGGAAACCGGATGGCAACCGGGTGCCTCAGATGCCTGATCGGCAGATTTAAACGCCGGCGGTATCCAACCGCTGTACCTGTTCCTCGGTGAGTACTAATTCTGCCGCGGCAAGGTCTTCTTCCAGTTGTTCCATCGAACCCGCGCTGACCAGCGGAATGGTGTTGGGGCTGTGCTGGATCAACCACGCCAGGATCACCTGGTTGCTGCTCCAGTTATTTTCACGGGCAATGGCGCGCAGCACTCCCAGGCGCGCATCGCTATCGGCACCGAGGTAATTGGGATTGATGGCGCGGTCATCCCGCACATAGGCACCGCCCAGCAGCGGTGAATAAGCCAGCAGTGTGACTGGCATGGTTTGGCAGAAATCTTCCAGGTCGGCATTGACGGCCACCTGTGGGGCAAAGCTGGTGCCGGTGCGCGGGCGCAGGTAAGTGTAACGCTGCTGCACGCAGCAGTATTCGACCCAGCCGTTTGCGCGTGCCATCGCGTTTGCCTGTGCGATGCGCCATGCCAGGAAGTTGCTGGCGCCAATCTGGCGCACTTTGCCCTTGCGGATGAGCTGATAAAAAGCTTCCATGCTTTCTTCCAACGGTGTGCCGCGGTCGTCATTGTGGGCGTAATACAGGTCAAGGGTTTCGATTCCCAGCCGTTTGAGGGATTTCTCACATTCGGTTTCGATCCAGTAGGCAGCGGTGCTGACCGGTACCTCCTGGTAGGCAAACCCCACCTTGGAAGCCAGTACCACCTGGCTGCGGTTGCGGCGTTCACGCAGCCACTCGCCGAGAATGGTCTCACTTTCACCGCCAGAAGCGCCCGGGTACCAGGCAGCATAGATGTTGGCTGTGTCAATAAAATTCCCGCCATGTTCCAGGTAGGCATCCAGCATCTGGAAAGACAGCGCCTTACTGTCACGCGCGCCAAAACGCATCCCGCCCAGGCAGATCATGCTGACGGAGAGATCGGTATTGCCGAGGGTGGTCTTTTTCATGGTGAACTCCTTGCTTTCCTTGTCGATGGCATTATCGTAGCACATCCACCCTGTCGGTTTCAAGTTATCACCAGGGAGGCTTGTCATTCAGTGCCAATTGTGATACAATCATACTATGATACAATGATACATAAAGGAGAAACATTGATCGAACATATAGAGGTTGATTTTCAGAAAAAGGAACCGATTTATTTCCAGATCGAAGAGCAGATCAAGTTCCTGATAGCCACCGGTGAACTGCAGCCCGGTGACCAGCTGCCGCCGGTGCGGGAACTGGCGGACGCGCTGGATGTCAATTTCAACACCATCGCGCGTGTGTATCGCCTGTTGGACCGGCAGGGTATTGTTTCCACCCAGCAGGGACGCGGTTGTTATGTGCTGGAATCGGCGCTGCCGGAAAGCGAACGCAAACGCGCCATGCTGGAAAGCTTGGCCGACCATTTTTTACTGGAAGGCAAGGCGCTGGGGTTTACCAGTGAACAAATCCTGCATTGCCTGGAAAACAAAATGTACAAGAAAAAGTGAGTGAATGGAGAAAAAACGATGTATACCTATACCCCCCATAAAGCCTATTTATGGAAATTGCTGATCAGCGTGTTGTTGTTGGGAATCCTGGTTTTCCTCAGCACATACCTTCCGATGTATTTCATCATGCAGGATGTCGGCACGGTGAATTACCAGGTATCTTCCCTGCTATGGTCATTGGGTACCAACCTGCTATGGTTTATCCCCTGTTTCCTGGTCATGTTCCCGTTATTCAAGACCTATCGGTATGAGTTGATGGATGATGAGATTATTGTCACATCCGGTTACATTGTGCAGAAGGTGCGGCATGTCCCTTACCGCATGGTCACCAACCTGGAATTGCGGCGCGGACTGCTGGACCGGATGCTGGGGATCGGTTCATTGCATATTGAAACCGCGGGAAATTCAGAGTCCAGCGGCCGCCCTGAGGCTGTGTTGGCAGGCCTTTCTGATGTCCAGCAAGTATACGAAGAAGTGGCGGAATGCCTGCACAATTATGACCAGAATCACCAGGGCGGATTTGGCGTCCGCACTGGTACACGGGCAGCAGCAGCGGATATCGATTCCCCCGCCTTGCTGGAAGCAATCCTCATTGAATTGAAAGCGATCCGGGAGAAAGTGTAACCAAATTGACGTGCATCCCGAATATGCCAGAAGCCGACCATTACACGGGCGGCTTCTTTTTATTCATCCGAAGACGAGTGGGACTATGACATGAAAAGAAGAAAAAATTGCTTTGCAATGGCGTTACAATGAGATGAATATCATCCTTATGGTCAAAGCAAAGTTGACAGGCCGGCGCCAGAGGTCGAAAAAATCAGGAGTGGAACATGAATCTTTCAAAATTCCCGCGTTATACGGAATTTGCCCCGCAGGTGCCGGTGTGGTGTGTGACGCCGAACCTTTCAGGATGCATTCACCGCTTTTTTGATACATCCCCCATCAGTCCCTCCGGCCGGTACATGGCCGTATTCCAACTGCCGTTCGAGGATCGGCAGCCGATGCCCGGCGAAGTGGGTACCGTGTGCGTGATCGATCTGGAGAGGGGTGTGGTTTGTGCGCAGGCGGAAACCTGTGGGTGGGAACCGCAGATGGGGGCGAATGTCAACTGGGGGGCAACGGACCATGAGCTGTTCTTCAACGATGTCACCCCCGATACCTGGCAACCTTTTGCCTGGAAAATGGATCCGGTGACCGGCCAGCGCCAGGCGATGGAAGGAACGGTCTACCATGCCTCATCCGATGGACGCTGGCTGATCTCGGCCAACATGACAAACATGCGCCGGACGCAGCCCGGGTATGGGGTGGCGGTGCCCGTGGAAACCTGCCAGCGAAATGTCGGGCCAGCAGAAGATGATGGCTTTTTCCTGACGGATACCCGCACCGGGAAAAGAAGATTGTTGATGTCGATTGCGGAAATCCTGCGGAAGGCACATCCGGCGGTGTTGATGCCGGAACCGGAATCGTACGAGATATATGGATTTCACAGCAAGTTCAACCCGCAAAATGACCGGGTTATGCTCAGTCTGCGCTGGTTTCCGGCGGCGGCTGAGCCGCAGTGGAATATGTTCAAGATCAACCACGATGCCGTCCGGTTTGCCTGGGTGACGATGAAACTGGACGGCAGTGAGGTCCACTGTGCTGTCGGGCCTGAGCAATGGGAGAAAGGTGGTCATCATGGTACCTGGTTCCCGGATGGTCAACGGATCTCAATGAACCTGAACATTGACCGCGAGGTGCTGCGCTTTGTACAGGTGAATCATGATGGGAGTGAATTACGAAAAATTCGCGAAGACGTGCAGGGCTCAGGTCATCCCACGGTTCACCCGGATGGCAGGCACCTGTTGACAGATACCTACACCTGGGAACCACTTGCGTTCGGCGATGGCACCATCCCGCTGCGCTGGGTGGATTTGAAAACAGGGAAGGAATCCACCATTGTGCGCATCAATACGCAGACACCAGCACAGGATGCCGTTCTGCGGGTCGATCCGCATCCAGCCTGGGACCGCAGTTGGCGTTATGTGACCTTCAATGGGTTTGTGGATGGCACCCGCAAGGTATTTATTGCCGATCTGCAAGCGTTACTCGAGGCGTAGAGGTAAGCTTGCGGCTTATTTCATAACGCTGTTGGTTTTTCTCCCCTTACTTCCGAATCAGGTAAGGTGTATCGTGCAGTTGTTCGGCGCCTTCGGATGTGATGCGGTAACCGTTTTCGATGCGCAGACCGCCCCATGGGGTATTAAACATGGGGATATCAATGGAGATGACCATATCCTCCAATAAAATGGCAGGGCTGCTGGGGCCGAAAATGGGTGGTTCAAATTCAATCACGCCCACGCTGTGGATACCGCTGTACAGAAAGTATTCTCCCAGTCCGGCATTGGCAACGATGGACCTGCCGACTGCTTCTGCCTCGCTGCCTCGAATGCCAGGACGCAGTGCCAAACCACAGGCAAGCTGAGCCTGGATGGCAACATCCAGTGCGCGCTGGATTTCCGCCCCGGGGTTTCCGACCAGGATCATGCGTGCGATCGCGGCGTGGTATCCCTCGTAGCGCGGGGCAACCGTAATCAGCACCAGGTCATGATCAGCGATGGGACGGAAGGTGGAACGGGCAAGGATTGGCCTTGTGTTGGTCCCAGAGGCAACGATGGTATCAATCCCGGTGCCTTCCGCTCCCATGCGGCGCATGGCAGATTCGATTTCTGCTGCGATGGCACGTTCAGTGACTCCGGGATGGATCGCTTCCACGGCCGCCTGGATGCCTGCTTCGGCAATGTGATAGGCGTAATTGATCACCTCGAGTTCCGCCGGTGTTTTCTGTGCCCTCAGGCTGCACAGGTTGTTCTCAACATCGATCCATTCGGCATTGGGCAGGCTTTGCTGGAATGTCGCCAACAAATCAGCGCCGATCAAGCCTCGGCCGCCGAGGCCGATCCGCACCCGGTTATCGGATTTCACGCCGAGTTCGGCGATGATGACGCTGAGATTCTCCATCTGTGCATAGGGGTAATCTTCATCAGGGTGGGTAAATTCCTTTAATACCCGGACCTGGGGAATTTGCCCGACCAGGAGCGCGTACTGCTCACTTTCCGGCCCCACCAACATACAAGGGTCGCCATTGCGCGGAACCAGGATGCACACTGGCTCAAAGTGGACCGGGAAATTGGCCAGCCAACGGGCATGCGCGGCGCCAAAGGTAGCACGGTCATCCGCATACGCTGCCACCAGGTCGAGGTTCAAGTCCGCCATCAGGCGCTGCACTTTTGCCCACCGTTGTGGAAATTCTGCGGATGGAATCATCGGTAGACTGTTCGGTTTCATCCTTCACCTGCCTTTGCATGTAATCTCTCGAAAGAATAATTTAACTTTTCGCTGATAGTGAATTTTGAGCAGATTGATAGTATATCACGCAGCCAGTAGTGGCTGATTCGTCGTTCGCATTGTGGCGCATGCCACCGGGTGTGTTCTGCCAAACTGCTGGTTATTCCGCACAACGCAGAGTCGAATTTCGTGATGGTAAGTGTTCAGCGATCAGTATTCTCCTTTGGTTGCTCCATTGCCCCCTGCCTCGGGCGAATAAAAAAGTTGGATGGAAGTTAACACAGGGCATGCTTTGCAATCGGCCAACACAAGCCGTACCTTCCGGGTGGTGTGCGGTACAAAGCGGACCAAGCGTTTGTAGCCGATGGTGGTGCCAGCGGCGGCTACCTCCCATATGCCTTGATCATTCACAATCTCCAACCGCCATGCCCTGACGCGTTGGCCGAGGGCAATCGTTTCCTTCAACTGGACGATATTAAAAGTGATTGGTGTTGGGAAATCGAGGGTGATATTGGCGTTCAGGATGCCGTCCGGAGCCGCCCAACACAATTCAGGATCGTCCTGCACCAGGTTGCCGGGTGCAGTTTCCGGATTCCTTGTATGCGTTGCGCTGATCCTGGCTGTTTTTGCCAGATCTGTGGCGAAGATCCGGTCAAGCATGGTGCGGTATCCGCATAAGCTGGCAACATCATTTTCATGGATCAGGCCGCGCCTGTCGGGCGGGAGGTTCAGCAGCAACGACGTGCCGCGCCCGACGGATTGGAAATAGATCTCCACCAGTTGCTCGGGGGTTTTTACCTTGCCGTCTTCATGGGCGTGGTAGAACCAGCCCGGCCGGATCGATACATCGGTTTCGGGCGGAATCCAGTGGGAGCCGTTCTCATGCCCGGAGCCAAGATCATCTACTGCCGGGCTGCCAGCGTAGCGTCCCGCCGGGTTAAAGGTACACCAGGTGGTTTCAGCACCCACCCCAGACTCATTGCCGACCCAACGCACATCCGGGCCGGCATCGCTGAAAATGACGGCTTCCGGTTGGAGCTGCCGCACGATGGAACGGGTGGTTTCCCAGCCATAATACGTGGCAGGATTGATTTTGCGGGTTTCATCGGCGCCGCCGTACCAGCCGTTCCCGCCGTTGGCGCCGTCATGCCAAACCTCGAACACCGGACCATAGTGAGTGAGTAGTTCGCGCAGCTGGTCGCGGTAATAATTCACGTACGCCATGTCGCCGTACCGGGCATGGTTGCGGTCCCAGGGGGAGAGGTATACGCCAAATTGTAAGCCGCCTTCCCGGCAGGCATCCGCCAGTTCACGTACCACATCACCCCTGCCACTGCGCCAGGGGCTGTTTTTCACCGAATGTTCCGTGTAGCGGCTGGGCCACAGGCAGAAGCCGTCGTGGTGCTTGCAGGTCAGGATCAGGCCCTTAAAGCCGCCCTGTTTTGCGGTATCCACCCATTGACGGGCATCCAATGTGGTGGGGTTGAATACGGCCGGGCTTTCATTGCCATAGCCCCACTCCAGGTCGGTGAAGGTGTTGGTGGTAAAGTGGATGAAACCGTAGGTTTCCAGTTGGTGCCAGGCCATCTGGCGTGGGGAGGGAACAGCGCCGAACGGCGCGGGGAGAAATGGGTCCATTTTACGGCTCCTTGGGAGATGCTTTCTGGTGAATTATACAGTCCTTTTGTTGTGCATTAGGAATCATACAGGTGTTTGATCCTGTTCGGAGGGCATTGCCTTCCCCGGTTCGTGAAGCCGTGAGTGTGGGCGTGAAGCAAGGATTGCTGCCGCCATTCTACTCCACAGGCAGGGTAACTACCCCGGAGTTCCTTTTTGTGCCCCCCTGTCCGGTATCTCGAAGCCCTGAAATTGTGTGACAAATCACCTTTACATCACCAGCAAATCGGTTAAAATTAACCTCGTTGGAGCAATCAATCCTTGAGCATCCGTGCAACGCGGGAGAAACATAGAAAACACAGCTGGAATGGACCGTCAGCGGGTCAAATTTGCGGGGGAGGCATACAAAACCAAAATTGAGCATGTTACGTGCTGATCGATCGTTGGAAACAGCCCCTTGAGGCTGGTTGGAAGCTTGCAGAAATGTGGTACGATTAAAGAAAGCGTAACACTGAGGGCGCACGTAATCAACAATCACCGACAATATGCCGTGCAACCGGCATTGTTTGTTATCCGCCTGTTCAGGAAGGAAAGGTTTTATTACGATGAGTGACAATATTGTGGCAGAAGAAGTCCATGTGGATGGTGCCCAGGATGCAATCCCATCCCCGGAGGAGGAACCTCCCAGCCCGTGGGCGGGTGTTTCCCGCCAGGATTGGGAAGACTGGCGCTGGCAGCTTGCCAACCGGATTAAGACGGTTGACCAGTTAAGCCGGGTCGTTTCGTTAACAGAAGGGGAAAAGGAAATCATCAGCCATTCGTTGAATACGCTGCGCATGGCGATCACCCCATATTACGCCAGCCTGATGGATCGTAATGATCCGCAGTGCCCGATCCGCCTGCGGGCGATTCCGTCCATGCCGGAAATCCATATCTCACATGAGGATATGGCGGATCCGCTGCATGAAGATGTCGATTCGCCGGTGCCGGGTCTCACCCATCGTTATCCTGACCGGGTGTTGATGTTGCTTTCTGACCAGTGCGCCATGTACTGCCGGCATTGTACCCGCCGGCGCCTGGCCGGCGAAACTGACCAGCCGCGCACCCAATCCAATTTTGATGCAATGGTGGAGTATGTCCGCCAGCATCCGGGCGTGCGGGATGTGATCCTCAGCGGCGGTGACCCACTGACGATGTCAACCGAGCGGCTGGAATATGTGCTGGCGAAGCTGCATGCCATTCCACACGTGGAAGTGATCCGCATTGGCACTGCCACACCGGCTGTGATGCCCCAACGCATCACCGATGACCTGGTGGCGATGCTGAAAAAATACCAGCCAATCTGGATTAATACCCATTTCAATCATCCCAAAGAACTGACCCCGCGCGCAGTCGAAGCGTTGGCCAAACTGGTCGATGGTGGGCTTGTGGTCAGCAACCAGAATGTGCTGCTGCGCGGCGTCAATGACTGCCCCTATATTATGAAAGAACTGTTTCAGCGCCTGATGCAAGCCAGGGTGCGTCCCTATAAAATGTACCAATGCGATCTTTCCATGGGTATTGGCCATTTCCGCACCACGGTAGCCAAAGGGATCGAGATCATGGAACACCTGATCGGGCATACCTCCGGGCTCGCGATCCCGCAATATGTGGTAGACCTGCCAGGCGGCGGTGGGAAAGTGCCGGTCGATCCGCGCTATATGATCAGCCAGGGGGAACGCGTGGTGATCTTCCGCAATTATGCCGGAAAAATTTTCAAGTATGTGGAACCGGAAGACTACCGCAGTCAGTGCCCCACCCACTGCCGCATATGCCAGGAGCGCAAGGCACGCGGGTTGGACGCGGAGAAAATCGGCCTGGAGCGGTTGCTGGATACGGACGAAATCATGTTATAAACAACCGCCTGTTTGAGACGGTAATATGATCACACAACGCCTCCGGGATTTGTAAAAGCCCGGGGGTTTTCATTTGTATAAAAAAAGTAAAAATCCAGCTGATGAGTTGGTGTTCCCGTTCTGTTGGGCACTGTGCAGGGTGTACAATCACAGGTAACGATTCACGATGACGAAAAGGAGCGATATGAGTTACAAAGTAGGAATCCTGGGTTTTGCGCATGGTCATGTCAGCAGCTATTGCACCATGTGGCAGAAACATTCTGAGATGGATATGGAAGTGGTTGCTGGATGGGACCATGACGCGGCGCGCCTGGAAAAAGCGCAGCAGTCGTTTGGCCTGGTTCCCTGTGCGTCGATTGAAGAACTCCTGGCACGGGAGGACATCACGGGCGTGGTGATCGGGGCAGAGACCAGCCTGCACGCGGATCTGGTCGAAAAAGCTGCCGCTGCGGGGAAACAGATCGTGCTGCAGAAACCGATCGCCCTGACGCTGCCGGAAGCGGATCGGATCGTAAACGCGGTCAAAGCTGCGGGTGTGCCATTCACCATGGCATGGCAGATGCGGGTGGACCCGCAGAACCGCAAGATCAAGGAACTGCTGGAAACCGGTGAGGTTGGCAAACCCTCTTATGTGCGCCGCCGACATGGTCTTTCCCTGTTGAACTGGCCGGGATTCCTGGACATGTGGCATGCCAAACCAGAACTCAACCGCGATATCTGGGCGGATGACACGGCCCATGCCATCGACTTCATCTATTGGCTGTTGGGCAAACCGGAAAGTGTTACGGCGGAAATCTCCACCATGTTTAATCCGCGCCTGCCAAACAACAATGGTACCGCCGTATTCCGCTACGCAGACGGCAGCCTGGCGGAGGTGGTGTGTTCCTTTACCTGTGCCGCGGCTGAAAACACGGTGGAAGTGTTTGCCGAAAAAGGCAGCATTGTGCAGAATTACGGCGATGGGCCCAGCTGCAACGTGCCTCGCCCGGCAGATGCGGTGGGCCTCAAGTGGTATACCTTTGAGAAGGGGGATTGGACTGTGAGTGACATCCCCAGCCCGGCCAACCATGGGGAACGCATTGCGGGACTGGCGCAGCCCCTGTCGGAATTTTTCCACGGTCAGCGTGGACCGATTGCAACCGCCGAAGAAGGACGGACGGTGCTGCGGATGCTGCTGGCTTCGTACCTGTCATCGATGGAAGGCCGGCGGGTACAGATCGACGAGCCTGCTGCCTTCGAGTGCCAGGATTTCCAGGCTGGTTAACCTGCACCAGGCAGCGCGCGATAGCCTGCCCCACAATGTTTCGCTGACAATGAACGAACCGCCACGGGCGGTTCGTTTTATTTTCGTTCGAGGCAGGCAGTCGATTTAACTTTTTGCCAGACTGATGTGGTATTGCCTCTGAAAAAACAGGCTGGCTACTCGATCATCCCATAACGCCGCAGGGCTGTGTTGAGGATGTTGTTCACCAACTCCGTATGCCCGATGCCGTCGGCAGCCGCCTCAATCACCAGGTCTGAAATCCCAGGAGCCAGTCCTGGCAGGGGGTTGATCTCCAGGATGTAGGGCTTCCAATTTTCATGGGCGTTCAAACGGAAATCGACCCGGCTTACGTCCAGCGCGCCGGTGACGCGGAATGCGGCGGCAGTGAGCCAGTTGAGTTCATCAATGGTATCCTCATCCAATGGGGCCGGGCACAGGTAATTCAACTGGTCAGCCAGGTCGGTTTTCAGGCGGTTGCTGTAAACCACATCGGATCCCACAAATTCCTGCAGGTCTACTTCCATTGGCGGAAGGAAATGCAAGCCGGCCTGGATGCGCGGGGCATGGCGGTTTTCCGGCAGGCGGCGCGCCACCGGTCCGGTCAGGTTGCCGACCACGCCCACGGTGACCTCACGGCCTTCGATATACTGCTCCACCAGCACCGGTTCCTGGTAGCGCTTGATGATGATGGCGATCTGTGCGCGCATTTCAGTTTCATTGTTCACAATCGACTGGCCGGAAACACCCATGCCAGTGCCTTCGCGGCTGGGCTTGACGAACAGCGGAAACGCCATGTCGTCATTGAGGGGTTCGCCGACACGCTCGAACACCTGGAATCGCGGAGTAGGCAGTTCGTGCCAGTGCAGGATGCGCTTGGTGGCGGGTTTATCGAGGCTTAATGCCAGGGTCAGTACTTTTGATCCGGTGTATGGAATGCGCAGCATTTCGAGCATTGCCGGCACCTGTGCCTCACGTGCGTCGCCGAAATGTCCCTCACAGATGTTAAAGCAGATATCCGGTTTGAATTTGCGCACGTTATCGTAAAAATTGATATCGCCTTCCAGGAAATCCGCCTGGTGCCCGCCTTCACGGAGAGCATTCACCAATGCATTGACGGTTGACTCGGAGTCGAGGTCATCCCACTGGTCGTCCGCCATGCCGTCGAAATGCGGCGCATTCTTTTTCAGGTTTGCCAATACAGCAACTTTGAATGATTTCATGTGTTCTCCTGACAAATTAAAAGGCCATTGATGACCAAATTGCGTGTTACGGTAAGCCCGGCAGTCTTGAGCAATATACGGCGAAGATGAAATGGAAAACCTGTCAGAAGAAAACCGTATATGAGAATTCGATTCTATTATACTCTGGTTTTTGTATGTAGGTTGGAGGGTTGAAGTAAATCCGCAGGATATAACAAATGATAACCTTCTCGATCGAATCCAACTGTACCCTATTCCACCGGACTCACGTTATAATCGGGTCAGTGATAGAAAAGTAAATATAGAGAACCGACGGTAGTAACAGGAAAAGGAGTTCCCATGCCTGAGTATAAGGATGAAAAAACCGCTGTGATCGCCAACCAGAAATCGTGGCTGTTGGAGCATGGAAGCATCAGCTGTTGTTTGACACAGCGCGGTGGGCATATGGCACCGGTGGAATTTTGTGTTGGCAGCGGAGAATCGATCCGTCCCTACTACATCAGCCCCTGGCAGACTGAGCCGTTGCAACTCACTGAGCCGGTGTTGATTCCCCTGCGCGGTGATTTTTTCTGCATGCCGTTTGGAGAAAACAATGCTTACCAGGGGGAAACCCACGCCGTGCACGGCGAACCAGCAGGCGCGATCTGGTCGTTTGTCAGCCTGAAAGCGGAAGGCAGCCGCAAAACATTGCAGATGCGTTTGGAAACCCGCGGCCGGCAGGGCAGTGTGGACAAGCGCATCACGGTGCAGGCGGGGCAGGACGTTCTCTATATTCAGCATACCGTCGATGGGTTTGCCGGCAAGACCACCCTCGGTCACCATGCCACCCTGCACGGCGAACAGGAATGGTTAATTTCAACGTCACCGATCCAATTCGGGATGGTGAATCCGGGCACGCCCTTGCAAGCCAATGGCGAATACAGTTCCCTCCTGCCGGGCTCCCGCTTTAGCGACCTGCGGGCGGTACCCACGGTGTGGAAAACCCCCGACACCAGCGATTGCACGGTGTTCCCGGCGCGGGAAGGGTTTGTGGATATTGCCCAGGTGTATTTTGAAACCAGTGAACACCCGGTATGGACAACGGCCGTTAACCGCGAAAAAGGTTACCTGTGGTTCAGCCTGAAAGACCAGCGTGTGCTGCCGTCAATGGTACTGTGGATGGAAAACCACGGACGCCATGGGGAACCCTGGTTCGGGCGCAACTGCTGCATCGGGTTGGAGGATGTGTGTGGGTACTTTGCGCAAGGTCTGGCGGCATCAGCAGAGCCGAACCCGGTCAACCTGGCCGGCATCCCCACCGTGCATGACCTCCCTGGTGATGAGCCGTTTGCTGTTAACATGATCGAAGGTGTGGCGCGTATCCCCGCAGGATTTGGCAGGGTGAAACAGGTGGAGTTCCGCGAAGGCGAGGTATGTTTTATCGACGAGCATGATGTACAGGTTGTCACTTCGGTGGACCATCGTTTTGTTTTCAACGGTGGTTTCACGGAGTAGTATTTTCGTATTCTGATGATCCTTGCCAGCGCGTTGGACAAAACCGCAATGACACTAGCGACAGCCCCAGGAATGGAGGCCAAATGGCAAATATAGCATTAAAAACCCAAAAAAATGACGCCAGTGTGGAGGATTTCCTCAACCAGGTGGAGGACGAAGTGAAACGCGCGGATAGTTTCCGTGTGCTGGAAATGATGCGCGAAATCACCGGCGAACCGGGCACCATGTGGGGTGACAGTATTGTGGGTTTCGGCAGGTATCATTACACCTACGCCAGTGGACGCGAGGGTGACTGGTTTGTCACCGGTTTTTCACCGCGCAAACAATCGCTCACCCTGTATCTCTCGTACCAGTATGCTGAAACCGATCATCCCTTGCTGGATCGCCTGGGAAAATACAAGACCGGCAAAGCCTGCCTGTATATTAAAAAGCTGGCTGACGTTGACCTGGATGTGCTGAAGCAGCTGATCCAGCAGACGGTGGCACAAGCCGCGCAGGATGGAAGCGTCTGAGGTCACAGGTCAGGCAAACAGCGCAATGGTTTCCTGCATGCGATCAATCACACTGACCCCGAACGGACAGGCAGCCTCGCAATCGCCGCAGGCGATGCAATCCTGTGCCGAGGGGGTGGCGCTGCCATAGCGCTGGTGCAGTGCGGGGCTGATGCCAAACTGAACGGCCTCGTCATGCATCTGGTTGATCAGGGCAATGTCAATCTCGCTGGGACAGGGCAGGCAGTGGTTGCAATATACACATTCACCGCGCATGCCATCCAGCAGGTTCTGGGCCTGGAGAATGGCAGAGAAATCCCGTTCCGCAGTGGTGCTGGCTTCGTACGCCGCCAGGGCATCCACCTGCTGTGGTGAGGAGACTCCCGCCAGGGCCATACTGACGCCGATCTGTGACAGGGTGTAGTGCAGGCACTGCACCGGCGTGGCGCTGTACGGCTGGCCCGGTTTGAGTAGTTTCCCACCCATAAAGGGTTTCATCGCAATCAGGCCGATGTCATGCTGGCGGCAGAGGCTGAGCAGCCGGCTGCGGTCATCTTCACCGGTGAAACCGCGCCGCATCGGGGTGGCAATGGCGCTGGAGGCCATGTTGATCGGGTGCATGATGATGTCGAACAGGCCGCTCTCGGCGGCGGGGATGGCAACTTCGGTTTTGTGCCCGCTGATGCCCAATGCGCCGAACTTTCCCTGTTGGCGCAGCTTTGCCAGCAGATCGAGCAACCCGTTGCTGACCAGGCGCTGGTAATCCTCCACCTGGTCCACCCATTGGATGAAGAGCACATCCAGGTATTCCACCTGTAAATCTTTCAAAATCTGGTGGAACAGGATTTCCGAGTTGGCGACATCACGAGTTCGGTCTGAAAGGTGTCCGGCAATTTTTACCCGGCTGCGCACTGCGGGAAGCACCTTGCCGTAACGGGGCCGGTATGTTTTCGAGGCTGTCACCAGATCAAAATAATCAAAACCGCGTTCCACGCAATACCGCAGCAAATGGTCGAGTTCCTTAATCGAAAGGCGGTTCATATGTTCCGTTCCGATCCCAAGAGGTTTGACCGGGAGTCCGCTGCGTCCAAGGATGATCGTTTTCATGGTTTCTCCTTCCGCTCATTGGTGTTGATCATAATTGTACAACCTTCCCCTGGGGGAGAGTCAATAGGGGAAGTATGTATTGATATCAATGCGATGGGTTTTGCAGTTTCCGTTCCAAATTCCGGTATAATCGTGAAAGAACGAATGCCAACCGGTCATTGAGCAGGTATTGATGGAACAAATTCTGGCAACCAAATTTTTCATCCCGCCGCTGCGGCGCAAAGCGCTGCCCCGGCAGCGGTTGTTTTCCATTTTGGACCGCGGATGCGAAATGGCTTGCAGCCTGTTCCTGCTCAGCGCGCCGGCGGGAACAGGCAAAACCACCTTGCTGACGTCATGGCTGCGTGAGAGAAGGTTGCAGGATGAGGTGGTCTGGCTTTCGCTGGATGCCGAGGATAATGACGCGGCGCGGTTTTGGGCGTATTTTTTCGAAGCGGTGCGCCGTAAGCTGCCGCAGATTGATATTGACGCCAGCCTGGTGTACCGGCCTTCTGCAACAGAGGGCGGCATCCGCAGCCTGTTGAGTGTGTTCCTGAATGCCACGGTATCCCTCAACCCGGAGAAACCACTGGTGGTGGTGCTGGATGATTTTCACCTGGTACAGTCGCCGGAAATTTCGGCAGATATGGCGTATCTGATTGAGCAGGCGCCGGAACATTTTCACCTGTTTCTGCTATCCCGCACAGACCCGTTGTTTCCGCTCTCGCGCTTCCGTTTGGAGGGGCTGATGGTGGAAATCCGTGATAGGGACCTGCGTTTCACCCCGCAGGAAACATGGGCGTTTTTCGATGAAGTGCTGCATCTTTCACTGACCGAATTGCAGGCCGCGCGCCTGCAGGAACGTACGGAAGGCTGGGTGGCTGGCCTGCAACTGGCAGGGATGTCATTGGCCAATCGGGCGGATGTGGATACATTTATCAATACATTTTCTGGTGACAACCGCTACATTGCAGATTACCTGTTTGAGGAATCGCTGGCAGGATTGGATGATGAAGAGCGGCAATTCCTGTACCAGACCGCGATCCTCAACCAGTTCAATGCTTCCCTGTGCGCCCACCTGACCGGATTACCACTTGCCCGTACTGCGGAGTTCCTCGAACGCCTGGAGCATGGCAACTTCTTCCTCATTCCCCTGGATGATGCGCATGAGTGGTACCGTTACCATCACCTGGGTGCTGACCTGCTGCGGGTGCAGGCGCAGGTACGGTTTTCCGAGGTGGAAATCAGGCGCTTGCATTCAGCCGCCAGTGATTGGTACGCAGACCGCAAACTGGCCGACGATGCCATTCGTCATGCGGCTGCCGCAGGCGATATCGAACGCCTGGTGCAGCTGGTGACCGACAATATTCCGGCAGCCATTTACCATTATGAAGTAAAAACAGCGGAGCGCTGGCTGTCATTGATTCCCGCAGATGTGGTGGATAGCAACATGAATCTGCTGCTGGGGCATGCCTACCTGTATCACCTGATAGGGCAGGCGGAAAAGGTTCCTCCCTATCTGCCAAAGGTGGAGCGTTTGCTGCGGGAAAAGCCTTTTGCATCTGAGGCAGAACAAAACCGTCACGAAGGTCATTGGAATGCACTGCGTTTCTTCACCCTGGTGCACCAGGAGCAGCTGGACCAGGCGCTGCCGTTGGGGGAGCTGGCGGTGGCACAGCTGCCGCTGGATAACATCGCGCGCCTGTGGATGATGACCTCGCTTGCCAATATGTACCTGTGGCACGGCGATGTGAACCAGGCCGAATCGCTTGCACGGGCAGCGGTGGATGCCAGCCTGGTGCAGCACTTAAAAATCGAGGCTATTAATGCCTACATCGTACTCGCGCATGTGGTCTTTGTGCAGGGACATCTGCGGGATGAATTTGCTTACTACGAGCAAGCCCTTGCCCTGGATCCGAAGGTCGCCGGGGATTATTCACCCTATTCTTGTATTACCCTGACACGGATGGCCAGTAATTACCGCTGGGCGCATGATCTGGAAAAAGCTTACACCTATGCCCAGCGGGGAATGCAACTGGCAGAGCGCTGGCGGGAGGGCGAGTCTTTGTTGGAATGCCAGATCGAACTGGCGATGGTGTTGTGCGCGATGCGTGAATTTGACCGTTCGCTGGCGCTGCTGGAGGCCGCCAAACGTTCGGCGAAACAACATTCCCCCTGGTATCTCGGGCAGGTGGGACATCGTGAAATGTACGTGTTGGCACAGCAGGCAATGGAAGAAAACCGGTCGCTGGCGGTCCCGCTGGCGTGGGCCCGCGAGAAGTATCGAAGTGTGCCGCGCCCGATTCCTGCGGTGCAAAAACCGGTGATGATGAGCGCCGCGTTGCTCCTGGCCTTATCCCATGAGGTGGATAAGGCAATGGATTTGGTGCATACACTGGAACAGGAAGAGCGCAATAACGGCCGGCTTTCCATGCTCTACATGTTGCTGCCGATCAAAGCACTGGTGCAATACCATACCGGCCACAGCGACGATGCCTTTCTGACGCTGGATGAAATTATCGCCCCGGCCGTGGCTGAAGGCAGCATCCAGCATTTCCTCGATATGCATGCCCCCATGTTGGATTTGCTGCAAGCCTACGACAAAGCACGGCCGCGCAATGTTTATATTCCGCGTTTACTGGCGGCATTCGGTGCGAAGCAGGAAGGATACCACCTGTCAAAGGACGGCCTGGTGGAGGAACTGACTGCGCGTGAATTGGAAATCCTCGAGATGATCAGCCTCGGCTACACCAATGCGGAAATCGCTGAAAAGCTGTTCCTGGCAGAAACCACGGTTAAAAAGCACATCAGCAATATCTTCGGGAAACTGGGGGTCAAGAAGCGCACCCAGGCTGTGCAACGGGGGCGTGAATTAAAGCTGCTGGCGTAATTGGCGCTTCTGCGCGGTGGCTGGCCGGTAGTCTGATTCGCGCGGTTTGCAATACAGATACCGTGCCCGGGTGAATACTACTTGAATATGCTACTTTGGTAGCTGTTACTGCGTGCATCAATCACGTATGATAGATGAAAATCGAGGCATCGGAGATTGCATATGGTTTGGAACGGATCACAGCCGGAAATGCGCCCTTACCGGATTGAAATTGAGCAGCAACTGTCCCCCACTTTCCTTGCCGTTTTGGGTGATGTGGAGGAGCGGATTGAACAGGAGCAGGTTTTTCTGGAAGGCTCATTCCGCGATCAGTCCGAGTTGATCGGGTTGATTCAGAAGTTGTTTTCCCTGCATATTAACATCGTATCGGTGGTTCCGTTGGACCGGGTTTCATAAGGCAGGACAATACTACTTCTGATTACTACTTTCAGGTGATGTGAAAAAAAGGATGAGAGCGTAAGATAGAATTAACACGGAAAACGGTTCACGATTCACAAGGAAGACACGATGTACACCGCACAATACTTACTGATTGCCCAGGCCGCCTTTGAGCGCCAGACAAAAAAGAACGGAAAATAACAAACCTCGCAGCAGATTTGGTTTTGGAATGGAGAAAACGAAATGTATACCACGCAGTACCTGTTGATCGCCGCCAAGGCATTTGAACAAGAACAGCACAAGCAGCACAAGCGGTCCCGCTGAAGCCCGGACTTTCCCCCGAAGCTTTAGCCCCGCGGAATGGAGAAAACGAAATGTACACCACACAATACATATTGATCGCAGCAGCCGCTTTTGCGCGGCAGCAAAAGACAAAACATCGGAAGGCTTGATCTTTGGGAAACGTTGCTCCTGAAGATCAAGGAAGACAGAAGGAGCAAACGAAATGTATACCACGCAATATTTTTTGATCGCCAGGGTGGCGTTCGAACGAAAAGAAAAACGGAAGAATAAAAAGTAATCGGAGGAAAGCCTGGTGGCAACAAACACCAGGCTTCTTCTTTGAGGTGAAAGAAAGCTGTGAGAAGGCATCTGTTATACTTATGGAGGAGGTTTATCAATGACAAAACAAAATCGAAAACACAGGCTTCGGCTGGGCTGGTTAATTTTGGGTTTGTTGGGGCTGGTGATCATTTTAATCGCCGTTATCAACATATCCAACGCACGCCTGTTCGCCGCCCATCAGGAAGCGAAATCTGCCCTGCAGCCGGACGAAATGATCGAGGTGGCCGAATTTCAACACCTGCGGCAAGAACTGGCCAATACGGTTTGGCCCGGGTGGGGTGAGATTGACCTGCCGGTGATCGTGTACAATGCCAGGTATGCGTTCCTGACCGGCATGAACGATCCGGCGCCAGGTTGGCTGCGGTTACCGCAGTTGAATGCGCTTGGACAGGCCTGGGAATTGGCCGGGGATGAAAGCGGGCTGATCGGGCAGTATTACATGCAGCCTTTGAATGAGGATGTGACACCACAGGCTTTCACGGTGAAGGTAGGCGATACCTATGCCGCCAGCCTGACAACCCGCACCTGGACACAGGAGAAATTGGTACAGGAAATCCGCGCCGATTTTCCACCGATTGCGGATCACCTGTTCCCATTCCGTTTGTTTATCAACCAGCTGGTGGGTTCCCGTGACCAGTATTTAACCATGTTTGCCCACGAGTCATTCCATGCGTTCCAGGGTACTGTGGCTGAAGAACGCCTGCTATCAGCGGAGCGCACAGCTCCCTACGAAGAAACATACCCGTGGGATGCCGTGCAGGAGGATTGGAAAGCCGAAATGGAGATTCTACAGGAAGCGGTTTCCTGCATGGACCCATCCGACTGCAAGGTGCTCGCGCAGCAGTTCCTGGCAGCACGGGAGCAGCGGCGTGAAGCGCACTGGATGAGTCCGAACGACATCTCGTTGGAACAAATGCGCGAATGGGAAGAAGGCCTGGCAAAATACGCGGAACTGATGATCTGGAAAGCGGCGGATGAGAGCGAGGCTTACCAGCCGCTGGAAGCGATCGCTGCGCTGGATGATTTTCATGGGTACGATCGATTTGCAAAGAAATGGAAGCGCGAAGTGAGTCAGATTGTTCTGTCAGCCAACCAGTCATCCATTTCCCGTTTCTATTACTCGGGGATGGCGCAGGCTGTCCTGTTGGACACCTTGATGCCCGACTGGAAAACCCGCGTGATGGAAGAGGGTGTCTTTCTGGAAGATTTGCTGCGGCAGGCGGCCGAATAATAAATAATATCTCAGGAATTTCCGCTTTTGCGGCGAATCTTGTGTTGATCCTGGGCTTCTTTGATCAGGCTGGCGCTGAACCCGATGGGGCAGAACGTACACCAACTGCGCGGCTTGAAAAAGATTCCCAGGATCGTTCCCACCGCGAACGAGGCAGTCATCACCTGGAACATGCCATTGGCCATGGCTGTCAGGTCAGGATAAAAGCGGAAGACATTGCCCACCAGGCACATTGCCATCAATACCAGCGCGGCGTAACGAAATTCGAGAGTGCGGAAGAAAGGCGGCAGTTTGCGTTCCATCGAAATACGGCTGACCACCTTGCCAAAAAATGATCCCCGTGGACAGACATGCGAGCAATGCAACCGCCCGTAACCCAGC
Source organism: Anaerolineae bacterium (assembly GCA_013314735.1). GTDB lineage: Bacteria > Chloroflexota > Anaerolineae > Anaerolineales > Anaerolineaceae > SpSt-1165. Next base: position 39,965 of record JABUFD010000005.1, read on the forward strand.
AGGGCCAGTATCAGCGGTACTGCCAGGCACACCAACCCGAGAATGCCAAAGCGCCGGTCAATGAACGACAGCACAAAAAACAGGATCAGGAAGATGAAACTCCAGTCCTGGATCGATCGAAAAGGGATAGATTTTCGCGTCATCATTCTACTCCGTCTATAATATTCATAACTCTGAATATTATAGACGGTTTTGTGTGAATCGGTGAGCAGATTGGAATTTTCTTACCTGGATGGGTTAAGTGTTGACCGGGAGGGAATTCACTTCGCCAAGAAAATATTGGCGGTCATCGGCATCTTGAATCATTTCAGCTGCCTCCAGCGCAAGGGTGCGGTAATGGGCGACCTCACTGTCTACAGCCATCAGGCTGTAGGCACGCGCCATGGCTTCAAACGCGAAGGCACGGTCAAAATCACTGATATCGGCATCGAGAGTGATTTCCAGGCATCGTTTGGCATGGTAGAGGCAGGCTTCGGGGTGTTTTTCCAGGGCATATACGCGTGACACCTGCCATTCACCGCGCTGCCGGTTGAGGGCATCACCCACAACACCCCAGTGGTAACGGGAAGCATGGGCGGCATGGATCATTTCATCCGCCTCGTCGGGGGTACGGTTTTCTTTTTCCATTAATTCCCACGTGTGGTTAAACAGGTCCACAGCCAGTTGCCTGTGTAAAGCAGGCGTGATTTCAATGGTCATTGCTTTCTCCTTTCAGTTTGTCACTTCCATTATATAGCGCAGACAGGCCAGTTGGCAGCAGGAATTTCAGGTAATCCCCTGGCATCGGGAAAAATAGTTCCATAGTAGGGTGCGGAACAGGACTGTTTTTGCTATAGTTGAATTGCCAGCGGTACGGGAAAATGTTGTTGCTCCATGGGGAGCGGATGGCAATGGAAGAAAGAAACGAAGTAAGGAGTTTAACATGGCGAAGAATAAGAAGGAACAATCGTTTGAGAAAGCGCTTGCGATCGCGTCATTGGTTTCGCATTTTGTGATCCCGATCCGCTGATCAGAAAGACGAAGGTTATCCTGGTGAAGCCACAGCCAACAGCAGGATGATCGCAACCAAGAGAAAACACGGCAGTCAACTGGCTGCCGTGTTTTTTTCTTTATCGAACCAGCACATCGAACCTGTTTTTCACGAATTCGAGGGACTCGACATCTGAAAGAATGAGCAAGGTGTCTTCCGGTAGGAGGATCATTCCGCCGTGAGGCGTGAGAAATTCATGATTCCGGGCGATCAGGATGATCAGGAATGGATCAGGCAGGTGCAAATCAACGATCGCTTTATTTGCCATGTTTGACCCTGAGGGAACAAATACTTCATTCAGATCGCTTTTCATCCCGCTGACTGGTTCATATTCAATCGGATAATGAATGGCAGGGGGACTGGGTGCATCGAGGTGCAAAAATTTTGCAATGAATGGCAACGTCGTTCCCTGGATCAGTACAGAAGTCAACACGACAAAGAAAATTACATTAAAGATCAAATCTGCCTGTGGAATGCCCGCAAGCATTGGGAAAGTGGCCAGGATAATCGGTGCAGCACCTCGCAGACCGACCCACGAAATGAATGTTTTTTGCCGCCATCCCATCCGACTCGGCAGCAAGGTCAGGAACACTGCCAGCGGTCGTGCTACGAAAATTAACAGCAAGGCCACCACGAGGGAAATTCCCATCGTGGGGAGCAGCCGTGAAGGAAAAACGAATAAACCCAATGCAAGGAACATGATAATTTGCATCAACCAGGCCAGGCCATCATGGAAGCGCTGCAGGCTGCGTTTGTGGACAACATCAATGTGGTTCAGTACGATACCCATTATATAAACAGCCAGGAATCCACTGCCGTTCAGAAAATCTGTGACGCCAAAAGTGAGTAAAACCAGGCTTAGGCTCAGTACCGGGTATAACCCCTCATAACCCAATTTGATGCGGTTGATGATGATTGCCCCCAATCTGCCCATGAGGATACCAGCCAGGGCGCCAATCAACATTTGCTGCAAGAACAACGTTACCAGGTTGATGAAGGAAGTATCAGGGTGGGTGATCAATTGGATCATTCCTACCGTCAGGAAAATTGCCATGGGATCATTGCTGCCGGATTCCAGTTCCAATAATGGTTTTAGTGGCTTACGAAGGCTGATTCCCCTGGAACGTAGTACCGAAAACACGGCCGCGGCATCTGTTGATGAAACGATGGAACCCAGCAGAATTCCTTCTGGAATTGTCAGGTCCAATAAAACGCTGGCTAATACGCCGGTGAAAATGGCGGTGATAAAGACGCCGAAGGTAGCGAGGGGCAGGCTGAACTTGACTACAGGTCTGACACTGTCCCATCCGGTTTGCAGACCGCCCGAGAATAGGATCAATACCAGTGCGATGATGCTGATTCCCTGTGCCTGGGAGGGGTTATCGAAGTACACCCCCCCGGGCCCTTCAGAACCAGCCAGCATGCCCAACGCGAGGAACAACAATAAAGCGGGGATGCCAAAACGATCAGATATTTTGCTGGCGAAGACACTGATCAGAAGCAGGGCGGCAATCATTAACAGTACATATACTTGCATGGGTGGTTTTTGAATGCTCCTTCCGAAAATTTGATTCAAAACCATGCAGGCAAGTTGAGCCCACGTGATTGATTGGTTTCATTCAGTATAGCATACACACCCTGTGATTTTGTATCTGTTTCCGAAATAAAAAAGCGGTCTGCAAGTATTGAGTCGCGTTGGTGATGTTTGACTGCGTGTGTACGATGAAGATGTATCGTCAGGATGGTCTGTCCCTTTTAGTCTGTGAGAAAATTTTTTTGGAACACTTCGGCCATTCGGCAGGCTTCATCGATGGTGGCGGCGCTGATCTGAAAAACGATGTGTGCCTCGGCGGGAAAATCCTGCGGCGACAACTGCGCCATGCTTTTGGGCAGATTTGACGGATACTGGGCGCACACATTGGCAAAGCGGGTAAAGGAACGCTGCAGCACATCGATTGGCTGCACCAGATTCAACAATACCAGGTTGGAGACTCCTGCGAAATGGTCCCACTGGTGTTCGGCGTTGGCACAGCAATGGATGCCGATCTGCCCGTATCGCCGGGAAAGTGCATTCAATTCCGGCAGGAACATGCGCGTGAACATGCGGCTGCTCACCGCGCCAACCTCATCTTCCGAAACGGTGATGCCGAACGGCATGTAATAATCAGGATAATGTGCGATGAAGGCTGTGCCAAAACGGTTGAACCATTCATCGAAAAAAGCGTATTGCAGCTGCTGGACCCTGTGTGCCAATGCCAGTACGGCTTCCGGGGTTTCGATCAGAGCGGTATAGAAGCTTTTTTTCTCCCATATCAGGGCGGCAATATCCATCGGGGTCTGTACATCCGGCATTCGCAGCAGGGCGGTGCGTCCGCTGCGGTCGTACAAGGTTTGGGCATGTTCCAGAATCTCCCACAGGGGGGTGGCATCCAATGGCGGAATCCGCACCTGGTCAGCTTCCCGGGGGGTATTGATGAACGGCAGGGCGAACGGCATATTATCATCGGGGTAATGCACCTGGCAGCCGAAGGCTTGCGCGAATATTTCTGTGCCGGTAAAGGTGTCGATGAACGGAACGCGGTCATCCTCGAGTGTTTCCATGCGCTTGCATTGGCTGTGGTATTTGCACCAGGCCCATGCTTCCCGCTCCGCCCAGCGCTGTGGTGTGGGCCAGGGGCGGTCGGAGGCGTCTTCCTGCATATCGATCAGCAACAGGAAACGGAGCGAGGAGCCAGGCCGGTAAAAATCAAGCCAGCGCTGGATGCGGTGTTCGTAAATCATTGGTCTCTCCAATCTGGTGTATGGGCCTCAATCAGGCTGCGGGTGCGCGGCCGGTGGAACCGCGCAGAACCAGGTTGGCATTAACGATGATTTGCTCCTGCTGCGCTTTGCCGTCCTTGAGAATCTGCAGCAGCAGGCGGGTAGCGCGCTCGATCAATTCCTCCACAGGTTGGTGAACTGTTGTTAATCCGGGATGAATATACTTGGCGGTGGGAAGGTCATCGTGCCCGCAAATGGAAATATCAGCGGGGATGCGCAGCCCCGCTTCCTGTACCGAAAACATCGCCCCGAACGCGGCGGCATCGTTTCCGGCGAAGATTGCTGTAGGACGCTCTGGCAGTGCCAGCAATTCGCGCGTGGCCCACCAACCGCCGTCGAAGGTGAACTCGGAATCCACCACGTATTTTTCATCGTAGCGGACACCGTGGGAGTCCAGGGCAGCACGGAAGCCGTACAGGCGGTCGTAGCTGGAACGCATATTGCGGGGTCCCATCAGGAAGGCAATCCGGCGGTGGCCCAGGCGGATCAGGTGTTCGGTCATATTGAACGCTCCCTGGTAATCGCTCCCGGCAACATACGGTGTGCCGACCGCCCGGTTCAGCGGATTAACCAGCACGAATGGAATTTTGTAGGTGGTGAGCATATCCGTTACGAAATCGTCGGCATCGCAGGGGGGGGTGATCACATAGCCGTCATAGCGGCGCTGGTTGACGCGTTCGACGAGGATGCTTTTGGAATGGGAGAGCATGGGAAAATAGGATTGGAGCAGGATCTCGTAGTTTTCCTCATACCCGATATCCAGCACTTTCGACAGCAAGGCAGAAGCGGGCTGATCAAAACCAGGATACAGCAGGATGCAGATGGAAAAACTGCGCTGCTGCACCAGGCGGCGCGCTGACAGATTGGGGGCGTAGCCGGTGTTGCGTATGGCGATTTGCACGCGCTCACGAATCTCATCGCTGACATGGGGTTCGTCGTTGATGACGCGGGAAACTGTTTTAATGGAACAGCCCGCCAGGCGGGCGACATCCTTAATCGTAGCTGCCAAACTGTGACCTCCACATTTGTTTTATTGTAACATTGATGGATGGAGTTGCGAGGAGGCGGAGGGCTGGAATCGGTTTGACAACGTCGTCAAAACACCACAGCATCCGCCAGTGTATGCGGCAAGTGCGAGGGAAAAAGGTCGTTCTGAATCTTAAAAAATCGTCAATTTTGTGGAAAAAGGGCATATTCCATATTGACAACGTTGTCAATACTCTCTATAATCTAACTATCGATAAAGAGCGTACCTCTGTGCCGCACCCTTCAGTCAGGCAATTTGCTTCTCGGTTGGCGATGCGAAGAGCCAGACTGGAACATTAACATCCCCCAGGGCAGATGCCGAAAGACATTGGTTCTGGATTGCCAGCCATAATTGCATATAACCGCTTCAGAAACGGTTCATTGTTGAAATCAGAAAACGTGAGGTGTGAGATGGTTTCTTTTTCCAAACTGGCAATTCCAGCCGTGGAAGACTTTCGCTTTGGCATCTGCCCTGTTCCTGTTAAATTAAAGAATGGTTTGACCTTTGGCGCTGGTACGGTTGTTCCTGAACTCAACTTTACCCTGCCCGATATGTTGATCTCGGCAGAAACCATGCCCGAGGTGCGCAGCCAGTATACCCAGATGATCACAGAGGTGTGTAAACGGGCGGTGGAACTGAATGCCCCGGGCCTGGTGGTGGAGTTTGAGTTGCTGCCGGAACTCACCATCGAACCGGAGTGGGGGGCGGAGATTACTGCAATCCTGCGCAAAGCGCTGGATGAGATGGAAGCCTCTTCCGGGATCAAGACCGGTTTGCGTGTGACCCCGAATGATATCCGTGAATTTGAACGCCCGCCGCTGCTGCGCCACGGACGCTATACTGAAGCGATGCTGCGCTCGTTTGCGTTGTGCGCCCAGGCTGGCGCGGACCTGCTGGCAATCGAATCCACTGGCGGCAAGGAGCTGCATGATGATGCCATTCTGAACGGCGCGTTGGACCAATCGGTGTTTTCACTGGGCGTTCTTGCCAGCCGTGATATGGCCTGGTTGTGGGACCAGATCGTTGAAATCAGCCGCCAATATGACGCCATTCCGGCGGGCGATACCGCCTGCGGTTTTGGGAATACAGCCATGGTGCTGGCGGAAGGGAAGTTTGTCCCGCGGGTGTGGGCGGCGGTGATCCGGGTGATGACCGTGGCGCGGTCTTTGGTCGCGTATGAGCGCGGCGCGGTGGGACCATCAAAAGACTGCGCGTACGAGGGCCCGTTCCTGAAGGCCATCACTGGCTGCCCGATCTCGCTGGAAGGCGCGGAAGCTGCCTGTGCCCATCTGTCGCCAATCGGCAACATCGCCAAAGCGGTTCCTGACCTGTGGAGCAATGAGTCGGTCAACAATGTCAAGCTGCTGGGTGCCATGGCACCCACGGTTTCCCTGGAGCAGCTGGTCTATGCCACCCGCCTGATGAATGTAGCCTCCGGTCATGGTCTGCATGCCGCCAACACCCTGCGCGATTGGTGGGTGGAGTCTGATGCCGCCACGGACCCACAGGCGTATGTATTGCGGCCGGATGTGGTCATTCAACTGGCAGGGAAAATTATCGCAGAACCCACAGCTTACCTGCGCACAAGGCGGGCCGCATTGGAAACAACCTCACTGCTGCAGCAGGCGAACGATGGCGGTGAATTGCCGTTATCGAGGTTGGAACTGCGCTGGTTGAGCCGCCTGCGCGGACAGGCGGAGGAATTGCCGGAATCGGAAAGTGACTTCATCGAACAGATGCTGCCCGGTATCGACCATTCAAAAGTGCGTCTGTCTGAATACGGGTTGTGACCGCGCCCACGCCAGCCTGATGAGGGTTGGCTTCAAATACGCCAAAAATCTCACATCGAACCACTATAGCGGTGGTTCGATGTGTTTGAATGTGACGATGATCCGGTTTCGGTTACTCTTTTCATCTCTTTTGTTCGCCGTCAAACAGAGGAAAGGCACTTGCCCGGTGTTTGCATTCCAGCTACAATCATCATGACCTGAATGAGATTCAAAGGAGCAGCATCATGCATATCATACCCAAGCCACAACAAATGGAGATATTGGAAGGTGTGTTCACCCTCAGTGACCAGACGGTGTTTGTTGTCGACCCGGAATCGACTGAGATCGGCGCGGATCTGCTGCACCAGTTGTGCACGGCCACCGGTTACCACTTTCTGATCGCGGCTTTCCCGCCGGAAGAAGGCGATGATTCCATCGAACTTGACATGGACGAGAGCCTGACTGGGTTAGGCGCGGAGGGTTACCGCCTGGTGGTACAGCCACACCATGTGCTGTTGCAGGCCGCCCATCCTGCAGGGATGTTCTATGCCACCCGCACCCTGCTGCAACTGCTGCCCGCTGATATCCTGCGGGAAGCGCCGGTGCCTGGCATCCGTTGGGAGATTCCCTGCGTGGAGATCGAAGATCAACCCCGCTTTGGCTGGCGTGGGATGATGCTGGATTGCTGCCGGCATTTTATGCCCAAGGAATTTGTCAAAAAGTTCATCAACTTGCTGGCATTCTACAAGTTCAACCGCTTCCATTGGCACCTGACCGAAGACCAGGGGTGGCGGATCGAGATTAAGCAATACCCCAAACTGACCGAGATCGGCGCTTTCCGCAAGGAGACCATCATCGGGAAAACCTGGCAGAGCGATCGACCGCAATTTGATGGTGTTCCCCATGGCGGGTACTATACCCAGGATGATGTGCGTGAAATTGTGGCCTATGCCGCGGCGCGATTCATTACCGTGGTACCCGAAATTGAAATGCCCGGGCATTCGCAGGCAGCAATCGCCGCTTATCCCGAACTGGGCAACACCGGGAAACAACTGCCGGTGTTCTGCCAATGGGGGGTGAACCCGAATGTATTCAATGCCGAAGACAGCACCATTGCGTTTTTGCAAAATGTACTGGACGAAGTGCTGGCGCTATTCCCTTCGGAGTTCATTCACATTGGCGGTGATGAGTGTCCCAAGGTGCAGTGGCGGGAAAGCGCGGCAGCGCAGCAGAAGATCAGGGAACTTGGCCTGGCGGATGAAGATGAATTGCAATCGTGGTTCATCCGCCAGATGGACAGTTTCCTGGTCAACCGCGGCAGGCGCTTGTTGGGATGGGATGAAATTCTGGAAGGCGGCCTTGCGCCGAACGCCACAGTGATGGCGTGGCGCGGTGAGAAAGGCGGAATTGATGCTGCCAAATCGGGGCACGATGTGGTGATGGCACCCAACCATTATGTCTATTTTGACTATTACCAGACCGAAGAACAATCTGATGCGGAAATTCGCATTGGCGGATATCTCCCGATTGACAGGGTGTATGGGTATGAACCCATCCCGGCTGGGTTGACGCCGGAACAGGCGGCACATGTGCTGGGTGCCCAGGGGCAGATATGGACCGAATACATGCCAGGCCCGAAGGATGTGGAATGGATGGCTTTTCCGCGCGTAGCTGCGCTTGCTGAAGTGCTGTGGCTGGATCCTGCCAAAAAGGAGTACGCCGATTTTTCAGAGCGACTGGCGCAAACCCTGGCACGCCTGGATGTGCTCGATGTAAAATATTACCGCCCCTGAACTGAACCGTCCTGAAAAGACTGTATTCAGCCCGATTTGCCCTGTTGTAGGGGATTTCGGGCTGAATTGTTCAAAAAAACTGTGATTAATCACAGTTGACGAAGACTTTCAGGTGCGCTACACTTATTAAGACAATAGATAGGGTGATGCTCTATTGAAAAACTCCTTTCAGCAGTTGAATATTGACAGATAAGCAAGGCTTCCATTCGAAGTCGGCATTGAACAACCGTTTATTTGGGAGAGCCAGTATCATCTGGTTTCAGGGGAGATATTGTGCGCAGAGGGTTCGCCCTTTGCGCACAATCCTTTCTGTAAGGCAGTCCGCCCCGTTCAATTCGTTTTATCATTGTCAGCTATAATTCAAGCATACGACAGTAAGGGTTAGATAAGAGATGTTCCCGGCATTGACAACCTGGTACAGGCAGCAGCCGAAATCCCATTTCTGGATGCGGATGGCATCCGTGTTGGCTTTTATCGGGTTGGTTGGGTTCAACATTTACAACGCAAACTTCTGGCGCACCCATCCTTCACTCGGAATCGATGTGGATTATGATACCGGGCGGATCATGGAAATTTTCCTGGGCTCTGACATTCATCAACTGGTTACATTCGATGACCGTGTGGTTATGGTTAATGGCCTTCCGGCTGCCGAATTTCGTCCCCTGCGTGATCTGAAAACGGGGGAGGTGTATCAGTTGAGGCTGCGAAATCTCGATGGTACCGAAAGGTCCCTTGACGTCATCGCGGAAATCCCGGATCGCGTTTTCCGTTGGGAGCACACTGTTTTTCCCCTTATCGGCTTATCATTTTACAGCTTTGCCGTGGCGCTGATCCTGATGGTACCGGTCAATCGGGTTAATGGCACTTTCGCGATGTATATGTTTCTCTCGGCAGGCTTGTTTTCGCTGTTCAATTTAGAGCGGTATATCCAGGGTGGTACAGGGTTTTGGAGTCATTTGTTGATGATCCTGGTGGTCCTGGCCGGGATCGAATTTCATTGGCCTTTTTTGAATATCCAGCTATCCAACAAAGTGCTGATGGCGGCCCGTTGGATGATCACCACCATGGCAGTTGTTTATTCTGCCGGATGGTGGTTGATAGAGGTTCCCAACCTGATCACCAACAAAATCATCTTTTATGTCTTCTGGGCATTGGGATTCCTGTTCATCCTGTTCCTGTTCACGGTGCAATATGTGTATGATGAACTCTCCCGCGGAAACCTGCGCATCATGCTGCTCACTTTTTTTACCGCGCTGGGACCGATGCTGTATTTTGTCCTGATCCCGCTGATGCTGGGTTATCCGCGTACCATGCCTTCCATCATATCAGTGATTCCGATGTTGTTGATTCCTGTCAATTATTCGCTTTTGATCCAGCGAAAGAAGCAGTATACGCGCGTAACCTGCACCATCCTTTCATTTATGCTGACGCTGTTGGTCATTTACTTTTTCGCCGAAGTCAGTTATGCGGTGGCGCAGGATTGGTCACCACTGCTGGGTGTCTATGATCGAACCTGGCTCAGCCAGTTGATTCTGGCAGCGCTGATCGGGATTGGTATCATCCTTTACCATTATGTCTCCCGCTTTGTGCAGCGCTTTGTATACGGCGACGCCAGCCGTGAAGCACAGCAGATGCAACAGCTCAGCCTTGACCTCTCGGAAGCAGGGGATAACGACCTGATCCTGGTGCAAACGGCGCAAATTTTTCAAAAGTTTTTTAACTTCACTTACCTGAAGATCAGCCTGCAAAACGGTCGTTGTTTTCAATTTAACCAACAGGGCGAAGTTACACCAATGGCGGTGGATCCGTTTGAGGTGATGAGCGTGATTAATCGCATTACATTTCGGCAGCAAGCGCCAGATCGGCAGATGTCGCACAATATATTTATTGAGCTTGCATCGATTGATGACCTGGTGCTGGAGTACGAAAAGATTTTTGGTGATACACCGGAATATGTGTTTTTGCTGGAAGGGCGCAGCTACCCGGTGGGGGTGATCAGCGCCGGCCCGCGAAAGAATGGTGAACGATTTGATGCCATCGAAATTTCCCAGCTGGATGCCCTGTTGCGCCAATACCAGGTGATTGTGGAGAACCTGTTCCTGATGCAGGAAGTGGAGCGGCGTTCCCAGCAGGTGCGCAAGATGGGTCAGCAGCTATTGGAAGCGCGCGAGGATGAGCGCAAACGCATCGCACGTGATATGCATGACAACATCATCCAGTCATTGACGGCTTTCCGCTACACGATGAACGAACTGTACGACAAGGACAAGCTGGCAATCTCCGACGAGGAAGCCGATGAATTACAGCATTCGCTGCAAACGATATCGCAGGATATCCGCGATATCTGTTTTAATTTGCGCCCACCCGCGTTGGATGCCACCGGATTCCGTTCGGCGGTGATCTCGATTGCGGAAAGCCATCACCGCAATTATCATCTCAATACGCACCTGGAGGTATCGGATTCCCCGGTGATTGACCAGCTATCTGATATGGTTTCAATCTGCCTGTACCGGGTGCTGCAGGAAGCGTTATTGAATATTGAAAAGCATGCCCGTACGGACAGCGCATGGGTGGTGTTGGACGCGAACGAAGGCTTGATCGAAATGAGGGTGGAAGACAATGGGGTCGGGTTCCAGGTGCCAGAAGGCCTGGAAGAGCTGGTGACTGCCGGCCATTTTGGCTTGACCGGCATCCAGGAATTTCTTGAAATCGTGAATGGCAGTTTGACAATTGCGTCCAGACCGGGCGAGGGAGCCACGCTAATTGCACGGATTCCGCTGGAAAAGATTGGAGGGGAAAATGAGTCATACTATGATCATCGCCGATGACCATCCGCTGATGCGGTCGGGTATTTGCACAGAAATTGAAAAACACCGCGAATACAAGGTGATCGGCGAGGCCAATAATGGACAGGAACTGCTGGAGTTGCTCAAACAACGTTTGCCAGAGGTGATCTTGCTGGATGTGCGCATGCCCGGGATGCGGGCAACCACCCTTGTTTCCAAAATTCAGCTGCGGTGCCCGCATTGCAAGATCATCATTCTTTCGGCGTATGATGATGCCGGGATTGTAAAATCACTGATTGACCAGGGGGTGGATGCTTACATCCTGAAGGATGAAATCCAGGATGTGGTGATTGAAGCGCTGCGCACCGTGCTGGAGGAAGGCGGCCGCTGGATGAGTGAAAAAATCCGCGAACGCTACAATTCGGCTTCCGCAGAAGCGGTGGGGACAGACCTGATCAGCAAGCGCGAATGGCCGGTGATTGAGCTGTTATGTGAGGGGTTGTCGAACCAGGATATCGCGGCTGAGCTGAATATTGCCAAGAGTACGGTTTCATACCATGTCAGCAATATCCTGGAAAAACTGAAACTCAATTCACGGGTGGAAATTGTCCTGTGGGCCAAGGAGCACCTGGATCGGCAGCAATAGGCAAACCGCCGGCGTACTGACGGCCGGCGGTTTGTTTGATTATTGATTGAATGTCAGCTTATTTGCCATTACCATTCCCGTTGCCATTTTGCTGGCCATCTCCCGGTACAGGTGTTTTCCCGATCTGATCGGCATTCTGGTTACCGCCCATACCATTCTGGCTGCCATTGTCGGTGCCACTTTCTTCCTGTTCATCTTTTCCCTGCTGGGGTTCAGGATAGTTGCCGGTGAATCCATTGGCATCCGGGTTGCCTGCGCCTTCCGGCTGATCGGTGCGCAGTTGTTCACGAATCTGGTCCTGTGTCATCAGGCTGTCACCTGTGAGGCAACCGCCGCCTTCACACACCTGCTGTTCGCAATCCTCAGTGGTACATTCCATCAGTTGGATTTGCTGACGCAGCATGGCGCGGGTTTGGGTCATCAGGGCATCCTCGGGCGCATGGGTCAGTTTCATTTCCTGGCTCATTAGCCTGGTGCGCAGCATCGCCTGCGCCTGGAGCGGATCCTCGCATGAGCCGGTTAATTGCGCTGCCATCCACAGGTGGGTCTGGAGTGCAATGTTTAATTCATTGTCAGGCGCTTGCCCCTGTTGGGTGAGTGCCAGCATTTCCCCAATGCGGCGGTCTGCAAATACCAGGTGCAACGCCAGATCCTGATCCGGGTCCTGGCTTGCATCCAGGCGTACCTCTTCACTCCAGATTTTGACCGGGTACAATGCGTCTCCCGGCAGGCTGGATTGTGCCGCGTATACTGTACCGGCACCGGCGCCGCCAAATAATGTTGCCAGAGCAGCGATGATTGAAATGATTTTAATTGCCATGGGACTTGTCCTCCATCGAATAAAAAGATTGTTTGATAGCTGTTTCTGATGGTTAAGACGTGGTTTTGCGGCAAAGGTTACGTTATTGTGACGCACCTGGTGTATTTGGTGAACAAAATTGGCCTGCATCCGCCGTTGAGCGGTTTCGTCTGCCATTGGGGGATTTTTCAGGGGCGATAAAATCTCATTGATCCCGGGATCTAACTGGGTGTTTTCTGTTCTCTGCTTCATTCTATTTCTCCGTTGATGTCAGCAGGCTGCGCAGGGTCTGTTCCGCGCGATGCTGCAAGGACTTGACCGCGCCGATGGTCTTACCCATGGTTTCGGCACATTCTTCGAGGCTCCATTCTTCCAGGTAACGCAGCGCGATCACCTGCTGTTGCGCGGGTGGAAGGCGGAACAGCGCCTGGCGCAAGCGATGTTGCTGGTCGCGGTTCTCTGCCGCCAGTTCCGGACCCGGCGCATGGTCTACCGTGATCGCTTCGTCGAGTTCATCCGGCTGGATGGGTTCGCGGCGGTACTGGTCAATGAGCCAATTATGCGCCATGCGGTACAGGAACGCGCGCAGGCTGGTATTGATTTTTTGCCTGCGCTGTTGGAAGTAAGTCAGTAAACGTGCAAACGTTTCAGACACACAATCTTCGGCAAGCTGCTGATTTCCGGTACGGCGCAGCGCGTACCGATACAGCCCGGGACTGAACTCGTTAAATATTTCCGTCAGGGCCCGGGGATCCAATTGCTGTGCGCGCTGCAGGACTTGCTGTTGTTGTGCATCCATGTTCTACTCATTAAGACGCAAATGGTCTGAAAAAGTTACGGTTTTCCGCCGGGGTGTGTTGGTTTGTGATCGTTTTTCCACACTTGACGCATAGCAGCGTTGCTGTCCAGGTAGGCTTGCGCTATGTGTTTCGGTACCCGGTTGAGTGGGCAGGACAGGTTGATACACCTGGTGCATACGCGGGTGGTGAGGTAACGGGCAAATATCAACCATCCTGCAAGGGCAGCAAGCAGCCACCACCAGGCCTTTCCGTTGATCAGCATGCCCAGTGGAAATAAGGTGAATAGGCCAAAGCCGATCCAGAGCTGGAATTTCTCTGCGCGGTTCATCGGTTGAGGGCGGTATTTCCATAATTTCGGACTGCCGTGGTTGGCAATGCAGTGCAATACTTTGCTGTCTTCGGCATAATATGGACAGTGACTGCACAGGATACGGATTTCCCATACCGAAAAAAAGAACAGCATGTATCCAACCCATAGCGTTGCCGCCCAGACAGCCCCGGTGACCACCAGCCCAATCCCGGCGGGAAGGATGAATCCAAACGCACGAATGAGGAAATGGAACAAATCCCGGGAGGTAAATCGGCACTTTAACTGCGTTGACAGAGGACAATCCCGGCAGGCAGCTTCGCTGGTGTTGCAAGGAATGAATGATTCTGGTTTCATGACAGGCATCCTCCGGGTATGGATACTATACCACGATCCTTAGCTGCCAGTCTGCCTTTGTGCAGCAGTTCCTCTGGCACGGACGGTTGAGTGTTTCAGCCTGTTGGTTCCACTTGCATCAGCATGAACGGGTTCAATCGCGCAGGAATCCTTTCATCCGGGATGCCATTTCCTGGTAGTCATCAAATCGCCGTTGATACGCCAGGACACGCGCCAGATCTGGCTCGAACAGGCGTTCCAGTTTCACCATGTGGTCGACTGCTTCGTGAAATCCGGTGAAAATCCCGCTTCCCACCCCGGCGATCAGGGCTGCACCGAGGGCACCGGCTTCGGTTACGCGCGGACGGAGGAACGGACGGTTGAAGATATCAGCGCTGAGCTGCACCCAGGCCTCGGACTGCGAGCCGCCGCCCACTGCGCGGTAGTTTTCAATGGCGATGCCGGTTTCAGGCAGGCTGTCCACGAGTGTTTTCAGGTAAAAAGCAGCGCCTTCCACAATCCCTTTCAGGATATCTCCACGGGTGGTTTCCAGCTTCATGCCACTGATCACACCGCTGGAATCGGCAATAAATTCGGGGGGACCGGTGGGGGCAAAATGCGGCAGAACAAGCACGCTGCTGGGTTCCTGCGGCAGTTCATTAAACAGAAGGGGGTAGATGCTGTGCCCGTCCTGTCGGGCAATTTCGTGTTCGGCAGCGGCGAAGGTGTTTCGGAACCACTGCACCAATGCCCCGCCCTGGTTGTACAAAAAGCTGACATACTTTCCGGGCACGGCATGATGCTCCGTATTCAACCCACGCGCCGTCATCAAGGATGCGGCAATGCGCTGTTCAAATACGGGTGTGATGCACAGGTAAGTGCCCATGCCGTAAACCGCATCACCAGAATCAATCACCCCGCAACCCACGGCATTGGCGCACTGGTCATGGGCGCCGCTGACAATTCTGACGCCGTCTGGCAGGCCCAATTCCTGCGCCAGCCTGTTGGGAACCGTACCAATCACGGTTGCGGAAGGCACGCAGCGCGGCAGTTTCCCACCATCCAGCCCTGCCATTTGCAGCAGTTCTTGCGACCACGTACCGGTTTCCAGGTCGAACAGGAGTGTGCGGTTGGCGAGGGAGTAGTCCACGGCCGGCTCAGCCCCCAGCATGAACCCGATGAAAGCACTCCAATGGAGAAATTTCCAGGCTGCTTCATACAACTCCGGCTGGTGCGCCTGGATCCACTTGAGTTTGGTCAGGCTGTATTGGTTACCAAACGTATTGCCGTTGCGCGGATACAGGCGTTCACCGGTGAAAGCAGGCGCGAGCAGCGGCACGAATTCTGTGCCGCGCAGGTCATAATTCAGGATCGAAGGCCCCAGGATACGGCGGTCAGCGGATACCGGCACAACGGCTTCACCCATCGAGGAGATGGCCAGCGCTTTGATCTCCGCGGCATTCACCGCGCCAGTAACCGCACAGATGCCTTCGCGGACATGGCCCCAGACTTCCTCCGGGTCCAATTCCGCCTGGCCGGGCGCGGGATGGGATTCGCGGTGCTCGAAGGCCGCTGACGCCAGACAGGCGCCCTGCCCGTCAAACACGCCGACCTTGACCGCCGTGGTGCCGACATCAATGCCCAACAATTTCATGGCTGTTCTCCAACGACCAGGGAGGCAATTCCGCCGAGGTTGAAGTAATCTTCCACCAGCCAGCGGGTTTTCTGGTAGACTGCCTCCTGGGCCGCCGGGATGCTGGTGCTCTCCCGCAGGGTGGTTTCATACGCCTGGCGGATTTCGGTGGCAATGTTGATCTTGGCGATCCCCTGTTGGAACGAAGCCAGTACCAGCTCGCGCGGGATGCCGGAACCGCCATGCAGTACCAATGGGATATCGAGGGCCTGCCGCAAGCGCGTGAGATGATCGAGATCGAGCCGCGCGGCAATTTTCTGTTTGTCTTTCACCCCGGCGGCAATCGCCCCGTGGATGTTGCCGATAGCTACCGACAGCCAATCACAACCGCTTTCGCGGACAAACCGGGCGGCCTCTTCCGGTTGGGTGAAGCCCTTGCCGGAAGCAAACAGCTCATCATACGGCGGCATCGGGCCGCTCTCATGGCCCAGGATCGCTCCCAACTCTGCTTCACAAGGAACACCTGCCTGGTGGGCGATTTCGGTTGCAGCACGGGTGGCACGGATGTTCTCATCGAGGCTCAGTCGCGATCCATCTACCATGATCGAGTGGTAACCCAGCATGACCGCCTGCCGCAAGATGGGCAGGAACTCCACCTGGCAATTGTCCTCGTCGATCACCGGGATATGGTCGAGGTGCAGGCTGATGTGGCGCGGATTGTGCCAGTGGTGGAATTCGGCTGCCACTGCTTCCGGTCCGCGGGCTTCAAATTTGATCCACTCCAGCCGGGCAGTTTCCACCATGGCAAAACTGTCTGCATCCACCACGGCACGGATCACCGGTTCGATCATCGGCAGGTAGGGAACATTGAAGGCCGGGATGGCAAATCCCGCCTTCCATGCCCGGCGGACAACGTCATTCACCTTCAGCATGTGCATCCCCGCTGCGGAATTGCCACATCCATCCCCAGGTAGTAGCCCAGGGCTTCCTGGAGGACAGCGGACTGGCTGCCAGGCGTGAGGTTGACATGATGGCGGTGACCATTACGGGCAACATGCATCAACACATCCTCCAAATGATCAATGTGGGCCACCCCGGCGCAGCCGAAATAATTGGCAGGGATGGGGTCTTCGGTGAAAGTGCCGGTACCGAGGTACCAGCGCATGCGGCCGTCTTCGGTAAGGACATTGGCAAAGGTAAAATCAAATGCGGCGATGCGCCCTGCGTTGCAGCCGTAGGAACAGCCCTGTCCCACGCTGGTGGCGAGGATGGCATGATCGACAATCTGCCCGTGCTCCGCCATCAGGCTTTGCGGAATGGGACCGCAGTGGAACAGGATGCATTTGTCCTCGGTTTCGCCGTAATTGTTGTTCCAATCAAGGCAGGCGGCTGGCGCGGCGGATGCCAGGTGCAGGGCATGCATTGCCACCGCGGAACCAAGGTCAACTTCGCAGGCGGCGGAGGTGCCCAGGTCGTTTAATGTGCCCATCACCACGCAGGGCGAGATCCCCAGTTGTTCCTGCAACTCCAGCCAGCAGCGCAGGGCGATGGCATCCATCCCATATTCGGCAATGATCTGGTCCAGTACCACGCTGAGGCGGACAATCGCATCAAATGCGGCCGGCGGTACATCCTGCCAGGCAGCAGCGAGGAGGAGCGCAGTGCGTTTGGCTTCCATCGCCGCCGGGTCATCGAGCGTTTTCACGCGGTGGATCACGGAGGCCATATCAACGGTTTCCACGGTGATGCCGTGTTTCTGAAGGGTGACTTCATCGATGCGCACCGTCTTGAACGGGGTAGTGCGCGCGCCGATGGCGCCGACGACCATTCCCCGCATACCCTTGACCACACGGCATACGCGGTCAAAGTGATCGATATTTTGCGCGAAGGCGGGGCTGACAGGATGGACTACATGCGGCTTGAGGGTGGTAAATTTCACACCGTATTGGCGGAAGACATCGGTGATGGACAATTTTCCGCAGAAGGCATCCCGCCGCAGGGCGGGGGACATTTTGTCAAGCTCATCCGGGTAGGCCTGAATCAGGATCGGCACGCCGGCATCCTTCAGGGCTGCAACCGCGCCGGTTTCATCACCGAAATTGGGCAGGCACACAATCACGCCGTCAAATTCGCCGTGGTGTTTGCGCAGGAAATCGCTGTAGATTTTTCCTTCCGCAGTGGTTTCTACCGCACCGTAGCGAGTGGCATCAGCGTCCAATAGGATCGATGCGTGTCCCAGCTCCGACAGCACGCGCGGGAGAGTTTCCCGTGCTTCAGCAATCAGGCTGGCAGGGAAAAAGCCGCGTGTGCCAAAAAACAAAGCGAAGGTTGATTTCTTAGAGGGTGTCATGGTACTGCTCCTGGTGAATGAGAAACGGGGGATGACTTGCAATTTAAAACGTTTTAATCTACTATAATGAAACAGGATTTACTTGTCAAGCCCCTGTTTTCCAAGCTGGAACTGAATGAAAAAAACGCAATCCGCTTCCATTCATGATGTTGCCCGACAGGCCGGCGTTTCCACGGGCACGGTCTCAAACGTGCTCAGCGGCAAACGGCCTGTGGCGCCGGCTACACGTGCCAGGGTCGAAGCGGCCATCGAGGCATTACGTTACCAGCCCAACCTGCTGGCCAGTGCCCTGGTCAGCCAGCGTTCCCGTGTGCTGTCGATCGTTGTTTCCGAACTGCGCGACCTGGGGTATTACGGTTATTTGTCGGCGTTGGAAGGGATTCAACACCGCGCGAACGAATTGGGATACTCTTTGATGCTCCATTTCGTCCGCTCCACTGACCCGGAAGGGATCCGCCGCTTGTTGGATACAGTCAATGGACGAAAATCCGATGGTATTTTGTGGGCGATCCATGAATCCAGCGGAAGCCATCGCTGGGTTGATCAGATCGCGTTGTCCGCGTATCCCCCGATGGTGTTCCTGAATATGCACCCGAATCCGGCCCTGGATGTTGTGACGGTGAATAATGTGGGCGGGGCGAAACTGGCGGTAGCACACCTGGCAGCGCAGGGGGCGAAACGCATCGGCCTGGTTGCTGGACCGGAGGGCTGGTGGGAAAGCGAAATGCGGCGGCAGGGGTGGCAGGCCGCCCTGCTGGAAGCCGGATTGGAACCGGCGGCATCCCTCACAGCTGCCGGTGATTGGAGCGCAGAGAGCGGCAAGATAGCCATGCGCCAGTTGTTGGCAAATCGACCGGAGCTGGATGCGGTTTTTTGCAGCAACGACATCATGGCACTGGGTGCCCTGCACACCATTGTCAGCCTGGGTCGTACGGTTCCGCATCAAATTTTGCTGGCAGGATTTGATGACACCCCCGAGGCGTCTTCATTCTGCCCGGCATTGACCTCGGTCCGGCAGGACCTGACCGGGTTGGGGGAAGCTGCCGTCAATTTGCTGCAGGAACGGATTTACCCGCAAGATGAAACAGGCAGCCAACCCCGGCAAATTCTGATCGAACCAGAACTGGTGATCCGCGACAGTTCGCGGCGTGGGTAAGCCTCATTCCGCAATTGAATTTGCAGCGGTCCGGGAACGGCGCGCTGGATGATAACGTGCTCACCTTCTTAAGGATTGGCAGAATTTTGCACTGTTTCTGCCGGGTTTTCGTATAATGAAGTACGCAACAGCAGAGGAAAGCAATGAAAACAATCACCCAGGACATCTTAATCATTGGTTCCGGCGCGGGCGGGGCAACGCTGGCTCATGAACTAAGCCGCCAGGGGCTTCGGCGCATCACGGTACTTGAACAGGGAATCCGGACGCAAGAAGTGGGCACGTTTGCACGGGCGCTGCGTTTTTATGACTGCAACCCGGTGACAATGCTGCCCAAACATACCGAGGAGGGCGTGATCCTGTGGCGGACCCTGATGGCTGGCGGTTCTACCGTGGCGGCGTTGGCAAATATTGTGCCATCGATGGAACAGGAACTACGGGCGTTTGGGATTGACCTGGCACCGCTGTGGCAGGAAATCATCGATGAGATGGAAGCCGTTCCGCTGGATGAATCCCTGATCAGCGATGGTTCGCGTGCGATTGCCCAGGCGGCACGCGGCCTGGGCATTGAATTCCGCCCGATGCCCAAGGCGATCAACGCAAAAAAATGCGTGCAGTGTGCCGTCTGCCCCACTGGCTGTCCGTTTAATGCCAAGTGGAGCGCATTGCAAGCTGTGGATCAGGCCGCTGCCAACGGGGTCGAATTTCGGTTAGGCGCACAGGTCAAACAAATCCTGATCGAGAACGGTACTGCTCGGGGGGTGCAGGTACAAACCACAGATGGCCTTTACTTGCTGGAAGCAGAGCGGGTGGTTGTGGCTGCCGGCGGCATTGGCACAGCACAACTATTGCGCCGTTCCGGCGTGGAAAACGCCGGTCACTCCCTGTTCATGGACCTGTTTGTCTCGGTGGTTGGGGTTCACCGCAGCCTCAACCTGCTCAACGAACCCTCCATGGCGATGGTTTGTGACCAGTTTCACCGTGAACACGGATTCATCCTGTCGCCGTACATGCCGGTTCACCGCCTTTCCGCGTTCGCGGAATTTGGCTTGCCGGGGTTGGCGCTGCCGCGAAAGCATTTGTTGGGATTGATGGTGAAAACCCGCGATGACATGGCAGGGGAGGTGTTCCCGGATGGGCGTGTCAGTAAACGCCTGACCAAAGCGGATCAGCAGCGCCTGGCACAGGGCACTGCGGTTGCGCGTGAAGTGCTGGCCGCGGCGGGTGTATCAAAGCCTTCGATCCTGGTTTCCAAACCGCAGGGAGCCCATCCGGGGGGGACTGCCGCCCTGGGGCAGGTGGTGGATGAACACCTGCAGGTGAAAGGTGTCAACGGGTTGTATGTGTGTGATGCCAGTGTGCTGCCCCACGCACCCGGCTTGCCGCCAATCATGACGATTGTCGCGCTGGCAAAGTGGTTCGCACGCAGCGCGGTCTTCCATCCCCCAACCGGACGGCGGGTTCTGACCGGGAACTGACAAAACCATCTTTGGGGGTTATTTACAACGTGCGTTGATTTTGCTATTCTATTGATGGAAGAATTTGAACTGAGTAGGAGGAAGATGATGACTGTTCGAAAAATTGCCTATCAACGCGCCCGTGATTATGAACGGGTGAACCAATTGTTATGGGATACCTACCGTGAGGGAGAGTACCCCAACTGGCTTCAGCCGCGCTGGGAATATATGCACTGGCACCCCGCACTGCAAACAGAATACCTGGAGCGGATTGCGTTGTGGGAGGACGACGGCCGCCTGGTGGCGGTGGTCAATTATGAGGACCGCCCAACGCTGGGATTTTTTCAGCGCGCGCCGGGGTATGACTTCCTGTGCGATGAGATGCTTGCCCATGCGGAACAGCAATTCTCCGCCGAGAGGAACGGCACGTTGATGTGCCGGGTGCTGGTGAATGACTTCGATGAGGCCATGAACCAGGCGGCTGCCGCGCGCGGTTATGTCCGCCATCCAACCGCACGGGAGTGTATCTCGAAGATGTCCATTCCTGATCCATTTCCGGCCATTCCTGTCAAGGAAGGATTCAGCCTGGTGGACCTGAACGAGGAGGATGACCTGACCAAACTCGACCGCTGCCTGTGGCGCGGTTTTAACCATCCCGGTGAACCGGAACCGGGTGGTGAAGCAAGCCGGGCACAAATGCAGTCCACACCGCGCTTCAACAAGGCACTGAATGTGATGGCTGTCGCCCCTGACGGCGCTTACGTGGCTTACAGCGGTATCTGGTTTGACCCTTACAACCTGTGCGGTTATGTCGAACCAGTCGCCACTGATCCCGACTACCGCCGGATGGGCCTTGGAAAGGCCTGTGTGCTGGAGTGTGTGCGGCGAGTGGGCGCCATGGGGGCCAGGATCGCGTATGTCGAATCGGAACAGGATTTCTACCATGCGATCGGATTTACCACGATCGCCTATCGCCCGGTGTGGGAAAAGACCTTTTAAATAGAAACACCCCGGAGTGTTGTGATGACCCCGGGGTGTTTTTTGTTAAATGTACAGGTCGCGGCGCTGGTAGGTGAAATAGGCCCCCAACAGGCACACGCCGATGATACCGGCTGTGATCAGCAGGTAAGGCCATTCCAGCCTGGATTCATTCAGCATCACCGCCGGGTTGAAATATTTGAAGGGCGAGACATACTTGAGAAATTCAAGTTTTTCATTCAGCCCTGAGAAGATCGATGCCATGTACATGCCCAGCAGGATGAACATGGTGATCGAACTGGCGCGTTTGTAATGCTTCATCGCGCAGCCCAGCAGGATGCCGATTGCCAGGAAAATCAGCTGCATCATGCCCAGGGCGGGGATGATCAGCGACAGGAAATCGAAAAATTCCTGGGTGGTCTGGTAATTGGCTGCCCCCAACAGGATCGAGCCCCAGGTAACCAGCAGCAGCAGGATGCAATGGGTGACAGCCGCCAGCAGCTTGCCGGTGATGACTTTCCCGCGTGTGACCGGCAGGGTGAGGGAGAATTCAACCGTGCGGTCGCGCTCTTCCTTGGTGATGATGTCGGTGCCCCACATTCCCGCCGCCACCGAAAGGATCAGACCGAAATAGGTAAACATCAAACCCAGGAAGCCGGTAACGGTGGTTAGATTAAAGGCCTTCAGGCTCATGGCTTCCACCAATGCCTTGGGCATGCTGTCCATGATGGCAAGCAGTTCCGGGTTGCCTTCATAAGCCGAGAATTTTGAGAAACCGACCAGGACAAACAGGACCACAATCCCGCTCCAGATCAGGAGAGACTTCAAATTTGCTTTTAGTTCACGGAAATAGATATTCATGTTCGACCTCCGTTATGTGACCGAATGGATGTTGCGCTTCAGGTACAGCCAGTAGCTGGCGGTAATCGAAACCACGATCAGCGCAATGCTGATCAGTACCAGGGGCAGGTCATAGGAACCGCTGCCGACAATCGCACTCGGGTCGAAATGCTTGAAAGGTGTCACCAGGTCGAAGGTATCATCGCCCAGCATACCGCCGAAGGCGCTGAGGATATACATGCCAAACGCCAGGCCCATCGAGAGTGTTGTCACGCTGCGCACGCGTTTCATCAGCAGGGAAATGACGATGCCCAATGAAAGGAATACCAGTTGGAAGATGGCAATGCTTGCCAGCAGCAGGAGCAGGATACCGGTATCATACGGCCTGCCGGCGCGTGAGGATTCGATGGCGGAGAAGCTGGATACCCATACCACGATGTTGGTAATGGTCAAACCGGTCAGTGCTGCCAGCAACTTACTGGTGAGGATTGTGGTACGTTTGACCGGTTTTGCCAGCAGGAAATCTGCGGTCAGGTCGCGTTCTTCCACCGATACCAGCCCAAAACCGTAGTTGGCCGCCTGGATGGCAAGGCATACCTGGCAGAACAGGAACAGGAAGCCGAAATACCCCAATACACTGGCCATATCGACTTGGTCCATGCCGAAGGCGGTGATTAATTCAGGCGGCATCTGTGCCAGTGCCTGGTTCAATACATCTGCGTCTTTCGCAAATGACGAAAACATACTCATGAACAGAAAGATGATCACGGCCAGCGAGAGCGACCAGGTGAGCACGGATTTCCGGTACATGGTAATCTCATGTTTGTAGATGTTGAATTTCATCGTGATCGCCTATTCGTAGTAGTGCATGAAGATTTCTTCGAGGGTGGGTTCTTCAATGGTAAGATCGGCCACATCATGCGCGCTGATGATGCGTGTGACCTGGTTGATATCGCCTTTAAAGAAGAAGCGCACGGTGCCGTTGTCACGTTCCACATTCGTGACGCCTTCCAGGTCGAATTGCAGCTGGTCGGAATTTTCCGCGGTCACCATCACCTTCTTGTAATGCTCATTGCGGAGGGTCTTGATCTCTTCAATTTTGATGATGCTGCCCTCTTTGATCACAGCCACGCGGCTGCACATTTTTTGCACCTCGCCCAGGATATGGGAGGAGAAAAAGACGGTAGCGCCGCGTTTATTTTCTTCGCGGATCAGGTTGAAGAACTTTTGCTGCATCAGCGGATCGAGGCCGCTGGTGGGTTCATCGAGGATGATCAGTTTGGGCTGGTGCAGCAAGCCCTGCACAATGCCGACTTTTTTCTTGTTGCCATAGGAAAGATCGTCGATACGGCGTTTCAGGTCAAGTTCCATGATCTCGGCCAGTTCGTGCATGCGGCGGGTGGTGTCCTTTTTGTAAAAACTGCCGGAGTATTTCAACAGGTCAATCACCTTCATGCCTTCGTAGTAGAACACTTCTGACGGCAGGTAACCGATTTCCTGGCGGATTTCCGGGCCAAATTCAATGCAGTCCTTGCCGAAAATCCTGGCCTTCCCGCTGCTGGGGTAAATGAGAGATAGGAACAAGCGGATGGTGGTGGATTTACCGGCGCCGTTGGGCCCGATGAAACCAAAGATTTCACCTTCTTCCACGTTGAAAGAAACATCCACGATTCCGCGGGATTTTCCATAATACTTGGTAAGCTTCTCAACTTCAATGATGCTCATTGTTGCTCCATGTTAATTGTTATGTGTACGTATAGGTTGTTTGTATTTGTATCCAATTATCAATCGGCAGGCGATGCGCCGAACCAGGTCTGAACAGCATGGCCATTCATTAACTCGATCGAACCCGGCGGTGCGCCCAGCACGCGCTCGATGGCGGTTTGCATAGCCGCAAGCTTACGGCCAACCAGTTCGGCAGGACTGTCGAACCATTCCGGGTGCAGTAAAATGCGGATGAGGGTATCTGAATGGGCTTGCAAGATGGCGTAGCAAATTTCTGCGGCTTCCAGGGCGGAATCGGTATGCATCACACCTTCTTTAATGCCCTGCTCGATGATCAATGCCAGCTGTGCCGGCACAGAACGATTCGATTCGGCCTGGATTTTGTGCAGCAAGCGCACATTGTCATCACTGTACAAAAGGGTGGCATAAGCGACCAGGTCAGCGCGGCGTTCCATTTTCCATGCACCCAGCCCGTTGAAAGCGCGGTCCCATTTTTCCAGGGCGGAAAGGGATTCATCATTCACGATGTCCTGCATCACGAGCAGTGCCTGTTCCACCATCTCCTGCACCATCGCTTCCAGTACAGCCTGTTTGGACGCAAAGTAGTAATAGAAGGTACCCTTGGATACTCCAGCAGCCTCGATGATCTCGCTGACGGTGGTGCAGTCATAGCCTCTGGAGAAAAAGAGGGCACGGGCGCAGGCGATCAACTCGCCGCGGCGTTCCTCGGGGTTTTTTACGATTCGAGCCATTCACTTCCTTCCATTTCGTTGACTGACCGTCGGTCAGTCAACGAAATGATTCTACATCCACCCCGGTTGTCTGTCAATCCCTTTGCGGTGGTTTTCTGGCATTCTATGGGTATTCCCGCCCATCGTTCGCCAAATCGGTTAGAATCAGGTGTTACATGATTGCGGAAAGGGAGTATGCAATGCGGTTTTCTTTTTTATCGGCGGTGCATTTGTTGTTGCTGGATGGTGATCAGATTCTGCTTTCGCGGCGTTTCAATACCGGATTCGCAGACGGCCAGTATGGCCTGGTGGCGGGGCACCTCGACGGCGGTGAATCCGTCCGTGCAGCCATGATCCGCGAAGCGGCGGAGGAAGCCGGAATTGGGCTGTCGCCGGACGACCTGACCGTGGTGGGGGTGATGCACCGTGCCGTGAAAAGCGAACGGATCGACTTTTTCCTCACCGCCCAGGCCTGGAAAGGGGCCGTCACCAATTGCGAACCGGACCGCTGTGATGACCTGCGCTGGTTCCCGCTGACACAATTGCCGCAGAATACCATCCCGTATGTGAAACGGGCGATTGACAATTACCGGCAGGGGATATGGTTTGACGAATTTACCGGGTGAGAACGCCTTTAACTGAACACACCGCGTTCCACCAGGATCAGCAGGGTGCTGATCACCACCGTCGCCAGCGGCAGCCATAGGTCGGCCACGCGGAAATGGACATCCTTGACATAGGTGCGGGTGGGAGCGGTGCCAAAGGCGCGGCAATCGAGGGCCACGGCGGCGGCTTCCGCTTTGCGCAGGCCGTTGATCAGCACGGTAAACATATAGCGCTGCCACAGCTTGAAGCGGTGCCCCAGTGAGGAGTGCTGTGCCTTGCCGCGGATGGCATGGGCGTCTTTGACTGCTTCCACCTCGCGCTGCGCCAGCGGTAAAAAGCGCATGGCCAGGAAGACCGTGAACGCCATGCGGTATGGCATGCCCGCCTTGGCAAGTGAGGTCATCAGGTCGCGCGGGTCGGTGGTCCAGATCATTACAAACGAGGCCAGCACCACCACCGAGAGCCGGAAGAAGAATACCGGTCCCTGCATCAAACCCGTATCGGTGATTTTCAGGAACCCCACCCGGAAGATTTCCTCGCCGGGGTCCGCAAAGAAATGGAAGATCATCAGCAGCAACCCCAAACCGAAGATCAACTTGGCCGATCCGAAAATCTGCCGCAGCGGAATTTTGCCTGGCACAGCGGCCAGGAACAGGATCAGGAGAAAGGCAACCGCGCCGGGCAGCGGGGATTTGTAAATGAACAGGCCCACTGCCACAATCACAACCCAGATCAGCTTCACCAGGGGGTAGATGCGGTTGAGGGTGGAATGGCGTTCCTTGAATTGGAGCTGGAATCCGTTATCGGCCAATCTGCACCTCCAATCCGAGAGCGTGAATGAAATCATGGCTGTTGCTGATGCGCCCCGTCAGGGTACCTCCCGATTGCAGATAGCGGTGCAGCATTTCTTCCAGGAGGGTGGGGCGCAGGTTGGCGCGTGCCACCAGTTCATCCTGTACGAACAGGTCGGCGGCGGTACCATCAAACAGTTTTTCACCTTCATTCAGCACCACCACGCGGTCTGCGTATTCCTGTACCAGGCGCATATCGTGCGAGATCATCACAATGGTCACGTCCTGCCGGCGGATATCTTCCATCAAGGCCATCAGGGTCTGGGTCATTTGTTTGTCCTGGCCGTAGGTGGGTTCATCGAGGATCAGGATTTTGGGCTGGCCAACGAGCATGGTGGCCACACCCAGGCGGCGTTTTTTTCCGGCACTGAGTGCAAACGGATGGATGCCGGTACAGTCATCCAGTTCCAACTGCTTCAGGGTTTCTGCAATGATCCGTTTTCGTTCGTCATCATCTTCGCAGCCCCGCGCCAACAGGCTGTATTCGATTTCGTCATAGACACTATCCGTGAGGAATTGATGTTCTGGGTTCTGGAACACCAATCCCAGGTGGTCAGCGAGCTGGTCGACCTTCCACTCCCGGGCGTTTTTATGCAGGATGCGCAATTCGCCTCCGGTGGGTTTGAGCAGGCCGGTCAGCAGTTTGGCAAGGGTGCTTTTGCCAGCTCCGTTGCGCCCGATGATGGCGAGAATTTCCCCGCGGTAGACTTCAAGGTCAACCCCTTTGAGGGCTTCGAATTCGGCATCGTAAGCGTAGCGCAACCCGCGCGCCCGGATCAATACCTCGTGGGTATGAACTTCGGGCGGAATGGGTTTCCCGTTCAGGTGGTCTTTCAGGTAACCATAATGCCGCAGTGCATCCAGCATTCCCTGCGCAGTGAAAGGCAGTTCAGATAATTCACCACCCAGCCCGGTGCGCAGTGCCAGTCCGATCTCAGCGGTTTCTGGCAGCCAGATGCCCAATTCGTGCGTCAGGCGCATGCCGTGTGTCAGCAGCACCTCCTGCGGCTTGCCACTGGCGAAGATGCAGCCCTGGTTGAGCACCAGCAGCTGGTCGGCATGGGTCAGCAGGAAATCATCCAGCTCCCGTGTCACCAGCAGGATCGTCATGCCGCGTTGCCGCAGCTCCAGGATCAACCGGTGCAGGCTGTGAGTGGCGGCGGGATCAAGGTTGGCGGTGGGTTCGTCGAGAACGATCATGGCAGGATTCATTGCCAGTACCACGGCCAATCCCAGTTTTTGGATCTGCCCGCCGGAGAGCGCCCATACCAGGTTGGTGCGCTTCTCCTGCAGGTCGGTCATGTGCAGCAATTCATCCACCACGCGGCGGATTTCATCGGCGTTCATGCGCAAATTTTCCGGCCCAAACGCGATCTCGTCCTCCACGTACAGTGTGGCGAACATTGTTTCCGGATCCTGGAAAACGTGTCCCACCTGGCGTGACAGGTCGCTGACCGTAAGGGTGGCGGTATCCACACCGTTGAGGAATACGGTCCCTTCCATTTTACCGCCCAACAGGTGGGGAATTTCTCCGTTGAACAGGCTGCATAGGGTCGATTTTCCCGATCCGCCCGGGCCAACGAGGACATTCAGGGTACCGGCTTCGATTTGCAGGGAGCAATCCATGAGGGTGGGTTCGGTCTGATTCCAATGCGTGTAGCTTACCCGGTCAACCAGCACCAGGGGGGTTGTGGATTGAATTTCTGTCATTGTTCGTTTCAAGTTCCTACCATTTGAAAGTATACGGCAGGCAGTCTCTTGCCAGGCAGGCTGCCTGCTCTATTCTCTCATAGTACTGTGCAGAAAAGAGGGAGAATGAGAATTTTCTCGCATTCTCCCTCTTTCAGGGTTCGGGGAGGTTATTTCGCGGAACGCACCAGGCCGGTTTTGGCAACCGCTTTGGCGAGGTAATACCCCAGCAAACCACTGAGGATGGCGCCAGAAATCAGGTTGATCGGCACAGCCAGCCAGACATCTTTGGCATAGGACGGATCCCAGCCATAGAAAATGGCGGTCCAAACCGTTCCGAACTGTGAGGCAGCCGCGCCGGCGGCAATTGCCGACCAGATCGAGTAGTTTTTCCACTGGCCGAACGCCATGACAATCTCGATCGCCAGGCCCTGGGTGATGCCCCAGCCGATGGTGCCGATGCCGGAGGCATTGCCCAGTAGGATTTCCACAGAAGTTTCGATGATGCCGATCACCAGGGCAGCACCGGGTTTGCGCACCAGCCATACTGCCAGCACGTATGCCCACATGAAGGCGCCTTGCAGGAGGGCACCACCCAACGGGCCGAGTGAGCTGTTGGCGGCATACCAGATATTACCAGTGCCGGTGTTCACCACGCCAGCGATGGCGGCAATCACCGCGAGGATGACGATGTCACGGGTTGTGTATTTTAATTTCATTTCAAGTTCTCCATGGGTTTTCGATTGATGGTCCAACAGGTGTAACGAATCCGGTTCAATTACGATTCTTTTGGCAGCAGATTGGCCACCAACCCCAGTACCGCCACAATGGCAAGGTTAACGAGGATGTACAGTACCATATTCACTCTCCTTTTAATAGAATCACCAACACAACAACACGAACACGCTAATGCGTGCAACGACACCTTTTACACCGGCAATCCCATGTCACAGACCTCATTTTTTACCGTTTGATAGATGTCCAGCCATTCCGCGCTGGGCTGGATGGTTTGCAGATGGTAGGCTTCGGTAAACGGTTTACCGGGGTTGCCGCCTTTTTGCTTGAAGATGGGCTCATAGCGCTCCAGCAGGCGCAGGATGATGTGATTGACACCTGCCCGGTCGAGGCCCTGGCGGGTAACGGCATGCCCCACCTCTCCCATCCAACGTGCTTCGAGGCCGGTACCATGCGGCAAAGCGCCATCGGCGGAACCCACGCCTTCCAGGTGGGCACCGCTGACCGTGAGCGCGGCAGCATTGGCAGCGACTTCATACAGCAATTCGTGGGTCACGGCACCGCTCTTGGGGTAGATATCACCCACGATGATGCAGGGAGCGTTACGGGCGAAAGCCTGCGATACGGCGCTCTGCACCCATAATACCTCACGGGTGGAGGTGGCCACATGCCGGATGTGGATCGGGTGCAGCAGGTGGTAATCCGCCCAGCACACCCAGTTGGCTGCGATGAATGACGCCGCCTGAACCAACGCCGCGCCGGGCGGGCCGCCTGCCAAACCGCCCACCATGACTGTGGCGAGCGAGGCATTGCGAAAGCCAATTTCCATCGAGTTCATCACCCGCGCCATGTTGCTCTGGTCGATGATCAGTTCGTTGAACATCGCCACCAGGTGGGCATCATGCGGACGCAGGTAATCGGGATGGGCAACCGCCAGGTCACCGATTTCGGTGACACTGCTCTCCGCCCCCAACAAGCCCATATCGGGGCGGCCAACGCGGCGCAGCCCTTCGCGCAGGTAACTCAATTCACGGCGCAGGGCGGCGATCTCAATGGGAGCGCCGGTGATGATCGGGTAGCCGTCAATATGGGTCAATGAGCCGCAGGTTGCCAGGTCCACAATCGGTTCCTGCATCCAGGAGATGACGGATGGCAGGAAAATTTCCTCCGGCGTGGGGCAGCCCGGGTTGCCAGCCCACACCAGCGGGGCACGCGCATCCTGCACTTTGCGCGCATAGAGGGTGCGCGCGTCCTTGCCTGAACCCATCACCAGGGTTTGGGGCACACGCCGCAGGCCATCGAGCAATTCATCGCGGGTGAAGCGGATCACCCGGTTTTCCGGCGCGGCCAACACACCAATCGTTTCCACCAGCTGAAGGGCGGCAGCAAACAGGCGATCCAGCATGGCATCATCGGTGGGGATGATCTCCTGCCGGTCCCATGCCAGGTTATATTTCTCCACCAGGGTGAGGACGGTCATCATCACCTTTTCCTGGTCCCATTCTGCTTTTTCGATTTTGGTGCCATGGTTGGCGCGCTCTAGAATTTCCAGATATCGATGGATCATGTCTTCTCTCGGGGGCTTAAAAAGGAATCGGTCACCTGTGCGGGGCGAAGCTGGCAGGCCAGCGTGCCGGTGGGTGACCGATGCGGGTGGGCTGGGCAGATACCATGCACCAGATTGTTGGCCGGTGTATGGCATGATGCTGTAAAAGGCTGTGATTAAGTGCGGATTGATTTCTCATCGTCCTGCGCTCACTGGTAACGGTAGGCAGATCTTCCCTTTTACCTTGATTCAATGGGTGTCCTGGGGAGAAAAGCGACTGCTTTCCGGGCTTGTCTGAACAAGATCAACGATGTCAACTATAACATACAGGTTGATTTTTTGACCAGCGTTTTCGCCATGGCAGTGAAAATTTTAAGATCGACTACAATTCCGTTAAGGTGGGTGCCAGGCTTCAACGGGCGTTACGGCAGGATGATGCGGACAATACCCCGCACCGCATTCAGCACCTGCACCACTGAACCGGGCGGTAATTGCAGGTGAAAGGTAATGCGGTTCGCGCGCAGCTGCTCCGTGCTCAAGGTCAACCCGCGCCCTGCGCCACTGATGGCGTCTTCAATCGCGCCGGTGTCCAGCTCGCTGTCATAATCGAAGTTCAGGTCGATCGAGCCGTCACTTTCGTCGATTTGGAGGTCTATCAAGCTGTTGAGGGTCAGGATGGTGGGCAATTCATCTACGGTGGTGAGGGTTTCCACAGTCACGGGACTTGCCAGGTAGGGGTTTTCGGTGCAAATGCCGTCTGATAGATAAAGGGTGTAGGTACTGGTTGCTTCATTGTGTAACACGGTGGATGCCGGCGGCAGTGCGATTAACAATCCGCCCTCGGCGGCTGGCAATACCATACCGCCTGCGCCGAGGGTGAGTTCGGTTTGCAGGAAGGGGACAAGTGCATTGACAAGCATCACATTCAACCCGCCATCCGGACTGGTGCTGTAGGCAAACCCGATTCCTTGCGGCACCAGCAGCGCGGCATTGCCGCTCTCTGTTTGCGTGATTTCCATGCCTTCATACGCCGGGATCACCTGCTCGCAGGGGTCGTAAAGGGCCGTTGATTCGGCATACATCGATTCTGGCAATGCGCAGCGGAAACCGATTGAATCGGCGGCCAATCCCATCGGGACCGCCTGGCGGTGCCAGCTGAGGGCAGCTTCGGGAGTATCCGCCCAGGAACCGCCGCGGACCACGCCAATATCGGAAGAGAGTACCGGGCCAAAGGGATCCACCGGGTCAGAGCGCTGATAATACGCAGGGTCAAACACATCCACCACCCACTCCGCCACATTCCCGCCCATATCCAGCGTGAAATAGTAACTGCTGCCATCGGGGAAAATTCCCACAGGCGCAGTATGCTCGAATCCATCATTTTGCTCGCGCAGGTTCAGGCGCATCTGGAAGGTGGTGTCATCCCCCCAGGGGAAATTGGAGGCGGTATCGCCACGTGCGGCACGTTCCCATTGGGCTTCACTGGGCAACGTGCGCCCGGCCCAGGCGCAGTAGGCGGCGGCATCGGCGCGGGTGACCTGGGTTACGGGAAGATCAGGTGCGGCTGCAGCGCCATCACCGAGTGGCATACGCCAATCAGCATTTTCGGTGAGCACATATTGCCCGCTTTGAAAAGTGTACGCTCCGGCTGTTGCGGCTTCGGCCTGGGTCTGGTACCGGGTGGCATTCACGAATTGCTGGTATTGAGCCACAGTCACCTCGGTTTCATCGATCCAATAAGCGCTGAGCTGGATGATGTGCAACGGCTGGTCAGCCGCAAAAAATTCAGGTTCGCCGCACCTTTCGCAGAATTTCCAGGCATCCTCGGCCTGGCTGGCGCTGGCGCCCATGCGGAAACTACCTGGGGGCACGCATTGCAGGTTCATACCATCAATGGGGGAAGCCCAACTTTGACCGAGGTCGGTGCAGGGCGGGGGTGTGGGCAGGGACTGGATTGGATTAACCGGTGTTTCCGTCACAGCCGGTGTGGGGTCGGGCAGTACTGGTTCGGTGGAGACGCTTTCTATCACTGCTGTTTCCTGCGGGGTGGCTTGCTGCAGGGCGGCCTGGCTGGTGGCCTCGAGGATGGTCTGGGCGGTGGGAACCGGCGTTGACAGCGGTTTGCAGGCTGCAATGGAGAGGACAGTGAGGAAAAAGGTGACGCATTGTATCGAAAATGCTCCTGTTTTTTTCATCATATTGCTCCCTTTCTGAAACAGAATCATGCCTCCTGCCGATTATGATCCGGATGGATTATTATCCATTTGGATCATGATCCTTTTGGATTATAGCATGCGATACCACGGTCAGGACTGGCCATTCAATGACAGTTCTGCAAAGCATGGTTGCGTTTGATCAGCCTGGATGAACCGGCTGCTTCGACCTTTGTCAACCGCTGAAAGTGATTCCCATAATCTTTTCATTCCGTGTATAATTACAGCGCGCAGCACACCAGCCGGAACCTGGATGAATGTAGTTCCGCGCTCGATGTTGCTGCGGCCGGAAAGGTGATTAAAGGTAGATGAAGAGCAAACGAAATGACTTAAGAAATATCGCGATCATCGCGCATGTTGATCATGGCAAGACCACCCTGGTCGATAATATGCTCAAACAGGCGAAAATCTTCCGTGAAAACCAGCATGTGGCGGAACGGGTGATGGACTCCAATGATCTGGAACGCGAACGCGGCATCACGATTCTGGCTAAAAATACCGCCATTACTGTACCGGATGGGGAAGGCAATATGGTCAAGATCAATATTGTCGATACTCCCGGGCATGCTGATTTCGGCGGCGAGGTCGAACGCATCATGAACATGGTGGATGGAGTGCTGCTGCTGGTGGACGCCGCCGAAGGCCCCAAACCCCAGACGCGCTTCGTACTGCGCCAGGCAATCCGCAAGAATTTGCCGGCGATCGTGGTGATCAATAAAATGGACCGCCGGGATGCCGATCACAACCGTGCCCTCAACCTGACCTTTGACCTGTTCATCGAACTGGGTGCCAGTGAGGCTCTCGCGGAATTCCCGGTATTGTACGCCAACGGGATCGAAGGGCGCTGCGGGGAAACCCCTGAATTGTCCCCCAACCTGCAGCCGCTGTTTGCAACGATTTTCAATTATATCCCCTGCCCCGAAGTGGACGAGGACGCCCCGTTTCAGATGCTGGTTACCAGCCTGGGCTATGATGAGTACAAAGGCGCCACCGCGGTGGGGCGCATCAACCGCGGCCGGTTGGCGGAAGGCGCCCTTTTGGCGCGCTGCATGAAGGACGGCAGCGTGGTAAAGGACACTGCAAAATACCTGTTTGAAATTCACGGCCTCGAAAAGAAACCGGTGCAGCAGGTACGGGCGGGCGATATCATTACCATTGCCGGTTTGGAAAATATCGCCATTGGTGAAACCCTGGCAGACCCGGAACACCCCGACGCCCTGCCGGTGATTGAAGTCGAAATTCCGACAGTACGGATGACATTCGGCGTCAACACCTCACCGTTAACCGGGCGGGAGGGTAAATGGAGCACCTCGCGCCGCCTGCGGGACCGCCTGTTCCAGGAGCTGCGCACCAACATTGCCCTGCGGGTGAATGAAACCGACAGCGCGGACCGCTTCCTGGTGTCAGGCCGCGGTGAATTACACCTGGGGATATTAATCGAAACCATGCGGCGCGAAGGTTATGAATTTGAGGTATCCCGCCCTGAAGCGATCATCATCGAAGGGGTGGACGGCATCAAGCAGGAACCCTACGAGGAAGTGCATATTGACGTGATTGCAGACGAGGTCGGCACTGTGGTGGAAATGCTGGGCGGCCGCCAGGGGAAGATGGTTAACATGCACAACAACACCGACGGCACCGTGCACTTGATCTATATCATTCCCACACGCGCGCTGCTGGGTTTCCGCTACCAGTTCCTCACCGCCACCCGCGGGCAGGGGGTGATCAACACCCTTTTTTATGGCTATGATGACCTCGCGCAGGGGTATCAGCCAGCACAGAGCCGCTCGATTGTGTCGCGGGAGGCAGGGGAAACCACCACCTTCGGGTTGAAAAATGCCGAAGAGCGCGGCATCCTGTTTTACGGCCCGGGCGTTGAAGTCTATGAAGGCATGGTGGTGGGGGAAAATGCCAAACCGGAAGATATCTCAGTGAATGTGTGCAAGAAAAAAGCGCTGACCAATATGCGCCAGTCCAACAAAGATATTGAAGTGCGCCTGAAAACCCCGCGTACGATGAGCCTGGACGAGTGCATTGAATACCTGTCATCGGACGAATTGCTCGAGGTGACACCGCAGAATTTGCGTGTCCGCAAGCGTGTACTCGATACCGAGGAACGCGGCAAGCATGAGAAACGGCTGCGCGAATTATGGGCTTAGGCCTGCTGCGGGGCAGAATCCTGTGTGAAAAGTAAAAATTCTTGTTTGGAATTTCTACGTGTTTTCAGGTATAGTTGGCACTATCCCGTTCACATGAGGTCGATCGCGTGCCCAAATCCAAAGCAGGCTCAGCCCCAACAGTGCAACGCTTCACCCATTGGCTGGGGGTGGCGATGGCTTTATCATTGTTTGGCGACCTGGCTTTATTCGCGAGCCTGCCCACCCACGCCGCAACGGCAGGGATTGCGGTTGGCAGCCTGGGTTTGGTGTTTGGCATCCACCGCCTGATCCGCATTCCGGGCAATACCCTCGGTGGGCGGTTGATTCATCGATCGAATCGGCGGCCCTTCTTCCTGACAGGCATGGTACTGGCGCTGATTTCCACCCTGGGATATGCGTTGTCAACGGGGTTGGCATGGATGCTGGCGCTGCGCGTGGTATGGGGCCTGGCCTGGATCCTGATTTATATCAGCAGCATGACGATGATGGTGGATGCCACCACGGTCGAAAACCGCGGCAAATGGATGGGCATCTACAACACCTGGTACCTGGTGGGAATCGCCGGCGGGTCATTAAGCGGCGGGGTGATCGCCGACTGGATCGGTTTCCGCAGTGCGATGCTGGTGTGCGGGGGAGCTGCCCTGGGAGGGCTGGCAATTGCTTTGTTGGGTGTGCCGGAAACCCGCGGAATGAAGTCCGGCCCCCTGCCCGTCAACATTAGCGTGGAATCTGACAGGGATGACCCACATATTTCACTGTTTTCATTGGTGAAACGTACTCCGGCTGTGGCTGCCGTTCTGTTGCTGTACCTGGTCAATCAGTTTGCCGGAGAAGGTGTGGCACTCTCGATGCTGGGGTTGTTATTAAAGGAAAAACTGGGCGATACTTTCAGCCTGGGCAGCTGGGTTCTCGGGGCAGCATCGCTCAGTGGAATGCTGCTGGCATTGCGGTATGTGATTGCTGCATTGCTCAGCCCGTTGATTGGGGAGGCTTCCGATAGAATCGACCGCGGGAGAATACGCACCATCATGATGGGTTTGGCTCTGTCTGCTTTGAGCATGGTGCTGATCGGGTATGGACGCTCAGTGGTGGGTATCCTGGCAGGGATGCTGGTCAACGCGCTTGCCGGCAGCATCCTGATCGTCACCCTGGCAGCGTACCTGGGCGACCACACCACGCCGGCCACGCAGAGCCGCCTGATTGGGTTGTATGCTACGTTTGGTGACACTGGCAGTGCTTTGGGACCGATGTTTGGTTACTGGCTGTTGCGTTTCGGGAATATTTCAATTGTATTCCTGGTTTGCGCAGGATTATTCATATTGTCGCTGTTGTTCAGCGGCATGAAATTGATGCGCCGCCGCGCTCCAGCGGCAGGCATTCAGGAGGTGTAAATGGCGAAGAAAGTTGTATTGTTCCTGGTGGATGGGATGCGTCCGGATGCATTGGCGATGGCGGATACGCCGGTAATGGATCGGATGCGGGCTCGTGGTTGTTACTCGCTGGAGGCGCAAACCGTGATGCCCTCCGTGACATTGCCGTGTCATTTTTCCCTGTTTTTCTCGCTGCCGCCGCTGCGCCATGGGATATTGACCAATACGTTCACACCGATGGCACGCCCGGTTCCCGGGTTGATCGATGTGCTCCATAAGGATGATCTGATTGCTGCTTCGTTTACCAATTGGGAACAGCTGCGCGACCTGTCGTCACCGGGAGCGCTGGCAGTGAGCCTGATGATGTCCAACCTGCACCAGCCTGTGGGGGATGCTGACCTTGAACTTACCCGTGCTGCCATCCAATGGCTCACCAGTCATGCCTGGGATTTTTGTTTCATTTACCTGGGGCAGACGGATGAGGTCGGCCATGCCAGCGGTTGGATGGGTGCCGATTACCTGGCTTCGGTTACCGCAGCCGACCGCTGCATGGGGATGGTCCTGGATGTCCTGGGGGCAGATGTTAATGTGTTTGTCACCGCCGATCACGGCGGCCATGACCGCATGCATGGCACGCCTGAAGCGGAGGATATGACCATCCCTGTTCTGGCGGCAGGACCGGAGGTCCCCGCCCTGGGAGCGTTGGCAGGCGAGGTGAGTATCATGGATATCGCCCCGACGATTGCAAAGTTGATGGGCAGCAAAGCGCCGCGTCAATGGAGCGGTTCCCCGCTGTTTTAGTTCTGTCCGACATCCGGGATCAGGCTGAGATCACCGCTGGCAGCGGCCTGTAAAATGGCGCCCATCCACTCATCCACGGTTTCCGGGTTCATCGGGATCGGCATGTTTTGCAATTTCATCTTCAATTGCGGGTTTTTGGCTGCGGCCAGGGCTTGCAGGATATAGTCTGGTGTGAAGCCTGCCACCTGGTTCAGGGTGGTGGGATAGCCGAAGGAAGCGATGAATGCCAGCATCCCTTCCGCCACAGCGGTACCCAGATCCCGACCCTGCAGGGAATCTGTGTTGCACTCGATCCAGCCAGCCTGGCGGAAAATTCGGGCAAGTGGTTGCAGCGCAGGTTCGATCGCCGGAGTGAAGAAGGCCGTGTAATACGGATTCAACATGCCGCAGGCGCGTCCATGCGGCAGCAGGTCTACCAGCGAAAAACTGGTGAGGTGCGCGCCGTTGGTGCCACCCAGCATGATTGCCATCCCACCCAGGTCTGTTGCCAGAGCGAGGGCGGTGCGGTGGATCAGGTCTTGGGGCTGCGCCAGGGCCAGCGGCAGGTGCCTGACGATTAATGATATGGCGGTTTCCGCCACCGGCAGGATGCGTTCATACAGGGCGGTGTTGGTCAGGCTGTACAGCACCTCGAGTGTATGGGAGAAGCCATCCAGCGCGCCGTCGATGGTCAGCGAACGCGGCGCGGTGAGGGTGGTGCGGTAGTCGAAAGCCGCCTGGCCGGGAACGATCGCATCATCCACGATTAACTTTTTCTGGCCGGTAGCGGTGTTGGTGATATTCGAATACCGGGTAAGGTGGG
Organism: Anaerolineae bacterium; assembly: GCA_013314735.1. Lineage (GTDB taxonomy): Bacteria > Chloroflexota > Anaerolineae > Anaerolineales > Anaerolineaceae > SpSt-1165. The sequence goes on from JABUFD010000005.1 coordinate 77,717, forward strand.
CAGCGGAGCTGGCGGCTGCCTGGATGGCAAGATGAGGCAGCAAATATGCCTTGCCTTCCGCCATCTGGCGGGACACCAGGCCGGTGCCGAAATAATCATCAATCCCACCGGGCAGGCAATGCAGCACGATCGCTGCTTTGGCACAATCAATCACGCTTCCACCCCCGAAACTGACCACACCATCCGGTTGGGCCTCATCCAGCATGGCTGCCAACTGTAGCAGGTCTTCGCGCGGCGCATTGGGTTGGATGCCGGTATAATTGCCGCAAATCGCAATCCGGTTCGCTCGCAGCGCACTGTGAATCTGATCCAGATAAGGTTCCGTCCCGGTGAACGAGGAGTGAACCAGGAAAACACGCTCCATCCTGCCGTTCAGCATTACGATGGCGTTCGGGATGGCATTATCAGCAAAGGCATACCACCCACCGAAAAAACCGGCAAGCAGGTCTGCCGCGGTGGTGAATTCAGCGTCCATGCTGGTCATCTCAGAAAGTAGGGTATTGTGCATTGTCCTGCGGGGGGGTTGTGCATGGGGTTGAATTAATAGTATACGATAAATGGGTGACAAAAAAAACTATCAAAAATCACAGGAATTTTCGGGCTTTCGCTTGTTATAATTTTACTAATGTTGAGGCGCAGTAAGGAGCGCGGCTGTTTGAATTTTCGTCCGAAAATTCATGTCCGTTTCGCTTACATATCGCCGTACCAGGGTTGTTCATCAATGCCGACATTGCAGAATGGTGCCAGATAGGAACTGAAATGAATACAAGAGTGACAGATACCGCGCAAATCACTGCGGAGGCCTTCAACCAGATGGCCTCGTTCGACTATGAAGCGATTGTGGATGGAGAATTAAAGCGCTTTTGGGGCTGGTCGTACCATGACTTTGTTGATACTTTCCTGGGCCAGGTCCCGCAGCGGGCATTTGACCGCATTCTGGATGTGGCGACCGGAACATCGGTGATACCGCGCAAACTGATCGAGTCGCGAATTGTGGGGCAGGTGATTTTCGGTCTGGACTTGACAATGGGGATGCTGCAAAGCGGCAAGCACAAAATTGCCGCAATGGATGCCGATTGGCAGGTTCAATTAACCAATGCCAACGCATTGGCCATGCCGTATCCAGCAGAAAGTTTTGACCTGGTGCTATGCTGCCTGGCGACCCACCATATGGGAACCGACCCGATGCTGGCGGAAATGCGGCGCATCTTAAAACCAGGCGGGGTCTTGATGTTGGCCGATGTGAGTGCGGCCAAATACTGGCGCTGGTGGTTCTATAAACCAGTCATTAACCTGTTCACACTGGTGTATTTCACCCTGGTGGAAAGCCTGGCCCGGGCCAGGGCGGAAATGGCCTCTTTTCCGAATATCCTCACCCAGGCTGAATGGCGCGACAGGCTGGCGCAGTATGGCTTTTCCAGTGTGAACATCATTCGATTGACCCGGAAATTTTTCTGGATTCCAAATCCAGTCATCATTCAATCAACCAAAGAAGGATAGAGAGTAAGGAGTGGTACATGGCATCAAATCATACATACGAATTATTGAAACAGGGCAGGAAGAGTGAGATATGGACCCGGTACTGCGGTTACTTCGACCTCAGTGTTGAAGAGTTTCAGAAAATCCAGGAACGCTTGCTGCTGGAACAAATTGACCTGTTGTATGACAGTGAGATCGGACGCCATTTTATGGGGCCGGAGAAACCCAAAACAGTTGCAGAATTCCGGGCGAAGGTACCACTGACAAAGTATGAGGATTATGTTCCATTCCTGGCAGAGCGGAAAACCGATGCACTGCCGGTCGGGGAGTACTTCTGGGCGCGCACTTCGGGACGTTCCGGCGGAGATATGGTGAAATGGGTTCCCTATTCCCGTGGTATGTATGATCGCCATGGCGAGGCGGTGATTGGTGGGATGATCATCTCGGCTGCCAAATACAAGGGAGATGTGCAAATAGAGCCGGGCGATGTGCTGCTGTTGGCATCCGCACCGCCGCCGTACAGCACGGGCTTGCTCAGCCACAGCCTTGCCGAACGGGCCGAGATCCGTTTTGTTCCTTCGATCGAGGAAGGCGAACAAATGGAGTTCGTTGAACGCATTGCCGCCGGCTTTGACCAGGCGCTGGACGTAGGCCTGGATTATTTCTTCGGTGTTGCCAGTGTGCTGGCAAAGATGGGCGAGCGTTTTGAGAACCGTGATAGTAGCAAGGGTGAGAAACGCAAAATGCCCAGTTTCAGGGCAATTCTGCGACTGGTCAAAGGGGCGATTAAAGCCCGTTCACAAAAACGCAGCCTGCTGCCCAAAGATTTATGGAAGTTGAAAGGGATCATGGCGGGTGGAACCGATACCGTGGTGTATCGGGAACTGTTGGAGCATTACTGGGGGCAGAAACCGCTCGAGGGGTATTCCTGTACTGAGGGTTTGACCTTCACCACGCATGCCTGGAACCGGAAGGATATGACCTTTTACCCGGATATGGGCTTCATGGAATTCATCCCGTATGATGAATATAAAAAATGGAAAGATGATCCGTCTTACACGCCCAAAACGGTCCTTCACCATGAATTAACCCCGGGCATTTACGAGATTGTTTTCACCAATTACCACGGCGGAGTTTTGATGCGCTACCGGGTGGGTGATTTGCTGCAGATCACATCCATGCGCGATGATGAACTCAATATCAATCTGCCGCAGGCACAGTTTTATGCGCGCGCCGATGATATGATCAATGTGGGCGGCCTTGCGACCTTTACCGAAACCCATTTGTGGGAGGTGATTGCAGATTCGGGTGTTCCCTTTGAGGATTGGGCGGCATGCAAGGAAGTCATCGATGGCGACCAGGTTCTTCACCTGTACGTTGAATTACGGCCTGAATCTGAGTTGAATGATGAAGCATTGAAGATAAAATTGCGCGGAAGCCTCGAAAAACTGAACCACGAATTCATCGATATGGAGAATATTATTGGGAAAGATTGCCTGGCAGTAACCCGTTTGCCCAATGGCGCCTTCACCCGCTACATGCAGGTGCAGCGTGCTGCCGGAGCAGACCTGGGACATACAAAACCACCGCACATGCAGCCCAATGAAAACATTCTGCGCCGCTTGATGCAGCCTTAAGCACTGAATCATTCCGGTTGCAGCTCTCTTCACCGCAGCCAGACTTTTTAAGCTTTCAATTCTGTTAATTTTTTTAAATTACATAAAATCACAGCATTGCTGTGATTTTATGTTTCAAATAGTGTAGAATTAGCATGGAAGGTAGCGCATACTGAGCCATGATCTGGAATCTGAACACACTCATTTCCCTGTTCGCAACCGTTGCTTACGCGGTTCTATTCTTTGTCGTGGCGATTGTCAAACCGCACACCAAGGAGCGCAAGGTCTTTCAGTATTACCTGTTGATGATGCTGGGATGGTCATTAAGTGCGTTCATGGTGCGGGTCAGTGAAAATTACTACCTGCTCTGGTTCCGCTTCATGATGGCAACCGGTTTTGCCTCGGTGGTGGTCATTTTCGGTTTTCTCCAGGTGGTGTTGAACAAGCGTTACCAGTGGGCAATCTGGGCATACCTGTACGTGGTCTTTACCACCATCCTGGCTTTGTTCACAGACCTGGTGGTTCATTCGATTGACATCGAAATGGGGCAGATCGTTTCCTATGAATGGTCACCATTCGTTCCCATCCTGCTCAGCCCGGCGTATATCCTTACTTTCGTGAACTTCGCCATGGTTTGGCGGGCATACCGCCAGACCAAATCGCACCGTATTCGCAACCGCTACCTGTACCTGCTGCTGGCGATGTTCATCATTTTCATGGGGTCGTTCATCAATTACACGCCGCTCGGCAAGCACGCGATCGATATTGCAGCGAATTTCCTCGCTGCATTAATTTTTGTTTATGCGATCATGCAGTACCAGCTACTGGACATCCGCGTGGTGGTGCGTAAAGGCTTGTTGTATGTGGTGCCAACCACTGCCATCAGTGCGACGTACTTCCTGATCATTACCTTCGCGTTGGAACTCTTTCACCACATTACCGGATTCCAGATTTTCCTGCTTTCTTTATCTGTCGCCGTCATCACCGGCCTGGTGATCCGTCCTTTTCAACAGTGGGCACAGCGGATCATCGATCGGCTGTTTTTCCGCGAGAAATTCGATTTTGGCGTCATGCTGGAAACGCTCAGTGCCAAAACATCATCGGTGTTGGATCTCGACCAATTGACCGATATCATCCTGGATGAGATCACCAATACCCTTCACCTCGATAAAGCGGTATTCTTCTTGAATCAGGCCAGTACCGGTGATTACGTGATGATCAATTCCCGTGGGATGGCGGAGGATACCAACCTGCGCCTGAAATCAAATCATCCCGTGATCGCATGGCTGAAAGAAAATCAGCAAAGCCTGTTGACTTCTGATATGAGTGTGATGTGGCAGTTCAAGTCGATGTGGGGGCGGGAACGGCAGGATCTGGAAGCCGTGGGGGCGGAAATATTTGTGCCGGTGCTGGCGCAGGAAAAACTGGTTGGAATTTTTGCTGCCGGCGCCAAGCGATCGGAAGAAACCTATACCAATGACGACCAGCGGCTGCTGACGACGGCCGCCAACCAGACTGCGGTGATGATCCAGAATGCCCAGCTGTATCGCAATGAGCAGAACCACCGCGCCGAGATGGATTCATTGTATCAACTGACCCGGGAACTGGTGGACAAGAACGAGGTACAGGTGATCCTGGATATCACAGCCAAACATGCTGTTGATATCCTGCATGCCACCTATACGCGGATTTTAATGTTGGGCTCGGATGGATACCTGCGGTGTGAAGCCGGGGCCCACATCCGCGATACGTTGAACGAAATTCAAATCGGCATGAATGAAAGTTCAGAAGCCCAGGTGTTTTACCTGAATGCGATCCAGGAAGGAAAAAGCGTGATCCTTAACCGCAGGGAATCACGTATACCCTTATCGATCCGGGAGCAAATTTTCCTCGACCAGGCCCCCAGTGTTTTACTGGCACCGCTCGATATCAGTGAAGACGCGGCCGGCTTGATTGTGGTTGGTGAAGACCGCAGCGATGTGCGTGAACCGTTTGACGCGGAAAAAATCCGCCTGTTAAACCAGGTCGCCAGCCAATCGGCCAGCGCTTTGAAACGGGCGCGCCTGCATGAAGAATTGGAATCGACTTTCGTGGAAACCGTGCTGGCCCTTGCCAACACGGTGGATGTGCGCGACCGGTATACCAGCGATCACAGTTCCCGGATGGCGGCCCTGGCGACGGCCACCTGCGAGGAATTGCGGTGTTCAAAGTCGATCAAGCAGGCGGTGTATTGGGCGGCAATGCTGCATGACATTGGCAAAATTGGCGTGGAAGACCAGATATTGCGAAAACCCGCACCTTTGGACTCGGATGAATGGGATGCGATGAAACGGCACCCGGAAATCGGTGCCAATATCATCCGCCCGGTTCGCAAATTGGCAGATGTCGCCCCGTTGGTACATGCCCATCATGAACGCTTTGACGGGATGGGGTACCCGGAAGGGCTCAAAGGGCGCGATATCCCCCTGGGCGCGCGTGTACTGGCTGTTGTCGATGCGTTCATCGCGATGACGGATGACCGTGTCTATCGGAAAGGGATTCATCGCGATGAAGCGGTTCAAGAACTGCGGCGCTGCGCCGGGACGCACTTTGACCCCAAGGTCGTCAACGCGTTTTTAAAGGTGCTTGACCAGTCGCAGCAGACTTTGCCCCGTATTCATTCGAATGTGGTGGACCTGCCAGGCGAGTAGGTTTTTTCTTGCGGTAGTAGTAGATAGAAAGGCTGCACTCACGAACCCGCAGGGGGGTGAGCATGCTTACTGACCGGCTGGTTGTGGGTTGTATCGGGGATGATCGATCGGGAACAGGGTCCATGTCAGGCTGCCCAGCAGGCGGACGCCAGCGAACAGCAGCAGGGTTCCGGGAATGCCGATCCATTCGGAGATGGCAATTCCCAGCAAAGGGCTGAGGAACATGCTGGAATTCTGGATGGTGGAATGGATCGATTGCGCTTCCTCACGTGCTTCAGGTGGCAGCATTTGCAGGTAAGTGCTGGAATGGCTGAGACCCAACCCGGGAATTAACAATCCCCATGCTCCACCGATCACCAGAATGGCCGTCAGGTTGGGGAATAGGGCAATCGCCAGTGGGTACAGCGGCCGCAGCAAAGCGGTCAGTTTGAGCATGCGGGTTTCACCCACGCGCCGGACAATCGGCCGCCAGATTCCATAACCGATGATATTGCATACGCTATGGATGGCACTGAATGTGCCCAGCCAGCCGTCAGAGGCTTCGAGGTTCTTGATGTAAAAAATGGAAAAGAGCGGATTAATCGCCCACATCCCAAAGTCCATCATCAAAGTATTCACCATAAAGCGCAGAAACCGCGGGTTCTCGCGGATCATTGCGAATGTCGGTGCAAAAGATGCGCGCAGGGAAAACCGCTTTCGTTCTTGTTTTGTTTCCGCTGGCAGCTGCGCATTCGGCGGCAGCTCGATCCTGGCAATGGACACAATGCTGAAAATCGAAAGCGCGAAGGTGACAATATACATGAGCTGGTAATTCAACGGGAACAGGATCGCATCCAACCAGAATCCCAACAGGAACACCGACAGGCTGCGAACAGCATGGTAAATTTGCATGCGCAGGGAGATCACTGGTGCCTGCCGTTCCCGCGGGATTACCGTGGACTGCATCGGCGCGAAGCTGATGATAAATGGCCGGTCGCAGATGGTGAAGAAGATCAACGCAAACACCACCAGGCTGCCCTGGTTGAGGTTGAGGAAATTGAGCCATGGTATCAGGGCAATGAAGATGTACCCCAGGCGGTAAATGGTCAGGCTGCCCAGCAGGAGTTTTTTTTTGTTTGGCGTTCGCTGCAGCACCTTGCCCAGGGGAATGGAGAGAAAAATGGCGAACAAGGCCGGTATGGATGACAACAACCCGATTTCCTGGTCACTGGCGCCCAGGCGGATGGCATAGGCCGCGTTGAAAGCCATGGCGGCATCCAGAAACGTCGCCCAGAAAATTTCCGCCACCATGTAAAAAGAATTGCGGTCATCGCGATTGTTAAAATTGATGCGCGCGTACCGGGCGAGGAACTCGCGGGGAGATGGTATCCGCAGACGGGTTTGTTTTTCGCTCGGAGAAGGATGTTGGTTCATGCCTGGAGGGCTGCGGTGTGTGGGCCGACGCCTTTCGTGATCCTGCTAGAAAACATAAACCCTATTCTACCCAAGATTGCTGTAAAGGCACAAGGAAAAGGCAATATGAAAAACACATTGCTCCGTTACGGCCAGGAAAACAGGGGGATGGTTTGAAAGGACCTGTACCGCGACCCGGGTGGTGGTTCAGCTGTTGGCTGGTGACTGGGCTGCAACCAGCAGGGATACCGGCTTGTGGTCGCTGGTTTTTGCCTTGCTGCTGAGGGGGGCGTTAATCAGGTCGTGGATTTCATGTTCCACCAGCCCGGCATGCGCATTAACCTGCCACGACAGGGAACCGTCGCACAGACCCTGGGTGAAAAGGATGTGGTCCAACAGGATATGGGTGGGTCGGTCGGGGTCAACAAAGTCCTTGAAGTCCACCGTCCAACGCAGGTGATCGGGAAAGTCAAACAGGGCGTGGTTGAGGAAGCGTGTGGCAGCGAAGATATCACCCTGTATGTTGGAAATCAGGTCAAAGAACAGGTAACGTTCCTCAAAGTATTCCTTTCCGGGCCCGTCGTTTAAATCGCCCATCACGAAAATTGCCGGTTTTTCCACCTGGGCGAATTTTGCGTCGATATAGGCGCGCACATTGGCGGCTTCTGTGGTCATTTTCACGCGTGCCTTGAGGGCGCTCTGAATGAATTCCTGCTGCTTTTCCCCACCGGCTTTCCACAGGCTGGCACCGCTGTTGACGAATTTCGATTTCAAATGCAGGCCGATGCATTCCACGCGCAGGCCGTGCCAGTCAAGTACGAGAACCTGGGGGTGGCGGTAATGGCGGTGCAGATCGGAATCAAACTGCCCCCAATAATGTACCTCCCAGCTTTTACTGGTAAAAGCGTCCCAGGTTTCGGTAGGGAGCAGGCTGGCATGCGGCGCCAGTGTGTCACGCACCAGGAACCAGATCCATTGTGTGCCAGATGTGCTGTATTCGCCGTCAGGAGCTTTGATTGCTTTCCATTGGCCCTGCAAGTACTGCTCACAAAAAGCATCGATCGCAGCTTCTCCCCGCGGACCTTCCACCAGGCACAGCACATCCGGATTTAACGACCTGATCTCTGCGACTACGGCATCACGCCGGGTGATCTCAATCGAGCTGGGGTTTTCTTCCACCAATCGTTCAAGGTGGGCAATATTCCAACTGGTCAGCTTGATGGTTTGCATGGTTTCCTCCACTGCCCAGGGAAGCCGGGCAGATCGATTTCCGGGTGAACTGATACCCTGATTATAGCGGTTTTCCCGTTGGATTGCACTCAGCTGGCTGCGGCATCACGGATCAGCCGGTGGGTGGGGTAATCGTTGAGGAAGGAGTGTCGTTCAAGCGGATCCTCAATTTTGTCAGCCAGCTTCAATAACTGCTTCCGGGCATCCTGAAGGATGTTGTTGGCACGTGGATCACCGGCAGCCTGCAAAATTTCATAAACCAGCCAATACAGGTGCATCGGGTCATCAACGCCTTCGGGTGTTCCATCCACATTCAACGCAGCCAGCACTGGCTCAATTTCATCCAGGGCTATGGCGAATTCACCGGCACGCCAATGAAGATGGGCAGATTCGGCATCGGTTTCCAATTGCCGGGCGGCATGGGCTGTTTCCCTGCGCAGGATACGGCATTGTTCCAGGCTCTGCTGTGCCTGTTCCAACCATCCTGTTTCGTTTTCAAAACGGGCTCGATAATAGAGTGCGTTTCCAATATTAATTTTGTCGCCGCATTCGAGTGATATCTGCTCTGCCTGCCGCAGCAGGGTGAAAGCCTGCGGATACTCTCCCAGCAGGCCTTGCAGCAAGCCCAGGTTGGTGAGAATTTCAGCCTGAGCCTGGCGGTTATTGCTCTCGATAAAGATATCCATGGCTTCCTGATAACTCATCTGTGCTTTGTCCATTTGCCCCAGTGCAAGCAGGATGCTTCCCAGGTTGTGCATCACGCTGCCCAGGCTGGTGCGGTTGCCGATCCGGATGAGGATGGATTTTGCCGATTGAAGGTAGCCTGTCGCCTGGCTGAGATATCCACGGTCTGCCATCACGTTGGAAAGGTTGATCAGTGCCTTCGCTTCACCGCGCAGGTCTTTCATCTCCCGGTAGAGGGATAGCGCCTTTTCCAGCCAACTGGCTGCCTGGTCCAATTCACCGGTATCCCAATAGGAAATCCCGATATTGTTGGTGAGGGCGCATACGCCTGCCTGGTTGCCAATCGCCTGGTAATGTGCCAGTGCAGCCAGGGAATGTTCGCGGCCTTTCAGGCTGTCTCCTTCCCGGATGGCTATCGTTCCCAGCTCGCGTTGGCAGTCAGCCTCCTGGCGTGGATCGCCCTGGCGTCGCGCAAGTGTAAGCGCTTCGTCCAATAAGGGATGGGCTTCGAGGCTTTCACCCTGCATCGCCAGCAGGCGTCCTTTGTGGTACAGGTAACGGTAGCGTTCGTGATCTGGCTGCGTGTGCGGTTCCCTGCCGGCCAATGATTGCTCCAGCACCTGGAAGGCGCGTTCAAAATCACCCAAGGCTCCCAACAGGGAAGCCAGCTCGAATTGGATCGAACGGATCAACGGCGCCATTGACTCCGGCTGCGTCACACACGCTTCCAGCGATTTCTCCAGTAAGGCAATTCCCTCCGGCAGCGGTCCGCGGCGTTGGTACGTAGTGACAATGGCTGATAAAAGCGGATGTGCCATTTCTACCAGTTCTGGCTGCCGCAAAGACCAGTGCCAGGCATGCAGCAAATTCGGCCGATCATTGAACAGCAAGGCATCTGTTCGCAGTCCATCCAATGCGGCCTTTGCCAGGGAACCAAAAAAGCGCGCATGCCGATGCTGGATCAGTGCAAAATTGATTGGATCCTGTTCCAGTTGTTCGCGTACAAATTCACGGATGACAGCGTGGAAATCGAAGCGATTGTGGTCATCCATCCGCAGGAGCGATTTCGCCGCAAGGGCATGCAGTTGACGCTCCTGCACGACGCAGATTGCTGATGCTGCCTCCGATGAGAAATTCCCGGGAAAAATGGAAAGGTTCGCCAGGTGGGTTTGTTCTGATTGCGACAGCAGTTGCCAGCTTTGTTCAAACACCGCCCGGAGGCTGCGATGGCGGTCTGATACGTTCCGCAGCCCGAATTTCGCAGAATCCAGGGATTGTTGAATTTCCTGTACGATGGCGTCACATCCCCGTTCCATGGCAGCCATGGCTGAGAGCTCAATTCCAAGCGGTGAGCCTTCCAGCATGCGGCATATGGAAACCACGGCGGGGAGTCGTTCTGGTGTGATTCGGAAGCGTTGATCCAACTGACGGGCACGATTTTCGAACAGCAGTACGGCATCACTTTGTATACTATCTTCCGTGGAGGCGTTCTCCATGGGGAGTTGCAATCCCTCCACCTGGAACACCCATTCCTCGCGCAATTGCAGGCGCACGCGGGATGTGACCATGACCTGGATTGCCGGCATATTGCGCATCAGCTCTGCGAGCCTGCCGCTGTCTTGTGCCAGGTGCTCGAAGGTGTCGAGGATCCATAACTGGTTGCTTTGCGTAACCGCCTGCGCCAATAATTTTTCCGTGTTGCCGCCGGGCGGAATGGGAATCTGGAGGTGATCCAGCATAATGATTATCATTTCATCGAAGTTGCCGGCGGTAGCCAGCGGGACAAAGAAGATTCCATCAGGGTACAGGCCATACAACTCTTCTGCTGCCTGGATCGCGAGACTGGTTTTCCCGGCGCCACCGGGTCCCAACAGGGTCAATATGCGGCAGGTGGGGTTGCTCAGCCGTTCCATGATCTCTGACAGTTCCTGTCTCCGCCCGATAAAGGTTGCATTGCGGATCGGTGTGTCTGGTGGTGATGGCTGGATACAATACTGCGCCCCGTTGCCCTGGCGGATGGCTTCAAACAATTGCGTGGTTTCTTCGCCAGGCTCTGCGCCAAATTCCTTTTGCAGCATACGCTGGCAGTGCTTAAATTGCGCCAGGGCAGCGCTGTATTGTCCGTCACAAACCATCAGGCGCATTAATTGGCGGTGGCTTTCTTCGCGCCAGGGTTCCAACTGGACCAGTCGCCTGGCGTGGAACAGCGCCTGTTCGGTGCTGCCGCGTTTTTCATAAAATACTGCCATACGGTTGAGGGCCTGGATGGCGGTTTGATGGATGTGTTCCCGCGTCAGCATCACCCATTCCTCATATGGTTCGCTGTTGCTGACTGAGAACCCTTTGAGGAATTCACCCTGATACAGTTCGGTGATTTGTTCCTGCCGCAGCAGGCACGGGTAACAGCGGTCAGCACTGCGGTGTTGGTGAACACGGTTGATCCGGGCTGTTTCCAGCAGCTGATTGACATCGCATGTGACTGCCTGGTTGGCCAACAATCGGACAGTTTGTGTATTGACCTCGAGGTATTCCTCGGCTGTTCCCAGGGCCTGGCGCAGGTGCAGCAGCGCCTGTCGCAGGTTCTGACGGGCGCGGTCTTCTTCCTGCTCAGGCCATAACAGGCTGGCAAGGCTTTCGCGCGAATGGGCATGCTGCTGTTCAACCGCAAGATAGGCCAACAGGGCACGGGCTTTTTCGGTGGCGAAGGTATGGATGATTTCCTGGTTGATGGTAACCTGGAAGGTGCCCAGCAGGCGAATGTTCAACTGAACCATGTTGATCGACCCTTGGTGTGTGATGAGCCGCATCGCTGCCGGGGGCAGACCGAGCGGTAGATCTGGAATCTATGTTCAGACTAACGATGATTTGGATTATAACCTGAAATAGGTTAAGAATGTTTCCCCTTTTGACGTTTTTTTTACGCTGGTCGGGTATCAATGAATTATTCTACATGACAACGCAAAGCTAGTTGAGGGAAAACCACGTGGTCTACTTTTCCTATTTACTCCGCATCTGGTCAGAACAGGATTTCAACCATACCTCCTGGCGGTTATCATTGGAAAAGCCGGGCAGCGGTGAGGTGAAGGGATTTCAAACCCTGGAAGAATTGGTCTCTTTCCTGGAACAGAAGATCCACCCGGAAACAGCAGAACCGCCTGTGGATCAGGTTGAGGAGTGAGTAGTGCCGGCGGATGTCAGGTTAATCGGCAATCGAAAGCAGGGCGGCTCCCAGCAGGGTTTCACGCCCGTTCAAGGTGGAAGGTTTCACAGCACAGCGCCCCTTCATGTAAGGGGGAAGGTGGCGTTCGATCACCGGTAGAAGGATCGGGAAGAGCACATCGTGCGAGCGGAACAAACCGCCGCCGAGGATGACCTGCTCCACATCCGTCAGGGCGATCGCGTGTGACAGGGCAATCCCAAATGAGGTAAAGCAGCGCCCCACCAGTTCCCGCATCGGCCGGTCACCGCCGCGCGCGGCGGCGATCACACTTTCGGCAGTCAGCTCTGCCGGATTGTGGAGTGGGTGTTCCTGCCAATACTGGCTGTGTGGGTTGCGCTGGTACACCTCCTGTCCCAAGGCCGCCAGGCCCCATCCGGCGCACAGGGTTTCCAGGCAGCCGGTATTGCCGCACACACAGGGGATGGTATTGCCTTCCACAAAGAAATGCCCGATCTCCGCAGCAATCCCGCCGCCGCGGTACAGCTTTCGCCCCAGCACCAGTCCGCCGCCGATGCCGGTGCTGGCCTGAACATAAAAGAAATTTTCTGGTTGATGGTTGGCATCATAATACCAGCTTCCCAGCGCCGCCAGGTTGGCATCATTGTCCATGTCTGCCGGCAGGCGGTAGTGTTTTTGCACGATATCCACCATCGGGTACTGGTCCCATCCGGTAACATGCTGCGATTTGACGCAGGTGGTGCGATCGCGGCTGACCGGGCCACCGAAGGAAATCCCTGCCGCTGCCACCGGCCAGCGCTGCTGCATCGCCTGTTCCATCAGGCGATCTCCCAGATCCAGCATGGCGTTGACGCAGGCCTGCGCGCCTTGCGCGGATGGTGTGAGACAGCGCTCCTCCGCCAGGATGGAACCGTCCGTCAGATCAATCAACGCGGCTGCCAGCTTGGTGCCGCCAAAATCTAGCGCGAGATGGATGCGTGGTTGCATGGAACTCCTCATTTTTTGTTTGATTGTACCCCAAACAGGCAGTGATGCAGGCTTTCGGGTGTGAATTCCATCCCTGTACCCATCCAAAATCCGATACAATTCTCAGTAGTCACTTCCTGGTTTAATGGAGGAACCCTGATGAAACTACACAAAATCCGGCAGCAATTTTCTGACCTGCCCGCCGTGGATGCCTATGCCTCTTGCCGTGAGAGTCTGCGAAACAATGGCATGCTTCAATCTGTACGGGCCGGGCAGCGGGTCTGCCTGGGCTTGCCCAGCCGCGGGATTTCTGGCCTGGCAGAACTGGTACGCGCCTGCGTGGACGCACTGCTTGAATGTGGCGCCGAGGTTGTGATCGTGCCTGCCATGGGTTCCCACGGCGGTGGAACAGCACAGGGGCAGGCGGCTGTTCTGGCAGATTTCGGTATCGATGAAGCCCACCTGGGGGTACCGGTGGTGAGCCGGATGGAAGCGGTTTCTCTGGGAACTGCCAGGACGGCCGGCGGGACAGCGGTGGAGGTGTTCTGGGATGCAGAAGCTGCCCGGGCGGACCATGTACTGGTGGTCAACCGCATCAAGGCGCACACAGCATTCAGCGGTCCGCATGAAAGCGGCCTGATGAAGATCCTTACCGTCGGGTTGGGAAAGGCGGCCGGGGCCAGGGAAATTCACGCACGCGGGTTGGGGGAAGCGATGCCGGCTGCGGCACGCTTTGTGCTTGCCAACCAACCGATACTGGGCGGGGTGGCGGTGGTGGAAAACGCTCGCCATCAACCGGTGGTGGTAGAGGCGATCCCGGCGCTGCAACTGCCGCAGCGCGAAAGTGAATTGCTGGCGCTCTCCAAAACCATGCTGCCCACGCTGCCCACGGACAGGTTGGATGTGCTGGTGGTGCGCTGGATGGGCAAGAACCTGAGCGGGACCGGGATGGATACCAATGTGATCGGCAAATACCGCCGCAACTGGGGTGAACCGGAACCCAATTTCGCGCGGATTGTGGTGCTGGACCTGACAGATGCCAGCCACGGCAATGCTGCCGGGGTGGGTTTCGCCGATGTGATCACCCGCCGTCTGTATGACAAGATTGATTACGATGCCACCCTGCTGAACTGCCTGACCGCCGGGAACTTCAACGGAGCCAAAATCCCGGCTATCCAGCCAACCGATCGCGCCGCAATCGAGTGCGCGATGGCTGGTTTCGATGTGGACTTACTGCGCATGGCTGTGATCGAATCCACCCTGTCGCTGGAGGAGTTGTGGGTCAGTGAGTGTGTGTATGCCGAACTCACTGAAAGCCGCGACATTTTGCCTTGCAGTCAGCAAGTGGATCTGGAAGACAGCTTCTCTGCGAGTGGCACTCTGAATTTGCTGGCAGACTGATTCGTCGCGTCAGGCCCTGGCTTGCAGGCGTGATGCCGCCCATTCCTCCGCGGTACGCGGGACGGGCTTGATTTCCGCTTCCGGACGGCGGTGCAGGCTGAGCGCACCGCTGGGGCAGAGCGGGACGCACACCCCGCACCCGACACAGCGGACCTGATCGACAGCCACCACATCAGCCAGCGTAAGGGCCTGGAAAGGGCAGGCATCCACGCAGGTGCCGCAGGCGATGCACAGGCTTTCGTCCACCTGGTTAACAAAAGCGGATCGCGCCATGACATTCGCCATCCCAAAATCAGCCATGCCGCGCAGGAAACCGCAAGAGCAGGTGCAGCAATTACAGATATAGTAATTGCCTTCCTGGGTGTTGCTGACCGAATGCACCAACCCGGCATCCGCCGAAAGCTTCAACACGGCGAGGGCTTCTTGGCGGGTAATGGCGCGCATACTGCCGGCATTGTCAAATGCGCCTTCCACCGGCGCCATCACCAGGCAGACTTCCATCGGGTGGCCACAGGGTTCACCCACCAACGCTTTTTGCTTGCGGCAGATGCAGTCCTGCACAGCCCACGCTTTGGCGCGGTCGACAATTTCCATCACGCTTTCGTAAGGATGGATCTCCAGCGGGTTGGCGATACTTTGCTGTACAGGGATGATGCGGTGCGGCTGGGGTTCCACTCGTATCAGGCGGTCAAAGGCATGCAGATAATAATCCTCGAACAATGCAGCGAGGGTTTCATCCAATACGGATACCTGGTTTTCATAAAACCCCACCACAAACGGCTCGAGGGCGAAACCAGCGCCGTCGGTTGTGCGGCCAAGCCTGATCAGCCCACGCCGCGCCAGGTCTTTCAGCACGGACAGCATTTCCCCCCGATCTCCGCCGATGCGTATATGCAGCTCTTTGACGCTTTCCAACTGCGGGGAAAGCTGCGCCGCCAGTGCTGCTTCTGTGGGGGAAAACAGGTGTGCCAGCAGGCGCAGATGGCTGCCGTTTTCTGCGGATGGAAATCCTTGCGGAAGTGAATCCAGCCGGTCTGCCAGGGCTTGATAGACAGATTCATTCATTGATGGGCTCCTTCAGATGGGTATAAAATTGCGGGGGAAAAGCTGGAGGATATCAGGGCGTGGGAAAGAACTGGTTGAACAAATCCCGCAGGCTCTCAAAGAAGCTGGCGAACAGGGTGGTTTCCGCCTGCAGTTCTTTCACATCGGCGCTGACAGCAGCCAGGTCAGTTTCCACCTTTTCCAAATCGCCTGAGAGGGTTGTTAGCTCGCTGTTAATGTTGGTTAACGCCTCTTCGGCAGCGGCCATGCGGGTTTCGAGGCTTTCCAGTTCCGCCACCTGGGTGCTGAGGGTATCCAGCCGCAGGCTGAGCGCTTCTACATCATTGACAGCGGCAAAGCGCAGCTGCCCCTGGTTGAATCCCAACAGCAGGCCAAGGATCAGCCCGACTGCGAGAAGGAATGCCAACAGACTGCCGACACCTGCGACCAGTAGCGTCTGGCTACGGGTGAATGTTTTTCGTCTGCCTCGCGGTTCCTGGACGGGTGCTTGAGGAGCGGATTGCGGTAGGACCGTTTCGAGAGTCGGTTCCGCCGGTCCTTCCACCGCAAGCACCAGCGATGGCTCTGGGTCGGGGATTGGTTCTGGTGTGGGAGAAATGGCGGTGATTTCCACGGTCGGCATGGCGGGTTCTTCCGTTTTCAGGAACGTGGATGGATCGGGTTCGGGGACCGCTTCTGGCTCTGCAATCATGCCAGCCTCAATCCATGCCGGTTCGACGCCTGGTTCCAGCGCGGGGATCTCCGGTTCGGGTTCTGCCAGGGTGAAGTATTCCAGCCAGCCCGCCAGGTTGGAAGCACCGATCCCCTTCACCCGCTGCAGGTCATCCAGGCTGGCAAAGGGACGCATTTCGACGATCCGTTCCGCCAGTGTGGCCCCGATGCCGGGTATGGAAACAAGCTCATCCACATTGGATTGATTGGGATTGATTTTGCGAATCATGCTGGACCAACTTTCTTCAGGTACCCGTGTTTTCTTCCTGATACCATGATTATACGGTGAAACAGGTGCAACCGGGTATGGCAGAATGGCGGTCAATCCACAAAAAACCCCCGCAGGCGGCGGGGGTTCGGATACATCAGGGCAGCACTCCCCAATCCAGCTGGGGCGAGGTTGAGATGGGAAGCAAGGTTTTCTCCGCGGTGGCAAGGTCGTACAGGTACAAGGCTGTCCCGCCTTCGGCAGGCATGCTGTAAAGCAACTGGCTGCCGTCTGGTGACCAATCGAGGAATACTGCATACCCGCCTTCCACCGTGGTCAGGCCCGACCCATCCGGCCGGATCAACATCACGCGGGAATTGCTGGCTTCGTAGGTGGTGCTGTCGATCACATAGACAGTAAAGGCAATCCAGCCACCATCCGGTGACCAGCGCGGGTCCATAGGGGCTTCACCCGGTGTGAAATAGATCTCATGCAGGCCACTGAAATCGGCATTGGCAAGGTAGAGAGGGCTTTCGATGAAACCATACATCTGTTGACTGGCAACGGTTAACTGGGCAGAATTGGGCGAGAAATCCACCGCGCCGGTGAACAGGGTTTCCAACCCGTGTTCGCGGGTGGTCCCGCTGGCAATCTCCCACACGCTGTACCCGCCGCATTCGGAGTAACAGGCGCAGTTGAGGAAACTACCCCAGCGGCCATCATTCGAGATCGCCTGCGGGAAGCGCAGCCCTCCGGCAATGTTCCCCAATACAAGCGGCGTATCGAGGTTGTCGAGCGAAAAGCGCATCACATCGAAAGCAATCAGTTCCTGGTCTTCCAGGTTATCCAGTGCCGGGCACTCGAAGTTACCGCGCGTGGCAAAAAATTCCCGCGGGTTATCCGTCCAGCGGAAAAAGCGACCATGGTGAATCAAGTTCGTGACACTGCCGTCTGCAAGGCTGTGGATGTAAGAAATGTTATTCTTCACATATGCCAGCAGTAGCCCATCCGCTGACAACTGGGGGTTCTGGTATTCATTTTCATAGCTGTCGGCAATGCCATCTGTGGTCAGTTGCATCAGGCTGCCGCTGTCAACGGCATACAACCAGATGTTTCCGCCGCTGGTAAAAGCGATCTGGCCATTGTTCGGTGGAGGCGGGGTCTCGGCGGGTGCCCCGGTTGGCAGGCTGACTTCGGTCGGCTCTTCGGCCGCCTCTGTCGGGGTCGCCACTGATTCGGTAGCCTCAGCGGGAATGGCTGGTACGGTTTCGGTGGGTTGCAGCAACCCACCCAGGTTGCAGGCGGCGGCAATGGCTGCCAGGAGCAGAAGCAAGTTCAGGAGTGGGGAATGGTTGGTTTTCATCGATTTTCCTTTGCCGGTCAGGGCGGTAACACTGCAATCGTCATGATAAGATAATCATACGTGGTATTTGAGAAAAACGCAAAAAGAGAGGTGTACCGTGAATTCGCGCGAAATTGTGATGCGGACCATCCGCTTTCAAGGCGCTGAGCGCTTTCCGTATATGTTGGACAGTGCCCACGGCACTGATTTTGCCTGGTGCGGGATGGATCCCTCACCGGATTGGCGTCCGCGCAGCGGGGTGGATGAATGGGGCTGCGTGTGGGAGAACATCGGGGTTTCCAATCTGGGGGAGGTGAAGGAATTCCCGCTGAAGGATTGGTCCGATTGGGAAACGTTCAAGGTGCCGGATATCCGCGATCCACGCCGCTGGGAAAACCTGCGTTCAGCGCGGGAAGCTGCCGGTGAACGCTTTCTGCTGGGGTCGGGTATTTCGCTGTATGAGCGCGCTCATTTTGTGCGCGGATTGGAGAACCTGTGGACCGATATTCATCAGCATCCTGAAGAATTGGGCCGGCTGCTGGATGTGCTGGTGGAGATGAACCTGTATGCGATCGAGCAGTATGCCAGGCTGGGGGTGGACGGCTACATCTTTGCCGATGATTGGGGGTTTCAGCAAGGGTTGATGATCTCGCCGCGTTCCTGGCGCGCCCTATGGAAGCCACGTTACACGAGGGTGCTCCAGGCGGCACGCGACGCCGGACTGGCCACTTTTCTGCACAGCTGTGGCGACATCAGCGCCATCCTGGATGACCTGATCGATGCCGGGCTGCAGGTGATCGAAATGCACCAGCAGGAGAACATGGGCATGGAGCAGTTGGGCGAACGCTTCCGAGGGCGGATCACGTTCATGTGCCCGGTGGATATCCAGAAAACCATGGTAAATGGGACGATGGACGAAATCCGGGAATACTGCGGCCGGTTGGTGCATACCCTGGGGTTGCCGGAGGGTGGTTTCATCGCGGAGTGGTACAGCGATCCCATTGGCGCAGGGCACCGCCCGGAGGCGATTCGGGTGATGTGCGATGAATTTGCACGACTGAGCCATGAGGCATGGCTGAATTCGCAAAGCTGAGTGTCAGATAGCTTTTCATTTGAAAAAGGAAACAGAAACCGGTTGAAATGTCTTGTTTTCCCTTGCTTTTCGTTATAATAGGGACTTATTGGTACAACTGAACGCCGAACCTGTCGCAGGACGGGGGAGTGGAAACATCGGGGCGAATCGCCAGACCGGAGACGGAAGGCGTAGGGCGCATCTTCCGTCCGAGTCCGTCAGCTAACCTCGCAGGCGTCGAAGAACCAGGCCCGTATAGCAATGCTTGCGGGTTCGCCTGGCAGTATGATTCTTCGGCAGAGGTAGGCATGGCTCTTTTTCCCCCCGCGAAAAAAACGAAACCGGAACTGTTGGCACAGGTCCCAGTTGATGTGCGTGATCTTTTTGTTGTGAACGGCGGATGCCGGCACCATCTCAAACTGGCGCTGGCCTCAGACCTGGCTGATGAGGGTGTGTTCGGAGAACAATGGCTGCTGGTGGATGAAGCCCAGCTGCAGGTGATCGCAATCCGGTCTGGAAAGCCGGTTGGTTTGTTCCAAATCCGGTTGGATGACCTGGAGAGCGCAGTGCTGGAACCTTGCGTGGGTAACGGCATCCTCAAGGTGGTGGTGAATGGCCAACCTCAGATATTGATGCATTTTTCCAACGAACAAACTGAGAATTTTTCCCTGGTAGCCCATTACCTTCGTCAGCGGATTGAATTGGGGGCGGAAGCTGCCATGCCCGATTTTGAGGCGGAACAGAAACGCTGCCTCTCCTGCGGGCGGCGGCTGTTGGATCCTTCCTTAAAGGTGTGTCCCAGCTGCATCAAGCGCGGGCAGGTGATGCGCCGCCTGGTGCTGCTGGCAAAACCGTACTGGAAACTGGCATTCATCCATTTTGCCCTGATGCTGGGCGGGGTGGCGGTGGATCTGTTGCCGCCATTTATGACCCGCGTACTGATTGACCAGGTACTGACCAACCAGACGCACCCTGAATGGCTGTTATGGCTGGTGGGTGGGCTGTTGGGTTTGCAGGTGGTGCGCGTGGCGATCACGATCACCGATGCCCTGTTGATCAACCGCATTTCCACTCAATTCGCGGCCGGGGTGCGTGAGAAGATGTTTGCCCACCTGAAGGAACTCAGCCAGGAGTTCTTCGACCGTAATGAAACCGGCCGACTGATGACACGCATCAACCAGGATACCGAAGAGCTGCAAGGGTTGATCAACCAGATGTCCTCATTCCTGTTGTACGCCGTGCTGGTATTGGCGATCGGCGGTGTGTTGTTCTCCATGGCACCCAGCCTGGGGCTGTTCGTGCTGATTCCCGCCCCATTCGTGATCGTGGCCACGTTCTTCTATCATCGCTGGATGAATCCGCATTTCCGCCGTTATTGGATCAGCCGCTGGCGGATGAATTCCATGCTCAACACCTTCCTCAACGGCATCCAGGTGGTGAAGGCATTCGGACAGGATGACCAGGAGGAACACCGTTACCAGGGGCTGAACCAGGGATCACTGGCGGCGCGCCTGCGGGTGGACCAGGCCTGGGCGCGCTTTTTCCCGTTGATCTCATTTGCTTTTGGCGCAGGTGGTCTGATCATCTGGTATGCAGGGGGAAAATCGGTACTGGCGGGGACGATCACGCTTGGTACCCTGATGGCATTCCTCAGTTACCTGGGGATGTTTTACGGGCCGCTCTCGAACATGGCACAGATCAGCCAGGCGCTCAACCGCTTCACCACCATCTCTCAGCGCACGTTTGAATTTCTCGACGAAACCCCGCAGGTGGTGGAACCCGCCATGCCCAAACGCCTGCGCAAGGTGAATGGATCCATTGAATTTGACCGGGTAACGTTTG
Source organism: Anaerolineae bacterium (assembly GCA_013314735.1). Lineage (GTDB taxonomy): Bacteria > Chloroflexota > Anaerolineae > Anaerolineales > Anaerolineaceae > SpSt-1165. The sequence goes on from JABUFD010000005.1 coordinate 98,593, forward strand.
GTTACAATCCTTACTTTCCGGTGATCAAGGATGTCAGTTTTTCCATCCAACCCGGCGAGTTGATCGGGGTGGTGGGTCCGAGCGGTGCCGGGAAGACCACCCTGGTTAACCTGATCTGCCGCTTTTATGATGCCACCAAGGGGACGGTGCGGATTGACGGCGTGGATGTGACCGACATTCCGATGGAGGAATTGCGGCGCAATATCGGGATTGTGCTGCAAACGCCGTTCCTGTTCAGCGGTACGATTGCCCAGAATATTGCATATGCCCGGCCGGAATCCTCGCAGGAAGAGATTATCCGTGCGGCAAAAGCCTCCAATGCGCATGACTTCATCGTGAACCTGCCGGAGGGTTATGATACCATCGTCGGGGAAGGCGGCACCGGCCTCTCTGGTGGGGAACGCCAACGGATTTCGATTGCACGGGCGATCCTGTTGAACCCGAAGATCCTGATCCTCGATGAGGCCACGTCATCTGTTGATACTGAAACCGAACGCCAGATTCAAAAAGCGCTGGAGACCCTGATCCAGGGGCGCACCACGATCGCAATCGCCCACCGCCTGTCAACCCTGTACAATTCCAACCGTATCATTGGCCTGGAGCGCGGCAAAATTGTGGAAATCGGCACACCCAATGAACTGATGGAACAACAGGGGTTGTTCTACAACCTGGTACAAATCCAAAGCCAGTTCGCCCGCCTTGACGGCGTACAGGCCGTGTAGTCGTCGTGAAATGGAGAAGTATGCACACTGAAAATCCAATCAATCAACCCGCCTCATTCGAGATCCTGGAACTCGATACCCCGCGTCTGCAATTTGCGTATGATGGGGAGAACCTCACGTTCACAGACAGTGACGGCACTTTTTACCCGTGTGTTACCTTGCGGCGCAGTTTTCCACTTTCATCCGAAGATACCTATATCCTGGTGCGCGTACCGGATACCGAAGAGGAGCGCGGTTATGAATTGGGGGTGATCCGCGATGCCAGCCAGCTGGCGGATGACGCAAAAGAGGCTGTGCTGCGGGAATTGCGCCTGTATTATTTTGTTCCCAATGTGTTACAGATCTATTCCATTCGTGAAGAATTCGGCTTCCTGTACTGGTCAGTGGAAACCGACCGCGGGAAAAAGGACTTTATCATGCGCGACAACATCACCAGTTCCACCCGGCGGGTATCCGAAGGGCGCTGGCTGTTGATCGACATCAACCAGACCCGTTATGAGGTGCATGCGATTGAGGACCTGGACCCGCACAGCCAGAAACTACTGCGGAAATACCTGCTGCTATAGCAATGCAATAATGAATCAGGGCAGCCGGTAATCCGGTGGGATGCGTACGGTGGAGACGATCACATCATCGATGTAGATCGAACTGGGCATGGGTGAGATGCTGTCGGCGTAATGGTTGACGCTCCAGTACAGGGTGTTGTCACTCAGTACCGTGTGGGCGTTGGCGACATCGAAGATTTGCACCCCATCGAGCCAGATGGTCACATGGCCATCCTGACCGGTGGATTTGTCATAATAAGCTGACAACTGGAACCAGCGCCCGCGCGGGATGGTTACATCCGGGTTGAAATACGGCACTTTCAGTGTGGAGGAATCGGGGCGGTAGACCAGGACGATGCGCAGGTCATTCGAAGATGGTTTGTTGGTAACATCCAGTGTCCACATAGGCTTGCTGTGGTTCGAGTCGCCGTCTGCCGTGGACTTCCACTGCCAGATATTCCACCATTCCGCAGGATCGATTTCTTCGGGGATGAAATACCAGGCTGAGTAATAATATTGGTCGCGGCAATCATAATAGAACAGGTAGGCGGCCTGTGCGCCGCTCTGGCGGGAATCGATGGTTAACTTGACTGCATATTTGCCATTGAGAACCGGGCTGGTGGCAAAGCTGTAGCTGCCGCTGACGCCCTGGTGGATGAATTCCCCATGGTTTTCATCATATTCATCGAGGTTCGCCTCTTCAAAACCGGCTTTGAACACGATGCCGTAATCCTGATCGCTGACCCGGGTTGGTGTGGGGCTGGGTTCGTCAGTCGGTTCCGGTGTATGGGTGGAGGTTGGAATCACGATGGTAGGGGTTGGCGTTGGTACAACCTGGGTGCGGGTGGCGGTATGGGTTGGGAGCCAGGTTGCGGTGGGAAGGTAGATCATGGTCGGTTCGGCGGTAGCCGCAATGCGGGTTGAAACCTGGGTCGCGGTGGGAACGAGTGTATTGGCAATCACCGATGTATCGGTTGGAAGTGCTGTATGGGTGGGCAGCGGGGTCGCGCTGGGTACGGCGGTCGGCTCGCTTTCGGTGGCGGTTACGCCGGGGGTGGGGGTGAACGCGAGTGTTGCCTGCACGGTTGTTGTGGCGGTTGGCGCGTTACGCGTGGCGGTGGGTTTGGGGGTCCTGGTGCGTTTGAACCAGTTCTTGAATGGTCCCGCCAAATATTCTGTGTTGGCCTGGGCAAGCTCGCTGTCTGCTGCTTGCTGATTCCCCTGATCAGGAACTGCCGCCAATTCGGCCTGCGCCTGGCCTGGAACACCAGTTTCCGCGGCCATATCCGCCCTGGATTGTCCGGCCAGTACCGTTTCCTGGATGCTGACCTCGATTGGTTCGGGCGTATGGTTGTACAACAGTTCATCCAGCGGTGTGTTGCAGGCACTTACCAGCAAACCAATGGTGACAAACACCAGCAGCCGAACATTCGGTTTATGTTTCTGTTGAGGATTCATTGTTCATTTCTCCACCCTGATTGTAGCGGAAAAGCCAGGGTGTGAAATTACAACGCCGTCAGGCTGGCCTGACAATCATGCAAGGTGGAAACAGTGAAGAATTTGGCTTAAGGTAGACGGAATTCGGGGGGAATGCGCTGCTGGCTGATGATCACCTCATCCACGTAGAGCGCAGCAGGATACGGTACCACCTCATCTGAGTAATTATTGACACTCCAATAGAGGGTATTATCGCGCAGAACGGTGTGGATTCCGGTCAGGGTGACAAATTCCTCACCATTGAGCCAAACGGATATTTCGCCGTCACCGTTGGAGGATTTTACAAAGTAGGTGGACAGGTGGAACCATTCGCCGATGGGTACCAGGAGAAGATCATTGGTAAAGGGGATTTTTTCTGTTTCGCTGTCGGCGCGATATACCAGGGACATGCGCAGGTAACGGGTTTCGCCCGGGATTGGGTCGAGACTGATGATCCACATCGGCAGGCTGTCATTGGAGTTGCCATTGTAAGTGGATTTCCATTGGGTGATATTCCACCAGTACAGGGGACGGGTGCCTTCTGGAATATAAAACCAGGTGGAATACCACGCAGATTGGGGGTTGTCATAATACCAAAGGTATGAAGCCTGCTCTTTGCTGCTGGTGGAGGTGTCAATCACCAGGGCGGCAGCAAACGACCCATTGCGTACCGGGTCGGTTACGATCTGATAATACGGGCTGCTGCCCTGCCGCAGGAATTCACCCTGACGGTCCTCCCATTCACTCAGGGTACCGGTTTCGAAACCGGATGACCAGACGATATCATATTCCTGCAGAACGGTTGGAGGTTCGGGTGTGCCTGTCGCTTCCGGAGTGGAGGGTGCAGCGTCGGTTTGTGTTGGCATGGGGGCGGTGAATGTGGCCGACAGGTTCGCTTCGGCTGTTGCTTCTGGTAACATTTCGGGCGGTTGTTCCACCTGGCGGCAGGCAGATACCATGGATGTAACTGCCAGCAGTAAAATGGCCGCAGTCAGTCGCAAGATGTGGGGGCGCCAGGTTTGACTGGTATTGTGTGCATATATCGTATTCATCGTAGCTTGAATTATACAAAGGGGAGGCAGGTTCAACAAGGAAACGGCTGTAATTTTTAGGATAAATTTACATTAAATGTACAAATTAGCGTTTTCTCATTTGTGAATAAATTCGCAATGTTGCCCTTGCCGGGTATGTAAAATGGGTGTAGGATATATTCGGTTATCCGAATAAACGAATACTGCAATGAGCGAAACAAACCTGAACCTGCCGCGATTGACTGAAGAAATTAATACCCTGCACCATCACATCTGTTATGCGCTGCGGGAACCGGTTCGAATTTTGATCCTGTACCTGTTGGGGGAACAGGGGCGGTATGTCAATGAGATTTCAGAATTACTCGATATCCCCCAGCCCACAGTATCCCGGCACCTGGCGGTGCTGCGCGGACGCGGAATGGTGCGAACCGAACGCCAGGGGACATCTGTCTTTTACACCCTGTCTAATCCGCATATCATCCATATCCTTGATGATATGCGTTTAATGTTTGATGCCGAATTCGATGAATCTGCAGATGATTCCATCGTGGTCTAATTGAATCCCAGGAGAAATACTATGAAGGTTGTCATTGTTGGTGGTGTGGCTGGCGGTGCAAGTACCGCGGCGCGCTTGCGCAGAATGCAGGAAGATGCCGAGATCATCCTGTTGGAACGTGGGGAATACATTTCCTTCGCCAACTGCGGTCTGCCGTATCATATTGGGGGGGTGATCCCGCAGCGGGACAGCCTGCTGTTACTCACCCCGGAGGAATTCCAGGAATACTTCACGGTCGATGCCCGTGTGCGGCACGAGGTGGTGGCGATTGACCGCCAGAAAAAATCAGTCACCATCAAAGATTGGCAGCATGACCGACTGTATACCGAAACGTATGACAAATTGGTACTTTCCCCCGGTGCAGCGCCGATCCTGCCGCCCGTTCCAGGTGCAGATCTGCCGGGTGTGTTCAGCCTGCGCAATATTCCTGACATGGACAAAATCAAGGCATACCTGCGTGACCAGCGGCCTGCTTCCGCGGTGGTGATTGGCGGCGGTTTCATCGGGATTGAGCTGGCGGAAAATCTTCAGCACCTTGGGCTGCAGGTGACCCTGGTGGAAATGATGAACCAGGTGATGGCACCGCTCGATTTCGATATGGCAGCCCTGGTGCACAATCACCTTGATTTCAAGCATGTGCGCCTGGCGTTGGGTGACGGCTTGAAGGCGATTGAAAGTAACGGCAGTGGGATGCATGTGGTGCTGCAATCCGGGAAAAGTGTTGATACCGAAATGGTGATCATGTCGATCGGGGTTCGGCCTGAAAATATGTTGGCGCGTGAAGCCGGGTTGGCGTTGGGCCAGCGCGGTACGATTGCTGCCAACGAATGTATGCAAACCAGCGATCCTGACATTTACGCCATCGGCGACGCCTGTGAAGTCACCCACCTGGTGAACGGCCAGCGCACCACGTTGCCCCTGGCCGGGCCGGCCAGCAAGCAGGGGCGGATTGTGGCGGACCATATCAGCGGCCGCAAGGTTGCGTATGCCGGCGTGCTGGGCACCTCGGTGGTGAAAGTGTTTGACCTGACCGTTGCCGCCACCGGTATGAACAGCCGCCAGCTGGCACAGGCGGGTATCCCGTTCAAGAGCGCCACGGTGCATGTCAGCAATCATGCCGGTTACTACCCGGGTGCTTCGCCTTTGACCCTCAAATTAAACTACGCCCCTGATGGTAAAATCCTCGGCGCGCAGGGAGTGGGCGTGGAAGGTGTTGACAAGCGGATTGATGTGGTAGCCACCGCGATGCACGGTGGAGTGACGGTGTATGACCTGGAAGAGTTGGAATTATCCTATGCCCCGCCCTATGGCTCCTCCCGTGACCCAATTAACATCGTCGGCTACCTGGCGGCCAATGAACTGCGCGGTGATGTGGCATTGATCCAATGGGATGAAATGGACAAACTGGATCCTGCCACCCATTTCCTGCTGGATGTGCGTGATCCGGTCGAGTTACAGATCGGAATGATCGAGGGTGCGGTGAACATCCCGTGGGGCGAGCTGCGCGGCCGTATGCATGAGTTGCCCAAAGACAAAACCATTGTGGTGTATTGCCAGGTTGGAAAACGCGGTTACTTCGCCGTACGCATCCTGACCCAGAACGGTTTCAAGGCAGTCAACCTCAGCGGTGGTTATAAAACCTATTATCATGCTACCACCCCGCAGTCGAATTTTGACACCTACGAATATACCAGCATCAGCAAGAGCGAAGAACTCCTCGAACTGGCACCCTCCGCGGACGAACCCATGGCGGAGATCTCAGTCGATGCCTGCGGCCTGCAGTGCCCGGGACCGATCATGAAATTGTACAACACGATGAAGGATGCCCGCACCGGTGATGTGGTGCATATCACCGCCACCGATTTTGGTTTCCTGAACGATGCCAAAGCCTGGGCCAAGCGTACAGGAAATACCGTCCTGTCCATTGGGCAGGAGGGCAACAGAATTGTAGCAAAAATTCAGAAAGGGCAACCCAGGGAAGACCGGCCGATGCGCCCGGCACCGAGTGAGGGCAAGACGATGGTGGTGTTCTCCGGCGACCTCGACAAAGCCCTGGCTGCTTTCATCATCGCCAACGGTTCAGCCTCGATGGGGCACAAGGTCACCATGTTCTTCACCTTCTGGGGGCTGAATATCCTGCGCAAGGCGGAACCGGTCAAGGTGAAAAAGAACCTGATTGAGAAAATGTTCGGCTGGATGATGCCGCGTGGGGCCACCAAACTGACTCTCTCCAACATGAACATGGCTGGCATGGGCACGGCGATGATCAAGGGCATCATGAAGAAGAAAAATGTTGATGCCCTGCCCGAAATGATCCGCATGGCACAGGCCAACGGCGTGGTGCTGCAAGCCTGCCAGATGTCAATGGACCTGATGGGCATCCGCAGGGAAGAGCTGCTCGACGGGGTTGATATTGTGGGTGTGGCTACCTTCGTGGCGGCCTCGGATGAATCCAACGCCACCCTGTTCATCTAATGACGGTTGATTCACCAGATCAAATATATTAACCACAACAAAGCCAGGGTTTCTTAGTGACCCTGGCTTTGTGCTGTGTAGGCAACAAACAGGCGATGCTGTGCCAGGCCGGCTTCCACCCATTCTTCCGGGCAGTGGTCTTCCACGCACCAGTAGGTGCTGAGGATGTTGTCGATGATCAGGGCCTGGGCCAGGGTTTGTTTTGGGGTTCCGAGGGCCTCCGAAAAAATGGTGAACATGGTTTCCAGTGCTTGCAGCTTACCATCCGCGGGAATGCTGTCAATTTCATTTTCGATGAAACGCGCGCATTCAATCGGCCGTGCGCCGACAAATCCCTTGGGGTCAATCGCGCGCCATCCGGGGCTGATGCGCCAACCCTGGCCGAGATCATAGGCATGTTCATCGCGCAGGATGTTGCCGTGGTGCAGGTCGCAGTGCAGTACAACCGGGCCGCCGTTGGCGTTTTCCAGCGAGGCGTATTGGGAGGGAAGCTGGTGCAGCAGCGCCAGTAGTTCGGCCGGGGTTTGGGGGTGATTCGCCGAACGCTGTATGGCACCCTCAATCAGGTTGCTGAACAACGGCAGGTTGTGATCATCGGGCGGATGGACAACCATTTGCCGGTAGATATCGGCGGTGATCCGGTAACGTTCCAATGGGTCATTGATGCTCCACAGGTTCTCTCCCGGCACAATCCGCTCCAGCAGCATCGCGCCCAGGCTCTCATCGGAATCGAAGCAGCGGCACAAACCCCGCCCCTGGAACAGGCGGATGGATCGGATTTCGGAGAACAGGTCGGTATGGGGTACACCGATCTTCAGCGCCACCTCACCAAATTTCGGATGGCGCGCGAACAGCACCAGGTTGAATGACAGTTCATCAGACAGTCGCAGATCGCTCAGCTCCCAGCGCGTTACACAACAATCCACCAGGGAAGGCAGGGCTTGCAGCCAGACGGCACCTTTTTCTTGAAAAGAGCGGCGGATTTTATCGATAAATGCTTCGGGGAGTTGAATGGATTGCAGGATCATGGTCATGCTGCCAGTCTACTGGAAAGGCACAAATTGCGCAAGGGATTGTTGTTTCGCTAATGAATCCTATTTTTCTGTTAACTATGTTTGGAGTACAATTCATCCAACCGATAAAGAGAAAAGGAGATTCCCATGCCATTAACGTTTGATTTTCCGCTTGAGCAATGTAAAACCTACCAGGGCAAGAACCCCCGCCCGGCTGACTTTGATGCCTATTGGGATGCGGCCCTGGCGGAAATGCGAGCGCTCGATCCGCAGGTGAAGCTGGAACCGGCTGAATTCCAGGCCCCGGGTGTGGAATGTTTCCACATGACCTTCAGTGGTGTCGGCGGCGCGCGGGTATATGCCAAATTGCTGCGCCCGGCTGGCGCCAAAGCGCCGCATCCAGCGCTGTTGATGTTCCACGGCTATTCCGGTGATTCCGGCGACTGGCACGACAAGCTGGGGTACGTGGCGCAGGGTTACACCGTGGCGGCAATGGATTGCCGCGGGCAGGGCGGACGTTCTGAAGATGCCGGCGGCGTGACCGGAAACACCCTGCATGGCCACATCATCCGCGGGTTGGACGAAGCCCTGCAGGGCAAACCCGAACAATTGTTGTACCGCCAGATTTTCCTCGATACCGCCCAACTGGCAAAGATCGTGATGGAAATGCCGGATGTCGATCCGGCACGGGTGGGCGCCACTGGCGGCAGCCAGGGCGGCGCGCTGACTGTGGCATGTATGTCACTCGAACCGCGCATCAAGCGCGCTGCGCCAGTGTTCCCGTTCCTGAGCGATTATCTGCGGGTGTGGGAGATGGACCAGGCAAAGGATGCCTACGCCGAACTGAAAGACTTCTTCCGCCACTTTGACCCGCGCCATGAGCGGGAGCAGGCTGTGTTCACGAACCTGGGCTATGTCGATATTCAGCACCTGGCGGCACGCACGAAGGCGGAGGTGCTGTGGTTTACCGGGTTGATGGATACCATCTGCCCGCCTTCCAGCCAGTTCGCGGCCTATAATAAGATCACCTCGCCAAAGTCAATGGTGATCTACCCGGATTTCGGGCACGAAGGGCTGCCCGGCAGCGGGGACAGCATTTTCCAGTTCATGCTGGGACTGTAGGTTCAGTTTTTTTGATCATCATCTCCCTGCGCTTGCGCGGGGAGTTTTCCATTCCTTGATGGACGTGCAAAGGTATGTTACAATTTGCGCGCAAGTTAACAAGCGGATCAGGACAAGCGATACGCGAAGTCCGGAGGGATGACCGAGCGGCTTAAGGTGCATGTCTTGAAAACATGTGAAGGTTAACGCCTTCCGTGGGTTCGAATCCCACTCCCTCCGCCAGTTTTCCTGGTGAAAACCGTCGGTGATTAACAAGTGAATATTGGGGAGGTGCCAGAGTGGTTGAATGGGGCCGCCTGCTAAGTGGTTGCTGGGTCTTAAAGCTCAGCCGCGGGTTCGAATCCCGCCCTCCCCGCCAGGATTAAACGCATGAGATTCCATTTTCATGCGTTTTTATTTACTGGAGCAAGGTCACAAAAAAGGCGAATCTGTTCTATACTTCCTGTTGGATGCTGCAATTGTCCACAGGAACGAGGAGGATGTGATGTCATTCACCCACTACGCCGACACCCGGGCAGAGCAGTTCCGGGAAAATGCTGAGCGGCGAATTGCCATGACGGACCATTTAATGATGGTTGTATTTGATTTTACCGGTGGTCCGCAGGCACAGCCCGATGCCCCGCATGCCCACCCGCATGAACAAACCAGCTGCGTGGTGCTGGGTGAGGTTAACTTTTTCCTGGGAGATGAGTGCCGCCACCTGGTTCCCGGCGATATGGTGGCAATCCCCGGCGGCGTTCCCCACGCTATCCAACTATTAACGGAGCATGTCCGGCTGGTGGATAGCTTTACGCCCATCCGGGAGGATTTTTTGGTATAAACAGTGTGGAACCACTGCACTGAAAATTTCAAACAATAAAAGGAGTGAAGGTCTATGTCAATCAAAGGTTTGCACCATGTTTCCATCACCGTAAAAGATTTTGATGCGACTGTTGAGTTGTATACAAAGGGCTTTGGATTCAAAAAAGGCACCGCCTGGGGCCGAAGCGGGGAAAGACGTGCGATCATGCTCGAGATGGGCAACGGCGCTTTCCTCGAAGTGTTCTCCGGTGCTCCCGATGAACCGCAGCCTTCTGGCTTATTTGCCCATATCGCCCTGGCCTCAGATGATTGCGATGCAGATTACCAGCGCGCCCTGGCTGCCGGAGCAACGGTCCAAACAGAACCGATGAATGTCAGCCTGCCCAGTGATCCCCCGATCCCGATTCGCATCGCATTTGTGCGGGGGTTGGATGGGGAATCGATTGAATTTTTCCAGTATGTGTGAACTTACTGATTCAGTATGTTGACGGAACATATCCGGCTGGCGGAAAGTTAACTGCCAGCCGGGAGGATTTTTGGGCGGAGGATGAGCCAGATTATTGTGTTTCCCGCTGGTATGGTTCTTGTGCCAAATAATTTTTCCGGTTAACCTCTTACCGGGTGGAAATCTGTTGCCAGAATTCCCTGAATTTTCTGACCCGGTTCACCTCGTTCTGGTTGATCAGGAAAGGGGCGACATCCTGGACGAGGGCTTCAAAATCATAGCCCTCAATTTTTTCCAGGAATTCCTCGTGCAACCTGTCCGGGGAATCGATTCCCATTTTCTCCGATAGAAACCCAAAATCGGGTTTTGTCAGCCCATAGAGGAAGGTGATATCGTAGAAATCCCGCCCCTTGGCGCGTTTCCGATGGACGGCTGTGTATATTTTTTGCGACAGCAGCAGGCTTAATGGTGTCACGCGTATTTCGGTAAAGATGTCGAATTTGTTCAGTAAATACATTTCTGGCTGATAGACATAACCCTGTGAAATCGTATCCAATTGGATCAGGATCTTCTCCGTTGGCAATGGTGAAATGCCGGCATGATGCAGTACTTCCGGGAATCGCAAATAGCAATGGTAGGCACCTCGGGCGACATTCCGAACCTCCACCTGGTATCCTTCCCATTCCAGGAAGCGTGTGACAGTCTGGATCAGGTCATCAAAATCATCCCAGCTGAGTCCAAAATCATCCAGATCGATATCTTCTGAAAACCGGGTATTCCCATGCACAATCCGCAGTGCTGTACCACCGATGAACGATACTTTGCTGGCTTGCTTGCTCTCAAAGATGGCTTGCAGAATTTTGTACTGTAAATATTCGCGCAGGATCGCTTTTTCAAATCCTTGCAACTGAGCTGGATATTGTGCTTTTATGGCTTGAAAATCAATCATGAAGATACCCCATTAGAAGTTCCACCCGGTTTTCCAGTGTTTTTTTATGGAAAACCTTCGTGTATTGGTCAAAGATCGGGTTGTTTTGCAGCACCAGCAAAGGTGATTGATTCCAGCGCAAGGCCTCAAAATCGTCAATGGATTGGATCCTGGATAAATACAGGTAATCCAATACAGCTTTTTCCAGTCGGGCGATTTTGTACTTCCATCCATGGCTGGTTTCAATCACCTGGTAGCCAAACATTAATTCGGGGCGTATGCTCCGATAGGTAAGCATTCCCCATGGGCTTTCAAACTGCTGCGTTTTCCTGGCGCTGATGCTGGTAGCCCCCAGCACGGATTCGGGAATGACCCCATAATGGGCTAATGCAGATTCCAGGCTGATGTACGAAGGTTCATAGATCCGGTTTGCCATCATCCATAATATAGATTCATTCATCTCCCGATCTGATAACAGGTAATAACCGGCAGTCAACGGCCGGATTAAATTCTGGTTCTGCCAGTATGATAATTGCTGCCGGTGAAAACCAGGCGCGAATTTGCGGATATCATTCAGGTTGAAGGCTGGGAGGTTCCTGACCCTTTGTTCAAATTCTCGAAATTGCATTTTTATTTCTCAATGTAAATAAATTCATTAACATTAAGAAATATAATACAAGATAGCGGATGGGATGTCAAGAGCCAGTTGGCAGCATAACCGGCAGAATCTCATCCGGCTCCAGCATATCCCATGGCAGGATTGGAAAATGTGAACCCCTTCCAACCCCTCGGTAAGCGGAAAATGCGCGAATGGGTCCAGATCAACCTGCCACGGGTGGAAGATTACCGGGCGTATGCCGGCGTGTTTGAAGAATCGATCCGTTACTTGATCAGTCTGCAGGCCGGTTCGTCTGCAGATTGTTAAAATCCGACGGGAAATTGAGGGGGATGGAACCTTTTCGCCTATGCCATGGCGAGGATGAAACCGATCCCGGTAACCACATCGAGCATATTCACCAGGAAATGGACGATGATGCTGAGATAAATGTTGCGTTTTTGGACGGCGTAGATCATTGGCAGCATGCCAAGCGTTCGCGTCAGCAGCATCCAGGGGGTGAAGACATGGTAGAGGGCGAATAAAGAGCTGTGCAGGAGTGGTGCCCATTTACCGGCGTACTCCATGCGTGGCAGCAGGTATCCCCGGAAATAGAGTTCCTCCACTGTCGGTGCAATGACTGCGCCAAAGATCCCCACCATGAGATAGGTGACGATCAACGCGCTTTTTGTGTATCCCGCGGTCAGACCGCTTTCCATGACTGGCATCCAGGCAAAGAGCCTGGTCTGCAGGAAGGCATCCACCGGTTTCATCAATGTAAAGATGACACCCACAATCACGAACAGCACCAGTACCCAGATGAAGGTTTGCCACACAGGGATCCGGTCGGTGTAGGAAATGATTCCCTGCAGCGAGAGGCGGCCGTTTTTTTGATACCCCTGGTAGAGCAGGAAGCCCAATTCGAACGGTACGAGGATAATGACCACCGCCGTCATCAGGGGCATGATGGAAGGATATCCCCAGGCATGGAACGGTTTCAGCAGCAGAAAATAACAGATGCCGATCAGTACACCCGGGAGCAGGTGCAGCAGCAGGGATTGGGCAACAGAATGTTGTTCGATGACGGGTTCTTGTGACATGGGCAGATGATCCTCCTTTGGCGCTGTTACAGGGCAAGGTTTATGGTAAATAGGATTGTTTCCCTATTTATAAATTGTGTACAGGAATCCATGGTTACGTTCAGGTGAAATTTGTTCATTGATTTTGTTACTTTCAATCCGGGTAAACCGGCAGCCTTCAGGTTAATCTGGCCGTCGTTCTTTAACGATATGATTTGCCATACCGCCGATCATCGCACTCATCATGGCAGCAGTCCGATGGAAATCGCCATCGCCGCGCAGGAGCACGTCCGCGAATTGCCGGGTGGGTTCGATGAATTTCTGGTAGCCGGATCGGGCGGATTCGAGGTAATAATTGGCAATGGATTGCGCGCTGTGGTCGGGGATCGGGTCGCCGGGGTGGGCCAGGTTGCGAACCATCCGCCGCAGGGCGCGGGTTTCTCCGTCGAGGTCTATGAAAATTCGCACGTCCAGGCGTTCACGCAGCGGTAAGTAATGAAAGAGCAGGTGGCCTTCCAGCAAAATCACATCTGGAGAGGGCGACTGCTCCAACAGGGCATCCAGGTCATGTACCAGTTGTTGAATATCGAGGGCGTCCGGGTGGTTGAAATCCGGGATCTGCATCTGGAATGCGGCAGAGGAGTAGTGTGGTATTTGATCCGCATCGCGGTGGAAATAGCGATCCATATGGATGGTATGCAAGAGCAAACCAGGTGCGTTTTCCCGTAGATCAGTTTCAAGAATGTTTGTAAAGGTGCTTTTCCCTGAAGCGCTTCCCCCGGCAATGCCGACCAGGATGGGGTGCATGGCTGTTTTTTTCTTGGTGTCCATATCGATTCCGCCTTCTTTCGATGGATGCTTGTAGATGGTGGCGGATTGATTGTACATGCCCTCATCCGTAATTGGCAAGGTGGCAGAACCTCATATGGATAAATAGACACATCACCTGATTTTGGTGTCTTTTTTACCTATGCCAGATGGCAGGATTTTGCCTACAATTGATCATAGACAAATTGGATGACAGAGTTCATAGGAGGACGCCCGATGACCGTGGAACGCTTCAGTCAATTGTTTGACCATTCGATTGTCCGACCGAACGCCGTTCGCGCAGATGTGATCGAAGCCGCTGAGACCGCTGCGCGCCTGGGAACCGCTTCGTTGACGGTGCAGCCGCATTATCTATCGCTGGGGTTGGACATCCTGCGCGGCAGCGGAGTGCTGCTGGGCACTGTGGTCGGTTTTCCGCACGGTAACGAAACCCCGGCGATGAAGGCATTCCAGGCACAGGCAGTGATTGATGCCGGTGCCGAGGAGATCGATATGGTGATGAACATTCCCGCCCTGAAGAACGGTGAGGAAGACCTGTTCATGCACGATATTGAAGGTGTGGTTGCGTCCGCGCGCGGGGCGAAGGTCAAGGTGATCCTGGAAAATGTCTACTTAACCGAAGATGAGAAAGTGCGCGCCTGTTGCTGGATTGCCCGGGCCGGGGCGGCTTTTGTGAAAACTTCCACCGCCTATGCCGAAGGTGGGGCAACCCTGGCGGATGTGCGGTTGATGGCTGGAGCTGTGCAGGGGACTACCTGCCAGGTGAAAGCGGCCGGCGGGGTGCGCTCAATCGAGCAGGTGCTGGCATTCCTGCAGGCAGGCGCCCGGCGGTTTGGCTCCACCCGCACTGCTGCTTTTGTTGAGGCGTATCGCGGCCTTTCTCCCGCAGCGCAAGCGGCATTTGCCCCATACCTGTCCCCTGCATCAATACAGCTGTCGGAAACAAACGACATTACGGGTTAAGCTTTTCCATCATGCGCAATCCCGGGTAAACACCAAACAAACATACGATTGATAAACCGCCAATCAGGGCGGTTTTATGGGATTCCACAGCAGTGCCATCCATTCAAAAACCCTACCTGCCATACCTATCGGAGGGTAGGGGACAACCGGGGGATAGAACGATAAACTAGGATTGTCAACAAAACGCGAGGAAGGAGGCAGCAGTGCTGAATAATGTGCAGGAACGGATCGAAAATAAAAATCCCGACCAAGCCGTAAAACGAACTCCCCGGAAGGAAGAAAACGAAGCGGTTTCATGTGGGAAACGAGGTTCCCGGCAGACCAAGCGGAAAATGTTCAACTATCTATTTTTATAAAAAGGAAGCAAGAAAATGAAGACGAAAAAAATGATCCTGGTTTCAATTTTGGCGGTACTTTTCCTCAATAGCCTGGCGGCTTGCAATATCCGCCTGAGCTTGAATGGAACAGAAGATATGGCAAAACACATGGCAGCCGGCATCGCTGACATCCAACCCCCAAAAGGTTTTCGAGCGGTTTTCAGCGGTACCTACAATGAATATACGGTGGTGGCCTATAACAGCAAAGACAAGGAACATTCCCACCTGTACCTGATCCAGTCCAGTGATCCGGATGACCTGGATGTCTTTCAGCAGGAACTGGAATCCATGATGCCTGACAAACTCGGGGTGGAGTCCGAATTCACAGTGATTGAGAGCCGTGAATTGACCATCCGTGATGCCGATGCCATGTTGGTTCTCACCGAGGGAATCAATGCGGATGGTGAGACCTACCGCCAGGTGGTGGTATTCTTTGCGGGAATCGGTGGGCCTGCGGCGCTGGTGTTTTCGGAACTGGAAAGCGATTGGGATGACGAACGCGCTGAGAAATTGGTGTCGTCGATCCGATAACTCCGATGCAATGGGCGGGGTGGAAAGATTCACACCCCGCCCATATACAGGCAGATTGCAGACAAAGGAGATGAAAGGATGGACGACAAGGCGACTTACCAGATCCGTGTACGGCAGCAATTGGACGAACACTGGCTGCGTTGGTTTGAAGGCTTTACCCTGCAGGCTCAGCCTGATGGCGACAGCCTGCTGACTGGCCATGCCATTGACCAGTCAGCTTTGCACAGCGCGTTGAACCGTATCCGTGATCTGGGTTTGGAACTGGTTTCCGTACAGCAGTTAAAAAATGACCAAAGCGAAAACGTAGAATGATGAACGAGGAGAGACGAGAAGGACGATGAATAACAAAGTAAGTAAACAAGTTAACAATATAACCAATGGGCAGCCCAAGAACTGTGTCCAGAAAAATCCGGGATTGTCATTCCTGGTGATCACCTTTGTCTGGAGCTGGTTGATCTGGCTGGGCGCGATCGCACTGGGTGGCAGGGACGACCTGTTGCTGATGGTGGTGGTATTTATTGGCGGTTTCGGACCCGCGATTGGCGGTATCCTGACGCTGGCATTGCAAGGCCGATCCCGGGTTCAATTGACTGGAAAGCAGACAGTGGCAGCTTTGTGCGGTGCTGTTCTGATCTTTGGATTGATGGCACTGCGGTATATCGTAGGCACTGTGCCGGGCTATGAGCCGCTGGCAACTGACCTGACCCTGAGCCTGCCGATCATCGCTGCCGCGGTCATCGCCAGCCTCGTTGGTGGGTTGGTGATCGCCAGTGCGTTTTCACAAAACAGCGCGGTTCGCAGTCCAATGCAATCACTGCTGCCGTGGAAAACGCCAACCAAATGGACTCTTTTTTCACTGATTTTTTATCCCGCAATGGTACTGTTGAGTTGGGGACTGGCCTCCGTGCTCGGTATGGAAGTGGAATATCCCGGCATGTGGGGGCGTTCGGTTCTGGAAGTGCTGCCGTTGGCCTTGCTGTCTTTCGCACTGACGGCATTGGCGCGTGGTGGAAATGAAGAACCCGGTTGGCGTGGGATGATGCAGCCTGCTCTGCAAGGCAAGATGAGCCCCCTGGCGGCGGCGCTGATCGTATCACTGGCATGGTCGCTGTGGCACCTGCCGCTGTACCTGAATGGATTCTACAGCGAACCTCTCCTGATGGGGATGATTGGTGGGGGTATCTTCCGTATCTTCCTGGCGATCTTCCTGGCGTGGGTTTATAACCGCTCCGGTGAGAAACTGCTGCCCATGATCATCTTGCATACATCCTTCAATATGGTTGTCAACTTCCTGCCCACCAACGACTTCCTGCTCCTGGTCCTGTGGATCCTGGTTACAGCGGTGGTGGTGGTGAAAGACAAGATGTGGCGTAAAGCAGGATAAACACATCCAGCCTGTCTGCCTGATGGCTTCAGGTTCCTGTCCGGTGTGGCAAGGATGCACCGGGCAGGTTTTGTTAAAGTGATAGTTGGGTGTTAGAAAGGTGACAGGTTGTTATTGCCAATCACAGGATTATCCGGTATGCTTCTCCATTGAATTTATTCTCCACTTCAGAAAGAATATCAACATGGCGGAACATACTTTGTTTGCGGCGTTCAGGCGTCTGAAAGGCAACGCGCGCGGTTGCGTGCTGACTGAACCCCTGTGGGGCATCCCCTACAACCTGTACGCACCGTACATTTCAGTCTATATGATCGCATTGGGGCTGGTCGATCAGCAGATTGGCCTGATCGCCAGCATTGCCCAGGCGCTGCAGGTGGTGATGGCGCTCTTCAGCGGGGTAATCACAGACAAACTCGGGCGGCGAAAGACCACCCTGATTTTTGACCTGATGTCCTGGTGCGTGCCATCGCTGATTTCCGCGATTGCCCAGAATTTCTGGTATTTCCTGATTGCCGCCCTGGTCAACAGCCTGTGGCGCGTGGTGCATAATTCGTGGTCCTGCCTGCTGGTGGAAGATACCGATCCCGATGAGTTGGTGGATCTGTATTCGTGGATTTACATTGCCGGGCTGACGGTGGCGTTTTTCTCCCCGCTGGCCAGCCTGCTGATCAAGCGTTATGACCTGATTCCCACCATGCGCGGGTTGTATTTCTTCGCAGCGTTCATGTTCGCGGTGAAAGCCACGGTTACTTACCTGCTGACGCAGGAAACCGAGCAAGGCAAGGTGCGCATGCTGGAAACCCGCCACCAGAGCATCTTTACGGTTTTTGCTGAAAATAAAGGCGTGCTGCGCGGGCTGCTGCGCTCCCCCCGCACCCTGATCACCGCCGGGATCATGCTGATCCTGGGGGCAACCGGCCTGATCAACGGCAATTTCTGGGCAATCCTGGTGACCGAAAAATTACAGGTGCCGGCGCAAAACCTGGCTGGATTCCAGGTGGCAAAGTCGGTATTTATGATGTTCTTCTTTTTCTTCGTTCTGCCGCGCCTGCGCCACCTTTCCTTCAAATTACCGATGGCACTGAGCTTTATTGGGATGATCGTTTCCCAGTTGCTGCTGGTGCTGGCGCCGGTGGAGGGTTACGCCCTGCTGGTGATCAGCCTGCTGCTGGAAGCTGGTTGTGCTGCCACGGTCGGACCGTTGCTGGACCAGATGGTTGTGGTGACAGTGGAGGCGAAGGAACGCGCGCGCATCCAGTCATTGATTTTCATGGGGATCATCCTGTTGACGTCGCCTTTTGGCTGGATCGCGGGCACGCTATCGTCGATCAATCGCAACTTCCCATTCATTCTCAATATGGTGCTGTATTCATTGGGTGTGCTGCTGGTGGGTCTCGCCTCCCGGGCGGCAGATCGCCATAAACAGGAGCTGGCGGAAGCCGCCGCCGCCCATTAATCGCCCGGTTGCTCTGAACCGATCGCGGCCAGGGTTTTGTCCAATGCCTGTGCCATGCTGAATTGTGGTTGGTAACCCAATTCGGTTCTGGCACGGCTGATGTTGTACCAGTGGCTGAGCGCCAGTTCGCTGGCCAGGAAGCGCGTCAGGCGCGGCTCACCGCGGCGTTTGAATACGCGGTGGATACTTTCCAAAGCGCCGCCAATGGCGCGTGCCGTCGATAACGGCAGGCGCAGGCGCACCGGCGGATACGCCAGACGGGCCAGCAGGTCATGGATCCATGGCCACAGCACCACCGGTTCATCCTGACTGATGAAATACACCGAACCCGCCACCGGCGAGCCCGGTTTGAGGCGGTCAGCTGCCTGAAGAAAGGCGCGTGCCACATCTTCCACGTAACTGATATCAACCCGGTTGGTGCCATCCCCCACCTGGGGGAGGGTGCCGGAACGGGCAGCTTTTAGTACGGACGGTAACAGATGCCGGTCGCGCGGCCCGATGATCAGGTGGGGACGCAGGGAAACCGTCAGCAGTTCCGTGCTGTTGGCGCGGGTCACTTCCTGTTCGGCCAATGCTTTGGTGTGTGGATACGGTGACTCGTAGGTTTCCGGGTAGGGATAACTTTCATCAACGCCTTCGTGGGCACGGTTGTCAAAAATCACGGAAGGTGAACTGCAATTGACCAGGCGGTGGACACGGTTCTGGCGGCAGGCGGCAATCACATTGCGCGTTCCGACCACGTTTGCCTGGTAATAATCGTCCCAGCTGCCCCAATGCCCGGCCCGGGCGGCGATATGGAACACCACATCCATCCCGGCACAGGCGCGGTTGATCTCGTCCTGGTTGCGCAAGTCACCGCGGATGGCCTCCACCCCCTGCATCACCAGGCTGGGATACGACCCACGAGCGAAGATACGCACGGAGATGCCCCGATCCAGTAATTGTTCGACGATATGCGCCCCAAGGAATCCACCGCCGCCGGTAACCAGTGCTTTCATGCTTCAGATTCCTTTCAGTTTCTTGGCTGCCCAGCGTCCCAACGCCAGGCGGTCAATCTTGGCATTGTGGCGCACATCCACCGGGAATCCTTTGTGGTAGAAAAGGACCCGATCAATGCCTTTCGTGCGTTGATGCAGCGCGCCGAGTGCCAGCAGTTCCTGGCGGAACTGTTCCTGGGCGGCGCCGCCACGGGGGGAATGCCCGGGTTTGGGTTCCACCACCAGCACCGGGGTCTGTTGGCCTGGTTCACCCACGCCCACCAGGGCGGTGCGGAACACAGCAGGATGGGCATTGAAAATTGCCTCGCAAGGCACCGGCAGCACCAGGCCGCGGGTGGTTTCCACCCGGTGCGCCTTGCGCCCGCAGAACCACAGACGTCCCCGGTCATCAAAATAGCCCAGGTCGCCCATACGGTGCCACACTTCGCCGTTTTGATCAATTTTCGCCTGGGCGGTTTGTTCGGGACGGTTGAGGTATTCGCGTGTAACCATTGGGCCTTTGGCTGTTATTTCTCCGATCTCACCCTGCGGCAGGCAAAGCTCGTTAGACCAGGCGGGGATGGTTTCATCGGTGATGCGGATGATGCGGATGGTTGCCTTGCTGACCGGGCGACCGACACACATGCCGTACCCCTGCGCGCTGAGTGCCGCGGTTTCCTGCAGGATTTCTGTCCCGCTGATCATCGTCAGAGGCAGGGCTTCGGTAGCGCCATAGGGAGTGTAGATTTCACCATCACCCAGGATATGCGTATAGCTTTCGATGAGAGAAGGCGGCACTGGCGCACCGGCCATCAGGATGCGGCGAATCCCAGGGAGTTGTATCTTGCGCGGCAGGCAGTATTCCGCCACCTTGCGCCAGATGATGGGCGAGCCGAACGAATTGGTCACACCATGGTCCTGGATGGTTTGCACCAATTTGGCAGGATCAAGAGCGGCGGGATGGGTGGGATCCATATCAGGGAAGACTTCGCACAGCCCCAGCGCCGGGCCGAACAGGGCAAAGCTGTACAGGCCCGGCAGGTCAACCTCACCGGGCTGGATGCCGACCTCATCATGCAGCAGGTCAAATTGGGCACTGAACATGCCCTGGCGGAAGATGACGCCTTTAGGAATTCCCGTGCCGCCCGAGGTAAATGCCACGGCGACTTCACTGTTATTATCCATTTCCGCGGCTGCAAACGGCGCAGTTTGCGGTTCACACAGGCTTTCCAGCGCAGGCGCGCCGAGGAAACCATGCGGGGCCATCGCCACCGGATGCCGCACGGTGCGGAACACACGCGGGTACAACAGGCGCAGCAGGTGTGCTTTGGGGATACCAATAAAGGCTGTCGGTTGGGTATCGAGAACGCAGCGCAGGTAAGCCGCGCGTTTCATTCCCGGATCAATCACCACCGGTACCGCCCCGATTTTCACCAGGGCGAACGTGACACCGATCATCTGCATGCCGGGGGGGACCAGCATCAGCACCCGGTCACCCTTGCCGATGCCGTAGCGGCTCAGGCCGTGGGCGTACCGGTCGCACAACGCATTCAATTCAGCAAATGACAGCACGGAATAGATGGCGTTTCCATCCGGCTGGTAGCCGATGGTGAACACCACCGCGGTCATATCAGGGTTTCTCTGCGCGCTCTCCGTCAGGGTCTGGGCGATGTTGGGAAGGGACATGGGGTTAACTCGTTTCTGCCGATGGGTTGAGATTGAAGAAGACGCGCAGCAGGGGCAGGATGCGCTCGGGTGCGTCTTCCACCACGTAATGCCCTGCCTTTTCCAGGATATTCACCTGTGCCTGGGGAAAGCGTACCCGCCAACCGGCGAGGAAAGTATCGACCGTGAATACTGGATCATCCGCGCCCCAGATGATGCACATTGGTTTTTCTGCCAGCAGCGGCAGGCCGTTTTCGATGGCGTCAATCGTCCCGCGGGTGGGGTGGTTCGCTTTCATGGGAATGTCACGCACAAAACGCAGGATTGCCACGCGGTCGTGCCAGGTGCGGTAGGGTGCCAGGTATCCCGCGCGCACATCGGCGGTAAAACGCTGGTGCTGTGCTGTGCCCATCCACAGTGCGCCCAGGGCGAAGGCATTCAGGCCGCGCACCAGCAGATCCCCCAGTAGCGGCAGGCGCGAAAGTTTGATGGGGAAATACAACACCGGTTCAAAGAAAGCCGAGGTATTGAAAACCACCAACCGCTCAATGTTCCCGGAATGACGTACAGCGTAGCCGCTGGCAATTGCGCCGCCCCAGTCGTGCATGATGAGGGAAACCCTCTGCAGCCCGAGGTGGGCAATCAATCTTTCGAGGTTGCGGATATGCTGTTCGAGCGTGTAGGGGTACTCCTGGGGTTTGTCGGAAAAGCCGCAACCGATGTGGTCAGGAACGATCACCCGATATTGGCGGCTGAGTTCCGGGATCAATTTCCGCCAATAAAAGGACCAGGTGGGATTGCCGTGCACCATCACGATCGGGGGTGCCTGGCGCGAGCCTTCATCGAGGTAATGCATTCGAACCCCGTCCAGGCTGAGGTAGTGCGATTGGAACAGGTATTGGTTTTTGTAATCCGGCATGGGTCTCCTTCGGCTGGGTGGCAGGGGGGTTACAGGGATTTTACCACTGGATGCCGAGGAGAATACTGTTGATACCGCTGCCCACTCCCATCAGGCACACTTTGTCGCCGTCATGCAGAATGCCGTCCGTGATGCCCTGTGCCAGGCACAACGGGGCAGCCACCGAACCCGTATTGCCCATGGTGCGCAGATTGGGATAATCCATCCCATCCAGCGGCATATTGAGCGCTTTCAATGCCTTCAACCGCTGCGGTTCGCTGACCTGGTGGGTAAAGATGCGGTCAATCGTTTTTTCATTCCATCCCGGCATGGCCTGCTTAAACAATTCCCAGGCCTTCAACACCACCTTGGTGCCCTCCGAAAGCAATTCCTGCGAATTGGTATGCATCCAGGTGCGCTGCGCCACACACAATTTGTTGTTATGGGTGCCGCTGTAATTGGCGCCGCCAACCAGGTGTTTCCCGCTTCTGGATTTGTCTTTATGGGTCAATACCATTCCCACTGCGGCAGAACCGAGGGTGAATGAAGCCAGGTTGTCGCGGATGTCATCCTTGACCACCCCGTTATTGAGCATTTTGTGCATCGTGGCCAGCTGGCCTTCGCGCGGTGATTCTGCCGCAACCACCAGGCCGGTATCGATCTGGCCCAGTTCGATCATGTTGGCAATCATCAGCATTCCGTTCAGGAATCCCAGGCAGGCGTTGACCACGTCAAAGTTCAATGTTTCAGGGAGCAATCCGATCTTGTCATGCACAAAAACAGCGTTGGCTGGTTCAATGTAATCATGGCACACGCCGGCATAGATCAGGCATTGCACATCCTCTTTGGCGATGCCGGCATTGGCAATTGCACGGCGGCCGGCTTCGGCAGCGCCATCGGACGGTTCGACCCCTTCATCCCACCAGCGGCGTTCAATGATGCCGGTCAGCCGTTCAAAAATGGGACGAGGGATGCCCAATTTGCGGTAGACAGGTTTCAACTGGTCTTCAAACCAGGCGGTGGTTACCACCTGGTCGGGGATCACGTAACCCATTGCTTCGATGCAAACATTATTGTAGTACATACCAATCTCCTCCTTGCCAGTTTCCTGCTGATGCTGTTTTTTATTGTGGGATCAATCCATGGAATGGGGCACGGGATATGCTGCCTGATGGATTGTTTTGCGCAAGAAAATTATGACGCACTGTGTCAATTTTTATAATTTTTATCTAGTTTATTAATATTGATTATACAAAGCTTGAGAATTCTTGACAAGTGATTCACTGGAATTGAATTGTTAAGAAAAGGTCGTGTGTCTGCGGAAACTGCAATGGTTGCACCCCTCTGCTGATTTCGCAGAAGGATGCGGTGCTCAAGAGCAGGGCAATGAGTGCAACTGCCGGATTCAGGCAGCTGCGGCCATGGCGTGTATGGGCATGCGGCAGTGGTGAACAGGGCAAACATGCTCCACTGCGTGCGCTTCAAATTCGTCACGGAAAAATTTCATCGCGCTTAATACAGGTTCGGGTGCGGCCTGGCCCATTCCGCAAAAACTCACCTGCGGCAGGTATTCGCCAATCCATTCCAGCATATCGAGGTCTTCCAGCCTTCCCTGCCCGTGGCAGATGCGCGTCAGGATTTCCAACATATGGGTGGTTCCGTTGCGGCAAGGATTGCATTTGCCGCACGATTCTCCCTGGGTGAACTCCATGAAATAGCGCGCCAGGTCCACCATGCAGGTATCTTCATCGAGCACCAGGATACCGCCCGCTCCCAGCAGCGAACCAACCGCCTGCATGGAATCGTAGCTGATCGGCATATCCAGGTAAGCGGATGGCAGGCACCCTCCCATCGGGCCGTCAATCTGGATGGCCTTCAACTGTTTCCCACCTTTGATGCCGCCGCAGATGTCATAAATCACTTCTCGCAAAGTGGTGCCAAAGGCAACCTCAATGATACCTGGTTTCTCCACATCGCCGATCACCACGAAGGTTTTGGTACCGGAGCAATTTTCCATCCCGATTCCGGCATACCATTCTGCACCGTGCAGGATGATATGGGGCACATTGGCGAGGGTTTCGACATTGTTGATGTTGGTAGGTTTCGCCCACAATCCGCGAATGGATGGGAAGGGTGGGCGCACGCGCGGTTCCCCGCGCCGGCCCATGATCGATTCCATCAGCGCGCCTTCTTCGCCGCAAACAAACGCCCCCGCGCCGCGTGCCAGGTCCATCTCGTAGGTGAAATCGCTTCCAAGAATGTTCTTTCCCAACAACCCCAGTTGATACGCCTGTTCAATGGCGGTTTCCATGGTCTGGATGGTGCTGGGGTATTCGGAACGGCAATAGATCAACCCGCGTTCTGCGCCGATGGCATACGCGGCAATCGCCATACCTTCGATCACAGAATGGGGGTTGGTTTCCAGCAGGAGGCGGTTCATGTAGGCACCGGGATCGCCTTCGTTGCCGTTGCATACCAGGTACCGGGGAAGACCGGGTGAATTGCGGGTGAACTGCCATTTTTTTGCTGTTGGAAAGCCCGCACCGCCCCTGCCGCGCAACCCGGCCCGGAGCACCTCATCGATTACACTTTCCGGGCTCATTTCAGCCAAGGCTTTTGCCAGTGCGCTGTAGCCGCCCACCGCCAGGTATTCCTGAATTTCCCTGGGATCGATCATGCCGCTGTGCTGCAGGATGACACGGGTTTCTTTGAGGTGCTGCGGACGCAGTTCACCCCAGAAGGTGAAGTGCTGCACATGGATGCGCCGCTGTTGGAACTGGTGGAAATATTTCATCTGCAATGCTGCCAGGTTGCTGGTTGTTACACTTTTCGTCATCATGCGCTCCTCTCCTCTGTTGAAGATGTCATCGGGCGGTCAGGGATGATCGAAGGTAGGCGAACAGGTGCTGTCAACCTGCCAGCAATTTTGTCAGGACAAATTTGAATGGTGCGGCGACTTTGTGGTTCCGGTGAAACGACTGTTCCTTGCTGCACGAAAGAGCCAGCTACAATGAATGATTGGGTGAATGTGCGATGAGGTGGTTATGCCGAATGGAAATGCCTGCGGGTTGCAGGAAAACAAAGTTTTCATTCGGTGGGGGCATCCCGACCGCTGTGTTAATTAGATTGTATCCGAAATATGGGCAAAAACAAGAACTTTGTGATTTATTGCACAGTCCGAAATGATTTCCGGTCTTCTTTGCATATTGCAGTAATCACTTTTCGGCCTGATTGGGCGGCGGTTGTAATTCCGCCCCAGGGTTCCACCCATTGGCCGGCCATGTAGTAGTTCTTGATTCCATCCAGCATGTAACCGGATTTTCCTGCGAACAATGCGCGGACCAGGTTCCTGTCTGGGGCAAACGCCTGCATTGCTCCCATCCAGTTACCGGTAAAACGCTCCCGTGTAAGCGGCGTGGAAACATCAACCACTTGCACCGCCTCCCCGAAACCTGGGCGGAAATGCTCGATGGCCGCGATCACGTTTTGTGCGAGAACCTGTTTTTCTGCACTGTAAGTTGCCTGGTCGGGCAGCGCCTTCCACCATGCATACGATGAATCGAGAAAACTGGTGACCGCACTGCATCCCGCCGGCGCGGCGGAGGGGTCATAAAACTTTGTGTGAATGGTGATTTTCGTGTGTGTCTTTCCACCCGCTTCAAATGGAACAGGCACAAGATAGGTGATGGGCCCATTGACATCCGCAAAAGGATCAGCAACGCCGAGGTTCACCTGGACAGGTTGATCGGAGAGCTTCTCTGGACGAAATGGGGTGTTTTCCACGTCTTCTGCAATGCCTGGGAATTGGTAACAACTGGTGCGGCCATCTGCCGCAGAGATGACCCGGTCGGCAGACCTGTGGGTGCCATCGTCCAGGATTACACCATGGACCTTGCCATTACTAACATCCAGCTTTGAAACCTTTGCCCGGTATTCGACCACTCCTCCCAGCTCTGTGAAGCGTTGTTCGATTGCCCTGGCAAAATCGAGCCACCCTTTGGCGGGAATTCCCGCCATTTTCCGGTGCGCATACGCCAGGGGCAGCAGCATGGTCAACATCGGCACATCCGTTCCACCGAAATGGACGATGTTATGGAATACCTGCTTCAAATCTGGGTCATGGAATCGCTCGGCGAACTGGCGGATGGTGAGCCTGCCGTACTTCATTAACGATGGCATATGAGGGAGCGACAGGGCGGCGGCTTGGATTCCTGCGATTATTGACTTGAGCCCCCCAGTTTGCGGCATCGGTGGGTCAACTTTCAGGAAATCCCTGATCGCATGGGTGAACGTGGAAATACTTTCTTGCTCTGCAGGGAAGTGCTCCACCAGGTGGGTTTCCAACCGGTTGATATCCGAATAAATAGTGATTGCTTTTCCGCTGGTGGTGATGATGGTTCCAAAATTTTCGCCGAAAAACAGTTCACAATACTGGATCACCCCCAGTTCGCGCCATAATTCGTATAACGGGCTGCCTGGTGCCGAACCAGCCAGGCCTGCGGCACTGCCGTCGAACAGGTATCCTTTTCGTTTCCACGATGTACACAGACCGCCGGGCGTATTGGCCATTTCCAGGATGGTTGCCTGGTACCCATTCATTTGAGCATAACAACCTGCCGCCAAACCGGCAACACCTGCGCCAATGATGATGATGGTTTCTGCCATGGGGTTTCCTTTGAATACGATTAAATGGATGACCGCATCGGAATTATACAGAAAATTGTGATAATTTGTTCATCAATCATTCGAGATGATAAATGAGAAACCGGTCCCCCAGGTCCTGGTAGAGGGCATGCGCGGGTTGTGCCTTGCAAACCAGGGCGACATACAGATCGGCAGTGGAACCGGCAGCGTTGGCAATCATGAGATAAAACACCGGCAGCAGCCATGCGGCAGGAGCAATTGCGAACAGGAGCAGACATGCCAGGCTGATGACCACAAACGGCGCCAGGCAGCTTTTCAGGTAACTGCTGCGGTCAAAATACCAGCCAGGCGCTGCTGCATATGCATAAACGCCCTTGAAGGCGTACTTCGGGCGGGTCTGGGTGGCAATACGGAAGAACAAGCCATGCAGGGCTTCATGTACTGTGATCATCACCATGGAAACCGCCAGCACAGCCACAATCCATCGCAGTCCTTCCAACAGGCCAAACTCAAATTCGGCAGGAATTAATGGTACAGCAGGACGAATCCAGCGGAGCAGTTGGAAGTTAATCGCTGCGAAGACCAACAGCAGCCCAACGGATGCCAGGTTGAGGAACACGCCCAGGCGGGTATCGGCTTGCAGGTTAATTTCCCGCACCTGAACATACCGCGGCGGGAGGGTGGCCACTGCCCCATTTTTCCCCCTGACCTGGTTCACCGGCGCTTTCATGTCATCATCAAAAATGCCACCACAGCCAGCACCAGGGGCAGGGCGAGCAGTGCCATGCAGCCAGGTTTCTTTTTTTGTTGTACGGTTGGCGGTTGCTGCACTTCGACCGTTTCAGTTGGCGGGTCCTGTTTGGGCAGCCCGATGTCTGCCGGGATGCGGAACAGGATCAGGGTGATATTGTCATGCCCGCCGCGGCTGTTTGCCATTTGGGTCAGTTCGCTGAGGGCGTCCTGCATCTGTTCACCGGACTCTTCGACGACAGCGAGGATTTCCGGTGCATCCACCAGGTCACTGAGGCCATCAGAGCAGATCAGGATCCTGTCACCGCTGAAAAGGCGGGTACCCTGATTGGCTTCTGCCTGCGCATCATTTTCCATACCGGTCAGAAACATACGCAGGTCCACTTCAGGTACGCCGGGGCCACCGAGATAGCGCCGGATGACATGCGCGTTGGGGTGTCCGTGCACCTGGGCGGGGGTGATCAATCCCACATCCAGCGCATCCTGAATCCAGGTGTGGTCCTTGCTGATCTGCTGGATTTTGTGATCCCGGATGAGGTAGATGCGCGAATCGCCGACGGTGGCCGTGTACAGGCGGTTGCCCATCAGGCAGGCGATCGAAGCTGTGGATCCCATCCCGGCCCGGCCGGGACCGTCATTGTTAAGGACTGCCTGCTTGTTGACTTCGATACTGGCGAGTTCAATTGCATTGACCAGCACATTGGTGAAATCTTCACCATTGGATTCCGCAATCGTATCGGTGATCAGGTTGACACCGATGGTAGAAGCCACCTCACCTGCCTGGTGTCCACCAACGCCATCACACAGTACAGCCAGCAACACCCGTGCCTGGTTGTGCTCGCTCATCTGGTAGGCGGTCACCCGGTAATTGTCCTCATTGTTTTTACCAGACATGCCCGCGTGGGTGCTGGCGGCTACCGGAACATGGGATTTTTCCATCTTGATCATGGATTCGGGCTCTCCTTCATCAGGGGGTTGGTGGCGTTTGCAATGTAAACACTGCGGCTTCGAACCGAAATACTTCCTGTCCCAATTGAACCAGATCACCATCTTTCAAATGGGCACCCCGCGGGGTGACAGGGGTGTAATTCAACCAGGTGCCAGCCAGGGAATCACAATCTGCGATAATGAATGTGCCCTGAGCATCACGTGTGACGCGCGCGTGCCGCGGACTGACAGATGGCTTCTGGAGCAGGATATCCGCGTAGCGTTCATCGCTGCCGATTGTGATTTCCTTATCACTCAATATTATCACTTTTTGGGTGTTGGTGGATGGTATTTCACTGACATAGGTTAACCGTGCGGGACGTGCTTCGGCATATTGTGTGGGCTGCTGCTGGGTGCTGGTTTGCGGCGCGGCGGTTGCGCGTGGCAGCAGGTCCTGCCGGATGAGTACAGGCTGTGTCAGTGGATCCGTAGACTGGCGCTGCCGTTCCACTTCTTCTTTTTGGAGGTTGCGGCGGCGACCCGCAAATACTATGACGGCCAGCAGGCTGACCGCAGCAATACCAATCGCCACACCGCTTACCAGGCGTGTATTCGAGAAGAATGACATCGGCCTCTCTGACACATTCAAGGTCAGAGGCAATGAGGCTGTTTGAGCTGTATAGCCAAGGGTATCGACTACCTCGGCCTGTACATTTACGGTTCGCGTTTCGGCGGTATCACCGATATACCATTGAAACCGGTCAAACGGGGCCTGCGTGTTCTCCTGTACCACTTCACCATCGATGTATAAACGGCTTGCCACAATCGGGCGGGGAATGCCATCCGGGAACTCGACAATCAGGTTCAATGTGAGATACTCCGGCTTCAACAGTGGATCAATCGCGTTAGGCGGGATTTCCCAGTTTTGTTCAACCACGGTGGGCGGGGCCAGGAAAATTGGATTGGGTGCCTCGAGAGTGATTGAAAATTCCTGCTTCGTGCTGTGCAGCTCCAGCGATTCAAAGAATACATTCACCAAAAATTCGTGCGTACCGGGTTGCGTCACCTGTGAATAATAGCCAACGTTGTAATAGTAGCGTAGTGGCTGCAGGTATTCTTCGATATCTGGCAGGAATTCCAGGCCCGTATAGATAAAAAAGCTGCCGCCAGTACGCTCTGCCAGTTCCTTCATGATTGGCGCACTTTCCGACTCGGCAGCGTATGCAGTACCAACCAGCCAGATATTGACCTGAACGCCCAGTGTTTCCGCCTGGTCGATCATCGGGGGGAGGAGCTGGTTCAGGGTATTATTGAGGGCCGGAGTAATCCACAAAATCGATCGCTTGCCCATTTCCTGCTGCATCGGTTCTCCCGCCAGTTCCAGCGCGGTGGAAAGGCTGTAGAGTGCGGGCAGTTCCGTCAGGAAATTGGGTTCATAATCTTCAAAGATGTTGGCGTACGCCCGGGGACTGGTATAGTTTGATTCCAGATAATTTTCACCGCCGACAAAGCTGAGGTCATCTGGAATGCCCGGCGGCTGCGATTCTGCCCAGGTCTGGATTGCGAACGCGATGCGATCCCAGTTGGTGTACCCCAGGTAGGTGTTCAAGAACATCACACCCGGGTTGAGAGCGATGGTAAACTGCAATCCGGGTTCCATCAGCGATACTTCCGCCGCGAGCATCGTCTGCCCATCCTCTACAATTTCGACCGCAGATGGATAGAGTGTTGTGATAAAGCGACCACTCTGGTCATAGGCTTCCATCGAAAAGGTTACCAGGGGGAAACGGTCAATGCTGGGTGACCGTACCAGCATGGCGGCATTCCCCGCACTGACTGTACTCTCATCGCCTTCATCGCCATCTCCGCCGTCCTCCTGTGCCAACACGGAGGCTGATGGCAGCAACAGCGCCATCAGCAACAAAAACACCGCTGCCACGGAGATGAGCGATTTTTTTGGAAAGCCGAATTTCATAACCTTTATTGTATCGAAAAAAGGGCGGATTCACTATACGTTATCCATTTTACCTTATTTGAAGAGAGAACGTTTGCCCTTCATCCGGCAGTTTCGCGGCAAAGAATGTTATAATGCAGCCGTATGGACGGTCATAAAATCCCTTCACAGCAACGAAACCGGGTTACAGTCGCATTTCTGGTAACCTGCCTGGTGTTGCCGTTGTTCCTGTTCATGGCGGTCAGCCCCACCCTGGCGGCGGAAGGTCAGCCGCAGGTGTTTTACCTGACACCCACCCCGGATGACCGCGGACGGGTCATATATATTGTGCAGGCGGGTGATAGTTGCACTTCCATCTCGTTAAAAAATAATGTTTCAATTGAAGATCTGCGCCTGCTGAATAATATCTCCGGCGAAGAATGTACCGTATTTGAAGGACAGGAATTGCTGCTGGCGATTGTGGAAGAACCCACCGCCATGGCAATCACACCCACCCCGACTTCCTTGTTTCCCACGCCGACGCCTTTTGCCGGGTTCGTTTCGATTTGCATCCGTTTGTTTGAGGACCTGAATGGCAACGCGATCCGAGAAGAAACTGAATTCCTGATGGCAGATGGCGCGGTCAGTATTACGGATCGATTGGGTCAGGAAACGTGGACCGGACGTACGGTTTTTAATGAAGAGCTTTGTTTTGATGAGTTGCCTGCCGGTGAATACAATATATCGATCGCCATTCCTGGCGGGTACAATAATACAACCATCAGCAGCCAGTTGGTGAATGTGAACCCGGGGGATATTGCCCTGGTAAATTTTGGCGCACAAAGTGCCGGTGTGATAATAGGGGATGAACCTGTGGAGAGTGAAAACGGTGGTAGTTCCCCCTTGCTGGCAATCATAGGCGGGGTGATGCTGCTGGCTGGCGGTGGCCTTGGGCTGTATATGGCAGTATTCAACCGCGGCAAAGACCGTTTCTAACACGCCATCAACGGAACAAGCGGCCAACGTCCACAGTGAATCTGCGTCTCATCCATGCAGGGTTCGCACGATCAGCGTGTGGGCGATTTCTTTCTGCTCAGCAGCCCCACAATGATTGCGCCGAGTAAAATCACAAACGAACCGTTGACAAACAACCATTTCAGCGGGGTGAATACTGCCGCGAGGGCAGCGAACACCGGGCTGGTTTGCGGAAAGCGCGCCATCACCACGGTGACAGCGGTGTTTTCGAGGAAATCAAATACCATGCCAGTCAAGGGTACCAGGTTCAGGTATTTCCACCCATTGCCAATGGCAGCGCGTTTGAGCAGCCACGAGATGCCTGTTCCCAGGAAGAGGGTGTATGCCAGCGGCCAGGCGACATCAAATGTCCAGCGTGCTAAGATGTAGGCTGAGCGCCCATCGGGACCAAAGGTTTCTGCCGTCTGATACAGCTCCCGGGGAGTATAGAAAAATCGGCCGTCCGGTGCCTCCGCACCGTTGGCTGCCTGTGCAGCGCTGCGCGCCTGTTCGGGGAGGATAAAAGCAATGAAGGCGGCAAACACCAACAGGCCAACCAAGGCCAGCCATCCTGATGATATTTGATAGAGCCATTGGGATATTGATTTCATAGTGTGTTTCCTTTTCAACAGCGTAGCCAGTGATTGTAAGAAACACGTAAAAGTGAGGAAGATCGAAGTCAGCGCGCCAGGAACAGGGCATACATTAATGCGCCCGGCGGCAGCAGCAGACCCAATCCTGACAGAGCCAGCCCAATCAGGGCCTGCCACGGTCGTCTGGAATCAAGGCTGGGATACGCCAGCAGGATGCCAAAAATCGCAAACACAACCGATACCGGGTAAGCCATAATGAACAGGAAGGTGGCGATTCCTGCCAACAGACTCAAGCCGCCCGCCAGGATTGAGAAGCTTGCCCGACGCTCGGGGTCATCGACCAGGTTTTGAATCCACTCTTTCATAGCACCAATTGTATCCGAAAAACAGCGGCATGGCAGGATTTGCCACTTCCGGCAAGTATACGGACAGCGCACCTATGTTAAAATGAGGCAAAGCGAAAAAGGAGTAACGCATGGCCAAAGCGAAAACCCGGTTTGTCTGCCAGGAGTGCGGCAGGAGTGCGCCGCGCATGATGGGGCGCTGCCCATCCTGCGGTCAATTTGGCACGATGGTGGAGGAGTACGAGGAAGAAGAGGAAGTCCTGACCGGACCACACCGCGCATCAAACGCCAACAGCCATCCCCGGCAGCTTTCCGAGATCAGCGGGGATGCTGAAGCCCGTATGCATCTGCCGATCGAGGAATTCGCGCGGGTGCTGGGTGGGGGAATTGTGCCGGGTTCCGTGGTGCTGGTTGGCGGAGATCCGGGAATCGGGAAGTCGACCCTGACCCTGCAAATGGCGATCGAAATGGCGCAGCAGCAGACTGTGTTGTATGTTTCTGGCGAAGAAAGTGAACGGCAGATAAAAATGCGCGCGCTGCGCCTGCTGCGCCATGCGGATGGTTCCGCCAGGGATATCCCGCAGCGCTTATACCTGCTGACAGAAACCAACCTGGAGGCGATCCTGCAGCATGTTCACACCTTGAAACCCAACCTGTTAATCGTCGATTCCATCCAAACCATCTATATTCCAGAATTGAAGTCCGCGGCGGGTTCGGTGACCCAGGTGCGGGAATCCAGCGCGCGACTGCGGGAAGAAGCGAAAACCTCAGACCTGGCGATATTTGTGATCGGGCATGTCACCAAAGAAGGGGCGATCGCTGGGCCGCGCGTGCTGGAGCACATTGTCGATACCGTGCTGTATCTCGAAGGTGACCGCTACCAGAGCTTCCGCCTGCTGCGGTCGGTAAAAAATCGTTTCGGTGCCACCTCAGAGGTGGGGGTATTTGAGATGGTCGACCGTGGGATGCGTGAAGTGGATAACCCCTCGGAAGCGTTCCTCGCGGAACGCATGGTGAACGCACCGGGTTCTGCAATTGCGGTTACGATGGAAGGCACCCGCCCGATCCTGGTGGAAATCCAGGGGTTAACCAGTACCACCAATTTTGGCAATCCGCGCCGCACTCCCAATGGAGTGGATTTTAACCGCCTGCTGTTGATCGTGGCGGTGCTGACGCGCCGCCTGGGCCTGAAAATGGGCGATCAGGACGTTTTTGTGAACGTGGTTGGCGGAATGCATATTGATGAACCGGCTGCTGACCTCAGCGTCGCGGCAGCGATTGCCTCATCCCTGTATGATCGCCCGGTGTTTGCTGATACCGCTTTGATTGGTGAAGTGGGATTAAGCGGTGAACTGCGTTGGGTGGGGCAGATGAGCTTGCGATTGCGCGAGGCTGCCAAGCTTGGGTTCAAACGCGCAATCATCCCGCGCCGTGTCGGGCAGGGAGAGCCGCTGCCGGAGGGAATCGAAGTGGTGCAGGCGCGTTCGCTGCGCGAGGCGTTAAACCTGGCGATGCTTCCCAAGGAGGCGCGAAAGGAGTCTGATCAGACGGTATAACCTGCCGGCATGCGCGTCTCCCCGCTGCTGCCGCTCAACCGGAGAATTTCCGTTTTGCGTTCAGGATATTGCCGGATCAGCTCGGCAGAATCGGCGGCTTCAAAGATGCTGCCGTCAAAGCCGGGTGCCATGGTGCAGCCGAACAGGGCGTACCTTCCGCCGGGCAGGATTTCACCTGCCTGCCAGGAATTGGCAGGCACCACAAACTGCACGAGATCCCCGTTGAGCGGATTGCAGCCCATGCGGACGCTTTCGCTTGAGCCATCCGGATGGAGCAGGATCAACTGGAACGGATCTCCGCCGTAGGCATGCCATACTTCGGGGTACGGCAAGCGGTGGAAACAGGAAGCGCTGCGGGGTACTTCACTATATAACCCGATCATGGCGGTACCGGCAGGAATTCCCTGTGTATCACAGGTGTGTGAAACCCACGTGTTGAAATACAAGGCACCTTCCACCGGGATGCGGTGGAAGGGGTAATGCCGCAGGACGGCAAGTGTATCCGGGTGGGTATTCTCCAATTCCTCGGGTGTGAACAGGTTTTCCAGGTCGATCATGGTTTTGCTTCCCCCGCGATATCTTCCACTGCTGTCCACTGTCCCCCATTGGTCGCGCTCTGATACGCGGCGGCACAAATGGCGGCATTCACCGCCCCGTCGTAAAATGAGGGGTATGCGGGAGTGGATTGTTGGCTTCCCTTCTGGATGGCCTGGTAAAAAGCGGCAATGCTGTCGCGGAACGTCCCGGCAAATCCACCACCGAAGGGAAATGTGCACGTGGTAACCCCTGTGGATTTTCCCGCCTGGTGCAGTCGATACGGTTCTTCCGAATCCCACCACACGGAGTGCGTGCGGCTGTCGACTTCAATCTGCAACTGGTTAATCCTCCCGTGGGCGGTTTCAGAAACCACCAGACTGCCCATTGCACCGTTGGAGAATTGCAGCGAAATCACCGCGGCATCTTCAGAGTCGACAGGCAGGTTTGCGGTATGGTGGGCATCCGGCAGGTACATCGTACCGTTTTCGAGCCTGCGTTCCGGTGAAAACCGGGCAAAATGGGCAGAGACAGCACTGACTTCCAACCCGGTCAGGTACCGTGCCAGGTCAAACCAGTGCGACCCGATTTCAGTGACTGCCCGCATGCACCCCGCCTGTTCGGGCTGGTATCGCCATGAGTATGCTGCTGGCAGGGCATGAAATTCTTGCAGGTATCTGCCATGGAGCAGGCAGGGATCGCCGAAGGCTGTTGATATGATGACACTTTGCGCCTGGTGGCAGGCTTCATGAAAGCGCACATTGAAGTTCACCGCTGCAATGCGCTGCCTGCTACGGGCGAGGTGGTATAGTTCGGCAGCCCTGGCTGGCTCCAGGCACAGCGGTTTTTCACAAAATACATGCATCCCGGCTGTTAACGCGTCCTTTGCCAGTCCATAATGGGATGCGGGTGGGGTGCAGATATGAACAGCATCCACCGGCAGGGAAAAGGCAAGGCATGGGTCGGTGGCAGCAGCGGCGGCGTTGTGTTGGCGGGCAAAGGCTTCGGCTTTTTCCTGTTGCGGGTGTACTACCACAGCCAGTTGATGGCCCAACTCGGTCAATGACCTGGCGTGAATTTCTGCTGCAAATCCCGTTCCAATAATTGCTGCCCGCATGGGTTTCCTTCCTGATTCAGAACCTCATTCTAATTGTAGTCAACGGTATGAAAAATGTATAGGGGGCAGTCCAGGGGAGTGTTAGAATTGTATAAATATTGCAGCATAGCGTTTTCTGCTAATGAAATTTTGAACAAAGTGGGATAAAATTCAATTACATCTCGATGAACAAACAAGCTGGAGGTGTTAACCCTCTGGATGACGTATCCACGATTCTTGTGGAAATAGAAAAGAAAGCATTATCGGTGAAGGAGCATTATTGTGTCTAGCATGCAGAAATTTACACCGCGCGCGAAGCAAGTGTTGACCCTGGCGCACCAGGAGGCGGAACGCGCGAATAGCACAACGATCAATACTGAGCATCTTCTGCTGGGCCTGGTCCGCGAAGAAAGTGGTGTTGCCGGGCGTGTGCTGAAGGAACTGGGGATGGAGGAGGGCCGTATCCGCCAGATATTAAAAGAATTCGTGGAGGCAAGCCAACCAGAAGAAAGTGAAGCGCGGGAAATTGCCATCTCTACCGGTGTGCAGAGCGTGCTGGAAAAGGCGATCAACGAGGCGCACAGCGTCGGCCATCCTTACATCGGTACAGAACACCTGTTGTTGGGTCTGATCCGTTCAGAGGATGGTTATGCAGCCCTCATTTTCCGTAAGATGGGCATCACCCCAGAAATGGTGCGCCGCCAGACACGCCGTATGCTGGAAGAAGGTACCAGCAAAAAGTCGGAAGAGCAAACGGCAGCTGTGAGTGCTACCACTGGCAGCAAAAAAGAAGAGAAGGAAAAAGCAAAAACTCCGCTGACAGATCAGCTGGCCACCGACCTGACCGCCCTGGCGGTACAGGGAAAATTGGATCCGGTGATCGGCCGCCAGAATGAAATTGAGCGCGTGATCCAAATTCTGGCACGCCGTACCAAGAACAACCCGGCTCTGATTGGCGAACCCGGTGTTGGGAAGACAGCAATTGTCGAAGGCCTGGCGCAACGCATCATCGAAGGCGATGTGCCCACCCCGCTGCTGGGGAAACAGGTGATGCAGCTGGATGTGGGTTCGCTTGTGGCTGGTACCATGTACCGTGGGCAGTTCGAAGAGCGCCTGAAGCGGGTGATCGACGAATTAAAATCCTCCGGCGCCATCCTGTTCATTGATGAGATGCACATGCTCGTCGGCGCGGGAGCAGGTGGTTCCTCGGTGGACGCGGCCAATATTCTCAAACCGGCACTGTCGCGCGGTGAGTTGCAGGTGATCGGTGCCAGTACAATGGACGAATACCGCAAACATATTGAAAGTGATGCGGCACTGGAGCGGCGCTTCCAGCCGATCATTGTCAATGAACCCTCCGCCGAAGAAACCCTCGAGATCCTGCGCGGCATCCGTCCGCCGTACGAGGAGCACCACTGCCTGACGATCACGGATGAAGCCCTTGAAGCTGCGGTTTACCTCAGCTCACGCTATGTCACCGAGCGATTCCTGCCCGACAAGGCCATTGACCTGATCGATGAATCGGCCTCCCGTGTGCGGATGTATAAAAACCCGACCGCCAAACGTGCCAAGGAATTGACCCGCGAATTGTACGAAGTGCGTGGACAGCTCAAAGAAGCCAGCGAGGGGGATGACCCCGATCAACTGGCGGTACTGCAGCAGCAGGAACTTGATCTGGACCAGGAATTGGCTGAAATCCGCAGTACCTGGAGCCGCGAAACCAGCCCGAGCGTCGGTCCGGAAGATATTGCCGAGGTGGTATCAATGCTGACCGGCATCCCGGTAATGCAGCTGCGCCAGGAAGAATCCGAGCGCCTGTTGCACATGGAAGATGAAATGACGCAGTCCATCATTGGCCAGCGTGAAGCAATAGAAACGATTTCGAAGGCTGTACGCCGTGCGCGTTCCGGCATGAAGGATCCCCGCCGCCCGATTGGTTCGTTCGTGTTCCTTGGCCCGACTGGTGTGGGGAAGACCGAATTAACCAAGGCGCTGGCGCGCTTCCTGTTCGGCAGTGAAGACGCCCTGATCCAGCTCGATATGAGTGAGTTCATGGAACGACATAACGTCAGCCGGTTGGTAGGGTCGCCTCCGGGGTATATCGGTTATGATGATGCCGGGCAATTGACCGAAACCATCCGCCGCAAACCCTACTCGATCGTCGTTTTTGATGAGATTGAAAAAGCGCATCCGGAAACCCATAACATGCTGCTGCAGATCATGGAAGAGGGGCATTTGTCGGACGCCCGCGGCCGCAAGGTTGATTTCCGCAACACGATCATCATTATGACCTCCAATATCGGGGCGGACCTGATCAAGCGCCAGACCTCGCTAGGTTTCTTGCAGAATGACCCGGAAAGGGAAGAGGGGCGCGCGTATGATGAAATGCGCCGCAAGCTGATGGACCAACTGAAGAAAATCTTCCGGCTCGAATTCATGAACCGCCTGGACGGGGTGATTGTGTTCCATGCCTTGAACAAGTCTGACATTCGCCAGATAGTTTCGCTGGAATTGGAAAAAGTCAGCAAACGGCTGGCGGAACACCAGATAAAAATGGAAGTTACCAACCTGGCGATGGATGAACTGGTTGAGCAGGGCTACGATCCCGAAATGGGTGCCCGTCCGCTGCGCCGTGTGATTCAGAACAGGCTGGAGGATGCCATCTCAGAAGCGTTGCTCTCTCACCAATTCACCGAGGGTGACATCATCAAGGTGGATGTGGCTGAGACAGAAAGCGGCAAGGAGTTTGTTTTCAGTAAAGTGGAAAGCCTGAAAGCTGAGGCAATCCTGGGTTAATCCAAAATCGGAAGCCGGAAAGGCTTCCGATTTTTTTTGACTGTCATTCATCCCGGGTTGTTTTAGCCGCCTCCCGATGGCTGGCCTGATTAACAGAATTCCTACATCCATCGGTTAGAATGACACTATGGAAAACCATTAACGAAAAAAAGTTAAGGAGAAACATGTATGGCAGCAGAAGAAACCACTATCGAACAGTTCGCGATCACTGCTGAGGCATTATACGAACGGATCTTAAGCAAACAGCCTTTTGCACTCGTCGATGTGCGTAGCGCTGATTTATTCAACCCCAATGACTTCATGGATGATGCCTCATTGGAGGTGTTGCACATCCCTTACACGGAATTCATGGATGATTTGCAATCTGCATTGGCAAAATTACCGCAAGATAAGGAATGCATCTTCATATGCCGATCCGGCACCAAAACCAGGATCGTGATGTCGATCATCAAGGACTTGCCGTTTGAAAAAGGTTGGGTTCCCGGCGGACTGGGAGCATGGCGAAATTTTTACGATCCGCGCCTGGCCGCAGTGTGGCCTTCCGGTAGCCTCTACCAGATCGCCCGGCCTGGGCGCGGAGACCTCAGTTACGTCATCATTGATGGGGGCGATGCGGTTGTCATTGATCCCATGCGTAATATATCGATCTACACCCGTTTGATTGCCGATCAACAGGCGCAGCTCGTTGCCATTTTTGACACGCATAACCATGCTGACCGCATCAGCGGTGGACGTTTTTTGGCAGAGGAAACCGGTGCGCCGTATTTCAAGCACCCCTACGATGCGATCCACCTGGTAGACCGCATGCCGATGCGTGCCCCGTACCGGCCGTTGTGGGATGGCGATTCTTTTCAGGTGGGTGCTGCAGAGCTGCGCGCCATCTGGTTTCCGGGCCATACCCTGGGTATGACCAATTTCCGGTTGATCACAACGAATGGGAAAACCTTCCTGTTCACCGGCGACGGTATTTTTATCCATTCCATTGGCCGGCCCGATTTGATGGGCAAAGGCGAACCGTGGGCGGAGATGCTGTACGACAGCCTGACCACCCGCCTGGCAGAAACCCTGGCGAAAAACCCGATCATTCTGCCAGCACATTTCCAGTATTTTTCTGAACAGAATGGGGAAGGTTTATTCAACCGTGATTATGAACAGCTGAAGGTCGAAAATCCATACCTGCGCCCGATGGAACGGCGTGAATTTGTGAAGTTGATCCTGGCAGATATTCCAGAAGCACCTGAAGAATATCTCGAAATCCTGCGGATCAACCACGCTTTTCTGGATGTGTCAGACGATGTCGCGCAAACCCTGGAGGCCGGGAAAAACCTGTGCTCGGCCACGATCCTGGAGCATTAACCCTGCCAAATCGACACTCTGGGACAGATCAGAAGTGAGAGCGATGGTTTGATGAAACCGAACAGGTTTATTGGTTCAGGTTCCAGCGGGTGACATCCTCGGGGAATTTTGTCCATGCCATCACCTTGTGTGGCCTGAAGATGAACAAGCCACCGCCATCCCAGGCTTCGGGTGTGGGGGCGTATCCCAGGTGGGCATACTTCGCCTGGTATCCCGCTGAAATCCGTTCAGCCAGGTTCCGCTCCGGCGCAGTTTGCAGAATCTCGGCTCTCCCTTCAAGAATCACCGCATGCAGCCCATCTTCCAGGTGCACGACTACATTTGGATTGGCCTGGATATTCCTGCCGCGGCGAGTGTCGGGACTCCCGTCGCCGTAAAGGGTATTCTCCAACCACACCCCCCAGATCGGACTGGCAGCGGGAAAGCCCGCAGGTGAAGCGGTAATGATCCAATAATTCTCAGATATTCCCATGCGTTCAGTAATATACTGCCACGAGAGGAGTTCTTCTTGATGGTCGGGTATGCCATATCCATCGGGGAAGTAAGGTCGGTCGACTTTCATATCCATCGTATTCTACTTTCTGGGGTGAAAAATCCGGGTGTATCTGGAAAAACTTCTTAGCCATCCGGCAACATTCTTTGCAACCGGCACAAGACCTCACTGGCTGTGCCCCGCAAAAAGATGTCGGTGATGGTATCAGTAAATTCAGAAGGCCGCACGTTGATTTCGATGATGATTGCTCCGTTGCGTTTGGCCTCTACCGGCATGGAGCAGGCGGGATGGACTTCCCCGGTGGTGCCAACCACCAGCCAAACGTCCGAGTGCTGCGTTTCGCCATAAGCTGCCTCATATGCCTCGTATGGGATACCTTCACCGTAAAACACAAAGTCAGGTTTCAACACCTTGCTGCACTGATTACAGCGTGGGGGAATGGCAGCCAGCACTTCGGGTGATGCTGGTTCACGGCTGCCGCAGCCCAGGCAGACCAGTTGCTGGTTATTGCCATGAAACTCAATCACGCGCTGGCTGCCGGCGGCCTGGTGCAGGTGGTCGATATTCTGGGTGATTACACCGCCCGGCAGCCAGCCGCCTGTTTCCCAGGCTGCCAGCACCTGGTGGGCCGCATTGGGTTGTGCCGTGCCAAAATAATCATAGAAAATTTCCTTGATGACCATCCACGCTTCACGCGGGTAGCGCAGGAAGTATTCCAGGTCCAGGCAGGAAGGGTCGTATTTTGACCATAGACCGCCCGGACCGCGGAAGGGGGGGATACCGCTTTCCACCGAAATCCCCGCGCCGGTGAATGCAATGGCGCGACGGGCGTTGCGCAGACGACGGGCAGCCATCTCGAGCAATTGCTGATCCATCGGGTCATCCAGCATCTTTTTGTTCGCTTTCTGCCAATCCGCGCCGGATCTGCCGCTCCTGCTCTGCATCAAAGTGGGCAGCCCATGCCCGGATCAGGCGGCGCCCGCGTTGTTCAATGGCAAAGGGTGCGATTTCCTGCAGAAAATAGGCAGTTTCGACGGGAGAGCGCACCGCCAATGCCTCACCGAGCGACCGCAGCAGATTGTCCTGTTGGCGGGGCGGGTTTAACAGGTAAGGTTCCAGCAAGCGGTACACCGGCGGGAGGTTCAGGAAGGCTGCATCTTCAACCACTGAAAACAGGGCGACCAGGCCGGTTTCCTGCTGCTGTGGGTGGTTGGAGCGCATGTGGTCTTCGATCCATGCCAACCATTGCGCCGGCACCTCTGACCGCAGCCGGCGGCTGCCCCGCAGAACAAACTGGCGCCGCATCCAGGCAGATTCTTCTTGTTCACAAAAAGTACGCAATGCATCAAGCACGGCCTCTGCCCCTGTCGATGGGATATTTCCCAAAATTTCACCAGCCAGCAGGCGTACTTCTGCGAAACGGTCGATCGCCAGCAAATCGCCCAGGCGCAATGCGGCGCCGGTATTTTGTGAACAAAACGCCGGCAGGTTGATTTCGATTTCGCGCAGCACCAGGGGCGGCAGGTGATAAGCGGGTTCCGGCAAGTTTGGCGCAAGGCCGGAAGGCCGGTGCGCTGGAAGTCCGTAGCGTTCGAAGATGCCGCGCAGCTGGTGCAGAAAATCGGTAGGGCGGGTGAATGCCAGCATCAGTTGATCCACCTGTTCCCGGAAGACAGACATCTCGATGCCCGGCATACGATTTTCTCCTGCGAATGCCTAATATGCCCGGGCGATATACACCTTGCGCCGGGCAGGTTTGCCGCAGTGGATGCAAGTTCCCGTTTCCCCGTCAGGTTGATCGAGCGGGATGCAGCGGGTGGTCGCTTTGGTTTGTTCTTTGATCTCGGTTTCGCAGGCGGTATCTTCACACCACCAGGCGTACGCCCAGCCGTCATCGAGTGCTTTCAGAAATTCTTCCCGGTTGGTGGGCTGGTAGATGTGCGCATCGCGGAAGTTCAGCGCGCGCTGGTAGAGGGCATGCTGAATGGTTTCAAGCAAATCTACCGCCCAGGCAGCCGCGTTGGCCTGCGGCATCACCTGTTTGCCATCGCGGCCGGGGATGTCGCGCCGGGCGGTCATCACATTGCCGCTTTCCACATCGCGCGGTCCGATCTCGATCCGCAGTGGGACGCCGCGCAGTTCCCATTCGTTGAATTTAAAACCAGGACGCAGGTTATCACGATCATCGACCTTTACCCGCAGGTCTGCCGCTTCGAGGTTGTCGCGCAGGGCATCAGCGGCGGGCATCACCCTGGCTTTTTCTTCATCATCTTTGAAGATCGGCACAATCACAATCTGGACCGGCGCGAGGCGCGGCGGGAGGATCAGGCCCTGGTCGTCGCCGTGGGTCATAATAATGGCACCGATAAATCGGGTTGACAACCCCCACGAAGTGGTCCAGCAGTGCTGCATCTCGTTGTTCTGGTCGACAAACTGAATTTCAAAGGCTTTGGCGAAGTTCTGTCCCAGGTTGTGAGAGGTTCCCGCCTGGAGCGCCTTGGTGTCACCCATCATGGCTTCAATCGAGTAGGAACGCACAGCGCCGGCGAATTTTTCGCTATTGCTCTTCAACCCCGGGATCACTGGGACAGCAGCGATTTCACGGGCAAACGTGGTGTACACATCGAGGATCTTCAGAGTTTCTTCTTCGGCCTCCTCGGCGGTGGCATGCGCGGTATGGCCTTCCTGCCAGAAGAATTCCATGGTGCGCAGGAACAGCCGGGTGCGCATTTCCCAGCGTACCACATTGGCCCACTGGTTGATCAGCACCGGCAGGTCGCGCCAGCTCTGGATCCATTTCGAATACATGTAACCAATCACAGTTTCCGATGTGGGGCGCACCACCAGTGGCTCTTCCAATTCAGTGCCGCCGCCGTGGGTGACCACAGCCAATTCCGGCGAAAAGCCTTCCACGTGTTCCTTCTCTTTTTCAAAGAACGACATCGGGATGAACAGCGGGAACTGGGCATTTTCGTGCCCGGTGGCTTTAAACCGTTTATTAAGGTCTTTCTGGATGTTTTCCCACAAAGCCCAGCCGTAAGGGCGGATCACCATGCATCCGCGCACA
Source organism: Anaerolineae bacterium (assembly GCA_013314735.1). Lineage (GTDB taxonomy): Bacteria > Chloroflexota > Anaerolineae > Anaerolineales > Anaerolineaceae > SpSt-1165. The sequence goes on from JABUFD010000005.1 coordinate 141,563, forward strand.
GGGGCATAGTCTGCCAATTCCGCGCGCTGAATCACCTGGGTGTACCATTCTGAGTAATTTTCACTTTGCTTGGGGAGTTTCATATCTGCCATGGAGTCGTTCTCTTTTCAAATTGCTGGTTATTGGGGAAACAGCAGGCGGTAGCCTGTCGGTTCCGCTTTATTATACCTGATCGCAGGACGGCGGACTTTCGGACTTAGGACGCGGGATGGTCTCCCACCAATTTTTTCCGCAGGCGTCCGATGTCATCAGCCGAAACACCGGCGGAAAGCAAGTATTGTTCGGTGGAGCCATAGCGATGACGGAGATGCGCCAGTACAGCCAGCATCATTTCAGCTGTGGCGGTGGGACGTGACCAGAACGGCAGATTTTCTTCGCTGCCGGCTTCCTCCAGTGCCTGCTGGTAAAGGTGCCGCAGGCGGTTCTGGCTTTCGGCATAATCTGCCGCGATCCACGCTGCCGGTACCCCGGCGAGGTCCAGCAGCAGGGCGGCAATCGTACCGGTGCGGTCTTTTCCCGCCTGGCAGTGGATCAATACCGCGCCGTCTGCAACAGCGGCGATGGTGCGCAGCACTTCCGCCACCATGTCAGGATAATGGTCGAGGATGATGGTGTACACCTCGGCCCGAGTTTTGGCCTGGCTGATCAATGCACCGACTTCCGGCAGAAATTTTTCCAGCGGTCGGTTGCACCAGGCAATTTCGAATTCATCCGGGATGGTGTAGGGTTCTTTTTGCACTTCATGCGGAGCGCGCAGATCGATGATCAGGCGGACGCCGGCCTGCGCTACCGCCTGCCATCCGGCGGGGCTCAACTGACCGGGGTCGTCCGAACGGATCACTTCTCCCCGGCGGGTTTGTGCGCCGCTTTCGATGGGCATACCGCCCAGGTCGCGCACATTGTGGCAGCCTTCCCAATTTAGGCTGCGTTCATTGAACTTATTCATGATCGTATCCAACATTGACTCTCCTTGCCGGATGTTGATTGTAGCATAGCTTTAACAACGAAATGACCCGGATTCGCCGATCCCGGGTCATTTTCACTACCTGTAATATTGTTGCTACCAATAATTTTGTGCTACCAGTAAATTTGAACTACCAATAATCAACCATTTATCAATTACAAGGTGATTATAGGTGACTTCACCTGCCGGCGCACGCGTAGATTGATGGGTTTCGTGCCAACATCTGTTGGTTTTTTTGTGAATCCCACTGGCGGATTGTAGAGTTTGTGTCCTGAATGATTTTTCGGTTACTCAATGGAGACATAAATGCGTTTATTGATCCTGCCCTTGCTTTTGTAATCAACCACGCGGATGTACCCGACTTCACGGGTGTTCTGCACATGGGTGCCGCCATCCGCCTGCAAATCGAGCCCGATGATTTCCACGGTGCGCACTTCGGGTATCCCTGGCGGCAGCAGGTTAATCTTGGTGCGAATCAGGTCGGGGATGGCGAAGGCTTCATCACGCGGGAGAATTTTCACCCGCAGATCGCGTGCCGCTGTTACCTCGGCGTTGATGGCTGCTTCTATCGTTCCAGCCAGCTCTCCGCTGAAGTGCTCAAATTCAAAGTCCATCCTTCCCTGCAGGGGGTCCATATCACCGCCGGTGACGGAAGCACCGTAATCCCGCCATACCACACCGCACAGGATATGCATTGCGGTGTGTGTGCGCATCAGCTGGTAGCGCCGTTCCCAATCCAGTTCACCCTGCACCGCGCTGCCAACCGCTGGCAGCGAATTTTCCGGTGATAGAAAATGCAGTATGTCAGCGCCTGATTTTTTCACCTTAACCACTGGCAGCATGGTTGAATTGCAATGCAGCGCGCCAAAATCACAGGGTTGGCCGCCCCCGCCCGGGTAGAATGCGGTCTGATCCAGAACCACGGCATGGGCATTCGCGTCAACGGCGGTTATCATCGCGGAAAACTGTTTCAGGTAACTATCGGTCTGATACAGGGAAATGGTCATTTTGTCTCTCCTTTTGGATTGGTTTTGCTGCTCTTGTGGTGCAGCAGTTGTTCTTTCAGGGTGGCTTCGAGGTCATCCAGGAACAACTGGAATTGTTCATGGTCCCATAAGCCCAAATCGGATAAGATATCCCCGCCCAACTGTTGCACATTGCTGCGCACCTTTTCCATTGCCTGCCGGGCAGCGGTTGGCGCAGTGCGGGGGCCTTCGCATACAGCCTGCCAGCACAGGTCAGCAATCGTATAGGCGGCTTCGGCATGCCCCAGCGCGGTGGCTTTTTCACGGATGCGTTTCAGGCGTTTGCGGTTTTTCATCAACCAGTGATGTACCACTTCCAGCGCAGCCAGTGGCGTCTGGACGAAAGCCCCGGCGCCGTTTTCGGTGACGTAACGGGCATTACCCTCCTCCTGCCCGGGGATGGCCTCAACGATCAGCATTGGCAAACCGCACGCAAGCGCTTCGGTCGTGATCAGACCCCCGGCCTTGCAGATGATGGCGTCCGCGGCGTGCAGCAACGGTGCCATGTTTTCCACAAACTGGTACAGGAACACGGGGATGTGCCATTCCATTTGCTGCAATTCCTGGTAAAGTGCCTCATCGCGTCCGCATACCACTGCCAATTGGAGTCTGCCGCCGTAGTGGTTGATCACATTCAACACTGGCAGCAGTTGTTTCACCCGCTTGCTGCCCACCGCCAGGAATGTGGTCCGGTTCATTTTCCACCCCAGCGCTTTGCGCAGGATGGTGCGGTTATCCGGGATTTGGCTGAGTTGGGGATTGACCGGGATGCCGGTCAGGTGGATGCGGCTGCGGGGAATGCCTGCCTTTTCCGCCTGTGCTGCCACCTGCTCGGTGGGAACCAGGCAGGTATCGATATGGCGGTTGTACCAGATTTGATGCACAGTGACCAGGTCGGTGATCACCAGGAGCGTGGGAATGCGGATGCCTTTGCTTTCAAAAACACTATGCAATGCGGCACTGTAGAGCGGGTAAGTTGAGAGAATGGCATCGGGTTGATGGGTTTCGATCATTTGCGCGGTGGCGTTGAACAGTGCAACCGACAGGGCGCCTTCTCCGATGGCAGTGGTGATGCTGTCATCGCTGGCCTCATACCCGATCTGGTACAATTCTGGCGCGCGGCGAACCAATTTGTCATAATCATTCTGCGAATCACGCAGGATTTTGGGCGTCTGGGGTGAATCCAGCAGATTGATGATTGGCGCATCCAATTGGTCACCATACTTTTCCTTCACGGCGGCCTGTACCGCGTTGGCCGCGATGCGGTGCCCAAATCCTGCATCAGCAGTCAGGATCACCAACTTCTTTTTTTGTGCCATATCCGTAGACCTTTCACTGATCATGGTTCTGCTTTGTCAGGAATGATAGCATAAAAAATCCTCCCGGTTGTGTTCCAGCCGTTATGGTGTGGATAATGTTCGGATGGCATTGAACATGCACACCAATCTGCACGCAGAATTTTGTTAACGGTTGAGGCTGTTTCAGGTTAAAATGAAATAGTCATCTGGCAGCAAGGAGGTTGCGCATGCGGAAATTCTCGATTCGGAAAACCAGTCTGGGGGTGTCTGCCCTGCTGTTCCTGATCCTGGTTTCCTGCAACCTGTTGGACGGCATCATGGGCGGCAGTGATGGGTTTTCTGCTGATGCCCAGGCAGCAACAGAGATCGCGCTGGTGGTGGAAATGACAGAAAACGCACTGCCCCAGCCGCAGCCCTTTTTAACCCAGACCCAGCAAGCCATGCTGGGTCCCTCCGCGACAGCCACACAACCCGCGACCGCCACGATGGAAGCAACCCAAACACCGCGGCCCGGTGAAACGCAAACCCCGGTTCTCGCTTTTACTTATACCCCAACCGTCATTTATACACCAACCCCCAGCCAAACACCTGTGCCTACTTTCACACCCACAGCCACAAAGCCGTTTGTCACCGACGACCAAAAGGCACGTATTCAAAACGCGCGCGTGCTGGTTCTGGAAGATGTTGCTGGCGATCCACTGCTGGTGCCGCGAATTGATACTGTGTTGGGCAATATGGGGTTAACCGGTGAAAATGTGGTCAATACACATGATGCCACCGGGATTTTTGTCGAATTGTTAAATTCTGACCAGACCTGGGACCTGATCATTGTGGCAACTGAGCAGCGCACCGAAGCGCGCCTGGATATCTGGGATGCACTGTTGGAACACGTTAACCGGGGTGGGGCATTGATTATTGAAGCCTGGTACCTGGATGAGATCAGCGGCGGGTCAATCAAACCGCTGCTGGACACCTGCGGGGTGCAGGTGCTGAAGGATTGGTACCGCGTGGAAGAGGATGAAGCCTATAATTTTGTCGTCTATGATATCGCGGATAACAATCACCGCCTGTTTCACCAGCCTCGCAAAGTGGATATGCCACTGATCCCCACTTTTTATTGGATCGGTGATATGGGCGATCTGATGGAAATCCTCCCGGTTTCCAATTCGGCACTGGTCGGTGGTCTGCATGTGCGTAATACGGCCCAGTTTGGACTGTTGACAGAATGCGTCGAAGGGCGGATGATCCTGCAGACATTCTCGACCCACAGTTATAAAAAAGCTGATACCCTGGCTTTATGGGAAAACTACATCACCAATGCGCTGCTTTCCCATTTTGCCTATGTGGATTTGCATTAACCACAGACCTTACTCAACCGTAAAGAATATGTCTTCTGAGCGGGTGGCGTTGCCGGCCAGGTCAATGACCTCGATGGTTGACAGGTAATTGCCGGGTGCCAAAGCGACGAAGGCCGTGTATGGAGATTGAGTGCGTTCTGCTGCCAGTTTGCCATTGATATACCAGCGAACAGCGGCCACCCCCAGGTTATCCTCTGGCCGTACCTGGAAAGTTACTTCACCAGCCGGGTTCCGCTGCAGAATGTCAGCCGGTTGGGGAGCGAGGATGGTCATCTCTGGTGGTTCGTTGTCGACCGTCACCTGGATCGTGGCAGTCTCAATTTCCTGTGTACCGCGCTGGACGATCAGCCGGACAGCGTACAGGCCTTCCAGCCCGGTGGTGTCCCATTGTGTCAACAGGCCATCGCGTACCCGGCTCTGACCTGCATCACCAACCTGAATCCACTGCTGTGGGTTCAGGCCTTCACCGGCCTGGATGCGGTAGTTGGTGAAACCGCTTCCGCTGGCGGTTCCGATAATATCAACCATCCCACTGACGTAAGTAAAGATGCCGGGAGAGGTAATATGTGTATCTGGCAAGGGCGGCGGGAGTTGAATGGCATCATAACTGTCTGGCGGCACGGGCAGGTCCATGGATTGTGCCCACGCCTGGGCTTCGGGAGGAACGATCAGAAATATTTGTTCTTCAATTAATTCCAGCGGAGTAAATACGGTTGCCAGGCGGCCGGTTTCCCGGTTGATGGATAGTTTGCGGTAAAGGGTGTCTGCCGTTCCCGGCTGGTTGCCCTCGAGGAACAACTCACTCACCAGGCTGGGGCAATCATCGGTTGGCAGCAGGCCGGAGGGGTCGCAGACGATCGCCTGGGCGATACCGGCAGGCTGGTCCCAACCGTGCGCTGGAAAGGGCTGGGTGGCATACTGAATCAGGGCATGCCAGAGTCCGGCGGAAAAACGGTAATCCAATGCTGCCTGCGGCGGGGCGGCGACCCAGGTGACCACCAGGCGTTCGGGGGTGTAACCAACCGTCCAGCTTTGACTGCGCTGATCGGCGAATCCAATGGTAGCTGCGCTGGGGCGGCCAATGCTGAGCGGACTGGGGTAGCCAAAGGTCAGACGGCGGCTGACTTCGTCTGTAAGAATGTCATGTACCAGGAACGCCAATGACGGGCTGAGGAGCGAGCGGACCTGCGGTTGCAGCGAAGGCAGTACCATGGGTTCTTTACCTGCTTCGTTGATCGAAAGCACCATCGCCGGCTCCACCAGCCATGGCCCACTGTTCTCAATCGCGGTCTGGGTGCCCATGTTGGCGAATGTGCTGTAGGCCAGCGCGGTTTGCAGGAGGCTGGTTTCGCCACCCCGGAAAACCAGTGACGCACCGCTTTCAATGGAACTGGCTGGTTCCCAACCCATCTGCCGGATGAGTTCGAGGACATCATCAGTTCCTAATTCTTCCATCCATTCAGCGAAAACGAGGGCATCATCATTGGCGAGGGCGGTTCTGGTGCGGATTGGTCCCTGAAATTGTTCATCCGCAGTTACCCATGCCGCCAGATCTGCGGATTCATCACCCGGAATATCCCAGCGCAGGGTGGCAGGTCCAGCACCGCGGGTGAATGCTGCCAATGCGATGAAAGGTGATAGCAGGCCGCCGGGTTGTTGTTCCACGGGCAGGGCTGACTGAGAAGAATCATCGGTCAGACGGTTTACATACGCCAGCACCTCTGCACTGCGCGGGTCGAGAATTACTACGCTGCCTTGCATCTGTTCCCACAACGAACCCGAGGAAGGCGGTAAAGGCGAGAGGAGTTTCGCGGAAGGGCAATCGTCCATGGATACTGCCAGGCCGCTCTGCCGGTTGTTAATGCGGTCAAATTGCACCCGGGTACTGCATTCTGCCTGCTGCTGCAGATCTGCATCCAATGTTGTGATGATGGTGAAACCGCCCTGTTCCAGGCGCTTGCGCGGGATTTCTCGCTCCAACATTGCCAGTACTTGTTCGACAAAAGCAGTTGTTCCATTGGAACCTTCTTCAGGCTTTTGGGTGAGAACGATATCCACCTTCATGGCCTGGTTAAAGTCCTCCACCTTTACAACTCCGGTGTCTCGCATGACCGTGAGGAGGGCATCCTTGTTTTCCAGGACAGCTGCGGGGGAATCCCAGGGATTCAATGCGGGTGACTGGGCAGCTGCCAGCAAAACAGCCGCCTCCGCAAAGTTCAATTCAGACGCACTTTTGCCAAAGTAGGCTTGCGCAGCCGTTTCCGCCCCGTATAAGCCACTGCCGTAATCAGTGCTGTTCAGGCGCCAAAGCAGAACTTGATCATGCCCATATTCAAGCAGCAGTTGTGCAGAAATGAACCCAACCACCAGTTGATCTGGTTCCGGGTGTTGCCATAATAACAATTCATTCACCAGCCTGGCAGTGATGCCGGATTGTCCTTCGGTACCAGACCAGAACCCATCAAACAAGCTTCGTTCGTAGAAATCCGGATCTTCCATTGCGACCGTTAATTGCGCCAGGGGTAAAGACCGGATTTCCTCACCAGCCAGTGTGAGTACGGCACGTTCCACGCCTGCCGGTGAGAGTTCAGCCAATAAAATGGCCCCACTGCGGTCCATCAATTGTGTGGGTTGAAGCAAAACACCGTCCTGGGGGTTCAACAAACGTTCCAATTCTCCGGGGGGGGGTAACTGGTCAATTTGGCGTGCCAGGCTGATGGAACCTGCCAGCAGGACTGTGAGAATTCCCAGAAGCAGCACCGCACCGATGGTAAGGGAAATTTTTCCAATGATCGTCGTCGGCCGACGGGATTGCTGTTTTCTGCGGGTACGGCGGTTATGAAAGATACGATAGATGCGCAGGGTGTTCAAAAGCTCACGCCTTATCCATTATCGGTCGGGGTCGGGGTGGCGGTGGGGGTCCGTGTCGGCGAAGGAGTACGGGTAGCGGTCGGGGTACGGGTGGGTGTCCCGACCGGTGTGCCCGGTTCTGTCGCGGTTGTCGTTGGCGTTCGGGTAGGGGTGCTGCTTCTCGTCGGAGTTTGACTGGGTGTGGCGGTATGGCTGCGTTCAATGCCTGCCAGAGCGTCGTCATACCAGCCTGCCGGTAGGATTTCCTTGGGTAACTGGGATAACGCCAGCCAATCACGATAAGCCAGGTTGTTATAACCCATCTCAGTGCTGCACGTTGCACGGTAGTAATACACTTGCGCCAGCTGCGGGATATTATCGGCGGCGTAGACTTCCGCACGGTCAAAGTAATAGAATGATTTTTCGCAGTTATCCATTCCACGGTGTGCCTGGGCGATCCCGAGGTTTATCTCAAAGGATTTGGGGTCTTTCCTGTATGCCAGCAGCATGTGGGCCAGGGCGGTTTCATAGTCAGCCTGCACCAGGGCAAACGCGCCCTGGTAGTAGGCTGCGGAGGGATCGTTGGGATTGATCTCGGTGGATACTGTAAAGGCATCCTGCGCCTGGTCGGGTAGTTCCAACATGGCATAGCTGTAACCGAGTTTCGCCCACACCTCGGCATTTTCTTCACCGGTGTACACAGCCGAGATGCGCAGGGGTTCCACAGCCTGGGCGTAATTCCCGGCAGCGAAGTAGATATCACCCATCCATTGGTAGACCTCGAGAATGGTTCCATCCAGCTGCTGGGCAGTGGTGATATAGTCGATTGCTTTTTCAGGCTGGTTCAGTGACAGATACAGGCGGGAAAATGCCATGTAAACGTCCGGATTGTTCGGCAGCAGTTTGCTGACCTCAGTCAGGATCGGAATCGCCTCCATGCCCTGCCCCTGCTCGATGTAGATATCGGCCAGGGCCAGGTAGGTATCTGGCAGGTTTTCATCCGCCTCCAATGCTGCCTCCAATTTCGTCACGGCTGCTTTCCAATCTTTGGGGTTCTGCTGGTACAGACTCAATCCCTGTCCCAGCAGTGCCGGCGCATACGCGGGGTCGATGGTGAGTGCTTTGTTGTAATTTTGCATGGCCAGCTGGTGGTTTTCATCCTGCAGGCGGTAGGCTTCCCCCAGGTAGTACCATGCATCCGCGGCGTCCGGTTCTTTTTCCAGCAGTGCTTCCAGGTTGCGGATGGCAGTATCCCAATCCTGGCGCTGGAAGGCACTGATTACACTGCGGTTTTCCTCATACTGATTGTAACTCAATAGCACGTATGGTGTACGCGTGGGGACCGGGGTGGCGGTCAGTGCGATCATGTCTGCCAGGGGGGTCTGTTTATTGAGGATGTCCAGGTTAAAGAACAGAAACTCATGCGGCAGGGCGGTGGGGGTAGCGCTGGGTGTGGAGGTTTGCAGAACGCCGAACGCGCCTGTTTTGGGGCGGAGCAGCCGACTGATTCCGAGACCGCCGAATACCAGGACTGCGATTACCACAAGCCCCAGCGCGCCAAAGAACACCGGTCGCCACAAACCAGCCATGATGTATTGCTGGATTGCCGTTGGCGCTGTAATTCCCTGGAGTTTTTCCCAATCGCGCCGCTGCTGTTGGAATGGGATTTTCATTGCCTTGCGGTGTTCGCTGTCACCCATCGCTGCCAGCGCATGCCGTGCCGCTTTGTTGTTGGGATCCAATTTGGTGACCTGTTCCAGGCAGAATTTACGTTCTTTCTGGGTTTCCACTACCGCGGAAAGCCACAGCCAAACCTCTGGATTGGCTTTTTCTGTCTTGATGACTTCGGTTAATAACACACGCGCACGGTGAGAATCGCCGTTTTGAATGGCGGCTTTCGCTTCCATTAATTGACGCTGCGCACGTGAGGATGCCATGGATGTAGTTTAGCACAACGAAAATGGATGGGCAAGCGGTGCACTGCCACCAACTACGGCTTGATCTTACGGGTGATGATGTGTTCAGGGGTGGCAGGCAGGTCTGCCAATGAAAGCTTCAGAAATGCGGGAACCAGCGGGATTCCATTCAACTGGTGGATATCAACCCAACGGAAGAACAGGCGCGCATCGCCTTCGCGGCCCTGAAATTCACCATCTTCCGCGCCGTCCGCAGTTACCAGATAATAGAAGGAAACCTCGTGGATCTTTTTGCCATTGGCGCGCAAGTAAAAATTCTCCGAAATCCATAACAGGCGTTCGATCCGTATTTGCAGGTTGGCTTCCTCTGCCATTTCACGGATCAACGCCTGGCGGGAATCTTCATCAGGGTTCATCCGACCGCCTGGCAGCGACCAGTATTCAGACCCTTCATACTGGTAGATCAACACCTTGCCGTTGCGGATGGCAACTGCGGTGGAGCGGAGCTTGAATTTGATTTCAGTGCGTTTGGCTTTGGCCCTGGCTTTTTTCATCGGTGATTCCGGCAAGATGGTATCGATATTCAGGCAGCTTGAGGTTTTCTCTGCCGCGCAGGCGGCTGTCAGTATAGGCTTCGATGGCTGCCGTGAGATGCGCGCAGAACAGGATGACGACAAAATTGATGTAGACCCAAAACATGAGGGTCATGATACTACCCAGTGTACCATAGACCACCTGGTAACGAACCAGCCCGTTCTGGAGCATCCATTTGAAACCCCGACTGGTGGCTTCCAGGGCCCACATCGCAAAAAACGCCACAATGACTGCACTGCGGCCCCGGACCGGGACATTGGGCACCCAGCGATACAGGCTGAAATATACCAAAAAACGCAGCAGGAACGGCAGCAGTGCCAACAGCCAGTTCCACAATGGCGTTTGCAGCAGGTTCAGGAATGGCAGCAGGCTGTTAATCAGGTTAACGACGGTAGTCAATGTGGTTGACAGCACCAACAGTCCCAGCAGCACACCGATGATTGCCAGTGCCGCGATCCTGTTTTTGAACGGCTGAGCGGCAGCGCGGCGTGACCACGGCAGGTTGATGTTATACACCAGCATATAGAACACGGTGGTAGCTGACCAGAGCAAACCCACAACCGCTATGACCCCAGCAACATTGCTATTTTCGAACACGAATATGATATTGGCAAGAATGAAATCAGACGCAAAGGGGATGAATTGCATCACCCAATCCGTTACCAGGATTTGCACCTGGCTCTGGTCAACAAAGAAGGAAGCGACGATGATCATCACCAGCAGGAGTGGAAACAGGGAAAAGATGGTGTAGTAACCAAGGCTGGCGGCAGCCATTGAGGCACGGGTTTCGCCGAAGCTTTGCAGGCAATTCACCAGGATTTCAATACCGCCATTGCTGATGCGGTTAAGCCGCCGGTAGCTTTTCTGTACCGTCTGGCGGTATTTTTTTGTCCAACTGCGCAAGAATACGGGCGCCATATTCATCTCCTATGGGGCTGTCCCTGTATTGTAACCGGAATTATGAGCGGAAGTTGAATCTCAGGGTTGTTGCCCTGCCGGACGGTTCGCCATCTCTTCGAACATGGGGGCGTGCTGATCCAGCAGGCGGTGATCATAGGCAAAGAAATTGACCCCATCCGCGCCGGACTGCAGGGCGGCGTCGATGCTGTGGCGCAGCATCGGGTCATCCAGTTGGATGATGGGGATCAGGTTGCGGGTGTTGGGCAGCATTGATCGGGCACGCCTGACTTCGATGCCTACGGCATCGGTCGGGAATCCCTGGAGTCGGATGTCGGCACCGCTGAGTCCACCGCCCAGCGGCAGGCCGGTGAGTACAGACAGGATTTCGAGAGTTGAGTGGGGGGAGAACACGCAACGGCTGAGCTCCGCCGCTACAGCAGCAAGTTCATGATTCAACGTAGCCGGGCCGTCCTCTGCATTGTAGCAGCGGTAAATCATGGGCGCGACGATGTCCATCTGACCATCCAGGTCGCTGTAACTTTGTCCGACCAGGGGGGCAATGGCAGGCGAAAAAATGTAGATGCCAACCGCCAGTTCCGGGTTGAAAGCCTTCACGCCGTTAACAAAATTCAACAGGTGTTCAGTGGTACAGCGGCGACGGAAGGAGAACCAATCCAGCAACCTTTGGGCATGCGGGAGCAGCCGCTCAGCAGTACCGCCCCGCATCCATTGATACAAGGCCTGAACTGCTGAGCGCATCAAATCGAAGTCATACCTCAGTTGTTCCGCTTTTTCAGCGCAGACCGGGCAAAAGCACGTATAAAAGGCATCAGGATTGCGGCTGGAAGCCGGCGAAGCAAAGCGCGCGCCGTCGATCAATATCCCGCGAATACCGCTGACAGCAGCCATCTCGGCTGCGGCTTCGAGATTGGCTTTGCGTACCTCCGGCTGGTTGGGGCAGGTGGAGTTAAACCACAACTGCGGTTTGCCATTGATATCGCGTGCCAGGTAATTCTCCGCGGCGAACCTGCCGCTGGCGCCAAAGGCACCACTGCAAAGGTATGCGTCCAGGCCGGCGTGGTTGGCTTCTGCTATCAATTGGGGTTGATTGCCCACCACAGCTTCAAAGCCTGCTTTTTTCAATACGCGGACGGCAGCAGGAATGTCGGGACCACTTCCATGCATCCAAAGGCGCATTCAGCCTCCTTTCGCTTTGTGCTTTCATTGTACATCGGCTCTGGTGATTCTTTCAAATATACAGTATGCTTTGATGGAAACTGAAATTAACGTTGGAGTATACGGCCATGGATTCACGCACACGGATATTAAAGACGATCCGACACGAAGCGGTTGATCGGGTTCCGATCAGCACCTATGAATTGTGCGCGTTCCAGCCTGCCAATTTTGAAAATCAAGCGCCCAGCTATACGGCTTTGATGAACCTGATCCGGGAATCGACCGATGCGATCACGATGTGGAATCCATCTTCTGACCAGCACATGGCGTTATCGGCGCACCCGGCAGTGGTTTCGGAGGTGGTTGAACGCCGGGATGGAATCACCATCCGCCGCGCCAGGTTGGAAACACCAGCCGGCAGGACCCTCACTTCGACAGACCAGGCCTATGACGATGTGCATACGGTATGGCACACCGAACATTGGTGCAAATCCAGTGCTGATGTTGATGCATTGCTGTCCATCCCGTATACGCCGGTTTCCTACGATTTTTCAGAATTGGGCGCGATAACAAACACCATGGGGAATCGGGGGATTGTGATGACTTCCCTGGCAGACCCGGCCTGCACGGCGATGGAGCTGATGGAGTTTGGGGCTGCCACGGTGTGGGCGATGACCGAGACCGACCATTTCGCCGCGGTGATGGAGGAATTACACCGCCGCACGATGCAGAATCTTAAGTGCATGCTGGAGGGGGGTGTGGCGGACCTGTATCGTATCTGCGGGCCGGAATACCTCACCCCTCCCTACCTGCCGCCCGCATTTTTTGAACGTTTTGTGGTTCCGTATGACGCGGAGATGACCGAGCTGATTCACAGCTGCGGTGGGTTGGTGCGTGTTCACAGTCATGGGAAAATCCGGCGCGTGGTGGATCTGATCCGCAAGATCGGCGCTGACGGCCTTGATCCCTGTGAGGCTCCACCGGACGGCGACATAGAGTTATGGGAACTGAAGCAGCGGCTGGGAAGTGAATTATGCCTGTTTGGAAATCTGCAATTGAAATTACTGGAACACGGCAGTACAGATGAGGTACGGGCGGCAGTGCAGGGATGCATGGATGCTGCAAAACACGGCGGTGGGTTTGTCATCATGCCGACAGCCAGCCCGATTAATGTACCTTTATCTCCGAAGACTGAGGAAAATTACCGGGTATTCATCGAAAGTGCACTGACATTGGGTCGTTATTGATTTGAAGCGAAGGATCTATCCTGCCAACGAAAAAAGCACAGGCAACTTGTTGCCTGTGCTTTTTCATGGCGGAGAGGGTGGGATTCGAACCCACGGTAGCCTTGCGGCTACAACGGTTTTCGAGACCGTCCCATTCGGCCACTCTGGCACCTCTCCATTGGGTTAACGGGAATGATTATACCGTGAATTGGTTGTTTTACAAAGAATTTCACGGTGCACGGATCGCGTCATTATCCTTCCAATACATCACCGGCGGCGGGGTAGATCACATTCTCGATGCCGTGCTGTTTCATTAATGCCGTCAGCGGCTCGGCGCCTTTGAGTTCGCCGTGTACCAAAATCACCTGCTTGAGTTTATGCTGGGTGGACTGGGCATAACGCAGCAACAGGTCCTGTCCGGCATGTGCCGACAATCCGCCAATCGTTTCCACCTGCGCCTTGCGGTGATAGACTTCGCCGAATATCTTAATTTCAGTATCTCGTTCAGCCAACCGGCGGCCGAGGGTGTAGGGCGCCTGCCACGAAACGATCAGGATTGTGTTGTTGGGGTCTTCAATGTTGTTTTTCAGGTGGTGCAGGATACGGCCGGTTTCTGCCATCCCCGAGGCCGAGATGATGATTAATGGACCTTTTTGATCGTTGATGTTTTTGCTTTCCTCAACGGAACGTGTATAGACCAAACCCGGGAAGACGAGGGCAGGATGACCGCCATCTTTGCTGAAAGATTTTGCTTCTTCATCAAAGTCTTTGGCATGTTTTCTGAAAATATCCGTGGCATTAACTGCCAGGGGGCTGTCGACATACACCGGCAGCACAGGTATGTCACCGTAAGTGACCATACGGTTGAGATGGTAGACCAGTTCCTGCGTACGCCCGACAGAAAATGAAGGGATGATTACTTTGCCGCCGCGCTGCACGGTTTGTTTCACCACGCTGCGGAATTCATCAAACGCCATTTCGGGGTCATGGTGTGGTTTGTCGCCGTACGTGCATTCCATCAGCAGGTAGTCCACATGGTCAGGCATCACGGGGTCGGGCAGAAGCGGTTGCCCAAAGCGGCCGATATCTCCCGAAAACCACAATCGGCGCGGTTTCCTGCGTCCCTTCTCATGGAGGTCCATCTGCGCAGCGGCGGCACCGAGGATGTGCCCGTTTTCTACCAGCCTTGCATTCACGCCAGGGACGGGTTCAAAAGATTCATAGAATTTTTTCGGCTGAACCTGCCATTTCACCATATCGGCGTCGCGCTGGGTATAAAGCGGCTCCACTGCCGGCAGGCCTTTTTTGCGGCGTTTTTTGTTGACATATTCCACGTCCGCTTCCTGGATGTAACCGGAGTCGAGCAGCATAATCTCTGCCAGGTCTGCTGTGGCTGGTGTGCAGTAAATGGGGCCGTCATAGCCCTGTTTCACCAGGTTGGGCAGGTTACCACTATGGTCAATGTGAGCATGAGAGAGGATTACGGCATCGATTGACTTTGGATTGAAAGGGAAATTCTGGTTGCGTTCGTAACTTTCCTGGCGCTTTCCCTGGTAGAAACCACAGTCCAACAGCAAGCGTTTGCCGTTGATTTCCACGAGGTGCATCGAACCGGTGACGGTTTGCGCAGCTCCCCAAAATTGAATTTTCATCTTCGATCTCCTTTACTGGTACGCAGATCAGATTCAACCGGTGTGATTGTCCAGCGCGTTCAGGATATCCGGGCCGAATTGCTGATAACGTTCAGGCACAATATCCATCAGCGGCTGCAGATCCTGCAGGTTCTTCGGATTTTGTTCTGCGATGTTTTCCATGATGTCCCGTGTTAAGATCACATCCGATTCAACATCCATTAACTTCGCCTGGTGTTTCCGCCAGGTACGCAGGGCATCGAGATTGTTATGATACATCTCGTCATACGGTTTCGCACGGCGGGGCGAGGGCATCAGAGGGGCCTTCATCCCACGTTTGACGGCCGCAAGCAGTTGGTGGCCAAAACGGTCAAATTGTCGTTGGGAAAGCGGTGTGACCGCCCGCAATTCTTCCAGGGTTTTCGGCATATGCTGGGCAAGCGCCACGAGTATTTCCTTTGAAAAGACCTTGAATGACGGTCGGTTCATGCGCTGGGCAAATTCCTCCCGCAGTTTGCACACGGCATATAGAACCGTGGATTGGCGGGGGGTGAAGCCGCGCTGCATGCAGGCCTGCCAGGCATTCATCAGGGGGTCGGGTGGTTCTGGAATTTCCATCAGCGTCATCTGGCGGAAATTTTCCTTAGCCAGGTCCCAGCGTCCCGCTTCTACCAGGGCATCATACACCAGGTTGCGGAGGGGAATCAGGTAGTGTGTGTCGGTACGGGCATAATCCAGCTCTTCCGGTTTCAACGGCCGTTTTCCCCAGTCTGCACGTTGAAACCGTTTATTGACGGCCACGCTGAAATGCTCCTCCAGCAGACTGCCCAGGCCGATCTTGCGCCAACCGAGAGTGCGTCCGCCGAGCATGGTGTCAAAAATGGTGTTGAATTCAAAGCCAAAATCTCGTTTGAGACAGATCAGGTCATATTCCACAGCATGGAACACTTTTTCGATCCCAGGATTCGCAAAGACAGGTGCCAGGGCTGAAAGGTCTGCCAGTGAAAGTGGATCCACCAGGTAATCGGTAGTATGGGTGGAAAATTGGATCAGGCATACCTGCTCGGTGTAGGCATACAGGCTGTTGGATTCAGTATCAACAGCGATGATGGATTGCAACAGCAAATCATCGACCATTGCGGCCAGTTTGGGTGGTGTATCCACCCAAACTGGTTCATGGAGTGGGGGCAGGGGTGGCAGACTCACTGCGCGCCTTCTTTCCGGTTGGAATGTGTGTTGTTGCAGGTCAAGCCAATGCTTCCAATTCACTGACCATGTAGTTGAGCATATCGAATCCGCCCTGCCAGAAAGAGGCCTGGGTGACATCAATCCCTGCTTCAGAAAGCAGTTGCACCGGTGCTTTGGAACCGCCGGTGGCAAGGATATTCATATAGCGCGGTTTGAATGAATCACCCTCCTGCTTGAATTGTTGGTAGAGTGAGAGCACCAGCAATTGGCCGAAGGCATACGCGTACACATAGAACGGGGTGGCGTAGATGTGAGGAATGGAAACCCATTCCCACTTGAATTCATCGCTGACTTCAACCGAATCGCCGAACATCTCTGCCAGGTTTTGCAGGTAAGCTGCAGCCAGTTCATCCACAGAGGCATTGCTGCGGACCATCTCATGGGCGGTGCGCTCGAACAAGGCAAAGTAAATCTGTCGCATGATGGTTGCGTAATTGTCATCCACCTGTTTAAAGAGAATATCGCGGCGCACATCCGGATCAGATTCCTTTTCCAGCAGGCGATCCACCAGCATCATCTCGCCGAAGGTGGAGGCGGTTTCAGCCAGCGGCAGGCAGCTGTGAACGGTGAAGACAGTATGCTCTTCCGCCATCATGGCGTGGATGGCATGGCCCAGCTCGTGGGCAAGGGTAGCTACGTCTTCCGCTTTTTTGTTGTAGTTCACCAACACCCAGGGGGTCAGTTCCGGCAGAATGCCAGCACAGAATGCGCCGCTCATCTTTCCTTTGCGCACCTCGGCATCGATGTGGCGGTCCTTGAACACGCGTTCGGCCAGGGATGCAAATTTGGGGTGAAACTGGTGGAAAGAATCCATCACCATGGAGAAAGCATCTTCAAAGGGATATTCTTTGTCGGCTTCGACCACGGGGGCATAAACATCACAGCGGCGCAGTTTGTCCATTCCGATCAGTTTTGCTTTGAGGCGGAAGAAGCGTTGAAACACGGCTGCATTTTTCCGGGCAACTTCCAACAGGGTGTCGACAACGGAATCGGGAATATCATTGGCGAGGTTGCGTACTGAAATCGGCGCTTTGAACCCGCGTAATGTTATGTTTTCGTTGTACCAATCGCGCACGAGTGTCTGGTAAATCTGCCCCAGGATGGAGCCGTCCTGCCCATAGACCCGGTACAGTTCAGCATAAGCCGCCTGGCGGATATCAGGGTCGGAACTGCGGACGTACACCATCAATTCGCCGCGTGTCAGCTCCTTTACCTCCCCATCTACGGTCAGTTTGAAGACATAACGGTTGGTGATCTGGTCATAGAGGGTGTTCAGGGCGGAAGCGCCTGTGACATCCTTGAGGTTGATCACCTTTTCCTCTGGTTCTGTGAGGGTGAAATCTTTAAAATTGCGGATCTGCTCCAGCCAGTAGCGGTAATCACCGCTGACGGCAAGAAATCGTTCGGCAGCCTGGGGGGAAACCTGTTTCCACCACAGGTTAAAAAACAGGGTGCGATTCGACAGTTCGGTCACAAATTGCTCAATGCGGCCAAGCAATGCCATCGCCTTCTGGTTTTGGGTGTCTTCGGTGAACCATAGTTCCACAAAGCCGTACATGCGGTGCCCGATGCGCGTGATCTTATCCATCTGATCGACCGCGTCCATGAATTCTTCCACGTCCATCGCTTCGTTGAGTTTGGGTCTGATTTGTTCAAAGCGGCTGACGAGGGAGTCCATCTCAGCAAAAGCAGATTCCAATTCGGGGCTGTCGGGGGCGGGGAAGAGGTCGGTCAGGCTCCATCGGCTCTGGGTATAGGTATGAGTTGTCATTGAAAAATTTCTCCTTTTTGGCTTTTCTTACCATGTTATGATTCAACCATGTTGCGCAATCCGCGCAGCGATACGGTTGCTGAAAGCTGCCATGGCAGCCGGGATTTTCTATACTTGATTCTACCTTATTTCAGCATTGAATTGCCAACCGTTGGAGGAGTGACCTGTTATTGAGATGAAACGAAAATGGACCCGTCACGAAGAACTGTCGATCATCCGCGGGGAAAGTATTTTGCGCGATGAATATCTGAACTATATGCGCTTTGAAGAAAACCGTCGTCCCCTGTTCACCGAAATTTTCGGGCCAATCATCGGGTTAAAGGAGGAATGGGAAGCACAGGGCGCTTCGCAGCAGGAATTGGATTTTTCCGCTTTCCGCTATCGCTGTGAAAAACGGCATGACATCTCCGCCAAAACCGGTTTCTTTGGGGGTGTGCCAGAAGTTGTGATTGCTGAAACAGCAGAAGATATCATCAGCCAGGATTCATACGGCAGGCGGATGCGCCTGGTGAAAGGTTCAGCTACACTGCCGCTTCCATTGGACTTTCCAGTGCGTGGTTGGGAGGATTGGCTGCGGTTCAGGCATCATTACCAGTTTACAGCGGACCGATTTCAACCCGGCTGGCTGGAAACCGCCCGGCAGAAGCAGGCAGAAGGCTGCGTGCTGTCGCTCAGTATCCCGGGCGGATTCGATGAACTGCGCCAGTTAATGGGGGAGGAAGCTGTGTGCCTGGCTGTGTACGATCAACCTGACCTGCTCACGGATATGCTGAACACCATTACGGAAACTGTTTTGAAAATTGTCGATCAGGTGTCTTCCGCAGTGGTGATTGATCGCCTGTTTGTGCATGAAGATATGGCGGGAAAGTCCGGGCCGTTGTTTGGGCCGCGTGCTGTCCGGCGTTTCATCCATCCCTATTACCGGCAGGTGTGGGATCTGGCTGCAGAGCGGGGAACGATGGTGTTTGATCAGGACAGCGACGGCAACATGAATGCGGTGATCGAGGCTTTTCTCGAAGCAGGCATCAATGCCATGCACCCGGTTGAACCCGCTGCCGGGATGGATATGGTCCAGCTGCGCTGCAAATACGGAGACAGGTTGGCTTTTACCGGTGGAATTGACAAGCATGTGTTACGCCGCAGCCGCGAAGAGATTGAAGCCGAATTGGAGTACAAACTCCCACCGATGATCCACAGCGGTGGTTGCGTGCTCGCCCTCGATCACCGGATACCAAATGGAACTCCGCTGCAGAATTATCGCTACTATATTCAAAAGGTATGGGATATCATCAACCGTGAAACTCGTTGATGGCTGAACCCTGGCTCATTCAGGAATGAGCCAACTATTTCATCGGATAAAAGAGGATAAAATGGAAGAATTTGTCAAACAGTTTCCGGCAGGTTTCGTGTGGGGTGCGGCAACCGCGTCCTACCAGGTGGAAGGTGCCTGGAATGAAGATGGGAAAGGTGAGAATGTATGGGACCACTTCAGCCATCAGCCGTATCATATCGCCAACGGCGAGAACGGTGATGTGGCATGCGACCATTACCACCGGATGAAAGAGGATGTCGAACTGATGTCCTGGCTGGGATTGAACTCATACCGGTTTTCAATTTCCTGGGCAAGGGTGCTGCCTCAGGGTGTTGGCAAGGTCAATGAGAAAGGCCTGGATTTTTACGACCGTCTGGTCGATGCTCTGCTGGATCAGGGAATTGCGCCCAACGCCACTTTGCACCACTGGGATTTTCCCCAGGCGCTTTCTGAACAAGGCGGATGGGCAAACCGGGACATGACAGATTGGTTCGTTGAGTACGCGGAGGTGATGTTCAGGAGATTGGGTGATCGTGTCAGTTACTGGGCAACCCATAATGAACCCAAAGTGGTGGCAATGGCAGGCTACCTGGATGGTGCTTTTCCCCCGGGAAGGGCGAGTGTCAACGAAGCGCTGCTGGCAACACACCACCTCAACCTGGCGCATGGCAAGGCTGTACAGGCATACCGGGCGGGTGCTTATTCCGGCAAGATCGGAATTGTTCTGGATATTCAAAATTTCGAACCCGCCACCGACAGCGAAGCGGACGTTCTCGCCGCTCAGCGCATGTCTGAATTGAACACAAACCTGTTCCTCGACCCCATCTTATTGGGAAAATATCCTGCTTACATTCTTGATTGGCTGGGTGATCAGGTCCCTCAACTGCCACAGGATGATATGCCGGTGATCGCAGCCCCGATCGACTTTCTTGGGATGAATTACTACTTCACAGCCAAAGTGGAGCATAGTACCAATGGACTGTTGAAGAGCCATTCAGAAAATTTCTCTGCAGATGGATGGGGTTTCACAAAGTTTGGCTGGGGCATTGATCCGCAGGGGATGGCGAAGGGATTGCATCTGTTGAGGGATAAGTATGGCAATCTGCCGGTCATGGTTACAGAAAATGGCACTCCTGCCCAGGATGCACCGGATGCCGACGGTTTTGTGAATGATATGGCGCGCATTCGTTACCTGCGTGAGCATATTGCCGTTGTTGGCGATTGCATCCGGTCCGGCTGCAATGTCCAGGGATATTATATCTGGAGCCTGATGGATAACTTCGAATGGACATCGGGGTATACACCCCGGTTTGGTATCATTCGCGTCGAACCTGGTACATTGAAACGGGTGCCCAAGCGCAGCGCGCATTGGTATCGAAACGTGATTGCGGAAAACAAGGTCTGCCTGTAATACATCACCCGCTGACAGCATCGGGAAACAGCGGAATTCGGCAGGAAGGATATCCCATCAGCTTGCTGTTTGCATATAGATGCAGGACGGTGGCAATGACGGCTGTGGTATTCTTGATATTGTTGCTTTCTGATCCAAAAAAGGAGCCACCATGACCCAAATTTCACATCCAACCACCTATTTTTCCGGTAAAGGCAAAGAAAACACCCAGCAGGTGATGTCACTTGCCCGTGAGCGTTTACATGCCCTGGGCATTAACAAAGTGCTGGTGGCAACCACCACTGGTGAAACCGGCGCACTGGCTGCCAGCCGCCTGGATGCCTGCGAGGTGATTGCTGTCACCCATTCTACTGGCTTCTCTGTTCCCAATAACCAGGAATTGCAGCTGGAATACGCCAGTGTGATCGAATCGGCCGGGGGAAAAATCCTAACAACCCAACATGCGTTGGGTGGGGTGAACCGGGCGGTACGGCGGAAGTTGAACACCTTTCAGTTGGATGAGATCATTGCCCACACCCTGCGCATTTTTGGGCAAGGAATGAAGGTGGTTTTTGAGATTGCCATGATGGCTTCGGATGCTGGATTGGTACGTACAGATGAGCTGGCGTTGTGCATAGCCGGCAGCGGCAGAGGGGCGGATACCGCCGTGGTGTTGCAACCCGTAAACGCGCAGGATTTCTTTGACCTGAATGTGGTCGAGATCATCTGCATGCCTTCACCCTTGCACCCGGATTTTTCCGGAGAATAAGAGAACAGCCAGTGATGACAGTCTACATTCAACTTAGCTTACGCGATCTCCAGATTATGCAGCTGCACCGCATGGATTTGTTACATACCCCCACACAAAAAGCACAAAAGGCAGATTTGATTGCCCATATCCGCAAAATGGGGTATTTACAAATTGATACCATGCAGGCGGTTGCCCGCAGCCCCTACCTGGCATTGTGGAGCCACTTTGGCAATTATCCCCCGGAATGGCTGGATGAACTTCTGGCTGAACACCAGTTGTTTGAATTTCTGGCACATGTGCTGTGCTTTATTCCCATCGAAGATTTTCCAATTTACCGCGGTTTGAACCTGGCAGGCCAGCGGCCACGCAGCATCTGGACGCCGGACCCTACTCCGCATTTTCCGGAGATTGAACAGGAAATTCTGGAGATCATTCGCAATGAAGGGCCGAAATGTTCCTCCGATTTTAATGAGCGGCAGTACCCGGACGGCTACGAGAATTCGTGGGGGGGGCGCAAACCAGAAAAACATGTCATGGACCGCATGTTCTGGCGGATGGAATTGATGATCGCCTACCGGAAGAAATTCCGCCGGTATTATGAGCTGCGGGAGCGGATTCTGCCGGATTGGGATGACCGGGATGCCGTGCCGCCGGAGGAAGGCAATCGCGCGCTGTTGTTGAAAGCGGTACGCCAATTGGGGGCAGCCACTCCAGGTTGGGCACGTACCTATTATTACTACTTCCAACGCAGTATTCCCGATTCATTCTTTCAGCAGGAATGTGAAGCCGGTCGGTTGGTGGAGGTCAGTGTGGAGGGAATACGAGGTACTCTTTATATGCACCCGGACAACCTACCGCTGTTGGAGGAGGTGCAGCAGGGGTTGCATCAGCCAGACCTGACGACGTTTCTCTCACCGTTCGACCCGTTGGTCAGTGATCGCGGACGCGCTTCGCAGGTGTTCAATTTTGATTACCAGTTGGAATCGTACGTGCCCGCAGAAAAACGCGTATACGGCTATTTTTGCCTGCCAATTTTGCACCGAGGGCAATTGATTGGCAGGATGGATGCCAAGGCGTGGCGCAAAGAAAAATGGATGGAAATCAAGGCTTTCCACCTGGAACCCAATGTCCAGTTGACAGACCAGGATATCATCGCTTTGCGCTGCCGGATGGGTGATTTTACCCGTTGGCACCAGTTGAAAGAGTGGCGGATTACGATGCAAAATTTGCCGGAAGAGGCTGTACGCCTGCGAGGTTGAACAACCCATCAACGGCAGTGGTTGACAAAAAAATTATCCCCGCGGATTTGCCGCGGGGATTTTTTGTATTTAAATGTCAGACGCCAGAGTGAGGGGGGCACCCTGGCGTCCAACAAATATAGTTTAGCATAGGTGTTTTAAAAATGCAAGGAAATTCGTTAAATATATTTTCATAACAATAAGCGTCTATTCACATATTCGGTATGTTCTTTGAATACTCAATTCACGCATCCTGTTAGTCAGATTGAGACTTGACGAATGGGTGACATCAGGATGCCGCGCAAATGGATGCTAACTGTAAAATGGCTGGTTATTCGCTGTCCGCCTGGTCCGGCAGCATTTGATCCAGAATAATCTCCAGGGACATGGTATGACCACAATACCCGTGGCTTCCGAAATAATCGCAATCACAACTCCAATCCCCATCATGAAAACTGACATGGTGCGGATTGTTTTCCCCCTTGATCTCCACGGTGAACTGGTGAAAAGTGAAGCGATCACGTTCTTCTGCATAGCGCCGGGCTTTTTCACGTTTACTGATCAAACCAAAATCCATTTCCCAATCTCCTTTACTTTCAGTACTATCTGGTGAATATATATCAAAGGGCACGCGAACGTCGCGTGCCTGATTTTCATCGGTCCGTATTCTCTATCCACATGATTAAATTGACCTCTGGTTCATGTTAATTCTATGATAAATCAGCCGATGGTGGATGTCAACTGTTCAGGGGGGAATTGCATGTTTGACGTAGATTGCCCGGGCTGCTTACTGTTGATTGGCAATCAATTGCCGGGCACGGGTCAGTTGCACCTGCGCTTCTGTCATGGAAAACAGTAACAGGTGGGTTCTGGCCTGATCGAGGGCGCCGTAGATTTCCAAATGAGCGGCAGAGCCGTCAAAATCGGGCATAAAACTGCGGTATTCCTCTGCAAGATCCAGCACCATTTGGGCAAACCCGACAGGCTGCAAATGTTGTTGTTCCGGCACCTCCATCAGCCAGGTCTGGAATTCATCATTTAGTTCGGCGAGGGTGCGGCCTAACAGTGCCTCATAATTACCGCTGCTGTACAGTTGTTTCATCACATCAATGGAGGTTTGCTGGTAAAGAAAATCGTAAAAACAACCCGCGGTATGGAAGTTCACCATATCACCAGATTCGCTCTCCCAGCGCAAGTCAGAATCTGACAGGGTTGGGAGGATGCCATCATTGAGGTAGGCGATGCAATAACGGCGCAGGGATGGCACACTGGTGTCAATCAGCGCGGCTTTCTCCTGCGCAATATACATGGCTGCGCCTTCCTTGAGCAATGGGCTATCTGCTGTTCCCAGAACCCGTTCGCCATAGAACCGGGCAGTTTCATAGGTCACCAGGCGGAAGAGTTCGGTGGGTGTACCGCTGCCATCAAACACGATAAACACCATGCCGGCATCGGCATAGGAGGCGGAACGGATCAGGTGATCTTGTTCGAATAATGTTCCGGCTACGTAGAGATCGAAACTGCCAGGTGACAATTCCTGGTACCAGCTTTCGACACTGCTAAGTGCATCCAGGTGGAGCGAAAATAACTCGGCTTCGGCATTTGCTGGATATTGAGCCGGGTTAACATACAATGTAATCCGCGGTGCGGGATCGTTGGGTGGAATGTAACGCTGTGAAAAAAGCTGCGGTTTTGGCAGATCGGAAAAATCATAAGCCCAACTGGTGCCGGCATCCGGCTCGGGAACGTAGATCTTCTGCCCGGCCAGAATGGTGTCGCCTGCCATCTGATTGGCGGTTCGCAAGGCAGTATCCGCAATTCCAAACACTGCTGCAATACTCTGCACGGTATCGCCCGGGCGAACGGTGTAATAACCATCATCCAGCAGAGATTCCTGGTTCTGTGTGGGTGTCAGGGTGGGAGTTTCTGTCGGGGTGGCGGTGACTTCTTCAGGGGTGGCGCTGATCTCCGGTGTGGGTTGGATCGTTTCGCTGGGAGCGGCCATCAGGGTCAGGGCGGCCAGTTGCGTTTGGGTCAGCTCAAATGCCTGCTGCGTGCCCTGAACTGCAGCATCCACGTCGACGATCGGCGTTGGCGTTTGCGGAGGTGGTGCCAGGAACAGCTGCCAGACAAAAAAGCCGTTGACCAGGAACAGGACAAAATTTGCAGCCAAAATCAGGATGAGCAAGATAAATAGTGATCGTTTGAGGTCCTGGTTATTTTTCATGGGGTTCCTCTCCTGGCTGCAGCGGCTGGCATATTTCAGGGGATAGCAAGCCAGGTGCCGTTTTTGTCCTGGCAAAGTGAATAATCAGCCTGGTTGATTTCAATAAACCAACCGGTCAGAATGATATTGTTGTTTTCGATTTCCTGGGCATCTTCACAGGTGATGCTTTCACCTTCTCCTTTGCATATGCGGTACAGGAATGGGGCGGCGGCATCATATGTAAGTCCATAGATGTCGCGGATGATCAGTCCAAGAGAATCGCCGGATTGGACTTGTGCCAGGCAAACCCCTTTTGTTGGGGTTTGCGGCAGAGCTTCTTCCACCGTTTCCGCTTCTGCCTGTCCGGGGTCTGATGTTGGCAATTCCTGGGTCGGAAGGGATTCGTTTTCGGGCGGGTTTTGGTCTGGCAATGGTTCATCAACAGCCATGTCGGCGATTTCGGGGGGGATGGAGGCATCTTGCGGCGCATTGCGCAGGGCGAAGAACCTTCCGCCGAATGTAAATGCGAGGATCGCCAACAGTACGAAAATCATAGTGGAGAGAATGATCAGCAGGATATAACTGCGGACACTGATCCGCTGGATAAAACTGGTTTTCTCAGGCTGCGGTGGGCTTTGCGGCGTTATCCGTGCCGCCGGTGAGGCCGGTCTTGGAATGGCCTGTGTTTGCACATTCGCCAGGCGCATGGAATCCACAGTAACGGTCTGGGTTTGTTCTGCCTCTGATGGGTGTTTGCCCAAATCCCCCGTATCTTCCAATTCCTCATCGGTGGCAGCCTGGTTGATGCCCGGGATGGAAAGTGCGTCAGCGGCACGCATGGGGGAAACGGTCGGGTCAGGTTTGAACAACCCTTGCTGGGGTTTCGCTTCAGCCATACGGGCTTCCTGTTCCGGGCTGCGTGCCACCATGGTGAGGGGGTCACGAACAACAGTTTCCATGTCCACCGCCGCGGGACGGGTGCCGTTATCCTCGGTCATGGGGAGGGTTTCAGTAACGCCATCGACACAGATCATCAGTACAGTTATGTTATCCTGTCCACCGCTTTTGCGTGCGTATTGAATACCATTGTTCACAACCTGTTCGGGTGTGCCAGACAGGGCGAGTTTCTGAATGATCGGCAGCTCTTCCGCGTAGCGGCATAGACCATCTGATGCCAGCAACAGCAAGTCACCGGCCTGAAGCTTTTCGATGAAAACATCAGCCTTGAACACCTCATGCCCGCCGAGGGAACTGGTTAACTGGTTTTTCACCCGGGCGGTTTTTGCCTGTTCTTCTGTCAGTACGCCGTTGCGGATCATCTCATTGACCAGGTTGTGATCCTGCGTCAATTGGCGTACCTGCTGGTTTCGGATCAAATAGGCACGGCTATCACCGACATTGACCAGGGTTAATTCATCCGCATTGATGGCTGCAGCCACCATGGTGGTGGCCATGCGCGCCTGCGCATTCTGCCGGATGTATTCCACCAGGGCGATGTTGGCATGTTTCATCCCTGCTTTAATGCGCTGCCAGGGTTTTAACAACGGTTGGTGATAGTACGTGTGAAGGACTTTGAGTGCGGCGTATTTGGAAGCCACTTCACCGGTGGCAGCACCGCCCACGCCATCTGCGACAATGTACAGGCGACCAAGCTGTTCCACAATTTGCGGATCCCCTGGTTCAAAGTATGTCAGGTAATCCTCATTATTTTTGCGAACCAACCCAACGTTGGAATCACCCCAAACAGTCAGTTTCAGTTCTGGCATATCTCTTCCTTCCGTCCGTGCTAAGCGGTTCTAGAAGCTCTATTTTGTTATTGTAGCATATTTCAACCCGATGGACAGATGATAACTGGGGGGCGTTCGGCGACCATTTTCAACAAAAACAGGAACCTCCAGGGAAAGGAAGTTCCTGTTCCAGGCGCAGTATGGCTGTTTATTTTTTCAGGATCGGCATATAACAATCAAAATCATCCAGCCCGGGTTCCAGGCCGAACATCTGCAGCGGAGTGAGACATTCCTCCAGCCATTGTCGGCTGCCATCATACACATGACCGGTTTCAATGCGCCAACTGGAAAGTGCAGGCCAGACCGTTCCGAAGCTTTCCGGAGTGGAGTTGCGGAAACCCATTACGGCAAACAATCCACCCTTTAGTGTTTTGATGTCGTCACCCTCCTGCGGGGAATATTCTTCAGGCAAAGTCATCCATTGTTCATATCCATAATTCGGGCTGCCTACCGCAGGATCTGGATTATTGAAACCGAAGAAGCGCTGCTTTGAAATTTCTGCACGAAGACCGCGCGCATCGATCCACTGCAGCAGCTTTTGGATCGCAATTCCTTCCGGTCCTTCACCGTAACCGTGAGCTGAGATTACCCGCATATCGGGCAGTTCAATAAAATGAAGATCAGTTACCATTGTCATTTTTATCTCCTGTTCGTTCCTTTCCGCCTTCTTCCGGATTCGGCGGCTGATTAATTTCCTTCGAAGTATTCACAGTATAGCAGGATATCCCTGACATGTATTGACAGGGATGATCAGAGCGCAATTCATTACCGATAAATATTTAAGGTACAGTCAGTTATCGCCGAAATCTGACAAACGGCACGGTTTGGTAATCCTGAGGACTTTTCACAACCCTGACACAGGTTGTCAGGGTTGTCAGTATAATTATTGATAGAATTGAAAAAATTTGTGAGGGTTATCATGCGGGCTGACCGACTATTGTCTGAATTAATGCTGTTACAGGTGCGGGGAAAAATGAGCGCAGCCGAATTGGCACGAGAAATGGAAGTAACTGAACGTACCATTTATCGCGATATGGTTGCGCTCAGTGTATCAGGTATCCCGATCTATGCCGAGCAAGGTGCGGGAGGAGGTTACCAGTTAATCGACGGTTACAGAACCCAGCTGACCGGGCTGAATGACCACGAGTTGCGTGCGTTATTTGCTGTCAACATCCCTGCATTGCTGGGTGCACTGGGGATGGATGAGTCACTGAATTCTGCCATGCGTAAACTGCAGGCTTCCATTCCCGCTGGTCGGGAGAATCAGGGCGTTTGGGTGCAGCAGCGTTTCTACCTCGATTCAGCACCCTGGCAGGATCGGGATTACTCAGAGGTGAAGAATCACCTGACGTTGCTGCAGGATGCCGTGTGGAATGACCGTAAGGTGCGAATGGAAATTGATCTGGCTCCTTTCGGTACCCTTGCCGGGTTGGAATTGGATCCATATGCCCTGGTTATCAAAGACAACCGCTGGTATCTCATCTGTCACCGGGAAGGCAATTTCAGTGTGAAAGAGCTGCGGGAAATTCGCAGGATCGAGGTGCTGGAGGATCAATTTCAGCGCGCGGCAAATTTCGACTTGTTTTCATTCTGGCAGGAATGGCTGGGTATCATGCGGGATAGCTGCCGTCGGTATCCAGTCATAATTCGAGTGAATACACGGTACTGGCGGGATGTGCTGCATCACCTGCGTTTTGCGTTTGCCCATGCCCTGGATGAAGAGACGGATGGCTGGCGCGAAGTGATCCTCCATTTCGATTCATTGCATGATGCGCGCAACCAGCTGATTCAATTGGGTGGTAGTGTGCAGGTGCTCACACCGGAGCCCCTGCGGCTTTCGCTGGTTGATTTTGCAGCGCAGATTTCAACACTGTATCAAGATTGATCCCTGGCGCAGTTTGGTTAATCAAAACCGGTTTCGCTGGGTATTGTGCAGCGAAACCGGTTTCGGCTCACTTTTAGCCGGAATGATTATGGTTCATACAGAACGAAATTATCAAAGGCAAAGGTCACAAATTGGTCGGCATCGTACAGTTCGATGCCGATGCCCATTTCACCGAAACTGAGGGTGTTATCCTGCAAGGTCTCGATATAGACTCCATTAAAATAGACATCGAACCAGTCCTCATATCCGTACACACCGATACTATTCCAGTCATCAGGAATGATATTCGAGTTATACGTCCACTCCTTCAGGGTGTACCAGGTATCACCGTCTTTGCGGTAGAAGGCATAACTCTGGTTGGCATCGCTGATGGTGAGGAAGTAATACTTGTCGTTGTCGTAATCCATCCGGAACAGCAAGCCTGCATCAGAATTGGTTGGCCCAGTAATGCGCTTGATGCTGACCTGGGCGGCAAAGTGGCCCACCGATTGGCGCAGGGGGAACTGTTCGTACGTCATCACACTGCGTTTACTGGTCATATCCCAGCGCAGAGTGTCATTGACAAAGTAGCGTGTATGGTACTTGTATTCATTGTCTGTCGGGTCCATGAACCAGCCGGTGTTGGTCGTGAACTGGTCGCAGTAGATTGGCGGGAGCGAGGAAAAGGCGGAAATGGCGAAGGAATCTGCACACGCCTGCAATGGGTCTGAGGAAGCCTCGGTGGGGGAAAGCGCTTCCGGGGTCTGGGAGGGAAGATCCGTCCAGGTTGGTTCCAGGGTGGGCTGATCGGTGGCTGTTGGACGTTTGGTGTTGGTGGGGATCAACGTGCGGGTTGCTGTGGGTGTGCTGGTGGTAAAGGGATTGATTGCATCGGGCAGTAAGTCAAACACGACGAGAAATACACCACAAACAACGAGCAATAGCAGCAGGATTCCCGCGACCAAAGCCACAATACACCCCTTTGACATCCCCTTTTTGGCAGGTACTGACGGGGGAGATGCAGGAATTTGTGCTGACCGGAATGCATCACCGGGTGGTTGAGCGGGATAAGGTTGGCCTGTCTGGTTCAGCGGTACAATGGGTGGTGGTTGCTGAGTATAACGTGGCTGTTGTTGAGGAGGCTGGGTGTAGGTCGGTGGGGTGAATACCGCGCTTTCTGCCTGGGTGGGGGGTGTTTGAGCGGGGTAATTCACCGGTTGCTGCATTGTGCCTGGAACGGGTAAGGTGGCGATCTGTTCAAGCACATGCACCAGTTCTTCCATGGTCTGGTAGCGGTCTGCAGGGCGTTTCTGCAGTGCCTTTTGCAATACAGTGCTGACAAACGGGGGTAAGCTGGGAACATATTGGCGGGGGTCGGGCAGCGGTTCAGTGACTTGTTTCCATACCACCGCCATGGGGGTATCGGCTGTGAATGGCTTACGGCCAGTCACCAGCTCATAGAGCACCAGGCCGAGTGAATAGATATCGGCACGGCGGTCGATTGCTCCGCCCTGACCCTGTTCCGGTGCCATGTATTCGGGGGTGCCAATGCCCACGCCCATCTGGGTTAATTGAGGCTGGTCCGTTTCCAGCACCTTGGCAATACCGAAATCTGAAAGCATTGGTTCGCCATTCCGCTGCAAGAGGATATTGGCGGGTTTCACATCGCGGTGGACAATGTCTTGCTTATGGGCATATCCCAACGCTTTGGCAATCGGGATCAGCAACCGGGCTGCTTCCTGATATGCAATCGGCGAACCCATTCGGTTCTTAAGTGTACCGCCGTCGATAAATTCCATCACCAGATATGGCTGCCCATCCTGTTCACCGTAATCATGGACGTGAACAATATTGGGGTGTGAAAGTTTGGCCAGCGCTTTGGCCTCACGCTCGAAACGTTTGAGAAATTGTTCTGAAGTTTGCTGCTGGGTGGTAATCACCTTCAGCGCCACATGGCGCTCGAGGCGGGTATCAAACGCCTTATAGACAGTTGCCATTCCGCCTTCCCCCAACTGTGCGACGATCTGATACCGGTCGATTTGTTTTCCAATTAAAGCTGGCATGCGGCCTCCAAAGGTAGGGCGTTATTGGTTCCCATTGGATTAATGCGACTTCATCATTACAGGATGACTTTCGATAACCTTCATTCTATTGTATACGATTTGGCCCCAATTTGAGTATCCTGTTTCTACAGTTCCATCGTTCATAATGGAAAGAATCCGCCTTGTGGGAGCAGCGGATTCTTTCAGTGGGAGGGTTATCGTCAGTCTCAGAAGTTACGTGTTTGTTGGGAGTTATCGTTGTCTGCAACACCCATGGAATGGTATGTGGGTTCAGGCCTGGGATAGGTACGACTGCCTGTGCGTGGGGCAGCTGCCCGTGGAATATTGGTGGTACGCATTGGACGGCTGGCAGAGCTGATGACCGGATTATCCTGGGTGCGGTTGAGGTTCGGGCGTGCCATCCGCTGACTGCTGCGGGTGGCCGGCCGTGTTGCATTTCCCCACAAAATTCGGCTGCCCATGGCAGATATTGAACCGATCACCAGTACCCGGATCACCCACACCAGGATGGCGACAAATATCGGTACCACTTTGAGAATGGTGCCTGCCTCAATGATGGCGGTGCTTTGTACTGTGTGGTTGGCAATCGCCATGGAAACACCCCACCAGGTCAGGGAAGCATTCATTGTAGCTGCCAGCAGCCATGCGCCGAACAGGTACCACACTTCTTTGGGCTCTTCATGCCCTTCTTCCGGGGTGAACATGCGGGATATCCCGGCGAAGTCGATGGCACAAAAAGCGATTGCCAGGGTGGTTGACCATTGAATGCCCATGAATTTCAACTCGCCCAACAGATCGCGCAGGGCGAAGTGGGTGGTGGAGAAGTTAAATATTTCGAAGAAAATCAGGGCGGCCAGTATCAGCAGGCCGAAGATGGCGGATGCCCCGCCGAGGGAGCGAAATCTGTCGCTGATCGAATTGCGATTCAATTTTATGCTGGAAAAACTCATCTTACACCTCCGTTGGTATAGAATCATAATAGAACAAATATTCTATATATGCAATGGGCTGACCATTGTCAAAACCGGCAATCCAGGGTGTATTTGGGACATAAACCATGTCGACTGTTTTTTTCTTTATGAATGTGATACCATTTTGGCATGTTCTTGGTAGGAGAGGTTATATGCAATTTCGGAATTTAACCCTGGGCTGTCTTTTCATTCTCGTTTTTGTCATCGCTGGCTGCCACTCAAAAGTTGAATCCGTATCAAGTATGGTGCAGCTTCAAGCGACAACTGAAGTGGATGATACAACCACTCCTGTCCCAACCGTCGCTGCCACCGAAACACCCACAAGAACAGCAACGGCAACTCATACAGCTACAGCCACATTAACCGCCACCGCAACCCCAACGGAAACAATCACTCCTTCTCCGACCCCATTTCTGGGATTTGAAGAAAGCACATTGAACAGCAGTTTTCAGCAAAACGGGCAGACCGTCATGATTTTCTCTGTGCCGGGTGTGAGCCGTACCTATTTTGCCCTGGTCAATAACTACTTCGGGATGACGTGTACCCCCAGTGGTTCGTACACTGATGTCCTGGTATGTTCAGCGCCCGTCTTCAGAATCAGCACCACAACTCCCAAAATCATTTTCTATGAAGACGAAACGTACAGCACGGCACTTCATTCTGCGTATTTTTTTGTGCCGGTCAGCTCCGGGTTGGTGATTCCCACACCCATCCCATGGATCATCAGTTGGGCTCCAGATGATGGAACCTGCGAGCGGGGGATCAATGTATTTTGCGAAACGGAATACCGCACTTATAATGGCGTTCCTTGCATGGATGCCACCTGTTCGGATACCTGCGGTTATTATTATTCGGTTGACAATTGTCCTCCAAGCGGTGATTGGGTGGCGATCGCCCGTCCCCCCGGACCGGGCTGGGAGCCGCTTGACGTTATTAAAAAGTAAAACCACATATTTTCTTAAAAAATGGAGGTGTTTTGTTGGACACTTTACTAATCGTATTGGCTGGAGTCCTGGTTGTTTTCGGGCTACTCATCCTGTTACTGATCCTGCGCACCCGGGCATTTTCGGGTAAAACCCCGGCAATTCCACAGGTGGAACTGCCGTCCATTGATGCTGAACGAGCGGCGGAGCATCTTGCCAATACCATCCGCTGTGAAACACTTTCCAATCCGGATGTTGCAAAAATCAATCTGGCGGCGTTTGACCAGCTTCATCAGACACTCGAAACTGATTTTCCATTGTTGCATCGGCATCTCCGCAAAGAAGTGTATGAAGGCCACAACCTGATATATCATTGGGAAGGATCAGAGCCGGAGATGGCGCCGATCCTGTTCATGGCGCATCAGGATGTGGTGCCAGCGGATCCATCTTCCCTGGATCGATGGACACATCCGCCCTTCAGTGGGGCAATTGTTGACGGCGTGGTATGGGGACGCGGCACGCTCGATTGTAAATCACAGCTGGTGGGTGTGATGGAAGCGGTCGAAAATCTGTTGCAGCAGGATTACCAGCCGGAACGTACCATCATTCTCGCTTTTGGGCAGGACGAGGAAATCGGCGGTCTGCGCGGGCAGAAATTGATGGCGGAGCATTTCCAGCAGCAAGGCATCCAGTTCGCGGCTGTGATTGATGAAGGCGGGGCGATCCTGACCGGGCAGATCCCGGGTGTTGCTGCCCCGGTTGCCCTGGTGGGGAATTGTGAAAAAGGATACCTGTCGCTTCAGATCAAAGCAGTTGGCAGCGGTGGACATTCCAGCATGCCTCCGAAAGTGACCCAGATTGGGCGCCTGGCACGCGGTATTGTGCGCCTCGAAACCAATCCGGTTCCCGCGGAGATGGAACGAATCATCCCGATGTTCAAAGGGATGGGCGACAAAGCGCCGTTCTTGTATCGGATGGCATTTGCCAACCTGTGGCTGTTCAAGGGCTTCCTGATGAAGAAAATTGAAGCCAGCCCGAAAATGTCTGCCATTATCCGCACCACCACCGCACCGACGATCATCAACGGCGGGGTGAAAGATAACGTGCTTCCCAGCGAGGTCAGCGCGGTGGTCAACTTCCGCCTGGCATCTGGCGATTCCATTGCTTCGGTGATTGAGTACGTCAAATTCCTGCTGAGGGATCTTGACCTGGAAGTCAGCGTCGCCGGTGACCATCCCGGGGAGGCCTCACCTGTATCGAGCATGAAATCACCTGCTTTTCACCGGCTGGATACCTGCATCAAACAGGTTTTTGGCGACGTGGCGGTTGCACCGTTTATCATGCTGGGAGCCACCGACGCGCGGTATTATGCCGGTCTGAGTGAAAACGTATACCGTTTTGCCCCACTGCACATGCAGGAAGGGCAGATGGATAGTGTTCACAATTTCAATGAGCATATCACGGTGGAACAATTTGCCGGCATGGTGCAATTCTTCATACACCTGATCCAATCCTGGTCAAGAGCCAGCTGGGTGGATTGATGTCTGCCCGTTGATTACACTTAACAAGTGTTGATATCAAACGAGGCTGTTCAATGATTCACGAACAGCCTCGTTTCCATTCCTTAATGTAATGGCAGTGCTTTTTGGCGGGTAACAATTTGCTGATAGATGGCTCCCTGGTTAATGAGTCCCAGCGGTTGCCTTTTTCGATGATTAACCCTTGATCTTGACGATCGTTACCCCGCTGCCGCCTTCTTTTTCGTCCGCTTCTTCCCACTGGCTGACATAGGTGGATTGCTCGAGGGCTTCCCGTACCACGTCACGCAGGCGGCCTGAGCCTTTGCCGTGGATAATGCGTCCAAACGGCAGATGTGAGAGATAAGCCTGCTCAAGATACCCGCGCAATTGATCGAGCGCGTCATCCGCGCGCTGTCCGCGCAGATCCAGTTCCATTCCAGGAGAGGGGACGCGTACAGAAATCACCGGTTCCGGCGAAGGAGCGGGTTCCTGGGCCAATGCCATGCGCACAGCTGCTGACATATGCGGCGGAATCTCTGGTTTTTTCTTCGCCCGTTCCAGGTCTCGGGTGCTGGTCTTCATTCGCATCGGGCCCAACTGTACTTCAGCAGTACTCCCATCCAGCGATACCAGGGTGCCTTCTTTTTGCAGCGAACGGATCATTACCAGGTCGCCGGCTTGCATGGGGCGTGGGGCCTGGCTGGTCTGCACCTGCGGCAATACTTCCTCCTGGCGCGAAATCGGAGCGCTCAATTCTTCATCAATACGGTCCAGCGTGGATTCAACCTTCTCAGCCAGGCTTTCCTGGCGCAGCACCTCACGCTGGGCGCGTTTCTGTTCGGGGCTGGCTTCCAGCGCGGCTTCGGCTGCCTTTTCGGCGTAACGCACGGCGCGTTTCATGCGGCGCTTCAGGTTGCGAACTTCCTTCTGCAATTTCTCCACCCGCTCCTGTGATTCCTTTCGCGCCTGTTCCAGAATTTTGATGCGTTCCTGCTCGGCATTGTCCAGGCGTTTTTGCAACTCCGCCCGTAACTGCTCTGCCTTGCGCAATTGCTCTTCAGCAGCGGTGCGCGCTTCACGCATTTGGTCTTTCTGATACTGGATATCTTCCAGCATATCATCCGCTTTGCGGTCTTCGCTACTGATGTTTTCGCGAGCCAGTTCGATGATTCGAGGCGAGAGGCCCACCCGCTCCGCAATTAACAGCGCGTTGGACCGGCCCGGCAGGCCGATCAGCAGGTGGTAGGTAGGGGACAGAGTTTCGAGGTCAAACGACATGGCGGCATTGACCACGCCCGGGGTGTGGTAAGCAAAATTCTTCAATTCCGGGTAATGGGTCGCCACCATGCAGGGGATGCGGCGGTTGGTAAGAGAAATCAAAATGGCATGGGCCAGGGCCGCACCTTCACCAGGATCGGTGCCGGAACCCAATTCATCCAGCAAGACAAGGGTTTGCTGGTGGGCTTCATCCAGGATGTGCACCATATTCTTAATGTGACCGGAGAAGGTCGAAAGTGATTGTTCGATCGATTGTTCATCGCCAATATCGGCGTAGATATCTTCAAACACGGTAAAGCTGGAGCCGGATTGCACGGGAATGTGCAGGCCGCTTTGCGCCATCGCCACCAGCAGACCGGCGGTTTTCAAGGTAACTGTTTTCCCCCCGGTATTGGGGCCAGTGATCACCATGGCGTAATTGGGCGGTTCCAACAGAATGTCAACGGGTACGGCGGTGCTTTTTGCCAGCAGGGGGTGACGGGCTTTAATCAGCCGCAGAACACTGCCAGGATGGCTGTTATCTTTGCCGGGTTTCCACGGCAATACCTCCGGTTCCGCGGCGCGCAGGTCTTCGGCATATTTGGCGCACATCAGGGCAAAGTCGATTTCTGCCACCGATTCGACGATACCGCGAATTTGGACATGCACCTCGCCAATCTCAGCGGAAAGCTCCGCCAGGATGCGGCGGACTTCGTCGCGTTCCTCGAGTTTTAACTGCTGCCAGGTGTTGTTCAGTTCCACCACCGCCAGCGGTTCGACGAACAATGTCTGCCCGGAGCCGGATTGGTCGTGGATGATGGCCGGCACTTTGCCTTTGAAGCCTGCCTGGAGCGGGATCACATAACGTCCCCCGCGCTGGGTGATAATGGCTTCCTGTAGCATGGGTGTAATGGAGGCATCCGAGATCATCGATTGCAGTTTGGTCATCAGGCGATTATGGGCTACCTTAATCTCTCCCCGCAATACAGCAAGCTTCTTTGAAGCATTGTCCAACACCTGCTTGTCTTCACCAATCACCTGGTTGATGCGATCAATGATCCCTTTGGGTGGGGTAAGGTGTCTGGCAATTTCCACCAGGTGCGGGAACAGGAGTTCTGGCGCGTCTTCCCTCAGTTCTGCTTTGTTAACGACGATCGGCTCATCATCCACCTGGGAACGCTTGCTGAAAAATGGGCGCTGCAGCTTACGGGCTGCCACCAGGGTATCCTTGATATCAACCAATTCGTCAATGCTGAGGGTGTAATGCAACGAAGCCTGTTCCACCGCCTGACGCACATCGCGCACACCGCCGATGCGTATATCAGGGTTCATACTGAGCAGCAGGCGCGATTCGCGCGTGAAGTTCAGGCGGCGACGCACTTCTTCCGATTGATTGGAAGGTTTAAGTGCCAGCGCAATTTCGGCCGATGCGCTGAAAGCGGCATACCCGGACAGCTTGTCCAGGATGCGCGGATATTCAATCAGTTGTAATGTTTTCTGGTCCATGATTTTCGTTTGTTGTTTTCTTCGTTTTCTTTCGGTTCGGATGTGGTTGTATTAACACACAAAAAGAACACGGTTTGTGGTGAACCGTCAGGCAAATATACCGCCTGGTTGACCGCCTCGCGTTCTGAATCCGTTCTCGCCTATCCGATATGATTATACACCCAGGATGTGATATGGCAAGCATTTTCAGAAACCAGGGTGAGTTAACGGCCCCTGCGGTCGCGGTTACTGACCATCTCCGAATAATTCACCCCAAATACTTCCGGCCCAAGTTTGAAGCCGGAAGCTTCCAGCTTGTACATGAATTGCGGCCGGATGCCGGTGGGTTTCATCGAACCGATGATCTTGCCGTCCTCGCTGATTCCGGTTTGCTCATAGCGGTAAATGTCACTCATGATGACGGTATTGCCTTCCATTCCCGAAACTTCTGAAATGGAGGTGATTTTTCGGGAACCGTCACGCAGGCGGTTCTGTTGCACGATCACATCAACCGCGGAAGCAATCTGGCTGCGGATCACCATCAACGGCAGGTCCATTCCGGCCATCATGCACAGCGTTTCCAGGCGGGAAATCGCGTCACGCGGACTGTTGGCATGCACCGTGGTCATCGAGCCGTCATGCCCGGTGTTCATCGCCTGGAGCATGTCGATGGCTTCTCCGCCGCGGCACTCGCCGATGATGATCCGTTCCGGCCGCATGCGCAGTGAATTACGCACCAGGTCACGGATGGTGACCTCATTCGCGCCGCCGATATCCGGTGGTTTGGTTTCCAGCCGCACCACGTGTTCCTGCTGCATTTGCAATTCAGCGGCATCCTCGATGGTGACGATGCGCTCGTCGTTGGGGATATAGCTGGAAAGGACGTTCAGGGTGGTGGTTTTGCCGGAACCTGTGCCACCAGAAATGACGATGTTCAGGCGGGAAACCACGCAGGCTTCCAGGAATTTCGCCATCATCTCGGTTATCGAACCGAAGCGGATCAGGTCGGTTACCTTCAGTTTTTCTTTACTGAATTTGCGGATGGTGATGGATGAACCGTCAATGGCACAGGGGGGGATGACAGCGTTCACACGGGAGCCATCCGGCAGACGGGCATCGACCATCGGGTGTTTTTCATCAATGTGGCGGCCCAAAGGTTCTATGATCCGGTCGATAATCCGGCGCAGCTCTTCTTCGCCCTGAATATGCACCCGTGCCAGTTGGAGCTTGCCATTGCGTTCTATAAAGACCTGTTTTGGACCGTTGACCATGATCTCGCTGACGGTTTCATCATCCAGCAATGGCTGCAGCGGGCCCAGGCCGATAATCTCATTATAAATTTCCTGTGCCATCTGCTGCTGCATTGGGCGTGACAGTTTCACATTCACCCCTTCAAAGGCACGCACAATCAGACTGCGGGTAACCTCGGCAGTTTTTTCTGGTGCGGGCTGTTGGCGGAGCAACTCACGTTGAACCATTTCAATGATATACTGCCGGAGTTTTGCCGATTCGGTAATGTTGCCTGTCTGTGAGTCTGCCATATTCTGCTCCTGGATGGGAACCATCGAACCTGTTTTTAAATTATACGGTAAATTTACAGGTATGAATCGACCTCTTTTCTGTCAGTGGGAAATGAGTGAATGAAACAGGTTAATTTCTTATATAATAAAGGGAATAGAAAACATTCCAATGCCAATCTCGCCATTCTCTGGCAATTCACACAAATATGGATGGACATTATGCAAACCAACCAAACCAACACCTGGCTCCTGGCAATTTGGGTTCTGTTGTTGAGCCTGATGATCACGGCATGCACCAACGGGCGTCCCAATGATGAGGCTGCCATTGATGCCACCCGTGCGCTGATCGAAACCTATGTGGCGGGAACGCAAACCGCCAATGCTCTACCGCAGGATACACCCACCGCACGGCCAACACGCACCGAACTACCCACCTGGACACCGAAGCCTGCTGCAACCGCGGAGTTGGTGGCGCCGACAGCGATCCAGCACCTGGTGGTTCCTGTGGGGCCGGGCCTGGCGTGGAGTGAGATTGCGGACACCTTCAGCGGAAATACTGCTGCAGAGAAACGAGCACCGGAAGGGGATTTATATACCAGCCAGCAGTTATTGGAACGGCCCTTCAACCAGGCGATGGCCTACGTGCCGCAGGTTGACATTCGCGGAGCTGAGTTGGCAAAGGACAACCAATTTATTTATGTAACAATTAACCTGGACCAGGTTGTGCAGCAGTTTGATGCTTCATATGGGGTCGAACTGGATGTAGACGCGGATGGACGCGGGGATTACCTGGTATGGGCAGTCCAACCCGATTCCGATTTGTGGACCATTGATAAGGTGTTCATTTACACTGACACCAATCATGATGTCGGTGGTGCCAATGTGCTGGCTTCTGACGCCCCCAACGGCGGTGATGGCTTCGACGGGTTGCTGTTTTCGGCCTCCCAATTTGACGACCCTGACCTGGCCTGGGCACGGATTAACCCGGATCGCGGCGGTAGTATCCAGTTTGCCTTCAAAGACAGCTTCATCGAAGGTGGTGCCTCCTTCTTCTGGCGGGTGTGGGCTGATGCCGGTCTACAAAACCCCGCTGCCTTTTATTACCATGATTTCTATGAATTCAGCCATGCGGGATCACCCTTGGCGGATTCTGAAGCATACCCGCTGGGGACGGTTTTCGCGCTGGATAATACCTGCCGGATGCCGTTCCAGATTGCCAATGATGGTTTTGAACCTGGCTTGTGCGGGAATGGGGGCATGTTACCGACATCTACGCCGGCCCCTGATGTATCGCTGACAAAATTGCCAGTGATTCCCACGATTAAATTGACGCCCTGATTATCCTGTTCTCTTCTCAATTCACCGGGAACGGGCGTTCATCGATGAGTTGACTTATTGCTGAATAATTGAAGGAGTGCCCAAAGAGGAGACATTCATGGGAATCCAATCGCCAGTCCTATCCATTTGCCCAAACCAGGGGCAATGGTCTTCGCGGGTGTTAAAACCCGGTAAATGGATCATTGGCCGTTCCTCCCATGCAGACATCAGCCTGGAAGATGCCAGCCTGTCACGCGAACATTGCTCCATCGAAATTGCCCCGGAGGCAGTATTTCTCACTGACCTTGGCTCTGCCAATGGAACATTTGTTAACAATACAGCCCTGGCTCCCTTCCAGCCGTTGGCGCTGGCGTCGGGGCAGATGTTCCGGATTGGGATGCACCATGCCCGGATTGACTGGTGTGTTTCACCCGGCAGCCCGGAAGATCCCATCGTGGAATCCACCGATTTGGCGGTGGATGATATGTCCACTGGTGGTGCCGGGGAGGCTAACCAACCCGGCAGGCAGGATGTTCTGCCTGCCCAAAACCATGCAGAACTCATTCTGCAATATCATCATGGGAACGGGGTGTGGGAGGAAATTTGCTTGCTGCCAGGTGAAACCATCATCGGCCGGGCTGAAGACGCGGATTTGCGGTTGTATGATCCTCAGGTTTCCCGCCGCCATGCGCGGTTGACACTGGCAGAAAACGGAACGGCCACAGTGATGGACCTGGGTTCCGCCAATGGAACACAGCTGGATGGCGAGCCTTTGAAGCCGAGAGATATGGTTCCATTTCAAGCAGGACAGTTGCTGATGATCGCCGGCTGCCGCCTGCGGATTGACAACCGTACTGCACCGTTAAACCTGTCTGCGCCTGACCTGCCGGCTGAAGAACCATGTGCCGAGAGTACCAGCCTGGCTGTTTCCCGACCTGTTGAAACAGGATTGCTGCTGCGCTACCGGAAGGTGGACCAGCCGTGGTGTGAATTGCCGTTGGCTGACGGCCGGTACCAGATTGGCCGATCGGAAGAGGTGGAAATCCAGCTGGATTCCCACATGGTATCGCGGAAGCATGCTGAAATCCGGGTGGAAACCGGGCAGGTGTGGGTGACGGATCTGAATTCCCGCAATGGCATCCTGGTGGCCGGGACGCGCCTGGGGGCAAATGTACCGAAGTCTGTATGCCTAACAGAACGGTTTTCAATCGGTGAATTTGTGTTTGAACTTTGCGAAGGTTTAATGCCGGCACAGGCGGTACCGTCTGCCATTGGATTGCCTGAGGATCAAGTCCCTGTGGAAAAAACGGTGATTGGGTCCCAAATGGGGATCGATCTGGCAGCCATGTTTGCAGATTCCGCTCCTGCGCCGGTCAACCTGGCTGGGCATGATCGTGTGACAATCGGCCGGGCATCGGATAACATGATCCGGTTTGATCACCCCCTCGTCAGCCGTTACCATGCCGTGATCGAGCGCATGGGAACACGTACCAGGATCACCGACCTGCACAGCGCCAACGGGATTTACCTGAATGGCGGCATTGTCGAAGGACAGGGCTGGCTGAAGCAGGGCGACCTGATCAAGATCGGGCCGTACCTGATTACCTTTACTGGCAATGAATTGCGTCCATCCAGTGAACAGTCCTACACCATTGATGTGGTTGGGCTGCAAAAATGGGTCGCGCGTGAGGTCAACCTGTTGAAAGAAATTTCGCTCAACATCGGCCAAAATGAGTTTGTCGCGTTGGTGGGGATGAGCGGGGCCGGGAAAAGTACCCTGATGGATGCGATCAATGGATTCCGACCGGCAACGGATGGCAAAGTGTATATCAACGGGTTGGACCTGTACCAGAACTATAACCAGTTCCGTGATGAAATCGGGAATGTGCCACAGCGTGATATTGTCCACATGGAATTAACGGCGGAGCAAGCGCTTTCGTATGCGGCTGAATTGCGCATGCCGCCGGACGCTTCGGAAGAGGACCGGCAACGGGCAGTGGCCGACACGCTGGAGGACCTGGGATTGACGTACCGCAAGGATTTGCAAATATCACGGCTCTCCGGCGGACAGATCAAGCGTGTGTCAATCGGGGTGGAGTTGTTGACCAAGCCGCGGCTGTTCTTCCTCGATGAACCCACCAGCGGCCTGGACCCTGGCACGGAATATGAAATGATGAAACTGCTGCGCCGCCTGGCGGATCAGGGGCGTACCATCATGCTGATCACCCATGCCACCAAGAATGTGATGTTTTGCGACAAAACCATCATACTGGCAAACGGCGGGCACCTGGCCTTTTACGGTCCACCGGAAGATGCATTGGTGTATTTTGACCAATTCCGCAACCATCGGGAACGCCTGGAAAAGGAGATGGAATTTGACGACATTTACCGCATTCTGGAAGACCCGGAACGCGGCACCCCCGCGGATTGGCGTGAACGCTACTTGAAAAGCGAATATGCCCGTTACACCATCAGCAGTGGCCGGGTTGCGGCAGCTGCGGCAGAACTATCCGCCGAGTCCGGTGCGAGCAGAGTGGCTGGCCAGCGAATATCTGGCGCACGCCAGCTGGGAATACTCTCCCGCCGTTACCTGCGCTGCATGGTGCAGGATAAAGTCTCTTTGATTCTGACCCTGTCACTGGCACCGATCCTGGGTTTGATGAACTTTATCTGGGGCAGTAAGCTGTTTGATCCTGTGGTGGGCAATGCGGCAAAAACGATGGGTGTGTGGTTTGCAGTCACCGTGATGGGAATCCTGGTGGGGTATATGGGCAGTATCCAGGAACTGGTTAAGGAAAAAGCGATCTACAAACGGGAACGGGCGGTGGGGTTAAAAATTACTTCGTACGTTCTTTCCAAAATCTGGGTGGGGGGCGCACTGGCCTTTTACCAGGCGTTCTTCATTCTGCTGTTCGCGGTGCTGCT
Organism: Anaerolineae bacterium; assembly: GCA_013314735.1. Lineage (GTDB taxonomy): Bacteria > Chloroflexota > Anaerolineae > Anaerolineales > Anaerolineaceae > SpSt-1165. Next base: position 184,049 of record JABUFD010000005.1, read on the forward strand.
GGTCAAACCGTTGGTGACAGAACCTTCCGGCTATGTCAGCATGTATTTCACGCTGGTGTTGGTGATTTTCAATGCCTTCATCCTCGGCCTGGTGATTTCAGCACTGAGTGAAAATGCCAATACAGCACAGTTAATCATGATTGCCGCTTTTGTGCCACAGCTGCTGCTGGCGGGAGTGCTGCAGCCGTTGCACATGATTGTCGGCGGTGAGTTGATCAGCCCGATTGTGGAAGCACGCTGGAGCTTTGAGAATTTTGTCAACGCCACCGGCATGGGGGATCCCCTTGTAAATGACCCGTGCTGGTCCGAATATGACCGCTCCCAGCGCAACAGCCTCACCAACGAACAGAAGGACGCGCAGTGCGTGTGCATGGGGGCGGGATTATTCAAAAATTGTGCCCGGATTCCCGGCATCTTATCCGATGATTTTTATGACGCAGAAGCGCAGCTGGTACTGGCGATGGACAGACCCCAGCAGCCGGTGGCGCCGGAACGGCTGCCAACCCCAACCCCGCGCAGCACCCCCACCACCATTGCCAGCCCGACCTTCATGCCTTCTCCCACCTACCTGCCCACCCCGACCGCCTGGGCAACATTGACGCCGCGCCCGGTGTGTTCACAACCGGGGCAGGGCAATTGCGTGCAATTCCAGGCGCAGCAGGAGGAAGCCGGACGCCAGATGATGGAATACCAGGAGACCCGCAGCGCGCAATTTGAGGATTACCGGGATGATACGGAAGAACAGTTCCAATCCTACTGGGAAAACGTCGGCGACCAGATGGAGGGCTACAAGGTTGAGATCAATGATCAGATTGATACTTTTGCAGATGAAGAGCGTGACAATGTAGATGCCTATGCCCAGGAAAATATGGATCTGTTCGAAGGATACCAGGTGGAAATGGAAACCTACAGTGAAGACCTGAGCTATTATGAGCGCAGCCGGCAGGAAGCCATTTCGTCAGCTGAGGCGATCATCAGCATCTTGTGGGATGATTATGGAAGCGCTTTCCGCGGCGGGGTCTTGCCCAGGATGGGATATATTACCGCCATTACCGTGGTCCAATTCATTGTGCTGTTGGTGCTGATGAAACGGAAGGATACCGTGTAAATTATCGTTGGGAATTTTGGCAGGAAAGCGATTGCCATTTTCCCCGATTGGTCTTAGAATTTATGTAGGGCATTGCAGGGGGATTCTGGAAGATGGTAAGTGGATTCACCTTACCTATCATTTCCATCCAACAGTACAAAGAACAAATCCAGTCATGTGTTCACTCACGTAGTGTTTCAAATCGGAGGAGCGTTATGGCACACATTCAATCCGTGCGGTTGTTCTATCACCGGCAAGGCGAAGATTGGCAGGAGAAGGCATTGGCAGTCGGCACTTACGTCGTCGGCCGTTCCTCTGATGCTGATATCCAGTTTGATGCATCCAACATCTCGCGCCGCCATTTTCAACTGGCGGTTTCGGACGAAGGTGTGCAGATTATCGACCTGGGCTCATCCAACGGCACTCATGTGGAAGGAAAACCGATCACTGCCAATGTGCCGTTTGACCTGCAATCTGGCCAACCGATCCGGGCTGGTCTGTACGAAGCCTACGTGGAATGGCAAACAACCGCGGTTGTTTCAGAATATGTAGAAGAGGCCACCAGTTTCCGCCCGCCGGAACCGTTGATGGCGACCCAGGTGGAATCCGAAGAAGGTGAAGCAACCCAACTGGATGCCCCGGCTGATGGACGGCTGGAAACACCTGCTGTCGTCTACCCGGTACTGACGGTGACGATGGTGGATGGCACGCTCAGTGAAAAAGTTCTGCCGGATGGACAATATGTCATTGGACGCACCTCTGCAGCAGATATCCAGATTGCGGAAACCAAGGTGTCACGGCTGCACGCACGTATCACCGTCCGGGATGGCCTTTGCACAGTGGAAGATGTGGGTTCATCCAATGGTACTATGTTGAATGGTACTCCTCTGACACCGCATGTGCAGGTGCCGTTTTCGGCCGGCCAGGTATTGATGATTTGCGGCTGCCGTTTGCAGGTTACTGCTGTGGAAGGTGCAGAGGTTCCGCATAAAGAGAAGCCGGTGGAGGCCACCCGGATTGAAACTGTTGAAGAAGCTGCGGGAACTGTGATGGAAGGCGTGATCGCCGAAGCTGCCACAGCCCTTGATGGCGGGATGCCGGAACAGGCAACTGCCCTGGAGATGGGGCTGGAAGCGGAACGCACCGCGCTGGGTGAAATGCCGGCGGATTGGAAGGACCGTACCAACCTGGATGCGATGGCGCCTGTGGTCCCGCTAGGCGACACTTCCGGCGGTGTGGTGCTGCGTTTCCGCCGCGGTGGAGGTGAGTGGGACCAGATCACCCTGCGGCCGGGCGAGTACGTGCTGGGCCGCTCGGAACAGGCAGACTTAAGTATGCCTGACCACCAGATCTCTCGGCGGCATGCCAAATTGATCGTGGATGCCGCCAGCGGTGTTTTCCTGATGGACCTGGGTTCTGCCAACGGCACCCAGATCAACGGCAGTCCGCTTCGGCCGCGCGAGCCGGTGCCTTTTGGCAAAGACCAGATCGCTTCCATCGGCGGATACCAGATGCAGGTGGTGGAATTAACCGGCGACAGCCGCACCCTGCTTGAAGTTGCCAAGACCGAAATTGGTGAGGTGATGGTTGGCGCCACCCAGGTGGTATCCGTCAAAGCACCAGTGTTACGCTATCGCCAGGGCAGCGCGCCCTGGCAGGAATTCCAACTGGTTAACGGTGAACAGGTGCTCGGTCGCTCCAGTGAAGCGCATTTGCGCATCCCTTCCGGCACGATTTCCCGACAGCACGCCCGCCTATTCGTACAGGAGGGCCAGGTATGGATCACCGACCTGGCTTCCAAGAACGGTATAACGATTAACGGGCAGCGCATCGCGCCGGAACGCCCGATGGCACTTCCGATGGGGCAGACGTTCACCGTGGATGATTTCGAATTCCAGCTGCTGGGTGGGGCCGAACAACCCGCTGGTTATGATGCCACACGCATATCGGGCAATGTCGGTGCATGCATCCTGGAACCGGGCAAGATGGATATGCTGTTGAATATGCCGGCAGCGGTCGGTGCTGGTGACCAGACGATGATTGGCGCTGAGATGGGAATTGATATGGCCATGCTCGGGGCGCAGCAAGCCCAGGCACCGATCAACCTGGCGGGACATGACCGCGTAACGATTGGCCGCGGTTCGGATAACATGATCACACTGGACCATCCGCTGGTCAGCCGCTACCATGCTGTGATCGAACGCATGGGCACGCGCACACGCATCACTGACCTGCACAGTGCCAATGGAGTGTTTGTCAATGGCGAGGCGGTTGACACACAAGCCTGGCTGAAACAGGGCGATGCGATCAAGATCGGCCCGTACCTGATCCATTTCACCGGTAACGAACTGCGTCCTTCCGCCCAGCAATCTTACAATATCGACGTGCTGGGGCTACAAAAATGGGTTACCAAGGACCTGAACCTGCTGAAGGAAATTTCGCTCAATGTCGGCCAAAATGAATTCGTGGCACTGGTGGGGATGAGCGGTGCCGGGAAAAGCACCCTGATGGATGCGATCAATGGCTTCCGCCCCGCGACACACGGCCAGGTATTTATTAATGGGGTGGATCTGTACCAGAATTACAACCAGTTCCGCGATGAGATCGGCAACGTGCCGCAGCGCGATATTGTTCATATGGAGCTGACAGCGGAGCAGGCACTGGATTATGCCGCTCAACTGCGCATGCCGCCGGATGCCAGCGCGGGTGATCGCAGGGCTGCGGTTAATGAAACCCTGGATGACCTGGGTCTGACCTTCCGCAAAGATGTGCTGATTTCGCGCCTTTCCGGCGGTCAATTGAAACGCGTATCGATTGGCGTTGAATTGCTGACCAAGCCGCGGCTGTTCTTCCTCGATGAACCCACCAGCGGCCTGGACCCGGGTACGGAATATGAAATGATGAAGCTGCTGCGCCGCCTGGCAGACCAGGGACGCACGATCATGATCATCACCCATGCCACCAAGAATGTGATGTTCTGCGACAAGGCGATCATTCTTGCCAAGGGCGGCAACCTTGCATTTTACGGTCCCCCGGAAGATGCCCTCCAGTACTTTGACCAGTTCCGCACACGCCGCGAGCGGTTGGAAAAAGACATGGAGTTTGATGACATCTACCGCATCCTGGAAGATCCGGAACGCGGCCGGCCGGAAGATTGGCGTGACCGCTACCTGCAAAGTCCGTATGCCCGTTACACCATGCCCAAACAAGCAGGCGCACCGCAAATGCCGCAGGCGCAGGCAGGTGCTTCGCGCAAGCATGCGGGTAAGCGTATTTCCGGTTTTAAACAATTCTTCATCCTCTCTCACCGCTACCTGCGCTGTATGCTGCAGGATAAGGCTTCCCTGATATTGACGCTCTCGTTGGCCCCGATTTTGGGACTGATGAACTTCATCTGGGGCAACAAGCTGTTTGACCCGGTGAATGGCAACGCCGCCAAAACGATGGGGGTATGGTTTGCCGTGGCGATCATGGGCATCCTGGTGGGGTACATGGGGAGCATTCAGGAACTGGTGAAGGAGCAGGCAATCTACAAGCGTGAACGAGCAGTCGGCCTCAAGATACTTCCTTACATCATGTCAAAGGTGTGGGTAGGGGCTGCACTGGGTTTGTACCAGGCCTTCTTTATCCTGGTGTTCACCCTGCTGCTGGCACAGCCTGTCATCAACAATCTGGTGGGATATGTTGTGCTGTATATCACCCTGTGGCTGGTGATCTTCTGTTCGTTTATCCTGGGTTTGCTGATCTCGGCGGTGGCGAATAACCCCAATACAGCCCAATTGATCATGATTGCCACCTTCGTGCCGCAGATTCTCCTGGCAGGGGTGTTACAACCGCTGCACTTGATCATCGGCGGAGAAACGATGAGTGTGGCGGTGGTTGCCCGTTGGGGTTTTGAGAATTTTGTCAATGCCACCGGCATGGGCGATCCGCTGGTGAATGACCAGTGCTGGTCGGAACTGGACCGCGATACGCGGAATTCGCTCACCGGCGAGCAAAAAGATGCGCTGTGCGTTTGCATGGGTTCGCACCTGTTCGATAACTGCGGCAGCATCCCCGGCATTCTTTCCCACGATTTCTACGATGAAGAGGCGCAGATTGTGCTGGCGATGCAGAAACCCGAGCAGCCGGTGGAACCCAATCGCCTGCCGACCCCGACCCCGCGTCACACTCCCACACTGCTGCCCAGTCCGACCTTCTACCCGTCGCCGACCTATTTACCAACCCCGACGCCGTGGATGACACCAACCCCCAAGCCGGTACGCATCCATGTCGATTCGGAAGAATGTGATGATGGCACGGGTACTGGCTGGAGCCAGGAAAAAGAAGACTGCGTCTATGCCCAATACCAGCAGGAAGTGGCCTGGCAGCAATACGAAGTGGCACAGCAAATGGAAGTGTATCAGAAGACCCGCGAAGCCCAGTTTGAAGTGTACCGCGATGATACAGAAGATCAGTTTATGGGGTATCGCGATGAAGTCGAAGGGCAGTTCGAGGAATACAAGGAAGATGTCTCCGGGCAGATCGAGCGCTTTGCGGATGAGGAACGCGCCAACATCGAGGATTATGCCCAGGATAACATGGATGTGTTCCAGGCTTACAAGGAAGATATGGAAGTCTACAGCGACGACCTCTCGTACTATGAACGTACCCGCCAGGAAGCGATATCCTCCGCCGAAGCGATCCTTGGCATCCTGTGGGATGACTTTGGCCGCGCCTTCCGCGGCAGCGGGATGGGACGCATGTTGTACATCGCTTTGATCACTTTCGTTGAATTCATTGCCCTGCTGATCATGATGAAGCGCAAAGACACGATCTAAGGGTAAAAGGTTATACAATTGTGAGACAAGCCCTCTGTCGTCAGCAGAGGGTTTGTTCTTATGCGCAACATTACAGGGTCTTTGTCATAAAGGCGGCGGTGACCTCAGCCGGGTAAAAAAATCCCCCCGTCCGATCTGGAGGGGGGGATGGGGTTCACAGCCACAGGCTGAGGAAACGCCGCCACAGGCGGACAGGTTTCCGGTGTTGTTTGTGCGCTTTCAACGGGTCTGCGTGCTCGGCAAGCACGTTCATCCGTTCACTGGC
>JABUFD010000012.1 GCA_013314735.1 Anaerolineae bacterium
TGGCCTTCCTGCCAGCCCGCCTTCTTCTCAGAAGGTCTCTCTTGGGATCCGTTTACTGTCAGTATTCAGTTGTCAAGGTTCTGGCGCTCCCCATCCCTGTCAATGTCCTCTCCGAAACAAAAACCCCTTCCTTTATATACTCTCTGGGGTTCCGTCTGCGAAGTATTCACTTGTTATGGATTTCCGGTGTTACCCGAAATTCCTTGGGGTCTTTAATGATACCGCAGGTTCACTTGTCTTGTCAAGTGCCAATTCTGGTTTCAATCCGTGGTTCTCATCATCGGCCCGGGGAAGTGCTTGTGTTTTCAAGGTTCCGGCGCTCCCCCGCAGCGCGCAAGAAAGAATTCTACCAGCTTCAAAGGATATGTCAAGGGAATTTGCAGGTAATTTCGCAAATTGGTTAACCTGTTTTTAACACCCCCCATATGCAGGCAATTTCAAAAAGGCAACAGCACCCATAGGGGATGGGTGTTTTCATCCTTCATCACCGCGGTGTACCTTTGACGTTCCGGCCAACCATTTCACACGAACTTCCGCCATCCCATCCCGGAGGGAGGCAGTCAGGTTACGAGCGCAAGCGGCGTCTGTCCCTCCCTCCGGGATGGAGGTTCAGAAGTGCAGCATCAGCCATGCCCAATGTTCATCACCGCGGTGTACCTTTGACGTTCCGGCCAACCATTTCACACGAACTTCCGCCATCCCATCCCGGAGGGAGGCAGCCAGGTCTCGAGCGCAAGCGGCGTATGTCCCTCCCTCCGGGATGGTGGTTCGGGAGTTTAACTTCATCAATTCCCAACGTTCATCACCGCGGCGTGCCTTTGACGTTCCGAACGCTTCATTTCAACTTACCCCCGCCAGACCCCCGCTACAGGCCTGCTTTGTGCGGCGGGTTTCCTGTATAATCAAAGGCGATGACCACGTATGTTTCCACCTTTGCCTCCGGCTTGCAGGAAATTGTGGCGCAGGCCCTGCCGCGCCAGCTGGCCGATGCCGCCGTGCGCCACCTGATGGATGGGATGGTGATCTATGACAGTGACCGCCCGCTGCCGCAGGTGACGGGGATTCCCTTCTTTAATAATACCTTCATCCTGATCCACTATTTTCCCTCCCTCCCCGACGGCGGCTTGCAGTTCATGATGCAGGCGATCCTCAAGAAGCCCGACTTGGTGCGCGTGCCGCGCTGGGCGCTGAAGAAGGCCGCCGCTTTCCGCCTGATGGCTTCACGTGCCAACCAGACCGTTGCCATCCCGCGCGATCTGCTGGAACGGCTGGAGCGCTTTTTCTCGCACCGCCTGGCCATGCCCACCAACCGCAGCCGGGCGGATGTGGAGCTGTGGTTCATCGAACGCAGCGAGGGCTGCGGCCTGCTGGGACTGCGTGTGACCCGCACCGCACCGGCAGCCAAACACCTGCAGCCCGGCGAACTGCGGCCCGAACTGGCGCACCTGCTGTGCCTGCTCTCGGAACCCGCCAAAACCGATGCTTTCCTCGACCCGTTTGCCGGGTCCGGCGCCCTGCCCCGCGCCCGCGCGCAGGGGTTCCCCTACCGCCAGATCACCGCGCTGGATGCCGATCCGGCGATTGCCGACCGCTTGCGCCAGCGCCTGCCGAAGGACGCGCGCATCACCTGCGGCAGCGGCGACGCGCTCCACCTGGCGCACATCGCTGACGGCAGCATCAGCAAGATCGTCACCGATCCGCCGTGGGGGTTGTTCGAGGCGCGCCGCTTGAGCGAGCTGGTGGATTTTTACAGCGCCATGCTGGCGGAATTCACGCGCGTATTGCAACCCGACGGGCTGCTGGTGGTGCTGATGGGGCAGAAGGAGCGCTTCGAGGCCGCCCTGGCGGGGCACCCGCAGCTGGCGCTGCTGGGCAAATGGGATATCCTGGTTTCGGGTAAAAAAGCCGCGATCTACAAGATCCAGAAAACCGGCGCGGAAGAACGCCCGGCCGGTTAAAACAAAAACACACGAAGTCGCCGACGAGTCCGTGTGTTTGTTTGTTTACCTTTAATGTTATGTTGTACCGTTAACGTTCAACCAGTAATTTAAGAACCCATATCACCTTACAATTCCAGTATAGCAGGGAGCGCTCCCAGCACCACGCACCAAAAAGCGAGTTCCACCCTGTATTTCTGTTGGTTTGTTGGCGCAACAAACTATACTTTAAGATAGTCGGGTTGAAAGTCATTCATCCACGGATTGGCACGGATGCTTTTTTTAATCCGCGTAAATCCGCGAGATCTGCGGTTACCTTTTTCCAGCCACGCCAATTTTTAGTAACCACGGATTTTCGCGGATCAACACGGATACTTTCTTCCTGATCCGCGAATATCTGTGAAATCCGTGGTGATCTTTTCCCCGCAGCGCTGAATCTGATCAACCAAGGATGGGCACGGATCTACATGGATACCCTTTTGATCCGTGTAAATCCGCGAGATCAGCGGTTTCTTGTTCCTGGTCCGCGCCAATCTGGGATATGCGCGGTTATCAAAATAATGTAACCACGGATAACGCGAATCTGCGCGGATAAAAACAGAAATAGAACATCCGTGTGGTTCTGCGCCAATCTGCAAAATTGGCAGTTACCCTTTTTCCCCGCGGAATTTTTGACCGTGCTACAATTAGGACAGGTTGATTCACAGGAGGTACGAACATGCTGGGTGCGATCATTGGCGATATCATTGGCTCGGTCTACGAATTTCACCGCCCGCCGATCAAGTCGACGGATTTTGAACTGTTCACGGACAAATCCACCTTCACCGACGATACCGTGCTGACGGTGGCGGTGGCTGAGGCGATCCTGACCGGCGCGGAATACGGCCCGGTGATGCAGCGCTACGCGCGCGCCTACCCCGGGCGCGGCTACGGCGGTAACTTCCGGCGCTGGATCCACACCGACCCGATCACCCCCTACGGCAGCTACGGCAACGGCTCCGCCATGCGCGTCAGCCCGGTGGGTTTCGCCTTCGACAGCATCGATAGCGTGCTGGCCGAGGCGGAGCGCAGCGCCCTGCCCAGCCATAACCACCCCGAGGGTGTCAAAGGCGCCCAGGCCACGGCCCTGATGATCTTCGAGGCGCGCTACGGCATGAACAAAGCCGCCCTTAAAACCGAGATCGAGGCGCGCTTTGGCTACAACCTGGAACGCACCCTGGATGAGATCCGCCCCGGCTACTATTTTAACGAAACCTGCCAGGGCAGCGTGCCGGAAGCGATCCTTGCCTTCACCGAATCGCACGACTTTGAGGAAACCATCCGCCTGGCGATCTCGCTCGGCGGCGACGCCGACACCCTGGCGGCAATTGCCGGCGGGATGGCGCAGGCCTATTACGGCGAACTGCCCCCCGCGCTGGTACAGCAGGCGCGCCTGCGCCTGCCGGATGCCATGCTGCGCGTGATCGACGAATTCCACGAACGCTACTGCACCCGCCTGCCGCAGTAAGCGGGGTACGGCCGCGGCCGCAGGATTTTAACATACTCGCAATGGTTCGTGAAAAGCAAGGGCTGTGCAACTGGCATACCATTACGGGCACAACTACACGCGAGCATGACTGTGTTCCTGCTCCTGAGCCAGTCGAAGGGGGAACCCCCACCCCGCCCCTCCCCCAGGCGGAAATGGAATAGTACAAAAAAAGTAGACACGATTAATGTCGTGAAGAGAGTTCAAATTCAACCGGGCTGGCATAGCCCAACGACGAATGAAGCCTCTGGCGATTGTACCAAACTTCAATGAATTCAAAGATCGCCGTTCGCGCCAAGGCTTTTGTGGCAAATGGTTTGTAAGCGCATTCTCCTTTCAAGGTGGCATGAAAACTTTCGATGACCGCATTATCAT
>JABUFD010000013.1 GCA_013314735.1 Anaerolineae bacterium
GTTCCTGCCGCTCTTCATCCACCACACTCACTTTCGTGTATGCCGGTGGATAGCCGGCCGGGTTGCGCTCCCCTTCCCATGCCTCCCCCGCCCGTACCCGGAACATGGCGTAGTTCCCCGCTTCGTTCGATGCAAAGCGAACGTTGAACATCCCATGCCCGGGCATTAAGGTAAATAACCGGTCTATCTCCTGCCGGGTAAAGGATTCCCCACCAGTATCGATCAGCCGCAGGTCCGGCAATGGCGCGGTACTCTCAGGCAGGCTGGTAAGACTTCGGATCAATCCTGCAGAAGCCCGGGCGATCGTGATCCGGTCTTCCTTCAGCCATTGATAAAAGGCTGCGGGGGAAGCCAACGCTTCCATGCGCCGGTAGATGGTCGCACCGTTCAACAACGCTCCCAGTGATGGCGTCACCGACATGCCGATAGTGATTGGGGAGGTGAGGGTGATGCGGTCACCATGGGACATCCCGAGATCATTGGCTGCCAGGTAGGCTGAATGCAGGCCGGAAGCTTGCATTCGAATCACACCGCGGGGAATGCCCGTCGAACCAGAGGTAAAATACACGGAATGATAGCTGTAAGGTGAAATAACAATTTCACGAGGCCCACCTTCCATCTCTGGCAGATCTTCAAGGTTGATCAAACCACACCCAGGTTGATCATTCGCCAGTGATTGTGCCAGGGGAAGCAACCTTTGATTTGTCACCAGGCACAAGATCGGGTACTCTTGCAGATAATGTGATAATTGGGAATATCCCTGGTTGGCATCCAGCGCAATATAGAAATTCCCTGCCAATGAAACGCCAATCAACGCTTGCAATTCCCGCCAATCGGGATCCAGCAGTAACGCCACGCATGGCTGCTTGGGCATATCATCAGCTTTCACGCGGTCAAGTTCATCCGCCAAAGCGGAAGCTGCTTGATGCAACCGGGCATACGTGATGTGGTCCGTCGTATCAACATAAGCCAGATGACCGCCAGGCACAGCGGAAACCACCCGGGAAAACCGCTCCCCGATGCTGCGGGTCAGTTCATCATCTGAAAAAGGAATGAGAGGATAGGGGATATTCCTGTCAGGAGAGTTCATTCGCAAGCTAAAATTTTCCTAATAATTTAATCAAAACTAATACTACCACAGTCCATTTTTCCTGGTAGAACGGCGTTAAAAATTTTTACTCAATTCTTCCCAATTCATCAACGGCGTACTCAGCCGGATATGGATCGTAGAATTCACTCACATCCAGCACCTCATCCAGCAGTCCACGCTCCATTAACCAGTTCTGATAATCCAGCAAAGATTCCAGGTTGATCTCCCCGTTTGGTGATGCGGAAGACCAGCATATTTGCTGCACCAGTGCAGCATCCATCCCGGTCAGGTTGACTGTATGCGCAACATTCCGTTCAGTCGCCCCCTCGAGATATTGACGAACTGCCTTTAAGAAGGCGGTGGCAAAACGTCCTGCCAGCTCCGGGTTGTCCAGCAATGCAGGCCCGGCGACTACGATACTGGCTGTCAATCCCGGGGCATATTGCTCCGCAGGATCGAGTACCCCGATATCGCCAGTTGTCGTCATCCTCGTGATCCATGGTTCCACGGCATAGACAATATCCACCTGGCCTGTGCGCAAGGCTTCTTCCTGCACCGGCAGATTAAGTTGTTCCACAACAATTTCATCCACGGTCAATCCTGCAGTGCCTACCGCCTGGTCCAACACATAGCCCTGGATCGATGTCAATCCATTCGCTGCAATCACAACAGTTGCATCCGCCCAACTACTTTTGTCCTGCCAGGTACCAGCATCCACATCCGTTTTCCGTGCAAGGTAAGCAATAGCCGGGCAATCCGAAACAATGAAATCGGTCAACGGCAATATGATTTTGATCACTCCACCACGTGTAATCGCATTGAAAAAAGCCGCATTGGGTGAAGGCGCACTGACATCAATTTCACCCGCCAGCAGCATTGGGATGATCTCGTTGGATTCCTTGACGCTGATGATTTCAACATCGATCCCCTGTTCATCGAAATATCCTTCTTCATTAGCGATGGTGAATATGGCGTGGGACAGGTAAGGTAATTGACCAATTCGGATGGTTGCCCGTTCGGGTGGTTGATTTTCATTTTGTGCCTCCATCGCGTTGGAATCAGCGATTGGTTCAGGCAACTGCTCTGCACAGCCAATCAGCAGAAAAACCAAAAAAACGGATAGAAACAAGGGTCGGAAATTCTTATGATGCACGGAAATTTTTCCTTTCAGGAGTTGTAGTAAAATCTATTTCAGGGGTGAGTCTGGTTGTTTCTGATGATTTTTGATCGTGTTCCATTTCAACGATTGCGGTAGTTGTTGCATGCAATCTGACAGGTATTTGGCATATTGCTCCATCAGGTTATGTACCTGGCGATCGATATCGCCTGCCATATTAGAACGCTGCAAGGGAGGCAAGAAATCGATCTGGAGTGAGCCATCAGCCTGTAGTACCGAGTGCACAGGAATTACCGGTACATCAGCACGCACCGCCAGTTCCGCCCAACCCCGCCGCATCAGGTATTGTTTACCAGACACTGTCACCGGTGTATCGCCCCGGGAGGAGCGGCCATTATCAACATAGGTACGGACCACCTGTCCCACTTTCAGGCTACGGTAGGCTGTCAACAAGGCATCTCCCCCGTAGCGGGACTGGCCATAATCCTGTCGGATTGCCTGGTTTTCTTCCTTTCCCTGGTGCAAACCTTCCCGGCGGCTGCTGAAACGGGGACTAATCACCTGTATGTCGGCCAGGCCGAGTTTTTCCTTCACCAATGGCGTCACTTGCTTGATTGTATTCCCATGGTAGGCAATCAGGATCACACCGCTACCGGCCTGATAAGCAGAACCAAGAAATTCAAACCCGGAGACCTTTAACAGGTTGGAACCTCCCAAAACTCTGGTATCTATGCAAATTGACTCCCAATCCCGCAGCCAACGCCATCGGGCAGGATGTCGTCCTTTCCGTTCATACCGTTGACTGGCCGTGATGATTTTCCCCATTAAGTTGCCCTGTAGTGCGACGGAAAAACAAGGTTTGATCCCTGAACTCACGCTGGCATGAAAAGCGTGGAACAGGTCGCGTTCTTCCTGGTACACCAGCTTTTGTACCAACCTCGAGCGACAATACAAGCGCAGCATGCGGAGGCTGAAACGGTATGACATTCCTGCATTAATATACACAAACAATCGCTGTATCCAGGATATTGCTTTTTTTCGCATCGCTTCAAATACCGTTTGCCTTTTCCGCCATTGTTTCGTCGCATTATGGTTGAGCTTCGTTTTTTCGCTCCCAAGCCTATCTACCCGCTTTGAAATGGTACGCACCAGGTTGCGGATGGTGGCATTCTGGAAGAATGCATTCGGCACTTCCACCCCCATCTGCTGCTCCACCTCCAATATCATCTGCATGCTCATCAGCGAATCACCCCCCAACTCAAAAAAGTTGTCCTCC
>JABUFD010000006.1 GCA_013314735.1 Anaerolineae bacterium
GCCAGTGAACGGATGAACGTGCTTGCCGAGCACGCAGACCCGTTGAAAGCGCACAAACAACACCGGAAACCTGTCCGCCTGTGGCGGCGTTTCCTCAGCCTGTGGCTGTGAACCCCATCCCCCCCTCTAGATCGGACGGGGGGAATTTTTTATTGCAGTATTCGAGGCTGTCCCAAACGTCACCTGGTATCGCATTGAACCGCCATGCATGGCGGTTCAATGCTGAATGTGGGTCCAGGTGTACGGGCGCGGCTTAGCCGCGCTGGATGTTTGGGATAGTCCCATGGCTGGATGGGGTGTGCTACAGCGAAGGCGCGGGTTCCGCCAGGATCTCCACCAGTTCATCGGCGCACAGCTGGAGCAATTCTTCCATCCACGCGTCTGAAACCTGGTAATGGCCGCCGAAGGAGCCATCGCCGATGCTGGCGCGCACCACGGCGGCGCTGTCGAGGTCATGGTTGATGACGGGCGGCTTGACCCCCGCCGGTACCGGCGCCACGCGCGTGAAGGGGAAATTTTCCATCCAGTTGGCATGCTCCTGCAGCAGGTCGTGGGCCGCGGACCATTGCGCCACGCGCGCCGACTGCCACCACGCGTACCAGCGCGCAGACATCCCCGGCAGCTGGTTGGAAAGCTCGATCAGTTTGGGCTTGACACAGTTGTTGCCGCCGTGCCCGTTGACGATCACAAAGCGCCGGAAGCCGTGCCCGTACAGCGAACGCACCACATCCTCGATCATCGCCACGAAGGTTTCCACCCGCAGCGAGATGCTGCCGGGGTATTGCAGGAAATACGGCGACACCCCCAGCGGGAGGATCGGGGCGGACAGCACCCCGCTGCGTTCCTCGGCCAGCTTCACCAGCGCGGCGGGGATCAGGTTGTCGGTTTCCAGGCTGAGGTAGCCGTGCTGTTCGGTGGTGCCCACCGCCAGCAGGATGCGGTCATCGTGTTCCAGGTATGCTGCCACCTGCATCCAGTTCATCTGCGCGAAGTTCATGCGGCCTCCTGTGTGAATCGGTTGGTGCGAATGGTTGTTGGTTATCGATCCCATTCTACCCCCGGGCGCAGCAGGGCACTCACTTTCATCTGAAAAAAGACGCAGTTCGGCACTGCCGTCCACCCCGCGGCGGGACTATAATCCAGCACGAACTCAGAAGGAAAAAGGAGAATCCCACCACCATGACTGCATCCCTGCGCGATGAATTTTTGCTCGACCCCGAGGTGACCTACCTCAACCACGGTTCATTTGGCGCCTGCCCGCGCGTGGTGTTTGATGCCTACCAGCGCTGGCAGCGCAAACTGGAATGGAACCCGAGCGATTTTATCCACCATACCCCCGACTATATGCTCCAGGCGCGCAGCGACCTGGGCGCTTATCTGCACACCGATGCCAACAACCTGATCTTCTTCCAGAACCCGACCGTGGCCGCCAACATGATCATGCGCAGCCTGGACCTCAAACCGGGCGACGAGATACTCACCTCGAACTATGAATACGGGGCGATGAACAATGCCTGGGCATTTTACTGCGAGCGCACCGGCGCGAAATATATCCACCAGGAATTCCCGATGCCAGTGCACGATCCGCAGGAATTCGTCGACGCCCTGTTCGCCGGGGTGACGGAACGCACCAAAGTGATCTTCTTCAGCCACGTGACTTCCCCCACCGCGATGATCTACCCGGCGGAGGAAATCTGCCGCCGCGCGCGCGAACTGGGTCTGCTGACCTTCGTGGACGGCGCGCACGCCCCGGCGCAGATCCCGGTGGACCTGGACGCGCTTGGTTGTGATTTCTACGTGGCGGCCTGCCATAAGTGGATGTGCGCCCCCAAGGGATCGGCGTTTGCCTATGCCGCGCCGGCGCGCCACGCGATGCTGGTGCCGATCGTGATCTCGCCCGGCTGGAACGGGTGCGGCTTCAACCCGCTGCCGGAGGGGAAATCGGCGCTGGTGCATTACCAGGAATACCAGGGCACGCGCGATGTGTCGGCCTTCCTGGCGGTGACCGATGCGATCCGCTATATGGAGGCGCAGGATTGGGAAAGCCAGCGCCAGCGCTGCCACGCCCTCGCGCTGGAAACCCGGCGCCGCATCTGCGCCCTGACCGGGATGGAACCGTTCAGCCCGCCCACATGGGATTTCATCGGGCAGTTTGTGGCGGTGCCGCTGCCGGCCGGCGATCTGGCATCACTCAGCGCGCGCCTGACGGCGCGCCGCATCGTGGTGCCGGTGTTCCCGTTGGCGCAGGTGGGGTACAACTGCATCCGTGTTTCCTACCAGGCCTACAATGACGAGCGTGACATGGAAACCTTGCTGGAGGTGCTGCAGGCCGAATACGCCCGTTGAGCGCACCCGGACAAAGGGAAGGAATCAATCTAACCACGATGCTTCGACAGGCTCAGCAGCCGGCGCGAATCTTCACGGATGAATAGAAACAAAAAAAAGTATTCATCCGCGTCAATCTGCGCGATTCGCGGTTATAAAAGACAGTATCCACGGATAACGCGAATTTTCGTGTGTTAAGAGTCAAAATGATGTGCGGTTTGTACCCGCCCTTCCCCAATGGGCGGTGCAGCGGGTACAATACACCCATGAATACCATCACCATTTATACTGACGGCTCGAGCATCGGCAACCCGGGACCCGGCGGATGGGGGGCGGTGCTGCTGGCGGAAGGCGCGCGCAAGGAACTCTCCGGCGGCTACCGCCTGACCACCAACAACCGCATGGAGATGATGGCGGTGATCGAAGCCCTCAGCGCGCTCAAGCGCCCCTGCCAGGTGGACCTCTATTCCGATTCGAAATACGTGGTCGATGCGATCAACAAGGGCTGGGCCGAAGGCTGGCGCGCCAACCGCTGGAAGCGCGGCAAACAGGGCAAGGCCCTCAACCCCGACCTGTGGGAACGCCTGCTGGACCTGCTCGCCGTGCACCAGGTGACCTTTCACTGGGTGAAAGGCCATGCCGACACCCCGGAAAACCAGCGCTGTGACCGGCTGGCGGTGGCGGCTGCCAAAAAGCCCAACCTGCCCGCCGATGCTGGCTACGAAAAAGACGACGAACCCAAAGCGCTGCCCCTGTTTTAGGCCATCCTGACTCGCTTAAAATAAGGAAAAATTACCTTAAAATATCATTTTTTATGGCAAAATACTTGCAATTTGCCGGGGAATCATGTAAACTAATGATATCGAACGGCAGGGTGCCCCCCTCACTCTGCGGTTCGATATTTTTTTAACCGATTCCTGTGGGTACCCCTACACTGTTTCGATACCTGTCTGCAACAACAGTCGATGACACAATTTGATTCAGTTTGTTCCATATGGAGTATTTTATGAAAAAAATGTACCTGTCCTTCCTGAGCCTGGCAGTGCTGGCGGCGTTGTTGTTCCTTCCCCATCCCCAATCCGTGCAGGCGATCAGTGTGCAGCCGCCGCAGACCCCGGCTGCTGGCAGCTGGGTATGGGCCGATGCGGACGTGACCGGGACGATTGTTCCCCAATACACCCTGGCAGGCGCTACTGCCGATGACTACGCCGTGCTGCAAAGCGCCGGTATCCAGGTCAGCGGTGCCACCCAGATCTGCCATCCCTACCCGGGCGGAAAAATTGGGTGGACTGCCGAAATCCGCATGCTGACCGCTGGCGGCTGGCAGGCTGTGCCTACCGTGAACCAGTGGGTACCGGATGAGGAAGGTGCCTTTATGACCTGTGCCCAGGCCGGTTCTGCGGGCACTTATGCGGTGTTTGGTTACTGGGAGAAGCCCGAAGGCTGGATGGAAGTGGCGGTGTGCGTACCGGAGCTGCCGGCAGGCGAGTGGGAATATGTTGCCCCGGTGTCGCAGCTGCATATCCTGTTCCCATCCCCACCTTCTCCATTTTCTGCGGCAAATGCGCCTTTCCATTGTTCCTACTTGATGGATGGGTGGGTGATGACGGACGATGGATTCATACATTACAACACCATGTATTACATCGGCCATTACTGCACCTGTGAGGACCTGTACCGGCCGGTGGTATCCGGTGCGCAGTAACAGGGCAAATGGGTTGCATTGATTCCGCCCGGAGAGTCACATCTCTCCGGGCGTTTTCTTAACCGGGTGATTTTTCGATTGCAATGCCTTGCGCCAGGCAAGCGTGCAACAGGTTCAGGGCCAGGGAGCGTATTAGACCCCGGCGGCTTCCTGTTTGCCCGTTTCCTGCGCAGCAACCCAGGCGTCGAACTCTGCCAGCAGGCGGGCTTTGGTGCCCGGTTCGGCCAGACTGTGTAAAAATGCGTTGCGCGCGATGCGCACCAGGTCGGACTTGCCGTAACCAAAATGCTGTGCCAGCACGCGGTATTCCTGGGTGAGATTGGCATTGAACAGCGGGGGGTCATCGGAATTGACGGTAACGATCACGCCGGCTTCATCCAGCCGGCGGAAGGGATGGTCGGCGTAGGCGGGGTACACCTTGAGCTGGATGTTGCTGGTGGGGCAAATTTCCAGCGGAATGCGCCGCGCCGCCAGTTCGCGCACCAGGGTGGGGTCTTCCCAGGCGCGCACCCCGTGCCCCACGCGGTCGGCATGCAGCAGGTTGATCGCGTCCCACACGCTCTGCGCGCCGTCGTTCTCGCCGGCATGCGGCACGCACGGCAGACCGGCGGCCTGGGCGGCATCGAACACGGCGCGGAAGTAGCGTCCCGGCGCGGTCGGCTCATACCCGCCGATGCCCAGTGCCACCACGCCGTAGTCGCGCCCCTGGAGGGCGTAATCGAGCGTACGGATGCCGGGTTCGGGGTCGTAGCGCAGCATGCCGTTGTCGGGGAAGCTCAGGTTGCGGGAGATGTCAAACACCCAGCGCATCTCCACCCCGAAATCGGCTTTGGCGCGCTGGCGGCCTTCTTCCAGCCCCAGCAGGATGTCCTCGATGCGCACGCCCTTGCGCTGGAAATGCACATGCGTGTAGGGGGTGAAGGTCAGTTCGCGGTAGCAGATATTCTGGCGCGCCATATCGGCGCCGTTTTCATAAGCGATCAGGGCAAAATCCTCGCGCGTGCGCAGCAGGTCCTGGATCACCATGTAAATTTCCAGGAAGGTGCCGAAATCGCGGTAGGAGAACCACTGGCGCAGCCCGGCGGCATCCCGCGCGGGGAGGCGCTCCTCCATGGCATGGCGCTGCGCCAGGGTCAGCACGGTTTCGGGTTCGATTGCGCCTTCGAGGTGCACATGCAACTCGGCTTTGGGCAGGGAGTGGATGAAGTGTTCCAGTTCGGGGGTGAGGGGGTCCATGATGCTCCTAAAACC
This sequence comes from Anaerolineae bacterium, assembly GCA_013314735.1. Classification (GTDB taxonomy): domain Bacteria; phylum Chloroflexota; class Anaerolineae; order Anaerolineales; family Anaerolineaceae; genus SpSt-1165. Next base: position 5,282 of record JABUFD010000006.1, read on the forward strand.
CGGTGTAGGTGACGTACGAATCGGGCGGGAAAATACGCGTGAAACGTTCGGCAGCATCGGCCGCGCAGGGCAGCCCGCCCAGGCGGTGCAGGCGGTTGGCGGTCAGCTGGCCGCCGAGGGCGTGCGAGAGGTGCCGCGCGTCAAAGCCGATTTCCGGTTCGCGGCCGCTGGCTTCGATCTCCAGCCGGCCGGAGACCGGGGTGAGTTTCCAGGTGCCTTCGTTCCAGGGGCAGTCGGGGTCAGCCACCCGGATGATGACCGGTTCCGCCGCGAACAGCGGCACGCGTACCCGGCGGCAGAATTCGGGGAAATCCACCACGCGCACCATCATGTAGCCGTCCCGGGTACGCCTGGCCTTCCCCGGTTCGGTGATGTAGTATTCCAGCGGAATTTCCGGGTCAACCTCCCACGCAATCCACTCGCGCTGGGAACCGAAGCGATGGGTCAGATCCACCAGGGCGGGCAGGCATTCATCACAGCTGAACCAGGTGTGGTGGGCGGCCATCTGTTCCTTGCCGTCATCGCTGGTGCCAAAATCATATTCAATGAAACCGATCAGCGTACCGCCGCGTTCAAACACGTAGCGGTGCTTATCGTGGTTATCCTGCAAATAGCGGCGCGTTTCCAGCACGCGCGAACCGAAGCGCGCCATGCTGCGCTGCACCGCCATCACGGCTTCCAGGTCGTTTTCCGGTTGGAATTCGCGGAAGGTGATCCCATGCGGCGCGCGCACCGGCTTCAGGTGGCGCGAGGCGAAGCGGTAGGCATGCATCTGGGCGGCATGGGCATAGCCGAATTTTTCGTAAAACGGGAAGCTGAACGGCGCCAGGGCTGAGAAAATGATGCCCGCCTGGTGCATGTATTCAAAACAAATGCGGAACAACCCCGCCACCAGGCGTTCGCGGCGGTATTCCGGCAGGGTGGCCACCCCGCCGATCCCGCCAAAGGTCATTTCCACCCCGCGGATGATGGCCTGGCGGTCTTCGATATTGACCTGGGCTGCCAGCCGGCCATCATCGAACGCGCCAAAACGGGCCATTCCGGCCTCTTCCTGCGGGTTTTCCTGCGGCGGCTGAGGCTCCGCCTGGTCGGGAATAAATGCTTTCCATTCCAGGTGGGTGATCTGTTCCCGTGCAACCGGGGGCATTTTTCGGTATTCGATCATGGTGGTTTCCTTTTCATCTACCGCCTAAAAGCCGACATACGAAACATAGCTTTCGGGCGGGAAAATGCGGGTGAAGCGCTCGGCGGCATCCGCCGCGCAGTGCAATCCGCCCAGGCGGTGCAGGCGGTTGGCGGTCAGCAGCCCGCCCACGGCATGTGACAGGTGCACCGCGTCGAGCGTGATCTCCGGTTCGCGGCTGCTGGGCTGAATTTCCAGCCGGCCGGAAACCGGCGTCAGTTTCCAGCTGCCTTCGTTCCACGGGCACAGCGGGTCCACCAGGCGGATGATCACCGGTTCCGCCGCGTACAGCGGCACCTTCACCTGCTGGCAAAATTCTTTGAATTTCACCACGCGTACCATCATATAACCGGTGCGCTGGCGTTCCGCCTGCCCGGGTTCCTTGATATAGTATTCCAGCGGGACCTCAGGCTCGATGTGCCAGGTGATCTTGCTCGATTGCGAGGCATAGCGGTAGACCAGATCGACGATGGCGGGGAAGACCTCATCGGTACTGAACCAGGCATCGCATACATTCGCACCGGTTTCATGTTCCCCCAGGCGCGAAAAGCTGAGCCGCACAAAGCCCCGCACCTGGCCATGCTGCTCCACCACGTAGGGGTGGTCGCCGGGCAATTTTTTCACCGGTTTGAACACGCGCGAACCAAAGCGCGCCATGCTGCGCTGGGCCTGCATCACCGCCCCGGCATCGGCCTCGGCATATTCGCGGAAGGTGAAGCCTGCCAGGTGGCGCGGCGCTTTGAGCTGGTTGGCGGGGAAGGCATAGCGCAGACCCTGTTCGGCATGGGCATAGCCGAATTTTTCATAGAAGGGGTAGCTGAACGGGCCCAGGGCGGAATAGACCACATCGGCTTCCTGCATATAGGCAAACACCTGGTCAAAAAGGCTGCGCACCAGGCGGTCACGGCGGTATTCGGGCAGGGTGCACACCTCGCCGATGCCGCCGAAGCTGAGGTGGGCGCCGCGGATGCGGTTCTCGATCGGTTCCTTGACGCACACCATCGCCGCCAGCGTGGAGCCATCGCGCGCCACAAACGTGGCCTGGTTGTCGAGCAGCGTGCCTGCCAGCCGGGCGGCTTTTTCCAATGTGTCATGCGGCAGGAACGCCTTCCACATCAGGTGCAGGCGCTCGTCATACAGGCTGTGGGGGTCAATGCGGGTGATCTCGATCATGGCAGCTTCCTTCTCTCGTGAATCGCAAAGCGTACAGGGAGGATTATATCAGAAGCGGGCCGACTGTCAGTGAAAAAAAGAACCGCCCAACAACCATACGCAAGGTTGTTGGGCGGTCGCATCACTGGCAGAACGCTTACGTGGTTTCGAGGTAGCGGGTGATCTCCCAATCCATCACGTGGATGCGGTATTCTTCCCATTCTTCCATCTTGGCGCGGGTGAAGACCTCGAACAGCTCTTCGCCCAGGCCCTCGCGCAGCACTTTGTCTTTGGCGAGTTCATCGAGGGCTTCCTTGAGTGAACCCGGCAGCTGGGCGATGCCGAGTTTTTTCTTTTCGGCGGCGCTCAGTTCGTAAATGTTGATGCTGTTGAGCGGTTTGGGCGGGGTGAGGTTGTTCTCGATTCCGTCCAGCGCGGCGGCGGCCATGGCGGTGAAGGCCAGGTAGGGGTTGCTGGAGGGGTCCGGGCAGCGCAGTTCGCAGCGCGAGGCGGCGGTCATCCCATCGGTGTAGCGCGGGATGCGGATCAGGGCGGAACGGTTGAGCTGCGCCCAGCCCACGTACACCGGGGCTTCGTAGCCCGGCACGAGGCGCTTATAGGAATTGACGGTGGGCGCCACCACGGCCGCCAGGGCACGGGCGTGCTTGAGCTGCCCGGCGATCAGCCCGTAGGCGACCGGTGACATGCCGAATTCATCGGCGGCATCGAAGAACAGGTTCCTGCCGCTGGCATCCGAGAAGGACTGGTGGCAGTGCATGCCGGAACCATTCACCCCGAACAGGGGTTTGGGCATGAAGGAGGCGGTCAGGCCGTGCTGGGCGGCGATGGCCTTGACCGTGTACTTGAGGGTGAGCACGTTGTCAGCGGTGCGCAGGGCATCGGCAAAACGGAAGTCGATCTCGTGCTGGCCGCGCGCCACTTCGTGGTGGCCGACCTCGACCTCGAGGCCCATGCTGTCGAGCGCGCTCATCAACTCGGTGCGCACGCGCACGGCTTCGTCATCGGGGGAGAAATCAAAGTAACTGCCCACATCGTGCGGTACGGGGTGGATGCCGCTGCCGCCGTTGGGTTTAAAGAGGAAGAACTCCGGTTCGGGGCCGATGTTGTAGGTCCAGCCTTTGGCTTCAAAGCGCTTGAGGATGCGCTTGAGGGCGCCGCGCGGGTCTTTGGCGGAGGGCTCACCGGCGGGGGTGTAGATGTCGCAGAACACGCGCGCGCGGCGCATGTCGGCCGGCGACCACGGCAGCACGGCGTAGGTATCAGGATCGGGGATCAGGCGCATGTCGCCTTCCTGGATACGGGCGAAGCCCTCGACCGAGGAACCGTCGAACCAGATGCCGTTCTTCAGTGCGCCTTCCACCTGCGAGAGCGGGGCATCGACACTTTTGATATTGCCGACAATATCACTGAACTGGAAGGAAACGAATTTAACATGATCAGCTTTACAACGTTCGAGAAACTCTTTACTATCCATGCAACAACTCCTAATTGTATTGGAACCGATAAATAAAAAATTTTATTTTGGGGGGAGGGTCTCTGCCGAAACAGGGACCGTTTGATTTTGAGAAGAGCAAATAAAGAAAAATGACATGCCGGGCATGCCATCGGGGGAAAAGAAAAAATGGGCTGGCTCCTTTCTATGCGAAAAACGGCACAGCGCACATGCGTGCCGGTCACTTTGCCGCGATTGTCCCGGCCGTCACCGGCCGGTTTTCGCGCGGCAATTGCGCAAGGAGGAAACGAAGCCCGTGATCAGGCTCCAGAGGCATCCGCTGATCTACCCGATTTTCCTTAAAACGAATCGCAGATTCGTGAACGAACCATAAGTTCGTTAAAATGAAACGAAGTTTCATTCATGAACCGAAGATTCATTCATCGTTAGCAATCCCCTCGCGGGGATGAACCTCCACCTCGTCAGCTCCATCCCGCCGGGATCGAGCTGCAGCCGCCATTTCCTTGTATTCAATTGTGAGGGTGCAAAGGCTTGCGCCTATGGGTTCGATACTATCACAAAGCGCGGCGCCAAGTCAACCCACTTTTTACCAGTTTTTGGCAGTTTGGCGCACGATCTCCCCCACGCGCCGGAAGCGTTCCAGCGGTACGCCGGGCGGGCAGGAATCGGAATTGGCGAGGATGAAGCCCTGGCGCGGCATGCGTTCGATCAGGGTGCGGACGTACTCGTCGAACGTGGTGTCATCGAGGGTAAGGAAATGCACCGGTTCGATCCCACCCACCAGGCACTGGCGCGGCCCGATGATGGCGCGCGCCTCCCACAGTTCCACATCGCCGGTGGGCGGCGGGCTGATCGATTCGATCGCATCCACCGCTTCTTCTGCCATGACCGGCAGGAGCGCTTTCAGGTGCCCGCAGGCGTGGTGGATCATCAGTTTGCCGGCACTGTGCAGCACCCCGCCCCAGGCATTGATGTGCGGGGCAATGTACTTTTTGAACAGGCGCGGTGAGACGTTGGTGGTGGAGGAATCCTCCCACGAGATGAAGGCCTGCGCCGGGGAATCCGCTGCGAGGGTGGCTGCCTGCATGCACTTCTTCTGCATCAGGAACAGGGTTTCTTCCACTTCCGCCGGGATGTCCTGCAGGTGGTACACCAGCTGCTCGGTGCCCACGTAATGCTCCAGCAGCGCCTGAAAGGGGGTTTTGCCAAAGGGAGAGATCAGCGGCACGCACAGGCCGTCCTCGCCGACTTCATCGATCTGCGCCTGCACAGCCTCAAAGGCGGGTGCCAGGCGCATTGCCTGCACCAGGCAGCGCAGGGCGCGGTAATTTTCGGCGGTTTTCACCGGGTGTTCGACAACAAAATGGGTGTCGCCCTCCGGGCTGTAGCGGGTGGCCGTGCGCAGCGTGCCGCACGGGGTTTCGTGTACCGTCCATTGCAACCCATCCGCGGTGAAATTGCGGACGCGGATCTCCGCCCCGGGGTCAAAGCTGCTTTCAAACGGGGTGAGGAAACCGCGCAGGAGCGCGTCCGCGCCGATGGCGCGCAGGAAGGCAATCTGCCCCTGGGCGCGGAAGGCGGGCGGTTGGTGCTCCCACCAGTACGCCAGGAAGGGGCTCCACGGCAGGCGGTCGGTATCTTCGCCGCGCAGGGCGGCCAGCAGGCGTTGGTTGGGGGTCATGGCAGGCATGGTGTTAATCGGCGTCCATCACGCAGCGGAAACCAAGATAATCCCGAAAGTTGAATGGGTATTCCCGACTGCGCTTCGTGTTTACCATTTGTTCCACAGCGTCATTAAAAGAACCTCCCCGCACCACCCGGTAATCGCCTGTTATCGATCCCGTAGGATTTGATGCAGAATTTATTGCATAATCGTAGCTACCGTACCAATCCGAAACCCATTCACTTACATTACCTGCCAAATTGACTACCATATACCCACTGGCTCCAGCACCGCGGCTATTAACCGTATCGGCCTGCCCTGAACAACCATCGAAATTTGCCATCTCACAACTTGGTTTTTCACTATCCCAGGGATATTGGCCATTATTACCGCTATGCGCCGAGTTTTCCCATTCAGCTTCCGTTGGCAACCTGCCACCAACCCATTCGCAATAGAATAAAGCCTGATACCAGTTGACATTGACAATTGGAAAGGTGTTATTCATGTTTGCCTTTACATAAGCAGCCATATTCGCGTGATCTTCATTTTTGGGTAGTGAACATACTTCTGCATTGACACATTCTGCATATTGGGAACTGCTAACTTCAAATTTATCAATCCAATAGGCATCCAGGAAGACTTCATGGGCGGGTTGTTCATCAGTATTTCCATCATCACTGCCCATGAGGAAACTGCCTGCGGGTACATACATCATTTCCATGCCATCTTGTTCTCGCAGTATACTGGAGCCAATTCCCAGATCGGTGGCAGGGGTCGCGGTGGGAGTAGGCGTTGCGGTGTTCTGGGGTGTGGGGGTTGATTTGATAGTAAGCACTTCATCACCGCTCACGTCCTTGGCGCAGCGAAAACTGGTGTTGCCAAAAAAATCCCCGGGGCGTAGTCCGTGCCGGTATGCAGAACCACCGCCCAGGTATTCGCGTATCGACTTAAACACGCCTGTTTCCAGCCCACGTGGATTTTTATATGGGCTTTCGTAGTAATAAGACGCATTGTACCAGTCTGATACCCATTCGCTCATTACACCGTCCAATGAATCACCACAGACAGGTTCATTGCCAACGACACAGGAAGCATCATCATGGATGATCACCTGCGAAGACACAGCTTCATCACGTGCCGCCCGTTCCCACTCGGCTTCGGTTAACAGCCTGCCACCCGCCCATGCACAGTATGCCTCCGCCTGGAACCAACTGGCATTGCCAACCATGATGTATGTGTAGCTTTCATTTTTTACAAAGCCCTGTACCATCCCTTCAAAAGACGGGATCACCTCGCCGGCTTCGCAAGCTCCGGCTTCTATACACAGATTGTATTGTTCCCAGCTGATCAGGCGGTAGTCGATCCAATACGCGTCCAGATATACAGGGTGTTCAGGTTTCTGGTCATCAAAACCGTTATCGCTCCCCATGGTGAATTCACCTGCCGGGACATACATCATCAACATACCGTCCGCCGCACGGGTGAAACTGGAACCGATGCCCAATATTTCCGGTGTGAGGGTCGGGGTGTCGGTGGGTAAACTCGTTAAAGTTGATGTTTTCGTCGGTTCGACCGTTTCGGTGGGTGCTGCGGGCTGCGTGGTTGCCGCGCTGAGGTGGGTCGCTGGCGGTTGTGTGGGAACTGCCGGTTCACGCAGTTGCGGGAGAATCCAGAACACCCCCGCGAAAGCGGCAACAACGAGGAAAACAGCAATTCCCGCCAATAAACCACGAAGGTTCCTCTTTTTCGCCGGTTCCGGTTCCTCGAATGGTTCTGATGGGGTCGCCTCATCCCCCAGGCTGAGTTGGGTTAACACGGCGGCAAACTCCGCCATGGAGGAGAACCGGTTTTCCGGGTTCAATGCCAGGGCTTTCAGCAACACTTTCTCCACGGAATCCGGCAGGGAAGGGATGAATAGTTTCGGGCGCGGGAGCGGTTCGGTGGCCTGCATGATGGCGATCGCGGCAGGGGTGTCGGCGTCGTAGGGTTTGCGGCCGGTGATCAATTCGTACAGGATGATGCCCAGGGCGTAGATATCGGTGCGCGAGCTGACCTGGTTCTTCCATTGTTCCGGCGCCATGTATTGCGGTGTCCCCACGCCAGACCCGGTGCCGGTGAGAGCGGTGGCGTCCTGGTCTTGCATCAATTTGGCAATGCCAAAATCCGACAGCATCACGTGCCCTGCCTGGGTGATGAGGATGTTGGCGGGTTTCACATCGCGGTGGATGACACCCTGGGTGTGGGCATACGCCAGGGCTTCGGCAACCGGAACCAGCAGCGCGGCCGCCTGGCGGTAATCGACCGGCTGCCCGGTATATTGTTTCAGTGTACCGCCCGGCAGGTAATCCATCACCAGGTAGGGCACGCCCTCGAATTCGCCGTAATCATGCACCGGGATGATATTGGGGTGCGAGAGCTTTGCCATCGAGATTGCCTCGCGCTCAAAACGGCGGTTCAGCTGGGTATGCTGCTCGGCGGGGATCGCCTCGGTGCGGATCAGTTTGATGGCAACGTGGCGGTTCAGGCGCAGGTCGAACGCGCGGTAGACGATCGCCATCCCGCCTTTGCCCAGCGGCTCCAGCACCTGGTAATGATCAATGGTTTTGCCCTCAAAGTTTTGCATGGAACCCTGACCTCCATTCGTAACACGCCGCCCGGGTTGGTACACGGTAAATGGAACAGCTGGCGAAAATGCGATATGCATGATTATACCGGAAGACCGCATGGTAACATGCTGGTGTTCCGGTTATTTACAGATCGTCCTGCATCAAACAGGATGCTTCCGTTTAATCCAGGAAGCGAATGGGAGGCGGATATGTACCGATACGCTACTCCCTGCCTGCTTGCTAAAATCCCAGAACCAGGCGAATGAGCGGCAAATTGACAAAGAAATCGTATATCCCGATGCCAATTAACAGAACGCCGCCAATAATGTTAAACATCCTTGAATGCCGGGCCAACCAGAGGGTGATGGATCGCTGCAAAACACCAGAGATCAGTGATAACGCCAGCAAGGGAAGACCAAACCCAACCCCAAACCATAAAAACACATTCAAGCGGCTTAATGCCTCGGCCGATGCCAGGGAGACAGTGAAAATCCCTACCACCAGTGGGCCGGAACAGGGCAATGCAATGGGTCCATAGAACAAACCATATACATATGCGTTCAAAAAAGGGTTTTTTAATGCCGGGATCTGAATCTGGGGCAGCGCCTTAAATGGATTTTTATCCAACAAGAGCAACACTCCCAGGGTCACCAGCAGCAAATCTGCGATTGGGATGATGATCGATAATGCACTTCCAATCGAAATTGACAGGGTGGCAATCACCAATCCCAACACCAACATCATGGTTAATACCCCGCCTAAAACAAAAAAGCCCAGAAAATGCTGCCCTTTTCGGTTTTCTCCCGCCACCACACCACTTAAATAGGCAAGGTAACCGGGATATAACGGAATGATACAGGGGCTGACACTGGCAAGCAATCCCAGGCTGAGCGAAGTTAATATTGTATCCATAGGACCTTTCGTCTTTTTTGGCTGCAAATGGCCTGCGGTCTTTTGCAGCCAGGTTCAACGCCGGGATTACATCCCCTCAGCCAGGAATGGCGCAATGAATGCCTGCAGGTCTTCCGCACTCTTAACGCCAAAGGGCATTGCATGAACGCCGCCTTTCCGGTCAATAACAAAGATCGGGGTTGATGGAGGGTTCAGGAAATTGGCACCCAGCAACTGGCTGATTTCGGTAAGCACTTCCTGGGGTGGAATTGCATAGATCCAATCAAAACCATTGCTTTCCGTGTATCTTTTCAGGTCATCCGCGTTCTCATTCGGGTCCACGTCAAACCCAATCGAAATCAAATCAGAATCGACACCCAACGTTTCATGCAACAATTTAACCTGGTCTTGTTGCTTCTTGCAGTTGGAACACCACATTGCCAGGTTTTCAACCAGTACCACTTTTCCCGAAAAATCAGAAATCCTGAAAGTCTCACCGGTATTCACATCGGTAAGGGATGTGTCAAAAAAAGCAGGCGTTATTACCCCATCATCGCTCATGGTTGGGGTGGCAGAGGCATCCATATCAGCTGCGGGTGTTTCATTTGAGTCAGCAGCTGTTGCAGCCATCAGGTCATCTGTTTGGGTTTCCACCGCTGGTTCAACGGGTTGGTTCGCCATCGGGTCCGTTGTGGTTGCTGCCGGTGCGCACGCAGAAAACAGGAACAGCATGATCGCCAGTGAAATGAAAAATTTCTTAAGCATGAGAGCCTCCGTTTTGGTAGGAACAGGGATATCCGTCAACAATTGCCTGAAACGATGACAACATTTCGATTTCATGGACACAATCAGCAAGGGATAAGTACATTTTTTACCACATCCATCCCGGCGATGCAAAAAACAATGCCTGCTGCCAGTCTTATCCCCGGGTGGCAGCGGGTTCCTGGCTTTGGGCAGGGCGTTAACAGCCGGACCGGTGCATGAATATCCTGATTGCCAGTCAATCCATTTGCTGGGCGGGGGTTTATGGTTTATCATCCTGCCAGACTTCGGATGTCTTTAAGACTTCCGAAGTCTTTCCGAGGATTTCTTGCATTCTGCCGCACCCTCTGGTATACTTCACCCGTCAAAAATCATTACACACGCTTCCGGACCGCTCCCCGCGTGCTGCACGATGCAGTCAAAGGATCGGGTTGAAGGAGGCGGAGGTTCAACGCCAAAAAGGAAAGATAAATATGGCAGTCGTATCTATGAAAGCGCTCCTCGAGAGCGGCGTGCATTTTGGTCATCGCACCAACAAATGGCATCCGAAGATGAAGCAATACATCTTCACCGAACGCAATGGCATCCACATCATTGACCTGCAGCAGACCGCGCAGGCGCTGGAAGACATCTACGAAATGGTGCGTGACACCGTAATGGACGGCGGCACGATCATGTTCGTGGGCACCAAGCGCCAGGCGCAGGAAACCATCCAGGAAGAAGCCGAACGCTGCGGCATGCCCTACGTCACCGAACGCTGGCTGGGCGGCATGCTCACCAACTGGGCAACCATCAAAAAGCGCCTTTCGGAGTTGGAACGGCTGGAAAATATGCAAGAAACCGGCGATATTTACCGCCTCACTAAAAAAGAAGGCCTGATGATCACCCGTGAGATCGAACGCCTCGAAAGCCGCCTGGGCGGTGTGCGCAATATGAAGACCCTGCCCGACCTGCTGTTCATCGTCGACATCTCCCGTGAAGCCACCGCCGTGCACGAAGCCAATCTGCGCGATATCCCGGTGGTTGCCATGGTGGACACCAACTGCGACCCCGGCCAGGTGGATTACGTGATCCCCTCCAATGATGACGCCATCCGCGCCATCAAGCTGATTGTCGGCAAACTGGCCGATGCCGTGCTGGAAGGCAAGGCAATGATGGAAAAAGACGGCGAACTGGCTGCGGATGAAGCCGAAGCCTCCGGCCCCATCCGCCCCAAGCGCTCGGTGCGCACGGTGCGCGAAGAGGAAATCAGTGATGAAGACCTCCTGGGCGCCGCCACCCTGGCCAAGATGACCCGCGCCGGGGAACCCGCCGATTTCGAAGAAGAAGAATAATTCCGACCCCGCGAAATCCGATTTTGACCAGGCAGCCCCTACGAAAAATCGGATTTCTTCTGAATACAGGCAAACAAGTAGAACACGAGGAAAAAAAATGGCAATTACCACAGCACAAATTAAAGAACTGCGAGAGCGAACCGGTGTGGGCATTCTGGATGTCCGCAAAGCGCTCGAAGAATCTGACGGCGATATGGACAAGGCGATCGACTACCTGCGCGAAAAGGGCCTGGCGAAAGCCGCCAAGCGCGCCGGCCGTTCCGCCAGCGAAGGCGTGGTGGAACAGTATTCCCATGGTGACGGCCGCGTGGGCGTGATGGTGGAACTCAACTGCGAAACCGATTTCGTCGGCCGCTCGGAATCCTTCCGCAAGCTGGCGCATGAAATCGCCTTGCAGATCGCCGCTGCCGCTCCGCTCTACATTTCTGACAACGACATCCCCCAGGTCGACCTGGACCGCGAAGCCGCCGTGGCGGAAGCCAAGGCGCGCGGTGAAGGCAAACCCGAGGCGATCCTGCCGCGTATCATCGAGGGTTCCTTGAACAAGTTCCGCGAAGAAAGCGTCCTGCTGCGCCAGGCCTATATCCGTGATGAAAGCAAAACCATCCAGGATATGCTCAACGAGGCGATCGCCGCCATGGGCGAGAACGTTCTCGTGCGGCGCTTTGTGCGCTGGGAACTCGGGGAAATGTCGAAAGACGAATCCGGCGAGGAATAATCCTTCAAACCCGAAAGAAGTCAGGCAGACGCCTGGCTTCTTTTTATACGCCAGCATACCTGGGCCGGCGTATAATCAAAGACAGGACAGCAGATTTGCAGAAAGGGAATGGAATGGAACAGAAGCCAATGTACCAGCGTGTGTTACTGAAGATCAGCGGTGAGGCGCTTGCCCCCGCGCCGGGCGTGGCGGGCATTAATTATGCCAGCGCCAGCTACATCGCTGACCAGGTGAAGGGTGTATTTGACCTGGGGATCGAACTCGGTATCGTTATCGGCGGCGGCAACCTGTGGCGCGGGCGGGATGCCGCCAGCAGCATGGACCGCGCCACCGCGGACTATATCGGGATGCTCGCCACGGTGATGAATGCCCTGGCGCTGATGGATGCGCTGGAAGATGAGGGCATCCCCACCCGCGTGCAGACCGCGATTGAGATGCGCGATGTCGCCGAGCCGTACATCCGCCGCCGCGCCATCCGCCATATGGAAAAGGAACGCGTGGTGATCTTTGGGGGCGGTACGGGCAACCCGTTCTTCTCCACCGACACCGCTGCCGCCCTGCGCGCGATGGAAACCGAAGCCGAGGTGCTGGTGAAGGCCACCAAGGTCGATGGCGTGTATGACAGTGATCCCAAGAAAAACCCGGCAGCGGTGAAATACCCGCGCCTGACGTATATTGAGGCGCTGCAGCAGCGGCTGAACATCATGGACAGCCCGGCACTTTCACTGTGCATGGAAAACAACCTGCCGATCCTGGTGCTCAACCTGTGGGATGAAAATGCCCTGCGCGCCGCCATGCTGGGCGATGAAAGCGTGGGCACCTACATCCGCTGATCCAAGCCTGTATTCATGTGAACCCCACCCCCATGCTGCCGAAGCGTGGGGGTGTTTTTTAACAGACCTGTGAAAAGATCAGGAACCATCCCCACCCCAAACGAGCCCACCCCAACGAGCCCTGAGCCTGTCGAAGGGCGTCCCCCCGCGGATGGCGGTATAATGCAACCATTGGATTCCAAGGAGGCCGTACAGGATGATCATCGACCAGCCAGCCAGTCAACATGCCGAGGGACGCGTGGTGCTTTCCGCCGCCGTCCAATTTGACCACCCCCGTCCAGGCGACCCGGAGCGCCTGTGGTTCAGCTACCCCGCAGCGTACGCCCCCCACATCAGCAGTCGCAGCGATGCCTTCCTGATCGCGATGCTGCCGATGGCGATGGCGCGCGGCGAAGCCCTGAGCGTGCGCGGTGACGTCTCCCCGCGCCTGTTGTTCGGCGCGCGCGATTTCCAGAACGTGTACAGCTACTGGTATCCGGAATACTTCCGCCGGGTGGCGGTCAATGCCGAACGCCTGACACCGGCGCCGTACACCCCCCGGGCGGCGGCGGCCGCATTCTCCGGCGGGGTGGATTCGTTTTACACGCTCTGGTCGCACCAACCGGGACAGTGCGCGGTGCCGCAGATGCAGGTGCGTTATGCCCTGATGCTGACCCGCGCCTATGCCATGCCGCACTCCGCGGCGTATGCCGGGGAGCAGCAGCTGCTGGACAAATTCGCGCCCCTGCTGGCGGAAATCGGGGTGGACCTGATCGAGGTGCGCAGCAATTGGCGCCAGTTCCGCGACCCGCAGCGTTCGTTCCTGGCGGATTACGGCACGGAATTGTACGCCGCGGCAGCCGGCCTGGCCCCGCTGCTGCACACGCTCTACCTGGCACAGGGGCTTTCCTACGATGACCTGTACCGCGACGGCACCAGCCCGGTCAGCACCCCGCTGCTGCGGACGGAAACGCTCGAGTTCTACGCTCACGGCTGTGAGGCCGGGCGCATCGAGAAACTGCGCGCCATGCAAGACTGGCAGCCCGCGCTGGATGGCGTGGTGGTGTGCTGGGATGTGGGACGGGCGGATTACACCCGCAACTGCGGCAGCTGTCCCAAATGCCTGCGCACCCGCATGGCGATCGAAATGGCCGGATTGACCGGCAAGGTATCCACCATGCCGCCGGCTTTCACCGCGCGCGATATCCTGGCGTGGGGGCGCTGGCTGGAAACCGACCATATCTGGCATTGGGAAATTCTCAAACTGTGCTGGCGGCAGCACCGCGCCCTGCTGGTGCCGGTCATCCTGGCGGTGGCGCTGGGCCTGCTGCGCGGGCTGCTGAAAAAAATCCTGCCGGCCGGCCTCAAGCGCATCATCTATCGCCGTACCACCCCACCCGCTTTCCGCCACCTGGCGGAATACAACCAGGCAGCCAGCACCAACCCCTCCGCGCATAACGAGCCCTGAGCCTGTCGAAGGACGTACCTCCGGGAGGCGGGGCAACTCAAAAACCACCCGCCGGGAGGGGTTGTCAGGTTGTATTTTTCCGTTTACAATTGTATTTTCATGGTGTGAAAGGATCATCGCATGAGTGAAGAACTGAACCGCGATGCGGAAAACGCAGCGATTGCGCCCCAGGAACCCGATCTCCCTACCCGGCGCGCCAAAGACGCCCTGCCGGTGAAAGCCACATGGCAGGTGATCGTTCTCGGTGTGATGTATTTTGCGTTGGGCGCATTTCTCACCTGGCTGACCATTTACCTGTTCTTCGGCAGTGAGGAATCGCTCAGCTGGATCTCATGGGTGTTTGCGGTATTCATCGTACTCGGCACTTTTTCCGCGTTCTATACCTGCTGGGATGAAGTCCGCCATATTCAGCATGCCTTGCAGCTCGACAAATCCGGTGTCACCGCGCGCGCCCACATCCTCGACCGCTGGACCGACAATTATGCCGATGGCGGTATCCTGACCCGCAAGACGGTCAACCATATCCTGTACACCTACAATGACAACCGTAATTACGGGAAGCACTCGATCAACAAAGCCGTCTATAAGGCGATGGGCGATGGCGGATGGGTGGAGATTGTCTACCTGCCGGACGCCCCGCACGTTTTCCGCCTCAAAGGCTAGCCTGCATCCCAACCCATATCATGCAGCGAGGAGACTTCTTTTTTGAATAACATCGGCACACAATGGACGGGGGATCAGATTCTTGCGCTTACCTGGCAGGACCTGGCCCCGTACTACAGAGAACTCAACAATGTCGATCTGACCCCCGACACCCTCGAAGCCTGGCTGGATGCCTGGTCGAACCTGCTCAAGATCGAGCGGGAGCTGGAGCACCGCCGCTACATCGCGCCTACCCGCAACACGGCCGATGCCGCTGCCACCCAGGCCTTTGAAGCCTTCCTCAACGAAATCCAGGTGCAGTACCGCACCGCCAACCAGACCCTCACCGAAAAACTGCTGCAAAGCCAGCTGGAACCGGCCGGCTTTCACCTGACCCTGCACCAACTGCGTACCCAGGCCGCGCTGTTTAACAAGCAAAACCTGGCCCTGCTCAACGAGCAGGCGCTGCTGGCGGCGGAATATGACCGCATCACCGGCAGCCAGACGGTGGAATGGGACGGCAGTGAGAAAACCGTGGCCGAACTCCAACCTTACTATCTTGCAGCCGACCGCGGCGTGCGCGAGGCCGCCTGGCGCCTGAGTTTCGAACGCCAGTTTGCCGACCGCGAAGCCCTCAACCACCTGTGGGCGCGCCTGATCGACCGCCGCCACCGCATCGCGGTCAACACCGGCCTGCCCACCTTCCGCGATTACCGCTGGCTTGAGCTGACCCGCTTTGCCTACAGCCCCGAAGATTGCCTGCGCTTCCACGAAGCGATCCAGGCCGTGGTGGTGCCGGCAGTCAGCCGCCTGTTGGCGGAACACCAGCAGCGCCTGGGGGTTGAGCGCCTGCGCCCGTGGGACCTGCTGGTGGAATCACTCACTGACCAACCGCTGCGCCCCTACGACCACCCGGATCAGCTCGATGAGGGCATCCGGCGCATCCTGGGCCAGGTTGACCCTGATTTTGCCGACTATTACCAGCACATGCGTGAAAACGACCTGCTGGACATCCACAACCGCAACAACAAAGCCACCGGCGGCTACAGTCTCGATTTCCCGATGACAAAGGATGTGTTCGTGTTCCTCAACTGCGTGGGTCTGCACAGCGATGTGCAGGGCGTGCTGCACGAGAGCGGCCATGCCGTGCACTTCTACGAAACCGCCAACAGCACCTATGCCCGTTATGCCCAGCAGATCGATTCGCCGATGGAATTTGCCGAGGTGGCGGCGATGAGCATGGAACTGCTGACCATGCCGTACTGGGGCAAGGACCAAGGCGGATTTTATGACCCGCGTTCGCACCGCATTGCGGAAATCCAGGCGCTGCGCAGTATCCTCACCTTCCTGCCGTTCATGTCGGTGGTGGACCTGTTCCAGCATTGGGCTTACACCCACCCCGAATCGGCGCGCATCGGGGCCAATTGCGACCACAAGTGGAGCGAATTGTGGGACCGCTTTTTGCCGGATGCCGATTGGAGCGGCTTTGAGGATATCAAGGCCACCGGCTGGCAGCGCAAGATTCACATCTACAGCGACCCGTTCTACTACGTTGAATACGGCCTGGCGCAGCTCGGTGCGCTGCAGGTGTGGCAGAACGCGCGCCGCGACCATGACCGCGCGGTTGCCGCGTACCGCAGCAGCCTGGAGCGCGGCGGCAGTGAAGATCTGCGCACGCTCTACCGCCTGGCGGATACCGAGATGATCTTCGACCGTGAACCGCTGCAGGGTTTGATTGATGATGTGATGGCGCGCATCACGGAGCTGACAGCCAGCCTGTAATTGTTTTTTGAGGTTTTTATTCCCTTTCTCCCGGCACTCGCCCATCTCCCCTTGAGTGCCGGGAACTTTTTAACCCATCCGGCTGCGCTGGTGCTGTGCTTTCCACTATAATTAATGCGATGAAGCTCAAGCTGCTCCTCCCGTTTGTGATCGTGCTGCTGCTGGGACTGATGCCGGTGGACCGCGGCCTGCTGCAGGCACAACGCTGCATGCAGGACCAACGCGCCTGTATTCCGGGACAGACACGTGCCGATGCCTGCCGCACGATCCTTACCATGGAACCCTGGCGCACCGACCTGTGGGAAGCCCTGGCGGAGGCGCACTACGATGCCGGGGAATACAACGCGGCCGTGGATGCCTTTGCGCAGGGGCAGGCGCTCAATGTCCTCACCATTCGCGGCAAAGCCCTGTACGGCAGCGCCCTGGAGGAGGCCGGGCAGGCGGATGCCGCATTGGCGTGGCACCTGGCGCTGGCGCAGGCGGGGGAATTGCCGCTGGATCAGTACCCGTTGTTGGCGCAGCAATTGCTGGCGGCGCTGCGGGTTATCGATGCGGAAAGCGCGGCGCAGGCCTGGCTGGCAGCGGACCCCGCCAACCCGCATGCGCTCCTTAACGCCGGGCTGCTGGCGCTGCTGCGCTCACACGAGGCCGGCCTGGTATTGGTGGAACAGGCCGCCGCGCTCGATGCAGGGTTGGTGCCGCTGGCGCGCTCCCTTTCGGCGGCGGTGGCACGCGCACAGCTGGAAAGTGATCCCGCCTACCAGCAGCTGCTGCTGGGACGCGAGGCTGCCAACCTGGGGTATCCGCTGATCGGGGAATTACTGTGCGCCCAGGCGGTGCAGATCAACCCCGCTTATGCCGAAGCCTGGGCGCTGCTGGGCGAATTGCAGCAGCGCAACGGGCGCGGCGGCCTGGACGCGCTGGAGCAGGCCCTGGCCCTCGACCCGGAAAGTACCCTGGTGCGTTCCCTGCTGGCGCTGTATTGGCAGCGCCGGGATGATCCCGCCCAGGCGGCAGCAGTATTCGCGCAGCTGGCGCAAGAACAGCCTGAAACCGCCCTGTGGCAGATCGAAGCGGGGCGCGCCACCGGGCAGGCCGGTGACATCCCCGCCGGATTGGCGCAGCTGGTGGAGGCCAGCCTGGCATTTCCGGCAGACCTTTCGGTCTGGACGGCGCTGGCGGAATACTGCGCGCTGTACCAGATTGAATTGAACACCTACGGGCTGACGGCCGCGCGGGAAGCGCTGCGCCAGGCGCCGCAGGACCCGGCTGCCCGTTCAGCAATGGGCGCCGTTCTCTTCAGCCTGGGCGATCTCGAAAGCGCCGCGCGTTATTTCCAGCAGGTGTTGGATGCACAGCCGAAAGATACCGGTGCGCTGTACCGCCTGGGGCTGATCGCTGCCCAGCAGGATCGGCTGGATGACGCGCGCTGGTACTTCAGCCGCGTGCTGGAACTGGCCCCGGCATACGCCGAACTGCACATCCTCGCTGCCCGCAGCCTGGAGGCGCTGGGTGGTTCCTGAATACCGCCTGTGCTATTGGTGTTCGCGGCACCAGCGGGCGATCATCTTCACCCGCTCGATCGCTTCCAGGCTGTCACAGCCCTGTGGCACCTCATCTGACGCGCCCAGCACCAGGCGCGGTGAGAAATAAGCGTGCAGGGTTTCCACGCACTGCACCAGCACCTCGCGCGGCACGTTTGGCAGGAAGTAAATGGCAGGGATGCCGTCCAGCAGCACCTTGCCGCCGATGGCGTCGCGCATTTCCTCCAATGTCACATCGCCCTGAGGGGTGGGGGTGAGGGCCTCGTAGCCGTCAAACGACATCTGTTTCAGGTACGGCAGCAGCTGGTGGAAATCACCGTCGATGTGGATGTGGCAGTACATCCCGCCGGCATGCAACTGCGCCAGGCGGCGTTCATAGTAGGGGATGTAATAGCGTTCGAAATAGCGCGGCGAAAGCAGTGCCTGGTGCAGGTTCTCGCCGATATTGATGATGCGGGCACGGCCGTAGTCAGCCAGCTGCTGGTAAAGCTGGTCTGACAGCACGTCGACCTGGTCAAAGATGCGCTCCATCTCCTCCCGCCGGTCGTGCAGCAGGTAGGTCAGTGGCAGCAGCTCCGACCAGGATTGCGCCATCGCCTGGTACGGCGACTTGGGCAGGTAAAACTGCGGTTCGCCCAGGTCGCCCATGTAGGTCTCGCCGATCTCGAATTTTTCGATGCTGAATTCGTAGTGCATGTGGTCCAGCAGCCAGCGGAAGGCGGGCAAATCCTGGGCGGATTTCACCATGAACTCGGTCTGGCGCCAGAAACCATCATCGGTAAAGCGGAATTCCTCCGACAGCTCGCCGTGCGGGGTATACAGTGTGCGCACGCGCTGGATGGCATCCCCGCTGTTTGTGATCCGCACCTGCGGATCAAAGCGCAGCTCGATCGGTGATTCCGGCGGGGTGTAGTCCATCAGGTAGCGCATCGAAACATTCAGTTCGCGGTGCAGGTCGCGCAGGTCCATCTGCTGGTAGGCGGGTGGCAGGTCCATCCCGCCGTGCATGCGCTTGTACCCGATCCACGAGGTGATGCGCGGCTGGAAAAAGACATGCGGGTTGGGTGCCCCGCTGAACACGTTCAGGTTCATTTCCCGAAAGCTGGCCATGGTTATACTCTCCTTATTCAGCTGTCATTTCACCCATTAACTGTAGCATGAAACCCGGGAAGCGGCGGGAAATGAAAACAAATGGTCAGCCTGCGGTTGAATCTTTTTCGCGGCAGCCCTGGCAGATGCCCTGGAAGGTGAGTTCGGTGGGGTCGACGGTGAAATGGTGCCGGGCGGCAAAGCCGTCCAGCAGGGGCTGGGCTTCGGCCAGCGGCACGCTGAAGATTTTGCCGCACTGGCTGCACAGCAGATGCACATGCGGTTCATCCAGCCCGACATGCTCGTAATAATTGATGCCCTGGGCGTTGACGACCGACACCAGGCCGAATTGCTGGAACAGGTCCAGCGTGCGGTAGACGGTGGAAAGGTCGAGCACATTGCAATCCCGTGCGGCGCGTTCGTAGATGGTTTCGACGGTGACCGGCTCGTGCGACGCGTGCATCGCTTTCAGCACCGCTTCGCGCTGGTGGGTCATGCGCAGGCCGTGCTGCTTGAGGGTTTTGCGGAACAATTCTTCACACGACATGGGGTTGGCCTCCTGGGGTGATTGTAACACAAACCTGCCGGACAACCGCGGGGTTACAGCAGACCGTTCTCGTACAGGAGCGGTTCGTTGTCCAGCAATTGCGCGGTGGGCCCGTCAGCGCTGAGGGTGCCCTGTTTGAGGATCAGCATGCGCGGGCACAGGCGGCGCGCCAGGTCGAGGTCGTGGGTGGCAATCAGCATCGTCTGGGGCAGGCGCTGCAGCAGTTCGATCAATTCGCGCCGCGCGCGCGGGTCCAGCCCGGCGGTGGGCTCATCAAACACGAGCATCTCCGGGCGCATCGAGAGCACGGTGGCGATCGCAATGCGTTTCTTTTCGCCGCCGCTGAGGTGGTAGGAACTGCGTTTTTCATACCCGCCCATCCCCACCGCGGCGAGGGCTTCCGCCACGCGCTGTGCCACCACGTCCCGCGGCAGCCCCTGGTAGGTCGGCCCATAGGCAACATCTTCATCTACATGCGGGGAGAACAACTGGTCATCGGGGTTCTGGAACACCAGCCCCACCAGGGCGCGCACGCGCCCGGTATTTTTCCTGTCCAGCGGCAATCCGGCGATGGTAATGCTGCCCTGGGCGGCGGTGAACACCCCGTTCAGGTGCAGCAGCAGGGTGGATTTTCCCGCGCCGTTGCTGCCCACCAGTGCGGCCTTTTCGCCGGCGTTCAGGGTGAGGTCGATCCCGCGCAGGGCTTCCCGGCCGTCGGGGTAGCGGTAAGAAAGTCCGCGGATTTCCACCAGGCTCACGGCAACCCTCCCGTAAACAGGGCAAACAGCAGGAAGAACAATATCAGCAGCAGGGCGCCAGCCAGCACCAGCAAATCTTGCGGACTGAGACCTTTGCGCTCAGGGTCGGGCAGCTGGCCGTCATAGCCGCGCGAAAGCATGGCGGCATACACGCGGTCAGCGCGCTCCATCGAGCGCAGCAGCAGGCTGCCCGCCATTCCGCCGGTAACCCGTGCGCGCCAGGCGATCCCGCCGCCGCCGCGCGCACCGTCCGGCGAGGCCGCGCTGCGGCTGGTACGGGCGTGCATCAGGCTGAGGGCTTCCGCGCGGATCACGGACAGGTAACGCCACATCAGGCTGAGGATGGCGATGAAGACGCGCGGGGTGCGCAGGCGCTGGAAGGCCAGCAGCAGCACCGGCACCGGCGTACTTTCCGCCAACAGCAGTGCCGCCAGCATTGAAATCCACGCTTTGGCGCCAATGCTGGCAAAGCGGATCAGGCCGGGCTGGCTGATCCACAGCGTCCATCCGCCCAGGTGCAGCGGCAGGCGTATCCCGGGGGCGGTGAATAGCAGCGGCAGCGCCGAAAGGATGAATAACAGGCCCAGCAGGGAACGCCGCAGCAGGCTGCGCAGGTCAGTCCCCGCGGCAATCGCCGCTGAAAGCACCAGGCACAGGAACAGGAAATACGCCGCCCACGCGCCAAACGGGCTGAGGCTGAGCGCAAGAATAAACGCAAGGGTGAAAATGATCTTCACCCTTGCGTCCAGCTGCTGCAATGGATGGCCGGTACCAGACGGATGATCGGGCATGGCCGTATTATATCAAATCCAGGTCAGGCATTCTGGCGTTTGCGGCTGCGGGCTGTCAGGTAGGCGACGCCGAACACGAGGGCGGCGCCGATGATGCCGGCCAGGATGGTGGCGAGAGCTTCACTGCTGACGCCGGGCACCACGTAATCGGGGATGATGTTGAACAGGGCATCCCTGGCGGTATCCAGGAACCCCTTCTGTTCCGCCACCCATTCCAGCCCATCCGGGTGGCTGGAAGCCAGCGGGGATAGCACCGCCAGGGCAACGGTCAATATTGCGCCGGCAACCAGGATACCGGTGGTACCCCTGGTTTTCTCCGCGGTGGGCAGCACCAGGTCTTTGCGGGTGGCGCTGACAAAGGCCAGCGCGCCGAGGGTGATCAATCCTTCCCCGATCCCGATCAGGGCGTGGATCGCCCCCATGGCGGGCACAGCGATGTTGGCAGGAGAAGTACCGGAAAGCGCCAGCTGCAGGCCGCAGGCGAGTGATGCGATGAAGATCGAAGCCCAGGCGGCGGCAAAACCGGAAACCAGCACATTCAGCGGTTCCTTTTTTACCAGCTTCATTACCAGGCGGTAGACGGCATACGCCACGGCTGTGCCCAGGATGGCCATATTGAAAATGTTCGCGCCCAGTGCCAGCAGGCCGCCGTCCTGGAATACCAGTGCCTGCACGGAAACCACGGTGGTCATCACCAGCACCGAAGCCCACGGACCGAGCAGGATGGTGGCCAGCGCGGCACCCAGCAGGTGGCCGGATGTGCCGCCGGTGACGCTGAAGTTGAGCATCTGGCCAGCGAAAATGGCCGCGGCGAGAATCCCCATCAGGGGAACCTGCTTTTCATCCAGCGATTGGCTCGTTTTGCGGACGGCCAGGGCAATCACGGCCAGGGAGACCAGCCAGAGAACAATCGATACCAGGGTGGAAAGGAAACCATCAGGGATGTGCATTGGGGCGGGTGCGTACAGCATAAAGAAATCCTCCGTTGAATTGTGTTATCACGGAGGATTATACTGCAAATATTCTTTATTGCAAATAATTGCAATAAGTGAAAGCGCGATTCTATTGCGCGGCGGTAAAGGTCAGCACATCGCCGTCATCGAGGGTGATCCACAGCTCGCTGCGGCTGATCTCGTAGCTTATCGCGCGGGAGAGGGCGTCGAGGTAACGGCTTTCCTGTTCCATCACGCCTTCGGGATCCATGCAATACATTTCTGTCATAAACAGGTTGTCGAAGCTAAGCTTCTCCCCTTGCAGGGTGTATTCGCCGCCGTAGGAATTGCAGGCGCTGCCGCCGGCCTGCCCGTCTTCAAAGGTGAGGCTGATGGCGGTATCTTCGATCAGGCTGGATTTGCCGATGAATTTCAACTCCCACACCGTACCGGCCAGCGGATCACCGGTTGGCGCGCATGCTTGCAGCACCAGCAATCCCCCGAACACCAGACCGGCAAACATCAGGTAAAAAAACCATTTTTCTTTCTTCTCTTCTCGGACCATCTTCTTTTCCTTTCACTACATTCCGGTAATTGGATAACGCCGAACCCGGGTATAAAGTTCCCCCGCAGAAGATGCATATAAGGATGCAAGGGGAATGCCATGATGCTGCGCGCGGGTGGCAGTTCAGGAGTGTAACATCCGCCATTCCCAACGTTAACCACCGCGGCGCGCCTTTGGCGTTCCGGCCATTCATTTCACACATACTCTCGCCATCCCATCCCGGAGGGAGGCAGTTGGGTCACGAGCGCAAGCGGCGTCAGGTCCTCCCTCCGGGATGGAGCCCTCCCTTCGGGATGGAAGTTCGGGAGTGTAGCATTTGCCATTGCCAACCTTCACTGCCGTGGCCTGACTTTTACGTTCCGGCCATTCATTTCACACGTATTCTCGCCATCCCATCCCTTCGGGATGGAGGTTCGGGAGTGTAACGCCAGCACATGCCAGCATTAACCACCGCGGTTAAGCCGGTCCCCTGCATATGGTAGAAATCATGAATCGAACCGCCAAATTGTTGGCGGTTCGATGGTCTTTCAGAACACTTTTGGGACAGTCCCTTTGTTGTTGGTTCGATTTCGTGTGTGCTACCCGGGGTAGTTGCCTTCCTTGCGCCAGATATCGAGCATCAGCTCGTAGCGTGAAAGTTTCATGCCGGTGTAAACGCAGTTGGAGGTGGAGAAGATGTAGCCGTAGCCGGGCATGCCATTCTGCAGGCAGTAGCGCACCGAGGCAGACGCCTCCGCTTCCGTGCCGGTATCCAGCAGGCCGCAGTTCACGTTCCCGATCAATGCCACGCGGTCGCCGTACACACGCTTGACCTCGGCGATATCCACGCCCGCCTGGGGATCGAGCGAGTGCAGCGCGTGGGGGTTGGCCTCCACCAGCTGGTCGATGATCGGCATGATGTTGCCGTCGGTGTGCTTGACGGCGTAAAGGCCCATCTCGCGGTAAGCGGCGATGGTCTGCGCCAGGTAGGGGGTGATGAATTTGCGGAACTGGCGCGGGCTGAGGAACGGGCCGCTGTTGTAGCAGTAGTCGGCGCACATGAAAAAGCCGTCGAGCTGGCCGTGCTCGCGCGCCTTGCGCGCCATCTCCAGCGCACGGTCCACGCGGCGCTGGGCTTCATCCATCAGGCCCTGGGGATCATCCGCCATGCGGTAGGCAAATTCCGCCATGTGTTCGCCGTCTGGCAGCGAATAGGTGGGGTCGCCGTGGGTGCCGAGGAAATAGGTATCGCCCGAGATATCGCGGATGGCATCCAGCAGACGCAGGAAATCATCCAGGGTGGGCATGGTGGGCTGCACAAAGATGGCGCTGTGCTCATAGCGCCGGGCAATATCCACATACAATTGCGCCACGTCGCGGATTTGCAGATCACGCTCTTTGGCCTCCATCTGATCCCACTGGCTGTAGCGGCGGTGTTCCGGGTGCATTTTGCCAAATGCTTCCATCGTCAGGTAGAACACCAGCTCAAAGGTCGGCACGCGCCCGGTGATCGGCTTTCGATCCAGCGCCGCCATAAAACGTTCACGTTCTTTCATGGTACACACTCCTTTTTTCCAGAAAATACACCGATTAACATTTTTTCGATGGATTTCTTATTCTTGGTTAATATTTTACTAGCAAAGCTCTAATAATGGGGAGGTATATTAAAGTTACTGAAGGAATAAAACCCATTGATATAGTTAAGGAGGTATGTATGTTCCGAAACTTTAATTCTGTGTACAGCGAAATGGAAAAGATGCAGCGTGAGATGGACCGCATGTTCCGGCGGCTGTCGGCCCCTGGCTTTCGTGTGGCGGCGGGTTTCCCGGCGATCAACACCTGGGTGGACGGCGACAAGGTTTTGATGACGGCGGAACTGCCCGGCATTGAGCGCGGCGACATCGAGCTTTCGGTGGAAGGCGACATGCTGACCATCTCCGGCGAGCGCAAGGCGCTGGAACTGCCGGAAGGCGCCCGCTACCACCGCCAGGAGCGCGGCTGCGGTAAATTCACCCGCGTGACGCAGCTCCCATACCAGATTGACCCCAAGAAAGTGGAAGCCCGCATGCACGATGGCATCCTCGAGATCAAACTCGAACGCGCCGAAGCGGACAAGCCGCGCAAGATCAAGGTCATCGAAGGGTAATTGCACCCCGTTGTTGGATTGGATTGAGAACCGAAAGACGAAAAGAGTTGTAAAGTAAGGAGGCTGTTATGGCTGACAATCAAAATCTCGAACCTGTAAAGGAAGAAGTGGAACTGACCGAAGGTGTGGAACGCACCCGGCCGCGGCGCGTATTTGTGCCCCGCGCGAGCATCTATGAAACCGGTGGTGAGATCGTGGTGCTGGTGGATATGCCCGGCGTAACCCCTGACAACATTGATATTACCCTCGAAAAGAACGAACTCAAGATCAATGGCTACATCAATGAGATGGAACCTGAGGGCTATTCCCTGATCTACAGCGAGTACGGTGTGGGCGATTACGAACGCAGCTTCGTGGTGCCGAATGACATCGACCGCAACAAGATCCAGGCGAAGATGAAGAACGGTGTGCTGGAACTGCGCCTGGTACGCGCGGAAGAATTCCAGGCCCGCAAGATCGAAGTGCTGAAAGGATAATCCCGCAGGGTTTCGCCCTGTGAATGAACCAGACATCTGTCAAAAAAATTCGAAAATCCTGATTCTTCTCTCCCTTTTCTAACCCCTGCCCGCCTGTCCTGATCCGGCGGGCGGGTGGCTTTAAAGGGGTGGTTGTGGGAACCATTGACCCTGTATCTCTTCCCATCCCGGCATGCTATAATCAGGCTATCACAGAAGAGCCGTCCATCCTGCCTCCGCCGCACCTCTTTTCAGCACCACCGCCGTTTGTGACCGTACCGATAGCAAGCAAGGAGTCTGGCAATGAAAGCGAGAACGCTGTGGTTTTTCCGCGTATTGAGTGTGCTGCTGGCGGCGGCGATCAGCTATGGCCTGTGGTCCGCCAACCTGGTGCCGTTTTCGGTGTTCAATCCTGCACCAGAAAAGGCTGCGGTACCTGCCGCTGACGGTGAAGCTGATGCTGATACTGACGCTGACGACACAGACGACGCCGATGGCACAGACGACGCCGATGGCGCGGCAGAGGAAACCGGAGGCGAACGCACGCGGCCCAACCCGGTTTTGCCTGCCGGCGGCGCGGCGCAGGCGGCAGAGGGCGAAGGGGAGGACCCGGAAGCCGATGCTGGTGCTGATCCCGAAGCCGCGGGGATTGACCCCGCCCTGCTGAAAATCTGGCACAGCCGTATCCTCCCGATCCGCTTCCGGACGGAAAACCAGCAGGAAACCATCACGCTGCACCTGCTCAACCTCAGCAGCGAGGCGATGGCATTGCAATTCTTCCTCACCGGGGCGGAAGCCTGCGGGGCTGCTGCCGACAGCCTGTGCGCGGGGATCGCACCCGCGGAGGCGGTGCTGGAAGCGAAATCGGAAGCCAGCGTGGTGCTGACGGTCGATGGCGGCCGTTTCCAACAGCCGCCGGAGGATGCGAAATTGAGTGTGCTGGTGCTGCTCGATGACAAAGTGCAGACGGTTGATTTTTCGCTGGTATACCGCATCGCTGACGGCCAGCGCATCGGGCTGTTGCTGCGCGAGAACCCCGGCAGCGCCGTGCTGCAGCTGGCAGTTTTCCTGCTGCTGACCGTGCTGCTGGCGATTTTGCTGATGTGGAAGGTGTTCCCTTATTTCTTCCCGCGCGTCTACCGCGTGCTGATCCTGAACAAGAAGGAGAAGAAGGACAAGGAAGAGGATGAAGACCCCAACGCGGAGCTATGGGAATTGTTCATGAGCGAATTTATCAACCTGCAGCAATCCTCCAGCACCCCCATCCAGCCAATTCCCCTGCCGGAAAACGTCGAACTGGAAGCTGAGATCGGCAGCGGTGATGAACGGGTAAAAACCATCCTGCAGCTGATCAACCTGGTGATGCCCAAACGCGGCTATACCCTCTCGATGAAAACGGTGGAGTCGAAGGAAAAGGGCACCGGGCTGATCCTGAACCTGACCCAGAATGAAAAAGGACAGATCATCGCCACCCAGACCTTCTGGTCGAGTGAATACAAGCTGGAGAAGGCACAGGCGGATGTGAAAAAGAAGACCGAGGAGGATGCGGAGGAAGGCGAAACCAGCACTGATACCGGCGGCGCCGACAACAAGCCGGACCTGGACCTGTACCGCAACCTGATGACACCGGCGATCCTGTGGACGATCCAGGTGTACAACAAGCACATTAACATGGGCAAGGCCGCGCGTGAAGCGCGCAAGGCGCTCGATGAGGACCAGTGGAAGAGCCAGGCGATGGCAGTGCTGGGGCGTGCGGTGTGGACCAAAGACGTCCGCAAGGCAAAGCAGCTGTACGCCGAAGCCCTGATGACCGATCCGGCGAATGGGATCGCGCTCGCCGGCCTGGGCAGAATCTGGCTGGAAGAGGCGCAGCAGGTGCTGGAACAAAAACCCGTCACCCCGCAGACGCTGGAAGAATCCGCCCGCCGGCTGCGCTTTGGGCTGGATTTCCTGCGCGGCGCGCGTGACAGCGCGGGACCGGCAGACTCGGTGCATTATGCCGCCGGGTACAATGCGGTGGTGGGCCAGCTCTACCAGCTTTCGGGGCACAACGGCGGCCCTGCGAACGGCCAGCCATTGATGCAGGAGCTGGATGGCCTGCTGGCGCAGGCACGCGGCCTGCTGTGCGGCGGCAAACGCCAGCCGAAGATCAGCCCCAAGTTCCGCACCTACCTGGAGCGGTTTGTCCCGCTGGCGACGATCGTCCGCTACAGCATCCGCCTGGCGGATGCTCCGCCGCCCGCTGCGGATGAGATCAAGCAACTGGTGACTGACCTGGCAGCAGCGCTGGATACCCCGCCTTGTGGCGCGCCTGCACAGCGACCATCCCCGGCGAATCCGTTGAATTGCCGGGTGGACCTGAATTACCGCGTGCAGTACAACTACGCCTGTTTCTTCAGCCGCTGCTATGCCCTGACCGGCACGATCGATTATGCCGATGCGGCGCTGCGCTACCTGGCGCTGGCGTTAAGCCACGGCGGCGGTCTGTTGCAATATGCGCGGATTGACCCTTCGCTGATGCCGCTGCATGACGACACAAACCCGGCCTTGCAGGCGCGCTTTGAGGATCTTACCGCTGAATCGGCAAGCGATTCAGCGCCTGAGCCAACGGGCAAACCCGAGCCGGCGGCAGGAAAGCGCACGGTGGGGCAGCTGCCCGGTATCACCGCGGCACAGGTGGCATGCCTGGCGAAGCGCAAGATCAGCATGATGGACCACCTGCTGCTATTTGCCGGTGATGCCAACAACCGCGCCCTGCTGATCGAGGAATGCGCGCTGGATGAGGAGCAGTTCACTTTGTGGCTCAACCTGTGTGACCTGACGCGGGTGGAGGGTCTGACGGTGGAAGACGCGCTGCGGCTGGAAAGTTATGGCAAGGTGGATACAGTACGCGAGCTGGTTCGGCGCAATGCCGAATCCCTCTACCAGGCGGTGCACGGCCTGGTGCCGCAGGATCGGCTGGCGGGGTGGATTGAGGCGGCGAAGGCGCTCCTGCCCGCGCCGCAGCGCTGAGGCGGGATGGTAGGTGTAAGTTTGAATCGCATGTGTGGAACATCACCAATACGCCGCGGTTGTTAACGCTGGCATTGTGAATGTTACACTCCTGAGCCTCCATCCCGGAGGCAGGTAACGAGGTCACGAACACAAGTGGCGTCAGTCCCTGCCTCCGGGATGGGATGGCTGGGGTAATTTTGAAATGGGAGTGTGGAACATCAGCCCCGCGGCAGTCAGTAACTCCGCCGCGGGGCATGGATTATCTTAAGGGGCTGGTGTGCTGATCTCGATCAGCGAGTAGGCGGTCCAGCGGCCGAAGTTGCGGCCGTTCTTGGCGCGCACATGCCACTGGTACTCGCCGATCGCCAGCTCGGGGTCGACCGCCCAGGTGCAGGTGCCGCCGCTGCAGAACAGCGCATCGGACACCAGGGTGTTTTGCACCAGGTTGCCGGACAAATCGCGGATCTGCAGCAGGTACATGGTGGCGCCGGTGATATCGCCCCATTGCAGTGTGGGTGAGAGATCAAACGTCACGCTGCCGGAAGGCGGGGAAATGATCCATGTGCGTTCCAGCTGGGTGTAGGTCAGGGTGCGCAGGGCAGACCAATCACTCTGCACCCCGCCCAGGCGGGAACGTACCTGCCAATCATAACTGCCGAAGTTGCTTTCGAGGTCAAACGGCAGGCGGTAGGAACACAGCGTGTCATCGCAGCTGCCGCCGGTGATCACCGAAAACAGCAGGCTGTCATCCAGGCCGTACACTGCCAGCTCGTAGCTGCCGGCATCCTGCACCTTGTACCATTTGAAGGTCGGGCGTCCGCCGTAGATGATCCCATCCACACCGGGGCTGCGCAGGGCGGGGGTGCCCAGCACGGTGAAGCGCCGCTCCGTGCTCCACTCGCTGATATTGCCGTCCAGGCTGCCGCGCACACGCCACAACATGCCGCGGTAGGGCAGGCCGCTCAGCGTCAGCGAACACCCATCCACCCCGCACGATGCGGCCGGGAGGCGTTCTTCAACCAGGATGGAATAATCGAGGCCGCGCACCTGCAGCAGGTAATTGTCCGCCGGTTCGCCGGGCTGCCAGGTGAAGGTGACTTCGTCAAGGGTTGTGACAAAATTATTGGCGGGCACGGTTGAGGCCGGGGCAGGCACCTGAATATAGGTGAAACCGCGCCACCCCGACCACGGGCTGACGGTGCCGCCGCGCACCGCGCGCATCTGCCACTGGTAAGCGCCGTATTGCTGCGGCAGGCTTTCCGCCAGCTGGTGGGCGCAGTCTGGCGCGCACGCCAGGCCATTGAGCAGGATCAGGCTGAGATCGGGGGCCTGCAATTGCAGGTCGTAGCTTTCAGCGTTGGGCAGGCTCTCCCAGGTGAAGGCCGGGCGGTCGATATAAAACGCATCCGCCGCGGCAGGGGTCAGCAGTACGGGGCCTTCTGCCCACTGGGTGAAGCCCCACCACGGGCTCCAGTACCCCCAGTTGGCGCCGTTGAAGCCGCGCACATGCCAGGTGTATTCGCCGGTGGCCAGGGCATCGGGAATCTGGAAGGTGCAGGTGCCGTCTGTGCAGGCATCATAGGGGGAATACCCCTGAAACACCAGGACGTTCAGGCTGTCGCGCACCTGCAGCAGGTAGCGCAGGGCGCCGTCACTCTCGCTCCACTGGAAGGTGGGACGGGGATTGCCGGCGGCGCCGCTCTCGGCCGGGGCCAACATCAGCGGGGCGGCAATGCGGGTGTAGGTGAAGGTTTGCCATGGGCTGAATGCGCTGCCCTGCACGGCATCCTCACCCTTGATGTGCCACTGGTAAGCGCCGTAATTGGCAGCCAGGTCGGTGGGCAGGGTGTACTGGCACAACGCGCCGCCACAGACCTCCGTGCCGTCGAAAACGGTATCTACAATCAGGCTGCCGCCGGGATCTTTCACCTGGAGGTGAAAATCGACCATCCAGCCGGCGGGTTCCCACTGGAAGGTGGGGGTGCCGTCATACAACACCGCATCTACGGCCGGGGCGATCGGCGTGGGCGGGGTGAGGCCAAAGTTGGCGGTGAGGGCGCGGTCACTGGTGAGGGTGATGGTGTAGGGGTTCTGGTCCGAGAGAATCACGCTGTCTTCCTCCCAGCTGGCCAGGCTGTACCCGGTATCCCCCACGCCGGTCAGCAGCACCTCGGTGCCGTGGGCAAAGCCGTCCGGGTCGCCTTCCCAGGTGAGGGCGCAGTTGTAGCCGGGGCTGACGCTCCCCACGGTGGTGGTCACACTGCCGTTATCAGCGTAAATATCCAGCTCGTAACAGCGCACCAGGAAACTGGCTGTCAGCACACGGTCCTGCGTGACCGTGACAGTGTAGGGGTTCTCCTGGCTGAGGAGGGTATCATCCTCCAGCCAGCCCCAGAAATCGTAGCCGCTGTCAGCGGCGGCGGTGAGTTCCACGCTGGTATTGTAGGTATAGCCGTCCGGGTCGCCTACTCCATCGAGGGCACAATTGTAGGCGGTGCCGCGGGTGACCTGTCCATTGGTATCGGTGATCTCGAGTTCGTAGCAGTCCTGCGAGAAATAGGCGCTGACGGCGCGGTCACTTTGCATGGTGATGGTGTAGGGGTTGTCGGTCGATAGCACCGCATCATCTTCCGACCAATCTCCGAAGCTGTAGCCGGCATCGGGTGTGCCCTGCAGCATTACCTGGGTGCCGTACAGGTAGCCGTCATTGTCCCCACCGCTGGTTGCGCAGTTGAAGCCAGGTTCGAACCCCGCCACAGATTGCGCCACCGTGCCGTGGTCGGTGTAGATGGTGAGGGTGTAACAATCCTGGCTGATATTGGCTGTGAGGGCACGGTCGGCGGTGATGGATATGGTGTAGGGATTCTCGGTGGAAAGGGAGGTGCTGTTTTCCTCCCAATCCTCGAAGCTGTACCCGGCATCGGGGAGGGCGGTCAGTTCAATACTGGTGTTGTAGGCATAGCCGTCATTTTCACCGCCGCTGGTGGAGCAATTATAGGCGGGATCACGCTCCACGCTTCCATTGGCCACAAAGATACTGAGGGTAAAGCAATCCTGCGAGAAGTTGGCAGTAAGGGCGCGGTCTGCATCCATCGTGATGGTATAGGGATTGGCCGCGGAGAGCGAAGCGCTGTCCTCTTCCCAGTCGACGAAACTGTAACCCGCGTCCGGCACGGCGGTCAGTTCCACCTCGGTGCCGTCGTAGTAGCCGTTGTTTTCGACCCCGCTGGCGATGCAGTTGTAAGCCGGGTCGCGTTCCACACTGCCGTTGTCGGCATACAGGGTGAGGGTGTGGCAGGCATCCTCCGTAAAATTGGCAGTGATGTAACGGTTGGCGTCCATCGTGACCGTGTAGGGATTGGCGGCGGAGAGCGAGGCACTGTCCTCCTCCCAGTCCGCAAAGGTGTAGTGGGCATCCGCTGTTGCGGTCAGCTCCACCTCGGTGCCGTCGTAGTAGCCGTTGTTTGTTTCCCCACTGGTGGCACAGTTGTAGGCCGGGTCGCGCTCCACGCTGCCGTTGTCGGCATACAGGGTGAGGGTGTAGCAGGAATCCTCCGCGAAATTGGCAGTGATGTAACGGTTGGCGTCCATCGTGACCGTGTAGGGGTTGGCGGCGGAGAGTGAAGCACTGTCCTCCTCCCAGTCGACAAAACCGTAGTTGGTGTCCGGCACGGCGGTCAGCTCCACCTCGGTGCCGTTGTAGTAGCCGTTATTTGTTTCACCGCTGGTGGCACAGTTGTAGGCCGGGTCACGGTCAACGCTGCCGTTGTCGGCATACAGGGTGAGGGTGTGGCAGGCTTTCTCCGTGAAATTGGCAGTGATGGCCCGGTCGGCGTCCATCGTGATCGTGTAGGGATTATCCGTGGATAGCGAACTGTCATCCTCCTCCCAATCGACAAAATCGTAATTGGCGTCCGGTACGGCGGTCAGTTCCACCTCGGTGCCGTCGTAGTAGCCGTTGAGTTCGATTCCGCTGGCGATGCAGTTGTAGGCCGGGTCGCGCTCCACGCTGCCGTTGACTGCGGTGAGATCCAGCGTGCGGCAGGCAAGGGGTGCAAACACCGCGGTCAGGGCGTAATCGCGGTCAGCCACGGTGAATGACAGGGATGATTGAAATGGGTTGGCCCATAGAATCGGCAATCCCCCCTCCTGCCAGGAACCAAAGCCGTAGCCTCCAGCCGGTGTTGCTGTGAGGGTCAGGTATGTGCCTTCCAGGTAGCCGTCAAAGGCCGGGCCGTAAACCATGCAGTTGGGGGGTTGGTTGACCTGGATGATACCGCTCAGCGCGGGATCAACAAAGGTTTCCACCAGCCAGCAATCACCGGGTCCCAGCGGCGGCACGGGCGGTTCGCCGGCTGGAATGCGGCTGGCAGCGGCAGTGCCATATACCAGGCCAATGGACAGGAATACCAGTAAAAATGCAGCAGGGATCCATTTCTTCAACATCGATCGTTCCTCCTGAGACCCATTATGGTGCCATCTATCGTATATCATTGGTATCCCCGGCAGCACGAGAAGTGCTGATCATCCTGCCAACAGGTCTGTCTGCCCGGGATTCTATGTTCGATTGTAGCACAATGTGCGGTGTGGAGGAATAAAGTGGAAGGGCGGTTCGGTGTGTCTCCTGCGGGTGTTTTACAACGGGAAGGCCTTACTTGTCGGTGGTGAAGCTCCACCATGCGGACCAGTAGCCAAAGTTGCGCCCATTCTTGCCGCGCACATGCCAGCTGTAGGTGCCGGTGTCCGGCAGGGCTTCCGTGGTCTGGGTTTCGCAGGTCAGGCTGGTGCAGGCGGCTGCCGCGCTGACCACTTCTTCGATCACCACCGTACCGCTGGTGTTGCGGATTTGCAGCTGGTATTCCTCTGCCCCATCCACCACGCTCCAACCGAACATCGGCCGGTCGGTGAAAAGGCCGCCCTGACCGTTGGCGGGCGTGTTTTGCAGTACAGCTGCAATGCGGGTGTAAATAAAATTGCGCCAGGTTGTCCAGGTGGAATAGAAACCGCCGTTTTTGGCCTGCACCTGCCAGCTATACAGGCCGTAATCTGTGCCGAGGTCAAACGGCAGCGGGAATTCACACAACCCGCCGGGGGTTTTGCACACCGCGCACGGCAGCAGTTCATCCACCAGCAGGATGCCCAGCGCGTCTTTTACGCGCACCCGGTATTCGATGGCGTAATCGACCGGGGACCATTGCAGGATGGGGGTGCTCTGAAAGACTGCCGCGTTGGCACCGG
Source organism: Anaerolineae bacterium (assembly GCA_013314735.1). Taxonomy (GTDB): domain Bacteria; phylum Chloroflexota; class Anaerolineae; order Anaerolineales; family Anaerolineaceae; genus SpSt-1165. Next base: position 38,807 of record JABUFD010000006.1, read on the forward strand.
GCGATTGCAGCGATGGTGTTTGCAGGCTGACCGTGCCGATGGTCAGGTTCCACCACACGGACCAGGCGCCTTTTTCGCTGTCGGTGCGGCTGAGGACATGCCATTTGTAGTCATCGTGGCTGAGCGTGACCGGTGATGGAATGGTGCATTCCACCGCGTTGCAGCGTGCTGCGGCACTGTAGGTGTTTTTCACGATGACGGCATTGGTGTAGCGGTCCTTGATCTCGAAGGTATACTTGGTGGCGCCCGTTACCGGCTGCCACTGAAAGGTCGGGGTGGTATCCGCCGTGATCAGGTTGCGCTGGGGAACCAGCAACAGGGGAGCATCCAGCGCAGCCGGTGCGTCAAATCCGGTCAACAGCAACGCAACAACCAGCGCCGCAAGCAACAGCCAGGGGTACAATTTGTATCTCATACAGTCCCTCCCAGGGTGAACAGGTGAAATCCAGCATACAAGGGAATGGGGGTGCGGTGAGTCCGGCTGCCATGCGGGCTGAATTGCGCGCGGGAGCAATGGCTGGATATTTCTATTATAGTACCACCGGCGGAATTTGAGTGCATCAAACACGCAGCCTGCCGTTGTGAATATTCATCAAAACAGGGTCAACCGAACGGCTGACCCTGTAGTTGTTGTTGTATGCCCCGGGTTTATTCGCCCGGCAGGAAGAGTTCCATGCTGGCCGGGAGGGCGGCTTCCTTGCCCGTGACGGCGGTGAGTGTGTTCACCTGCCCGGCGGCGGGCATGAATTGCGGCAGGGCTGCCGAAGCGCTGCTATAATCGGCATCATATACCTGCACCCAATCCACCTCAACGATGTGGCTGGTATCTTCATACGAGATCACATCCACCGCGAACAGGCCGCTGCTGTAGGCCGGATCAAGGTTTGTGACGGTTCCGACCGCTACACTGCTCGTGGCACCCTGCGCAGTGAAGCGCATGCTCATCGTGCTGCCGTTGACATTGATTGAGTAGATGTTATAAGCAGAAATATTCCCGGCAATGGTAACCTCATCCTCCCCCGGAATGGTCTGCCACCCCAGGGTGGGACTATATTTCCAGAAGCGGAAGGTGATGGTATTCTGCGCGAAGGAAACCACATCCACGGTATACGCCTGTACCAGGTTGCCGCTGCCGTCAAATTGGGCACGGTAATACAGGCTGAAGCCGGTGCCGGGCTGGGCGCCGCTGGTGCGCATGAACGTGTTCATCATGCCATCGGTAAATACCAGGTTCAGGTAAGTGGTGGCGCAGGAATAATCACAGGTGCCGTGGGTGCCGGTGTAAATGCCATTGATCACGGACCAGGTATTGTCCGGGTCGATCCAATCGGAGGTTTCGCTGCCAAAGCCGTAGAAGTAATCGGCGGGTTCGATGATCAGGTCGCGGTAGGCTGTCCAGCGCCCGAAGTTGCGCCCGTTTTTGGCGCGCACATGCCAGATATAACTGTCATCTGCCAGGCCGGGATCGATCTCCCAGCCGCAGGTGCTGCCGTCGCAAAAATCCGCGTCACTCACCAGATGTTGGATGATGAGCGCGTCGGTGCTGGCGCGGCGTACCTGCACCAGGTACATGGTGGCGCCGGTGATATCACCCCATTCCACCAGGGGGGAACCGTCCTGGGTGGAATATCCATCCGAGGGGCTGATCAGCCAGGTGCGTGCCAGCTGGGTGTAGGTGAAGGTACGGGTAACACTCCAATCGCTGAGAGCGGCGCCATCGAGCGCCTGCACGCGCCACTGGTAATCACCGTAGTTGCTGGCAAGGTCATACGGAATACGGAAGCACCAGTACGGGGCACAATCAGTGCCGGTGGTGTTCCAGGTATCGAGCACGGTGCCGGAGCCGTTCATCATTTGCACATTGTAACGGGTGGCATTTTCCACCGGGTACCATTTAAAGGTGGGCCGTCCGCCGTAGACGATGGCGTTCGCGCCTGGTGAGCGCAGGATGGGGGTATCGAGGCTGAAATCCGCCACGGTGAAGGTGCTGTAGGTGCTCCATGTTCCCATGATGGCACCGTTATACGCCACCACGTGCCATTTGTAGGCGTCGGGATCGAGGGTGAGGGGGGACGGGATGGTGCAGGTGGAGGCATCACAGCGCGCGGCGGCATCGTAGGTGTTCTTGGCAACCACGCTGTTATCAGAAACCTTTTTCAGTTCGAAGGTATAACTGTCAGCGCCGGACGCCACCTGCCAGGTGAAATCGGGGGTGGTATCGCCGGTGGTTGATCCGTGGGCCGGGCTCAGCAGCACAGGAATGCCGACCACGTCGGCAAAAACCGTACCGGAAACGGCCACGGCAGCCAATACGACTGACGCCAAAACGAGAATGAATAATTTTTTGGTGTTCATCTGGTTGTCCTTTACCGAGTGTGAATGCTGCCGCAGCAAGGAGGAAGTCTGTGTTGGTTGGATGGAATAACTGTCAAAGAAGGATGCGCTGATGGGCAAATTCACCATTTTGTCCGGCTCCATCATAACATGAAACCCGGCGGAAAATTGCCGTGCTGAATATTCTGTTAGTCACCTTGCAAGATTGAAATGCGCCTGTTGCGGGGTGTTTACTGGATGGTCAGGGTGCGGTACTCACTCCACGCGGTTTGCAGTTCGCCAATCCAGGCTACCACATGCCATTTGTACTCACCGGGCGCCAGTTCCTGGGGGGCGGGGATTTTACAGGCACTCTCATCGCAGCGTGCTTCCGCGTTATAGGTTTTCTTGGCAATCACGCTGTTATCGGCGGTGCTTTTAATTTCAAACGTGTATTTGGTGGCGCCGACCACGGCAGACCACTGGAACTGGGGATCTGTTTTGCCGGTGGTTTTGTCGTCTTCCGGCACCAACAGGATCGGCGCTGGCAGGTCCAAACCTTGCGGGGCTGCCTTCTCGGGTTTTGCACCGCAGGCAGTGAGCAGCATGGCGCTGAGGAGGACCAACAGGGCTACCATCACAATCGTTTTCTTTTTCATCGCATTTTCTCCTTAAACGAAAATCGATACTACCATTATAGTGGTTTTCTAAAAAAAAGTGCAGCGGCACTCTCCATGATGCATGTTCCATTCCAACCCCATGCGAAAAAATCGGAGCGGCGGTGGAAATTTAACAAATTGCCTGCCTGAAAAGGCCGTTGAAGCGTGTATAATCAGAAGTACAATGCCAATATATGTTGAATGATTTGAAAACGAAAACGAAAATGTTCAAAAGGAGCAAACCAATGACCGAAGAAATTCAAATTCCAGCGGAAAATCTCGAAGAGGAAGGCGCGGAAACCCATGAAGAGATCGAATGGGAAATGGAAGAAGCTGAACTCAACGAAGGCATGGCGCAAAGCGTGATTGCCAAGCATGTTACCATCAATGCCGGGGGCGCGCAGCATATCGAAGCCGAGACCGTCGATATCCAGCAGGGGGCGGCCGCCCAGGTGGAAGCGGAAACTGTTACCGTTTCCAACGGTGCGATCGGCGTGGTGAAGGCGCAGACCGTCACCCTGATGCAGGGCGCGGTGGGCGTGATCGGCGCGGAAATTGTCAGCGCGGATGCGGTGCAAAGCCTGGTGCTGGGCACCGGTGACCTGAAGATGAATGGCGACATCCGTGCCGGTATCATGGGCGTGGGCGATGTGGAAGCCGATTCGGTTTCCGCCTTTTTCCTGGCTGCCGGTGATGTGCATGCCGAAGAAGTGAAATCCGTGTTCACCCCCATCACCGCCGCGGCGGCGGGAGCGGCCGGCGGACTGGTGTTCGCCCTGCTGTCACTCCTGTTCCGCAAACACCGAAAATAAGTGAAAATGGCAGGTTGGCGATTCGGAAAAAACCAGCTATACTGCCAATAGCATTCAAAGCATTTGTGCCTCGCCAAATTGGATGCGAAGAAAACGACGAACGCGAATCCAATTTGAGACCCATGCGCCCGGTTCACTCGCCGGGCGCATGCTGTTTAATTCCCCGACGCGCATTCGAAATGCATTTCAGAAACTGGTACAATGGTGCCTATGAAAGTACGCGCATTGTTCTGGCTGTGTTTGAGTTTCCTGGCCGGGTTGGGGTTCCTGTTTGCGGCGCCGCAAACTGTTTCGGCGGCGGATGACCCCATCCTGCCGATCTGCCTGCCGGATGCCTACCTGTACGACCCGCAGGACTGCCTGCCGCTGGGACCATCGCAGACACTGACCGAACTGGCGCAGGATGGGATCCGCCTGCCGGAGCCGCCCCTGCCGATGCACCGCACACCGTACGCGTACAGTTACGTTGATTACCAGTACATCAAGGTCACCACCGAAGGGGCGATCAATGTGTATGATTCCCTGGCGGGGGCGGTGGCGGATTCCCCGCTGCGCAGCATGCCGGGTGGGTTCCGCTACTTTTCCTACTCGCAGCGCCAGGAACCGCCTGAAGGCATCTATTACCAGGTGAAGACCACCGAATGGGTGTGGGGCGGGGATGTTTCCCGCGTGAGTGCCCCCAATTACCAGGGTCTGGTATTTGACCGCACCCCGCTGCTCGATTTTGCTTTTATCATCGAAACCCAGACCGACGGCTATAGCGCCCCCGGTTACAATCAACCGCTGAGCGGGAATGTCTTCCGCCGCTTCGACCTGGCGTATGTCTACGAGGAAACCACCCTGGCGGATGGCATCTGGTACCGGGTGGGGGTCAATGACTGGCTGCCCAAGCGGGTAATCGCCGTGGCGCATGTCAATCCCGTTCCGCCCGAAGGCGTGGACAACGGGCGCTGGGTGGAGATTGACCTGTTCCAGCAGGTGCTGATGGTGTATGAGAACCAGCAACTGGTGTTTGCCACCCTGGTATCCACCGGTGTGGCGCCGTTTTACACCCAGCCCGGGCTGTTCCAGATCTATGAGCGCAAGCAAACCGAGGATATGACCACCAGCGACCCGAGCGACTTTTACTATCTCGAAGATGTGCCCTGGACGCAGTATTTTGACCAGGCGCGCGCGCTGCACGGCATCTACTGGCACCCGTGGCTGGGGTACAACAACTCGCACGGCTGTGTCAACCTCTCGATTGCGGACGCGCGCTGGCTGTGGGAATGGGCCGACAATGGCGATTGGGTGTACGTGTGGGATCCCTCCGGCGAAACCCCCACCGACCCATCGCTGTACTCCGCCGGTGGTCCCTGAGCAACGTCGAAGGGTGGTCCCTGAGCAACGTCGAAGGGTGGTCCCTGAGCAACGTCGAAGGGTGGTCCCTGAGTCTGTCGAGACGCACCAACCATCGAAGGTCAGCCCTCAACGCAGCCCGATATTGTCCAGTGTAACCATCCCTGATTCACTTTGATCGAACACAAAGCGGATCTCGTGCAGTGTGCCGCAATCGAAGGCCGGGTTTTGCGCGGCAAACCACGCCAGCGGGATTTCATAATGGCTGGGAATCACCTCGGATTGCGGGAAGGGTGTCATCCAGTCCATTTTTCCCAGGCGGCCCGGAATGGGCAGCGGAAGAGGTTCAATCGCGCCCAGGCGCAGTGCGGCCACATTCCCCTGCCCGTCAATCACTTGCACGGTAAGGTCCAGCGCTTGCGTGCGAGGTTCAGCCAACGGTTTTACTGTCTGCGGATCCAGGTTGGCATCCGCCATGGAGAAAACCAGGGTGCTTTCCGTGCTGACTGGCGGGTAGTTTTCGCTGAAAACGAAGGTGTAGTGCGTTTCCTGCGCCGGCAATGTCCAACCCAGGTGGACGGCGTGGTTTCCAAAACCGCCGTATTTGGATTGCACTTCCTGTTCCTGCCATACTGTTAATCCTTCAGATTCAATCTTTGCCCCGGGCAGGCTTGCGGTGGAATAGTCCATGTCTTCTTCATAGGTGCTGATGAGGGTGGTGCGGCTGTCGCCATACAGGGATACCAGCATCACATCCGGCAGCCAGCTTTGGATCGTGCGGGGATCCTGGAAGATGCTGCGGTAAGCATCCTCACCATGCAGGCTGGCTTCCAGGAAAGCACTGATGCTGACGCTGGCAATCTGCTCCTGCTCCGCCGCGGGCATCAACTGCGACAGGTTGAACAGGCGCATGACCGGTTCAAATAGATCCTTGCGTCCCCAGCTGCTGTTAAATTGCCCGTGGTTGGCGCCGCCGAGATACCATGCGGCCTTAAAATGATCCTCGCCATCCTGCCAGGCAAGACGTTGATAGGTTTGCAGCCCCATAAAAGTGAATACGTCCATATCCTGGGCACCATGCAGCACGAGATAATCGACATCGGCTACGGGGATACGTTGTCCGCGCGGTTCAAACTGTCCATCCACCGGGGCAAGCCCCACCAGGGCGCGGATGTTGAAATCGAAATCAAATGGGATGGTTCCGTCATCAGGATGGCAGGGCAGCCGGTTGAAGAGCGCGGCGCTCGTGATGGCTTCACCCCCACGTGAATGCCCGATCAGGGCAATCCGGTCCAGGTCAACTTTCCCGTGGAAGGGATTGCCGCTCTCGCCATTCCAGCTTTCCCATACTGCCAGATGCTGCAACAGCAGCCATCCGCGCAGATCATTCTCACCATCGATATCATTCACCACCAGCAAATCCAACAGCGGTGACATATTGATGAAGTTTTCATCCACCGATACCACGATGAATCCACGGCTGGCCAGCAATTCACCCAGGTAGGCATACCCGCCTTCTGAGGCATCTTCCATCATATGCTGGCCATGGACAAACAATACCAGCGGGAATGTCCCATCTTCCTGCGGATACCATACCTGGCCGTTGAGCGGCAATTGGTCAAGCCCAAAGCCCCAATATCGTTCCCGCAGCCTGCCCCAGTTTTCGATCAGGCCGGTGCCGTCCACGCTGTTCGTGCGCAAGCCGGCACCGCTGCCATATGCGGGGCGGCGTTGGTCTGTTCCGCTGCCATAGGTCAGGGTGGCTACAGTATACCCGCCTGGCAGTGCCGGATTGGTGAGGCCATATGGCATGGGAAGGCTGCGCCCGGAGGCGGGGAATGAGGCCTGCTCTCGCGGCGGCTGCCCGTTATTTAAAATCCAGACCCCAGCCAGAATGAGCGCTGTACCACTGATCAGCAATCCTGCCAGGAAGATCACACGGTGGTTTTTCCTGGTTGCCTTGCCCGGTTTGCCGACCAGGACTGCCAGCAGTGCCCCCACCACTGAAGCCAGGATCAGCAAGGCAAACGATACCGCCACAATGCCAATCGCAATCGAAACAGCAACCATCGCCATGAAAGCAACTGCCGGCAGGATCGACAAAAGGATTCGCAGGAAGCGGCCTGGCAGCAAGGCGATCAGTTTGAGTAGCGCCGTAAGGATCAAAGCGAACAATGCCGAAAGCAGGCTGAAACCGGCGAAACCGATCAACCAGCGCAATGGCCCCGCATACCCGAAGGCACCGTATGAAAATGAAGCGATGATTACCACCGCCATGACCAGTGCGCCAATTTCCGCGCCGCGCCAGGCAACATTGGGGCGGAACAGTTCCGCTGCTTTGCGCGCGAACTCGCCCATGGCTTGTTTGTTGAATTGAAGTTTCATCCCTCATCCCTCCCAAGATGGTTATTGTATTGACAATTGCAAACAATTATAATACGCCAGAAATGCCACAGCGTTGCAAAGGGTGCTCCCGCTTTGCATGGGATTAGCCGCACCTGGTGTTTCCCCTCAACAAATTCGAGGAATCTACAACAAGGCGGTTCAGAACAGATTGAAGAATGGAACGTCAGTTCCCTGACTGCTGCTATGCAGAATGACGATGGCGGTGGTGTAGATCAGGAAGATGGGGATGGGTGTGTTCTTCTTCGGTATGCTGATGGGGATGTGAGTGCGCTTTGTCGGCAGCCATAACTGACGGGTGTGCATGTGAATGGTGTCCATCATCGTGGCGGTGCCAGTGTTCGTGCTGCAGCGCCGCATGCCGATGCACATGGCCGTGGTCTTCGTTCAACATCAAAACTGTGCCTGCCGCCACTAACGGCAGCGACAGGAGGAACAGCAGTCCGGGCATATCGCGGAACAGGAGGAACGAAAGCGTGATCCCTGCCAGTGGCGCGGTGGCAAACAATGCGCTGGTGCGCGCTGCCCCCAACCCGCGCATGGCACGGATGAAGAGTGTGATACTCAGCCCATAGCTCAGGCTGCCCAGCAGCATTGCGCCAAGGATCACGGGCAAAGCCGGCAATGTGCTGCCAGTCAGGAATGCCAATCCGAGTGAAAAAGTCCCGGCGGCCAATCCTTTGATCATCACAATGCTCAGCGGATCCTTGGCGGAGATATTGCGGGTGAAGTTGTTGTCCAACCCCCAAAAGACACAGGCTCCCAATACGCCCAGTGAACCGAGGGTCATGCCCCATCCCCCATGTGGGTCGAAGGACAGCAGGATGCTGGCAGCCGTCATGAGCAGGATCGCCAGCCAGGCGCGCCTGCCGACGGCTTCTCCGAATATGGCTGCGGCGATCAGGGTGGTGGCAACCCCTTCAAAGTTTAACAGGAGTGAGGCACTGGCTGCGGGAGCCGCGCGAAGCCCAAACAGGAGCAGGATCGGGGCAATCACCCCGCCGGCGAGGCTGGCACCAGCCAGCCACGGCAAATCAGATTTCTGCAAGGGTGCTTCCTGCTGGGCTCCATCCGTCTTCCGGCGGCGCAGGCGTTGAAAGAGCCATACCCCCAGGCCGCTGCCCAGGTACAGGAATGCCGCCAGGGGGATCGGATCAACATCACCCAGCAGGACCTTGGCCAGCGGCGCACTGGCACCAAACAACAGGGCGGCGGCCAGTGCCTGGAAAAACGGGAGTGCGGAAAGGCGTTGTTTCATCAACGGTAGTTTACCATGCAGCGATGCGACATGACGCGAATCGGTGAATCGTATCAACCCAGCCCGATGATCGGCGGGCTGGTGAGGATCATCTCCTTCCACATCGCGCGCGCTTCGGGGTTCTGCGCCAGCCAGTCCTGCATCACAGTGAACAGCAAAGTGCGCCGATAGGCAATGAACAGGTCCAATTGGTCGACCCAGAAGTTCGCCAGCGGCTGTTCCTCGCGGTAACCCGCCAGGAACGGATCGAGGAAGGCATCCACCGGCGCACGGCTCACCAATGGACGTTCCATCCCGCCGGATTGTGAAAACAACACCGCCTGCAGGGCGATGGCGATATCGGTCATGAACCAGTGGTAATTCGCCACATCGAAGTCCAGCAAGGTCAGGTGCGTTCCATCAAAGAGCAGGTTCTCGGCATGGGGATCATTGTGGATGAAGCCAAAACAGCTGCGGTCGCGCGGCAGGGCCTCGAGGTCACGGCGCAGGGCAGCCCAGGCAGCTTTAACATCGTCATCGCGGCACCAGTCATAGAAATTCTGCCATTCCGCCAACCAGCCCAGGATGGCGTGATCACCGGTTTCATCGGTGTACACAGACCTTTCCCAGGTGGGGTATTCCTGGCTGAGTGCGTGCATGCGCCCGATCAGGCGTCCCCATTCGCAGTAGAGGGCGGCATCCCATTTGACATTGCGCAGCGTGCGCCCGGCAGCACGCGCCATGCGGTAGGCGGTAAAGCATATATCGCCGTGTTGCACTGTGCGGTGGAAGCTGCCATCCTGGTTCGGCAGCGGGTAAACAATGCGTACGCCGCGTTCACCGACAAAATGCACAAACCGGAGGCGTTCTTCCAGCACTGCCGCTGCAGCGCGGTCATCGGCTTGCAATGCCAGGATTTTTACCAACGGCGCGCTGTCATCACCCTGCACGTGATAGATTACCCCATCACTGTCTTCACGCCCACCGGCAAAGTATACCAGCGTGCCTTGCGCCAGGCCATACACCTGCGCCAACGCATTCACAACCTGTTCCGGTACCGCAATCATCAATGTTCCTCCTGCTGTTTTCGTTCTCCACAGACGATTATCCCACACCAGGGGGCTGATGCACAATAGGTAGTAATGACCGGCTGGGGCAGGTTTCAGGAGATTTCCGCGCAAGCGGCGAGAACGGTTTGTAACAAGCGCACTGTGGCTTTTGCCCGTCGGACAGGATGCCTTGGGGTGCAGGCCTGGCCGCCGCCGCGCAGCTGAAGTGCTTCCTTAATCAGCGGGTGCCACTCCGCATCCATCCGCGCCAGGCCAAAAGCCCCTGCACCTTCCTTGGTGATCACGCCGCCTTCCGCCAGGGTGTACCATTGGCGCAGTATGCCCAGCACCGACCACTGCACGCCCCAATCTGTCAACAGCATCACAAAGCGCAGCGGGTGGGTGGTCCACGGCTGCCAATATACCTGCTGGTTGCGGCGCACCCATGCCCGGAGGTCTTCAGCTGAGGGCTGTTGGTGACCGAGCTGGGGTGTTTCTGCCAACAGGGAAATCCGCTGCCGTGAAAAAATCCATTCACTGACCGGGTCCGGCGCGAAGGGCTCACACAGGCGCAGCCGCCCATCGTGGGCCTCAAACCCCGCGCTGACAGCGCCGTTCTCGACCACGATGTAACTGATTTCCAGTTTACGGCGCGGGAAGGCCTGTGCCAGGCGGCGGTGGATGGTTTGCAGGGCTGCCAGTTCCGGTGCGGCAGGCGGGTACGCCAGTTCCGCCAACACGTCAACGTCGCTGAAGCGCGGGTTGAAACCGCCCAGCGCGACCGAACCAAGGATATCGAAGGTGCGCAGCAGGCCGGGCAGGTGCGTATCAATTTGCTGGAAATATCCCGTCAGCAGCGGGTGCAATTCGTTGGAAAGGCGATCAGGAAACACCATGGCGGAACCCTTCGGGAATGATGTGTACGGGTTTAGCATACCCCAGTTTTCTTTACAGAAGCTGCCATTACCCGCACGATTCTTGTGCGGGTAGCGCCGTTAAAACAATCGAACCGCCCATGGGCGGTTCGATGGAATATTGATACCGGATTTCACACCATTCAGTTGAGCACAAGCCCCAGTTCTTCCTGGGTTTTGCCTTTGAACTGGCTGATGTAGAGGTTGTAGTAGAAGCCTTTCTGCGCCAGGAGTTCATCGTGCGTGCCGCGCTCGATCACCTCGCCGCCGTTGATCACCAGCACCTGGTCGGCGTTGCGGATCGTGCTCAGGCGGTGGGCGATGACGAAGGCGGTGCGCCCTTCCATCAGCCGCAGCAGGGCTTCCTGGATATGCTTTTCGGTGCGCGTGTCCACCGAGCTGGTGGCTTCGTCCAGGATCAGAATCTTGGGGTTGGCCAGGATGGCGCGCGCGATTGAAAGCAGCTGGCGCTGCCCCTGCGAAAGGTTGCTGCCGCGCTCAGACAGCTGGGTCTGGTAGCCTTCCGGCAGGCGGTGAATGAAGGTTTCGGCGTTCGCCAGGCGGGCGGCCTGGTACACTTCCTCATCGGTGGCTTCCAGCCGGCCGTAGCGGATGTTTTCCATCACCGTGCCGGAAAAGAGGAAGTTGTCCTGCAGCACAATCCCCAGGCTGCGGCGCAGGTCATCCACTTTGAGGGTCTTGATCTCATCCCCATCGATGTAGATCGTGCCGCCGTTGACATCATAGAAGCGCGAGAGCAGGTTGATGGTGGTGGTTTTGCCCGCGCCGGTGGGACCCACCAGGGCGATCGTCTGCCCGGGCAGGGCGTGCATATTGACCTGTTTCATCACCGGCACACCGTCCACATATGAGAAATCTACGTGGTCGAACACCACTTCACCCTTCAGGTCGTCAATCGGCTTGGCATCCGGCAGGTCGGTCAGGTCGGGGGCGGTATCGAGCACCTTGAAGACGCGTTCCGCACCGGCCAGCGCCGATTGGAGCGAGTTGTACAGCTCCGACAGCGAACGCAGCGGGTCGGTGAAGCGCTGCACATAGCTGACGAAGGTGGCGATCAACCCCACACTGACCCCGCCGATGCCGCTGACGGCCAGCCAGCCGCCAATGCCCATCACCACGGCCACATCCATGTTGCTCATGATGTTCATCAGGGGCATCAGCACCATCGAGATTGCCAGGGCACGGATGCTGACATCGCGCACTTCGCGGTTGGCATTCACAAAGCCGTCCATCGCCGAGCGGTTCTGGCGGAAGATCTTCACCGCGCGCTGCCCGGAAATGGTCTCTTCCATCACCGCGTTCAGCGCGCCGGTGGTGGACTGCATTTTGCGGAAATTCTTGCGCGACATCATCGCGATGCGCGTGGTGACCAGGAACATGATCGGGGTGACGATCATCGAGGCCAGCGTGAGCCACAGGTTGAGGGAGAGCATCACCACCACCACCCCCACCACGGTCAACAAGTTGCCGATCAGCTGGGTGACGTTCTGTGAAATGGCGCGGTTGATGGCGTCAATATCGTTGGTGAGGCGACTCATCAGGTCGCCGACCTGGTTCTGGTCAAAATACTTGAGTGAAAGGGTTTGCAGGTGGTCAAACAGCTGCTTGCGCAGTTGCTTGAGCATGCCCTGCGAAACGCCGGCCATGATATAGGAAGCGATGAACTGCAGCAGGGAACTGCCGAAAAATACCGCCAGCATCAGCAGGGCGATCCGCCCCAGGCCGTCGATATTGCCCACATTGATGAACTGGTCAATTGCCTGCCCCAGCAGGATCGGGTTGATCAGTCCCAACAGGGTATAGCCGATCACCAGGAACACGGTGACAACCAGGGCAGCGGTGTGCTTTTTGAAATAGGAAAACAGGCGGCGCGTGGTTTGTTTGAAATCCTTCACGCTCTCAATCGGCATGCCGCCCGGGCCGCGCCCGGGGCCGGGACCGCGCCGCGGTGAAGAAGAACTGCGTGAGTCTCTGGATGCAGTTGTCATTGAACCATCCCTCCATTTCCAAGCTGGGAATCATAAATGTCGCGGTAGACATCACAACGTTCCATCAATTCCTTGTGGTTGCCGATCGAGCACACCTCTCCGTCTTCGAGGACGATGATCTTGTCGGCGGCCAGTACGGTGCTGATGCGCTGGGCGATGATGAAACTGGTGCGGCCTTTGAGCACCTGGGCCATTTCCTCCTGGATGCGCGCCTCGGTATCCACATCCACCGCGCTGGTGCTGTCATCCAGGATCAGGATGGCGGGGTCCATGCACACCGCACGGGCAATGGAAACACGCTGTTTCTGCCCGCCCGAAAGGTTGGCGCCGCGCTCGCCCACATGGTAGTCATAGCCTTCCTCGAAGCTGTTGATGAATTCCTCCGCCTGCGCCACGCGTGCCGCCTGTTGAATTTCTTCATCGCTGGCATCGGGACGGCCGTAGCGGATATTTTCGGCAATCGTGCCGCTGAACAGGATCGCTTCCTGCAGGGCAATACCGATCTGCGCCTGGAGCGATTCCTGGGTGACGCTGCGCACGTCAATCCCATCGATCAGCACCTGCCCGGCGGTGACATCATACAGGCGCGGGATCAGGTTCACCAGGCTGGTTTTGCCGGAACCGGTGGCGCCGAGGATGGCGACGGTTTCGCCGGGGTTAACGGTGAAGTTGATGTTCTTCAGCACCGGGTCGCCGTGGGCGAGATCGCCGTTTTCCGCCACACTGCGGTAGGAGAAATTCACATTACGGAACTCCACCGCGCCTTTGATGGCTGGCATGGCCTGCGCGTCAGCGCTATCGGTGATTTCCAGCGGGGCATCCAGCACTTTGAGAATGCGTTTGGCCGAAGCGCCGGCGGCGGCAAGCATGCCGATGATCATGGCCAGGAACAGGAGCGGGAAAGAAACCATGCCGAGGTAGTTCATGAATGCCACCAGGGCACCCAGGCTGAGGCTGCCATCGGCCACGCGGATACCGCCGAAATAGATCACGATCACTGTGCCGATGTTGAGGATGAAGAACATCAGCGGGAACAGGCCGCCCATCAGCCGGCCGGTGGTAACATTCAGCCGGGCATAATCCTCATTGGCGGCGTCAAAGCGCTGACTTTCGTGCTTCTGGCGCACAAAGGCCTTCACCACACGCACGCCGGAGAGATTCTCCTGCAGCACAGTGTTGAGTTTGTCCATCTTCTGCTGCACGGTGGTGAACAGTTTTTGCATGCGGGGAACGATGAACACCATGATCGCGACCACCACACCCATCAGGATCAGGATGCGGAAGCCGAGGTAGGTGCTGGTGCGGAAGATCATCACCAGCGCGCCGACCATCATCAGCGGGGCGCGGGTGGCAATCCGCAACAGCATACGGAAGGCCATTTCCACCAGGTTGAGGTCGCTGGTGAGGTTGACCAGCAGTTCGCCGGTGCCGAGGTGGTCGAGGTTGCCGAAGGACAGGGCCTGGATCTTGCGGAAGAGGGCTTCACGCAGGTCGTGGCTGAAGCGGGAGGAAGCCACAATCGAGGCGGTGGAGTTGACGATCGCAAACACCGCGGAAAGCAGTGAAGCCCCCAGCATCAGCAGGGCGGTGTTGATCACCACCGTCAGGTTGCCGGCATTGATACCCTGGTCGATGGCACGCTGGCTGAGGCGCGGGATGAACAGGTCAAACACGACCATGACTATCAGCGTCACGATCGAGAGCAGCACCATTTTCCAGTAAGGCTTCAGATAACGACTGATTTTGGACAAAGCGCCCATAAAAATGAATTCTCCTTTTAAATAAATATTACGGCCGGCCGGGCAGTTGTTCGCGCAGCTGCTGCGGCAGTCCGGTTTCTTCGGTGTTCAATTTGAGCAGGATGTGCTGGAGGGTATCGAGATCAGCATCCGTGAGCGCGCTCAGCCGGTTTTCCACCGCGGTGCGGTGCGCGCGGCGGGCAGCGGCGATCTTCTGGCGGCCGGCTTCGGTCAGCACGGCCACCACCACGCGGCGGTCCTGGGCCGAGCGCTGGCGTTCCACCAGGCCGTCTTTTTCGAGGTTGTCGATCACGAGGGTCATGTTACCGGGGGAGCGCTGGATTTTCTCGCTGATCTCGCTCAACGGCATGCCTTCGTTGTGTTCCAATGCCATCAAGGTGTAGAATTGCGAAGGGGTTAATTCGCCGTAGCAGCCTTCGTTGTGCAGGGATTGCACAATCTGCCGACCGGTGTGGGTCAGCAGCAGGAAGGTGGCCAGCGGTTTTCCCATTTCTTCAAGGGAGGGGTGGTGATCCAAACGTTTCTCCTTTCCGGTTTCCCGAATATGTTTCAATGTCAAAATATATCGGGCTGAAATATATCACATCGAAATGGGGATGTCAAGGGGGAATTTCGGCCGTGCCAGGGTGGAACGGCGAAGCATGTCCACCCTGGAATGGAGCGCCAGGGCTGCCTTGCGTCTCTCGGCGAAACCTGGAATCAAAGTCCGTTGGGTGAGGGACGGTGCTGACATATTGCTGGTGTTTGTCATACAGCTGGAGTGCATGGCAGAATTGCGTATCCCGAATTCCACGTAAGCACGCGCGCTCGCCAATTTTTCGGGTATAACGTGCGCTCTGGATAACCAGGAGGCTGTAGAAAAAATCAGGAAATGGAGCAATTCTCTTTTTTTTCGGAGAAAACGGGGCTGTCCCATGGTCAAAGGCACCCATTTCACGAACCCGAACTGACGTTATAATAGCCTCATGGAACAACCGCCCGATTCCCACATCGGAACGCTCAACGAAGGCTCGCTGCATGCCGCGCTCAAGCAAACCCTGCGCCAGCCCGGCGACATGCTGGAGGTGAAGGTTGACGGCAGCTTCATCGACATCGTGCGCGGCGAGACCCTGATCGAGATCCAGACGCGCTCGTTTGCCAGCATGCGCCGCAAGCTCGATAAACTGCTGGCGCTCGGCCACCCGATCCGCCTCTACCACCCGGTCGCACTGCGCAAGTGGATCGTGCGCGAAGACCGGCAGGGAACGTTCCTCAGCCGGCGCAAATCGCCGCGCAAGGGCAGTGCCTTCGATGTGTTTGATGAACTGCTCTCGCTGCGTGATGCCGCCGCCCACTCCAACTTTGCGCTGCACCTGCTGCTGGTGGAAGTGGAGGAAGTGTGGCGTAATGACGGCAAAGGCAGCTGGCGCAAAAAATACTGGTCGGTGGTTGATCACCGCCTGCTGCGGGTGGCGGAGGAAGTGGTGTTCCGCACGCCGCGCGATTACCTGGCACTGCTCCCGGCAGCATTGCTGGAACAACCCTTTACCAACGCCGACCTGGCAAAAGCGGCCGGCTGCGGTCGGCGCCTGGCCGGCAAAACCACCTACGCCTTGCAGGCGATGGGCGTGCTGCAGCGGGTGGGCACCCGCCAGCGTTACCACCTGTTCGCGGTGGAGCCAGGAGAGGAAACGGAAAAAGGGTGAGCGCCATCCGCGGATGGCGCTCAATGTAGATGCATGATTCGTTGCCGTTGCTTTGCCAAACTGTTACAGCCATAAAATACTGGCGATGCGCTGCATGATTTTCTGCAAGGCGGCGCCGCGTTTGCGCTTGCGGCAGGGGGGTTCTTCGCGCCAGCGGTACGCCGCCCGGCGTTCATTGACATAGGCATGCACCGCCTGGACATCCCACGGGTTTTGCATCGCTTTCTCCTTTCCCAGCCCTGAAAACAGGATTCTGTTCCAGGGCGGCCTGGCCTCCCCGGGGTCTTCCAGGTCCCGGGGAAGCGCGGCCTGTGTTCCGCACCGGTCAGCACGCTTGTGTGCCGCCGGGGTTCCTTTTCGTTCCTTCCGCCAAAACAGCCTGTCCGCTGTTAGAATTCAATCCCGCGCACGATCTCGTCGATGTAATCCTGTGGGAGGAAAGGGGCGAGCCGTCCCAGGTTGTGGAGGACCCATTCCTGGTCGGGGGTTTTCTTGATCAGCCGGACCAGGTCCTTGCGGCCGATGAAGGGGGCCAGGCGCACGACGAATTCGGGGTCGATCTCGCCGTTGATGACCTTGTCGATGGCGGCGGAGAGGGTTTCACGGCTGACGAACGGCGCCAGGCTTTCGAGGATGTGGTAGTTTTCGAGGTCGTTCTTTTGCAGGTACTCGGAAAACTTTTCATCGAGCACTTCGCGGCTCATGAAAGGGGCCATCTGCATCAGCAGGCGCAGCTTGGGGTCGCGGACACGGGCATGGCGGCTGCGGTGGCCGTGGTGATGTGGGCGGTGCCAGCGGTGTTCGCGGTCCCAATCCTGATCGTCTTCCTCTTCATCCTCCCCGTCATCTTCGTCCTCATCTTCCTCTTCGTCTTCCTCGTCCTCTTCATCCTCCTCATCTTCTTCGAATTCATCCGCTTCGTCTTCCTCGGCGGGTTCCTCCTGGCGGCGGTTGAAGAGCATGGTATTGACGCGCAGGTCTTCGGGGGCGGGGTTGAGCAGGCGGTCGACGGTGACGCCGAACAGGCGCGAGAGCGCCACGAGGGTTTCCACGTCGGGGGCGGATTCACCCTTTTCCCACTTGGAAACCGCCTGGTGGCTGACGCCCAGCTGGCGCGCCAGCTGGCGCTGGGTCCAGCCGCGTTTTTGCCGCAGCGATGCGATGGCGGATCCGATTAATTTGTTATCCATGTGAATTTCTCCTTTATTTTCGCTTCTTGACTATAAGTAGAATTCTACTTACAGTTGAATTCTACTGCTTAACCAGGTGTTTGTCAAGAGGTATTCGGGGCGGTACACGGCGGTATCTCCACACCCCTGCCGGCTGGTGCATGGCGGTGTTTCATTGGCCCTGATTGCCCAAAACAAAACCGCAAGGCGGGGGCTCCCGGCCTTGCGGTTTTATGGATGGGTTGATTACGGTAGTTTATACTGTCAGTATCGCCACGCCGAAGGCCGGCAGGCGGAAGGTTTCATGCCCCAGTGTTTCTTCCCGGATCGGGCCGCCGGCGCTTTCCAGGTCGACCACAGCGGCACGGGCGCCGCTGAAACCGGGCACTTGCAGCAGCAGGTCATGGTCGCGTTTATTGACCAGCAGCAGCTTGCGGCTGCCGTCGGTGCCGCGGAAGGCCTGCGCCAGCGAATAGGGATTATTGCTGCCGCTTTTCACCACCGCGTCCTGCGGGCTGAGGCGGGTTTTGAGCAGCTCCAGCACGCGCAGACGGGCATTGGGCGCACCGCTGTTCCAGTCCACCATTGTTACGCTGGGGAACTGGGTGGGGTAGCCCACCAGCTGGCTCTCGCCGGCAATCTCGATCCCCAGCTGTGCCAGGTGGGCGAAGACATAGGCATACACCGCCCCCGCCAGGTTCCAGTAGGCATCGGGGATGGGGGCGGCCACGTGGCCGGGGGTGCCCTGCAGCCCGTCATCGGCGCGGATCACGCCGATCTCGTTGACCGTGGTCCGGGTGGCAGGTGAAAGGCGCTTGCGCATCGATTCGATGTAACGGGCGGTGTTGATGAAGCCGTTCGCCTGGGCGAAATAGGTGTGCTGTTCCACCGCCAGGGTTTCATCGATCGCCGGGGAGGCGTAGAAGTGATAGCTGATCATATCGAGCGGGATGCCGGGCTTGTGGTTGGCGGGATTGAGGAAATATTCGAAGAATTCCGGGTTAAGGGAGGGCATGGCGGCGGAGATGCCGACGAACTTGATCTCCGGGTCCACCGCGCGGATCGCCTCGACGATGGCGTCGTAGCGTTCGGTGTAGGCTTTGGGGGTGGTGTCATGCTCAAAGTCGGGCTCGTTGAGTACCTCCCAGAAATGTACCTTGTAATGGTGGCCGCTTTCATGCCACACGCCGGATTCATCGGTAAAACCGCCCCTGGTATACCAGGAAACCAGGCGCGCGAAATAATCCGCCACTTCCTTCAGCGAGGGATCGCGCAGCTCGGTGCCCACCTGGTAATTCCAGATCACCTGGTCGGGGTCATCGGGGTAGGGTACGGTGCGGTCAGCCTTGAACATCCACGGCGGGATGGTGCTGAAATTGAGCATGATCGGGTGGCCTTTGGTGGCTTCGAGGAAATCCACTGTGAAGCCGTCGACATGCTCAAAATTCCAGCTGGTTTTGCCGTTCTCCGGCGGGTAGAGTTCGGCGATGGCGTAATGCGGATACGGGAACCACGGCACAAAGCGCACGTAATCGGCGCCGAGTTTGCGCAGTTCCTCAAACGCGCGGTCGTGGATATCCGATCCGCGCTTTAATTTGGGGTTGACCACCACCTGCAGGGTGGGCACTGTGGTTGTGGGCTGTAAAACGGTGTCCCAAGCGATGCTGGGCGGGGTATGGGTCAGGTCGAGTGGGGTTTTATCATTCATTTCAGGGTCCTCCGGGGGGCAATGAATAAGTAAGTTAATTATAATAAAAAACATCAATAAACCGCAAGGGGGATGACCACGATTTTCATTTTGTTTTTCACCCGTACTACCCTGTTAAAAATCCAGAGAGCCGACTTGTCCGGATCGGCTCTCATAAGGAGGAGAAGAAGAAAAATTATGTTTACAAACACAATCTTACACGTTAAACGGTGGCCTTACTTGACGGTTTCTATACATCCGTATTAGGGAAAATTTAAATTAACACGGCAGTTTGCGTGTGCCACAAAAGCGCAGCGCGGCTGCGCGGGACGCCTGCCTCTGCCCCCGAATTAAACAATGAAGGGGCTGTCCCAAAAGTCCAGTGCGGCTGAGCCGCGCACCTACATCTGGGCTTAAATTAAGAATCGAACCGCCAGATCTGGCGGTTCGATGGTTTTACAGGTGACTTTTGGGACAGCCTCTTCCAAGAATTATCGATAGACTTGCGGGGTGGCGCCTGCGCCCTGATGGCGTCAGGCATAACCACACGGTGGATGGAGATCATCCTGCCTGGGACGGGCTCTACTTACTGCGGTTTGGGTGTGGCAGACGGGAAGAATAGATCCATATAGGTGACATCCGAATCCCACGCCAGCACGGTGGAACAACCGCCGGTGCTGACCTTTACCAACCGGACGAAACTCGGGTCTGGCAGCTCGTCGTACACGTAATCGGTGAAGGTGGCATAAATATCGCCGTCATACCACGAAACGGTGCTCCCGCTTTGCGGGATACCAAATCCGGCAATGGGATAAGCACCCACAATCTCATAAGTCACGGTTTCACCAAGCGGGAACTCGCCGTCCGCTCCCAGGTAGACCTCCAGCGAATAGCCGACCGGCCAGGGGTAAGTGGAGCCATGCCACCAGGAATAGATCATCCAGTCTTCGTAATCGCATACGCTCTCATCGAAGGCCGCCTTGGGGGCACGGGCTTCATCGAAGTAACCGAACAGGGCATAGGTGCCCCAGCCGGGTGCCGTGGCACAGGCCATGTAGGTGCCTTCCTCATCGGGCATCCAGCCCTGGGTGGTGGTGACGGGTTCCCATTGCTTTCCCACCAGGACACGGATGTCCGCCACCCAGCCGTCCTGCCCACCCTGGAAGGGGTGGCAGATGTGTTCGGGATTGCGCACCCACACGCCGGTGGTGTCCATGGGCACCAGCCAGTTGGGGTAGGTGGTCCCCGAAAAATCAACGGGTACCGGCGTGCCGCCGGTCCAGGCACCGCCAGCCACGGGATCAGACGGCGGGATAAAAATGGCAGAAACGCTGCCCGGTACGTTCACCAATACCAGCACCAGCGCGGCGGCCAGCACAACAAGCCAGAGTTTTTTCATCAGGATTCTCCTTGGTTGAATAAAAAGGATAATGATAACAATGTAGCATGAATCAACTTCGCCTGTCAATATTGAAAGGGGTAGGTTTTTCATTTTTCAGCTGCCTGGCCGGAGCCGCCCGGCGGCTTGCCCTGGGTGCTGTTACCCGCTACAATCAAGCCCATGCCAGAAAAAAATCGCCGTGTGCAACTTGCCTTTTACGTGATTTGCATCTTTGTGTATTGGGCTTCGCTCTACTTTTATGTTCCCACCCTGTCCACCTATGCCGAGGATGTCACCCACGACCTTTCGGTGGTGGGGGTGATCGTTTCAATGTACGGCCTGTGGCAGGCGGTGGCGCGCTACCCGCTGGGCATTCTCAGTGACCTGGTGGGGCGACGCAAGCCGTTCATTTTAATCGGGCTGCTATTGGGGGCGGTGGGGGCGCTGGTGATGCTCAAGGCACAGGGCGCGCCGGGGCTGATCATCGGGCGCGGCATCACCGGTCTGGCGGCTGCCACCTGGGTGCTGCTGATGGTAGGGTTCTCCTCGCTGCTCCCGCCCGAAAGCGCGGTGCAGGCGGCCGCAGTGCTGAACATCGTCAACGCCTTCGGACGCACGCTGGCCACCGGCATCACCGGCATGCTCAACCAGGCTGGCGGTTATGGGCTGGCCTTCAAGGTAGCGATCGGCGCCAGTATCCTTTCGGCATTGTTGTTCCTGCCGGTGCGCGATCCTGTCCGTCCGCGGCGCAAGCCCGACTTGCGCGCGCTGGCGCGCCTGAGCACCCGCCCGGATGTGCTGATCCCATCGCTGGTCGCGGCGATTGTGCAGTTTGCCTCGTGGGCGGCGGTGTTCGGGTTCCTGCCGATCATCGCGCGTGCTTTCGGGGCCAATGACAACCAGCTCAGCCTGATGTCGATGCTCAATATCCTGGTGGGGATCGGCGGGAATTTCCTGATCACGCTCCTTGTGCGGCGCACCGGCAACAAGCCGGTACTGCTGGTGGGCATCAGCCTGATCGGGGCGGCAATGGCGATGATCGCGGTGGCCAATGCGCTGTGGATGCTGTTTGCCGCCACGATGATCCTGGGACTGGGCTGGGTTTCGATCTCGACCCTGATGGGACTTTCCATCCGCTATGTGCGCGAGGAAGACCGTTCCACCGCGATGGGCTTGCACCAGTCGATCTACGGTTTTGGCATGTTCTTTGGGCCGTACCTGAGCGGTTATATGGCTGAAGCCTGGGGGGTGCAGTCGATGTTCTGGGTATTGATGGCGGTGGTGCTGCTGGGCGGTTACGCGGGCACCTTTGTGATCAGCCGCGTGGAACGCCGGCTGGTGGCACAACACGGTCGTTAAGCGGAATTCACACTGTTGATGATGATCTGCGCGGCGGTTTCCGTGCCGTGTTCCGTTTGAATTTGTTCCCCCAATGCTTTTGCCGCAGCGTGAATTTCTTTCCTTCCGGCGGTTTGGATCGCCAATGCCAGTGTTTCAACAGTCAGTTTCTTTCGCGGAATGGGCTTCGGACCCACGCCAAGGTCATACACGCGTTGTCCCCAGCCTGGCGTATCGTTGCCGTGGCTGATGATGATGCTCGGGACGCCGGAGCGTAACCCGGCGGCGGTGGTGCCGGCCCCGCCGTGGTGGACAACTGCGGCCATGCGCGGGAACAGCCAGGCATGCGGGGCGCTTTCCAGCATGTAGATCTCCTGGGGCGGGGCATCCATATTTGACATCGCGTTCCAGCCTGTTGCCAGCACACCGCGTTTCCCAGCACGCCGGACGGCATCGATCACCAGACTGGTGGTCTGTTGGGCCTGCTCCGGGTTACCGATGCTGCCAAACCCGACATAAACCGGGGCATCCCCCGCTGCCAGGAAATCCAGTAAATCGGGCGGGGGTGTCCACCCTTTTTCTTCCTCCAGGAACCAGAAGCCGGTATTGTACACATGCTCCGGCCAGTCATGCGGCCTGGGGAAGACAAAATTACTGCACGCAGTGATGGTGGGCTGGCGCCGGGTGTGCTGCCGGGGGAAGGGGCAGCCAAAATTGTCGGGCAGGCGGTGGAATTTCTCCTGCCAGTATTGCTTCATATTGCCAGCGGAAGCGAACCAGAAAATTTGCTCCAGGATAGTAAAGGTAAATTTGTTGAATGACTTGCCGAGGTTTGGTTTGCCATAAAAGATGAGCGAAGAAAATTCCGTGGTGGGGGTCATTGGCAGGTAGGGCGCAAAAATGGCAGGAATACCCAGCTCCTGGGCGGCAAAAAAGCCAATGGACGCGCCGGGGTGGTACACGATGGCATCCACGCCAAGGCAGGCATTGTAAAAATCGTCCTGCAGGTCATACGCCAGCGATTTAAGCTGGTTGAAACTCAGCAGCATCTTCAGGGGATTGTCCGCTTTGACCGCCGCTTTCCCGGCTGCCCCCGCGGTGATCCGGGTGATATCGCCCCGCACCGGGAAGAATTCCAGGCCAGATTGGGTAATGAGCTGCCTGAACACGGAAAATGTAGCGATGCGTACAGCGCAGCCTGCATTTTTCAATGCGACACCCAGTGCAATGTAGGGCTGGACATCACCCCGCGAACCGGCGGCCAGGATGGTGATTTTCATGTTATTGCTCCTGTGAGGGTGGATTGGTTGATTGTGGGTTGATGCCTGTGTTCTGCGCAAAGAGTGTTACCAGTTTGGTGAGGATCGCAGTCAGGTTGTGCGCTTCCTGTTCGCTGAGCGCGCTGCGGATAAAATCACCATACCGCTGCAATGCGGCATATTTCGCTGAGACCAGCGCCTGCGCGTTGTCGGTCAAACTGAGATGCACCACGCGCCTGTCCTCGGTGGAGGGGGTTTTGAGCACGTATCCCATGCCGGCGAGTTTGTTGATCCCGGCGGTCACCGAGGCACGGGTGATGGCAAGGTGTTCGGCCAGTTCGCTGGCGGTGGGTCGGCCGAGGGTGTGGATGGCGTCAATGTAATGCAACTGGGAAATGGTCAATTTGCCCATCCCGGCGTTTTCGCCGAGTTGTGCCTGCATCGCTTTCAGGGATGTATCGAGGGTATCAATAAATTGCAGCAGTACGGTTTCCATACAATACTCTCTATAATTAGTTTATCAAACTAATTATATGAATTTAATCGATGATGTCAATGCCGGTAAAGGAATGGCTCCCTCCTGTTTTCTGCGAGCCAGCATGGAATTCTAATTCCAACGGGCAGTGCACAAGTTTTTTAATCAACAGGTTACGATTCGCAGCCTTTATCGATTCACGGTGAAACCAGTTGCCCCATTCATGCCAACCTGCATCAATCAAAACAGGCCCGGGTATGAAACCCGTAAAATCCGGTTCATTGGTGGGTTAACAGGCAAATGCGAAGCGTGGCAATCAGCACAGCTCATGTTGGAACCGCCATGCGAATCAGAAATACCTTGACCATCCACCTTCACAATCGTATAATAAAGCTACATTACAATACACATTCCGGCGTTGAAAGGGAAGAGTATCCTTTGCGCTGGCGGTACAGAGAGCGGGAACGGCAAACGATTGCCAACGGTGAGACCCCGCGCGCGCAGCAGAGGAGAATGGACCCTGGAGTTGGAACGGTTTCGCCCCCGATACCGGGCACTGAGAGAAGGTTTTCCTCCAAAAAAAACCTTAATCAGGGTGGCACCGCGGACCAATCCATTGCGTTCGTCCCTGTATGTGGACGAACGATTTTGTTTAACAAGGAGAAGAAGCAATGAGCGACAAAAAAGGCAGAGTATTTTCCGGCGCACGCCCCACCGGGCGGCAGCACCTTGGCAATTATTTCGGCGCGATCCAGAATTACGTGGCATTGCAGCAGGATTATGATTGCGTCTACTGCATCGTGGATGTGCACGCCCTCACCACGATGGAGACCACCGAGAACATCCGGCAGAACACGCTCGAAATGGCGCTGGATTGGCTCGCCGCGGGGATTGACCCTGCCCAATCCATCCTGTTTGTGCAGTCGCATGTGCCCCAGGTGCTGGAACTGCACACCTATCTCTCGATGGTATCCCCCCTGGGCAAACTGAGCGAATTGCCCAACTTCAAGGAAGAGGTCAAGAACCACCCCAACAATGTCAACTACGGCCTGCTCGGGTACCCCGTGCTGATGACGTCGGACATTGTGCTGTACAAGACCAACGTGGTGCCGGTGGGCGTCGACCAGCAGTCGCACCTCGAATTCGCCCGTGAAACGGTGCGCAGCTTCAACTACCGTTACCAGACCGATGTGTTGATTGAGCCGCAGATGAAACTGACCGCCTTCCCCAAAATTTTAGGCACGGACGGCAAAGCCAAGATGTCCAAGAGCCTCGACAACCACATCGAAATGGCCTCCACCCCGGAGGAAACCACCCAGCGCGTGATGAGCATGCTGACCGATCCGCAGCGCCTGCGCCGCACCGACCCCGGTGACCCGGACGTGTGTAATGTGTACTCCCTGCACAAGATCTTCAGCAAGCCGGAAGATGTGGAACGCATCAACCGAGAATGCCGCACAGCCGAGATCGGTTGTGTACAGTGCAAGCGCCTGCTGGCGGAGAACATCAACAGCTACTTTGCCCCCTACCGCGAAAAGCGCGCTGCCCTGGAAGAGAAGGAAGACGAAGTATGGGACATCCTGGCTGATGGGGCGAAACGCGCCAGTGCGATCGCCGAACAGACAATGATCGAAGTGCGCGACGCAATCGGCCTGGCACCGCGCCAACGGGCTTAAGCCGCATGCGCGCCGTTATCCAGCGGGTATCCCACGGCAAAGTGACCGTGGAAGGTACGGCCACTGCCGAAATCGGGCAGGGCCTGATGGTCCTGCTCGGGGTCGGCCCGAACGACAGCGAAGAAGCCGCAGCGTACCTGGCGAAAAAGGTCGCCGCGCTGCGCATCTTCGGCGATGCGGAGGGCAAGATGAACCTTTCCGTACGCGATGTGGCCGGCCAGGCAATTGTGGTATCGCAATTCACCCTGTACGCTGACACGCGCAAAGGCAACCGCCCCAGCTACACCGATGCCGCCCCGCCGGAGCATGCCGCCCCGCTGGTGGAGCGCTTCATCGCCCTGCTGCAGGCTGAAGGCGTGCCGTGCGGCAGCGGCATCTTCGGCGCGCACATGGTGCTGGACATTCAGAATGACGGCCCCGTTACGATTGTGATGGAGCGCTAGGCGGATTTGCTGATAGTGATTGATTGGCTGGCAGCACATGCACCACAGCCAGGAGACCTGCCACAACCCACGGCACCCACCAATACAGGTGATCGGATAACAGTCCGTTAAATTTCATCACCAAGTAGACCGATTCCACCACCAAAAAACCACCCGCTACCAGCCACCTTTTCCTGGCCTGGGTCTCATCAAAAACGGTTTCCAATACGAGGGGGATGAAGAGGATGAAATCCCAGGACCAGATGTAAGGGGAGAAAAGGGGGGTGAATGCCAGGCTCCACAGCAGTGCTGTTCTTGCGGGCAGGCGAACGGCCAGGTACAGTGACCCGGCAAGCCCCAGCGCCACCCATGGGATAATGATGAAATAGCGGTTAACCGGCAAAGCATGCACAAGGTAGCTGATCAAGCTGGGATGCGCCCAATCCTTGTTGGCTGTCAGGTTTGCCAGAAAATCAGCGGACCATCCCGGTGCCAGGAGAAAGAATGGGATCAGGAATAATCCCGTCCATGCGACAGCCCAAACACAGGTCAGAACCACTTTGCGGTATGCTTTCTGCCGCAGAAGAATAAACAGCCATGTTGGGAACAGGAAGATCGCCAGTTGGGGTTTCGCCACTGAAATCGAAAAAATCAAACCCAATGCTGCTGCCGGTAATTGTTGCCAATAGCCAATGGCTGCCAGGAATAACAGGCAGATCAGGAAAGAAATTTGGCCAAGTAAAAAATGCGTCAATACGGGAGGGAACAGCACCAGGCCGAACACGCAAACAACGAACCAGGCCAGTCTGCGATGTTTCAATTGTTGTATACTGATGCCAACGATGGCAAACAGGATCAGCAGATTGATCACCAGCCACAGATTACTGGCATAGTGTACCGGCAGAAGGCCCAGCGGCAGAAAGACACTGATTACGGCTGGCATCCATACCGCATTGGATTTTGGGATCATCTCCTGGATGTGATAGGGGCTTTGGCCTTGCAGCAGCAGGTGGGCAGGCGCCCACAAGTTATTCTGAAAATCCCAGCTGACGGGGAAAGGGATTCGTATAACAACCAGAACGATCCCTGCCAACAGAATAGCCATTATACCGATGACGGCAATTATTGTGGCGTGTTTTTTTATCCACCTGAATTTAATATTGGTATTCATTTTTGGGTGAGATCCTGGTAAAAAAGGTTGTGCTGCTTGATGGAGAATGCCATCAAGCATTGTTATTGGTTTTTACTGCGTTTCCACCTGGCTCTCTTTGCTTGGTGTAGGCAGCTCTGGTAAAGTACATAAGTAGTACCAGGAGGAAAGACAACGGTAAATAGTTATTAAAGGACAGGAAAGGGCTGTCGACGAAGGTAAAAAATAGCGGCGACCAACTGAGAATTAACATCAGAATCAGCAAACCGTTCCATAGAACCGTTCGAGCTGGATAGGTTCGGAATTTCTCGATGAAAAACAGCAGGAAGCCCGGAAGCAAAATGATGAAATTGCGGTTTCCAAACACAATGCCAGATAAGGGTAGAAGTGCAAATGTAAAACATGTTGTCCACAAGAAATGCCTGAAACCTTTGCCGTAGGCACGAACCCACTCATATAGGATTAACCCAAACGAGACAATTGCTAATAGAAGGCCGGCTCCTTTCTCGAAACCCGGCACGATTTTTCCCAAAATCGTTGCCGGTGTGTTGGGACTGGCATATTCAGGATAGGTCATAATCTGTTTCACAAAATCAAAAAACCAGTCCGGTTGGAACAGAAAGGAGATCGAGAAAAGAGCAATGAGGCCAGCCATCGAAGAGATGATGATCTTCCAGCGTTTCTGGGAATACGCCCATAAAAAAACCAGAAGGAAGTAGAAGATTGTCATCTGTGGTTTAAAGGTTGCCAACGCGAGAAAGATGCCGGCAGCGATATCTTTTTCGATTGATAAAAAAAACAAGGATAGAACAATAAAAATTGCAGCCAGGGAGGATGGATTGGCATCAATAATCGGCTGAAGCAAATAGGAAGAAATCAAGCTAACAATCACCATCAATAAAAAGGAAACCGGTCTGGGGTTAAAATTTGTAAATCTCAATGTAAGAATCACGATCCCAATGTGCGCTACTTCCAATATTGTCATCCATAAAGCACGCGCAATTGTAAAGTCAGGGATTGCAATCAAAGGCAACATGATAAAAATTGTGTAGTGTGGGTAAGAAAAAAGCCCCTGCATTTCCCACTCATAGGCAAGCCTTCCATACCGGAAATATTGAATTTGGTGGGTTGCTTCCAGGCTGTAGGGGCTGTCATATCTCTCGAACAGTACCAGTCTGCCCGGCAGCCACCGTATCAGGAAATCTACCCCGGCATCATTTTGTTTTGCAAAGTTCAGGTTTCCATAATATAGCAGTACAAGTAGAAAGACACAGCCGATGAATAGAACCAACATCCTGTTCGATTTTTTACCATGTAGAGCCCAATTCCTGATGGTAGATTTGTTTGTTTTCAAATTCTGACCTGCTTTCTTATGAACCTTTTTTATCGGCTTTGATACAAGATTTCCTCAAAACCACCAGTAATACCGCCATCAACACCGGTGCCAGAACCAGGTCGAGGTAGGAAATCATTGTATTCTCGAGGCGGAACGCCAGGTAATGGAAGGTCCAGCTGCCCACCAATGCCAGGAGGATCAGCACATCGACCCAGAATTTAGGGTGTTTCCAGCGTCCCTCCAGCACGGCGATAAGCAGGATGAAGGCCGGCAATATGGCAACGAAATTGCTCTTGGCGCTGGTGATACCGGAGATCGGCAGGAGGGTGAAGGTCAGGCAGGCAGTCCAGAACAACTGCGGGAAACCGCTTTTCCATGTTCGGAACCAGGTGATGGCGAGGATGATGCCGCAGGCAAGTGATAATCCAAAAGCAATCCATTTTGCCATTGCGGGGAACCATGCCACCAGGACAGTGGCAGGGGTGTTGGGGCTGGCAACATCAACATAAGTACCCATCTGCGCCAGGAAACTGGTGAACCATTCCGGCAGGAACAGGAAGGAAACCCCCATTAACACCACCACCCCGGCGGCGGAGGTGAACAGCACTTTCCAGCGTTTGTTCGAAAATGCCCACAGCCACACCAGTACAAAGAACAGCAGTGTCAGCTGCGGTTTGAAGGTTGCCAGTGCCAGGAACACTCCCGCCAGCGCGTCCTGTTGTTTGGATAGAAAGAACAGGCACAGCACAATGAATAACGCCGCGATGCTGGAAGGGTTGCCGTCAATCAGCGGCTGGGTGAGGTAGGAGCAGAACAGGGCAAACACCATCAGCAGCGGCAGCGTCACCAGGCGCGGCTTGAACCCGATGATCTGCAAACTGAGGATGACAATGGCGATATGCGCCAGCTCGATCAGGGTCATGAACAGGGCGCGTGCCAGGGGGTAATTTTCAATGAATGCGAACGGAACAAACAGGGCGGCGGTATAGTAGGGATAGGCAAACAAGCAGGGTGCTTCTCCTGGCAGCGCCAGGCGCCCGCCGTAGCGGAACAACTGTATCTGTTCGGAAACCTCCCATGCATACGGGTTGCGATAACCTTCAAACAACATCAGTCGCACCGGCAGCCAGCGGTGCAGGAAATCGGTCCCGCCGGGCTGCAGCACGGCAAAGTTGTAATTGGCGTAGGTAAAAATGCCCAGGGCGAGGAGTACGAGCAGGATCAGGGCAACGGTACGCAGCCAGGGTTTAAGGGGGGGATTCGGGGGGTTGAATTTGGGCATTGGCAGGTCCTTGGGAAGGGAGGATGGTCCTTATTATAGCGGATGATATTTCAACCGACACAGCCAACACGCCAAACGATTTTATTTTCCCCTTAACTCAGATCGAACTCATCCTCTTCTTCGCCGTAGCGCAGGCGCACGTAAGATAGATAACGTTCGGGGTGCACCCTGCCTTCCTCCACCGCCAGGCGCACGGCGCAGCCGGGTTCCCATTCGCGGTGGGTGCAATCACTGAACTGGCAATCCTGCACCAGGCCGCGCAGTTCGGGAAAGTAGCCGTCGAGTTCCTCCGCTTCGGTGTCCCACAGGGCAATCGAGCGCATGCCGGGGGTATCGGCGACGTAGCCGCCCTCGGGCACATCGATTGGGAATAGTTCGCGGTGGGTGGTGGTGTGGCGGCCTTTTTCGGTGGCATCACTCACCTGGCTCACCGCCAGCCCCAGGCCCGGCATCATCGCATTCAGCAGGCTCGATTTTCCTACCCCGGAAGGTCCTGCCAGGGCGGAGATGCGCCCTTTGAGGCGCTCGAATAACGCCTGCACGCCTTCACCGCTACGGGCAGAGGTATAATGCACTTCGTAGGGGATGGATTGGTACAGGCCGAAGCGTGTTTCGGCTTCCGCGCGACCCACTAGGTCGAGTTTGTTGGCGACGATAATGGGCGGGATGCCGTTTTTTTCGGCGATCACCAAAAAACGGTCGAGCATGCGCAGGTGCGGCATGGGGTTGGCGCAGGCGAATACGATCAACATCTGGTCGGGGTTGGCGAGCAGTACCTGCTGGTATTCGCCGCGCGCGCTGGGCGCCAGGCGGATGAAGGCGCTCTTGCGCTCCGCCACGCTCTCGATCACCCCGGTGCCTTCCGGAAGGCGGGTGATCTCAACCCGGTCGCCGAGGGCGGCAATATCGCCCTCTTTGGGGCCTTTCTTCAGGCGCCCGCGCAGGGAGCATTCCACGGTTTCATGCGGCGCGGTTTCCACCGTGTAGAAACCGGAACGGTACCGCAAAATAATGCCCGTGGTGGTTTGTTTTGCCATAACGCTATGCTGCCGTTGCTCCCGTCATCATCCGCCGCCGTCCCCTTCAGCCTGTTGGGTTTGTTCCGCCTCTTCGGTGGCGCGCTGAGATTCTTCGGTGGCGCGCTGTACCGCGGTCTGGGTGTATTCGGCATCGAACAGGGTGGGGGTTTGGGTCACCCACAGGCGGCTTTCCCACGGGTACTGTCGGATGGCCTTGCCTTCAAAGTACAGTTCCACCACGCGCCGGAAGATCGGGGCGCTGACTTCGGAGCCTTCGCCGGCAAATTCAGTGAACACCACCACGGCGATATCCGGCTTGCCGGGTTCGTTGGCATCGGTGAAGCCCGCGAACCACGAGTGCGGGGCTTCGAGCGAGGTTTGCGCGGTGCCGGTTTTGCCGTACACCGGGTAGTACAGGTTGTAGAAGGTGCTGTAGGCGGTGCCGCGCTGTTCACTGGTCACCCAGCGCATGGCTTCGATGATGATCTGGCGGTTCTCTTCCGAGATTGGCAGGCTGCCGTGGGTTTGGGGTATAAAGGGATCGATGATGTTGCCGTTGGCATCCAGGTAGTGGTCCACCAGCTGCGGGGTGTAGAGCGTGCCGCCGTTGCCCAAAGCAGCGATGAAGGTGGCCACCTGGAGCGGGGTCACCAGCAGGGTGCCCTGTCCGATCGCCAGCTGGACGGCATCGCCCTCACCGGTGGGAGAAGGCACGTTGCCGGCGCTCTCATCCAGCACGCCGATCCCGGTCGGGCTGCCCAGGCCGAAGCCCACGGCCATTTCAGAGATGGCATTGGGGAAGTTCTGGCGGTAGAGGTCGAGGCCGATGTGATAGAAATAGGGGTTGCAGGAGCGCATCAGCCCTTGCTGCAGGGTCAGTTCGCCGCTGGCGGCCACTTCCTTTTCATAGGTCCAGTCGTAAAACACCTGGCCTTCCAGTTCTGTGAACGTGTGCCCGCACATATAGCGGGTATCGGCGGTGTAGAGGCCGGTTTCCAGCGCTGCGGCCATGGTGATGATCTTGAAGACCGAACCCAGGGGATAGCTGGATTGGCTGGCGCGGTTGATGCCGGGCTGGTTGGTGTTGTTGAGCATCGCCTCCAGCAGGTAATTGCGGTTGAAGTTATCGGGGTCGAACAGGTTGGGGTTGAAGCTGGGGTTGGAAGCCATCGCCAACACACGGCCGGTATCACGTTCCATCACCACAATCGCACCCGTTTTGCCGCTGAGAGCACGTTCCACCTGCTCCTGGAAATCAAAATCGAGGGTGCTGACCACCGAAAGGGAGGGGCGTGCGTCGGTATGCCCCAGGCGGTCGAGCACCTGGCCTTCGGGGCTGACCACGTAGACATCAGCGCCGCGCACGCCGCGCAGGGCTTCTTCCGCACCCTTTTCGATGCCGCTGACGCCGATCTGTTCATTGCCGACATATCCCTGGGCCTGGTAAGATGCCAGCTGTTCGGCCGGGATCGCGAGCACATACCCCACCACCTGGGCGGCGGATTCGCCGGCATAGTAGTAGCGGGTGTCATAGTTATTGAGCCACACCCCGCCCACACCGCTGATCACGTTCAGGCGCGCTTCCACCGCGTCCGCGGGGGCATCGCCGAGGGCGACATACCAGTTGGTGCCGCGGGCGTATTCGTATTTCGCCTGGATATCAGCGGTGGGCATTTCCAGCAGGCGTGAAAGTTCCGCCAGCAGGGTGCTTTCTTTTTCGATCTTGCCGGGCTCCACGCCGATGGCGTAGGCTTCGGTCTGGGCGGCAAAGGCATTGCCGTTGACATCGTAAATGCCGCCGCGCGCCGGGACGGAAATATCGGCGCGCAGCACGTTACCGCCGCGCAGTTGCGGCATGATCAGGCCGTCGTGCCATTCCACTTTCCATTCGCCGTTTTCCAGGGTGAGGTCCATCAGCATTTCGCTGGTGGTGTATTGTTCGATCAGGGAGGAGGTGAAGGTGACGCGGTATGCCGCCTGGGCGGTGCGGGTGCTGGTCATTACCGAGAGGATCTCACTGGTGAGGTCAGTTACCACCAGCGCCAGGGCGACATTGGTATAGCGTCCGCTGAAATCCTCCAGGCTGACGGCATCGCGGCTGAGGCTGGAGAGCATCTCGTACATACCGGCATAATCCTGCGCCTGCCACCGGTCGAGGAAGGATTGCACACTGGCTTCCACATCGGGCACGGAGGTCAGCTCCACCACCGCGGTGGGCAGGCTGGTGACTGTGGGTTCCGGCGCGGCGGTGGCCGTGCTGCCGCCGTTGGTGCAGGCGGTGACCAGCAGCGCCAGCAGGGTCAGCGCAGAAAGGATGCGGTAGAAGGAGGTTCGGGTTGATTTCATGATCAGTTAGCCTCAGGGAATATGCCGCGGTGTACCGGGCAGACATACGAAAGGTCAACCTGGCAATTGGCGGGGATGTTTTCAGTGCTGGTGTAGCCCAGGGCGCGGAAACTGCGCCCGAGATGGCACAGCGGCAGGCCCATCACGCAGGCGAAGCAGGAATGGAATTGCTCCACCGGGTGAAAGCCGCGGTGCTGGATGGCATACGCGCCGGCCTTGTCGAAAGGGTCGCCGGTGGCAATATACGCCTCGATCTCAGCATCGCTGTAGCTGCGCATTGGCACGGGCGCGGCGCACAGGTCCAGGTGAGCTTCATCGCCGTGGTTGAGCACGGCCAGGGCGGTATAGACGAAATGTTCGCGGCCGCGCAGGCGGCGCAGCATGGCACGCGCTTCGGCGGCGTCTGCCGGTTTGCCCAGCAATTCGCCATCATCGACCACGATCGTATCGGAGGCGAGGATGTGTTCACCGGGGGCGGCAAACGGCCGGGCGGCATGGGCTTTTTCCTGTGCCAGGCGCAGGACGTACACCTCCGGGGTTTCCCCGGGGCGGGGGGTTTCGTCAATATCGACCGCCTGAACGCGAAAATCCCAGCCGGTGAGCGCAAGCAGGCTGCGCCGGCGGGGGGAGGCCGAAGCCAGGAGGATCTTTAACGCGGTCATAGTCGCTTCATTTTAACACACTTGGCGCAGGCGCAGCGCGCATGAAGATACGCTCATGCGCGCCTGGCGGATGATTGCCCTGCATTCTCCCCATTTCTGCATGGCAATTTCAAGTCCCGTTGCGGAACATGCTGTACGGCTTATGCCGCACTTTCATCCACGATCTTGCCGGCGAATTTCCCCGCCGCCCAGCCGACAAAGCGCATGATGCCGCGCTTGAGGAAGTTGATCTTGCAGGGGTAGTAATACAGACCTTTGTCCCAACCGTGTTCGATGAAATACTTGCGGTCCTCCGGCAGGAAGGCCATCGCCGAACCCTGCTGGAGCATGAAGTTGAACAACTCCTTCAGCGAGGGGCGGTGATCGGTTCTGCTGCCTTCCACCAGCTTGAGAAAGCGGCCGAAGACCTTGCCATTCACCGGTTTGGGGCTGGCACCCAACTGGCTGAGATGCCCGGCCGGGCGCATGCCGAGGTGGTGGGCGATTTCTTCCATATAGGCAATCCCCTTACGGTAGACGAACGGGCCTGCCGAGGTGCTCAGCACGAACACCGGCTTGCCCACCAGTTGCGGGTCAGGGCGGTGGAAGTAGGACACCAGGCGGTCAAAGACCTGCTTGAGCAGGGTGGAAACCTGCCACATGTAAATCGGTGAGGCCAGCAGGATGCCGTCAGCGGCGCGCATTTGATCCAGCAGGATTTCGATCTCATCCTGTGTTTTACAGCGGAAACCTTTTTCCACGCAGGCAGCGCAGCCGCGGCAGGGGCGCAGGTCCATTTTGGACAACTGCACGATCTCGACCGTGTACCCCGCCTCGCGCAGCGGGAGGGCGGCGCGTTCCAGCAGCGCGGCTGTGTTGCCATGCGCGCGCGGTGAACCATTGATCGCCAGGATTTGTTTCATTTTCTCTTTCTCCGTTATTTGCTCGTTATCGTGATGAATTATACGCAGAATTTGGGGAGTTTGTTGTATCATAGACTTCCGAAGTTTTAAAAACTTCGGAAGTCTGGGTATATTAAGAATCACCCACCAAAATTAAGCCGTAACGAACACACTTCAATGCCTCGCCGCAATCATCCCTTTCTTCCAGACCATTATTATCATTTTTACAACCGCGGCAACAACCGGCAGGCGATCTTTTTTGAGCGGATTAATTACCTGTATTTTTTGCAAGGGATGAAAAGGTATCTCCTGCCGTATCTTGATGTCCTTGCGTATTGCCTGATGCCGACCCATTACCACCTGCTGGTGCGTGTAAAACCAGCGGACCAGACCGCCGCTGATCTACCCGGACAAGCCGTTACACTGGAAACGAACCTGCAAACCATCTCTGAGTCTGTTTCACATGCGATGCAATTATTGAGCATTTCCTATAATACTAAAGCGATCAACAAACGCTATGAACGCGTGGGTTCTCTTTTCCAGGGACAGTTTCAGGGAAAATGGGTGCCGGATGAGCGGTATTTGCGCACTTTGTGCCTTTACATCCACGCGAATCCAGTTAAGGATGCCCTTGCCGCCAACCCGGCTGATTGGGAGTTTAGCAGCCACCGCGATTGGATGCGGATGCGGGATGATGCCCTGGTGGATCGGGGAGGCGTCGAAAGGCATTTTGGAAATCCACAGGACTATCTTTCCCTGTTACAAGTGTGGATTGAAACACGCTGCGTGTCTGAACCATTGCGTCAGTACCTGGTGGATTGAGGGGATGATTGCGGTTAAGACAGATTTCCGAATATATAGACTTTCGAACAATAGACTTCCGAAGTTTTTTAAAACTTCGGAAGTCTTGAGTACAATTATTGCATGACACACCCTCCAATTCTGATCGATACCGAGCTTGTGCGGCGGTTGGTGGCGGGGCAGTTCCCGCAGTGGGCACACTTGCCCATCCGGCCGGTTGCCAACGGCGGCTGGGACAACCGCACCTTCCACCTGGGTGGGAGCATGCTGGTGCGCCTGCCGAGTGCCGCCCATTACCGCGAGCAGGTGGCCAAGGAGCAAACCTGGCTGCCCCGCCTGGCGCCGCACCTGCCCCTGCAAATCCCGGCGCCGCTGGCGGTGGGCGAACCAGCGCACGGCTACCCCTGGGCATGGTCCATCTACCGCTGGATTCCGGGTGAAAGCGCGCTGACCGCGGCGGTAACGGACCGCACCCGTTTTGCCCGTGACCTGGCCGCCTTCCTCACTGCACTGCAATCGATCGACACTTGCGGTGCGCCGCCGGCGGGAGAACACAACTTCTGGCGTGGCGGCCCGCTTTCAGTGTATGATCGCGAAACCCGGGACGCCATGGTGCTGGCGGGGCGGATCGATACGGGCAGGGCGGCGGCTATCTGGGAGGCAGCGCTTGCCGCCACCTGGGAACATCCGCCGGTGTGGGTGCACGGCGATGTGGCTGCCGGGAACCTGCTGGTGCAGGACGGCAAGCTGCGTGCGGTGATCGATTTCGGCTGCAGCTGCGTCGGCGATCCCGCCTGTGACCTGGCGATTGCCTGGACGTACCTGGAGGGGGAAAGCCGTGCGGTGTTCCGGGCGGCACTGCCGCTCGATCCCGCCGCCTGGGCGCGTGGGCGCGGCTGGGTGCTGTGGAAAAGCCTGATCACCCTGGCTGGCGCGATGGATGGTGATGCGCGCGCCACCGATGCCGGGCGCGTGCTGGCACAAGTGCTGGCAGACCATTGGTGAAAGCGGCAGCAATTCGCTGTCACGGGACCACGATGATATTGTATCCATGCCGTTTGGCCGCTACAATGAAAGAACAAACCATTTCATCTGGAGGAAGCAATGGCAAAAGAAAGCTGGATTGAACGCCTGGGGCGAAGCCTCGATGACGCTGGCGGGGAGACGCTGCGCCGGGAGATCATCGGTGATGGTGCCGGGTTGACCTCTGCCTCCAACCCTGGCGCCAAGGCGCGCTGGGCTGCGGAGATGATCGAGCGGATGCAGGTCCATTTTGATGCAGAGCAATGCCGGCAAATCATGAGCCGCTGCTCCTGTGCCTTTTCCCAAAGCCTGATCCGCCAATTTAAGCAAGCCTATACTGCCGGCGGGGGATTGGCAGATGTGGTCGAAGCCATGCGCGCTGAGCAAAGGGAAAGCATCATCAAAAGCCTGGGTTCGGATGCAGCGTTGATCCAGTTGGCAGAAAATGAGCGTTTTATGCACAGCCCCGAAGTGTGCGAAGATGGCAGTATCCTGCATACGGGACGGCCGTATCATCCGAAGGCATATTTGTTGGCGAGTGATGAACAGGGCAGGCGTCAGCACATGTGCCATTGTGGATGGATCAACGGTAGTAAAGGCGAAATTCCAGTTGCTTTTTGCGGCTGCGGCAGTGGTTTTTACCGTATTTTATGGGAAAGCCTGCTGGATGCGCCGGTGACAGTGACCGTGGAAAGCACCGTATTCAGCGGCGGAAAGTACTGCCAGATGCGTATTAACCGTTCCTGACCGGGCGAGAAGGGCAACAGCGGGAAACCGGCCAGCTGTTCTTCCGGCCAGATTGGCGGAATGAAAAGGGCTGACCTGAAAGGAGACGTATACGATGTCAACCCGTTACGCAGAATGTATGACCGGGTGGAAGCCATGGATGAAGGAATACCGGTATGGGATTGTGCTGATCATTCCGCCGGAACCCCATCGGGCGGTTGTCAATGCGCTTCGGCGGGTGTATACCTGGTCACAGGGGTCGGAGTGTGATGCGCATATCAGCCTTTCAGTGCCGGCGGCCGGCCCGGTAAATGCCATCGATCTGCTGGAACTGGAAGATATGTTGGCGGGTTTCGAACCGTTTCTGTTGCACTATGGCCCCATCATCACCGGGGGCGACGGGCGGGGGATTGTCCTTGATATCCAGCCGCAGGAGGTCCTCAACCGCCTGCTCCCGCTGGTTGAAGGCACGCGTATGTTCCAGGGCGCGCCGGAACGGAAATGGCCTTTTTCAGCACACATGACCATCGCGGAAATTCTCACCATACCCCAATCGCTGGAATTGCGCAGCCAGCTCTCAGACCTGAACCTGTCGGGCAGTTTCCGGGTGGATCATCTTTCGTACATTGTGCCGGATGAGAATTTTGCCTTCACCGAACGGGCGAAAATCAAGGTCGGGCGTGATTGCCGGTAAGGGTTTGTAGTACAATCCGGGTATGGAAGAAACGAAAGTGGAACACACGCCGGCACCCGACCGCGGCTGGCTGAAACTGTATATTCCCCTGTTTGTGGGGCAGATCTTTTCCCTGCTGGGCAGCACGCTGGTGCAGTTCGCCATTGTGTGGTGGCTGACCGAAACCACCGGCTCCTCCGCCATCCTCGCCAGCGGGACAATCGCGATCATCGTACCCGGCGCGCTGCTGGGGCCGTTCCTCGGTACGCTGGTGGACCGCCTCGACCGCCGGCTGGTCATGATCGCCAACGATACCATCATCACCCTCGGTACGATTTTCCTGATGCTGATGTTCTGGCTGGATCTGATTCAGGTGTGGCATGTGTTTGTGGTGTTTGGCCTGTCTTCGCTGATGGGGAGCATGCAGTGGACCGCCAACACGGCCGTGATGAGCACGATTGTACCGGATACGCAGCTGCAGCGTGTGCAGGGCATCACCACCACCCTGCAGGCGGCAGTGCATATTGCCGGTCCGCCGCTGGGCGCGCTGCTGATGGGTCTGCTGCCGGTGTACGGCGTGCTCGCGATTGATGTGGTTACGGCTGTGATCGCAATTGTGATCCTCAGCCTGCTGCGATTGCCAAAGGTGGTTCGGCACGATGAAGGCGCTGTCACCCCGCGCCGCATGTGGACTGATTTTAAGGAAGGACTGCGTTTCATCCTTGCCTGGCGCGGGCTGTTCTACGTGATCATCGGCTTTGCCCTGATGAACGCCATCCTTGAGCCGATCTTCACCTTTTTCCCGCTGCTGGTGACGCAATATTTTGGGCTGGGCGCGTTGGAACTGGGCAGCATCAACGCCGCCTGGGGGCTGGGGATGGTGGCGGGCGGGCTGCTGATGAGCGCGTGGGGCGGATTCAAGAAGAAGGTCAATACGATGATCATCGGCAACCTGGTGATGGGCCTCTTTCTGGCGATCGTGGCGGCAGCCGCACCGCACCAATTCTGGCTGGCGCTGGTGGGCATTTTCCTCACCGCCTCGGCCAACCCGATGAACAACGCCGCTTCGATGTCGCTGCTGCAAAGCCGCGTGCCCAAACACTTGCAGGGGCGGGTGCTTTCCCTGGCGAGCAGCATGGTAACGATCACGATCCCGATCTCGCTGGCGATTGCCGGGCCGCTGGCGGAGGTGACCGGGGTGCATCCCTGGTACTGGATTGGCGCGGTGGGGATGATCGTGATCAGCGTGGCATTCCTGTTGATGAAGCCGATCCGCACGATTGAGGAGCAGGAACTGCCCGAAACCTTTCGCGCAGTGGCAGCGGAGTGAGATACGGCCGCTGAGGCAGGGGCAGGCTTGCCTGTGCTGCATGCGTGAAACCGTATCCGACAAGGGGAGCCGCTTTCCTTAACTTTTTCGGGGGCTGCTGCGTAACTTCTGAACCACCATCCCGGAGGCAGGGAGTTACGCCGCCTGGGTTCGTGACCGGAATACCTGCCTCCGGGATGGGATGGCGGAGGTGAGTGTGGAATGTTTGACCGGAACAAAAATGCACGCGCCGCTTTTTAGGTTAGCATGGCTGGTGTTACACTATTGGACTTATGTCCAGGATCGGGGATGGTTTGTACCAGTACAGGCGGCCTCACATCCCCGGTCCTGGATATGATACGACGATGCCACATTAACTGGGGCGGTTGGAACCCAAAAAGCAGACCATAGGGAAAAAAGGAAAGTGCTGTTCCGAAATGCTGGTTTCCTTGCAATTCGTCCCGAATCTTGCCATAATTGACAATAGTACCCTGTCAAATAGTAGCAATAATAGAACAAATATGCTATAATGAATACCTGTACCCGGAAAACAACCGCGGCGGCCGCGGAGATGGATTGACCCAAGAGGAGAAAACAATGGCCAAGAAAAAAACCACCACGTTCCAGGGGTTCGCCCTGGAAGGAACCGAAGGACAGCAGGATGAAGCCCGCCGCGCGGTGCTCGACAAAGCTCTCGGTGATATCACCAAACGCTACGGCGACGGCGCCATCATGCGCCTGGGCGAGGCCAAGCACCTCAACGTGGAAGCCATCCCCACCGGCTGCCTCTCGATCGATATCGCCCTCGGCGTGGGCGGCATCCCACGCGGGCGCATCACAGAAATCTACGGACCGGAAGCCTCCGGCAAGACCACCCTGTGCCTGCACGTGGTGGCCGAAGCACAGAAGATGGGCGGCACGGCTGCCTTCATCGATATGGAACATGCCCTCGACCCGGTGTATGCCGCGCGGGTGGGCGTTAACATTGATGAACTGCTGATCGCCCAGCCCGATACCGGCGAACAGGCGTTGGAAATTGCAGAAACCCTGGTGCGCTCCGGCGCGGTGGAAGTGGTGGTGATCGACTCGGTCGCTGCCCTGGTGCCGCGTTCTGAAATCGAAGGGGATATGGGTGATGCCTCGATGGGCATGCAGGCGCGCCTGATGTCACAGGCGTTGCGCAAGCTCTCCGGTGCCATCAACCAAACCCGCACCGCCGTGATCTTCACCAACCAGCTGCGCCAGAAGATCGGCGTGATGTTCGGCAACCCCGAAACCACTTCGGGCGGGATGGCGCTCAAGTTCTACGCCTCGATGCGCATTGATGTGCGCCGCATCCAGTCGATTAAGATGGGCGCCGAGATCATCGGTAACCGCGTGCGCGTCAAGGTGGTCAAGAACAAGGTCGCGCCGCCCTTCCGCACCGCGGAATTCGATATCATGTACAACGAGGGCATCTCCAAGGTCGGCGACCTGATTGACCTGGGCACGCAGCTTGATGTGATCTCAAAACGCGGTTCGTTCTACTCCTACGGCGAAATCCGCCTGGGCCAGGGGCGCGAGAATACCAAGGAATTCCTCAAACAGAACCCGGATATCATGCAGGAAATTGAAGGCGTGGTGCGCGAAATGGCGATCAACGGCCTTGACCTGGGGTTTGACATGAGCGACGAGGACAGCGATTCTTTCGGGGATGATGAGTAGTTCCGCGGAGATCACTGGAAACCAGGGTCATCACTGGAATAGAGGACACCGGGCTGTCGATGCCGAACGCATTTTCCACCCGGTGTCTTTTTTTGGATTTCTGTACCGTGAACCGCCGCGGGAATCGTTGGCCGGTTACTGCTTCACTTCCTGCCCGGCGGTGTTGCCGGGGATGAAGCCTTCCAGGTGCTGCGCGCTGGCGGCGCGCACCCACACCTCATTGCCCAGTTTCTCGCTTTTGCCCAGTTCGAGGATGGAACCCTTTGGCAGGGTTTCCAGCACCGGGCTGTTCTTGTCGGGCTGGCTGTAGAGGTGGGTTTCCTTTTGCAGGGTTTTCCATTGGCGCAGGATGGGCGTGGAGCCGGGGATGTAGGCCTTCTGGTCCCCGCCCAGCAGTACCACGGACCACACCATGCCGCCCACGTTTTTGTTGTTGGCGGAAAGGGTCAGGCTGTCGCCGCGCTGTTTGACGGCCACCACCGGGGATTGCAGCCCGGGTTCCTGGTACAACCGGGTTTCCTCCGCCAGGCGCACCGTGGCCTTGCCGCCGGCGGCCTGCGCGATCATCACCACGTCATACACCGTCCAGGCGGCGATGAACAGCAGGAAGATACCCTGGCTGAGCGCTATGCCGAAGAAAGTGATCTGGCCGCCCTGGGCATAGGCATCCAGGCCCCAGATCCCAATCCCAACCGTGATGGCCAGCCCGGCAACCGCGCCCCACAGGCGGCTCTTGCTGGAAATGAACCATTGCACCAACACAGCCCCTAAAATGACAAAATTCATGGCAACACTCCTTGGTGAAATTGTGAATGATTCCGTGTCCCCTCCTTTAATAAGTATAGGCCGTTTGGGGCAGGATGCAAGAAATCAATCCCCGTTCTGCATGTACTGGCGAGGTGCGGCTTTGCGGGAAATGTGGTATTACTATCGTATCAAGCAATCCTGCCGTCGGGCGGGAATCCCAATATGGAGCTATCGAGGAGGTCATTGATGGAGATCGGGATACAGGTGTATGTGCGCGGGAGCGATGAGGCGGTGCAGGTGTACCAGCAGGCGTTTGGCGTTGCGTTGGGGTATCATGTGCGCCATAGTGATGGCACCTTTTTGCACGCGGAGCTGGAACGGGACGGGAAGAGTTTCCTGGCGGTGAGTGAGGCCGATAATGATATCGGTGAGGAGCTGCGCAAGCTGTGTACACCGGAACGCTATCCCCCGATGAATTTCGGCATCACCCTGCCGGATGCGGAAGCCGTACACCAGGCATTTGCGGTACTGTCGCAGGGGGGTGTGGTGCTGATGCCGGTCACGCGCCTGCCGTGGTCCGATTGCTGTGCCAATGTCGTCGACCGCTTCGGGGTGTTCTGGTATGTTTCCGTTCCCAACCACCGCCCGGAAGATGATGAATTAACGCTTCACTGAGCCTGTCGAAGGACGGTTCCTGAGCCTGCCGAAGGACGGTTCCTGAGCCTGTCGAAGGATGATACAATTCTGGCATGGCAGCAAAAAAGATCATCGTGGCATTTGAAGCCGGGACAGGCGGCGCCGAGGAGGAGACGGGCGCGCTGGAGGCACTGGCGCGTGAAACCCTGGCCCTGCCGGATGCGGAATGCCGGGTGATTCCCCCCGCTGCGTGGGGCGCGCAGGGGACGTACAGCGAGGCGGACCTTTCGGATACATCCCGCCAGGCGGCACTGCTGCAGCAGCAGTTCGCCTGGTTCGAGTCGCACCGCTGGGGCATCACCCCGGAGGCAGCCGCCGGCGCTTTCCGTGATGTGCTGGGCAATCCTGCCCGTGGCAGTTTGCTGTTCCTGTACGCCTTTGACCGTCAGCGGGTGACCGAAGCCGAGTTCAAATTTGACCGCCTGTACACCGCCTGGGTGCCGCGCGCCAATTACCTGCGCCCCGCCCTGGTGCTGGCGGCAATCGCTTTTGTGGTCGCGGCACTGCCGATCACCCTCAGCCTGCTGTTTCCCGATGTGCTGCGCGGCGGGTGGGCGATCCTCGACCTGGTAGCGCTGTGGGCGGCGGGTACACTCCTGTGGCGCGGCACAATCCGCCGCCTGCGCAAATACCCGCTGGAACAGTGCGAAACCTGCGGCGGGTGCGGGCATACCAACCGCTTCACCAGCGTGGTGACCTTCAACTGTGAAAAATGCGGGCGCGACCTCTCGTATGAATTGGCGCATAACCCTGCCGAACGTGCCTTGCGCGTCCGCCAGGTGAAATGCCCCTACTGTGACGGCCAGAATGACCTGCATGGCCGGCGTATGATGTATACCTGCCGCAAATGCGGCGTCAGGCAGCGCTCCAATAAATCCCTCTGACGCGCTGCATTGCCTATTCGGCTTGAAACCTTCACCCGTGTTTTTCGTATCTATCTATAACTGTATTTGGATTTAACCATGTATAATGAAGGCAGCGGGCTGGTAACTGCTGCCTGACGGAGGAAGATATGAAAAAGAAAAATGGTCTGATTTTTGGCGTGATCCTGATCCTGGTAGGCGCGGCGCTGATCGCCCTGCAGCTCTTCCCGGATTTGCGGGTGTGGGTTGACTGGCCGATCTTCGTGCTGGGCATCGGGGTGATTTTCCTGGTGGCGAGTGTGCTGTCCGGCAACGGCGACCT
This sequence comes from Anaerolineae bacterium, assembly GCA_013314735.1. Taxonomy (GTDB): domain Bacteria; phylum Chloroflexota; class Anaerolineae; order Anaerolineales; family Anaerolineaceae; genus SpSt-1165. The sequence goes on from JABUFD010000006.1 coordinate 81,933, forward strand.
GGCGATTCCCGGTTTCATCAACGCCGGCATCGGCGGCATCCTGTATTACCAGCACCTCACCGGTGACTGGGCCTCCTGGTCATACATCTGGACCTTGATCCCGGGTTTCATCGGGCTGGGCATCCTCGCATCCAACCTGATCAACCGTGACCCGGTGGAACGCTCCGGTGTCACCCTCACCCTGCTCAGCGCGCTGGCGTTCGCGGTGTTCTACCTCGGTGAGCGCTTCGAGATCGGTTGGGACCTGCTGTGGCCGGTGGCGCTGATCCTGGTCGGCATCCTGGTGGTGGTGCGCAACATGTTTCGCAAACGTGACTAATCCGCTAGTGGAAAGGGGCTTATGAACACAAACTTCAGTGACCGTGAAAGCCGCCCGATCGAGGGGGTGTCGGCTGTTGTTCTCAAAGATATCGGGCGGTTGGTGATTCGCCAGGGCGCACAGGAAGCGCTGGAAGTCGAAGCCGATTCGCAGATGCTGCCGAATGTGCAGACTGAACTGGTGAACGGTGTGCTGGAGCTGGGCATGAGCCGCAGCTGGAGCGAACGTGTCGCCAACAGCTTTACCCTGCGACATGTGGCCTATTACCTGACGGTGAAAGACCTGAAAAGCATTGACCTGAAAGGGATTTCCAACCTGGAAATCCACGATTTCAGCGGCAGCGAACTGGTGATTACCACCCGCGGACATATCGGGGTCAAAATCGACGGGATCGACCTGCAAAACCTGGTGGGCAAATTCCATTGGTCTACCACGGTGCATGTCAGCGGACGGGCCAGGAACCAGGAAATTTTCCTGAGCGGCTCCAGTAAATACAATGCCGCCAACCTCGAAACCGAACAAACCACCCTGACCCTCTCTGATAAGAGCCAGGCGGATGTGACCGTCAGCGGCAAGCTTTCGGTGCAGAGTTCCGAGGAAAGCTACGTGCAATACCACGGCGATCCGCAGGTGATGATCAACAACACCGCCGACAGCGGCATCCATCACTTCTAGCGCGGGACGCCATCCCATTCACCACGGATCAGGCGGGAGGGTTCGATCCGACCTCTGCCGCGCGGTCCGTGGTTTTGGCTTCACGGCGCGGCACACGCAGGCTGACCACCGTGCCAAGCGCGGCAGCAGCGGCCAGTAGAATGCCGGTGGACCAGAACAGGGTACGCGTGGCACTGTCCCGCGCCGCCCACCCCAACGCCGCGGCAGCATAGGGGGTGAGGAATTGACCGAGGAACTGCATACTGCCCACCAGGCCAATCGCCAGGGTGCGCTGCGCGGCGGGCACCGATTGTGCCGCCAGGTACAGCAGCAGCGGCATCAGCAGGCCTTCCGCGAACCCGATCAGGGCCATTGCTGCCATCAGTCCGGCAGTGCCTTCTGCCGCAGCCAGTACACCATACCCCAGCGCCATCAGCGCCAGTGACAGCATGCCCAGGTAGCGGCGGAAGGTTTTCAGCAGGCTGGCAAAGGCCAGCCCGATCACGAACGAAGCCAGCGTGTCGGCGGCAATCGCCCAGCCTGCCAGCGCCGATCCGCCGAGGTTGTAGGCAGCCATGTGCAGGGAAAGGTTGGCGGGCATCATGTAAAACCCGATGCGCTGCAGCACCATCGCCAGTGCCAGCAGCCACACTGCCTTCCATTCGAAGCGTTCCGGGGCAATTTCTGCCGCCGGCGGTTGAAGCACGGGTTCAGCCGTTCCGTCGCGCTGGAAGCGCTGGATGGTTGTTTTGGGGTCGGGGATCCATACCAGGGTGACCAGGAATACCGCGAACCCCAGCAGGTACACCCAGAACACATTGCGCCAATCGGCGGTAGCCAGGGTGCCGACCAGCGGGGCAACCACCACCCCGGTCAGGCTGCGGGCCGATTGCGACCAGCCCATCATCTGCGCGCGTTCGCGTCCGCTGTAGAAATCGGCGATGAGGGACACCGACAGGGGCGAGATGATTCCCACCCCGATTCCAAGCACAGCGCGCGTGGCGAGCAGGAAGCCAATCCCCGGCGCGAAGCGGCCCGCCAACCCGCCAACCATGTACAGGCACAACCCGGCCAGCAGCAGGACGCGCTCTGACATGCGTGACGCCAGTCGACCGGTAAGGATGGATACCACCATGATGAAGAGCGAGGGCAGGGTCAGCACCATCTGCACACTGGCGGGGCTTGCCTGCGGAAAGGCCCGGGCAATGCTCCCCAATGTGGGGGCGATGGCCGCCCCGGTCAGGATCGTCAGCAGGGAAAGCGAGAGCAGCGCGGCCTTAAGGACAGGGGAGCGGGGGTTCATGGGTTGATTTTAACATGTGCCCGGCGGCAGATTGGTTGGCGAATGAAAACGAAAAAGCGGCAGTGGGGATTGCAGTGAGGATGGGAATGTTTGTATAATCAGGATAGGTCGAAGCATCATCGGGAATCCCGGGCGCATCCACCTCCAGGTGCATCCACCCGGCATGGGAGCCGCATGGCAGCCAGGTTTGCGCTGTAGATCGGTTGGGTTTGCTGCATGCGCGCAACCGCAGGCAGGGGGGCGGCAGATACCCGGATTGGAGACACATATGTTGATTACCCTGACGGAAAAACCCCGCTGGCTTTTTTACGCGGGATGGGTTGTGTTGCATGTGGTGGCGGCTGCTGCAGCCTGGTACCTCACCTGGGGGGCGATGAAACTGGTTACCGAATGGGTCGGTGACCGGATCCAGGTCGCCGGGCAGTCTCACATTACGGAAGATTTCCTGTTCATGTATGTGCTCTTTCCCGCGATCGGGTTGGTAAGCGGGGTGTTCCAGTACCTGCTGCTGCGCCGCTTTTTCCCTCATGCCGGGTGGTGGATTGCCGCGACGGTGCTGGGCTGGCTGACGCCGTTCGCGGTTGGCGCGCTGGTGATATCAGTGCTGGGAAGGCGGAATGACACGCTGTCGATCATGGTGGGATTGTTGCTGATGGGGATGGTGATCGCCGTACCCCAATGGTGGCTGCTGCGCCGGCGGGTGCGGTACGCCTGGTGCTGGATACCCGCCTATGGCATCGGTTGGTGCCTGGCAGGGCTGTTGAACCTGGTCACCACCGAACCGCTCCCGGTCATCCTGGCGATCGCCTGCCTGCCCGCGGTTGGGACAGCCTTTGCCTGCTGGCTGCTGTTGGACCGCCTGCCGCGCCTGGCGCGGCAACACCTGGCGGCATGATGCACTGATCGGAATGCGAGTGGGAAGCGATGTGCGCGATGAATCGTGAACAAGCCATTTCCAGGGTGGAGACAGCTGCGGCGGTCGCCTTTTTCGTGGTATATGGGTTGCGGTTGATTGCCACGCAGGTGCCCTTTGGGCTGTGGATGGCGCATACACCACTCACTTTGTTGAATATCCTGTCGTCCCTGGTGCTTCTGCTGCCGGTCGGCGCATGTGTTGGTTGGATCAAAAGCTTTCCGCGCTGGTCGTACCCATATGTGATGCATACCCTTGTGTTCAGCGGGTATATGACAAATGTGAGCACGCCGGGCTTTTTGTTCGACGGGGAGGTGTGGGGGTGGCGCGCCTGGATCCCGCTGGCGGGGGTGGTTGTGGTCTCGCTCCTGCTGACACGGTCTTTGCGTCCGCTCCAGGCGTTTGTTACCAACATCAGAGAGGAACGCTCGCTGCTGGCCTTTGGGTTTTTGGGAGGCATGCCTTTGGTGATGATGGTTTGTTATGATGAAGTCGATTGGCGCATTTCCTTACCCGGCATGGTGATGTTCACTCTGTTAATGGCGGGAACGGCCTTTCTTTACATGCAACGAGCGAGCCTCCGGACCGGTGTTAACGCGTTATGGATGGGCACATTGTTGGCAATCATCCTGGGCGTGTGGGGTTCGACCGCCTACTGGTTCCTTCACGGCACAGCCAACATAGTGGCCGGGGTTACGGCTGGCATGCTTACTTCGCTTTTGTTATTCTTACCCGCTTTGATCAGCCTTTTGCCTCAGGCCAAAAGACCTGGTTGGTGAGGCCGGTACGCTCCGGGGGCTGGAAAGCAGCTTGCCGGCTGGCAGATTCCGTGAACCATGCAAATTCCGGCTATTTTCCAGCGTTTCAGTTTGTGGTATCGTTGTAGTTCAGGGGGAAAATGAGACTACAGGTGCCACCCGGGCCAATCCGGGATTGAAAGGAAGGATGCCATGAATCCAATCGAACCCAGGCTCTCCCCCGCACAGTGGGAAACCTTGCTGACCTTATTGCAAGCACGCTTTGCGCAGCACCCCGAACGCCATCCCGGCCTGGATTGGGCGGTGGTGCAGGAACGGCTGGCGGCACACCCCGGGCGGTGGTGGAGCCTGCAGGAGATGGAGCGCACCGGCGGCGAGCCGGATGTGGTGGAATGGGACGCGGAAACTGGTGAGGTTGTATTCTTCGACTGCGCCGCGGAAACGCCGGCCGGACGCCGGAGCCTGTGCTACGATGACGCCGCCCTGGCGGCGCGCAAGGCCAACAAGCCCGCCGGCAGCGCGCAGGGCATGGCCGCGGCGATGGGGATCGAGCTGCTGACGGAAAGCCAGTACCGCATGCTGCAACGCCGGGGTCATTTCGATGCGAAGACATCCAGCTGGCTGGCAACGCCGCCGGAAATCCGCCAGCGCGGCGGGGCGCTCTTTGGCGATTACCGCTACGGCGCGGTGTTCGTGTACCATAACGGCGCGGATTCGTACTACGGCGCGCGGGGTTTCCGCGGTGTGCTGCGGGTGTGACACGGCCTGAAACTACAGCCTGGAAGGCAGTGCTGCTTGCCTTTGTGATGTATATTATGTACACTATGATTAAAATATACAGAGTGTACATTCTGTACAGAAAAGGACAAACATGATCCAGTACTCAAGTAAGGAAGCCCGTCAGAATTGGCGGAAGATCCTCGATACCGTGCTGCGGCGTGAAAGCGATGTGTTGATTGAACGCAACGGAGAACCCATCGCAGTCATCCTGCCCGTTGCCGATTATGCCTTCATCCGTGAAGCCCTGGTGGACTATCGGGATGGGTTGGAAGCCGACAGTATTTACCAGGCGTGGAAAGCGGGGCAGGAGGAATCCCTTTCCATCTCCGAAGCGATGAGGGAAATGGGATTGGATGAATGAGCTACCGTGTTGAAATTACCCGGCAGGCGCTGAAACACATCAAAAAGTTACCGAAACCACTGGTTCAGCGGCTGCTGCTGGCTGCCCGTGCGCTGGGAGAAAACCCGCGGCCGGATGGGGTTCGTAAACTGCGCGGTTTTGACAATTACTACCGCATCCGTGAAGGGGATTGGCGCATTATATACACCATCGAAGATGAAACCCTGTTGGTACTGGTAATCACGATCAAACCCCGTGGTGAAGCATACAAACAGTTTAAGGAAGCAGGAGGTGTATATGCTGTTGAATCATATAATTGCAGTGATATAGCGGGGCGGGAAGATCGGCGAGGCGTCAGTATATTCCGTGTATTACCCGACCTATTTCATTTCGTGTGGTTGGAACCCCTGGTTGCGTCTAGGTTGTGTTTCCAGTAAACTATGATTGAAGTGAATTGAGGAAACTCCTGGTACTTCCACCATCCCCAGAGATTCTTGCATTGTTTCGAACCAAATAACGAGAACAAATGGGGATAGGAAGGTGTGGAATTATCGTAAAAACTGTATATCTCTCATCAGATTTAAAGAAGGCAGTGATGGAAGGTACAATTTCTCCCATTCTTACGAATCTCTCACAAGTCAGGCTTGCCTCCGCAGTGGGAGAAAATGTAGCTGCTGCAGTTCCAGTATTTGGAATCGAAGACTGCTTACGCTATGCGGCTCATCCAGGCGTGAGGGTTGCGCTGACAATGATACCCGGTGGCCCGTATATATCTGTTGCCGGTGCCAGGTTCGAACCTGGTAAAGCCGATGCGTCTATTGATGCTATTCTGGCCGACTACCACGCTGATCCGATCGACTGGTGGGTTGGACCTGAATCGCAGCCTGCCGATCTGGGTGATAGACTTCAGGCACACGGCTTTAAATTACGAGAGACGGTTCCTGGAATGGCAGCCAATCTGCATGACCTGGTCGAACCCTCTTGCCCGGTTGGTTTAAATGTTTTCCTGGCTCGAGGCGAAAAGGGCTGGCAGCATTGGACCGAGGCATGTTTACGGGCATGGTGCTATGATCGGGAACTGAATGTTGAAACGGAACCGTGGTATCAAATGTGCCAGCAAGCGAGTGGGGACACGCTGTATTTATACAGCGGTTGGCTCGATGGCGAACCGGCAGCGGTGAGTATGATGGTACTGGGAGCGGGTGTTGCGGGGTTGCATTTTATCCAGACTCGGCCAGAATATCGGCGCCGGGGCATCGGCTCGCGCCTGACCTATGAACCACTAATCCAGGCGCGTCAACTGGGCTATCACGTCGGGGTCCTCACTGCTTCAGAGCAGGGTTATCCGATCTATCGTAATCTTGGGTTTCAAGCTGTTTGTTCAATGCGCGTTTATTCATGGGAGCCTTAAGGTCGGTATGGCATTATCATGCTGCCGTTATTACATCACCATCCTGCCAAATGTTTTTCCACCCCCAAAGCTATGCTGAAAAGGGGATAGGTAACCTGCCAATTAATCATCACCTACAGGATGGGGACACCTTAAAAAAGCCTAAAACGTTGATTCACCAGGCCAGGTTCGAAAGCTGCGCTGTTTTGAAAATGCTATAGAAAATTTATGTACCATTTTTGTTGTTGACCAGGAAATACCGTAGGTAATGGGAATCACGTTCATAACCATCCCATGGCGAAGCGGATACGCAGAATCAAGATACAGGAGGATACCCCATGCTGCTCAAGGATAAGGTTGCGGTCATTTACGGCGCCGGCGGAAAGATCGGCGGGGTGGTGGCACGCGCATTCGCGCGCGAAGGGGCATTCGTCTTCCTCACCGGGCGCACGCTGGCGCCCCTCGATGCCGTGGCAGCGGAAATCACCGCTGCCGGCGGCAGGGCGGAAACCGCGGTGGTCGATGCCCTCGAACCGGCGGCGGTGGAAGCCCACCTGGCCCACATCATCGCGAAAACGGGCCGGATTGAAATTTCCTTCAACGCCATCAGCATCCGCGGCGACCTGCAAGGCACCCCGCTGATTGACATGCCCTGGGAGAACTTCACCACCCCCGTGCTGGTGGGCGCGAAAACCCATTTCATCACCGCCACCGCCGCCGGGCGGCAGATGGTGAAACAGGGTTCGGGGGTGATCCTGACCCTGTCCTCCACTTCCTCGGTGTTGTCGGGGCGCGACCGGCGCTTTCACCTGACCGGGGGATTCAGCACCGCCTGTGCCACGATCGAAGCCTTCACCCTCAGCCTGGCCGGAGAACTCGGCCCGCAGGGCGTGCGGGTGGTGTGTCTGCGCCCGGATGCCATCCCCGAAACCTGGTCACCGGAACACCGGGAGGACACCAGCCCGGGTACCGTGCACCGCTACATGATGGATGGCACCGTCCTGGAGCGCATGCCAACCCTGGCGGAGGTGGCCGAAGCCGCCGTCTTCGCCGCCTCGGACCGCGCCAGCGCCATGACCGGGACCATCCTCAACCTCAGCTGCGGCTCGTTCATGGCGTAAAGGCCTTGCGAAATCCCCGCTTTGTGGCCATTCACCGCGGCGGAAGCCTGCCGCTGGAACAGCACCGCCAGCTGGCAGCCTGGGCGGCGGACTGTGCCGAACGCGTGCTGGCACTGTTCACGGCGGCCTCACCGCAGGACCAGCGCCCCGCCCTGGCCCTGGAAACCGCGCACGCCTGGGTGCGCGGGGAAGCCACGGTGGGTGAGGCACGGGCCTCCGCTGTGGCGGCACATGCCGCGGCGCGGAGTGTGCCGCCGGGCCCCGCGCGGGATGCCGCCCGGGCAGCCGGGCATGCCGTGGCCACGGCCCACATGGCAGATCATGCCCTCGGCGCGGCAGTCTATGCGCTTAAAGCGCTCAAAGCGGATGCCGGCGCGGATCGCATGGCGGTTGAACAGCGCTGGCAGGCCGGGCGCTTGCCGGAAGCCATGCGGGAATGGGTGCTGCCGGCGCTGGCTGACAAGATGCGCCTGATCCATTGACTCGGCAGCAGGATTGTGTGGGTGGCCCACAGGCATAGGCCAGGCCGTTCCAGCAGATTCCTTGCCCGATTCACCCTGGATGGAATGGTGCTTCTCAGCCACACTGGTCTGCCATGTGAGCAATCGCATTGACCGGGCAGGGGTGGGGATGGCTTATTGAGATTTTTTATGCAAACAGGGAGTTGAAATCCCAATTTGCATGTTGTATACTGGTTATATGATAAAGCGACAAATCCGCTCATCCATTCAATCGTTAAGTCAGAAATATCCGGTTATTTCCATTACCGGACCCCGCCAGAGTGGAAAGACAACCCTGGCACGGGCGTGCTTTCCGGATCATCAATATGTCAATCTCGAAAGCCTGGACCTGCTGCAGGCGGCACAGGATGACCCGCGTTCCTTTTTACAGTTGAACAGCGGGAAGAAAATGGTGATCGATGAAATCCAGAAATTCCCGGATTTGCTCTCCTACATCCAGGTGGAGGTCGACCAGCAAAAAATCACCGGGCAATTTGTAGTCACGGGTTCGCAGCAATTTGCCCTCAATGAACACATCAGCCAATCCCTGGCTGGGCGTTCGGCGAATTTCACCTTGCTGCCCTTCTCTGTAGCGGAATTGTCGGCTTCGGGTATCTTGCAGGATCATTATGAGTGGATGCTGAAGGGATTCTACCCTCGAATTTATAATCTGGAACTTTCACCAACTGATTTCTACCGTGACTATGTGTTTACGTATGTGGAACGCGACTTGCGCCAGATTCGGAACATTGGCGATCTCAGCACCTTTCAACGCTTCATGCAGTTGCTGGCGGGGCGTGTTGGGCAGATTGTGAATCTATCTTCGCTCGGTAATGATGTTGGCATTGATCATAAAACCATTCAGTCCTGGATCGGTGTGCTGGAAGCCAGTTACATCGTTTTCCGCCTGCCGCCGTATTTTGAGAATTTTGGCAAGCGCATCATCAAGAACCCCAAGGTTTTCTTTTACGACACCGGCTTATTGTGCTACCTGCTGGGCATCGAGAGCACCAGCGAACTCGACCGGCATTTTGCAGTGGGGAGCATCTTCGAGAATTTCATCATCAGCGAGGTGCAAAAAAGTATCTTCAACCAGCGTGCCATCGGACGCCTGTATTTCTGGCGCGACAGCAACGGCAACGAGGTCGACCTGATCATCGACCGGGGACGGGTCAAGCGCGCGGTGGAGATCAAGCTGGGCAGCACCTATTCCTCTTCGATGCTGAAAGGCCTGAAGTTCTGGCACAACCTGCTGCCGCCGGACCAGCAGGACAACGTTTTGGTGTACACCGGTGAAATGACCCCCGTGATCCAGGATGTGCAGCTGTGCAACTGGAAGGATTTTGTGTTGGAGCCGATAGTGAAAAACGATTAGAAGTAAACTTAACAAAATAGCAAATTTTGACTCAACATGTTTAGACGCTTTAATTCAGGTATATGCAGTAGTTAGTTTCACCAAAAGTTATTTCGAAGATAAAAAAAGGTGATATTCCCTTGGTCTATAAAATTTTCAAAGGTTATTGGGTGAAAAAATGATTCCAGATTTTCCTCGGGAAAAAGAAAAGTTAATGGAAATTTTTAATTCTTACCTAGTTGATAAGATCAACGAGTTACTAGGATTCTGGTGTGCAACCCCAAAACACGTGAATCATGAGGGTGACAAGTGGAAACTGATTAGATCAGATGGTACTGGAGAGATTCATTCTTACAATACAGTTGAAGGATTGATGACAATTCAAAAGGGAGATGTTTCTTCTCTCACTTCCGATACTATTCGTGAAAAGCTAGATGAAATTGCAAACAATATGGTGCGTCAAATAACTCAAAAAATGTTTGAAGAAATAGAAAGAGTTACGCATGAAGTCGGTAATGAAATCAATGCAAATGGACAAAGTTTAAGCCCAAATCTTTTTTTGCAGATGCTAGAAAAAATTGATATGACATTTGATGAGAAGGAGGATTGGAATCCACCAACAATGTTCATATCACCGGAAATGTGGGAAGCAAATAAAGAAAACTTTCAATCATGGGAGAATGATAAGGAATTTTTAGCCAAGAGAGACGAAATAATTAGAAGAAAGAAAGAAGAATGGCGTGATCGAGAGAATTGTCGAAAATTGGTTGACTAATGTTAATGAAAAATCGTTTCAAATTCCTTTTTGTCAGATGCTTATTGGAGAAGGTTACCAAGTTATTCACCTAAGTCGGCATGGTTCATTTGAAGAAGGGAAAGATGTTTTAGCCATTGCTCCTGATGGTATACCTTGTGCGTTTCAGCTTAAAGGAGTAAAAGGAAAAAAAATTTCTCAAACAGAATGGTCAACGTATCATGATCAGATAATACGCTTAATAGAAACTCCCATTAAGCATCCTTCGATTGGTGAAACGCTAGACCGAAGGGTTTACTTTGTCACAAATGGCGAGTTGGATGAAGAGGTTCGGGTTGAAATAACAAACCAGAATCCTGATAGGGTACGAAGAAAACTGCCTGAACTGAAAACAATCTTAAAAGGAGAATTAACAACCAGGTTTAATAAGTTGCATACTAACTTATGGCCGATTGAACTTCAATCTGAAAGAGATCTACTGGAGCTGTATCTTGCGGACGGAACAGGTTATTTAGACAAAGCAAAATTTGCGGGATTGATGGAAAGTATAATATTGAGCATAGATGATCCTAAACAAGTTGATGGCCAAAGGCTGCTTGCGAGCGCGGCGTTATTTGCTTCATTTGCGTTATATCCATTTAGTCAAGTAGAAAACTATATTGCTGTTATTGAAGGATGGACAATTTTTATTGCATATATAACATCATTTATTGAGAAGTATCGATTGACTAAAAAATATTGGGGAGGAACAATTCAAATTGCTGAAGAGGCTATCGAGATTGCATTAATAAATTTGTGGGAAGAGGTTAAAAACCTTGAGTATATAGTTGCAGGGGATGCATTAGCCGATCAACCGTTTTATAAAGGGCGATTAACTTGGATTACCGGTTACATTTCCTCTCTTGTTCTTTGGCAAAACGGGAATATATCTAATGTTGCTCCTCCAGAAGATTTTTCTGATTTTCTGTTAAAAAATTTAAATGAGTTGCATCTTTGGGGAGAAGCCGCAATTCCTCAGTTTCTTTCAATTGTGTGGGCCTTAAGAAATATCGATCATCAATATCTTTCAGATCGGTTGTTATATTCCATTTATCAAGGCACTCTTGCCAAAACTATATCTAGCGAAGGTCTTCCGGATCCATATCATAATCTAGGTGAAGTTACATTGGCTTTTTCAAATCTTTCTGATTTATTGGTCAAGGAAAATTTTTCAGGAAGGTCATATTATTTGGATTCACTGATTCAGTTACTTGCGAGATATGAATATCGTGGAGTGTTGGCAGAAGACTGGAAGAAAATAACTTCTGTTCAATTTTCGGAATTTGAACCAGAAAACTCTTGGCAATTTTGCTTCTGGCATTGTGAGGATGGTGTTCTTCATGTAACTCTGCCAAAAAAACCTCAAAGTTGGCAAAATCTTTTCGATCATTCCATGGAAGTTCAGGTTCATAAAATCCCCTCTTATTTTGTGTCTAATCCTGTACTTTTATTAATCTTTCTTATGGTATTTCCTCATAGGATTCGTCCAGACGTGATCAAATTCCTGGATGAGGCTTTTGTTAAAAATTCGTTGATGGTGAAAAATTGTTACAAATCAGAAAAAGGTACCAGAACAAACCAGATGGAGACAATTCAATGACCGATCGCAATCCAATTGACACCAGGAATCTTGATATCTACGGCAATCCCCCGCTGCCGTGGAGCCGGCCGCGTGACTTGTTGGCGGCGGCAATCTTCTTTGGCAGGCCGGCGTTCCTCGGCACCGTACGGCCGGATGGCCGCCCCCATGCTGCTGCCATCGCGCCCTTGTGGCTGGCGGGGGAGATCTATTTCACCAGCGGCCCGGGGACGCGCAAGGCGCGCGACCTGGCGCACAACCCGGCCTGTACGCTCTCCGCCAGCCTGGCCACGATCGACCTGGTGCTGGAAGGCGAGGCGCTGCGGGTGACCGATGCGCCGACGCTGGAACGGCTGGCGGCACGCTGCCGGGAAGGCGGCTGGCCGGTGCAGGTGGCGGGAGATGGTTTTACCGGCCCGTACAGCGCACCGAGCGCCGGGCCGCCGCCATGGCACCTCTATCGCTTCCGCTTTCACACTGCCATCGGCAATGCCACGGCTGAACCGAACGGGGCAACCCTGTGGCGTTTTGAATGCTAGGTGAGGGCGGGAAGCTCCCTCATTTTCACCAGCAACCCTACCCGTCAATCTCCGGCAAAGCCTTGCGCCACGCCGCATCCGCGGTCGCCAGTTCATAACTGCGCCCGATGCGCAGCAGGTTGGCTTCGCTGAAATCCGGCCCCAGCAGCTGGATGCCGATTGGCAGGCCGTCCTGGTCGATGCCGCCGGGGAGGGAGATGCCCGGTACGCCGGCATGGTTGGCGGGCACGGTCAGCTGGTCGGCGTACTGCATCAGGACGGAATCGCCGTAGACATCGCCGATCTTGAAGGCGGTGGTGGGGGTGGTGGGGGTGAGGAGGGCATCCACGCGGTACTTGCCATGAGGGTCAAAGGCGGCTTCATAATCGCGCCGGATGAGGGTGCGCACCTGCAGCGCGCGCTGGTAATACTGCTCGCTGTACTGCGCGGCGCTGACATACATGCCCATTAAAATTCGCAGCTTGGGCTGCAGGCCGAAGCCCTCGTTGCGCGTGCGCTTGTATTGGTCGCGCAGGTCCATCATTTTGTCGCCGGTGCGGTAGCCGTACTTGACGCCGTCGAAGCGGTGCAGGTTGCTGGCGGCTTCGACGCGCGAAATGACAAAATAGGCCGGGATGCCGTAGCGGCTGTTGGGCATGGGCACATCTTCGACGATTTCCGCGCCCAGCGCGCGCAGCACTTCGGCGGCTTTGCGCACGGCGGCTTCAATTTCCGCCGGGAGTGCCTGATCCTGGTAGCTGCCATCGGCAGCGCCATCGGCAGCGGGGAAGGAAATGCGGAAATAATCGGGGGACAGCCCGATGCGCATGCCCTTGATGTCTTTTTCGATCTCCGCCAGGTAATCGGGCACATCAACGCGGGCGGTGGTGCTGTCGCGGGGGTCGGCGCCGGCCATCGCCTGCAGCATCAGGGCGGCATCGCGGGTATCGCGCGCGATCGGCCCCGGGCAATCGAGCGAGGAGCCGAAGGCGATCAGCCCGTAGCGCGAGACGCGCCCATAGGTGGGTTTCATACCCACCACGCCGCAGAAGGCGGCTGGCTGGCGGATGGAACCGGCGGTATCGGTACCCAGGGAAAGCGGGGCTTCCTGTGCGGCAACCGAAGCGGTGCTGCCGCCGGAGGAACCGCCGGGAACGCGGTCCAGCTTCCACGGGTTGCGCGGCGAGGGCTGGAAGGCGGAGGATTCGTTGGAGGAGCCGTAGGTAAATTCGTCGAGGTTGACCTTGCCCAGCATCACGGCCCCGGCGCTTTCCAGGCGTGCCACGGGGGTGGCAGTGTAGGGGGCGGTGAAATTGGCGAGGATTTTGGAGGCGGCGGTGGAGGGGGTGCCTTTGACGCAGAAGATGTCCTTGACGGTGAAGGGTATCCCCGCCAGGGGGCCGGGGTCTTCGCCGGCGGCAAGCTGTTTATCAATCTGCTGTGCCTGCTGGCGCGCGCGTTCGGCGGTGAGGGTGATGAAGGCATGTACCTTGTTTTGATCGGCCTCGCTCAGGTCGCCGTAGCCGATCTGCCCGGGGACGCCGTCAACGGCTTCAATCCGTGCCAGGGCGGCTTCGGTGATCTCCAGGGCGGAGGTTTCCTTGTTGCGCAGCATCTGCGCCAGTTCATAGGCGGAGCGTTGGTGGAGGTGGGTCATTGTTCGTCTCCTTTGCCCTGGATGCGGGTGTGGGGGATATCGGGTACCACGAAGTAGCGCCCTTCGGTTTGCGGTGCCTGTGCCAGGATGCCGTCGGGGTCGTCGTAGGGCTGCCATTCATCGGAACGGGGTTGGGCGCTGCGCGAAAGCGGGTAGTCGATGCCATGCAGTGAGGCTTCGGTGCCTTCGGGAATGGGGATGGCAGCCAGTTCGGCAATCGATGCCAGCTGGGCGTTGAGTTCACGCCGCAGGTATTCGGCCTGGATTTCATCCAGTTCCAGCGCGGCCAGTTCCACCAGGTGGTCAAAGGTTTCACGATCAAGGGTTTCTGCCATGGTGCCTCCACTCCGTTGCAAACGGATGTTTGTTTTCACGCCAATTGTACCATCGAAGCAGCATTCTCCCACCAGCGGACAAAGTGGTCATTTTGCGAACTCCCCTCGACAGTAATTCGGCGGACTCTCCCTTTGCAGACTATATGGGTATGTTGCGATCTCCCCTCGACAAGCTCGGGAGCGTTGAGATGAGGAGCGTGATTAATGGGGAAGCTACATTTCGCACAATCGCGCACATATTTCTTATACACTTCCAATACTCCGCTGCGCGGAATCAGGGTAAAATCAAAAAGATTGCAATCTGTTATTGAAAAGAGAAAAGCGCATGCCTCAAACACAACTCCCCTGCCCTCAATGCGGACGCCCGGTGGTGGCGGACGTGACCCAATTATTCGATGTCGGTGCCGACCCCGGCCTGAAGAACCTGTTCCTGAGCGGGCAGGCCAACCTGGCCGCCTGCCAGAACTGCGGCTACCAGGGCCCGGTCAACCTGCCGATTGTGTACCATGACCCGGCAAAAGAACTGCTGTTGACCTACTTCCCGCCCGAACTGCACATCCCGATGAATCAGCAGGAACAGGTAATCGGACCCCTGATCCGCAAGGTGGTGGATAATCTCCCCCCCGAAAAGCGCAAGGGCTACCTGTTTAAGCCGCAGACCATGCTCACTTTCCAGCGCATGCTGGAGGTGGTGCTGGAAGCGGACGGGATCACCCCGGAAATGATGAAACGCCAGCAGGAGCGCCTGCAATTGCTGCAGCGCCTGATCCCGATGGATGAATCCAGCCGCAAGCACGTGGTGGCGCAGGATGCCGCGCTGATTGACGAGGAGTTTTTCCAGATGATCAACAGCGTGCTGCAGATCACCGCTTCACAAGGCGACCAGAACGGTGCCAAAATGCTGGCGGAATTGCAACAGTTCCTGTTTGCCAACACCGAAAAAGGCAAGGAACTCAAAGCCCAGGTGGATGAAGCCCAGGCGGCGATCAAGTCGCTGCAGGAAGCCAGCCGCGGCGGCGGGCTGACCCAGGAAAAATTACTCGACCTGGTGGTTGCTGCCCCAACCCAGGTGCGCCTGATGACGCTGGTCAATTATGCCTTCCAGGGGCTGGATTACACCTTCTTCGCCCTGTTGAAGCAGCGCATTGAAGCCGCCAGCGGCGAGGAAAAGCAGCGCCTGACCGGCCTGCGCGACCGCCTGCTGGAAATGCGCCAGCAGATCGAAAAGGAAGTGGCTGAGCAAACCCAGGCGATGCGTGACATCATCAACGAGATCATCGAAAGCGATCCGATGGAAGAAGCCGTGGGCAAATACGCCCAGGCGATCAACCAGACCTTCGTGGATGTATTGCAGGATGAGATCGAGCGCGCCCACCAGGCGATCAATCTCGACCGTTCGGAAAAATTGCAGCATCTGATGGACATCATCACTGAAGCGACCCAGGCGCCGCCGGAAATCCAGCTGGCGCAGGAACTGCTTTCAGCAGACAGCGACGAGGAGCTGGAGGCGATGCTGGCGGACCACGATGACCAGGTCAATTCGGAACTGGCGCAGGCATTGGGGATGCTGGTGCAGCAGGTGGGTGAGCGTGATGACATTGACCAGGACACCAAAGACCGCCTGCAGAATGTGTACAACAAGGTGCTGCGCATCAGCATGAAAAAGAATCTCAGCAAAAATTGAGAGATGCGTCAGTGAAATAAAAAAAACAGCCGCCAGCACAAGCCGGCGGCTGTTTCGTTGTTGCCACGATCAGTGTAAATTATCTTTGAAGAACACGGTGCGCACGAAGGTATCCATCACGAAGGCTGCGCCGCCGCCAATCAGGGCGATCGGCAGGATCAGATTCCAGTTGAGGGTGAAATATGCCACGCCGGCCACGGCCAGGGCGGCAATGCCGATCACGGCCAGCGAGAGGGAAGCACCGCGGTGCCTGCCTTTGGAAAGGCCGATGGCGGCGGCATGCACCAGCGCGCCCAGGCCGGGCAGTGCCACGAACACCGCCCACCAGTTGGCAGAGGGGATGAATTCGCGGATGGACAGCAGGCCGAGTTTTTCCGCCAGGAAGGTTGCACCCAGCAGCATCGCCGAGAGGCCCACCCACAGGTTCCACATCGTCCAGTGGCGTTCCGCCACGCCCTTCTTGCTGCCGCGGTCAATGAAGCCATTGAGGAAGATCGAAAGGCCGGGGGTGATCACCATCAAGGGCCACCAGGTGCGCCACGAGAGGTCCAGCAGCAGGATCAGGGCCACGGTCAGCACCACCACCCCCGAACCGAAGCTGCTGCGTACGCCGTGGGTCAGGCGGCGCTTGCGCCAGAAGATTTCCCACGCGCCGCTGAAAAAGCCGAAGGCCGGCAGGAGGATGAACACCGCCCACCAGTTGAAACCGGTTTCGATCACACCGAACTCCCGCAGCAGGAAATACGCGCCGAGGGCGATCAGCAGGAAACCCCATACAATCCCGCTGGTGGGGCGGCGGTAGGCTTTTTTGCCGGGCTGCTCTCGTTCCGCATCCGCCTCCACCCTGGGGGCGGGTTCGGCGGTGAACTGCGCGGGTGGCGCGCTTTCTTCCGGTGCCGGCTGTTCTTCCGGGATGGATTGATCCTGTTCAGGATCGAGCATTTGTTCAGACATGATATCTCTCCTTTGGTTTTCTTTTCTTTCCTTATTAAATGCATTCGCCTTGAACACAATTTGATTCTATCAAATAACTACGCAGAGAAGCGCGGAAGGTTGCAGAAATCCATCCATCGTGCTGTACGGGGGCAGGCTGGCGTTCGGCGGGCGGTTTGTTGATATAATCACATCATACCAACCAGGAGAAAAATAAATGATACGAGAAAAAGGAATCTTCCGGATGATGCTGGTGGCGAAGGACTACGCCGCTTCGATTGCCTTCTACCGCGACGCGCTGGGCCTGGCGGTGGACCATGACTGGTATTATGGCCCCAAAGACTGCGGCACGGTCTTTACCGCCGGGGCGGGGCTGGTGGAAATTCTCGGCGCGCTGCCGGGGATGGAATACGCCGTCCCGCAGGGCGCGTGGCTCGCGATGGAAGTGGATGATGTCGATGCCGCTTACCAGGCGTTGCTGCAAAAAAGCGTGAACATTCTCGAAGCGCCCACCACCTACCCGTGGGGCCACCGTATCATGAAGCTGACCGACCCCGACGGCCTGCTGATCTGGCTGTTCAGCCCGGCAGCGAAGGCATCCTGATCTCTGCCGGGAGCACCGCACCGCGGTGAAAGCCAATCGAATGACCGCGAATGAAACCACATCCAGTGCTGGATGTGGCGCCTGGGAATGTCCAGGTTTTCCACGCCATTCCGTGTACTTTGCCCATCGTGCGCGATCTGGTAGAATAGGGGTACGGTATTGCGTCCTGCGAGATACCGCGAATTCTTATCGTTATCGGAGAAGAAGAACCGAATGAGATTGTTCCGCCGATTTTGGGCGTTGTGTATTGTTTCTTTACTGCTGGTATCCAGCCTGACCCAGGCGCTGCCGATCCGGGCTGCGGTGCCTGGTGCGGCGGATGCCCAGTCGATTGCGCACAACAAGGCGGAAATGATGCTGGCAGAGATGAGTACCCCTGAAAAGGTCGGCCAGTTGTTCCTGCTCGGATTCCGCGGCAATGACACCGGCCGGGATGCGCTGATCACCAGCCTGGTCCAGGATTACCACATCGGCGGGGTGGTGCTTTCCAGCGCCAATGACAACTTCCAACCCGGGCAAAACCCGGCCGCAGAAGCGGCTGCGCTGATCGAAGACCTGCAAAGCGTGGAATGGGACACTTCCAACCAGAATGAAACACTGGACCAACCCTCCGGTGACCAGTACATTCCGCTCTATATTGGCATCAGCCAGCCGGGGGACAGTGCCCCCCAGGACCAGATCTTCGATGAGCTGACAATCCTGCCCAGCCTGATGGCAATCGGTGCCACCTGGGATACCAACACCGCTTACCAGACGGGCGCTGTGTTGGGCCAGGAATTATCCGCGCTGGGCTTCAACTTCCTGCTGGGTCCCGCGCTGGACGTGGTGGAAGGGGACAGCCTGCGCCTGGGGATTAATTCGTTTGGCGCCAGCCCGGCCTGGGTGGGCAGCCTGGGACAGCACTACATCGAAGGCATCCACACCGGTGCTGGCAACCGGATGACCGTCATCGCCCGTACCTTTCCCGGCAGCGGCGGGGCAGACCGCGCAACCACCACGGAAGTGGCCACTGTGCTGAAAACCTGGGAGACGCTGGACAGCGTGGACCTGCAGCCGTTCTACGCGGTCACCGGCGGTGCGCCGGAGGCCGTGATGCAGGCTGACGGCCTGCTGCTCTCGCATATCCGCTACCAGGCGCTGCAGGGCACCATCCGCCCCACCACCCGCCCGGTCACGCTGGACGGCGAGGCGATGCAAACCCTGTTCTCCCAACCCATGCTGGGCTCGTGGGAAGCTTCCGGCGGGCTGGTGGTTTCTGACAACCTGGCCAGCCTCTCCATCCGCAAATTCTTTGACCCGCTCAATTTCACTTTTGATGCGCGCCAGGTCACCAGTTCAGCCCTGATCGCCGGCAATGACCTGTTGATCCTGGACGGGCTGGTTTCGGGTTCGGATGAAAGCAGCTACCTGCTGCTGGTGGATACGCTGACCTTTTTTGCGCAGAAATACGAGGATGACCCGGTTTTTGCCGAACATGTGGACCAATCTGTACTGAAGATTCTCGCCAGCAAATACACCCTGTACGATAATTTTGAACTGGAAACCGTGCTGCCTGGCGAAAACGCGCGCGCCACGATCGGCGAGGCGCGGGCGATGGTATTCAATGTGGCGCAGAACGCGGTCACACTTCTCAGTCCTGACCTGGCAGATTTGAACAATGTCCTGCCGGATGTGCCCGCCAGCCGCGAACGAATCCTGTTCATCTCCGACACACTATCCGCACGGCAATGTACGCGCTGTGAAGCGCAGACGGTATTTTCTGAACGCGGCCTGATGGATGCGGTGCTGCGCCTGTATGGTCCGCAGGGCAGCGGCCAGGTGCTCGCCAACCGCCTTTCGAGCTATTCGTTTGCCGCGCTGCGAGCCTACCTGGACGACACCCAGATGGAATTTGAGCATCCCGTGCTGGAGGAGCTTCAGCTGGCGGATTGGGTGGTGTTTTCGATGCTGGATGTTGACAATGCCCGTGCCGCATCCCAGGCGCTCAAGCTGCTGCTGGCACAAAAGCCAGACCTGCTGCGGGATAAGAAGGTGGTGGTATTCGCCTTTAACAATCCCGCCCAATTGGATGCGACTGAAATTTCCAACATCTCAGCCTATTACGCGCTGTATGCCAAGGCGGACGAATTTGTCGATGTGGCAGCACGTGTGCTATTCAAGGACCTGCCGCTGAACGGCGCGCTGCCGATTTCCCTGCCGGCGATTGGTTATGATGTCAGCCAGGCAATCCAGCCTGATCCCAACCAGGTGATCCCGCTGGAACTGGACCTGGAAACCCTGGCAACCATGCTGGCCGCCCAGGAGGGCGCTTTGGAACCGACGCCGATTGCCGCTGAAGAAGAACCACTGGAAACCCCCACCCCCACCATGGAACCTGCCCCAGCCTTCCAGGTCAATGACCAGATTCCCCTGGTGGCCGGG
Source organism: Anaerolineae bacterium (assembly GCA_013314735.1). Taxonomy (GTDB): domain Bacteria; phylum Chloroflexota; class Anaerolineae; order Anaerolineales; family Anaerolineaceae; genus SpSt-1165. The sequence goes on from JABUFD010000006.1 coordinate 101,889, forward strand.
CCGATTTATGACCACAACGGCAACCTGGTGCCGGATGGCACGGTGGTGCAGTTCCAGGCGGTGTTGTATACCGACAGCCCCGGGCTGACCCAGGTGATCAACACCAGAACCACGCGCGGGATGGCACGCGCCGTATTTCCCATCCAGCGCAGCGGCTTGATGGAAATCCGCGTGATCAGTGAACCGGCACAACTTTCATCCGTCCTGCAGATTGATGTGCCCAGCGAGGGCAACGCGCTGATCATGGAGGTAACCCCCCTGCCGCCGGCGGAACGCACCCCGCCGACCGCCTTCCCCACCTTCACGCTGGAGCCGACCGTGACGGTGACGCCCAGCCCCACCGTGACCCCCCAGCCGGGGCCGGTCAATCCGCAGCCGCAGGCCGAGGAGTGGATTATGGGGATGGCGCTTTCGTGGGTGTATGGGTTTGCCGCGTTTGTGGCAGTCTACCGCAACCACAACCTGCGCTGGCAGGCGCGGCGCGGCCTGCTGGTGACCATCACCAGCATTGTGGGGTATTCCTACCTGGCATTGAATCTGCCGGGCGCCAAATGGCTGTTCAATGCCACCAATGGCATGTGGTCAACCCTGATCGTGTGCTCGATCGGCGCGCTGGTGGGTTTCCTGCTGGGTTGGGTGTGGCGCCACGAATTTGAGTAAACACCGGATTGCGGCGACCTTTGTTCGGTTCCGAACCACCTTCTACCACTGGCGTTCGCCATGCCAGCCCCAAATGACTGGGCAGCGTTATGCCGGGCGGGGAATCACTTGTTCGGCGGGGGCACCCAGGGTGGGATCGCGGAAGTAGACATGCCCGGCCAGCGGGTCCTCCCAGGCGTCGAGGCGTGCTTTCAGCTTCGCTTTCAGGTCTGTCATCACTGCCGCGCAGGCGGGGTCTTCAGCGCGGTTGATCAATTCCTCGGGGTCTTCGCTGAGGTGGTAGAGTTCATCCTCGGCGGTCAGGTTCCACACCAGTTTCCATTCCGCGGTGCGCAGCATGCGCTGGCTGTAGAGGCCGAACTGTGCGCCGTTGAAGCTGGCACTGACGGAATCGGGCCAGTCGGCGGGGGTGACCCCTTGCAGCAGCGGCAGCAGCGAACGCCCCATGAACTGCGGCAGCGGCGGCAGGCCGGCCAGGTCCATCAGGGTGGGCGGCAGGTCGAGAGTGTGGTTGCAGAAGGCCTCGATGCGGCTGCCGGGCGCGATGGCGCGCGAGTAACGCAGGATCAGCGGCACGCGGGTGACATCATCATACAGGACGTAATGCTTGTCGAGCATACGGTGCGCGCCGCACAGGTCGCCGTGGTCTGAGGTATAGATCACCAGGGTGTCATCGAGGATGCCCAGCTGCTCCAATGCCGCCAGCATGCGCCCGACCGCGTCATCGATCTGGCTGATGATGCCATAGTACAGCGCCGCGGTGTTGGACCAGTCTTCCCAGGTGTAGTGTTCCAGCCCCCAGTTGCGCAGCTGCTGGCGCTGGATGTAAGGCTTGCCGTTGAGATCATCGTTGAAATTACCCCATTGCGGAATATCCTGCGGTTGGTACATCGCGGCAAACGGTTCCGCCGGGCGGCAGGGGAGGTGCGGCTCGTGGAAGGCCACCTGCAAATGCCAGGGGCGGCCGCCGGCATGCAGTTGCTGGATGGTCTCGACGGCCGCTTGCGCTTCGAGGTGGGTGCGGGTTTGCTCCAGCGGCAGGGGGTCCGGTTCACCCATGTAACCGCTACGGTAGGCAGGCATCTGCCGGGCGAACTGTGCCTTGAAGACGGGCACATCGCCGTCGTAGCTGTCGTAGCCGTAATCGGTGGGTTTGTGGCTTTTGCTGGCGTGCCATTTGCCGATGAAGGCGGTCTGGTAACCGGCTTGCTGCAAGGCGCGCGGCCAGGTGGGGGTTTCGGGATCGATCCAGCGCGTGGCGTAGCGCAGGTCATAATTCCAATAGGCGCCCAGTTTTTCCTCCTTGACGCCGGTCAGCATCGCCTGGCGCGCCGGGCAGCAGGCCGGCAGGGTGGTGTGCGCCTGGTGAAAGGCGGCCCCTTCCGCCGCCAGGCGGTCGAGGTTGGGGGTGTGAATCGGGAATTTGCCGACAAAACCGCAGCAATCATAGCGATGCTGGTCAACGAGGATCAACAGGATATTGGGATGTGTACTCATGCCGCTATTGTACTGCGGTTGGCAGGGGAGTGGCGCAAATGAAAATGCGTTTCAACGGTGGCGTTGTGCCTCGCTGGCACAACCCGGGGTTGTTTAGCGCTTTGTCAACCCGTCCAGCAGCCAGCGCTGCTGCGTGGCATCATAATTGAAGTGCGCGTCAAAATCATACGGGTAACCGGTGCAATCTGCGCCGACCTTGTAGACGTAGTGCGCGGCGATTTTGGCGTAGCTGCCGGTATCGGTGAGGACACGGATATCGGAAAGCTCGATCTCGCACAGGTCCATGTCCTCGTAGCCTTCTTCGAAATCGGAGAACAGGTTGTCGTGCATGTTGAGGCGGTAGGCATAGGTGAGGTTGTTCCAGGCAGAAGCGTAATCGCCGCGGTTGATGGCGTCAAAGTACACGTGCAGGAAGTGTGAACCCGGTTCGCCGGTGATGATATCCGCCGCCGGGACGGGGGTATTGGTGGCGGTGGCGGTCGGCTGCTGGGTGGCAGTGGCTTCGGCGGTGGGGAGCGGAGTTTCGGTCGGCAGGGGGATTTCGGTGGCGGTGGCGGCGGGGGTGATGATCTCAACCTCGGCTTCGGTTGGCATGGCGGTGAGGGTTTGCGCCACGATCACCTCCACCAGGTCAACCACGGTGGGAGTTGAAACGGGTGCTTTATCGCGGTTGGGCAGGTTGCAGGCGCCCAACGCCAGCGCGCACAGGCAAAATACAACGATACGGAGGAACTGTTTTTTCATGACCAACCATCCTGTCACAAGCCGCCGGGGCGAACTACCGCCGGTTAATTCCAGTATAGCACGAATGCATACCTGCCTGATAGCACAACTCGTGCCAACTGGCACGGATGCCCGGCAGTGCGGATGACAGGCTTAGCGGTACCAGCCGTCTTTGAGGGCCTGCAATAGGGGCGGGTAGCGCTTGAGGGCGGCCTCTGCCGGCGGAATTTGCGAGGGGTTGGCAAAGCGCGTTCCCAGCACGAGGTAGATCAGGCTGCCCGCGCCGACCAGGATCGCGAACAGGATGCCGCCGGGGTGGGTGGGCTGTAAACCGAACAGGAGCAGGTTCATCAGCAGCCCGCCGCCGATGCCCACGCCGAACAGCAGGATCAGGCTCAGGCGCCGGACACGACGCAGGCGCTGGTGAATACGGGCGCAGGCCGGGCAGCGGGGTACGGCAATTTCCACCTGTTCGGTGGTCTGGGCGGCGCCGCCGTTTTCACCGGACCTGTTCACGCTGCGCACCAGGCGCTGCGGGTAGGCGGATGCCGCTTCAGCGGGGGCGGACCCGCAGTAAAAACAAAGCCCCATGTCTTCGGGTACGGGCGGCTGGTTCTCAATTTCGCTCATCACACGGCCCTCCTGGAATGACCTTTGCCTATGATTATTGACCCGATACGGTGGAAAGTCAAGCGGGGTAGCGGGGGTTTTTGGCTGGTTGAAATGGATGGCTACCTGGTTGAACAATACCCGGTAATAATTGGGTTTCAGTTGGCGGCATAAAAAAAGAAGCATACAAAAAGCCTGTATAATTCATCGTTGGTTTGCTATCATGCCTGGCCTCAAGCAAGCAAACTCCGCGTGGTGCTGATTATGTGGTTAATCGCTGACAGCTTGTCATTTTCAAACATTTTCCTCGCATGTCAATATGCGGGGAAAACATCCACACGAAAGGGTAGCATTGCATGAAAAATAGGAGCACGAAGTTGGTTCTGGTGGGTATCATGACCCTGATTGCGTCATTGCTTCCAGACATCATGATCAGAGAGTTGGTTGGGTTCCTTCCCCCCTGGTGGTTCCTGGCCAAAGGCGTTCTCCTTATCGCCGTCGTTATCTACCTTCTGGTTGGCCCCAGAGAGAGAAGTCTGGCAATGTACGGTGTTATCCTGACCACGGTTATCGTAGTGCAGATGATCACGAGCCGGATTGATATCTCTGCCTGGTGGCAGTCGCTCTTTCCATCGGGGAGTTTTAGCGGACAGTTCGGCGGTGCAATCTTGCTCAAGTTCCTGGGGATCATCCCGGTTGTGGGGTTGTTGCTGCTGTTGTACCGATCACCGTCCAGGGTCTATCTCGTGAAGGGCGATCTGTCGGTGAAGGCATCACGCATCGGTTGGCTTGGGATAGAGGAAGATAAGATCAGTTGGGGAAAACTCTCTGTCATCTCGGCGTTGCTCATCGCCGCCGGCACTTTCCTGCTGACGTTGGCCACCGTAACTGGTTTCTCACTGTCATCGACCTTTTCCCGCTTACCCTCACTTTTGCCGCTCATCGTCCTGTTCGCGCTTGTGAATTCCTTCAGTGAGGGCGTGGTTTACCGCAGTGCTGTGCTTGGCCCGCTCATGGAAGTGCTCCCAAAGGATTCCATTATCATCGTTGCAGCGGCATTTTTTGGATTCGCCCACTTTTACGGAGCGCCAGGCGGTATCATTGGGGTCATGATGAGCGGCGTACTCGGTTGGTATATGTGTCGAAGCATGTACGAGACCCGGGGAATTGTCAGCGCATGGATCATCCATTTTTTCCAGGATATTGTCATTTTCTCGACGATCGCAGTTTTGGGGGGATTCTAGGAGGTCTGCCCCGCATCGAGATAATTTCTGCCTGGCAATAAGCCGCAGGTGATATTTCTCCAATGTACGCTGTCAGGCACCTGAAAATGGGCGTCGGACAGGTCAAAGAATTTAAGAACGAGATCGCCTTTTATTGTTCTCTGCTTCAATACCACTGCGCGTCTTCGCCGGGGATGCGGCGCACATCCGGGAAGTAGATGGTGGGGAAGGAGAAGTTCATCTGGGCGAATTGCCAGCCGGCTTCACCGCGCACCACCACCGCCGTCAGGCGCAACGGCCAGACGAAATCTTCACCACGCGAAAGTTCATAGAGGGTATTGCTGCCGCCGCGCAGGATGTAGAGCAGTTTCTGACGGGCAGTCATCGGGGCTTTTGCAGTGAATTCCTGCAGGTAATCCAGGAAACCCTGGTAGGTTTCCTCGCCCACATGCTCAGAAACCGTGGCGCTGACCGCAATCCAGCCCACATCGCCATGGGAATGGATCGAGAGTGTGTCCATCTCCAGCCGCAGGTCGCCCCAGCCCTGCCAATCACCGGCGACAAGCGCGCGGGCGCTGTCGCGGTCGAGATACCATTCACTCACTCCGGGGCGCTGGCCGCCGGTGCCGATCACCTCGCATTCGGGGGTGAAGAGTTGCATAAAGGCATCCACCTGCGCCTGGTCGCGCGCGATGTAGCCCTGCTGGAACTGGTCTACCAGGGCGTGGATGTGCTGGGTGTGTTTTTCATTCATGGTATAAGGGCCTCCTGCCGGTTTGGGTTGGGCGTATTATACAGCAGGTGGCCCCAGAGGGATAGGTTGTTACGCGTCGGTCTCCACGCCCAGGCGGTTGAGAACCTCCTGCACGCGCCGCCGGATCTCATCGCGTACGGCGTGGTAGCCTTCGTCATCGAGGTGCTTGGGGTCAGAGAGCGCCCAATCTTCGCGCGCGGCGGCACGTACGAACGGGCACGCATCACCGCAGCCCATGGTGGCGACAAAATCAAATTCCACATCGGGCAGGTCATCGAGCGATTTGGAAGCATGCGTGGTCAGGTCGTAGCCCAGTTGTGCCATGGCGGCCACCGCGCGCGGGTTGACCACACCGGAAGGCCGCGAACCGGCGCTATAGGCTTCCACCGCCGCACCGCCCAGCATGCGCGCGAAGGCTTCCGCCATCTGGCTGCGGTTGGAATTTTCTATACACACAAACAGGACTTTTCGAATGGGGTTGTTCATTGGGCATTCTCCTCGGGAATGGGGGTGCAGCAGGTTGTTCGATTCTGCATGACGCTGGATCATGGTTGGAAGTACATTAATCGCCGCCAAAGCTTTCCTCAACAACGGTGAATTGTTGTAATTGCAGCTGTCGATCTCGCCAGAACCCGCGCTTCCCCAGCCAGCGTCCAAGGTATACCAGCCCCAGCATGACGGGGACTTCCCAGAACAATCCCATCGTCGTGCCCAGGGCTGCCATGGAACCCACACCATAGATCGAAACCGCGGTGGCAATGGCAATTTCAAAATGGCTCGAAGAGCCGATCAGGACCGTGATAATGCCTTCGCGGTATCTCAAGCCGAACAGGCGGGTGATGATCAGGTTGAAACTTACCACGATCACAAATCCCAACAGCAATGGAACCGATACCAACAGCAGCTGATCGAAATTGTTCAACAGAACGTCACCATTCAATGAAAACAACACCACCAGCGTCATCAGCAATGCGCCGATGGAGACTTTACCCACTGCCGGTTTGTAGCGGCTATCAAACCACACCTGGCCCTTCCATCTGATCAGCAGGCGTTTACTGAAAAATGCCAGTACCAGGGGGAGTCCAATGAACACCAGGGCTGAGATCAACAGACTCACCCGGTCGATGGGAATATTCTGAATACCGGTCAACAGTGAAACCACCGGCACATACAGGAACATGATCGTGATCGTATTGATACTGGTGTTGATCACATTTTGTTCCTGGTTTCCTTCCGCCAGTTTGCCCCATACCAGCACCATGGCGGTACAGGGTGAAGAGCTTAACAAGATGATGGCCACCATCAGTTGCTCGCTCTCTTGCAGGAACAGCCTGGCCAGTACCATCCCGACAATGGGGGCGATGATCCAGTTGGAGAACAAAGCCAGCAGAATGGGTTTTGGCTGCTCTTTCAACTTTTTGACCTCAGACATTTGCAGGTTCATCAATGCCGGGTACATCATCAGGAACAGGCAAATGCCAATCGGGATGGAAATTCCGCGGATTTGCCAGGAATCAATTGTTTCACCAAGGCCCGGCACTGTCTGGGAAAGCAGCAAACCCAGTCCCATGCACAATAGCACCCATAAAAATAAATACTTTTCAAACTTGCTCATTGCCATATCTCCTTGTTGGTTTACCCCGGTTTCACTGAACAGGCGTTGGCCTGATTGGGCCCGCACGAAGGCTGCCGCGTTTGGATTTGATTGGGATCTGTCAGCTGTAGAAAGGCCTGGCGGAATTGTTCCAGTACGGTGGGGTTAATTTCAAAGTAAATCCAGCGTCCATCCTGTTCATCCCTTGTGGAAGTGACCAGGCCGAGGCCCATCAGCACGTGCATATGATGTGACACCAGGCTGAGTGAGATCCCCAGGGATTTGGCAATTTCGCAATTGCATTGCAATCCGGTCATCAACAACTGGAAGATGGCAAAACGGGTGTCGTTCGCCAGGGCTTTGATCCATTCATAGGTCTGTTGGTGTCCTTCTGTCATAGCACCTCCAAAATACTTCAATCTATATTCAAGTATTATAACAGATAAGCTAGGAGAAATTAATCCTGCATTGGGTGAGGATGTGTTAATTCTGACAGTTCTTCACCAGAATTCTGCCACCTGAACGCAGTACGACATGCGAAGGACGGTTGGGGTTGCCAGCCGCCAGGATTATTTTTCCCGTTTGCCCTCTGCCAGCAGCTGCACCATTTCGGCAATGCGCCTGGCGCGGGTGTCATCGCGTTTGGCGCTTTCGATCCAGCGGATGTAATTCTTGCGGTAAAAGGTTGGCAGGCCGTCAAAGAAGGTTTTCGCCGCCGGGTGGGCGTCCAGCGCCTGGCGGATATCCGCTGCCAGGTTGGCGTCCTGCGGGCCTTCCAGTTCCAGGGTGACAACCACCGGATCGCCGGCGCTGAGGCCGCTGTCGCGCAGCCAGGCGGCACCCACGCGGAGGAAATAAGCCTCTTCCTGGGCGCCGAGGGTGCCGCGCACCGCGTGGCCGTTGATGGTACCGGTGACGGCAAACCGCGGCCTTGCCCCCCAGGCTTGCACGGGTGGAAACGGCAATGCCACAAACGTGAACTTTCCTTCACGCTGGAGGATGGTTTCGAAGGTCTGATGGGTTGGTGTTGTCATTCCAGTAACTCCTTAAGCCGGCATACTCCAGCACCATCCCGCTGCCGACTTCTTCCAGCGGCAGGCGCTGGGCGAGGGCGATTTTGGCGCGCAGGTCGGTACAGTGGCAGGCATGCACGGCGGCGGGGCACAGGCTGGCAAGGAAATCCGTGGTGCCCTGCAGGCGTTCGGGGGAAGGGTTCAGCAGGTGGAAGCCGCCGATGATGTCACGCACGCGCGCCTCGCCGGTACATTCACGCGCGTATTGCACGATGTTGCCGATGCCGGCATGCGAACAGCCGGTGAGGATCACCAACCCTTCGGCGGTGCGCACCGCCAGGGCGGTATCATCGCGCAGCAGGTCAGGGCCGTCGGTGCTGCTGCCGATGGCGGCGGCGGGTTCAAAGGCGGTACGGCGCGGAATTTCGCCGAGGAACAGCACGTGTTCGCTGAGCCACGCCGGTTCCGCGCTCAGGCGCAAATCGAATAAATCGGCCAGGCTGGCGCGCGAGATCACATTGCCGATCTGGCGCGGGGCGGGGGCAAAGGCTTTACGTTCCAGCGCGTCGGGGTGTGCCACAAATTCCGGTTTCGGCGCGGGTGGCTCCGCGGAAGGGCGGTGGAATTCCGCCTCGGACATGCGGCGCATCAGCGGCAGCAGTCCCCAGGTGTGGTCGAGGTGTCCATGGGAGAGAACGATCATGTCCGCGGTGAGCGGATCGATCTCCATGCGCTGGGCATTGTACAGGAAGGCATCCGAGTAGCCGGTATCGAACAGGATGCGCCGGCCATCGGCCTCGAGCCAGGCGGAAAAGCCCGGTTCGCCGAGGAAGTAGCGGTCGATGAGGGTGTTGTTGTCGAGCAGGATGCGGATGCGGATGGTTTCCCGGACCGGGGTCATGGCTGTTTCCCGCCGAGGGCTTGTTTGCGCTGCTGGTATTCGCTGTAGCGCGCGCTGTATTCGGCTTTGGCGTAGTGCTGCCGCAGGCGGCGTTCGTCATCCTGCCAGTAGGCGGCCTGTTCCGCCAGCCAGGCTTCCGCCCCGATCTTGCGGATGCGGCGCAGGTTTTCGATCACCGGCAGGTGCGAGCGCCAGATGGGGTCATAGGCGAATTCGATCAGACGCGTGCAGGGCAGATCATCGCATTCGGCGCAGGTACGGTAGCCTTTGCCGCGGACGCACGCAACGATTTTGCAGTGGGCATGGTGCCAGCAGGCCGCGCACTGTCCGCAGGTGCAGTCACTGCCGCAGCCGGCACAGTCACCGGCGGCCAGGTCGACGCAGATGCCGCAGTACAGGCCGCAGGGAGCAAGATATGCCTGGTCTTTCATTACAATTCTCCTTGGGGAAATAGCGGGTGGATACGATGATGATAGCACCAGCCGGCAGCGTTTGTAAAGGCGTTGGATGGTGCAGCGCTGCCAGGGGGAGGGATGGTTTCACCGGGCTTGCGGCGGGTCAATGCTTTCACTGCGCCGGATGGTGACGGCCGCGTCCCGGACGGCGGTGATGGAAAAGCGGCCGTCGTGATCGTTGACCACGGCGCCGTCTGCCAGCTCCATAATATACCCCGCCCCGGTGACAACCGTGATCCTGCCGTCCACCCTGGGCAGCAGCCGGGCGGTAACCAGGCGGTGGTCCTGCCAGCGGGCATCGACTACCACGTTCCCGCGCGCGACCAGCCCATGAAAACTCCCCGCCTCCCAGCTGTCCGGCAGTGCCGGCAGGAGGACGATCTCCTCATTGTGGCTGTGCAGCAGCATTTCGATCACGGCCTGCACCGCGCCCAGGTTGCCATCCATCTGCAGCGGTTTGTTGTCTTCCATCAGCTTGGGCACCTGGCGGATATTGCAGCAGCTGAACAGATTGGGCAAACTTGAATGGCGAACCATACTGCCCAGCAGGTCCCTGGCGCTGTTCCCGTCGCCCAGCCTGGCCATCAACCCGCCTGTCCACGCGCGGCTCCAGCCGTTGTTCACCCCGCCATTGCGGATACGTTTCTCGATGCTGTGGCGCACCGCCTGCCACAATTCCGGCTCCCGCTCGGTGATGCCGTGATACGGGTAAGCGCCGATCAGATGCGATTGATGGCGGTGGTCCGGGTAGGCCTCATCGACTTCAAAGCCCCACTCCAAAATGGCGCCGTCCGCGCCAATGCGGGGGGGCGCGATCATCGCGGCGGCGATTTCAACCTGCGCCCGGAAATCTTGCGGCATTTCAACTTCATCCCGCCCGTTGGATTGCAGCACATCAAGCGCTTGCAGGCAATCCCGCAACAGTAGGGCGATCAGTTCAGCATCCATCGCGCTCATCCGGCAAAATGACAAATGCTGTCCCGCCGCGGAGAGATAGATATTCTCCGGCGAAGAGGTCACGCCCATCACAAGCTGGCCGTCCTCCACTTCCATGAAATCGAGCACAAACAGCAGCGCGTCCCGCAGGATCGGCCAGGCGCGCGCGAGAAAATCGAGGTCATGCGTATAGCGGTAATGCTCCCACAGGTCAACCGCGATCCACACCCCGCCCAGGAACCAGTAGGAGCAATGTGTCCCGGCATCCTGCACGGCGGTATCGGCCCAGATATCGGTGTTGTTGTGCAGCACAAACCCGCGGCAGCTGTACATGGTTTGGGCGGTGACCAGGCCGTTTTCACGGATCCTTTCGGCCAATTGCAGGTAGGCTTCAAAGCACGCTGAGAGATTGGCGGCATCAGCAGGCCAGTACGCCATTTGCAGATTGATGTTGGTGGTGAACTTCGCATCCCAGATGGGGAGCAAATCGCGGCACCAGATGCCCTGGAGATTGGCCGGCAGGACACAGCTGCGGCTGCTGCTCAGCAGCAGGTAACGCCCAAAGGCGAACAACACCACCACCAGGTGATCCTCCAGCGCCTGCCAGGTGAGCGGCTGCGGCAGCACGGAAAGGTCATTGCGGGTGTAGGCATCAAACACCCGGTTCATTGCCAGGGGACCGGCGGGGACCGCGGGATGGTCCAGTTCCACCGAAGCCGCGCCAAACAAGGGCTGCCATTCCGCGAGGTGGTCGCGCAGGCAGGCATCGAAGCCCTTCTGCAGGGCGGTTTTGCAGCGTGATACGCACAGGTCTTCAATCGCTTCGGTTTCGTAATTGGTGCCGCCGGCAACCATCAGCACCGCTTCGGCGGCATCGTTGACCACGAACTGGCTGCCAACCAGGGTGCTTACGCCTGTGCTGGCGCCGAACAACGCCCCGCGGAAGATCAGCCCGTGTTCACCGCCGCAGTGCCCGCGCATCACCAGGCCTTCCCTGCCGTGGCGCACAATGGCATCCATGTGGGTGCCGTAGCTGAAATTTCCCACCCGTTCCCCGCGCTCGATGGTGGCGGTGAAGTTCAGCACCGGCTGCGAGGCACGCAGGCGGATGGCCAGCACCTGGTCCGGCTGGCTGACAAACGCCGTCAGCTGGTACGAAATGCCGTCGATCCGGTAAGTTTCGGTCACCACGGCGGTTTCCAGGTCGAGGATGCGCTGATAATCTTCCATCCTGCCTGTGTGGGCCAGGAAATTCAATACCACCATGCCCAGGGTTGAATAGTGGCGCTGCGTTTCGGGGGTGCCGGTGAGCGCTAACAGCGCCAATTGTTCTGCTTCGCGGACCTGCCCGGTGCGCATCATTTCCCGCATCCGGCCGATGGTTTGGATCGCATCAGGATTGTTGCGGTCCCGTGGGCCGCCGTACCAGACGGTTTCCTCGTTGAGCAGGATGTGCTTTTCCGGCAGCCCGCCCGTGACCACGGCGCCCAGCCTGCCGTTGCCCAGCGGCAAACCTTCATCAAACCTGAGGGAAGGCGTATCAAACAGGATGTGTGGTCGCATGGTTCACTCCTTGCTGCGGGGGGATTGCTTTCTGAATATAGTAGTTATAGGGGGGATGGCAGGTTTTGTCAAACGCTGGATGACAGCGCCGACGGGCTTGCGGCGGCATGCCGCGTTTCTTTTTTAAGGTTAAGGCTTTCCTCATCGTCTGCAATGTTAAAAAAATCCGCTATAATTAAAGAAGCCCCGCCTGTTAACCTGTGTGTATGGCCGATTGACCCGGTCAGGCCTGGCGGTTGCCTGTGGCGGCTCTGGATTAAGAAGGAAATCCGTGACACCATTCTTAACAAATATGACCTATGGTACTGTACAGATCGGGGGCTTTCCTCTATAGTTAGTGTTGGTTCAAACCGGGCTGTTTGCGTGCCCGGATAACAATGTGTGTACTGTAATCCCAGATTATTTAGAATCGGAGAAACCATATGAAGCGTGTTTATGAAACTCTTGACGGTAATCAAGCAACGGCGGATGTCGCCTATCGTTTGAGCGAAGTCATTGCGATTTACCCGATCACCCCATCCTCCCCGATGGGTGAGCATGCCGACGCCTGGAACGCCGAGGAACGCCCCAATATTTGGGGAACGGTTCCCAGCGTGACCGAAATGCAGGCGGAAGGCGGCGCGGCGGGTGCCGTGCACGGCGCCCTGACCACCGGTGCGCTCAGCACCACCTTCACCGCCTCGCAGGGTTTGCTGCTGATGGTCCCCAACATGTTCAAGATCGCCGGCGAATTGACCCCGGCCGTCTTCCATGTGTCTGCCCGTTCGTTGGCGGCACAGGCACTGTCGATTTTCGGCGACCATTCCGATGTGATGGCAGCGCGCAGCACCGGCTTTGCCATGCTGGCCTCGCGCTCGGTGCAGGAAGCGCATGACCTGGCGCTGATTGCCCATGCCGCCACACTGCGCACCCGCATCCCGTTTGTGCATTTCTTTGACGGCTTCCGCACCTCGCACGAAGTCTCCAAAATTGAGATGATGGATGACGATGACCTGCGCGCTTTGATCCGTGACGAAGATGTCTACGAACACCGCGCCCGCGGCCTGAACCCTGACAATCCCGCCCTGCGCGGTACCGCCCAGAACCCGGATATCTTCTTCCAGGCGCGTGAAACTGTCAATACCCTTTACAACAACACCCCCGGTGTGGTGCAGGAAGTGATGGATGAATTTGCCAAACAGGTTGGCCGTTCCTATCACCTGTTCGATTACTACGGCGCCCCCGATGCCGAACGCGTGATCGTGATCATGGCGTCCGGCGGCGAAACCTGCGACACCACCGCCAAAGCGCTGATGGCGCAGGGCGAAAAAGTGGGCGTGCTGAATGTGCGCCTGTACCGCCCGTTCGATGTGGAAGCCTTCCTCAAGGCTATGCCGAAGACCGTCAAGGTGGTGGCTGCGCTGGACCGCACCAAGGAACCCGGCGCCACTGGCGAACCCCTCTACCAGGATGTGGTGGCGGCTTTCATGGAAGGCTGGGAAGGCCCCATGCCGAAGATCATCGGCGGCCGCTACGGCCTGTCTTCCAAGGAATTCACCCCCGCCATGGTCAAGGGCGTCTATGACATGATGGCCGGTACCCTGAAGAACCACTTCACCATCGGTATCAACGATGATGTGACCCATACCAGCGTCGATTACGATCCCAGCTTCTCGATCGAACCCGAAAACCTGGTGCGCGCCGTGTTCTTCGGCCTCGGTTCGGATGGTACCGTGGGTGCCAACAAGAACAGCATCAAGATCATCGCTGACCAGACCGATAACTACGGCCAGGGTTACTTTGTGTACGACTCGAAGAAAGCCGGCACCGTGACCACCAGCCACCTGCGCTTTGGTCCCGAACTGATCCAGGCCCCGTACCTGATCGGTTTGCACGATGCCAACTTCGTTGCCTGCCACCAGTGGTCGTTCCTCGAGCGTATTGATGTGCTCAAGTACGCCAAAAAAGGCAGCGTATTCCTCCTCAACAGCCTGCATGATGCCGACAGCGTGTGGCAGCACCTGCCCTACGAAGTGCAGAAGGACATCATCGAAAAAGAACTCAAGTTCTACGTGATCAACGCCTACGACGTGGCTGGCAAAACCGGCATGGGCCAACGCATCAACACCATCATGCAGACCTGCTTCTTCTACATCTCCGGCGTGCTGCCGCAGGATGAAGCCATCGAGCAGATCAAGTACTTCATCCGCAAAACCTACGGCAAGCGCGGTGAAGCGGTGGTGGCTGCCAACTACAAGGCGGTCGATGCCAGTATTGAGAACCTGCACCAGGTGAAAGTGCCCACTGCCCCTACCGCGGCTGCCCATCGCCTGCCCCCGGTTCCCGCCGAAGCGCCCGCGTTTGTGCAGGAAGTCCTGGGACCGATCATGGGTTTTGCCGGCGACGACCTGCCGGTTTCCAAGCTGCCGATGGACGGCACCTATCCCACCGCCACCACCATGTGGGAAAAGCGCAACATCGCGATCGAAATTCCCGTGTGGGAACCTGACCTGTGCATCGAGTGCGGCAAGTGCGCCTTTGTCTGCCCGCATGCCGTGATCCGCACCAAGATCTACGATCCCAAGCATCTCGAAAGCGCCCCCGCCACCTTCAAATCGAAGGAAGCCAAGGGTTACCGCGAATTCCCCGGTGATTATATGTTCACGGTCCAGGTTTCTCCCGAAGACTGCACCGGCTGCGGCATGTGCGTGGAAGCCTGCCCCGCCAAGGACAAGCAGGATCCCACCCGCAAGGCGATCAACATGAGCCCGCAGGAACCCCTGCGCGAACAGGAAAAAGAGAACTGGAATTTCTTCTTCAACCTGCCGAACCCTGACCGCACCAAGTTTGACGCCAACAACGTCAAGAAGGCCGGCCTGCTCCAGCCGCTGTTCGAGTTCTCCGGTGCCTGCGCCGGCTGCGGTGAAACGCCCTACGTGCGCCTGCTGACCCAGCTGTACGGTGACCATATTGTGATCGCCAACGCCACCGGCTGCTCCTCCATTTACGGCGGCAACATGCCCACCACGCCCTACACCGTCAACGAAGATGGTTTCGGCCCCAGCTGGTCGAACTCCCTGTTCGAGGACAATGCCGAATTCGGCCTGGGCATGCGCCTGACCTATGACAAGCAGATGGAATATGCTTCCGAACTGCTGGCGCAGTTGAAGGATCAAGTTGGCGCCGAACTGGCCGACGCGATCCTGACCGCGGACCAGAAGGATGATGCCGGGATTGCCGAACAGCGTGACCGCGTGGATGAATTACGCAAAGTGCTGGCCGGCATGGACAGCCCCAAGGCGAAAGCCCTGGCCAGTGTGGTTGACAAACTGGTGCGCAAGGACGTATGGATCATCGGCGGTGACGGATGGGCGTATGACATCGGTTACGGCGGCCTCGATCACGTTCTCGCCAGCGGCAAGAACGTCAAGGTGCTCGTGCTCGATACTGAAGTCTACTCCAACACCGGCGGCCAGTCCTCCAAGGCTACCCCGCGCGGCGCGGTGGCGAAATTCGCTGCCAACGGCAAGCCGCTGGCGAAGAAGGACCTCGCCCGCATTGCCATGACCTACGGCAACATTTATGTCGCGCGTGTGGCCATGGGCTACAACGACGCCCAGACCCTGCGCGCCTTCCGCGAAGCCGCCGAATATGACGGCCCAGCCCTGATCATCGCCTACACCCACTGTGTCAACCACTACATCCAGGGCGGCATGAAGATGGGTCTCGCGCAGCAGGATGCCGCGGTCAAATCCGGCGCATGGACATTGTTCCGCTTCAACCCGGATGCCGAAAAGCCGTTCCAGCTCGACAGCAAAGAACCCACCATCCCGGTGCAGGAATATGCCTACAAGGAAGCCCGCTTCAGCCAGCTGGTGAAGAGCAACGAGGAACGCGCCGAAATGCTGATGAAACTGGCGCAGCAGGATGCCGAGAAGAGCTTTGCGGCTTACAAGGCGATTGCTGATGAACAGGAACGCGGCCTGGCAGCCGACTGAGTGCCCGCCTGACATTCCCTTAACCGGGAAACCATGAATACACAGGCCCTGAGGTTCGAGATCATGTAGAACCTCAGGGCTTTTGCTTGCGGGGAATCCCACGTTATCCCGACGAATGTTCAAAGACCAGGAACTTTTTTTGCGTTTTGACGTATAACAGCTATGGAAGTTAATTTATTTTAACGAAAAGGAAAAGGAAACATGTTCACACGAAAATCACTTCAATTGTTCTTCTCTCTTGTCCTGGTGGCTGCACTGCTGTTGGGCGCCTGTACACCGGTGGACACCACCCAGCCCACCGATGCGCCGCAACCCCCGGCGGATACCGTGGAACCCACCGCTGAACCTGCGGCGGCGGAAACATCACCGCTGATTGCCTTTGACCCTGCCGGTGTGGCAACCGGTTTTTGGGTGGATGTTGTCCCGGCAGCGACTGATGACCCCAGCCAGCCCTATTGGGGTGTGGCGCCAGAATTTTCCCGCGCCACCCTGGATGGATACACCATCAGCGGGCACCTGATGCAGCCGCAGGTCTTCGTTTACCCGCTGGAAGAATTGGCGGCGACCAATGAAGCTGCCGCAACGGTGATTGCTTCACTGCAAACCCTGTTGGATTCGCCGCAGGAGATCGAGCACATGCCGCTGTTGCCGCTGTTCAATGCCGCACAGGTGCTTCACACCCAGGTGCAGTACCTGGATTTCCAGAACGGCCGCGGTGTACGCTACCTGGCTTTCCTCAGCCAGGGAATTGTGCCGGTGAATAATCACGAGTTGTTCTACACCTACCAGGGCATCACCAATGATGGCAAATATTATGTGGCGGCGATCCTGCCTGTGAACCATCCCCTCCTGCCAGCTGATAATGCCGTTACCGGGAACGAACCGGCAGAGTTCACCAGCGATTTTCAGGGATATATTGCCAATACCGCGCAGTCTATTAATGTGGAGGCGGCCGATACCTTCACCCCCGACCTGACCCTGTTGGACGCGATGATGGCTTCATTGTCTATCCAGTAAACACCACCATGCAACCCTCCGGGATTCAAACACCTCCCGGGGGGTTGTTTTTTTCATCCGGGAAACCCGGTTCGTTTTGACATTTTCACATCGCTGCAACGGCAAAATGCGCCTATAATGGAGTTACCGATTCACTGAATATTCACAACCAAAGGAGGAAAACGATGTCCGTATTCAAGGGCAGTCCGTTGGGCGAATTGGCCCGTATTCGTGATGTTTCATCAAAGCGTGTTTCCAGCTGGGATAAAACCGGCGGGAACATGGATTTCCTGGTGGTCATGCCTGGGCAGACTGCCTCACTGGCAGATATCCATGGCGCGGGATGCATCAACCACATCTGGTGCACGCATTCTTCCAATGTACCGAATTATCTGCGGCGGGTGGTGCTGCGCGCCCGGTGGGATAACGAAGCCGAACCCTCGATCAATGTCCCCCTGGGAGATTTCTTCGGGGTGGGGCACGCGCAGGCGGTCAATTTCTCCTCGCTCCCGCTGCAGATGAGCCCGGCGGACGGGCGCGGTTTCAACTGCTGGTTCCCGATGCCGTTCGCGGAGCGCGCGGAATTTTCACTGGTGAACGAAACCGATCAACCTTTTACCTTTTACTACTACATTGATTACGAAGTGCATGAGCGCATCCCGGCGGATATGGGACGTTTCCATGCCGCCTGGCACCGCGAATGCCCCACGCAGGGCGCGAAAGCGGAAGACCTGCCCGCCTTGCTGGAAGCCGCCCAGCCGATGCTGGCGATGAACCCGCTGTTCAGCGCCGGGCCGGAAGCGATGAAGCAAAACCTGGCCTACGAGTTCGGCGGCAACAATATCGGCGGCAAAGGTAACTACGTGATCCTCGATGCCGAAGGCAAAGGGCATTACGTGGGCTGCAACATCAATTACCACAACCTGCGCAATGACCCCGCATTCCAATGGCCGCAGGGTGTGCCGTGGCCGATGCAGATGACTAACGTGGAAGGCGCTGATCCGGCCCTGCTGGCGGGGTTCTTCTCGATCTTCAACTGGTACGGCGAAGGCGATGACATGATCTTCATTGACGGCGAGGAATGGCCCCCCAGCCTGCACGGCACCGGCACGGAGGATTATTTCAACACCGCCTATTGTCCCGCGGAGAAGTTTGACGCCCCCTACCACGGCATGACCCTGCCGGGCGGCCCCAACTGGGGCGGGAAATCTTCGTATTACCGTTTCCATATTGAAGACCCGATCCATTTCCGCAAGAGCATCAAGGTGACCATCGAGCACGGCCACAACAACAACCGTTCGGATGACATTTCCAGCACTGCCTACTGGTACCAGGCGGAGCCGCACAAACCGTTCGATACTCTCCCCCCCGTGGAAGATCGTCTGCCGCTTTCCGAGTGAAACCGGCAGGCTTTCCTTTCTCCCTGGGCTGCTTCGATCCGTTCGGAGCAGCCTTCCTTTTTCCCGTTGCCGTATGGTTCGGGGGAGTGGTGCACTCCAATCAATCCCTGTTCGCCGCCTCGGTGCAGGGCAATCATCCGGCAGCGGATGGCGGCTCTGGTACAATAGCCCCATGCGAAACATGTGGAAGAACCACCGGGGAATCACCCTGTTGGGGGCGGGGTTGCTGCTGCTGCTGGCGGCGGGTGCCTGGCTGCTGTGGGGGCCGCGCACAGTGGTGTTTGTGCTCAACGGCGAGGAGGTTCCCTTCCGCGCCAGCGCGCGGCGGGTGGAAACACTCGTGGCACAGGCCGGGCTGGTATTGCAGCCTGAGGATCGCGTCAGCCCCGCGCCGGGGCAAATTGTCCCGTACGGTGAAGCACTGGTGATCGACCAGGCGGTGTGGGTGCAGTTTTACGAAGACGGCATCCTGCAAAGTGAATTCCGCTCCGCCAGCCGCCGCCCGTTGGAACTGCTGGCTGCCGGGCAGATCCTGACCAACGCGGCGGACGAAGTCTACTGGCAGGGCACCGCCCTGGCACTCGACGGCGAATTACCGCGTGCCCCGTTTTATATCTTTGAAATCCGCCGCGCTGCTTCGGTCACGATCGAAGTTGATGGGGAAAGCATTACCCTGCTGACCACCGCACCGACAGTTGCCGAGGCGCTGGCGCAGGCCGGGGTGTCACTTGCGCCACATGACCGCGTTTCCGCCCCATTAGACGGCAAGCCGGCTGATTCCCCACGGATCACGGTTTCACGCGCACAGGCGGTAACGATTATCGCCGATGGCGTTGAGACCAGTGCCTGGGTGACGGCGCGCAGCGTGGGCGGCGCGTTGTCAGAAGCCGGGGTGCTGCTGGCCGGGCTGGATTTCACCCAACCGCCGGCGGAAGCGGATCTGCCCGGTGACGGGCGGATCGAGGTGGTGCGCGTGCGCGAAACGGTGCTGTTGGAACAGACCTTCCTGCCGTACAGCCGCCAGTTGCAGCCCGATCCCGAACTGCCACTCGACCAGCGCAAAGTGCTGACACCGGGGCAGACCGGGATTGAAGTGGCGCTCACGCGCGTGACCTACCTTAACGGCGAAGAAACCGAACGTGCGGCGGAAGCTGCCTGGACCGCCAGTGAACCGCAGGATGAGATTGTTGGCTACGGCCAGCAGGTGAATCTCAGCACGGTCGACACTGAATACGGGCCTTTGGAATACTACCGCTCGGTGACCATGTATGCCACCTCGTACCATCCCTGCGCCTTCAGTGATGGCTGTCACAACACCACCCGCGGCGGCTGCGCGCTCGAAAAGGGCGTGGTGGCGGTTTCCGGAGCGTGGTACCCGTACATGGTGGGCCAGCAGGTGTATATCCCCGGTTACGGGCGGGCGGTGGTGTGCGATTCCGGCGGCGGCATTCCCGGGCGCTACTGGATTGACCTGGGATATTCCGATGATGATTACGTGGGGTGGTATCATTGGGTGAGTGTATATTTCCTGACCCCTGTTCCTGAAACCATCCTGTGGATTTTGCCATGACCCCTGCCAGACTGCCCTCCCTGCCCATTGCCGCCCTGCTGCGTGAATACGACCTGCGCCCCAAAAAAAGCCTGGGGCAGAACTTTTTAATGGATGAATACAGCCTGGAGCGGATTGTCGCGGCGGCGGAAGTGACCCCGCAGGATGCTGTGCTCGAGATTGGCCCCGGGCTGGGCAGCCTCACACGTCACCTGGCACTGGCGGCACGGCGCGTGGTGGCGGTGGAGCTGGACCAGCACCTGATCCCTCCCCTGCGGAAGGTGACGGCGGAATGGGATAATATCACCATCATACACGGCGATATGCTCGAACTGGACCCGCAGCAGCTGATGCAGAATGAAGCGTACCTGGTGATTGCCAACATTCCGTATTATATTACCTCGGCCCTCACACGGCACCTGCTGGATGGTACTGCGCGCCCGGCGCGGTTGGTATTCACCATGCAGTACGAGGTGGCGGAGCGCATCTGCGCCACGGAGGGCAAGCACAGCCTGTTGTCATTGAGTGTGCAGGTGTACGGCGTGCCGCGCATCGTGGGGCGGATTCCGGCCGGCGCCTTTTACCCGGCTCCCAGTGTGGATTCCGCCGTACTGCGGGTGGACGTGTACGACCGGCCGCTGATCGATTTGCAAGGGTTGGACCGATTCTTCCGCCTGGCCAAAGCGGGCTTCAGCCAGAAGCGCAAGAACCTGCGCAACTCGCTTTCCGGCGGGATGCGGATGGAGAAGGACGCCGTGGAAGCCCTGCTGGGGCAGGCGCAGATTGACCCCAACCGGCGCGCCGAAACCCTCAGCCTGTTGGAGTGGAAGACACTCACGAGTTGCTGGGGCGAATCTGCCGGGGAGTGAAACCCATTGCCTGCCGGCGGCTTTCTCCTCTATAATTAGGGAATGGCTTTTCCTGATGAGACCACCCTATGCCGGGAGAACCGACCGCAATGAATTTCCGCTGCCTTGAAACCAAATTGCATATTCCCACCCCGCGCAGCGGAATCACTTTCCGCGCCCGGTTGCAGCGCATGATGCAGACCGGATATTCCCGCGGCGATCGGCTGATGCTGGTGTCAGCGCCTGCCGGTTACGGGAAAACCACCCTGGTGGTCAACTGGCTGCATGAGCACTGTGGACAACTGCTGCACACAAAACGGGTTGCCTGGCTTTCATTGGACCAAAATGATAATGACCTGGGGCGCTTCCTGGGTTATTTGACCGCGGCGCTGCAGCACGTGGACCGGAAACTCGCGGAAAGTGCACAAAGCCTGCTGGATATGCCCCAAATACCACCTGCCACAGCCATCCTTGACGAGATCATCAATGACCTGCTCCTGCAGGAACAACCCATCCTGCTGATTCTGGATGATTATCACCTGATTCATCAAATCAAAATTCACGAAGCATTGGCGTACCTGGTCGACCACCAGCCTCCCAATCTTCACCTGGTGATCACCACGCGTGAAGATCCGCCGCTGCCTTTGGCGCGCTTACGGGCACGTGGGCAGATGACTGAAATCCGCGCCGCGCAGCTGCGATTTAATGCCTCCGAAGCAGCTGCTTTCTTTAAAGAAACCATGCACCTGGAGTTGGAAGCGGAGGCAGTGGAGGCGCTCGAAAAACGCACCGAAGGGTGGGCCGTTGGACTGCAACTGGCAGCCCTGGCATTGCAAAATTTGCCAGACCGCCAGAATTTCCTGGCGGATTTCAGCGGCAGCCACAGGTATATCATTGATTATCTTGCCGAAGAAGTTGTGCGCCAGCAGGACGAAGAAATCCGCCAGTTCCTGGTCCGTACCTGCATTCTCGACCGCTTCAATGCGGACCTTTGCCATGCTGTCAGTGGGCATCAAAACGCGCAGCAAGTGATCAGTGCCCTGGAACAAAATAATTTGTTCGTTGTGCCATTGGATGATGAGAGAAATTGGTACCGATACCACCATTTGTTTGCCGATTACCTGCGAATTTTGTTAACAGAGCAGGAACAACAAGCGCTGATGAAGAAGGCTGCCGCCTGGCACGAAGCCAATGATCTGCTGGTCGATGCTGTCCACTATGCGCTCGGTTCTGGTGATACCGATTTTGCCGCTGATATGATCGAGCGAGCCCTGGGTGATGATACCACCTGGTCCAGCGGTAATGTGTCTGTCCTGTCTGCCTGGCTTGAGGTGCTTCCTGCACAAACCATCCGGAACCGGCCGCGGCTGAGCCTGAATGCGTCGCGTATTTTCTACCTGTTGGGACGATTTGAGCAGGCGGAGGAGTGCATCAGGAATACAGAAGCATTGCTGAAGGCACTCCCGCCCGATGCAGACACGGAGCACATGCTGGCAGTGGCAGCGCTGTACTATGGGTCCATCGCTTCGGTACGGGGAGAGAGTCGCAAGGCCATCGAGTTAACCCGCTATGCCCAGGAACGCATTGCAGACCACCATCACTTACTGCACGCGCGTGCCAACTTCACCCTCGGATTGGCACATGAGGTAGCCGAGCAATCCACTGCCGCGGTGGCGTATTACCTGCAATCCAGCAAGCAAGCCACAACCGCGGGGGTGCTGTTCCTGGCGGTGCATGCGCTTGGCGCGGCAGCGCAGGTGCAGATCAAACAGGGACAGCTGCGACAGGCTGAGCAAAGCTGCAGGACTGCCATTCAAATGGCAGAAGGGGCGCGCATCGCGCCATTGGGTTTGATCTACTCCATCCTGGGGGGGATCGCATTGCATCATAATGACCTCGATTCTGCTGAAGCATACCTGGAAGATGGCATTGCTTTATCCCGCATGGGTGGTTTGATGGATGACACCATTCTTGGGTTGTCTTTCCGTGCTGAATTGCTGTGTTACCAGGATAAGAACCAGAATGCATTGGCCGTTTTTGATGAAGTCAGAAACATCCTGCATGTGTTTGGGGTGAACCGCATCTCCATCGTGGTGGAAGCCTACCTGGCGAGAATCCATTTGTACAGCGGAAACATGGCAGAAGCCAACCAATGGGCAGCGCGGTATCAATCGATCCGGTCGCAACAGGTCTTTGAAAATGCTGACCTGATCCTGGTCCGCTGCCTGTTAGCGTGTGGTGAGTTGGATGCGGTCCCATCCATCCTGCATCCCATTCTGGAGAAAGCTGACCAGGCAGGACGGAACCTGGTTGTGATGGAAGCCATGCTGCTCCTGGCGGTGTACTACAATGCACGCAACCAACCCGATGCGGCACTGGAATGGCTGGGGAAATCGCTGGAGCTGGCTGCGCCTGAGCACTGTATCCGCATCTTTCTCGATGAACGCAAAGCACTCGCTGACCTGCTGCCGAAAGCCCGGCAATTTGCGCCGAACCTGGTGGGCAGCCTGCTGGAAACCGGCCAACCTGAACCGGCAACCTCCCCGGGCAATGCCGCACTCATCGACCCGTTGACCGAGCAGGAATGCACCGTGCTTGGTTTGCTGGCAGATGGTAAAACCAACCAGGCGATTGCCGATGCATTGTTCATCAGCGTGGGCACCGCCAAGTGGCATGTACATAACATCCTGCAAAAACTGGGCGTAAGCAACCGCGCCCAGGCGATTGTCAAAGCGCGCGAACTCGGTTTGGCCTGACCAGTTTGTAGGCAGCGCCGCCTATCATTCCCCTGCGGTTGCGGTTTTTTTGATCTGATGTTAAAGTAAAACCCTGAATAAAAGAGATCTGTTTCATCGTAAGGAGGTATCATGAACATCCAACAAGCACAGCACGAAATGCGGTCGGTGTTCCTGGGTGGGTTTGCCGGGCAGCTGGTCTCCGGCCTGATCTGGTTGATCGCTGCGGCCGTCAGTACCTGGGGGAGCGCTGCGGTGGGCATGGCATGCCTGTTCTTTGGCAGCATGTTCATCTTTCCATTGACCCAGGGCTTGCTGCGCCTGCTGGGAAGCTCTGCCAGGGTCAGCAAGGAAAATGGCCTGTGGCATCTGGGGACGCAAATCGCCTTTACGGTTCCGATTAACTTTCTGCTGGTGGGTGCGGCAACGCTCTACAACCAGAACTGGTTCTTCCCTGCTGCCCTGGTGGTGGTTGGGTCGCATTACCTGCCATTCATCACCCTGTACGGGATGAAAATGTTTGGCATACTGGCAGCCCTGCTGGTTTTGTCCGGTGCCGGGCTTGCATTGTACGGGCCATCCATTTTCAGCCTGGGGGGCTGGGTCGGCGGCGCTTTGTTCCTGGCGGCGGCCTTTGCAGGACGGTGGCTGGCGCGAAAGGAGCAGCAAGCGAATCCCGCGCAGTCTTAATGTGGGATGAACTTACCGCGGTGTTTTTAATGGAGCAGTCAAAACAGCGGAGGTGAGGCCGCTGTTGTTTTCTGACAGATCTTCGAAAGGATATCTGCAGCGTATGGATATGATATACCAGGAGCATCTGGATGTGTTCAATCGGGTACTGGAGGCGATTCAGCGGCATTTTGCTCACTGGCAGGATGCCCAAATCTGCCAGGCGGAGTTGACGGCTTTGGGTAACCAGTATCGTGAGATGATTCTCAATGACAGGCCTGACAGGCACAGCTTTTCCCTGCAGATGATGGCGCTGTTCGGGAGGTTAAATAACGGCCATACCCGTTTTTATGATCCAATGTTTGAGCAGACCCCGCCGCTGGGATTCGGCCTGACCCGCATCAGTGAGCAATGGGTGGTAAAGGAATCCTTGCTGGCTGACCTTCAGGTGGGCGATGTGGTGTTTGCCCTGGATGGCAAATCGGTGGATGCATGGTTTCGGGAACTGGAACCGTATGCGGTTGGCAGTCCGCAGTCCCGTTCGGTCCAGTTTGGCGATTGGAACTCGATCTTTCCCCCGCTTTTGCGCTTGTTTCTGCCGCAGCGCCCGGCAATCTCATTTTTCGATGGGCAGGGGAGCCACCGTACACTGGATGTGGACCGCGGGAGGTTGGCAGAGGGGAGCCGGCCTGCATCTGTTAAATCCTGCTGGCTGACACCGGAGATTGCCTACCTGGGCATTCCCAGCTTCTTCACCCCGACATTTGAAGAGGATGCGCTTGCCTGCATCCAGCAATATCGGTCCGCAGTGGGGGTGGTGATAGATTTGCGCGGCAATGCCGGTGGAACCACCCCGCGCCGCCTGACCCAGGCATTGATGGATCGCCCCTGCCGCTGGTGGACGTATGTGCATGCCGCCCACCCTGACCGGGTATCCGGCAGCTGGACAATGCCTGCCGCGGATGCTTACCCCGGGAGGCTGGTACTGCTGGTGGATCGGCACACCTGGTCGGCGGCGGAAGATTTCGCGATGCCGTTCAAAGACAATGGCCGGGCCATTGTGGTGGGCGAAACCACTGGCGGGTCCACCGGGCAGCCGCATTTTGACAGTTTTTCGAACGGCATGCGGTTTTCCATTGGCGCCATGCGGGTCTGGTTCCCGGATGGGAGCGATTTTGAAGGGCTGGGCATCACACCGGATGTTTCGGTCACGGTGCAGCGTGAAGACCTTGCCACAGGGCGTGACCCGGTGCTGGAAACGACGCTGCAACTGCTGAAGCAAGCGGAACAACCGTTTCGATGAAATGTGTGTGTTGGTAACAATTGAGGCTGTCCTGAACGTCCACCGCGGCTCAGCCGCGCGCCTTCATTTGGGGCGTTAACTCAGGAAGAGGCTGTATACCAGCAATTCCCATCGCTCACCACCGCGGCGTGCCTTTGACGTTCCAAACCATCATTTCACACCTACGATCGCCATCCCATCCCGGAGGGAGGTGGAGATGGTGCGAACGCAAGCGGAGAATGGCCCTCCCTCCAGGATGGAGATTCAGGGGTGCAACATCAATCATTGCCAACGTTCAACACCGCGGCTGAGCCGCGCCCTTACAATTCGGTCCAAATCTGGAATCAAACCGCCAGTTCTGGCGGTTTGATGGTTTTCCTGGCGGCGATTGGGACCATCCCTTTCTTGTGTAATCAACGTCGGCATGGCTGACATTGGAAACGCCTGAATCCCTACCCCTTCAACCTATCCGGCGATAGGTGACCTCGATGCCTGTCCGTTCTATACTCAAAGCATTCTGGAAAACGAGTGCAAAAGGAGAATGGAATGGAAACAACAATGAGTCATTTTGGGCAATGGGGATATGTGGTGGTGTGGGTCATCCTGGGGGCGGTGTTCCTGCTCTTTACCCCGTTCTACAAAAAAAGCCAGCGCAAACCTGCCAGTGTGTACCTGGCCTTTGTGATTGCCATGGCGTTCGAGATGTTCGGCATCCCGATGAGTATGTATATCCTTGCCTGGGTGTTCGGCAGCAGTATTCCCGAAGGTGTCTTCTGGGGGCACACCCTCTTCCAATGGATCGGCCATACCGGCATGTACATCGGCACAGTGCTGATCGTGATCGGGATTGTCCTGGTGATCATGGGCTGGCGTGTGGTCTACCAGCGTTATTGGCGCAAGGAGTCTGGGGAAGGGGAGTTGGTGACAGAGGGCATTTACCGGTGGATCCGCCACCCGCAGTATACCGGTTTCATGCTGGTTACACTGGGGATGCTGTTCGATTGGGCGACCCTGCCCATGGCCATCATGTGGCCGATCATGGCGGTGCTGTATACCCGCCTGGCGCGCAAAGAAGAAGCTGAGATGGAAATGCAATTTGGTGAAAGCTATCGGCAATATCGGCGGCAGACGGGCATGTTCCTGCCGCTGCTGGTACCGCGCAATCAACGAATGGAGCAATAGAAACGATGGGACAACACGATGGAAACAACCTGAAAGCCGCGGCAGAGGAAACGATGAGCTTTTCCAGGTATGAACCTTCAGAGACGGAAATCCTGATCACCCTCGGGTTGGGGTTGAGCGTGATCAGCCCCTATTACCGCCGATTTGTGCGCGGGCTGCGGCTGCGCGGCGATGAGCGTGTGCTGGATTACGGTTCCGGTTCCGGTGTATGCAGCCGCCACCTGGCCGCCCGTCTGCGGCGCGGTGGCGGACACCTCGATTGTGTGGATATCTCACGCGGATGGATGCAGGTTGTGCGCCGTACTCTGCGTGCCTGCCGTCATGTGGATTTTCACCTGGGACTTATCCGTGATGTGCTGATCGCTGATGGGAGTGTCGACGCGGTGGTGGTGCATTTTGTCCTGCACGATATTCCCGCGGTGGAACGGCCCTTGGTGATGAATTGCCTCAGCCGCAAGCTGAGCCCCGGCGGCCGCCTGCTGCTGCGCGAGCCGACCGGTGAAGGATTGGAGCGGGAAGAATTGTACCGCCTGGCGAACAATGCCGGGCTGGCATCCATCAGCCTGCAAGAGCGCAAATGCCTGGCCGGGGTGGTGTACGACGCGGAATGGACCAGGCCCAAACCGTAAACGGACAGCGCGCTTGGTAAAGCAAAGCCTGCCATTTCTGCCGCATTGCAGCGGTGGGCGTGGCAGGCTTTTTGGACTTGTAGTTTTGGATGTGTTACAGGCGTCAATCCTTTTGGGCTTTGCGTTATAATGTTATCAACCCTTTCTTAAGGTTACTCCGCTGGGCGCCGTCTTGACGGCATGAACCGCATTCATTGGATCGCTGTACGAGGTACACCATGAGCCGTAATCGATTTTTTCTGTTGGGAACGTTCCTGATTGAGAAAGATGGGAAGCATTTCCAGGACCTGCAATCACCGCAGGTGTTGGGGTTGCTGGCGTACCTGCTGGCGGAGCGGCGACAGGAACATACCCGCGAAGAATTGCTGAAGCTGTTCTGGCCGGATGTGAATGAGATCGCGGCGCGCAACAACCTGCGGGTGGCGCTCTTCCGCCTGCGCAGTGCTTTTCCGGATGAGGAGAAGGGTGTGCCGCTGATCGTCGGCAGCAGCCGTGCCATCCGCATCAATCCGCAGCGAAAACCGTGGATCGATATCGAATTGTTCCAGCTGGTGGTGGAACGCTACCAGGATGAATACCTGACCAGTGGTACGCTCAGCCCACTGGCCATCCGCGAGCTGAACAAGGTGCTCCAGTTTTACCGGAATGAATTCCTGCATGAGTTGGAAATTGACAATCCGCAGTTTAAGAACTGGCTGTTTTTCAAGCAGGAACAGTTCCGCCAGTATGCTTCGTGGGTCAACAACCGCCTGTTGGAATACTACGAAGGCAACCGCAAATTTGAGCGCTGCCTGCAATACACCGGCTTCGGGTTGGTGCAGGACCCCTGGGATGAGAAGCTGCACCAGCAGCATATGCGGTTTTTGACCCTGACCGGGCAAAAAAGCCAGGCGCTGAAGCATTACCAGTTGTTGAAACAGGCATTTTCGACCGAGCGCGGCCTGCGCCTGAGCGATGAAACCGAAACCCTGTATGCCCGCATCAACCGCTTTTCAGAAGGCGACCATCCCTCCAACCTGAGCGCGCAGACCCATTTTTTGCCAGACCTGGCCGGCAGCCTGACCAACTTTCCCCCGGTATCTTTTGCCTTTATGGGCCGTGAGACAGAATTGAGTACCATTTCGCAGCATCTGGCAGATGTGCACCGCCCGATCATCACCTTGCTGGGGCCGGGCGGGGTGGGAAAAACCCAGCTGGCCATTCAAAGTGCCGCCACCAACCGTGAATTGTTCCCGGACGGTGTCTATTACATTCCGTTGGAAGCCCCCACCACTTCGCGCCTGTTCGCTTCCAACCTGGCGCATATCATCGGGCTGGAAACCAGTGGGCACAAAGCCACCCAGAGCCAGGTACTGGAGGCGCTGCAAAATCAACGCGTGCTGCTTGTACTGGACAATGTGCGCCAGCTGAACTCACTGGATTTCTTCCTGCGCAACCTGATCGAGCGCGCGCCGTTGGTGAAACTGCTGGTTACTTCGCGTAGCCGGCTCAATTTCGAGGAAGAGAGCGTATTCGAGGTGAAGGGCCTGGCGCTCCCGCCGGAAGGGGAGGAGATCAGCTTTGAAGAAGCGCTGGCGTACCCGGCGGTAAAATTGTTTGATCATTTCGCGCAGATGCATAACATCTACAAAAACAACCATGAAGATGAAATCGGCGACATCATCCGCATCTGCCGCGTGCTGGACGGGCATCCGCTGGGGATTGAGCTGGCCGCCAACTGGACGGCGATGGACAGCTGCGCGCAGGTGGTTGCTGATATCCGGCGCGGCCTGGCGGAGCAGGATGAAGTGCATGCGAGCCTGCCCGAAGCAGAACGCGCCCTGCGGGTGGTATGTGACCTGAGTTGGAATATGCTCAATACCCAGGAGCAGATCATCTTTGAAAAATTGGCCATTTTCCCCGGCGGCTTCAAGCGCGAGATCGCCCACCTGGTGACCAATGCCACCACCCATGACCTGTTGATCCTCAAGCAGCATTCCTTCATCGACCGTTCACAAAAAACCGGGCGGTATTATGTGCATCCCTTATTAAAGGAATATGCCTCGCAGCGCCGCGTGGAAGCCAACCAGACCGACCCCAGCGCGGAGGATACTTTCCGCAAGGCGTATTGTGATTTTTACCTGTACTTTCTCTTTAAGCGTTACCTGAACCTGTTGAATGAATCCAACCATTCCCACGGGTATGAGATTTTGTACGAACTGCCCAACCTGCGCCAGGCCTGGGAAGAATCGCTTTATTACGGTCTGTACGACCAGATTTGCCGTGCGGCGCCGGCACTGACCGCTTTTTACCGGCGGCAAGGCCTGATCGGCGAGGGAATGATGGAGTTGGAACCGCTTATCACCACCCTGCGGGTGATGCTGCAGGATGAAAATGTGAAGAATGCTGACCAGATCTATTTCACCCTGGCGTTCCTGTTGATCGAAAAGGCCAATTTCCTGGTGGCACAAAATTCCCTCGAGCAGGCGCGGCGCGTGACCGAACAGGCGCTGGAGTATGCCCTTTCGGCTTCCAATGCTCTGGGGCATATGCGCTGCCTGTACCAGATGGCGGATATTTACAACCGCAGTAACAAGCAAGAACGCGCGCTGGCGCAGGTGGAGAAAGCACTCGAGCTGATCCAGACAGAAAGTTTTGAATTTGACGCCCAGTTTGTGCAGGTGTGGGTGGCGTGGTGCTTTGAACTTTGCGCGGATATTTACATCCACCTGGAGCGGTATGCAGAGGCGATCCAGCGCCTGGAACGGGCGGCGTTCCTGCACAAGAACAGCGACCAGTTGATGCAGCAGCGCCTGTGTGAGCAGAAGATCAAGGCGGTACAGGAAATTATCGAGGCCGTTGCCTGACCTGTGCCCGGTCTGACCCGGTTCCGCGCCCAATTCGCCAGAGTTTATGAAAATTCCTTGACAAATCCAATTTCGCTATTGTCAAGAGTGCAAAAGCACCTTATAATCAGTCATAATCATTTTAACTGGAGTTGTATAAACAAGTATGGATCAATTGGACGCTAACATGGATCAGGGCTCAGCCCCTGAGGAGAACGTTGAAAGCATGGAAATGCTGCTTGCCCAGGAAGGCATGGGGCTGGATGTACCCAAGCGGGGCGAGATTCGCACCGGTGTGATTGCCAGCATCAACAATGGGCAAATTCTGGTAAGTGTGGGGACGAAATCGGAAGGCATCATCAGCAGCCGTGAATACGAACAGATTCCCGATGAAGAGAAGGAAGCTTTCGATATCGGCCAGGAAATCCAGGTGTATGTGATTAACCCGGAAGATCAGCACGGAAACCTGGTGCTGTCGTACCTGCGTGCCCGTGAAGCCACCGATTGGGATGATGTTGAAACCCTGCGCGAAAGCAAGGACGGTTACGAAAGCACCATCATTGGCTACAACAAGGGCGGTCTGCTGGTGAAAGTCGGCGGCCTGAGCGGGTTTGTGCCTGCTTCCCAGTTGGGCCTGGCGCGCCGCGCGCGGATTAAGGGCGACACCCCCGATAAACGCTGGGGTGGTATGGTGGGCGAAAAGATCGAAGTGCGTGTGATTGAAGTTGACCGCAATCGCCGCCGCCTGATCCTTTCGGAACGCGCTGCCAGCAGCGAAACCCGCGAGAGCCTCAAGGAACGTGTGATCGAGGATCTGGAAGTCGGCCAGGTGTACAAAGGCCGTGTGACCAGCCTTGCCAGCTTTGGCGCATTTGTGAACGTCAACGGCGCTGATGGCCTGGTGCATCTGTCTGAAATTTCCTGGGACCGCATTCAGGACCCCTCTGAGGTGCTGGAAGTCGGGCAGGAAGTCAAGGTCAAAGTGATCTCGATCCAGAAAGAAAAGAAGCGCATCGGCCTTTCCATTCGCCAGCTGTTGGCTGACCCGTGGATTGACAAAGCCCAGCAGTACGAAGTGGGCCAGATGGTGCAGTGCAAGATCACCCGCCTGACCAGCTTTGGCGCCTTCGCTGAAATTGAACCCGGGCTGGAAGGCCTGATCCATATTTCCGAGCTGGCTGACCACCGCGTGGAACACCCCAAAGAGGTGCTGCACGAAGGTGATATGGTCAACCTGCGCGTGATCAAGATCGAACCCGAAGAACACCGCATCGGTCTCAGCCTGCGCCGTGTCGAATCGATGAAGTACGCCGACATGGACTGGAAAGACCTGCTGGATGACCTTGGCGATGACGCCGATTTCGGCGATGACGACGACATCGAAGAAGAAGACGATGACGTGGAGATCGACGAAGAAGAACTGGACGAAGAAGAATAATTCTCACCCTGTCACCCCAAAGGGGCTGTCCCACTGTGGACAGCCTCTTTTTCTATGATGTTTGGCAACACAACCGGAGGCGCGGCAATGCCCTTTCTCATTGATGCCCACCAGGACCTGGCGTACAACATGCTTTCGCATGGGCGCGATTACCGCCGCAGCGCGGCGCAGACCCGCGCATTGGAGCAGGACGGCCCGGTGCCGCTGCGCACCGGGGAATGCCTGTTGGGTTGGCCGGATTACCAGGCCGGGCAGGTGGCGCTGTTTTTTGGCACGCTCTACCTCAGCCCGGCGGATACGGCTGAAGAATGGGAAACCCAGCGTTTTGCCAACGCCGCCGAAGCCAGCCGCCATCACCTGGAGCAATACCACGCCTACCGTCATCTGTGCGAGCAGGAACCGGAATTGTTCCGTATGGTGCTTTCCCGCGCCGACCTGGCAGCGGTGCTGGATGCCTGGCGTACCCCGGCCGTGTACCCGGAAACCACCCACCCGGTGGGGATTGCCCTGTTAATGGAAGGCGCAGAAGGACTGCCGGATATCCATGACCTGGTGGAGTGGTACGAACGCGGCGTGCGCATGGTGGGACCGGTCTGGGGCGGGGGTCGCTACTGCGGCGCCGGCTTTGGCGACAAGGAACCGCGCCGCTTTGACCGTGAAGGGTATGCCCTGCTGGCGCTGATGGCGGAACTGGGCATGGCGCTGGATGTGAGCCATATGAACCATGAATCGCTGTTGCAGGCGGCCGATGCCTACGCCGGCGAGGTGGTGATCGCCAGCCATATTGCCTGTGAATCGATCCATGGCGAACACCGCGAACGCCTGCTGAATGATGAGGGCATCGTCCACCTGATCGAGCGCAATGCGGTGATCGGGCTGGTACCCAGCAACCGTTTCCTCAGCGCGCGCTGGAACCGCGGCAACCCGCGCGACCAGGTAACCCTGATGGACCTGGCGGCACACATCGACCATATCTGCCAGATCGCCGGTAACAGCCGCCATGCGGCTTTCGGCACCGATTTTGACGGCGGGTTCGGCCGCGGAAGTGTGCCGGCGGAATTGGACAGCATTGCCGACCTGCAAAAGATGAGCACGGTTTTAATGCAAAAGGGGTATAATGAGGGCGATATTGAGAACATTTTCGGCCGCAACTGGCAACGCATCCTCGAAAATGTGTTCAGGTAAATCATGACGCAAGCAGAAGAATCGTTACAACAAGCCACGGACACCGCGCCGACCCCCGAAACCTCCCCTGAAGCCCCGCCGGTGGAGAGCTATTCAACCACGCGGGTGCGCGGCGGGCTGGTCCTGACCCTGATCGGTTTTGTGATCTTCATCCTGGGCAC
This sequence comes from Anaerolineae bacterium, assembly GCA_013314735.1. GTDB lineage: Bacteria > Chloroflexota > Anaerolineae > Anaerolineales > Anaerolineaceae > SpSt-1165. Next base: position 134,693 of record JABUFD010000006.1, read on the forward strand.
GCGCCCTTCGATGTTTGGCATGGACCGCAGCCCGGTGATCGGTTTTGTGCAGATTGCCACTTTTCTGGTGGGGTTGGCGTTGATGTGCGTGGGCGGGTATAGCAGCCTGATGGGGCTGTGGGGCAGCCGCGAACTTTCGCTGCTGGCCGATATCGGCTCACGCCTGGTGGCGACCGGGTTCGTGGTGGCCGTGTTCAGCGGCATGGCGGACGTGTTCGGCTTTGGCAGCCATCTGCTGCCGGAAACGGTTCCGTATTTCGGCCCGTGGCAGGCGTTCGGTGTGCAGGTGGGCGAATTCCTGATCGCGGTCGGCTTTTTGCTGCTGATTCCCTTCCATCGCCTGCGCAAGACACACTGAGACAGTTTCGCGCTGCGTGCGCGGTTTCCACTGCGCCGGCGCTACAGGAATAACACCATCACGGCGCTGTGGTCGTCACCGCCCACTTCCTGGAAACCCAGGCGCTGGTACAGGCTCACAGCCGGGTTTTCCCGCGCCACCGAAAGCGATAACCCCGGGTAGCCGTGCTGCCGCGCGGTTTCGATCAGGCGCTGCATCAATTCGGTACCGATCCCCATCCCGCGGGCTTCCGGCAGGAGGGCGATGGTCAGTTCAGGGATGTCGTCACGGAAAAAGCCGTACCCGCGTTGGCCGGGCTGCCAGCGCCGGAACCAGGCGGCTCCCAGCGGAGCGCCATTGGCGGGGTTTTCGGCAATCCAGCCGTAATCATGGGCACGGCCCCAGCCCTGCAGGTATTGCGCAATGGCAGGCTCATCGAGGATGCTGACGGGCGGCGGGGCTTCCTCCGGGCCGACATAAATCGCCTGGTACAGGATCTGCCACAGGAATTCTTCATCCTCCAGCCGGGCGGGGCGCAGGGTACAGCGGGTTTCGTTCATGGCTTCATCTTAACATGGACACAGGCCTGAAGGCAAGCGCCGGAAGGTTAACACCTGGCGGACTGCTGCCCGTGTCAATCCTCGTCCGGGATGACCTTGCCCGGATTCATGATGCCGTTGGGGTCAAAAGCAGCCTTGATGCCGCGGTGCAGCGCCAGTACGTTCCGGTCCAGCACCAATGGTACGAATTCCTTTTTCTTGTAGCCGATGCCGTGTTCACCGCTGATGGTGCCGCCCAATGCGGCAACAGCCTGGAACAGTTCCGTCAGCAGGTTGTGCTTAATCGCGTCCCACTGTGCCAGCGGCATTTCGGGTTTTTTGATGATGCGCACATGCACATTGCCATCGCCGGCATGGCCGTAGGCCGGAAAGAGCACATCATAGCGTTCGCCGATGGCATACAGCGCGTCCATCAGGGCGGCGATCTTCGAGATCGGTACCACCACGTCCTCGGAGGTCTGGATGGGAGAGATGGACATCAGGGCTTCGGCGATGTTGCGGCGCAGCGCCCAGATGCGTTCCTGGGTGGTGGCGTTGGGCGCCACGTACACCTCAATCGCGCCGCTTTCCATGCACAGGTCGCCGATGGCTTCATATACGCCCTCAATCTCGGCTTCGCTCCCGCCGTCCACTTCCACCAGCAGCAGGCCGCCGGCATCCTGCAGCGGGAGCTCTTCGTTCAGGTAACGGGCTGAGGCCTGCACCGCGTAGCGGTCCATGAATTCCAGCGTGGTGGGCAGTACCCCGCTGTGGGTAAGCACCCTGGGAATGGCGTTGATCGTCTGCTGCAGGGTGGGAAACAGCACCAGCAGGTCCATTGCCGCTTTGGGCAGGGGAATCAGTTTGAGGATGATGCGGGTGAATACGCCCAGCGTGCCCTCGCTGCCGACCATCAGGTGTACCAGGTCGTAGCCGACCACGTCTTTCAGGTTCTTGCCGCCCAGGTGGATGATCTCGCCGTTGGGCAGCACCACTTCCAACCCGAGGATGTAGCGTCCGGTGACGCCGTATTTGACCGCCTTGCCGCCCCCGGCGTTGGTGGCCACATTTCCGCCGATGAAGCACGATAGCAGGCTCATCGGGTAGCCGGCATACAGCAGGCCGTACTCGGCGGCGGCGAGGTTGATCTCGTTTGTGATCACACCCGGTTCCACCACCGCCACCATGTTCTCGGTATCGATTTCCACAATGCGGTTCATCCGTTCGAGGGAAAGCACAATCCCGCCGTACAGCGGCACCGCCGCGCCTGCCAGGCCGGTGCCCGCGCCGCGCGGTGTCACCGGGATGCAGCGCTGGTTGGCATGGCGCAGAATCGCCGATACCTCGGCGGTGGTGGCGGGTTTCAGCACCACTTCCGGCAGGTGGTTGTTGCGCTTGTCGGAAATTTCATCGGTGCCGTACGGGCTGAGTTTTTCCGGGTCATTGGCGATGCAGTATTTTTCGCCGACAATCGCGGCGAGGTGGTCAATATCCTGCGGGGTGACGGGGTTGAATGTAGGCATGGCATTCCTGTGCAATGATTGGTTTTCTGCCTTTGATTGTACCCGGAATTGCGCGCCGGATGCGGATGCGGCGGGAAACGAAAATCACCTGTCCGATTCACGGGCGGCTGGCAGGGTGAAGTGAAACGCTGCCCCGCGGCCTTCCCCTTCGCTTTCGGCCCAGATGGTGCCTTTCATCGCTTCCACCAGGTGCTTGCTGATGGTGAGGCCGATACCGCTGCCGCCGCTTTCGCGCGAGCGTGAGCGGTCGACGCGGTAAAAGCGGGTGAAGATGTGCTGGAGGTGCTCCGCGCCAATCCCGATGCCGCTATCCTGCACGCAGAAATGCACCTGGTCTTTGTCGCGCGCCACCGAGAGGGTGACACTGCCGCCGGCCGGCGTGTAGTTGAGGGCGTTTTGCGCCAGGTTGAGCAGCACCTGGTGGACGCGTTCCTCATCCGCCAGCACAGGGGGCAGGCCGGGCGCCAGGCGGGCATTCAATGCCACGCCTTTCTCTTCGAATTGCAGCCGCAGACGGGCCATGGTGTTTTCCACCAGGTCGGCGGGAACCAGGGCACTGATCTCGATCGGCACCGCGCCGGCTTCCACCCGGCTCAGTTCCTGCAGGTCAGCCACCAGGTGCTGCAGGCGGTCGGCCTCACGGGCGATACGGGCATAGGTGTCCGCTTCCGCCGGCATCACGCCGTCGGCGAGGGCTTCCATGTAACCGCGGATGGTGGTGAGGGGGGTACGCATTTCGTGCGCCACATCGCCGATCAACTGGCGGCGCATGCTTTCGGTATCCTCCAGGCTTTGCGCCATCAGGTTGAACTGGTAGGCAAAATCCTGCCATTCATCATAATTCTGCCGCGGCAGGTCTTCGGGCAGGCTGACGCGTTCGGCGTAGTGTCCTTCGGCAATGCGCTGGGCGGCCAGTGACATGTGTTGCATCGGCTGCACCAGCTGGCGCGCGATCACCAGGCTGCTGAGGATGGCCACCACGAACGCTGCCAGGCTGGCGTAGCGCACGGCGGTGTTGACGGAACGCCGGAAGAGGGTTTGCACTTCTTCCAGCAGGCGTACGCCGAACAAGCGCTGCCCACCGCCCGGTGCCATCATGTTGCCTTCCCCGCCCATCATGCCCTGCAATTCCTCCCGCAGCGCCTGGGGCGGGTCTTGTGCCAGGCGGTTGTAATGGTAGGCAAAGGAGCGGTTGAGAATGACCGCATTGACCGCCAGGAAGATCATCGTCCACACGAACAGGACCAGCAGGAACGAGAGAAAGATCTTGCCGAACAGCCTGGAATGGATGGATGCGGAGAGTCCTTTGTTCATTGGGGGCTACTTTCAAAGCGGTAGCCGATGCCGCGCACGGTGGAAATATAGTCGCCGCCGATCTTCTGGCGCACATGTCCCACATGCACATCCACCACGCGGGTTTCTCCGAAGTAGTTGTAGCCCCAAACTTTTTCGAGGAGCTGCTCGCGGCTGAGCACCCGGCCGCGGTTCTGCGCCAGTACCGCCAGCAGGTCAAATTCGGTCATGGTGAATTCCGGTTCCAATTCGCCGATGAACACCTTGCGGCTGTCGAGGTCGATGCGCAGGGCGCCGAACTGGAGCACCTGGTGGGGGGCATTCTCATCCACGGGAGGGTTGGCTTTGCGCAGGCGCCGCAGCGCGGCGCGCACACGGGCGGTGAGTTCGCGCGGGCTGAAAGGTTTGGTGACATAATCATCCGCGCCGACCGAGAGGCCGATCACGCGGTCGATTTCCTCGGTTTTGGCGGTGAGCATGATCACATACGCATCTGATTCGCGCCGCAGGCGGGACAGCACCTCCAGCCCATCCATGCGCGGCAGCATGATATCGAGGATCACCAGGTCGGGCTGGTGCTGGCGTGCCAGCTGCAGGGCGCTTTCGCCGTCGAACGCCGACAGCACCTGGTAGTCTTCCTTTTTCAGGTAGGCGGTCACCAGGTCAACGATATTTCTTTCATCATCCACGACCAGAATTTTCACATCGGCCATTGCTGTTTCCTGTGTTTTGGCCCGGGAACGGGTCTCCTCTTCCATTGTATTCATTTTTTCCTTCCTTTGCAAAAGCGTGATGCGGGGAGTGTGCGGCAGCTCCTGCTTTTAATCATGCCACAGCAATGTAAAGGATGTGTAAATGGCCCGGGGGATGCCGATGTCACGGCACGGCTGCGCAGTTCGTTTTGACGGGAAATGATTTTTGTTTGAAATTGACCGGTTTCATTTCAGCGCGAATCCTGTATAATCAAGTAACAGATACAACCTGATTCTCTTGTGTGGCACGAACACACCCACCGCATACAGATGCTGATTCCATAACCGGGAACCGGGGGTGGCATCTGTTGAAACGAACCCCGCTTCACCAAGCTTTCATCGTACCATGACGAGGGAGCAATGAATGATATGAAACCCAGGCTCCACATACTCTTGATCCAGAACCAGGCCGGGGACGCGCAGTGTATCCGGCAGTGGCTGCACGCTGACCGCCGCTACACTTGGGTGCTGCAGCAGGAACCTACGCTGGCAGCCGGCTTGCGGCGCCTGGAAGAAACCATGCCTGACCTGCTGCTGGTGGACCTGGCGCTGCCGGCCGAAGAATTGCGGGGGGCAGTGGTGGCGCTGCGCGCGGCCGCGCCTCATCTCCCGCTGGTGGTGTTGTCCGGCGAAGACGGTGGGGAAGGCGCGCTGGCGCTGCTGCAGGCCGGCGCGGATGATGTGATTGACAGGGACGACGAAACCCTGCCGCAGCTACTGCGCCATGTGGTGGAACGTTCCCGCTATGAAAGCCGGCTGCGCGAAAGCGAGGAACGCTTTGAGCGCCTCGCCCGGAACGCGCCTGATATCATCTTTCGCTATGAGCTCAAACCTGAACCGCGCCTGGCCTACATCAACCCGGCGGTGGAAACCATCACCGGGTACGCGCCGGCCGAATGTTACGGCGATCCGCGCTTTATGTTCCGGATGATCCACCCCGAAGATGCCCCCAAAATGGCGGAGCTGCTGGAACACCCGGTGGTGCCGCAAGAACCGCTCCTGCTGCGCTGGGTGGGCAAGGATGGTACTCTGCGCTGGATGGAAACGCACCTGACCGCGCTATACAACGCCGCCGGTGAGTTGCTCGCAGTGGAGGGGATCACGCGCGACATCAGCCAGCAGCGGAAGTATGAAGAAAGCTATTCCCAGTTGTTCAACAGCATGCAGGACGGCTTTGCCCTGCATGAGATCGTGCTGGATGATGCCGGCCAGCCGGTGGACTACATTTTCCTTTCCGTCAACCCCGCCTTTGAGCGCATCACCGGGTTGAAGGCGGAGGATGTAATTGGCAAACGGGTACTGGACGTGCTGCCGAACACCGAAAAAGATTGGATTAACCGCTATGGGCAGGTTGCCCTGGGCGGTGCGCCGGTGACCTTTGAACAATACGCGCAGGAACTTGGGCGGTTTTTCCAGGTCAGCGCCTACTCGCCTGCTGCAGGACGCTTTGCCTGCACCTTCGTTGACAGAACCCGGCGGAACCGGGCGGAAGCGGAACTGCGCACGGCTGAGACCTCGCTGCGGATGCTGATCAACGCCGTGGGTGAATCGTTGTTCCTGATGGAGCCGGATGGCACCATTGTCGCGGTGAATGACACGATGGCACAGCGCCTGGGCGGCAGCGCGGCAGACATGGTTGGGACCAACGCCTACAATCATGTGCCGCCGGAGGTGGCGGAACGCCGTCGGGCATATGCGCGGCGTGCGCTGGAAACCGGCCAACCGGTGCATTTTGAGGATGAACGCCTGGGCCGCTGGATTGAAAATACCCTCTACCCGGTGCTGGATGAGAACGGCGCGGTACAGCGCCTGGCAATTTACGGGCAGGATGTCACCGAGCGCCGGCTGGCGGAAAACCGGCTGCGGGAAAACGAAGAGCGCTTCCGCAGCGTGTTCGAAAGTGCCAATGTCGGAAAATCGCTGACTGCCCTGGACGGCACGATTTTTGTCAACCAGGCCTTTGCCGATCTGCTGGGGTATACGCGCGAGGAACTCGAGCACAAAACCTGGCAGGAAATCACCCCGCCCGAGGATATACCAGGCATTGCCGCCAGGCTCCAGCCGCTGTTGGCGGGCGAGGTGGATGTACTGCGGTTCGAAAAACGCTATCTCCATAAAAACGGATCGTACCTGTGGGCCGATCTCAGCACCACCCTGCGCCGCGATGCCGAGGGAAAGCCGCTGCATTTTATCACCACGATCGTGGATATCACCGCGCGCAAACAGGCGGAGGAGCACATCGCTCTGCAGGCAGCGATGCTGGATGCGGTGGGACAGGCGGTGATCACCACCGACCTGGTCGGCAGGATCATCTACTGGAACAAGGCGGCGGAGCGCGTATACGGCTGGCAGGCGCGTGAGGTGCTGGGCAAGGATATTGTGGATGTGACCCCGGCCCAGAGCACCGTGCAGCAGGCGCGGGAGATCATGGAAGCCCTGACCGCCGGGGAACCCTGGAGCGGGGAATTCCGGGTGCGCCGCAAGGACGGCAGCGAACGGCTGCTGAGTGTAACGGATACGCCGGTGTTGAATGCCGCCGGGGAATTGCTGGCGATCGTGGGGGTTTCCTACGACCTGACGGAACGCGAACGGGCGGCCAAAGAGCTGCACGAGAGCGAGGAGCGCTTCCGGCGGGTTTTTGAGCAATCACCGCAGGGAATCGCGATGACCGATGCCCGTACCGGGCAATTCCTTACAGTCAACCCGCGCCTGGCCGCCATGCTGGGGCGCTCCATACCGGAGCTGTTAACCATGTCCTGGCACGAGATTACCCATCCCGATGACCTGCAGGCTGACCTGGACGGGATGGCGGAAATGGATGCCGGGACGATTGACCATTACCAGATGGAAAAGCGCTACCTGCGCGCCGACGGCACACCGTTCTGGATCAACATGGCCGTGGTGAAAGTGGAATCGGATGACCCGGCGCATCCGCGCGTGCTCTCGATGATTGAAGATATTGATGAACGGCGCCGCGCCGCTGATGAACGCGAACAGAACCTGGCGCGGCTGGAAAGCCTGAACGCGATCCTGCAGCACCCCTACAGCGACCAGCGGGAATTCCTTGATTTTGCCCTCAACCAGGCGATCCAATTGACAGCCAGCAAAATCGGGTACATCTATTTTTATGACGAAGACAGGCAGGAATTTGAACTGAACACCTGGTCGAAGGACGTGCTGGCAGAATGCCGCGTGGCGGAACCCGAGACCATCTATCAACTGGAGAAAACCGGCATCTGGGGAGAGGCAGTGCGCCAGCGCAAACCGATCATGGTCAATGATTTTCAGGCCCCCCACCCGCTGAAAAAAGGCTATCCCGAAGGGCATGTGGCACTGCGGCGTTTTTTGACCCTCCCGATCTTCAGCCAGGAGGCCATCGTGGCGTTGGTGGGCGTGGCCAACAAGGAAGAACCGTATGACCGCGGCGACGAGCTGCAATTAACCCTGTTGATGGATGCGGTGTGGAAGGTGGTGGAACGCCAGCGCGCGCTGGAGGCCGCCACCCGCCTCAGCCAGCGCATGCAGCACTATACCGAAGCCAGCCCGGTGGTTTTGTTTGCCTATGACCTTTCCGGGGGTGGCGTGAAAACCACCTGGTTCAGTGACAATGCCGAATGGATTTTGGGGTATACCGCGGAGGAAATGGATCAACCGCATTGGTGGCACGCCCACCTGGTGGATGAACAGGTAAAGTCATTGGAGGCGGTGCGGGAGTGGGCCTCACCCGGCCACAGCCAGCTGCGGCAGGAATACCAGTTCATGCGCAGGGAAGGCAATCCGATGTGGGTGCAGGAAGATATCCGCATTTTGTGGGATGCCAATGGCGAGCCGCGTGAGGCGATCTCGGCCTGGACCGATGTCACCGAGCGCAAGCAGGCGGAAGCTGCCTTGCGGGCAAGCGAGGAACGTTACCGCTTTATTTCCTCGGTGGCCTCCGACTACATGTTCTTCTCACGCGTGCTGCCGGACGGCCGCCTGGAACAGGATTGGACCGCCGGCGCGCTGGAGGAGATCACCGGCTACAACGTGGGCGAATACCTTGCCAGCGGCGGGTGGGTGGCGCGGGTGCACCCGGAAGATCGGGCGCTGGATGCGGAAGATATGCGCCGGCTGCATGCCAACCAGGCCGTCGACCGCGAGATCCGCATCCTCCACAGGGACGGCAGTGTGCGCTGGGTGCACGTGCTGGCGCGGCCCGTGTGGAATGAGGCAGAGGACAGGCTGGCGGGTATTTACGGCGCGGTGCGTGACATCAATGAACACAAGCAGGCGGAACTGGCCCTGGCTGCCAGCGAGGAACGCTACCGCATCATCTCATCGGTGGCCTCCGACTATATGTTCTACAGCCATCTGCAGCCCGACGGCAGCCTGGGGCTGGATTGGGCGGCAGGTGCGTTTGCGGAGATGACGGGATACTCCTTTGATGATTACATCGCTGCCGGCGGCTGGCGCGCGCATGTACACCCCGATGACCTGGCCCAGGATGACCTGGACCTGCAGATGCTGCGCGAGAACCGCGAGGTGGAAACCGAGATCCGCACCCTGCGGCGCGATGGCAGTACCTTGTGGGTGCAGGTTTCGGCGCGCCCGGTGCTGGATGATATCAGCGGGGAACTGGTGGGCATCTACGGCGCGGTGCGTAACATCACCAACCGCAAGCAGGCACTGGCGGCTTTGCAGGAAAGTGAAAGCAAATTCCGCGCCCTGTTCCAGAACCGCCATACGGTGATGTTCCTGGTTGATCCCCAAACCAGTGCCATCATCGAAGCCAACCCGGCGGCGGTTGCCTATTATGGGTATGATGTGGAAACCCTGTGCCGTATGAAGGTCTCTGATATTAATACTCTGGCACGGGCTGGAATAATGGATGAAATGCGTGCTGCACAGTCTGAAGAGCGCACCTTTTTCCAATCTGAACACCGCCTGGCCAGCGGCGAGGTGCGCGATGTGGAAGTATTCACCGGGCCGATTGAACTGGAAGGCCGCCCCCTGCTGTATTCGATCATCCACGATGTTACCGCCCGCCGGCAGGCGGAAGATGCCGTGCAGCAGAAAATGGAGGAGTTGATGCGCTTCCAGCGCCTGACGGTGGGGCGGGAGTTGAAGATGATCGAATTGAAAAAAGAGATCAACCAGCTGCTGGCGCAGACCGGCCAACCGCCGCGCTACCGGGTGGAATGATGAATACCCCCATGGAACTGGCAGCGATTTCCCGCATGGTGCAGGCGCACCAGGGATACGATATCTCTATGTACGCACCGGTGTTCCTCGAATCCGCCCTCCGGCGGCGCATGCAGGCGCTCGGTATGGATTCCAGCACGCAATATTGCACCTGCCTGGAGACCGATCCGGCGGAATCCGCCGCCTTCCACCAGTCCCTCAACATCCAGTACAGTGCATTTTTCCGTGACCCGCTGACTTTTGGCGCATTGGAGCGGATGGTGGTCCCCGCCCTGGTGCAAACTGCCCGCAGCGCGGGCAGGAAGGAAGTGCGCGTGTGGTCGGCAGGCTGCGCCGCCGGGCAGGAGGCCTACAGTATTGCCATGCTGCTGGAGGAGCAAAGCGAACAGGGCGGGGACCCCTTTGGCTACCGCATCTTCGCCACCGACCACGACTCCGCCGGGCTGGAAAATGCGCGGCGTGGGGTTTTTCCGCGCGGGTCGGCTGACAATGTGCCGATGAAATGGCACCGGCGCTACTTCACCGAACAGGGCGGGATGTGTACTGTCAGCGCCGATCTGCGGGCGCGGGTTGATTTCTCCTGCCATGACCTGCTGGCGCCGACCAGCGCCAGCCCGACCGGGAGTATCTTTGGCGATTTCGACCTGGTGTTGTGCTGCAATGTGCTGATCTACTACAACGAACCGGCACAGCGTGCGATAATGGCGAAACTGCACCGCGCCATGGCGCCCGGCGCTTACCTGGTGTGTGATGACAGCGAGCGCGCGCTGGTGCAGCAGTACCGACCTGGATTACAATTATTGGATATATCTCCTGCGATCTTTCGCACCATCGAGAGGGAAAGGTAACCGCTTCGTATGAACATCAAGCACATCTCCATCAATCGCCTGCTGCAGCTCTGCCTGGGGATGATCCTGGTCTTCGTGGTCGTGTTGGGTGTCGTTTCCTGGTCATTCACCCACCGCCTGTGGGTGAACACCGCGGATATCTATGACCATCCCCTCACCGTGCAGCGGAATATCAATAACCTGGAATCCGAGATTCTGCGCATGCACCGCAGCATGCTGGACATTTACCTGGCGGAAAGCGAAGAGGAAGTGGATCTGTACCTCAGCGATATCGCCCTGCATGAGAGCCACGCCCTGGAGCAGCTGGCGGTGGTTGAGGAGCGCTACCTGGGGCCGCAGGAGGATGTCACGCGGCTGCGGGACTTGATCATCGCCTGGAGGCCGATCCGCGAGACCAATATCGACCAGGCGCGCGGCGGCAGGCTGTCGGAGGCAATCAATTGTTCCCAGCCCGGGGGTGTTTGCGGCCAACACGTGGACAAAATCCTGGCGGCGCAGGAGGTGATCAGCCAGTATGCCAGCAATAAAGGTGATACTTTTTACCAGGAAGCAAAAGAACAATACGATGGCATGGTGCTGGGGCTGTGGATGCTGCTGGGGATGATCTTGTTGTTGACCATCGTCATCACTGTCCTCCTTGTCCGCACCATCAATACCCCCCTCAACCAGTTGGTGCAGGCCGCCCAGGCCTTTGCGCGCGGCAACCTTGGCGCGCGCAGCCAGTACAGCCTGCGCAATGAGTTCGGCCGGGTGTCCGCCGCGTTCAATGCCCTGGCGGATACCGTCCAGGCCGACCTGCACAACCGCCAGGCCCAGCAGGAAATTGCCGAGGGCATGCTGGCAGAGAGTGATCTGGGCGCGTTCTGTTCCAACCTGTTGCAAAGCCTGATGGCCCCACACCGATTCGCAATGCGGCGCGGTGTACCTGCTGAATACCGCCGGCACCGATTATGAGTGTTACCAGGCAATTGGTTTTGGCGGCGGGGCGCGCCAATCCTTCTCCGCCGCGTATGAAGGTGAACTGGGGATGTGCCTGGCCACACGCCAGATTCATCACCTGCGCCAGATTCCCGCTGAAACCCGCCTGACCCTGCCGGGAGCGGGGGCGGATTTCGTCCCGCGTGAGGTGATCACCCTGCCGATTGTGGGGGAAGACCGGGTGACGGCGGTGATCAGCCTGGCCAGTCTGCGGGCGTATGCACCGGAATCGGTGGAATTGCTGCAAAATGTATGGCGGCTGGTAACGGCGCGCCTGAACGGGGTGTTACGTGTGCAGCAGGTGCGTGAATTCTCAGCGCAGCTGGAACTGCAAAACCGCGAACTGGACGCGCAAAGCAGCGAACTTTCGATGCAATCTTCCGAATTGCAGCAGCAAAACCGCGAATTGGAAATGCAGAAACAGCAGCTGAACGAGGTCAACCGCCTGAAGACCAGTTTCATTTCCAATATGAGCCACGAATTGCGCACCCCGCTCAACTCGGTGATTGCCCTTTCGGGCGTGCTGGGCCGGCGGTTGGCGCGCCAGATTCCGGAAGAGGAATACAGCTACCTGGCGGTGATCGAGCGCAACGGCCGCCAGCTGCTGGGATTGATCAACGATATTCTGGACCTGTCGCGGATCGAAGCCGGGCGGGAAGACCTGGAAGTGCGTTCCTTTGACCTGAACCACCTGGCTGCCGAGGTGGTCAGCACCGTCCGCCCGTTGGTACAGGATAAGGAGATCGTGGTGGAACTGCATCCCGCGCCGGTGCCGGCCCTGATCCGCAGCGACATGGAAAAATGCCGCCACATTCTGTTGAACCTGGCGGGCAATGCGGTCAAGTTCACCGAAACCGGAAGGGTGGAAGTACGGGTGGAACTGCGGCGGGCATCTGTTGTGGTGGCGGTCAGTGATACCGGCATTGGCATTGCGGCGGAACAGCTGGAAACCATTTTTGAAGAATTCCGCCAGGCCGACAACAGCACCTCGCGCCGCTTTGGCGGCAGCGGGCTGGGCCTGGCAATTGCCCGCAAGTACGCTGAATTGCTGGGCGGCAGCATCCGCGTCGACAGCGCTCCGGGGGAAGGCTCTGTGTTCACGCTGGAATTGCCGCTGGTATTCGGCGCAGAATCCGGCGAAGTGGCAGAGGAAACCAGTGCTGTGGTTGCCACCGCTCCCGTGGCACCCGTTGCCGCGCCGCACCCAAAGACGCTGCTGCTGGTCGATGACAGCGAACCGGCGATCATCCAACTGCGCGACATGCTCGAACAGCAGGAGTACCGTATCCTGGTGGCACGGGATGGCAGCGAAGCATTGGCGCAGCTGGCGCAGCACCAGCCGGACGCGATCATCCTCGACCTGATGATGCCCGGGGTGGACGGTTTCACCGTGTTGAAATCCATCCGCAACGCCGATGCCACCGCCCACCTGCCGGTGCTGGTATTGACCGCCAAGCACATCACCCGCGAGGAATTAAAGTTCCTGGTGCGCAACAACGTGCATGAGCTGATCCAGAAGGGGGATGTCAACCGGGCGGAGCTGCTCCAGGCGGTACGCAATCTGTTCGACCCCGCGGCCGGGAAAGCAGCCGTGAAACCACCGCAGGCGCCGAACCGCAAGCCGGTGGTGCTGGTGGTGGAAGACAACCCCGACAGCCTGCTGACGGCCAAGGCGCTGCTGGCAAAGGATTTCACCATCCTTGAAGCCGGCGATGGACGGATGGGGGTGGAACTGGCGCGCCAGCACGTGCCCGACCTGATCCTGATGGATATTGCCCTGCCGGAAATGGACGGCGTGCAGGCGTTCCATGCCATCCGGCAGAACCCCTACCTGCAGCACATCCCGGTGATCGCCCTCACGGCGAGTGTGATGACGCATGACCGCGAAGCGGTGCTGGCGCACGGCTTCAATGCCTTCATCGCCAAGCCGATTGAGGACCAGGTTTTCTACGAAACAATTCAACAGGTACTGTATGGGAAATGAACCGCTGACCATTCTGGCAATTGACGATAATCCCGACAACCTGCTCACGATCAAAGTGTTGGTCGGTGAAGCCTTCCCGCGCGCGGCGGTGCTGACCGCCGCCAGCGGCGAGGAAGGGCTGCGCCTGGCCGCCGCCCGTGCGGTGGATTTGGTTCTGCTGGATGTGGTCATGCCGGGGATGGATGGTTTTGCCGTGTGCCGGGAGATCAAAACCAATCCCCGCACCAGCGACATCCCGGTGGTGTTCCTGACGGCGCTGAAAGGTGACAGCGACAACCGTGTGCGCGCGCTGGAGGCCGGCGGCGATGCCTTTTTGGCGAAGCCGGTCGATGCCGCGGAATTGACCGCGCAGATTCGCACCATGTCGCGCATCCGGCGCATCAATGTGCAGGAACGGCTTGAGCGTGAGGACCTGGCGCGCATGGTGCGCGAGCAAACCCGCGAACTGGAGCAAACCCATGTGGCTACACTGAACCTGCTGGAAGATCTGCAGGCTGAAAATGAAGCGCGCCGCCGCAATCAAGAAGCCCTGCGGGAGAGCGAGGAACGCTACCGCACCGTGATTGCCTCCGCCACCGAGGCGGTGATCTTCCAGGACCGCTCCGGGGCGCTGCTCACCTGGAACGGCGCGGCGGAACGCATCTTCGGGCTGACCGAAGCCGAGGCACTCGGGCAAACCTCCACCAGCCGGGACTGGAAAACCTACCGTGAAGATGGTTCCTACCTGCCCGGGGCGGAACACCCTTCGATGGTCACCCTGGCCACCGGGCAGCCCTGCCGCGATGAGATCATGCGCGTGGTACGGGCTGACGGCAGCGAAAGCTGGATCAGCGTCAATACCAACCCGGTGTACTGGAGCGGCAGTGATTTGCCGGATGCGGTGGTGATCACGATCCATGACATCACCGCCCGGCGCCAGGCGGAAGAAGCTTTGCAGGAACGTGAACGCGAACTGGCCACGCTGATGGCGAACCTGCCCGGCATGGCCTACCGCTGCCGCAATGACCAGGATTGGACGATGCAGTTTGTGTCGCAGGGCTGCCTGGCACTGACCGGCTACCTGCCCGAAGACCTGGTGGAGAACCGGAGCGTTGCGTATATCCGCCTGATCCACCCCGATGACCGGGCGATGGTGTGGCAGGCAATCCAGGCGGCGATCACGGCCAACCAGCCCTATGAGTTTGAGTATCGTATCACTAACGCGCGCGGGCAGGAACGCTGGGTGTGGGAGCGCGGCCGCCTGGCGGAGCAACCCGCGGAAGGGCAGATGATCCTGGAAGGATTCATCAGTGACATCACCGAACGTAAGCGGATGGAAACCATCCTGCGTGACAGCGAAAACCGCTTCCGCCTGCTGTACGAGCAATCCCCCGGGCCGTACCAGTCGCTGGACGCGGCGGGGATCATCCTGGAAGTGAACCGCGCCTGGCTGGCGGAATTGGGCTACACTGCCGATGAGGTGGTCGGGCACTGGTTCGGTGAATTCCTGCCGGAGGAAGGGCAATCGGCGTTTCGTGAGCGCTTTAAGCGCTTCAAGTCACTGGGCGAAGTGCACGGTGTGGAATACGAAATGTGCTGCAAGGATGGCAGCAGGATCATTGTCAGCTTTGATGGGCGCATCGCGCGTGACGTGAACAATGACTTCGTGCGCACGCACTGCGTGTTCACCAACATTACCGAGCGCAAACGCGGTGAGGCCCTGCTGCGGCAGTACGCCGATGACCTGAACCATGCGCAATCCGTGGCGCACGTTGGCAGCTGGAAGTGGCATATCCCATCCAACACACTGGAATGGTCGGACCAGATGTATGTCATCTTTGGCATTGAAAAGGATACCTTCAGCGGCGACCTGGCCGATGTGATTGCCCGTGCCATTCATCCTGACGACCGGGCGATGGTCGAGGCTTCCAACCGTTCCGTTGCCGAAAATGGCAGACCCATCCCCCTCGAATACCGCGTGGTCCATCCCGATGGCATCATCCGCACCGTCTGGGCGGAAGCTGGCGAGTTGGTGGCGGACGCCCAGGGCAACCCGGTGGCGCTGACCGGGATCGTGCAGGATATCACCGAGCGCAAGCGCATGGAGCAGTCGCTGCGCGACCAGCAGCAGCTGCTGGACCGCATTTATGACCTGCTGCCGGTGGGCCTGTGGTTTGCTGACAAAGACGGTATGTTGCTGCGCGGCAACCCGGCCGGGGTGAAGATCTGGGGGGCGGAACCGCGCGTCAGACCGGCGGATTATGGTGTGTTCAAGGCGCGCCGCCTGCCGGGCGGGGAAGAAATCGAGCCGGCGGATTGGGCGCTGGCCAGGTCCATCCGCGAGGGCACCACCATTACTGGTGAGGTGCTGGAGATTGACGCCTTCGACGGGGAAACGCGGGTGATCATCAACTCCACCGCGCCGGTGGTGGATGAGGACGGCAAAATCCAGGGGGCGATTGTCCTTAACCAGGACATCACCGAACAATACCATGCCCAGCAGCATCTGCGCGAGAGTGAAGAAAAATTCGCCCTCGCCTTCCAGAATTCGCCCTACGGGATTGCCATCACCCACCCGCAAAGCGGGCAGTTTGTCGATGTCAACCCGGCAATGGAAACCATTTCCGGTTACAGCCGGGAGGAGCTGCTCGATAATAGCTCCATCGCCCTGCATATCTGGGAGCAGGATGCAGACCGCGAGGTTGTGCTGGAACGCCTGTTCAGCGGTGAAAGCATTGCCGGCGAGGAGTACCATTTCCGGCGCAAAGACGGCAGCCGGTTGATCGCCATCCTGGCCATGGATATCATCCAGATCAGCCACCAGCCGTACATCCTGTCGGTGATCAATGACATCACTGAAGCCCGTGCGGCGCAGGCGCAGCTGCTGCTGCAGGATACCGCCCTGGATGCTGCCGCCAACGGGATCGTGATCACGGACATTGATGCCAACATCACCTGGTGCAACCCGGCCTTCTGTGCCATGACCGGTTACAGCCAGGCGGAGGTGCTCGGCAGCAATCCGCGCGAACTGGTGAAATCCGGGATGCAATCCGCGGAATTCTACCAGGAGATGTGGGAGACGATCCTGGCGGGGCAGGTGTGGCGCGGCGAGTTCATCAATCGCCGCAAAGACGGTACCCTGTATACCGAGCAGGAGATCATCACCCCCATCCAGGCGGGTGATGGGACCATCACCCACTTTATTGCCATCAAGGAAGACATCACCCTGCGCAAGCAGCAGGAACAGCAGCTGTTGCGGCACAGCCATATCCAGGAGCGCCTGGTGGCGATGGGGCGCGCCCTGAGCAGTGTGATTGATGTCAACCTGATCTACCGCATTGCCCACCGCTATGTGCGCGAAATGATCAACACCTCCGGCTTTGGCATCATCCTGTATGATGCGATCAACCAGAAACTGCAGCCGGTGTATGTGGTGGCTGATGGCGAAGTGATCAATAACGCCCTGATCCCGGAATTCCCCTATACACCGGAGAATCCATACGCAGACCGTTCCAGGGTGATTGAGAGTCAGACCGCCATTATCACCGAAGATTTGTTGGAACGTGCCAAAAAAGGCGGGGGGGGCGTTGTGTACGGTGACGCGGAAAGACCACCCCAATCATCGGTGCTGGTACCGATGGTGGCGGAAGGCCGAAGCCTGGGGGTATTGGAATTGCAACACCGTGAGAGTGGGGTATTTACCGCCGAAACCATCGAATGGCTGAGTGTGGTTGCCAACCAGGTGGGGCTGGCAATCCAGAACGCACGCCTGTATGAGCAAATTCGCAGACGGGTGGCGCAGTTGAGCGGCCTGCGCGAGATCGACACCGCGATCAACGGCCATCTGCCGCTGGCAGGTATCTTTGACCTGGTGCTGAACCAGGCGCGCTATCACCTTAACGCCGATGCGGCAGATATCCTGCTGACCGACCCGGTGACCAATGAACTGGTGTACCAGGCGGGGTATGGATTCACCCAGGTGGATCCGGCGCGGTTACACTTCTCCGCTGGCCAGGGATTGGCGGGGAGCGTGCTGGCGACCGGCAAGATGATCGCGCACTACGGTCCGGATGAAAACGATGCCATGCTGGCGCGTTGCGAAAAGTGGGTCAGGGAAGGCTTCCACAGCTATGTTGGTGTACCGGTGGAAGTGGACAACCGGGCGGTTGGCGTGCTGGAAATTTTCAGCCGAAAATCACTGGCGGCCAACCCCGAATGGCAGCAATACCTCGAAACCCTGGCAGGCCAGGCGGCGATCGCGATTGAAAACGCGAACCTGATCAACAATTTGCAGGAAACCGCGGAAGAAGTCTTGCAGGCGTATGATGCCACGATCGAAGGCTGGTCGCGCGCAATGGATCTGCGCGATCGCGAGACCGAGGGCCATACCCAGCGGGTGACGGAACTGACCGTGAAGTTGGCGCGCGCGCTGAACCTGCCGGAAAGCGCTATCCTCCACATCCGCCGCGGCGGCCTGCTGCATGACATTGGCAAGCTGGGGGTGCCGGACAGCATCCTGCTCAAACCCGGCAAGCTGGACGCGGACGAATGGGCGTTGATGAAACAGCACCCGCAGATGGCGTACGAGATGCTGCACCAGGTGGATTACCTGGCGCCCGCCCTTGATATTCCCCATTACCACCACGAAAAATGGGACGGCAGCGGTTACCCGGATGGGCTGCGCGGCGAGGAAATCCCGCTGTCGGCACGCATCTTCGCCCTGGCGGATGTGTGGGATGCCGTCACCAATGACCGCCCCTACCACGCCGCCTGGACCCGTGATGAGGCATTGGCGCACCTGCGCGCCCAGAGCGGCACGCACTTCGACCCCGAACTGGTGGAGGTTTTTATTGGCATCCTGAATGCAGAAAGGGAACAGAATGAGTGATTCAACGGTGCTGGAACTGCGCGACCGCTTGAAAAATGCGCTGCTGATGATCGATTACCGCACCGTGAGGGAGGTGCTGACCGGTGACCACCCGGGGATGACACCCTTTCAACGCGTTGAGTATTTGATCGTGCCGGTGTTGGAACAGATTGGCACCGGATGGGAAAATGGTGAATACTCGCTTTCGCAGGTGTATATGAGCGGGCGCATCTGTGAAGAAGTCGTCGATATGATCCTCCCGCCCAGCGATCCAAGCCGCATCCGGCAGCCCAAAATGGCCATTGTGACGCTCGAAGATTACCACGTGCTGGGCAAGCGCATTGTGTATTCTGCGCTGCGTGCCAGCGGATATGAGTTGGGTAATTACGGCCAGATGCAAGCCTCTGACCTGGTCAGGCGTGTTGTGGCAGACAGGCTGCAAATTCTGTTGATCTCCGTCCTGATGCTGCCCTCTGCTTTGCATGTGAAGGATGTTGTCGGTGGATTGCAGGAAGCAAAACACCCGGTGAAAATCATCGTGGGCGGCGCGCCGTTTCATTTTGACCAGCAGCTCTGGCGCGAAGTCGGCGCTGATGCGTTTGGCGAAACCGCGACCGATGCGGTGAGGATTGTACACCAACTGATGGAGGAACTGGCATGAACGCGAAACCGATGACACCATTGCAGCGCGTGTTAACCACGCTGGGACACCAGGAACCAGACCGCGTGCCGATGTTCCTTCTGTTAACCATGCACGGTGCGAAAGAGCTGGGACTCTCGATCCGGGAGTATTTTTCATCGGCCGACAATGTGGTCGAGGGACAGGTTCGTATGCAAAAGAAGTACCACAATGATTGCTTCTACAACTTCTTTTATGCATCGATCGAGGTGGAGGCGTTTGGCGGGCAAACCATCTTTCGCGATGACGGTCCGCCCAACGCGGCGGAACCGGTTATTCAGAAGCGTGAGGACATCCTGAAACTGCAAGTGCCTGATCTTGCGAAAGCTCCTGGCATTCAGCAGGTACTGGCAGCGCACCGCTTATTGAAAGATCATGCTGCCGGTGAAATTCCCATCATCGGGGTGGTCATGTCGCCGTTTTCACTGCCGGTGATGCAGATGGGATTTGAGGCATATTTCGACCTGATCTATGAAGCGCCGGAATTGTTCCAGCGCTTGATGGCGGTGAATGAGGCGTTCTGTGTGGCATGGGCGAATGCCCAACTGGAAGCCGGGGCGACCGCGATCTGCTTTTTTGATCCTGTATCCTCCCAAACCATGATCACGCCTGAACAATACCGCACGCTTTCCCAGCCGATCGCGAAACGGACGATTGCCCGGATTCAGGGCCCGACCGCGACCCATTTTGCTTCCGGCCGATGCCTGTCGATTGTGGATGATGTGGCAGACACCGGGACCGCCATTATCGGGATCAGCGCTGATGAGAGCCCGGCCGAGCTAAAAGCGAAATCGAACAAGCGCCTGTCTCTGCTGGGTAACCTGAACGGGATTGAAATGCGGCGTTGGACGGCACAGGATGCAGAAGCCGCGGTGAAGGCAATCATCGCGGACGCCGGGGCGGGGGGCGGGTTGATCCTCTCAGACAACCATGGTGAAATTCCTTTCCAGGTGGAAAGCGAGACGCTCCAGGCGGTATCCGCCGCGGTTCAGGAATGGGGACGTTACCCATTGAAATGGAGCAGGTGAGGCTGCATGAGCGGTCAGCTGGTCGTCTCACTTTGTAAAACATTCCAGAAAGAAATTGAAGCGATTGTCCGGGCTGGCGAATGGCAGAATGTACAATTCCACTTTTTACCTGAGATTTGCCGGTATCCCCATTTAAGCGCCCACGCGGCCGGTGAGCTTCAGCAGTACCAGGAGCGGCCGGGAGTTGAACTGATTACCATCGGCTGTTACCTGGGTTGCCTTAAGGGGGAGCAAAACCCAACCCGCGCCGGATACTGCCAGTTGCATTCCTGCCTGGAAATGATCCATCCATCACCATGGATCAGCCAGATGATATGGGAAAATTGCTACCTGATCACACCCGGCTGGCTTGATCACTGGCAGGAACAATTGGCGAACTGGGGATTGGACCAGAAAACGGCGCGGGCGATGTACCAGGAAAGCACAAAAAAGATCGTTTTATTGGATACCTTTACGGTTGCAGAAAGCCGCCGGCAATTGGAATCGTTGGGAAATTATCTGGCACTGCCTGTGGAGGTAATCCCGGTGGGGACGGAGTACCTGTGCCTGTATCTGGGAAAGATCATTCACGAATGGATGAATCGGCAGAATGTTGCCGATTTGCTTGCCACCCGGAACGAAGCCAACCGTATTTCGGCGGATTATGCCATGGCGATGGATCTGCTCACCAACCTTGCTCAAATCCGGGAGGAAGACAAGGCGATTGTGGTGGTGCTGGATCTTTTTACCATGCTGTTTTCAGCTGGCAGCGTTTTGTACTTCCCGGTACAGGACGGACGGGTTGCCTTGCGGGGCGACCATACCATCTCATCCCACCGGCTTTCAGAGCTGGAAAGCTGGATCAAGAATACTCCTGGGGTCCTGGAAGAAAACCACTCCGGGACTGGTTTCAGGCTGCGCCTGGAACACCATCACACAACAGTGGGCGTTGTGGAAGTGGATGGTTTGATGATGCCGCAATACCGCGATCGATATGCGAACCTGGCAGCGTCAATCGCCGGTTTGTGCGGCCTGGCGATTAATAACGCGCGCATGTATCAGCAGCTGCAGCAAGCGCAATTATCCGCGCTCGATGCGCATGAAGCATCAGAAACCTTGCGCAGGGTGCTTTCCAGACTGGTTTCCCAGCGCGGCCTGAATGCGGTGTTAAAGGAGGCATTGACATCCCTGAATGAGATCACCGGATATGCGTATGCTGCCATATACATTGTAACCGGGTCGGCCTGCACCTTCCGGGAAGGGATGATGTCTGTTGGCGGAGAGGGATTGGTACCCTATGTACCACCGCCCTCCTGTTCCTGTTTCCCCGCTGTTGAACTTGCTGATGCTGGAGACTTCCTGCTGGATGGGGACGATGCAGCGGGCACGGTTTTTCCGGCGATCGAGGCCGATGAAGTCAGAATCATTCCCCTGGCAGCGCATGAACGGCGGCTGGGGTGCATTTTCTATGCTGCCCCACAGGGCGAGAACCGGCTGACGGCACGCCCGAATTTTCTGGAGGCATTTGGCAACGAGGTATCGATTGCGGTGGATAATGCGCTGTTGTTTGCGGAAGTGGAAGAGCTCGCAACGCGCGATGGCCTGACCGGGCTGCTTAATCGGCGTTACTTCTACGACCTTGCCAGGATGGAATTTAACCGATCACGGCGTTACTCGAGCCCGTTATCGGGAATAATGATGGATATTGATCATTTCAAGCAGGTGAATGATACATATGGTCATCCGGCAGGTGACTTGGTTCTGGTGCAAATATCCGAGACCACCCGGCGCGCGATTCGCTCAGCAGACCTGGTGGGCCGTTATGGTGGGGAGGAATTTGTTTTGCTCCTGCCAGAAACCAATCGACAGGAAGCACTGGCGCTGGGAGAGCGGATGCGACAGGTGATTGAGCACAGCCAATTTCAAATGAATGATACGAAAACGATCACACTCACTGTCAGCCTGGGCATTGCTGAAATCGATGCGTCAACGGCCTCGATCGACGAACTGTTGGCAAACTGTGATGAGGCGCTGTATCGGGCGAAACAATCCGGCAGAAACCGGACCATGGTGTATGACCCGCAATGGAAAAACGGGTAATCTGATGCAGGAAAACCCGGATTGCCGTGCCCCGGGTATCAAAAAGCAGACCGCCAATTTGGCGGTCTGTTGAGTATACGGTTACTTACCCCAATTGCATTGCGCAGGAAAGAGATTTCAGGAATCAGTATCATCATAGGGGAGGCCGAACATGCCGCCGTGGGGCATGCGTCCGCCGCGTCCACCGCGCTCACCACCGAAGCCGAAGGGCATGCCCATGCCGAAACCATCTTCGCCGAACTGGTTCTCGCGCCACTGCTGTGCCTGTTCTTCGGTGATCAGGCCCTGTTCGAGCGCCTGCTCAATCACCTCGTCGCGGGTTTCACCGAGGATCGACTGCCATTCTTCGAGGGTCAGCCCCAGTTTCTCCAGCAGGGTTGATTGCCACAGGCCGTGCAGGGCACTGCGGTTGGCCTGGCGTTCTTCGCGCAGGGCGATCATCTCATCCAGGCGGGTTTTCATCTGTTCGGCCTGTTCTTCGGTGATCTTGCCGTCGGCCACGCCCTGGTCGATCACGGCAATTTCAGCGGTTCGGAACATGTCCTTGATCTCGTCATCGCTGAAGCCGGCCTCGGAGAGCACGGTTTCCAGCCGCTGTCGCTCCTCAATGGCTGTCTGCAGGTCCTCGAGTGCGATACCGCTCTGGTCGGCGATACTCTGCAGGAAGATTTCACCGCCGTAGCGCCAGGCCTGGCGGCGGTTATAGGGGAAGCACTCCCCGGGCAGCACTTCCTCCGGGTCTTCGGGGGTGATCTCATCGGCATGCACCGTGCCTTCCACCGCGAAGAAGCTGATCAATCCCACCGCCAGAACAGCAGCAGCGAGCATGGTCAGGGTGAGCCATTTGTTGTTGGTTTTCATGGTTTCGTCCTTTCTGCTAAGCAAAATGTTGATGCTTTTATCTTGCCACAGCATTGTAAAGGCACCGTAAAGGCCGTGTAAAACTGGTTAAAAAGTGGTTCTCGCGGCACCGGCGGGGATGATGGTTCATTGATGGCTCATTGTTTTCTTGGGAAATTGAAAAAAGTAAAATAAAGTAACGGTTATATTGTAATAATTCAAATTATATTCTTAAATTATTGAATTAAATCAAATATACTATTGACATTTGTAATGTTTGTGATAAACTAGAGTCAAGAAAGCGAAACACGGGCAGCGGAATGGAAGGCCACCGCCCGGATGGAAGTCAGAATACGGATAGAAAGCGAAACAGCAGTCCCGTTCCCGGGAGTTGGAAGGCCCGGGAACGGCGGCTTCAGGCCGCAGGCTGCCAGGAAAGGAGCCAGATCATGCAAAACCTTTGGGATGTGAACACTGCCCGTGCGCACGTGGCGGAACGCCACGCCGTTTTGGCCGGGAACCTGGTTCCGGCAGCCGCACGCAATCCGCGCAAAGAGCTGCTGAAGCGGCTGCGGACACGCTTTTTAAGCCTGTTCTGGTTATAAACCCGCGCTCCATTGCAGGTGACGATGAACGAAAAACTATGGTTCTCCTCCAATACGGATGGCGCTGATTGACCGCCGCCGGGTGAAATGTTCATCGAGTTGACACAACAAGCCAGCCTCTCCCGCTGGCTTGTTGGTTTCCTGCACTGCATCCGGCGGGATTGTAAAGATTGCTGAAAGCCTTCGGGAGGGCCCTTGCGCCAGGGATGGTTTCAGCGCACAATCAAAAGCGGCCCCTGTTTTGAATAAGAAGCACATTAACAACGGCGCCCGGGATATAAAATCTTCGTTAATTCTGCCGCCAAACTATTGACGCGTGCCCCGCGCTCTCATACTATTAATACATGGAATATCGTGATTACTACAAAACCCTCGGCGTTGAACGCAGCGCCAGCCAGGAAGATATTAAAAGCGCGTATCGAAAACTGGCGATGAAATACCACCCTGACCGCAACCCCGGCGATAAAAAAGCCGAGGAAACCTTCAAGGATATCAATGAAGCCTACCAGGTGCTGGGTACCGAAGAAACCCGCAAGAAATATGACCAGCTGGGTTCCTCATACCAGAACTGGCAGCAGCGCGGTGGCAGCAGCAATGACTTCAACTGGCAGGATTGGTTCAGCCAGGGCGCCCAGCCCGGCGGCGGCCGCTATACCTATACCACCGATGCCGGCGACCTGGGGGATTTCTCGGATTTCTTTATGCGCATTTTTGGCATGGGTGGCATGGGCGGACAGGGCTTTTCCAGCCAGGGTTTCGGAGGCGATCCGTTCTCGCAGGGGCGTACGCAGCGCCGCCCGCAGCACTATGAGCAGCCGGTGGAAATTAGCCTCTACGAAGCCTACCACGGCGCCAACCGCGCCTTTGTGGTGGACAACAACCGCCGCATCAATGTCAAAATTCCGGCCGGTGCCAAAACCGGTACCAAAGTACGGGTGGCTGGCGCAGCCCCGGGTGGGGCTGACCTGTACCTGAAAATGCGTGTGGCCGATGACCCCGTCTTTTCCCGTGAGGGTGACGACCTGACCTGCGAGATCAGCGTGGACCTGTTCACGGCGGTGCTGGGCGGCAAGACCGAAGTAAAAACGATGGACGGCAGTGTGCAATTGAATATACCGGCTGGTACCCAGAACGGCGCGAAAATCCGCCTGAAAGGCAAAGGAATGCCCAAACGGCGGCCTGCCGGGCAGTATGGTGATTTGTACGCGGTGGTTTCCGTGAAATTACCGCAGCGCCTGAGCGCGAAGCAGAAAAAATTGTTCGAAGAACTGCGCGAACTTTCTGCCTGAACCAACTTTTTTCAACCTGGCATTGTGACCTGCGGCGGATTCCGGCTTCAACCCATCCCGACCGCGGTACAGTGAAACCCCGAACGAACCTTGTGAGGTGTATGATGATGCGATCCCGAAATTTTATACTCTTTCTTTTCAGTATTGTGCTGCTGACCGCAATGGCATGCAGCTTTACGGCCCTGCCATTCAACCTGCTGACCAGCAGCAGTGTTGAGGTGACCCCGGAAGTGGCGGTGGTCGAAGAACTGGTGGTGCCCGCACCCGAAGTGTCTGCCCCGATCGTGGCGGACTTTGCCTCGGCGGATGCCTTCAACGCGCTCGCTTCCGGCATCTATGAAACCTATTCCCCCGGGGTGGTATCGATCCTGGTATGGACTGATTTCGGGAACGGCTCCGGCAGCGGGTTTGTCTATGACAAACAGGGGCATATCGTCACCAACAACCATGTGGTCGAAGGTGCCACCCAGGTGGAAGTGGACTTCCAGTCCGGCCTCAAGGTGTGGGCGGATGTGATTGCCACCGACCCGGATTCGGACCTGGCGGTGCTCAAGGTGGATGTCCCGGCCGATGCGCTGGTGCCGCTGACTTTGGGCAGTTCGGAAGACCTCAAGGTAGGCGATACCGTGCTGGCGATTGGCAACCCCTACGGCCTGGTGGGTACAATGACGACCGGGATTGTGTCCGCCAAGGGCCGCACGATGGAGTCGCAGCGCCTGTCAACTTCCGGCGGCTATTTCTCCACCGGTGACATCATCCAGACCGATGCCACCATCAACCCCGGCAATTCTGGCGGCCCGTTGCTGAACCTGAAGGGCGAAGTGATCGGCATCAACCGTGCCATCCAGACCTCCGGCCTTTCCACCACCGGTGATCCGGTCAACACCGGGATTGGCTTCGCGATCTCGGTGGATATCGTCAAGCGCGTGGTGCCGGTGCTGATCGCGGAAGGTGCGTATGAATATCCCTACCTGGGCATTTCCGCGCTGGAGCAGCTCAACCTGCTGCAGATGGAACTGCTGGGGATCACCAACAACACCGGTGCATACGTGACCGATGTGGTGCCCGGCAGCCCGGCAGACGTTGCCGGCGTGCGCGGCGCCACCCCGACCCTGGTGGATTACCAGGGTCAGCAGGTACAGATGCCCACCGGCGGTGACCTGATCCTGGCGATTGATGATCGGCCGGTGCAGGTGTTCGGCGATCTATTGAGTTACGTGCTGCTCAACAAGCAGCCCGGCGACACCGTTACCCTGACTGTACTGCGCGGCACCGAAACCCTGCAGCTTGACCTGGTGCTGGGCAGCCGCAGCAATACCGGCAATTGATCCATATCGTCATTAGCGAACATGTGAACAATAACAGCCTCCCGAAACCATCGGGAGGCTGTGTGTGTTTTTTTTTTGGCCAGGCAGGCGCGGATTTACTCAACCACGATGTAATCCAGGTCGATCTGCCGTCCGCCGAGGTGGGTGATCTGCACAGTGTGGGTGCCGGCGCCAAAGTCGGGGCTCTTCCACAGCTTCTGCCATGCCAGGCTGGCGTTGTACTGGTTGACGTAAAACACCCAGCGCTTGTCGACGGTGATCTTCATCACGCCCTGGCCGTGGTCGGCGGTGTAGCCGATGAAGAAGCGCACGCCCTGGAAACTGAAGGTGACCTTGCTGCCATCGGTGTATGAGAAATGGGTGGAACCTTTGAAGGGTTCTTTGCCTTCATACACATACCAGGCACCGCTGTAAGCGAACACCTGCAGTTCAGTGTCATCATGGAAGCCGCTTTTGGCGATGATCTGCTGCGGCACAGGGGTTTCCGTGGGTTGGGGCTGCTGTTCATCGTCGCCGCCGCCGTCATCGGGTTTGGGGGTGTTGGTGGCCTGTTCGGGTTCAGGGGTTTTGGTGGGGTCCAGCGGTGAGGGGGTTTCGGTGGCGGCATCCGGTTCGGGAGTGAAGGTCCAGGTGGGGGTGGGATCATCCGGCAGCACATCTTCGCCGTTGTACATCACGTAATTGGAATACTGCCCGATGCCGCTGACGCCCCAGCGGATGCGGAAATAGCCGTTTTCGCCCCAGCCCGCGCCCCATGAATTTTTCACCTTCCAGCTTTCGGTGCTGTCGTCCCAGCCGACCAGCACCACGGCATGGTCTACCTGGCTGCAGCTGCCTTCGGTGATCACCCCGCCGGTGTAGCTTTGCAGGGGGGCGGCGCACAGGGTGGTCCAGACCGGGCCGTAGGTGTAGAGGGCGGTCTTGAGGGCTTCCACGGTGTTATCGACATCGTGGCGCGAAGTGAGCAGGTAGGGGTGGTCGCTGATGTTGCTGCAGGTGCCGTTGCTGGCGGTGTAGGGCAGGTCGGCTTCCAGCACCGCCCCGGGCTGGTTGGAGGATTTGCCGTTCTTGTCGATGTGGTATTCATGCACATCCCAGCCGCCGTTGCAGCTCCAGCCGTCGGTGTTGCAGGAAACCAGGTACTGCTCGGAAAGGTCCTGTTCCGCCACGCCGTGGATCATCATCACGCTTTCCATCACGGCCACGGTGGCAAAAGCCCAGCACGATCCGCACGAACCCTGGTGCTTGACGGCGGAAACCGCCGGCGCGCCGGTGGGGTTGTTGCTGGTGGACCAATCGAGTGAGGCTGGCAGGGCGCCCACGCTTTGCAGCGGTTCGGCGCTGAAGGCTTCCAATGCGGCAAAGACCATACTCGGGTCACTGAAATCGAAGGTGCCTTTCAGGTCGCCGGCTTCGATCGTGATGCGCACCGGGAAATATTGCAATACATCCTCCCAGGCCTGCTGGTAAAAGAACTTGAGCAGGGCGGTGCCGTCCCGCAGGGCATCGAGCAGGATGGTTTGCAGGTTCTGCCCGCCGGGGCCCACGCCCTTGCATTCATATTCACTCGATTTCAGGCTGAAGAGCGAACCAAGGCCGTCCACCAGGAATTTAGCGCCGGTGGAGGGGATGCCGCTGAACAGCACCGCCAGGCTGCTGCCTTTGCTGACCGCGCCGGAGAGCGACAGTTCCATCGGCAGGCTGCTCACGTCCACGATCGGGCTGAGCAGGTCATAGATGATCAGGCGCATCACATCCGTGTTGTCGCCCTCAATGTGGATGGTATAGACCGGGCCGTTGGGGCTGCTGCCGCTGGCGACCCACACCTGGAGCGGGGTGGCGGCCGGCATCAGCCCGCGCACCTGGCTTTCCAGGTCGGCGGCGCTGCTGGCAATTCCCGCGGATTGGGGAATGTCGATCTCCACAATCCAGTGCACCCCACCCAGGGTGAGGTCCGGGGGCAGGGGCTCCGCCGCACCGGCAACCGGCCGGTAGGCGCTGCTGAACAGCATCAACCCGATCATCAGTATCACGAACAGTGATATCCAGTTTTTCTTCATCTTACCCTCGCCGTGTTCGATTGCTCTCCAATGAATATTGATGTCCCTCTTTCTCTATCATAGCACAGACGCGCCCCGTGGTGCATACGCAATTTGGTGGCGGCCAGGGGCAAATTCACTGATACCAACCCGCACGGGAACGTGTATAATCGAGGTGAGAGCGGTTTCGCCGCGAGGAAAAGGAGCGAACGGATGAAGACACAGGTGCGATGGCTGTTCAGCGGTATGGTTCTCCTGGGTGTGCTGGTGCTGCTGGCCGCCTGCAACCTGCCCGGTTCGGATACGGGCGGTCTGTTGGGTTCGGCCGGCGAAGAGCGCGCCGTGCCCGCCACCCCGTTCCTGCAGGGAGAAACCGTTGATTATGGGGATGAGGTATTAATCTTGCGCGAAGTCAACGCCGGCGAAGGCAGCGCGATCGAATCGGTGGTGCTGTGGGTGCCCGTCAAAGTTTCCGTGCTGGCAGTGACCGTCAATGGCAGCGCGGTGACGCCGGTGAAGAACGACGAGGATCTGCGGATCGATGTACCCACCCCGGCCGCCGAAGTGCTGCTGGAGTTCAAGGACGAGAGCGGCGCGCTGGTGAAATCGTGCCGCATCCAGATCGATACCATCCTTTCGCCGGAGGGCGACTGCGCCTGGTAAAGCGCTGAGCGGGGCTGCCTTCAGCTGCGGATGGGTGCATATGCCGCGATCATCGCCAGCACCGCCGGGTAATTTTCGGCGCTGCAGAATATGGCCACGCTTTCACCGGGCCGGCCGCGCAGCAGGATGGTGCGGTAGGTGGGAAAGGTTTTCACCTGCCGGACGTGTTTCCACGGCAGGCGCACCGCCTGCCTGGCCTGTGCCAGCATCCCCGCCCCGGCGGCAGCCGGCTGGTTGGAGAGCAGCCCCAGGAGCACCGTCAGCCCGTTGAGAAAGGCATTCCTGTTGGCCTGCCCCGGCTGGAAGGCGCAGCGCACCCCGGCGGCGTCGAGGGTGAAGGCGGTATCGGCTTTCCCGCCGTAGAATCCAAGCAGGAAGATGGCTGTCAGCAGGAACAGCGCGGCCAGCAGGGCGAGCGCGTACAGGCGGTCGCTGCCTTCGGCCAGGACGAGGATCAGGGTGGTCACGATCCCAAACGGCAGCCCGATGCTCCATCCCAGCTGGCGCAGGATGACGATGTTGCCGAAGAGGGGGACGCTGATGTCCCATTGCAGTGTATGCGGGGTTGCTGGTTCCATGTGCTCCTTTGCGGTCGATTGGCCTGACGGATACGATACCAGATTTTGGCACTTTTGACCATCCGCGGCAGGCATTGATGGGGAAGATCGCGGCACCAATTTCACCATGGAAAGGGGTTTATCAAATACAATACATCCATGCCAGCCGGGGTTCCCGGTTGTTCCGCAACCCGATTGCTTTGGAAGGAGTGTGTTGTGTCCGGGTCTCTTGCGTCAAAATTGCCTCAAAAAACAAAATTACAAAAGGTGTTCAGCGCGATGTGGATATTGATTGGCGTTCTATTCTCTGGTGTGGTGATCCTGGCGGTTGTGCTGCTGCTGATGAGCCCCGGGGTTCCGGCACCGGTTACGGATGAAAACGGGACGGTCATCCCGGGGAGCCTGTCGGAGAAGGTGTTCGTTGACATCAACGGCTCCCGGCAGGGAATGTTCATCATCAGCAGCAGCCTGGACAACCCCGTACTGTTGATCGTTCACGGTGGAATGCCGGAATATTTCCTGACCGACCAGTACCCGGTGGGGCTGGAGCAAGCCTTCACGGTGGTATGGTGGGAACAGCGCGGGATTGGTATCTCGTATGATGACGACATTCCCAGGGAATCCCTCACCGCCAGGCAATCGATCGAAGATACGATCGCGGTCACCCGCTATTTGCTGGAGCGGTTTGACAAAGACAAGATCTACCTGATGGCGCATTCCGGGGGAACTTTTTTCGCCATCCAGGCCGCGGCACAGGCGCCGGAATTGTATCATGCCTATATTGGCGTGGCGCAGTTCGCGTACCAGATCCAATCGGAGATGATGGCGTATGACTACATGCTGGCGCAATACCGGCAGATGGGCAACCAGAAGATGGTGCGCAAATTACTGGACGCGCCCGTCAGCATGGAAACCGA
>JABUFD010000007.1 GCA_013314735.1 Anaerolineae bacterium
CGCACCCCTCCCCGCGCAGGCCAGGTGTTCCACGCCAATTTTTGTTGCGGGGAGGGGCCCGGGGTGGGGCAATGATGGCCAAATCGCGGTGAATGTGATCATTGGGTTCGAAAATGTTAAAACCCTGAGACCCCCGCAGTTTCAGCGCAGGCAGGCAATTTGGTGTACCTGCTCCAGTAAAAATCCCGTATAATGGTCAGAGTACCTGTTTGCCCCCTCACCCGGTTCACGGTTTCATTGAAAGGAATCCCATGGCCAGATTCATCGACCAGGTCAAAGCACTGTGGAGCAAAGAAAGCCCGGATGGACGCCTGAGCAACCGCGCCAAACTCAACCTCGCTTTCCCGCTGATGCCTTCCTCGATCAGCAATGTGCTGATCCATAACGCCTACATCAAGTACTATTCCGACATCATCGGGTTGGATGTGCGCTTTGTCGGCATTATCTACCTCGTGTTCGGCATCTGGAACGCGGTCAACGACCCGATGCTGGGGGTGTTCATCGACCGCTTTCGCTATACCGAAAAACGCGGCAAATACGTATACTTCATGCGCGTTACCGCCCCACTGATCGTGCTGTCTTCGTTCGGGATGCTGTTCGCCCAGCCCTCGTGGAATGAGTGGGTGATTTTCGGGGTGTTCCTGGCGCTGCTGTTCATCTTCGATACCGCCCAGACCGCCTACGGGATCGCATTATCATCGTACATCCTGGTGGCGGCACCTTCCAAGGATGAGCGGGTGGATGTTTCGGTGCTGGTCACCTATATCGCCAACATCGGCGGTTTCTTTGGCACCATCATCCCCACCCTGCTGCTGGTGGGGGAAAACAACAAACAGCTGACCATCCTGCTGTTTGGCGGGGTGCTGCTGCTGAATTCGGTGCTGTACTTCCTGGCCGTGCGCAGCCTGAAGGACAAGGCTGAAATGTACCAGCGCGATGTCGAGTCCAGTGAGGGCGCGCTGGGACGCTTCATCGGCGCCGGCATCAAAGAAGCCTTCACCTCGCGCGCTTTCCTGATGTACGTGCTGTTCCAGGTGCTGGGCCGCGGCCCGATGATGTTCTACTTCACGCCGTTCCTGTACCTGATGGACCATGTGTTCCAGTTCAACGGCGGGCAGGCAACCTTCATCGATGTGTCCTCCGGGCTGGTGATGTTCGTTGCCGCGCCATTTTTGGGCAGGCTGATCAAGAAAATCGGCACCAAAAATTCCATCCTGGTGTCCTCAATTCCCTCCGCGCTGGCGTTCCTCGCGCTGGTGTTCGCGCAAAACTTCTGGCAGGTGATGCTGGCGTATTGGGCCATCATCAGTTTCCAGCAGGTGGGCAGCCTGGCTGGTTCACCGATGATGGGGGCGATCATCGATGAGGATGAACAAAAGAGCGGCGCGCGCAAGGCGGGGTTGTTCCTGGGACTGAACGCCCTGATCACGATCCCGATCTCCGGCATCCAGGCTTCGATCTTCACCGCCTTGATCAGCAATTACGGGTTTGTCAGCGGTGGCGGCGAGCAAACCGCGCGCGCCATGCAGGGCATCCGCATCGGCGCAGGGCTGATCCCATTCGTGTTTATCCTGCTGGGTATGCTGCCGATGTTCTTCTCGCCGATCACGTTAAAAAAGGAACACGCGCTCTCCGCCTTTTCCGAAGAGCGCCACCGCCTGCTGAACGGGCAGGCGCAGCCGGCACAGGCCGCGGAAGGCTAATCCGCGAAGCGCTGGTCCTTCCACACGTCGGCTTCGTTGTTGTAACCGCTGCGTTCCCAGTAGCCGGGGAGGTCTTCGGCGCTGAATTCCAGCCCGTTGAGCCATTTGGCACCCTTCCACAGGTAGACATCCTTCAGGTCATCCCGCCCGGGGATGGCACCGGGCAGACCGCGCAGCGGGAAGCCATGTTCGGGGGTGATCGGTTTGCCCTCGTAATGGGTGGCGAACAGGAAATTCTCAGCAACCACCTGGTTCAACGGCAGGTTGGTGGTGTAACCGGGGGCGTGCTGGATCACAAAGCGCGCCGTGGGCAGGGGGGTGACCCAGCCGCTGTCCAACAGGGTTTGCAGGGTAAAGCCGCGCCAATGGGTATCGTACTTGCTCCAACGGGTGACACAGTGCAGGTCTAAGGTGCGCTCCGTGACGGGCAATTGGCACACTTCCTCCCAGCTGAGCGCCGCCGGCTGCCGCACCTCACCCCAAATGCGCAGGCGCCAGGTCGCCAGGTCAATCTGTGGAATGGTGCCGAACTGCAGCACCGGGAACTGCTCCGTGCGGGTCTGTCCCGGCGGGAGCCGGTCATCGGCGGATGGATCGCGAGGGGGCATGGTACACTCCTTGGACAGGTTCAGGATCGGTCGCTTACTGATTGTATCAAAAAACCATGCCGCCTGACCTGATTGTTTCCTTATTTGTACGGCCAAGTCGGGGACGGGATTATTTCATGTTGTCGAGCAGTGACTGGATATACGGGATCGCCGCCCGCAGGGCACGGGCACGGTGGCTGATGAGGTTCTTATCCGCTTCGCTGATCTCGGCCATGGTCTTTTGCCGGTCGGGCAGCAGGAATACCGGATCATAACCAAAGCCGTTGGTGCCGCGTTCTTCCGAGATGATCTCCCCTTCGCAGGTGCCGTCATAATAGCGGATGGTACCGTCTGGCCGTGCCAGGGCGATGGTGCAGGTAAAGTGCGCAGACCACGGCTGGGTTTTGCCTTTCAGTTCGCCCAGCAGGTAACGGCGCCGGTCGGCATCGGTGGCGTTGGGGAACGGCGCATACCGGGCGGAGCGAATACCCGGCCGGCCATTGAGCAATTCCACCTCCAGGCCGGAATCATCCGCGATCACGATCAATGGTTCCAGCAGGTCTTTGGCGGCTGCGAAAAAGGCGCGCGCTTTCAGGGCGGCATTTTCCGCGTAGGTGGCACCGGTTTCCTCCACCTCCAGGTTCAACCCCAGGTCCGAAGGCTGGTAAAACTCCAGCTGGTCAAAAAGGGGCATTTCCTGGAAGATGGCCTGAATTTCATTGAGCTTGCCTTTGTTATTGGTTGCCACCAGCAACGGCACCTTGCGGCGGATACGCTGCTGCACCGTGCTTTCAGTCAGCGCGCCGCTGATGCCGTTCAGGCTGCGGGTTTGCCGATAGAGGTTGCCGGTGCGGTCCTTGGGCGCGATGCGCACCTGGTTGCGGCCATGGTTCTTCGAGGTGTACAGCGCATGGTCGGCGGCACGCAGCAGTTCCGGCGGCTGGTCGCCGTGGATTGGGTAGCTGGAAATGCCGATCGACAGGCTCAATCCACTGATCTTGAACTCGCGGATGAGGGGGTCACGGTAAATTTCTTCCACCGCTTTGCGCAGCACTTCAGCGCGGTGATAGGCGTCGGTGGGGTGCGCCTGGGGCAGGATGATCACAAATTCATCGCCACCGTAGCGGCAGATGATATCTTCCTGGCGCAGGTGATGTTTCAAAAAGCGGGCAATCGCCTTCAATACCAGGTCACCAATCTCGTGGCCAAAGGTATCATTCACATTCTTAAAATGGTCCACATCCATCATGATCACCGAGAGCGGTTCTTCCTGGCGCAAGGCACGGCGCATTTCATTCTCAAAAACATGCTCCATAAAGCGGCGGTTGTAGAGATCGGTGAGAGGATCACGGATGGAATGGTAGTGCAGGTCTTCGCGCAGCTGCAGATTGGCAATCGCCAGCGCCACCCGTTCGGAAAAATTGGATGCCAGCGATTTCACCGCCGGGGTGACTTCGTAATCTACCGGGAAGAACATCCCGCACAGACCCAGGGTTTCGGTCTGGGCGTACAGCGGCAGGCATACCGTGGTAACATTCGTGTTGGTGGCAGCCACCTGGCTGCCCAATCGCTTGCAAATAGTGTCCATGTCTGACCTGCGCCCTTCGCGCCGGGCCTCTTCGTGGATGTTGTTAAATACCTGTTCCACTGCCACCAGCAGGCTGAACGGCCATTCGCCCCATTGGGTCATCGGCTGGTTTTCCTCAACCTTGTTGGTGATCTGCAGCATGCCGACCGCGGCGGGGAATAATTCAAGGGCCACCTGCTCCACCACCCCGAACAGTTCGGTCAGGTTTTTACTACGCTGCAGGCGCACACCCATCTGGTTGATGCTGGAAACCTCCACATTGCGCTGCTTGAGCGCTTCAACCGTACGCCGCAGGTTGGTCAGGTCGCGCCAGCGCAGCAGCACAGCCGTGAACAGGTCTGCGCAGGAACGGGCGATTTGGATTTCGGTTTCATTCCAGGCGCGCGGTTTTTCAAAGGTCGACAACCGCAGGAACCCGCGCAGCCGGTTCTGAATGCGCAGCGGCATCATGATCGAGGACAGGGTTTTGGCACGCAGAATTTCCTCGCGCTCCACCGCCGCTTCGGGCGGCAGATCCTCCAGCCCCGCCATGATCACTGCCCGCCCTTCGCGCAATTCGTTGACCGACCAGATATCGCGCTCAAACTGCAATGGGCCGCGGTCGAGGTAATGCGAGGTATCATATTCAGGTTTGCGCGCCCAGTTAAAGTAGTTTTCAGCAGCCAGTTCGCCGTTGTCTGACAGGAACCCCACACTGACCGCATCCACCGCCACCAGGTCGCCGATCTGGCGCAGGATTTCGATCACATCTTCCCGCTGGATTTCCTCCAGGGAAACCGAGCGGATCATAGTATTGGTGAGGGAAGCGAACATATGCTGGAAATTCAACATCGAGCGCTGCGTACGTTCCAGGTCAGATTTGACCGAACGCACTTTGCGCAGCATCCATTTATTGAGAAGCGCGGTCAGCAGTTCCTCCGCGGAGATGACATCCGAAGGAATAATGAAATCCTGCGCACCCATCCGGAGGGCATCCAGGGCATCTTCAATCGTATCGGTCAGGTATACCACCGGCAGCAGCGGCCAATCCCGCACAATGTCAGCCACCACATTCAAACCCTGGTGGTGGTCCAGCAGCAGCAAATCTGCACTGCCCAGCGCCGAATGGTTTTGGGCATCCTCCGGGCTGGCGAAGAACTCCAAATCCAGCCGCAGGCCGCTGCCGGGCAGCGTACCCCGCACCTTCTCCCAATCCAGGTAATCGATAGCGATGCTAACCATCCGAAACATGCGATGTGTTTTCTCCAGCCCCAAACAGCAGTGAATGACAAAAAAGTCCTGTTATCAATCGATCATCAATTGTTTGATTATACCTGATATTTTCAAACGTCAAATTAAAATTTCCTGCGTCCCCGTCATGGCAGCAGGTGCCATGCAAAAAAGCCGGCGAACCGGCTTTTTTGACATCAGTGAAACAACGCGAAAGGATGGCGGTATGGATACAGGTCAATAATAGCCGCGCAGTTTGCGCGCGCGGCGCGGATGGCGCAGGCGGCACAGCGCCTTGCCTTCGATCTGGCGGATGCGTTCGCGGGTGAGACCGAATTTTTCACCGACCTCCTCCAGGGTGTAAACGCGCCCGTTCTCCAGTCCGAAACGCAAGCGCAGGATGCGTTCTTCCCGCGGGGGCAGGGTGCGCAGCACCTCGGTGATCTTCTCCTGCAACAGGTCATCATGGGTCGATTGGATCGGGTTGGGGGACAGTTCATCTTCCACGAACATGCCCAACTCGGTTTCCTCCTCACCGTTGCCGTCATTGACCGGGCTTTCGAGCGAGAGCGGCAGCCACGAAACCTTCAGCATCCAGTTCACCTTGCCGAGGGATACATTCATTTTGGCGGCCAGTTCTTCGGGCGTGGGCTTCCGGTCCAGTTCCTGTTCCATCTCCTGCATCAGGCGGTACATGTTGCGGATGCGGTCGATCATGTGCACCGGTACGCGGATCGTGCGGCCCTGATCGGCGATGGCACGGGTGATGGTCTGGCGGATCCACCAGGTGGCGTAGGTGGAAAAGCGGAAGCCGCGCCAGTACTCGTATTTTTCCACGGCTTTCATCAGGCCCAGGTTGCCTTCCTGGATCAGGTCGAGGAAATGCACGCCGCGCCCCACGTAGCGCTTGGCAATACTCACCACCAGGCGCGTGTTGGCCTTGATCAGGTGTTCGCGGGCAGTGCAGCCTTCATCGATGACCTGTTCCAGTTCCGCGCGGTGCTGCTCGGCCAGGGGGCCGCGTTCGAACACATCCAGTTCCACCCGGGCCTGTTTGCCGGCCTCAATGCAGCGCGCGATCGCCAGTTCCTCATCCTGGTTGAGCAGGGGCACTTTGGACATTTCCCGCAGGTAAATTCCCACGGTATCGCTGCCGATCACAGTGTCGCTTTCGAGCGATTCCAGTTCCTCTTCACTGGGTTCTTCCATGTCCAGATCTGGCAAATCGAGGAGCGATTCGATGAAGCTGTCTTCGTCAAAATCCTCATCTTCATAATCAACGTCAAATTGATCGCCTTCCGCATACCGCCCTCGGCTGTACCGGTCCAGGGCTTCGTCATAGCGCTCGTCGATCAGTTCAACATCCCGGCTGGCAGCGGCTGTGCGGCGTTTGCCGCGCAGGGCGACCATGGGAACTTCCGTACGCTCCTCATCGTAAGAAAGGTCCGGGTCTGCCAGTGTCTGGCCGGTCCGATAATGGTGTGCGGATTGGTCCAGCCTGTGGTCCAATCCATCAGCACGGCTGGTGCTGTCGCTCAATTTCCCCTTGTTCACAGTAAAGTCCTCCCTCTGGTTCTTTGTACCAATGAAACGTGTTGAGCTGCAAATACTATTCAGTTGTTATGGTTGGTTCGGTCTCGTGCTGACAGGTTTCCTTGTTGCGATTGGCCCCGCAGATGGGGCACAGGCCTTTGCACTCGGCGTTGCAGATGGGTTGGATGGGGATTTCCATTATGAAGTATTCCCGCAGCAGCGGTGCCAGATCGATGTGGCCGTCCTCGGGGAGGATCAGCTCCGACTCGGTCATATGGCGTTCGTCAAATGCGTATAATTCTTCAAATGTGGTCCGGATGGGGTAGGAAAAGGTTTCGAGGCAACGGGTGCATTCCTGGTCAAGCCACGCTTCAAAGTCTCCCCGGAGCAAAATGCCCTGCCGCGTTCGACCAAAGCTTGCGACGCCCTTGAAATTTTTCATCTCAAGCTCTGGTGCCAGGGTCAGCGATGCAAAATGAAAATCCATTTCGCGGCTGTCGCCTGGTTGTAAAGTCAGGGTGAACCCGACATTTACCCGCAGTGGAAAACGACTTTGACGCATTTTTAAATTGCTCCCGTGCAACACAAGATGTCACTTGTGAAACATTATAGCACGAACTTCTTAAGATTTCTACAGGGAATTTCTGAAAAGCCTGACAAATTTGTTAAGAACTGTGATTAATCACAGGAAATTGCAGCTCAACAGTGAGTTTACCCCCCATTCCTGCCTATGGGAACGTTCCCGCCCCTATAGAGAGGGGTAGCGCTGGAAACGTTTTCCGCTTTACCAGGCTGCTTCTTTCTTTAATACAGTCGCAGTTTTATCAGAACACTCCTTAAGTTTTTGTTCATGTTTCACAGCAGGATACGATTGCGATGAAAATGGCTGCAAGTTCCATACCCGCAGCCGGCCCGGTAGCAGCCATTAACAGGGTTGTCCCGCTCCCAGGTCTCTCCCCGCAGCACGCCCCGGGTAAGCCATTGACCCATTTTTACTTGACCTTGACGCTCCCCTGTGCTGGTGCTATACTGCCACTACCAACCCAATCACAAGAACACAATGCCGCCCTTCGACACCCGCAGATATACAGCAGCGCGTCCCCGCTGTTGCTTGCATGCCTGCGAACCGGAACCGGCAGCCCAACCACAAGGAGTTTTTATGCAGCCACACCAGCCGCAGGAAGACCAAAAAAAGATCAACGATTTCTGCATCACCTTCTGCAATGAGAACGGCACCGGCAGCTCCACCGCTAATACCTGCGTGATGCGCGCCATTTTCAAAATGGGCATCCCGGTGGCCGGACGCAACATCTTCCCCTCCAATATCAAGGGCCTGCCCACCTGGTTCACCGTGCGCGTCAGCAAAGACGGCTACCTGGGGCGGCTCGAAAAGGACGATATCATCGTCGCCGTCAACCCCGAAACCCTGCGCAAAGACCTGGATTTCCTCAGCAACAATGGCATTGTGGTATACGATGCGGACATCGCCTACCCCGAAGAAAGCCACGGGCACATCCCGCATTTTGCCGTGCCCATCCGCCGCCTGGTGACGGAACTCAACACCGATAAGAAATTGATCAATTACATCGGTAACATGATTTATGTCGGCGTGCTGGCATACCTGCTCGAGATCGACATGCGTGCCGTGGAAGAAGCGCTGGTGTTCCACTTCAAAGGCAAAACCGATGCCGCCCGTCTGAATTACAACGCCGTGGTCTACGCTGCCGAATGGGCGGCTGCCAACCTCGACCGTTCCCGCGTGCCATTTGCCGTGCGCCCGATGGACAAAACCCGCGGCTGCATTATGACCGATGGCAACCATGCCGCCGCCCTGGGCACGCTCTACGGCGGCTGCCAGTTCTCCGCCTGGTACCCGATCACCCCCGCCTCCTCCGTGATCGAGGATATGAACGAAGTTCTCCCCCAACTGCGCAGCGATCCGCTGACCGGCAAGATGACCTGTGCGGTAGTGCAGGCGGAAGATGAGCTTTCCGCCGTTGGGATGATCATCGGCGCGGGCTGGGCCGGGCTGCGCGCGATGACCGCCACCAGCGGGCCGGGGCTTTCGCTGATGGCGGAATACCTCGGCCTGGCCTATTACGCCGAAGTGCCGGTGGTGATCTGGGATGTGCAGCGCGTGGGGCCTTCCACCGGCCTGCCCACCCGCACCGCCCAGTGCGACCTGCTGTTCGCCGCCAACATCAGCCACGGCGATACCCAGCAAGTGATCCTGATCCCCGGATCAGTCAACGAATGCTTCGACTTCGGCTGGCAGGCGTTTGATATTGCCGAACGCCTGCAAACCCCGGTGCTGGTGCTGAGCGATCTCGACCTCGGCATGAACCTGTGGATGGCAGAACCGTTCCAGTACCCCGAAAGCCCGATGGACCGCGGCAAGGTGCTGTGGGAGGAGGAGATCACCCGGCTGGTGCAGGAAGGCAGGCAGTTTTCCCGTTACAAGGATGTGGACGGTGATGATATCCCCTACCGCACCGTGCCCGGCAACCGCAACCCTGCCGGGGTGTACTTCGCGCGCGGCACCGGGCATGATGAAAACGCCCGTTATTCCGAAGACCCCGATACCTGGGAAAGCAACCTGCAGCGCCTGCGGCGTAAATACCGCCACGCGCGCAAGTTGGTGCCGGGTCCGGTCTTCCGGCGCGGCAACCATGCCCGCATCGGGCTGATCACCAGCGGTTCAACCCAGATGCCCGTCCTCGAAGCCCAGGATGTCCTCGCCCAAAAAGGGATCGATACCGATTTCATGCGCATCCGCGCCCTGCCGTTCAACGCCGATGTGATCGAATTCATCAACGAACACGACCACTGCTACGTGATCGAACTCAACCGCGACGGCCAGCTGAAAGAAATGCTGACCCTCGAAGCCCCCCACCTGGCCTACAAACTGCGCCAACTCTCGCACATCGACGGCATGTCACTTACCGCTGACTGGATCACCCGCCGCATCCGCGAACAGGAGAACGCCTGCAATGACTGACGAAAAGAAAACCACCAACGCCATCGGCCTCACCCGCCAGGAATACCAGGGCTCGCCCAGCACGCTGTGCAAGGGCTGCGGCCACAACGCCATCGTCAACCAGCTGATCCAGGCCTGCTATGAGCTGGACCTGCGGCCGGAGGATATTGTCAAATTCAGCGGCATCGGCTGCTCGAGTAAGGCACCCACCTACCTGCTGCGCAACTCGTTCGGCTTCAACGGCCTGCACGGGCGCATGCCCTCCCTCGCCCTCGGCGCGCTGTTTGCCGACCGCACCCTGCTGGGCCTGGGCATGAGCGGCGACGGCGACACTGCCAGCATTGGCATGTCACAGTTCAAGCACATTTGCCGCCGCAACCCGCCCATGCTCTACATCGTTGCCAACAACGGCGTCTACGGCCTTACCAAGGGGCAGTTCAGCGCCACCACCGAACCCGGGGTGCGCTTTAAGCGCCAGGGCACCAGCCGTTACCAGCCGGTCGATATCTGCCTTGAGGCACTCGCCTCCAACGCCAGCTTTGTGGCGCGCAGTTTTGCCGGCGATCCCAAGCAGATGCGCTCGCTGTTCAAGGCCGCCTTCCGCCACAAGGGCATCGCCGTGATCGATATCATCAGCCCGTGCGTTTCCTTCTTCAATTTCGCCCAGAGCCTGCACAGCTACGAATACGGCATGCAGCACGAAATTCCCCTGCACGAACTGGAATTTGTCCCCAACGAAAACACCCCCCTGGTGCTGAAGGACTTTGAAAAAGGCACCGTGCGCGAGGTGCAGCTGCACGACAAATCCTCGATCCGCCTGAAGAAACTCGACAAGGATTACGACCCCACCAACCGCTGGGAAGCGTTCAAGATGCTGCAGGAAGCCGAGGAAAAGCGCCTGATGGTTACCGGGTTGATCTACCTGGACCCCGACCCGCCCCTGATCTTCGATCGCTACAACCTGGTG
Source organism: Anaerolineae bacterium (assembly GCA_013314735.1). Taxonomy (GTDB): domain Bacteria; phylum Chloroflexota; class Anaerolineae; order Anaerolineales; family Anaerolineaceae; genus SpSt-1165. The sequence continues at coordinate 10,565 of JABUFD010000007.1, forward strand.
GAAGAACCCCTCAACCGCCTGCCCGAAGAACGCCTGCGCCCCTCCCGCGAAAGCCTGGAGGCACTCAACCGGAGCATGATGTAGCCGCCGGCAGCGGTTACCCCAACAACCAGCTGATAACAAGAGGCTGTCCCAAAAGTTACCTGGAAAGCCATCGAACCGCCAGATCTGGCGGTTCGATTCTTAATTTAAGATCAGGTGCAGGGGCGAGGCTAAGCCGCGCTGGACTTTTGGGACAGCCCACAGGCCAATGGCTTATTCGATTATCGAGATCGTGCGATATGCCGTCGAATGACGGACTTCGTCTGTCAAAGGGGAGAATCTGCCGTTGGCAGATTCTGCAGAACAATGACTTACTCTACAATGTTAATTGTTCTGTACGCTGTCCATCTGCCAAAGTTGCGGCCGTTCTTGGCGCGCACATGCCATTTGTACTCACCCTGCGCCAACGCGGGATTGACATCCCAAGTGCAGGTGCTGCCGTCGCAGTAGGTCGCATCACTCACCAGCACATTGCGCACAAAAGTGTCATCCGGCAGGCGGAAGTTCACCAGGTACATCGTCGCCCCGGTGATATCAGCCCATTGCAGAGTCGGGGTGGTATTGGTTGTGATTAACCCTGTTGCTGTCAATTGGGTTGTTCGTGCCAGCTGGGTGTAGGTAAAGGTGCGCAGGTCCGACCAGGCGCTTTCCAGGCTTGTGTCGGTATTGCGCGCGCGCACCCGCCAATCGTAGCTGCCGTAGGCGCTTTCGAAGTCAAACGGGATGCGGTATTCGCAGTAGGTGGTACATGCCCCAATCCCTTTGGTCCATGTGCCCAACAACTCATCACTGAGGCCGTACATTTCGACATCATAGACGGTGGCGTCATCCACCGGGTACCACTTATAGGTCGGACGTCCGCCATAGACGATGGCATCCACGCCCGGGCTGCGCAGGACAGGGGTGTCTAGAGCTGGAAGGGGGCAGTCTTTCCCGCCATCCGTGATCGTCCAACCATCGGAACTGATCATGTGAGCACGGGCGGTTTCTCCGAGGCAGTAGGTGCTGTTCCCACCGCTGAACGGGACATTACTTTGTAATACCTGGGCATCCCAGCCGATCAAGAGGGCGTCATAATTCGCGGTGGAGAGGGTCACACCAATAAACATGTCTTCCGGCCAGTATAGGCCGCTGACATCCCATCCACCAAGGTTCTGGTCAAAGGAAACCGCATTCTTGAACATCTCATCCATATCGTATACATTGACGGTATCCCAACCGCTAATATCCTGGTTGAAAGACGAAGCATCCTTAAACATGTAGTCCATATCGTATACATTGGAGGTATCCCAATCGCCAACGTCCTGATTGAAGGCTGAGGCACCGCAAAAAAATCCGGTCATATCAGTGACATTGGAGGTATCCCACTCGCCAATGTCCTGGTTGAAGGCGGAGGCATTGTAGAATATCCAGCGCATATCGGTAACATTGCCGGTAACCCACCCGCTTAGATCCTGATTAAATGAGGAGGCATTCCAGAACATGCCGTACATATTGGTGACACTGCTGGTATCCCACGCACTTAGATCCTGATTGAATGAGGAGGCATTCCAGAACATGCCGTACATATTGGTGACACTGCTGGTATCCCACGCGCCAATGTCTTGGTTGAAGGAGGAGGCACCTTTGAACGTGCTCCCCATATCAGTGACATTGGAGGTATCCCAATCACCGATATCTGTGTTGAAGGATGTGGCATTATAGAACATACCATGCAGGTCGGTGACATTGGAAAGATCTGGCGCGTCCGAAGCATTCACTACCAAATTGGAGCAGCCATAGAAAGCATATGCCATGGATGGCCACTTCCCTGTGCCCCATTGGTCAACTGAAAGGAGTTTCAGCGCATCACCATCGGGGGCATTCGTGATATGAGGGAAACCTGTTCCATCTGTGGTGTTATCGTTGATGCGGATGGTGTAGGTGCCTGCCGCAGCATAATCGCAGAGGTAATTATCGGTTTGCCCGGTGGCTTCATAATTGCCATCATTGTTGCAATCCACGTTGTAGTTATACCCATTGCCATTCGTCGATATATGATATTGGGTATTGGTCGACCAACCAGGGTTATCGGTTTTCACCGTGATGACGAAGTCATCAGTTGCAATATTCAGCGGCGCGGCAGTGACTGCTTGCTGCTGTGGCGAAAGCAAGAATAGAAAGCCTGCCATAAGCACAACAGTGATAAAAAGGTGGTAAAGTTTATTCATGGGATTCTCCAATCAAATTCTGTTATTCGTCAATCGTGATCGTCCGGTACGCCGTCCAGCGTCCGAAATTTCTACCGTTCTTGGCCCGTACATGCCATTGGTAATTGCCTGCAACCAATGGCTGATCCAGGTCCCAGGTACAGGTGCTGCCGTCGCAGTAGGTGGCATCACTCACCAATCGTTCCAGCACAACCGCGTTGGAATCATCCCGCAGCTGGAACAGGTACTGCGTGGCACCGGTGACATCTGTCCATGAAAAGGCAGGGGTGGGATCACTGGTGGCAAAACCGTCGGCTGGACTGACCTGCGCCGTGCGCGCCAGTTGCTGGTAGGTGAAGGCGAACGGAGCCGACCAGTCGCCGGCATCGGCATCGGCGCGGGCACGTACGCGCCACTGGTAACTGCCGTAGTCCGCTGCCAGGTCATAGGCCGATGGCAGGCGGAATTCGCAGTACGTCCCACACGCCCCATTTTCCACCGACCAGACCCCCACCTGCTGGTCGAGGCCGTCGAGCAGTTCCAGCACATATTCGGTTGCTTCGCTGACCGGATACCACTTGAAGGTCGGACGCCCGCCGTAAACCACCGCGGCATCGCCCGGGGAACGCAGCACAGGTGTGGGCAGCCGCCGGGTGAAGGTGTTCCAGGCGCTGAAAATGCCGCGTTCGCCGCAGGCATGCCACGCCACCACATGCCACTTGTACAGGCCGCGCGGCAGCGCCTCCGCGAGGGTGACACTGCAGGTATCGCCGCTGCAGCGCACCGCGTGCGCAAAGCGCGCCTTGTATACCACGCTGTTGTCACTGACCTTCTTGACCTCGAGCGTGTACAGTTCAGCTTCCGCCACGCTGTTCCATTGGAATGTTACCAGTGGGTCAGTAGCTGCTGTAGATTGTGCCGGGCTGAGCAGAACTGGGGCAGGCAGCGGCCCCAGGGTGAAGTGCCAGGCTGCGCTCCAATCGCTTTCATCCGTGTCCCGCACGGTTTTCACCCGCCAATACCAATCGCCCATCGCCAGTGCTGAGGCTGGCGTGAAGCTGGAACCAGTTACACTTTCCTCGGCAGGGCTGGTAAAGCTGTCATCCATGCTGATTTGCAATATATAGCCGGTGGCACCGCTGACATCCGCCCAATCAAAGGCCGGGGTGGTATCATACACCGCGGCATCATCCGCCGGGGAAAGCAGGTCCGGTGCGGCCAGATCAGACAGGGTGAAGGACCACACACTGCTCCAACCGCTTTCTGCGCCAGCGTGTACCGTTTTCACCCGCCAGAACCATTCCCCTGCCGCCAGGTTTGCTGCCGGCGTGAAGGTGGAGGTGGTAACGCTTTCCTCGCTGGGGCTGGTAAAACTGTCATCCGTGCTGAGTTGCAGCACATAGCTGTCAGCACCATCGGCATCTTCCCAATCAAACGTCGGCGTCAGATCGCTCAGTGACGCGCCGTCTGCCGGTGAGGTCAATGTGGGCACACCGATCGGGTTGGTGTCGAAGGTCATATCCTCCCCGTAGGTGGTGCCAGTGCTGTTCTGTGCCACTACCCGGTAATGATAGGTGGTGTAATAAGCCAGGCCGGTGATCTCAACCGAAACAGCACTGTCACTGCCGCCGCTGAGCGGGCTCTGCACGGCAGTGGCGGTGGAGCCGTAGGCTATGGTCAGGCCGTATTCAAAGGTAACCGTGGTGCTGTCGTTATTGGCATTCACTGTGCCATTGAGCGTGGCGCGGGTGACCCCCACACCACTGGCGGCAGTGGTGACAGCCGTGGGTGCCAGCGCGCCGGTGGTATCGTTGGCCGTTGGCGGGGTGCCGTCGGTTTTATAGTCGATATCACTGCCGCGGTTGTTATACGGGTATATGGTGAAATAGTAAGGGGTCAGGGCGGTTAACCCACTCCAGGTGTAGCTTTCCATCGACTGGTCCACATGGACCACACCGCTGCCATCGGCGCACTGGTTGTCATCGGCGGGATCGGTGCCGTCCACCGGGGCGGTGAAACTGTCGGCCGTGGAGCACAGCAGCAGGTAGCCGTCGGGATAGAGGTCGCTGAGGGCATCTGTCCAGGTGTTGGTGATCGTGCCGGCGTCAGCTGCCGCGCCGAAATCAGCCGGGTAGTCGGCGGGTTGAACGAGGGGATAGTTGTCATTGCGGTAAATGATCGCCAGGCGGTCATACGTGCTGTCGGGGCGGGTATTGCCGCGCCCGGTGCGCAGAATATCCACGTCACCGTCGTTGTCATAATCGCCCCACACCGCCATCCCGTCAGAGCTTTCCACCAGATCGAGCGCCACTTCGATGAAAGTGCCGTCGTCATTTCGATACAGCTTCATCACCCGGCTGGTGTTGGTATCACGCCCGGTGAGGATCACATCATAATCACCGTCGTTGTCATAATCACCCCAGGCAGCATTGCCGGTGGCGGTGGGGGTCAGGCCCGCAGCGATATCATAAAAGGTGCCGTCCTGGTTGTTGCGATAAATAACGGTGTGACGCACGGTTCCATTCTGTCCGGTCATCAACAGGTCCAGCCAACCGTCATTGTCATAATCACCCCAGGCGAGAGAACCCGAAAAAGCGGCGACAAACCCGGCAATGGTGTTTTCGGTGAAGGTTCCATCGGCATTATTACGCCACAGGGTGGTCAGGGCAGTCCCGGACAGATCTGTCCCCTGGATGACCACATCCAGCCAGCCGTCATTATCGTAATCACCCCACGCCATTCTCCCGCGTGCCGCGCCGGTGATGCCGGCGCTGCTGTTGAGGCTGAAGGTGCCGTCGCCATTGTTCTGGTACAGTTCTGAGAGAACTGCCGCTGTTGGCGTAAATACCTGGTACGTGATCAACACATCCAGCCAGCCGTCGTTGTTGTAATCGCCCCAGGCCGCGCCGCTCATCGAAACGCTTGTGGGCAAGCCGGTACCGGATACAACAGAGAAATCACCGCTGCCATCATTCTGGTAGAGGAGTATTCCGGGGTTCAGGGTTGCCATGGTGGCCATCAGCAGGTCCAGATCGCCGTCGTTATCATAGTCGGCAGGGGCAACCGTCGCGGTTGTCGGCATGCTGATCACATTGCCCGCGGACGTGAATGTGCCATCGCCATTGTTAAGCTTTAATTCAGAAGAATACGCACTCGAGGGGTCGAGGCCGTGGACGAGGAAATCGAGCCAACCATCGTTGTTAAAATCGGCCCACACCCCGCTCCCGCTGACGCCGGAGCTGTCTTCATACATCTCACTGAAGCGCGCCATCGTGCGGGTGATGTAGGTGTTGGCGCTGAATTGCCACTGGGTGCCACTGGCAGGATGTTCGCCTTCGGTATCCGCCACACCATTGGTGGCGATCACATACACCACATCACCCCCGAAGAAGTTCTGGTCCGGGTCGATTGTCACCACGCTGCCGTCAGCGCTGTAAGCGCCCGGCACCACGCCGCGCATGTTGCTGTGGATGACCACTGTCTGACCGGTCACGCTGCTGGCATCAATCGGTTGGTCGTAGGTGAGGGTGATGCTGCTGTCCAGCGGCGCGTTCATCACATTGCGCCCTGGGCTGAAATCTGTCAGCACCACATCATCTCCGGTGGCTGCCACCGCCTGCTGCGTTGGCAGTGCCAATACGAGACCCGCGACCAGCAGGACCGAAAAAATACAACGGTTGGTTCGTCTCATGATGCCCTCCTATACATGGCAAATTGATCTCATCGCAAGACTGTTATTCGATTGTTGAAGGATTAAAGGATTGATACTGCTGCCGCGGAAATACCACAGCCCGCACAATTGGCAGTATATTGTAATCATACTGGCAAAATTTACAATTAAAATTAATAATTTTTTAATGTTATTCCAATTCCATCCAGCGCCTTGTTTTTCAGATGCTTTCATGTGCAAGATTTTTTCATCTTCCCTTGACAAATCTTTTTTTTGCCATTAAAGTTGTACCCATTATGATGAACATCTTGACCATGACTCCGCAACACGACAAGAAGGCTAAGCATACCCTCCTGTAACAGGAAGGAGCCTTTTGCGTTGGATCAGCATCAAGAAACACCCCTAGACCGCGTATAGAGAGACCTTCCTGGAAGCAGGAGGGTCTTTTTCTTACCACGACCCGTTCTTTGGCGGGTTACGCGGACACCATTTCCAAAACAAGACATACCCCATACGAAAAATCAGAGCCAGGCGCAGCGAACCAAAACCACGCTGCCGGAGGAGGATGAAATGCTGCTTGTTCACAAACATCAGCAGTGCTATAAGGCATAGGAAACCATACTGCCCTGAACACAAACCGAAGAAGAATTGAATTTCCCTGTAAATTGTCCGAAAAAAATATTGTTACGAAAGTTAGAAGGTAAATGAAAAATGAATACTCGCAATTTCCTTACCATTGTTACGTTATTGGTCCTTTCGGCCCTGGTGCTGGTTTCCTGCGGCCAACCGGTACAGGCCGCCGGCTGCCTTGGCACTGCCGATGATGCCATCGTTGACCTGGAATGCCGTGAGATCACCTTTGCGGTCGAGAATGCCTACCTGCCCTTCAACTACGTGGTTGCGTCCACCGGTGAACCCGGCGGTTGGGACTACGATACGATGAACGAAATCTGCACCCGCCTGCACTGCACCCCCGTGTACCAGGAAGCCGCCTGGGACGGCATGATCCAGGCCGTGGCCGATGGCCAGTTTGATATGGCCGGCGACGGCATTACCATCACCGAAGCCCGCGATGAGATCGTGGATTTCTCCATCGGTTACATCGCCATCGAACAGCGTTTGCTGGTCCGTGTCGGCGAAGACCGCTTCAGCTCGATCGAAGAATTTGCCGCCAACCCGGAATGGATCCTCGGTACCCAGGTGAACACCACCAACTACGAAACCGCGGTGCAATACCTGCCCGAAGACCGCATCCAGGCTTACGAACAATACCCCTTCGCGGTACAGGCCCTCATCAGCGGTGACGTTGATGCCGTGATCCTCGACATGGTGGTCGGCCTGGGATATATGGGTGAAAACGCCGACGCGGTGGAGATGATGGGCGACGGCATCACCAGCGAAGAACTGGGCTTTGCCTTCCCCAACGGCTCCGACCTGGTGGACCCGATCAACCAGGCGCTGCAATCGATGATGGCAGACGGCACCCTGCAGGAGATCAATACCCGCTACTTTGGCCCCAACTTCACCCTCACCTATGATGATGTCGAATAACTGAAGCCGTCTGAAGCCTCCTGCCGGCAGCGGCGGGATGCTTCTTCCTCCAACTTTCCCGGGCACACCGGCGGAACCGCTCACCGCCGGGTGCCCCGGGAACAACCTCACTTTATTGGTAGTTGCACCCATTTGAATTTAGGCTCAAACGAAACACAGGAGTTTTATTGTTATGGCAAGCTCAGATCTGGAAAGAACAAGTTTACTGGATGCCCCTGCCTTTGAGGGACTGAAACTGCGCCGCTTCTCCCTCAAAGAGGTTAACTGGCGCGAATTTCCCTGGTGGTTCGCCGCGCTGATCCTGATCGCAGTCGTCACCCTGGTGACGGTGCTCACCAGCCCTACCTTTAATGAAGCCTTCTTCTTCATCATCGCCGGGCTGGGGGTCACGGTCAGCGTCACCCTGGCGGCGTTCGTGGTGGCGGTGGTGCTGGGATTGATCACCGGCCTGGGGCGCATTTCAGACAAGGTGCTGCCCAAAAATGCCGCCACCCTGTACGTGGAACTGGTGCGGGGTGTGCCGATGCTGGTGTTGATCTTCTTCATCGCGCTCGTGCTGGTGCCGGGGATCATCAACGGCATCAATGCCCTGGGTGCGGCGCTGAGCAATATCGGCATTGGGAGCATCGGTTCCTTCTTCAGCGCGGTTGCCATCCGTGATATCCCAATGGCGCTGCGCGCGGTGATTGCGCTTTCCATCACCTACGGCGCGTTCCTGGCGGAAGTGTTCCGCGCGGGCATTCAATCCATCAGCCGCGGGCAGATGGAAGCCGCCCGTTCACAGGGGATGAGCTATGGCCAGGCAATGCGCTACGTGATCCTGCCGCAGGCGGTCCGCAATGTGCTGCCGGCGCTGGGCAACGACTTCATCTCGATGCTGAAAGATTCCTCGCTGGTTTCGGTGCTGGCGGTGCGCGATATCACCCAGGTGGCGAAACTGTATGCCGGGCACAGTTTCCGCTTCCAGCAGGCCTACATCAGCCTGGCGATCCTCTACCTGGTGATGACGGTCAGCCTTTCCCTGCTGGTGAAAGTGATCGAAAGGCGGTATTGCCATGACGGGCGCTAATCCGGCCATGCAACCAGCTGCCGATCCCATCATTGAGCTGCGCCGCATTTCCAAAACCTTTGGCGAGGTCGAAGCCCTCAAGGACGTTTCCCTGGCCATCGGGCGCGGCAAGGTGGTGGTGATCATCGGCCCCAGCGGTTCGGGGAAATCAACCCTGCTGCGCTGCATCAACCGCCTGGAGGAACCCACCGCCGGCGAGGTATGGATCGATGGTGAGCGCATCACCGGCAGCGATGAGCAGATGAACAAGATCCGCGCCGATATCGGGATGGTGTTCCAGCATTTCAACCTGTATCCGCACCTGAGCGTGCTGGAGAATATCACCCTGGCACAGAAGATTGTCCGCAAGCGCGAGAAAAAAGCAGCGCAGGCGATTGCGATGGAACAATTAAAACGGGTGGGCATTGCCGAAAAGGCGGACGCCTTCCCCAACCAGCTGTCGGGCGGACAGCAGCAGCGCGTGGCAATCGCGCGTGCCCTGGCGATGCAGCCCAAGATCATGCTCTTTGATGAACCGACCAGCGCGCTGGACCCGGAGATGATCAAGGAGGTGCTGGATGTGATGCTGATGCTGGCGGAAGAGGGCAGCACGATGGTGATCGTGACGCACGAGATGGGCTTTGCCCGTGCCGCCGCCGATGAGATCATCTTCATGGATTACGGCGAGATCGTGGAGCAGACCACCCCGGAAACGCTCTTCACCCACCCCACCCATCCGCGCACAAAGCTGTTCCTCTCGCAGATTTTGCAGAAGTGACCAGCATACGGACAGCCATTCCAGGTTCATCTGAACCTGACGGTAAAACTCCTGAGAAATGATTTGGTTAAACCCCCGGCAGGAATCGCCCTGAGCAAGCCCTTCCTGCCGGCGGGGGGGTTTAATCCAGGCTTATTCACACTTTCAGGCAAAAGTGAGAATATGGCTTCCTCCTTATTCACACTTTCGGCCCAAAATGTGAATAAGGAACAACGCCATCCTCGCCACCGCCAATCCTGTTTTCGTACGCCGCGAAAGTCTGTATAATGGAGGCATGGTTTTTCGCATCCAGGAGGGATGGCATGCTGAAACGACAAAGGATGTTCGGGATTGTTTTGTACCTGCTGCTGTTTAGCCTGCTTTCCGCCTGCACCGCGGGCGATGACCTGCCCTGCCCGATCCCGCAAGCGCTGATGGACACCCCCCCGGCGGATGCGGTAACCCTCACCATAACGAACAACACCTGCACCACCTTTTGCGCGGTCTACGTTGCCCCCAAAACCTGTGATGACTGGGGCCTGGATTGGCTGGGCTTGACGACGCTGCGCAGCGGGGAAAGCGCGGTGTATTCCCTGCCGGCCGGGTGCTATGACCTTTCGCTGGAATCCTGCACCGGGCTGGCTTACAATTTTTCCAACTACCGCCTGACCGGCGACCGCGAGCTGACCCTCGACAGTCGCGATGCGCAGACCCGCGGGGTGTGTGATGCCTCCGTCACGGTTGTCAACCACGCCGCTGTGCCAATCTGTTATCTGTGGATGGCGACAGCGGAGAGCGAATCCTTTGGCGGGAACTGGCTGGGCGCAGATGATCCGCTGCTGCCCGGTGAGACAGCCGTTTTCCCAATCTTCCCCGACACCTACGACCTGAAAGTCGAGGACTGCGACTTCAATATCCTGCGCCTGGAACTGGGTGTTGCGGTGGATGAACCGCTGGTGTGGGAGGTGGGGGAATAGAAACAAAAAACCTGAGGGCTCCCCAGGAACCTCAGGTTTTCTTCACAGACTGTTTTCTTCTCGCTTTACACCAAATCGCACGCGTCGGCGGGCATCCAGTGGGCGTCCTGGTCGTTCCATTTCACGTTGCAGCCAATCGGGTTGGTGAGCGGGGTGCGGATGGCCTTGCCGGCCAGCAGGTCGCTCAGGGCGTTGTCGAGGTCGTTGACCGTCATCTTGCTGGTGTCACGCGGGTTGTCCACACCGCGCCCGGTGTAGACCAGCTTGCGTTCGCGGTCGAAGACGTAAAAATGCGGCGTGCGCAGCGCGCCGTAGGCGAGCGCCACCTGCTGGCTCTCATCCCGCAGGTACTTCCACGGGAACTGGTGCTGCTCCATGCGCGCCACCATCGTGGCAAAATCATCTTCGGGGTGGGTGGCTTCGCTGTTGGCGTTGATGCCGACGAACGCCACACCCTGCGCGGCAAATTTCTCCGCCGTGGCGCGGGTGACCTCATCCGAACCGATCACGAACGGGCAGTGGTTGCAGGTGAAGAACACCACCAGCACAGCGGCATCATCAAAATCATGCAGGGAATAGGTTTTCCCATCGGTGGCGGGGAGGGAAAAATCGGGGGCTTTCTGGCCAATTTGTAAGGTAAATGTCATAAAAATCTCCTTGAATACCCGCATTATAGCACAGGAGAACAGCGGGGTTCCAGGCCAACCGGCAAGCTGGTACTGACATCACTTTCTGCAAACATTCACATGGTCCTTTTTTTGGACCCCTATGCCGGAAATTGAGAAATGAATTGGTAAATGGCTGGACGATTCTGAAATCGTGTATAATGAGTTCACCAATATCTTCACCCGTTCCCCCAAAAACAGGATGGAAAATAATTGCAAACCAACCCGGAGATCAGCACTTTCGGGCGGAGTGTTTTTTTCAGCAAATCGTCCTGGCGCTTGCCATGATTTGTAACGCATTTCCGTTTTGAAACAAGCAGGATTCAATCGAGGAGGTTCACGTGGTTGATTGGTTTCGTGTATTTGTCGGCACAGTCGGGGTGATCAATACGGCTGCGAATCTTTCCACCAGTGCCAGCAGCTATGAAATTGCCCAATTACAAAAAGATGCGGCCACAATAGAAATGGTGCGCAACCTGGCGAGGGATATCATTTTTTCCACGCGCAGAACTGCCGAAAAACTGGCGCCGCTGGCTGAAGACCGGCCATTCCTCGGGTATGTGGTTGCCGAACTGCTGGAAATTCGCTTTCGTGATCTTGGCATCACCAGTGAATTTTTCCCGGATTTTCAGGAAAAGACATACCTGGCGGATACAGAGGATATCATCGGCAACCTGAAACGGACGGCTGCCGCAATATTGACGAAAGAACAATTGGCCGATGCAAAGAAAGCCGTCAAGATCGTCCTGACAGACGGACTATTGGAAGCATACATTCAGCATCTTGATAAAGTCGAGCAGCTTCAGGACCTGAAGCAATCGATAACGGCATTGGAATCCAGGCGCAATGAAATTAACGCAGCGGACAAAAAGGGGAAAATTGGCACACAGCGGACCATGTTCGGCCTTGTTTTGGGGGTCGGGGTGGTATTGGCTTGCGTGGTGCCTTTGATTGGCATGATCTTCGGCAGTTTCCTGCGGGACACGTTGGGACAGACGGTCGCAGATATCTACAACCTGATCATTTGTTTGATCCCCATCATCGGAGCGATCATGATCATCGTTGGCGCCCTGTTCATGTTCCAGAAGTCTTCAGCGCGAAAAGAAATTGATTCAAAAATCGATGCCTTGAAAAAGCAATTCCAGGCAATCAAGAAAAATTTGGCAACGGATGAAGACCTCCAGAAATTTGTTGCCGAATTTGGGAACCTGACCCATGCAGAAGCCGTGCAATTGAACCTGGAAAATGATGCGTTCATCTCCCGCCTGACAACTGAAGAAGAGTTTGAACAATATTTCAAAATCACACCCAGTTAAAAACACACCCACCAAACTATGGGCGCTTTCCATGCAGAAGGATGGCGCCCATTGTATGCCGGCAGGATACCCCTCTAATACAACTCTTACACAGCGCGTGTAGAATCCGCACGCTGAATATGTTATAATTCCTACTAAATATTCGGATATATCACACCAATGCCCGCGCGGCATTGCGGTTCTACAGAGGTGAACATGGCGCAATTAGAAATCAACAACCTGCATGTCAGCATCGAAGGCTCGGAGATCATCAAAGGCCTCAGCCTGGTGATGCGCACCGGCGAAATTCATGCCATCATGGGCCCCAACGGCACCGGCAAAAGCACCCTGGCGTATACACTGATGGGACACCCCAATTACGAGGTCACCGCCGGCAGCGTCACCCTGGATGGTGAGGATGTGCTGGCGATGGAACCCAACGAACGCGCCCTGGCCGGGCTGTTCCTGGCGTTCCAGTACCCTTCGGCGGTGCCGGGGGTCAGTATTGCCAATTTCCTGCGCACAGCCATCAACAGCAAGCGCCGCGCGCTCGATCCCGATGACAAGGGCATTGCCCTGCTCGATTTCCGCCGCCTGCTGATCGACAACATGAACCGCCTCAAGGTCAGCCAGGATTTTGCCGGGCGCTACCTCAACGACGGTTTTTCCGGCGGGGAGAAAAAGCGCGTGGAAGTGCTGCAAATGCTCACCCTCCAGCCGCGCTTCGCCATCCTCGATGAACCCGATTCCGGCCTCGACATCGACGCGATCAAGATCGTCGCTGACGGCGTGAACCTGATGCGCGGCGAAAACTTCGGCGGGCTGATCATCACCCATTACCAGCGCATTCTCAACTACGTCACGCCCGATTTCGTGCATGTGATGCTGGGCGGGCGGATTGTCGCCTCCGGCGGCGCCGAACTGGCGCTGGACCTGGAAGAGAACGGCTACGAGGGGTTCGAGGAACGCTGGGCGCAGAAAGCCCGCTGACCCCACCCCCACCAGAAAGGAGCTGCCATGCCATCCTACATTGATGAACGCAAGCTGGTCGAAAACCTCGATCACCTCGACCAGTATGACTTTAAAGACCCTGATAAACATTATGTCTTCCGCACCCAGAAGGGCCTCAGCGAAGACGTCATCCGCCAGATTTCGGCGATGAAAGGCGAACCGCAATGGATGCTGGAATACCGCCTGCGGGCCTACCAGCACTTCATGAAGCGCCCCATGCCCAACTGGGGCGCCGACCTGAGCGGCCTGAACCTGAACGAGATTTACTACTACGTGCGCCCCACCGAAGGCTCCAGCGGCAACTGGGATGACGTGCCGGATGATATCAAGCGCACCTTTGACCGCCTGGGCATCCCTGAAGCCGAGCAGAAATTCCTCAGCGGCGTGGGCGCCCAGTACGAAAGCGAAATGGTCTACCATTCGGTGCAAAAGCACCTTGAACAGCAGGGTGTGGTCTTCCTCTCGATCGAGGACGGCCTGCGCCAGTACCCGGACCTGTTCCGTGAATATTTCGGCACGGTAATCAGCTTTGCCGATAACAAGTTTGCCGCCCTCAACAGCGCGGTATGGTCGGGCGGCTCGTTCGTCTACATCCCCAAAGGCGTCAAGGTCGATATGCCGCTGCAGGCATATTTCCGCCTGAACGTGGCGGAGATCGGGCAGTTTGAACGCAGCCTGATCATCGCCGATGAAGGCGCGCAGGTGCATTACGTGGAAGGCTGCACCGCCCCGCGCTACACCACCAACTCGTTCCACTCCGGTGTGATCGAAATTGTGGTCAAGAAAAACGCGCGTGTGCGCTATTCCACCATCCAGAACTGGTCCAAGAACGTCTACAACCTGGTGACGCAGCGCGCCTATGTGCACGAGGGCGGCACGATGGAATGGGTCGACAGCAACATGGGTTCGCAGGTGACAATGAAGTACCCCTCGTGCATCCTGGCCGGTGAAGGCGCCCACGGCGAGATCCTCTCGATGGCGTTCGCCTCCGATGGGCAGGTGCAGGATGCCGGCAGCAAAATGATCCACCTGGCACCCAACACCTCCAGCAAGGTCACCAGCAAGTCGATCTCCAAGAACGGCGGACGGGCTTCGTACCGCGGGTTGGTGAGCGTCAAGCCGGAGGCCGAGAACGTTAAATCGAACGTGGTGTGCGACGCGCTGATCCTCGACGCGCAATCACAGTCCGACACCTACCCCTATATTGACATCAACAACAGCAGCGTCAGCATCGGCCACGAGGCTTCGGTCTCCAAGGTATCAGAAGAGCAGCTGTTTTACCTGATGAGCCGCGGGTTGAATGAAGAAGAAGCACTCGGCATGATCGTTTCCGGCTTCATTGAGCCGCTGGTAAAGGAACTGCCGATGGAATACGCGGTGGAAATGAACCGCCTGATCCAGCTGCAGATGGAAGGATCGGTGGGGTGAACCATGGCAGACAACAAAGAGATCAAGGAAGTGATCGACCTCAACAGCGCCAACAACGGCGCCTCGGTCTACATCAGCAACGAACAGGCACAATCAACCCCCTACCTCTCGGGTGAATTTGACGTAACCGACGCGCTCTCCCCCGCCCTGCCCGGGCAGGCTGAAGCGCGCGCCCTGCTCACCGGCATGCCGTTCCCCGGCAACAAGGACGAAGCCTGGCGCAAGACCAGCCTGCGCGAACTGCCGCTGGCACAGCTCAGCCTGGCCTCCAATACCCGCGTCGACCTGGGGAACGCGCCCGAAGGCGTGGTGTTCCTGCCCGTGGCCGAAGCGCTGCGCAGCCCCCACGGCAAGCTATTAAAGGAAAAGCTTAACCGCCTGGTGCCGGCCGATACCGACAAGTTCACCGCACTGGCTGCCGGTTATGCCCAGAACGGCTTTGTGCTGTATGTGCCGCCCAATACCCGCGTGCCGCATGACCTGACCGCCGCCGTCCGTATCCGTGAGAACGGCACGATCCAGAACTCCCGGATTTTGGTGGTGGTCGACCGCGGCGCGGATGTGACCCTGCACCTGGACCTGCTTGGTGCCGGAGGCGATCAACCCGCCCTGCACGCCAGCATCGTTGAGGTGTTTGTGGAAGACAATGCCCGCCTGCACCTGGTGGAAACCCAGCAGCTGGGGCGCGGCACCTGGCACTTCAGCCACGAAAAAGCCGCCGTGGGCGCCAACGCCCTGCTCGATTGGGTGTATTTCGCCTTCGGTTCACGCCTCAGCAAGTCGTTCCTCAGCGTGGCGCTGACCGGCAAGGGCAGCGAAGCCCATCTCGACGGACTCAGCATCACCAACGGCGGCCAGCACCTGGACCTCGATACCCAGCAGGACCACCTGGCGCCGCACACGATCAGCAACCTCAATTTCAAAGCCGCCCTGCTGGGCAAAAGCCGCTCGGTGTGGCAGGGGATGATCTACGTCGATCCCGCTGCCGTGCAGACCGACGGCTACCAGACCAGCCGCAACCTGCTGCTGGATGACCGCGCCCATGCCGACGCGATCCCCGGGCTGGAGATCAAAACCGATGATGTGCGCTGCTCGCACGGCGCCACCATCAGCCATGTCGATGAGGAAATGATCTTCTACCTCAAATCGCGCGGATTGGATGACCACACCGCGCGCGAACTGATCGTCAACGGTTTCTTTGAAGAGATCGTTGGCAAGGTGCGCGATGAAGCCGTGCAGGAATCCCTGCGGGCGCACATCAGCCGCAAACTGGCACAGGAGAATTGAGCGCATGGCGTGGGATGCAGCACGGCTGCGGGATGATTTCCCCGCACTGGCGCGTGAAGTGCGCCCGGGTGTGCCCCTGGTGTACCTCGACAGCGCCGCCACCGCCCTCATCGCGCGCCCGGTGCTGGAGGCGATGGCGGACTTTGAAACCCGCCACCGCGCCAACATCCACCGCGGGGTGCATACCCTGGCGGAGGAAGCCACCGCACTATATGAACAGGCCCGCGCCGATATCGCCGCCCTGATCCACGCCCCCGACCCGCGCGAGATCATCTTCACCCGCAACGCCACCGAGGCGATCAACCTGGTGGCGCGCACCTGGGGGCAGGCCAACCTCAAGGCAGGCGATACCGTGCTGCTGACCGAGATGGAACACCATGCCAACCTGGTGCCGTGGCAGATGCTGGCGCAGGAAAAAGGCATCCACCTGGAATTCATCCCGGTCACCGGTGAATACTTGCTCGACCTGGACGCGATGCAGCGCCTGCTGGAAACCACCCGCCCCAAGCTGGTGGGCGTGATGCAGGTTTCCAACGTGCTGGGCACGGTCAACCCCGTGCGCGAGATCATCGCCGCAGCCAGGGCTGTCGGCGCGGTAACACTGGTGGATGGCGCCCAGGCCGTGCCGCATATGGCAGTGGATGTGCAGGCAATCGGCGCGGATTTCTACGCCTTTTCCGGCCACAAAATGTTCGGCCCCACCGGCATCGGCGTGCTGTGGGGACGGGCGCAGCTGCTGGAAGCCATGCCCCCCTTCCTCGGCGGGGGCGATATGATCCGCAGCGTGAGCCTGCGCAGTTTCAAGACCAATGACATCCCCTACAAGTTCGAGGCTGGCACCCCCGCCATCGCCCAGGCAATCGGGCTGGGGGCGGCGGCGCGTTACCTGCAGGAGATCGGCATGGAAAATGTGGAAGCCCACAGCCGCGCACTGGTCGATGAAACCATCAACCGCCTGGCTGCGGTGCCGCAGGTGCGCCTGTTCGGCCCCGGCACGGGGCGGCAGCTGGCCTCGGTCAGTTTCACCATCGATGGCCTGCACCCGCATGACATTTCCCAGGTGCTCGATACCCGCGGCGCGGCGGTACGCGCCGGGCACCATTGTGCCATGCCGCTGCATACCCGTTTCGGTCTGCCCGCCAGTACGCGTGCCAGTTTTTCCCTGTATAATCAAAGAGAAGAGATCGATGTGCTGATCCAGGGTATCCTGCTTGCCATCGACCTGTTCCTGTAGTTTGAAAAATGGCGCATGTCAAACCACAACATCAACCAGAACACAACCGCGAGTCTCGTATATTTACACCATTCCGGCCAAACCGTAAGGGTTGAAAAGCGAAGCATTTCAACCCGAAATTAGCACCACCAGAACGATAGAACCAGAGGAACCAAACCATGGATGATCTCTACCGCCAAATGATCGTGGAACGCCACAAGCACCCCCTGCACCGCGGGGAGCTGCCGCATGTCGATTTTGAGTTTGAAGATGAGAACCCCTTCTGCGGCGACCATCTGCATGTGATGGTGCAGGTGGACGAGAACAACATCATCACCGATGCCAAATTTGACGGCAGCGGCTGCGCCATCTCGACCGCCTCGGCCGATATCCTGATGGAGTACGTGATCGGCAAACCGCTGGATGTGGTCAAAGGCATGGACAAGGAAGAACTGCTCGACCTGATGGGGATCGAGTTCGGCCCCGTGCGCCTGAAATGCGCCCTGCTGTCATTGAAGGTCCTCAAGGGGGCCGTATATGGACTGGAAGAAGGGGAGTAACACGAGGCTCCCCACCAAATTATCTGGAATAACAACGAACCGCCATGTCTGGCGGTTCGTTGCGTAATGCAGGCCCAGGTGTAGAGGCGCGGCTCAGCCGCGCGGGACTTTTGTCATCGCCTCGATTTTGAATGGCGAAGCCATTCATTCGTATATGGCTCGAAGAAGGGGAAACCGGGGAATAACCCGCCTAAGGCAAGGAGGTACCAAATCCTGCAACAGCGCTTGCAGGCGCATCCGCGAAACCACCTGGCGCAGGAGGATTCCTGCCGCCGAACTGCCAGTATTGCATATGCAAAATTTATGATATACTTGACAAAATTCTGCAAAAAGGATGAAACAGCATGGCAAAACAGGTGTTCGATGACCGCCAGCAAATGGAAACCGTGATCCGCCGCGCCACCTATTGCCAGGTGGCGTTCGCCGAAGGCAGCCAGCCGTACGTGGTGCCGCTCAATTTCGGCTACGAGGCGGGTTGCTTTTACTTTCACTCACGCAACAGCGGGAAAAAACTGGCCTTGCTGCGCGGCAATCCGCGGGTGGCGTTCAGCCTGCAAAGCGATGTGGAAACCCTGCACAACGCCGAACAGGCCGAGAACTGTACCATGCGCTACGCCAGCGTGATCGGCAGCGGCAGCGCTGCCATGATCGAGGACCGCGATGAGAAAATCGCCGCGCTGGACGCGATCTGCCGCCAATACGGCTTGCAGCCGTATCCCTACAGCGATGCCATGCTGAATGCCACCGCCCTGTTCAAGGTTGTCGTCTCGCAAATGACCGGCAAGATCGCCAACATCGACTGCGGTACCCTGTTCGCAGAAGTTTAAACGGATACTGGTATTAAAAATCAAGAGGTACACAATGAAAATGACAAGTAAAACCACCTCCCCGCGCTGGCTGCTGGCTGTTGCCCTGGTGCTGCTGTTCGCGGTTTCCGCCTGTGCCCCGGCAGCGGAAGCCGCTGTGGCTGTGCCAACCGCGGTCTTTGAACCACTCGATGCCGAGGTCAGCGTGGGCGGAGCTGCCCTGCTGCGCGACGGTGGCGCCTTCATGCTGGATGTGCGCGAACCCGATGAATGGCAGGCCGGCCATATCCCCGGAGCCACCCTGATTCCCCGCGGTGAACTCGAAGCGCGCCTGGATGAACTGCCCACCGATCGGCCGATTGTGGTTTACTGCCGCTCGGGCAACCGCAGCGCCGTCGGGCGTGATATCCTGCTGGATGCCGGCTTCCTTTCGGTGACCAGCATGGCAGGCGGGTTCAACGCCTGGGCACAGGCCGGCTATGAGACCGAAAAGGGTGAGTAATTTTTCACCGTTTGCTATACAATGCTGGCGCTAAAACTGTCCCATCCTTGACAATCCACCATGCGTTTAGGATAATCGCAGATAAACCCGGCGGCAGCGTTGCCACGGGCACGCACAATGCGGGGGCGCGTGCATCTTTTCCATCATCCATAATAGTAGAAAAAATAGAGGTTGAATATGTCGAAAATTGCAATCGTCACCGACAGCACTGCCGCATTCCCCTATGAAACCCTGGGCGATGTCCCGATCATCTCGGTTCCCCTCAACGTGATCTGGGGAAACGATACCCTCAAGGATGGGGTTGATATCCAATCCGGGGAATTTTACCAGCGCCTGCACACCGCCACCGGCGCCATGCCCACCACTTCGCAGCCATCCCCCAAGGAATTCCTGGATGTGTTTGAAAAGCTGCTGGCCGAGGGCTACGAGATCATTTGCCTGGTGATCTCCGGCGCGCTTTCCGGTACCTTCAATTCAGCGGTACAGGCGGTACACATCCTCGGCGATGTGCGCATCGAAGTGGTCGATACCAAGGTCACCAGCATGGCATTGGACCTGGTCATCAACGAGGTCGGCAAGGCGATCAACAGCGGCGCCAGCCTGCTGGAATGCGTCGAGGTCGCGGAATCGGCCGTGCGGCGGGTGGGATTGTACTTCACCGTCAACACCCTCGAATTCCTGATCCGCGGTGGACGCCTGAGCGTGGTGGCCGGTGCGGCCGGTACCCTGCTGCATATCCGTCCCATCCTCACCCTGCAGGACGGCCGGATCGTTTCGAAGGACAAAACCCGCACCTTTAACAAGGCTGTGCGCCTGCTGAAGGACAAGGTGCTGGAAGATGTGCGTCAGGGCAAGCTGCTCAACATCGCCGGCGCCTACACTGACAACGAGGAGTTCGTGGTGGGGATCATGCATGAGCTGTGCGAAGAGCTGGAAATCCCCATGCCGGGTGATTCCTACATCCTCCCGCTCAGCCCGGTGATCGGCACCCATACCGGCCCCGGCGCGTTCGGCATTGCCTACCTGCTGGCGGAAGAATAACGCCAAAGTGAAAACAACATCCCCGCGCGCGCGGGGATGTTCTCTTTTTAAGGAACTTGTTTGTGCTGAAAATAAGAAGGGGGATTGTTTTTTCTTTTTTTTCGGTATAATTTTGGATATACCTGTTGGATCAACCAGTGAATAGGAGTTTTGGATGGCAAAGATTGCGATTGTGACCGACAGCACCGCCGCTTGTTTCATGCAAGCAATCGGCAGCGTGCCGCTGATCTCAGTTCCGTTGGACGTGGTGTGGGATGGCCGCACCTACCGGGACGGGGTGGATATTTCCGCCGCGCAATTTTACGAGCAGATTAAGACAGCCAGGGTGATGCCCACCACCTCGCAGCCTTCCCCGGCGGCTTTCCAGGAAGCCTACCAGAGGCTACTGGATGACGGCTACCAGGTGCTTTCGATGCACATCTCCGAAGGCATTTCCGGAACCGTCAATTCCGCGCGCCAGGCAAAGCAGCTTCTGGGTGAGAATGCCCCGATCGCGATCCTCGATTCATACGTGACGGCGATGGTGCTCAAGATGCAAATCCTCGAAGCCGCCGAAGCCGCCAACCAGGGCGCTTCGTTCGCGGAGTGCGTGCAATTGGTCGAGTCGGTGCGCCAGCGCTGCGGGGTGTACTTCACCGTCAGCACCCTCGATTACCTGGAACGCGGTGGGCGCATGACCAAGGTGCAGGCATTTGCCGGCAACCTGCTGCAAATCCGCCCGATCCTCACCTTCATTGACGGCAAGATCCACGCCATCCACAAGGCGCGCACCTTCAACGGCGCATTGAAATCACTCAAGGAACATTTCCACGCCGCCGTGGCCGGGCGCACCATCCGCAACATCAGCGCCACCTACACCGACAACCAGGCGTTTGTGGAAAGTTTTGTGGCCGAGGTATTGGAAGAACTCAAGATCGAGCGCCCGGCGAAGGCGTTCGTGGACCCGCTCACCCCGGTGATCGGCACCCACACCGGCCCCGGCTGCGTGGGCCTGGCGTATTTGTTGGAAGAATAACGAAGATCACAACTGGTATCCTTAAGAATACTGGCTGGACCACCAGCTCCTATTGACGCGCTTATCGAAATCATGCATGAAAAACAAGATTCCAGGGTGTTTGAAAACCCTGGAATCTATTTCTGCACGTGTCTGCTCCCTGAACCCGTTTACCCTGTACCCAGACACCCGGTCGTTGACGAAATCCCCTAATTGCGGAAAATCCGCACCTTGCGGTTGGGTTCGTTGCCGTAAGAATGGGATACCAGTTCCGCCTGGCGCGCCATATCATGCTGCATGCGGCGGATGTGCGCCGGCGCTGCCGGCAGGTCAACCCAGCTTTCACCGTTCAGCACCGATTTGATCGCCGCCTCCGTGATGCGCACCAGGTCTTCCTCCGAAGGCAGTGAATAATCGACGTACGACAGGTTGAACATTTCCACCAGGGCTTTTTCCATCTGCGCGCTGGTATTGGAGCGCAGGATATAGATCGGCATCCCGCTCGATTCCGCGTCCATCACCACCTGCTGGCGGTTGCGGTAATAGGAGCGCAGCGTCACCAGCACATCGGCCTCGCCCACGCTTTTGGCGAGGAAGGCAGGCACGCCCAGCTGCTGCGCGGCCTGCGCCATGCGGTTGCGCGCCACCCCGTAGGCATAGATATGCACCGGCTTGAGGGTGGTTTTGTTGCTCTTTTTCACCCGGGCTTCGCCCAGGCCGGCAGTGGCAGGATCCAGCGCCGCGGAGCGGCTGCCCGTACTTTCGGCGCGCTGCGGGCGCGGACTGCCGCCCTCCTGGTAGGGCACGGCGGGACGCACAGTACCGGTGGCGTTGCCGCCGCGGGCGGAAAGCCCGGTGCTGCGCGAGAAGCCCTGTACGTTCTGCCCCACCTGCGGCGCGATGCGTGTTTTTTCCACCGTGATCTTGCCATTGGCTTCCCGCCGCCGGATTTCCGGCTGGAGCGGGTAGCCGCGCACCAACTCATCCACCGCGGTTGCCACATCGGGGTGCACAATCAACTGGTCGCGCTCCTCGATCTCGATCAGCACATCAAAGGTGGGCGGCGAGCGGCGTTCCAGCACGGTTTTCTGCGTACCGCGGCGGCGCGCTTCTTCATCGGATAGCGTCACCGATTCGATCCCGCCGATCAGGTCAGAGAGGGTCGGGTTGAGCATCAGGTTTTCGAGCGAGCGCCCGTGGGCGGTGCCGATCAGCTGTACACCGCGTTCGGCAATGGTGCGGGCAGCCTGGGCTTCCAGTTCACGCCCGATCTCATCGATCACGATCACCTCGGGGTTGTGGTTTTCCACGGCTTCGATCATCACCTCGTGCTGCAGCGCGGTTTTCGCCACCTGCATGCGCCGCGCGCGGCCCACCGCCGGGTGCGGCACATCACCGTCCCCGCCAATTTCGTTGGAAGTGTCCACGATCACCACACGCTTGTTTTCCGCCAATACCCGCGCAGCTTCGCGCAGCATGGTAGTTTTGCCAATCCCCGGTTTGCCGAGGATCAGGATACTTTTGCCGGACTCCACCAGGTCCTGGATGATATCGAGTGTGCCGTACACGGCGCGCCCCACCCGGCAGGTCAGCCCGACAATATCGCCGCGGCGTGAACGGATGCCGGAGATGCGGTGCAGTGTGCGCTCCAGCCCGGCGCGGTTGTCGTCATCAAAATCGCCGATGTTTTGCACCACCTGGTTGATCTGTTCGTGGGTAACTTCCTGTTTGTCCAGCTGCACCTCGCCATCGGTATAGCGCGCAAAGGGCACCCGTCCCAGGTCCATCACAATTTCCACCAGTTTGTGGTCGTTATTCAGTTTTTCAAGCGCTTTCCGCATTTCGGCGGGCAGCACTGCCAGCAAAACATCCAGGTTATCAGTAATTTTTTGTTGTTGGTTACTCATAGATGTTGTTATCTTCTTCAGGTTTGTTGTTAAATTTCTATTTCGTTTTCATTCTCCACGGTTGGAGTTTCCAATACTTTATTGATCATTGTCAATCCAGATCATCGTTACACCACCTTTCCGGCCGCTGCCGCTGTGGCAGGACGGGCCGCTGTTGATCGCATGGCCGCCTTATTTCCGCCCGGGTGGGCTGAAATGCGTGGGGCGCATGCGCACGTGTTCCAATTTTCGCAGGGCGGTTTCGGTTTCCATCACCCGCAGCGGTTGGGCGAGATAGCGCACCATCATTGTACGCAGCGAAGCCGCCTCCGCTTTCATTTCATACAGCGTCGGTTCGATCCAGCTCTGGTAGGAAGGAACCGCCACGTACACCGGGCGCCCCAGCAGCGGGATGGTGTACACCAATGCTGCCTGCAGCACCGCCGCGGGATGCTCCAGCGCCGGGTGCAGCAGGGGCTTGAGGAAAACCCCGTTCGGCCCGCTCACCATCTGCAAATATCCCAGCACTTCGCCGTCCTGCCAGTATACCAGACCATCGAGGGTTTCGGGCAGCAGCGGCTGGGCGGCCTGCACCAGGGGCGGCACCAGGCTGTAAAACAGGTGGCGCACAGCAATCTGGTCCATATCCATCACATGCTCCCAGCCGTGGTGGCGCAGCGCCAGGTGGTGCAGGGATACATGCGCCGGTACCTGCCACACGCGCTGCCGGTCATAGACCTGGAAGCCGCAGCGGCGCAGGGTGCTGAAGACAGGGTCGCCCACCTCGACCTCGGCGCGCACGCTGACCGCACCCCATTCGCCGGCCTGGCGGCAAAAATCGTTTACCAGGTCCCCCATGATGATCGTGCCGCTGAGGGGTTGGGGCATGAGGAAACTGAGCGAGGCGCTGCGCTCCTCGCTGTGAAACGCCATCCGCCCCAGCAGCTTCTGCTGGTAACGATCAGAGTACGCCACCGCCAGGACCGATTCCCGTTCGGGAACCAGATGGTCGAGCAGAACGCCAGGTGCCAGAAAGCCGCTGCCGCGGGTCAGGTCATAAGCACAATCCAGGCTGATGACCTGGTCGCGGTAGGCATGCAGGGCGGGCAAATCATGGAGATTGAACGGTCGCATGCGCGATCACCTAATACACGAAATACAAGTCACATTTTTTCTTTATCCGCTGCCGCGCGCACACCGTTCACGCCGCAGGATTCAATTAAACTGATTGTAACACAGCCCTTTGCCATTCACCATCGAATTGGCGCGGATTAAGAAATGATTAGCCCCCAACAACGCCCGGAATGTGGTCTTTCGTTTGCGCCGGCAAGCGCCAAACCGGACGCTCTCTGCTATAATACCTGCAATCCTGTCGATTGAGGTGATGGATATGAGCCAATTTGATACCTGCCCGTCCCGCCGCGGCACGGGTTCCTATAAATGGGACCAGCATGATGATGATGTTCTGCCGATGTGGGTGGCAGATATGGATTTTCAGTCGCCCGAACCAGTGATCCGCGCCCTGCGTGAGCGCGTGGAACACGGTGTGTTCGGCTACACCATGGCACCGCCGGACCTGAAGGCGATCCTGGTGGAACGCATGGCGCGCCTGTACCAATGGCAGATTAGCGAGGAGGAGATTGTGTTTGTGCCAGGGGTGGTGCTGGGGTTCAACCTCGCCATCCAGGCGCTGCTGCAGCCCGGTGAAGGCGTGTTGATCCAGCCGCCAGTGTACGGGCCGTTTCTGTATACAGCGGCGCACGCCGGTGGAGAAACCCACGAAGCCCCGCTGCAGATCGGCAGCGATGGACAGTACTTCGCTGACCCCGCAGCCTTCCGCGCCGCGATACAGGCCAACACGCGCGCCTTTTTGCTGTGCAACCCTCACAACCCCAGCGGGCGCGCCTTCCGCCGCGATGAATTGCAGGCGATGGCCGATGCCTGCCTGGAACGTGACCTGCACATCGTATCCGATGAAATCCACTGCGATCTGGTATTCCGCGGCCACCGCCATATCCCGATTGCTTCACTGTCGCCGGAGATTGCCGCACGCACTGTGACGGTGATGGCACCCTCCAAAACCTTCAACATCGCCGGATTGGGGGCGTCCTTCATGATTGTGCAGGACGAAGCCCTGCGCAAGCGCATCCAGCAAGCCGGGCGCGGCATTGTAGCCCATATTGATTTGCTGGCGTACACCGCCATGCGCGCCGCCTACGCCGAAGGCCAGCCCTGGCTGGACGAACTGCTGGTGTACCTGGAAGAAAACCGCGATATCACCA
This sequence comes from Anaerolineae bacterium, assembly GCA_013314735.1. Lineage (GTDB taxonomy): Bacteria > Chloroflexota > Anaerolineae > Anaerolineales > Anaerolineaceae > SpSt-1165. The sequence goes on from JABUFD010000007.1 coordinate 35,769, forward strand.
CCCGCTTCGTGAACGAAGAACTGCCCGGCTGTTCGTTGGCGTTGAATGACGCCACTTACCTGGCATGGATTGACTGCCGGTCTGCCGGCATCGGCAGCGGCGATGACCCCCAGAAATTCTTCCTGGAACAGGCAAAGGTGACGCTCAACCCGGGTTCGTTCTTTGGCAGCGGCGGGGAAGGCTTTGTGCGCTTCAACTTTGGCTGCCCCCGCAGCCAGCTGGAAGAAGCCCTCCAGCGCATGAAAACCGCCCTGGCAGTCAATTCCCTGCGCTGATGGTGTACCGTTCAGCCTGCGGCCGGTTTCAACACCGCATGCCAGCGTAGCCCTTTCGCCGCCGCGTTGCAGGGCTGCGGTCATGGTGTGTTCGGATGGGGGTAGCGTATAATCGAACCCATGGCCAATGCTTCGATTCCATCTTCCCCCCATCACGGGGAAAAAAACCGCCGCACAGGCTGCCTGGTGTGGGTTTTGGCCGTAGTGGCGATCCTCACCGGGCTGCTGGCACTGCCGTACCTGCTGGGGCGGGTGCTGCTGGTCAACGATCGATTGCGTCCGGCGGATGCAGCGGCCGCGCTGGGCGGGGATGCCGGGTCGGCGCGCATGGAACAGGCGGCGGCTTTGTACCGCGAAGGATTGGTGCAATCTGTCATCATCCCCGAAACCAACGGCGTGGCCGATAACGGGATGCGCGAAAGCCAGTACCTGCTCAACCAGGCATTGGCGCAGGGCGTACGCTACCGCGACATCGTCATCACCGAGGTCGACGCCACCAGCACATGGGGCGAAGCCGTGGCGGTGCGCAAGCTGATGCTGCAAAAAGGCTGGACTTCCGTGATCGTGGTTACCGACCCCTACCACACCCTGCGCGCCAAACTGGCGTTCCAGCGTGATTTCCATCCCCACGACCTGCGGGTCAGCGTGATCCACACCCGCGGCCACTGGTGGCGCCCATCCACCTGGTTCCTGAGCGCGGAAGGGCGTGACGTGACCGTGCGGGAATGGATCAAGTTGTTGGGGCAGGTGCTGCGCCTGGAGCAATACGAGTGGGAAGATTTCAGCGCAGTGCGCGGATGGGTGCGGCTGGCATTTCCCGAATCACCCGGTTAAGCCTGCGGCCAGCGATGGTTACTGCGGTGTGCCCTTTTTTGCCTGGCGCGCGTCCCAGCATTTGCGGCACAATTTCAGCACGCCCAGGGTTGGGTCTTCCACCCGGTAGGCGGCATGGAATTGCCCGCATGCATCACAGCGCTGCAGGGTTCTACCTTTGGGGTTGGCACCTTTGCGCATCGCCGCAGCCTACCCGGCGCCCTCAAACGCGGTGCGAATCCAACCGAGCAGTTCCGCGTCGACTTCTTCTGGTGCGGTGAGGTACACCTTGTACTGGCACATGCCCCCCGGCGCCTGCGCCTGCAGGCGTTCATTGTCTGGCAGGTCGCGCACATTCAATCCCACTTCCACGCGGCCTTTGCTGGCCGGGCCAACCATGGCGAACTGCTTCTTGCGCCGCAGGCTGAGGTAGGTTTTCTTGGGGGCAATCTCGAACTCGCCCAGGTCCTGGATGGCTTCCATGAAGGCAATGTGGATCGGCAGCAGAGGAGCTTTGGAGGCGGTATAGATACCGGCGAGGATATCTTCCATCGAGGCCGCGGATGCTTCCGCCGCGCTCTGGCCGTCGCTGGCAAGCGCCAGGTGCACCAGGGTGTTGGCGTCACCGTAACCAAGACCGAGTGTGTCGATCAGCATCTGGCGGATTTCGCTGTGCCTGGTGAGGCCGCTATCGGCGACCAGCACACGCAGCTCATCCAGGGTTTTCCCGGTTTTCTTCTGGATATTGTCAATCTGGGTTTGTCGGGCCTGTTCAATACTGGACATGATGAACCTCCTTGGTTAATTTATATAAATTTATTATAATAAATTATCAGGCCCAATGCAAACTGCCAGAAAGTACACCCCCGCCCGGCACTCAGCGTTCCTCGCCAGCGGGCAGGATCTGCCACTGGTCGCGGGGATGTTCGAGATTGGCGAGCATCTGGTCGATCAGTCGGTCGGTGACTTTTTCAAAAATTGGTTCCTCTGCCATCAGCGTCTGGCGCAGGGTGATCACGCCATGCATGCAGGTCCACAATTGCAGCACCAGCAGTTCCACGGTGAAACCCTCCGGCAGGTTGAGTAGGTTGGCACGTTTGGCGAGCCTGAGGCGGTCCTGCATGTAGCGGAAGTGGAAGGTGTTGAAAATTTGCTTGTAGTTGGGGCGGCTGCCGTTTTGGCGCTCATAGATCAGCTGGTAGAGCTGCGGCTGGGCTTCGGCAAAACGGATCATCGTGCGGCAGGCGGCACGCACCTTGTCCAGCTCGTTGGCGGCGCCGGCTTCACCCTCCACAAAAGCATCCGCCATGCATTGCAGGGCATGGGCGCGCACCGCTTCGAGGATGGCTTCCTTGCCCGCAAAATATTTATACAGCGCAGCCGGGCTGCGCTGCACCTGTTCCGCCAGCACGCGCATCGAAAGCGACTCTGGTCCCTGCCGCGTGACGATCTCGATGGCTTTCGCTATGATCAGGCGGCGGGTTTGTTCCCTGCGGGTGATCTTCGGGTCCATGGTTGATCCTTCCGGGTTGGTAAGGTGAACAGCGTTTACGCTTTCTTATACTATAGGAAAAAACGCGGCAAAAGTCAATCCTTTTGCCGCGTTTGCGGTTGATTGGTGCGGTGAAATGTTCAGGAAGGGAACATCAGGCAATCACGCCCAACGATTTCCCCACACGCTCGAAGGCTGCCAGGCCCTGCTCGAGGTCGTCCTGGCTGTGCTCGGCCGAGATCATCACGCGGATGCGGGCCTTGCCCTGCGGCACGGTGGGGAAGCCCAGCGCCATGGCGAAGATGCCCTCCTCGTACAGCGCGCGGCTGAACTGGCGTGCCAGGGTGGCCTCACCCAGCATCACCGGCGTGATCGGGGTCACGCTGGAACCGGTATCGAAGCCAAGTTTCTTCATCTCCTCCTTGAAGAACCTGGCGTTGGCCCACAGGCGGTCCACCAGTGCGGTTGATTCCTCCAGCAGGTCGACGGCGGCCAGGCAGGCGGCAACATCGGCCGGTGTGGCGGCGGAAGAGAACAGGAACGGGCGACCGCGCTGGCGCAGCCACTCGATGATTTTGGCGTTGCCGGCCACCACCCCACCCATCACGCCGAAGGCCTTGGAGAAGGTGCCGATCTCGATATCAACCTTGCCGTGCAAGCCGAAATGGTCCACAATCCCGCGCCCGCCACGCCCCAGCACACCTTCGCCGTGGGCGTCATCCACCATCAGCATCAGGTCATGGCGCCGGGTAACCTGGTAGAGTTTGTCCAGCGGGGCGATGTCGCCGTCCATGCTGAACACACCGTCAGTGATCACCAGGCCGCGGCGGTAATCGGAGAGGTTCTCACGCACCACCCGCTCCAGGTCGGTGGGGTCGGCGTGCTTAAAACGCAGGATCTTGGCCCCGCTCAGGCGGCAGCCGTCGATGATCGAGGCATGGTTGAGTTCATCCGAAAAGATCACGTCCTCCTTGCCCACCACCACCGGGATCACCGCCAGGTTGGCGGAAAAGCCCGATTGCAGCGTGACGGCGGCTTCCACGCCCTTGAAGCGCGCCATACGTTCTTCCAGACGCAGATGCAGGTCCATTGTGCCGGCGATGGTGCGCACCGCCGCCGGGCCGACGCCGTAGGCATCGACCGCGTCCTTAACCGCCTGTACCAGGCGCGGGTGGTTGGCAAGGCCGAGGTAATTGTTGGAGCAGAAATCAAGCACGCGCCGCCCGTCGACGGTGAGCCACGCGCCCTGCGCCGAGGAAATGGTGCGGATGGTGTTGTATAAGCCGCTGGCTTTGAGGGCATCCAGTTCATCCTGGATCCAATCGAGTTTGTGGGACATGGGAACACTCCTTGTGTGAGATGGTTTCTTCCTTATTATACGATGGTTCGCAGACCGGGCGGAGCGGCAGGTTTTTGTTTTTATTTCCTGGCAGCATTCATCCTGATTCCGCCGCAATTGACTGATCTCTCCAGGTTGTGCTTTATAATTCACTCATCACACCATCCCCAAGGAGCATTCCCATGATCGAAATCCTCAACCAGGAAACCCACTATACCGGCAAGGCCTTCAATGTGGATCGCGTCAAGTTCCGCATGCCCAACGGCAAGGAACCCACCTACGACCTGGTGGTGCATCCCGGCGCGGCGGTGGTGATGCCGGTGGATGCCGAGGGAAATATCCTGTTTGTGAAGCAATTCCGCCTGGGGGCGCAGCGCGAGCTGCTGGAGCTGCCGGCCGGTACGCTCGAGGCCGGGGAACCGCCGATCGAATGCGCCGCGCGCGAGGTGCGCGAGGAAACCGGCTGTGCCGCTGCCGAGTTGATCCCGATCGGGGAGTTCTGGCTCACGCCGGGCTATTCCAACGAGTACCTGTACATTTTCCTGGCACGCGGCCTGACCCCCGCCCCGCTGGCGCAGGATGATGATGAGCTGATCGAGCTGGTGCGGGTTCCGCTGGAACAGGCCTATCAGATGGCGGCGCAGGGGTTGATCCAGGACGGCAAGACCCTGGCAACGTTGTTCCTCGCTTCCACTGCGCTGTACGAGGATGACGAGGAGGACGAAGAATAAGCACCGGCGCCGGTGATTTTTTCTTCGTGCCTATGTGCGTTAATCCCGGTTGATTTCCCCCTCCGCAGCCGTGGCACAACTTCACGGCCCCAAATGTACACACAGGCCCCAGCGGGTTTTCATGTATAATCATCCACAGAACAACCTGGGATTGCACTTCGGAGGCCCATGAAATTATCCAAACGCGGTGAATACGGCCTGCGCGCCATGATTTACCTGGCCGACCCACAGCGGTCCGGCGACAAGGTGCAGATCAAGGAAATTGCGGCGCACGAGCAGATTCCGGTGAAATACCTGGAACAGATCCTGCTGAGCCTGAAAAATGTGGGGCTGCTGCAAAGCCGTGCGGGACTGGGCGGCGGCTACGCCCTCGGCCGCCCCGCCGGCCTGATCACCCTGGGCGAAGTGATCCGTGTTTTGGACGGTCCCCTCGCGCCGATCCGCTGCGCCAGCCAGACCGCCTACGAACCCTGCTCATGCCCCGATGAAGAAACCTGCGGCCTGCGCCTGGTGATGGTGGACGTGCGCCAGGCCGTGGCGGACATCATCGACCACACCACCCTGGCGGATGTGGTGGAGCGTTCGCGCCGGGCTGAGCAACAAAAACACAACCGCCTGTTCACCGCCCCGGCAAACAGGCAACCAGAACCACCGCTGCCAGATGCCTGAACCCAGCCGGTGATTAATTCTTCTATTCTTGCAGTGAATACCCGGGAAGCAGGTCGGCGGACTACTCCTTGCAGGATTGAATCGACATCTTGATCGCGGTGCGGACCTTGCCGTCAATATCGACATCGACGAATTCCGGGATGCAGCAAATATGGATCCCATCCTCATCCAGATATCCTTTGGCCAGCACAATGGCTTTGATTGCCTGGTTGACCGCGCCCGCGCCGATTGCCTGCACTTCGGCATGGGCATCCTCGCGCATCACCCCGGCAATTGCCCCCGCAACAGCGGCAGTACGGGAATTGGCTTTCACTTTAATGATTTCCATGTTATGAACTCCCTGTTCGATCGTCTTATCCATCCCGTTGATCCGGAGATGGTTCCTGGGGGCAGGAATGACCATTTGTTTTCGATTGTACAATGTTCACAGGCAATCTGCAATAGGTGCCGCCGGGTTTGCCAACCCTTCCGCCCCCGAGCCACGCAAAAACTGTGATTAATCATAGTTTTTGTACCCATTTTCATTCTGCAAACCACCGTCCGTGCCGCCGCTTTGTGCTACACTGGTGCAAGAAACGGTTGAGAACCAGGAGTTGCCCATGAACCCGTACCTGTCCCCACTGACATTGCCCTCTGTCCTGCGCCTGCTGGCGGTCCGCGTGGATGAATCCCTGCGGCGCCAGGTGATGGATCCCGCTTCCCCCGCCTATGGCGGCTGGATCAATCCCGAACATGGATTGGATGAACACGGCGCCGCGCCAGGTGTGCTGTCGGGCGTGCTGGGACTGCTGTGGGGTTCTGCCGCCCACGCCATCCCCCTGCCGGTGGCGGAAACCGAGTTGCTGCGCCATGCCGCCGCCGCGGCGGCGTACCAGCTGCGCATGCAGGATGCCGACGGCCTGTTCGACCTGAAAAGCTGCAACTATGCCTCCAGCCCCGATGCCGCGTTTGCCGTGCATCGCCTGGGGTTGGGAATGGTTCTGTTGCGACCCTTGCTGGCGGAACACCCCGCCTGGCAGCCGCTCTACGACCAGTGCGCCTTGTTCCTGCGCCGGGCTGTGCATGGCATCTGCGTCGGCGGGTTCCACACCCCCAACCACCGCTGGGTGACCTGCGGCGCGCTGTCCATTGCCAATGACCTGCTGCCCGACCTGGCGGTGGAGGAGGTGCTCCACGCCTACCTGGCGGAGGGGATCGATGTGGATGCCGACGGCGCCTATACCGAGCACAGCAGCGGCGTATATGACGCCGTCTGCAACCTGTGCCTGCTGCTGACGGCACAATTTCGCCAGAACGAAGCGCTGCTGCCGGCGGTGAAAGCCAACCTGGATTTCAACCTGCACATGCTCAACGCTGACGGCACAGTGGAAACCGGCCTGTCGCACCGCCAGGATTTCGGGCAGCGCCCGGTCCCGCTGGAACTCGGCGCGGCTTATGTGCTGTACCAAATTTTCGAACCACAACCGGAGTACAGCGCCGCGGCGCAGGTGCTGTGGCGCGGCCGCGAAGTTCCCTCGCTGAATGAACTGCTGTGGCTGGCATATGCCTTCCACCACGGCGCCCCGCAATCCATTGCGCCGCAATCGATTGCGCCGCAACCTGAAGTGTCGGAAACGGGGCTGCCGGATTTCGCGCGCCTGTTCCCGCACAACCGCTTCTGGCGTTTGCGCCACGAGGGGTTTTCGCTCTCTGCCTTTGCCGGCAGCGAATGCCTGTTGAACGCCGCCCAGGGCGCTGCCTGCCTGGGCAGGGTCAGCATCAGCCACAGCTATTTTGGCGTGGGGCACTTCCGCGCGGAACGCATCGAAGCGGTGCCGGGCGGGGTGCGCCTGCATTCCAGCGGCGAAGGGCATTTGACGCACCGCCCCGGCTATGATTTCCCGCTCGCACGGGCAGTGGAGGATGTGTACGCCTCGCGCGCCGAACGCGACTGGCGCCCCATGCCGCCCGCCCAGGGCAGCCTCACCGTGCGTGATGAAGGCGGCGGGGTCGAGCTGCTCTACGAAACCATCGACAACTACCCCGGCGTGCTGGCGCAGATCGCACTGGATTTCCTGCCGGGGGGCACCTGGGAATGCGAGGGCGGTTGTTTTCAGCCGCAGGCCGGGCAGGTGATCTTCCTCACGCATGGGTTCGGACGGATGCGCTTCGGCAATGACGTGCTCGAGATCGGTCCCGGCGCGGATGCCCACCGCTACTGGCACATGCGCGACACCGATCCCGCCCCACAGCATGTGCGCGTGATCATCCCACTCATCACCCCGGTGTCCCACCGCTTGTGGGTACGGGGGTACAGCAGCCTGTCCGGGATGTTTTGACGTTTTTTTGATGTCCCGCAGCTATGATTACCTTACCGATCGATTCCCGGAGGTGATCCCATGAATATCCATAAATCCAGCTGGACGATAGGCCTGGCATTGCTGCTGGCGTTTTCACTGGCCTGCGCCTGTCCCCTTTCCTCGCTCTTCCGGCAGGAGGCCGCAACCGCCGTCCCTGCCGCGGCGCAGATGAAGCCTTCGGCAACCACCGCCGCGCCAACCCGCCCCCCGACGGAAACCCCATCGGCTGCGCCCACCGCCAGCCCGTCGCCGACGGAACCCATTCTGCCAACCGCGGTGGCATTCAGCTTTGACAATCGCTGGCACCATTACCTCGATCTCTACGAATTACTGGACCCGCGCTATGATTTCGGCAGCACTTTCTCCGTCCAGTGGGAAAGCATGAATGCGCTGGGGGAGATCAGCGAAAGCAATGGCTCGGAATGGATGGCCGTGCCTTACGACGAGGAACAGGTCGCCCTCGATTTCATCTCACCGGATACAATGAACCTGTGGTCGATCACCTGGCCACTGAACCAGCCACCGGGCACACGCCTGCTCAACCCCTATGATCCCGCTGTTGCCAAAAGCGCCCCGAGCGCGGTGCTTTACCTGGGCGATGAATTTTATGCCGGGCAGGAAGGGATCATTGAAGTCTATGAGAGTGCTCCCGGCACCATTACCGCCAAAATGCTATTGTTCCTGGTTTCCACCGATGATCCCGCCCGTGATGCGGTGGTGATGGCCTTCTTCAACCAGCTGCCGTTGGAGTAACACAGGCAATGCGAAACTCAGCAAGGCCATTCATCATGTATTCGGACCCATCATTGACTTTTATACGCCATTGGCGTATACTTTAAGAAGATTGGATGGAAATTATCGAGACATCCATTTTTACAAAACAGGTAACTGAATACCTGACCGAAGATGAATACTTGGCATTCCAAATGGACATGATCCGACGCCCGGATGCCGGAAATGTCATCAAAGGCAGTGGTGGATTAAGAAAAATCCGCTGGGCATATCATAAACAGGGAAAAAGCGGTGGTTTACGGGTGATATACTATTGGTTCACTGCCGAAAAATTGATTCTGCTGCTGCTGATGTACCCGAAAAATGTGCAAGATGATCTTACCCATACCCAGTTAAAATTACTCCGTCAGATCGTGGAAAGAGAATTCAATCATGGATGAAAAGTTGTTCAACGAATTACTTGCCAGTGTGCAGGAAGCCGGTTCCATTTTGCGCGATGAGGCCAGCCCCGCACGTTCTTTCCAGATTGACAACCTGGATGTGAAGAAAATCCGTGAAACACTCGATTTGAGCCAGCGTGAGTTTGCACTGATGTTGAGCATCAGTGTGCGCACTCTGCAAAATTGGGAACAGGGCAGGCGCGAGCCAACCGGTCCGGCACGGATCTTATTGCTGGTTGCTGAACAGCATCCTGACATTATCCTGCAAACTGTTCATTCCTCCGGGTTGGAGTAGGATAAAAAAATCCCCTGTCACGGGGATTTTTTCGTTCATAAGATACCATCCGCCGCAACCGGCACTTTAACCGGTCACCAGCCTGACCACCGTATCCACGGGGTCGAGTTCAACCGCCGGCAGCTGCAGGGTCAGCCGGCCGCAGCGCTGCTTGAAGCCCACTGCCGCGCCGTTCATCAGCAGGCTGGCTTCCTTCACTTTGGCCGCCAACGGCAGCTTGACCACCCCGTCTGCGGGTAGGTTGAAGATGTGCAGGTAGACCACGTCGCCCTTTTGGGTCGTGCGCAGGCCCTCCGCGTTTTGCAGCGGGCCCGCCCCGCAGCCGTAGATGCTCTCCCCGTTCACCCGCAGCCAGTCCCCCATCGCCAGCAGGCGCTCCACGCTTTCCGGCGGGATCACCCCTTCGGCGGTGGGACCCACGTTCAGCAGGTAATTGCCATTTTTGGAAACAATGTCCACCAGTTTGTGCAGCATGTCTTCCGCGGATTTCCAGTTGTGGTCATTCACCTTGTAGCCCCAGGTATCGTTGATCGTGGCGGGGGTCTCAAAATCACCGCCCACCATCGCCTCGGGGATCAGGTTATCACCGGCGGAAGCATAATCGCCTTTGGCGTTGCCCACCCGCCCCGACACCAGGCAATTGGGCTGCAGGCGGTGTACCAGCTCCGCCAGTTCTTCGCTTTGCTGTTCCGGGATACTGTAGGGGGTGTCAAACCAGATCAAGCCGATCGGACCGTAGTTGGTCAGCAGTTCGGTCACCTGCGGCTTGACATAATGATCAACATAATCGATGAAGGCATCCAGGTCATAGGTGTAATCCCAGGTATTGCCATACCCGCCGGGGTGGTGCCAGTCCTGGTCCTGCGAGTAATAGAAGCACATCGTCAGCCCCTGACGGGCACATTCATCCGCCAGTTCTTTGCACACATCGCGCCCGAAGGGTGTGGCATCGACCACGTTATAATTGGTCACGGCACTCTTGAACAGGCAAAAGCCGTCGTGGTGCTTGGCGGTGATGGTGATGTACTTCTGCCCCGCCGCTTTGGCCAGGCTGACCCATTCACGGACGTTGAATTTCACCGGGTTGAACTGCTGTGCCAGCGGTTCATATTCCGCTACGGGAATCTGAAAGCGGTGCATCAGCCATTCGCCGATCCCCGCGGTTTCCTCGCCTTTCCAGATGCCGGCCGGGATCGCGTACAGGCCCCAATGGATGAACAGGCCAAAGCGTGCTTCGCGGAACCAGTGCAGGCGTTCCGCCTGGCTGGCGCCTTCGCGCGCCGCGCGGTTTTGGGGAATGGGGACAATATCATATTCGTGGGGCATGGGTTTCCGTATTCCTTTCAGTGATTGATCTTTCCAGTGTATCATACTGAAAGCGCCCATGGGGTGTTTTCCCATGGGCGCTTTTTGGTTATGGTTATTCGTAGCGCAGGGCTTCCACCGGCGGAAGTTTGGCGGCACGACTGGCGGGATATACACCAAAGACGATACCCACAAAAGCCGAGGTCAGCGTCGCCAGCAGAATCGCGTCCAGCTGGATCACCGATTGCACGTCCACCAGGTTGCCGAGGATGGTCGAGAGCAGGTAACCGAGGATGATGCCGATGATACCGCCGATCAGGCTCAGCACCACCGATTCACTCAGGAACTGGGTGAGGATGATGCGCTGGCGCGCACCCAGGGCCTTGCGCAGGCCGATCTCGCGCGTGCGTTCGGTCACACTCACCAGCATGATGTTCATGATCCCGATCCCGCCCACCACCAGCGACACCGCGGCAATCGCACCCAGAAAGGTGGTCATCAAGCCGGTGATCTGCTGGGCAATATCGAGGATCGATTGCTGGGTGAACAGGTTGAAATCATCCGGGTCGTCGCCCTTCAGCCCGTGGCGGTCACGCAGGATGAAAGTGATATACGATTGCGCCAGGTCAATCTCTTCGGCCGTGACTGATTTGGCATAGATCACATCCACCTGGTCAGGGTTCTGGCGTGAGATCAGCCGCTTTTGGGCGGTGGTGATGGGAATGATGGCGCTGTCATCTTCAGTGCCGGCAGCGGTATACCCCATCTCCTCCAGCACACCGATCACCTGGAAGGTCTGGCCCGAGATGCGGATGCTTTTGCCCAGGGCAGCTTCACGGCTGGTGAACAAATCATCCGCCACCTGTGAGCCGATCACGACCACGGAGGCATTGTTGCGCACATCGAGGCCGGTGAAGAATACGCCGTATTCGACGGTATACTCGCGCAGCGGCTGCAATTCAGCGGTGCTGCCGCTGATCGATACCTGGGTATCGTTGCCGTCATAGCTGGCCACGCCGCCGCCGCTGAGCACCGGCGCCACGTATTCGATGCCGGTGTAAAATTCACGCGTGGCAAGGGCTTCGGCATCCTGCACCGTGAGCGGCTGCGGGTTGCGGATCTCCTCGCTGGGGGATTCGGCAAACAGGAAGATCAGGTTGCTGCCAGCGCTGCTGATCTGCCCGACAATTTCTTCCTGCACGCCGTTGCCCAGTGCCATCAGGGCGATCACCGCCCCGACCCCGATCACGATCCCAAGGATGGTAAGCAGGGAACGCGACTTGTTGGCCCACAGGCTGTCAAAGGCTTCACGAAGGATATGGACGAAGTTCATGCCGCCACCTCCTTCTCCACCAGGCCGTCCATCAGGTGCACGGTACGTTCGCACTGCGCGGCAATATTGGGATCATGCGTGACGATGATCACGGTGGAACCGTTGTCGCGGTTCATGCGCAGCAGCAATTCCATCACCTCGTGGCCCGATTTGCTGTCGAGGTTACCGGTGGGTTCATCCGCCATGATGATGGCGGGATCATTGACAATCGCACGCGCCATGGCCACACGCTGCTGCTGCCCACCGGAAAGTTCATTGGGGTGGTGGTGCATGCGGTCCGCCAGGCCAACGGCCTCCAGCGCCCGCACGGCACGCTCACGGCGCTCACGGGCGGGGGTACCGGCATAGCGCAGCGGTAGTTCCACATTGCCCAGCGCGGTCAGGTTCGAGAGCAGCATAAAGCGCTGGAACACGAACCCCACCTTGCGGTTGCGGATATCCGCCAGCTGGTTGTCGTTCAATTCCGAAACGCGTTCGCCGTCGAGGAAGTATTCCCCGCTGGTGGGGATATCAAGGCAGCCAAGCATGTTCATCATCGTCGATTTGCCTGAGCCGGATGGACCCATGATCGCCAGCAGTTCGCCGCGTTCCACCTCCAGGCTCACACCGGCGAGGGCATTCACCTGGATGTCGCCCATCTGGTAGACCTTGGTCATCTCGCGCACATCAATCACCAGGTCGCGGCCGTCCGGGTGGGACGGCGCGGGGGTAGGTTTCGGGGATTTCATTTAATCATCTCCGAAGAAACCGCGCTGCCCGGCGGGGCTTTGCATCATCATCTCGCGCACGCCGTCCGTCACGTCCGGCAGGTTGAGCAGCAGTTCATCGCCGTCCTTGACATCGCCGGATAATACTTCGGTGTAGGAATTGGCGGTCTTGCCAATTTCAATGGTGACATCGCGCACGCCGCCAAGGGCGTTGACCACATTCACATGCACCGTGCCGTCCTCATTGAATACCAGCGCCTGGTTGGGTACCAGCAGGGCATTCTCGACCGCACCGGTCGTAATGGTGATCTCGGCTGTCATACCGGGTTTCACCGCCGCATCAGCATCGAGAATCTCAATCGTCACCTTGAACTGCACCTGGTTGGTGATGCGCTCGCCGATTGAAGACACCGTGTTGACCACACCCTGGTAGGCGACGCCGGGAATGGCATCGAACACCACCGCCACTGGCTGGCCGATGTACACACTGTTGATGTCGATTTCCAGCACGTAGGCATCCACGTACAGGTGGTCAAGGTTGTCGATACGGAAAGCCTGGCTGCCGGCACTGACGAAATCACCGGGCTTGCTGTTGACATCGGTCACGGTGCCGGCAAAGGTGCTTTCGAGGTAAGCCAGTTTCAGGGTGGCTTCCGCGGCTTCGAGGCGGGTTTGCGCGGTGAGGATATCCTCCGCGGCAGGGCCTTCCTTCAGGCGCTCCCATTCGCGCTGGGCGTCTTCCAGGCGGGCCTGGGCCACCGCCACCACCGCATCCGCTTCATCAATTTCCAGTTCATCCGGGCCGCCGAGGGCATAATAGTAATTGGCACGGGCGCGTTGCTCATTCTTACGGGCGGTGGTCAGGCGTGAAAACACGCTCAGGCGTACCGGGTCATCTTCCGGGCGGTCTTCGTAATTGGAGTAGAACTCCTCGGCATCCTCCACTTCATTCTGCGCCAGCAGCCAGTCGGCATACAGCTGGTCGAGGGTCAGGTCACTGACGCGCTGGTAGTTCTTGCTGCCGCGGTCTTCCACGGCTTCATCATACGCTTGCTGGGCGCGCACCAGTTCCAACTGGGCGGCCGCGGCCGGGCTGTTGGAACTGAGCAGGTCATCGAGGGCTTTTTGGGCATTGACCTGTTCAATCTGGGCGTTGATGATCGCCTGTGAGAGCGAAGTGCCATCGAGTTCGGCCAGCAATTCACCGTCTGAAACGGTATCACCGGTATCGACCAGCACCTGGTCCACAATCCCGCTGGTCTGCCAGAAGATCAGGGCGGATTGTTCAGCACGCACCGTGCCGGTGGCGCTGACGGTCGAGGTCAGGGTATCGATCCTGGCAAAAACGGTGTTTTCCAGGATCGCCGCGGCCGATCTTTCCATCTGGCGCTGGGTGATGCGTTCCACCACCAGCGGCGCACCGAAGATGATGCCGGCAATCACCAGCAGAATGATCAAAATTGTCAGGCTCGTTTTCATCCACTTCTTCATTGTTCTTTACCTTTATTATTCTGGAATTCAAGGCTGCTGCCGGTTACCGGGAACAGCCGTACAGTACGTATTTTTTTAACAATATCATTATAATTTTGTTTTATTAATGTGTTGTCCTTTCTCTGTTAATTCCATGTTAGAACCCTTCGACAGGCTCAGGGACCCGCTCGATAACCGGGTCGAACCAGGTTGGTGCATCTCGACCCTTCGACGTTGCTCAGGGACCCGCTCGATGACCGGGTCGAACCAGGTTGGTGCATCTCGACAGGCTCGATGACCGGGTCGAACCACAGGCGGTGGGGTAATGTACTGCCCCAAGGGTACCCCACCAACGCTGAAGGCGAAAGTGCAGGCGATAATAACCCGGCATGACAGCTGTCATGCCGGGCGTGAGCAGCGGCAATGGCAAAGCGCGCCGCTTTCTGCTATGATGGACGCATGGCCAACTTCAAGCTGTTCGAACGTATCCGCAGCCGCGCCGCCCAGGCGCGCCGCTACGGCTATGCCGAGGAAATCGAACCCGGGCTGCTGCAGCTGCTGCGCAGCTACGTAATCTTCCTGGCGGTGCTGTTCCTGTTCAACCTGCTCGGGCTTGGCCTGGTGGGAGAACTGGCGTTTTCACCGCTGGTGGTGCTGTACCTGCTGCTGATGGCCGGATTGCTGGTGTACCTGTTCAGCCGCTGGCTGCGCGAACACCTGAAAGCTTTCTACCTGGCAGGCGGCCTGTTCCTGTTCCTGCTGATCGCCCTGTCACAGCTGCGCTTGGGCCTGCAATTGACGCCGGAATTGTCGCTGGCAGAATGGACGCGGCTGTATTTCTCCAACGGCTTCACCCTGCTATTCATCCCACTCCTGGTCGCCGCCTGGCAGTACGGCCTGCGCGGGGTGGCGGGGTTGATCGTGATTGCTTCGCTGGGCGAGGTGGGGGTGTTCCTCGCCGCCCAGCCGCCGCAGGAAGACCTCTACCTGCTGGCCCTGATCCTGCTGCGTGACCTGAATTTTTTCCTGATCGGCGCGGTGGTGGCACGCCTGATGATGGCGCAGCGCCGCCAGCGGCATGAACTGAAAGCAGCCAACCAGCAATTGGCGCAGTACGCCGCCACGCTGGAGCAGCTGGCGGTCAGCCGTGAACGCAACCGCCTGGCGCGTGACCTGCATGACACCCTGGCCCACACCCTCAGCGGGGTTTCGGTACAGCTCGAAGCGGTGCGCGCCCTGTGGACACAGAACCCCGCCCAGGCGCATGACCTGCTCGACCGTGCCCTGAATGACACCCGCAGCGGCCTGTCGGAAACCCGCCGCGCCTTGCAGGACCTGCGCGCCGAACCGATTGAAGACCTCGGCCTGCTGCTGGCATTGGAGCAACTGGCGCAGGCCTTCCAGGAGCGTTCGGGCGTGGCATGCGACGTGCGCCTGCCCCAGCCAGCCGGGACAATTTCCCCCGCCCTGCAGAACGCGCTCTACCGCAGCGCCCAGGAAGCCCTGCTCAACATTGACCGCCATGCTGGCGCCCGTCGCGCCTGGCTTTCCCTCGACTGGCGCCGGAACGATGAGGCCCAGATGTTGACACTCACCATCCGGGATGATGGGCAGGGGTTTGACCCGGCGCTGGATGATGCCGCTGCCGGGCATTACGGCCTGCGCGGCCTGCGCGAACGCGCCGCACTGCTGGGTGGCAGCTGCCGCGTCGAAAGCCAACCCGGCAGGGGTGCAACTGTGGTTGTCCAGATCAAGGAGACCGTATGACCATTCGCATGATCCTCGCTGATGACCAGGACGTGGTACGGCTGGGACTGGCCGCGATCCTTTCCACCGAACCGGCGCTGCAGGTACTCGACAGTGCCGCTGACGGCGCAGAGGCCGTGTACATGGCCGAAAAATACCAGCCCGACCTGGTGCTGATGGACCTGAAAATGCCGGTAATGAACGGCATCCAGGCCACCCGCATCATCCGTGAACGCTTCCCCGCGGTAAAGGTGTTGGTGTTAACCACATATGATGCCGACGAATGGGTATTTGATGCCATCCGCGCCGGCGCCTCCGGTTACCTGCTGAAGGACAGCACCCGCGAAGACCTGGTGAAGGCCATCCGCCTGACGGTGGAAGGGCAGACCGCGGTTGACCCGCACATCGGCGGGAAGTTGTTCGCGCATGTGATGCAGAATGTGGGCAGCGCCGACAGCCGCTTTGCCGAGCACCTCAGCGAGCGCGAGGTGGAAATCCTCAAGCTGCTGGCGCGCGGGTTGAACAACCACGCCATCGCCGAACACCTGCACCTTTCCGAGGGCACCGTACGCAACTACGTCAGCAGCATTCTCTCCAAACTGGATGTTTCCGACCGCACCCACGCCGCCATCCTCGCCCTGCGCCACGGCCTGGTGGAACTGGAGTAACCCGCGCCCGCAGCAGGGAATTCCCAAAACTCGCCCTCCCACGGGCGATAATTTTCGGTACAATCAAGGGAGGAGGAACCGATATGAAAAAGAAATTGAACCGCTTTGAACGCTTTTCAGTGTTCTTTACCCTGTTTGCCCTCTACCAGGTGATCCTGCGCGTGGTACGGCGGCGCTGGCATTTTCCCGCCCCCACCATCATCGCTGTCTTCCTCGACAGCCCCATCCGCCGCAAGCTCCAGCCGCCCGTGCAGGTGTTGGAACGCAGCGGCCTCTCCAAAGGGATGAAGGTGCTTGAGATCGGCTGCGGCAGCGGCATCTTCATTCCCACCGCCGCGCGCATGGTGGGTGAACTGGGCCACGTGCACGCGCTGGATGTCCAGCCGAAGATGCTGGAACTGCTCAGGCTCAAGCTGGAACAGCCAGAAAACGCCAATCTGCGCAACATCACCATCCACCAACAGGATGCCCTTGCACTCCCTTTCGAGAACGGCAGCCTCGACCTGGTATACCTGTGTGCCGCCCTGTTTGAAATTCCCGATCTCCCCGCCGCCCTGGCGGAGATCCACCGCGTACTGAAACCGCACGGCATCCTGGCCGTGACCGAATTCCTCCCCGACCCCGATTACCACCTGGAAGGCGAAGTGATCCGAGCGGCAACCCGCGGCGGGTTCACCTACCATACCGCTGCCGGTAATTTGCTGAATTACACTGTGCAGTTCAAGAAACCCGCGGCAAACTAGCCGGCGTCCACGGAGAATCCCCATGCCCCAGCCCTGGCAATGCCTGCATTCGCCCCCGCCCGGCACCGATATCCTGCGCGCCGGCAGCCTGCCGGTTTCGTTCAGCCAGATGCAGTTGGAGGTCGCCTGGCGCGGCAGCTTGCGGCCGGAACGCGAAGCCCTCCCGCTGGCGCTCGATCCCCTGGCCAGCACCGAAGACGTGGCATTTTTCCGCGCCCGTTCCACGCTGTTCGCGGTGGAACTGCGCTTTTACCTCAACAAGCCGCGCCTGCTGCTGAACACCCGCCTCACCCCGCTGGGCAGTGAAGCGCCCCTGCTGGAAACACTTACCCTCCGGGTGGGCACCGCCAGGGTCGGCGCGCACGGGCGGCGCATGCGCGTGTTCAAACAGGGCCACCAGAGCTGGTCGGAAACGCGCAGTTTTGACAGCCGCGAACGCGAAGGGCGCGCCGTGATGCGCTGGCTGGATGTGATGCAGGCCAACCCGCGCAACCGCGCCGCCAACCGCCGCGGCGAATTCACCTCGGAAATGATGGTACTGTTCCACAACCCGGAACAAAACACCGCCCTCCTACTGGGCCAGCAGGCACCCTTCGGGCAGATGCTCAGCTTCCGCAGCGGCTTCCCCGCGGAAAGCGCCGCCCAGAACGAGTTCGCCCTTGCCGTAACCTGGGACCTGAACGGGCAGCGGCTGGAACCCGGCAAACCCCACGAACTGGACCCCGTGGCCTGCCTGGTGGGTGCCGACCCGGCGGCGCTGATGGCGGCCTACATGGACAGCCTCCAGCAGCGTTCGCTGCCGCAGCGCCAGCTGCCTTCGGGCTGGTGCTCGTGGTACTACTATTACACCAGGATCAATGCCGAAGAAATGCGCGCCAACGCCGACTGCGCCGCTGAACACCAGGTGGACTGGCAGTTTTTCGTACTCGATGATGGCTACCAGCGCGCGATCAGCGACTGGCTGAAGGAAAACGAAAAGTTCAGCGAAGGCCTCAAACCACTGGCGGCGCACATCAGCGCCAGAGGGTTCCGCCCCGGCATCTGGACTGCGCCGTTCATCACGATGAAAAACAGCCGCCTGGCGCAGGACCATCCCGATTGGCTGCTGCAGCAGCCCTACCGCGAACGCCCGGTGGTTGCCGGCTGGAACCCCAACTGGGGCGGCACCTTTTACGCCCTCGATGTCACCCACCCCGGCGTGCAGGACTACCTGCGGCAGGTGTACCGCACCCTGGTGAAACACCACGGCTTCCGTTTTTTGAAACTCGATTTTGTGTATGCCGCCAGCCTGGCGGGACGCCCCTACAACCCCAATCTCTCCGGCGCGGAACGCCTCAGCCTGGGCTATCATATCATCCGCGAGGAAGCCGGGGAAGATACCGTCATCCTCGGCTGCGGCTCGCCACTCACCCCCGCCATTGGTTACGTGGATGCCATGCGCATCGGGCCGGATGTAGCGCCCTACTGGCAGGACTGGCTGCGTACCGTGCTGACGCGCGACAGCAACGCGCTTTCGACCAAAAATGCCATCCGCTCGATCCTCAACCGCGCCGCGATGCACCGCAAATTGTGGGTCAATGATCCCGACTGCCTGATGCTGCGCGATACCGAAACCCGCCTGAACCGCGATGAGCGCCTGTGCCTGGTCAACGCCGCCATCATCACCGCCGGGATGGGCGTCTTTTCCGACCGGCTCTCCGCCCTGCCGGATGGCACCTGGGAGGAGATCGCCCGTATCCGCGAACTGACCCTCGCCTGCGACAGCGGGCAGTGCTTCCCGCTGGATTTCATGGAGCGCCCCATGCCGGAACTGGTCTACAACGATGCCGGCTTCCTGGCGGTGTTTAATTTCGCCGATTGGGCGGCAGAAAAGGAAATTCCCTTGCACGGTCTCCTGCGCCACGCCATCCCCGCCGGTTCGCGTCTGCACGAGCAATGGAACGGGCAAACCCTGGCGGCGGCGGAAGACCACCTGGCACTCGGCGTGCTGCCACCGCACGCTTCCCGCCTCTATCGGATTGAAGTGCCCGTCTGAAAATTGGCTCCCACGTACAGGTTCATCACAAACAGCAGGCTGCGGCTGCTCGAGAATCCCCCGTGCTTGTCTGACATTTTCACGCTGCCGGCTTGAGAAAAGGCGGAATTTGGTTATAATCAAAGGTGAAGGCTGAACCCAAAATTCACGCGCAAAGCCGTGCTTTTCACACCAGGCAACGCTTTGTGAACCAAAAAATCACGCAATCGAAGAGGATGGAAACATGAAAAAACATAATTTCTATGCCGGCCCTTCCATACTGCCGGAATCTGCCATTAAGGCCACAGCCGAAGCCGTGCTGGACTACGAAGGCACCGGCCTTTCGGTGCTGGAGGTATCGCACCGCGGCAAGGAATTCGTCGCCACCATGGCGCAGACCGAAGCCCTGTTCCGCGAACTGCTGGGAATTCCCACCGGCTACGCGGTGATCTTCGTGGGCGGCGGCGCCAGCACGCAGTTCTTCCATGTGCCCTACAACCTGCTCGAAACCCAGGCCGCTTACCTCGATACCGGCACCTGGGCTTCCAATGCCATCAAGGAAGCGAAATTGTTCGGTGAAGTGCTGGTGGTTGGTTCTTCAGCGGATAAAAATTACACCTATATTCCCAAAGGCTACACCATCCCCGCCGATGCCGATTACTTCCACATCACCACCAACAACACCATCTACGGTTCCGAGATCAAGACCGACCTTGCCTCACCTGTGCCGCTGGTGGCCGATATGTCCTCCGACATCTTCAGCCGCACGCTGGATGTGAGCAAGTACGGGCTGATCTACGGCGGCGCGCAGAAGAACCTCGCCCCCGCCGGCCTGACCTTCGTGATCGTCAAGGAAGACCTGCTGGGCAAGGTCAGCCGTCCCCTGCCGACCATGGTGGATTATCGCACCCATATCAAAAAGGAATCGATGTTCAACACGCCCCCGGTCGTGATCGTCTACACCGCGCTGCAGACCCTCAAATGGATCAAGGAAATGGGCGGCGTGGCGGCGATGGAACAACGCGCCATCCTCAAATCAGGCATGCTGTATGACGAAATTGACCGCAACAGGCTGTTTGTGGGTACGGTGGCGGAGGAAGACCGCAGCCGCATGAACATCTGCTGGGTGATGAAACCCGAATATGCCGAACTGGAGGCGGAATTCAATACCTTCGCCGCAACGCATGGCATGGTGGGCATCAAGGGCCATCGTTCGGTGGGCGGTTTCCGCGCCTCGAACTACAACGCCCTGCCGGTGGAAAGCATGCAGGCTCTGATTGAATGCATGCAGGAATTTGAGAAAAGCCATTAAGTAGAGCCAGACTTCCGAAGTCTTAACGACTTCGGAAGTCTGATCGGAAAGGAACCCCCATGACCACCGTACTGGTTGCAACCGAAAAACCATTTGACCCGCAGGCCGTGGATGGCATCCGTGCCATCGTGGAAGAGGCGGGATTCACGTTTGACTTATTGGAAAAATACACCGACCCCGCGCAGCTGATGGCGGCCGCCGCCCAGGCTGACGCGCTGATTGTGCGCTCCGACAAGGTTACCGCCGCGCTGCTGGATGCCGCCCCCAACCTCAAGATCGTGGTGCGCGCCGGTGCCGGGTACGATACGATCGACCTGGCCGCCTGCACCGCCCACAGCGTGGTGGTGGAAAACACCCCCGGGCAGAACGCCGATGCCGTGGCGGAACTGGCGATCGCGATGATGCTGTACCAGGCGCGCGGCCATTTTGACGGCGGCACCGGCACAGAGCTGAAGGGCAAAACCCTCGGCATCCACGCCTTCGGCAACGTCGGCAGCCGCGTGGCGCACCTGGCGAAGGGCTTCGGGATGACGGTCTACGCCTTTGACCCGTTCCTGGCCGATGATACGATCGAAGCCGCCGGTGTGATCCCCGTCCACAGCGTTGAAGAACTATACAGCGCCTGCCAGTATGTTTCGCTCCACATCCCCGCCACACCCAGGACGATCGGCTCGATCAATTACGGCCTGCTCTCGCGCATGCCGGGCAAGCCGGTGCTGGTCAATACCGCCCGCGGCGAGGTGATTGATGAAACGGATTTGCTGAAAATGTTTGCAGAAAATCCATTTTTCCAGTATATTTCAGATATCGCACCGGGCTGCAAAGCACAACTCATCGAAACCTACCCGGACCGCTGTTTCTTCACGCCCAAGAAGATGGGCGCGCAGACACTGGAAGCCAATGTCAATGCCGGCCTGGCCGCCGCTGAACAGATCGTCCAATTTTTTACCGCGGGCGATACCCGCTTCCAGGTCAACCGCTGAACCCGGCGGACAATCCATTGTGAAATGGGTGGTGAGCAATCACCTCCTTTCTACTCCTTTTTTCCCTGCAGACAGGCATCAAGCAATTGGTGCCTGTTCTGCGTTACCGGTGCTGACCGGCCCATCCAACTGCTCAATATCAGGGCGGTATCATCAAAATCAGCACCGCTGAATCGCTGGTACAATTGAGGCGAAACCGATCCGTATTCTGCAATACCCGCCTGTACCATTGTGATGTGATCCCTGGAAATGAAGAATGAACCCTGAAACCTGTGATGTCCTGATTGTCGGCGCCGGTCCGAGCGGTATCTTCACCGCGTATGAAGCGAAGAAAACCAACCCCGCGTTGAAGATCCTGCTGCTTGAAAAAGGCCATTCCATCGAAAAGCGTATCTGTCCCAAGCGCAAGACCGGGGTATGCCGCAACTGCGACCCGTGTGTGATCACCACCGGCTTTTCCGGCAGCGGCAGCTTCAGCGATGGCAAGTTGTCCATCAGCCATGATGGTGAAGTCGGCGGAGAACTGAACCGCTATTTGCAACCACGGGCCTTTCAACAATTGCTGCAATACACCGATGATCTGTACGTCCAGTTTGGTGCCGATCCACAGGTGCATGGCCTGGAAAGCAACCCCACCCTCGACAGTATCCGCCGCCGTGCCGCACAGGCCCATTTGAAATTGATCGAAGCCGGTGTGCGCCACATGGGTACCGAAAAGGCGTACGACATCTACTCCCGCATCCAGCAGGCGCTTGAAGCACTGCGGATCGAAATGCGCTTCAACACCGTGGTGGAAGATTTCATCATCGAAACCTCACCCGCTGGCGGGAGCGAAATCCGCGGCGTGATCACCACCAAAGGCGAAACCATCCTGGCCAGCAAAGTCATCGTTGGCATCGGGCGCGAAGGCAGCAACTGGCTCAGCGGGATGTGCCGCAAATACGGCATCGCCTCCGGGGTGGGGCAGGTGGATATTGGCGTACGTGTGGAAACCGATGCCAATGTGACCCAGGAAATTGATCGCACCCTCTACGAAGCCAAACTGGTGTACTACACCAAAACCTTCGAGGACCGGGTGCGAACCTTTTGCTGGAACCCGCGCGGTGAAGTGGCAGAGGAACGATACGGCAGCCTGGCGGTGGTCAATGGGCACAGCTACAAGGATGAGGCACTCAAAACCCGCAACACCAACTTTGCATTGCTGGTTTCCAAATCCTTCACTGATCCTTTCAAAACCCCGATTGAGTACGGTCGCTACATTGCCGAACTGGGCAACATGCTTTCCGGCGGGAAAGTGCTGGTGCAGCGCTACGGCGACCTGACCCGCGGACGCCGCACCACCGCCGCCCGTCTGGCGAAAAACCTGGTGCAGCCCACCCTGAAAGATGCCGTCGCCGGCGACCTCAGCCTGGTGCTGCCGCACCGCCTGATGGTGGACATCATCGAAACCCTCGAAGCACTCGATACGATCATGCCCGGCATTGCCAGTGACGGCACGCTGCTGTACGGGGTGGAGGTTAAGTTCTATTCCAACCGCATTGTGGTTACACCGGAGTTTGAAACCAATATCAAAAACCTGCATGTGCTGGGCGACGGCGCCGGTATCACCCGCGGCCTGATGCAGGCCAGCATGAACGGCGTCGCCATGGGGCGCATCCTCACCGGCCAAGCGCTGTCCCTTTCCAATGCCCCGCAACCCGCCGGGGAACAACCAGACCTGTAACCACGGAGCAAGAGTACCACCATGAAACCACTTCACCCCTCTTTTACCAACGCTGACCGCTTTCCGTTCCTGTTTGGGGCGCAGTATTACCGCGCGCCAACCCCCGAAGCGGACTGCTGGGAAACCGATTTTCAGCATATGCAGGCGCTCGGTTTCAACGCCGTCAAGCTGTGGGTGCAGTGGCGCTGGTCGCACCGCACCCCGGGGCGCTTCGTCTTTGATGACCTCGACCGCCTGATGGACCTGGCCGCCGCGCACCGGCTTGGCGTCACGCTGAACGTGATCTTCGATGTCGCCCCCCACTGGCTCTATCAACGCTACCCGGACGCGCGCCAGGTTGATATTCAGGGGCGGCACGTGCAACCTTATGTCGTTTCCCACCGCCAGATCGGCGGGCACCCGGGACCCTGCTACAACCATCCCGGCGCCCTGGAAGACCGCCAGCGCTTTTTGCGGGCTACCCTCGAACATTTCCGCGGCCATCCCGCCCTCCAGCTGTGGGACCTGTGGAACGAACCCGAAATGAGTTTTCCCTCCCGCACCCCCAGCATGGAAAACCTGGTGTGTTATTGTGACCACTGCCGCAAAGGCTTCCTGGGCTGGCTGCAAAACAAGTATGGGACGTTTGACCGCCTGAACACGGTCTGGGGGCGCTGTTACGAGGATTGGTCCCAGGCGGAGCTGCCGCGCGGTGTCGGCGGGGTGATCGATTTCATCGATTGGCGCGAATTCCACCTCGATACGATGAGCGCGGAGGCGCGCTGGCGGCTGGAACTGACGGCCAGCCTCGATCCCGCCCATGGGCGTTACCTGCACGTGGTACCCAACACCTGGTTCAGCGCCGTCACCTGCGCCGATGATTTCGCCATGGCCGAACCCTGCGAATGTTTCGGCGGCACCATGGCCGGCAGCAAGCCTTCCTCCACCGCCCAGGTGCTTTCTGCCGGGAACGGGCGCGTATGCTACAACGCGGAATGCCACATCAACTTTGGCTCCACCGCCCTGCACCAGCCGGAAGTGACCTTTGAGCGCCTGCTGGCGGAATTCCTGCCGCAGATCGGCAAGGGGATCAAGGGCTTCCTGTTCTGGCAGTTCCGCCCCGAGGTGCTGGGACTGGAATCCCCGGCGTGGGGACTGGTCAACCTGGATGGTTCCGAGCGCTCCGCCACCCGCGCCGCGCGGGATTTCTGGGCCAAATTACAGCCCGTCCTGCCGCAGCTGCGCGCCGCCGCTCCCGCCCCGGCCCAGGCCGCGGTGTGGCGCAGCCGCCGCAACGAGATCTTCCACTTCTGCCAGCGCGACGAAGTGGAAAGCTTCAACCGCGCGCTGGATGCCTGGCAGGAAGCGCTGTACGCGAAAAACATTCCCTACCGCGTGATTTCGTCAGAGCATTTGGAACAATCGCAATTGGAACAATCGCAATTGGAACAATCGCAATTGGACGGCGTCCGCCTCCTGATCCTGCCCATGCCGTACCTGCTCAGCCAGGCGGAAGCGGATGCGCTCCAGCAATGGGTGGCCGCCGGAGGCACCCTAATCACCGAAGCGCACCTGGCGGGCTACCACGCCGATACCGGGCGCCACAGCCGGGTGCTGCCCGGCGGCGGACTGGCGCAGGCCTGGGGCTTGCGCGAGGTATTTTCCACCGCCGCCCGGCACATTTCCGCCGCTGCGGAAAGTCAGCAAGCATTGGAAGCCCTGCCGCCCGATGTGCGCAAGGCGCTCGCTGCCAGCGGAACGCAGGGCAGTGATTTCTTCGCTTTCACGCTCGCCAACGGGCGCGGTGCCCTCGGCGCGCAGCGCTACGCGGAACTGGAAGGGAACGGGATGATTCCCGAAGGCGGGATTGACCAGCGAAAGCCCTGCATCGCTTCCATCGCGGTCGGCAGCGGGATGGTGCTGTATGCCGGTACGCACCTTTCTGAGGCTGCCGCGCGCGACGATAGCGGGCTGCAAACCCTGCTGGAGCAAGGCATCCGGCACAGCGGGGTAACAGCGGAATGTGAGGCACCAGACGCGCCTCCCGCGTTCCACGTGGATGTGTTGTGGTCGGAAGGCCAACCCGCCTTTGCCGCGGTGATCAATCCCGGCGATGCACCGGTGCGGCTGCGCCTGCCCCAACCCGGCACCTGGCAGGGGGTGTTCGGCGGTAACACGTTCCCCACCGATGAAAGCGGCCTGCTCATCATCCCCGCCGGGTGGATGGAACTGCTGCAATCCCCGCGTTAAGATCGCCGATTCAACGCCTGGTGCAGAGGCGCGCCGCAGCCGCACAACCCCCTGCCCGTAACAGATCGGCAGGCCGTTTCCGTCCGCCGACGGCACGCTTATCGGGTACAATAAGGGTATCTCCCCCGTTTTCCTTCCCCCCAGGAACAGCACAATGCAGGTGAAATCCCAGCTCGGTCTGACAGGCACATCGTTTGGACGCTACCGCATCGATGAATTTATCGGTTCCGGCGGGATGGCGGCAGTCTACAAGGGCTTCGATACCCGCCTGGAGCGCCACGTGGCAGTAAAGGTGCTGCCGCAGTATACACAGACCGAGGAATACATCGCGCGCTTTGAACGCGAGGCCAAGGCGATGGCGCGCCTGTTCCATCCCCATATCGTGTCGGTGCATGATTTCGGGCAGCAGGAAGGCAACCTGTACCTGGTGATGGACTTCATCAGCGGCGGCACACTCGAGAAGCGCCTCAAAGGCATCCCGGTGCCGTGCCTCGAAGCGGTGCGCTTTTTGCTGCCGGTGGTGTACGCTCTCGGCTACGCCCACAGCCAGGGGGTGATCCACCGCGACGTGAAACCCGCCAACATCCTGATGGATGCCGACAAGCGCCCGGTGCTTTCCGATTTCGGCATCGCCAAGGTGGTGATGGGGGAGAACGTCAAGCCGGTCACGCGCACCGGGGTGGGACTGGGCACCCCCGATTACATGGCGCCGGAGCAGGGCCTGGGGCGCGAGGTCGACGGGCGCGCGGATATTTATTCGCTGGGGGTGATCTTTTACGAGATGCTGGTGGGTGAAAAACCCTACCCCCAGGGGCACGGAATGCAGATCATGATGATGCACATCATGGACCCCTTCCCGCATCCGTGCAGCAAGTACCCGGACACGCCGCAGCAGGTGGAACGGGTGCTGATGAAGATGGTCGAGAAGGACCCGCGCGACCGCTACCAGTCGATGGCGGAACTGGCGCAGGCGCTGCAGGAGCTGCAGCCCGGCAGCGCCGCCGTCAGCAATGTCAGCGGTCTGTTCAGCGAAGAATCGATGATGTTCAGGATCGAAACGCCGGATGCCGCCCCGCGCAGTTGCCCCGCCTGCGGGCAGCCGGTGCGCCAGGGCGATAAGTTCTGCGCGCAGTGCGGCAGCGCGCTGGAAGCTGATACGCGCGAAAAGCAGCCGCAGCCGGCGGAGGCGCAGCCCGCCCCGCCCCAACAGACGGTACGCCCCGGCGCGGCACGCTCCGGCGTGGTGCGCAAGGCGGAGGCCGAAGCCGAACCTGCCGCGGCAAGGCCAGCGCACCGCGAACCCACCAAACCCCTGCCCGGCGGCTGGGAACTGGAGGTGATCAGCGGTACGCACCCCGGACGCCGCATCCCGCTGACAGAAAAGATGATCGCCGGGCGCAGCCAGGGGAATGAGATCTGGGTCAACAACAACAACGCCTCACGCCGCCACGCCGAAATCCTGCACGTGGGTGATGCCTACCAGGTGCGCGACCTGGGTTCCACCAACGGCACGTGGGTCAACAGCAAACGCATCGAGGGGCCGGTGCTGTTGAAAGAAAACGACACGATCATCATCGGCGATACCGAGTTCATCCTGCGCTCCGCCTCTTAAGACTTCCGAAGTCTGTGAGACTTCGAAAGTCTATATTTGAGCGGTTCGATTCCTGATTCACACCCCGATTCAGAGGCGCGGCTGAGCCGTGCCGTATGTTTCAGACTTCGGAAGTCTTAAAGACTTCCGAAGTCTGTGGTTGGTTAACTACTGCACCCTGTAAATGCCGCCGCTGACGCCGGGGAGGGTCAGTTTCCAGCCGCTTTCGGTGCGGTGCAGGCTGTCAGGCGCGCCCCACAGGCATTCCGCGCTGTGGATCCCCTCCGGCAGGGCATCGGCGGGCAGATCGACCGCCGCCGCCGATGCGGACGGGTTGAGTGCCACCAGCACGCTTTCGCCGCCGCCCTGGCGCAGGTACGCGAACGGGTAGCGCCCCGCCCTGGCATACACCACCTGGAAATCGGTGTGATTGAGCAGCGCGGGGTGCGCCAGGCGCAGCCGGGTGAGGGCGCGGATCGTGTTCAGGAGCGAATCCGGGTCGGATTCCTGGTCCGCCACGGTGCGGTGGTCGAGGTCGGCTTCCACCGGCAGGTAGAGCTGGTCCGCCGGGGCGTCGGAAAAACCGGCATTCTTTGCATGGCTCCATTGCATCGGGGTGCGCACCTCGGTGCGCATGTAGCCGCCCTCTTTGGAAGGCAGCCCCGCCACACCCACCATGCCGACCTCGTCGCCGTAGTACACCTTGGGCACACCCGGCATGGTCATCAGGAAGGCATACGCCAGCTTGAGGTCCTCAAAATCACGGCCCTTGCCCAGGCGCGGGGTGATATCGTGGTTGCCGGAGAACAGGCACAGGTAGCCGGCCTTGCGGGTGGCGTTGAAGCGCTGCTGGTATTCGGTGACGAACTCCATGATGTTGCCCAGGCCTTCGCGGTCGAAAAAGCTGAAGCCGCCGCCGCCAAAGCCCATCATGCTGTGGTGTTTGCGGAACAGCGCCCGCATCCCCGCCCCGGCGAAATCGAGGTAGAGGTCCACGTGGAACCCGGCCTTGATCGCCCGGTCGGGGCGGCCCCATTCGGAAATCAGCACCGCTTCGGGGTGTTCGGCATCCAGCCAGGTGCGGATTTCCTGCCACAGGGCGATGGTGGCGCGTGAGCCGGGGTCATCCTTCACCAGCGATGCGGCCATATCCACGCGGAAGCCGTCGGCGCCCATTTCGAGCCAGAAGTGGATGATCTTGCGCAGTTCGGCGCGCACCGCTTTCGGGCCGGGCGCGTCCACCGCCTGCTGCCAGGGCTGGTCGGGATCAGGATTGGCAAAGCCGTAGTTGAGCGCCGGCTGCAGCGGGTAGAAGTTGGGCATGTAGCCGCCAAAACGTTCGGTCATCCCGGCGATGAACTGGTGGCGTGAACTGCCGCCGAACATGGCGGCGTACGGGTTCGGGTTCCAGATGTACCAATCGGCGTATTCGTTGCGTTCGTGCCGCGCGGACTGCTTGAACCATTCGCATTCCACCGAGGTATGCCCGGCGACAAGATCGAGCAGGACGCGCATGCCGCGCTGATGGGCGGCCTCGAACAGGCGGCGCAGGTCTTCGTTGGTGCCGTAGCGCGGCGCCACCTGGTAAAAATCGGCCACATCGTAGCCGGCATCGCCGAAGGGGGAGGTGAAGCACGGGTTGAGCCAGATCACATTGGCGCCCAGCGACTGGATGTAATCGAGTTTGGCGATCACGCCCGGCAGGTCGCCGATGCCGTCGCCGTTGGTATCGTAAAACGATTGGGGATAAATTTCATAGATGATGGCTTTTTCGAGCCAGGCGGGGTTGCGGAACTCGGACTCGAGTTCTTCCGTGATGGGGGTAAACGAACGAAACATGGGGGTATCTCCTTGCAGTGAATACACGCCGCCGCGGGCGGCACGGGTTAACCCCGATTATACCCCCCAACGCAGGCAGGTGCGAAAAACAAATCGCCGCCATTCACGCGGCGTTGTCTGCGTATCCCTGCGGGCCGGCTGTTACCCGGCCGGTTCCAGCGGGAGGGTGAAGCAGATGCGCGTGCCCTGGTCGTAGGAAGCATCCACCCAGATCTCCCCGCCGTGGGCTTCGATGATCTGGCGCGTGAGGTACAGCCCCAGCCCGGCGCCCTTGGTGTGGCGCGCGGCTTCCGGCGCGCGGAAGAAGCGCTCAAAGATCTGCTGGCGGTCATTGGGCGCGATCCCCGGGCCGTGGTCGCTGACGCACACCGTCACCCCTTCCGCCCCCGGCACCCCGCCCAGGCGGATCTCACCCGCCGGCGCGTACTTGATCGCGTTCGATACCAGGTTGTTGATCACCTGGCGGATGCGGTTCTCATCGGCCAGCACCACCGGGAAATCCACCGGGAAATCGACCACGAAGGTGTGCGCTTCGGTCTGGGTGGTAAAGCTGTCGCACACCTTCTGCACCAGCAGCGGCAGGTACACATCGGAGCGGTTGATCTTAAAGCCGCCCGCCTCAAAGCGCGAGGCATCCAGCAGGTTGTCGATCAGCTCCGTCAGTCGGTCGGCTTCGTCCTCGATCACCTGCAGGCCTTCCTGCACCGTGCCCAAATCCCACTCGGCATCTGAAATGCGCAGGGTGGAAACATAGCCCTTGATCAGCGCCACCGGGGTTTTCAGCTCGTGGCTGATGATTGACACGAAGGTGCTCTTGAGTTCATCCGCCTGGCGGAAGCGGGTGATGTCGCGCACGCTGACGATGATGTTCTGCAAAATGCCCTGCTCCGAAAACAGCGGGGCGTAGGTAATCCCCACCGGGATCGAAGCATTGTCGTCAAAGCGCAGGATGTCGCCTTCCACGTACAGCACGGCGCGCTCGTTCAGCGGCCAGCCGCCGGCTTCCGCCTCCGGGAGCGTCACGCCTTTGGGGGCCAGGCGCCAGCGGATCAGGTCCTCGTGGGTGCGGCCGGTGATATCCTGCTTTTCCAGCCCCAGCAGGTGCATCATCGAGTGATTGACGATCTCGATCACGTGCGCCGGGGTCAGGATCAAAATCCCGTCGCCCACCGCCTCCAGCAGGGCGCTGACGCGCTGCTTTTCACGGATCACCTCGGTATACAGCTGCGCGTTCTGCACCGCGATCGCCGCCTGGTTGGCGAAGGAATTGAGCACATCCAGGTCGTTCTGCGAGAAGTTGTTCTGGTAGCCGCGGAAGATGAAGATCATCCCCACCACGCGCTCGCGCGTCACCATCGGCAGCCCCACGCCGGTCAGCAGGCCCATGCTGGCCTGTTTCACCAGTTGCTGCAGGCGCTGGTTCATGCGCACCAGTTCCTGCTGGCGGGCGGCGTCCTGCGCCTCATCATGCACGGGCGCGCCGGAGGGGATGTCGGCGAAGATCGGCTGCACCGAGCGCATGAATTCCGGCGTCAGCCCCTGCGATACGCGGATGCCCCACACCGCTTTTTCCGAACGCAGCGCGATCAGCCCCGCCTGGCCTGAGAGCATCTCGATCGAGATGCGCAGGATGCGCTTGAGCAGGGCATCGATATCGAGCTCCTCGGTAAGGGCGCGCGAAATTTCCAGCAGCGAATCCCGCTGGCGCACGCGGTAATCCGAGGTGAAAAAGGAGGGCAGGTTATTGAGTGTCACCCGGTTCCCTCACCTGCGGGGTTCAGTCCGCCGTCCCCATGCGCGCCACCGCCAGCGACCCCAGCAGACCCACATCATCGCCCAGCTGGGCGGGAACCAGTTCCAGGTTCTCGAGGTAGGCCGGGGAAAACACCATCCCCGCCAGCGATTCGCGCACCGGTTGGAACAGCAGGTCGCCGACCGTGGAAACCCCGCCCCCGAAAATGAGGATGCTGGGGTTGAAGATGTGCAGATAATTGACGATCGCGATCGCCAGGTGATGCGAGGCGCGCGCGAAGGCTTCCAGTGCCAGCGCGTCGCCGGCCTGGGCGGCCTGCGCCACTTCCTTGGCGCTGACCTTGCCTTTGCCCGCCAGCGAGGAGGCGCGCCCGCGCGAGAGTTCGTCATTCACGTACCAGGCAATCCCCGTGCCCGAAGTGTACGATTCGAGGTGCCCGCGCTGGCCGCAGCCGCAGGGCGGCCCGTTGCCGTCGGACTGCACGAACACGTGCCCCAGCTCGGCCCCCAGCCCCTGCGCCCCCAGCAGCAGGTGCCCGTCGCAGATCACCCCGCCGCCCACACCGGTGCTGATGGTGAAGTAGATCATGTTTTTGTGGCCGCGCCCGGCGCCGAACTGCCATTCCGCCAGCCCGGCCAGGTTGGCATCGTTGCCGATGAACACCGGCACGTGAAATTCATCTTCGAGGATGCGCTTGAGGGGCAGGTTGACCCAGCCTTCAACGTTGGCGGTGTTGAACACGATCCCCTGCTGCGGATCGACCGGGCCGGGAACGCAGATGCCGATCGCCATCACGTTCTCGGCGGCATCCCACACCGCGTGGATGGTGGCGATGATGCGCTCCACCGGCGTGCCTTCGCCCACCGTGGCCACTTTTTTCACCCGCAGGGGCTTAATGCCCTCTTCCGGGTACACCGCCACGCGGATCTGCGTTCCGCCCACATCGACTGCCATATAGGTATTCATACGCACCTCAGCTCCTTGTTCCTGTGAAATCGTGTTGCGTTGATTATAACTTAAAGCGGTGGGGGAGGAGAGGAGTGGCTGGGATGTGATGTTTTTAAGCCCCAATTTTGTTGCAATTTGTATTTATGACAATATAGAATTGTAGGGGTTGCTACAATAATACATAAAACTTTCAGAAGATGAAGTGTCATAAATCTTATTTATCCAATGGTCTTGTATCGCATAGAGTTTAAAAGGAGAGTTAATGCTCAATACAGGTATTTACGAACAAGTAATCTACCAAGCTTTACGCACGAGCCTTGATGCTACCACGGATTATGTTACGTCGATTGGTCATATTGACAAAGCCGAAGCTTCAATTATCTTAGCTAATTACATATCAGATATTTTGCAAAAAAGTTTTGCCCAGGTTCTAGATAATGGTGGAAATTTACAAACCCAAGTCGCTTTAGCCAATCAAATTGTCAAAACACTAATACATGAAACAGGAGAGGCTTCTTTAGGTGGGTTAGTTGTTGATGAACAAGCTGAACAACTCCTTGCTTTGATAAAAAAGAGAAATTCTATTCTGTCTATTGAAGAAAAAGTTGAAATCATACGTCCAGAAACATCAGTAGCTCATAGTTCCCTATTTACTGGTGCTGTTCATGAACCAAGTATGGTGATTGAATTAAAGAAAGAAATTTTATCATGCGACAGAATCGAATTGTTGGTGTCGTTTATCAAATGGAGTGGCTTGCGGCTCATCATTGATGAGTTGCAGACCTTTGCCCAAAAAGGCGGAACTCTTAGGATCATAACAACATCATATATGGGCGCAACTGATGTTAAGGCAATAGAGGAACTATCAAAACTGCCGAATACAGCAATTAAAATCTCATACGACACCAAACGCACAAGGCTCCATGCCAAGACATATGTCTTTTATCGCAATACTGGTTTTACAACCGCATATGTTGGATCATCGAATTTGTCAAATGTCGCAATATCCAGCGGATTGGAATGGAACATTAAGGTTGCGGCGAAAGATCAACCAAACACCCTAAAGAAAATTCAAGCTACATTTGAAAGCTATTGGAATAGTAATGAATTTGAGGATTACACTCAACAACAACAAGCTCGTTTAGAATCTGCAATTAATGCGGAAAAACGCTCTGATCTTAACAGTGAACATGCCTATCTGTTTGATGTTTATCCATATCCTTACCAACAGGAAATATTAGATCGGTTAGAAGCTGACAGAACCATCCGTGGACATTTTAAGAATCTGATTGTCGCAGCGACCGGAACAGGAAAAACTGTCATCTCCGCTTTTGATTACAAACACTTTTGCAAATTAAATTCCAACAAGCCGAATCGGTTATTATTTGTCGCTCATCGGGAAGAAATATTAAAGCAGAGTATTGCCTGTTTCCAAGGTATTTTAAAAGATCCTAATTTTGGTGATTTATTTGTTGGCAATCATAAGCCAGACAGTTTGGATCATTTGTTTATTTCAATTCAAACATTTAATGCCCAACAGTTTCAGGAAAAGACATCACCCGAATTCTATGATTACATCATCGTAGATGAATTCCATCATGCGGCAGCACCAACCTATAAAACCTTGCTAACACACTATAAGCCTAAAATACTCCTTGGTCTTACGGCAACACCAGAGCGAATGGATGGGCAAAGTGTGCTTGAATATTTTGATGACCGAATTGCCGCAGAAATTCGATTACCAGAAGCAATCGATCGCAAATTACTATGCCCCTTTCAATATTTTGGCGTAACAGATACGATAAATTTGGATCAATTAAAGTGGACCCGTGGGCGTTATGACATCTCTGAACTATCGAATCTTTATACAAGAAATTTATCTGCGGCAAACCAACGTGCACATTTAGTTATTTCATCCTTAAAAAGGTATGTCACTGATCTTTCTGAGGTTAAAGGTTTGGGATTCTGTGTTTCTGTTGATCACGCAAAATTTATGGAGTCGTTTTTTAATGAGCAAGGAATTCCATCAATTTCATTGACTGGCACATCACTTGAAAATGAGCGGTTTTCAGCAAAAGAACGGTTAATCAAAGGGGAGATTCGTTTTATTTTTGTCGTCGACATCTACAATGAAGGTGTCGATATTCCCGATGTGAATACAGTTTTATTCTTGCGCCCGACAGAAAGCTTAACTGTCTTTTTGCAACAGTTAGGACGTGGATTACGATTGGCTGAAAACAAAGAATGCCTCACTGCTCTAGATTTTATAGGCCTTGCAAATAGAAACTATAATTTTGAAGATAAATTTTCTGCTATGTTATCCTTCACAAGAAAAAGTATTCAACAAGAAATAAAAAATGGATTTAGCTCAGTACCCAAAGGGTGTTTCATTCAATTGGAGCGAAAAGCAAAAGATTACGTTTTAGATAACATCCGAAAATCATTTAGCGTAGGAGCTGGTCTTATCTCTCGGATAGCCACCTTTTATGAGGATTCAGGATTACCGCTCACATTGCAGAATTTTACAAGTTATTACCATTTAGATGTTCGTACGATATATAAGAGGGATAATTTTTCCAGGTTGAAAGTTAAGGCGGGAATCAAGCCCGATTTTTCAGAGACGCTTGAAGATACATTAACCAAAGCGTTTCCTCGAATCAGCGCCATTAATTCCCAACGTTGGATTCGATTCTTGCTGGATGCATTACAAAATGCCGAATCTCTTTCATTGCCGTCTCTTTCTGCAATCGAAAAACGCATGTTGGATATGTTTCAGTTCACGGTTTGGCAAAAATCCGCTGAAGAGTGTGGATTTTCCGATACGCTTGAAGGATTAAGAACAATCAAAGCCAATAGCATACTGGTTGCGGAATTAATCGAATTATTACATTACAATTTTGAGCATATCGATTTCATTGATAAGTCTGTGGATATCGGTTTTGAATGTCCCTTAGATTTACATTGCACCTATTCTCGAGACCAAATTTTCATCGCATTAGATTTTATGAAGCCCTCTACAGTACGCGAAGGAGTAAAATATTTACCCGATAAAAATGTTGATGTTTTCCTTATCACCCTGAATAAGTCTGATAAAGATTATTCGCCCTCAACTATGTATAACGACTATTCAATCAATGACACTTTATTCCACATGCAAAGTCAGAGTACAACATCAGAAGAATCGACCACTGGTCAAAGATATATCCATCATCAAGACCAAGGTAACCGAATGCTCTTATTTGTACGAGAATTTAAAAACGAAATTGGTTTTGTATCTCCGTATACATTTCTCGGACTGGCTGATTATGTCATACACGAAGGTAGTCGTCCGATGAACATTACTTGGAAGTTACAGGAACCAATCCCAGCAAAATTTCTGCGAAAAACGAACAAACTACTCATTGGTTAGTTAATTGCTACACTCGAATACGGCGGCGCCAACGCCGGCACCGTGCTGGGCATGTACACCGGCATGCTGCTGGAAGCGGACCTGTCCGGCACCGCCCACACCCTGTGCCAGGGGGATGCGGCACTGTGCGCCGAAGCGGTCGGCGAATGCCGCATCACGGCGGAAGTCCTCGGCGCGGAATCCGCCGAATTGACCCTCGCCTTCACCGGCAGCAGCCCGGCGCTGATCGAAAGCGTGCTCGACAGCCTCCTCGACAGCCTGGAAGAATCCGTCTACCCCGCCCTGCAAGGCCTGCGGGGCCACGAGGGCGGAGCGTATGACTTTGAGCTGTTCTGCGCCAGCGCCTCCCCTACTTCTCCCCATCCAGCCCCAGGCCTTTGAACCACGTTCTCAACCCGCGGTGGTGTTGGGGCAGCAGCCCGGCATAGCGCCGCGCAACATGGACACCAGCAAAAGACTTCGGAAGTCTCGGAGACTTCCGAAGTCTGGCAGACAGGCGCTTGCCTTACTTCTCCACATCCAGCCCCAGGCCTTTGAGCCAGGTTTTCAGGTCGCTGTAGTCCACCGTGCTGCCGTAGATGTCAGTGTAGCTCGAGGTGGTGTTGGGGCAGTAGCCCGGCAGGCTGCCGCGCAGGGTGGTGCCGGAAACCAGCGCCCCGCTGGAAGCCGCGTACAATTCGCTCTTCAGCTGCGTGCGGTAGCGGGTGATGTTGCCCGCGAAGCCCCCGCCGCTGACGTACACGTAGCGGCACACCTGCACCGTCACGTAGTCGGTCTTTTCCAGGCACACCACCGCCTGCAGGTCGGCCGGGGAGTAGGGCAGCCAGTCCACCGGGATCGAATCGGTCCAGGAGTGCTTGGCATTGCTGAAATTGAGGATCACGAACGGGTGCGGGCCGTCCTCGTAGCGGCTGAACTTGGGCGCGTCCGGCAGGGCCTCGCCCTGGCACACCTTGGCGGCGGCATTGATCACCGCGGTCTGGTTGGCGTAGAAGATATCGCGCAGGCTGGCGGCGATCTCGAGGCTGCCGGGCACATCGGGGTCAGCGTAGGCGGCCAGCAGCGCCGGCACCGCCGGCAGGCCGATCTGCGCCAGGGAGGAACGGGCGGCATCGCGCACATCCGGGCTGATGTCGGTCAGCATCACGCTGAGCGGTTCCACCGCCTCGGCGCTGCGCAGGTTGCCGAGGGCGTAGGCGGCTTCGATCTGCACATCGAGGCTGTTGTCGGTCAGCAGGCCGATCAGGTCCGGCACGGCGCTGTCATCGCCGATCTGCCCCAGGCAATAGACGGCGCGGGTGCGCACCAGTTCCTTGCCTTCGGCGGCCGTATCCAGCAGGCCGGGCACCGCCGCGCTGCCGATCTCGATCAGCACATCTTCCACCGGCGCGTACAGCAGCTGGTCCTCCAGCGCCGCCACCAGGTGCGGCAGGCCCGCGGTGCCGATCGCCACCAGGGTATCGGTCTGCTCCGCGTGCAGCGGGTCACTGACCACGGTCAGCACATCGCCGGCATGGTCCTTGAGCAAGGCGCGCCCCTCGGCCAGGCTGAGGGAAACCGTTACCAGGTCGGTATCGTGGTCCTCACCCAGTGATACCACCAGCCCCTCATCGGCGCTGTTGTAGATGATCACCCCCGCGCCGCCGCCCTCCTGCACGTTCTGCACCTTCTCATAGAACCAGGCATCGCCGCGCTGGCACAGCACGATCATCCCTTTCCAGCTGCCAACATCATTGCACAGCCCGCCGTCCACCAGCTTGCCCTCGGCGCTGCCGCGCGTGCCGTAGAGGGCCGGGTTGGCATACAGCAGCAGTTCATCCGCCAGCAAAATGCGGCTGCCGGTGCGGATGCCTTCGAGGATGTACGGCACCGCCGCCTCCCCGATCCCGATCAGCGCTTCGGCGGCCTTTTTGCGTGTGTTCTTGTCCGAAAAGCGCAGCGCGTTGGCCAGCGGCTGCACCGCGTAGGGAACCATCTCCGGGTCAGCCTCGATCGCGCTGACGAGGGGGCCGATGGCTTTGACACCCATGCCGGTGAGGGTGTTGCCGGCGGCGGCGCCGAGGGTCTCATCCGCCAGCACCGCGATCAGCGGTTCGATCGCCGGCTCACCGATCTTGAGCAGCACCAGGTCAGCGGCGGCGGTGCGTTCGGCATCGCCCAGCGCCTGCACCAGGGCGGGCACGGCGGGTTCACCGATCGCCGCCAGGCAATCCGAAGCCCGTTCGAGTGCCTGCGGTTCAGCCAGGGCGGCCACCAGGGCATCCACCGCGGGGGCGCCCAGGTCGGTCAGGAGGGCGGCGGCGGTGGCGGCGGTTTGCTCGTCCTCAGCGGCCAGCGCCTGCGCCAGCGGATCAATCGCGCCGGGGCCGATCGCCGCCAGGGCGGCGGAGAGTTCCGCCAGCAGGTTTTCATCGGCATCCGCCAGGGCTTCGATCAAAGCCGGGACGGTGGCGGCATCCAGCAGTACCAGGGCCGCCTGCGCCCCCTCGCGCGTGTTGGCGCTGCTTTCGCCCAATGCCTCCACCAGCGGTTCCACCGCCTCCTCCCCGATCGCCGCCAGCACCGCGGCCAGTTCGGCCTGGTAGGCGTTGTTGGTGGTGTTGAGGGCATCCACCAGGCGGCTGACCGCCCCGCGCCCGAGGCCGGTGAGGGCTTCGGCGGCGCGCTGGCGCACCCCGGCATCATCGTCCTTCAGCATCGGCACGATCTCCCGCGCGGCGGCACTGCCCTGCAGTTGGGCCAGGGCGGCAATGGCGGCCGCACGCACGGTGGGTTCGGGGTCTGCCAGGGCGCCTGTCAGCGGCTCGATGGCGTTGTTGTCGTCCAGTTCTGCCAGGGCGGCGGCGGCATCGGCGCGCACCGCGGCATCTTTCTCGTAGCTGAGCGCTTCGATCAATTTCTCCACATCGCCCTGCTGCGCCAGGCGCGCGATGTTGGGCGCGCAGGCGCTGACCAGCAGCACCAATACCACGAACGACAAAATCACTCGTTTGAGCATGAACATGATGTACTCCTTCGGTTGTCATCGGCAGGGAAGTGCGGGAAGAATGATAATTCCCTTAATTGGGTTAATCCCAGTATAGCGAGTTTTCCCCCCGCAGGCAAGCGGTTGTATGGACAGGCCTGAGCAGACTTCCGAAGTCTCCACGTGTCGTTACAATCAAGGCCGTTTTCCGGCCGTGTCATGCCGAATATCGGACATTCCTGTCCAGACTTCCGAAGTCTCCGTACAACATTGCCCTGCCTGCGGCAGACCTGCAAATGGAAGGCCTCAGGTATAATCAAACCGTAGCTGATGCCGAATTCACGAAAGAAACGCCCATGAAAGTCATCATCCAGATTCCCTGCTATAACGAACAAGATGCGCTGCCGATCACCCTGGCCGAACTGCCGCACCAGCTGGACGGGGTGGACAGCGTCGAATGGCTGATCATCAACGACGGCAGCCGCGACCGCACGGTGGAAACCGCCATCGAACACGGCGCCGACCACGTCATCTCGCATGTGACCAACCTCGGCCTGGCGCAGGGCTTTCTCTCCGGCATGACCGCCTGCATCCACTTCGGCGCCGATATCATCGTCAACACCGATGCCGACAACCAGTACTGCGCCGCGGATATTCAGAAATTGATCGACCCCATCCTGCGCGGCGAAGCCGAATACGTGGTGGGCACGCGCCCGGTGCGCAACATCGAGCACTGGTCGCCGCTGAAAAAGCGCCTGCAAACCCTGGGCAGCTGGGTGGTGCGCCGCGCCAGCCAGACCACGGTCGAAGATGCCCCCAGCGGTTTCCGCGCCATCACCCGCAGCGCCGCCATGCGCCTGCACGTCTTCAACCGCTACACCTACACCCTCGAAACCATCATCCAGGCCGGGCGCCTGCGCATCCCCACCGTGTGCGTTCCCATCCGCACCAACCGCGACCTGCGCCCCTCGCGCCTGATCTCTTCCGTGCCCAGTTACCTGCGCAAATCCTTCTCCACCATCCTGCGCAGTTTTATGACCTATGAACCGCTGCGCTTTTTCATTTACCCCGCCCTGGCGCTGTTCGCGGTGATCGCCGTGATCGCTATGCGCTACCTGTATTTCTACATCATCGGTGAAGGCGCCGGGCATGTGCAATCGCTCCTGCTGGCGCTGGGGCTGTTCATCCTGGCGGTGTCTTCGGTCATCGTTGGCTTCCTGGCCGACCTGATCGCCGTCAACCGCAAGCTGCTGGAAGGGATCGATTACCGCCTGCGCGAAATCGAAGCACAGCAAAGGCGCGGTGCGGAACAGGCCGCGCATACACCGGTTTTCTCACGCGCCTACCTCACCTATACCCGCAGCCGGCAGGATTAGAAAGGTCCCCCCATGCCCGCCCTTACCCGCTGGTTTGAACAACTCACCCGCCGCAGATGGACCCCGCAGCAGCTGGAACAGCACATGGGCGCGGTCAAATCCGCCGCCCTGGCGTATGCCGCTGATCCCGCGCTGCGGGAGCGTTCCGCTTCGGGCGGGGCGGTGACCGCCCTGCTGCTGCACCTGCTGGAAAGCGGCGCGGTCGATGGCGCGCTGGTCAACGAGGCCTATGTCGAATCCGGCGTGGTCAAGAACCGCTTTGTGATCGCGCAGGACCGCGAAAGCCTGCTGCGCGCCCAGGGCAGCAAGTACATGGCAGTGCGCTTTTCCGCCGGGGCGGTGCCCCTGCTGCGCGGTTTTCAGGGCCGCCTGGCGGTGGTGGCGCTCCCGTGCGATGCCGCCCTGCTGCGCGGCCTGTGCGCCAAGGACGCGGCATTGGCGCAAACCGTCGCCTGCCTGATCACCCTCTTCTGCGGGCACAATTCGCAGCCGGAACTGACCCAGCAGGTGCTGCGCCGCGTGCTGAAGGAGAGCGGGACTGAACTGACGGGCTTCCAGTACCGTTCCGGCCGCTGGCGGGGCGAGATGAGCCTGCAGCTTGCAGATGGCAGCGAAACGAAACTGCCGTTTGGCCGCTTCAGCACCTACCAGAACCTGTTTTTCTTCAGCGAGCGCAAATGCCTCAATTGCCACGACCACTTCGGCTACGCCGGCGACCTGTCTGCCGGGGATCTATGGCTGAGTGAGATGGAGCAGGAAGCGATCAAACGCACCGCCCTGCTGGCGCGCACCCCGACCGGGTCCGCCCTGCTGCGGGATGCCGCCGCCAGCGGCCGCCTCGTCAGCGAAAGCATCAGCACCGAACAGGTGTTCCAGGGGCAGGTGCGCGGCGCGCGCTTCCATTACAACACCAGTGCCCGCCACCGCGCCGGGCTGCTGCTGGGGATCAAGATTCCGGATGATGTGCATGCCCGCGTGCGCTGGAGCGAATGGCTGGCGGCCTTCATCGCGCTCTTTAATTACAGGCTATCAACCGCAAAGTACGGCAGAAAACTGATTTTCGCCGTGCCCAAAGTGATCTGGAAGGTGTACCTGTACCTGTTCAAAGCACTGGAGAGCCTGTAGCCATGCCACAACCAAAGATCAGCATCATCGGCGGCACCATCTGGGGCAACCGCGGGGCGGAGGCGATGCTCGTCACCACCATCGGCGAGGTGCGCCAACGCTGCCCGGATGCCGAATTCGGCGTGTTTTCCTACTACCCCGCCCAGGACCGCGCCCTGGTGCAGGACCCGCGGGTGCATATCTTTGACGCACGCCCCAAAACCCTGGTGCTGAAACACCTGCCGTTCGCCCTGGCGCAGGGATTGGCGGGGCTGTTCAAACTCCGCCTGCCGCTGCCGGCTGACCTGCGTTTTTTGCGGGAAAGCCAGGTGCTGCTGGATATCGGCGGGATCACGTTCAATGATGGGCGGCTGGTGTTCCTGCTGTTCAACATTTTCACCATCCTGCCCGCCATGCTGATGCGCGTGCCGGTGGTCAAGCTCTCGCAGGCGATGGGACCCTTTCAGAACCCCATCAACCGCCTGTTGTCGAAAATTTTCCTCGGACGCTGCCGGCACCTGTTCGCACGCGGCGCACAAACAGCTGACTTTCTGAGCGACCTCGGTCTGCCCGAAACGAAGTGGGATGAGGCTGCCGATATTGCCATGCTCTACCAGCCGCAATACAGCCTGTCCCGTGAGAACGAGGAAAAAGTTGAAAGCCTGCTGGCAGCGCTGGCGGGGATGCGCCGCGATGGCGAGCGCGTGATCGCATTTTCACCCAGTGTGCTGCTGATGAAGAAAACCGAAACCCTGCAGCGCGATTATGCCACCCTGCTGCTGGACCTGCTGCAAACCATGGACCGCCCCCACCAGCGGTATCTATTCTTCCCCAATGCCAGCCGCGAAAGCAGCCCCAAAGCGCGCAACAACGATATCATCGCCGTCCGCCGCATCCGCGAAAGCGCGCGGCTGATCCTGCCGGAGGCGATCACCGACCGGATGGTGTGGGTCGATTTCGACATCAACAACGCCGCCATCCGTCGGTTCACCGCCGCCGCCGACCTGCTGCTGACCTCGCGCTTCCATGCCATGGTGTCCGGGCTGGTGAACGCAACCCCCACCCTGGTGATCGGTTGGAGCCACAAGTACCACGAGGTGCTTTCCGCGTTCGGCATGCCCGATTTCGCCTTTGATTTCAGCGCCGACCCCGAAGCAATGACCGCCGCCGCCCTCGGCCTGCTGGATCGGCTGGCGGAAATGCGCGCCCAGCTGGCCGCAGCCCGGCCAGCCAACCAGGCCAGCGCGGCACACCAGTTCGACTGGCTGCAGGAGCATTTCGCTTGGAAAAACTGAAGAACTCCAAACTGCTGGCCGTTATCAAATGGGTGTGGATGGCGCTGGTGCTGGCGGCGGTGGTGTGGTATGTTTCGCGCAATTACGGCGAGGTGAAGGATTACTTCCGCCAGGTGCACTGGCTGCGCTTCCCGCTCTCGATGCTGCTGATGGTGCTGGCCAAGGCAATCCTGGCGCAGGTGTCACGCATCTCGGTGGCCTACGAAGGCTGGCAGCCCGGCTATTGGAAAATGTTTTCGTTCTATTCCCTCACCCAGCTGGGCAAGTACCTGCCGGGGGGCGTGTGGCATTTTGTCGGGCGCTTTGGCGCTTACAAGGCGGAGAATTTTGACACCAAAAAAAGCCTCAAGGCGATCATCGCCGA
This sequence comes from Anaerolineae bacterium, assembly GCA_013314735.1. Classification (GTDB taxonomy): domain Bacteria; phylum Chloroflexota; class Anaerolineae; order Anaerolineales; family Anaerolineaceae; genus SpSt-1165. The sequence goes on from JABUFD010000007.1 coordinate 77,771, forward strand.
AAACGTATGGCTGATCTCCTCCGCCCTGGTGGTTGGAATGTGCTTTTTACTGGTATTCAACGCGGAAGGCCTGGGCGGATACGGCATCCACCTGCCGGGGCATAGCCGCTGGGCAGCGCTGGCGGGCATTGCCGCGGCCTGGCTGGCCGGGATGCTCCTGTTCCAGCATTTTTTTGTCAGTGCCGGGCTGAAACCGCTGCGCCAATGGCTGGGACTGATTGGCCTGCTGCTGCTGGCCTGGCTCCTGATCGGGCTCAGCTATGCCTGCGTCTTCCCGGAGATCAACGCCCGGGTGGCCGGCCTGGCCATCGGTGGATTCTCGCTTTCGTGGTCGATCGGTTACCTGACGATCTTCGCCCCGGGCGGGATCGGTGTGCGTGAACTGGCGATCACGCTCCTGTTTTCCACCACCCCCTATGCCGGGCTGTCCCCGATCCTCGCCACCGTGCACCGCCTGGTGTGGGTGCTGACCGAGGTGCTGCTGGGTGTGGTGTGCGTAAGCGTGGATGCAATTCTAAAGAAGAAGGAACCTTAAAACTTCCGATGCCTGGCAACTCACAACAACCCGCTGTGTGATGACCGGACAATGGATGCTTTGATTGGAATTCGCCGAAACTTCCGAAGTCTGGCAGATGCCTGCAATTCGCTGTACGTTGATAGGATAATGGTGGCTTTGACTGAAACAGTTCGAGGAGACTTCAGAAGTTTGGAGTTCGCTGAAACTTCGGAAGTTGATCAACCCCTGCTGCCCCCCATCGCGCGCGCGGCGTTGAGCACCGCCAGCAGCGCCACGCCCACATCGGCGATCACCGCCAGCCAGATGTTGACGATCCCGAACGCGCCCAGCAGCATCACCGCCCCCTTGACGCCCAGCGCGAAGGCGATATTCTGCCACACAATGCGCCGGGTGCGCTTGCCGATGGCAATCGCCTGCGCCACCCGGGCGGGGTCATCCGCCATCAGCACCACATCGGCGGTTTCGATCGCCGCATCCGAACCAAGCGCGCCCATCGCGAACCCGACATCGGCGCGCGCGATCACCGGCGCGTCATTGATACCGTCGCCGACAAATGCCACCGCATGCCCGGCGCCGTGCATATATTCCTCCAGCAGGCGCAGCTTGTCCTCCGGCAGCAGGCTGCCGTGGGCATGGTCCAGTTCCAGGTCGCGGGCGGTATCAGCGGCAATCGCGGCATGGTCGCCGGAAAGCATCACCAGGCGCTGCACCCCTTCCGCGCGCAGCGCGCGCATGGCGGGCAGTGATTCCGGCTTGAGTTCATCCCCGATGCGGATATACCCCAGGTCATCGCCGCCGCGGCTGACATGCACCAGGGTGCCGCTCAGTTCACAGCATTCGGGGCCGTGCGGGATTTGCAGGTGGTGCAGGTAGGCATCATTGCCGGCGCTGACCAGTACGTCATCAACCCTGGCGCGGATGCCCTTGCCGGGGGTTTCCTCCACATCGCGGATGCGGCTGCGGTCCACCGGGTGGCCGTAGGCCTGGAGGATCGAGAGCGCGATCGGGTGGGTGGAGGAGGCTTCGGCATACGCCGCGGCTTCCAGCAGCTCCGCCGCGCTGTGGCCGGCATGCGGCACCACTTCCTGCACCGCGAACACACCGCGCGTGAGGGTGCCGGTCTTGTCAAACACCACCGTGCGCACCTGGCTGAGGGTCTCCAGGAAGTTGGCGCCCTTAATCAGAATACCCGCTTTGGAAGCCGCCCCCAGCCCGCCGAAGTAGCCCAGCGGCACGCTGATCATCAACGCACACGGGCACGAGATCACCAGCAGCACCAGGGCGCGGTACAGCCAGTCGGCAAAGCGCGCACCGGGCAGCAGCAGCGGAGGAACCACGGCCAGCAAAGCCGCCGCGATCACCACCGCCGGGGTGTAGACCCTGGCAAAGCGGGTGATGAAGCGCTCGGTTTGCGCCTTGCGGTTGGCAGCGTGTTCCACCAGTTCCATCATGCGCACCACGCTCGATTCGGCAAACGGTTTTTCCACGCGGATTTCCAGCAGGCCGTCGCGGCTGATCATCCCCGCCAGCACACCGATGCCCTCCGCCGCGCGGCGCGGCACCGATTCACCGGTGAGGGCGGCGGTATTCAGCAATGCCTGCCCGGCCGTGACCATTCCATCGAGCGGGATACGTTCGCCGGGGCGTACGATGATGGTTTCGCCCACCGCCACCGCCTCGGGGTCAACGGTTTCAAAGCCGTCCGCCGTCTTGCGGTGGGCGGTATCGGGGCGCACCGCCAGCAATGCCTGGATCGAGCGCCGCGAACGCGCCAGCGAACGGTCCTGCACATATTCACCCACCTGGTAAAACAACATCACCCCGATCGCCTCGGGAATCTCATGGATGGCAAATGCGCCGATGGTAGCAATGCTCATCAAGAAATTTTCATCAAACCAGTTGCCGGCGCGCAGGTTGCGCCAGGCCGCCTTGAGCACATCCAACCCCACCAGCAGGTACACCCCGCCGAGGATGAGGTATTCGCCAACCCCGAACAGCATTCCATGCAGCCGGGCATGGAACACCAACCCCAGCAACCAGAACACACCCGCAATCCCCAGGCGCACCAGGCGCGGCCAATCGGGGGCTTCTTCCTCCGCGCCGCGGTGGCGATGACCGTCGAGCGGTTCGAGCTCCACCCCCGGTTCGATGGCAGTGATCACCTGCCGCACCGCGCCGAGGTCATCGGCATCCAGGGCGAGGGTGCAGGCGGCAAAGTTAAGGCTGGCGCTGCGTACGCCGGGCGTACGCTGGAGTTCCTCCTCAATTTTGGCGGCACACACCGCGCAATCGAGGTTCTTGAGGGTGAATTTCTGTGCCGGGGTTTGCGGTTGGTCTGGCATGCTTCGTTCCTGTGGGTGGCTTAACGGCGCACGGGATGCTGGACATGGTCCAGCCCCATGCGGTAGATGGAAAGGATGTGTTCGTCATCGAGGCAGTAGAACACCTCGCGGCCTTCCTTGCGCGTGCGCACCAGGCGCATCTGGCGCAGGGAGCGCAGGTGATGCGAGGTGGCGGATTCGCTCAGACCGACCGCCTCCGCCAGGGTGTTGACGTTCATCTCGCAGCCTGCCAGCGCGGCGATGATGCGCACGCGGGAGGTATCGCTGAACGCGCGGAACAGTTCCGCAAGGTCGGCGGCGGTTTCTTCAGTCAATGGGACGGGGGTGGCTTCCTGCATGGCTTCCTTTCGAAATAATATATGAATGAGTGTTCATGTATTCATATTATAATGAAAAACAGGCAGGCGTCAAGGGCCCTGGTACCACCCGGATGCAGGGCCACGGCTCAACCGCACCGGGCATTCAGGACTACCTTAACTCTCTCCCCTGTTCCCCCACAAACAATACCCGCCGCTGCCGGAATTCCGCCCGTGCATACCGGCAGCGGGTGTACAATCAAGGCACAAACCCAAGCAAGGAGACAACCATGCCAATGCAATTATTCCAGGTCGATGCCTTCACCGGCGAGATGTTCAAAGGCAACCCGGCGGCGGTGTGCCTGCTGGCACAGCCGATGCCGGATTCGTGGATGATGTCCCTGGCGCAGGAAATGAATCTCTCGGAAACCGCTTTCCTCCTGCCGCTGGCAGATGGATCCTGGTCTCTGCGCTGGTTCACTCCCGCGGTGGAGGTGAGCCTGTGCGGGCATGCCACCCTCGCCAGCGCACACGTATTGTTCGAGAACCGCCTGGTTGACCCCGATCAGCCGGTGTGCTTTGCCACCCGCCGCGGTGAATTGCTGGCACGCCGCACGCCGGGCGGGATTGAGCTGGATTTTCCCGCCCAGCCGCCCCAGCCACTGGCCGAACCGCCGCAGGCGCTGCTGGATGCGCTGGGGGTGCGGCCGCTGGCAGTGCTGGCCGCTGGCAACAAGCACCTGGTCGAAATTGCTTCCGATAGCGAATTGCGCGCGCTCCAGCCCGATTTTGCCGTCCTGGCAGGCCTGCCGGGGCGCGGGGTGGCGGTGACCGCCCGTGCCGATGCCGGCAGCGGGTTCGATTTTGTCTCGCGCTATTTTGCCCCATGGGTCGGGATCAACGAGGACCCGGTCACCGGTTCAGCCCATACCATGCTGGGGCCGTACTGGGCGCAGCAACTCGGCAAACAGGAACTGCGCGCGTACCAGGCTTCGGCACGCGGCGGGGTACTGGGCGTGCGCGTAACCCCGCAGCGGGTGTACCTGACCGGGCAGGCGGTGATGGTGTTCCGCGGTGAGCTCCTGGCCTGAAGCAATCTGGCCCTGCCGTCTGACCTCTTTGCTGCGGCTGGGGGATGCTGTATAATCGAAGCAGACCCCGGTGTGGCACAAAGTGGGTGTCCCGCGCGCGGTAAAGGTATCCGATGTGGTTTGAAGGGAACAGCCTTAACAGTTTAATCATCCCGGTGGCAGTCGTCCTGCTGCTGGCAATCTTGCTGGCGGTGGCCGCGGCAATGGAAAGCCGCAAGCGGCGCCAGATCATCGAACACGCGCGGGCGTTGGAAACCGCCCAGGCACGTTCGCTGTGGGCCGGGGCCGAGGTGATCTCGGTCACCCGCCTGGGTGAGTACGACAGCACCGGCAAGGCCGGCCTGCACCTGCGGATGCAGGTGAGCGGCGCTGGTCCACAGCCGTACCGCGCCGCGGCAGTATGGCTGGTGGATCTGCCGCAGCTGGCACAGCTGCAACCCGGGGCGCGCCTCCCGGTGCGGGTGGACCCGGATGATCCGCAGCGGGTGTTTCCCAATCTGAGCGGGATGCGCTTTCTGGCGAAAGGATGAAGCAACCATGCTGTGGCTGAAAGCGGTGGTGATTCTCGGTGGGGGATTGTTTCTTTCATTGATGGAACTGGCATTGCTGATCTCGGTGGCACCGCAGATGCTGCGCATCACGCGCCCGTTGGTGCTGCCGCCGGAATGGACAATGGAGATCAGCCTGGTGAAAAGTTCCTACCACCGCCCCGGTGAACGCGGCCTGGTGGTGATGGGTTACGGTCCGGGCGGCGCGAGGGATGTGAAAACCAGCGCCCTGCTGGCTTTCTGGGCCTTCCTGTTCCTCGATGCCGTGATTACCGCTGCCGTGCTGGTGTTCGTCTTCTGGCGCTAGGTGCGGAAGAGCATTTCAAACGCGATCCTTTGGCATAGAGTAAAAGAAACCACGGATTGACGCAAATCTTCGCGAACAAAAAAAGGAACATTCGCGCGGTTGCTGGGTCCACTGAAGGATCGTGCTTCCCTTTCTTACCAGCGGCTGCATGAGAATGCATTCATCCCGCTGTGGTATGATGGGGGGTGAAACAATCCAGTGTTGCAACGGGGGCAGCGGCTGCCCCCGCTTTCGGTCTGGGATTGCCCGTCCGCAGTGAAAGGATCTGCCATGAAAAAACACCTCGCTTCCCTGCTGTTGTTCGCCGTCCTGCTGTTCAGCCTGCTGCTCAGCGGCAGCCCGGTGGCGGCCAGCGAGGAGGAACCCCCCACCCTCGATACCCTCAGCGCCGAACAGGTCGCCAAAGCCGCTGACCATGCCGATGTGCTGGCACAACTGGCAGACCCCGGCAGCGCGCGCCTGATCGTCAAACTCGCTGCCCCCACTTTTACGGGCGTGGCCGGGCTCGAAGGCACCGCTGAAGCTGAAGCATTCGCAAAAATCGACGGCGCCCAGGCGCAGTTCATCGAAGCCTTCAGCGCCGACCTGACCCAGGACATGGTGCGCTTTGAAACCATCCCGTATGTTTCCGTATGGGTGGAAACCCCCGAAGAGTACGCCGCCCTCCTCGCCAGCCCGTTGGTGCTGGCGGTGGAACACGACCGCCCTGTCCCGGTGCAAACCTTCAATCCGGGAGAAGCCCTCGCCCCGATCACCATGGCACAGGCCGTACCGTGGATCGATGCCGACCATGCCCACAGCCTGGGCTATGACGGCGACGGCTGGACGATCGCCATCCTCGATACCGGCATCGACAAAGACCACGCCTACCTCGACAGCGGCAAGGTGATCTCGGAAGCCTGTTATTCCACCACCAACGGGACATTTAACTCATTTTCCCTGTGCCCGGGCGGAGCGTCCTCCTCCACCGCCCTGCACTCCGCCGAACCCTACAATACCGGCGTGTGCGAAACCAACGACTGCGACCACGGCACGCACGTGGCGGGGATCGCGGCCGGAACAGGAACCGGTTTCACCGGCATCGCCCCCCACGCCAGCCTGCTCTCGATCCAGGTATTCAGCGCCTTCGACAACTTCACCTATTGCGGCGGCGACGGCACCTGCGCCATGTCCTATGATACCGACCAGTTACAGGGGCTGGAGCGGGTGTATGCCCTGCGGAACACTTACAATATCGCTTCCGTCAATATGAGCCTGGGCGGTGGGAAGTACACCGCCGCCTGCGGCAGTGATTCCCGTGCGGCGGTGATCAACAACCTCAAAACCGCCGGGATCGCGGTGGTGATCGCCACCGGCAATAATTCCTATATCGATGGCGTCAATGCCCCCGCCTGCATTGCCAACGCGATCGCGGTTGGCGCCACAGGGGATAGCAATGACCTGGTGGCGAACTTTTCCAACGCCGCCCCCGGTATGGTGGATGCCTGGGCGCCGGGGGTCAACATCACCTCCGCCGTCCCCACCGAGATGTACGGTGCGGGTGCGCCCACTGCCACCTGGAACGGCACCTCGATGGCCACCCCGATTGTCGCCGGCGCGTGGGCGGTGCTCAAGGAAGCCTTCCCGGCCGATAGCGTTGACCAGATCTACGCCCGTATTGATACCCACGGTGTGAGCGTCACCGATCAGCGCACGGGCGGCAGCGCCGAAGCCCCGCGCATCCGCTTCACCACCATCTTTGGCGAACCTCCGGCAGCCCCCGTCCTGCTCAGCCCTGCCAACCGGTTCATGACGCTCGATACCACCCCCCAGTTCCAGTGGGCTGAAATCGGCGACGCGGTCAAGTACACCTTTGAATTAAAAAAGGTATCGGATAATTCCGTGGTGGTCAAAGCCACCTACGATGCCGCGGCGCGCTGCACCGGCGGGGTGTGCAGCATCCCCAGCCCGACTGTCCTCACCCTGGGGGTGGAGTACAAGTGGCACGTGGTGGCATATAACGCCCTGGGCAAGGGTGAATGGAGCAACTACTTCACCCTGATGGCTGGCAGCAAAACCCTTACCCCGCCCGCCCTGCGCTCGCCGGGGGTCAACGCGGTGGTATGGGGCGGACGCCCTACCTTCAAATGGTTCCCGGTCAGCGGAGCCAACGGCTACTACGTGGAACTCTACAACGGCCCGGACGCCAGCGGCAGCCCGATGGCCGTCTACACCGCCGAAGCGCCGGTGTGCGCGCCGTACTGCGAACTGCGCGTGCCCAAGGCCGATGACTTCGCAAGTAATTACGGCATGTACACCTGGCGCGTGCAGGCCAGGAACAGCACCAGCGGCGCAATGAGCGGTTGGAGCACCTACCGCAATTTCACCTATACCCGCCTGGCATCCCCTGTCATGCTCGCGCCGGTCAGCGGAACCGCCTCGGCCGACAAGCGACCAACCTTCAGCTGGAATACGGTCGAAGGTGCTGCCTTCTATAACCTGCAAATCCGCGATACCAACGATGAATTGGTGCTGGAGAAAAAGGTGTGGCAAACCGATGTGTGCGACGGCGGCACCTGCACCTACGAGATCATTCCCCTCCTGGCAGGGGGCGACTACAAGTGGCATGTGCGCGGTGCGTTGGGCCTCAACCAGGGTTTCTGGTCGCCTTACTGGAATTACAGCGTGACCGGCACCAGCACCAGCTACAATTTTGATTTCAACAGCAGTGCGCCTGGCTGGCAGGATCCTTATAACCGATGGGAAATCTATGCCTCCACCACCTACCGCGGTCTGCCTTCATCTGTATGTGTGTGGACCTGTGCCACCACCTACCACAACCAGTACTTCACCGACGCAGTCTATGAAACCCGCCTGCGTTCCACCGGCACCAACGGTGGTGAGGGCTTCAGCCTGATCTACCGCGGCGTATTCTCTCCCGACGGCACGCCGCAGCGCTTCTACCAGTTTGAATTTTCGCAGAGCGGCAGTGATGTACTGCTGGAAGCACTGCGCTTTGACAACGGCAGCTGGTACGACCACGGCAATTTGCTCATCTCCGGGATGAGCCTGGCCGATTACCACACCTGGACGCTGGTGATCGACAAACAGGCCGCGCTGGAAGTGACCGTATTCATTGACGGCGCCTCGCGCGGCGGGATTGGTTACCTGTATCCCGGCTTCGAGGAGGGTGTGGTGGGCACGGGGGTGATCTCGTACAGCGCCAGCGGGCACGAGGTGGAGATGGATTGGGCCACAATCGTGGTACCGGTCGGCGGCGCGGTGCCTTCGGGCCTGTTCCTGTCGGAAACGGTTTCCGCCGCAGACACCCCCTTTGACCCCACCGCCCATGGCCTGGCGCCGGACGGCACGCGCGTCTTCGGTGAAGCCGTCACCGACCCGCTCTACCGCCTGCAGCCCACCAGCGACTGAACCACCCTCCCGAAAGGGGGGTCTCCATCCCGGAGAGAGGAACTTGCGCCGCTTCCGTTCGGTACCTGACTGCCTCCCTCCGGGATGGGATGGCGAATGTATGTGGAAAAGGGTGGCTCGGAACGCCAAAGCCATGCCGCGGTGATGAACGTTGGGAATGGCGAAAGTTAAACTCCCGAACCTCCATCCCGGAGGGAGGAACAGACGCCGCAGGTATTCGTGATCTGACTGCCTCCCTCCGGGATGGGATGGCGAAGGTAAGTTTGAAATGGTGGATTGGAACGCCAAAGTCACGCCGCGGTGGTGAACGTTGGGAATGGCAAATGGTACACGCCCGAACCTCCATCATGGAGGGAGGGACAGACGCCGCTTGCGTTCGTGACCTACCTGCCTCCCTTCGGGATGGGATGGAGAAGGTATGTGGAAAAGGGTGGCTCGGAACGCCAAAGCCACGCCGCTGTGGTGAACGCTGGGAATGGCGAAAGTTAAACTCCCGAACCTCCATCCCGGAGGGAGGGACAGACGACGCTTGCGTTCGTGACCTGACTGCCTCCCTCCGGGATGGGATGGAGAAAGTATGTGGAAAAGGGTGGCTCGGAACGCCAAAGCCACGCCGCGGTGATGAACGTTGGGAATTGATGAAGTTAAACTTCTGAACCTCCATCCCGGAGGGAGGGACTGACGACGCTTGCGTTCGTGACCTGGCTGCCTCCCTCCGGGATGGGATGGCGCAGGTAAGGGAAAAATGAATGTTTGGAACGCAAAAGGCACATATCGGTGGTTAACATTGGGCATGGCCAACGGAACCCCCGCAAACCGGTTGCCTGGGATGGGGTTCAATAACAGTCGGGGCAATTTCGTTTATAATCAACCACGGCAGAAAATGCGGTTCCCTTGCATGGAAAGGATGCGGCATGTACACAAAACAGATGATCGACAACTGGTGGCTGCAGCTGCTGCGCGGGGCGCTGATCGCCCTGCTCGGTATCCTGGTGCTGGTGCAGCCGGTGCAAACCGCCGTCACCTTCGTGGTGATCTTCGGTGTGTTCGGCGTGGTCAATTCCATCATCAGCCTGGTGGCCATGATCAGCGGCTTCCGCCAACGCTATTTCTGGTGGCTCGACCTGATCTTCGGGCTGCTTTCGCTGGGGGTGGGCATGCTGATCCTGCGCGCGCCAGCGATGACGCTGTATTTCATCGTGCAGCTGTTTTCGGTGATCATGATCGTGAGCGGCATCCATAACCTGATCACGGCCGTGCAGCTGCGCAAACGCATGCAGCAGGAATGGCTGCTGTTTGCCACCGGCGCCTTCAAGGTGCTGCTGGCCCTGGGCCTGGTGCTGATTCCCGAAGCCGGCCTCACCGCCGCCATGTGGGTGGTCGGGGTGCTGGTGGTGGTGCTGGGCGTATCCGAAGCGGTGAATGCTTTCCGCATCCGCAGCCTGAAGAAGATCCTCGACCTATGACCCTGGCGGTGCAGGCGCCTGCCAGCTGGCAGGAGGGATGGATCGAGAGTGAAACGCGTTACCCGGCGGCGGACGGCACCTGCCGTGAAACCATCCGCCTGCACTACTGGCGCGTTCCCAACCCGGGCAAGCCCAAGCTGCTCTTTTTGCACGGCTGGGCCGAATACGGGCTGGATTTCGAGCGCCTGGCGCGTCCGTTCCAGACGGGGTACGATATCCTTGCCCCGGATGCGCGCGCCCACGGCCTCAGCGACGGCCCGCCCAGCCAATACACGATCCGCGAACGCATGGATGACGTGCTGGCGGTGCTCACCGCGCTGGATTTCCACCCCTGCCTGCTGATCGGGCATTCGATGGGCGCCAATGTCGGCGCCGGGCTGGCGATCGAGCACCCGCAGTGGGTCAGGGGACTGATGCTGATCGATCCTTCGTGGGGCGGCGGACTGGAAACGATGAACGCCGCCGAACGCAGCGAGGCCTCGGCCTATTGGGACCGCACCATCCACCAGTGGGAACGCTTCAGCGAACAACAACTGCTTCGCTTTGCCGATACCGCCTATACCGACTGGCACCCCGCAGACCGCCGGCGCTGGGTGGAGGGCAAAAAGATGCTCAAGCGCACCACCCTTAACGGCTATGACCACCCCGTACCCATGTGGGATACCTACATCGATGCGATTCCCTGCCCCGGTGTGCTGGTGACCGGCAGCCCGGAACTGGGCGCGGTGGTCAGCGCCGAAAAAGCAGCGGCTTCGGCACACCGCTGGAAGGGCCTGTTCCGCACCCTGCATGTGCCCGGCGCGGGGCACTACATCCACCACCACGCAACCGCCGCCCTGCAGGCCGGCATCACCGAACTGATCGGCCGTGTTGATGGCGATGATTCGGCACCCGCACGGGCATGAACCACCGGTTCGCCCTGACTATCAGAAATCCGTTAATTCGCCGGCGCCACTCTTGGTTTTCGCGGGGGATTTGTTATAATTAATTAAAATTTATTGACAAAAATTAGACCCCATGAAGGAGTAAACCATGAACAAAGCTGTATTAACCGCAATGAATGAACAGGTCAACCACGAGATGTTCTCTGCCTACCTGTATCTCTCGATGTCCGCCTGGTTCGAAGCCCGTAACCTGCGCGGCATGGCCAAATGGATGCGCAGCCAGGCCGGCGAGGAAATGGAACACGCCATGAAATTCTACGATTTCATCTTCGAGCGCGGCGACAAGGTGGATTTGAAGGCGATCGAGCAGCCCAAGAGCGATTTCGAATCGGCACAGGCCATCTTCGAAGAAGCCCTGGCGCATGAAAAGAAGGTGACCGCCCTGATTAACCGCATCTATGACATCGCCGTGGCGGAAAAGGACTATCCCGCCCAGGTGTTGCTGCAGTGGTTCATCAAGGAACAGGTCGAAGAGGAAGACAATGTCGGTCAGGCTGTCGAAATGCTGAAGATGACCGACGGCAAGAGCTATCAGCTGCTGATGCTGGATGGCAAATTCGGCGCGCGCGCAGACTGAGCGCTGTACAGTTTATGATTCAGGACCCGGGACTGTATCCCCCGGGTCTTTTTTATTGGTGGTACCGGATTCGCCGAACACCAGCATCACCGCGGGATACTTCACCGCCAGGATGCGCAGCAGGGCGGCGATCATCAGGATCACCCCCGCCATTTCGAGGCCTTCCTCCAGCGCCACCAGCAGGGCATAGGTCAGGTTTTCCATCCCGTGCAGGGCGGTGTACCAGCCGTTGACCAGGTCCATTTCCAGCGCGCCAGCCAGGTATACCGCGCCAGCGAACAGCAGCCGCCGCCGGTCACCGGTGGGCAGGCGCAGCAGGAACGGCAGGAACGCCGCCAGCAGACCCAATACGATCACCAGCCCGGCGGCTGTCCACGGAAAGGTGAACATTGGCGCCTCGGCCGAGGTCAGGCCCACCCATGAAAGCAGGCGGGTACCGATCACCCCCAGGTTCTCGTGCAGTTTGAACATCTCATCCCAGGCCATCAGCACAAAACCGCCGCACAGCACCCACCACCACGCCCGCTGCACAGAAGCGGCACGCGTTTCCAGGACCGCGATTAGCAGCAGCAGCGCGGCGGTGGCCAGCAGGATCAGGCCCGAAAACGCGGCGGCGATATTGTACTCGCCATCGAGGTCAAACAATGCGGCCAGCGCCTGCATCGCAGGGCTGGGGTGAAGCGGCAGGAACCATTGCGTCAGCACGTGTACCAGCAGCAAACCGCCTGCGGCGGCACAGGTCAGCCGCAGCAACAGGCGGGATGATAGGGAAATGCGTTCGGGCATGGTTATTGGCTCCCACATGGATCACTTTGATGGATATCCATTAATCTTATCACCCCCACGCCCATCTTGCAAAGAACCAGGGCGTCGGTATATGGAAAACGATCCACGCCGATCTGTACAGTCTGCGATTCGTAAGGGTTCAACCGCCGCGCATCAAAACGAACCCGTCTTGACCTCGCCCACCCGCTGATACACAGCCACGATGACGCCGGTGGGTGATACCTTGCAATCCTTCAGGGTAAATGCGGCAGGCAAGGTACCTTCGGCGAACAACCGCTTGCCTTTACCCAGCGTGATTGGGTAAATTTTCAGCCACAGCTCATCCACCAGTTCATGCGCCAGGAGGGTCTGCACCAGGCCGGCGCTGCCGTATACCTTCAGGTCGGGGCCGTCCTGCTGCTTGAGTTTTTTGATCTCGGCGGGAACATCACCTGAAATAAAGACCGAATTTACCCATTCGCTGGCGGTGATGGTGTTGGACACCACGTACTTGGTTTCATCGTTGATGCCGGGCCAGGCTTCTGGGCGATACGGCCAATAGGAAGACCACATTTCGAAGGTTTTCCGTCCCAGCAGCAGCGCGAAGGGCTGCTGCATTTGTTCCCGCATCGTGCTGCTGATCACTTCATCCGAGAAGGGGACGATCCATCCGCCGTGAGGGAAACCATCGCTGGTATCCTCTGTCGCCGAACCTGGTCCCTGGATGACGCCATCGAGGGTGATAAATTCCAGAACAAAGATCTTTCGCATTTCGTTTTCACTCCTGGCTTTCGAGCCAACGGCTGAATCCGGCAAACACTGCCTAAATCTAATTATACCCGGCAAGCAAATCCAGTTCCATTTTCCCGAACACCGGTAATTTCCCTGCGCTGCCCAATTCGCCGCAGATCAAGCGGAATTGGTAAAGAATCCGTGTTAATGCGCGGGAATCTCCTGGCACAAAAATCAAAACCGCGGATAGCGCTGATCTTCACGGATAAAAAAGAATTGGGAAGCTATCCGTGTTGATCCGCGGGAATCCGCGTGATCCGTGGTGCAACAATTAAAACAGCGGATTGCACTGATCCTCACAGATAAAAAAAGGGGTTAACATAATCGGTGGTAATCCGCGGGAATCCGTGTGATCTGTGGTTCAAAAAATACAAGCCGCGGATTACGCTGATCTTCACGGATAAAAAAAGAGATTAACAAAATCGGTGGTAATCCGCGGGAATCTGTGTGATCCGTGGTTCAAAAAATACAAACCGCGGGAATAATTGTGTTCCGTGGTTAACAAAAGAACAGCAATCACAGCGGAAGGGGTGCCTGATTTTCAGTTACAATTAAGCCAGCGTTTCGAAAAAGGAGACCCCCATGAACCTGTTTCAGCCCATGCCTGAAAACCGCCTGGCGCAGTTTGACAGCCAGGAATTTTCTGTCAACGTCCTCGGCGAGGAATCGCCGTTCCAATATGCCTTTGAAACCCGCCTGCTGCCCAGCGGCCGCGAACAGATCACGATCCGCATGCGCAGCGAAGCCCCGGCCCGTCCGCCCCGGGTGTACCTGATGTGGCAGTTCCCACAGGTCGATACGCACCTGTTGTGGCACAGCGCCTGTGGGCACCGCCGCAGCATCCCGCCCAACTGGGCGGCACAGGGCGTGCACAGCAAAAGCTCACGCAACGCGCCTGTCCTCAGCCTGTACAGCCTCTCCGGCGAGAACCGACTGACCTTTGCCCTGGCGGACGCGCTCAACCCGGCCTTCCTTGGAGCCGGCGTCAGCGAAGAAACCGGCACGATCGATTGCGCCGTGGTGCTCTTCACCGAAACCACCGCCCCCTTTACCAGCTACGAAACCAGCCTGTACATCGACCGGCGCGCGTTGCCCTTCCACCGCGTGCTGGCAGATGCCGCTGAACTGTGGGCCGGCCTGGGCGGTTATACCCCCGCCCCTGTGCCGGAACATGCCCGCCTGCCGATGTACTCCTCGTGGTATTCCTACCACCAGGTGCTCGACCCCGCCGCGCTGGAAGCGGAATGCCAGCTGGCAAAACAACTCGGCATGGAAGCGATCATCGTCGATGACGGCTGGCAGACCACGGACAACGCCCGCGGCTACGCCTACTGCGGCGACTGGGAAGTGACCCCTGAAAAATTCCCCGACTTCAAAGCCCACGTGGCGCGGGTGCATGCGCTGGGGCTGAAGTATGTGCTGTGGTTCTCGGTGCCGTTTGTGGGCGTGCACAGCAAAGCCTATGAACGCTTTCAAGGCATGTTCCTCGACCCCGAATCAGCGACCCACGGCTGGCACACCCTCGACCCGCGCTTCCCGCAGGTGCGCGAGTACCTGGTGGAACTCTACAAGAGTTTCATCACCCGCTACGACATCGACGGCTTCAAGCTGGATTTCATCGATTCTTTCGTGCTTCGCCCTGAAACCGAACATAGCACCGGCGGCGGACGCGATATGGACTCCCTCGCCGAAGCCGTCGACCGCCTGCTGACGGATGTGACTGCCGCCCTGCGCGCGCTCAAGCCCGAGGTCTTGATCGAGTTCCGCCAGGCGTATATCGGCCCGGTGATGCGCAAGTACGGCAACATGCTGCGCGCGGGGGATGTGCCCAACGACTTCCACGGCAACCGCATCGGCACGGTCGATGTACGCCTGCTGGCGGCGGAAACCGCCGTGCATGCCGATATGGTGATGTGGCACCCCGCCGACAGCGTGGAAAGCGCCGCGATGCAGCTGGTGCACACCCTGTTTGCCGTGCCGCAGGTTTCGGTACGTCTGGCGGAGATTCCCGAAGCCCACCGCCGGATGGTGGCGTTCTACCTCAGGTTCTGGCGCGAACAGCGCGATGTGCTCCTTGACGGCACTTTCCTGCCGGAAGAACCTGGCGCGCTCTACCCGGTGGTACAGGCGGTCACCAAAACCAGGCACCTGGCCGCTTGCTATTCTGGGCGGCTGGTGGACCTGAAAGGCGACATGCCGCAGGAGATCTTCGTGGTCAACGGTACGTTGAATGAAGAACTGGTGATCCATTTCAGTGACGATCCCGGCGCGCGTAAACTGGAAATCTGGGATTGCCAGGGCGAGCTGCTGCAGGAACTGGAGATGGATTTCTATGCCGAACCCTACATGATCGCCATCCCCCCCGCCGGGGTGCTCAAGCTGACGGAGATCAAGGCATAAATCAGCCGACGGGCATTCCCCCGGGGCCGGCTGGGAGTCAGTCGGTCGGATTGGTTTCGAAGGTACCATCCATGCTGAAACTGCCGATGCCTTTCAGGGTGCTGTCAAAAAATGCCAGGCAGATCTGGTTGATCAAAGCCAGGGTGTAGCGCTCATCCGCGGTGGTTTTCTGCTGGTTCAGGAAATTGGCCAGGATCGGGCTGGTTAACACCAGATCGGTCAGGGTCAAATGCCCGGCGCCGCGCAGGTAGGCATGATACGCCGGTATGCTGGCATCCGATAGCAGGGCGGCATTTTCAGCGTACTGCGCCCATTCGTCGAGATGCTCCCAGGAGGCATCCGAGTAGATATTGAGTACAGGCACCGGGTAGGGTTCATCCGTGAACACAAATTCATCGTTTTCCACCGCGGTGATGTCGGTTAAAAACGGCGATTCGAGGGCGATCACCGCGCTGATATCATCCCGCATGCGACCGATCCCCAGCGCAGCCGATCCGCCGAGGGAATGCCCCATCACCCCGATCTTCGCCGTATCCACCAGCATGGTTACCGGGTCAGCATCCTCTTCCGCTCCCCGGGCAAGGATCGTGTCGATCACGAACTGGATGTCGCCGGTGCGAATCTGCATCCACTGCTGGAAATACGCAAAAGCCTGTTCGCGCTCGTTGTGCGCATCCAGTCGGCTGACTTCCTGCAGATACCCCGGATCAATCCATGTCCTGCTGCCATCCGCATGGGTGGTGAACAGCGCCTGGTAGGTGTGGTCAATGGAACAAACCACGTAACCATGCGAGGCAAGCTCATGGTACAGGGAGGTATTGCTGGTTTTTACGCCAAAACTGCCATGGGAGAACACGATCAGCGGGTAGGTATGGGGGATGACACCGTCCCCTTCGGGATACCAGAAGGCGACATTCAAGGTTCTGGGCGCGCCGGTGTCGCTGTAAGTTTCCATGCGGCGCTCATCGGTATAGGTGGCATACGCCGTGCCAACCCGGTACTGACCGGTGGTTTCAATCAAGTCGTGTTGCGGGAAAACCAGGGCAGGGATTAGCGCAACGAACAACAGCAGCAGGTTGCCCGCTGCCCTGAACACGATGTGCCAGGTTTTTGCTTCTTTGCCTTTGCCATCAGCCGCGCGGTTGGTACGTGCCCGCACCAGGCGCCACGCAGCCAGCAGCCCCCAGGCTGACAGCAGAGCGAGCGGGGCATACCAGCGGAAAGTCCACGGGATCCATCCTGCCAGCAGGCACACCCCGGTTACGGCCAATCCCCCCAGCCGGGTACAATCGAGGAGGGTGGTTCGCCGCTGTCGCTTGATGATGGCATCGGCGGCGAAACCGGTTTCTACCAGGGACAGGATGATGGTGATGGTGATGAAGGCAGTCTCCATGGTGATTCGGTTCCTTTCCGGCTGTACATGTGCAGTACCAGTGTATTATAGCGGGGGAGGGGCAAATCTGCCAGGCATCGATGAAGGCGACAAAGCCTTTTCACGCGGTGCCCCCTGCCACATCCCGGATGGAACGGAGAAGCGAACCGTTAACCTCGCTGAACGGAATGTCACAGCCACCTCCCCATTTTTGACATTTTTCCGTATACTAGAACCATGGAAATAATCGCACCCCACCCGGCAGATGGGATCACCATCGTACGCACCCTGGTATCACCGGCGCAGCGCAGCCAGTGCGCCGCGATCCTGCTGGATGCCTTCCGCGTCAAGATCGAAGCCCTGGAGTTGTTCACCCGCACCCCGCAGCAGGCATTGCGCCTGCTGGAACGCGGCATCCAGCCTGAGATGGGCATCTATGCCCTGCGGGAGGACCAGGTGCTGGGCGTGGCGGGGCTGCAAACCCGCACGGGCAAATTCATGTGCTACCCCCCGGCCGCCCTGCGCGCTGAGTTCGGCTGGCTGGGCGGGCTGCTGCGGCAGGCCTGGCTGGGGCTGATGGCGCTGGGCGAAACGCCGGCCCGTTCCCAGCTGCGGATTTCAATGCTGGCGGTGGACCCCGCCGCGCGCGGCAGCGGGGTGGGGACACTCCTGCTGCAGGCCGTGATCGACCATGCCCGCCGCGAAGGATTCACCGCGGTGGTGCTCGAGGTGATCGATACCAACCCCGGCGCGCAGCGCCTGTATGAGCGTATCGGCTTCCGCCAGGTGCACCGCATGCAGACCGCCGCCATCACCGCCCGTGCCGGCTTCGGCGGGTTCATCCGCATGCAGTTGGATTTGTAGCCGATTCAGGCAGGCGAAACCACCAACCGCATCAGCACCATCACCTTGCCCAACGGGCACACACGCGCAAAGCCCTCGTGCTCGTACATCGCCACCGAACCGGTGTAGGAGGGGCGTTGCACCCCTTCGATCTCGAACGGGAAGGCTTCCACCACGCCCCCGCCGTGGGTGCGGATGTGCTCCAGCGCGGCATGCAGGGCAAACGTCGAAAGCCCTTCGCGGCGGCGGTGCTTGTCCACGAACAGGCACGAAATGCGCCAGTGCGGTTTCCATTCCGGGGGGATGTCGAGTGTTTTATAGACGCGGTTGCGGTCGAAGGTGGTGAACAATGCCGCCGGGCCAAACTGACACCAGGCTACCGCCTGCTCACCGTCATACACCAGCAGGCCGGATGCCTGCCCCTGTTCCAGCAGGGAGCGGTGAAAATCACGCCGTTCCTCGCGTGCCATCTTCTGGAACTGGGTGGAAGTGCACAGGTTCCACGTGCACCAGCAGCCGCCGCGCACGCCCTTGTGTTTGCCAAACAGGGTTTCAAAATCCGCCCAGGTGTCGGGGGCAAACGGTTTCACCGTAAGAGCGGCGGCAAAAGCCATGCTTACAGGTCTTTCTTCATGAAGTAACGGGTATGCCCGGGCGGGAAATCCGGCAGGCTGCCGAAAACCGTGTAGCCCAGTTTCTCATAGAACCCCGGCGCCTGGAAATCGAAGGTGTCGAGGTAGGCATGTTTTGCACCGCGCCGGATGGCTTCGGCTTCGGATTGCGCCATCAGTTGTACGCCGTAGCCCTTGCCGCGCAGGTCTTCCCGAATCCACACCAGGCTGATGTAGAACCACTCCCAGTAAGTGGCGCCGATCACCCCGCCCACGTTCTCGCCCTGTGGCGATTGCAGCACAAAGCACAGGTTTTTCTCTTTGGGATCACCTGCTATGGCGATGTTAAAATCGTTGATTCCTCCGCCGATGGTGTTCCAATCGGGCGGGTCAAGGGGAAGAATGGTGTAGGGTTCTGGCATGGGGTTGCTCCTTTGGTGATGGCAGGATATACCCACAGTATACAGCGGTTGCGGGGGCGGTGGCAATAGGGCGGGGGTTAAACAGACTTCGGAAGTCTCAAAGACTTCCGAAGTCTGAAATATAGCCGTCATGCCCGCAGCAGCGGCAGCAACTCCCGCGCGTATGCCTCCAGGCAGTCCGGGTCACCGTCGAGGGGCTGCAGGACCACCGAGGTTGCCCCGGCATCCCACAAGCGCCGGATGGCGTCCACTGCCTGCCGCGGTGTGCCGGATGCGGAAAGCGCATCCACCCAGGCATCGGGGATGTGCTGCGCCGCTTCCTTTGTACCGTAGCGTTCCACCAGGGCGGCGGCTTCTTCCGCCAGGCCCAGCGGCTTTAACTGCACTGCCGACCACGGCAGGCGTTCCGCGATCCAGCGCCGGATGGGGCGGCGGGCGGCTTCGGCATCCACGCCCACCTTGGCATCGAGATAGACCACCAGCTGGGTGTTATTGCGCCCGGTTTCTGCCATCCCCTCGCGGATATGCTCCAGCGCCCAGCGCACATACGCCGGGGAGGACAACGCCGGCAGGATCGCGCCCTCGGCGCTGCGCCCGGCAAGGCGCAGGGTTTTCTCCTGCATCGCCCCCACCAGTACAGGCGGGATCACGGTCGGGGTCAGCTGCATTTGCACCGCTTCGAGCTGCACCTGCGTGCCCTGCGCGGTGACGCATTCGCCTGCCAGCAGGCGCTGGACCGCATCCACGGTTTCACCGAGCGATTTCAGCGAGGATTTGGGCGCGGCACCGATCTGCTGCATCCAGGAGCCAATCCCGTGGCCGAAGCCGGGCAGGATGCGCCCGGGGAAGGCCCGTGCCAGGGTGGTAATCTCCATCGCCGCGAAGAGCGAGTTGTAGGCCGTGGCCGGCATCAGCCCGATCCCCACCTTGAGCCGCTGCGTGGCGGAAAGCGCAATCGCGGCCGAGGTCAGCGCCCCCGGCAGGAAGCAGTCATCCCACAGCCAGAGCTCATCGAACCCGGCAGCTTCCGCGCGGTGGGCATAATCCGCCAGCGTTTCCGGCGGGAAGAGAGGATGAAAGATCACGCCCAGGGATTGCCGGGGTTGGGAAACATGCATGGGACACTCCTTGCGGTCGTTGCTTGTGATGGATTGTACCATGCTGGCAAATTTGCTGGGCAGGAGAAAAAAACTTCGGAAGTCTTAAAGACTTCCGAAGTCTGGATGGGTATACGGTAGCGCTCAGGCCGCGTTGAACGATTTCTGGATCGTGTACAGGCGGTGGTACAGCCCACCTTTGGCAAGGAGTTGATCGTGGCTGCCCATTTCGACGATGTTGTTGCCTTCGAGCACGACGATCTTGTCGGCGTTGCGTACGGTCGAAAGGCGATGGGCGATGATGATCACGGTGCGCCCGGTCATCAAACGTTCCAGCGCCTGCTGGATCAACAGTTCGGTTTCGGTATCCACCGAGGAGGTGGCCTCATCCAGGATCAGGATCGGGGCGTCTTTCAGCACCGCGCGCGCGATCGAAAGGCGCTGCTTCTGCCCGCCGCTCAATTTCACCCCGCGCTCGCCGATCAGCGTGTTGTAGCCATCCGGCAGTTCCATGATGAAATCATGCGCGTTGGCAATCTTTGCCGCCTCGATCATCTCGGCTTCGGAGGCATCGGCGCGCCCGAAGAGGATGTTGTCGCGCACGGTGCCGTGGAACAGGAACACGTCCTGCAGCACAATACTGATCTGCTGGCGCAGGCTTTCCAGGCTCAGTTCGCGGATATCGGTGCCATCGAGGGTGATGGAGCCTTCCACCACGTCATAGAAACGCGGGATCAGGCTCACCAGGGTGGATTTCCCCACACCGGTGGGACCCACCAGCGCCACCACCTTGTGGGCGGGAATCTCGAGGGTGACATGCTGCAGTACCATGTCACCGGTGTTGTAGCGGAAGCTGATATCGTTCAGCATCACCGCGCCTTCGGCGCGCTGTTTCAGTACCACCGGGTGGTTTTTGTCTTCAATTTCCGGCTCTTCCTGGATCAATTCATCCACGCGTTCGGCGCTTGCCATGGCTTCCTGGATGCGTTCCCACGACTGCGACAGCACCCGCACCGGCGAATAGAAGGTTTCGAGGTACAGGAAGAACGCCACCAGGTCAGCCACCGGCAGGGTCTCGTTGAAGGCGAGGATACCGCCGAAGTAGATCACCACCAGCGTACCAAAGGAGGAGAAGAAATCGATCAGCGGCTGGAAGATCGCCATCAGCTTGAGGGCGTTCAGCAGCGATTGCTTGTAGTTGTCAATGCCGACGGCAATGCGGTCTTTTTCGATCTCCTCGCGCGTGAAGGCCTTGATCTCGCGGATGCCGGAGATGTTGTCATTCAGTACCGCGTTCAGTTCCCCCAGCTGCTGCTGGCGGAAGCGGAACGCCGGGCGTACCACCTTCGAATAAGCACGCATCACGATGATGATCAGCGGGATCGGGATCATGCTCAGTAATGCCAGCTTCCAGCTCATGATGATCAGCATCGTGGCAACGCCGACAAACGTGAGCACATTCACGATGATATCCGGGGTGGCATGCGCGATCAGGGCTTCGAAAATATCGGTGTCATTGACCACGCGCGACATCATCTGGCCGGTCTGCTTGTCTTCATAAAAGCGCAGCGAGAGCTTCTGGATGTGCTGGTAGACGTACTTGCGCACATCGGCCACCACACCCCAGCCGGCAATATGCGCGGCATACGAGCGCAGGAAGGAGAGCAGCCCGCGCGCGAAGAATACCACCAGGCCGATCACCGCCAGGCGCGTGATCGATTCCACCGTATCCAGCGCGAAGGGGGTGGTGGTCACCAGGCCGACCAGGCTCTTGATCAGCCACGGGATCAGCAGCTGCGCGCCCACCAGTGATACCATCGAGACCACGGTCAGCAGCAGCGACAGCCAGTATTTTTTTGCGAAACGAAAAACCAGACGAATTGCACCCATAAATTGTTTGACCTCTTCTTGTTGTGTCTACGGCGCAGCCGCCAAAATTGTTAAGCCGGCTAACTATTTCCGCACCCTTATTAAACCACGCTTGCACGCTTTTGACTACCGCCAAGCTGCCGCAAGGTTTCAGATGAAAGTCATATTGCCCGCAGATGAAAACGATCGAACCGTCCGTGAGGCTGGTTCGATCGTTTTTTTATCGCGTAAACACGGCGGGATCAGCGCCGGCGCGCGCCGGACTTGCGTTTGTTTTGCGGCGTGGCTTCGGAACCAATCACAATCCCGTATTTGGGCAGGACCACGCGGTGCATCAGCAGGATCAGGCCGGAAACCCCCAGCGCGATGCCGAAAATCACCAGCGTACTGCCGAGACTGTTGAGATAGGCGGGATCCACCAGCAGCACCACGGCCAGGGTCAGCATCAATATCCCGCCGATCAGTTTCAGCGTGCGCCCCTGCTTTTCCTCAAACTTACTGGAGCGCAGGGTGAGGGCAGCCGGGATGAAGATGATCAGTTCATCGATCTGGTAGATCACCATGTAGACCAGCAGCAGCAGGCCGAAGGTCAGCGCGCTGACCTGCTGGGCGTTGAGCAGGTTGGTCCACAACATCGGCAGGCCGGCGGTGCACGAAAATTCGATTAACGACACCCCCAGCGCCAGCACCACCGTGGCGCTGACCGTACCCCAGGTGGAATTGGAGCTGTTCACCACCTGGCGCATTTTCTTGTAGATGCCGCTTTTTTTGTCGTCTGCGATCGTCAGGGAAACGCCCTGCTTGAACCAGAAATAATCCTTGATGTTGATCAGGGCGAAGGCAATCGCCACCAGCGACACCAGCACCTGGATCCAACCCAGGTAGCGCACAATGCTCATCACGCTGAACAGTCCCAGGATGAAGACCGCGTACACCGCCGCGGTTACGGTGATGAACACCCCGCCGATCAGGAATACTTTTTTGCGGGAATTGGTGTGCAGCGAAAGCGCGAGCAGCATCGACAACACCCACAGCGAACACGGGTTGAAGCCGTCAATCACCGAGATCAATACGGTGCTGGCGAACAGCGACATTTTGCTGAGGTCCACAATGCCCAGCAGCGGCAGGGTGAGGATGGTCGATTCCGGATCTACCGCCACGGTTGGGGTGGGTTCGGGTTCGGCATCGGTGGTTTCCCCTGCCAGGCGCGCCATCGGGTCGGGGTATTGGCCGGCCTCCATGTACTCCACAATCAGGGCCTCGATCTGGTCACCGATGGTTTCTGTGAAACCAACAAAATAGCGGTTGCCTACAAAGGTGGTGGGAACCCCCTGGGGGACAAAACCGTAGGCTTCGGCCATGCGGTTAAACAGGTCCTGGTTGTCCTGGTTGTACCAGGTTTCATAATCGTACAGGACCACATTCGGGTAGCGCGGCAGCAGGTCATTTTGCATGAACTGGTGCTCGTTTTCGCAATGCGGGCAGCCGTCGCCCCAGAAGAAGTAAATCGGGATTTCAATCGGTGGTTTCTCCTGGGCGCGCACCGGTTGTACGGCAGCAAGGCCGGCCAATACAGCGACGAGCAGGACGAGGATTGTGCGCAGCAGGATGCGCTTGTGAACTTGTTGTTGATGCATGAATCTACCTCCAGTCAGGAATACAGCCAACCACACCGGTCAGTGCGGTTGCGGGGACCCTCTCCGCGCGGCGGCGGAATGGGTGGAAGGCTAGGCCTTCCCGGCGATTTTACTGGAGGGGACGTGGCGGCGGTACAATGATCCGCGCCAGGTGCCAGGGGCTGAAGCAAGAGCGGCACATACCGCCCTGCAGCAGGGTCAATGGGTACACCACCAGGTAAGCGATGAACAGCGACAGGATGGCGCTGATTTGCAATTGAAAGGAATGGTACGCGGCCCGGCGCACGCCGTCGATGAATTCCGCCGTGCAGCTGCACTCAATCGCCAGGCAGCTGGCGCTCATGAAAGAGATCGCCAACACCCCCAACAGGATCACCAGCCACACGGTCAGCAGCACGGCGGCCTGGCGGCGGATGGGGTTCGGAGGGGCGGTTTTGGCAATCTTCATCGTGATGGGATTATAGCCAATTTGCGCAAGGATTTCAAGCCGGGAGGCCTTCGATTCCCCCGTGGGAGCGCGCCATAGCCCTGCCGTCATCCGGGCGGATGGGAGGCGGTGTTGGCGTTCCGAACCACCGTTTTCCACATACGTCCGCCATCCCATCCCGGAGGGAGGTTCGGGAGCGTAACTTTCGCCATTGCCAACGTTCATCAGCGGCGTGGCTTTGGCGTTCCGAACAAACATTTACAACTTACCTCCGCCATCCCATCCCGGAGGGAGGCAGTCAGGTCACGAACACACGCGGCGTCAGTCCCTCCCTCCGGGATGGAGGTTCGGGAGTTTAACTTCAACCATTCCCAACGTTCATCACCGATGCGTGGCTTTGGCGTTCCGACCCACCCTTTCACACATGCTTTCGCCATCCCATCCCGGAGGGAGGCAGGCAGGTACCGAACACCAGCGGCGTCAGTCCCTCACTCCGTGATGGAGGTTCGGGCGTGTAACATCCGCCATTCCCAACGTTCACCACCGCGGCAGTCAGGGCGTTGGAAACCCCGCCCCAAAAAGCGTTATAATAAAGGAAAGAGAACGCTGATTCAAGGAGGAATCATTATGGCAAAAAGTCATGTCGATCGCTACAGCATCACTGTGCTGAAAAACCTGGAACATTTACCGCTCGAAGAAGAAACCCGCGGCACCTGGCAGCAAGCCCTCGAAACCGACGGCCTGAATGAATTTCTCGCCAAGGAAATCCTCGAAAAATTGCCGGAATTGCCCAAACCGGAGGATGAGCTTTCCGCCCGGCGCTTTTCCAAAACTCTGATGACGATCACGCAGAACGTGCGCCAATGGCGCCTGAACCAGGGATTGCAGCACACCCGCAGCCAGCGCCGTTAACCCCAAATGCCTTCCACTGAGGCGCCCCGCGCCATCACCCCCCTGCCGTTCGGCCTGCCCGGGGCGGTCTACCGCAGCCCGCTCCCGTTCGGGCAGTTTGATCCCGGCCATGCCGCCCTGGCGGAGTGGCAGCAGTTCGGTGTGCGCGTGGTGTATTCCCTGATCCACGCCGATGAATGGGGCGCCAAAGCCCTGCGCGACAGCCGCCGCGAGATCACCGCCGCCGGTATCCGCCGCATTGATTTCCCGATCGATGATTTCTGGGTGCCGCGCGACGCCGCCGCGTTCCAGGCCGCCGCCGCCGATGCCCTGCGCACCGCCGCCACCGGCGATACGATCGCGGTGCATTGCAACGCCGGCTGGGGGCGCACCGGCATGTTCCTGGTAGAAATGGCGATCCAGCACTTCGGTTTCGATGTACCCCAGGCGGTGGCATGGGTGCGCCAGGCGGTTCCGCCCGCCGTGGAAAACCAGGACCAGTACCAGTTCCTGCTCGGCCTGCATCCACCCCAGTAACCTGTACCCTCCCGCGGACCTATGAAAACACTCATCCAGGGGGGAGGAAATCGGCACCAAAAAGCGGTATACTCAAATTAACCGGCAGCGTTTTCTCCCCTCCCGATGGCAACCCGCTGCCCTGTGAAAGACCATGGACAATCACAATCAACAGCTGGCCGCGGCGCATTATTTCCGCCTTTTGTTAGCGGTGATCATCATCGTGCTCTTGCCGCCTGTTTACGGGTTGTTCATCTCGTATACCACACCCGATGTGGAAACCCCGCCGGTGTCCAACCAGGCAGTGGATGATTTCCTCCAGGTCATCCTGGATGCCAATGACCCGCAGCCTGCCTCGGTGCCCGGACCGCGCGGCAACAGCCCGATCATTCCCATCACCCTCACCATCTTCCACGACCTGAACCTGGACGGCCTGCAGGGCGATCCGGAACTGGATGGCAGCCAGGTGCGCCTGTACAATGCCGCGGATTATACCGATGTGCGTATCTTTGAAGAAGCAGTCCTCACCGGCGACGAGGTCAGTTTGTGTTACGGAATTTCATGCAAGACGCCGGACGAGAACGGCCAGATCACCTTCCACCTGCCGGCGTTTGTGTTCGAGCGCCAGGCGAGCATCCCGCTGTGGTTCAACGCCCGGCCGGGCCGCTGGCAATATTACACCTTCAACCTGCCCAACACCATCCATGGGCAGCTGGAGGGCGGGACGATCATCCTCCAGCCGCAGTTTGCCGGCGCCGGGGATATCAACCTGCCCACTCAGGGCCAGTACACCGATTTCCGCATCGGTTTTTCTGAATACCCGTGCGTGATGCCGTTTGACGAAACGGCGGCGGCGCAGCTGCTGCCGATGAATTTTTATGATTTCGATTCCAACCTGGGCAGCATTCTCGGCTACGACGGGCGCGTGCCCCGCACCCTGCGTGAGATCGACCCCGCATTTGGCAATTACAACTCGGAAAACCACGCCGGGCTGGATGTGTATTACCCGGACAATGACCGCATCATCCGCTATTCGTGCATCCTGCCGCCCACCTACCTGCCGCAGTACTCCTCAGACACCTTCGGCAACCTGGTGTTCCAGGTGTCGCCGGGCGGGACCGGCAGCGATTTCCTGGTGAGTTTCGGCCACCTGGCCGCACCGGCCGTGGAAGGCTACCCCGCACCGCCGCTGGTATTCGGGCAGGCTTTCGGCACGGTCGGAGACAAGGGTTCCACCATCAACCACCTGCATTTTGCCTTCGGCTATGTCAATGAATCACGCCTGGGCGGGCGGCCGGATTTCTGTGCCGTGCCGCCGTTCCCGTACCTGAGCGGCAACCCGCCCTACCCGGGAATCATGTACGGCACCTCGCAGCTGCAGGAGGAGTTGTGCTTCAACCACACCTACCGCACCCACCTCTCGTTTGTGCATGACGGCGATACGATCTATACCGCCTTTGTGCCTTCCATGGCCGTGGCCGACGCGGAGTAAGGCGGCGGGGATAACGCCAGTTACGCGATCACCGTCCCCTCGACAGGCTCCCCATTAACACGCTCCCCGAGCTTTACACTGAGCAGCGTCGAAGTGTTGTCGAGGGGAGAACGCCAGTTACGCGATCGCTGTCACCTCGACAGGCTCACACTGAAAACGCACCCTGAGCTTGCCGAAGGGTGATTGTCCCATGCCATCATCCTCACCACAGCAGCAGGACAGCAGCCAGGCCGGCGAGCAGCAGCAGGATGATGCCTGCCCACAGAAGGCGCTGCCAGCGCGGACGGAAAGCCTTGCGGCGGCGGGCACGCGCGCGTTCGATCTGCCGCGGCGAGAGCGGAATTTTCGCCAGGGCGCGCAGTGCGTCGGCCGCCACGGACAGGTCGCGGAAACGGACCTGGGGGTCTTTGGCCAGCATGCGCCGCAGCACGCCATCCACCTCCCGCGGGAGCCACGGCACCACCTGCCGCGCCGAAGGGATCGGCGCCTCGAGGTGCTGGTCGCCGTATTCCCACGGCGAAGTGCCGCTGTAGGGCCATTCGCCGGTGAGCAGTTCATAGAACATCACCCCCAGCGCGTACTGATCCGCCTGCGGGTGCACCTCGCCGCGCCACAGCTCCGGCGCCATGTACTGCGGGGTGCCGCTCAACACCGGCGCGTGCTCCTCGGCCTGCGCGAAGGGCTGCGGCACTGACACCCGCGGCAGCAGCGCCACGATCCCGAAATCGCTCAGGCGCGGCTGATCGGCGGCATCGAACAGGATGTTGTCGGGTTTCACATCGCGGTGCACCACGCCGCGGTTGTGGGCATAGTGCAGCGCGTCGGCGATCTGCGCCAGCAGGGCGGCGGCTTGCTGGTGGTCCTGGAACTCCGCCAGGCGGCGCGAGAGCGAGCCATTGGCGAGGTATTCCATCACCATGAACGGCTGGTCGCGGAACTGGCCGAAATCGTGGATGCGGATGATATGGGGGTGATCGAGCGCCGCCAGGGTGCGCGCCTCCTGCAGGAATTGCGCCGCGGCGGTACCTTCGCCTTCACTTTCGCTGTCAGCGCGCAGCACCTTCACCACCACCGGGCGGTGCACCAGCTGGTCTTCCGCCAGGTAGGCAGAGGCCATCCCCCCCACCCCCAGCAGCCGCTGCAGGCGGTAGCGCCCTTTGATAATGTGGTGCCGCAGATCGTCCATATTCCCATTATACAGGGAAAGCGGGTACAATCGGGGGATACACACCGAAGGAGTTGCCCATGACCATCCGTGAAATGACCCTGGCTGATTATCATGACCTGGTGCGCCTGCTGGCAGGCACACCGGGGGTAACGCTGCGCGATGCCGACAGCTATGAAGCCACCGCCCGTTACCTGGCCCGTAATCCCGGGCTGAGTTTTGTGGCCCTGAGCAACGTCGAAGGGCGGTCCCTGAGCAACGTCGAAGGGTCGAAGCGACAACCAATGGTTAAGGTACGTTCTCCCCTCGACAACACTTCGACGCTGCTCAGTGTAAAGCTCGGGGATCGTGTTAACGAAGCGCCCGTAGATGAAGAAGCCATCATCGGGTGCGTGATGGCGGGGCATGACGGGCGGCGCGGCTATTTACAGCACCTGGTGGTGCTGCCGGAATACCGCCGCCAGGGGATCGGCGCCGCGCTGGTACACACCTGCCTGGCAGCGCTGGCGCAGCAGGGCATCGACAAGACCCATATCTTCGTCTTTGCCGATAATATCCCCGGCAACGCCTTCTGGCGCGCCCAGGGCTGGATCCCGCGCGAGGAGATCAACATGTACTCTTTCATCTATTCCGGCGCTGAAAACGCCTGAGGCTGTGGGACGGGGCGTTGTATAATCAAACCAACCCCATTCTCACAGGAGGTACCCGATGAACGCCAACCCCGATATCCACTTCATGCGCATCACCGCCGCTACCATGAACGCGATCTGCGACCTGTCTGACACGCTTTCCCCGCAGCACAGGCGCATGGTAGCGCCCAACGTGCGCTCGATGGCCGAGGCGCATTTCTCCCCCAGCGCCTGGATGCGCGCCATCTATGCCGATGACACCCCGATCGGCTTCATCATGACCCACACCGGTTCGGACTACGAGGACGGGATCGACTGCCCGGGGGTGTTCCTGTGGCGCTTCATGATCGCCGCCCCCTACCAGGGCAAAGGCTACGGCCGCAAAGCGATCGCGAAACTGGTCGAACACCTGAAATCGATGGGCATCCCGCGCCTGTGGACCAGCTGTGTTCCCTCAGGGGCGGTCCCTGAGCTTGTCGAAGGGGGCAGCCCGGAAGGGTTCTACCGCACGCTGGGCTTTGTCCCCACCGGGGGGATGTACGATGATGAGATCGAGCTGGTATTGGACGTGGACCGCTTCGTTCCCTGAATTTCAGAGCCACATTCGCGTACACAGCCTGCCAAATCAATACATTGCATCGGCAGGTATCGCAACTGTATAATCGGGTTGAATCAAGTCTGGATCTGACTTGTGTTCATTGGTACACATGATCTGCCAGCAAGGAGAAATAGGATGACCTTGATTACAACCTGCTTACATTGTGGCAGTCAATTTCAATGGGATGAGACGTTCTGGAAAGAAGGCGGTATGCCGGATTGTCCGGCCTGTGGTTTTAACAACATGACTGGCCAACCAGGCAGGGGAGAAGGCCCGGTGGAGTACCGGTATCGCAAAATGGCCCGGGAGTTGGCTCAACAGTATGGGCCGCTGCGGTCAGTCGAATACCTGAGCCATTTCCCGAACTTTGAGATCAATTTCGTTTTCGATACCCATACGCTGTATTCCGGTCGGCGCCGCGGACAATATGACATCCATTTCCTTTCCCTGGGGTACATCGGCGAAGGGCCACGCTATGCCCGGGCATTCCTGGATGAATTGGGCTTCTCCATGACGGCAAAAGAAATTGACGCGATCCAACCCGGTGATGTGATCCAACTGGATGCGGGCAAGGTG
This sequence comes from Anaerolineae bacterium, assembly GCA_013314735.1. GTDB lineage: Bacteria > Chloroflexota > Anaerolineae > Anaerolineales > Anaerolineaceae > SpSt-1165. The sequence goes on from JABUFD010000007.1 coordinate 107,372, forward strand.
GTGGTTCACCACAACGCGGTGTCGCCAACCCAACCCCCGGCAAACCCACCTAGACCGCAAGCGCAGAACCCGGTTCCCGTGCCGCAGCCTGCCGTCAGCACAACAGATGGCGCGCTGGCCCTGGCCGCTGTCGGTGCGTTTTTGGTGTTAATGTTGGCGGTGTTCCTTAAAAACTGGTGGCTGGGGATTGCGGGTGCCGGGTATTTGTTCTGGTTTGTGGTGTTTCATAGCAAAAAATGAACGACTGGCGTTCCTGGTGGTACCCGGGGAGTGAGAATGGCGAGAAGAAGGCCTCATCAAGTCTCTTTTCTCCGCGCTTGCCAATAACAGCCTTCTGGCACACCCAGGGCCGAATGCAGGTGATAAAACTCAATGCTTACATCATCTCCAGCTCAGAAACTGTAGTGAGGGGCAAGGCTCAACCTATTGGTTAACTGCTTTGCATCGTTCGCATTCAATGCGGTGATATTTTCTTCTGACTGACTCATGATACAATCCCTCCCATGCCGATCTTAATTGAAGCCTGCGTTGACAGCCTTTCCGGGGCGCGCCTGGCCCAACAGCTGGGGGCGGACCGGCTGGAGCTGTGCGCCAACCTGAACCTGGGCGGCACCACGCCACCCGCGGGGCTGCTGCGCCTGGTGCGCGCGCAACTGCGCCTGCCGATCCATGTCCTCATCCGCCCGCGCGCCGGCAATTTTGTGTACACCCCCGCCGAACAGGAAACGATCCTGGCGGAGATCGAATGGGCCGCCGCGGAAGGCGCGGATGGGATTGTGTGCGGCGCGCTGACGGCAGAAGGCGCGTTGGATACCGCTTTGACCGCCGCCTGCATCGCCGCTGCGAATGGGCTGCCATTCACCTTCCACCGCGCCTTCGATGCCTGCCCCGAACCGTTCACCGTCCTGCGCCAGCTGGGCGAACTGGGGGCGGCACGCGTGCTCACCTCCGGCCAGGCGCCCGATGCAGCACAAGGCCTGCCGCGCCTGCGTGAACTGACGGCCGCAGCTGGGACGGTCGGCATCCTGCCGGGCGGGGGCATCACCCCGGAGAACATCGGCGCCATCCTGCGCGAATTGCACCCGGCCGAGATCCATTTCAGCGGCACGCGCCTTTCTGCAGACGGGCAGTACCGCCTGCCCGACCCCGAACGCCTGGCGGCGTTGATCGCTGCGGTTCGTGGTTGAAAAAACCGGATAACCGCGGATAACGCGAATCTGCGCAGAATATAAAGACATTAAATCGTGATCCGTGACTATCCGCGTCCATCAGCGCGATCCGTGGTTATCAAAAATATCAACCGCGAATAACACGAATCGGCACGGATGATAAAGACGTTAAAGCCTGCTCTGTGCCCATCCGCGTCAATCGGCGCGATCCGTGGTTACAAAAACCATCAACCCAGGAGCAGGCGTTATTCGTTGCCGGCAACCTGCACGCCGTGCTTGCCGGATTGCTTCACCCGGTACATGGCGCGGTCGGCGGAAGCGATCACCTCCTCCGCCTGGCGGTGCACGGTGGAGGCAGTCTGCTGCCCGCAGCAGGATACACCGATGCTGATGGATACCTGGCACGGTTCGTCCTCCACCATCAACGGCTGCTCGAAGGCGGTGAGCACCTTGTGCGCCACTGTCTGCGCGTCTGCCGCACTGCTGATGCTGTTAGCCAACACCACAAACTCATCTCCCGCATAACGCCCGATGGCATCATCCCGCCGCAGCACGCTTTGCAGGCGCTGCGCCGCCGCTCGCAGCACGGCATCGCCGTACTTATGCCCGTGGGTATCATTGAATCGTTTGAAATCATCCACATCGATAAACAGCAGTGCCTGGGCAGTCCCGCCAGCCAGGGCGACCTCCAGCGCGTGGATGAACCCCCTGCGATTGAGCAGCCCGGTCAGGTTGTCATGCGCGGCGGCATACGCCAGGCTCTCCTGGGTGCGCGCGATCTCACCAAACTCGCGAGTGATGCCAAGGATCGCCTGGATCTCCCCATCCACGCGCACCGGCACCTTGGTGGTCAGGCTCCAGTTCAGCTGGCCGGTATCGAGATCGCGGCTTTCGACCGCGTTCACGAGCGGTTCGCCGTTGGTGAAGATCAATTCTTCCTCCACGGCGGTCTCCGCGCCGAATGCAGCGCCAAACAAGTCGCTGTCATCGTGGCCCAGTACCGCATCCAACGGAATGCCCATGCTTTCCGCCATCCAGTCATTTGCCAGTATCACGCGGTGTTCACGGTCCTTCAGGTAGATGGAATCACGGGTGTCATGCAGCAGCGCATCGAGAAACATCTGCTCCAGGCGGGTCCGTTTGGCACGGGCCTGTCCCGCCGCCAACTGCCGTTGCAGGCGGATCAGCAAGCCGGTCTGGAGCGCAGCCAGCATCAAAACCCCTGCCGCGGTCAGCACCAGCTGGGTGGGTTTGCCCCGCAGCATCGGCCAGGCAGCCCAAAGCAGCCCTCCCAGTACAAACCAGTGAATCAGGAAAACGATGGCAGTCAACCGCCGCAGGCGCCGACTGGTATCCCCCGCAACACCAGATTTTTTCATGGGTACCTCTAATTCGGATTGTAACACACAATCCTTTTTCATTTGAAAGATCAACCGCTGGAATAACCGGGTGAAGCTGTGTGGCAGCCACCAGCCGCCAGATTTCAGTATTTTCATATGCGCCGGCGCAGGTTGCGGAGCAGCCGGAACGTGGGATAATGGATTTGGTACACGCACCTGATTCACCCTGGAGGTAAACGATGCTCCCTGAGAATGCCTTACCCTACACCGGACGCAAGCTGAGCCAGGTCTCTTTCCCGCTGGGCGGGATTGGCACCGGCTGCATCGGCCTGGGCGGCGACGGCCGCCTGGTGGACTGGGAGATTTACAACAAGCCCAACAAGCGCAGCCGCAACGGCTGGTCGCATTTTGCCGTCAAAGCCGAAGATGAAACCGGCCGGCTGCTGGACGCGCGCGTGCTCAACGGCCCGCTCGCCCCGCCCTACAACGGCGACATCACCCCTCAGCTGTTCGACGGCTTCGGCTTCGGCCCCGCCATCGGCAGCATGGCCGGCTTCCCGCATTTTGCCGCCGCCAGCTTCCGCGCCGCCTTCCCCTTCGCCGAGATCGAATTCAACCACCCCGCCTTCCCCGGCGCCGTCAGCCTGCGCGCCTTTAATCCCTTCATCCCCGGCAACGACCTCGACAGCGGCATTCCCGCCGCGCTGTTCACCATCCGCCTGCGCAACACCACCGCCGCGCCCATACGCTACACCGTGTGCGGCGCGCTCAGCAACCCCCTGCCGGCGCAAAACATCCACCACTTGATCGAACAGGACGGCGTGCGCGCCCTGCACCTGGGCACCAGTGCCTTCGGCGATGACCCCGCCAACTTCCACCTCGGCGACCTGACCCTCGCCACCGATGCTGCCGAAACCAGCTTCCAGCGCTATAACTACCACGGCGGCTGGTTCGACGCCCTCGAAGTCTACTGGCACGACCTGTGCGCCCCGGGAGTGTTTAAGGACCGCAACTACGACCAGCCCGGCGCCAACAACACCGGCCTGCTGGCGGCGCACCGCACCCTGGCCCCCGGCGAGTGCGCCGAGGTGCGCTTCGTGATCGCCTGGAACTTTCCCAACATGGAGAACTACTGGAACAAGGCCGCCGGCGAAAAAGCCGCCGAACTGGGCGTGCCCAACCATTGGCGCAACCATTACGCCACGCGCTTTTTGAATTCACAGCATGCCGCCGCCTATGCCCTGCGCGGCTGGGCGCAGCTGGAAGCTGAAAGCCTGCGCTTCTGCCAGGCCCTGTTTGGCAGCACCCTCCCCACCGAGGTGCTCGATGCCGTCAGCGCCAACATCTCGATCCTCAAAACCCCCACCGTGCTGCGCCTCGAAGACGGCTCGTTCTACGCCTTTGAGGGCTGCCATGCCGATACCGGCTGCTGCGAAGGCTCCTGCACGCATGTGTGGAACTATTCCCAGGCGCTGGCGTTCCTCTTCCCCGCCCTGGAACGCTCAATGCGCGACCTCAATTTCGATCACAACCAGACCCAGGCCGGCGGGATGCGCTTCCGCCTGGCATTGCCGCTGGCGCTGGATGCCGATACCTTCGCCCCCTTCCGCGCCTGCATCGATGGGCAGTACGGCGATGTCCTCAAAACCTACCGCGACTGGAAACTGTGCGGCGATGATGCCTGGCTGCGCACCCATTGGGCCGCGGTCAAGGCCGCCGTCGAATTCGCCTGGTCCCCCGCCAACCCTGACCTGTGGGACCCCGACAAAAGCGGCGTACTCACCGGCCGCCAGCACCACACCCTCGATATGGAATTCTTCTCCCCCTCCGCGTGGCTCAACGGCTTCTACCTCGGCGCGCTCAAAGCCGCCGCCGAAATGGCCGAAGCCCTGGGCGAACCCGCCGCCGCCGCCGAATACCGCGCCATCTTCGCCCGTGGCAAGGCCTGGACCGATGCACACCTCTTCAACGGCGAATACTACATCCAGCAGATCGATCTCAATGACCGCTCCCTGCTGTCGCGTTTCACCGGCGGCGAGGCGATCGGCTACGGCACCAGCGATATCGAGGCGGTGTACTGGAGCGAGGAACACGGCGAACTCAAGTACCAGGCCGGCGAAGGCTGCGCCATCGACCAGGTGCTGGCACAATGGCATGCCGACCTGTACGGCCTGGGGGAGATCTTCGATCCTGCCCAAACCCGCAGCGCGCTGGCGGCGCTTTTCCGCCATAACTTTGTCCCCAGCATGCGCGAGCACGTCAACCCGATGCGCCTGTTCGCGCTGGAGGACGAAAGCGGCCTGACAATGTTCTCTTTCCCCGCCGGCACCCGCCGCCCGGTGATCCCCGTGCCGTATGCCTCCGAGGTGATGACCGGCATGGAGTATTCCGCCGCCGCCCTGATGCTGCGCTACGGGCTGATCGAGGAGGGCCTGGCGGTGATCCGCGCCGTGCGCGACCGCTACGACGGCGAAAAGCGCAACCCGTGGAACGAGATCGAGTGCGGCAGCAATTACGCGCGCGCCATGGCCAGCTACAGCTTCCTCAACATCTACAGCGGCTTCACGTTTGACCTGCGCCAGGGCCTGCTGGGCTTTGACCCGCTGACGGCGGGGCAGCCCTTCCGCTGCCTGTGGTCGGTGGGCGGCGCTTACGGCAGCGTTGAACTCGGCAGCGACTACGCCGAAGTGCGTGTGCTGGGCGGTGAACTGGCGCTGCGCCAGCTGCGCCTGCCCGGGTACGCCGGGGCGGCACTGCACACGTGCAGCCATCCCGCCGCCTATGCCGATGGCTGCCTGCAGCTGGACACCCCCGCGCTGCTGCCGGCAGGGGCGGTGTTCAGCGTGCGCTTCAGTCGCTGAGCGGGGCTGCCGCCTTGGCGGGTTTGCGCCGGCGGGGCGGGTAAAAGGCCGTAAACAGGGCGAGATAATCCGGCAGGCACGCCAGCGTGGGCTGGAAAAACCAGAACGTGTTGCCGTTGCATTTTTCGATCAACCGGCCGCCGAGTGTGTAGCTTTTGCGGAACAGGCAGCTGCCGTCCGCTTTCTGGTTATGGCAGTGCTGGCAATCGCCGAACGGCCCGGTGAAAACTTCCGTGATGTGCGCCGGGGCGTGTTCAATGAAGGCGGCGTGTTTGTCGATCCCGTTCAGGAACAGGCGCAGGACGATGTCGCCCTCGCGCAGGTAGATACGGGCATAAACATTCTGGCTCTTCACGCCCAGCTTGCGGTAGATCAGCATGTGCCGTCCCCAGCAGTAGCCTTCCCCGATGGCCCCGCCGCAGCCGTACCCCAGGCGCGTCAGCGCATCATCGAAGGCCTGCACAAAGGCCCTGTCGGCGGGGGAAACATAGTTGAACTGGGGATCGTTGAGCAGGGGGATCATGGCGGGGTGCCTCCGGGGGTTGTTGTGATTATACCGCGTCAATGTAGTTGCTGGTAATGATGACAGGTGAAAACAAGAACGAGCACAGTTTGCTTTGGCAGGTGCATAGCGCATCACCCCGCATCCACACCAGCCCTTTCCTGACCCATCCCACCTTTAACCATGAAAATTGAAAGGTGAACTTACAAATTTCATGGTTAATCGGCACGGGCGCGCAGGCTGAAGGTGCACGGGAAGCGCTCCGGCGCGTCCGCGGCGGGCACATCGTGCGGGGTGTAGCCGTTGTAGAAATAACGCGGGAATTCGTGCAGGAACTCGATGCGCAGCCCGGCTTCGCACAGCGCGCTGATGATGTCGCCCATCGTCCAGTGCCATTCGTACGAATCCGCCGCCACCACCAGGTCGGGGTCGGTGTAATCGCCCATCGTGGGATAATGCCACACCTGCCGCCGAAAGTAATCGCCCTGCAGGCTGCCGGCGGGACCGTATTCGCCGGCGTCGTCCAGCTGCACGGCGCGGAAGGGATGCCCGTCGAACAGGTAAAAGATGCCACCCTCCCGCAGCAGGTGGCGCACGGTGCGGGCGTAGCGCCGGATATCTGGCAGCCAGCACAGCACGCCGGTGGAGGAAAACACAATGTCGAACTGCTCGTGCACGCGGTCGATCACGTCCATCACATCGGCTTCGATGAAGCTGGCATCGATCTGCATCTCGGCCGCCAGCTGCCGGGCATACCTGAGCGATTCCGGCGAGATGTCAATCCCGGTCACGCGCGCCCCCAGCAGCGCCCACGAGAGCGTATCGGTGCCGATGTGGCACAGCAGGTGGCACAGGGTTTTTCCCGCCACCGGCCCCACCTCCCCCCGGATCAGGTCATTGATCAGCGGGGTGCCGCCGCGCAGGGTGTCAATGTGGTAGTTGCGGAAATGGGTTTCGGCCAGTCCGTCCCAGCCGCGCTGGTTGGCCCGGGTGTATTCGTTCATCTGCCGTACTCCTTGCGGTCTATATCCGGTTGTATCGGTGATACTGTACCACAAAACCGGCAGGCGCGGCCAGCCAGATTCGCGCGCGGTTTCCCCGCCGCGGTGTGCCCCCGCCCACCGGTTGCATTTTTCACTGCGCGTGCTATCATCGTGATAGGCCACATCGCAATGATGTGCCGGAAGAAGGAAGCACTCACCCAAGGAGCATGCCATGTGGAAACAGGTCATCATTTCCGTCCTGCTGGTGCTGGGCGGCAGCGCCGTGTTTTTGTTCGGGAACCCCTGGAACTCGGTTTTCCGCACCAACCACAATCTGTTGTATTCCGCCATCCTCACGGCGGTCTTTTTGGCGGCCGTACTCTTGTTTCAACGCATCGAAGCTTTGCGCGTTTACAGCCCCGCGGCACAGGCGCTGTTCATCGCCTCAGCCGCGCTGTTCCTGCTCAACAGCGGTGTCTTCAACCTGCATGACCCTTCCATGCCGCCGCTGAAAAATATCGCGCTCGATAAATTCTCCCAATTCCTGCACGTGGTTCCGCTGGCGGTGGGGCTGGCGCTGCTGTGCGGTTGGGACTGGCAGACGTTCTTTTTCAGCAAGGGCAACCTGAAGGAAACCCTCACCTTCGGCCTGGTTTCCCTGGCGGTGTGGACCGTCGTCGCGCTGGTGATGGGGATTCAGAACAGCCGCTTTTTCACCACGCTGTGGAAATCCCTGCCGCTGGTGCTGCTGTTCATCTTCTCCAACGCGTTGATGGAAGAGCTGTGGTTTCGCGGCATTTTCCTCAAACCCTACCAGGCACTCATCGGCACATGGGGCGCGATCATTGTCACGGCGATCGTGTTCGCCGCGCCGCACTTTCTGGTCGCTTATGATTTTCCCGGTGGGAGGTATGTTTTTGGCATGGTTGTGCTCGGGCTGGGGTTGGTCGGCGGGTATGTGATGCTCAAGCACGACAGCATCCTCGGCGCGGTCCTGTTCCATGCCGGTTATGACCTGATGGTGCTGGTGCCGATCCTCAACACAGTGTAAGATATCCAGCGGCCCCTGGCGGCAGCAGGCGGGGATTGCCGCCGCCAGGGCACGCTGCGCTGACAAACCCGCGGCGCTTACGCCTGCCCGTCGCGCGCGGCGGATTCGGGCTGGTAGAGGACGCTTTTCACCTTGAGCTGCCGTACCCCGCCGGGGGTTTCCCACGCGAACACATCACCCGCACGGTAGCCCAGCATGGCAATCCCGATCGGCGCCAGGACCGATACCGGCTCGCCGGCCGCGGTACCCTGCGGCTTACCGGGATACACCAGGGTCAGGTCCATTTCTTCGCCGCTCTCCAGGTCCAGCAGCACCACGCGGGAATCCATCGTGATCGCATCGGGCGGGATGGCGCTGGAAGGGCAGATCACAGCGCGCTCGAGTTCGCGGTTGAGCTGCTGAATGTAGGGGCGGTTGCGCAGGTTGTTGTATTCGGGGTCCTGCAGGGCGCGGCGGATGTTGGTTAAATCGTCTTCGGTAATATAAATGGTGCGTTCCATGGCATTTCTCCTGAAATGAAAATTGAATCAATCAAAAAGTAAAGCATCATCCCCGGCGTGCCGCGTGCGGCGGAATGCCGGGTGAGTTTGGGTTCGGGTGCGTGCCGTCCGATGGTGCGGCGGCGGATGGCAGGCTGGCTGCCGGCGGAAGTCCGCCGGGCGCTGCCGGGTTCAGCACATTTCGTCGCGCGCTTTTTTCCACACGGCATCGAACATCGGTTCGGTCAGGCGCCCGGTCTGGGTGTTCTGGCGTGAGGGGTGGTAGCTGGCCAGCAGCCACGGCAGGGCGGGATCGTCAAAGCGGTGGAAGGCATTGTGGGCAAATGCCAGGTTGGGCAGGCCGTAGATACGCCGCACCGCTTCGAACGCGATCCGCCCGAGGGCGACGATCCCCTGCAGGTTGGGCAGCAGCGCCAGTTCCTGGCGCAGGTAGGGTTCGCAGAGGTCGAGTTCGGTGCGGGTGGGTTTGTTGTCGGGCGGGGCGCAGCGCCCCACGGCGGTGATGAACACATCGTACAGTTGCAGGCCGTCATCGCGCCGCGCGGAATGCGGCTGGCTGCAGAACCCGGCACGGTGCAGGGCGGGGTAGAGGGTATCGCCGGAGGCATCGCCGGTGAACATGCGCCCGGTGCGGTTGGAGCCGTGCGCCCCCGGCGCCAGCCCCAGCACCAGCAGGCGCGCGGCGGGGTCGCCAAAACCGGGCACGGGTTTGCCCCAATAGTCCCAATCGCGGTAGGCGCGGCGCTTGGTGCGCGCCACCTCTTCGCGCCACGCCACCAGGCGCGGGCACAGGCGGCACTGGACCAGTTCGGCTTCCAGCGCCGGCAGGGAATCGATCGTGTTCAGGGGTTGATTGTTCACAGCACAAGTATAGCAAACAATTCCCCGCGGAGGGCATTTCCGCGGGGAATGCAAAGGGATATCAGAGCATTATCGGCGGGGGGTTCCCCGCCGCGGCCGGTTCAGGCTTTGAGGGCGGCGTATGAGCGTGCCACCTGCTGCCAATCGACCACCTCGAAGAAAGCCTTCAGGTAATCGCCGCGCAGGTTGCGGTACTTGAGGTAATAGGCGTGCTCCCACACATCAATCCCCAGAATCGGGGTCCAGGCGCCTTTGCTTTCCATGATGGGGTTGTCCTGGTTGGGGGTGGAAGAAACCTTGAGTTCGCCGGCGGCGTTGGCGCTGAGCCAGGCCCAGCCGGAGCCAAAGCGCCCCATGCCGGCCGCCGAGAGCTGCTCCCTGAGCGGGGCGATCCCGCCGAAGGTGCGCTCGATCTGTGCCGCCAGTTCACCGGACGGTTCGCCGCCGCCGTTGGGCGACAGGTGCGCGAAATACAGGTTGTGGTTGTAGAACCCGCCGCCGTTGTTCTGCACCGCGGCGCGCAGGGCTGCATCGCTGATCTCATCCAGCCGGGTCAATATCTGCTCCGCGCCGAGGCCATCAAATTGGGGCAGTTTGGCGAGGGCGTCGTTGAAGTTTTTGGTATAGCCGGCATGGTGCTTGGTGGAATGGGTGAGCATGGTCAGCTCATCAATGTGCGGCTCGAGTGCGTTATAGGCATATGGGATTTCGTATTGTTGAAACATGCGTTTCCTCCTGTGGTGTACTTGTTTCCTTCCATTATAATAGTTTTATATATGATTTATATAAAATATTAACTTCAGCCATTCGCGCTTCCCATTTTTTTACAACCACGGATCGCGCAGATTGGCGCGGATAGACACATTTTTTTTCCCTTTCTTTTTATCCTCGCAGATTCGCGGTATCCGCGGTTCATTTTTTTACCAACCACAGATCGCACCGATCTACGCGGATCGACACATTTTTTTCCCCTTTCTTTTTATCCTCGCAGATTCCTGTTATCGGCGGTTCATTTTTTTACAACCACAGATCACACGGATCGGCGCGGATAGACACATTTTTTTCCCTTTCTTTTTATCCGCGCAGATTCGCGTTATCCGCGGTTCTTTTTTTACCAACCACAGATCGCACCGATCTACACGGATCGACACATTTTTTTCCCTTTCTTTTTATCCGCGCAGATTCGTGTTATCTGCGGTTCATTTTTTTACCAACCACAGATCGCGCAGATCTTCGTTATCTGCGGTTACTGATTCCCCGGAACAACAACACGGGTTCCCATGCCAGCGGGAACCCGTGCGGATGATCCGAAAATGTGGGCGTGGGGTCAGGCCATGTTGAATTCTTCGTAGTGGGCCTTATCGCGCGGCACCCCCAGCTCGGTCAGCGAGGCGCGGATGGCCGCCATCATCGGCAACGGGCCGCACACGAAGAAACTGAAATCACGGTAGCCCTGCGGCAGTTCCTTCTGCAGCACCTCGGTGGTGATGAAGCCGCTGTAGCCTTTCCAGTTGGCTGGCGGATGCTGCAGCACATTCACACAGCGGAAATCCCGCAGCTGCTGCTGCAGGGCTTCCAGTTCCTGGCGGAACTCGACATGCTCCAGCACATTATGGCCGTAGAACAGGCGCACCGGGCGCGGGTCTTTGGCGTCCTTCATGCTGCGCAGCACGCTCATCGCCGGCGCCACACCGATCCCCCCCGCGATCAGCACAATGCCGGGGGCATCCGAGTGCATCACATCATAATGCCCGAAGGGGCCGTCAACATACACGGTTTCACCCTTTTTCAGCTGGCCGATGGTGTTGGTGAAGTCGCCCAGCTTCTTGATCGCGAACTCGTAATAGTCGCGGTTGCTGGCGCTGGACGCGATCGAGAAGGGATGGCGGCTCAGCGAGAACGGCGAACGCCGCACGGTGAGCCATGCCACCTGCCCGGGATGGAAGGCGGGCACGGCGAAACCCCTGGGCGCCACGCGCAGGGTGTAGACGGTTTCCACTTCCTGGTGCACGCGGGTGATCTTCCACGGGTGCCGCAGCTGCCACAGCGGTTTGAACACGCGGATATACAGCGCCGCCAGCACCCACAGCGCGGTCTGCACCCACAGCAGGGCGTTCATCGCCGGCGCGGCCGAATAGCGCGCCACCAGCAGCACATGCGCCAACCCACCGCCCACCAGCAGCAGGGTGAAGATGTCGTGCAGCACGCGCCAGGCATCGTAGCCCAGCTTGAACGGCTTGCGGAACACCGAGGTCAGCGTGATCAGCAGGTACGCCAGCAGGGAAAGCACCCCCATCTGCGCGCGCAGCGGGGCGGTGAATACGTTCAGCAGGTTCAGGGCCCAGCCGTTGATGCCGATGCCGGCCTCAAAGTTGAACAGCAGCAGCAGGTAGTGCACCAGCACAAACACCGCCGATGCCACCGACAGGAAATGATGTACGCGGTAGAGCTTGTCCATGTTGAACAATTTCTGCGCCGGGGTGAAGCGCGAGATCGGCGCCAGCTGCCATCCGGCCATGGTGAGGCCGATGAAGCCGAGGATCACTGAAAATTCGCGCTGGAAGCCGCGCCCCAGGCGTTCCGCCGTGAACGGCATCAGGAACAGGGGCGAGAAGATCAGCAGGAAAAACAGGATCACAAGCAAGGGTCGTAAAGCGGTTTTTTTCATGGGTCACACCTCCAATGTGAGAAATCCACAAAATGCTGCCATGCAACAGCAGCAGTCACCGACAGGTAACGGGGAATCTGGAATTATTATAGGATTAATATAGTAAAATGACAATGGTACAGGGTTTCACCCGGCCCCAGGTGAACAAGAGGGAGGGCAGATTCGCTGCCGGCTGCCGCGCGGCCATTAAAAATCACCCGCGCCAGGCGGGTGGGTGCCTGGCGCGGGTTCGCAAAAAAGAAGGATTCTTGGATTATTCAGCCGGTTTGTTGATCCAGTAGCTGGCCTCATCAAGGTAGACCGTGAACTGGTCCGTGTACTGCGGGCGGACAAACACGCCCCACGAGCCTTCGGTGAAGGTCGAATCGGTGTAGCTGGCCAGGTACACGCCGTTGGCGTACAGCTGCAGCGTGCTGCCGACCATCACCATGTCCAGCCGGTTGCGCGCGCCGGAGTTGTAGTTGATCGCGCTCACGTCCTTGGTGTAATCAATCAGGGTCGTCATCTTGTCCGATTTGCCGTCCCACTTCCACAGGAAGTAGTAGCCGTTGCAGGTGACGCCGAACAGGTACCCGCGGTCGCCTTCCGCGGCCACCGGCACGCGGAACATGATCCCGTAGCTGTCCCACATCTGGCATTTTTCAGTTTCCATCACCACTTCCACCGCGCCATCGGCCAGTTTGGGGGCACTGGAGAGCACCCATGCAGATTCTTTCTTCAGCCCGATCATCACCAGCTGCCCATCCTGGTTGCCGGTGGTGATGGCGTAATCGTTCATGAAGGCGCCCCAATTGGCGCTGCTGTTGAGGTAATCGCGCCAGGTGGGTTCACCGAGAACGATCCCGGGGTCCTGCATGGGGTCTTCCAGCAGTGAAGCAAAGTTGAACTTGTTGATCTCACCCTCATCCTCGTTGGTGGCGGAGGGGGAGTAGAATTTCTCGGTCGGTACCACCGGGTTCTTCCACATCGCCAATTGATCGACCTTGACCGTGAAGGGGTTGGCCGAAGCGGGGCGGACGAAGACGCCGAAGTAGCCGTCGGGGTAGGTATCGGAGGTGTATTCTGCCACCGGGCTGCCGTTGATGTACAGGATCATGCGCCCGGCCTTGTTCGTGATCACGCCCAGGCGGTTGATCAGGTCGGTGCCGACGTTGGCTTTTTCACTGAAGGTGAGCGGGATCAGGGCCTGCATCTCACCCTTGGGCAGGGCGGTGCCGTTCCAGCGCCACAGGTAGAAGTAGCCTTCACAGTTGAGCCCGAACAGGTAGCCCTGGGTGGGGTTGTTGATGTTGGGCACACGGAAGTACAACCCGCTGGAATCGGAACCGCTGTTGCAGGTGCCGTTCTGGATGATCGCTTCCACGTAGGCTTTGCCGAGCATGCCGTCGCCGGTGCCGGCCATGCGCCACGCGGGCACCTGGCTTTGCTTGCCGGTGAACACCAGCGCGCCATCGGCGACTGCGCCCTTGGAGAACCAGTCTTCATCCTGGATCACCGCGGCGGCGGCAGGATTCTTGAAGTCTTCCTTCCAGTTTTCCTTGCCGTTGTCCACGCCGGGGTCACCGGTGAGGGGCACGGCGGTATTGGTGGGGGTGGGCTGGGGGGTGTTGGTGGGCACCGCTTCGCGCGTGGCTTCGGCGGTGGGTTCCTCTTCCAGCACTTCCTCCTCGTCCGCTTCCTCTTCTTCCACCGTGACCGCGGTCGGTTCCTGGGTGGCGGTCGGGTCAATCACCTCGATCGAGGTGGGCATGGCCTCTTCTTCGGCCACTTCCTGGGTGGGCAGCGGCAGGGCGATGGTGGGGGAAGGCACCGCCACGGGCTGTTCGCCGCCGAGGTTGGTCAGGTTGCAGCCGCCCACAAGCAGGGCGGTCAGGACAACGACTGGAATGATTTTTTTGAACATAGCTGCTCCTTCTTTCGGATGCTGATTCGGATGGATGCTGAACCGGGCTTGTGTCTGCCGCCGATTCGGCATCCTGTGTGTTGCATGCCTCATGCCAGCCGGGGCCGGCACACGGCTAACTTTCCTTGTAACCGATCATGCGCAGGAATACCCGGCGCCATTCGATATCCTCATCGCCTTCGATCCCCAGCGGGGGTTCGCCGTCGATCACACCCAGCACGCCGCGGCCCTGTTCGCTTTCGGCGATCAGCACCTGGGTGGGGTTGGCGGTGGCGCAGAACACGCGGCACACCTCCGGCACGGCCTTCACACTGCGCAGCACGTTCACCGGGAAGTAGCCCTCAGCGAGGAAGATGATGAACACATGCCCGGCGCCGATCGCCTGGATGTTGGCCTTCGCCAGCTCGATCATCGCCGGGTCGGTGCCGCTCCAGCGGATCAGGCGCTTGCCGCTCGCCTCGCAGAACGCCACCCCGAACTTGATCCCCGGCACGCTGATGGTGAGGGCCTCGTACAGGTCCTCGACGGTTTTAATGAAATGCGACTGCCCGAGGATGAAATTGACGGGTTCGGGTTTTTGGATTTGTACGGTTTGAATTTCCATGAAATGAGCTCCTCCTCTCATCGCCAGGAATGAAGTTCAAACGCTCCCACTGTGCATTTGATGAAACGATTTGCGATAATTGTACATGCGAAAACAGCGGAGTGCCAAATAAAAACACCCCCGTTTTTTCTATGCGCAACCGCCACCATCGCCAGACATCCGAAGTCTGCACAGGAATCCCCGGCTCTCGGCATTGCGCGGATTGAAAATCATCTCCACCAAAACGGCCCGCGGAGACTTCGGATGTCTTGTTCAAATGCCCGCCCAATTCCCCGCATCCGCCAAGCTGAAACGCGGGTTGAAGTTGGTTCAGATCATCGTGCAAATGTGCATAAGTGGAACGAGGCTATGGTTTTTTTGGAAGGTAACGCATCCGTGTGAAAATTGGATTTTGCCCGGAAGGATGCGTCTGGAGGTGATTGAATAATCGATACACGGATGCTATACTCGTACATGGAGTACTTGGCAGCCACAATGCAGTCAACCACTCACCACTGTTGCCTGGTTCCTGAACCAATTTTTACACAATAACAGAATGTGGATTGCAGAGAATGGAGCATGCGATGGATTGCCCAAAATGTGGACGCCCGATGCGGGGTGAAGGTGTTTTTTCATATTGTCGGGGTTCATTATTGAAACCCCATGGATGGTTGCAGTATTGTGCCATGGATAATACCTACCAGACGAAAAATTACAGGTTGGTGCGGTGGTTTGTACAACAAGGCCATTCGGTCAACCGTCTTGGTCCAACCCCTGATAAGTATGAGATCCGGTTGGTAAAGGTTCTGTAACACAGTGAATCAGCGGAAAGGATGCGAACAATGACCAGCGATCCTGCCGGGATGGATTTATCACTTTGGCTGCCGCACACCGGGAATGCATATATTGATTCCTGCTTTCATTTGTCATATCGCCAACAAACGGAAACCAGGGATTGGCGTATGATCCCGGAGCTGGCAGATATCCCAGCTCTCGTTGACCGAGGGGAGCGAGGTTTGGCCATGAAGAAAATCCAATCCGCACTGAGCCAGTACCCTGATTTCGATTTTCCCTATGTCTGGTTGGGACAATTGCATTTAAAAGCGCTAAAACCGGATGCGGCCAGGAAGAGCTACCTGGATGGAATGGAGCATGCCCGCAGCAAAATTGCGCTGACCGACCAATTGGGGCAGCTGGCATGGAATACAGGCAGCCTCGCAGAAGCCGTGCAATGGTGGATTGGCAGTTGTACCTGCCAGGTGATCGGCCAGATGGAAAACGCGCACCCATTCTTAATGCTGGCCACCATTGCCTCCAACGCAAAACACAAAAAAGAAGCAGAATTACTTTTCCAACAATGCGATACAATCCAAAACATTCGCCTCAACGAGCGTGGACAACAGGAATGTAAAACACTATGGAAAACACAGGGCAGCCCAACCATCGCACGGGCTATCCTGATCTTCTGTGATGTGTACCTGCGCCGAAAAAAAACCTCTGTCAAACAGTGGTGGCAATTCTGGAAAACATAACGGAACCATTCTGACTGCCGGATACTTCACCACCGCAATGCTTAAGTCTGCCTCACAGGCCGCCGGCGGTACATTTGCCCCGCTTCATCAGGGGCAACGTCGTTGTTCTGCCCCTACACGGTGAACCGTGTGATTATGAACCCCCGCGTAGGGGGCAGAAAAGCGAAGCATTTCGACAGGCTCAATGTAAACATTTCTGCCCGAACCCCAACCATCCGCCATGCCGAAACACGGGCAGAAAAGCGGGGCATTATCAAACGGTTCGCAACCTGCCACACAAGCATTTCTGCCCGAAACCACCCGAACCTAGCCGGCCTTCCCCTTTTTGCCGGTGACAATCTCGCCGGTGTAGTGCAGCAGCTGTTCACGCATTGCCTCGGGTTTGGCGCTTTCGCCGGTGCGCGGGTCGAACACCAGGTCTTCATCATAGCAATACCACAGGCGCGCCCACACCAGGTAGGCTTCCCGCCAGGGTTCCGCCAGGGCGGCGGCGGTTTTGCGGGTGCGGCTGTAATGCAGGAACAGGCGCACCAGCGCCGCCAGCATGAACAGCATGAACGCACCGTAGATGATCATGGCGGTGGTGGCGCGCTCCTGCATCGCCAGGAAGAACACCGTCATCACAAATGCCAGGGCGATCACAACCAGCATATCCCGCGAGGAAAGGTTCTTAATCGCCTTCTGCGGGTCCATCGGCGGGGCAATGCGCCGGATCAGCGCCGGGTCTTCCTGCGCCTGGACAATCACGCTCAACTTGCGGATGCCTTTGTGGGCGCCGCAGCTGGGGCAGATGGTGGTGGATTTTGCCATATAAAACTCCTTACTCCGCGACCCCGTTGTGGGTCATGTGGTACAAACGCGGCAGTTGCTCCGCGAGGGTGGCTTCCTTTAAAGACAACTCCCAAAACGGCCCGATGCCGCCGTGTTCCATCGAGGCGATCCACGGCTGGCGGATGCGCCCCTGGCGGATCAGGCCGTACACCGTGGCGAGGAACTGGAAATCGTCCTCGGTCATCGCCTGGTGGTCGATGTCCTTGCCGATGAAAGCCGCCGCGTCAAACTCTTTGGGCGGGTCGGCCAGCAGTTTTTCGGCCAGTTCACCTTCCAGGCGCTGGATGCCGGTGATGTGGATTTCGGCGGTGTGCTCCAGCGGCAGGGCGAACAGGTACTCCATCTCACCCATCCCCAGGGCACGGGCCGAAAGGCGCGCGTGGGAAATGTCGAACAGGAACTGCACCCCGCTTTCGCGCACCACGGTGCTGATGAATTCCACCCGCGAACGCGCCGGCACGGCACTCGGCTCCGGCAGGGCATTCTCCGCCAGGATCATCTCCCGCCCCCAGCGGCGGATGACGGCTTCGATATCCAGCAGGGCGGCTTCGGTGATGCGCGCCAGGCTGTCGGGATCGTGGTAATCATCCGAAAGGGCGGGGTGATGGCGCAGCTGCGGCGAGAGGTGCAGGTTGATCATCGGGGTGCGGGTGCGGTGCAGGATGCGCTCAATACGCGTCCAGTCCACCAGGGCATCCGTTTCGGTATCCCAGGCATCCCCCAGGCCGCAGCCGATGTTGAGTGGGAAATGCACATACACCGGCAGCAGCGCGGCTGCCGCGTCAATCAGGTGTTCCCAGGCCGGCAGCTTGAATCGGTCAATCTGCACCCGACCCTGTTCCACCAGGCGAACCAGCGGTTCGGAGTAATTCACTGAAAATTCCATGCGCCTTCCTTTTAATCCATCACTCGGCAGGTGTGGATTGTACCAGATTTTTCAGCGCAGCGCAGCCGCGGCAGCAGAACGGAGGCCGCGCGTTGCATTTGCGCCCACAGGCAGCAGCTACGCGGCTTGCCGCAAGGGGGGTGTTATAATTAGCCCTGGAGTGAATGCTGCCGCCGTACACAACCATCGCGGCAGAAAAAATCAATGCAAGACGAACACACACAACAAGAACAAGAATCAACCAGCCAACCACAGGCAACCCCCCAACCTGAACCCGCCAAAACCCTGGACCCGATCCAGTTCAATGACCTGCCCACCCCCCTGCGCGAGGCGATGGCTCGTGCCGGATGGAGCGAGATGACCCCGGTGCAAGCCGGCGCCATCCCCTATTTCTTCGCCCGGCGCGATGTAATGGCGCAGGCGAAAACAGGCAGCGGCAAAACCGGCGCCTACCTGCTGCCGATGCTGAAACGCATCAACTTCAACAAAGCCGCCTGCCAGATGCTGGTACTGGTACCCACACGCGAACTGGCGCAGCAGGTAACGGCCGAAGCCAACCTCCTGTTCGGCGACAGCGGCCTGCGCGTAGCAGCCGTCTACGGCGGCACCAGTTACCGCCCGCAGATCGATGCCTTTAAGGCCGGCGCGCACCTGGTGGTGGCCACCCCCGGGCGCGTGATCGACCACCTCATCAAGCGCAACCTCACCCTCGATGACCTCGAAGTGCTGGTGTTCGATGAGGCTGACCGCATGCTTTCGATGGGCTTTTACCCCGACATGGTGCGCATCCGTGAATTCCTGCCGCGCCGCCGCTACAACTCGTACATGTTCTCCGCCACCTTCCCCGCCCAGGTGATGCGCCTGACCAAACAATTCCTGCACGAAGCCGACTTCCTCAGCCTGAGCAAGGACACCGTGCATGTGACCGATACCCGCCACACCTATGTGATCACCCCCGCCATGGACAAAGACCGCGCCCTGGTGCGCTTGATCGAGATGGAAAACCCGGCCCAGGCGATCATCTTTTGCAACACCAAGGACCAGGTGTTCTACGTGACACGGGTGCTGCAGCGCTTTGGCTACAACGCCGATGAGATCAGCAGCGACCTTTCACAGAACGCGCGCGACAAGGTGCTCAAGCACGTGCGCGACGGCAAACTGCGCTTCCTCGTTGCCACCGATGTGGCTGCGCGCGGGATCGACATCCCCGAACTGAGCCACGTGTTCCAGTACGAACCACCCGAAGACATTGAACTCTACATCCACCGCGCCGGGCGCACCGGCCGCGCCGGGGCCGCCGGCACCGCCGTGATGCTGGTCAACGCCCTCGAACAGCGCATGGTCACCCGCATCGGTGCTTTTTACAAGATCGAATTCGAACAGCTGCCCCTGCCGGAAGATGAAGACGTGCAAAGCGTGGTGGCGCAGCGCCTGGTAGGGCGGCTGGAAGCCCGCCTGCGTGACCGCGACCGCCTGCAGGTGGAGCGCATGCAGCGCATGGTGCCGCTGGTGAGGGAACTGGCGGAGGATGAAGATGGCGTGGCCCTGCTGGCAATGCTGCTGGACGATGACTACCACGCCTGGATGCACCAGCCGCCGGAACTGGTGGAGGTGGAAGACGCCGCCCCGCCCAAGAAGCATGAGTCCGGCGGAAAATCCCGCCGCGGCGGGCGCCGCCGGCGCTGAACCCCGCGCCTACGCGTTGGGCAGGTACGCACCGAACTCGATCAGTTTGTGCTGTAATTCCTTCACCGGCACCGCCGATACCGCGCAATCGCGTCCTGCGGCGATGGCGGCAGCCATGCCGGCCGCCTGCCCGGTGAGGTAACAGCCCGGCATCACCCGCAGCGAACCCTGGATGATGCGGTCCGCGCTGACACAGCGCCCGGCCGTGAGCAGGTTATCAAACCCGCGCGGGGTGAGGATGCGGTAGGGAATGCCGTAGCTGTCGCCGGGCTGGTAGCGCAGGCGCGCGTACTCCTCGCTGAAGCGCTCGTATTCCTGCGCGTCGCTGGTGAGAGGATGGATATCGACCGGGTAGCAATAGCGCCCGATCTCATCCGCGAACACCGCCTTGGCCAGGAAGTCCTGCAAGTTGAGCACGTAATCCCCCAGGATGCGGCGGCTTTCGCGGATGCCCAGCACAGCCCCGGTGGCTACCATGTGCGCTTCCGCGAAGGCATCGGGGAAGTAGCGCCGGTAATAGGTTTCATATTCGAGGATCACCTTGCGCCCCCACAGCATGGCTTCCGTCAGTGAACGCTCGTCGGTGCCGTCCACCCCGAAGGTGTGCAGCAGGTTGCCCCCGGCGGTATCCTTGCCGGTGCGGAACATGCCCGGCAGGTGCCGGTCGGGGATGGAGAAGATGCCTTCCTCGAAGGCCTGCTCGAGGTAATGGTCGTCCGGGATCGGCTGGGCGTTGCGTTTTTCCCAATCGAAGTTGGCCCACAGGCCGCACAACGTGCCGGGCATCATGCGCCCCTGCTCGTCGCCTTTTTCATAGGGTGCGCCAGCCCAGGCCGCCAGGTCGCCGTCGCCGGTGGCGTCGATGAAGACGCGCGCCTCCACCGCGAACAGGCCGCTCTTGGCGGCGCACACCGCGGTTTTCACCACGCCGTTGGCGGCTTCAACCCCCACCAGCTGGGTGAAAAAGCTGAACTGCGCCCCGCTTTGCTCCATCAGCAGGTCATACAGGCGCTTTAACGCTTCCACGTCAATCCCGACCACATCGTGCACGCGGTCATCGTAGAGGGTGGCTTCCTGCTTGAGACCCTCGTAGATCTCGCGCCCCACGCCCTCGGCGAGGAAGTGGATGCCGTCGCCAAAGCGCATGAAAGCCGGGATCAACCCGCTGGTGCCCATCCCGCCAAAACAGCCCTGCCCTTCGATCAGGAACACCGAAACCCCGCTGCGCGCGGCAGCCAGCGCCGCCGCCACCCCGGCCGGCCCGCCCCCGGCAATGAACACATCCACATTGTGGCGGATGGGAATACGGCGGTTGAAATGGATCTCAGCGGTCATCGGGCACCTCCTGGGGGTGAATCGTTGGTGATTTGATTATAACGCGGTTATCCTCTGAAAATCGTTTTGTGGAAAGCAGTTGATGATGACAGGCTTCTGAACCTCCATCCCGGGCGGATTGTCGCCTGGATAAAACGGGTGTCTTTCCTTGAGAAGGTTAACCTATGGAACCATTTTCTTTGCTTTTCAGGCGATATCGATGATCCCGAACCCTCATACTAGTACCCTTTGATCCCCTGCTCAATCATTGGCAGCAAGAACGGCAGTTCATGGACGGTATCCGCGCGCAGGCGGCAGGCGGCGTGGAGGGCGATCCAGTCATCGAGGTGCTCCTGCTGTCCGGGAAAGACCCGCTCCAATTCAGTCCGATAGGCACGCTCAAAGCGGTGCCCGAGCCAGCGTTTGGTCCGCCCGCCGAGTTTGGTGTCAAAATTAAACCCGGCGCGAATCCACAGTACCGTGTTGGCAATATCCGCCCCCGGACTGCCGTGCATACTGCTTTCCCAATCGATGATGCAGGGCCCGCCTTGCGCCAGGATGATATTCACCGGGTGAAAATCACCGTGCACCATGTGGTCGCTTTCCGGTAGACTGTCCACCAGGTGCAGGAGTGCATGCCTTTGTTCTTCGGTCAGGTAGTCAGAATGGGACAGATTCCAGCGCACCCGTTCAGATTGCGAAGGGAAGGTGGGCGCGGACAGGGCCAGCACTTCGGCATGCAGCCGCGCCAGCAGGCGGGCATGGCTGTCAAGGCGGAAGATATTGCGCTCGATGTCCGCGATCATGGTCAAGCCGTCAATGCGCTCAAGCACCACCCCGCGGCGGCCTGCCACATCGATCACTGCCACCGGTTTCGGTGCGCGCGCGCCCATCTGCCAGGCCGCCAATGAGAAATACCACTCCTGGTCAGCCAGCTGCGGCAGAAATCCAGGGCGGATCAGCTTCAAAATACGCCCATCCCCCCAGGGGTAAATCTCAGCGGTGCGTCCAACGGCAATCGGCGGGCCAGTAAGTTCCATGGCATCCCCTCCCTTAGCGCACGCGCGGATAGACTGCGAACACGCTGTCGGGATCGCTGGCGCAGAACGGCGGGAGGAACAGCGGCGCGCCAAACTGCGCGTCCGCCCGCAGGCGTGCGTTCAGCCTTGCATACGAGATCGACTGCTGCACCACCACCCAATCGGCCTGCTGCAGCCATTCTTCTTCCAGTTCGGCGTTGTACAGCCCGTAGGCCAGCAGCGCGTCGCGCTCGCTGGAATCCAGTTTGCTGTAACCGGCATTGATCTGCGGCGGATGGAAGGTGATTTGCCCCACCGCGCCAGCCAGGGTGTGCATCCCATAACCGCCATGCCAGCTGACGGCATCGCCGGGGGAAAGCAGCGCGCCCAATTCGGCGGTGATGCGCCGGTCATTGGCCGGCACCGTCCCGCATGCCTGCGGCAGGTGCCCGGCATTGAACACCGCGTGGTACGAAAACACGAGCACTGCCGCCGCGCTGATCACCAACCCGAGGGCGAACGGTGAAACGCTGCGCCCCCTGGCACGGGAGACCCTCCCGGCAGCCAGCAGGGCGGCCGCCAGCAATGCCAGCAGTACCAGCCCCGGCAGCACCCAGCCCACCAGCGACAGCGCCTGCTCATACGCCAGCCCCAGCAGGCTGCGCAGCCAGGCGTACAGTTCAATCGAACCCGGCTGGAAGCGTCCACCAGAAAAGCGCGGCAATGGCCATTGCAGCACCGCCGCCGGGATTTGCGCCCGGTTCAACCCGAACCGCACCAGTATCCCCAACAACAGCAGCCAGCCCCCCGCCAGCACCACCCGAACCGGCGGGAATGGCGCCAGCTGCGCCTGGTCCAGCAGGAAACCGATTAACAACACCAGGAGCGGGGTGAAGAAATCCAGGTACAGCCGCAAGCACGAGACACAATACGTGCCGCCGACCGAGGCCTGCGCGTGGATCAGCGCCAGCGACAGCCAGCTGACCCCCACAAACAACAGCCGGATTCCGCCGGGGGTTTTCCAGAACCCGCGCCCGGCGCGGAACAGCAGCAAGCCCCCCGCCAGCAGGCTGAACTGCCCCATGTGGCTGCCGATCGCTTCCATCAATGCCTGCAGGCGTTCGATGGCGGAGGGGTCCATGCGCATCGCGCTGCTGCCCGGCGGCGGCAGCAGGCCGATCTGCTGGAAATACGCGCCGCCAAACGGCAGGTAGCCCACCCACACCCGCAGGATGCCCGGGAAGAACACGCCATGAAAACCGAGAAACACCACCCCCATCAGCACCAGGTTGCGCCAGGCGACTTTTTGGGGTTGGCTCAGAAACACGTACACGGCGCTGAAGAACGGGTAAAACGCCAGGTTCTGCCGCATCAGCACCGCCACCGTTGCCAGGAACCCGCCGGCGAAGATCGAGGCCGTGCGCTGTTTGGGATCCAGCAGAAAATACAGCGACCACGCCAGCGCGCAGGCCGTCATCCCCTGGGAAAAGGCCTGGCTGTAGGGCCGCACCACGTTCGGGCTGAACACCACCAGCCACACCCCCAGTACCGCGATCCACGGCTTGACCGTGCGCCGCAGTGTCAGCCATACAGCGACCACCGCGGCCGTGCCAAAAGCCACCGCCGTCACCCGCCCCACCGCCAGGCTGGGGCCGAACAGCAGCTGCGGCAGGCCATACAGGTAGTAGGTCAGCGGCATTTTGCTCATGTACGGCCCACCCGCCTCGAACGGCTGGTAGGTGCCGGTAACAAACAGGTAGCCGTCCAGCAGGTAGGCGGATTCATCGAGGATCACCGGCAGGCGCACAGCATTGACCACGGCCAGGACGAGGAACGCCAGCACCCCCGCCCAACCCGCCAGCCATGCGGTGCGCGGGTGCTGCAGAACAGTGCGCAATGGTTTCTCTCCCATGCCTGTTATTCTACCCCAAAGCGGCCCGTTGTGCGCGGTGAAGGGGCAACCTTTCCCGACTGCCTGATTCGGCACTGCCGGTTTGCGCCAAAACGGCTATAATCAATACAGCCAACTTCATTCATCACCAGGAGCACACCATGAAACACTCCCTTCCGCGCCGCTCGCCCGAATCGCAGGGCATCCCTTCCGCCGCCGTGATCCGCCTGCTGGACGGCTTTGCCGCCCGCGGCCTTAACATGCACAGCCTGATGCTGGTGCGCCACGGCCAGGTGACAGCCGAGGGCTGGTGGCAGCCCTATGCCGCCGATTGCCGCCGCTACCTGTACTCCCTCAGCAAGAGCTTCACCTCCACCGCGGTGGGCTTTGCCGTGGCCGAAGGCCTGCTGACGGTGGAAGACAAGGTGGTCTCCTTCTTCCCCGCCGAGTTGCCCCGCGATGCCGCCGGCGCGCCCGCCCTCAGCGGCAACCTGGCAGCGATGCGCGTGAAGGACCTGCTGACAATGACCACCGGGCATGAACAGGATTCCACCCCCGTGATCATGCAGCCGGGGTTTGAAAGCTGGGTGCAGGCGATCCTCTCATTGCCGGTGGAGCGCCAGCCGGGCACTCTCTTCGTCTACAACAGCGGCGCCAGTTACCTGCTTTCCGCCATCGTGCAGAAAGTTACCGGGCAGACCGTGATGGAGTACCTCACCCCGCGCCTGTTTGCGCCGCTGGGCATTGAGAAAGCGGTGTGGGAAACCTCGCCGCAGGGGATCAACACCGGCGGGTGGGGGTTGAGTGTCAAAACCGAGGATGTGGCAAAATTCGGGCTGCTGTACGCGCAAAACGGGGCATGGCACGGCCAGCAGCTGCTCCCGGCAGACTGGGTGGCGGAAGCCACCGCGGCCGTGGTGCCCAATGGCGGCGAAGGCCGCGAGGACGCCCCCACCGACTGGCGCCAGGGCTACGGTTACCAGTTCTGGCGCTGCCAGCACAACGCCTACCGCGGCGATGGCGCCTTCGGGCAGTACTGCGTGGTGATGCCCGACCAGGACGCGGTACTGGTGATGACCAGCGAGACCGGCGATATGCAGGCCGTGATGGACCTGGTGTGGCAGCACCTCCTCCCGGCGATGCAGGCACAGGCCCTGCCGGAGGATCCCGCGGCGCAGGTGCAGCTGGCGCAGCGCCTGTCCGGGCTGGCCTTGCCCACACCTCCCACCGGCACGCCCCCCATGCCGGTCACGCACATCAGCGGCAGGACCTATCGACTGAACGCCAATCCCTACCGCTTGAAAACCCTCGCAATTGATTTTTCAGACAGCGGATGCGTGCTGACGCTGGCTGTCGGCAGCAAGCTGCATCAGCTGCATTGCGGCCACGGCCAATGGATTGCCGGCAAAACCCGCCTGCCGTTCCTGGAAGCCACCATGGTCCAGCCGGGGCCGCTGCGCCACACGGTGCGCGTCGCCGCGGCGGGCGGATGGGCGACAGACGGCAGTTACGCGATTCACCTGCGCTTCCTGGAAACGCCCCACGGCGAACACTTCACCCTGCACTTTGCAGGTGACCAGGTGCAGATGAGCGTGCGCAGCAGCATGGTCCCGCCGGATCACCCGACGGCGGAGCAGGCCGAACGCCGCTGGCAGGGCACCGCGGACTGATCCCCGTTGATCTTGCCGCCCCGGTCAGCCAGTAGAAGGCAGACCGAGGAACGCGCGCAGCTGCTGCATGCTGCCAGGCCAATCCCGCCAGGGATCATGCAGCTCGATTTTGCCATACGGGAAATCGGCAAACAACTGCGCGGCAACCTGCGACCAATCTTCCAAAAAATCACAGAATCCCGCAAACCCGCTGACACCGCGGGTGCGCATCCAGGGTTGGTGATTCAGCGCGGCGTAGATGTGCCCTGCCCAGCTGCCGGCGAACCCGGCCTGGCGCCATTCCTGTTCCTTGGCGTGGATCACATTGGCGGTGAAGGTGCGCAGGTCATCCGCCACATAGCGGATCAACACCGGTGCCAGCGGCCGGATGGCCTGCAGGACGGATTGGCTGGCTTCCTTCACCCCCGTGCGCGGCAGTCCGGCGGCATACATCAGCATCAGGCTGGTCTGCCAGAAGCGGCTTTCGATGATGGTAACCGTGCCGCTCTGGTGACGGGCATCGGCGAATCGCTGCCAGTGCGCCAGCACCTCGCCGCGGCGCGCCAGGGCACTGTCGACCACCTCTGCCAGGCTGAGGTCATCGCCGATCGGGATGGGATGGTTCCCGCTCCATTCCAGGAAGCATTCGCAGCGGGTTCCGGCCGCGTTGATCTCGGCGGCCAATTTTTGGGCGGTGGTGGATTTGCCGGAACCCGGCGGGCCTTCCACCAGGATCAATTCGGTCTGGATCATGCCGTACTCCATCGGTGTGTGAACAAGGGTGACTGGGTGTATTGTAGCGTGAATCGGTATCGCTTTCCCAGATGACAGAAGGCAGGCTTTTGCATGCGCCCTATCACTTTCTGCCGGCAACCGAATGGCGCAATCTCTGGTATCATCATGGATAGACACCGTTACCTGATCACGAACAGGAGCCAGGCCGATGAATCTAACCACATCGATCGAAAATGCCATGCAGGCCCTGGCCGCGGCAGCACCGCAGGCCCAGGCTGACCCCGCCCGTCCGCACTATCATTTCACCGCCCCCGCCGGGTGGCTGAATGACCCCAACGGGACGATCTTTCACCAGGGATGGTACCACCTGTTTTACCAGCACCACCCCTACAGCGACAGTTGGGGGCCGATGCACTGGGGGCACGCCCGCTCGCGTGACCTGCTGCATTGGGAGCACCTGCCGGTTGCTCTCGCCCCGGCCATGGATGGAATCGAGAACGGGGTGTGGTCGGGCTGTATTGCCGTTGATGACGCCGGCAACCCGCTGGCGATCTATACCGCCGCCAGCATGCCCGGCGCGCCTGATGTGCCGCTGGCCTGCCAGCAATTCGCCGCCCTCGGCAGCCCGGACCTGCTGACCTGGGAAAAATGGGCCGGCAACCCCCTGCTGCAGCGCGATCCCGCCTGGCGGGCTGAATGGCGTGACCCGTTCCTGTTCCAGGCCGCCGGGCGCACCTTCCTGGTGGTGGGCATGTGCGGGCCCGGCACTCCCCTGTTTGAAGCCCTCGATGGCAGCCTGCTGCGCTGGGCCTACCGCGGCCTGTTGTGCGCAATTGACGCCGAGTGCCCGAATTTCTTCCAGGTGGACGGCGGCCAATGGGTGTTCCTCTCCTCTCCCTTTCATAATGTGCGCTGGGCGGTGGGCAGCTTTGATGCCGATGCCGGGCGATTCACGATCGAACACGAAGGCCGCTACGACTGGAGCGAATTCGGCCATTCTGATGCCTACGCCACCAACCACCTCTACGCCCCGGACGGGCGCAGTATCCTCTTCGCCTGGATCCGCGGCTGGGACACCGGCCACGGCTGGAACGGCTGCATGGCGCTGCCGCGCGAGGTGCACCTGGCCGCGGATGGCACGCTGCGCACCCCGCCCATTGCCGAAATTGCCCAATTGCGCGGTACCGCCTTCACCCATCCCGCGGGTAGACTTCCCGCAGGCCGTACGCCGCTGGCGTTTGACCCCGGGGAACAGTATGAACTGCACCTGCGACTGGCGTGCGGCGGGGCGGCCAGGGCCGGAATCGGCCTGCGCTGTGCGGCAGCGGGGGGCTGGGCTTCAGCGCTGTGGCTCGATGCGGAGGGGGTACACCTGGATGGCGTGCTGATCCCGCTCAGCGCGGCACAGCCGGTGGACGTGCGCCTGTTTGTGGACCACAGCGTGGCGGAATTGTTCGTTAATCAGGGGCAATACTGCGCGGTACGCGTGTGCAAGGACTACCGCGCGGGCGAAACCGGCATTGAGCTGTTCAGCGAGAGCGGTACCGCCGTGCTGGACGGGCTGGAACTGTACCGACTGGGAGAAACCGCCAACCCACCGCGCTGGTAAACATTGGCAATTGCGAATGTTGCACTCCCGAACCTCCATCCCGGAGGGAGGGACTGACGCCGCTTGCGTTCGTGGTCTGCCTGCCTCCCTCCGGGATGGGATGGCGAAGGTAAGTTGGAAACGGTAGCCCGGAACATCAAAGTCACACCGCGCTGGTGAACATCAGCAATGGCGAATGTTGCGCTCCTGAACCTCCATCCCGGAGGGAGGGATATGCGCCGCTTGCGTTCGTAACCTGACTGCCTCCCTCCGGGATGGGATGGCGAAGGTAAGTTGAAAATGTTTGTTCGGAACGCAAAAGTCACACCGCGCTGGTGAACATCAGCAATGGCGAATGTTGCGCTCCCGAACCTCCATCCCGGAGGGAGGGACATGCGCCGCTTGCGTTCGTGGTCTACCTGCCTCCCTCCGGGATGGGATGGCGAAGGTAAGTTAAAACGAAGCGTTCGGAACGTCAAAGGCACGCCGCGGTGGTGAACATTGGCAGTAGCGAAAGATACACTTCTGAACCAATGGTACAATGGAGGCAATTGTCGCGTACCACCGCCGCAAGGGGGCCGGGCGGATTGAGCCTGATAAGGACATTCACCATGACATCCGCACTGCGTTTTCGCCAAAAACTCTCCTACGGCGTGGCGGATACCGCCTTCAGCCTCACCAGCACCATCCTGGGGGTATACTTCGCCATCTTCCTCACCGATGTGATCGGGGTGCGCCCCGGCATCGCCGCGCTGGCCTTCTTCATCGGTAAAACCTGGGATTATTTCAATGACCCGATCATCGGGCATATCTCCGACCGCACCCGCAGCAAATGGGGCCGGCGGCGCCCGTTCCTCCTGTTCGGCGCCCTGCCCTATGCGCTGGCCTTTGTCATGCTGTGGAGCAAAGCCCCCTTTCAGGGCGATTTCGGCATCGCCATCTACTACGCGGTAGCCTACATCCTGTACGATACCTTTGCCTCCTTCGTCTACATGCCCTATTTTGCCCTCACCCCCGAACTGACCGACGACTACGACGAACGCACCACCCTCACCAGTTTCCGCATGTTCTTCTCCATCTTCGGCTCACTGGTCGCCTTCATCCTCCCCACCATGATCACCGGCGAAGTCGCGCCGCAAAACGCCGGGCGCTTTGTGCTGATGGCGGCGATCTTCGCCGCGGTTTCCGTCGCCTGCCTGCTGTGGACCTTCTTTGGCACGCGCGAAAACCCCGACAACATGGCGCTGGAAGAACCCACCCTGAAAGAATCATTGCGCGCGGCGGTCAAAAACCGCCCCTTCATCTTCGGCGCGGTGATTTACCTCTTTACCTGGGTGGCAGTCGGCATGCTCGAAACCGCCCTGATGTATTATGTCAAGTACGTGGTGCAGCGCGAACCGCAGAGCGACCTGATCATGGGCAGTATCTTTGTCACCGCCATCCTGGTGCTGCCGCTGTGGAACTGGATGTCGCGCAAGTTCAACAAGCGCCTGGCATACGTGATCGGGATTGGTTTCTGGGCGGTGGTGCAGGTGGCGTTGATCTTCACCACCACCGCCACCCCGCTGGGGCTGATCTTTGCCCTGTGCGTGCTGGCCGGCATCGGCGTCAGCGCGGCGCATGTGCTGCCGTGGGCGATCATCCCGGACGCAATCGAGGTCGACCAGCTGGCGACCGGCAACCGCCACGAAGGCATGTTCTACAGCCTGATCACCCTCGCCAACAAGATCGCCCAATCGATCGCCATCCCGCTGATGTTGCTGGTGCTGGATGTGACCGGCTACCAGGCCAACAGCAGTGTGCAGAGCGTGGCAGCCGTCAACGGCATCCGCCTGGTGGTGGGGCCGATTCCCGCCGCGATGCTGCTGTGCGGGATCGCCTTCGCCCTCACCTACCCGCTGAATCGTGAAAGCTACAACCAGGTGAAGGAAAACATCCGCCTGGCAAAAGAACACCCCACCGGAGGAACCGCCCCATGACGATCGAAATCCAGCCCGTGCGCACCCGCCGCGACAAAGAAGCCTTCCTGACCTTCCCCTGGCAGCTGTACCGGGATGACCCACACTGGGTGCCGCCGATGATGCCGGAGCAGCGCATGCGGCTGGACCCCAAACGCAGCGCCTGGTTCCAGCGCGGCATGGCGGACTTCTACCGTGTGTTCCAGCACGGACAACCGGTCGGGCGCTTCTGCGTGGGCATTGATTACAAGGCCAACAACGACAAGGAGATCAAGGAAGCCACCTTCGGCTATTTTGAGGTGGTGGAGGATTATGCCATTGCCGAAGCCATGTTCGATTTCATCAGCGAATGGGCACGCGAGCATGGCATGGAAACCATCTACGGCCCCTTCAACCTCGATTACGAGGATTGCTACGGCGTGCTGCTGCAGGGCTATGAGATCGACCCGGTGATGCTGTGTGGGCACAACCCGCCCTATTACCTTGCGTATTACGAACGCTACGGCTTTGAGAAAGGCCGCCCGGAAAACATCGCCCTGCGCATCGACCTGGCACAGCCGCGCCCGGAGTTCGCGCAGCTGCATGCCACGGCGGAACGGGTGCGCCGCCGCGGCCGCTATACCATCCGCAATGCTGATTTTTCCCATTGGGAGAAGGAAGTGGATGTGCTCCACAAGCTGCTGAACGAATCCCTCAAGCACCTGGAGGGCCATACCCCCTGGCACCGCGCCGCGGTATCAGAACTGGTGGCGCAGTTCCGCGCCATCGCCGAACCGGAATTGATCCTGTTCATGGATGATACCCACACCGGGGAAACCGTGGGCTTCCTGCCCGGCACGATCAACATGAACGAACATTTCAAGCGCTACAACGGCCTGCGTTACCCCTGGAACTACCCCGGCTTCCTGCTCAATTTCAAAAAAACCACCCACTGCCTGACGGTGAAAAGCGTGCTGCTGCTGCCGGAATATTGGGGCACCGGCGCCGCGCTGTTGATGTTCGATGAACTGGTGCGGCGCATCGAAGCCCGCCCCGGCTTCAGTTGGATTGATCTCTCCTTGACCGCGGTCGACAACCCGCAGACGCCCAAGCTGGCAAAGCGCATGGGAGCGGAAGTGTACAAGATGTACCGCGTGTTCCGCAAAGCGGTCTAATCCGCCGCCGCGGGGATCATACCGTCAGCAGCGCGGCACCGGCCTTCAGGCGTTCGGTCAGCGGCTGGCCCATGTACGCCACCACCACCCCCAGCGCCGCCAGTGCCTCCGAGGCCCCGTGCCGGTCGGCACAGGCTTTGCAGGCGTATACATCCACGCCGGCATCCATCAATTCCCGCAGCCAGCCCTGCACCTCGCCATTTTCTGCGGCCAGCACGGCGCTCGCGCCCCAGATCACCAGGTTGACGTGCTCGAACCAGCCCAGCCGTTTGGCGTTGCCCGCGTACATGAACACCATGTCGCGCGTGGTCACCAGGTTGTCCGTGGTCCAGAGCACGGTCAATTCATTGTCAAAAGCCATCGTCCACTTCCTTTCATCGGTGTGGAATCCAGTATACCATCGCGGCGGTTAAGAAAGCTGTGATATTGCCTCCCTGCCATTTGCGCCGATGGTATAATCGAAGTATTCCCCGGCAACACCTTCAATTGAAGTCAACCACCCTACAGGAGAGAGCCATGAGCCCAGCCCGCGCGCGCGAAGAAGCCCCCGTCCGATTGTTCAAATCTGATTTTCTTGAATTCTTCACCCACATCAGCCCGGTGGTGGTGCTGGTGGTGTGGCTGCCGGCAATCGCCTGGTTCGTGTGGCGTGCTTTTGCCGGGCGGCCCCAGGGCGCCTGGCTGCATATCCCGCTCGGTTTCCTGCTGGGCCTGGTGGTGTGGACGCCCTCGGAGTACCTGCTGCACCGCTTTGTATTCCACTTCCATCCCAAAAATCCCAGCGAACGCATGCAGCGGCTCCTGTTCCTGGTGCACGGCGTGCATCACGCCCAGCCGCGCAGCAAAACCCGCCTGGTGATGCCGCCGGTGCTGAGCATCCCGCTTTCGGCGCTGTTTTACGGCCTGTTTTACGCGTTGGTGGGGCTGCTGCTGAACGCCCCGCACTGGGTGGCGCCGCTGTTTGCCGGGTTCCTGGCCGGCTACGTGGTGTACGATATGATGCACTACAGCATCCATCACTTCTCGATGAAGAAGGGGCTGCTCAAAATTATCCGCCAGCACCACATGGCGCACCATTTTAAGACCCCCGAGATGCGCTTCGGCGTTTCCTCGCCGCTGTGGGATATCATCTTCCGCACCAATCCCGCGGACTGATCCAGGCGGGGGAGTACCCGCCACAGGAGGCACGATGAATGACGCCCCGATCCAGCGCTGCGCGTGGGCGCAGCACCCCGCCATGCAGTCCTATCACGACCTGGAATGGGGTGAGCCGGTGCACGATGACCGCACCCTGTTCGAGTTCCTCGTGCTCGAGGGCGCCCAGGCCGGGCTGAGCTGGGACACGATTCTGCGCAAGCGCGACAACTACCGCGCCGCCTTTGCCAATTTTGACCCCGCCGTGGTGGCGGCATACGATGAAGCCACAATCGCCCGTCTGCTGAAAGACCCCGGCATTGTGCGCCACCGCCGCAAGCTGCAGTCCGCGGTGGACAATGCGCGTGCGGTGCTGGCGGTGCAGGACGAGTTCGGCTCGCTGGATACCTTCCTGTGGTCGTTCGTCGGCGGCCGGCCGATCCGCAACCAGTGGCGCAGCCTGGCGGAGATCCCGGTGCAGACGGCGGAATCGCAGGCGATGAGCAAGGCGCTCAAACGGCGCGGCTTCAGCTTTGTCGGTCCCACCACCTGCTACGCCTTCATGGAAGCGGTGGGGATGGTGAATGACCATGAGGTTTCCTGTTATCGCTGGGCAGCGCTGGACGCCGCAGCACGCGAGGCTGCCTGACAGGATTCGCCGCTTGGCCTGCCCACGGCGTGCCTTTGACGTTCCGAACAAACATTTACAACTTACCTCCGCCATCCCATCCCGGAGGGAGGTAGCCTGGTCACGAACACCAGCGGCGCAAGTCCCTCCCTCCGGGATGGAGGTTCAGGAGTGTAACATCCGCCATTGCCAACGTTAACCACCGCGGCGTGCCGTTGACGTTCCGAACAAACATTTCAAACATACATCCGCCATCCCATCCCGGAGGGAGGCAGGCAGGTACCGAACACACGCGGCGTATGTCCCTCCCTCCGGGATGGAGGTTCGGAAGTGTAACATCCGCCATTCCCAACCTTCATCACCGCGGCGTGCCTTTGGCGTTCCAAACAATCATTTCAAACATACCTCCGCCATCCCATCCCGGAGGGAGGCTGTCAGGTCACGAACGCAAGCGGCGTCTGTCCCTCCCTCCGGGATGGAGGTTCAGGAGTGTAACATCCGCCATTCCCAACGTTAACCACCGCGGCGTAGCTTTGACGTTCCGAACAATCATTTCAAACATACATCCGCCATCCCATCCCGGAGGGAGGTAGGCAGATCACGAACACCAGCGGCGTATGTCCCTCCCTCCGGGATGGAGGTTCAGGAGTGTAGCTATATCAATTCCCAAGGTTCATTACCAACACCAACCAATCACCACCTGCACAACTATAGTATACTCAAACCATTCCAATCCATTTCATTGGGAGTCGGGGATGCCTCCACGCAGTATTCAATTTCAAACCGGCGGAATTTATCACCTGTATAACCGGGGGAATAATGGAAAAACCATTTTTCCCGATCACGATCATTTCGTCAGTTGTGAACGATTAATGCGCAGGTATGCAAAACAACAGGATATCCTGCTTCTGGCCTATGTCCTGATGCCCAACCATTATCATTTCCTGGTACAGCAGCAGGGAGCGACCCCTGTATCCCGGTGGTTGTATACGATTTTCAAGTCCTATACCCAGCACGTAAACACCAATGACAGCTATTCCGGCACCTTGTTTGAAGGACGGTTTCATGCCCGACAGGTGATCAACGAACAATATCTGGTTCGTGCCGCCTTGTATATCCACAGTAACCCGGTTAAGGATGGCTTCGTGGAACACCCCGAAGATTGGCACTATTCCAACTATCGCGATTGGGGCGGCGAAAACCCTGTTTCGGTATGCCGCCATTTCTTTCGTTCCGGGGAGGATTACCGTCAAACGATGCAGCGCTATCTGGAGATTGTTCGAGATCAATCAACCGCCTGCTGAAACATTGGTGTTCTGAGTGCAGCCACCTTTTTAGGTTCCAAACGTTTCAGTATCACTTAACCTCGCCATCCCATCCCGGAGGGAGGTTCGGGAGTGTAACGTTCGCCATTCCCAACGTTCACCACCGCGGCGTGCCTTTGGCGTTCCGAACAATCATTTCAAACATACATCCGCCATCCCATCCCGGAGGGAGGTAGTCAGGTACCGAACACCAGCGGCGTCTATCCCTCCCTCCGGTATGGAGGTTCGGGCGTGTAACGTTCGCCATTGCCAACGTTAACCAACGCGGCGTGTCTTTGGCGTTCCGAACCGCCATTTCATACTGACTAACGCCATCCCATCCCGGAGGGAGGTAGGCTGGTCACGAACACCAGCGGCGCAAGTCCCTCCCTCCGGGATGGAGGTTCAGGAGTGTAACATCCGCCATTCCCAACGTTAACCAACGCGGCGTGTCTTTGGCGTTCCGAACCGCCATTTCATACTGACTAACGCCATCCCATCCCGGAGGGAGGTAGGCTGGTCACGAACACCAGCGGCGCAAGTCCCTCCCTCTGGGATGGAGGTTCGGGTGCTGATTCCTTAACAAACAGACTATATACGAACAACACTTAAGGTGATAAAATGCAAATGTTACCGTGGGGGACAGTGAATTTCGCGGCAGCATTTCACACATCATTCATTTTCAGAGGGAACCAATATGAAACTTAAAGTAACTGTTACTGCTGTCCTGGCTGTGCTGTTGTGCAGCCTGATCCTGATGCTGCCCGGCAGTATCGTCGCGGCATCCGAGGAGGAACCGCCCACGCTGGATACCCTCAGCGCGGCGCAGGTTTCCAAATCTTACACCCACCCGGACGTGGTGGCCGCGCTCGAATCCGGCCAGACCGTGCGCCTGATCCTCCAGCTGGCTGTCCCCGAATTCAGCGGAACGGCCGGGTTGGAAGGCGCCGCCGAATTGGAAGCGATGAGCAAGATTGACAATGCCCAGGCCGAGTTCGCGGCACAATTTGGCAGCGGACTGACCGAGGACTGGGTCGCGTTTGAATACGTCCCCTACGTTTCAGTCTGGGTGGAAAACACCGCCGAGTACGCTGCCCTGCTGGCATCGGACCTGGTGTTGAGCGCCCAGCAGGACATCCCCGTCCGCGCGGATGAACTGGAATGGAGCGAAGAACCGGCCCCCTCCGCCATGGCAGAAGCCATCCCCTGGATCGATGCCGATGAAGCCCACACCCTGGGCTATGACGGCGACGGCGCCGTGGTCGCCATCCTCGATACCGGTGTGGACAAAGACCACCTGTACCTCGACAACGGCAAAGTGGTGGCGGAAGCCTGTTTTTCCACCACTTATGCCGGTGACGGCGCCACCTCGCTCTGCCCGGGCAGCGTTTCGTCGTCCACCGCCACCGGTTCCGCCGAACCGTATGTTTCCGGCGTGTGCGGAACCAATGAATGCGACCACGGCACGCACGTAGCCGGGATTGTGGCGGGCACCCATACCGGCTTCAGCGGCGTGGCACCCCATGCCGACCTGATTGCCGTGCAGGTATTCAGTTCCTTCATCAACCCCACCTACTGCGGCAGCAGCGCCCCCTGCTCGCTGACCTATAACACCGACCAGCTGCGCGCGTTGGAGCACATCTACTCCATTCGCAGCAGCTATGACCTCATCTCGATCAACATGAGCCTGGGCGGCGGTAAGTATACCGCCCCCTGCAACAGCGACTCGCGTGCCGCGATCATCGGCAACCTGCGCACGGCGGGTATCGCCACCGTGATCGCCACCGGTAACGCCTATTATGTCGACGGCGTGGGCGGGCCTTCCTGCATCAGCGATGCTGTAGCAGTCGGCGCCACCTATGACAACAGCGACAACGTTGCCCCCTTCTCCAACGCCGCCCCCGACATGGTGGATGTGTGGGCGCCAGGCGTCAGCATCACCTCCTCCGTGCCAACAGAATCGTACGGCGGCACTGCGCCGACCGACACCTGGAACGGCACCTCGATGGCCACCCCGATGGTGGCGGGCGCGTTTGCCGCCCTCAAGGAGGCCTATCCCTTCCTGAACTCCGATGGTATCCTCAGCCTGATCCGCAACTACGGCGTCAGCGTGACCGATAACCGCACCGGCGGTACCACGGTGGCCCCGCGCCTCGATTTCACCGATATCTTCGCCCCGATGTCGGTCAGCACCCTTGACCGGGCCAGCCTGCGCTCACCGGGTGCGGATGCGATCGTCTACGGCGGCCGCCCGACCTTCAAATGGTACCCGGTCTACGGCGCCACCACCTATGACATCGAAATGTATGACACCGGCGGCACCCTGATGGATTCCTGGACCAAGGGCATCGGCTCCTGCACCGGAACCTACTGCGAATACCGCATCGATACCGACCTGCAAAGCAATTTCGGCACCTACAGCTGGCGTGTGCGCGCGCGCAACACCATCACCAGTGTCAGCGGTGCATGGTCCGTCACGCGCTATTTCACCTACACCCAGCTGGCCCGCACCTGGCAGATCAGCCCGGTGGATGATTACGTCAGCAGCTCCTCCACCCCCACCCTCGAATGGGGTGACATCACCGGCGCCACCATGTACCTGATGCAGTTCCGCCTGCCGGACGATACCTTTGTGCGCAACACCCTCGTATCCGATGCCGACTTCTGCGATGGCAGCACCTGCACCTGGAGCGTGGACCCCGGCCTGCCGGACGGCGACTACAAGTGGCACGTGCGCGCCAAGAACGGCCGCAACTTCGGGCGCTGGACCGCCTACCGTGATTTCAGCATCAGCGGCGGGGCGGTAACAACCTTTGATTTCAACAGCGAGGCCCCCAACTGGGTCGATCCGCCCAACCTGTGGAGCATCCAGAACGGTGCCACCTACAGCGGTACACCCAGTTCGGCCTGCATCTGGGGCTGCGCCGCCACCTATTACGGCATCAACTACACCGATGCCATCTTTGAAACCTCGATCCGCTCCACCGGCACCTACGGCGCAGATGGGTACTCGATCTACTACCGCACCGATTTTGACACCGACGGCAGCTTTGGCACCGGCTACGAGATTGACTTCTACCAGGATGGCGGCGATATCGTCGCCGAGCTGTACGGGTTTGTTGCCGGCAGCGGTTGGTTCGTTGAAGACTGGACCATCGCCAGCAAGAACATCAGCGACTACCACACGATCAAGTTCGTGGTGGAAGGCACCTCGGCTTACTTCTACATGGATGATGTCCAGTTCGGCGGCGTCACCGGCATGGACGCAGCCGTGGATTCCGGCCGGTTCGGCGTCGATGTGATTTCCGCACACACCAGCGGCCACGTGGTCGATATGGATTGGGCCGAGATCACCGATTCCGTCCTGCTGCCCGGCATCCCTGCCGTGGACCCGGCCCTGGTGATTGACCTGGCCACCGTGGAGCTGGTTCCCGCCAAGTAATCCCGGTATTGTTTCTTCCGCAAACAGCACCCATGGTGCTGAACCGGATCGAGCCGCCAGGCATCTGGCGGCTCGATTCTTGTTTTCGCCCCAGATTTGCGGCGCGGCGCCACCGCGCTGGACTGTTGGGACAATCTCTTTTTTGGTGGCAAGCTGTAACCCGCCAGGGACGTGTCATTGTGGGGTGATACCAGGGTTCGATGTGGACATGGCGTGTGTTTCAGCTATAATGAGCTGAAATGTATCTCACCAACAAAATATATTCATCCAATGTTCACGATTCCTGTGGGAGAAAAACATGGCAACAAAAAAGGATGCGAGCACTGACAAACAGACGGAACCAACATCCAAAACCGAAGAAGTGGTCAATTCGCCCGAGTTTCAACAAGCCAAAAGCAAAGCGGAAGAATACGCGCGTGACCCGGAGAAGACCAGAATTCTCGTTGATCGGGCAATCCGGAAGGCCGAAAGAAAGAACAGAGGCCCTTTGGACCAATTGGATGAAAAGCTGGATGAGTTTTGGCGCTATCTGTCAGCGTTAATCCGGCTGGCCCGTGCGTACTACGCTCGCCAATACACAGCTGTTCCGTGGAAGACGATCGTGGTCGTGGTTGCGGCGTTAATCTATTTCGTCTCGCCCCTTGATTTTGTGCCAGATGTGATTCCCTTGCTCGGCCTCACAGATGATGCGATTATCATCGCTTTTGTAGCAAGACAAATCAAGGCGGATCTTGATGATTTCCTGGCATGGGAAATGTCACCCCAGGTGATAGAAATTGCAGGGCCACCTGAATTGGAAGCGTCTGAAGATTAAGACACCCCCCCATGTGACCTGCTCCGCCGGTTCCTGGCCGGGTCAACCTGGCCGCGAGGCGATTTCAATCAAGCATCCAACCGACCGAAACCGGGCTTGTCCGGGCGCTTGCGTCCGCCAACCCTGTTTCTTTTTCTTCTAAGGGAACAGGTTGTCCCCAAAGCCCGGCGCGGCTGAGCCGCGCCCCTACATCCCTACCAAAATTCTGAACCGAACAGCACGGATTGTGCGGCATGGACACGCCAAAGCATCGGCGCTTCCACGCCTGGCGTTCCAATCAACCCGATCGGCGTTTCGCTGCTCCATGCCATCCCGGATGTGGGTATGGAAGCAGCGGATA
Organism: Anaerolineae bacterium; assembly: GCA_013314735.1. Taxonomy (GTDB): domain Bacteria; phylum Chloroflexota; class Anaerolineae; order Anaerolineales; family Anaerolineaceae; genus SpSt-1165. The sequence continues at coordinate 145,698 of JABUFD010000007.1, forward strand.
GCGCCATCTCACTGCCCACATCCGGGATGGGGCAGGCGGGGCAGCGTGAAAAAGGTTCCCCTGCCATCACCCTGGCAGATTCGAAACACCCCCCACCGGGCTTGTTGAATCCGGCAGGGGGTGTGTGTTTATCCCACGGTATTTACTCCCGCAGCTTCGCTTTCAAGTCATATTCCAACCGGCCAATGATCTTCATATGGATTCCCTGTTGGCAAGCCAGGCTGTCAACCGTACGCACAATACCTGACGGACCGGGCAGCGATTAATTTTGTGACACTGTAATGTACATCAATCCCGCATCATTGACAGGTTCTGTAGCAAGTGGAGCCAACTGCTGCCAATCCTGGAAACTCATCCCTAAATTGTGGATCGTTTCAACTTCATACTCATACATTGCCAGACGGTTGTAATCTTCAGCCATCGCCCCCATTAATAGTATCATTGCTGGCAGACGGCCAAAAATTTCAATTTCAGGTGATTGCGTTGCTGCCTCTTGGGTTCCGGTTTTTGAGCCTGAAATCTTTGACATCGCAGGTAATCCCCCAATGAATTTCTTTGATTGTTTGGCGAAGTCATTAAACACATTTGTTGGGGCGGAAGTTTTGGGAACATGAATGGCTTGTGGGAGTGAGTCAATCCATTCCTGTGGTTTCTGAGCCAGGTTGAATATATTTTCCCGCTGCATGTCAAAGACATCGCTTTCAGTTACACCTGGATTCAGCCATTGATACACTTCAGTCAGCTGTTTTAAGCCTACTTGTTCTCGTAAACTTGGGTGTAAATAAGCAGCAGGATTGCTGGTTAATAAAGTGTTGATGTGCTGTTCAAAACGCGGACGAAGCGCAACTGCAGCTTCATGTAAACGACGGCGTGCGGTATCCAACTCTTCCAATTCCAGATAACAGCGGACTTCGGTAATATAAGCCAGACACAATGTCGACAGGTATTCATCTGCCACCTGACTGCCATTGCCAATTTCTCGATCCGCGAGTTTGGTGTAGTGATGTTCGGCTTCCAGGAACCGGTTGATGGCTTGCATAGCGCTCATATTGCGAGATTCTGGGTTCGCCATCGTAAATGCATTCATCGCCAAATCCAGGGCAGCTTGAAAATTCGCATAAAAAGATAAATCAATTTTGTAGTCAATCGCTTGAAGAACATCCTGGGCTTCTTCCAATTTTTCTCCAATGCCTTTTAACCGGTTTAGAACGAGAGCAAATCCCATTGTTGAAACTGCCAGATTCAGGACCCCGGTTACAGCACTCACTGTGGACAGTGCCGCATTTAGCGTGCTGGCAGCAGAGTTTACTGTAGATAGAACAGAAGAATTTGATAAGCCTTTAGCATCACGCAACCATGCAACGACCTTTTTTGACCCTACCTCACGAATAACTCCACCAACACGTTCATAAATCTTATTATCCAACCCACGCACAATGTTGGCTGGAACCTTCAAAGTGACATCAAGATTCATTGATTTTTCTCCCGATTTAACTCAGTTTGAATTCGGAACATAACCCGGGGTGATCGGCCACAAATTGTTAAACCCCCCTCAATATTAATCCATATTGTTCAACCTGGGTAGTCTGGAAGTGAATTCATTTAAGACATTTTCTTTCCCGGAAGTCACCTGGAATAAACGGATTGTGTTGCATACATACCCCCAGGCACACATCCACGCATGGACACGATCATCCTTCTGGCAACCCATTGACGGTTCCACACCTGGCGTTCCAATCAACCCGATCGGCGTTTCGCTGCTCCATGCCATCCCGGATGTGGGTATGGAAGCAGCGGATAGCGCCATCTCACTACCCACATCCGGGATGGGGCAGGCGGGGCAGCGTGAAAAAGGTTCCCCTGCCATCACCCTGGCAGATGCGAAAAAACCCCCACCGGGCTTGTTGAATCCGGCGGGGGGTGTACTGTTATCCGGCGGTATTTACTCCCGCAGCTTCGCTTTCAACTCGTACTCCAGCCGGCCGATGATCTTCTTGCGGATCTTGGCGGCGTCTTTATCCGAGAGGGTGCCGTCCATCGACTGGTAGGTGAGGGCATAGGCGAGGCTCTTTTTGCCTGCGCCCACCTGCGCCCCGCGGTAGATGTCGAACAGGCGCACCTCGGTCACCAGGTCGCCGCCGCCTTTGCGGATCACGGCTTCCACCGCGGCCGCGCTGGTTTCTTCATCCACCACCACCGCCAGGTCTTCCAGCACGGGCGGGAAGTTGGGCACCGGCACCAGTTCACGTTTGGGCGCCAGGGCTTCGATCAGTTTCACCAGGTCGAATTCACCCGCCAGCACCGGCGCCTTGCCGAAGGTGTAATGCTCCGCCGCCTGGGGGTGCAGTTCGCCAAACACGCCCAGTTCCACCCCGCCGCACAACACGCGCGCGCACTTGCCGGGATGGAAGGAGGGATGTTCCGCAGGTTCGTAAGTCACCTCCGCGGTTGCCAGCTGCAGCATGGCTTCCACCACGCCCTTCAGGTCGTAGAAATCGATCCAGTCGTTCTTACGGGCGGCGCGGTTCCAGCTGCCGCGTTCGCGCACCCCGCTCAGCGCCAGCGCCAGGCGGTGTTCCTCGTTGGGCAGTTTTTCACCGGCCACCGGCAGGAACACCGGGCCGATCTCGTACACCGCAATGCGCTCATCCACGCGGCTGTTCTTTTCCACCGTTTTCAGCAAGGCGTGCAGCAGCGAACGGCGCATCACGGTCCATTCCGGGGTGGAGGGATTGGCGATTACCACGTAGTGGCTGTCATCCAGCACGCTCTGCTCGGGCAGCACGCGCGCCTCATCGGCCGGGTTGGTCATGCGGTAGCTGATGGTCTGGGTCATCCCCAGCGCCGAAAGCAGGTCCTCCAGGCGGTTGCGCATCTCGAACCCGAAGTTCGGTTTCTGCGGCGGGAGGGTATCCGCCAGGCGCGTGTGCGGGATGTTGTTGTAGCCGTACAGGCGGGTGAGTTCTTCCAGCAGGTCGGCCTTGCCCACCACGCCCTCGCTGATGTCCTTGCGGTAACCGGGCGCGGTCACGGTGACGGTATCGCCGCTGACGCTACAGTGGAAATCGAGCCGCGCCAGCAGGTCGGCGATCTCACGGGCGGTGATGGCGGGGATGCCGGTGCGTGCCCGCACGAAATCCACGCTGAGGGTGTTGACCGGTTCGCTGTACGGCAGCGGGTAATTGTCCACCAGTCCTTTGGCGATGGTGCCGCCCGCCCAGGCCTGCATGTACCGCAGGCCGAGTTTGACGCCGTCCAGCGCCAGGGAGGGGTGCAAATCGCGCGCGAAGCGGTAGGCGGCTTCGGTGGTGATGTGCTCTTTCTTGGTCAGGCGGCGGATGTTGACGTAGTTCCAGTTGGCGCCTTCCAGCAGCACATTGGCGGTGTTATCCTGCACTTCGCTTTCCAACCCGCCCATCACGCCCGCCAGCGAGAGCGGCCCGGCGGTGTCGGTGACGAGGATGGTGTAGTCTTCGAGGGTGTGTTCCACGCCGTCGAGCGTGGTCAGCTTCTCGCCCTGCGCCGCGGTGCGGGTGATGATCGTGGGGGCCTTGCCGCCGGCGCGCCGGGTGAGGATGTCGTAATCGAAGGCATGCAGCGGTTCGCCGATCTCGAGCATGGCGTAGTTGGTGGCATCCACAATCGCGTTGATCGGGCGCACACCCGCCAGCCGCAGGCGGCGCTGCACGTGGTAGGGGCTGGGCACAGTCTGCGCGCCCTTCAGCAGCCCGACCACGAAGCGCGGGTTGAGGGCGGGATCGGTGATCTCGATCATCGCCTGGCCCGTGATGCTGTCGCCGGCTTCCTCGTAGCGAAGGTCGAGCGGTTTCAGCGCCCGTCCGGTGAAGGCCGCGATCTCGCGCGCCACGCCGTAGACGCAGGCATTGCGCACATTGTTGGGCAGAATTTCAATATCGAACACGGCATCACCCATGTACTCCGCCAGCGCCATGCCGGTGGGGGCGTCATCGGGCAGGAGGATGATGCCTTCGTGCTCCTCGGAAATGCCCAGTTCCTTCTCGGAAGCCACCATCGAGGAGGATTCCACCCCGCGGATTTTGGCCTTCTTCAGTTTGGTCAGCACCCAGCCGGGCTGGTGGCCGTCATACAGTTCGGCACCCAGTTTGGCATACGCCACCTTGAGCGGCTTCTCCAGCGGGCCGATTCCTTTTAAATGGTAGATGTTGGGCGCGCCGGTGAGGACAATGTGCTCGCCCTCGTCATCCACCAGGCGGCACAGGGTGAGCTTGTCGGCGTCCGGGTGCGGCAGGACTTCATTCACCTGCGCCACCACGAACTTATCCTTCGGCCACGAAAGCCCGCTGATCTTGAATTCGTGCGTGCTCTCCTCAGGCATCGGCAGCCCCACCAGCTGGATCGAGTTCACCTCCAGCCCGGCCATCGTCAGCAAATGCGCCAATGCTTCCACGTCATAATCGCTGATGTCAATATAATCCTGTAACCATGAAATCGGCAGTTTCATAATCTATGCCAATCCTTTCTCTTGTCAAAATCCATATCCTGCTATCAACTTTAACAATTTTCCCATTAACACGCACCCTGAGCATGCTTGCACTGAGCCTGTCGAAGTGTCGAAGGGTGACCCCCCGGCCTAGAACTGCTGCAGGAAGCGCAGGTCGTTGCCCCAGAAATAGCGGATGTCGGTGATGTGGTGCTTGAGCATCGTGATCCGCTCCGGCCCCATCCCGGCCGCGAAGCCGCTGTATTTCTCGGGGTCGTAGCCGCCGTTGCGCAGCACGTTCGGGTGCACCATGCCGCAGCCGAGGATCTCGAGCCAACCGGAGTGCTTGCACACCTGGCAGCCCTTGCCGCCGCAGATGAAACATTCCACATCCATCTCCGCGCTCGGTTCGGTGAAGGGGAAGTAATTCGGGCGCAGGCGGATGTGGGTATCGGGCGTGAACATGCGGTGCACGAAATCCTCCAGCGTACCGATCAGGTCGCCGAAGGTGACGTTTTCGCCCACCACCAGCAGCTCCACCTGGTTGAACTGGATCTCCGAACGGTAGGTGACCTGCTCATAGCGGTAGCACATCCCCGGCAGGATCACGCGGATCGGTTCGGGGTGGAAGTGGCGCATGGCATGGTACTGCCCGGGGGAAGTGTGCGTGCGCAGGAGCACGTCGGGGTCGGTGGTGAAGAAGGTGTCCTGCATATCGCGCGCGGGGTGGTGCAGCGGGAAGTTGAGCTTCCCGTAGTTGATCTCGTCCAGCTCCACCTCAGTGGACTGGAACACCTGGAAGCCCATCTCGGCGAAGATGCGGTAGATTTCACGCAGGGTTTGCGTGGTGGGGTGCAGGCGGCCGCGTTCGGGTTGCCGCCCGGGCAGGGTGACATCGAGTTTGTCGCCGGCGAGGCTGGCCCGCAGGCGCGCCTGCTTCACCTGCTCACCGAACTCGGTCAGGGCGGCCTCGAGGGCGTTCTTAACCTCGTTCGCCTTCTGCCCGATCAACGGGCGCAGGTCCGGCGCGGCATTGCGCAGCTGCTGGAAGGCCGCCATCACCGGGGCGGCTTTGCCCAGGTAGCGCGCGCGCCAGGCGAGCAGGTCGTTCTCGTCTTTGGCGCCGCGCAGGGCTTCCAGCGCCTCGGCGCGCACCGCCTCCAGCTGGTCGAGAATATTGGTTTGTTCTTCGGTCATGGAATCCTCCTTTGCAGGGGTTGAAAAATAAAAAATCCTTGAAGCATCGACTGTCTTCAAGGACGAGTGTTGACCCGCGGTACCACCCTGATTGGCTGCCGCTTGGCAGCCCGCTTGGCCCGAACGTGGAGCGCGTGGGCTCCGAATCCGGCAGCGCCTGTAACGCCGCGCCGCTGCGTCCCCGACTAGTGGAAGGGCAACCTTCGTTCACCGGGGCGGCTCGGGAGGGAACTTCAACTGGTTTCGGCACGGGTGCGGGTCTCAATCCACTGCCCGCACGTCCCTGTCGGCTTCTGCCAGCCTACTTTTCTCCGTCATCGCCTTTGGGGTTATTACCTCTATTGTAGCGCAGGATGGGGGGATTGGCAAGATGGAGGTGGCAAACTTAAGACATCCGAAGTCTCCACGAGGCATTTTAATGAAGGCCATTTTCCATCCGCGCCATGCCGAAAGCCGGAGATTGCTGTGCAGCTTTCGGATGCCTGGGCGTGCCGTGTCCAAAACCCGCCAGGTGCGCCTCCCCGATATTGGTGATTGTATTCTGCTGCCCGGTGTGGGTATACTATCCATAAGCGGCCAGTGAACCCGGTCTGCCCCATGACCGGCAACCAGCCTGGCCCGGGGAGCGCCTATGGATGAGAAGCGTGAAGGCTTGGGCGGTGGATTGCCTGAATTCCACCAGATCGAACTCGAAAAGATGTATGAAGCCCGGTTATCGATGGCCAACTTGCGCGGGCAGTGCGCCACGTTTTTCGGCACGGCCAACCTGGCGGTGATCAGCCTGGCACTCACCGTCAAGGAAGCCAGCCTGTTCCTGTTTGCCGCCCTGCTGCTGTGGGCGGCGATCATCCTCGATGCGCGCATGCAGTTATCACTGCTGGGGTATTCCTTCCGGATCACCCAGTTGGGCCGCATGTATGGCATCGACGGTGGTTACTATTCCCTGTTGAAACCCGGCCCCTCGATGCAGTATGTGCGCCTGCTGCTGGATGAGCATGATCCCATCCGGCAGCGCAGCGGTTTGCGAAAGCTTCCTTTTCGTTACCTGGATGCCACCTCGTTCTGGTTTCCACTTTCTATCAGCCTGTTGGAATTCCTGCTGGGGCTGTACCTGTGGGTGGCCTGCGGCTGGACCATTTTTTAATCCCCGGTGGCATGACACGAGGATGTCGCTTCGGATGGAGAATGTCGCTTCGGATGAAGAATGTCGCTTCGACAAGCTCAGCGACCGTTATCATGCGGCGACCGTTGCATTAACACGCTCCTCGTTAACACGCACCCTGAGCCTGTCGAAGGGTGATCTTAACTTACCCGCACGTTGTCGCTTCGGACGGAGGATGTCGCTTCGATGATTGCTGAGCCTGTCGAACCACAGACTCAGCGACCGTTATCGTTAACACGCTCCCCGAGCTTGTCGAGGGGAGATCATCAGTTACCCGCAACAACCCCGGTTCCCCTACGGCACCGCCCATTCCCAGCGGTCGGCAGGATCGGGGTAGGCGGGATGAGGCGCCAGGGACAGGTACCCGTACAGCTCGTACTGCGCCAGCAGGTAAGCGCCCGTACCCACAAACAGGTGCCCGTGTTGATCGTAGAAGCGCATCAGGTTCTCGTAGCGCGCACGGGCTTCCTCCTCATTGGTGAAATTGACCATGGTTTCAAAATAGGGGATGTAGGCGCTGTCGAATTCCTGCTGCAGCAGCTCGCGGATGGGGGCTGAATTTTCGGGATTGAGCCAGCTCATCGGGGTGTCAATGCCGGCCTGTTCCATCCGCCCGCGGCTGATGGCGGAAAAGCCCTGCAAATCCGCCCAGTTGGCCACCGTGATCACATGCCAGGGGGCTTCGCTGGCGCCGTAATCGGGCCACAGGTCCACCACATTATTGGCGGCATCCAGCTCCCACAGGTCGCGGTAGACTTCGATCGTGAGCGGGTCGGTGGATTTGATGCGCCAGGCGACGATCCCGCCGTCGTGCGGGTTGGGTGCAAACGGGTCATACCCATCGGCATCGGGATGGCTGCGGTAGAGCTGGTAGATCAGGTGGAAGACCACATCCGCCGCGCTGAAGGGCGAGCCATCGTGCCAGGTGACGGCCTGGTACAGGTCCGCGGGGTAGGTGACGGTGCTTTTGACGGCCACGGTGCGGCCTTCGGGGAAGGCCTGCGCGGCGGTGATGAACTGGTTGGCCTTCAGGTCCCAATCGACCCAGGCTTCCGGCGGCACTTCGATCACATCGGTGAAGTTGAGCTGCACGCCGCTCTCATCGGGGCGGATGGGGACGCCCTCCACGGCGGTGATGACGGCGGATTCCACCCGGTAGGGCACCGGCAGCTGCAGGACGGGGTTGTAGACCATCCCGCCGCTGTTGATGGCATGCAGCCACTGCCGGTCGCCGGCGCAATCGGCCTCCACGGCGGTCACCAGGTCGCAGAACATGTCGGGCATGCCAAGGGTAAGGGTGCCGCCCTCCTGCTCCTTGTAGCGCAGGGTGAGTGCCCACAGCGGCAGATCAAACACCCCCGCCAGCGGATCGAGCGCGGCGCGTACCGCCGGGCTGGCGGCCTGCGCGGCCTGGCCTTCCGCAAGGAACAGGCGGTAGGGGGCGTCATTGTAATAGCGGATGGCATCATCCATCAGGCTGTCGCGCTGTTTCACCGAGGTATATTCCCTTTGCGCCAGCAGGTTGGCCGCGAGATCATATTCCGGGTTGACCTGGGTGTAAGACTGCCACAGCGGGGAAAACCCGGCATATTCGCTGACATCACTGCTGTAGAACTGGAAATCCGGCCCGGCATCGCGGATCCAATCGTCATTGTTCCAGGCGCCGGTATAGAGGTGCCAGGCGCCTTCGCGCGGGTCGCCGTACAGCCACAGTTCCTGTGCTTCAGCGCCGCCCAGGTAGCGGCGTTCCACCTGGAACCCGACCGATTCCAGCTGCCCGGCAATGTAGTCGCCGAGGGGTACGCGCAGGCCGTTGCTGTCATCGCGGATGAGGAACACCAGCACCAGCGGTTCACCCTGGTAGTGCCAGGTGCCGCCGACCCGCTCCGCCCCCAGGCGCTGCATTTCTTTGGTGATGATCTCTCCGGCGAGGTCGGGCTGGTAGCGGTAGGTGTCTTCCAGTTCGCGCAGCCGGTCAAACTGCCAGTCATCGCGGGTGTTGCGCGGCACCGGCACCCAGCGCGGCTGCGCCAACCCGCCGAAAATTTCCTGCGCAATGAACTCGCGGTCGATCAGGAAGTTAAGCGCGCGGCGGATGTCAGGCGAACTGAAGGGGTTAAGCGCGCCGCTTCCTTTAAAGGTGGGATTGCCGGCGGGGTTAATGGTCAACTCGTACACCCGGTTGGTATAGATCAACGGTTCCAGGTTGCTGCCGCTGATCTCGTAAAACTGGAAGGGCTGGTCATAAGCCAGCGAGCTAAGCTGCAATTCGCCGGCGGCGGTGCGGGCAATGGCATCCTCCCGGCTGGCGTAGACAATCACGATCTCATCCAGCCAGCCGCCGCGGCGCTCGGTGCCGGAAACCACTTCGGCTTCGGCCGGGTTTTGCTCTTCCGCCGCGCTTTGCTGGCCCTGGTTGACCTCCGCCACCTTGGTGCGGTTGATGTCCTGCTGGCTCAGCCCGGCGGCGGTGGGCACCTGCGGGGGAGATTCAAACCACCCGGGCAGGACGAAAACAGCGAACAACACCAGCGCCACCACCGCGGCGCCGATACCGGCCCACAGCCACGGGAATTTCTTTTTCGGCCCAGCCTGTGCGGCGCGGGGCGGCGGCTGCGGGGCGGCGTGTTCCACCGGGGTGTAATCCGCCAGGGCGGTGGCATCTTCCTCGACAGCGATCACGGTCGGTTCTTCGCGCAGCACAATGTCATTGAGCGCGGTGAGCTCCTCCTGCGCGTCAAACCCGGCCAGGGCGGTGGCATCTTCTTCAACAGCGATCGCGGTCGGTTCTTCCGCCGGCACGAAATCGGCCAGGGCGGTGGGTTCCTCTTCCGCGGCAGGCGCCTGCGGTTCCGGCGGCAGGTCGAACGGCAGTTCCCGCTTCGACGGCGGTTCGGGCGCGGCGGCGGTGGGCTGCGGCACAGCCCCGGCAGCGGGTGCCGGGGCGGGGTATGCGCCGGAATCACCGATCACACCCCGCAGGCTGGCGATGAAGGCGCCGGTGTCGGGGTAGCGCTGCGCCGGTTTTTTCTCCAGCGCGGTGCGGATCAGGGCGCAGGCATTCTCTGCCAGGTCGGGCACCAGGATGCGCGGATCGGGCAGCGGTTCGGTAACGTGCATCAGCAGGGTCTGGATCGGGGTATCGCCCTGGTAGGGCTTTTTGCCGGTCACCAGTTCATAAAAGATGATCCCCAGCGCGTACTGGTCCACGTGGTGGTCAAAATCCTTGCCGATCTGCTCCGGCGCCATGTAATCGGGGGTGCCCACGCCCACGCCGGTGGCGGTGAGGGTGACGCCCTCCTGGTCGAGCAGCTTGACGATGCCGAAATCGGCCAGCTTGGGGGTGCGCATTTCATCAAAGAGGATGTTGGCGGGTTTTACATCGCGGTGGATCATGCCGCGCTGGTGGATGTAGTGCAGGGCTTCGGCGATGGGCAGCAACAGGCGCGCGGCTTCAACGGGCGGGTGGGCCTGCCCCAGGTGCTGCTTAAGGGTGCCGTTGGGCATGTATTCCAGCACCAGGTACACGCCCTGGCTGTCCTGGCCGTAATCATACACGTGCACGATATTGGGATGGCTGAAGCGCGCCATCGCTTTGGCTTCACGCTGGAAGCGCTGGATGAACTGCTCGCGCTGGCTTTCCATCACGCCCATCACATGCAGGCGCTTGAGGGCCACCTCGCGCTCGAGGCGTTCATCCAGTGCCAGGTAGACGGTCCCCATCCCGCCTTCCCCCAGTTTGCGAACAATCCGGTAACGATGGTCGATCATGGCTTCGGGCATGCTCCACATCCCTTCTCTGCTGGTGCCTGTTTCCCCCTGCCGATGAACGCGCCCGCCCTGCTCTTTCCCCGAAGGGCGGTTGGTTCCATTTGATTATACAAAAAAAGCGCCGCTTTGCGGCAGCCAGTTTGCCGTTACAACGCCCCCCATTAACACGCACCCCGAGCCCGTGGTTCGACAGGCTCACCAACCATTGAGGGGAGGTTACAAGTTACTCGCGACAACGTCGCTTCGACCCTTCGACAAGCTCAGGGACCCACTCAGCGACCTTTAAAATGTGTGGTTCGACAGGCTCAACATTAACACGCTCCCCGAGCCCGTGGTTCGACAGGCTCACCAACCATTGAGGGGAGGTTATATCTTACCCGGTAATCGCAGATTCTTCGGCTTGAATCCGCGGGCGGCGTACCGTATAATCGATGTGAGTACTTTTTAAGGCCACATCCTGACAACAGGACCTCGATCTGCATCGCTTGTGAATCGAGGTTGTTCTCTTGCCATTCATGCGGAAGGAAGGTGCACTGCCATGAAAAAACACCCGGTTGTTTGGTTCTATCTCCTCGCTTTTGCCACCGCCTGGCTGGGCTGGGTTCCCATTGCCCTGGGGTCGCACGGTATCGCCCCGTTTGACAATCCCTACTTCCAGTTTCTTCTCCTCTTGCCAGCCATCGGCCCGGCGTTTGCGGCAATCCTTGTCACCCGTGCGGCACATGGCAAGGCCGGGGTGCGCGCCTTGCTCCGGGCGTGCGTCCAATGGCGGACGGGCGTGGTGTGGTACCTTGTCGCCGTGCTGGGCCCCCTGGCTGTTCTGCTGGCGGCGCAAGGCATCACAAAATTACTCGGCCTGCCGGTAACACACGCTGCCCCGCAGGGAGACCTGCTCCCGATGGTGATTTCCGCGCTGGTGATGGCGTTGCTCTCGAACCCGTTTGAAGAAATGGGGTGGCGCGGGTTTGCCCTGCCCCACCTGCAGAAACGCTACACCGCCCTGCCTGCCACCCTGGTGGTGGGGGTGCTGTGGGGGTTATGGCATTTGCCGCTGTTCTTCTGGGCCGGCAACCCGATTTCCGAGCATCCGTTCCTGCCCTGGCTGATCAGTACGGTGGCTGCCGCTTTTGTGTATACCTGGCTCTACAACAGCACCAAGGGCAGTATCCTGCTGGTGGCGCTGTTCCACGTGGCACTGAACACCTTCGGTGTGCTGGTGCCGGGCGTGTCAGTCAGTGCCCTGGCCATTTTGTACAGCCTTGCCGCTATCGCACTGGTGGCGGTGGTGGGCAGCACAAATCTTTCCCGCCAGGAGAGAACACGTAGTGGCTGACTGTTGCAGTCAAACGCACCCCGAGCCTGTGGTTCGACAGGCTCAACAACCATTGAGGGATGGTTATATATTTCTCGCGACAACGTCGCTTCGACAGGCTCAGCGACCGTTAAAATGTGTGGTTCGACAGGCTCAACATTAACACGCTCCCCGAGCTTGTCGAGGGGAGATTCCAAGTTACTCGCGACGGCGTCACCTCGCCAGGCAACTTTTTGCGTATAATGGAGGCAATTGCATCCCGCCAAAAAACCCAAGGAGCCGCCCCGATGAAAAGCGACCATCTTCGCATTGCCCTGTTTGCCGTGTTGTTCCTGTTCCTGCTTCAGCTATCCGGAACACTGATCGAATCGATTTACATCCTCGACCTGCTCAACACCACCCTCGATGCCAAAGCGCTCGGGCTGCTATTCTTTTTCACCCCGCTGCTGCTGCTGCCGTTTCACGCCCGGCCCCGGCGGCTGGCATTGGCCGCGGCGCTGGTACTGGCGCTGGCGCGCGGGATGACGCCCTACCTGCCCACCGCCGGGCGGCTGCTGGCTGCCGGTATTGGCACCGGCGCCGCGTTGGTACTGGTGGTACTGCTGCTGGAGCAGGCCGATGAACCTGCCGCGCGGCAGGCTGCCGGCGGTCTGGCACTCGCCGCCGCGGGTTCCGCCTTGCTGCGCACCCTCAACGCCAGCCTGGACCTTTCCCTCACCATCGGCGGCAGCTGGATCGGCTGGCTGTTGAGCGCCGCCCTGGTGTGGCTGTGCCGCCAACCCGCTGCCCCGGCCGATGGACAACCCATCCGGCGCGGTTTCGCCGGCGGCCTGGGCTTGATGCTGCCCTTCACCCTGGTGCTGTTCGCCTTCTCCGCCCCGGCCGTGATCGCACGCTGGACCGGCGCCAACTATGCCGTGGTGGTGATCCTCAACAGCCTGGCGGCACTCGCCAGCGCCGCGGCGGCCCTGTCACGGCCCGATTGGCTGCGTGCCTCCGCCCGCAAGGGGCTGCTGGTGGGCTGGAACCTGCTGTTCAGCGCCGCCCTGGTGGGGGTACTGCTGATGCACCGCGTGGCCTTCCCGCTCTCGCCGGATACGCCGGCCGTGGTGGTGGTGCCGTCCGGCCTGCTGCGGCAGCTGCCCCTGTACCTGGCACTGCTGCTCTCGCCGGTGGTGTACCTCGATGCGGCTATATCCCTGTGCGCGCCGCGCAAGCCAGCCCGTCCGGGCGGTTTCAGCGCCGGGGTGCTGGTCGGGACTGTTACGCTGGTATTGCTGATGTTTATGCTGATCTTTAGCAACGTGTGGGGCTACGTGGAACCGGTCAGCCCCTTCTCCCGCAACAAATTCTGGCTGCCCTTCCTGCTGTTGGGCGGCGGGATCACCCTGGCAGCGCTACTGCAACCGCGTGACACCCCCGCCGCCACGGGCAGCCCGTGCCGCCTGGCTGCACCGGTTTCGATCCTGCTGGCGGTGGGTTTCGTGCTCACCGCGGCTTTCGCCGTGGTCGACAGCCTGCCGCCGCGCCCGCCCGTCGATGCCGCCGCCCTGACGGTGATGACCTACAACATTCAGCAGGCCAACGATGACAGCGGCCAGAAATCGTACCGGCGGCAGCTGGACCTGATCCGCGGGATCAACCCCGACCTGCTGGCCCTGCAGGAGAGCGATTCGGCGCGCATTTCCCTTAACAATAACGATTACGTGCGCTATTATGCCACCCGCCTGGGCTACTACAGCTATTACGGTCCCGCCACCCTCTCCGGCAGTTACGGCACGGCGATCCTATCGCGCTACCCGTTGGAAAATCCGCGTGTGCTGTTTTCGTACAGCGATGCCGATGAGATCGGTACGGCCGTGGCGGAGATTATGGTGGATGGGCAGCGCTTCACGGTATTCAACGTGCACCCCGATGGTTCGGATGCGGCGATGATGGCCTTCGCGCGCACCCTGCTGCAGCATTCCGCCGGGCTGGAGCATGTGATCGCGCTGGGGGATTACAACCTGCGCAGTGATGAGGCTGCCTACCAGGCGGTCGCGGCGGTATTCCATAACGTCCCCGGCAGCGAAGGGCACATTGACCACATCTTCCTGTCGCCCAACCTGCAAATGGATAACCCGGTGTACCTGCCCGCCCCGCAATCCGCCACCGACCATCCCCTGCTGTACGCCACGGTGACGTGGAGGGAATGAGATCACCCGCGAGGGTGTCGCTTCGACCCTTCGGCAAGCTCAGGGATCCACTCAACGACCGTTACAACGAAGTGTGTCGAGGGTAGCTGGCGTTTTACGCACGGGAAGGCAGCGCTAACATCATTCACACAGACGCGGAGTTTACCAGAATAAACTCCGCGTCGATGATGAAGAACATCAAAAACCATCACTCCAGCGTATACGTCCTCCACGGCGTCCATTGGGCGAAGTTACGCCCGTTCTTGCCGCGCACATGCCAGCGGTATACGTTTCCGCCCGTCAGGTTAGGATCGTTCACGCTGATCTTGCACTCCCCGCCGCTGCAGTGCGCTGCCGCGCTGTATAACTGGGCATGCAGCTTGACCCCCGCCATGTTTTCGATCTGGAACTGGTAATGGATCGCACCGGTGACCGCCGTCCAGCGGAAAGTGACCGGCTGGACGGCGAAAGAGCTGCCGGTTTCTGGCGCCAGTTGGGTGTTGCGCGCCAGGCGCGTGTAACTGAAGGTGCGCGGCGGGCTCCAATCGCTGACCACATCCCACATCATCACATTCACCTGCCAGGTATAATCGCCGTAGTTCATCTCGAGGTCGAACGGCAGGCGGAACTCGCAAAAATCGGCGCAGGTAGCATCCACATTCCAGCGCCCCAACCGGCTGGCATCCGGGTTGAATACCTCCACCTGGTACTGCTGCGCATCTGCCACCGGGAACCACTTGAAGGTCGGGCGTCCGCCGTACACGACGGCATCCACCCCCGGCGAGCGCAGGCGCGGCGCAGGGGGGATGATGCGCAGTTGGTGATAGAGGCTCCAATAGCCAGCGATGTTTTCCACATAGGCAACCACATGCCACTTGTATTCGCCGATAGGCAGGACGTCTGGCGCGGGGATCTCACAGGTGAATTCGTCACAGCGCACCGCGGCGTCATAGGTGGCGCGCTGCACGGTGGTGTTGTCGTCAATGCGCTTGATCTCCCAGGTGTACTTCTCGGCGCCGCTTACCACCTGCCAGGTGAACAACGGCCGGGCAGCCTCACTGCGCGCCTTGTTAGCGGGGGATGCCAGCAGCGGCGCGGGCGGCATCTCGGCGTAGACCACACTCACATTGTGGTTGTTGAGAGGCATCAACACCATGTTGGAAGAAAGGCGGCTGGTGTCATCCTGGCTGCCCGTCCATCCGGCGATCGCCCAGCCGCTTTGCGGTGCTGCGCCACTCAGGCTGATACTTTCATTGGCATGATAGTAACCGGCGTCGCAGCCGCTTGAACGGTCAGGATTTGCGCTGGGGTCACTTCCTTCACCGCTGTGGCTGATGGTCAGGGAAAAACATGGCTGGGCGAGGTTGACCGCTCCCAGGCTGGCGTTCTGCGCGATCCAGTCGTAGCCGAAGTTGGTGTCGGTTGAAATAGAATCGCGCCCCAGGTTCTGGCCGGTTGGCATGCTGGGGTTGGTACCGCTCCAGTCGGTGCCGACGGGCGGTGATACAATGCTGCTGCCAAAACGCATGAAATCAATCCCTCTGTCACTGGCATTGCGCAGGGAGACCGCTCCCGCCCCGCCCCATGAGATGGGAAGGTCGTCGGGCAGGTAGTAGGTGTTATCGCTGTCAGTGCCGGATTTAAGATATAGAACAACGTAGCCATTTCCGCCGATGGAAGCACCCGATGGAAACGTGAAATGCACCGCCAGCACATTGGCGTTGCTGTGCACCAGCACATCCCACCCGCTGAGGTCAACGGGGTTGCTACCGGAGTTGTACAATTCAATGGCCTTGTCGGTGCTGCCCTGCACTTCGTTGATCATGGCATAGCCTGCATCTGCCCGTACAACAGACGACCCAAGAAAAACCGCCAGCAAAGCCATCGCTGCCAGCAGCCAGTAAAAAAATCGTTTGTTCATGCCCGCATTCTCCTGATGAATCCACTTCGTTGTTTTGATTATACGGAAAAACAGCGGCTCTGAAAACCTGTTTTCAGGTACCAAATTTTCCGGGTTACTTTAACTTTGCGCCGATGCGAGGATGAAAGGCTGCACGTTTGCATATCGACCTCACCCGCCAGCCCCGCCGCAACGGGCACATACTAACCTCTGCAAGAGAACGAAAAATATTTGGCAGGAGACAACAATTAATAATGGATGCAATCCCACTGGTCTTCAAATTTGCTGAATATACTGGCTCGCGCTGCTGCTCACCGTGCTTTCGATGGTTGGTGAGCCTGTCGAACCACCAGATCAGGAACCCACCCGGTGACCGTTGCAGTCAAACGCACCCCGAGCCCGTCGAGGGGTGATTGTTCCCTGCCCGTGCGGGGCCATCCCCGCGGGGCATCCGTGCTATAATGCACGCAAATGGCTGACTTCGAAACCACCGAACCGGTTGAAGAACCCCCCGCCCCGGCATCCCTGAAACCGCGCCCGCGCAGCCCGCTGGTGTGGATGCTGGCACTGGTGCTGGTATTGGCCGCTGTCGCGGTGGGCATGCTGTACACCTTCCGTGACACCCTGCCGATTGCCGCGGCGCTGTTCCCTTCGCGCACCCCCACCGCCAGCCTCACGCCGGCTGCCAGCCTGACGCCTTCCGCCACGCTGACGGCGTCCCTGCCGCCCAACACCGCCACGCCATCGCCGCAGCCCAGCCCCACCGATACCGCCACCCCCGCGCCGCCCACCGCCAGCCCGACCGCTTTCCCCACCGCCACCTACACCGCCACCATCGAGGGCGTATTTGAGACCGCCACTCCCAGCATCACTCCGCGCTGGTACCTGCGGCGCAATACCCCCACCCAGTACCCCAGCCGCACCCCCACCCTCACCCGCACCCCCACCATCACCCTCACCCCCACCCCG
>JABUFD010000003.1 GCA_013314735.1 Anaerolineae bacterium
CCCAGCCTGGTATTCAACCTGCTGGACAGCATAATCGATACCGGGATTCCGTTTTTTGGATATGTCGCTTTGTTTTTGTTTTATATTGTCCAATACACTGTGATTCATTTCTGCAATACCGCCCTGGTCGGTGCCGCGATGATCCGACTGCGCGGTGGTGATCCCACGGTGCGCGACGGTTTCAAAATCGCCGCCGCAAACCTGCTGCCAATCCTGGGCTGGTCGGTGGTTTCGGCTACAGTCGGCCTGATCCTTAACATGATCTCTGACCGGTCTGAAAAAGGCGGAAAGAGTATCGGGGCCATTATTAGCTCACTCCTCGGGGCTGCATGGAATGTGGTTACCTTCCTTGTCGTTCCCGTTCTGGCGGTTGAAGGACTCGGGCCAATCAAAGCCATTCAGCGCAGCTGGGACCTGCTGAAACAAAGCTGGGGCGAACAGATTGCCGGAACCATTTCAATCGGCGCAGTGTTTGGATTGATTGGTGTGCTCGGTTCTTTGCTCCTTGTCGGAATCGGGGTGGGACTTTCCATCCTGTTGGATACATTTATCCCAGGTATCCTGATGGGACTCCTGCTGGTTTTATTCCTGGTTGGGTTGGGTCTCATCAATACAACCCTCAGCGGAATTTTTTCCGCGGCAGTGTATGCATACGCTGTTGATGGCAGAACCAGCCTTTTTGACTCGCAATTAATTGAATCGGCCGTTACCCGGCGTCAGTAATCTCACCAGGAAATCCTTGTATGACATGCCCACTTTGCCGTTCGGAACATCATCACCCGTTTGAACAATCCACATCATTTGGTTACCCTGTGCAGTACGTGCAATGCACACGCTGCGGCCTGGTGCATCAAGCCGGGGATGCGGTTAAAGCTGCCGATCCCGCCTTTTACCAGGAGTTGTACCGCAAGGTCTACCAATCCAATGAACGTCCGATCTCGAAAGATCTCAAAATTCAGGAAATGCGCGCACACCACCTATGTTCACTGCTGCCAGCCAATCCGGTGCCGCGTGTGTGCCGCTCGCTGGATATCGGCGCTTCAGCAGGTGTTCTGCTGGATGCTTACCGCGAATTTTTCGCTTGCGACACAGTTGGTGTAGAGCCCGGCACGGCATACCGCAAATATGCCGCTGAGAAAGGCCATACAATGGTCCCGACCCTGGAGGATTTACTGGCCCAGAATCCGGAACTGTTTCAATTGGTCAGCCTGATCCATGTGGTGGAGCACCTGGAAAACCCGGTGGATATGTTGCGCAGCATTCACCATTCCCTGCTCAGTCCGGACGGCCTGCTGCTGATCGAAGTTCCCAACTTTTACGCCCACGATAGTTATGAACTGGCCCATCTGGCTTGTTATACCCCACACACCCTGCATCAGCTGCTGCGTCAAGCCGGGTTTGAGGTGATCCTGTCAAAAACCCACGGTGTTCCGCGGTCTGAAAAACTGGGGCTGTATCTGCTGGTACTCGCAAAACCGGTTGTATCTGCCGGGAATCCACCATTGGAAGCAGAAAAGAACGTGAAGCTGAAACGGAAGGCAGCCATGTCGTGGCGCAGACTGGTACAAAAAGTGTTCCCCAACAGCACCTGGCTTCCGCTGCCGCAATGACGCACACAATGATTCCCCTATTCTATTGAATTGGCGGTGAAAAACCAGTATAGTAAGATTATTGACCCAATTGTTCTTAGGTGATGGAGGAAACGATGCCCCCCTGGTTGTTGTTTGTGATTCTAATTGTGGTGATCCTGATCATCCTGTGGATTCTCATTAGTGGTAATCCCGGCAGCAAGCCGGAAGAAACCATGGTGGAGGCAAAACTGGAACCGGCAGCGGAACCGGAAACCCCATTGGTCGAAACCGTTGTCGAGGCAATTGCTCCTGATGACCTTAAAAAGATTGAAGGCATCGGCCCGAAAATAGCCGGTCTCCTGACGCAGCATGGCATCCTCACATTCCAGCAGCTTTCAGATACCCCGACAGAACAACTGCAATCAATTCTCGACGATGCTGATATCCGCATTGCCAACCCAGGCTCTTGGCCGGAACAGGCAAAGCTGGCTTCCATCGGTGATTGGGATAGCCTCTCATCGTTGCAAGACTCGCTGAAAGGCGGAAAACGGGAATAGTTCCACTCCCTTTTCAGCAACTCATACCCGGCCTCAATCCTGCTGCTGCCGAAAGTCATCTTTTGGGCTGGCTGGAATTGTAAAGATTTGGACGAATTAAGCCCCTCTTAATCAGCAATACAGGCATTTATTAAGGGAATGGCTTATAATATTCCCTTGGCGCATTTGCATCCCCCATCGGATCCTCGCGGTCTGGTGATATCAAAGAAAGGCAGATAATTGATGTTCAAATCACGTCTTGTGTATATTTTGGCAGCGGTACTGATTCTTGCTGTTGCACTGGCTTCCTGCAATACAGTGCAAAATGTCTATGACCAGGTACAGGAAACGATTGACGCGGAAGCCGCACTGACACCTGAAACCGCTCCCACCCAGGCCGGCACTTCGGAGGAAACTGGTCAATCCATTGAAGTCAGCGCACCTGACCCGAACTTCATTAACAGCGTGGGAGCTTGCCGGGTAAAAACGGACCCGATCTTCAGTTATCCTTACGCCAGCGACAGCGACTGGAGTATTGGCGTGGATGACCCCGCCGTGACCATCATTGTTTATTCCGACCTGCAATGCCCCTATTGCGGATTGATGGACCCGGAAATCAATACACTGTTTGAAGCCCACAAGGATGAAACCAGGATGGTCTACCGTCAATTCCCGCTGGATTACCATGCCAATGCCCAGGTGGCGGCTCAATCTGCCGAAGTGGTGGGAGAAGCGCTGGGGAATGAAAAATTCTTTGAATACATTTCCAGCATGTTCGCCGCCCAGGCCGAATGGCAGGAACTGGACGCAGATGACTTCCTGGCATACCTTCAGTTAAAAGTGGAGAATGAGTACGGCCTGGATCCGGCAGAATTCACCGAACGCCTGGAGTCTGATGAGATTGCAGCAAGAGTAGAGGAAGACTTTAACAACGGTGCAGGTTTTGTTTCCGGCACACCTTTCGTATTAATGAACGGCATCCCGCTGATGTACTTCCCCAGCACCATTGCCAGTTTTGAGGACGCCTACCAGTTCGCCAAGGAATTTCCCAACCTGGTATATGACGAATGTCCCGAGATGACGATTGACATCGAAAAACAATACCTGGCTGCCGTGGAAACCACCAAAGGCACTTTTGTGATCGAACTGTATCCCAAATCAGCCCCTTACACCGTGAATAGCTTCATCTACCTGGTCAATCAAGGCTATTTCGATAACTCACCCTTCCACCGTGTAATTGCTGATTTTGTCGCCCAGGTCGGCACCGGTATTACCGGCGAAATCGGTCCGGGGTATGAATTTGACAATGAAATTGACCCGAACCTCTCCTATGACAAAGCCGGTGTGGTCGGGATGGCCAACCGGGGCGAAGGCACCAACACCAGCCAGTTTTTTATCACCTACACCCCCCAGCCTACGCTGGATGGTTCTTACACCATTTTTGGCCAGGTGATCGAAGGCATGCCAGTGGTAGAAAGCCTGCAGCAGGTGAACCCCCAGACCGATACCGAACCGGTGGAGCCGGATTATATTGTGAAGATCACGATTGTAGAAAAATAGGAAATCAGCGGTGTACCGCACTGTTTTTCGCATCATACTGATTGTTTCCATCGCTGTGCTGGCTTCATGCGCCAGCACAGCGCCTTTAACCCCCACCCCAACCCCGCTCCAGCCAACCCAGACAACAGTCATCTTCGATCTTGCGGCATTGGCTCCTCCACCCGGCACCATGAATTGCACCCTCGGAGAGAGCATCGATGAACCAGCCTCTCCACTTGCAGAAGCAACGGTCCATGACCGGGGATATGGCTCGGAACAGCCATCTGTGACCATCATCGTCTATTTTGATCCGCAATGTCCCTACTGCGCAGCCCTTCACCCGGTACTGCAGGAGATCAGCCGGGAATATCCAACCGAGGTACGCGTGGTGTACCGGGTGTTTCCCGCTTTTGTGGTGCACGAGAAAGCACTCCTCGCCGCCCAGGCGTTGGAAGCGGTGGTTTTGCAGGACCCATCAGCATATTTCTCCATGCTCGATCGTTTCTTCGCGCAGCAATCACAATGGTCACCAATGGAAGAGGATGCATTTTCAGCCTGGCTGCTGGAGAACCTCCTTGAACTGGGATTGGAACGCGAACCCTTTGAAAGCGCCATGCTCGACCCTGCCATTCAGGACCGGCTTCTTCAGCAGTTGGATGCAGACTTGCAGGCAGGTGTAACCTATACCCCTTACCTGCTGATTAATGGCAAAACCTACCCCAACATCCCCCGCGACCTGAACACAATCCGCAGTCTGGTCGAATTGTCATTGGTGGAACTGCGC
The DNA here is from genome assembly GCA_013314735.1 of Anaerolineae bacterium. GTDB lineage: Bacteria > Chloroflexota > Anaerolineae > Anaerolineales > Anaerolineaceae > SpSt-1165. Next base: position 4,431 of record JABUFD010000003.1, read on the forward strand.
CAATATGGCGAATGCCCTCCACCACTGTTGACGGAAGGACAATCTTACATAGCAGTGCTGCAAACAACAAAAGGTGAGATCACCGTACAGCTTTTCCCGGAAAACGCTCCCCAGGCGGTGAACAATTTCATTTTCCTCAGCGAACAGGGATGGTATCAGGATGTCCCGTTTTTCCGGGTGATTCCAGGAAGCTACGCCCTCACCGGCGACCCCAGCGGAACCGGCCTCGGCAGCCCGGGGTACACCTTTGCATCCGAAATTGATCCGGCGCTCTCATTTGACCGCCCGGGCGTAGTGGCAATGAACAATACCGGGGCTCCGGACACCAACGGCAGCGCATTTTTTATCACCTACCAGGCTCTACCTGAATTTGATGGGGCTTTCACCATCTTCGGGCAGGTGATTGATGGTCTTGATATCCTTCAACAACTCACGCCCCGCGATCCGGTTAATGATGGGGAACCCATCCAGGCGGATCGGCTGCTTTCTGTTACAATTCTACAACCATGAATCGTGAAACAGGGAATAACAAACCGACTTTTTCGTTGATCACCCGCCTGCTGGTGTTCTCCATTGGGGTTGGATTCACCCTGTTGGAAGTATTCCTGTTACTGCTGCTGGTCGCGGGGTCGCTGTTCAGCGGTTTCGCTGGGCAGAACTTGGCAACAGACCTGTACCCGCTGATCAATGCCACCGTGATGATCGTGTTGGTTGGATGCCTGTTGCTGCCCGGGCTGGTGTTCAGCCTGCTGGAAGCTTTCCGGGTACCCCATAAATTCCCATTCAAGCGATTCGCCAACCGCATGATCTTTCCCAATCTGCTGTTGGTCGTGTGGATGATCTTGATGGGTGCCACCTTCTTGCTCCTGCGCACAGTTCCCGGCGTGCAATGGCTGCTGCCACTCCTGCAAATACCGGTGATCCTGATCCCGATCTTCTGGCTGTACCGACTTGCCACTCGTACGATGGACGATTCAGAACCAATCCGCAATTGGAACCTGTTGGGCCTAAACCTGGGTTTACAACCGATCCTGGTGATTTTGCTGGAACTGGCGGCATTGGGCATCGTCATGGCTGCCGGCGTTGCGTGGCTAGCCACCCAGCCAGATTTGTTGGAATCACTCACTCACCAGATGGAGCAGTTGGCCCAAACCAACTTCAATATGGAAACCGCAGACCGGATTCTTTCTCCTTACCTGGAAAAGCCTCTGGTGATGTATACCATCCTGTTCTTTATCGCCGGGCTGGTTCCCTTGCTGGAAGAACTGATCAAACCCATATTGGTAATGCGCTGGATGAAAAAACCACTTTCAGAAAGTCAGGGATTCCTGATCGGCCTGCTTGGCGGCAGTGCCTTCGCCCTATGGGAAAACTTCAGCGCGTTGGGCAATATCACCGCAGATAGCTGGTTTTTTGTGGTGATCGCCCGGTACGGCACCAGCATCCTGCACATGTCAACCGCAGCGTTATTGGGCTGGGCTTTGATGAAAAGTTTCCACGACCACCGCTACATCCGCGCTGCCGGTGCTTACCTGGTTGTGGTTGCCCTGCATGGCGCGTGGAATTTTTTCACCATGCTCCAGGCTTTTTCTACCTTCTCCGTAGCGACAGTACGCTTTCCAATGACATTGACACCGGTTGCGCCATTTGCGATGGTGGCACTTGTGTTGATCGGCATTGCAATCCTCTTACAAGGTGGCAGACGTGCGGTTTCCGGCATCAAGGAAACTTCTTCACAACCCGGCTCTGCAGCCGAACAAAACCCGCGGCTGGACGAATCGAATCCATCAAACCCGCCTTCATCATGAATCCCCAGGTATCTTTATGACGCGACAACAACTGCAAAAAATCATTCAATTTCTGCTGTTCACCCTGACCCATGTGGAGTATGTCGGTGTGGAACATATCCCGCAGCGTGGCCCGTTGATGATCGTCACCAATCATCTCAGCCGGATTGATATTCCTGTGTTATTGGAAAACCCTGTTCGCCCGGAGATTACCGCGCTGGTGGCAACCAAATACAAAGAAAAGCCCTTTTTTCGCTGGATTCTGGATACGGCGGGTGTCATTTATCTGGACCGGGATGCCGCCGATTTTAAAGCATTCCGTGAAGCCAAGCGCGTCCTAAAAGAAGGGGTAGCCCTGGGGATCGCACCGGAAGGCACTCGCAGCAAGACCGGCAGCCTGGCGGAAGGAAAAAGTGGCGCGGCAATGCTTGCCATGCAACTCCAAATCCCAGTCGTCCCGGTTGGCATCAGTGGAACGGAAGCAACCTTCACCAGTCTGGCCAGGTTGAAACGGCCTCACATTCTCGCCAGGTTTGGCAAAGCTTTTCACCTGCCCCCGCTGGACGGCACGAATCGCGAAGCCCAATTACAGCGAGGTACAGATGAAATCATGTGCCGCATTGCCGCAATGCTGCCTGAGCAGTACCATGGTTATTATGCCGGGCACCCACGCCTGGTGGAACTGTCGGCGGAAAATTCGGTATAATGAAGGGGAAAGGTACATCATGAGGAAACTGCTGAACATGTTCAATCCCCCATACCCCCGAGAACAACGTGACGACGTGCTTCGCCTGATGGATGAGTTAATCAAAATCGGGCAGGTGGAAGATTACCTTTCCGAACATCCAGGCGGGGCTTTCACCGGGCAATGCCGGCACCGCCGTGCGCGGGAAATCGGCACACGATTGAATGATATCGGTGGCTATCCCCTGATGGAACTGGCGTATGAGCGGGTACGGAAAAAATTGGGGCGCAACCTGGCAGATCATCTGGAATATGCCTGGGCTGAAATTGGTGAATGGATGCGCTGACCTTGCCTCTAGGGTTTGGATTCACGAAAAAAAGCTGCCGCATGGCAGCTTTTTCCATTGTATTACCGCATGACCAACACAAAATCCAGCGCATTATTCCCAGATCACATCATCCTGGATCGCTTTCAGGAAGGTATCGACAATCTTCGGATCAAACCCCCGACCGGATTCGGACTGGATGTAGGAAATCACTTTTTCGCGCAGCCATGGTGCCTTGTAGGGACGGCTGTGGCGCAAAGCATCCCACACATCGCCTACGGCGAACACCCGCGCCGGTAAAGGAATGTTCTCACCAGACAGGCCTTCGGGATATCCGGTGCCATCCCAACGCTCATGGTGATACAGCACCACATCCAATGCGGGGCGCAGATATTCAATGGGTTTGAGCATATCATAGCCATAAATGGTGTGCAGCCGCATGACATCCCATTCCTGCGGGGTTAGTGGCCCGGCTTTGAGGAGAATGTGATCCGGAACCCCCATTTTCCCGACATCATGCAAAATAGCGCCGCGGCGCAGATTGTTCAATTTTTCCGATTCGGTAATGCCACTTAATTGTGCCAGGTGGATCGACATCGCCACCACGCGCTGGGAATGCCCCTGGGTTTCCTGGTCGCGCAATTCCAATGCGCGCGCCCAGCCTTTGATCGTGGCATCATACGCGGTTTGCAGTTCATCATTGACCTGTTGCAGCCGGGTGTTCAGCAGCAGCAACTCCTCATTGGCATCCTCCAGCTTGGCACGTTCATCCCGCAAGCCGCGGTAGCGGTTCAGGCGCACAATGGTATTGACACGCGCCATCAATTCTTCGCCATAAAAAGGCTTGGAAATGAAGTCGTCCGCACCGGCATTTAACCCCCGCACCCTTGATTCTCGGTCATCGAGTGCCGTCACCATTAATATCGGTACTTCCGCCAGTTTCTCATGGTTTCGTAGCCGCTCACAAACTTCATACCCATTCATTTTGGGCATCATCACATCCAGCAAAATCAAATCCGGGAGGATCGATATCGATTTCTCCACCGCATCCTGGCCATTCTCAGCAAACACCAGGTCATAATTGTGCCCGGAGGAGGAGAGCAACTCGCCCAGCATTTCCTGGACAATGACATTGTCATCAGCGATGAGAATGACTGCTTTATTCTGTCGATCATTGATCATTGGTTTGGATCCTCTTCCCCTTACGGATAAGAATTGGTGAATCGATTATCACGCACTTTTCTATATCATATCATGAATCTAGAGGGAATAACCCATGTTTTGCAGTGCATGTCGGGCTGCATTGCGCACACGCATGCGTTTGTCATTATTCATCAATTTCACCAGCGGATTGACGGATTCACTGGGTCCAAGATAACTGATGGAGATACAAAAGCGTATCAATTTCTCTTCATCAGCCTGGACGCCAGGGTCGGTTAATTGCGCCACCATGGCCTGATTCACCGCGCGTTCCATGGAACCCAGGTTGCCGTCGATACCCAACACCACAAAGGCATGGGTTACCTCAAACGGCAAAACCGGCAGCAGGTTGAGCAATGCCTTGATGATCCGTTCGGTTTCATCCCAGTCAATGGAATGACTGCGAAACAGCATCGGCACCCCGGTGCGTGCCGCCGCTGCCTGGTACTCGCGCGCATTTGGCAGCAGTTCATGATCCAGCTGCAGCATTTCCACCAGGCGGTCGGTCTGCCCGGTGTAAGCGAAGGTCTTTGCCAGTTCATGCGGCGGCCTCGATTGTGCGCTCCAATACACCGCGCCCAATTCAGGACGTTTTCGGGGTTCGGTGAAAATGAATACGAGAACCGTTAAAACGGCAAAAATCACAACCGTCAGGATGGGAGGCATGAGTCTATTGTACCTGTTTCACCCAAATTCGGCAGCTGGATTTGCGGGTTAATCACCAATACTCCTGCCAAATCAATTCCAGGACAGGATGGGGTTAAAACAGTTTTCGATACACGCGATGAATCTTCCGCACCGTGACCCCCAGGTTGTTTTCCATATCGGAACGCATTTTGCGGGTCGTTTCTGCAATCTGGCAAATTTCGACGTCTACAAACCCATAATCAACGGCAGTCTTTTTCATTTCCGTATACATCAGGGCATTCCCCCCGCGGCCCTGGTATTTGGGCAGAATGCCGGCGCCGTTGAGGATCAGGTTCTCACGGTTTCGCTTGATCGCTCGCATCATTTTTAACATCCCCCACGGCGTCAACCGCCCTTTTCCCTCCTGAATTTCCCGGGTTACATCGGCAAATCCGATCAGGAACCCGACCAGGGTTCCATCCTGGGCGCGGACCAGTTTGATCAAATCCGGGTCGGCTATCAACAGCACACCATTAATCGCAAACTCCAATTCCTCCTGCAGCCAGGGATAATATTCCCAGTTGGTGTAAAAGGTGGTTTTGTACATTTCGATCAATTCGGTTTTCGCAATCTGCTCCAACTCTCTTTTATCCTTGATCTGGTACACATTCAGGTAACCACGCTCCTGCACCTTGTCGGATACCGCCTGAACTCGTTCGGGAATCAGGAAATTTTGCACGCCGCCGGGAACGATAAAGGTATTAAAATCAACCTCCAATTCAAAACCGGCGCGTTCGAACAGGTCTTTGTAATAGGGATAATTATATTTAGACATTGTCATCGAAGCAGGATATTCAAAACCTTCAACGAGAATTCCGTAACCGTCAAAAGAACTGAAACCTTTTTCACCGATCATCAGGTTCAGTCCACGTTCCCGTCCCCAGGCCATACCGGCCGCAAACAGGGCGTCTGCCGCGACCTGGTCGTCGATACATTCAAACAGGGTAAACGACAGCACCTGTTTGCCGTGGTGCTGGTTATAGAGCTTGTTATCGAACACCGCAATCCGCCCGATGACCTTCCCATCATCCCCATAGCCGAGGAAAAAGGCGGATTCTGAATGCAGGTAAAAGGGGTGACCTTTCGGGTCAAACAGGGTGGGGATGTTCATCATGGTCTTGATGTCATTCCGAAATGGCGGAACCCACTGCGGACAATTGCGGTACAGATCATACTGAAATTCGATGAAATCACGCACCTGGCGGCGGTTATGGGTATTGATTTGAACAACCTTCATTGGATGGCTCCTTGTATGGTTCTCGCTTGTACAAACAATCCATTTCCCGCCTGCAAATTACCCCTATTATACAGAATATTGGACGGAATGGCGAATACTGAATTAAAGGTTCTGATTTGTACTACAATAAGAATCAAACCATCACCAACACAGTCCTACGTATCATGCTCGTACAGCAACGAAACCCCGCAGCCCGGTTGACAGCAGAAAGGAGTCAAGAATGGATCAGGCGAAATCACCTCTCTCATTGGAAAGACGCCCGGCGTTGCAGCGCCTGTTCTTTTTCCTGATCGTACTGACAGCCCTGTACCTGCTGATCCAGAGCATTGATCCGATTACTGCGTTGGTGGATACAGCGGTGAAAGCGGTGCCATTTCCCTATTCACTGGACTACGGCGAAGGTCCCCTGCTGGATCAGGCCGTGCGGTTGTCACAGTGGGAAGGAATTTACCCGGATGAAGTGCAATCACCGCCCTATACTATCACCAATTACCCGCCCCTCTACCCGCTTGTGCTGACGCCTTTCGTGTGGTTCTTTGGTCCACACCTGTGGTATGCCCGTTTAATTTCAATCATAAGCACCATGGCTGTGGCCTGCTTCCTGTTCCTGATCCTGTATAAACTGACAACCTCCTGGCTGGCTGCCGGCATTGCCGCCCTCACCTTTTTGGTGATGCCAGCCATCAGCACCTGGAGCGTGCTGGCAAGAGTCGATTCGTTCGCCCTGGCACTTTCCTTCGCCGGGTTGTATCTCCTCGTCCGCAACCCTCAAAACCGCGCCAATCGGATCGGTGCTGCCTGCTTGATTACTGCGGCAATCTACACTCGCCAATCCTACGGGCTGGCAGCCCCTGTGGCCGCCTTCCTGTTCCTGCTAAAGGACAAACCACGCAAGAATGCCTTCGAGTTCGCCGGATGGGTGGCCCTGATCGGTCTCAGTGCATTCATGACACTCAATGTGATCAGCAACGGCGGTTTTTTCTTCCACGTTTTCACCGCCAATATGAACCCATTCAGATGGGAAACAGTAATTCACTACATGACGGAAGCCCAAACACATTATTTGCTGTTTTTCATCCTCGGTGTGCTCTACCTGTTGGGCGGCATATGGAAACCTATCCGCCAGGATGCCTGGTGGCTGACAGGGCCTTATTTCTTGCTGGGCACACTCACCGCTCTCACAATCGGCAAGGATGGTTCCAATGTGAATTACCTGTATGAAATGTACGCCGGTATCGCACTATTGACAGGCGCGCTTTTGGGACTGACCCGCGAAAACCAGCACTACCGATGGGTACAATTTGGGCTGCTGGCTTTGCTTTTCTTCCCCATCACCGGGGCAATCCAGCTCAATCTGGAAGAATATGCTGACCGTCATCATAACCGCATGGCAGAGGCAACCGACCTGGCGCTGTTGCAAAATTGGATTGCGCAGACCGACGGCGCCATCCTTGCGGATGAGCATATGAGCATGGTGGTGACCGCCGGTAAGCCCCTCCGATTCCAACCGTTTGAATACAAGATGCTGGAAAACGCCGGCCTCTGGGACCAATCCGACTTTCTTACCAGCATCCGGGAGAAACAATTCAGCCTGGTCCTGCTCTATGATCCGCCGTGGTGGGATTCCAGGAGCAGCCGGTGGTCGCCGGAACAACTGGCGGCCATTGAGGAAAATTATGGGATTTCCGAGCGCGTTGCAGATACCCTTGTCTACCAACCCCTGCCCTGACCCGATGGAGATATCCGAATGAAATGGCACAAAACTACACTCGAAGTCCGTTCACGCGGTAAAGGAATGATCGCGATCACGGATGCTGTGCAGCAGCAGATTCGCACGTGGCAGGTGCAAGAAGGTTTATGTGTCCTGTTCCTTCAGCATACCTCGGCATCTCTCGTCATTAATGAAAACTATGATCCCACCGCACAGATGGACATGGAACAGTTCATGGAGCGGATCGCCCCGGAAGGCGAACCCTGGATGGAACATACCCTCGAAGGTTCGGATGATTCAACCTCCCACTTGCGCAGCATGCTCACCCCCATCAGCCTGACAATCCCGATTGAAAATGGCCGATTGTGCCTGGGCACGTGGCAGGGATTGTACCTGTTTGAACACCGCACCCGGCCGCATACCCGCAGAATTTTAATGCGCGCCATGGCTGTTGACGAAGGAGAGATGATATGAAAAACCGCCCCAACATCGTTTTGATCTTTGCGGACCAGTGGCGTGGAGATTGCCTCTCGATCGCCGGGCACCCGGTTGTGGAAACCCCTTACCTCGACCAGATGGCGCTGAATGGAATTCGGTTCACCCGCGCTTACTCCTCCACCCCCACCTGCATTCCCGCCCGTGCCGCCCTGTTCACGGGGCTTTCCGCCCGCAGCCACGGACGGGTGGGTTACCAGGATGGTGTACCCTGGAATTATGACACCACCCTTGCTGGCGAGTTCACCCGCCATGGTTACCAGACGCAAGCGGTGGGAAAAATGCATGTGTATCCGGAACGCTCCCAGATGGGCTTCCAGCATGTGGTTCTGCATGATGGTTACCTGCATTACGCCCGCAGGCATCACCGGGATTATGCGCAGGTGGATGATTACACCCCCTGGCTCCAGGCCCAGCTGGGTTATCCAGCCGATATGCTTGATCACGGCGTGGATTGTAATGCCAACCTGGCGCGCCCCTGGGACAAACCTGAATACACCCATCCCACCAACTGGGTGGTCACCCAATCGGTCGATTTCCTGCGGCGCCGTGACCCGCGCAAGCCGTTTTTCCTGTTCATGTCGTTCCACCGGCCGCACCCGCCTTATGACCCCCCACAGGCCTATTTTGACCAGTACCTGCACCGGCAAATGTCGCCAGTCCCCGTCGGCGACTGGCACGCTTCCCTTGCCGGGTATGGAAACGGGTTGGACCCCAACACCCTGTACGGCGAGGTCAGCCCGGAGCGCCAGCAGCGCGCCAGGGCTGGCTATTATGGCCATATGAGCCACATTGACCACCAGCTGCAGCGCTTTTTTGAGGTGCTGCGGGAATATGATGAATTCGACAACACCTGGTTCCTGTTCAGTTCAGACCACGGTGAGCTGTTGGGGGATCACCATCTGTGGCGAAAATCCTTCCCCTATGAGGGGTCAGCACATATCCCCCTGATCCTGCGGCCGCCGGCAAGCGCTGGAATTAAACCGGGCGTGATTAACAACGCCGTGGTATGCCTGCGCGATGTGATGCCCACGTTGCTCGAATGCGCCGGGCTGCCCATCCCGGCCAGTGTGGAAGGGCAAAGCATGCTTCCACTGCTGAACAATAACGCCAATCAATCCTGGCGGGAATACCTGCACGGTGAACATACCGTCACCGGGCAATCGGTGCAGTATATCACCACCGGGCGCCATAAATATATCTGGTTCAGCGGCAGCGGGGAAGAGCAATTTTTCGACCTTGAACACGACCCTCACGAACTCCACAACCGGATTGATGAACCAGGCTGCGCGGAAGCGGTTTCACGCCTGCGCGGATGGCTGATCAAAGAATTGGCCAGGCGGGAAGAGGGTTTCACTGACGGACAACACTTGCTGCCAGGAAAACAGGTCAAACCGGTACTGTCATCGCTGACAGGCATATAAGACCGGGGGTCTTTATCCGTGGCGGAAGGCCAGGGCGATCCAGTCGGTCAGTTCTGTTTCATCCACCAATCGAAAGCCTGCCTGTTGCGCGCGTTCCACGATCTGGTCACGCTGGGTATCCAGGATGCCGGAAAGCACCAGCATGCCGTCTTCGGTAACCAGTTCTCCCATGCCGTCGTCAAACAACCGCATCAGGATCGGCGTCAGGATATTTGCCACCACCAGCGGTGCCTTCCTGTGGTTGAAGAAATTGCTGCGGATTTCCTTAACAGAACCTCGACCGATCTCAATCTGATCCGCCACGCCATTGCGCGCGCCGTTCTCTCGCGTGGCCGTCACCGAAGCCGGGTCCAGGTCCACTGCCAGGGCATGCGCCGCGCCTAATTTCACTGCCGTGATCGAAAGCACCCCCGAACCACACCCGACATCAATCACATTCATTCCAGGTTTCACATAGCGCTCCAACATGACCATGCTTAACTGGGTGGTCGGATGTGTGCCAGTGCCAAACGCCATGCTCGGGTCAATTTTGACTGCAATCCGCTCCTGATGTTCCTGTTTCACCCAGGCGGGCAGTATCAGCAATCGCTCCCCGACCGGGATGGGATGATAATGTTCTTTGAACATTTGCATCCAATCCTGATCCTCAATGAAGCGGTATTGCAGTGGAGGCAATTCTACAATGCGGCCCATGTACCAGTAGCCCTCTTCCAATTTTTGTTTCAAGCTTTCCAGGTCATCATGGACGGGAATATAACCGAATACCTTCACCGGCCCCACCGGCATGGCGTGTTCTTCAGCAGCGTCATATTCCACACCCTGTTCACATACCACCCCATTGGCAGCGAAGCGGGAGATCAATTCGGAAACCGCTTCGGCCAATTCACCATCGACAGAAACGGATACTTCCAACCAATGTGGACTCCGCACAATATCATCAAAATCATCAACCATTAAAGAAATCCTTCAATCCTTCAAAGAAACCACGTTCCTGTGGCACCACCACGCCATCCATGGTTTCCCCCAGCGCTTCCATCAATTTACGCTGCTCCTTGCTCAGGCGTACAGGGATTTCCACATTCACAACCACCTTCTGGTCACCCCGTCCGCCACCGTGCAAATGTGGTACACCAAAACCGCGCAGGGTGAATATTTTCCCGGGTTGGGTGCCAGCGGGAACCACCAGCTCCTGCTCACCCTCGATTGTCGGTACAGTGATTTTGGTACCGAGCGTTGCCTGGACCATGTTGACATTCAAATCCAGCCAGATGGTATCTTCTTTGCGCCGGAAGAATTTGTGCGGCTTGACCCGAACTTCAATGTACAGGTTGCCATTCGGCCCGCCGTTACTGCCAGGCTCCCCCTCGCCTGCCATGCGGATCTGGGTACCGCTGTCGACACCAGCCGGTACTGCCACTTTGCGCTTGACCGCTTTCTGAACGGTTTTGTTACCGCGGCATTGGTGGCAGGGCGTGCTGATCACCTCGCCGCTTCCATTGCAAGTCGGGCAGGTACGCACCTGAACCATCGAACCCAGGAAGGTCTGGCGGGTCTGGCGGATTTCGCCGCTACCGCCGCAGGAAGGACAGCGGGTGGGTGATGTGCCCGGTTCAGAACCTGACCCCTTGCACACCGGACAGGCTTCTGAGCGGTTAAATTCGATTTCCTTTTCGACCCCTTTGACCGCTTCTTCAAATTCCAGCGTCAGGCGCAGGCTGAGATCGCGCCCACGGGCCGGGGCATTGCGGGAACGTCCGCGTGACGAACCGCCCATCCCGCCGAAACCAAAACTGCCAAACAACTCCTCGAAGATGTCCATATAATCGGCTGAAGAATAGTTGGGCATCCCACCCATCTGGTTCAATCCTTCAAACCCATACCGGTCATAGGTGGAGCGTTTCTGGTCATCAGAAAGCACCGAATATGCCTCATTGATATCTTTGAAGTGTTCTTCAGCATCCGGTGATTTATTGACATCGGGGTGGTATTCGCGCGCCTTTTTACGGAAAGCGCTTTTTATTTCGTCAGCAGAGGCGCCGCGCGGGACGCCCAATGTTTCATAATAATCCTGTTTCGCCATGTCGTCTATTGTACTATAACGTTAATCTTCTGTCCCTGTCGAAATGCATGGGCTTTTACGGGAAATCCCCCGTCCCCAACAATGGGAACGGGGGAATCAAAACACATCACGCGTTGGATTTACTCGGTGAATTCACCCTCAACCACATCTTCATCATCCGCGTTTCCGCTGCCCCCAGCGAATCCTGCGCCGGGTTCGCCTTGTGGGCCGCCCTGGCCGGGCTGCTGGTACATGGCCTCGCCGATCTTCTGGATCTTCTGTGAAAGGTCATCCATGGCTTTCTTGATGGCATCCGTATCGTTCGCGGCCAGTTTGTCACGAACAGTTTTGACGCTCGCTTCAATCTCCGTGCGGACATCCACCGGCACCTTGTCACCGGCATCGCGCAGGGCTTTCTCTGCTGAATACGCCAGCGATTCCGCCTGGTTGCGGGTTTCAATGGATTCTTTCCGCTTGGCGTCTTCCTCGGCGTGGGCTTCGGCTTCCTTGCGCATCTTTTCGATTTCCGCTTCGGTCAGGCCGGACGAGGCCGTGATGGTGATCTTCTGGCTGCGATTGGTGGCTTTGTCCATTGCGGTTACCTCGAGGATACCGTTCGAGTCAATGTCGAACTTGACTTCGATCTGGGGCATGCCGCGGGGAGCCGGGGGAATGCCATCGAGGATGAATTTGCCGAGTGATTTGTTATCGGCCGCCATCGAGCGCTCACCCTGGACCACATGGATTTCCACCTGGGTCTGGTTGTCAGTCGCGGTGGAGAATACCTGGCTGGCACGGGTGGGGACGGTGGTGTTGCGTTGAATGATCGGGGTGGCAACTCCGCCCAGTGTTTCAATCGAGAGTGTCAGCGGGGTGACATCCAGCAGGATCACATCGTTCACCTGCCCACCCAAAACACCCGCCTGGATCGCGGCACCCACGGCCACCACTTCATCCGGGTTGACACCGCGGTGTGGTTCGCGTCCGAATTCCTTTTTCACAGCTTCCTGCACGGCCGGCATACGGGTCATACCGCCCACCAGCACCACTTCGTCGACCTTGTTCTTGCTGATCCCGGCATCCTGCAGTGCCTTGCGGCAAGGCTCCATCGAACGGGTGATCAAGTCATCGGTCAGCTGTTCCAGTTTGGAACGGGTCATGGTCATCACCAGATGCTTGGGACCTGTGGCATCCGCCGTCAGGTACGGCAGGTTTATTTCCGACTGCATAGTGGAAGACAACTCAATTTTCGCCTTTTCCGAAGCTTCGCGCAGGCGCTGCATCGCCTGGCGGTCCTTGGTGAGGTCCATGTTATTCTCGCGGTTGAAGGTTTCCAGCAGGTAATCCATGACGCGCTGGTCAAAGTCGTCACCGCCCAGGAAGGTGTCACCACTGGTGGAACGCACCTGGAAAGCGCCTTCGCCCACATCGAGGATCGACACATCGAAGGTACCACCGCCAAGGTCATAGACCGCGATCACTTCACTGCGGTCGGTTTTGTCCAGACCATACGCCAACGAAGAGGCTGTCGGCTCGTTGATGATGCGCAGCACTTCCAAACCGGCAATTCGGCCGGCATCCTTGGTAGCGTTGCGCTGAGCGTCATTAAAATACGCTGGTACCGTGATCACGGCCTGCGTAACGGTTTCACCCAGGTAGGCTTCCGCATCTGCTTTTAATTTCGCCAGGATCATGGCCGAAATTTCGGGGGGAGAATAGGATTTTCCGCCCAACACCACCTGCGCGTCGCCGTTGGGAGCTTTGGTAATCTTGTAGGGCACGCGGGAAATGGTGCGCTGCACTTCAGGATCATCATACTTGCGTCCCATCAGGCGCTTGATGGAATAAATTGTATTTTCCGGGTTGATCACAGCCTGGTTACGGGCGGTACGCCCCACCAGCCGTTCGCCGTTTTTATTCACAGCGACCACCGAAGGGCAAAGTCGTTCGCCTTCCGATGTAGGAATCACAATCGGTTCACCGCCCTGCATGACGGCCACAACCGAGTTGGTGGTTCCAAGGTCAATACCAATGATTTTAGCCATTTTGTTTTCCTCCAAATAACTTTCTATAATGACACTCGTACCCGCGCCGGGCGAAGTACACGATTCCCAATTTGATACCCCTGTTGCACCACACCAATGATGTGACCGGATTCCACTTCCGGATTGGGTTCACTGCTGATGGCTTCGTGCAGTGTGGGGTTAAATTCGCCTTCCACCTGGATCGGCTTGACGCCTTCGTTCTCCAGGTAGGTCAGCATCTTGCGATGGATAAGGCTGATGCCACCCGCCCACTTTTCAGCATCCTCACCTTTGGGCTGATTGCCCAGGGCGCGTTCCAGGTCATCCATCACGTCAAGAAAAGAACGCAATGCGTTCACCTTCATCGTTTCCTGGAGTAGTTGCCGGTCTTTCAGAACCTGTTTCTTGTAATTTTCCAGGTCCGCCTGGGTGTACTGCCAGTTTTTCAGATAGCGTTCACTCTGTTCTTTTTCCGCCGCCAGGGCGTTTTCCAATTCTTCCAATGCTTTTCGCAATGCTTCAATATCCTCCTCACCGATTGTATGTTCTTCCTCGACAATTTCGCCTTCCAATACCGGTTCGCCCGTTTCAGCGGCCGTATCAGGTGCCACATTTTCTGGTTCTGTTTCCATTCTGGTTTTTTTACTCATCAACACAACCCTTTCTGTATCGTTTCAGTCAATTCAGGCTTCCGTCAGGGTGTCTTCCACCAGGTCACTCAGCAGTGAAGACAGGAAGCGGATCGTTGAAATACTGCGGCCATACGGCATGCGCATCGGTCCCATCACACCCAGCATCCCGGTCACCATCCCTGGCACACCGTACTGCGTCAGAATCAGCGAACACTGCCGCAGCTCATCGCGTGTACCTTCCCCGCCGATCAACACCTGCACCCCGCCCACTTCACTGGTTGGATGAGAACTGACCAGCAGATCACGCAAGATGGAACGCTCCTCAAGGGAGCGGATTGCCATCCGGGCATCTTCCGAATCGACAAATTCCGGTTCCGCCAGCACATGCGATATGCCATCGAGGAACACCTCACCCATCGGGTTGATATTCACACTCTTCATTTCTTGTAATACCAGGCGGGCAATATCCTGTTCCAACCCCGACAGGTTGAGCGCCATATGTCCCACCTGGTCTGCCGAAGCATTGACCAGGCGATTGGTCAGGCTCTGCGCAGCTTCTGAAAGCTGCTGCTGCGAAACAGGTTCAGTGAGTGTGATGTATTGCTGGTCCACCTCACCCCCCTGCAGTACCAGGATCATCAGAACCTGGCGTCCACGGGTCTGAATTAATTCCAGGTGCTTGAACCTTGCTTCTTCCGGATGCGGGGCTGTAACCACCGAAGCCGCGTGGGAATGCTGCGCCAGGATCGATGCTGCCAGGCGCATCCATTGTTCCACATCATATGGCATCTGGTAAAACTGGTGCGCAATCATGTGCCGCGTAGGTGAAGGCAGTTCTGTGTTCTGCAGCAAATGGCCGACGAAATACCGGTAACCATCTTCGGTCGGTACACGCCCGGCAGAGGTATGCGGCTGCCGCAGGTAGCCTTTTTCATCCAGGGTGGAGAGTTCATTTCGCACAGTTGCCGAACTTAAACCCAGGTTAAATTCATTCACCAGGTACTTCGAACCGACCGGATGTGCATGCTGAATGTAATCATGTATGATCAGGGTCAGTAAATAACGTTGTCGTTCGGTTAACTCATCCATTGGAAGCAATTCCTTAGCACTCTCACCAGACTGTTAGCACTCGATTGCTAAGAGTGCTAATTAATCCGTGATAATTATAGCACAGCATATGAAGAGGACAAGTGCGAAGCACTTTTCTTATATATTTTTTACGATTGAGCGACCCACCTTGCCGCAAGGGGGACGGTGTTTATTGCGATAATGATAGATGCTTTTATTTTCGTTCCATCACACAACGGAAGCCAAGGTCAGGGTACATGAAAGCAGGATCAATGGCATGTCGGAAAAAAGTTCGGACAGAATTCGCGTCAAACCCAAATCCACCACCGCGAATGACCTTGAGATCGCCGGATTCAGGGCCGTTTGGGTTATCAGTATCGCCCGTTCGGTAGTATGTCTCGCCAAACCAGTCTGCCGTCCATTCAAGCACATTCCCTGCCATATCCATTGCGCCATAAGGGCTGGCCCCCTTTGGATATGTCCCGACTTGCGTGGTATCGTTGACCAGTCCGGCGTAATTCAAATAGATACCCCCGGGCACAGTGTTACCCCAGGGATACATCCGGCTGTCTGTTCCCCGGGCAGCTTTCTCCCATTCAGCCTCTGTCGGCAGCCTGCCGCCCACCCAACGGCAATAATCATTAGCCTGATCCCACCGCACAAAGATCACCGGATAATTGGCATATTCCTCGGCGCCATAATATGCTGAGCGAGTATTTGAATTTGGGGTACCACCTCCTGGACGATCACAGGCCCCATTGCGCACGCATTCTTCATATTGCCCATTGGTCACCTCATACTGATCAATCCAAAAGCCGGAGAGATTCACCATATGGGCAGGCCGCTCATACTGACCCCCCTGCTCACTACCCATGGTAAATTTACCCTCAGGGACAAAAACGATCGACATTCCATCGGCTTTCCGCAATTCTACCAGGGGAAGTTCAACTGCGAGTAAACCCTTCATCCATCCCGGCCAGACAAAACCAATGAAGGCAAACCCACCGATCAGGATCATGCAGAACATCATCCACAGCAAAGGTTTCCGATACCCTGAAAGGTGTTTTGTTTTTACCACGACACTGCGATCGGCTCCGGTAATTTCCACTTCTTTATCTGCCTTTAGCCCAGAACGCGCCCCCAGTAGAGTTTCTGCTTCTGGCGGGTGAACCGCAGCGGTTTCGTTACTTTCCACCAGGTTCCTTAGAACATCGTGGAATTCTCTCATGGAACCATACCGGTGTTGTGGCTCTTTGGCTAATGCCTTTAAAAGTACCCGTTCAATGGCATCCGGAATAGAAGGAATTATGGAAGTTGGCCTGGGCAAGGGTTCCGTCGCTTGCAAGATGGCAACTGCCGCCGGTGTTTCAGCAAAGTACGGCTTTTTGCCTGTAACCATCTCATACAAAACCACCCCCAGGGCGTAGATATCGGTCTGCTGTGTCACCTTGCCGTGCCATTGTTCAGGCGCCATATATCCAGGTGTTCCCACACCCAACCCGGTGGATGTCAGGTGCATATCGTCGCCCTCCAGCATCTTGGCAATACCAAAATCACTCAACACTGGTTGGCTTTCACCGCGAATCAGGATGTTTCCAGGTTTGATATCGCGGTGGATCACGCCGCGCTCGTGGGCATAAGCCAATGCATCAGCAATGGGGGCCAGCCACCGCACCGATTCCTCATGCGGAATGGGTATCCCGATCCTTTCCTTTAAGGTAGCCCCAGGGACATATTCCATCACCAGGTACGGCACTCCGTTGATAACCCCGTAATCATAAATGGGAACGATATTCGTATGGTTAAATTTTGCCTGCGCCTTAGCTTCTCGTTCAAACCGCTTTATTAATTGCTCGTGCATGCTTTCAGGTATGTTTTCAGTACGGATCATCTTTATGGCAACATCCCGCTCAAGCGCCGTATCATAGGCATGGTAAACGACGGCCATGCCACCTGCACCCTGACGTTCAAGGACCTGGTAACGACCGATACTTTTCCCTTCGTAATTTTCCATCGCAAACTCCCAAGGATTTCTACCTGCGTTCGATAAGTTTCAGTATGTCCCGTCAAATATTGCCCGCCATTAACAATTATACAAGCATCACAAACCATAAACAATCATCGGAGAAGCACCCCGTAAGTTTTAATTACCTAGAGATATACGCCTTCTGATGACCTTTGGTACCACCAGATAACCACCCCCATTTCTCAATCTCCATTCAGGATCAGGTCCACTGTCCTCTTTCTATTGTATAATTCCGATATCCTGATCAGAAAGTGAAACAATGGAAAACTTTGTCCTCAAATCCGCTGCCTGGTTTGCACGCCAGTTGCCAGCTTCATGGAAAAAAGCGCTGTACCGCGTGAAACCCCTCGCCGGATTACTGCGGCGAACGCTCAACACAGCCGCACCGGAAGGCCTGACCCGGGTCAAAGTTGCTGCGGGAGGCCTGAAGGGAACCAAACTTTACCTGAACCTGCGTACGGAAAAGGACTATTGGCTGGGAACGTACGAGCCGGAATTGCAGAAGGCTGTACAGATGTATTTCAAGCCCGGCATGGTTGTCTATGACATCGGGGCCAACATCGGCTACATCAGCCTTTTATTTTTACGTGCAGTTGGCACGACCGGGCATGTGTACGCGTTTGAAGCCCTGCCTGCCAATGTAGAACGCCTGAAACAGAACCTGATTCCTTCCGGAGCATTGCACAAGGTGACTGTCTTCCATGCGGCAGTGATCAACCAGGAAACACCGGTGGAATTCCTGGTGCATTCCAGCACCAGCATGGGAAAAGCACTTGGCTCTGCCGGCCGCAAAGACGCGCACTATGAGAGTACCATCCAGGTTCCAGGAATTGCCCTCGATACTTTTGTCAGCACGCAACAACTGCCCAAGCCAGACGTGATCAAGATGGACATTGAGGGGGGTGAGGTGCTGGCAATTGAAGGAATGCGGGTAACACTTACCACCCACCATCCGCTGCTGTTAATTGAACTCCACGGCCCGGAATCTGCCCTTGCCGTGGGACGGGTACTCAAAGATTGCGGCTACCAGGCATATCGCATGGAAAATCCTGCCAAGGTAATTGACCTGGAGCACCCGGACCACTGGAAAGCGTATATCATCGCCAAATAGAACGAGACTTCCGGTAATCACATCCTGTCACCTGCCGCATCATGGGTGAGAGTGTATTTGCCGCTTCCTGGGGGTGATATCCATCAGCGATGTTCCGCAATTGTTCATTTGTATCCTGCGCCTGAAAAAGCTATACTTCCTGTAAACCAATCTTCACCAGCCTGAACGTATGGCTGGACAATCCCCAGGAAAAAGGAGAAACCTGTATGAGTGCTTCAAGTGAAAAAGTGCGTGTGGGTGTGATCGGTGTCGGCCAGATTGGCAAATCGCACCTCAACGGCTATACAGACAAATGCAAAGATTCCGTTGAAATCGTGGCGATTGCCGATATTAATGAAACTGAGGGTGCCCGGGTTGCCGAAAAATATGGCATTCCCAACCGCTATACCAATTTTCGTGACCTGTTGGCACGGGATGACATCCAGGCAGTAGATGTCTGCCTGCACAACAACTTCCACATGCCGGTGACGGTAGCCGCACTGCAAGCCGGGAAAAATGTGTTTTGTGAAAAACCCATGGCAGGTGCATATGCCGATGCCCTGACCATGATGAAAACCGCCCGTGAATGCGGCAGGATGCTGTCGATCCAGTTGGCCACTTTATTTGAAAAAGAAACCAGGGCAGCGAAATTCCTGATTCAACAGGGTTTGTTGGGAAACATCTACCATGCCCGTTCCACCGGATTCCGCCGCCGTGGACGCCCGTATGTGGATGGCTATGGCACACCGCAATTTGTCCAGAAACAAACCTGCTCCGGCGGTGCGCTGTATGATATGGGTGTTTACCATATTGCCATGATGCTGTGGCTGTTGGGGAATCCTGAGGTTCTGCGCATCAGCGGGAACACGTACCAGGAACTCGACATGGACGCCAAACGGCGGGAACTCAGCGGCTACAATGTGGAAGAATTGGGGTTGGGCTACGTGAAATTCGCCAACCATATCAGCCTGGATATCATTGAGGCTTGGGCCGTCAACCTGGACCGGCTGGATGGCTCTGTGGTGCTGGGTTCCAAAGCTGGGATCCGTCTGTCGCCGTTTGGATTGTTCCAGAGCATCGGTGACCTTGACCTGAATGCAGGCTCAGATATGGGCGGTTTCGATTGGCGTCTGCACAATGTCGGGGAAAATGCCGATGCCTACGATAGTCCCATTCAGCATTGGGCGGCCGTTCAACAGGGGCGGGTTCCCCTGCTGCCTACGGCAGAACTTGCGCTGAATACCATGCTGATCTCGGAAGGCATCTACTTATCAGACCGCCTGGAACGGGAGGTCACCGCCGAGGAGGTGGAAGCTCTGTCGGTTTCCACGGCGGTTAAATTATAAGAACAGGAGATAAGAATGACTGTATCCATTGCCTCCTATGCGTTCCACGGCTTGCTCCGTGACCACAAGATTGATGTATTCGGTTACCTCGAATCGTGCCGGTACCGATACCAGTTGCATACAGCCGATATCTGGAATGGCATGTTCCCCTCACTGGATGACAATTTCCTGGCCAATGTCAAAGAAGCTCTGTGCGAACGGGAATTGACATTGGTAAACCTGTGCGTCGATGGGCCGCATATCTGGGAGGATGACCCGGCCGTGCGCGAATCTCACTACCGTGATGCACTGAAATACCTGGAAATTGCCAGAACATTGAATGCAAAAACCATCCGCATTGACGCCGGGGGACAGGGTGAAACCTTTACCAATGAACAAATGGACTTGATCGTCAGACGGTACCGGGAATATGCGCAAATCGCCTATGACCATGGATTTAAGGTAGGCCCCGAAAACCATTGGGGACCCGAGGTGGTCCCTGCCAACATGAAGGCAATTTGTGAAGCTGTCGACCATCCCGGGTTCGGAATGCTGCTGCACTTCCGCGGTAACGACGGTGATGCCGTCATGGCACCATGGGCGATGCACACCCATATCTCCTGGGACATTGTCACCGTTTCACTGGAAAAAAGCATGACCATGCTGCGGGATGCCGGGTACCAGGGCAGCTGGAGTGTCGAGCATCACAGCGGTGAAAACGAGTACACAGAAGTGGCTGTGCAGCTGGCACAGGTTCAGCGCATTCTCGCCATGTGGCGCGAATAGGACAGCCAGGCAAAACCAATCTTTATCAGCCGGACAGAAACTGTCCGGCTGATAGCTTTTAATACATATTTCTTATAAATTTATTAAATTTATGTGGGATAATTATGAATAAGAAACAATTAATACAATCACATTGTGATTTTCAGGAAACAACAGGAGGTTTCGATATGAATTACCGCAGGTTAGGCAACACAGGATTGAAAGTCAGTGAAATTTCTTTGGGAGCATGGGTCACCTTTGGCGGGCAGATCAAAGATAATACTGCCCAAAACCTCGTTCGCACTGCCTTTGAACATGGCGTGAACTTCTTTGACTGCGCAGATGCTTATGAGAACGGCGCAGCCGAAAGAGTGCTGGCGGATGCCATCAAGGATATCCCGCGCAGTGAACTGGTCATTTCCAGCAAGGTGTTTTTCCCCACCATGCAGGGACCCAATGGACGTGGTCTTTCCCGCAAACACATCACGGATTCCATTGCGCGGACATTAAAAAACCTGGAATTGGACTACATTGACATTTATTACTGCCACCGCTTTGACCCGGACACCCCGATTGAAGAAACCCTGCGTACCATGAACGACCTGATCCACCGCGGCCAGATCCTGTATTGGGGTACTTCAGAATGGACACCGGCGCAAATTACCGAGGCTCATGGCCTGGCACGCCAATATGGCCTGATCCCGCCTGTGGTCGACCAACCCCAATATTCCCTCATTCATCGAAAACGGGTTGAGGAACAATTGATGCCGGTAACAAAACACCTGGGCATCGGACTGACCACATTCTCTCCCCTCGCCAGCGGTGTACTGACGGGCAAATACAACAATGGCATCCCCGAAGACAGCCGCGCCGCCCTTTCTGGCTTTGAATGGATGAAAGGCCGTCTGTCCGATGATGCATTGGAACCAGTGCGTGCGTTCACTGCCTATGCAGATGAGTTGGGCATAGCCCCCGGGCAGCTGGCGGTGGCCTGGATCCTGCGGCGTGACGAGATCAGCAGTGTGATCACTGGCGCCACCAAACTCTCCCAGTTGGAAAGCAATCTCAAGGCAGAGGAATATGCCGGCAAATTAAGTGAGGATATCCTCACCCGCCTCGATACCCTCTTCAGCATTACCGACCGCTGACATTGTTTCTACCACCAGGGAATGTAATAACTTAGTTCATCCACACTCGAACCCCATTGCGGGTTCGAGTGTTTTTTGTCCCCTGTTTCAAAAGTCCACCAGGACTCCCTTCCTGTTGGTAAAAACTACCCGCAGGGGAAACTGACACCACATTTTCAACAATTCACTATATAATCAATCAAGTTCCCCCCATAATGGGACCGATTTTTGTACCAGGTTAACCAATACCCTCAATCGCTGCCGACCGGGCTGCCACGCAACAGAATGCAAAGATGACACCAACCACACTCAATGAATGGATGTATGTGTTCTTCTGCCTGATCGCAGTTCTCACCACCGCGGTCACGATCAGCATGCTTCGACACCTCCACCGGGCACGGGTGGGAGTTTCTTTAAGTTCCCTGGCACTGTGCGTGATGCTGTGGCTGCTGGCCTACTGTATCGCCACCTTGTTTGACCAGACCCCTACAGCACCGTTGGTTGTGATGTATATTGTGGATTATCTTGCCTTTACAACCGGCATCATCATGCTGTACTTTGCGCGGGTGTTTACCGGCTGCCGCGGGAAATGGTATTGGCCCTTGTGGTTCTATCCCACCATTGTATACGGGGTCCTCTACCTGCCGAACCTGTGGGGGCGCGGATTGGTCAGTTATTCTGCCACCCTGGTTGGTGGTCTTGGCTACCGGGTAGTAGGGATGCTGACACCAGCTGGTAACCTGATGTTCTATATCGGCTACGCCATCTCATTCATGGCTGTGCTCACCCTGTTGATTGGCCTGGTGCGGGTGAACATCAACTATCGTCCTGCCGCTTCTTTCTTAATCGTAGTGGTGATACTGCCGTTCGTTGCCAGCTTCATCCAGACCTTTGTGTTCTTTGACCGCCCCAATTTCTATGACTATACCCCCTTGTTGTTGGCAATCGGGATTATTTCAATCGCACTGTTTATCCGGAAAACTAAGATCACCAACCTGTGCCTGCTGGCGCGCGACCAGTTTTTCGACGATATCCTCAATGCCGTCATCGTCATTGATCACCAGGGCTACGTGCTGGATGCCAACCGCCAGGCGGGTGAAATGTTCCAGTCATCCATCAAATACCTGGTCGGGCGCCAGATCCGTGCCTTCTTTCCGCTTGACGAGAAGAACCGCATCCGCCGCGAACAGGGCGAAAAAGCCCCGCCCAGTTATCCCTGGACCAATGCCCGGAACCGCGAGTATGAGGTATATACCCATGAATTCACCAACGATTATCATGATGTTCTGGGAGAGGTGCTGACCTTCCAGGAAGTAACCGAATTCAACCAGCTTCTCAACCAGACCGTGCAGCTCTCCATCCGCGACAGCCTGACCAACGCCTACAACCGCCGGCATTTCGAAGCCCTGGCAGAGAAACAATTCGCCCATGCCCGGCGCTATGCTGCCCCATTCAGCATCCTGATGCTGGATATCAATCACTTTAAAGCGGTCAACGACCAGTATGGCCACATCGCGGGTGACCGCCTGCTGGTGAAGGCAGTGGAAATCTTCCACCACGAAATCCGCGAATCCGATACCGTGGCACGCTATGGGGGCGATGAATTCGTAATTGTGCTGCCCAATACTGACCTGCGGGGAGCAATCCAGGCTGCCCAGCGCATCACCCGTCACTGCCGCAGTACCGATCTGCGGATTGACGAAATCCACCAATCTGTCAACTTGTCAATCAGCATCGGTGTGGCGGCATGGCATAGCTTCCTTTCAAAATCAGAACAGGCACTGACGGTGGAAGAACTCATTCACCAGGCAGACCAGGCGCTGTATTTTGCCAAGCAAGCGCCTTCCGGCGATATGGCTTTCTATGAATCCGGCGCTTGCCGATTGATTCCCGTTCTCAAACCCTGAACCGGCCATTGCCAGTTGGCAACAGAGCAGGCAATTAAGACCTGGGCAGGCAACGATCAAGCAAACCAAAACCCCTTCCGTTTCAGGAAGGGGCTGTTATAATTCTTGTGCCGAAGGTGGGAATCGAACCCACATTCCCGAGGGAACGCGATTTTGAGTCGCGCGCGTCTGCCAATTCCGCCACTTCGGCTTGAATGCATCCAGTATAATAAAACTTCACAGAAGGGTCAAGGTTTTTCAGGCTTATGCAACTAGGAATTATCGGTTTACCACAATCCGGCAAGACAACCATCTTCAACGCACTCACCGGCGGGAGCGAACCCACTGGTATGGCATCCGGCCGGATTGAAGTGCACACCGCTGTGGTGGATGTTCCCGATGCCCGTGTGGATACACTTTCGGCAATGTTCAACCCCCGCAAAACCATCTATGCCAAAGTGACCTACGCCGATATCGCCGGCCTGGATGGCTCTGCCGGCGAGAAAGGCATCAGCGGTCAGCTTCTTAACCAACTGACACAAATGGACGGCTTGATCCATGTGGTGCGGGTGTTTGAGAATGACCTGGTCCTGCACCCCAATGACAGTATCAACCCCATCCGCGATATTGAAGCCATGGAAGGTGAATTCATCATCAATGACCTGATCTCGGTGGAACGCAAACAGCAGCGCCTGGCGGATGAATTTCGCAAAGGCGGCGGCCGCGATAAAGCCATCATCAAGCATGAGATCGAATTATTCGACCATTTGCACCAGGCCCTCAGTGAAGAACTTCCCCTGCGCCGCCTCGAATTTACCGCGGAAGACCTGCGTATCCTGTCGGGGTTTGGTTTCCTCAGTCTGAAACCGATGCTACTGGTGCTCAACCTACACGAAGGCCAGTCCCCACCCGCCGATGCCCAATTGGGTAAATTCCAGCTGCCGTATGTTGCCCTGCAAGGGAAACTGGAAATGGATATCGCCCAACTCCCGCCGGAGGATGCGGCGATGTTCATGGAAGAATACGGTATCACCGAACCAAGCCTGAACCGGATGATCCGTTACTCCTATGACCTGCTGGGCTTGCAATCGTTCTTCACGGTGGGCGAAGATGAAGTGCGCGCATGGACGGTACGGCGCGGTGCCACCGCACCGGAAGCTGCCGGTGTGATCCACTCCGATCTGGAAAAGGGTTTCATCCGCGCCGAAACCATCCGCTATGAGGATCTGGTCAACCTCGGTTCCATGGCCGAAGCCCGTGCTCACGGAAAACTCCGACTGGAGGGTAAGACCTATATTGTCCAGGAAGGGGACATCCTGCACATTCGCTTTAATCTATAACCCATTGCCGCATCGCTCTTCATTTATCACTGGAAGAGCGATGGGTTTTTATGCAGACGACCGATCGACAGAAGAAGACAGTCAATCAAACAAAACAGGAATCCTATGAACCCCAGGCAATTTTATTTTGACTTCACATTGATGGCGAAAACAACAGCACCCGCCACATTCTTTGAACGTGGCGTACCGCTGGAAGATTTTTGGAATAATGAATATATCTCGAAGCAGATGCTGCAGGCCCATCTTGACCCCAACACAGATGCTGCCAGCCGTAAGCCAGAAACCATCCGCCGCAGCGTAGACTGGATCATTGATCAGGCGAAATTACGGCCTGAACACAACCTGCTCGATCTTGGCTGCGGCCCGGGACTGTATTGCACCGAATTCGCCCGGCGGGGGTATAAGCGCATCACCGGAATTGACTTCTCACGCCGGTCAATTGAATACGCGCGCGAACAAGCCGCAAATAACAACTTACCAATCGAGTACATTCATCAGAATTATCTGGACATGGAATACGATAACCAGTTTGATGTTGCCATGATGATTTACTGCGATTTCGGCGTATTCTCCGATGTGGAAAGGGACAAGGTCCTGAAAAAAGTCCACCGCGCATTGAAACCGGGCGGCCTGTTCATCTTTGATGTATGCACCCAACACAATGCAGAATTTGTTCGTGAATTTAAGGACTGGACCATTTACCCTGAGCGTGGTTTCTTCAGCGCAGGCCCGCACATGGAGCTCCAGAACAATGTACATTATCCTGAGCACAACCTGGTTCTGGATCAATATGTGATCCTGGACCAATACGGCAACACGACAATCTACAATCTGTGGGAGCGGTACTACTCGGTGAAAGGCCTGGTAGATCTCCTGCGGCCATACGGTTTCCAGGGGGTTAAATTGGCGGGTGACCTGACCGGCAAAGAATACACCGAAACATCGCCGTTTATTGCGGCAATTGTCAAAACACTCAAATAGATGGTTGATTGATTTATGATTGGTACAAGGAGATTAGAAGTATGGACATGTTGAAGCGGAAAATCCTCGAATCAGGCCGATACTTGGGCAACGGCATTCTCAAAGTGGACGGGTTCATCAACCACCAGGTCGACCCGCAGTTAATGGATGCCTGCGGTGCAGAATTCGCGCGGCGCTTTCGGAATTGTGGCGCGACCAGAATCTTAACCGCGGAAATTTCCGGGATCGCCCCCGCCTTGATGACTGGCAAGCACATGAACCTGCCGGTGGTGTATGCCCGCAAACACAAACCGGTCACCATGCCGGATGATGTTTTCCTGACACTGGCACCCTCACACACCAAGGGCCGCACCGTGGAATTAATTGTGTCACCCGAATACCTGCGCGCCGGCGAACATATCCTGATCATCGACGACTTTCTTGCCTCCGGCGCAACCATCGCTGGTTTGGTGCGGTTGGTGGAAGTGGCCGGGGCAACCCTGGCCGGCATCGGTGCCCTGGTTGAAAAAAGCTTCGAGGGTGGCCGCGAAATGCTTTCAACCCCCGGGCTGCAGATCGAGTCACTCGCCTGCATTACCCGCATGGATGAAAGCGGCATCCATTTTGATGATTGAGGCTGGTGCATGAAAAACACGATCGCTGTTCTTGATTACGGTTCTCAGTATTCCCAGATCATCGCCCGGCGGGTGCGCGAGGCTCAGGTGTATTGTGAATTGTTCCCCTGGAACGCCACCTCTGAAACTGTGATGGCACTCGAACCGCGCGGCTTTATCCTTTCCGGCGGCCCCAATTCGGTATATGCCCCCGGTGCGCCGACCCTCCCTGAGTACATTCTGCAAAGCGGCCTGCCGGTGCTGGGCATTTGCTACGGCATGCAGCTGCTGACCACGCATTTCGGCGGCGTGGTTGCACGCGGCACTGAGCGTGAATATGGGTATGCTGAGGTGGAAATTGACACCGCCAACCCGCTTTTTCCCGCCGGCCGCCAGAAGGTATGGATGTCCCACGGTGACCGCATTGAAGTGCTCCCGGATGATTTTACCGTTTTGGGCCATACGGCCAACAGCCCGTATGCTTTCATGGCACACCGGCATGCACCGTATTACGGTGTTCAGTTCCATCCTGAAGTCAACCATACCGAAAACGGGCGTGCCTTTCTGGAAGCTTTTGTAAGACAGGTGTGCGGCACCGAGCCTGACTGGACCCCGCAGTCGATCATCGAAGCCTCGATTGAGAACATTCGCCGCCAGGTGGGCAGCCGTCGTGTCCTGTCAGCTGTCAGCGGCGGGGTCGATTCGTCGGTTGCCACCGCGCTGGTACACCGCGCCATCGGTGACCAGTTGACTGCGATCTTCGTTGACAACGGCCTGCTGCGGCTCAACGAGCGTGAACTGGTGGAACAGGCCTTCCGAAAGAACATGGGCGTTGATCTGCACGTGGAAGATGCCGAGGAGGCCTTCCTGACCGTGCTGCGTGGGGTGACCGAACCGGAACAAAAACGGCGCATCATCGGCGAAACCTTCATCCGCATTTTTGAAATTCGTGCGCGTGAACTCGGCAAACCAGATTTTTTGGTTCAGGGCACCATTTACCCGGACGTGGTTGAGTCAGCTGCGCCGGACCGCCAGCAGGCGGCACGCATTAAAAGCCATCATAATGTTGGCGGTCTGCCAGAGGATATGAAGTTCGAACTGGTGGAACCGCTGCGTTACCTGTTCAAAGACGAGGTGCGCGCTGTGGGTGAAGCCCTCGGCCTGCCATCCGAACTGGTGTGGCGCCAGCCCTTCCCCGGCCCGGGGTTGGGTGTGCGCTGCCTGGGTGAGTTGAGCAAAGCGCGCCTCGATACCCTGCGCGCCGCAGACGCGATCTTTACCGGCGAGTTGGAAAGCAGCGGCTTGATGAAAACCAGGGAACGCAGCGGCAGCGCGCAAGCCTTCGCTGTACTGCTGCCGGTTCGCACTGTGGGCGTGATGGGCGATGAACGCACCTACGATGAGGTGATCGCGCTGCGCGCGGTGGAAACAGATGACTTTATGACCGCTGATTGGACCCAATTGCCGCACGATTTCCTGGCACGGGTTGCCAACCGCATTGTTAACGAGGTGCAGGGCGTCAACCGGGTGGTGTATGATATCACCAGCAAACCCCCGGGAACCATTGAGTGGGAATGATCACCCGTGCCAAACTGATATGGGTTAGCCTCCATTAACATCAAATGCTTCACCTGCAAAATATGGTACAGTAAACACAATATGGTCAAGATCAATCCTGTGACGGCAAAAGTCCGCACGCAATTGGAAGATGAACTCCCGATCGGTGATTTTAAACCGCGAACCGAGATGATGCAGCGCGCGTTTGATTGGGGCAGGGAACTGCATAAAGGCCAGATCCGCCTGAGTGGAGAACCATATTTTGAATGCCACTGCGGCTGGGTCGCCTCGCTGGTTGATCACCTGATCGGAAACGAGGCGTGGACAATTGCCGCCCTGTTGCACGATGCGATTGAAGACCAGGATGTTACCCTGGAAGATATTCACCGCAAATTTCCAGGCCCCCTGGGCGAAGAAGTGGGAACCATCGTGGATGGCACCACCAAGCTGATCACCTCACGCGGTGGACGTTCCAAGGAAATTGAAACCCTGCGAAAAATTGCCACCTTCCGAAATCCGGCGGTGTTCCTGATCAAGCTGGCAGATCGCACCCATAATATGCTGACACTCAACTTCATGCCGCGCAGCAAGCAAATACCCAAAGCCGAAGAAGCCATCCGCGCTTATGGGCGGCTGGCGGGTATTTTAAATTGCTACCGCTGGCGCTGCTGGCTGGAGGATATGGCTTTTCCCTATTACCAGCCCGAAACCTACGAATATGTCCGCAGCAAAATTGATGCTGATCCACGCCTTTCTCCTGGATTCATCAACCCGCTGATGGAAAAATTAGCCGGCGTGATGGAAAAAGAGGGGTTGTCCGGCGAGGTATCCGTGGTGGTGAACGGCTACTGGCGTTCCTGGCTCAAGCTGAAAGAAATGGCGCGCAACCGCCTCACTTCACTTGACACCTTCGCCAATGTCGATGACCTGGTCAGTTTCCGCCTGGTTGCTGACAGCAGTGATGACCGCGAATGTTACCGCTTACTGGCCGGCGTCAACCGTTTTCTTGGTTCCTATCTCGATCAGACAGGCTTCAATGACTACATCGCCATTCCGCAGAACGGTTACCAGGCACTGCAAGTGACCGGTTGGTTTGAAAATTTCGGTGCCATTGAGGTGGCGATTGCCTCCCGTGAGATGGAAGGGGAAAACATGTGGGGCGTGGTGTACAACCTCCAGCATAACCGCCCCATCAGCCAATACCAGCCGGTTACCATCCTCACCCCCACCGGGGGATTGCGCTTTGTCGAAGAAGGCGCCACTGTATTGGATGCAGTCGCTTCCATCCAGCAGGATTTTTTCCTCGACAAAGTCACCAATGTGGAAGTCAATGGAAACCTGGCACACCTCTCTGACCGGGTACATCCCGGCGATGTGATCGAAGTCATCACCGGTGACCAGCGCATGGTGCCCAGTGAGAACTGGCTTTCCTTTGCATCCCGGTCCACCATTCCGCTCCTGCGATCGGTACTGGTCAACCAGGAGCTGAAACGTGAAGCCGATGCCGGCCGCAAGATCATCCGTTCGATCATCATTGAACACGGCATCACCGACCTGGAAGATGTGCAGGCGCTGGAGCCGGAGAAAATGGACCGCCTGCTGGGTTTACTGGCCAGCCCCAACCTGGAAGACCTGTATGCTGCTGTTGGTGGTGGCGCAATCGGCCTGACGGAACTGACCGAAAAGCTGGAGAAAGTCGCCATCACCCGCAAGGAATTGGGCTGGAGCACCATTTTCCTGGAAGGTCCACCGCATGCCAATCAGCCAGGTGTGATGGCACACCTCGCCGGCCTGATCTGGCAGGCAAATGCCAATATTCTGCGGGTGGTTAACAATACCTACCCCAACCGCGGCTACGAAATCCGCATTGTAACTGTGAAACTCTCGTCAGAGCAAAAAGAAATTGTCTGGGATGCGCTCCACCAGTTGAAAGACGAATTGGGCCTGCATGTTGTCGATGTAATATAACAACTCGTTCCGCGTTCAGGCAGAAGATGAGTTTTTCAGCTGCGTAAACAATTCCTGGTAAATGCCTGGGGTGCTGGCGATGATGTTACAGGGCGGTTGCAGCATGCCGCCTTGCGAACCATCCATCCGGGTCACAATTCCCCCCGCCTCACGCACGATCAATATCCCGGCACCGATATCCCAGGGTTTGACCAGCAATTCCCAATAGGCATCCATGCGACCCGCAGCCACGTACGCCTGGTTGAGGGCGGAGGATCCCATTCGCCGCAGGGATTGTGCCCTGGCATTGATGCGTTCAGATAGCTGGTTGTTTACACCGACATATTCCCATTCGTTGTGCGAAAAACCGGTTACTACCAGGGCACGCTTGAGTTGGCTGATATCGCTGACATGGATCGGCTGATCGTTGAGATACGCACCCCTGCCACGCTCCGCCGCAAAACACTCATCCGCAATTGGATCATACACCACCCCCAAACGGCATCCTTCCCCATCCGAATAACCAAGGGATACACAGAAGTACGGCAAACCGTGGGCGAAATTGGTGGTACCATCCACCGGGTCAATATACCAGGTGTCATCCTCGCTACCGGCATGGTTTCCCCCTTCCTCACCAACAATCGTGTGTTCAGGGAAATCTCCGCGGATTTGGGCAATCAAAAACGCTTCCGCCTTGCGATCAAATTCGGTCACAAGGTCATTGTCCGTCTTAAATCCGATTGTGTGCCGTGCGCCATAACCCGCACGCAGGATCTGTCCTGCCTGCCGCGCCCACAGGATGCATTGTGCCAGGGTTGGTTCCATTGTTACACTCCAGAATTCAATATTCAGGCTACCATGCTGTTAGTGCAGCCAGCCTGAATTATACTGCCAAACCATACGTGCAGCCGATAGCCGGGTTATTCCTGATCCTGGTCTTCCTGCCCGCCACGGGCGGCTGCCAGTTCCGCTTCCACTACATCCCGTTCCCGGATTTCCGACTGGAGCAGGGCTTCAAATTGTGAACGCTGTTCTTCAGGCAGGGAGCTGAGCAGGCGCCGCATGCGTGAGATTAATTCTGTTTTATGGGTCAGTTTTTCCTGCAGCCGCTCCACATGGCGTGCCCTGAATTCTTCATCCTCCAGCGGTGGTACGGATTTCTTACCGGCGCTGAGGATTTCATCCACCGAAAGCAGCAGGTCATTCACATCATACGGTTTCTTCAGGTAACGATCCGCCCCTAATTTCTGGGCGAATTCATAATCTTCCAACTGCGTATAGGTGGCGGAAAGAAAAATCACCGGAACATCCCGTAAATTGGGTAACCGCCGAATCTGGTGAACCAGTGAAAAGCCATCCACTTGCGGCATGAGGATATCAGTGATGATCAGCGCGGGTTTCACAGTTGCCAGCAAGCGCAGCGCGTCTGCGCCGTTGGAAGCCGTCACCACCTCATACCCTTTGAATTTCAGGGTGATCTCCAGCATTTCACGCACATGGCGTAAATCTTCAACAATCAATATGGGATCAATACTTTTATCCATCGCTGTTTTCCTGTCATGGAACCCTGTCGATCAAGACCCCCAATTCGAGTATACCCGAAAAAAGACAGAACAAGCTTACAATTCGCCATTTACTTCCTGTGACAGCCTTTCAAAATAGTCAGCCATGGCACTGTGGCGCTGCCACGCCAACGCCTGACCGGTGGGGGTTAACAGTCGCTGATGGATGCGGCGCAACTTGAACAGGTATTCATGATAAGCGGAATGCACCTCACCGGGGGCGTGGTTGCCATCCGCCAGAAATTGTGCTGAAGGCACCGCATAAAACGGGTTACCCTGAAGCGCCGCATAAGCAATCGCCCGCGCCACGCCCACCGCGCCAATCGAATCCAGTTTATCGGCATCAAACAATACTTTTGCCTCCAGCATGGCCGGTGATTCCGTTTCATCACGGTAACGGTGGGCGCGGATACAATGCGATACCGCGGCAATCCGTTCTGGCAGCCAACCAATTTCCGCCAGCCAAGTATCGGCGAAATCGGCAGAATGCCGGTGATGATTTTCCCGCCGCTCGCTATCTTCATCCGCCCCGGCGACATCATGCAGCAAGGCCGCAGTCAGGAGGATTTCCATTTCCGCCCCTTCCGCCCTGCCGATGTGGTCACACAGGCGGTACACGCGTTCAATATGCGAAAAGCCATGTACCGGGTCAGAGCCATCATACAGGTGCTTCACAGAACTCAGTGACAGGATCATACTACCTCCATTACTGCCCGGGATTTTCCAGCCAGTATAACAGGAAACGCGCCTCCCAAACAACAATAGTTCGGAAGGCGCAGGTTGCTGATGACACAAAACAGGGGTTAAATCCAGCCGCGCAGCTCCATTGCTTTGGTCACCCGGCTGATCGCCACCATATAGGCGGCATCGCGCATGGAAACATCTTCATTCTGCGCCATTTCATACACGGCGGCAAACGCATCGGTCATGCGTTTGTCGAGGCGTTCCAGCACCTCTTCGCGCGTCCAGTAGAAATTCATATCATTTTGTACGCTCTCAAAGTACGAAACCGTCACCCCACCCGAATTGCACAGGAAGTCTGGAATCACAAAAATACCGCGTCCGCGCAAAATTTCATCGGCTTCAGGTGTTGTGGGACCGTTGGCGCCTTCCGCCACGATTTTTACGCTGTGGGAGATGTGCTGCACGGTATCCGCATTGATCTGTCCTTCCAGGGCGGCCGGGATCAGCACATCCACATCCTTGCTGATCCAGGCGCCAGCATCTTCGATCTGGTAGCCTTCGGCGATAGCCGCGGCTTTATCGATGGAACCATACTGGTCCGTGATGCGAATCAGGTAGTGGGGATCAATCCCATCCTCCTTGCTCACAGTATACGCCTTCTGATCGGTGCGGTCCCAATACGATACACACACCACCTTGCCGCCGATAATTTCGGTGAACCCGATTGCGGCATACTGCGCCACATTGCCAAACCCCTGCACCGCCGCGCGCGCCTGGCTGCCATCCAGCTTGAGCCGCTTCAGTGCTTCACGCACGTTATAGGTAACGCCAAAACCGGTCGCCTCGGTGCGCCCCAATGACCCGCCGCCGCCCACTGGTTTGCCGGTGATTACGCCGGGGGTATACTGCCCGGATAGTTTCGAGTATTCATCCATCATCCAACCCATCATTTGGGGGGTGGTTCCCACATCAGGTGCGGGGACATCCTGGCGGGGACCGATGTTTTTCCAGATCTGCTGGATATAACCGCGCACCAGGCGTTCTTTTTCACCGTTGGAAAGCGTGGCTGGGTCAATGATCACGCCGCCTTTGCCGCCGCCGAGGGGAATATCCACCACAGCGCATTTCCACGTCATCCAGGTTGCCAGGGCACGCACAGTATCAATGGTTTCCGAGGGGTGGAAGCGGATACCGCCCTTACTGGGGCCGCGCGCATCGTTATGCTGTACACGGAAACCTTCGAACACCCGGATGGTGCCATTGTCCATGCGCACCGGAATGCGGAAATGGTATTCCCGCAGCGGCCAGCGTAAAATTTCCGCCACCTGCGGGTCGAGGTTCAGCAGTTTTGCCACATGGTCAAATTGCTGCTGAGCCATCTCAAAAGCGTTGGTCTGTTCTGACATTTTTTCTCCTATTGCAAGACTGAAAGGTGTATGGGTTCTTTCTGCTGCGTTGTAAGTGATTATTGGCGGGGACAGGCAGGTTCCCATCCCATGAAAAAGTGCCTGACCCGAACCGGGCAGACACTCCTCCTTACCGGTTTAAGTGTACCGCATGCTGGAATAGCGTCAAGTGACTTTTGTCGCATTTTCAACAGTTGTCTGACAATTGAGCAGCCGGGATGACGTTCAGGTCAATCGGTGTAATACGGTTCCACCGCTTTCTGCAGCTGTTCATACTGCGCCATGCTGCGCGAATAGGTAAGGATATGAATACCAGCGCCGCCGAATAAATCGAGGAAAGGTACAACCTCTTCTGGTTCAACTCCCACCACCTGCAGCGACTTACCCGCATTCAGGATATGGCGGTACATCTCATGCCAGCGCGGATCGGCACCGCCGGGGTGGGCCGCACCGGGAGTCCACTCAATCGCATCCAGTTCATCAATCGCCAGCAGGTTATCCAGGTGGCAGATGCATTCCGGCCCATCCAGGTGGTACATGGAGGTATCCAGCCAGGCGCATTGTTCCGTCAACGCCGGGGTGACAAATTGCCGGAACATGCGCGGTGAGAACATGGCACAGGCATCACACTGCAATTTGGCGGTTTTCCCTGTCGACCAGATTCCAAACGCACCCCAACAGGAACCGCCTTCTTCATCTTGGATCAATTCGTAAATGCGGTCATACGCTTCGAACCAGGCCCGGTTGATCTCCATTACCTTTTCGGCAACCCATCCCGGCCGTTCGATCATGTCCACCATCAGGGTTTGCGCATCACGCAGCGAGGCCAGCACGTCAATATTCTCGACCAGGTCCGGTATCCCGATCAGGTATTTGCCCTGGGCCTGGCGCACCGATGCCCGGCACAGTTTTTCGGTGACCTGCCACCAATGATTCTGCTGAAAACGCAGTACGGGCAGTTCCTCCGGTGCGGGATGATCCTTGAACACAGGGTTAAACCACACAGTTTCTATCGTCAGGCCGGGTTCCGAACCAAGGTACAGCGCCAGCGAACCCGGTCCGATCATGATATCGGCGATCGGCAGGGTTTCAAACCCATAAGGGTTTTTCGCCAGCCGGTAATGGTTGGCGGGAATCCGCCAGTCTGCATCACAGTAATATTGTTCCGCCGACACCGCCGGAACCGGTTCCGGTATCGTTTCGTGCAGGGGCTGCCGAATGAAAGGTGTATCCATCTGGATCACCAGGTTGGCATGATTCCACCAGCCCATCATACGCTCGCGGCTCTGTGCCCAGTTCTCTTTCCATTGATTCATGGTTCTCGCTCCTTTTTTCTCTATGAACGAGTCCATTATACGATGGCACCGGGGTTTTCTGGCAGGGAAACAGGCGCTTACTTTTCCAGTTCCTGTTGCAGCAGCTCCCGTACCATGGCCGGGTTGGCTTTACCGCCGGTGCGTTTCATCACCTGGCCAAAAAACCAGTGCGCCAGTTCCACTTTCCCGACACGGTACCGTTCATATTCCGTGGTATGCTCACCGATCACAGCCCGAATCACCGCCACGATTTCATCATGATCCGAAACCTGTTCCAACCCCTGCGAACGGATGAGCTCTTCCGCGTCCACGCCGCTGTCGAGCATGCGGAACAGGACTGACTGGGCAGTGGCGCGGTTCACGCGGCCGGTGCGCACCGCATCCATCAGGCCTGCCAGCATCTGCGGCGTGGTCCTGCCCTCAGCGAACAACCTGCCGCGCTCGTTCATCCATGCAAAGTAACTGTCTGTGATCCAGTTCGCCAGGGTGCGCCCGGGCATGGCGGTCATTGAACAGGTTTGCTCGAAGAAATCCGCCACCGGGTAGGATTCCGCCAACTGCTGCGCCTGCGGCAGATCCAACCCGTATTGTTCCACCAGGCGCATGATACGGGCCGATGGCAATTCTGGCAGTGTTTCACGTACCTCCGCCACCCAGTCCTCCCCCACCACCAGCGGTGGGAGGTCAGGTTCGGGGAAGTAGCGGTAATCATGCGCGTCTTCCTTGCTGCGCATCACCCGCGTTTCCCCCGTTGCTTCATCGAAAGAGCGCGTTTCCTGCTCCACTATCCCGCCCGTTTGCAGCAGATGGGTCTGGCGCTCGATTTCGTGTGCCACGGCGCGTTCCATCGTGCGGAAACTGTTCAGATTCTTGATTTCCACCCGTTTTCCCAGCACCGCACTGCCAGCGGGACGAATGGATATGTTCGCCTCAAAACGGATCACCCCTTTTTCCATATCACCGCTGTTCACACCCAGCACGCGCAGCACCGCGCGCAACTCCGCGGCATACGCTTTCATCTCCTCAAGCGAATGCAGGTCGGGTTCGGTCACAATTTCCAGCAGCGGCAGCCCGGCACGGTTCAAATCGACCAGCGAATACGCCGCGCCGCCATCATCCTGGAGATGCACCAGCTTGCCGGCATCCTCTTCCATATGCACCCGATTGATGCGTACACGCCGTGCCCCTGCGCAGGTGAGGATCTGCAGTGAACCGGATTCCGCCAGCGGATGCTGGTACTGGGAAATCTGGTACCCTTTGGGCAGGTCGGGATAGAAGTAATTTTTGCGCTCAAAAATACTGGTGGGGTTGATGCGGCAGCCCAAAGCGAGACCGACCTTGATCGCGTATGCCACCGCCTGGCGGTTGACCACCGGCAGAGTCCCCGGCATGCCGGCACAGATCGGGCAGACCGCCGTATTCGGCTGCGCCCTGGTGGAATCGACCACCGGGCAGGCGCAGAACATTTTGGAGCGGGTCAACAGTTCGGCATGGACTTCCAGGCCGATCACAGGTTCGTAGGTATTCACGTTCGTCATCAGGGCAATTTCTCCATCCGGCCTGGATCGATTTCCTCATCCGGTTTCGGATACTGGAACTGCTCCCGGATGGTATAAGTGGGTTTGTTTTGGGACTCATGGTAGGTGCGCGTGAGTTGTTCCGAAAGCAGTCCCATCAGGATCGATTGGAAGCCCAGAATCCCGACCATCAATGCCGTGGGGAAGAGCGGACTATCAAACGGAGAAACACCGCCTGCCACGCGCCGTACCATCAAAAACAGCAGCACCAACAGGCTGGCCAACGCCAAAAGCAGCCCGGTACCACCGAACAGGTAAATCGGTTTGCTGGCATAACTGACCAGGAACTTGACTGTGAACAAGTCCAGCACCACTTTCAATGTGCGCTCCAGCCCGTACTTGGTTTTGCCGTGTACACGCGCATGGTGACGCACCTTCACTTCGGTTACCCGCGCCCCAACCGAGTGGGCATAGACCGGGATGAAGCGATGCATTTCACCGTACAGCCGGAACCCTTTCAGCACCTCACGCCGGTACGCTTTCAGCGTGCAGCCATAATCATGTAACTTGACACCGGTTACCCAGGAGATCAATCCATTGGCCAGCTTCGAAGGGAGCACCCGCGTGAGAAAAGCATCCTTGCGGGAATAGCGCCAGCCGCTGACCACATCATAACCTTCGTTGATTTTTTCCAGCAACATCGGGATATCAGAAGGGTCGTTCTGCAAATCGGCATCCATCAACACAATCACCTCGCCCTGCGCATGGTCAATCCCTGCCGCAATGGCAGCTGTCTGCCCGAAATTGCGCCGCAGGTCGATCAATTTCACCGCAAAGGGGCTTGTCTGCGCCAGAGGGGACATCACTTCGAATGAGTTGTCAGAACTCCCATCATTCACCAGGATCCACTCCCACTCTCCGCTGAAATCCTGCATGGCACCAGATACCGCGGTGAACAAATGCGGCAGACTGTCTGCCTCATTAAAGATCGGACTCACAATCGACAATTTCATTGGTCACCACCCTTGAGTTGCTTACTATTTCCGGGAAGGCTTTTTCTGCGCCATTCCACGAACAAACCCTGGCCCATGACAATCAGAGCAAGCATGATAATTGAAAAAATCAGCCCCTGTAAAGAAAGCTTGACCCAATCAAAGAAAATGTAGCGGCACAGGTACCAGTAGGTGAACCCGGCCAGCGCGAATCCTTCCACCGTTAGCACCCGCCACAGCCAGTGGCTGCGCGCCTGCCAGAAATGCACCGCCAGCAGCGCCAGCCACGGCAGGTAGATCATACGGTAGCGGGGATTGTCCCACAGGTCTCCTCCGGCCCGCAGCGATGAGAACAGGATCCACACCCAGCTCATCACCAGTAGGAACAGCCATACCCAACGTTCTTTGCGGTCTTTCCCCTTCCATACCAACAGCCAACCGGCCAACAGCAATGGGAGCATCATGTACCATCCGAGTGAACGCAGGATGGTGATTCCCTTCCACAACGGGATCGATGTTTCGATCACTGCCGATGGCAGCACCACCTGCAGCACTCCGAAAATAGTGGTCACGGCATACTGAACCGGCACTGGCAGACCTTCATTGAGGATAACCAACCAGCCTGAGGTCAAAGACATCTCGTGCATATCCCACCAGATGGTATAGCGCAGCCATTCACCGCCCACCAAATAGACCACAACAGCCCCCACAAGCAACGCCAACCCCATCATCAGCCAGTGCCGCCGTCGACGATGGTCATCCGGGATCGTTCGGATGTGTTCGATCCAACCCCACAAACCAACCAGGAGAAAAATACCCATCGCCGCCCGCCATGAGATCAACACCATTAAAAGCGCAACCGGCAGGCAGATGGCAAGGGACAGGCGGCGTTTTCCTGCCTGGAACCACGACACAAGACCCCATACCATGATCATCGCTGCGCCGATCATGAAAGGTTCCCGCATCTGGCTGATGGTGAAAAAAACACCTTCCGGGTACAGCACAACCAGCCAGGCAGCAGGCACAGCCAGACTCCTCCCCCATCGCTGCCGGAGGGCGGCATGGAAAAACGGGATTCCCTGGGCAAACGCATAGGCGGCAAGAATCAACACCAGGAATGGGCGGTGCGCATCCGGACTGAGAAAACGATAAACAAATGAAGATAGCAGGGACAACCCACCATACTGGTCTTCAAAAAAAGAAGCGTCAAACACCGCGGTCAACGGTGCGCCAGAAGCTGCCAGTTCCCAGGAGGCAGTATCGCGCACATAAGCATCTTTGAACAAATAACCGGCATTCTGCTGATCGGTGTCGTACCCCCACAACGGCAGCACCGCCAGCAGGAACACACCAACCACAAGCCGCAGTCCAAAAGCGGCCAGGGTCAGCCGTATGGAAGTTGGACGTGGATCGAAGGCAGCGGCACTCGACAGCAATACAAATAAGGCAACGGACAACACTCCTGCACCAGAAGCAACCGTTATCCACCAGGCGCCATCGGGAAACAGAAACACCAGCACGCCACCGCCGATCAGGCCGGTAATGATCGAAAAGACAAGCCTTTTTTGAACAGACATCTGTGGACAAATCCTCTCTTCAAATGCCTATAATTCTACCGTAGAAAGCGCCTCACCGGTATTCAATCTACATGATGGACAGGGCTTTAACATTCTCGCAATGGTTCGTGAAAAGCAAGGGCTGTGCAACTGGCATACCATTACGGGCACAACTACACGCGAGCATGACTGT
This sequence comes from Anaerolineae bacterium, assembly GCA_013314735.1. Taxonomy (GTDB): domain Bacteria; phylum Chloroflexota; class Anaerolineae; order Anaerolineales; family Anaerolineaceae; genus SpSt-1165. The sequence goes on from JABUFD010000003.1 coordinate 43,628, forward strand.
ATTCCTGTTCCTGAGCCAGTCGCAGGGAACCCCCCCACCCCGACCCTCCCCCAGGCGGAAAATCAGCGGTTTCACACGGTTCTTTGGGGGAGGGGCCTGGGGTGGGGCAATGATGGCCAAATCGCGGTGAAAGTGATCATTGGGTTCGAAAATGTAAAATCCCTGACATGATGGACCGAAACCATCACAAGCCCGGAACCATTCCGGAAAGGGAGGGAACATGGCGGTAACAACGCCTCCTGCTGATCGATATCCGCCAGGCGGGACCGAACTGCGATGCGACCGCCATGACATCATAAACACATCGAACCGCCAACCTCAACGATTCGATGTGTTTTTAGCCATCCGGAAAGACAACGGGTTCAGCCAGTCAACAATAGAAAATATTATCCCATTTCCTGCAATTTTGCTTCTTTTTCGGCATGCAAATCCAACACTTTCGCCTTCACCTCCGCCAGGACCTGCCCCTGCAGCGGGAAGAATTGCAGGATCACCGCCCCGAGAAGGAGAGCAATACCGGGGATCAAGCCGATGAAGAGTTTGATGCCAAATATGGCGGATGTCGGCTGGTCAAGGAAAATGACCCCATTGTTGGATTCGCGTGTCACAAAATCGGTGGCCTCCAGCACCTTGGCCACCAGGAACAGTGCCACCGATTGAGCCGGTTTGGTCAACAGGGCATTCACTCCGAAGAAAGCGCCCTCGCGGCGTGCGCCGGAACGCAATTCATCCTCATCGGCCACCTGTGCAAACAGCACATTCGTCAGGACCTGCGGTCCGCTGAGCCCGATCCCCGCCAGAACCAGGCTGACCCAGATCAAGTTTTTGGGAATGAATGCCAGTGAGATCAACCCGATTCCCGCCACCACCAGCAGCAGCTGCTGGGTGCGCAGCACACCCAACTTGCGCCGCAGCAGGCTGGTGATCGGGATCATGATCAAGAGCGGGATAAACAAAGCGATCAATAAATTAATCGTCGGCAGCTGCATAACATAATCTGCGAGGTAAAACAATGAACCGGTCACCAGTGACGAGGTTAGAATCGCCATGAAGTTTTCCGCAGCCAGGATCAGGAACGCCTTGCTGGTGAAAGTATATTTGATCGAATCCAACAACTTCATCGGTGGGTCAACGCGGGTGAATGCCGCGCGTTCTTTCACCTTGAACGTTGTGGTGATGATCAAGAACATGGCCACCAGCGCCACACCAATCATCGCCAGGCGGAACGGCAGCAATGAGGACTCCGCCCCCGTGCGCGGACGGACCATGTCAGGGATCAGGAACCCCAGGATCATACCGAGCATCGCGAACAGCGAAGAAGAAATTTGCAATCCGTTGCGTTCACCATCCGATTCGCTGACTTCTGGCAGCAGCGCGGAATACACCAATCCAATGATGGTGTAGCAGGTATCGTAGAGCAGCATCGTGATCAGCATCCACCAGAACTGGGCGATCTCCCCCGCGCCTTCAGGCGCGAACCACACCAGCACAAAGGTGAACACCAGGAACGGCGCCGTGAAGCGCATGTACGGAATACGCCGCCCGCGTTTGGAGCGGGTGTTGTCCGTGATGAAACCGAACAACGGATCGTTGACCGCATTCCAGATGGCGTAAATCAACGATGCAACGCCAATCCAATTGGCGGAGATGCCCAGGTAATCTTGGTAGAAAATGGGCAACATTGCGCCGTAGATCCCAGAGATGAGTGAATTCCCCAGTGCGGCCAGCCCCCATACCACTTTATAGCCGCCGCTGAGTTTGATGCCCTGTTCTGTTTTAATCGACATGGTAGTCTCCTGAATCGAGTGAATGGTGAAAACCCTGGCTCTCGAGGATACCAGGATTATAGTTGTATGCTAGGGAATTAACTCCTTCAATGCCCGGTAACCGATCACATGCAGGCCGGTGTTCTTCAGATGCTGGCGCAGTTCTTCCCGCAGGAAGGTCTGGTAATCAGCCACACGGCAGCGCCAATCCGGCGCAATCGCTTTGATCTCCGGTGTCTCCACGGCGGGATGGATGATGAAGTGGGTGATGCCTGCCGGCAAACCGTCGAAAACAGCTTTGGCCTGTTCCAGCCGGGTGGCGGGGTCCGCGTCTAATTCCAGGCTGGCGATGTTGTCCAGCATCGGCAATCCCATCTCTTCCAGCTGCAGCACCATCATCGCGGCGGCTTCGGCCAGTTCCTCGGTGATGGAACGGTGGGCATGCTTCCAGCCTTCCTTGTCGAGGCGGAAGATCATCGGCGGGAGTTTATTGGCCATCGCCAGTTTGACATAATCTTGCATGAACTTGGGATGCGCCACGGTACCCATATGGGTATCGACATGCGTCGGGACCATTCCCCACTCCACCGCGCGCCGCACCTGGGCTGCCATTTCAGCCCGGGCGTACGCCACCCCGGCGTTATTTTGAAATTCCGCAGAGGTGCGTGGGAAACAGCCTTCGGCATCCATCATGCCGCTGGCCGGCTCTCGGCTCGAGATCGGCCCCCACCGGTAGGTGGACCATTCACAGGTGAGGGTCAGATGAACCCCCAGGTCAGCATCGGGATGTTCTCGCGCGAAGGCTGCCGCAGCAGGCGCCCACCCGCAAGGAATCATCACCGCGCCGGATGAGATCAAGCCGAAATCCCACAGATCGGCAAATGCAGCCACACTCGCCTGGCACATGCCAATGTCATCAGTGTGGATGATCGCCACCCGGTCAGTATCTGCCAGACCCAATTTCTTCAGTACAGGATTGGGGTGCATAGATCAATACTCCTTTCGCAATTCACACTGCCTATATGGTAGCGCAAATTTATGGTTTTACAAGCCTGTTGGACAGCGAAAACGGAGCCAATTCAGGTCAGTCATCCCCCCTTTTTTTCCTTCACTCCAACCAGTTGCCCTGTAGATTAAGCAATACACAGCAAACAGTTACCTGGTATTGATCGGTTAAAACCTCACGCGGAACGACGCAAACTCTCCTGTCGCCGGCAGCCATTCGCTCTCCACATCCTCCACCAGTGCGGAGGGAGGACCCTGGTATAGCAGCCCCAGCAAGCGCAGCAGGCTGGCGTGGGCACCTTCTGCAGCAAATTCGACCGAACCATCCCAGGTGTTGCGCACCCAGCCATTGATTTCCAGATCAACCGCGTTCTGTTGCACAAAATAGCGAAACCCCACACCCTGCACCCGGCCACGCACTACCCCTTGCAGGCGTTCCATGACGGGCAGGTCAGGCATTTTCAGCCTCTGCAGGCCGGGCTGGATGAAACAGGCTCAAACCAATCGGCAGCAGCACCGTCAACAGCAGGAACAACAACCACGGAGCGGCTTTTTCCAGCAGTACCAATGAGGAGCTGACTCCCAACACTTCGCGCTGCCACATCGTTGCCATCCGGTCCAGCGGTATGCCATACACATTTTGAAAACCCGATTCACAGCTGGTACCGGAGGCATATTCGCGCAAAAGCGCCAGCAGGGCGTCATTGCCGTGCCGGGTACGCAGATACCGCACAAAAGATTCCGATTGCGCATATGCCAGGTAAACAGCATCACCCTGGGCAGGAAAAGCGCTGCACAGGCTGTTCAGGGGGATCAATCGTAGATCATCGGCGGCATCCTGCAGCAGCTGCGGGTAAGAAGGGTCCTGCTCCAGCTGGGCTATGGCCGCCAGGCCTTCCAGTAACCACACCGGCTGATTTTGGTATTGCCCGCCGACAACCTGGTAGGTGAACAGGTGCGCCAATTCATGCGGGATCTGCCGGTTCATTTCAGATCGCTGATCCGGTCCTGGCGCGATCCACATCAACACTTGGCCTAGTTCCGGATCTGCATGGGCAGCTTCCCATCCCGCGGCACTCCCGCTGAGGGTGTCCAGCAGGGCTGCACGTGAACCATACAGAAACAGGTCAATCACCTGTCCCTCGTACACATCGCCATAATCCAACGCCAGGTCATTGTAGCTGTTCTCAGCAACATTCACTGCCGCCGTGGCGAAGGTCAGGTCTCCTTCATACCAGTACAGACGAAAGTGGTCTGTTTGCAATGCGCGCCAATTGAAGCGGTCATCGTTGTATGCAAAACGGTACTGGCCGCTCTCGCGGCTGGTTCCATCGGAAAATTCCGCCTGGAACCAGTAAATCACATCACCAAAGGTGCGCAATGGCAGGGAATCCGGCGCCAAAGCAAACCGAAGTTCGTTGGATTGCTGTGTCACTGGAACCTCCAGCAATACCAGATCCGTGCTTTCGGGCTGAAGAAACAGGTACAGTTTTTCCAACATGGGTTCAGAAGCCACCTGCACGGTGAAATCCAGGGAAGTCCCGAATGAAACCTCAACCGAGGATGACAGGAAATAGGCAGATTCTGCAGAAGCGGCAGGATGAAACACCCCCGCCATCAACAGCACAATCCCCACCGCCAGCATCCACCTGTATTTTACCAAACCCAACCTCCCTGTTTCCGGCCTGCCGTCAGGCGTTAATGGCGATGCCTTTTTCGGCTGCTCTGGCGCGGCGAATCATCCAGGTCATCGTCATCATCCATGCTGTGATCATGATCATGGAATAAGTCCTCATCATCACGATCGAAATTCTCATCCTCCACGTATTCCCCGTCATCATCCAGCATATAGCCGAACTCCTCGCGCAGGTAGTTGCGCATGTCATCCGCATCGATGTCATCGCCTTCGATCTCATGGATCGCCTCTTCGAAGGTTTCACCTGAGAAACCAAACATGCTGGGCATACGCACACTGCCGGTAAAAGCGGTAAATTCCACCGCCTGCTCCAGCAGTTCCATTTCTTCATCATCATCCGCCCATTCCATCAGGGATTCCAGGGCCTCCATCACACCATCTCCGCCGATATTTTCCAACGCGCGCGCAATAGCCATGCGAATCGATTGATCGAGGTTTTCCGCATCGCGCGCGGTTTTCAGCAGCCAGGGGCGCGCCGTCTCGAGGTACATCTCGCCGGCAGCCTGGATCGCTTCAAATTGAATATCAGTATCGTAATGGTCCAGATTTTGCATCACAATTTTGCCCCACTCCTGGCTGGCGCTGCGGCCCATGGCATACAGAGCAGTCAGGATCCAATCGCGCTCGTTCTTTTCATAAGCTGCCAGGATCAATGGACTGACCTCTTCCCGGCCAGAGAAAGACACTGCTTCCAGTGCCCGGCGTTGTACCAGCACGGAATTGCTTTCATCAATCGCCCGCAGCAGGGCATCCTCGATACGGTGGGCCTCTTCTGCCGGAAACTCCTCCAATTCGCCCAGGTAAACGTAATTCCCCAGCATGGTGGCGGCGGTGGATTGTACCAGTTCGTCCGCGTCATTTTCCAGCACATCCAACATTTTGTCCACCAGGTCGCGCCGGTCATATTCAAACAGCAGGCGGATCGCCCCGGCGCGTACTGCCGGTTCGTCGTCGTCCATGCAGAATTTCGCAAATTCATCGAAATTCACCTGGAAATTGTAATCCATCATACTTTCCAGGTCTTCCAGCAGGGCGGTCTTACGCTCCGGCCTGACTTCTGTCCATTTTCGCTTCAGCGCATTCAGTTCCACGCGGCTGATGTCGGAGAACTGGTTCCACAAGGAAGGCGGAAACGGCTGGTCTTCCTGGCGTAGCAGGTCGATCACCGCCTCAAATTCAGGAATGGTTGATTCTTCGTCGTACAGGCTCATGGCTTGTTCCTTTACCGGAGAATTATGGATGGTTTTGCAGCATCACATTGATTGCCGCGGCAGCCTGGCGGCCGGCGCCCATGGCGCGGATCACGGTGGCACCGCCCGTGACAATATCACCGCCAGCAAACACACCATCCAGGTTGGTTTGTTGTGTCTCTTCACTTACTATAATATTCCCCCGGCGGTTAAAGTCAAGTTCCGGTGTGCTGCGGGTGATGATCTTGTTGGAGCCATTGCCAATGGCGATAATCACAACATCAATCGGCAGCACATAGGTATCGCCTTCGATCGGTACCGGGCTGCGCCGCCCGGAGCTGTCGGGTTCGCCCAGTTCCATCCGCTGCAAACGCACGCTGTGCAGCCAGCCTTCATCATCGCCCAGGAACTCAATCGGGTTGTTCAGGAACAGGAATGTTAAGCCTTCCTGTTCACCGTGATGAATTTCCTCTTTACGGGCGGGCATTTCTTCCGCGGTACGGCGATAGATCACGTAAACTTCCTTTGCGCCCAGGCGTTTTGCCACACGTGCCGAATCCATCGCGGTGTTGCCACCGCCGATCACCGCCACACTCTTGTTACGGCAGTCAATCACCGGGGTTTCATACACCGGGAACTGGTAGGCTTTCATCAGGTTCACACGGGTGAGGAACTCATTGGAGGAATACACCCCAATCAGGTTTTCTCCGGGAATATTCATAAAGTTCGGCAGTCCCGCGCCAGCGCCGATGAATACGGCATCATACCCCATCTTGTGGCGCAGATCATCAATCGTGAAGGTCTGGCCGATCACCACATTCTTACGGAACTCCACTCCCATCTGTTCCAGGCGTTCCACTTCTTCGCGCACAATTTGTTTTGGCAGGCGAAATTCCGGAATTCCATACGCCAGCACACCGCCATACTCGTGCAGTGCTTCAAACACCGTCACCCCGTGCCCCATTTTGACCAGGTCACCAGCGCAGCTTAACCCCGCCGGACCGGATCCAATAATCGCCACTTTTTTACCTGTGGGAGGTATGGTCGGAATTTCCACTTTGTCTGTCGTGACACGCTTTTCCCGCTTATAATCGGTCACAAACCGCTCCAACGCACCAATCGCCACCGATTCACCGCGACTGGTTAATATGCACACCCCTTCACATTGGTCCGATTGCGGGCAAACCCGCCCGCATACAATTCCCAGCACATTGTCTTGTTCAATTACATCAGCCGCGCCCACGAAATCGCCTTCACGGATTTTCATAATGAATTGCGGAATCTGCACATTCACCGGGCAGCCCGCCACACACTTGGGATTGTTACATTGCAGGCAACGTTCCGCTTCGGTACGTGCCTGGTCTTCGGTGAAACCCAGGGCAACCTCCTCGAAGTTTCCCACCCGGATTTCAGGTTCCTGTTCTGGCATCTGCTGCCGCGGAATGGCCATGCGTTCTTTGGGCGTCAACGCGGCTGTTTCCGCACGGCAGGCATGCAGCAGCTCCGCTTCCTGTTCCCGGTAGGCGCGGCCGCGTTTCATCAGGGTGGAAAAATCGACCTGGTGGCCGTCGAATTCAGGACCGTCGACGCAGGCAAAGACGGTTTTACCGCCGACAGTAGCGCGGCAGCCGCCGCACATGCCGGTGCCATCCACCATGATCGTGTTCAAGCTGACAACCGTCTTGATTCCATACGGCCGGGTGACTTCCGCCACCGCACGCATCATCGGCAGCGGTCCCACCGCCAGCACATAATCCACCGGTTCACCGCTGTCGATCAGCGCTTGCAGGCGCTGGGTAACAAAACCGTGGAAACCATAACTGCCATCATCGGTGCAGGCATAACAGGCATCACAAATTGCTGTCAGTTCTTTCTCCAGGATCACATATTCCTTACTGCGCCCACCGATAATCGAAATCACTTTGTTGCCGGCTTGTTTCATCGCCACCGCGTTGGGATAAGCCACCCCGGTACCCACACCGCCGCCAATCACCACCACTGTGCCGTACTGTTCAATCTCCGAGGGCGTACCCAGCGGACCGACTATATCGCGTACCATTTCGCCCGGTTTCATCGCATTCAATTCTGTGGTGCTCTTCCCTATCTCCTGTACGATCAAGGTGATAGTCCCCTGATCAACATCAGAATCGACGATGGTCAGCGGAACACGTTCGCCGGTTTCACTGAGGTGAACGATAACAAATTGCCCGGGTTTCCGCGTCAGGGCGATATCAGGCTGTTCGATGACCAGGCGTTTCACACCTGGACCAATATATTCCGATGAAACGATGCGATTGCTCATGAATTCTATACTCCAACGCTGGATTCCGGGCGGCTGCGCCGCTCCCCCTCTCAAACGGGTTAAGCATACCATAAATGCCCATGGCTGCTATCAGGATAAATATTGTTTAAGTTTGCCCAAATCGAGGATTTGAAAATGTGCGCGGTCAAATTGCAGCACGCCTTCATCACGCAACAGCCCCAATTCACGGGAAATGGATGGGCGCGGAATGTTGAGAAAATTGGCCATCTCTGACCGGCTCATTGGAAGCACAAACGCCAACCGTCCGGCTTTACGCGAGTGCTCAAACAACAACGCGCAAATCTTCCCGCGGATGGTTTTGATCGATAAGTACTCCACTTTCCGATTTAACAACAGTGCTTTCTGCGCCAGGATCTTTAGCATATTTTCCATCAACATGCGGTGGCTGAGGCATCCTTTGGCACACATCCCCAACACCTGTTCCATCGAGAGATACACCACCACGCTTTCCTCTAGGGTGCGCACCGAGGAAGGGAAACGTTCCACGCCGGCGAACACCACTACCTCTCCCAACATATCGCCCGGCTCCAACACAGTCAGCATCAACTGCTGCCCCAGCGCATTTTCTTTGATCACCGCCAGTCGGCCGGAAAGCACCAGCCCCATTGCCTCTACCGGGTCACCGGTGAGGAAAGCAAATTCATCCTTGCGATACATTTCCAGCCGCGGCCACAGGCACTCAAGCAGTTCAATTACCTCTTTGACCGGAATATTCTGAAATAATGGGGCCTGTGCCAGTACATGCTGCCATTGCTCGTACATATTGCCATCCTTTTCGTAACATACGTTACCGACAGATTGCCCTGATTGTACTACACTCATTATCAGATGAAAACAAACAACCCGAAAGGACAGGCAATGAAGCGAAACATCATCACGATTGATGAGAAAAAGTGTAACGGCTGCGGATTGTGTGTCAGCGCCTGTCACGAAGGCGCCATTCGACTGGTGAACGGCAAAGCAAGGCTGATCTCCGAATCGTACTGCGACGGCCTCGGGGACTGCCTGCCGCACTGTCCGACCGGTGCCATTACGATCGAAGAACGAGAAACCGCTGCTTACGATGAACTGGCTGTTCAGGCACACCTGGGGCAACACCGGGTGCAATCCCAAACAGATGCGCCTTTTGCCAACGCCGCCACCATTGCCCAAACTCTGCAGCGCCCGTCGCAATTGTCCGTTTCAGACCTCACTCCGATGGTGGAAGCACCGTCTGCTGCATCCCAATTGCGGCAATGGCCGGTGCAGATCAAGCTGGTTCCGGTGAATGCGCCTTTTTTTCACCATGCCGACCTGCTGGTTGCCGCCACCTGCGCCGGATTTGCCTCTCCCCGCCTGCACGAAGATTTCATCCGTGGCCGTATCACACTGATCGGTTGTCCCAAACTGGATGGCGTCGATTACGCAGAGAAATTGTCCCAGATATTCGCCGCCAATGAGATCAATAGTGTCACCGTGCTACGGATGGAGGTTCCCTGCTGCGGCGGACTCACCCAGGCCGTTAAGCGAGCTTTTGCTGCCAGTGGCAACATGATCCCTTGGCAGGTGATTACCCTCTCATCAGAGGGTCGAACGATTCAACCCTGAAAGAAATAACCCACAACCATTGAAAGGAAAACAACATGATCGAAAAACTGTATCAATTCACTGTCACCGATGACAAAAAAATCGAACGCATCATTGATGAAGAGGCAGTCGCCATCAACCACATGGTGTTGCCCCAAGGGGACCGCTTGCCACCACATGCCGCCAATTCGCACGTCTATATGATCGTTGCCCGTGGTACCATCAGCCTCCAGTTGGATGACCAGGAAGAACACCACTATCCTGCCGGCAGCATCATCAACATCCCTTTCCGCACTTTCATGAATGCCGTCAACACCCATGAGGAAACGGTCGAATTGTTCGTCGTCAAAGCCCCTGGCCCGAAATCCATGCCCGCCCTATAAACCATTGAGGAGAGTTTGAATGTCCATGTTCTGTTACCAGTGTGAGCAGGCGGCAGGCCGCAAAGCCTGCACCCGGATCGGCGTATGCGGGAAAACCCCCGAAGTATCGAACCAGCAGGATGAGCTGACTGGTGCATTGGTCGGCCTAGCACGTGCCGCAAGGCAGCCCGGTGATGTTCCAGAAGCCGCTGAAATGATGATGCGGGGGCTGTTCACCACCATCACCAATGTCAGTTTTGATCCAACGCGAATGGTTCAGATCATTGACGAAGTGCGCCGGATGAATGCCCGTTTAGGCGGCGGTGAAGAATTTGATCCCGCGCAATTGTGGACCGGCGACCAGGATGTGGTATCGCTGCGTTCCATCCTGCTGTTCGGAATGCGTGGCATGGCGGCCTATGCCTACCATGCCCACATCCTCGGCTACGATGAACCCGAAGTGAATGAATGGCTGCTGAAAGGTATGCGTGAATTCGGTACCGAGCACAGCATCGAAGAATGGCTCTCACTCCTGATGGAGTTCGGCTTTGCCAACCTTAAATGCATGGAAGTGCTCGACCATGCCCATGTGACCAGCTACGGCAGCCCCGTGCCCACCCCTGTCAGCATGACCATTGACCCCGGACCATTCATCGTCATCAGCGGCCACGATCTGCACGACCTCAAGCAGCTTCTGCAACAAACCGAAGGCAAGGGCATCAATATCTATACGCATGGTGAAATGCTGCCTGCCCATGGATACCCGGAATTAAAGAAATTCTCCCACCTGAAAGGCAACTTCGGCACCGCCTGGCAGAACCAGCAGAAAGAATTCGATGGTGTTCCCGCTGCCTTCCTGTTCACCACCAACTGCCTGATGCCGGTCAAACCCAGCTACGCAGACCGCGTTTTTACCACTGCCGTGGTTGCTTACCCCGACCTGGTCCATATCCCCGCCGACAATCTTGGCCGCAAGGATTTCTCTCCGGTCATCGAAAAAGCTCTCGCCCTGGGCGGTTACGACCACGAAGTGGTGATGACCGGGATCAACGGCGGTTCCAACCTGATTACCGGCTTCGGCCATGATGCCGTCCTTGGCGCTGCCGATACCGTCATCAGCGCGGTCAAATCCGGTGATATCCGCCACTTTTTCCTTGTCGGCGGCTGCGACGGTGCCCGTGCCGGGCGAAATTACTATACCGATTTCGTCCAACAATCCCCGAAAGATACCATCGTCCTCACCCTGGCCTGCGGTAAATACCGCTTCAACGACCTTGACCTGGGGCAGATCGGCGGCCTGCCGCGCATTATGGACATGGGGCAGTGCAATGACTCTTATTCCGCCATCAAGGTGGCAACCGCCCTCGCAGAAGCCTTTGAATGCGGCGTCAATGAACTGCCGCTGACCCTGGTGCTTTCCTGGTACGAACAAAAAGCGGTCTGTGTCCTGCTCAGCCTGCTGGCGCTCGGTATCCGCAACATCTACCTGGGACCGTCTCTGCCGGCATTCTTCTCCTCCAATGTGCTCGATGTTCTGATTGAAAAATTCGACATCAAGGCCATCAGTACCGCCGAACAGGATCTGGCAGAAATACTCGCCTGATCTCGAACGAACACAAGAAATCCACAGGTCTCAATCGGCCTGTGGATTTTTGTTTAAGACTGCTTGCTGGAGTGGTCATTGTTACCGCAGGATATCAGAATGGTGGTGAATCCCTTCTATACCAAATCTAAACCCCAAGGGAGTACCGGAATACTACAATCATGCAAATTCGTTCCCCACCCTGTCAGATGATGGGGTAAACCAAGGAGAAATTTCATGAAAAAAAAGGTACTAACCCTCATCTCTCTCATCATTATCATACCACTGGCCGCCTGCGCCACCGGCGTTGCTGACACCCAGACCCAGGCGGTAACCTCAGGCACAGTGTCGGAATCAACCACAGACCTTACCAGTACGGAAACAGAAAGCAGCCTGGTATTGGAGGTACTCACCCATATAACGGCAGAACTCGACCCTCAGGATACCACCTGGAATGAAGCCGATATGATCCCAATCACACTCGATGGAACCGCCATCTTATCGGAGAATGCTTCCGTCCAGGTACAGGGCAGCACAGCAACCATTACCGATGCCGGAACCTACGCTCTCACCGGCACACTGACCAACGGACAGATCATCGTGGACACCCAGGAAGATGGCATGGTGCGATTGGTCCTGGACAGCGCGGCAATTCATAACGCGACCGGTCCGGCGATTCTGGTGGAAAATGCAGAACAAGTGATGCTTGTTCTCGCCGATGCCACGGAAAATTCCCTCAGCGATGGAACGGAGCGTGTGACGGCAGCGGTCGAAGAAGATGGACCCAATGCCACTGTTTACAGCAAAGCGGATCTCATCTTGTATGGAAACGGGACGCTCATTGTCAATGGAAACTACCAGGACGGTATCACCAGCAAGGACAATTTATTGATCGCCGGTGGCACTTATATTGTCACGGCGGTTGATGATGGGATTCGCGGCAAGGATTCCCTCCAGGTTCTGGATGGGTACATTACCGTCCAGGCAGGTGGTGACGGCTTGAAATCAGACAACGAAGAAGATGTCACCCTGGGGTATATCCAGGTGGAAAATGGGCAGATCACAGTGATTGCCAATGGCGATGCCATCACAGCCCAGGCCGATGTAATCATTGCAGGTGGTGAATTCAACCTGTCATCCGGTGGTGGAAGCCAGGCCTTACTCACCGACGATACCTCGGCAAAAGGAATCAAAGCGGTGAATACCATCACCATCACTGGTGGAACTTTCCAGGTGGATTCAGCGGATGATGCGGTACATGCCAATAACAGTATCCTGGTCACCGATGGTAGTTTCACAATCACCACGGGAGATGACGGTTTTCATGCGGATGCGGTGCTTCAGATCGATGGCGGAACAATTGCCATTGAAGAATCCTATGAGGGATTGGAAAGCGCTGTCATCATGATCAACGGGGGTGACATCCATCTTGTGGCAAGTGACGATGGCATCAATGTATCCGGTGGAAACGATGGTTCGGGAATGATGAATCCCGCCATGGGTCATGGCACCCGTCCCGAACCCGGGCAGCGGCCAGCCAATGGCTTCGCTCAACCCGGCACAGACGACACGTTCGAATACGATGGTGACTATTACCTGTACATCCATGGCGGATATATTGTTGTCAACGCCGATGGAGACGGAGTTGATGTCAATGGCGCGGTGGAAATGACAGCCGGTACCGTGATTGTCAATGGCCCCACCGACCCAAGAAATGGCGCCATCGATTATGATGCCACATTCACTCTCTCCGGCGGCGCCGTCATTGCGGCAGGCAGTGCGGGAATGGCACAAAGCGCCGGCAATGTCAGCAGTCAGTATTCGATCCTGATCAATTTCGAGCAGGCTATCCCAGCGGGTACATTGATCCATATCCAGGATGGCCAGGAAAATGATATTCTCACTTACTCCCCCGCCAAATTATACCAATCCATTGCTTTCACCTCCCCCGCCCTCGTTCGGGGTGAAACCTATACCATCTTTATTGGTGGCACAGCTTCAGGTACAGTAACCGATGGGCTATACCAGGTGGACACCTATACCCCGGGGGACGAATATACGACCCTTACATTATCTGAAATGATTACCACCATCGGAATCCAGGGCGGTTTCCGCCCATAACCGGAAATTATTTCTTCATCTGTCTCCTCCCCAAACAGGGTGCGCCGCTGTGATGCGGCGGCGCACCCGCACAATCAAAACCCAACGTATACAAAAAGTAAACCAGAAACACCCCGCAACCACGTAAGATATCCGCAACACACACATAGAATCGATTGAGAGGTTCCCAATGAATCATACAAACCGGACTACGACCCTGATGGAGGCAGAATTAAACAACCAGCCCTGGCAGCTTCCTCAGTTAAGCAGCGGTGGGCAGAGGTTTGTTAATAATCTCCAGACCCTGGTCGGAAAATTCGCCCCTATCTCCTTAAATGAAATGGATCAGGCGGCGCTGTTGAACCGGATCGATACCAAATACGTCTTCCCTATTGACCAACTGCGCTGGCTTCTGCCCGAATGCAGCCGGTCCTATCGTATCTTGTCGGTGGCGGGAACCCGCCTCAACCATTATCGCACACTCTACTTCGACACCCCATATTTCGACCTGTACCTGATGCATGTCAATGAACGCGCGGAACGTTACAAAATTCGCAGCCGCCAGTATACCGATTCCAACGATTCCTTCCTGGAAGTGAAACACAAGACCCGCAAAGATCGCACCATTAAGACCCGCATTGCCACCAGCAGCATGATCGAGACCATCTCGATCGAAATGGACAAATGGCTCTCTGGTATATTTCCACTGGAAACCCGCCATCTGGAACCAAAAATTTGGAACACATTCACCCGCATCACCCTGGTTAACCAAACCCGTCCGGAACGAGTTACGCTCGACACCGACATCACCTTCCACTGGGGCAGCCAGGCAATTTCACTGCCGGATATCGTCATCGCCGAGGTGAAAACAGGGCAAGGAAGCGCCGATTCGCCCTTCATAGCCCAGATGCACAACAACCACATTCACCCGCAGGGCTTCAGCAAGTATTGTTTGGGGATTTCCCTGCTCTACCACGAGGTAAAAAAGAACAATCTTAAACCCAAAATGCTGCGTATTCAGAAAATCAGCAAAGGAGAATTGGCATGACAACCCTGGGTAATTTTCTTTTCAGTTTCGGTTTCAACTTTCTGGTCACATTGATCATTGTTCGTTTGATCTATTATCCGACCACCCCCAATAAACGATACGTTTTCACATTCCTAGCCTTTAATACCGTGATCTACTTTGTTCTGACCTTCATGAACAGCATCGAGATAGGTGTCGGGGTGGGATTTGGCCTGTTTGCCATTTTCTCAATCCTGCGCTACCGGACAGACCCCATCCCGATCCGCGAAATGACCTATTTATTCATCATCGCCGCCCTGCCCGTTATGAATTCCGCCGGGAGTGATGTGACCATCTGGCCGCAAATGATCGCTGCCAACATCGCCATCATGGTCATCATGGCGGTTCTGGAGAAGGAATGGGGGTTCCATTACGAAGCCTCAAAACGCGTCATCTATGAAAAAATCGAATTGATCCGCCCGGATCGCCGTGCCGAATTGGTGGCCGATCTCGAACTGCGCACCGGCCTTCGTGTGAAAAAGATTGCGGTAGGTAAGATCGATTTCCTGCGTGATATCGCCGAAATACGTGTGTATTACGATGATATACACCAGGAAGGTTGGCTCAACCACATAGAATCTTCCATTGTCCTGTTAAATGGCGATGATGCAGATTGACCGGTAACGCACTGTTTTGCAATCTCACGAATGGATTTCACAATTGGATATAATGAATTTATGACCCGGAAAATCTTAGTGGTTGATGATACGCGGAATGTGCAGGTGTTATTATGTGACTTCCTCGGCAGCCAGGGTTTTGAAGTCCAGGCAGCATCCGACGGGAAAGAAGCGCTGGCATGTGTTAAGGATTTCAAACCTGATCTGATCCTGCTCGATATCATGATGCCGTCCATGGACGGCTATCAATTCATCAGCCATTTACGTAGGGATTCCAATATTCCGGTCATCATGATCACGGCCAAACAGCAGGAGGCGGATGTTGTGAAAGGATTCGATCTCGGCGCCGATGACTATATCATCAAGCCGTTTCGTATGCGCGAGTTATTGGTCCGCATCCGGGCGGTTCTGCGCCGTGCCGCTGCCGAAACGGCCGCCCAGCCTCTACTGGTCGTCGGCGACATCACCCTGGATTCCAGCAAGCACGATGTCAGGAAACAGGATCAACCAATCGAGTTAACCCCGCTGGAATTCCTGGTGCTGGAGCGACTGATGCAGAACGCCGGGCAGGTAGTAAAGCGCGCCGAATTGTGCATGCAATTGCTCGAAAATGGGTTCAGCGGTTCAGAAGCAACCCTCAAGATTCACATCCGCAACCTGCGGATGAAACTGGAAGAGAACCTGGCTCAACCCCGCTACATTGAAACCGTCTTTGGGATTGGTTATCGTTTCATGGAGGGCTCATGAAAAACACATCGCTAAAACTGAAACTGATCCTGTCTTATCTCGCAGTTGCCCTCATCACCGTGCTGGCAGTGCTGGTTCTAATCCGCCTTACCTCAGGACAATTCATGCTGAATATGGTGGTGGAGCAGCAAACCGCATGGGTGGAAGATGAGATCATCACATACTATACAACCAATGGAACCATGAGTGGTTTCATCGACTACTATAACCAGATCACACACCCCCAACCATCATTCGCACCGCCGGAGGCAGGCGATATTCCGCCCGTCTCACGTGAATTGCGCGGTGTGCTGGGTTTGCTGGATGCATCGTACCGTGCATTGATCCCCACCTTCGGGTATAAAGTGGGAGAGGCAGTCCCCAGCGAAATGGTACGGCAATCCATTCCTGTTGAAGTTGAGGGCGAGACCATCGCCCTCATCCTGCCTGATACCAAGTACCAATTCAAGCTGAGCTTTGAGGAAAAATTGTTTTTACAGAGGACCACCCTGGCAACAGGCCTGGCGGCAGGCGTGGGTGTAATCCTGGCACTTTCGATGGGTTTCTTCTTTGCCGCCCAATTATTAAAACCGATTTTTAAGTTACAGCGCGCTTCCCAGGCACTTGCCAGGGGCGATCTCCAACAGCAGGTGACCAACACATCGCACGATGAAATCGGGCAACTGGTCGAAGCATTCAACCAGATGAGCGCAGACCTTCACCGGGCTGACCAACAACGCAAACGTCTGACCGCCGATATCACCCATGACCTCAGTACTCCTTTGCAGATCATTTCGGGATATGTGGAAATGCTGGAGGAAGAGGATCTGCAGCTGACCCCGCAGCGGTTGGAAATCATCCGGACAGAAATCGGCCACCTGCGCCGCCTGGTGGATGACCTGGGCATCCTCACCCAGGTGGAAGCCGGTGGATTGGAAATGCAAATTCAAAAGATTTATCCTGCTTTCCTGCTGGAGCAGATTTTCCAGGTCTATCGACCCATTGCCGCTCACCATGGCATCCAAATGGAACTGGCACTCCCTGGTTCCCTACCCGCCATCCTGGCGGATGAAGGTCGGATGTTACAGGTGATTAAGAACCTGGTTGAAAATGCCTTGCGATATACCCCGGCAGGCGGCACGGTCACTCTGGGCGTCAGCCTCAATGATAAAATGGAAATCTCCATCAAAGACACAGGTTCCGGGATTGACCCTGATGATCTTCCTTACGTGTTCGATCGTTTTTACCGGGCAGATAAATCCCGCGGCGCAAATTCCGGCAAAATGGGGCTGGGATTGGCGATCTGCAAGGCGCTGGTCACTGCCCAACAGGGTGATATCACCGCCCATTGCACCCCGAATGAACCTGGCACAACCATGCTGATGCGTTTTGATCCCGTGGTTGACTGACCGATTCCCATTCACCAGCCTTGCGGATGACTGCCACAAGCATGGAAACCCGATATAATCGCCGGTAAACACACAACCATTGGAGAAAATACCATGTCGATAAAAAATCCAGTTTTGTTTTCCACCGGTTCGCTCTACCTCGAAGAAGTCACCACCTGTTTTGAATTGGCTGCCCAGGCGGGTTTTGATGGCATGGAAATTCTCATCGACAATCGCTGGACCACCCGCAACCCGGTGAAGCTGAACCGCCTGTCCCAGGCACACCACCTGCCGATCATGGCGGTTCATAATCCTTTCTTTACCAATATCCCGGATTGGCCCAGTTCTTCCAGGCCAATGGAAATCTTGCAGGCCTCAGTGAACCTGGCCAAGCAGGTAGGCGCCCAGGTTGTCGTTCTTCACCTTCCCGCGCGGATTGGAGGAAGGGTCATGATCGTACCCGGTAGAACCTTCGTCCGACCCAGGTTGAAAAACCCTGACCATGCCCTGGCAAAAGCCATCCAGAATGGATTGCTGAAAAGAATGGAAACCGCCAGTGGAGTGAAGATCTGTGTGGAAAACATGCCCCAGCGCAATGTGCTGTGGTGGAAATCGCTTTACCGCTGGAACACCCCGGCACGCTGGCAGCAGGTTCATGATACCTTGACGTTTGACAGCACCCATTGGGGCACCTGGAACATGGAACCGGTAGATGTCTTCCAGCAGGTGAAAGACCAGGTTCGGCACATCCATCTTAGCAACTTCAACGGCAAGGAACACCAATTACCGATGGAAGGCCGCCTTCACCTGGACAGGCTGCTGCAAGCGGTGGCACAAACAGAACAAACCATCAGTGTTACATTGGAAGTGGAGCCCAATGCGTTACATTACAAAGAGGAATCCCGCCGGGCGGAAGCCTTGCAGGCCTCGCTGGCATTCATCCGGAAACACCTGAATGGGAAAAGGTAAATTCTGTCCTGGGAACAGCAAGGCCTTTTACGATAGGAGCAGTGACGAATGTACATCTACTTTATCCGGCACGGCGAAAGTGAAGCCAATGTGCTGCACGAGTTCTCCAATGGTCTCAATAAACACCCATTGACCGCTAGAGGCTATCGGCAGGCACAGGCATTGGCTGCAAGGATGAAGGAGGTCCCTCTCACGGCGATTTACACCAGCCCGATCCTCCGTGCCCGGCAGACCGCAGCCATTTTGGCAGAATCACAAAGGCTGATCGTGGCGACTGAAAACGCGTTGCGGGAATTCGACATCGGCCTGTTGGAAGGGCATTCCGATCAGGAATCGTGGAAAACCTTTGACAAAGTCAATCAGGAATGGCTGCAGGGCATCAACCAGGATGTCCCCCTCGCTGGCGGTGAGTCGTATATGGATGTAAAACGACGTTTCCTGCCTTTCCTGCAACAAATCATCGCAGCCCATGCCGATCCTCCCGGCCAGCATCTCGCCCTGGTGGGGCACGGCGGTACCTACCGCCTGATGCTGCCTCTCGTGATCCACGGATTGAGTGGTCAAACCATGACCGGAAAAGGAATGGGCAACACCTCTATCATTATGGCCGAAACACAGAGTGGTTACTTGCGCCTGATTTCCTGGGATGGGGAAATGCTTACCCCGAATGATGGGGATTAATCCACTTCGTTGATGTGTTTACCCAACCTCGAATTCTCCGACCAGCAAATCTTCATCCCGCGAGGAGGAACCGACCATGACTGAAAACACACCGGGTTCCACCGCGGTTTCCAGTTGCTCATTCACCAACGCCAATTCAACGTAAGGTACCACCAGTTCCACGGTTTTTTCCTGGCCGGGATCCAGCGCTACCCGCGCGAATGCCTTCAATTCCTTCACCGGTGTGATCACAGAACTGACGACATCGTTAATGTACATCTGCACGATCTCCGTCGCCGCAAGACCGCCGGTATTTCTGACCGTCACCTGCACCCTGGCTGTTTCGCCGGCATGCACCACCGGCGTCAGTATCCGCAGATCACGATAGACAAAGGTGGTGTAATGCAGCCCGAAGCCAAAAGCGTACAAAGGTTCTGCCGGCATGTCGACGTACTTCCCGCCGTGCCAGCCGGGAAAATGATTGTAGTACACCGGTAATTGCCCGACATGATACGGGAAAGAAACCGTCAGTTTCCCGGTGAAATCGCGGTCGCCAAACAACAGGCCGGCGATCGCCTCACCGCCCGGCATGCCGGGATTGAATGCCTGCACCAGCGCATCCGCCTCCTGCGCCGCCCATGGAATGCTCAACGGTTTGGAACTGAGCACCACCACTACCAGCGGGGTGCCGGTGGCTTTGACCGCTTCCAGCAGGGCTTGCTGCTCACCGCTCAGGTCCAGGTTGGCGCGGTCACGGAATTCACCAATATAGGGGCGGTTATCCCCCACCACCACGATCGCCAGGTCAGCCCTTGCCGCGAGTTGGACGGCGGTGTCAATCGAAGCAGGCCCCATTTTGGAGAGCATCTCTTCATAGAAAAGCCCCGCGCCAGCTTCGAAGGCATCCATCAGGCGCAGTTGTACTTCTTCATCCGCCAGGGTGCTGCAGCCGCGGTTGAACGTCACTTCGATCTTCTTACCGCCCCTGGCACGAATCCCATCAAGGATGGTGGTGGTCAGTTCACGCGGACGGTCGCGGCCGTCGGCTTCGCCGTGCGCTTCCCAACTGACCCAATCACCCAGCTGCGCGACCACATCATCCGCATTCGGCCCCAGGACGGCAATTTTTTTCACTGCCGGTGATATCGGCAATACACCTTCATTTTTCAGCAACACCGCGCTCTGGTAGGCAGTCTCCAGCGCCGCCTGGCGATGTTCCGGCCGGCCGATCCACTCCGCCTGCTTTCCCAGGTCGGTATAGCGGCGGTCATCAAACAACCCCAGCATGAACTTGAGGCGCAGCACCCGCCGGCAGCCATCATCAATCAGGGCTTCATCCAGTTTCCCTGCTTTCACCAGAGCTACCGCCAGCTCGCAGAATTCGGGCGTAGTCATCGACATGTCATTGCCCGCTTCCACCGCGCGACGGGTGGCATCTGTCAGGTCCGGGCTGACTTTCTGATCCTCCACCATATGCCCCACATTGAACCAATCGGTGATAACAAATCCTTCAAAGCCCCATTCCTCTTTCAGCACATCCCGCAGCAGCCAGCGATTGGCGGTACATACCACGCCGTCAATCGAATGGTACCCGCTCATAAATGTTGCCGCCCCGGCCTGTGCCGCTTTATGGAACGGCTTCAGGTACAACGAACGCAGACTGCGCCGCGTCAACTCCGCTTCGTATGAATCGCGCCCGCCGATACTGCCAGGGTATCCGGCATAATGCTTGGGGCAGGCAAGGATATGTTCGGGATCGGTAAGGTCATCGCCCTGGTAACCGCGCACCATCGCCGCGCCCAGTTCGCCGATCAGGTACGGGTCTTCTCCGAAGGTCTCGTCCACCCGTCCCCACCGAAGGTCGCGAACCGTGCCCAACACAGGGGAGAACGTCCAATGCATGCCGGTACAGGCGGTTTCTTTGGCGGTGATGCGCGCCATCTCGGCCGCCAGGTCGGTATTCCAGGTGCAGGAAAGCGCCAGTTGGGTTGGGAAGACAGTACCCGTCGGCCAAAAACAATGCCCATGGATCGCATCAATCCCGAAGATCAGCGGAATCCCCAGCCGGGTGTGTTCCGCCGCGTAGCGCTGCAATTCGTTGGCGGGTTCGCCGATCAGGTGCAGGAACGAGCCGACATGATGTTCGCGGATCCATTTCTCGGGATCGTTACGGCCGTCCAGCTGGCACATTTGCCCCACTTTCTCCTCGATCGTCATAAGCGCCATCAAATCATTCAACCGTTCCTCAACGGAATAACTGCCATCCTGGTATACCATTTTATGCTTCATCCTGTATTCCTTTCTCGCTTGCATCGCAATTGTAATGCCGCTGGTCTGCCATTGTGAAGGTCGGATCAATCCCAGGCAGGTTTGGACTGCCACGAACGCGCCAACGCGCTCCCCACCGCCACCAACCGTTCCACTTCCTCTGGCTGGAGCCTGCCTGCTTCGTGCAGACTGACATCCAACCCCTTCGCGGTCAGGCGGATCAACAAACGCCGATTCCCGCGCCATGCCAGTAAACCGGATTCCCCCATCCCATCCAACAAGCGGGGAATGGAATCAGCCTCATGCGCCCAGCACATATACAATCGCTGGAATTCCTGGCTGCCGTAGGGTACTGGTTTCAGGCCAGCCAGCAGACCCGCTTCCTCCCCGAACGCCAGTCCCAACACCTTGTCCAGCAGCATCTGCTGAAAACCACCCAAAGCTGCAGGCATTTCAGTAGAGGTCATTTGCGACCCCACAGCAGCCACCCCCTGCGCCAGGCCGACTGCGTTGGTGTGCCAGTGAATTTCGGCATGCGTATTGGTAGAACCCGGCCCGGCCGGTGTATCCTGGCTCAAAATCATCGATTCGAAGGTCCAGGGCATCCCATCCGTAACGCCACGGATGCGGTATCCCGTCGCCAGGCGTTCCTGCACAGTTTCCAACTGCCAGCCCCTGGCACCTGCCAGCGCCGACAAAGCCGCCATTTCACGTTGCTTGCGCTGGTTCAAAAACACAAACAAACCGATCACAAAGACTGCGGTAACCGCAATCACAATCAGGGAAACCACCATATCATTCATCACTACCTGCCTGTCGGGTGAAATCAAGTTGCTACACCACCAGTATACGCCAGGTTGACCAAACACAGGCCCCCAACAGGCCTCATAATTCAACCAAAGACTATCCAAAGGGATAGCGTTGATGGGGGAGTGGTGTGATATAATCGCGCAGGTTGTCCACGGTTGGACACCATTGCACTTTTTACTGTTTTGAGAATTCCAGCTTGATGGGCAGGTACTGCCTGCGCCGTCCTTTCAATCGAACAATCGTTTTGACATTGAAAGCTCCTGTATCGAAGCGCTGTGCTTCACTGGGTGAATACAGGCATGGATGCATCAAAACCCATACAGGAGATTTTTGAATGTCAAATGAGTTTCTATTGTTTGGCTTGCAGCCCGAATTGCTGCAGGCAATTGAAGAGCGCGGCTATACAGAACCCACAGCCATCCAGCGTGAGATCATCCCGCTCATGCTCGAGGCCAATGACGTGCTGGCCCAGTCGCAGACCGGCACCGGCAAGACCGCTGCCTTTTCCCTCCCCCTGTTGAACCTGATCCAGCCCGGTAAGGGTCACGTGCAGTGCCTGGTGCTGGCGCCCACCCGTGAGTTGGTAATGCAGGTGGCGGAGATCATGCATGAGTACGGAAAACACACCGACAACAAAGTCCTCGCCATCTTCGGCGGCCAGGATTACGAGAAGCAGATTCGCGGATTGCGCAAAGGTGCTGATATTGTCGTCGGTACCCCCGGCCGCCTGCTGGACCTGATCCGCAAGGAAATCCTCGACCTGGGGCATGTGCGCCATGTCATCCTGGACGAAGCTGACGAGATGCTCAGCATGGGTTTCATTGAGGACGTCGAAAGCATCCTTGACGAGATTAAAATCCCCCACCAGACCGCTCTCTTTTCCGCCACTCTGCCGCAACGGATCGTCACCCTGGCGGAAAAATACCTCTACCAGCCAGTCCAGGTCAAAATCGAGGCGGAGCACCTGACGGTGGAAAGCATCGAACAACGCTATTACATCGTCAATGAAAAAGACAAGATTGCAGCCCTGACGCGCCTGTTCGAGATGGAAGACATCACCTCAGCCTTAATCTTCACCAAAACCCGGGTCAGCACCGGCGAAGTTGCCAACGAACTGGCCCAGCGCGGATTCCCCGCGGAAGCCATCAACGGCGACCTGACCCAGGATGCGCGCATCCGCGTGCTGGACCGTTTCAAGAACAACCAGATCACCGTGCTGGTGGCAACCGACGTTGCCGCGCGCGGGCTGGACATTGAAGATATTTCCCATGTGATCAATTATGACCTGCCCTATGAAGAAGAAGCCTATGTCCACCGCATCGGCCGTACCGGCCGCGCCGGCAAGAGCGGGATTGCGATCACGATCATCAACCCCAAGGAAGAATACCGCATGCGCCGGCTGGAGCGTTTCATCAATGCGCCCATCACCCGCCGCGAGTTACCCACCCGGGAAGAGATTCTCAACCACCGCACCGAAGCCCTGATGGCCGATATGACCAAATGGCTCAACCGCGACCGCTGCAAACAGGAATTGCTGCTGGTGAACGATCTCATCCAGCAAGGACATGATCCGCTGATGGTGGCGGCTGTGGCGCTAAAAATGGCACGTGCCCAGGAACGCCAGCGACCCATCTGGGACATCTCCGAGGTCAGGGAAGCCAAACCTCGCCGGGAACGTGCTGAAGGGCGTGACCGCCGCCCGGATCGTAAGGATTCGCGTGACAGCCATCGCAAAGGCGATCGTCGTGGTGACAAATTTGAGGCGGCTTCCACCGAATCCCACGAAGCCGGCATGATCCGCGTGCGACTCAATGTCGGCAAGCGCCATAATGCCCGTCCGCGTGATGTGGTGGGTATGCTCGCCTACCAGGCGGATATTCCCGGCTCCGAAATCGGCAAAATTTTCATTGAAGAAAAACATACCCTGGTTGATGTCCCCGAACAACGCCTGCAGGATGTCCTGAAACAATCCGGTCAGATCAAGATGCACAAGTACCAGGTGGAAATCAAAACCGCCTGACGCTGTTTCAGATCAATCAGAACCCGGGGAATCCCTGATATCCCCGGGTTTTTGTTTCCCGCCTCTCCCAACAACCTGGTGCGGAGATGCTGTGAGTGCCCAACCCCTTGCCTGCCATGCTATACTGGAAATGGAAAAGATGGATTTCCGGTTTTTTCCGCAGTCCTGGAGGTATACCGATGGAAGATCATCCGATTGTTCAAACGATAACAAAACAAATCCAACAACTGCGAAAACATGCTGCAACCAACAGCACCTATGTGCGCACCGGTGATGTACGCCGCGTGGCGCGCTCCATCAACCGCATGGCGGTAGAAGTGCCGGTGGATGAACGCCTGGACCTGATCGAGTACCTGTACCAGAACAGCGACTGGCATTGTCATCTGTGCGCCACGCATATCCTAGCGGAATCAGTGGATGAGATCGAACCGCGGCGCCTGCCGCGGATAGCTGTGTTTGTTTCCAGTTTTGATACCTGGGGCAAGGTGGATGATTTTGCCACCAGTGTGCTGCACAAACTGCTGCTGAAGGATGCCGAAGCTGTGCTGCCGATGGTGCGGCAATGGAACCGCAGCAGCAGCATGTGGGAACGACGGTTGAGTATGGTTGCCTTCACCCGCAAAGCAGGAGCAAGCGGACGCTTCACCGCGGAATGCCTGGACCTGGCCGAGAACCTGCTGTATGACCCAGAAGACCTGGTACAAAAGGCAGTCGGCTGGGCGCTGAAGGATACCATGCGTGGAGATCACGAAACCGTTCTCGCCTATGTCAAAGAATTGCGTCAGCGCGGAGTTTCCTCTGTGATTACCCTGTACGCCATCCGTGACCTGAAAGGAAAAGAGCGCGAGGACGTGCTCGCGCTCAAACCTGAAATCCGGGTGCGAAAAAGCAACGATTAATACACATCCCCAAACAGTGTTTCCTGCAGTTCCAGCAGGTACACGTAAATCGTTTCCACTTCCTGGTACATCTCTTCCGGCTCTGCGTCGCTGGTTGCCAGCAGCGCCAGGCGCTCTTGCAGCAGTTCCGCAAGGGATGGATCAGCATCAGACAGTAATGGCAGCAACTTGCCAAGGTTTTCCTGCCCATTCGCCAGCGCCACCCGCATGGAGGTGGCATCGCCAATCATTTGCGCTTTCTGCATTGAGGCCAGGTTATTCAGCAGCTTCAGGTATACCATGTACTCCACGTAGAGCGCATTCTCTGTCTCCAGGCCGGCCACCTGCGCCTGCAGGTCAGAGATCTCGGTTTCTTTCGCTTCGATCTCCGTCCGGTAATCGGCCAGTTGGGTTTCCATTTGCTCCGCATTGGCTGCCAGGGCATCATGCGCCAGTTTGAGTGGGCGGAACATCAGGAAGTACACCAGCAGGAATACCACCAGCCCGAACCCGATGAAGGCACCCACCCAGATGCCGATCGTTTTCAATTTCTGTACCCACGCGGCAGGGGGTTTCTTCCCTGGCGTCGGGGGTTTCAATGCCGCTTCCACTTGTTGCGGTACAAATTCTCCATCGACCACAGACTCGACTGCGTCATTGATCACATTATCTTCCATTGCATTTCTCCAATGAACCTTGTATCAACCATTCTTTTGATCGCTGAAATCTCAGTTAAATAGATTATAGCGGAAAATACACCACAGCGCATTCAGGCCATCACGGAACTTGATCTTTTTCCCTTCTTCGTAGGTGCGGCCGTAGTAGGAAATCGGCACCTCGTAAATGCGGCACTTCAGTTTTGAGACACGCGCGGTTATTTCCGGCTCAAAACCGAAACGATTTTGCTTGAGCTCCATCTGCGCCAGGATCTCACGGCGAAAGGCTTTGTAGCAGGTTTCCATGTCGCTCAGGTTGATATTCGTAAACATGTTCGAGATCGCTGTCAGCACCTGGTTGGCAATAAAATGGCTGTAATACAACACCCGGTGGGGTCCACCCAAAAAGCGGGAGCCATATACCACATCGGCCACGCCTTTGTGAAAGGGCTGCAGCAGGTGGGCATATTCTTCCGGATCGTATTCCAGGTCGGCATCCTGCACCAGCACCACATCCCCGTCAGCCTCCGCGAACCCGCGCCGTAAGGCTGCGCCTTTGCCCATGTTGACCGGCTGGAAAACAATCTTGATCAATTTTGGATCCAATCCAATCCCCTGCGGGGTTTCGAACCTGGATTCACCACGCAGCCCAGCCTGGTGCAATTGTTCCAGCCACTCCCGTGTTCCATCGGTGGAGCAATCATCCACCGCGATGATCTCTAACGCGACGCCTTCCAGGTGAACCGCCTGCACCCGGCGTAAAAGTTCAGCCAGGGTACGCATTTCATTATAAATCGGAATCACAACGCTCAGTTTCATACAACTCCTTCGGGGGCATGGAAGTTCTGCTTATTATACCCTGTGGTGCCGCGAAAAAATGAAAAAACGAAACCATTTCACCTGCTGCGCTGCTGAATCCACGGTGCAATCCCCCGCTTCAGGCCAGTTACGATACAATCAATGCAATACGCACGACAAAGGAAAAAGGAAGCTCCATGACTGAGTATCAATACACCGTCACCGCACCCGGCCGGGTGAACTTGCTGGGAGAACATGTCGATTATTGCAATGGCCCGGTACTGCCGGCAGCCATCGACCGTGCAGTTTCCCTGCGATTTGCTCCCCGGGAGGATGAGCGTGTGTTGATCAGCGCCCTTGATTTGCATGAGTCGGTGTGTTTTTCTTTGCGCGAACTGGAGGCCAAAATTGATATCCACCGCCAACCCCTACCGGGCTGGGCGGCCTATCCTGCAGGTGTGGCGCATGTGCTGCAACACCACAATCTCCCGCTGCGCGGAATGAACGCAGAATTCACCTCCGACATACCCATCGGGGCAGGATTATCCTCATCTGCTGCCGTTGAGGTTGCCTTTGCTGTGGCCTGGGACACCCTCAGCCCATGGTCATTGGACCGCATGACCCTCGCGCGCTATTGCCAGGAAGCGGAAAACCGCTATGTGGGCGTTAACTGCGGTCTGATGGACCAGTTCGCCAGCGCCAACGGCGTGGCAGACCACGCCCTCTATTTTCAAATTCACAAACTGCATTGGGAACCGATCCCCATGCCGCCCGATATCGCCATCATCATTGCCGATTCCAGGATGCCACACTCGCTGCAAACATCCGAGTATAACGAACGCCGTGCCGCCACCGAAGAAGCCCTGCACATTTTCCAGACCGTGATGCCAGCAGTATCTGCGCTGGTAGATGTATCGCCAGCCGATTTTGAAGCCCACAAGCATCTCCTGCCGGCAAAGATCGCCCAACGGGCGCAGCACGTTGTGTATGAATGCGACCGTGTCAACCAGGCGGTGCAGGCACTGCGCGCAGGCGATGTAGCTGCTTTTGGCAAATTGATGATAGCCACCCATGCCTCACTGCGTGATCTGTACGAGGTCAGTGTCCCGGAAATAGACTTCCTGGTGGATACCGCCATCAGCCTTCCAGGGTGCTACGGGGCACGCATCACCGGTGGCGGGTTTGGCGGCTGTACCGTGAACCTGGTTGCGGCTGAACAGGCAGAAACCTTTGCCAAAGAATTGAAGCGACGGTATGACCAGCATACCCCCTATGAAACCGAGGTCTATGTTTCCCGCGCCAGCCAGGGAGCGCATTTGCTGGCGTAATCCCTTATACGGCAAATTCGGCAGACCTCTGCACTTGCAAAATAGAGAATATTTATAGTATAAATACTGTAAATTCAACTGTTATTGCTTCTCCACTGCCAGCATTCAGCTCCCCGGTGCATCACCATGCCAGAAAAATACCATTACCCCATTCTGCGAACGGTGGGAATTTACCTGCTGTTCTCTTTTCTTTGGATATTGCTTTCGGATCGTTTGATCAGTATCTTTACCCAGGATCCATTGGCCTTGACCCGAATCCAGACATTCAAAGGGCTGTTCTTTGTCATCAGTAGCGGCCTTTTAATCTTTTTATTGTTGCGTGCCGAATTAAAAAAACGCGAACTCGCCTGGCAGACGCATCAGGCAGAGCGTGAAACCCTGATCAAGCGTATCCAACTGAACAACGTTGAAATCCAGCAAGCCCACGATGCTGCGATAGAGGGTTGGGCACGCACTCTTGAGTTGCGCGACCGGGAAACCGCCGGCCATTCCGACCGGGTTTTACACCTGACACTTCGCCTGAGCCGCGCAATGGGAATTACCGGAGAGGAACTGCAACATATCCGCTGGGGTGCGCTGCTGCATGATATTGGCAAACTGGGCATACCCGACCAGATTCTATTGAAGCCCGGCCCATTGGATGCGGAAGAACGTGAAATTGTGCGGCGCCATCCCGAACAGGGCTACCAGCTGTTGAAAGACATCGATTACCTCGAACCGATCCTCGATATACCCCACTACCACCATGAACGCTGGGACGGCGACGGTTATCCTTGCGGACTGCGGGGGGAGCAAATCCCGCTCACTGCCCGCATCTTCGCCATCGTGGATGTGTGGGACGCGATGACCTCCGATCGTCCTTACCGGCCTGGCATTCCCTATGCAGTTACCATCACCCATATTAAGGAACAAAGCGGTAAACATTTCGACCCGGCTGTGGTTGAGCATTTCCTCGCCATGATGGAAGACCTGCGCCACGACCCAATCCACCAGCATTGTGATTAAATTCTGCGCAGCCATGTTCCTGGCCGCCTGGAACTCCCACAAGGAATCCCCTCCATTAATTCCCGGATTTTTCCGCAATCAACGCTATAATGAAAGGGGATACTGTGTGTAGTGTCCTAAAGGTGAACTGATGGCAAAGAAAACGCTTGGATACCAGGAACTCCACTGGCGCTGCCCCAACTGCAATTCACGCAATGTGGGCACGGCGCAAACCTGTGTTTCCTGCGGTGCGGCCCAACCGGAAAATGTCGCCTTTGAACAGGCAGCAGGCAGTCAACTCATTGAGGATGCTGCCAGGGTCGAGTCTGCCCGTCAGGCGCCGGACATTCACTGTCCGTATTGCGGTACCCGCAACCCGGCTGGAACCGAGGCCTGCCATCATTGCGGTGGCAATTTGACGGACGGACAGCGACGCGTGAGCGGCAGGATACTGGGCGCTTACAACCCGAACCAACCAGCCTTGAAGGATATCCCTTGCCCGGCCTGCGGACAGCCCAACCATCCCCAGGCTGCTTTCTGTGTGTATTGCGGTTCGCCACTTCACCAGTCAGAAACACCCCTTCCTGCCAGCCAGGCAGCCGCTGTCACCACACCTGCCACTCAGCCTGCTGCGGTACCCAAAAAACTTCCGATGGCAGTGATCATCATCCTGGTACTGGTCTCTCTCGGTTGCGTCACTGCCCTGTTGATCGCCATCTTATCCGGTGGCAATGATCAACCGCTGCAAGGTACAGTAACCAACCTTATGTGGCAGCGCAGTATTGAGATCCTGGAATTGCAGCCTGTTTCCCGTACCGATTGGCAATTCAACATCCCGGATGACGGGAGGATTCAGGGCTGTGAAGAGCGATTCTACCGCAGTCAGGATCAACCCGCGCCTGGTGCCATTGAGGTGTGTGGTACTCCGTATTCCGTCGATTTAGGCAATGGTTATGCCGAAGTGGTGCAGGATTGTGTCTACGAAATTTATGAGAACTATTGCCGTTACGAAACCGAAGAATGGGTCCAGACTGAGATTCTCAATGCGTACGGCTCCGGCCACGATGCCTATTGGCCGGCAACAAACCTTACTACCGAACAATTGACCGGTATCCAGGAAGAGCAATACACAATCACTTTTTCTGCTGACGGGCAGGAAGTAAAATACCAAACGGAAGATTATACCTTCTATCAACAGGTCGATGTGGGCTCTGAATGGTGGATTGAAACTGGTTTATTTGGCAGTGTGAAGAACATTTCACCGGCGGATTAAAGAAATGGTAGATATTTTCAGGAAGCGAAGCCCCAAAAAGACCGTCAAGACCTCCTGGATCACAGTCCTTGAATGGGTACTGGCAGTACTTCTGCTGATCGTTTTCTGGAAGGATATCCTGCATGTTGCCACTGGCCTGGTTGACTGGTGGTTTCCCCGTGCCAACCTGGCCGCGCCAGAGGATATCATCACCTCACTCATCATACTTCTGACGGCGTTCATGGCATTCTTCATCGTGGTGGTACTGTTTCTGTTTTCGTTCACCCGCAAAGCAGGTTTCCCGGTGTTCAGCTATGACGACCTTCGACATCATGTCGCCCTGGAGGATGACGATTGGGAACAGGAACATGGCGCGAATTTTGATCAGCAGGAACCGGTTACACCGGATTACCTGGAGAACACCAATCCATCTGACCATGCCACTGAGCGCAATTCCCCCCCATCGCAGCCGATTGCCGGGGAGTCAGATCATTACCCCTTGCTGCATCATTTCATCTTCGGCAGACTGGAACAAATTTTTTCCGGAACGCTGCTGCAATTAATGTGGTTCTTCGGCCTGCGCGGCATGAACGTGGTCATTCGCCGTGGCACGCCATTGTCGGCTGACCTCGGCCGGCAGTATTCCCACATCATCAGTTCAGTCGCCTCGGATTTTGACAGCGGTTTTGTGCTGGATTCTCCCCAGGACGAAGGTGACCGCCGCCATTCACCACCGATCACCGGCTGGTATGGCCTGCGATTCACTTTCCGCCGCGGGTTGCGTGGCAGCGCCCGGTTGGACCGCATCACCCGCACGGAAAAAGGGGTAACGGCCTTTACCAGCGATGGGATCGAGGTCGAAGCAGATGTGGTAGCCAACTTCATTCTCGGCCAGCGTCCCGAAACCATCGAAGTGGCCTACTTGAAACCGAACCTCGAAGCGCGAAAACCGTACACGGTCGATGATTTACGGATTGTCCGGTCGCGCGAAGAGCGCGAACCCTATCCGGGTATCAGCATCCAAACCGAATACAAGGATGCCCTGGATGCGCAGGATGCCCACTTTGTCCATAGTATGCTGCGGAGCCTGCTCAATGAAAGCGGCGACCATCATTGGATACCAGCCCCCAACCAGTACGCGCCAGAATTCAACCGCGGACGGGTATTCCGCGCCATCAGTTCCAGCACGGTTACCGCGCGTGGTGATGAAGAGGAGTGGGAATCACTGCCTTTGCATTACGCCAAAGAAGTATTCCATACAGTGCTGCTCAACTATTCCTACGATGACCTCTTTGGAGATGTCAGGGAAATCAACGGAGAAGAATACCCGGTGGATGCCATCAATGCCGAAATCCGCCGGCGAGTACGCAACAGTGCCGTATTGGGTTTCCGCCTGTTGTGGCATCAACGTTCACTGTCATTGCCGGATACCGTGGAAGGGGAATTTCCATACCGGCGCGACCGGGTGTTGTGCGCCCCCAACCGTTCCCATACCATTGACACCCCGCAATATTACGTGGAATTCCCGCCGGAACCCATCAAAGGCAGTGTCAATGGTGACAGCAAATTACTCCGCGCGCGCGGGATCAAGGTCTTCAATGCACAATTTGAGAACCTCCGCCCACGCCATGCAGAAATTGAGCAGATTCGCACCGATGCCTGGGGCGCTACATGGGAACGCGATGCCAATTTTGTGCGCGCTGAAACCGAGCGGGAATGCATCCAGATTATGAATCAGGCAGGCGTCATCACCCAGCGTGAGATGGGTGAAAACCTGCTGCGGATTTTTGAAAGTGGAAACCCCGATGAGGTTGTCATGATGCAGATCATCTCATCACTGCAAAGCCTGGTGAACCGCCAGGACATCCAGAATTTCCTCCCGCGCGATGTCAATACGATGCTGGGAAATATCGAACGCTGGTGGAAGGAATGAGGCCGCGATGCTGCAATTGCTGGTGAATTGGATCACAAACCGGCGCGGCCTGGCGCTGTTCATCGGGGCTGTCTTCAGCCGGGTATTCTTTATCCTGCTGGTGTACCTGACGGCACTGGCCGCCACCCGTATCAACCCCCAGGAAAGCTTCGTCTACCGCCGCAGCGAAATTTTCCGCGGCCCGACCGATGAAGTATTGGATATAGAATTTCGCAATGATGGCAATTGGCTGGCAGCCGCATCGAAAGACGGGAATATTTTCCTGTGGGATTTTGTTAATCAGTTCGATTCCCGGCGCGAACAAGGCCTTGCGCGCATCATTCTTCCCATTCAGACCGGTGTTGCCAACGACATCATCTTCACCCACGACAACCGCTACCTGGTGAGTGGTGGAACCGATGATCGCATTCGCATCTGGGATGTGAGTGGCCTTTCCAATCAATCGGTGGAAAAGTATAAGGCTTACATCGAACAGGTGGACCAGTCTGAACCGTTTCTCCGTCCGCAAAACATCGACCTCCACAACGCGGATGTCCTTCGCCTGGCGCTGAGTGACGACGGCCATTACCTCGCCAGCGCGGATCAGGCGGGCATCGTTTACTTATTCGACTTGCGCGCCGGTTCGGTCGAGGCGATGGTTATTAGCGCCACCCGCCTTGATGCCCATGAGGTGCCCATCACTGACATTACCTTCAGCCCGTCCACGCATTGGCTGGCGGTCAGCGATGTCAGCGGATTGATCACGGTCTGGGACCTCACCCTGCTGGAAACTGATCCCTCACGATTCACCACCCCGGCAAAACGAATTGAAACTCGTTCACGCGTGCGTGATCTCGAATTCGACCTTGCTTTTAAAGCCCCCAACCGGCAGCCAGAACGATACCTGTTTTCGGTGGGTACGGATAAACGGGTACGGGCATGGTCACTGCGAGGTGAAAACGATACCGTTCTGCCTGACCTGCACAAAAACGGTACCGTGAAGCTGGGGATTACCCGCGACAATGAGACCAACCAGTACTGGCTGATTTCCGCCGATCAGGGTGGAACAATCATCTTCTGGGATATGAACCAGTGGGAAGGACTGCCCAATGCCACAGAAGGCGACGGGGTATATATCATCCAGACACCACGCCGCGAAATCACAGCCATGGTAACTTCACTGCAAGCCAATGTCCCATCTGGGGCGAATGGAAAGAACCGCCACCTGCTTGTCACGGGCAGTGCTGACCGAACCGCGCAGGTATTTATGTTCAGTGCAGCCCGTGGTCAACAGACACCGGTGCTGCTTCGCCCGGTCTCCGGACGGATCAATGATGTTGCCATCAGCCCGGATCACCAGAATATCATCACGGTCGGAAAGGATAACACCATACGCTTATGGGAAACCAGCCGCGTCACCGATGTGTCACTGGCTTTCCCCACCCAACAATTCTTGCGCTTCCTTGTACCGATCTTGCTGGCACTGGTGCTTTCGCTGCATGCCACATCCAGTTTTATCATGCGTACACATAACATTGTAAAACGAGAAAATGCCATCACTTACATTCTTACCGCCATGTTCGGATTGAATTTCACCAACCCGGGTTTATTTTTATTGTCTTTGCTGGTGCCGATCTGGCCAAAACTGGTCATCGAAAAAGGAAAAACCCTGACTGACCCGGATAAATTCTATGCAATGGAAGTCATCGGCGGGCCGGGGAAAGTTGTCATCCGCCCAGGGAATGTGGTCTCCTTCCAGACGATCCGGACTCGGACTGCAATCCAGACCAACAATACCTATTACATGCGTCCGTTTGAGCGCATCCGAAAAATAATCAGCCTGGAAGATCAATTTCATGAGTACCCACAAATCGAAACCTACACCCGTGATGGGATCAAGATCACATTAAAGAATGTCCGCATTCGGTACAGGGTGATTTTCCGGGAAAATGAATCCAATGGCCAGCGCCTTCGCGCCCGGTACCAGGATTACCCGGATCCGATTGACCCCAAACAACTGGATCGGGCACTTGAGATGTTGGCATGGAGTGAAGCGGTACAGGCGGTGATTAGAACCCGGGTAATCCATTTTGTCAACATGCGGCCGCTCGATTACTTCACCGCGCCGAAAACGATGCAGCAAAATGAATCTGTGCGTAATGAGTTCAAGGCAACTGTGGAACGCCAAACCAAAGCGGTATTAAATTCATTTGGCACTGAATTATTCTGGATGGATGTTGGTGTATTCGAGATTGACCAGTCAGCCATTTCAACAGCACGAATGAATCTGTGGTCATGGCAGCTGCGCAAAGAGGCAGATCAACTACGGGCGAAAGGATTATCGCAGTTGGAAGCATATCGCGAAATGGGGCGTATCCGCGGTGAAGCTGAAATTGTAAAAGCCATCATCGAAGAGATCAGCCGCTGGGATCAAGAAACCAGACCGGAACCAAACCATGAACCGCTTGCGTTTTCGCTGGCAGGAAAATCAGGTGAAAAAGCCGAACACCACGAGACACGCAGTCGTGCTGCTTTCCTGGCCCGTCTGGCAGAATTGCTGCGTTCCTACTTGCGTATTGCCAGTTCGGAACGTGGAATTTTCCCCACTCCATGGACTGGTGATGCTGACCCATCGAAAAAACCTCCAGTTAAATAACGGATGCCATGTGAGCTACTGCTCCAGCCAGTAATGCTGTATCCCCCGTCAAACATGATTCACCGGGGAGGTCTTCCAGCAATATCTTGTTCATGATCTGTGGTTCCTCCTGGAGCTTCTCCGGGAGCAGCCTGACCACACGGGAACTCAGATTCGCTTTGACCACGTTGAACAAGTTCTGGACACTACGGGCGTTCCCAAACTCCCGTCCGTATTGCCGGCGTTCTGCCAAAAGGATCTTTTCCACATGCTCAAGCACCCCGGTCTGGCAATCCAATCCATCCTCATTACACAGACGCAAAAAAATTGCAGTCAATTCATCCGGAGTGAAATCGGGAAATTCGATCTGCATAGGGATTCTCGATGCCAATCCCGGATTGGAATGGAGAAAAAATGCCATTTCCTCTGCATAACCGGCGAAGATGATCAGTAAACGATCTTTGTAATCTTCCATCGATTTCACCAGGGTATCAATCGCTTCCTGGCCGAAATCCCCCTGCCCCCCGGCCAATGCGTATGCCTCATCGATGAAAAGCACACCTTCCATCGCCCGGTTGACAACATCCACCACTTTTAACGCGGTTTGCCCTACATATCCGCCCACCAGGTCGGCACGGCTGACTTCGACGACATGTCCTTTGCGCAACAAACCAGCCTGGTAATACAATCGGCCTACTTTGCGCGCCAGCGTCGTTTTCCCGGTGCCCGGGTTGCCAATAAAAGCCATGTGCGACGGGTTAATTTTGCGGTTCGTTGTGATCCCGGCCAGGTCAGCACGCAACTGCTCGTACCGGATACGGTCACTGATTTGCTCGAAGATGCGCCGGATGGAAATCATTCCCACCAGGTCGCTGAAGGTTTCATCCACCTCCTTTACATCAATCGTGTGTTGCCTGCTGTAGCCCTGGTAGCTGGAGGGTATATCATCGACTTCGATGATCAGGGCAGATGTATGAAGGCTGTTTCGATGGTTGATTGCCCATTGTTTCATGATCGCTTCCGCCAGGTTTCGCATTTCACCGGCGTTGCCAAATTGCTCATTCTTTTGCTGAACCATTGCCTGAAGGATTCGTTGCAATACAGTTCCTGTACCGTCAGAGAAAGAGAATTGTTGCTTCCGGAGCATATTGCTCAGTATCAAGTACAATTCGTCAGCTGAATAATCTCGAAACTCGATCACATTTTCTACAGGGATGCGCCTCGGTAAACCAGGATTGGCTGCCCTGAATTTACGCATCGGTTCAGGGTATCCAGCAAACACTACCACCAGGCGATCACGTAAATTTTCCATCTGAATCAACAGTGTATCGAGAGCTTCCTGTCCAAATTTCCCACGATCATTATCCGTCAGCATATAAGCTTCATCGATAAACAGCACCCCATCCAGTGCCTGTTCGACGATTGCCCGGGTTTTTAGTGCGGTTCCTCCAACATGGTCTGCCACTAGGTCAGCAGCCTGGACCTCCACCAGGTGTCCGCGATCAAGGTAACCAATATCGAACAGGATTTTGCCCATCAACCTGGCAATGGTTGTTTTCCCTGTCCCAGGATTGCCGACAAACATCATATGGAGATTCATCGGCAGCTTTGATTTTGTTCTGGATTTCAACTGGCATAGGGCAGCGATTCCATCAATATGCTGTTTTATGTCTGCCAAGCCGACCAGTTCATCCATCTCATGGCGACCGCCTGGATCAATATCTATGACATGGCCTGGAGAGTTCGCATCCCCTCCGCCATCACAGCGAAATCGAAATTCATTACCTCGCTCTATCCTTTTTTGCCATAAAGACAACAATCCCCCTTCGGCCTGGATTACCCGGGTGATGTTAAGAATTTGCGCTTGAGGCACATTCCAATAATGTTGAGAACAACGCAGTAATCCGCTGATCTCATCTGTCCGGGGAAAACCAATACGCCATAATTGGTCGGCTTCATTCGCATCCTGTACAATAGTGCGAATTTCAGGCAGCGGGATCAAAGAGACCTGTTGAGACAGGGCTTCGATTGAATTGGCAGAAAATACAAACAAGCAAAGGTTGTTCTCAGTTTCCCTTATCCTTGCCCATTCCCCCATCAGGCTAATAATATTACGCGGATCATCTCGATATTGCAGGAAACTCTCAGCTTGCATCACAACAAGTGCTGTATGGTGCTGGTCCTGGCAGCGCATGAAGTGATCCAATAATTGGATCGCAAACACATCTGACATATTATGATACGGTTCCAGGCTGCCTTCATCATATCCTTGTCTGGTTTGGATGTCCATCGGTGCACGCTGCCCTCCCGGCAACAAGGATAGGTTTCCCAATGGCCCATTCACAACTGCAGCAGGGGCTTTCGCCTGCGGCGCGGCGGAGGTTATCGGATTCACTGTGATCTGCTTGGATGCCAGGTCATTAAAATAGAAAGGTTTATGTGGGGAAACAAAAATCACCCGTTGATATCCTGCTGCTTGAAGCGACATCCGCAGTGCAGTCTCAAAATCTACCAGCTCGCACTTCGGTGTGTGCAAGGTTTCACTCGTCGGAGATGCAGAGGCAGGATAAAACAGGTCGGTGATTCCCGGCCCGAAAAGAATTCGAAATCGACTAACCGATTCTCTTTGGATGAATTCGCTGAGACGGAGAAACATGGCGTTGGTATCCACGAGGTCCTTTCGTTTCGGATGAGCCAGGTTCCCCCAACACGTGTTTCCTGGAGAGATTGGCAGTTCCGTCTGCATGAATTGCAGGTGTGTCAGTTTGCTCAACCATCACCCCATAAGCTCCCAGTGATTCTGCGACGACTCTTCGCCGCTCGTTTAACTGGTGCCGATCCATCGGCTGGTTTTCATTACTCAGAATCGAGATGTGGTTCTGGCCAACATTGTCACCTTCTGGTTCGAGGTTGATGGTGACTTCATCTCCCACTGGATTACGGAGCACAAGCCTGGTCGGTTGCTTAATTTCGTTGGAATGTTCATCTATTAATACCGGTTCGAATCCCTGTTGTTTCATTGTAAAAAGGATGATATTGGCGATGTTGGAACGGAGTTGGCTGTCAATCACATTCTCCCGGGCGATCATCACGATATCCAATAGTTCTTCCTCATAAATTGGAACTTTCTGATCGATCCATTCGCGCAAACCACGGCATGACATCGTTTCAGGATGATCGCGTAGTTGCCCAAGAATTGTTTTCATCACATCCAGGTATTCTGACAACGCCCCATTGGACCAATAATTAACATTGATCAAACCTTGATCGACAAGGACGTTACCATGCACATCGACCGGGTAAACCAGCCGATTTTCTTTCCCCAGTTGGTAAAGACGTTGTGCGTGCTGCCGGGCAGTTTCCAATAAAATTGACCATTCGGTTTGTTTTTTCTCAAGCCTGATCCGCAGTTTCTGTATCTCCGCCAGGGTCTGCTGACAGACCAGGATCGAAGACTCATAATTTCCCATATCATAATTGCGGTTGGCCAGGTCCAGACCTCGCTCCACATCGTCAATCCTGCCAGGCAAAAATTGCTCCCAGGGATATGAATCTACATGCCAGAGCCAGATTCCTTCCAATTCACCAATCATCTGGTCTGCCAATTGCTGTTTTTCGTTAGATGCTTCCTTGTAGGATGTCAGGGCAGTTCGTAATTCTGCAATCTGGTCATCGGTCTGGATCGTGATTTCGTCCACCAATTGAGAAAATAACATCTCCTGGCGCTCTAACAGTTGATGTGTATTTAACGCAACATTTTGCTCAAGATATTCCATCTCTTTGACAAATGTTTGCTGTTGGGAGAGTAACGCACGGTTGGCCTCTGTTTCCAATGTCTGAATTTCTGTGCTCATCCCTGATATCATCTGCTGGTATTCACGTTGCTTTCTCTCAAGATCGTCAACCTGTGTCAGCAGGGCTGTTTCGACAGCCTGGTTATATCCAGGATTCTGGTTAACAGGAGGAAAGAGGGTAGAGCGCTCCAATTGGCGCAGGCGTTCATATTCACGGCGGTTGATGTTAACTGTGGCTTTTTTATTTGCACTCATAACCAGCCTCCTCCAGGGTACACTCGGTGGTTGTTACCCCGATGTCGGTTTTTGTAGTCTCGACAGCAGAGAAGAAGCCGTTGGACACATGCATGCCAGGTACGCCTACCAGAAATAACTGGGTTCCATCAAAACGAATTTCTACTTTTCGATCAACGGTAGAAAAATTATGGTTCTGCAATCTACTTGTCAGGTAATGAACCCGCTGGTTTGCGCTTCCATACATTCCAACGCCGTTATTTTGCTCCTGTTGGTAACGTCCATCAATGAGTACATCACACACATCGAGCAGTAACGATGACCCGCGTGGATGATTCGTGCTTAACTTCTCATAGGTATATCCTGAGTAGATGATAACATCCAGGTCCCGAATCTCTTTAGCCTGAGAGATAAAAAGGTGTAAAGCCAACGCCTGTAAAAATGGCTCACCGCCACTGATGGTCAACCCTTGAATATCTTCATTTTCGATCACCAATTGCTGTAAAAGTGAATCCACGGTTTGAAAATTCTCAGGCATCGGAGATTGCCAATCGGGAGCAATACATCCGCGGCAATTGGCATAACAACCCCGCACCCAGACAACCGCACGTTTCCCCGGTCCTAAAAATTCCGTGGATTTTACAGTTGCAGCAACATTAAGTAGATGAGGTGGTGTGCTTCTATACATCGTTTGCTCCATTGGGAACCGCAAAAAACAGGAATATCCTGGGAGGTTATTCCTGTTTGATTATACACCATATAGAACATAATTTCTATATGGTTAGCATATTCTTACACTTCGCAAAAGTGACAGGTCGGGAGTTTTCCACTGGGCAAAATCAAGCTCAGGAATCAATGAACCGTGATCCATCCAGTTGTTGTTTCAGTCTTTCTTCCTCGGTTTGCGGTTGGGCAACTGGCACGGTTGGTTCTGTTTTGGTCATGCCTTTCGCCCGTAACGCACTTTCCATCATCTGGAGTGTCATCGACTTCACCATCACCCATTTTCCGCAATGTGGGCAGCGATCTACCTTATGGGTCAAAAGGTTTAATTTCCAAAAATGAAATGAAAACGCTTTCCCACATTTGGGGCACACCGATCCCCCCATGGTGGTGAATCCCTGCGGAATCCCATCGCCATTAAAGGCTTGTCCCTGGTTGGCCTTTTTCGAGACCGAATTCGATACGACCCAGGAAATCAAACCAACAACCGCCATGGAACCCAACATGACCCCCAGGATTTTAAACAATCCTTGCGATGACTCTTCTTTCGTCAGGACAAATCCGGTGATCCGGTTGCTCTCCAGGCGGGTGCCATCCGCCAATTCAGCCACCGCCCAATAGGTATGTTCACCAGGCGGATAAGAATCGGTGGAAAACTGCCAGCGGTAGGGTGCATCGGTAACCTCACCCAACACGACATCATCCATCATGAACGTAACCCTGGCATACGGTCCCTCATCTTCGACGATGATCGAGAAGGTGCCCTGGATTTCATTACCCATACCGCCATACCCGAAATCACGATTCAACCGGATCTTGATGGTATCAGACTGGGCGAGTACAACACTCACCGGAACCAGTAATAACGCGATAACAAATAAAAGGACAGCACTCATTTTCTTCATTCGTTCCACCTTCATTTCCATCGCGTCAGGATGGACTCCCGCGCGAACAACTGCACACACAAAAACATCATAATCGCATCCAGGATCAATGCTACCAGGCTCAATAACCAGGCTAGGGCTGAGCTGAACACCAGGAACCCGATGATCTGTCCGAACAACAGCACCATCACCGGCAAAATGATAACGGATGAAATCTGCTCTGCTACACGGGGGTCATTCACCCGCGACGAAACCATCAGGCAGAAACACACAGAAAGCACTGAAAGCAGAGGTCCCAGTACCAATATCGCGGCCAGCCAACCCACATTCAACAACGTCCCAATCAGGCTGAATCCTCCTGTAATGATCACCGTACCCGCAACAAAGATCAGGAAACCGCCCCAGGTGGCCAACACGGCAGGAATCACAGCGGCCAACATTTTTCCCAACAGCAATTCCATGGTCGAGATTGGCGTGGCCAGTAACGGTTCCAGGCTTTTATGGGTCTTTTCACCGACGACTGAATACGCGGCAATATTGATCGGGATGATCAGTGGAACAAAGATGTACATCACCAGGAATTGGGTCATAATATATGAGGTGACGCAGTCTGCCAACTCTTCTCCTTCCCCGCATAATGCTGCAAACTGCTCAGGCAATTCCATCGCCAGGGCATCCGCAGAACTGCTGCTGGTGGTGGTGAAATACAGAAATGCCAACATCATCGCGGTAAACAAAAGCGGCAGGAAAATGATCACCGACACAACCATTTTATTGCGGAAAACTTCTGCCCATTCCTTGCGGATGATCGTTCGTATCTTATTCATTATCATCCTCCTTCACTAACTGCAGGTATACATCTTCCAGCGAGTGGCGCAGTTCACCCACAAACTGCACATTCGCGCCTGCCTGCACGAGGGCGCGGACCAGTCCGGGATTCTCAGTTTCAGGATCTGCTAGTCGCAGCAATAGTTTATTCTCCACTGCCAGGGCTTCAGTAACAGAAGGGTTGGATTGTACCAGCGGCAGATACACTTCTGCCGGTTCTGCCAGGTGAAACGCCACCCGCCGTCCGAATAGATTGCGGCGCAGTTCAGCTGGCGTCCCGACCTCGATCATCCTCGTGCGGAATACACCAATCCGGTCGCACAATTGATCCGCTTCATCCAGGTTGTGGGTACACAGCACAATCGTCCGCCCCTCTGCTTTCAATAGCTTAATGAAATCGCGCACCAACCGCGCTGATGCCGGGTCCAAACCGGAGGTGGGTTCATCGAGGAATACAATTGCAGGTTCGTGGAGCAACGCACGGGCGATAGCCAGTTTCTGGCGCATCCCTTTGGAAAAAGTTCCCGCCTGGTCATTGCGGCGTTCCCACAATCCCAGCATGCGGAGGAATTTTTCCACCTGCCCTGCCACATCAGCCACTTCATATAGCTCCGCAAAAATTTCCAGGTTACGGGCTGCGCTAAGCTGCTCATACAACCCGGGTGTTTCTGTTAACAACCCGACGCTTTTCCGTATGGCGGTATCATCCCTGCCAAGGGCGATCCCATTCACCCAGGCTTTCCCTTCACTGGGGGCAATTAATGCAGTCAACATGCGTACGGTGGTCGTTTTCCCTGCCCCGTTCGGGCCCAGGAAACCAAACACCTCGCCTTTGGCAATCGTCAACGAAAGTTGATCAACGGCCAAAATTTCACCAAAACGGCGCGACAGGTTCTCTGTCACAATCGCTTTGTCAGACATATTTCGTTTTCCCTTTCTTCCTTCTGTCAAATCCGGAGAATTTACCAATGCTTTCAAACACGGTCCGAATCCGCAGCTTTTCGTTACTGGCTGCAATTCTCCCAACGAAATTATATCAGCATTTTTCGTCAGCAAATCCACTCCCAGGCAGGATATCAACCTCAACTTTCAGCGGGTTTCATTCACGGGGTTCACCCACCAGGCATCCTCCCTTGACCGGCGCGCTTGAAACAGGTAAAATCAGGATTGAATTGCGGGAGTCGCCAAGTGGTAAGGCATCAGCCTTCCAAGCTGATATTCGCGGGTTCGAATCCCGTCTCCCGCTTTTTCATTTTAACAACCTGGTGCACCACCTGTAAAGCACCGTCCAGGTTCACCAACCCGGATGTTTCATAGAGGAGGATCTGATGAAAGCGATCATGGTGATGTTTGACAGCCTCAACCGCCGGATGTTACCGCCCTATGGCTGCGACTGGGTGCATGCCCCCAATTTCCAGCGCCTGGCACAGCATACAGTGGTTTTTGAGAACAGCTATGCCGGTTCCATGCCCTGCATGCCTGCCCGTCGCGAACTGCATACCGGCCGGTATAACTTCCTCCACCGCAGCTGGGGTCCACTGGAACCATTCGATGAATCAATGCCTTCGATTTTGAAAGCACACGGCATCTTCACCCACCTTGCCAGCGACCATTACCATTATTGGGAAGACGGCGGCTGCACATACCATACCCGCTACAACACCTGGGAATTTTTCCGTGGGCAGGAAGGTGATCCCTGGAAGGCATGCATAGAAGACCCGGAAACTCCCCCGAATCTGTCAGAGCGCCCGACAGGTATGCGCCGGCAGGATTGGATTAACCGCGGCTTTATGGATATTGAGGAAAAGCAACCCCAACCGCAGACCTTCCAGAACGGGCTCGAATTCCTGCAACGCAACCACAATCAAGACAACTGGTTCCTCCACATCGAAACCTTTGATCCCCATGAGCCCTTTTTCACTCAGCAGGAGTACAAGGACCTCTATCCGCACAACTACCAGGGTCCCCACTTGGATTGGCCTGAATACCGGCGTGTGAATGAAACCAACGAAACAATTGAGCATGTACGCTGCGAATATACCGCCCTGGTATCGATGTGCGATCACCACCTGGGCAGAGTCCTCGATGCGATGGATGAATACAACCTGTGGCAGGATACGCTCCTGATCGTCAATACGGACCACGGCTTCCTGTTGGGCGAACATGATTGGTGGGGCAAGGTTGTCAACCCGTTTTATGATGAAATCATTCACACCCCGCTTTTCATCTGGGACCCACGCAGCCGCAAAGCCGGAGAGCGCCGTACCAGCCTGGTTTCCACCATTGACCTGGCACCGACCATTCTGGAATTTTTTGGTATCGCACGCCCGGAGACCATGCAAGGCATCCCGTTGGCAGCGACCATCCGGCAGGATACCCCCGTGCATGATGGTGTCCTGTTTGGTTTACACGGCGGTCATGTCAACGTTACCGATGGGCGCTATGTATACATGCGTGCCCCGGTTACGCCAGCGAATACACCCCTCTATGAGTATACGCTCATGCCCACCCACATGCGCGGTCTGTTTCGCACGGAGGAATTGCAAAATATGACACTGGCGGAACCATTCAGCTTCACCCAGGGCTGCCGCACCCTGCGCATCCCTGGCCGACCCTGGTCAGATTACATGCCGTACAGGACGATGTTGTTTGACCTGCAAACCGATCCCCGCCAGGAGACCTTGCTGCTGGATGAAACGCTTGAAGTCAGGATGGCGCAACTGCTGGTGGACTTGATGCGTGCTAATGACGCGCCCATCGACCAGTATGAACGCCTGGGTCTGCCGGTGGAAAGCCCCGTGACCGATCACCATTTGTTGGCGCGCGCGCAATACCGCGAGGCGGTTCTCGTTCGCTAATCCCTGCTCGTGTAAATTGCGGGCATACCGGAAAGTTGCCTCTTGACAAAGACAGTGGTGGACATACAATTAATTCCGCTGGCTTTTCGAACACGTTAACCCGGCAG
Source organism: Anaerolineae bacterium (assembly GCA_013314735.1). Classification (GTDB taxonomy): domain Bacteria; phylum Chloroflexota; class Anaerolineae; order Anaerolineales; family Anaerolineaceae; genus SpSt-1165. Next base: position 87,613 of record JABUFD010000003.1, read on the forward strand.
AAAGAATCAGGCACAATGATTGACAAAGCGAATCAGCATCAAAACCCCACCCCGGCGTTGGGAAAATCAACGCATCCGCCCAAATCTTGGCGGACATGGTTGATCGGACGACCACTGCACACTGCGGATGCGCCGCACCAGACGATTGGCAAGCTGGTCGGACTGGCGGTGTTCGCCTCGGATGCGCTTTCCTCCACGGCCTATGCCACCCAGGAAATGCTGATGATCCTCGCCATTGCCGGTACGGCTGCTTTCCACTACTCCCTCCCAATCGCCATGGGAATTGTGGCATTGTTGGCAATCCTGACATTATCGTATGAGCAAACCATCCATGCCTATCCCAATGGGGGCGGGGCGTATATTGTGGCGCGTGACAATCTCGGCAATCTTCCGGCGTTGATTGCCGGGGCCGCACTGCTGACCGACTATATCCTCACTGTTTCGGTTTCCATCTCGTCCGGCATTGCACAGATCGTTTCGGCGTATCCTGCCCTCTACGGATTACGTATTGAAATCGCTGTCTTCATGGTGTTCTTCATCATGCTGATCAACCTGCGTGGAGTCAAAGAATCCGGCGCCACCTTCGCCATCCCCACTTACTTTTTCCTGGCGATGATGTTCCTGACCGTGGGGGAAGGATTGGTCAAAGTACTGATGGGAAACCTGGGAACCGTTGTCAATCCACCACACATGGAATTGATCGACCTGCCGCAGCCGATCAGTTTTTTTCTGATCCTGCGCGCCTTTTCCAACGGAACCTCTGCTGTCACCGGGGTGGAAGCGATCTCCAATGGAATCACCGCCTTTAAAGAACCGCGCAGCAAAAATGCAGGGCAAACCCTGATCTGGATGTCTGTGATCCTGGGCAGCCTGATGCTGGCGATCACCTTCCTTGCTTACTCCATGGGTGCTGTTCCGTCTGAAACAGAAACCATCATCTCCCAAATCGCCCGTACCGTCTTCAATGGCACAGGCTTGCTGTACTTCCTGATGATCACCGCCACCACGGTGATCCTGGTGATGGCAGCCAATACGGCCTTTGCCGATTTCCCGCGCCTGGGGGCTTTGATCTCCCAGGATGGCTACCTGCCGCGCCAGTTCAGCTACCGCGGCAGCCGCCTGGTGTATTCCCGTGGGATCGTGGCGCTGGCTGTGATCGCCAGTCTGCTGATTATCCTGTTCAAAGCAAGCGTCACCAACCTGATCCCGCTGTACGCGATCGGTGTGTTCCTCTCCTTCAGCCTGTCGCAATTTGGCATGGCACACCGCTGGTGGAAATCCGGCCAGCTGAAACCCGGTGAGGAAAAACAGGAACCCGGTTCGGTTGTCCGTCATGAAAAAAGCTGGCTGGTCAAAATGCTGATCAACGGATTTGGCGGGCTGACGACATTCGTGGTAATGATCGTTTTTGCCATCACCAAGTTTACCGATGGTGCCTGGATCATCATCGTTCTCACTCCCCTGCTGGTGATTGCGTTTGAAGCGATCCATGCCCATTACAAGAATGTCGCACGCCAGCTTTCGCTGGACGCTTACGACAATCCACCACAACTTAAAGCAGACCACGTCATTATCATGTTGGGCGGTGTGCATAAAAGTTCCCTGGCATCCCTGCAATACGCCAGAACACTATCAGACGATGTGCGTGCCCTGCACGTTTCGATAGACCCGGAGGATACACGCCGCATTGCCGCCAAATGGGAGAAATGGGGCGGTGGTGTTCCACTCGTCATCCTGGAATCACCCTACCGCTTGTTTATTGAGCCTGTGTTGGATTACATTGAACAATTGGATCAGCAACGCGAACCGGGCGAAGTGATCACGATCGTTGTCCCCCAGTTCATCACCAGCCGCTGGCTCAATTTCCTGCATGCCCGTACCGCGGACACATTGCGCAAAGTGCTGCTTGCCAAGGAAAATGTGGTAATCATCGAAGTGCCGTACCGGATCACAGAGCCATACGGTTTGCCGGCCCAGCACGGCTAATAGCGCAGGTTTTTGGGTTGGGTCACCAGGGCAGCCAGCAATGTCAGCAGCACACCGAGGGATGCCAGCACCAGGCCTGGAAACAGTTGACTGGTCAGGCCTGAACCCTCAAGACTTGAATCGGGCATGAACCAGAACAGTTTGGGGATCAGGATCACACCGCTGAGGACACTCCCCGCGATGAAAGTCAGCCGCCGGTTTTTGCTGGCGCGTTCCGGAAGGATGGCAACCACCAGCAACAATGCGGCGATACCCGCCGTCAAAACCCCATCACCTTCCGCGCCACGGATGGTGATGCGGCCCAGCATGCTGTCCATCACTCCCCAGGGCATCAATGAACCCGCCGCAAGAACAGCGCAGGCCACGATCATCAACCAGCGGAAAGGCACCTGCACCTGGCGGGTGGGATGAAATTCCATACCGCTGCGGGCATCATCCGTGGTATGAAAATGGTTGCCGCAATGGGGACAGGCGATTAACTGTGTGTTGACTTCATTGTTACAGAAGGAACAAATCATCATATCGGGCATGGGCAGTTTCCTTTCAATCCCACCAATCATACTACACAAGGTCCCCCCAATAAAAAATGAAAAATGCAGGGCATGCCTGCATTTTTCAATGATCAATTTCACCTGGGAATCATGGGACAGGTTCCTTGGTGGAAGTACAGGGCAATGTGAACAGGCGCATATTGCTATAGAGGTCACAACCGCCACCCGTATAACGGCACACCCGGAAATAATACGTAGCACCATCGGTCAATCCACCAATAGTGGCCTGGCGTACGGCAGGATCAGAAACGTACAGGTACGAATCACCCGGAAACACCGGGGCGTTGTTGGTATCAGACCAAACCACCTTGAAGCCATTCGGGAAGACCCCGTCAGCCACCCATTTTACTGTTACGGCACCACAGCCCGCGTCCTGAATTGGATTCAGTGAGATCGAGCTGGTGTCTGGTGTGGGGGTGTAAACCGGAGTCTTGGTGGGTGAAACACCGGGTACGGTATATTCCTTCATATTACTGTACAGGTCACAACCGCTCCCTGTATAACGGCACACCCGGAAATAATAGGTTTCACCCGGCACCAATCCCTCCACATATGCAGACCTTGCTGCCGGATCACTGGCATACACATATTGGTCACCCGGGAAAACAGGGCTGGTATTGTGGGAAGAATAGGCAATTTTAAATCCCTTGGGGAAGGAACCCGTGGCACTCCATTGCAGCTGGACTTTGGTGTCAGATACCTTGGTGATTGAATTCAACACGAGTTTGTCCTCGGTACTACCACCGCCACCGGAAAGCTGGATACTGTAAGTATTGGAATACAGATCACACCCGGAACCATTGTATTTGCATACCCGGAAGTAATATTTCACGCCTTCAGTCAGACCGGTTACAGCGGCACTGCGCGCTGCCGGGTTTGAGAGATAGACATAGTCATTCCCCGGAAAGACCGGTGTGCTGGTGTCTTTTGACCATACCACCTTGAACCCTTTCGGGAAATCACCATTGGCACTCCAACTGACCGCTACCTGGCCTTTGCCGGTTTCAGTTACGCTGGTAATCACCAATGCGCCACTTTCCGTGGTCGGTTTGGGGGTGGGGGTGAACGTGGATGCAAGGGGAACCTTGAATTCGACAGAATTGCTGTATGCCTGGCAGGCGTTGTTCAGGTACTGGCATACCCGGAAAAAATAGGTAATGCCAGGTGTGAAATCCTTCTGCGTGGCGCTACGGGCTGCGGGGTCTGGAATCCGCTGATTCTCATTTTCAGGATAGGTCGGGTTTGGATTGCTGCCAGACCATAACAATTTGAACCCATCCGGCGCTTCCCCCTCCAGGGTCCAGCTAACCGTGACTGCACCTTTTTCTGTACTTTCGATGTTGGTGATCGTGATCTCAGCCGAAGGTATGGCGTTTTCGGTGGGCGTGGGGGACGGCGTTTTTGTTTTTTCCGGTTTCGCTTCGGTTGGTTTCATGTTTTCATCATCAAGGCTATCTGCCTTCCCGGCTTCCACGCCGGGGAATACCACCTGGATCGGGTCACTGTAGCCAACGCAATCACCATTCAGCACCTTGCAGATACGGAAGAAATACGGCTGGCTGGCATCGAGCGATACCATCGCTTCCCGCGCGCTGCCATCGGCAACCTGCGCCCAACCGCTGCTTCCCGGTACTGCAAAAGCATCGTCAGGCGACCAGACCAGAATGAACCCCTCCGGGAATTCCCCTGATGCTTCCCAAATCACCGTCACGGGCCCACCTGGCGTTGAGCTGTCAAACAGGAAGGACAGCAGTTTCAGGGAGAAATCCGGCGTGGCAACGACAGCCGCCTCCGCTTTGACATTCACCGGCTGATCAACCGTGGTTTTTACACCGCAGCCGGCAGTGGTTATCAGAATGATCGACAACAGGATTGGAACAATTATGAGTTTGCGGACAGGAATCTTACGCATTGCGTTTCCCTCAATTCAATCTACTTACTTATGAAATCGGATGGTTTTTTCTTTCAGTGCTACCAACAACAGGATTGCAATGGCCATGCCATCCGAATACACACACAGACACAATCAATATTTATATTATACGATGTAGAAATTCTGCCAAACATTGCAATCTTGTTAAGGGAAAATCTGCGAGTTTGCTCCATATCCTGCAAATACAGAATACCCGGGGATCTGGTGATGCCCCGGGTTCCAAATCTGACACCGCTTAGCGTTAATGAATACTGCAATTCAGGATGCCATTCTCAACGGCAGGTAAAAATGTACTTCCCACTGGCGAGATTGAACACCGTTTTCCCATTTGCGTATTGAACATCAGAAACACCCGCCACACCTTCACACGCCGCATTACCGGGCAATTCCACCGTGGCACTACTATTGGCAGGAACAGTGAAGGAGTAAATTGTGGCACTGTCTTTGATCTCCCAGCTCGATTCGATCCGCCCGTACATCGAGGTAAATCCGGCGCTGGCGTTCGTCAATCCACCGCCGGGTTGCGGTTTGAGGAAAAAGTGATGATAAGCGGGGCTGTTTTCATCCATCTGGATGCCGCACATGTATTCATAGAACCAGCTGACCACCGCGCCCTTGGAATAATGGTTGAGCGAGGCACTCACAGTGCCGTCTTCACGCACACCATCCCAATCTTCCCAGATGGTGGTGGCGCCGTGGTTGATGGCATACAGCCAGGAAGGGACACCTTCCTGCAACAGCACCGCGTACGCCAGGTCTGCACGCCCCATTTCGCTGAGCACATTGCACAGGAACGGGGTGGATAGGAAACCAGTGCCCAGGTGGCACCCGGTAGCTTCCACCCGCTCCACCAGTTTTTGCTGAATGTTGGCGACCAATGATTCGTCTGCCAGGTCCAATGCCAGTGCGCGCACATATGGCGCTTGCTTTTCACTGTATTGTTTCAGTGTGCCATCCGGCTTGATAAATTCTTTTGAGTACGCCGTTTTGGCGGAATCTGCCAGCGCAGCATATGCTTTCGCATCTTCATTTTTCCCCAACACGCTGGCAGCTTGCGACAGGAGACGGGCAGAATAGGTGAAGTACGCACTGGATACAATTGGATCGCCGAAAATGATATGCTTGATGATCTCTGAGAACACCTTGCTGATGGGAATATCAGGTTCCAGCCATTCACCCCAATGGTACTTTGTATCCCAGATGAAACGCTGATGCTTGTGACGCTTGAAATCAAACCAGAAAAGCGGGTTGATCCATTTGACCCAATGTGTACGACGGGCATGGCGGCGTTCATATTCCACCCACGCTTTCATGCTCTCATAGGTATCTTCCAGAATTTTCCTGTCACCAAACATCTGATACAGGGTCCACGGAATAATGACAATCGCGTCTCCCCAGCCGGAAGATCCTTCGATCAGGTTCATCAACTTTGGCGATTTTTCCGGCGGGGCTGCCGGTACGAAATTGCGGATCAAGCCGTTGGGGAACTGTTCCGCCGCCACATCTTTGATCCATTTGGCGTAGAAGGCGGCATCATCCATCAAGAGTGAGCCGGCATGCACGAAGATTTGCGCGTCCCCGGTCCAGCCGGCGCGTTCCCGCGTAGGACAGTCAGTGGGGATATCGAGAAAATTACCTTTCTGACTCCACAACACATTGCGATGAAGCTGATTCAGCTTCTCATTGGAACAGGTAAAACTGCCATTCTCACCCATATCGGAGTAGATTGCGTGGGCAGTGAAGGCAGCGGGATCTATTTCGCCAGGATATCCTTCCACCCACGCGTATCGGAAGCCGGCAACGGTAAAGTGTGGTTCATAGGTTTCAATGCCTTCCCCTTTCAGGGTGTACTCATTGCGCTGCAGCAGGCCCTTAATTACCCCCCCATTGGTGCCTGGTGCCAGGTAATCCAGCGAGAAGTTACCATCCTGGTCGAGAGTTTCACTGTGCTGAATTTTCACTGTAATCCCCGCCGGTCCGCTGACGCGCATCGAGACAATTCCTGCCAGGTTCTGGCCAAAATCCAGCACCATCTGGCCCGAAGGGGTCTGGATCACCTCCCGCACCGGGAAGGCTTCCATTTTTCGGATGGGTGACCCCTCACTGGCGACAAGCTTATCGAAACGGATCTGCGCCGGATGGACCGCCTGCCAACGGCTGTCATCAAATCCGGCACTGTCCCAGCCGGGTATTTCCAACCGGGCATCGTAGATTTCCCCATCCTTCATGTCGGATTTCAAAATTGGGCCGGGGCTGGTCTTCCAACTGCCATCGGTACAAACCACACTCTGGCTGCCATCACTGTAAGTGATTTCCAATTGCGCCAGCAGGGCAACTTTTTCACCGTGGGAATTACGTGTGGAAATGGCATTGATCGAACCGCGGAACCAGCCATCACCCAGGATCACGCCCAGGCAGTTTCCGCCCGATAGCAGCAACTCTTTTACATCATAGGCCTGCACCTGCACACGATGGATGTAGGAAGTGTTTCCCGGCATGAACACCTGGTCGCCAATCCGTTTTCCATTGAGGGTGGCCTCGTACAGGCCATGCGAGGTGATATACAGTCGCGCACTGGCGATGTCTTTGTCCAGAGCAAATTCTTTACGCAGATACGGCGCGGGCTTGAATGCTTCGGGGTCGACGGCGTCTTCCGGTTCAATCCACCGCGCTTGCCAGTCGCTTTTCGCCAGGGTGGTTTCCCAATAGGCAGATTCGCTCCAACGGCTGGCCTCGCCGTGTTCATCCCGCACCCGCACCCGCCAGGTATAGCGGGTCTTGCTGCGAATCGGTTCTCCGGCATACAATACCTGGCTGCTGGCATGGCTTTCGACCCAACCACTATCCCACACCAGGGCGGCATAATCAGCATCCACCGCCACTTGCAGTTGGTAGGCCAATTGTGCCGCCCCGATGCGGTCGCAGACCATGCGCCAGCTGAAACGCGGCGCTTCCAAACCAATCCCAATGGGATTGGTAAGGTAATTAACGCGTAATCCTTCAATAATAACGTCCGACATGGTTGACTCCTTATGGTGAATACAGTTGGTGAATGATGGTTCCCGGTCAGCTTACGCCGGGGTGATCACGTTCAGGTAAAAATCACGCAGCAGTTCTGCTTCGCGCAGGGATTCCTGTCGGCGTGACTCCCCCTTTTGGAAAGAAAAAATCGCCAGGCGCTGGATATAGGCGAAATAGGGCAGCACGATCGTATCGCGCAGGATTGCCGCATCAGCCACAGGCTGGATACTCCCATCTTGCAGATTGGTTTCCAGGTACTGGAGCAGCTGGTGGTGGAAACCGGTATTCCACGGGTGGGCTGGCATGCGGGTCGGGTCAACGTGGATGCGTGAAGCATACAGGTTATAAACAGCATCGTACACCAATTCCATCGGGGACGTCTTTAGCTTGGTGAGCACATGATCAAGGAAGGCGCAGATAAAATCCAGGCAGGTACCGGCAGCAGGAGCCCATTCATGGTAAGGTTCGATCAGGCGAGCCAGGTTTTCCAGATAGAGGGACTCCGCCAGAACATGCTTGCTTTCAAAATAGCGGTAAAGGGTCGGGCGGGAACAATGGGCCTTTTTGGCAATCTGCATCATCTCTGTGGCTTCAATACCCTGATGGCAAAACAGGCCAAATGCCGCATCGTAGATTGCCTGCCGGGTGAGCTGCTCTTTTTCTTCCCGTAAACTCATTGTATCCTTTTTGTTACATCGTGAAATATTTGTTACATGGTGTAACATAAATATACAACCATTTGGCCCATCCCGATAAACAGGATCTGATAAGTGAAAGAAATGAAAAATTATTCCCCCTGTGGGGAACAAAACCGTAATCGGTCAGGGTGCCAGTTCCGGGTAGTCAGAAGCCAGTTGTTGCAGCCCCTTGATCCGTCCATCGAAATATTCATCATTGAGCCACCCCATTCCCCAATCCGGCGCGTTGAAGGTGTGCACACTGATATGCCACAAATACCGGCAGGCGACAAAGTACGGTATCGAAGCCTGTTCCACTGCTGTTAATGGACGGACTTCCTGGTAGCCGCGCAGGAACGGCTCCCAGCGTTCCATTTCCTGCTCCTGCAGGCGGCCGCACCAACGGAAAACCGCCAGGTCGTAGGCGGTATATCCCGGGCCACCGCAATCGAAATCGTAAAATGTCATCACTCCATTCTCATCGATGTTACAGTGATAGGCCTGCAAATCGCCGTGGCAAAAGCCCTGCGGCAATGCACTGGCAGGCAGCGCTTCCAACCCGGCACGGACATGGTTGGCGAACGTCACCAGGTATTCCCAATCCTCCTTGCGGTGCAGGAGGAATGCCTCAGCGTTGACCAACACGCTCGCCGTAAGAAAATCCAGGTCCAGGGGCGCACGGGAATGCGCGCTGTAGAAATCCGCCATGGCCAGGTGCATCTGTGCTTCGGCTATGCCATAACGGTAAGCCGTCCCGGCCTGGTCATCGCCATACGAAATTTCTTTCCCCCTCGCTTCGGAAAACAACACACCATACCGGGTACCCTCCGGCGCCCTGTACTCACTCAACTGGCTGCCATCAGTGCGGTGAATCACCCGAATGGCAGGGAACTGTTTGCTTGCCAGGTGATTCAGGACATCGACTTCATACAGTATCTCCTCTAGCTTGCGCCAAAGGTGGCGATAGACCCGGTAATAATACCGTGTACCATCTTCACAGGCCAGCTGGTAAGTGTCATTGAATCCGCTCGAATAAAATTTCACCCAGGCAATCGGCAGCCCATAATCCAGGCTGATCTGTTTCGCCAGAGCATCTGCTGAAAGGATCGAATAATTCACCGCAAACATGCCATCCTCCTTACCGATTTCATAATTCTTGCTTAATGGTAGCACAGCCTCATTTTTACACCATTTTTTGTCCCCTCATTTTCCTGAGAATTCTGCTCCCTGTGTGAAAACCGGAGCTGGCGATGATGAAGAGCCGGGAGTGCACACCACACCCGATGGCGTTGTCCTGCTTCCCTTGCTCTTACAGCCTCCCATCGGAATCCAAAAGGCGAATATATGATCCGTATAAAATCGATCACGAAACCATTGACAAGCAAATTTGCATTCTATACACTTCACGTAAGATTTTTTAGAACATTCAGACTATTAATCCCAACCGGGATTTATCAACAGGAAAAAGAAATACTATGCAAACTTTACTTGGAAAACATTGGCACCATTTGCCGAAAGAGGAAATCCTCGAATTGTTGGAAACGGACGAGGTCAATGGACTTGATCTGTTTGAGTTGAACCATCGTCAGGAACGATTCGGCCCAAATGCTTTGACGCAACAAAAAGGGAAAAGCCCTTTTATCCGATTTTTACTACAATTCAACAATCCGCTGATCTACGTATTGATCGCTTCCAGCATCGTCACAGCGCTTGTTAAAGGATGGGTGGACGCGGCCATCATTATGGGAGTGGTCATGATCAATGCCATTGTCGGATTCATCCAGGAATCCCGCGCGGAAAATGCCATCAACGCATTGGTGAAAAGCATGGTGGCTGAAGCAACCGTGCTGCGTTCGGGCAAAAAAGAACGGGTACCCGCCACCACATTGGTGCCCGGAGACATTGTCGTACTCCAATCCGGCGATAAGGTACCTGCTGACCTGCGTTTAATGCAGGACCGCGAATTGCAGATAGCCGAAGCCGCCCTGACTGGTGAATCGGTTCCGGTCCAAAAAAATTCCGGCCAGTTAATGGCAACCGATACACCTCTCAGTGATCGACGAAATATGGCATACGCCACTACGTTGGTAACGTATGGCCAGGGTGTCGGTGTGGTGGTCGCCACTGGAGACGGGACAGAAATCGGACGTATTTCACAACTGATCGCCCAGGCCCAGTCATTGGAAACACCCCTGACGCGAAAAATTGCTGAATTCAGCCGATTGCTGCTGGTCGTCCTCTCAGGTGTAGCGATTTTGGCATTCGGCATTGGCCTGTTGCGTGGACAGCCATTCGCCGATACACTGACTACCAGCATCGCACTGGCTGTCGCTTCCATCCCTGAAGGATTACCGGCAGCGGTGACAGTCACCCTCGCGATCGGTGTTTCACGCATGGCGAAAAGAAGGGCCATTATCCGGAAATTACCCGCGGTGGAAGCACTCGGCAGCACTACCGTAATATGCTCTGATAAAACCGGCACCCTGACCCAGAACCAGATGACCGTCCAGGTCGTGTATGCAGGGAAGAGGTACTACAACGTGGAAGGCAGCGGATACGACCCGCGGGGTGGTTTCTTAACCGAAGCAGGCCAAACCATTACAGACCTGCCAATGCCATTACAGAGAGTGTTGCTGGTAGGGGCGCTTGTGAATGACAGTCATCTTCAAAACAACAATGGCGCCTGGCAGATACAGGGAGACCCAACAGAAGGCGCGTTAATGGTGTCTGGGTTCAAAGGTGGATTCGAAGAAAAAAACCTGCAGCGCCAATATCCCAGGAACGATGTTATACCATTCGAATCAGCCTATCAATATATGGCAACGCTGCATGGCAATGGCGAAAACCCGCAAAAAATCGCCTTCGTAAAAGGGTCTGTGGAAGCGCTGCTCGCAAGGAGTACCCACATTATGGATGCCGAGGGCAATGTCGTTGCCATTAATCCAGAAGCCATTGTTGCGATTGCGGACACCCTGGCTGCTCGCGGGCTGCGCCTACTTGGCTTCGCTGAAAAGGCAATGCCAGAAGATACCCGCCGGCTTGCCCATGAAGATGTGGCCGAGGGGTTAACCTTCCTGGGCTTGCAGGCAATGATCGATCCGCCGCGCCCTGAAGCTGTTGCTGCCGTAGCAGCCAGCCAGACAGCCGGCATCAAGGTGAAAATGATCACCGGCGACCATCCGCTGACTGCCTCCGTGATTGCGCGCGAGGTCGGTATTCAGGAAGCGAACCGGGTGTTGACCGGCCGGGAACTGGCTGCATTAAGCGACAGCGAATTGATTGAAGCAGTAAAAACCACCGGCGTATTTGCCAGGGTGACGCCCGAACAGAAATTGCGGTTGGTGGAAGCCCTGCAAAGCATTGGCAATGTGGTTGCCATGACCGGCGATGGTGTCAACGACGCGCCGGCATTGAAACAGGCAGACATAGGCGTCGCCATGGGAATCACCGGAACCGATGTGTCCAAAGAGGCCGCCGACATGGTTCTGACCGACGATAACTTCGCCACAATCGAAGCCGCGGTGGAAGAGGGACGCAGTGTTTTCGACAACCTCACCAAGATCATCACCTGGACTTTGCCTACCAATGTGGGTGAAGGTCTGGTGATTCTGGTCGCGTTGATCATCAATGAGGTTTTGCCAATATTGCCGATCCAAATTCTGTGGATCAATATGGTCACGGTAGCTGTGCTTGGATTGGTGCTGGCACTTGAACCGCGTGAGCCGGGCATTATGCAGCGTCCTCCCCGTAATCCGAATGCGCCCATTTTAACCAAAGCGCTCCTCCTGCGTATCATTCTGGTGGGTGTGATTATCCTGATCGGCGCTTTTGGCTTGTTTGAGTGGGAGCTGATGCGTGGTAAATCGCTGGACGTGGCGCGTACCGTGGCTGTAAACGTCGTGGTGTTTGTCGAGTTGTTCTATCTCTTCAACAGCCGTTCACTCCATTATTCACCCTTCAAAATTGGGTTCTTCAGCAACCGTTGGCTGTGGCTGGGTGTCATCGCAATGGTTTTGTTGCAGATGGCGTTCACCTATATTCCATTCATGCAGAACATCTTCGAAAGCGCGGCATTGGGTTTCGCTGAGTGGTGGCGCATCCTGGCATTTGGCGGCATAACCTTCATACTGGTTGAGTTGGAAAAACACATTACCAACCAGAAACACCGAACCGACGCCTAGTATGGTGAAGACCGGGTTGATGGTGCTAATCCCGGAAGCAACACCCTTTGCCTGATGAGTCGATGGTAAAAAAAGACATCCCGAACCGGATGTCTTTTTGTGAGCGCGGAAGGATTCGAACCTTCAACCAATGGCTTAAAAGGCCACTGCTCTGCCGTTGAGCTACGCGCCCATAACGATTGCAAAGTATATCACAAATTTCCGCTTGTTGGCAAGAAATTCAACCCTTTCGGCTGCGTTATTCCTCACCAGCCAGGTACATCGCTTTTTGCCAGGGTTTCATTTTCAGCTGTTCCGCCAGCTGGCTGCGCAGTTCAAAAATTTCGTCGCGCAGGGCGGCGGCACGTTCAAACTCCAGTGCCTTGGCGGCATCGCGCATTTCCTGTTCCAACCGGTCGATGAAACTTTGCAGGTCACGTTCAGAAAGGGCGCGCGTGCTGACCGAAACCCTGTACTCCCCGCCGCTCTCCGCCATCACATGCTCTTCCTCTTCCTTCGCCAGCAGTGAATCTGTCAGGTCACGTACCGCTTTATAGATCGTGACCGGTTCAATGCCGTGCTCTTCATTAAAGGCGACTTGCTTGGCGCGCCTGCGGTTGGTTTCTTCAATCGCGCTGGCCATCGCATCGGTGACCTTGTCTGCATACATGATCACCTTTCCATTGACATTGCGCGCGGCGCGCCCGATGGTCTGGATCAGTGCGGTGGCAGAACGCAGGAAACCCTGTTTGTCGGCGTCAAGGATCGCCACCAGCGATACTTCCGGCAGGTCGAGGCCTTCGCGCAGCAGGTTGATCCCCACCAGCACGTCAAACACTCCGGTGCGCAGATCGCGCAGTATCCCCACCCGCTCCAGCGTGTCCACTTCGGAATGCAGGTAATGCACCTTGAGGCCCAGTTCCATCAGGTAATCGGAAAGGTCCTCCGCCATGCGCTTGGTCAGGGTGGTTACCAGTACGCGCTCACCAACCTCGATGCGTTTGTAAATTTCACCCACCAGGTCATCCACCTGGCCGGCGGTCGGTTTTACGATCACTTCCGGGTCCACCAGGCCGGTGGGACGGATCACCTGATCCACCACCTGGTTGGTGCGTTCCATTTCATACGGGCCGGGAGTGGCGGAGGTGTAGATGGTGTAACCCATCTTTTTCTCAAACTCATCAAAAGTCAGCGGACGGTTGTCCATGGCCGAAGGCAGGCGGAAGCCGTATTCCACCAGCACGCTCTTGCGAGATTGGTCGCCGCGGTACATCCCGCGGATCTGGGGGATGGTCATGTGGCTTTCATCGATCACCAGCAAGTATTCGCTGGGCAGGTAGTCCACCAGTGTCCACGGCGCGGTGCCGGGTTTGCGCTGGTCCATGTGGCGCGAGTAGTTCTCAATCCCTGAGCAGTATCCCACCTCGCGCAGCATTTCGATATCGTACTTGGTGCGCTGCTCGATGCGCTGGGCTTCCAGGATTTTTTCCTGGCTTTTGAAGTAATCAATCCGGCCTTTGAGTTCCGCTTCGATGTCATTCACTGCCTGGTCAAAGCGGCTTTCATCGGTGATGTAGTGCTTGGCAGGAAAGACCGAATACTGGTCCATTTCTTCAAACACCTCACCTGTCAATGGGCTGAAGCTCATAATCCGCTCCACCTCATCGCCCCAAAAGGAAATGCGGGTGGCTTTGCGGTCTTCATACGCCGGGAAGATCTCCAGCACATCACCGCGCACGCGGAACACGCCGGGGCGCAGCTCCAGGTCATTGCGCTGGTATTGGATATCGACCAGTTGGCGCAGCAGGGCATTGCGGCGGGTGATTTCCCCCACCTTCATGTGCACCACGCCCTGGTTGTAGGCAGTGGGGTCACCCAGGCCGTAGATACAGGAAACCGAAGCCACGATGATCACATCCTGGCGGGAGAGAAGCGAGGTGGTCGCCATCAGGCGCAACCGGTCAATTTCCTCGTTGATCTGGGTTTCTTTTTCAATATACAGATCGCGCTTGGGAACATACGCTTCCGGCTGGTAATAGTCATAATAGGAAACAAAATAGCTGACCGCATTCTCGGGAAAGAATTCACGGAACTCGGCATACAGCTGTGCCGCCAGGGTTTTGTTATGCGCCATCACCAGGGTAGGCATTTGCATCTGTTGGATCACATTCGCGATGGTAAATGTTTTCCCGGTGCCGGTGGCGCCCAGCAATACCTGGTTGGTATAACCCTGTTGAATGCCGTTGACCAGCTTCGCAATGGCTTCCGGCTGGTCGCCAGTGGGACGATAAGGAGCAGATAATTTGAATTCCATGCCCTCATTTTAACACACCCGGATTGATGATACGCCTGTTAATTGATGCATCCAACCCGGATCAGGTGAAACAGTTTTTTATGAAAGCATTAAGGTTTCATCCTTGCCGTCTTGCGGGAGTATAATCGAAGAGTATGTTTGAAAAGCTCATCAATACCGGAAAGCATCTGGCAAATGCAGGACTGCACACCGTCAACCGGGTTGTCAGCAGCACCTTGCACGCTCTCCCCCATGAGGAAGGGGAAGAGAATGCCAACGTCCGCCGTGAAAAACCCGCCGTTTTTGGCATGAAGACCAACTTGCTGCGGCAGGCGGGATTGAAAGGGCAGGATTTCCTGCAGGAACGCCGGGCATCACCGCATGACCGCAGTGGAAAGTGGATTCCGGCTTTACGCTTTACTGCTGTGGGCAGCGGCCAGGTGATTGACCTGCGCACACTGCATCAGCCAGCCGTGTTATTCATCAGCCACAAGGAAAACACAGAGATCACCGCGGAATGGAACAGCCGCCTGCTGGGCATGTTTTATCCCAACCCGCTGCCGTTCTTCACTGCCAATGTGATCCTGCTGGATGATATCCCGCTCTTTGCCCAACCTTTTGTACGGCGCGAACTGCGCAAGGTTTACGATACGATTATTGATCGCTGGCTGCAGGACGCCGAGTTGGCTGCACGCTGGATTCACATCCTGCCAGATTGGGACGCAGAATCGATCCATACCTTCCAGTTGTCACCAAGCCGCCCGATCCTGGCTTCTGTGGTGCTGTCACCGCAAGGGCGGATGGAAGCCGTCATTGAATCCACAGACCCGCTGCCAGAAATTATTGGCATTCTGCGACGCTGGATCAACTTCTAAAAACAGGTTCAATACACCAGGTGATACCACAGGAGATCAGTCCTGCTCCATTACAGCCAGGTATTCGCGGTAGCGGTTGTAGAGGTGCCCGGCCTGCTGGTACGCAGAATTCGGGCTCATGAAATGCGAAAACTCAAACGTGATTCCCTTCTCCACCCCCACCGCTGCGGCTGCCTTCAATTTCAGCCATAGTTTCTCCCACTTGATTGGCAAGAAACGGATCGGCATATCCCGATCAAAGGTTTCGCTGTTGGTCCAGCAGCGCAACCCGTGACGGTCTGCCAGTTTTTTATTGATCTCCAGGTACGTTGGCAGTTCGTGGAAATCCACATGTCCATCCTGGAAGGCGACAATATCCACAGCACCAGCAATACCGGCCATGACTTCATCCCACTCTTTTTCATGTTCTTCAGGCGTGATGCCGTCCTGCCGGTAGATTTCACCGCTGGCAGCAATGGGCGTTTTCATGCCATCCATCCAGGGTGAGATCAACACCGACAGTTCACCGCCAGAAATATCCTTGCAAAATCGTCCCATCGTGGCATAGACATCAATGATGCCTTTGGTGCGCCGGCTGACTTCCTGGGTCAGGTACCAACCTTTGAACGCCGGACGTGAACCGTACTTTTCCCACACTTCCTCAATCGCTGCTTTGTTGAGGTCGATTTCCTTCTGGAACTCACCTCTGTGCCAGTAATACCCGGAATCATAGGTGCCAAAATAAAATTGCATCTGGTGTTTTTCAGAGAGGGTCAGGAACAGATCCACCAGGTCCACCACCGGGCGATGGCACCCCTGCCGTTCGATCAGCACCTTTGAGGGATAGGTGATCTGGCGCTTGTGCCCGCTGCGGATCAGGATTACGGTATCAATACCGATCGCTTTCATGGCCTGGAAATCCTGGTCCCATTCGACTGGACCCCAGTTCTGATGGGGAATATCGTGTGAAATTTCATCCAAAAATGTGCCGGTGATCGGTGTGATTTTTTCCATGCAGTTCAGCTCCTTTTTCCGGGTGTTGATACCATTCTACTACGGCTGGCTCTCTTTTTGCGTAGCCAACTGGATAAAACGGTTTGCCTTTCGCGGCTTGGTGAATTCAATCATGTGCAAATGTGGATATGGAGGATGATCAAACAGTTCCCGGTACATTTTCCTGCGCTTCCAGAATGTTCTGAAAAACCAGATGAACAGGGAATCGCTACTGAGAAACTGCGAATGGAATGTTTCCACACAGCCTTCAAACACTTCTTCATGTTTTATCACCCGCTGAACGGTGCGCCAGAACAAGCGGCTGAAGTTGATCAGGAATGGGTAATTCAACCACACCACCGTGTCCGCCCGGCCCCATACCCGGTCGCGGTTCTCACGGGTGTTACCATCCATCACCCACCCATCCTGTGCCAGGGCTTCACCAAGAAGTCGTTGGTATTCAGCAGTATCACGCTTTTGCCAGTTGGGCGACCACAGGAAACGGTCCAATTCGACAAACGGCACCCCCAGGGTTGCCGCCAACCGCCTGCCAAACGTCGATTTTCCTGAACCGGTCGTCCCAATCACCACAATCCGCTGCATCTCCGCTCCTTTCCTTCCAGGGATGAAGATTGTACCACGCGTCGTGCAGGCTGAAAACGGGTGTTATTGATCTATCAAATGGGATACCCGCACACCGCCAGCCAATCGCGCTGATCAGGCAATGAAATCACACCTTGCTTCACCTGGGCTGGGTGAACCTCTCCGGAACGCGGATCTACCACGTTCACCGGCTGTGGAATGGTCGTATCCACCGTGAAGGTTACCGTTCCGCCGCAGGGAGCATACACCACCATCCGGCCTTCCGGGGTTTTCGCGGCTGCGATAAAGCACTGTATGTTGTCATCGCCAGGCTGCTGCGCCAGCACCTCCGGGCAAGGCGCCAGCTGCGTCCAATCCAGGCGCTCCATCAGATCACGCATCACACTCATGCTGCGGATGCCTTCCGTCTGCAAACCGGTATGCCAGGGCGGTACCGCCCCATTGTGCCAGTTGCCGTGTCCTTCTGAAGGACCGGTTTCCGCATTCCAGTTCCAGATTGCGTCATGTCCGTAGGTCACCCCGGCAGTCGGGCTGACAAGCAAACTCCAGTACACCGCCCGGCGCACATGAAAATCATCATACAGTGTATGATGGTGGTAACCAACGGCATTTTCATAATTTGGTTCCATATTGATCACCGGCAGGGCAGGCTCCTGCTGCCATTCCACCGCGGGCGGCCCTTTTACCAGCCATTCGATATGTTCCAGCAGATCTCCATGCCCACTCTGGTAACCGATGATATCGTACCAGGGTTCGCCGCGGAATTCCTCGCCCACCCAATTCTGCCCGCAGGGGTGCAGCGCGACCAGTCGGTCATGCCGTTCGTCGAACAAATGGCGCCCGATGCGCTTCCAGCGCTCAACCCCGATCTCCTGGTAATTGCCATCGCCGCCCAACAGCCATACCAGCTGGTAGGCACCGTAGCGCGCGATGATATATTCCGCCAGGCGGGTCGCATCCGCCTCAGACAACAGATACCCCGGATCGGTTGGCAGCAAACTCCACAGGACAACCGGCGCGGCCAGTAAACCGAAGGCATTGATCATCGCCGCACGCCTATCAATCCGCTGAAAGTAAGCCGCGTTGATCTGAATCGGGTCCTGCCCAATATAGGAAGCTTCTCCCAGTTCATCCAGCGCGTCACCGCGCCAGCTGCCGCTGACATATTGGATCACGCTGAACCCCTGCTGCGCACGCAATGCGAGGTACTCCTCCCATTTGGCATCATCGCCGCGAATCACGCCATTCCACGCGGTATCTGCCAGCCAGAAAAACGGGGTGCCATCACGGTGAACCAGGTGACGGCGGTCGGCAGACAATTGCAACGATCCATGCCGGTATAACGGATTTTCCCCGTGATATGCGGTACAGGTAAACTCACCGGTATCAGGTGTAAACCCCGCAACCGGACCATCCTGGCAGTAACTGCGCCAGCGCCATTCACCCTCCTGCGCCGGGCTGAAGCGTACCCGCCAGGTGACACCACCATCCCAGAAAGCTGGCTGCACCTGGCAGCTTCCATCCGGTGCTGTGAATGCCACCCTGATTCGTGCTTCCGGGTTTTCCACACCGCATTGTGCCAGGTGTGTCTCAAACACGCCGTATTGATAGACTGTAGTGTTCATTTCGGTTTCTCCTTGCCCTGGGTAATATTGGGGATGGCATCATTATAACAACCTCGCGGATGTTTTTCCCTCTCCCGGGTGTGACTCACGTCACATCAAGCCAAATGAAAACATGACTGAAAGCATCGATTTTTATCCGATGAGGAACTTTTAATATTTTGGTGATATGATAAGATTGTGCAAACAAAATAAGGAAGAGACAGCACCCATGAAATTGATCGCGCACTGGCGCATCTGCGCAGTGATACAAATCAAGGTTCATCAATCACTCTCACGTTCCATCACCTTACAAGAAACGTGTTAATTTCAGGTTCGACCATGACCGACAACAATGAATTAAACAATCCGTTGCTATTAAATACGCTCCTCTACATTGCGCGCAGTGCTTCACCGGGGTTCGCCCGTTGGTTGCTGCGGACGGCTGACCGCATGCGCGGTGGGATCGTGCCGCTGAATGACAACCAGCGAAAGATGATCGCCAACCTCCAGCATGTGTTTGGTGATGCAATGAGTCCAGACGAATACAAACGAACCGCCCTGCGCTGCTTTTACCTGCGTTCGATCGCGCTCTATGACTATTACCACCATGTCACCCGCCGTGGTGAGTTGCGCAAGCGCATCCAGTTAACCGAACGCGCGCGGGAATTCATCAATTACTTCAAACGGCAGGAGAATGGTGCGGTGGCGGTTTCACCGCATTTTGTCGCCAATGATGTGGTTGGCATGGAACTGGCGCAACAGATTGAAAACGTACAGGTATTGTCGATTGCCAATCCCGGCACCAGCTACAAGAGCGAAAACGAGATTCGCACCGCATATGGCATCCGTGTGACGCCAGCTTCCAGCCGCGCCCTGCACGAGGCTGCCATTACGATCAAGACTGGCGGGTTGATGGCATGCGGAACCGACCGCGCCCACCAGGAGGAACAATACCCGGTAGCGTTTTTCGGCAAGACCGCCCACCTGCCAACCGTGTACACGCGCCTGGCGCTGCGCTATAACGTACCTGTTTTTCATTTCACCGGCATCATGAACGAAGATATGGAGTATATCCTGGATGCCTCTGAACCGATCTGGCTGGACCGATATCCGACCCACACAGACGAAATTGTCCGCAACACCGAGAAAATCCTGCGGCATTCCGAAGCCGCCATCCGCCAACACCCCGAACAATGGGGAATGTTCCATGCCATCTGGCAAACCACATCACCTGAACAGAAAGAGGTATGAATGGGAAAGAAAAAAGAAAGCCTGAAAGAAAAAGCCAACCCACAACGGATCAACAACACCATTCTGGGCGGCGCGGAAACACGCTTTATTCATTGGTTTGAAAAAATTGCCCCGGACTGGGTTTCGCCGGACCTGATGACCTTTGTGGGGATGATCGGAACCTTTTCGATCCTCATCGGCTATGCCCTCTCCCGGGTCCATCCTGCATGGTTGTGGCTGGCCTCATTCGGTTTCTTCCTCAACTGGTTCGGCGACTCCACCGACGGCAACCTCGCGCGGCTGCGGCACATTGAACGCCCGCGTTATGGTTACTTCCTGGATCATTGCCTCGATACGATCACAATGTTGATGGTATTCATCGGCGTCGGGCTGACGCCGTTTGTCGATATGTACATCGCCCTCTTCACCCTCATCGCCTACCTGATGATGAACGTGTATGTGTATGTCAACACCCAGGTCCACAAGAAATTCCAGCTGTCATTCGCCATGCTGGGACCAACAGAAGGACGCCTGATGTTCGTCATTGCCAATACGGTGATGATCTTTGCCGGGATGGTCAATGTCACCCTGATCGGGATTGAATTCAGCATTTATGACCTGTTCTTTTTGGCCTGGATGATCTTCCTGTTCTGGTTGTTCTTCAGCAATGTGATCCGCGGTATCGTCAAGCTGTACAAGGAAGAACCCCCGCTCAGGTACCACCGCCCCAAAAAACGCGCCTGACCTACTACGCGAAACAATGACCCACCAACGGGCGATGTATGCCATCGGCAGTTTCGCCCGTCTTTTCGTCCGCCGGATGAGGAGGGACAGGTTGTTTATGTTATTATTATAATAATTATCTATCATTTAGTTTGAAGGAATCAACCCATGCCCAACCGCCTGCAACATGAGAACTCGCCCTACCTGCTCCAACACCAGTACAACCCGGTTGATTGGTACCCGTGGGGCGCGGAAGCCCTCGAGCAGGCCGCACGGGAAGACAAGCCGATCTTCCTCAGCATTGGCTACGCCGCTTGCCATTGGTGCCATGTGATGGCACATGAATCTTTTGAAAATCCCACCACTGCTGCCCTGATGAATCAAAACTTCATCAACATCAAGGTCGACCGCGAGGAGCGACCGGATCTTGACCACATTTACATGCAGGCGGTGCAGGCGATGACTGGCAGCGGCGGCTGGCCGATGAGCGTCTTTCTCACCCCGCAGGGCAAGCCGTTCTGGGGCGGTACCTACTTTCCACCATCGCCGCGCCCGGGCATGCCGTCCTTCAATCAGGTGATCGCCGCGATCGCGGAAGCCTGGCGCAGTGACCGCCAGGGCATACTCTCCAGCGGGGAAAACTTTACCCAAAAATTGTACAATGAAATCACCGCTGCTGACCCACAGGCACTTTCCCCCCAGGCGCTGCGGCAGGCCGCCGCCAAACTGGCGGACGGCTACGACAGGCAGGAAGGCGGTTGGGGCACCGCGCCCAAGTTCCCCCTGCCGGTGCGCTTGTTGTTCTTGCTGCAGCAGGCCGCGGGCAGCGACCAGGACAGCCTGAAGCTGGCGGAACATGCCCTGCAATCCATGGCACAGGGCGGTATGTACGATGTTGTTGGCGGTGGGTTCGCACGCTACAGCACCGACGCGCGTTGGCTGGTGCCGCATTTTGAGAAAATGCTGTATGATAACGCGCTGCTTGCCCGTGCCTACCTGTATGCCTACCTGCTCACCGGAAATCCAGAATACCGCCACATTTGCGAGGAAACCCTGCGCTTTATCCAGCGCGAGATGACGCTCCCCGACGGCGGCTTCCTCTCAGCCATTGATGCCGATTCCGAGGGAGAGGAAGGTAAATTTTACCTGTGGCGCGATGATGAGATCGACCGGGTGCTGCCTGACCCGGAGGACAACCTCCTGCTGCGCACGGTGTACCATGTGCCGGTGCAGGGCAATTTCGAGGGCCGCATTATCCTACAGCGCATGCGCCCATTGGCGGAAGCCGCCGAACGCCTGGGGCTGACACTGGATAAATTGCAGCAACGCCTCGACCAAGTCCATGGCATCCTGTACCGGGAACGGGAAACACGCATCCACCCCCACCGCGATGACAAGGTACTGACAGCCTGGAACGCGATGATGATCCAGACGCTCGCGGAAGCCGGCCGTTACCTGAACGATGCCAGCTGGCTGGCTGCTGCGCAGAATGCTGCGGAGTTCCTGCTGGCAAACCTCTACCCGCAGGATCACCTGCTGCGCTCGTGGCGGAAGGGGAAAGCCCGGGTGGATGGCTTCCTGGAAGACCACGCCGCCCTGATCCTCGCCCTGCTGGAGCTGTACCAGTCAGACGCCAACCCGCGCTGGTACGCTGCCGCGCGCAGCCTCACGGAAACCATGCTGCGGGAATTCCATCAACCCGGGCAGGGCTTTTTTGATACCCCCCGCGGCGCCCAGACCCTCATCACCCGCCCGCAAGACCTGCAGGACAATGCCACCCCCAGCGGCAGCGCCCAGGCTGTGCTGGCATTGCTGCGGATGGCCGCCCTGGAAGGCAGCACATCCTGGCATGATCTGGCCGTGGAGACCCTCCAGCGCCAGGCAGCAATGCTTGTCCGTTACCCGGCCGTATTCAGCCACTGGCTCAGCGCCTATGCCCTGGCGTTGGCAGAACCGCGTGAGATCGCTATCATCGGTGACCCCACGGAGGCGGACACCCGCCACTTATGGGAGACCGCCTGGTCAGCGTACCGCCCATTCCAGGTGTGCGCGGTCTCATCCGACCCGCCAGCCGCGGACGCACCGCCGCTGGTGCAGGACCGCGATAGAGTCAACGGTCAGGCAACCGTCTACGTCTGCCGGCATCATGCCTGCCAGGCACCGGTGACAACGGCACAGGCACTGCAAGCACTGCTGGCAGACTGATGCGCACCAACGCGGCCAGAGCCAACGAGCGAGCGGTGTTTCGTGCCGGTCAGCCCCTGAACAGGGACATCATCCCGATCCCGCCGATGATGGAGATGATCAGGAAAATGATCCCGACAATGATCCCGATCAGCAGGCTCCACAGCAGGATCGCCGCGTAGATCTTGCCGACCAGGACAAACACATCACCAAAGGGAATTTTCAGCCCGGTGATCCGGGTTTCATGGACCTGGTTGGGGGGTAATTGCATCATCGTGGTATCTCCTTCTTGATATGACCTGGCTTCTGGTACAAAACTGGCCTGCTATCGCCTGGCCAGTAACCGACCCATTGTGTTTCAGTAAACCTCTAAACTTCCCGCCCTGCCGGTGATTCACGGTACAGGCGGTGGTTCGACGGTAATCCATTCCACCGCTGCGCCCAATGCAGCGAAGCGTTCCCGCATCACGGCAATCGCCTGGGGGTTGTTATCGGCCAGCAGGAAGGTGCAGCCGCGTTCCAGTGCGGCTTCGCCGGTGGTGCCGGAACCGGCAAAGAAATCCAGCACCACATCGCCGGGGTTGGCGGAAGCTTGCAGGATGCGCCGCAGGACACCCATCGGCTTCTGGGTGGGGTAACCAGTTTTCTCTTTGCCGTTGGTGGCAACGATCGTATGCCACCACACATCGGTCGGGAACTTGCCGCGCTCGCGCTTCTCGGCACTCACCAGGCCCGGCGCCATGTAAGGGATGCGCTCGACCTCGTCCCAATTGAAGGTATAGTTCTCGATGTCCTTCACATACAGCAGGATGTTGTCGTGCTTGGCAGGCCAGCGGTTCTTACCGCGTCCGCCGTAATCGTAGGCCCAGATGATCTCGTTCAGGAAGTGGTCCCGCCCAAAGATATTGTCCAGCAGAATCTTGCAGTAATGCACCTCGCGGTAATCGATGTGAAAATACAGGCTGCCGTTGTGCTTGAGCACGCGGTAGGCTTCCCGCAGGCGCGGTTCAAGGAAAGCCAGGAAATCATCGAAAATGTCCCCATACGCCGAACTGCCGACCGCCACACTCTTGTATTCGTTTCCGCCAAAGCCCACCCGGTCGCCCTGGCCGGTCTCCGCGCGAACGGTCTTGATGCGCGTACGCCCCTGCACTTTGCCGGTATTAAAGGGCGGATCGATGTACACCAGGTCAACAGATGCCGATGGCAGGCTCTCCAGCACGGCCAGGTTGTCGCCAAAATAGACACGGTTCTCCATGCCTATTATTCTAACAAATGCCGGGAAACCGTGGGGGAAAAACAGGCTTTCGGTTAACAAATCCGAAGTGCCTGGACTATAATCACGGGTATGGACAGGAACGAAACCCGTTTGCTCACCCTCACCGACATCGAATTCTGCACCGCCGAGGCCGGCGAAACCTGGGCGGTGCCGCACATCCAGCGCCTGCTGGCACTGATCCCGCGTATCGCCGAAGATCGCCCGTATGAACAAGAAACCCTCACCTGGGCGGCATGGCTGCACGATTGGGGAGCGTTTAGCAGATACGCCCAACCGGGGGTCGATCATGCCCTGCGTTCACGCCAGGTGGCTGAAGGTGACATCCTGCCCCAGGCGGACTTCCCGGCGGAAAAGATACCGCTCCTGCTGGAGATCATCGAACACCACGATTACCGCGACGCCACCCCCGCCGCGTGCTTTGAAATGCAGTTGTTCCGTGAAGCCGACTTCCTCGACTTCCTCGGCGCAGTTGGCATGGCGCGCGAATTCGCATGGGGACCGGGAGACCTTTCCGTGGTGGCCCGCCGCATTCGGTCCCGCATGGGCGGCATCCGCGGACGCTTCACGCTGCCCGTTGCGCAAGCCATGGCAGAGGCACGATTGGCGGAAATGGAAACCTTCCTGGCATCTTTGCGAGAAGAAGGATTGGGGACAGTGGCATGCTGATGCCATCCTCCCCTTCGCATCCCATCCGGGTTCATCTCGATACCGACCTTGGCGGCGATATTGATGACCTGTGCGCGCTGGCCATGCTGCTGCGCTGGCAGCCGGCACTGGCGATATGCGGCATCACCACCACCGCCGAAGCCGGCGGACGCCGGGCGGGTTATGTCCAGCACGCGCTGCGATTTGCCGGGCGAAGTGACATCCCTGTTGCCGCCGGCGCGGATGAGGCGCAAGGGTTTTACCGCTATCCGCGCCTGGGATACTACGACGAAATTACCTATTGGGGAGAAGCCATACCAGCGGCACCCGGCCCTCTGCAGCAGGCACTCGACCTGCTGGAAGCCAGCATCGAGAGCGATGCACTGGTGATTGCCATCGGGCCTTATACCAACCTCGCCTTGCTCGAGCAACGCCGTCCCGGCATTTTGGAGCACGCCAACCTGGTGCTGATGGGCGGGCACATCCACCCCATCCGTCCCGGTTATCCCGCCTGGGACAACACCTATGACTGGAATTTCCAGGTGGATACCGCCTCGGCGCGGTTCGTGCTGGAACACAGCCATCCGACCCTGATCCCTTTGACGGTCACGGTTGAAACCGCCCTGCGGCGGGAATATTTGCCGCAACTGGCAAGCGCCGGCCCCCTGGGTGCGCTGATTGCCCGCCAGGCACAGGCCTTCGCCGCGGATGAAGACAATGAACGCAAGATCGGGACGGTGTATCCCTGCGTCCCGGATGACCTGATCAATTTCCAGCATGATGCCCTGGCTTGCGCGATCGGCCTCGGCTGGCGCGAAGGGGTTGTGATCGAAGAACTCCCTCTGCACCTGACCGAACGCGGCGGCTGGCTGTACGAAACCATCCATCCAGACGGAAAGCGAACCCGCGTGGTGACAGCCGTGGATGGTGAAACCTTCAGCCGGTATTGGTTGGCAGTGGTCAGCGGCGAAGTATGAGAATCAACAAGAAGGCCGACAGGCTAACCCTTTTCAACAATTTACCTAAGGAGAAAGGAATGCCCATCTACCAGATCACCCAATACCAGCCAGGTGTGGAAGCAGAACAAGCCCGGATCGGAATCGAAGCGTCGCGGGACTGGGTGTGGCCTTTCGCCCACGATGAGCAGGGTTGGTTTCACCTGCACCAGTCACCAGATTTTGACCCCGACCTTTCTTTTTTTGCCTGGGGCGATGGGGCAATGGTGGGACATCTCACCTTCTTTCCGCAACCTGCCGCCCCGGATTCCCCCGACCGGGTAACGGTGTTTATGGAATTTCCCCGCGTGCTGCCGGGCCATCCGGATGCTGCACAATCCTTGATCATCCATGCCGAACAGGCTTTGCGCCAAAAAGGCATCGGGCACATCACCGGGCGGCTCAGTACGATGAATCCACAAGAACTGCCTGTAATGGAAAAACTGGGCTACACCTTACGAGATCGCGGTTATAAACTTTACTATGTCTACCCGATGGAGCAAGGCCGGATTGACCACCCCGCACTCGCTCAGGTTGCGCCTGTCCGCTTCCCGGACGATCTGGATGAAGCAGCCGCCTTGGCTGCCAGATGGTACCATCGCCCCGCAGCCTGGTGCCGGGAACACCTGGTAGAATGGCACCGCGAAGGCATCATCTCGCATTATTGCATCCGCAGCACCTCCGAAATGATCGCTGCCTGCCTGACAGCCGTCAATGAAAACCGGCCGGTTACTGCCGCCAATTATTCCATTTACACCCCCGACAGCACCACGCTGGAACCCCTGCTGGCTGCCGCGGTGAATGCCTGCATCACTCATGGCATCCGCGAGCTGGTGGCAGACCTGGTGAATGAACACCGACCATATGAGGATACTTACCAGAAACTGGGATTCCAAAAAGCAGCCGAATGGGTAAACTTCGAGAAGAACCTGGTATAACTCAGAGTTCCGACAGGGATACTTCCATTAGATGTGAATTCATTAACCATCTCCGTTTGAGGGAACATTCACAATGCCTATGGCGTTCCACACTCCAAGGAGATCATAATGAAAAAAAACATACATCTCATCCTGATTATCATAATTGCTACCCTCGTTGCCTGCGCCCCCAGGGAAACGCTGCCCCCTACTGCTCAGCCGGCGGCAGTGACAGTCATCCCGGCAGCAACGGAAACCGCATCAACAACCCCGACAACGGAAGAAACCCCATCTTCGAGCTGGCTGCAATACAGTAATACTGACTATGGATTGGGATTTCAATATCCCGTCGATTGGTACGGCCCCGAAGAATATATCGCTGAACCCATTCTCCGGGTTGAAATCGGGTCTGATCTCGTATACCCCTATGGAACAGACCCCACCGAGCGAGTGTACAATCAGGTAAATTCCTATTCGATCGTCATCCAATATTCCCAAAATGAGCAGACCAATGCCTGGACCGAAACGTACCAGGCATTGGAATCGCTGCAGGACGGTGAATCATTCTCTGATGCAAGGGTTACCATCACCCGGGCCAGGCAGCTAACCCTTGGGAATTTCACCGGATATGAATACACCACCGCCCCTTCAGAAACCGCCCAGACAGAGCGCTTTTTCAGCCGGGAAGTCATCCTGGTCGATGACCAATCCCATGTGTTGACGATATTTGGGACACCCAACAATGTTGAAATCAACGATGGCGCCGATTGGCGAAGTATCTATCAAGAGATCGATGCAGCCAACCTCGAAATCTTCCATCAGATCGTCGAATCGATCACCTTCGAGTAATTCAATCCAATCCATTTGGAAACCGCAGGAATTCTACCATTTCAAGGCCATAAAAGGCCCTGAAAATGGTAGAATTCTATTTTTCACTGAAATTACTTGCTTTTTACCAGTGGAGCAAATGATGGCTCTTTTCACCAATTCCACCCACAATCTCATCCGCAGCATCGAAACCAACCAGTACGCCCTGTGGTTGGAAGCCGCGCAGCTCACCGGGCACCCATGGCACCACGATCCACAGATCACCTGGGTCGATTGCAGCCCCTCCCCCTCGCCGCAGGGCATCTTTTCCGCCCGTTTCGGCAAGGACGAGGCCCAGGAACGCGTGGCATGGGTAAAAAGCCAGGTACTGGCAGAAATGGAAGCATTTCTCACCGCTTTGCTGGAAGAAAGTTTGGGGACAATGTGAGTAATTTCGCTTGACAGGGCTAAGTATTCATATAAAATGACACTGTATGGGATCGATAAGGTAACAGCCAACTACAAACAGGATTTCTTATTTTGTTTATTATGTGAGTATTGAGGTGGGTGTATGGCAATTTGTATACCAGAAACAAATAAAAATTTTGAAACACCTGGCGAACGAAAATTCTTTTTGCTGCTAAAAAACCTACCTGATTCATGTCTTGTGTATTATGAAATGGTAATTGGCGAGCGTGATAGACGGCCAGACTTTGTTGTTATTGATAAAAATAAGGGAATAACAATTTTTGAGGTAAAAGATTATGGAGTGGACACAATATTAGAAGCCACCCCTAAATGGTTCAGAATCGCTGCATCTCAGAATCGAACCCAAAATCAAAAGAACCCAGACTACAAAGTAAAGCAATATATCGAAGATTTGCGGGAACAGTTGTCAACTCAGGAAACTTTATGCGATACAAGAGATAGGCTAAAAATCGAAATTTTTCATTTTCTGGTTTTTACTACCATGAGCAAAAGTGAATTCATTGATGCATCATTATCTGAGGTTGTAAAAACGACAAATATACTATTTAAAGAAGATATTAAAAATCCTGAGTCGTTTATAAAAGTATACAATCAGTATGAAGATAAAAAAATCACTTCGCCATTAAGTTCTCATCAATTAAATGCTATCAGGAATTCTTTGTTTCCAGAACTGCTAATCCCTGGTGGAGAACAGTGGTTTTCTTCAAAATCAAAAGGACCAATTATTTCAATTAACAAAAGTAATTATGAGTTCGGATTGGACCTCCAACAAGAACAAATGGCGAAATCTTTAGGTAGTGGACCACGCTTTCTACATGGAATTGCTGGCACAGGAAAAACCTTAATATTGTTGTTTCACGCCAAATTAATGTCTGCGAATGCATATCACTCCAAAAGGACTCCGAGAATTCTAGTTTTGTGTTGGAATATTAGCTTGGCTCAGTATATGAGACATGCATACAAAGCGATTCAGATTCCTGATGCAGTAGATATCGATATTATGCACTTTTCAGCATTTGCTCGTAAAATCATGCGGAATTCTCCTGGCTTAAATTTTCCGAAACTAAAAGATTTAGATTTTGACGAGAAATTGACTGATGTGCTTAACAATGTTTATGTTAATGAAAATCAAAAGTACGACATTGTGTATATAGATGAAGCACAAGATTTTCAAAAGGATTGGATCAAATTTATATTTGACAAACTTCTTGAAGGTTCTGCTGACGAACGAAATCTTGTTATTGCAGGAGATTACGCACAGCAGATTTATAGATATCGGAATTTTGCTAGATCATCTGGTTTCACATGGAAAAGTATTGGAATTCCTATGACAGGAAGGGGGAAAGCAATCACTTTAAAAAAAATTTACAGAAACTCTGCACGCGTTTGGTCATATGCTGCCGCCTTTTTAGGAGATATCAATAAGTATTATGAAGATAAGGAAACAAAAATTTCATTCGCTCCCAAGAAAGGGATAGACCCTCGATTAATCGAGTGCAAATCAATAGATGAGCAACTAGACAAAGCAGTTGATTATGTTTCACGGTTGGCGGAATATGGTTACTCGCCCAGAAATGCAATGGTGCTATATAGATGGTCTACATATAAAGGTATTCCTATAATTGCAAAACTGATTGACAAATTCCAGGAAAGAAAAATACCATACCAATGGATTACTGAGGATAATGAAAAAAAAGCGACATTTGAGTGGGGTGAAGAAAGTGTGAAGATTTCGACAATCCACTCAGCCAAAGGGATGGATGCTCCAGTAGTCATTATTTTAGCTGCAGAGGCATTTAAAAGCAAAGAGGAGGAAGATGATAATGAAGGCCAGGATGAGACCAAGCTTATGTACGTTGGCTTGACAAGGGCACGAGAATTGTTGGTTATTCTACATACAGGAGATAACGGTATGGTACCAAACTTAAAAACAGCTATGGCATCCTATCATAAATGGAAAGAAACAATAGAACGTTTAGAAGCTAAAGCGAATAAGGAAATTACAAACTAAAGAATCTAGCGCCTTACATGACTAGTGGTGATGTCGCGTACTTATTTCTTAAAGGTGTTGGAACATATGCCGCAAGATATACTCAAACCGTCACTAGTGACCACTGCCATCGAAACCAACCAGTACGCCCTGTGGTTGGAAGCCGCGCAGCTCACCGGGCACCCATGGCACCACGATCCACAGATCACCTGGGTCGATTGCAGCCCCTCCCCCTCGCCGCAGGGCATCTTTTCCGCCCGTTTCGGCAAGGACGAGGCCCAGGAACGCGTGGCATGGGTAAAAAGCCAGGTACTGGCCGGCAAAGCTCCACGCCTGTGGATGTGCGGGCCTTCCCAACAGCCGGATAATCTCGAGACCATCCTGGAACAGCACGGCTTTGTGCGCCGCTCGGAAACCAGCGGGATGGCACTCGACCTCACCTTGCTGGAAGACGATGAAGCACCCCCAGCCGGTGTTGAAATACATCCGGTTGACCGCACCAACCTGACCGCCTGGGCGCGGGTGGTCGGCGAAGGGCTGTTCCGCTGCGATGAGGAGCGCGCCGATGCCTTCGCCGCAGTGATCGGCGCCCTGCTCGACCGGCAGCGGGTTACCGCCTACCTGGCGTATTGGCAGGGCGAGCCTGCTTCCGCCAGCATGGTGTACTTCGCCGAAGGTGT
The DNA here is from genome assembly GCA_013314735.1 of Anaerolineae bacterium. Lineage (GTDB taxonomy): Bacteria > Chloroflexota > Anaerolineae > Anaerolineales > Anaerolineaceae > SpSt-1165. The sequence goes on from JABUFD010000003.1 coordinate 118,227, forward strand.
GGCGGGTATTTACTACGTTGCCACCCGCCCGGATTTTCGCAGCCACGGGCTTGGGCGTGCGGTCACCCGCGCGCCGTTGCTGCAGGCGCGCAAGTCGGGAACCCCGGCCGCCATCCTGCATGCCACCGAATCCGGGGCGCGCGTCTACCGCAAACTGGGATTCCAGGCTTACAGCCTGCTGGGACGCTATTGGCTGGTAGAAGACTAATCAGGCTGCACCAGATACCGCACGATCTCCTCACCGACCTGGTACTTATCCATCCAGTCAAACTGCTGCACAGAACCATCCCGATCCAGGAATGCCACCCGGTTTTCCGCTGCGCCAAACACGATTTTTTCAACCCCGCTGACGTCATTGGCTACGACGAGATCCAACCTTTTTTGCGCCAATTTGTTTGCCGCGTTTTCCAGCAAATCCTGTGTTTCCGCTGCAAAGCCAACCACTTTCATCGAGGGTTGATGGATGGTGCGCCAGTCACTCACCGCTTGCAGAATGTCTTCAGTCGGGTTGAGTGCCAGCATGGCGCTTTCACCAGTTTTCTTCCATTTTTCCGGATGCAATTCCGCGGGGGTGAAATCCGCCACCGCAGCCACGCTGATGAAGGCATCCATGCCGGGTAGTGCCGTCATTACAGCAGTTTTCATCTCCGCGGCGCTGACCACCGGGATCTCATATGCCCCCACCGGTGCGGTCAATGCCGTCGGGCCGCTGACCAGGGTCACCTCCGCCCCGGCATCCTGCAGCGCCTGCGCGATGGCATAGCCCTGTTTGCCGGAGGAAGCATTGCTGAGGTAGCGCACCGGGTCAATCGCCTCGCGCGTCGGTCCGGCTGTTATCAGCACCTTTTTCCCTGCCAGCACCCCGCCGCGGCTGAAATGCCAGCGCACCTGCGCCAGGATGTCCACCGGTTCGGTGAAACGCCCTTTGCCGACCAGCCCTGATGCCAGCCTGCCCGGTTCCGGCCCGATGAAAATTGCCCCGCGTTCCTGCAGGATGCGGACATTTTCCGCCGTCGCCGGGTGTGAGAACATGCCCGCATCCATCGCCGGTGCCAGCATCAAGGGGCAGTCGGCCGCCAGCGCAGTCACCGCCAGCAGGTTATCGCCAATCCCGTGAGCGAGTTTCGCCATCGTGCTCGCCGTCGCCGGGGCAATCAGGAGCAGTTCAGCCGCCCGTCCCAGGGCGATATGCACCACGTGCCCGTCACTGCCCCACAGGTCGGCATCCACATAGGCTTTGCGCCCGGTTACCGATTGGAATGTGATCGGTTGCATAAATTTCACTGCCGCTTCGGTCAGAATGCAATCCACCAGCGCCCCCGCCTGCGTCAGTTTGGAAGCCAGGTCGGCCGCTTTGTAGGCGGCAATCGAACCGGTGATGCCCAGCACAATTCGTTTTCCTTCGATGGGATTGCTCATTCGTGTTCCTCCTCCCAGATCATGCGCAGCCCCTGCAGGGTCAGCCAGGGATCGATATGGTTAATGCAGATGGAATGCTCCCCGATCACCTGTGCCAGGCCGCCGGTGGCGATCACGAGCATATCTTCGCCAAGCTCAGCGCGGAATCGCGCCACCATGCCCTCCACCAGGGAGATGTAACCATACATCAAACCACTCTGCATGGCATGCACCGTATTAGTGCCGATCACCGAGGGCGGTATCTGCAAATCCACCTTGGGCAGCTTCGAGGTGCGTGAAAACAATGCTTCTGCCGAAATGCCGATACCGGGGACGATTGCACCGCCCAGATAATTGGCATTGCGGTCAATCGCATCAAAGGTGGTGGCGGTACCAAAATCCACCACGCACGCCGGGAAGGCATACATCTGCTGCACCGCCACGGCATTGATCAGGCGGTCAATCCCCACCCCGGTTGGCGGGTCATACAGGATTGTGATGCCGCGGCAGTGGCGGCTCTCCACCGCCAGCGGGGTCAGTTTCAGGTATGCCTGGCAGGCTTCGATCACCCGTCCGGTCACCGGCGGCACCACCGACCCGATCGCGATCCCGGTCAGGGCGCTGCAGGGAACACCGCAGGCGTTGAGCAGCCCCAGTAATTGCAACCCGTACTCGTCCGGCATGCGTTGCGAATCGCTTGCCAGGCGCCAATGCGCGTACAGCAACGGACCGTCAAACAGGCCCAGCGTAATATTTGTGTTGCCAACATCGAGGGTCAACAGCATTTCAAATTCCTTTATTCAAAGATGGTGTGGTCTATCACAGGTCCGCAGCACACGGCAGCGCACCCAGGCTGCGGGCGGAGTGTACCGCGTTCAGGATCGCTGCCGCGGTTACCTGGGCCGCAAATGCACCCACCAGGTTGAAATCCACTTTCACCAGGCCGGTGGACAGGGCGAACAGGGTATCACCATCAAACATACTGTGCGCCGGGCGCACGCTCATTGCGATCCCATCCTGCGCCATCTGCGCCAGCTTGTTGGTCTCTTCCTTGCTCAGTTTGGCATTGGTTGCCACCACACCGATGACAGTATTGGTTCCAGCCTGGGCGGCAAATTGCGCCCCAGCCAGCGCCTGCATTAACGCCAATGTGCCGGCAGGCTGGCCGGTTTCCGGTGAACGCACCCCGGCCACCAGCGAACCATCCGCCGGGTCGATGATATCGCCGAAAGCATTCACCACCACCAGCGCCCCGATCATCAGGCCCGGCAAAATCTCAATCGAAGCCGATCCGATGCCGGATTTCATCGCATGCTCCATCCCCAGTAATTTTCCCACTGTCGCGCCGGTGCCCGCGCCAACACAGCCGACCGGGCAGGATTTGCTGTTGCCATCGATCGCATCGGAGGCAGCGGCGTATCCCATGGCGTTATCCGGCCGCGTGGTCGGTGAACCCACACCAAGGTCAAAGATCACCGCGGCAGGCACGATCGGCACCACCCCCACCCCCACCGGGAAGCCGCGCTCGATCTCTTCCAGGCGGCGCATCACCCCGCCGGCAGCATCCAGGCCGTAGGCGGAACCGCCGGTCAGCAGCACAGCATCCACATGGCTGACCATGTGCATCGGGCGCAGCAGGTCGGTCTCCCGCGTGCCGGGCGCGCCACCGCGCTGATCGACCCCACCCACGGCGGGATGTTCACAGTACACGACCGAACAGCCGGTGATCCCGCTAGCGTCCTGGGCGTGTCCCACCCGGATGCCATCCACATCGATGATCGAATTTGTGCGTTCCATTATGGTTTTCCTTCCATCATTATTTCCAATACAGGTAAATGAATCCATCGGAATCTGCGATATTCTTGATGATCTGATTATATCAAGTTAACGTGGTTGACCGAAATCCGTTGTTTGGCGGGAAAACCTGTCTTAAAAGATAGGTAATTTGTTGACAAACCCAACAAATGAAGGGAGCGAAACTGTATTTTTACAGCGTGGCAACAGAAATTATTCATCCTATAATTATCAAGTAAGGTGATATGGGTTATTCTTGGAAACAAGAAAACTTATTACAGGTACTCCTTATTCTCAGTGAATTATTGGTGAATCAACGGTCTCGGGTCGTTCGGCGAACCCGAGATCCTTGGTTTAAGGAGGACGTTGCTTTGCCTGTCTTAAAGGTGAGTAATCCCAATCCCAAATCCATTAAAAACAACAGGGGCAAACCCGCCCCAAAGAGCGTGAACAAACCATACCAGCACGGTATACTGAAATTGTAACGAACAAACATGTGTTTGTGCTTACAGGTACTCCTTATTCTCAGTGAATCAAATTGGTGAAGCAACAATCCCGGGTCATCGGCAAACCCGGGATTGTTGTATTGCGAACACCTGCACGCAGAGCTTACCCTTTACGCCCATAGACCTGCAGAACTTGCTGTCGGGCTTCGGCATGGTCCACCAGCGGTAAGGGGTAGTCACTACCAGGGCGGAAACCGTACTGCTGCGCAAGCAGCGGCGGCATGCGCCACGGTTCGTGAATCCATTCCGCAGGCAGCGACGCCAGTTCGGGCACCCAGCGGCGGATATAGTCCCCTGCGGGGTCAAACTTGCGGCTCTGTGATACCGGGTTGAAAATGCGGAAATACGGCGCAGCATCGGTACCCACACCGGCAGTCCATTGCCAGCCACCGTTGTTGCTGGCCAGGTCACCATCTGCCAGGTGGCGCATAAAAAATGCCTCACCCTCCTGCCAGTTAATCAGCAGGTCTTTCACCAGGAAGGAAGCGGTGACCATGCGTGCCCGGTTGTGCATCCAGCCGGTGGCCAGCAGTTGCCGCATGGCCGCATCCACAATCGGGTAACCGGTCAGCCCCTGCTGCCAGGCTCGCAGACCCTGCGGATCATCAAGCCATACCAGCTGGCGGTATTCGGGGCGGAAAGCGGTTTTGCGGACGAAGGGAAAGTGGTAAAGGATGGCAGCGTAAAATTCGCGCCAGATGATTTCATTCAGCCAAACTTCGCAGCTGCGCTGCTGTTCAGCCTCTGCGGTGGCTGCCTGCGCCTGACGCGCCAGGGTGGCCGCCTGGGCGGCGGAAACCAATCCAAAATGGAGTGCCGCTGAAAGCTGCGAGGTGCCGTTGAGGTCCACCCGGTCACGCTCCTGTGCATAACGGTAAATGCCATCGGCCGTGAAATTTCGCAGCCGCGCCAGGGCAGCCTCCTCACCGGCTTGCAGGTTGATGATTTTGGGCTCGGGCAGCAGTTCAGAATTCAGGTGTCCTATTTCTGCCCAGCGTACAGCCGGCAGGTGAAAATCGGCCGCCGGCAATGGCAGGTTCTTCCACGTTTTGGAAAACGGTGTGAATACTTTGAACGGTTCTTCGTCTGCTTTAACGACCTGTTGCGGTGGGATCGCTGTTACCCCGCCGCTGAGGCGCAACGGAAGTACTGCGGCAATACTACTGTCCCGCCGACGGGCGTATGGGGTCACATCAGCTTCGGCGAAAATTTCCGCCCCGCCGAGGGCATGGCTCAATTGCAGCAGCACCGCCAACGGAGAACCGCTGCGCAGCAGGAGCCTGCCGCCCTGTGCCCGCACAGCCTGGTCCAACGCAACAAGCGCGGAAAAGAGGAAATCCTTGCGCGCATTACCAGCCCCCGCCAGTAAAACCAGATCAAGGATAAATAAGGGCAAAACCCTGTCAGCAGACTGGACTGCCGCAGACAGGGCATGGTTATCCCGCAGGCGCACATCACGCCGGATCCACCAGATGGCGGTTTTATGGTCAGGCGCGGGCACGTTTCCCGATCCAGAACGGCTTCTCACGCCGATCCAGGTACATGACAAGAGCCAGACCGAAAGTGACAATCGCCGCTGCAATCCCCAGCACCAGGCTGTCCGCATTTTGCACGCCAATCCCGATGGAAGCCCAGATAATCACAAAGGCGTACACCCAATCATGGCGTAGAATGATCATCAAGGTCGCCAGGGCATACGCTACCAGCATCATTGCCACTGTCCAGAACTCACCGGAAACCCCCAGGGTGGTGATTCCCTCTGTTACAAGCAGGGCACTGGTATTGGCCACCGTTGCCACGCTGATCCATCCCAGGTACAGGCTGAAGGGCGCTGCCACAAACCAGAAATCCTTGCGCGGCAGACCGGGCAAATCAGCATTCATGCGCAGGTAGGCTGCCAGCAACGAACCCAGCAGCAACACCATAAAAACTTCAGACAACCAGAAAATTTCAAACATCCACACCACCAGCCACAACATATTGAATACAGAGCTGAGCGCGAACCAGGAACCAATCCGGTCAATCAGGGCATTGTCCCGCTGCTTGCGGCCCAATCCGTAGATTGAAAACGCACCCAGACCAAGATAGATCAGGCCCCAGATGGAAAACACATAACCGGCAGGGGTAAACACAGCCGGGATATTGTCAGAAATATTACCCACATTGCGACCGTCTATGCCGATCGATCCCGCCCAATAGTTCAGGCCTACCATCATCAGGAATAATACCAGGTTCAAAATTCGGTTCGGTTTCATTCAATCCTCCAGGAAATTGATTCCAATATTTTTAATAATAATAAGTTAACTATATTAGAATCCGATTAGAAGCAAGCAGGACTGGCTGGATACCGCGAATGAAAACAGTGTCCTTTGGTGGCACACTCTGCGGTTGAGCTTTTTTTTGATACAATTTTGCCAGGTCAATGTGCCTGACCCCCAAGTATTCCATCACAAGGCAAGGAGCCGCCCCATGCATGTCCGCTTGATCGATACTGCCAGCCGCCGCGACGTCCGCCGTTTTGTTCAGTTCCCGTTCGACCTGTACCGCGACACCCCAGATTGGTGCCCGCCGATCCGACTCGACCTGTACAGCATCATGAACAAGAAAAAACACCCGTTGTACCGGGATTCAGATGCTGATTTCTTTATTGCAGAAGAGCGTGGGAGCGTTGTTGGCCGGGTGGGTGTGCTGCACCACAGTGGTTTCAGCCGCCACAAAGGGCGGGAATGCGCCTTTTTCAACTATTTTGATGTGGTTGATAATCCCGCCGTTTCCTGTGCGCTGTTTGATGCCGTGTTTGCCTGGTGCCGGGAACGGGGAATCGTCTTCATTGAAGGCCCCACCGGGTTTACCCGTTCTGACAGCAAGGGTCTTCTGGTGGAGGGATTCGAATTCAGGGCCCCGGTTGGGGTCAACTACAACCATGCCTACTATGCCAATCACATCCTGGCAGCGGGGTTTGAAAAGCATGTCGATTACATTTCCGGCCATATCAACAGCCGCACCGACCCGATTGACCAGCGTGTGCACATCATTGCTGACAAGTTAAAATCGCGCGGCAAGTTTGAGGTAGTTCGCTTCAGCAGCAAAAAGGAGATGAGGGCTTACCTGCCTGACCTGTACCGCGTCAATATCGAAGCCTTCCAGGACGCCCCCGAATTCGTACCCTATGGGGAGGAGGAATTCATGGCGATGGCCAATGACCTGCTGGCGATCGTTGAACCGGGGTTGCCCAAGCTGATCAAAGCGGAAGGCAGGGTAATCGGTTTCGTGATTGCCTACCCTGATATCAGCGACGGCATTCGCAAGGCCAGTGGGCGCGTGTTCCCCTTCGGCTGGTACCACCTCCTGCGCGCCCGTAAAACCACCACCAACCTGGTGCTGAACGGGGTCGGGATCATCCCCAAATACCAGGGCAGCGGTGCCAATGCCGTGCTGTATTCCGAAATGGACAAAATCCGCACCGAATACCCGCAGTTCCTCACCGCTGATAATTTGCAAGTGGCTGATTACAACCTGCGCAGTTTCGCAGATATGAGCAGCGTAGGTACGCATTGGGCCATCACCCATCGCGTCTATAAAAAAGAACTCCAGGAGAAATGAAATGAGCACCACACCAACCGCACCGGTTCGCAAATTATCCCCATGGTACAAATTGGTCTACGGCTCCGGCGACATCGGCCGTGCCAGCTTCAATACCCTGCGGATGATCTTTTACGCCATCTTCCTCACCGACGTGGTCGGACTCGACCCGCGCCTCGCCTCTTTCGCCTCCCTGGTATCCATCATCTGGGATGCGATCAACGACCCGATTGTCGGCGCACTCAGCGATAATGTGCGCACCAAGTGGGGAAGGCGGCGTCCCTTCCTGCTGATCTTCGCGGTTCCCTTTGCCCTCGCATTCCTGATGCTGTGGTGGGCACCGCCCTGGCAAAGCCAGGTATTGCTGATGCTGACCGTCACCCTGGCCTACATGATCAGCGACACCGTGCAAACGTTGATCTCGGTGCCATACCTTTCCCTCACCCCGGAAATTGCCGATGATTACGATGAGCGCACCTCACTCACCACCTTCCGCATGATGTGGAACCTGATCGCCTCGCTGGTGACAGCCGCCCTCTCCCCGGCCATCGTTGATGGGGTGGTCGCCGGTGGCGCCACCCTGCAGCAGGCTTACCTGATCGTGGCGGCCATCTTTGGCGGTATATCGATTGTTCCTTTCATGCTGATCTTTGCCGTAGTGCGGGAGCGTCCCCAGCCGGCAGTCCACCCCCACGATGAGCATCTATCGTTCAAAAGCACCCTTAAAGAATTTGTCCAGAACACCCCTTTCCAATATGCCACCGGTATTTACGTTGCCAACTGGATAGCCTTTGATATCGTGTCATTGATGCTGCCCTATTTCCTGTTGTATTGGGTGGGCAGCGGCAACCTGCTGGCAACCGTCAGCCTGCTCGGTGCCAATATCGGCCTGGAAACAATCGCTCTCGGTACGATGTTCGGGGTGGCAATCCTGACCCTGCCGCTGTGGAACTGGGTTTCCAAAAAGATGAGCAAACCCCAGGCATATTTGATCGGCCTGGCGTTATGGCTGACCATTGAAGCGCTGGTGTTGACCGTGGGACAGGGCCAGTACACTTACATGCTGGTGCTGTGCCTGTTCGTGGGCATCTTCACCTCCAATGCCCACATCATCCCCGAAGCGATGTTCCCGGATGTGATCGATTGGGCGGAATTAAAAACCAATCAGCGCCGGGAGGGGACTTATTACGGCGCGATCAACTTCATCCGTAAACTTTCCTCGGCTGTGGCCAGTTTCCTCGCCCTGCAGGTGCTGGGCTGGAGCGGGTACCAGAGCCCGTCGATGGGTACTACCGTCTTCATCCAGAGCGACCGCGCGCTCAATGCGATCCGGTTTCTGACTGGACCGATGATCATCGTGTTCCTGTTGATTGCCGGATTCTTCACCCTGCGTTATCCCCTCACCCGTGACCGCCAGCACCGCATCCGGCGTTCTCTCGAACGCCGCCAGCGCCGCGAGGAACGCCGCCGCAGCCGCCAGGGTTGATCACCATCGTGTTGTTGCCCGGCTGGCGATTGCCTCATCATCTGAAATAAAATGACCTCCGATTTGTACGTACAAATCGGAGGTCTGATGAATTGAGTAAACGCTCTCAGCCCTGTTTGCGGCGTTCTTCCGCCCGGCGCACCATTTCCTTCAGTGATTCACCGTACGGCGGATACGCGATCCCTTCTTCCGTGATGATCCCGGTGATCAGGTGGTTGGGGGTAACATCAAAAGCCGGGTTGTACACCTCCACCCCGTCCGGGGTAATCTGGCATTCGCCCAGGATATGCGTCACCTCATCGTCCGGGCGGACTTCAATCTCGATCTGGTCACCGGTGGGGGTTTCGAGGTCGATTGTGCTGGTGGGACCAACCGAGTAGCACGGAATGCCATGTTCCTTTGCTGCCATCGCCAGGTTGTAAGTGCCGATCTTGTTGGCGACATCCCCGTTGGCGGCAATCCGGTCGCAACCGAATACCACCATGTTGACACCCTTATACTTCATCACAAACCCGGAAGCGCCATCCGCAATCACAGCGTGGGGAATCCCCAGCTCCCGCAGTTCCCACGAGGTCAGGCGTGCTCCTTGCAGTCGGGGGCGGGTTTCATCCACATAGGCATATACCTGCTTGCCCACCTCATGCGCGCGGCGGATGACACCCAACGCGGTGCCGTAATCCACCGTGGCCAGCGCACCGGTGTTGCAGTGATGCACAAATGTGACCGGGTCGGGCGTGACCGCCATCGCATTTTCCGCCATACGGAAACACATCTCGGCATCTTCCTTCCAGATCAAATCCGCCTCGGCCTTCACCACGGCACGCAGTTCGTCCAGCGTGGCCGCCTGGCTGGCTTCCGCTTTACGGTAGACGCGGTCCACCGCCCAGAACAGGTTGACTGCGGTGGGACGGGCCGCCTTCAGCACTTCGCCAGCTGCCTTTAAGTCCGCCAGCGCCGCCGGCACATCCTGCGCCTGGCAGGCATTCACCGCCAGCAGCATGCCGTAACCGGCAGACGCCCCGATCGCCGGCGCGCCGCGCACCACCATCACCTTAATCGCTTCTGCCACTTCCTCGTAAGTAGTGTAGCGGTTGTATTGTACGGTTTGCGGTAGGATGCGCTGGTCGATCATGCTGACCGCTCCATTGATCCATTTCACACTATAATAGTCCGACATGATTCCTCCTTGAAAAATTTATCCGCGGCGGTATTCGCGCACGGTAATCGCCATCAGTCCACCCATGCCCACAATCAGCAGCGCCAGGCAGGCCCACTGATCCGGGTGCAACATACCCCAACCCGGCCCCGCATGGTCCAGCCGCAGCAGAAAATAGCCTGTCAGCACGGCGAGGAAAATCAATCCGGCGCACGCCTGCATCCCCACAATCCCATTAAAAGGCTGCCGGATATCGAGCCAGGCAAAGGCAAGCAATAAGCATACTGCCGCTGCCAGGTGCAGATGCAGTTGATTCGACAGCAAACTGTGGTTTGCTGTCCCATACCCATGCAACCAGGTACCCAGCCAGGCGCAAACTGCCATCGGCCCAGTCAATGGCAGCAATACATCCGCCACTTGAAGTGGATTCCGCTCAGATGTGAACAGCACCAGCCCATACCCCGCCAACGCCCCCAGCACCGCCCCCCACAGGCTGAGGCCGCCCTCGCTGACCTTGAAAATTTGTTCCGGCATGTCACTGTAGGCATTCCAGTGCACGGCAACATACCCCAGCCGTGCGCCAACCAGCATCATGAATTGCACCAACAAACCCGCGTTCACATACTCATTGCGTTGTTCCTGCGGTGCGGCATCATGCACACGCCAAAGACCCAATGTTGCCCCGATTGCGATCAGCAGGCTGTATCCGTTCATGGCAACATTGTACCATGCCGGAGGGGGGATACTGCCGGTGTTTTTTTAAGAAAAGAAAACCAACCACCCATTTCTGCAGGTGGTTGATTTTCTTTCAATATTATGCGAAGGACAGCCTACCCCAGGTGCAAGTCGCCGTGCAGGCAGCCCGCACGTTCAGTGCGGATGTGATACGAAATCACCGTTCCCGCCGGAGCGCATACCGTCCACTCCACCTTTGCGCGGTTGTCCATCGGGCTGCTGGCCTGCGAACTGGAAACATCCAGCTTGTTGCTGCGCCCTTCGAGATGCTCCACTTCGACCCATTTCTTGCCATGCACCAACACCGCGCCATCGGGCAAGTCGAGTTCAGCACGGATCGGGCGCAGCAGCTTACGTTTTTTGGCAGTCTCAGAGGTATAGGTGGGCAAGTAGCCGCCATTCTCAAACACGAGCTTGATGGCGTAGGTGTCTTCTCCCAGCGCCTTAACCTCGCTTTTCACCAGTTCCAACTTTGGCAGCATCAACCCCAACGCCAGCGGGAACTCGGCGTTACGCTGTGCTTCCGCCCCCATCAGGCTGTGCGGTGGGTTGCGCCAGGTATATAGCAAGTCCCAGCCGCCGATTTCCACCTCTCCCAACTGCGGATGGCTGAAGGGCTCCCATCCAATGCAGCCTTCGGGGTTGTGTTCATCAGCAAATTTCAGGATCTGCACATCCTCATCGTGGGGATGGTCGAGGAACCATTCAATGAACTTACGGTCTTTGATCCCGGCCGCTGTGGGCAGGTCCCACTGTTCCACCGTAAAGGTGAATGCGCCGCGCGAATCATACATCCAGTCATCGAATACCCCTGTGATGACCTCGTTCGGTTCATAGCGGAAATCATGGTAGACGGAAACGCTGCGGTATTCGGTCAGCGCTGTGCCGATCTTGCCCATGGTTTCGTAGATGCGCAAATCCGGTACGGGCATATCCTTATCAGGGTGGGTTGAATATGGCCGCAGAATGGCACGGGAATAGGTGTGCAGGGTGATCCCGGCATTGATGTTGGGATGCGCAACGATGAATTCCACCAACGCACGGGTTTCCGGTTCTTGCACCGGAAAATCTCCAGCGCCCCGCTGCTGGCCGTTGGGTTGGTATTCAAATGGGAAGTTGCGGTTCATGTCGAGTTTTTCCTTGGGACCCGCGATTTTGATGATATCCCCGTCAAAATCGGTAACTTCGCCTTCCTGGAACAGGCGGTAAAATTCGCCTTCGATCTCGCCCGGTTCACGCAGCACCATCAGGCGCGGGTCTGCCGGACTGACCTTCCATTCCCCGTTCCGGTCGCGCAATCGCATCTGCCGGATGCGTCCATCACCATTGATATCGCTGGGGGCGATCCCTTCCTTTGTCTCTTCGTATGGATAGGGGCGCATGGATGAGCGCACAAAATGCGGTGAATCTGCCATCGCAGCTGCGGCGCCGTCCGGGTTGACGCGCGGGATGATGTAAAACACGGTGTTGTCCATCAGCCAGCGGATTTTCGCGTCACTCTCATAATCCGTCAGCAAGCGTTCCGCCACCCGCAGGGCTGTGGTCGGCCCGGCCAATTCGGTGGCATGGATGTTGCCGTCCAGGTAAAATGCCGGCTTTTCCATGTCCGGTCCGGTGACCTGGTTGGTGAGGGTCAGGCACCAGATCGGCCTGCCCTGGTAACTTTTACCGATCTCCTCCAACGCTGCCATCTGCGGATGCTGTGCCACCCATTGGGTCAGAATCGATTCCAATTCCTCGTTGCTATAATAATAATTTAAATTCAACATGTTACACTCCTCCGTCATTGTTGATGGTTTTGAACTGCGGAGAAAATTTTCTCCGCGAGGTTTTCCACGGTCTGCAACCCCAGCGCGTCCTCCTGCGCCTTGCCCACAATCGCCGCGCCGGAATGGCTGAAACGCGGCCCATCCGCCACCGCGAGCATATCCTGCTGTAAAAAGAAAGTCTGCATGTTTTGCAGGGTCAGCTCCTGCCCACCGTTGCGGAAACCGCCGCAGGCAATACCGCCGCCGACCTTGCCACTCATCTGCCAGCCGTTCACGCGCAGGGTCACGCTGCGGTCCATCATATTCTTCATCAAGCCGGTCACCATTCCCATATACACAGGCGAACCTAGCAGTAAGCCATGGCACCAGCACATGGTTTCTTCTACCAGGTGCATATCGTCCCGGTCATGGTGGATACAGGCGGCGCCGATGCAGCGGAAGCATCCGCCGCACGGCAGGATCGACAATTCTGCCAGGTCCAGCAGGCGTGTTTCTGCCCCCAGAGAGCGCAATTTCGCCAACGCATGTTCCAGCGCAAAGGCGGTATTACCATTTGGATGGGGGCTGCCGTTGATGGCAAGGATGTTCATGGGGAATACTCCTGGTTCATAAGGTTGCCAATAATTATACGTCACCCCTTGGCGGAAAACAGATTTTCGTTCACCGCAATCATAGAATAAAAATCAGAATACGGCTTTCTGGCAGTTTTTTTCCTGAGCATGGAGCCTGTCTTTGTTATAATGGTGGTGTTGTTAACAAGATCAATGCAGTGCCAAGCCGAAGAAATTCGATTTTACAAACAATCGAATTTCTTTTCAAGCCAATCAACGATTTCTCCAGGAGGCTCCTCATGCAATACCCTCAAACCCGGCGAAGTGATTTCAGCGAAGTCCTTCACGGCATTACCGTTCCCGATCCCTACCGCTGGATGGAAGACCTTGACAGCGATGAAACCACCGCCTGGGTGCAGGCGCAGAATGAATGCACCAACGCATTCCTCGCTGGCATCTCCCAGCGGGAGCAGATCAAGCAGCGCATGACCGGGCTGTGGAACTACGAAAAATTTTCCACACCGTTCCGCCGCGGCGGGCGCATTTTCACCTTCCACAACGACGGCCTGCAAAACCAGAACGTACTCTTCTGGCAGGAATCACTGGAATCGGAGCCCAAAGTATTGCTCGATCCCAACACGCTCTCCGAAGACGGCACCATCGCCCTCAACACCCTCGCCATCAGCCCGGACGGCAGCAAACTTGCTTACGGCCTCTCGGTTTCCGGTTCCGATTGGGTGGAATGGCATGTGCGCGATGTCGACAGCGGGAAAGACCTCAGTGATCACCTGCGTTGGGTAAAATTTTCCGGCGCTTCCTGGAGCAAGGACAATGCCGGTTTCTTCTATGCCGGCTACGATGAACCGCAGAGCGAAGAGGCCTTCCGCGGTACCAATTATTACCAGAAGTTGTTCTATCACCGCCTGGGTACACCGCAAAGCGAAGATGTTTTGATCTATAAGAACGATGATGAACCCAAATGGGGGTTCTGGGGCGAGGTAACCGATGACGGATGCTACCTGGTGATCTACGTGCGCCAGGGCACACAGCGCCAATTTAATATTTACCTGAAAGACCTGCAGGATGACCAGGCACCAATCATTGAACTGCTGACCGGTTTCAGAGCCCTCTACGGTTATGTAGGCAACGACGGCAGCACCTTCTATTTTGAAACCGACCATTCCGCCCCGATGAACCGCCTGGTGGCGATCGACCTCCAGCAGCCGGAAGAACGGCACTGGCCCACCATCATTGCTGAGACCACGGAGAAACTCGAATCGGTGTCCTACGTCGGCGGTGAATTCCTGTGTACTTACCTGGTGGATGCCCGTTCGGTACTGCGAGTATTCGATCGCCATGGAACAATCGTCGATGAACCGGCAGTGCCCGGTATGGGTACCATCGCCGGATTTGGCGGCAAGCCGGAAGACGAAGATGTATTTTTCCTGTTCACCAGCTTCACCACCCCTGCCACCATTTACCGCTACATCCTCAAAACCCGCGAAGTCAGCCTGTACCGCGCGCCCCAGCTGAACTTTGACCCGAACGACTATGTGACCCGGCAGGTGTTCTACGCCAGCAAGGACGGCACACGCATCCCGATGTTCATCACCCATCACAAGGACCTGGTAATGGACGGCAACACCCCCACCCACCTGCACGGTTACGGCGGCTTCAACATCAGCCGTGTGCCGGAATTTTCCGTGCCCTATCTGGTATGGATGGAGATGGGCGGGATTTATGCCGTAGCCAACCTGCGCGGCGGCGGGGAGTACGGCAAGGAATGGCATGAGGCCGGGATGAAACACAACAAGCAAAATGTGTTTGATGATTTCATTGCCGCCGCTGAATACCTGATTGACCAAGGGTATACCTGCACCCCAAAACTGAGCATTGGCGGACGCTCCAACGGCGGTCTGCTGGTGGGTGCCTGTATCACCCAGCGCCCGGACCTGTACGGCGCGGCGCTGCCCGTAGTGGGCGTGATGGACATGCTGCGCTTCCATAAATTTACCATCGGCTGGGCATGGGTCAGTGATTACGGCTCACCGGATGATGCGGAAGAATTCAAGACCCTGCATGCTTATTCCCCGCTACATAATATCAAAGCCGGTACCTGTTACCCGCCAACCATGATCATCACCGCCGACCACGATGACCGGGTATATCCGGCTCACAGCTTTAAGTTCGGAGCTGAAATGCAATCTGCCCAGGCGTGTGATGCCCCGATCCTGATGCGGATCGAAAGCAAATCCGGGCACGGCATGGGCAAACCGGTTGCCAAGGTGATTGATGATTTCAGCGACCAGTGGGCCTTCCTGGTGAAACATCTCGGCATGGAGTAGCCGCCGCCAGGCAAACAGGAATTATCCCTTGCAGGGAAAGAAGATGAACCGCCATCCGGCGGTTCGTTCATCATTGGGAAGAATTCCTGGAATGTGACGGTCTGAATGGATCGCCATATCCCGCCCCCCACAAGACGCTAGGCCAGGTCATTCAGCGTGATACCGTTCAGGGTATCTTCCAACCGTTGGTATAACAAGTTCCATACCGGGTGAACCGGGCAATCACCCATGCGTGGGCAGGGGTCATCTTCCAGGCCCATCCCAATACATTGTTGGCTGAGAATATCGCCGTTCAATGCGACCAGGGTTTCCGCCAGGGTGATCTCCTGCGGCTGGCGTGTCAGGAAATAACCGCCATTAACGCCGCGTTCGCTTTCAATCAAGCCTGCTTTGCGCAAATCGGGCACCACTTTTTCGAGGTATTTGAGGGTGATCCCACTCTCTTCAGCGACAGCTTTCAGCGAAACCGGGCCGTCCGCCGCCATCCGCGCCAGGTGTGCCATCACAATCAATCCTGCTTCCTCTTTGGCTGTTACTTTCATCCACAATGCTCCATAATTCCGAATTAAAACTCTGAATTTATTATAGCATAACAGGCACCGTCAAAGCAAAACAGCCCTGCCGGTAACGGGAAACCTGGCAGGGCTGGCTTTCATCATCTGAATGGCTTCTTACTCCAAAACCGGTGCTTCCTCAGCGATCTCTGACATCTGCAGCGGGATAGTATCATGCCGAAAGCTGCGGGGCAACAGCAGGATCACAGCAGCCGCGAGGATAAATCCGCTGCCGCCCACCAGCCCCACCGCGGAAGGTCCCAACAACAGCAGCGGTGTGCCGGCAACCATGAACAGCGCCACCCCGGCAATCCCGTTTAAGGAACCATGACCGATCACGGCCGGCCACACGCTGCCGGCGCGTTCCACCAGCCAGCCGAAGAAAATCCCCAGCCAGACTGTGGCAAGCGTCATCATCACGATTCCGCTCCACGGCGCGCCCCAGTAGTGCATGTCGAAGTTGCCGTAGTTGTAGCCCATGGCGATGATCGGCGCATGCCACAATCCCCACACCACGCCGGTAAGCACCATCGCTTTGCGAGGGCCAAGCGGCATCAGCCGGGGCTGCAGGTACGCCCGCCAGCCGAATTCTTCTCCCAGCACCGGGATGGCATTCAATAGTGGAGAAATCAGCACTGCCTGAAGCGTTTGCAGCGCCAGCAGCACCGCCACCGGCACTGGTAGATCCCCGGCTCCCATCCCGGATGACGCCAGCATCTCCTGCAGGATGCCCAATTCGGGGTCATAATATTTCGGAAACAGCACAAAATAGGCAAGCATGCCCACCCCGACCAGCAGCGGAGTACCAAACCATGCCAACAGCCAGAAGCCCCAGCCTTGTTTCAACCGGGGCCGCAGGTAGAGCGCATGCCATCCTTCGCGCGTGGATGCACGTGTCAGCACATGCGCGATCGCCGGTGTCAGCATGTAGGCGACCATCAGCACCAGCGCCAGGCTGATGCCGGGTGCCAGCATCGGGCTGTCAACCAACCCACCGGTGAAAACGATCACCAGGGCGATCGTATAAGAGAGCCCAAACGCGATCCCACAATACAGCAGTACACGTTTCCAGTCCACACGATTTTGGATTTCCGCATCCATTATTTACCTCCTCGAATTCGAGGTGAAAAAAAGTCCTTCTCCGTCTGAAGAAGGACTTTCCAGGAACCAACAGTGACTTACTTCAGGATACTCTTGCCGGCATAAACGGCCATGTCGCCCAACTCGGCTTCGATGCGCAGCAGCTGGTTGTACTTGGCAACACGATCAGAACGGGCGGGAGCGCCGGTCTTGATCTGGCCAGTGTTGAGGGCAACTGCCAGATCGGCAATGGTGGCGTCTTCGGTTTCACCGGAGCGGTGCGAAGTGACGGCTTTCCAACCGGCGCGGTGGCATAATTCAACCGCGTTGATGGTTTCGGTCAGGGAGCCAATCTGGTTGACTTTCACCAGCAGCGCATTGGCAGCCTGTTCCTTGATCGCTTTCGCCACACGCACAGGATTGGTCACCAGCAGGTCATCACCCACGATCTGCACCTTGTGACCGATCTTGGCGACGAGTTTCTGCCAGCCAGCCCAGTCATCCTGCGCCAGGCCATCTTCAAGTGAGAAGATCGGGTACTTGTTGGCCCAATCCGCCCAGAATTCCACCATTTCATCCGAAGTGAGTTTGCGGCCTTCGGTGCGCAGGTTGTACAGACCGGTTTCTTCTTCGTAAAATTCCGAGGCTGCCGGGTCGAGGGCAATCACGACATCATCACCGGGTTTGTAGCCGGCTTTTTCAATCGCTTCGAGGATGATCTCAACCGCTTCCGCGTTGCTCTTCAGCGCGGGGGCATAACCGCCTTCGTCACCCACCAGGGTGGCGTAACCTTTGCTCTTCAGCACGGATTTCAGGTTGTGGTAGATTTCCGAACCCCACTGCATACATTCGGCGAAGGTCTGCGCGCCAACCGGCATCACCATGAATTCCTGGGCATCGGTGGACTGCCAGGCGGTATGCGCGCCGCCGTTGAGGATGTTCATCATCGGAACGGGCAAAATATGGGCATACACACCACCGATGTAGCGGTACAGGGGCAGGCCCACAGCCGCCGCGGCCGCTTTTGCCACAGCCAGGCTGGTGCCAAGGATCGCGTTTGCACCCAACACAGACTTGTTCGGGGTGCCATCCAGTTCCAACAGGGTCTTGTCAATCAAAATCTGCTCGGTGGCGTCCATCCCAAACAGGGCATCAGAAATTTTGGTATTGACGTTTTCCACCGCTTTGAGGACGCCCTTGCCCATATAGGCAGCTTCCTTGTCGCGCAGTTCCAGCGCTTCATGCACGCCGGTGGATGCGCCGGAAGGTACCGCGGCGCGTCCCCAGTAGCCATCCGCCAGAACCACTTCAACCTCAACCGTGGGGTTGCCGCGGGAGTCAAAGATCTGCTGCGCAACTACCGATTCAATCATCGTATCCATATTTACCTCTCCAAATGAATTGATTTCACAAATATGTGTGTGTTGTATGAACCACAGCCGCAAGGGAATACAACCGTATCAACTGCGGCTGCAATAAGTATAATACGTTTTCAAAGATTCTGCCTTTGCGCACGTCATAATCACCCGGTTACTTTCCTCCCGGAAGAAATTTCGATTGGCAGGGAATGGGAATCTTTTCATCTGTTTCAAAGCCAATACGGAAGCCGTATAATCAAGCTGATTCAGCATTGCATGCTTGCCAGGAGACCTCCCCATGAACAAAAACAGGTATCTTTCCCGCATCGAAGATTGTATTGCGCATGGTCACTATAAAGCCACCTGGCAGTCGCTATGCCAGCACCCGGAACCGGCCTGGTACAGGAACGCCAAATTTGGCATCTTCATCCATTGGGGCGTTTACAGTGTTCCCGCCTTTGGTGGTGAATGGTATCCACGCCAGATGTACCTCCAAGGTACGCCCGAATTTGAGCACCACCGCCAGACGTATGGTGAACACAAAAGCTTCGGCTACAAGGATTTCATTCCCCTGTTCAAAGCCGAAAATTTTGATGCTGGAGCATGGATGGACCTGTTTGCCAGCGCCGGCGCCCGGTACGTGATGCCGGTTGCCGAACACCATGACGGCTTTCAAATGTACGACAGCCAGTTATCGCGTTGGAACGCGGCAAACATGGGCCCCAAACGTGACATACTCCGTGAATTGAAAACCGCCGCGGACGCCGCCGGGATTACCTTCTGCGTTTCCAGCCACCGGGCGGAGCACTTCTGGTTCTTTGACGGCGGCCTCCAGTTTGAATCTGATGTGCTGGACCTGGAGACCGCTGACTTCTATGGTCCCCCACAGCACGGTTCGCCGGATCACCATGACCTGTATGCCAATCCACCAAGCCGGGAGCACATGGAAGACTGGCTGGTGCGGACTTGCGAACTGGTTGATCAATACCAGCCCCGGGTGGTGTGGTTTGACTGGTGGATTCAGCACACTGCCTTCAAACCCTATTTACGCAAATTCGCCGCTTATTACTACAACCGCGCTCTGGAATGGGGCGTTGAAGTGGCGATCAACAACAAATACGATGCTTATGCCTACGGCAGCACGGTATTTGACATTGAACGAGGTCAACTTTCCGAGATCAACCCCCGCCTGTGGCAGAATGATACCGCTATTGCCAAAAATTCATGGGGCTACACCCACAACAACGACTTCAAAACCGCACGTTCCATCATCCAGGACCTGGTGGATATCGTCAGTAAAAATGGCTGCCTGCTGCTGAATGTGGGGCCGCGCCCGGATGGAACCATTGCACCTGAAGAGACCGCAGTGTTGCGGGAAATTGGGAACTGGCTGCGTGTGAACGGTGAAGGTATTTATGACACAACCCACTGGAAAACTTTTGGCGAAGGCCCCACCCAGGTTCCGCAAGGCGCTTTCACCGACACCAACCGCACCGACTTTACCGAACAGGATATTCGCTTTACCTACAAAGGCGGTGTGGTTTACGCCTTTGTCATGCAGACCCCCGCAAGCGGCAAAGTACGAATCAAAAGTTTCAACACCCGGCAGCGCGTCAGCTTGTTGGAAACACCAATCGAACGGGTTACCATCCTCGGGCATCCCAACCCGGTGACCGGGTCTCGCAATGAAGAAAGCTGCGATTTCACCATCGAGGGCAGGATCGAAAGCGACTATCCGATCTGTTTCAAAGTGGAACTGGCGTAAGCAGAACCCGGTTTCAGTCGTCAGCGGCCTGCTCAACGGAGGACGCTTGCGCAGCCTCGTTCGGGTAGGCGCACAAAACTGTATCCCATGGCTCAATCCCGCAAAAGTATTCGCAGATCGAAACGCTCTTGACCGCACAGCGGTGCGCATCCGTCCCCTCTGCCAGGTTCCACGGGCAGGTATCCTGCGCCCAACTGATCTCCCCTGCGGGTGTTGCCAGGTCGATATCCATATTGGCGCCGCGCAATTGTTTCATGGGGTGGGGCTCTCATCTGCAAGTGGGACGCCTGGTGCTGTCTGCCAGCGTTCGAGGATCGGAACCACATCGGCGACACCCGGCACGAATTGGAGCAATGCACGGTCTTTCGGCCGCACATACTCGCCATGGTTGGCAAAAAATGCTTCCAGGGTTTCCTCCCAACCGATGCCCACAAGGATGATCGGGACAGCGGGCCTGGCGTCAATGGCGATTTCATTCCATAACAGGGCAACTTCCGCCAGCGTCCCCAATCCGCCGGGGAGCGCCACCGCGGCTTCGCACTCATCCATCATATAGGCAAGGCGCTGTTTCAGTGTTTCAAAGCGCACTTCCTCGGTCAGAAAATCATTGGGAGCAATGTTACGCCATGCCTCGATCTGGTCGCAGGTGACACCCACCACCCGGCCGCCTTCCTCAAAGGCGCCGCGGGATACCGCTTCCATTGTACCGATATACCCACCATTAAGGACAATATGCCCCGTCCTCGCCAGCATCCCTCCCAGCGCGTAGGCCATTTGGTACACCGGCTCACCTGGCCTGGGCAGCGCTCCGCCGAATACTGTCACTTTCATCTTTGCTCCTCCTTGCCTGATTCCGGTTTCATCCGGTCAATCACATCCAGTGCGGCCTCAGCGGATCTCACCTGTTCCGGGTCCCAATCCAGCTCGGTCACCATTGAGCACAGGTGCGCGCGGACATCTTTCTGTTGGACTTTGTCCAGCATCCGCCAGGCAGCCTCAATCTGTGCCGGCTCACGAGAGAACAGCTTTTCCCAGAACCCCTGCAACCAATCCATCTTCTTCTCCTGCAAATAGGGTGATTTCCTACGTTTATTGTACAGGATATTGGACAGATTCATCTTAAAATTGTTGGCAGTGAAAAAACAACCCCGGAAACCATTGTGATTTCCGGGGCTGCTGGTTACGTATGCAGAAGGATTATTTTTCCTTCTCTTTTTCCTGTTCGCGCTGGCGCGCGGCCACAATTTCCTGGGTAAGGTGGGTGGGAACCATCTCGTACGAGTTCAGTTCCATCTCAAACATCCCGCGGCCACCGGTCATCGAGCGCAGGTCAGTGGTGTAACGCAGCATTTCCGCCAGCGGAACTGTGGCGGTCACCACGGAACGGCCTTTGTCGGTATCCATCCCCTGCACACGGGCACGGCGGGTGTTCATGTCACCCAGGATGTCACCCATGTTCTCCTCGGGAACGGTTACTTTCACCAGCATCACCGGTTCATACAACACCGGTTTGGCAGAAAGGAACGCCAGTTTGAAGGCTTCACGGCCGGCAATTTCAAACGCCACCGGCTTGGAATCCACGGGATGTTCCTTGCCGTCATAGACCGAAACCTTGACACCGCTGATCGGGAATCCGGAGAGGATGCCTTCCGCCATCACATTGCGAATGCCCTTGTCAATCGCAGGCAGGTAGTTCGAGCTGATCGAACCGCCGAAAATATCATTGACGAATTCGTAGTCCTGGTCGCTGGGGAAAACGCGCAGGTGAACTTCACCAAACTGGCCGGAACCGCCGGACTGCTTTTTATGGCGGTATTGGGCCTGGCCTTCGCCACTGATGGCTTCACGGTACGCCACCTTGGGCAGTTCCGTCAGGAAATCCACGCCGAATTTGGTCTTGGCACGGCGGATGATGACATCAATATGCTGGTCACCCATACCTTGCAACACCACCTGCTTGGTGGAAGTGTCCGTCTGCCAGGAAAGGGTCATATCTTCCTCGCACAGGCGGTTCAGGGTCGGGCTGATCTTGGTGGAGTCGGCCTGGGTTTTGGGGAATACGGCCACGCGGTACAATGCATTGGGGTATTCGGGAACCGGCAGGATGAGGGGATGATTTTTATCAGACAGGGTATCGCTGGTGGCGGTATCGGAAAGCTTGGGTACCGAACCGATGTCACCGCAATGCAGGACCGGAATCGGCATCATTTCCTTGCCGCGGGGAACATACACCGTGCCAAAGCGCTCTTCGTTTTCGCGCACCTGGTTCCAGTAACGCGAATCCGATTTTACAGAGCCGCTGAAAATACGGAAAAAGGTTTGCTTGCCCACAAATGGGTCGGCCGTGGTCTTCCAAACATACACCGCGGTTGAGCTGGAATCACGGGGTTCCAACACTTCCTCGCCGGCGGCGCCTTTGACCGTGATGGCCGGGCGTTCTGCCGGAGAAGGCAGGATCGCCAGGATGGCATCCAGCAGCGGGGTCAGACCAACTTCACTGGTGGCGGCGGTGCAGAACACGGGCACAAAATCACCGTTGCGCACGCCCATCGAAAGGCCTTTCATGATTTCCTCAGCAGAGAGCGTACCCTCTTCGAAGTACTTTTCCATCAGGGATTCCGAACCTTCGGCAGCAGCTTCCATCAATTCCAGATTTGCTTCTTCGGCCTGTGCCTGCAGTTCTGCGGGGATATCCACAACTTCACCGCCGGCCTTGTAAGCTTTCATGGTGAACAGGTCAACCACGCCTTTGAAATCCGCGGCTTCACCCCAAGGAATTTGCACCGGCACAAGGCGGGTTTCAAACCCTTCGGCAACCGTGTTGAGGGCCTTGGTAAAATTGGCATTTTCGCGGTCCATCTTGTTGATCAGCAGGAAGCGCGGCAGGTTGAATTTTTCGCAGTAGTTCCAGGCAATCTCGGTACCCACTTCACGGCCAGAAACAGAGTCAACCATCACAATCGCGGCATCCGACACACTGAGTGCAGAAATTTCTTCACCGATGAAATCGGTGAAACCGGGGGTATCCAGCAGGTTGATCTTGCAATCTTTATACTCCACCGGCAGCACCGTGCTGTAGAGGGAAATCGAACGGCGAACTTCTTCTTCGTCGTAATCCGAGATCGTTGTACCGTCTTCAATACGGCCCAGGCGGGTGGTTGCGCCGGTAAAGTGCAGCAGTGCTTCTGCCAGCATGGTTTTTCCCGCACCGCTGTGTGATACCAATGCAACGTTGCGGAGTGAATCAGTCTTATATTCTTTCATTAAAAGCAAACCTCATTACTTAAAAATTTACATGGTACGTAATGATCCTATTCTAAAGGAAAGCAGCGTTTCTGTCAAAACAAAAGCGGGAAAACCGAAAGCTGAAAGAGGGTCAGGTAGATGGAAGCAAAACCGCAACGCCAAATGTAGGCTGGATCCGCTTTTCCATCCGCCAGGCGGTTTCCTCGATCCGCACCCAACGGCAATTTACCTTCTCTGAATTGACGTTGACCACTTCTTCACCAACCACATGGTAACCATTGCGTTCATAGAGCAGCCGCGCACGCTCATTTTGTTTATCCACCGTCAGGGTTACCAGGGCATACCCGCGGCTTTGCAAATCAGATTCAACCGTCTGCAGCAGGCGGGTCCCAACGCCTTTCCCGCGGTATTCCGGCACCACGTGGAACGAATAAAAATACGCGCGGTCAACCCCGTTCGCCAGGGTCGGACGCACACTCTGGAACTGAACAAACACCTGGCCAACGATCCCATTGCCCGGCAGATCAGCCACCCACATCACCTGTTCACCGCGCTGCATGGCGGCATACGCCGTTTGAAACAGGAATTGCAGATAGGGTTCATCACTCTCCCCGCGCAACAGCGGCAGGTCATGCTCCTGTGCTGTGCGAATCACCAATCCGGGCAAAACGAGATTCGGATCACCCATCGTTTCGCACTCCATACTGGTCCAGCAATTGGGCGAGCAGGGCTTTTTCCTGCGCCTCGGTACAGACACATTCATCCAGCCATGCGTCACGCAATTGATCGAGGATGACCTGGTACAGCCTGCCCTGGGGAACATCCATGTTCAACAAAGTTGCCCCATTCGTGTAGGGTTTAAAATTACGGTAGCGGCTGCGGTAAGCATGCAGGCGTTCCCGTAAGGGCGAATCTGATCCCGCTAGCACATCAAAGATGTGAAGGGTTTCCAGGCTGTGGCTGTCCAGCAAACGGGTCAGCTCGCTGTTGGAGAGATCATGCAAGCGGGAAGGATTTCCAACCCAATCCGCCAGCGCAGTAAATGCCTTTACATGGCCGTTGGAAAACCGCAGGCGTTCACACACCGCATTTACGGTATGTATGTCATGCAGTGCCAGCCAGGCGCCGTACCCTAAAAATTGCCGGAGATTAAGGTTGCCAACCTGCTCCGGCAAACTCCCTGCCGGTGACGCCATCAGTGATTCCAGCCATTCACCCCAGGCGTTCTCCCAGCGCAGGCCAGGCTGGATCGCTGCCAGGATTCCCAATCCGGCCAACTGCTCGAGGTGCGCCTGTGGCTGCGGTTCCAACAGGATCAGGTTGAGTTCATGCCGCAGCCTGTCACCCGAAACCTGGCTGACCATGGGCAGGGCTTCCCCCATCCATGCTTGTGTTTGCGCCTCAATCTCAAACCCCAAGCGCTGTGCGTACCTGACGGCACGGAACAGGCGGGTGGGGTCATCGCGGAATGAGAGAGGATGCAGAGCGCGGATGAGACCTTGTTCCAGGTCCTGCAGACCGCCGCAGGCATCCAACAGCAACAGCGGTGAGCGATCAAGGCGCAGGCCAAGCGCGTTGATTGTGAAATCACGGCGCCGCAAATCCAGTTCAATCCCACCCCGCCGCACAACCGGCAGTTGTGCCGGGACCGGGTAGCACTCACCACGAGCGCTGATCAAATCCACCGCCGTCGGCAGCCCTGCATCATCCCCGGGTTCTGTCCCAGGTGAGGTAAACCACCGCCCATAAAACGCCTCATCCAGTTCCCAACGGGCAGTACCAAACGGCGCATGGGACGCCACATGCCCGCCAAAACGCTTCCTGAGCGCTTTGGCCAGCAGCAAAGCATCTCCTTCCACCACAAAATCCAGGTCGCGGCAGGATTTTCCCAATAACAGGTCACGCACCATGCCGCCCACCAGGTAAACCGGGAATTGGAGTGCACGGGCGGTATCCACCAGCATATCAGCCAGGCGATGCTGCCCGGATGGAGTCTGCTGCCATTGCTCTTCGATTTGTGGCATTGGGTTTGCACGGAAATGCGGCAATTCCTGTGAGTTGGCTGGAAACGTCCCTTCCAACCATGTACGTGCCAGCGCTTCGTCCGCGCCCTGTTCCATTAAATATGGTACCACCTGGTGCAGTGCGGATTCCGCCGAGAAGCTCTCCAGGTTTTGCATGGAGGCATGAATCCCCAACAGCAGTACCGACGCATAAAAAGGATCTGTCTTTACCTGCGCTGCCTGCATCCGCCCCGCTACCTGCAAGCTTTGCAGAAAATCAAAACCAAAAATCAGCCCTCCCATTCCCGGATGGATCCAATTACCGGCCTGATCACGGTATTGACCAGGATGTTCAAAAGGCAGTTTATGGAAATAACAGGTGAGAAACGCTGCCGCGCGCTGTGTGAATTGTTCCGGCAGGATCAGGATCCCATCCTCCGTCAGCAGATACATCCCCAGCATCGCAGCAATCGTATCGAAATCGGCACGCTCTTCGGTTAGAATTAGTCGCATATGCTGATTGTATCTTAATTCCATTCCAGCAGTTCCCAATCAGAACCCTCAGGAGACATCATGGATCAACGATTTCAAGAAAACATTCTGCGCCGCCTGGATGGCAACCGCCTTCCGCTCCCGCTGCCGGCTGAAAGCCTTCACCCCCATTACCAGGGCGGTAGTATCCTCAACATTCCTTCGAGCATCGCCGCTAATTTCGGTGCGGATCCATTTGGCACAGCCCGTCTTCTGCCGGAAATTGAGCAGCACCTTTTTCCGCGCAATTACCGCCATGTCGCCCTGCTGTTGGTGGATGGATTGGGTTATGACTGGCTGCTGAATTACCTTGCCCGTGAACAGGCTCGCGATACCTGCGGCCATTTTTGGTCCGAAATACTGTCAGATGCAGCCATTTCGCCACTCACTTCCATCTCGCCTTCCACCACCGCTGCCGCACTCAGTACCCTGTGGACAGGCGCCGCGCCTGTCGCGCATGGCGTGCTGGGGTACGAGGTCTGGCTCAAGGAACTGGGCATTCTGAGCAATATGATCCTGCATTCGCCGGCTGCCTCCCGCGGCGCGTACGGCTCTCTGTATGCCGCGGGGATGGATCTGGACAGCTTTGTACCGGTCACCGGAATTGCTGCCCACCTGCCGAAATTCGGTGTGACCGTGCGCTCGATGCAGCATACTTCCATTGTCAATTCCGGCCTATCCTCCATGCTGGATGAAGGCGCGCAACGCATTCCGTTCAGAACAGTGACTGATTTATGGGCCAATTTTGAACAGGCGCTGGAACGCGAATCTGGCACTCCCAGTTACACCTGGCTGTACTGGAGCGAACATGACAGCCTGGGACATCCATACGGGGTGGATGACCCGCGTGTTCATGCGGAATTTGAACTGCTGGGACTGTCCCTGCTTCAATTCATTCGCCGCATGCGAACGCACGGCCCGCATGACCTGCTGTTGTTGATTTCTGCCGACCACGGCCACCTGGTGACCCCCAAACTGCCGCGGTATGACCTTGCCCGTTACCCGGATGTACTGGATACTTTGGCCATGCTGCCATCCGGCGATAACCGCCTGCCGTACCTGTATGTGAAAAACGGCATGGCAGAGGAAATGCACCGCCGCTTCTACACTCATTGGACCGAAGAAGAGTTTGCCATGATGCCTTCCCGCCAGGCACTGGAAGGTGGTCTGTTCGGGCCGCCGCCATTTTATCCGCCCAGTGCAGATCGGATTGGCGACTACCTGCTGATTCCCCGCAACCTTAGCTACCTGTGGTGGAGCGCACGCCCCAACCCGTTGCTGGGACGGCATGGAGGGTTGTCCCGCACCGAAATGCTGGTCCCGCTGATCGCACTGGAATTATAATTTCACGATTTCGCTTCGGATTCCGCCTGGTCTGCCGCTGACGGTTCCTGTACAGGAAGCGGTGTTTTCTTCACGGTTGCATCCGGCAGTTCGCGTTTTTTGCGAGGCTGGATCAAGTGGGGACGGTTGGCACGGTCCAATGCCAGTATGCGCAGCGTGCCTGCCACCACCACCAGCACCATCAATCCGCCCATGTACATCATTCCCCGCGTCAGGTCACGGTTTTCTTCCTGTGCCGCCTGCCTGAATTCGTCACCACTGCGGCGGCCATCCGGCGGCTGCACGCCGTCTCCCAGGGCCAATCCCGCCGGAAGGAGCAGCAGTAAAACCACCGAAGCGACGGTTAAAATCCACTGGCGAGTCTTGTGCTGTTGTGAATGGGTTGTATTGAAGCGCATGGTGGTTTATTCCTCGATATTGGTCAATTTCGCGGCCGCATTCTCAGCCGCCGCCGCCGGGCTGACACCCTGAACAAGCACCTGGCCAACCGCCTCCACCAGAATCGGGGCAACCAGGTCGCTGATTTCCGAGGTGGGATATGGAGATGCTGAGTAGGAGACCAACTCCATCGGTTCAACCACTGCGGCGTTTTCCCACAATTCCAGTGAACCTGACCGCATCGGCAGGTAACCGGCCTCCCGGTTCCAATCAGAATTGAATTGTACCTGTACCAACGATTCAGCCAATTCCACCGCCAGGGCGCGTCGTTCTGGCAGCGGGTCCGCCAGGGCGATCAGCCAGCCTTCAGCCAGGGTGAAATGATAGTCAGTCAGCGGAATTAATGGAATGGCACGGCTATCTTCGGGGAGGTCGGTCAGGAAGTGGTTGGCCCAGGTAACCACGATGTTGGTATTGCCTAACAGATATTCATTCCAAATCACTACAGGATCAGAAAAATCAAACAGGTTGGAGGGGAACACACCGGCCGAGTTGCCCTCATCAATGATGGTGAGCATCTGCCTTAAAATTTCATTGTCCAGGGCCGGCTTTCCGGCCTCATCCACAAAGGTTCCACCAAGCGATTGATACAGTGCCATGGGGAGGGCCGCATTCGGGTTCGCCGCCGCGAAATATACCGGCTGACCCAATTCAAACAATCCTGACCAGCTACGGGGCAAGGTTTCTTCGAAAGCTTCAGGGCGGTATACCATGATCAATGCGTTACCCGAAAAGGGTAAACCAAAAGAAGAATCACCGATGGTTGACATCACCCGCGCATACTGGAACCAATCCAGTTCATTGATCATAGTGGAATAATCGCCCATCGGCAGGATCAAGCCGCGCTTGGCTGCCTGCTCCAGATCACGCCGGGTAAGCATGATCAAGGAAGGCAACGCCAGGGGCGCAGCGGTGGAAGTGGAAATCAAGGAATCCATTAATCCAGCGATACCACTGCGTGCTTTGACCCGCACGGTGATGATCGCATCAGGATGTTTCTCACCAAAAGCAGCAAGATATTGCTTCAGGATTTCGCCTTCAGGCGTTCCGGCTTCGGGATCCATCATGGGCGGGACCCAGATTACCAGTTCATTCCGATTGTTGACTTCAGGCGTCAGCGTGATTTCCACCGGGGTCAGCTGTGTCACATCGGTGACCTGGGTACGGGTTATTTTCGGTGTAACCGTGGCATTCTGGTTGGGTTGCTGCTGAAATGGCAAGCCCAACAGGGTATCACACCCTAACAGGCTCAGTATCATCACAACTGCAACCAACGCCCAACCACTTCGAATCCATTGTCTGCCCCCCACCTGCTGACCGGCCAGTTTGCGGGGCATCACTCACACCCTCGCATCTGCAGCCAACGGATGCTTCTCATCCCGCAACACTGAGGTTTCTGTTTCTGTCGGAACAGGGGTATCGGTTGAGGTTGGTTGTTGGGTCGGGCTGGGGGTAACCGTGACGGTGTTGGTTGGTATCGGGGTGCGTGTCAACGTCGGCGTCAGGGTATTTGTTGATGTCATTGTCGCGGTACGGGTAGGGGTGAGGAATAAAGTCCTGGTAAGGGTTGGCGTCCTGGTTTCCGTCGCCGTCACATCTGCGGTTGCCGTCCAATTCCCGGCAATTTCAGTCTGGGTGGGCTGTGCCGATACCGGTGTGAAGGTCGGCTGCTGCAACGGAGGCGGTGTATCTTGCGGGTACTGCTCAATTTCCTCCACCTGGTCTGCCAGGCGCAGCACAACAATTCCCAGGCAATAACAGGGAATCGTAATCAGGATGATCATCAACAATAAAAAGCGAAAGTTTTTGCGTTGATCAGAAGAAAGCGCCATAAGCGGTGAACGGTTCATTCCTTTCCCTTCCTGCCGCAGCGGCAGGTGGTTAGCGATATGGGATCCAATCTTTCTTGATTATAAACGGATTTTTCCATGAGAACACCCCAAATACCATGCGAATCCTCACCGCCATCCCTGGGTATCAGCTCAGCACCTGCCGTTTGGCACCGGTCATTTCTTTTTTAACGGTTTCATACAGGTTATCTGCACGGATCTCTGTCAGGGAATAACAGGGGGCCTTCAGGTGTTTCGCCAATGTTTCTGCCAGGCCCTGATCAAAATGGATGCTTTCCATATTCACCACAACGGAATGGACATTCAACGCAGCAATTTTTTCAGCAATCGCGTGAGCTTCATTTTGGGGCGAGAGATGTCCCATGGAAACGTTACCAGCGCCATCCGTCATCACCAGCAACAGCGGCATCACATCGGGATGCAGAAACATTTCCTGGCGCAGGACATCATAAGACATCTGTAAACCGGCGGAAAGCGGGGTTTTCCCACCGATGGGAATATCCTGCAGGGCTTCATGCGCCAGCATCACCGAATTGGTCGGTTTCAACACCAGGGTGGCGCGGTCTTTCTGGAAGATGATCAACCCCACCCGGTCACGCCGCTGGTAGGCATCGGTCAGCAGTGAAA
Source organism: Anaerolineae bacterium (assembly GCA_013314735.1). Classification (GTDB taxonomy): domain Bacteria; phylum Chloroflexota; class Anaerolineae; order Anaerolineales; family Anaerolineaceae; genus SpSt-1165. The sequence continues at coordinate 148,345 of JABUFD010000003.1, forward strand.
GAATGGCACCCTTGGTCGCCTCCATCCGTTCAGTGACTGCCATTGACCAGGAAGCATCCACCAGGAACAGGATCAGATTGGCCGATTTGCGGACACGCACCTTTTCCATGTAATCATCCCGACGCACCGCGAAAGACACATCTTTCAGCAGATCAGCACGCTGGCGCTGGTACGGTGCCGCCTTGCGGATGGTGGCATCAAACGCAAGGTCACGGACATGGCCGTTGGCTGGCCGTGACTGGATATAGCGACCGCGGTGTTCCATACGGGTCACCGAACGCCTGCCGCCTTTCTTGCGCAGGATGCGGTCCAACGGGGTATCGAGTGTGCGCGGGGTGAACGGTTTGCCGACATTCACCTTTTTGCCTTTGTCCCACCAGCGTGCATTAGTATCACCAAACACCGACTGCGGTGTCGGTTCATTCAGTCCCTGCTCGGGTTCAGGCAATTCCGTTTCGCCCAGCTCAGGCTGCGCGGCTACTTTTTTTTTTCGTCGACAGGCTCCCCGGTGGGAGTGGCACGTTCTTCCTGGCTGCTTTGAGCGCCGGCCAATTCATCAATGCGCTCCTGCAGCTGGGTTACATCCATCCCGGCGGTTTCAAATGGACCGCGGCGCATACGGTGCGGCAACGCCAGTTCCGCCGCCAGGGCAATATCCATCGGGGTGATCGTATAGCGGCCTTCAAAGGCAGCCTGCGCACGGGCGGCTTTCAGGATCACCAGGTCCGAACGGTGCCCATCCACCTTCATCGAAGCGGTCAGGGAGGCGATGGTCAGCAGATCACGGCTGCTGTAGGTCACCTGATCGACAATTTCTCGTGCCCGGCTGATCTGAGCCGAAAGGCGCTGCTCTTCCTCCTGCCATTCACCCAGGAAACCCACTGGGTCCTTTTCAAAGCCAAGGTTGCGTTCCATGATCGCCACGCGTTGGCGCGCGTCGAGCAAGCCAAAGATATCGACCGACAGGGCAAAGCGATCCAGCAGCTGGGGCCGCAGGTCGCCCTCCTCGGGGTTCATCGTACCCACCAGGATGAAACGGGCAGGATGCGAGAAGGAGATGCCTTCCCGTTCCACATTATTCACGCCCATCGCGGCAGCATCCAGCAGCACATCCACCACATGGTCATCCAACAGGTTCACTTCGTCAATATAAAGCAAGCCGCGGTTGGCTGAAGCCAGGATGCCCGGCTCAAAATGGCGTTCACCTTTTTGGATTGCCTTCTCAATATCCAATGTACCCACCACACGGTCTTCGGTGGCGGAAACCGGCAGGTTGATGAAGGGCGTTGGTTTTTCAGTTATATGGTAATGGCCGTCGGTGTATTTTTCCTTACACTCGGTACACCAGCTTTCAGAATGGCGCGGGTTGCAATTAAAACGGCAGGTTTCGATCACTTTCACGGGCGGCAGCAAGGCGGCCAGGGCGCGTGCTGCGGTTGATTTGGCGGTACCGCGCTCACCGCGGATCAACACACCGCCAATACGGGGATATACCGCATTTAAGATCAGGGCACGCTTCATGCGTTCCTGCCCGACGATAGCCGTGAAAGGATAAATATTTGCCATGGATGTCAATCTCATTTTCTTAAATTTGCAGGATTCCATCCCGCACAGCAAAGTGTACCATAAACACACCCGCGATGTGATAATTTTTTATAAATTATTTATAGAATCATCCGTGATATCAGGTGTTCTGCGCCACCCAGCGTTCCGCGGCCTGGTGGATCAGGCTGCGGATTTGCGGATCCGGCAGTTGTTCCAGGTCATCATAGGACCGGGATTGGTGCCAGATGCGCAGCCCACCGTTTGGTCCGTCCTCAATCCGCAGATTCACCGGATCGCCCGGCATTTGTTTCAGCATTTCCTGCAAAATGGCGTTCATCTGAAGCGCCATCGACACCGGCTGATCGACCACCACTTTTTCCCGCCCCAGCAAGCTGAACCCATTGCGAACTGGCTTCTGTTCGGTACGCGGCATCGGAACCGGGGCAGGGAGTGGAACCGCTTCTGCGGCGTCTGGTACAGGCGGAGCAATTTCCGAACCCAAAACGGTGCGCACCAGACCTTGCAACTCCATCAGAATTTTTTCATCCTGCCTGGTCAGTTTTCCACGCTGCAACTGCCGAGGGTGTGCACCGCCGGCCCACAATTTAAGGACATCTCCCTTTTCATCCCTGTCAATCCACAATAAGGGGGAAGGGGTAGCACCGTCGTCGACTGCTGCGGGTGGAGCGCTCGTTGGCACTTTCTCTGCCTGTGCAGGCTGTGCATGATCGGGTTTCCTGTTGTATGTTTCTGTCGGTTTCCGATCGGATTCCCCAGAAAATTTCTTCCACAAAAACCGCACGATCGTGAACAACGCAAACAGGCCCAGGCCAATCAACAGACCGATCACAACCACAGCCATGGTGATGGGTACCTCAAGCATCCTGACCTCCTTCCAGCGGCTGGCACAGGGGACAAAAATGGGTTCCCCGCTGCCCTACCACTGTTCGTTCAATCGTATGCCCACAGCGCATGCAGGCTTCGCCTGTCCGCTGGTACACGCGAAACTGGTTTTGGAACCCACCCCCGCGGTAGACCCAGTCGATGCTGGCGCCGTTGGCGCGAATCCCATCTTGCAACACCTGCCGGATCGCTTCCATTAAGTGATCGGCTTCATCGCGGGTCAGGCTGGCGGACTGGCGCCGAGGATGTAATCCGGCAAGATACAGGGCTTCATCGGTGTAAATGTTTCCCATCCCCGCCAGGAAAGTCTGATCCATTAAAAGGGGTTTTAGCATCCGCTTATGCTGCTGCAGCATGTCAAACAGGCGCGCGCCGGTCATCTCGTCTGACAATGGCTCCGGACCCAGGTGCCCGGTCACCTCCGCGGCGTCCGGCACCAGCCACATCCGGCCGAATTTTCGCGGGTTGTTGAACACCAGCCTGGTTTCATCCTGAAAATCGATCACCACCCGATCATGCGGCAACAACTGCCGCGGCTGGCTGTTTTCATCCCGCAGGGTTTCCACGCGCAGGTCTCCGCTCATCCGCAGATGAACCAGCAAATCCGCCGGCCCCATCCGCATGATGATAAATTTGCCGCGCCGTTCAACCGCAAGCACCGTATGGTCCGGGATCAACTGGCAGAAGGTGTGCGCATCGGGCGATTGGATCGAGCGATCCCATAGCACCTGCGCAGAAGCAACCGTGCGCCCGATCACCGGCAGCCCAAACGCTCCTCCATTGCGCAGCGAGCGCACAACCGTTTCAACTTCAGGCAGTTCGGGCATGGTGTCTGGTTTACTCGTCGAACAAGGCACCCACACTGCGGCCCTGGTTCGCCCGCAGGATCACCTCAGCCAGCAGGTCGGCGATCGTGAGAACCGTCAGGCGATCACCAAAGGCGGCTGCCTTGTCGGGCGGAATCGGGATGGTATCCGTGCAGATGAATTGTTTGACCGGCAGTGCTGCCAGCCGTTCTGCCGCATTCAACGACAATACCGCGTGTACGAAGACGATGTATACATCCCTGGCGCCGAATTGCTTCACCAGGTGCACTGCTTCCGCAATCGAACCGCCGGTATCAATCTCATCATCCACCAGGATCACATCATGATCGTTGATCTCGCCGATGATGCCCATCGCTTTGGCGCGCGCGTCATTGCCGGTTCGCCGTTTCTCGATCAACGCCAGCGGGGTTTGCAGGCTTTCCGCAAAGTTACGGGCTTTTTTGGCAAATCCGAGGTCGGCTGTCACCACAACGGGTTGGTACATGTTGGGCAGCAGCGCTTTCAGATGGTCCGTCAGGATGGAGAATGACGAAAGCACATCGCCGGGGATCGAGAAAAAGCCCTGAATCTGACCGGCATGCAGGTCAAAGGTCATGTAGCGGTCTGCCTCACTACTGATCATATCCGCCACCAGCCGGGCCGTGATCGGCACACGGGGCTGATCCTTTTTATCCGAGCGCGCGTAACACAGGTACGGCACCACTGCTGTCACCCGCGCGGCAGAATCCAGGCGAAGGGTTTGCAGGGTGATCAGGAGTTCCATGAAATTGTTATGAACCGGGGAAGAAGTGGTCTGGATCACGTAGCAATCCTGCCCACGCACACTCGAGTGCAGTTTGACAAACAGGTTCTCGTTGGGAAAACACACCAGGTCGTGCCCTTCCAGTGGCAGATCCAGGTGTTCCGCAATTTTATGAGCCAGTTCCGAAGATGCTGACCCGGAAAACAGGCGAATATCTCCAACATGTGAACGTTTTTTCTTTTTGCCCATCGTCTCACTACCTCCTTGTTTCAGGCCTGTGCCGCCTGTACTTCATCGGTCGACAAAATACTCATCACATCCACGTCAATGTACCTGCCGTGCTTGAAAATCGATTCCCGCTCAGTGCCCTCCAGGCGGAATCCCGCTTTTTCATAGCAGCGCCGACCGCGCGGATTGGTTTGATACACCCGCAGCCAGATGCGGTGCAGGTTGAGTTCGTCAAACGCGTGTTTCACCAGTAATTGGATCGCTTCGGTGCCGTACCCCTGGTTCCAGGCTGATTTCTCGCCGATCACAATCCCCAATTCGGCAGAACGGTGCTGCCAGGAAATGTCCATCAGCGACAGGTTGCCGATCATCTGCCAGTTCTCCCCGGAACGTAATTCAATCACCAGCGGCCGCTCGTACTGCGAACGCTGGAGCATGCCCTCATACCACTGGTTCTCTGTGTCCATCGAAAATGGATGGCCAATCAGCAGGTTATCCGTCACTTCCGGGTCGTTCAACCAACGGACAAACAAAGGCAGGTCACTGCGTTCCAGTGCCCTCAGTCGTAGCCGTTTTCCGTAGATCATTGCAGTTCTCCTGGTTACAAAGTACAGGCGCAACATTCGCGCTGCGCCTGGAATTCTTTATGGATTCAATCGGTTTGGCCCGCGGAACAGGTAAACCGCTTCGCGGATGTTGGGCAAACCCAGCAGCACCATTAACAGGCGGGAAAGTCCCATCCCCATTCCACCATGCGGCGGGCAGCCATAGCGGAAGAAATCAAGGTAGTAGGCAATCGGTTCGGTGGTTAACCCCATCTCCAACGCCTGCCGCTCCAGCATGGCACGGCGGTGTTCGCGCTGGGCGCCAGTGCAAATTTCGAGGCCGTTTGCCAGGAGGTCGAAGCTGCGGGTCAGAGAAGGATCCTCCGGTTTGCGCATGTGGTAGAAGGGCCGCGCTGTGATCGGCCAATCCGTGACAAACACAAAGTCGTGGTTGAATTTTTCTTTCACATGTTGAGCAATCGTGCGTTCACCGCCCGGGTCGAGGTCCTTGGTCTTGCCTTCCGGCAGGTCATAACCCATTTCTTTCACAATCTGGATCGCTTCGAGCATGGGGATGCGCGGGAAAGGCAGGCTGGGCACAACCAGATCAACCCCGAGTAATTCCTTGATCGCTTCGCCGTGTTCGTCTTTGACAGCCTGGTAGATGTACTGGAGCCAGCGTTCAATCATGTCCATCACATCATGGTGGTCATTGATCCACGCCATTTCAAAATCGAGGCCGGTGAATTCGGTCATGTGGCGGGATGTAAAGGAGGGGTCCGCGCGGAAAACCGGGCCGATCTCAAACACGCGGTCAAAACCGGCGGCCATGCCCATTTGTTTGTAAAACTGGGGCGACTGCGCCAGGTAGGCTTTGCCATCGAAATATTTTAACTCGAACAACTCCGCCCCGCTTTCACTGGGCGTACCCATGATCTTGGGGGAATGGATTTCCATGAAACCGTTCTGCAGCCAGAATTCACGCGCGGCTTTTTCCAGGGTGGTCTGCACCTTGAACACCAGCAGCGGTTCGGGGCGGCGCAGGTCCAGGTAACGCCAGTCCATGCGAAAATCGACATTCGGCAGTACATCACCGGTCAGCTCAAACGGCAGTGGGGCCTCGGCAGCATTTTCCACCGCCAGCGTTTCCAGTTGGATTTCCAGGCCGCCCAACTTCACCGATGGGTTTTCCACCACCTTGCCGGTTACGGTCAGGGCGCTCTCGGTACCCAGGGTGGATATCAATTCCGCCAGTTCAGGGTTGCCTTTCTTCCAATGCGCCACCTGCACCAACCCGGTGCGGTCCCGCAGAATGAGAAATTGCATACTTTTCTGGTCGCGCAGCACCTGCAGCCAGCCTGAAATCTTCACTGTCTGGTCAATGCATTGACTCAGTTCAGCAATCATGGTTCGTTCCATACCGAATAATCTCCTTTAAATCCTTGCGGATGATGATGTAGCCTCAACGCTTAAGTGTACGTGATACAGGGAGAATTATCAAGACGGAAAAACGGGGTTTTCACCCATCCCTGTTCATTCTCGTATGCGGGGACGCAAATTTTAAGATTAAGATGCTTGATTTTTATCCCTTATTTATTTATAATCATTATATATTTAGAATCATTACGGATTAAACAATGGTAGATACACTGATCAATTCACTTACCAAAGCTGGCATGCGGCTGACCAGCACCCGGGTTGCCATCTGCAATTACCTGGCAGGCAGCCAGGATCACCCAACCGCGGCGCAGATTTATGCCGCATTAAAGCCAGATTATCCATCGCTCTCATTGGCAACGGTGTACAACACCCTCGATGTACTGGTTAATGCCGGGGCGGTGAATGTGTTGGGGCAAATCGGGGACGGCAATGTCCACTTTGACCCCGATACCCATCCCCATATCAACCTGGCCTGCCTCAAATGCCACGAGATCGTTGATTTCACCTCGCAGCACACGGTTGAAATGGAAGAGATCATCCGCAAAGAATCCGGGTACCAGATCGTCGGTTCCCGCATGGTTCATTACGGCATCTGCCCCGCCTGCCAGGAATCACAAAACAGTGAACCAACTGCGTAATGCAGCTCAAAACCAAATCATAAATCGAAGAAAAGGATTAAAAAATGGAAAATACTGTAGCTCAAACCTATGTCATGCCCCGCATTGGGGAAAAAGCCCCGGAATTCACCGCGGTCACCACCCAGGGAACGATCAACTTTCCGGCCGATTACAAAGGAAGCTGGGTGATCCTCTTCAGCCATCCCGCTGATTTCACCCCGGTGTGCACCTCGGAATTCATGACCTTTGCCACGATGGAGAAGCAGTTCAACGAGGCCAACACCAAGCTGGTGGGCCTGTCGGTTGACGGACTCTACAGCCACATCGCCTGGCTGCGCACCATTAAGGAAAAAATTGAATACAAGGGCATGAAGGACGTGGAAGTGACCTTCCCCCTGATCGAAGACATCACCATGGAAGTTGCCTCCAAGTACGGCATGATCCAGCCCGGTGAATCGAACACCAAAGCCGTACGCGCCGTGTTCGTGATCGACCCCAAGGGCATCATCCGCACCATCATCTACTACCCGCTCAGCATGGGCCGCAACTTTGCCGAACTGTACCGCGTGATCCTCGCCCTGCAGACCGCCGATGAGTTCAACGTTGCCACCCCCGCCGACTGGATGCCTGGCGATGATGTGATCGTCCCGACCGCGGGTTCCTGCGGCGTTGCCAAGCAGCGCATGGAAAGCAAGGACGAAATGCACTGCTATGACTGGTTCTTCTGCACCAAGAAACTGGACAAGGAAACCGTCCTCAAGAAAGTGCTGAAGAAGTAATTCCGGAAGAGACAAAAGCCCCCGGCACATTGGCTGTCGGGGGCTTTTCGTTTCACACGGTAACTCCATCACCATTCTTCCACTGCTTCACCGCGCCGCGGGTATTTACGGGTGTATAGATTGGGGTTTGGAATTTTGTGGTGGTCGCTGTCTTCGTAGCGCACATCACGCATCACAATCCGCCGTTCGGAGGGGATCAGCACGACATCACTCTCGATGGTACGGGCGGGATAGATGATCATCCCCGCGCCAATGCGTACATGATGCCCCACACAGCCCCCCAACACCGGGCGGTTACTGTTCACCAGTCGTCCGCTGCCGTCCCGCGCTTTCAACTCTCCCGACAGCAAATTAAAATCGGTGAAGGTATTGCCCGCGCCGATGAAGGAATCACGCCCGATCACGCACATTTGGAGACACGCGTTCTGTGCAACCATCGCGTTGTCCATCAACGAGCTCATAAACAGGGAAGCGCGAAAGGGCAGAAAAGTGCCATCCCCCACCACCGAGAGCATCAGCTGGCAGCCCTGGCCGATGTTGACATGGTCGCCGATGGTGCAATTCTCGATCACCGCCCCGGCATTGATCGTGACGTTGTCGCCGATTTTGGTCGGCCCGTGGATCACAGCGGTGGGGTCAATCACGCAGTGTTTGCCGATCTCCACCACGCCCGATGATTCCAGCACCTGTTTGCCTTCCATCAGGCCCTTCCACAGGATGCCCAGCTTGAAGAATGGATCGCGGTCCAGCCGGTCTTCAAAGCGCGCCCCGCGCCCGAACATACCGAACACGCAATCCGCGATGAAAATATGCACCCACGATTCAATCGCAATGAAGGAGCGCAGCGGCACCTGGTACACCAGGTCGCCCATATCCGCAGCCATGTAGGTGGGAATATTGTAGTAACCAATTTCCTTCGACAACAGGTCAATATACAACGGCTCCGGGGCATCGTTGTAGCCGTCGGGGAAAAACCACAATGGAGCGTAGTACCAATCATCCGCGCCCTTGTGATAGCTGCATTCGGTACTGAGCGGCAGGCAATGTTCCCGGAAGGCGCCGTCGCTCAACGGAAAGGCAGCCCGTACCGCTTTCCCGCCGCGCTGTGCCTGGCGCATGAATTCCTTCATGTAATGCTCATCGAAAAACAGGTTGTCCTGCAATACCACACACGGCTCATGGAACTGTTTCAGCACCGTTTGGATGCGGCGCGCATACAGGTCCTCCAGCTGGCCGCAGTCATCCCCCTCCGCCAGGCCCAGCGGCACCTCGATCTCACGGGTGGTATAGGGCGCCAGCACGTCGCGCTGGTTGAGCCACAACGGCTTGTTGACAATCCGCAGGTCACGTGCCGGTTCATTGAAAGGCTCGACAAATTTCTCGTTCTTCAAAATGATCTTGAACATCACTCCACCTGTTGTTTCCGATGCACCTAATGATCAAAGGGTGTTTTGGGATAACGGATTTCCCAGCGGTCGGCATCAGGCCGGGAAATGGAAAACAGGAACACCTTGCCATTGCTGGCCCACTCCAAATACGCCTGGAAAAACCCGGCCAACAGCCATCCCAGCAGACTGCCGCTGCCTGTAACCTGATAAGCGTCAGGCAGCTCTGCACACGCCGCATCCATCCCGGCTTGCTCCTGCACCGCCCGGCAGACGGCATCCAGTCCCTGGCGGATGCGCCGCAGTACCGGCTGCAGCCGGAACGCCAGCCCGGCCATGCCCAGTTGTGCCGCCTGCTGCTGGATAAAAGCGCCAAATGCCGCCTCGCCGATGCGTACCGCCATCCCCTGCGCGGACCGCTCGCCCACAGCGGCGGGTAATGCCCGGCTGAAAGCGCTCCAATAGGCCCCAAAATCTGCGGGCGCAGCTTGAAGCAGCTGCGCGGTCCACTCCGCCCCCAGCATCTCCACCGTCCCCTGCCAGCATGCAGCCGTAAACGCATCGGCAGTGGGCATCATTCGGTTTTCCTTCCTGGTTTCTGCTGCGCCAGGAACTGTTCCAGCACCTGCTGAAACTTACCGGGTTCATCGAGCATGATAAAATGCCCGGCCTGCGGAAACCGTTCCACCCGCGCGGTATGCAGCCCCATCGACAGCGTCTGCCATTCATCCGGGTCGACGATGATATCGCGGTCGCCGTACATCCCCAGCACAGGCACCCGGATGCGATGAAGATCGCGCACCAGGTTGACATGGCGCAGGTCATTAATACTCCACAGGAAAGATTGCAGGGAAAGCTGCTGCAAATCCGCGTCCATGATCGCCGGGAAATCGGGATCACGCGAGATCAGGCGCGAATAGAACACGCGCATGAACCAGCGAAAGACACCAAAGAACAGGAATACGAAACGCGCGTTGAACGGCATACCGGCCAGTTTCAGCAGCGGTGCCAACGATTCTCCGTCCACGGGGGAACCGATCACGGTCACGCTGTCGGCTTTGTCGGGGTACTTGAGGGCAAAGCGCAGGCTGGTCGTCCCGCCCATGCTGTGCCCCACCAGCGGCGCGCTGCGGATACCCAGGCGATCCATGAATTCCGACACCATATCGACAAAGTTTTCCACCCGGTAGGTGCTTTGCTCACTGCCGGATTCATGCTCGCGTTCACCGGAATCGCCAAACCCCCAGAAGTCGATCGTGTAGGTGCGGTAGTGTTTCGAGAAATGCAGCAAGGATTCACGCCAGATGCGGTACGAGCCCAGCCAGCCGTGCAGGAAGATCAGCGGCTTGCCCCGCCCCATGACCTCATAATGCAGCAATCCCTGCCGGGTGATAATCGATGGCACTTGGTTGACTCCTTACCATGTTTCAGACACAAAACCGGAGCAGAACACCGCTCCAGCCCCTGCAGCTACCCGATCATTTCCAGGATGGATTCCAGCAGCGTGATCAAAACTTTTTTTACCGTTTCCTTATCGGTGGATACGCACGGCAGCAGGTGTACATCATCCGCCAGGCGCAGTGCCAGGCGCATATCACCCAGGTCCCACGCATCCGGCAGGTCTTGCTTGTTGGCAGCAACAATGTACGGTGTGGGGGCATAGGCGCGGAAGGTCTCAAGGATACGGCGCGCTTCGCGGAAGGTTTCCGGGCGGGTACTGTCGACCATCACCACAAAACCGAGCATGCCCTCGGAAAGGATTTCCCACATGAAATCGAAGCGCCGCTGCCCGGGTGTGCCAAACAGGTACAGGATCAGTTCATCATCCACCGTGATCCGGCCAAAGTCCATCGCCACCGTCGTCTGCGATTTGACCATTTCTGCCTTTGAGGAAATTTTCCGCTCCGTGTTGACCACATCAATTTCACTGATGGATCGGATGAACTGGGTTTTCCCCGCATTGAAGGGTCCGGTAACCACAATTTTTACATTCTGCATCGCATCCTCTTCCTTAAGCGGTCTTTAGCCGGTTGATCAGGCGGTTGATGATGGACCGCTGTTCTTTTTTGGTCTGGTTGGGAATCGCCGTCGAGAGGTCAATCTTCGGCGTTCCGGCTACGCGCACCATCTCCACAATGCCTGCCTGCAGCAGGGTGTAGATCACCCGGCGGATCTCCAGGTCATTCATGTGGTTGGCACGCGCGATCTGGCGGATGGTGTTCTTGGGGGTGATGTATTTCACCACCTGCCATTCCTGCACGCTCAATTGCAAATTCCGAATATCCATCCCCTGGCGGTCCTTAAATTTCACCGCCATCTCCAGGCTGGGAATTTCTTCCTGCAGCACCTCCAGCTCACGCATCTGGCGCGTGCCTTCGATGATCACATTCTCCAGGTCCAGCTTGACCGTGATCTTGACAGCGGGTGGCATCCGGTCGGCGACAAATTCAAACACCCCTTCAGCCTTGGCGAAGAAGCGCTTCACGATCGAAAGGTAATACTCCTGCAGGCAGGTCAGAATTTCCGCCTGGCTCAGGTAACGGGCATTGACCAGCATCAGGCCCAATTGCTTGTCACTGATCTCGGCAGCCTTCTGGTGGATTAACTGCGCCTGGTTTTTGGTCAGCTTTTTGGCACGGTACAGCACCGCCACCAGGCTGCCATCTTCGCCGCCGTATTGGGCATAGGTCAATTTTCCATTGCGGAAGGTGATCAGCGACACCAGGTCCTGGTGATTGATCACCAGGGTTCCCGTTTTTTGTGCCAGGTTAACCAGATTCAGAATCTGCAGGATCGGGAAGTCAGTTAGATTGCCTTTTAATGCCATACGATTCTCGTTGTTGAACCCTAAAACCGTTTTATAATTCAAGAAAGAGTGCAAACGGTTTTGGTGCCGTCACTCCGTTTAAGTCTATCATAAATTTGTTTTAACAGGACGCAATACAGGCAGGCAGACCCGAGGATCGAAACAAATGCCGAAAATCAACCAGGTACTGCAAGGGAACGACCTGGCTTTCCTGCGCATGGTCGCCAACGGCTGGGAGTATGACCTGACCGCGCCGGACGCCTACACCGCCCAGCCGCTGCTGGTGGCCTATATGCGCGCGCCGGAAAATATCCGCCGCGTGTTCGGCAGCCTGCCCGAAGAAGCCCGTGCCGTGATCCAATCGCTGCTGGAACACGAGGGGCGCATCCCCTGGGGGCAGTTCACGCGTCAACACGGCGAACTGCGCAGCATGGGCCCCGGCAAGCGCGACCGCGAACGCCCTGACCTGCACCCGGTTTCCCCGGTCGAGATCCTGTGGTATCACGCCATGATCGGCAAAGCGTTCTTTGACCTGCCGCCCGAGGCGCAGGAATTTGCCTTCATCCCCGAAGAACTGCTCGATCCCTTCAGTGAACTGTGCGACCTGCCCACCCGGCAGTGGGGCCGCCCCGCCACCCCGGGCGAAACCGCCCACCTCCTGCCCGCCAGCGATGCCATCATCGACCGCGCCAGCAGCCTGCTGGCGGCCGCGCGCATCGGGCTGGAGATGAATGCCTGGAAACACTTCCGCGAAGACTGGCCCAAAGGCCTCACCCCGTTCCTGCGTGACCTGCTCTATGCCGCCTACCTGCTCGATGAACAATCGCTGCCGATGCCCGAAAACACGCGTGATTTCCTCGTGCATTCGCGCGGTGAAGCACTGGGGCTGCTGGCAAAACGCTGGATGCATTCCCGCAGCATCAATGAATTCCGCCTGGTCCCCGACCTGGCGATCGCGGAAAGCGTGGATAACAATCCGCACGGCACGCGCCAGAAGGTGCTCGAAATTCTCAGCCAGGTACCCGGCGACCGCTGGTGGAACCTGAACAGCTTCATCGAAGCCGTGCATGAACGCGAACCGGATTTTCAGCGTCCCGGCGGCAATTACGACACCTGGTTCATCCGCGAAACCGACAGCACCGAGGTGCTCAGCGGGTTTGCCAGCTGGCACCGTGTCGATGGGCGCCTGCTGCGCTACCTGATCACCGGACCGATGCACTGGCTGGGGTTCTTTGACCTGGCCTCCGACACCCCCGGCGGCATGGTGACGGCATTCCGTTATTCCCCCTGGGCATTGGAATTGTTCAGTGAAAACGCCCCCAAAGGCCTCCCCGAGGAAGACCGCAAGCTCAGCGTGCGCGACCAGACCCTGATCTGTGTTCCCGTGCTGGCGCCGCGCTGGCTGCGCTACCAGGTGGCCCGTTTCACCGATTGGGTGCAGATCACTGGTGCCGGTGACGAACGCGAATACCAGTTCCGCGCCAGCCCCAACAGCCTCAAACGCGCCCATGCCCAGGGATTGAAAACCAGCCAGCTGGGCACCCTGCTGGAACGCTGGAGCGAAACCCCGCTGCCCGAAGGCTTTGCCCGTGCGCTGGAAAACTGGGAACAAAACGGGGTGCAGGTCAGCCTGCAGCCGGCGCTGCTGGTGCGCATCCACCACCCCGAAGCGCTGGAAGCGCTCAAGAAAAGCACCGCCGCGCACCTGATCCTGGAGCAATTGAACGACACCACCCTGCGCATCCACCCCAACGCGGAAAGCGAGGTCATCAGCACCCTGGCACGCCTGGGTTACCTGGTGCAGAAGGAGTTGTGAGGACAGCGGGGAAAACGATCAAGCGGGTGTGGAATGAGTGTATCCGACTAGATGAAGTGGTTAGGATAAGGATATTGTTCATCCACCAACAGGTCGTAATACCCTCCGTGGTGAAGACTTTCATTTCAGGTGTTGGGGTGAGTGGAGTTGTCTTGGTCATTTCTACCACTTACACTTTTCCTTCAGTTACTATCCACCGGTCATTTTTGACTATATTTCCTTGTATTTATCGCTTGAAGCCATTTTTATAAAACACTGAATACACCAGTTATTAAGTCAATAATGACAACTATCCCTAACAGAAAACCTACAGGAGCAAAGATCAGGGTCATAATTGAATATGGTTTCATTGTTTTGTTAACATAATTATCGTGCCAAAGCTTACATTTCGGGTTGTCTTTTCCCATTATTTTCTTATATATGGAGAACAATATTCCATATCCAGCCACCCATCGCTCTTTATGGAAAACAATACATTAACAGCCCGAGTAAAATTTGTAACACATATTATGATTAAATATACCCCCATAAAGAAAAGGCCGATTACCAAAAATGACATTTTTACTCCTTACCTGAAAACACCACCCCTCAGCACAGTCAAAAAGATATACACTGCAAACAGAAAAGTTAAAGGAATAAAAATCAATGCCAGGATTGCATAAAATTTCATGTTTCTTTGGACATACATTTCATACTTCGCTATATATTTTGGGCTATCTTTCCCCCACATCGTCTTGTATAAAAAAAACAGGATGCTGGTTCCATTTAGAAACCGTTCTTTCTGATGAAAAAGGACCTGGATAGCCCGGATGATTTCGTCAATGCATACTGCTAAAAAAATGACCCCTACAAGAATTTCGGCCAAGAGTAAAAATATCACATCATCCTCATCACTTGATTTCTAGAAAATTAATGCCAATCCCCGGTATTACAAGGCTTCGGAATGAGTAAATCCGGCTGGATGAACTGGTTATGATAATTATCATACCAGCGCGCGACGTAGTACATCAGCCCTAGTTCATCCATGTACAAACGCTGGCCAGTGTATTTATAAGCAGTTGGACTTGTTCCCGTTTCTTTGCGAACCTCACCAAACGCTGTATAACTCGTTTTGCTGTACACATCCCCATCCTCTTCCAGAATGACACTGGAAGATTGCAGATGGTCGAATGACCGGCTGCCGTCGCTCAAATGGGAGTTTTCGCGTTGCGAAAACTCCATCAAGGCAATACGCAGTATTGACTCGCGCATCGCAAAACGGCCTGTGCCGCCGTGGTAATAAAGCACCTCGGTTTCGAGTTCGTTTTCATCCACCCGCAGCTCGTAATCTGTCGATAGAATAGGGGTGACACCACCAAAGGCACTAGCAAAATGATCAATTATCATCTCTGAATTAATAACAGTAACATTTGTTTTCATTATGGATAAAGTGTTTTTGGCATATAACAATTCCGACAAATACGAGCTTTTCTCGCAAAACGTTAGTCTTTATCTCGCTAGATCAAATTTAATAGGTTGCATACAGCTATCGAAAAACCCAACAAACCAAACACTACCATACCTACCAATAGACATCCATTGTCTTCTGCATCTACTTTCTTTTCAGCCATAGAATATGCTTCTTTAAAATCTCTTGCTTTTCCTGGAAACAGAAAAAAACTTTGAACGATGGTAAGTATTTTCTTGGGCTTGACTGCAATAAGAAGGAATAGAATACCCAGCAGTAGCGACAGTGAAACAGCAATAATTCTTAGTTCGGTTTCCACAAGTTGTTCACCTCAAAAACGTATGTTGTTTCGATACCTGTATGAAAATCAAATGGAAGTATCGCACTGGTTAAATAATTGCTTTTTCCCAGCCTGGTATGGTTTGATGCCCACCACCACCCAACGTGATGTTTGGTTCAACGACATGAATCACGGTATCATCGAGCTCATATTCAACGCCTATTGAATTCATCATCTTTCCCGGTGGTTCACCCCACATCTCCTTCAATCCCTTTACTATACCCCAAAATCCTATTTCGCAGGTCTTATTTGCGATATCCAGATCATAGATTCACCATCTGTCATCCACTCCCAATTAAAATCCATCCCGTGCTGTGCAGGAATGCAGCACGGGATGGGATTGGTTTCGTTCAACAACCGGCGTTCCGCTGTCAGGCGGCTTCGCGTTCGGTTTCGATGTCTTCCAGTTCGAGAGTTTTGGTTTCAGAGGGGTTCAGGAACCACACGATCCCGATCGGCAGCAAAATAATACCGGCCGCAACCACCCAGAACCAGCGCATATCAGGGAACAAATCCAAGCAAAACCCCACCAGAATCGGACCGAGCACATAAGATACACGCGCCAGGGTCGTCGTCCAACCCATGCAGGCGCCCCGCCGCTCGGTGGGGAACACCTCGGGCACAAACACCACAATCCAGGTGTACGTAAAGGAGGTGAAAAAGCCCAGCAGTACGCCCGTAACGGGCAGCACCCAGCCGGAAGCCCAGCCCATCACCACCAGGTCAATCGCCAGGCCCACGCAGCCGATGATCAGGGTTGGCTTGCGGCCGAGGCGGTCCATCAGGTAACCCGCCAGGTACCCGCCGCCGATGGCGAAGACCAGCGCGCCCAGCAAGACCAGGGACCACTGCTGCAGCGAATAACCATTCAGCTCCATAAAGTAAAAGCCAGCCCAGAAATAAAAGAACTGGTAGGTCAGCCATGCCAGCCAGATCAAAGCGGCAATGATGATATAGCGGATGTCTTTCTTATCGATGACGCCCAGACCGAACCAATGCGCCTTGCGTGTACCTTCTTTGCGTTCCTGGTGAATCACTTCGTAGCGGCTGGTTTCCTTCATACGCGTCCACATCAACAGCACCGGGACCATGAACAGGAACATCACCCCATACATCCATTTCCAACTCACCCCCAGCTGGTTGATCAGGAGCGGCGGCAAAATCGCCTGCAGTGGAATCAAACCGATGATATAGGTGATTGCCACATACTTGGCACGGTTCTCCGCCGGCGATTCTTCGCTGATCGGCATCGACCACATGTTCGAGACGGTGGCGAACGTCGCCAGGGTGTACATGATCATGAAAAGATGAAAGGACGGGGAAAACAGCACGATGCCCAACGAGGTGACACCCATGATGATGATCAGGATGAAGATCGACCATTTCCGCCCGATCATGTCGGTCAGCCCGTTCAACAAGAAGATGAAGAACGTAGCCGCCAGGTACAATCCCTCCCAGTAAGAAAAGCGGCTGCCATCGATCTGGTATTCTTTCAGGATATACGGCAGGGCAGTGGTTTTTACAGTGCCGATATACTGGTCCATCAGCGCCACCATCCCCATGAAGATCACCAGGAAAACAATATAATTGCGGCTGCGCTGGCGGAACTTGCGGCGCCCACCATTTTTGGTTTCAGTCATTGCGGCTTCACTCATTGTGCACTCTCCGGGTTATGGTTTGATACCGCATCGCCGCCCCCCGGGTATTGATTGTGAAATTTTACCATAGAGACACAGCAACCTGTGTCGCACAACCGTGCATATGAAAACCGGCGCATTGTTCATACCCTCTGCAAAGCACAGAATTCTCCAACCGCCTCGAAAGGAAGGAATGAGTTCATCAGGAGTGCACCATAGGGTAGATATGCCTTTCCCCCACTGGTGAAGCCGCGAAGAACACCGATCCGGGTCTTTTGGCTGCGACCGGTGCGGAAAGTTATGGAGCTATGCCGGTTGAGCGCACGCCTCTGAATTCCATCCACTGAACCAGGATCAACAGGCAATTCTGGTCTCTATGCAGGTTCTTAATTTTCCCGGGTACTCCCCGGTACCAAAACCATCCCGTGCTGCGCAGCACGGGATGGTTAACATTGCGTTCAGTAACCGGCGTTCCGCTGTCAGGCGGCTTCGCGTTCGGTTTCGATGTCTTCCAATTCGAGGGTTTTGGTTTCGGAGGGGTTCAGGAACCACACGATCCCGATCGGCAGGAGCATGATGCCGGCAGCCACCACCCAGAACCATTCCATCGTCGGGAATTGCTTGAGGCAGAAACCCACCAGCAGCGGCCCCACCACGTAGGAAATACGGGCGATGGTCGTGGTCCAGCCCATGCAGGCGCCGCGCCGTTCGGTGGGGAACACTTCCGGCACATACACCACAATCCACGTGTAGGTAAAGGAAGTAAAGAACCCGGTCAGCGCCGCCGCCGCCGGCAGCATCCAGCCCTGGGCAAATCCCAGCACCACCAGGATCGCCGCCAAACCCACGCACCCCAGGATCAATGCCGGTTTGCGCCCGATGCGGTCCATGATCCAGCCGGAAAGGTACCCGCCTGCGATCGCCAGGATCAGCGATGCCAGCAGCACCATCGACCACGAGGTCAGGCTGGTCATGTTGCCGATGGTGAACTGCTTGATATCCATGAAATAATATCCCGCCCAGAAGTAGAAGAACTGGTAGGTGAGCCACACCAGCCAGATGGCGGCGGAGATTAGAATGTAGCGCATATCGTGTTTATCAATCACACCCAGCCCGAACAGGTGTTTCTTGCGGGTGCCGTCTTCGCGCTCGGCCTGCACCACCTCAAAGCGGCTGGTTTCCTTCATGCGGAACCACATCACCAGCAGCGGGAGCATGAAGATGAACATCACGCCGTACATCCATTTCCAGCCCAGGTTCAGGTTATTGAGCAAAATCGGCGGGAGGATTGCTTGCAGCGGGATCAAGCCGATGATGTAGACCACGGACACATATTTGGCGCGTTTCTCAGCCGGTGATTCTTCACTGATTGGCATCGTCCACATATTCGAGACGGTAGCGAACGTCGCCAGCGTATAGGCGATCATGAAGGTGTGGATGGTGGGGGCAAACAGGACAATCCCCAGGGTGGACAACCCCATGATCAGGATCAGCACCAGGATGGCCCATTTGCGCCCAATGATGTCGTTCAACCCATTCAGCAGGAAGATCAGGAAGGTGAAGGCCAGGTAGAGGGCCTCAAGATACGAGAACTGCGAGGCGGTGATATCGTATTCCTTGAGGATATACGGAATGGCGGTGGTCTTGACCGTGGAGATGTACTGGTCCATGATCGCGACCAACCCCATAAAGATCACCAGGAAAACAATATAATTGCGGCTGCGCTGGCGGAACTTGCGGCGCCCCCCCTTTTTGGTTTCAGTCATTACGGCTTCACTCATTGTGCACTCTCCAGGTTATGGTTTGATACCACATCGCCGCCCCCCGGGTATTGATTGTGAAATTTTACCATAGAGGCACAGCAACCTGTATCACAGTGAAAAGAACAATCGTGCATATGAAATTCGGCGCATTTTTTCTGTCAACCGCGAAGCATGGAAAATGCCAGTATAATGGAGAAAGACCCAGAAACAAGGAGAAGCAACATGGCATCCAACGTATATTTCACCAACCTGCGCGCCAACCCGCGCATGACCCTGCTGGACAAGCTGGAAAAGCTGGTACGCAAAGCAGGCATGGAAGAGATCGCCTTTACCAACAAATTCACTGCCATCAAGATTCACTTCGGCGAACGCGGCAACCTCGCCTATATCCGCCCCAACTACACCGCCAAAATGGTGGAATTGGTCAAATCCCTCGGCGGCAAACCGTTTGTGACCGACGCCAACACGCTTTATGTGGGGATGCGTGCCAACGCGGTGGATCACCTTGAAACCGCTTCGCTGCACGGCTTCAACCGCCTGACCCTCGGCTGTGATGTGATCATCGCTGACGGCCTGAAAGGCACCGAGTACCGTGAAATTCCGCTGGATTTCAAGCATTGCAAAAGTGCCAAGATCGGTTCGGCGGTGGCAGATGCTGATATCATCATTTCGATGAACCACTTCAAAGGGCATGAGATGGTATCTTTCGGCGGTGCGCTCAAAAACCTCGGCATGGGCTGCGGCTCGCGCGGCGGCAAACTGGAAATGCACTCCGCCTCACAGCCCTTTATTGACGAACCCAGCTGTGTGGGCTGCCGCACCTGCGTCGTCAACTGTGCCCAGCACGCCATCACCATGAACGCCGAACGCAAAGCCGTGATCGATTATTCCCTGTGCGTGGGCTGCGGGCAGTGCGTGGCCGTGTGTACCTACGGCGCGGCGCGCGTGCGCTGGGATGAAAGCTCTGCCACCTGCGCGGAGAAGATCGCCGAATATACTTACGCGGTGGTGCACGGTAAACCGAATTTCCACATCAATTTCGTGATGGATATTTCCCCCGACTGCGACTGTTTCCCCGCCAACGATGTGCCGATTGCCACCAACATTGGCATCCTCGCCTCCACCGATCCTGTCGCCCTTGACCGCGCCTCGATTGACCTGGTCAATGCCGCCCCGACCATGCCCGGCAGCATCCTCGATGAGCGCGGCTGGCAGCCCGGCATGGACAAATTCGACCTGCTGCACCCGGATACCAGCTGGCGCGCCGGCCTCGATTACGCCGAACAGATCGGAATCGGCACCCAGAGTTACGAGCTGGTCGAAGTCAAATAATCCCCCGATACCATCAATCCAACTGGCTGCCGGCGTCGCCCGGGCAGCCAGTTTTCAGATGCGCCCAATCCTGTTACGCCTGGCAGAGACAGTCAACGACTGGCATTTTTCATCCGGTACAGGCGCTCATCCGCCATGTGGATCAGCCCTTCGCGGTCGGTTCCGCACAGCGGATAGGTGGCAATCCCATAGGCAAATGAGAGCGGAATGTGGTTCATCGCCGCAGAAACCGGGGCACAGCCATCGATGACGCGCTGGACGATCAGGTCTGCTTCCTCTTCTGTTGCTTCCGGCAGCAGCAGGAGGAATTCATCACCGCCGTAGCGGCAGGCGGAATCTTCCCGGCGCACCGATGTTTTCAGCAGTTGGCTGAAGCGCTGCAGCAGTTCATCACCCACTTGATGACCATAAGTGTCATTCACCGGCTTGAATTGGTTCAGGTCAATCAGCACCAGGCTGAAAATGGAACGCTGGCGCAATCCGCGTGAAATTTCGCGCTCAATCTCCCGTTCGAAGTACCGGCGGTTATACAGACCGGTCAGCGGGTCGATGGTGGAGTCACGCAGCAGCCATTCCTGGTAACGGATATTGGTGATCGCCAGGCCAATGATGCGCAGAAAAGCGGACTGATACTGTTCGCGGAATAGATCGCGGGGGTTCAAACGGCTGTGCAATTCAATTTGCAGCAGCCCCACCACCTGTTCCATCCCCGGGATGACCAGCAACAGGCAGCCTTGCGGGGTGACCTCCTGCAGCGCAGCATGCAGGGCTGCCAGGTTCTCTGTACCGCCGATCAACTGCAAAATCGCCTCTTCCACCGCGGGAAATTGCTGCAGACATCCTTCTTTGGGATGCCCCCACACCCCCCGCACCGCGAAGTGGCCAATTTCCGGGCGAAACAGGTATAACCGCCCGCTGGTTTTTTCAAACAATTGCGCGGTGTATGTAGTGATCGTCTCCAGCGTTTTTTCCAAATCGCCGCACACCTGCAGATCGATGTTCATCTGGTTTAACAATGCCATCCAGTTGAACTGGCGTTCCAGGTCAGCATTTTGTTTTGCCAGTTGGCGCTGCAAACCGATCAACTGGTTGTTGATGCGGGTCAGATCATCCAGGGGTTGAGGACTGGTTTGAGCGGCCATTTTTTGCGTCAATTCCTTGATCACTGACCTGAGGGCGTTCGCCTGGTCATTATTAATGCGGGTCAGTTCATCGAACAGACTTTCCGATAATTCCGCGTGCGCTGCCACACCCAGCAGCAGCAAGGCATCACCGTTTTTCACACCGGTCAGAAACAACTGCATCGGCGGCAGGCGGTGCGGTAATGCCAGGCTGATGCCGCACGGATGCGTTTCGTTGTAGGCCTGCGCCAGGAACTGTTGGAATTCTGCCTGGTGTTCCACCCCCAACAGGCTGGCCATATCAAGGGGAGATTGCTGCCCGGAGAACAAGCCGCTGCTGTCGAAGTAAACCGTGCCGATATCGCCGTCCGGCGCAAGGGATAAGGCAAAACCACCCAGTTCCATGCTTGTACTCCGTTCAGGCCGAAACCAACGAATACGCCAGGTCAATCGCTGATTCAGCGTTCAACGCACTGCCGTCCGCGCCTACCTGTGTCCACGCCTGCGGGTCCACGTTGAAGGGGTAGCCGCCCACCAGGATCTTGACGCGGTCATCCACCTGGCCCTTGATGGCTGTAACCAGTTCCTTGGTGCGCGAGATGTGCGAGGACAGGGTCACTGACAGCGCCACCACATCGGCGTTTTGTTCATTCACCGTGCGAATGATGCTCTCAGCCGGGGTATTCGCCCCAAGGTAGTAGGTATCCCATCCCGCCATTTCGAAGAAATCCGCCACCATGCGGATCCCGATCTCATGCAGTTCGTTGCCCACGCAAGCCGCCACCAGGCCGAATCCGCTGCGTTCACTGGCAAAGATATACGGGTACAGTTGTGACATCGCCAGTTGGGTGACCGCTGTTGCGTAATGCTCCTGGGCCACACTGATCTGGTTGATCTGCCACAGCCTCCCCAGCTCCTGCTGCACCGGCTGGAACAGGTGCAGGTAGATTTCCCGAACCGGGATGTTACGGGCAACCAGATCCTGCACCAGTTTTAATGCTTCACCACGGCGCATCCCCAGCACATGGCCCAGGTACAGATTGGCTTCATGGTGGAGTGGATTGGCAGCCGTCATCTTCGATGCCGGCTGGGAATGGATGAGCGCATCCCACTGGTCCAGTACTGCAGCCAGGTAAGGGAGCGCCTGGACTGCTTCTGGTATCGGCCTGAGTACATCTGCCATCGTCTCCAGGTGCAGATGGAGGCTTTCCGTCGCCAGCCCACGCTGGCGTAATACAATCTCGAGCCATTGAATATAATCGAGAAACAGCTGCGGACTATTCACCTGCCAAGCCTGGTTGAGAAAATCAAGTGTGTATTCGATATCGCGCAGGCATTTTTCTGTTTGGTCGGCGCTATAACGCTGCACTTCAGCGTCACGTTCCGATTGGGCAGTATAAATCACCTGTGCCAATTCCCGCGGTGAAGCGAACAATGTAGCCATCAAGATCACCTCCAATGAAAAGATTCTCAGTCAATTGCCAGTCCCCTCATTCATTGTATCCGAAAACAAGCAGAAATCACACCCGTTCTTACCAGGAGGCAGATTGACCATACAACCTTACTGAAGGGTGCCGTACCTACGAGACCAGCCGGTATCCTTCGCGCACCGCACTGTCCGCGTCAGCCGCATACCCGTCTGCGCCTACCCGCTGCCAGGCCGCCGGTGCCACGTTGAAGGGATAGCCGCCAACCAGGATTTTCAAACCCGGTTCCGCTTCCAGGCGCACCTGACGGATAATCTCCGCCACCTGGTTGAGCTGGGTGCTGATGGTAGCGGAAAGCGCCAGCAGCTGCGGCTGTTGTGCCTGCACTCCTTGCACGATCGCTTCCAGCGGTGAATTGGCGCCCAGGTAATAACACTCCCAGCCGTCCATCTCAAAGAAATCCGCCACCATGCGCAAACCGAGGTCATGCAGTTCGCGCCCCACACTGGCTGCCAGCAGGCTGTACCCGTTACGATTGGATGAAACCACCATCGGCGCCAGCTGCGCCATGGCCATGCGGGTCAGATGGGTGGCAAAATGCTCCTGCGGAATGCCGATCCGGTTCAACTGCCACAGGCGTCCCACTTCACGTTGTACCGGCTGGAAAATAAACAGGTACATATCCTTGACCGGGATGGCGGCCTGGACAAACTGGTTCAACAGGGCAATTGTTTCCCGCCGGCTGCCGCGGGTAACAGTCTGGAAATACGCCGCTGCCTCAACCGCATACGGCTGGTCTGGGCGCAAAAAGGAGCTGTGCCCGTTCTCATCCAGGTCGAGTGCGGTTTCGGCGCGCTGCAGGTAAGGCTGCAATTGCTGCAACACATCCTGCGCCTGATCGGCGGCAAGGATGGTTTGCAGGGCCTGCAAAACCGCTCCACTCGGCGTTTCCGATACCTCCCGCGACTGGCGAAGAATCTCATACCAGCGGATATAATCTTCAAACAATTCCGGGGTATCCAACGCCAACGCCTGGTCCAGCGCTGCCAGGGTTCCACCAACAGTTTCGGTCACCCGCGCTGTCTCCAGCGGTGAAGCCGAATCATCCGGGAACAACTGCATGGCGATGATCTCTTTGGTCAACCGTTCTGCTGAAAATGGGGGGGGCTGCCGCATGCCGAACTCCTCTGGATACACCTGGTTATTCTTCGTTCCAAATTCCATTATACCTAGAATTTTCCAAAAGCATTCTTTAATCTTAAAGTATGCTAAAACATTTTTATCCCAATTGCCTGTCGATGTGACCCGTGATACAATTAGCACATATTTTCTAAATATTTTCTCATGGTATTGGAAGAAGGAAGCGGACGATGCGAAAGGAACCATGGCTCGATTCCTACCGGAAACAGAGCCCTTTTACCGACCCCGGCGAGTACGCCGATATGTATCAAGACCTGCCTGACACCCCGGATGAAATCCTGCGTGTGGTACAGAATATCCTGCTGCACAAGCTGGTCGCTGACCACAGCGGCATCAGCCTCAGCACCGAGCAGCGCCAGGAGCAATTCCTGCGCAGCGCCAGTGAACGCCTGGCGCGTATCGCGCAGGTCGCCCCCGCCCCCATCACCCAGCCGTGGAAAAATAACGAGAAGCAAATCGGGGTATGCCGCGACTTCGCTCTGATGTACGTTTCCATGCTGCGTCACAAGGGCTACGCGGCCCGTATGCGGGTTGGCTTTGCGGAATATCTCGATCCCGGGCAGTACAAGATTGACCATTGGATCACCGAATACTGGGATGAGTCCCAGCGGCGCTGGATTTTAACCGATGCTGAAATTGATGAGCAATTCATGGACATGTTCAATGTGCATGCCGGCACCGCCGACCTGGTGCACGACCGGGATTTCTATCCTGCCGGCAGTGCCTGGAAGCTGGCGCGCAGCGGTAAGCTCAGCTCCTCCCTGTTCCGCTTCAACGGGCACTGGAAAGGTTTCCCCTGCATCCGCGGCAACCTGCTGCACGATTTCCAGGCCTTGAATGGCATGGAATTGGGTGTTTTCGATTACTGGGACGACCTTTCGCGTAAAAACGAAACCAAACTGACCGTGGAAGACCGCCTGTTGCTGGACCGCATTGCCGATGCCACACTGCACTCTGAACAGGATTTCGAACAGTTCCAGGCATTCTTTGAAGGCCTGCCGCGCACGCAGCAAATCCGCGCCAAACTGCGCCTGCTGGGATACCTGGCTGACGCGCCAACCGCTTCAGCGGACGACCTCAAACCTTCCGGCGCACAGCGCCTGGCCGAATTGGGCGGCGACCTGCGCAAGCGCGCCCCGGTGGTATACGATTACATTCCCTACGATGTACCCCCGGATTCTTCCCTGGCAGCGCTGCAGCACAGCCATGATGAGCAGTTCAACCCTGACAGCGGCCAGGTCATCATCCGCGGCGCGCGCCAGCACAACTTGAAAAACATTGACGTGATGATTCCACGCAACAAGTTCGTGGTGGTCACCGGTGTATCCGGTTCCGGCAAATCATCACTCGCATTCGATACGATCTATGCCGAAGGCCAGCGCCGCTACGTGGAAAGCCTCTCCTCCTATGCCCGTCAGTTCATGGGACAAATGGAAAAACCGCAGGTGGACCATATCCTCGGCCTAAGCCCGGCCATCGCGATTGAACAGAAAACCGTCAGCCGCAATCCGCGCTCCACCGTGGGAACCGTGACGGAAATCCTCGATTACCTGCGCGTGCTGTATGCCCGCGTGGGCACACCCCATTGTCCCCAGTGTGGACGGGCGGTTTCACCCCAGAATGCCCAGCAGATCACCGGGCAGCTGGCGGCGCTCCCCGCGGGGACCCGCTTCCAGATTCTCGCACCGATCTCCCGCAAGCGCAAAGGGGCTTTCACCACCCGCCTGCGGCGTGCGCTCAAAGATGGTTACACCCGCGCCCGCATTGACGGTGAGATGGTGGACCTGAGCGAAAACATCCCCGAACTGGATAAAAACACGCGCCATGCCATTGAATTGGTGATCGACCGCCTGGCAGCGCCGGACAATCCGGCAGCAGAAGAGAAGGCCGAATACCAGCGCCGCCTGATGGATTCCACCGAAACCGCCCTCAAAGCCGGTGAAGGGATGATGATCGTCAACCTCGGCGAGGAAGAGTTGGTGCTTTCAGAACACAACGCCTGCCCGGTCTGTGATATCAGCTTCCCGGAAATGACCCCCAACCTGTTCAGCTTTAACACCCCGCTGGGGATGTGCCAGGCCTGTAACGGCCTCGGTATCCAGTTGCAGGTTGATCCCGACCTGATCATCGAGCATCCTGAAAAATCGCTCCTGTACGGCGCGTCGCGCTGGTACGGTGACCTCAGCAAAAAAAGTTCCGGCTGGCGCCTCAACCACCTGCGTTCGATCGCTGAACAATGCGGTGTGGACATCGAACAACCCTGGGCGGAATTGCCGGAAGACTTCCGCCATATCGTTCTGCACGGTTCGGGCGAGCGGAAATTTTACGTTGAATATGAGTCCGAAGACGGTTCCTGGAGCGGCAAAAGCCTGCAGGTGGAACGGGGCATCATCTTTCACATCAACCGTCTCTTCCGCCAGACCAAGTCGGAATACACCCGCCGTTGGTACATGAGTTTCATGGGGCGTCTGCCCTGCCCGGTTTGCCAGGGCGAACGCCTGTGCCCCGAAGCGCGCTTTGTCGAGATCGACCACAAGCGCATGCCGGAGCTGACCTCTTACAGCATCGAAGACCTGCACAGATGGATCCATCAGCTGCCCCCCAAACTGGATACCGAACAATACCAGATCGCCCATGAACTGGTGGCGGAAATTGAGCAACGCCTGGGCTTCATTCGCAATGTCGGGCTGCATTACCTGACCCTCGACCGATCCGCCCCCACCCTTTCCGGCGGTGAGGGGCAGCGCATCCGCCTTGCCAGCCAGATCGGCAGCGGATTGGTGGGGGTTATGTACATCCTCGATGAACCTTCGATCGGCCTGCACACCCGTGACCACCGTGCGTTGCTCGATACGCTCCAGCAACTGCGCGATACCGGCAACACCGTCCTGTGCGTGGAACATGATGAACAAACCATGCGCTGCGCTGACTGGATCCTCGACCTTGGCCCCGGTGCGGGTATGCTGGGTGGTGAACTGGTGGCAGCCGGCACGCCGGAGGAGATCATGGCCAATCCGGATTCCCTCACCGGGCGTTACCTGGCCGGCGAACTGCAAGTGACCGCCCCCAACGGCCATGCCCGTCGCCAACCCCAGGGCTGGATGACACTCAAAGGCGCGCGCCTGCACAACCTGCGGGGACTGGATGCCGCCTTCCCCCTCGGCACCTTCATCTGCGTCACCGGCGTCAGCGGTTCGGGAAAAAGCTCCCTGATCGCGCATACCCTCACCCCCGCCCTCACCCGCGCCTTGCACGGGGCGCAATCCACCCCCGGCCCATACGATGCGATTGAGGGGTTGGAACAGATCAACAAGATCATCAACATCACCCAGGAACCGATCGGCCGCAACCCGCGCTCCAACCCGGGCACGTATGCCGGTGTGCTGCCGGAAATCCGCAAGGTGTTCGCAGAAACCCGCGAAGCGAAATCCCGCGGCTACAATGCCGGGCGTTTCAGCTTCAACTCACGCGGCGGGCGCTGTGAAGCCTGCGCGGGATACGGGTATAAGAAAGTGGAAATGCATTTCCTGGCGGATGTGTGGGTGAAATGCCAGGAATGTAACGGCCGCCGTTTCAACGAGCAAACCCTTGAGATCACTTACAAAGACCACAACATCGCCGATGTGCTCGATATGGACATCCAGGAAGCGCTGTTGTTCTTCGACGCCCACCCGGGCATCAGGCGCATCCTGCAAACCCTGCATGATGTCGGTTTGGATTATGTCAAGCTCGGGCAGAGCGCTCTCACCCTCAGCGGCGGTGAAGCGCAGCGCGTGAAGCTGGCCAAGGAACTCAGCCGCGCTGATACCGGTAAAACCTTCTACGTCCTCGATGAACCAACCACCGGACTGCACTTCGCCGACATCCAGCGTCTGCTGGACGTGCTTCACCGACTGGTGGATGCCGGCAATACCGTGCTCGTGATTGAGCACAACCTGGATGTGATCCGCTCCGCCGACTGGATCATTGATCTCGGCCCGGAAGGCGGCGTAAACGGCGGGCAGATCATCGCGCAGGGCACGCCGGAGGACGTGATGAAAGAACCTGCTTCCTATACCGGGCATTACCTGGAAGAAGTTCTCCATCCCCATAACGGGTGACGATCGATCCCGATTTTGATGGATGAAGGATCATCAAAAACCGATTAATAAAATTATCGAACCGCCAGTTAGCGGTTCGAATGCTTTTCCCTATCAGACGCAGCCCGGTGGTTGAATTCCCTGTCTTGCCGCGGAACGGACTGACACAAAACCATCAACGCGGCATTTCTGGCTGCCACAATCCAGGAACCATCAAAACCCACCTTACAAAGCAAGTGGATGAGAACAGGCCCCATTGCCTTCGCCAGGCATCACGACCCTGTGCAGGAACTGGAAAAGTGATCAATCACCAGGCCTGCGATGATGATCCTGTTGCGGCCAAGATTAAAAGATCAATCAATAATCATCATCGTCGTCGAAATCGTCGTCATCATCCTCGTCGAAATCGTCTTCGAATTCATCGAAATCCTCATCCTCTTCATATTCCATGTCGTCTTCAAATTCCGCCCATGTAATCTTGAGGGGGGTAACGCTGACGATTTCGAATTCCATGCCGCAGTGTTCGCATTCCACGAAATCACCCTTATATGGCTTGAATTCAATCTCAATCGGCTCGCCGCAGGATAGACATTTTACTGTTGCCATGCAATTCCTCCAAAACCAAACAAACTATTCTTCTTCTCGCAGGATACCATCAGATGCTTCCGCACCGGCATCCGCAGACTGCGGCGCATCGGCATCCCCCGGATTCTCATTCATGTCCAGCCAGTCAATTTCCAATGGATACAACCACACCACCCGGAACACAGTTTTGCAGTTGCCGCAAGATACCAAATCACCCACGCGGACCCGCGATGACACCGATAATTCTTGCTCACAAAAAAGGCAGCTGACTTTTATCATCGTTCGCTTTCATCCAAAAGGGCGTTTTTCGATAGACTGGACTGACCAAAGAATAACATACCACTGTACAAATGGAATGGAATAATTGTTGAAATATCAGGTTAAGCCGCAGCGCGCTGTGTAATTTTTACACAGCGCCAGGATTTTCAAACTGGTACCCCACCCCAGAAATGGTGCGGATATACACAGGATTCTTGGGTTCTTCTTCAATTTTGCCGCGCAGGCGTTTCACCAGTCCACGTACCAGGTCGCGGTTACCGCTGTCGGAGTATCCCCACACCGAATCGACGATAAACTCCGAGGTCAGCACCTGCCCGGGATGGGTCATCAGGGTATAGAGCAGGCGGAACTCGAGTTGGGTCAGGTGCTGGGGTTCGGCTTCGCCAATGCGCACTGAACGCGAGGATGGTTCCAACATCAACCGGCCGATGGTCAAGGTTGGCAACGAATAATACGGCACACCGGTAATTCGCCGCAGGAGTGCCTTCACCTGAGCCATCAACATCCCGCTGCTGTATGGGCGGCACAGCACCAGGTCTGCCCCGGCATGGTACAACGCAATCTGGTGCCGCTCACGCAACATTTCGCCGATGACAATGATGGCAGCATTGGCCTGGTTACGAATCTGCGATACCAGCTGGGTAATGCGTTCTCCGGTGATATCGATGGAGATGACCACCAGGTCAATTGACGTGTTGGGCCAAACCTCGATCATCTCTGAGGGATCTTTAACCAGCTTCACCAGGAAGCCCGAAGCCTGGAGTGCGCTCTTCAGGCACACCGCCTCTTCCTGCTGGGTAGTACAAACAAAAGCCTGCATGATTCTCACTCCTGTGAATGCGCTTTGTTTTATTCTACACGATATACGCAAATGACAACCTGGGGTTTTTATTAAGCCCCAGGTTGTGATGATACTCTATTACGACATTGTCAGCATGGAAAACGAGTTAGTTCCGTCCTGACCCTTCACAGAAGTAGTATTCTTCACCGGAATAATTGGCAGCAATCCCGATCCCGCTTTGCGGGATATTGCACAAATCCTTGCTGACCAGTACCACGTTCGGGGTCACGAACAACGATATGCGCCACAGGTTTTCGTTGTAATTAGCCAACAGGCGTTCCACCAACGCTTTATCCTGTTCAGAGCCGGTGACCGCCTGCTTGCGATCGGTGTAGATATCCCACAATTCCTGCGCTTCGGGCGGGGGTTGGATGCCGTCAAATTCATCAGAAATATTCCAGTAGCGCTTCCACTCGATGGTGGACGGCTGGAAATCATCGCGGTTATGCGCCACCCACAGCGCGATTGGCGACCAACCCACCGTGATCATCGTTTCGCTGTTGTTCTCGCGCTCCGTGAACAGGTCCTGCGAAATTTCTTCCATCTTGGTGTTAACACCCAATTCTGCCCAGTACTCGATCACCAGTTCACTGATGGTGGTATGTTCTGCCAGCAGCTTGGCATAGGAAATGTAGATCACCAGCTTCTTGCCGGAGGGCGTCATGCGGAAGCCCTCGTCATCGCGCTCAGTCATGCCCATCTCGTCCAGCAGGGCATTGGCAAGCGCCATATCATACACACTATTATCCGAGGGTGTCGCCTCTGAGGGTACCGCCAGCCCGAAATACACGGTCTGGTTGATCTCCTTACGGTCAATGGCATGGTTGAGGGCGGTGCGGAAGCGCACGTCATTGATCACCTCATGGAAAGCCTCATCCTTGGCTTCAAAGTTGAAGTTGATCACGGCATTGTTATGCTGGTTGTAGATCATCGTATTGAAGTTGCCGGCTTCTTCCTGCTCCTTGAACATCGAAAGCTGCTGGATGTCCGGGCTTTCACGGGTGTAATCCACCTGACCGGCAATCGCGCGCAGACTGACCATTTCCACATCATCCACCCGCGCCGAGATTATGCTGTCGATATACGGCAGCTGCTGGCCTTCAGCATCGACCTTGAAATAATACGGGTTGCGTTCAAACATCAGCGCACCATCCTTGATCTCCTTCAGCACCCAGGGATACAATGAAGGAAATCCAATGGCGTTCTCCAGGCACATTTCCCAGTTGGTGATATCAAACTGTGAGAACAAGTTCACCCAGGCCTCGATCCCGCTATAGCCGTTGGCTTCAATCAACGCCAAAAGCTCGGTTTCATCTGCGTAGTCTTTGTGATATTGTTTCAGGTAGTGGGCAGGTTTTACCAGATCAGTATAGCCGACCCAATACTTGATCGACATCTCGACCACCAGTGAACCGTAAGGATCATCAAAACTGAGCGCAAACGACCAGTCATCGACAAATTCCAACGTCGCAACATTGCCTGTCACCGGCGAACGCCATACGGCAGGCGCACCGGAAGGATATATTTCTGCATTGTTGAGCACATCGAACCAGGCGAATTCCACATCTTCCCGCGTAACCGGCACCCCGTCAGACCATTTTAGCCCTTCACGCATCTTGAAGATGAATACGCGGTTATCAGCGCTAACGGTGTAGCTCTCAAAGATATCGCCTTGCAGACCATCGGTGCTGATACCTGCACCGGCAAGGTAAGCCTCGTTGGCCATGATAAAAATATCAGGGGCGAACTCACCGCGGTGTGCGGCCTGCAATGTCCCACCATAAATGCCAGGCTGCCAATCCGGCAGGCTCACCTGCTCCGATAGCACCCCAGGACCCACTACGAACGGCACGGCCGGCAGGCGCTCTTCCACGGGCGGCAAATTACCGACAGCCACCTGTTCAGCCAGCATCGGCGCTTCTCGATATCCCGAGGGTTCTTCCACCGTGGCGGTTTCGGGTTCTTCCTCTGCGTCCGCCGCTTCCTCAGAATCCGCATCGGCTGCAGAAGCTGGAGATTCTTCCGCCACAGCTTCCTCCGATGCAGCTTCTTCAACAGCAGCCTCATCAGCTGTTACTGACACGTCAGGCTTACAGGCTGACATCAGCAATGCCATCACGATCAGAATGGAAAACAGAAAAGGTACTTTTTTCATTATATGAACACTCCTTACTCAATCCCGGCAAGCCGATCAACGGTCTGCCGGGGATACTCCACAAGATACATCCAGCCTGCGCCGGAGATGGTGATGATGCGCCGGCGGTTGCCGCATGCCCATATATAGTTATAAACACTTTTTCCTGTTGGTGGGATTTTTTTCTAATGAAAGCATGCAAGGAATCCAACAAACGAAAATTCTTTTCAACTCATCGCGGGTAAGGGCTGGCAGATTCGGTGATGATGCCATGCCACATGCTCTCTTCGATGGCATCCACGATCGATTCCAATTTCCCATGTGGCAGGATTTCATCAAAAATAGTTTTTACGGTAGAATAGACTTATAAATCAGGTTGGTGATCAACCTGACTGATCCACTGCCACACAACCTCACGCCCAACCCGCAGGGGGGACAGCATCCATTTACCTGCTGATGGCAGATTATGATTCATCGAGGTGAGAGATGCCTTCGAAATATTCGGAAAACCTGAAACAAGCCATCCAGTACATCAGAGCCGGGGAAACTGAGATCGCACGGGAAATTATCCTCGAGATCATTCAGAATGACCCGGATTATGAAAAAGCGTGGATCTGGTTGGTGGAAACGGTGGCGGACCGTGATGGGAAAATTGACATTCTCAAAACACGCATTGAACAATTCCCGGATAGTCCTCTGGCGCGGAAAGCTCTGGAACATCTGGCGCCTGAGGTGCTGAATCATCTGCAATCGGGAAATGAAGCCATTTTCATCCCGCCATCCGCAAAACTCCCTGAGAAACCATCAAAAGAAGCAGATGAAGCCATTGAATACGGTGTGGATGTACAGGCGATGGGCGAAAACCGCTTTAGCTATGATGACGACAGCACGATCGAGTTTGAAGAACCCTCCAAGGAAAGCGACGAGCTCTTTACCGGTGAAAATTTATTTGGTGAAGATGACGAATCGGATATCTCCTCTGAATTTGCCAGCCTGTTGGAAGATGAAGAAGACGAAGACGCTGACGAAGTGCTGGAGCAGGACCTGGAAGCTTTCCTGCGCGGCAGCCTGGATGACGAACACACCGATCAACCTGCAAAAAAAAGGACACCAAGCGGTGATATGACCTTTACCGATTGGCTGAAAGGTGAAGATGAACAGGAGGAAGAAGAACCCGTTGATGAACTGGCATTGCTGATGGCACAGGACAGTGACCCGGCAGGGAAGAAGGAAGGGACCAGTGCCTCAAATCCATTCGTCCTCTCGCGTGAAGAATCAATGGCCTTGTTCGGTGAGGATGTGCTGAAAGAGCCTGAAAAGGAGCTTGATGGAGATGCGCTGGATGAATTGCGCAGCGTCTCATCAGGAGACAGCAAGAGTGCCTTCCCGGATGAATTTATTGATGCGTTTGACCTGGATGAGGCTTTGTTTCCTGATACCTCATCCTCACAGCAGCGAACATCGGTCAGTGCAGATGATCTGCTCGAATTGGAAAACGGCTTGCGAAAAGAAGTGGTCACAGGCACACCACCGCCTGCCAGGCCGAAGGCAGCGAAAACAAAAAAACAAGGCAACAAAAATGCCACTTTTATTTGGGGCTGCAGTGTCCTGGCAGTGATTATGATCATTTCACTGTTGGGATTGGCCTGGTTGTTTTTCCAGAACCGCCGAAACGCGCCGCCCTCACCTACCAGTACCGCCGCGCCCAGCGCAACTCCTACGGAAGTCTATACGCTGGTTGCCCCCTGGCTGGAAGACGCAACACCCACTCCCGAAGGGGAGTGAGGTACCGACTGACAACCCATTCACCGCGAAACAGCAGCCCCATGACGGATGGAAGCGCGCACTGAGACCCCACCCCGCCTGTACCCCATCCGCTATCAACCACTGTTGTATCTGTCAGTGCCTTTCTTGGCCGGGATAGCCACTGGTGACCAATTCACAGGCTCATCCAGGTGGATCGCTGGCGGATCAGTCCTGCTGGCGGGTATCGTCATCATGCTCCTTGCACCACGCCTGCGGTGGCTGGGTGGTTACCGGCAATGGGTCAACAGGCATTTACCGCTCTCCCCGGCATGGCTGCTGATCGCGCTTGCCGCGGGTATCTTGCGCATCGGGATGGCACATCCGACGGTACGTCCGGATCATTTGGCTTATTACAACCAGCGCGGGACTGCTGAGATCATCGGGACCATCACAGACAGCCCACAGGAGGATGAACATAGCACGCGCTTTGTTCTGGAGGCAGAAAGTATCCAGCAACCTCCCGGCGGCGGCCATAGCCCGTGGCTCGAGATTGATGGAAAAGCCCTGGTAATCGCCCAGGGCACCCTCGATCTTCGGTATGGGCAGCGCGTTTCAGTGTACTGTGGACCCACAACACCCGAAATCCTGGGTGATTTCAATTACCCGCGCTGGCTGGCGGCACGCGGCATCCACACCCAATGCATGTTCGCTTCAGTTTATCCGCTGGAAGGCAAAGGGGGAAACTGGCTCCTCCGCGGAATTTTTAGCCTGCGCCGCCTTTCTGATCAACGCATCACCGGATACCTGCCGCCGCAGGAAGCCGCGTTACTATCCGGCATCCTGCTCGGGCTGGAAAATGAAATTCCCGCGGAAACCGAGCGCGCGTTCCAGCGCAGCGGTACTTCCCATATTATTGCCATATCCGGCGCAAACTTCTCGTTGTTGGTATCTTTTGCAACCGCATTCTTCCTGCGGAGCCTGCCGCGGCGCTGGAGTCTGCCAGCAATCATCGTCCTGATCGTGCTCTATACCATTTTCGTTGGGGGTAATCCGGCTGTCATCCGGGCAGCGTTCATGGGGGTGATGACTTTCAGCGCACGCTTTATCGGGCGAAAAAACCAGGGATTGAACAGTCTGGGATTCTCTGCCGCCGCATTGTGTACTGCCAATCCACTGCTGTTGTGGGATCTCAGTTTCCAACTCTCCGCTCTTGCCACCCTGGGATTGGTACTGTTTGCCGAACCGATGCAGTACCATTTTACCCGCCTGATGCTCAAACTGCTGCCGGAAGCAGCAGCATTAAAGGTAAGCGGCTGGCTCTCAGAATACCTGCTGATGAGCCTGGCCGCGCAGGTGTTTACCCTGCCGCTGATCGCCTATCATTTTCAATCCCTTTCCCTCAGCGCCATTCTTGCCAACCTGCTGGTCCTGCCTGTGCAGCCGCTGATCATGCTGCTGGGAGCAATCACCGTGATCTGCGGATGGATTTTCACCCCGCTTGGGCAATTCGCCGCCTGGCTGGTATGGGTCCCCCTGGCCTACACATTACGGGTTGTGACGTGGATCGGCAGTTGGTCATGGGGGTTCTGGACCATCGGACGATTTTCCCCGACTGTATTGCTGACATACTTCAGCCTGGTCACCGCGTTGCCGTTGATCGGCGGATGGTTTCCAATCCTGCGCCGGAAAATTACCCACTCCACCCTCCTTCTGGTCGCCAGCCTGTTAATTGTGGTGCTCTGGAATACTGCCCTCCACCAGCCTGACCGCCAGTTTCACCTTGACCTGCCCCACCTGCCGGAGAATGATGCCGTGCTTGTGCGCCTGCCGGATGGCAATGCCCTCCTGCTTGGCCGGTCAGCCGCAATTGACAGTCTGGAGCATGCCGTCAGCCCATTAATTTCAGGCTACCACCTGCAGGTGATTGTTTGCGGCACTTCCGGGAAATCGAGCCTCGACAGCCTGGATGAACTGCTGCTGCGCTATCAACCCGAGGTGTTCTGGTACTCCCCCCTGCTGCCGGAAACCGCTGTGGCCGAACTGATGGACCAAACACAACCCACCGGAGCCGCATCCACCAGCCTGGTTCCTGGCCAGGTGATGAAGATCGGTGAGGACTTCCAATTGTCAGTGCTGGCAGTACGCCCCGAAGGCACAGCCCTGCTGTTGGAATATCAGCAATTACAGGTTCTCATACCTGGTGGCATATCACAAAGCGTTTTACGCCAGCTTGTGCCTGTGTCCACAACATACGGCACCGTCCTGGTCCTTACTCACCGTGACCTCGTGTCGGCGGACGTTGATGAATGGTACCAGCAATCTTTCCAGGCGATCATGGTCAGTGGAGAAGATCAGAACTGCCCGGCTGCTCACTGCCGCACAACAGCGGTATACGGTAGCCTGGAATTGGTTTCAGACGGCAGCTCTTTCTGGCTTTCCAGCCAGTAGGTTATTCTTTATTGGGTTTTTTACCCAGTGCGCCGACGTAGATGGCGAACAGGTGTTCACCGTCCAATCCCAGCACCTGGTCCAGCGCGGCATCATCG
Source organism: Anaerolineae bacterium (assembly GCA_013314735.1). GTDB lineage: Bacteria > Chloroflexota > Anaerolineae > Anaerolineales > Anaerolineaceae > SpSt-1165. The sequence continues at coordinate 184,455 of JABUFD010000003.1, forward strand.
TAGGCTGCGATCGCGCACACCCCACTGTCGATTGATTCCGCCACGAGGGATAGATTCTGACACACATGCCCGGCATCGAGGTACAGGTAGCGATAGCCGCGTTCCACGTAACGCCATGCCATCCGTTCCACCACTGCCACCCAGATAAACGTAACGGCACTGTTCAACACTTGTTTCTGCCCCAGACAGGCTTCGGTTACCGCATCCGCAATTGTTGTGCCGGATTTGATCAATACCAGTACATGTTTAACCGCGCTGTAGCGATACAGGCCGGGTTCGACGCCTTCCACACGATTAATGAGCAAGTATGTTTCCAGGGCATGGCGCGCACCTGCCGAAGGTACCGGCCGAAAACTGGTCTGAAAGCGACTGCCTTCCCGCAAGTCCTGAATACCCTGTGTGGTATAGAGCAGCAGGCTCAATTCAGCCAATGTCAGGGGCTTTTCAGCATAACGCCGTAAGCTGCGCCGCTCCACAATACTGCGGATCAGGGTCGTCTGCGGATGGTAGATTTCTTCCATGGCGGGCAATTCGACCAGTTTTGCGCCGGCAGGGATGGGTAATTCCAAAGTGGGTTGCGGAACCCCCAGCTCCTGCGGAGAGGCGCTGATGCGGTCATAATACGTGTTTCGGACGAATTCCTTCCCGGTATTCTTCATGGTTCACTCCTGTTTTCTTTCCGTTGCCAATACCAAAACCACCCGGTGATGATGGGAATATATTCATTATACCGAAAATTTTACCAAACCGCCGCGTGCTCAGCGACGCAGCAGCCGTGTTTTTATCGAACCCAACAAGCCCTTCAACTCTTCGATGCGCAACAGCCAGGCCAGGGCAAAATACACGGTAAGTCCTGCTCCCGCCCCAGCCAGCGTGATGAGGATCGGATGCCACCCCTGGCTGAGGCGCAGCCAGGCAAGCAGCACAGCACCCATCCCCGCGGCGGCCAGGAGTGATTTCATCGTACCGCGCAGGATGAACGGCAATTCCAGTCCCTGCAGGCGGCGCGCCATAAACCAGGTAAGGGCTACCATTTCGATGGTGGTAGCCAGCGAGTTGGCCAACGCCAGCCCACCATGTGGCATCCAGCCCCAGCGTTCAAACAATGATGCAAATCCCAGGCTGAAAATGACGTTCAACGTCATTGCCACCACGCCGACTGCCACCGGCGTACGGGTATCATGCAGGGCATAAAATGCCCGTGCCAGAATTTCATACACGGAATGTGAAACCAACCCAACCGTATACCATAGCAGTGCCCAGGCGATTAATTCGGTCGATTGAGCGGTGGCAGCGCCGTACTGGTAAAACATGGCAATCACTGGTCGGCGCAGCAGGATCATTCCAACAGTGGCAGGGATCGCCAACAACAACACAGCCCGCAGGGTTGCCGCCAGCGATGCGCGCATTTCTGAAAGTCTGCCCTGTGCGTATTGGGCTGAAAAAGTGGGCAATGCCGCTGTTGCAGTCGCCTGGGCGATCACAGTCTGGGGCATCAGCATCAGGGCAAAACCAATCGTTACAGCGGTCAGGCTGCCTTCCACCATGCCAGAGGCGATGATCGTATTGACCCAAAAATTCAACTGCACCACCGCCACTCCCAACAGGCGCGGCAGCATCAGCAGGATCACCTCTCGCACTCTCGCATTACGCAGCCCAACGATCAGTTCATATTTTCGCTGTGGCAGTCGCAGCACCTGGGGCAATTGCACCAGTAAGTGCAGTCCCGCCCCTAGCAATGTCCCCCATGCCAACCCCATAATTCCCATCGAGGGCGCGAGCAAGAGTACGCCCAATATAATGCCAACCTGGTATAAACTGGGCGCCAGCGCGGGGAGCAGAAAATGCTGGTGGGAATTCAGGATTCCCATGAACAAGCCGCTGGCACCAAAGATGACGGCGGCTGGCATTAAGATGCGCAGCAACCGGGCAGTGAGAGCTTGCTGCTCCGGGGAGAACCCCGGCGCCAGCACCTGTGCCACCACCCCATCCGCGAACACCATCACCAGGACACTGAGCACCACCAGTACCAGCGTCACCAGGTTAATAATGCTGGAAGCCAGTTTCCATGCTTCCTTGTGTTTGCGATCCGTGATCAGGCCGGTAAATACCGGGATAAAGGAGGAACCGAGAGCCCCCCCGGCAACCAGCAGGTAGATCGTTTCAGAAACCCGGTTGGCGGCATTGTAAGCGTCCAGCGCGTTCGACGTGCCAAATTGCGCAACCGTGAGAATTTTTGCTGCCTGCCCCACCAACTGGCCAAATGCCATGGCGAGAAACACAATCCCCGCCGCCCGGGCAATTTGCCGGTTGGCTTGCTGCTGCGTGGATGATTCACCGGTTGTTTGCATGGCGTTGATTATACTGGTGGTTGAAAGCTACTGGCAATAGCATCGTAAATTCCGCCTGGTGACAAGCAATTGTGCTAGAAATTCGGCGGTTCTACCTGACCATTGCGGTATTCATAAATGTAGTAGCAGCCGTTCCAGATTGGCGAGTTTCGGATACAGCGGTCGAACAGGAAACCGCCGGGGAACAATTCCTGAATATGGAGCGCCTCCGCGAAATTCACATCGAGGAAAAAGAAAGTCAGGCGGTCTCCGGGTGACTGCGGGGTTTCCGGCACCTCCCCCCAACGGCCGGTCATACTGGTATACAGATGAACATCCGGCACCAGAAGGGGCAGGGCTGCAATCGAATCATAGCCCATATTGGGATACCCATAAAAAATTACTTCACGGAACGGTTCGTCCGTGGCATTGAGATAAGCGGCGAAATCATTGGCGATCAGGGTGTTAACCCCGCCCAGTGTATCCCGGTGCGGGAAGGTTTCCAGGTAAAACCAGCTTTCACGGGTGAATATCAACAATACGACCAGGGAAACAACCCAACGCAGATTCATACTGCGACGATTAATGATCAGCTTGACCAGATTGACGCCTTCAACCAGGCCATATGCCGCCACCAGGCTCAAGGCAGGCAGAACCGCTGTGTAACGTTGGGAAGCCGGCGTATCCACGCTCAGGACCACACCCAGCACAATCGTCACCATCCAACCGAAAATCAACAGCACGCGTTCATCACGGAATTTTCGAATGACCAGCTGCACCGCCATCAGGATGAAACCCAGTTCAAACAGGAAGGCGGCCGGCATCAATAAGATCGGTGTCCCGGCTTCGTAGTACCCATGCACCGGGAAGGAGATGATTCCTTTGACCGCAGTGGCCACCTGGTACCACACCACGCTCAACACGGTACGGCCATTTTGCAGCTGCACGGGCATCCAGTCACGGTCAAACACCGAAACCCGTACAAAAGGTGCCTGAAAGTCCATCGGGTGTTTGGTATAGAAGTAATACAAGGGCATCATGACCACAGCACCCAACACCAGCATAAAGATCAGCCAGTATGCCTGAGAGCGGGTCTTTCCTCGGTCTACCAGGAACAATACCCCAATCACCAGCAAGATCAGGGGGATTAATGCGCGCGATGTGGCATAAAAATATTGGGAGAATCCCAGAGCCAGCCCGGCGATGAAGTAACTGAAGCGGCTCTCCCGTTTCCATCCGCGCCACAGGAAACCAATTGCTGCCAGGAAAAAGAACGGGTCCCAAATATTGTTTAACCCAATCCGGCTCATGTGATTATGAATAGGAAGCACACTGAGCAAAATTGCTGCCGCCAGTGCCACTATTTCATCAAACATCTCCCTGGCTACCAGGTATAGTACCGGTATCGTCAGGGCCCCGATCACGACAGAACTCATCCGCACCCCGGCAGCATTGGCACCGATCAGGCGAATATAAATGGCCTGAATAAATGGATGCATCGCCGGGAAAGAGAACCAGCCGGAGGTGAAAATGTTATTCCATTCTCCCTGGAGAAATTTGACCGCATCCAATGCCGAACCACTTTCGTCGCCGTTTAGCAATGCGGGTAAATGATGGATGCGAATCACCCGCACCAAAAATGCCAATAAAAACAGCGAAACAAAAATCGCCACTGTGCGCCAATTCACTTGAATTTTGTGCAGACTGGAAAATCCCACCATAATATGGAAACACAACACAATCGCCGTCACCCACAGAATAACTCCCCACCAATCCGCAATCAATGCCTGGTCACCAATCGCAATACTGCCCCAAAATGCCAGCAACAGAACCAAAAGAGGGAGAAATTTCTTCTGGTGACGATCAAAAAATTGCATGATTTCATTTTCTGAAGGATTCATGGCTTACTTCCTGTCGTTTTCCTGTAACACTTCTCATTTTATTATATATGAGTTCCGTTGAAGACAACAAACAATAACGCAAATCACCGCGGCAAAATAGAGCACGGGCACACCAGGAATGTAGAATACCAGGCAGGCATTTTGCATTCCTGTTTCCCAATAATCGCTTTCGGGAAAGTGTTACAATCAAAATAATAGACTGGGAAGGTGCAGCATGAGCGATCAATTTATTGGCAAACGATATCGTGTGATCCGAAAACTGGGCGAAGGTGGGATGGGCAGTGTGTACCAGGCAGTCGATGAACGCCTGGCGCGCGAAGTCGCCGTAAAACGGCTGGATCTCCCCGACCACAGCGACCCCCAGGTGGTTGCCCAATTTGTCCAACGCTTTGAACGTGAAGCCAAAACCATGGCACAGTTCAACCATCCCAATATCGTGCGCGTGTTCGATTACGGGCAGGACGAAACAGGACTGTTCCTGGTGATTGAATATATGCCCGGTGGTACGCTGAAAGAACGCATGGGAAAATCCATCAATGAACGGGAGGCCGCCACTTTATTGCTTCCGATTGCCAATGCCCTCAGCTATGTGCATGAGCGCGGTATTGTCCACCGCGACGTGAAGCCTGCCAATATCCTGTATGATGTCCACAACAACCCGATGTTGACTGATTTCGGCATCGTCAAGATGATGGAAAGCACCGGTGCCACCCTCACCGCCGCCGGAATGGGCGTGGGAACCCCCACCTACATGGCACCGGAACAGGCCAGCAAAGATTTCGACCACCGCGTTGACCAATATGCCCTGGGAATCATTTTCTATGAACTGGTCACGGGCCGCAAGCCCTATGAAGGCAACACCCCGCTGCAAACCATGTACATGCACGCCGCCAGTCCGCTGCCGGACCCTCGCATATACGTTCCCAACCTGTCAACCGAAGCCTGCGAGTTGATCCAGACCGCGCTCTCGAAAAACCGCAATGGACGTTATCCATCAATGGTCTTCTTCGCCCAGGCGCTGCAGCGTGTGATTGTGGGGCAAAGCCAATTTGCCACCCTTTCCAGCCAGGCGGACAATGATGCCACCCGCATCTCAGGGGCATCCAATGCGACTGTGATGCCATCTGTCATTCCTGCAGCCGCGCCGCCAGTGGAAACACCCGCTTTTCGACCATCAACCACGCAGCCGCCTGCGGCCATCCCCGCCACGCCAATCGCGTCACCGCCGCAAACCCAGGCAAACCGTAAAAAGTTCAACCCGTTGTGGCTGGTTTTGGGATTGGTAGGCGTGCTTGCCATCGGTGCCGTGCTGGCAGCCGTGCTGATCCTGCCTGGATTGTTGCAGCCCAAAACCGACACGACCCCCACCGTGGCTGAACTGGCACTGCGGCTGACCGAATTGGCGCAGGCACCCACCGAAACTCTGGCGCCAACCCTGACCTTGCTGCCAGAAAACCCACCCACTCCGGATATCCAGGCGACAGCCACCCAGTCACCCACCCAGGAAGATACCCCCACCCTGGCCCCCACCGAACCATCCGCTGGTTCGATCCTGGTGCGGGATGCGGACCAGATGCCAATGGTTTACATTCCCTCCGGTGATTTCACCATGGGTACCAATGACAGCCGTGTCGACCAGCGCCCCGCGCATATGGTCACATTGGATGGCTATTGGATTGACCAGTACGAAGTGACCAACCGCCAGTACGCACTGTGCGTCGAAGCCGGTGTCTGCAAGCGACCAATTGACAAAGCCTCGGCTACCCGAGCTGACTATTATGAAGACGCAATCTATGCCGACTACCCGGTGATCAACATCCGTTGGGCGCAAGCCAATCAGTACTGCAAGTGGGTCAATGGCCGCCTGCCCACCGAAGCCGAGTGGGAAAACGCCGCCCGTGGTACCGATGGACGCCTGTATCCCTGGGGCAACGAATTGCCTGATCGGACGCGGTTGAACTATAACAACCAGATTGGCGATACCACCCAGGTAGGCAGTTACCCGTTGGGCGCCAGCGCTTACGGTTTGTATGATATGGCCGGTAATGTTCGGGAATGGATTTTTGACTGGTATGCCAGCGATTTTTACGAGAACAGCCCGGTTAAAAATCCGGATGGACCGGATGAAGGAGAAGCCCGTTCCCTGCGCGGCGGTTCATGGCAGAGTGATGTCAATTCCACCCGCGCCGCGTACCGTATGCTGGGATATCCGGAGAATAACAGCAACCAGATCGGTTTCCGCTGTGTGATCCGGCCCTGACCGATTTCAACACCACGGAGGTAGGACAATGCAATGGGAAAACCTGACCGCATCAGATTTTGCACAGGCCGTAAAGGAATACGGGGTGTGCATTGTACCATTCGGCGTGCTGGAAAAACACAGCGAACACCTGCCGTTGGGGACGGATTTCCTGGTGGCGCATGATGCCGCCTGCCGGGCAGCAGATCGTGCTGGTGCCGTGGTCTTTCCGCCTTTTTGCTTCGGCCAAATCTATGAAGCCCGTACCTTTCCCGGCACAGTGACCCTCAAACCCACGCTCCTGTTGGACCTGCTGCAAGGCATATTGGATGAGATCGGGCGCAATGGCTTTCAAAAAGTGATCCTTTACAATGGCCACGGCGGTAACAACCACCTGCTGCGGTTTTTGGCGCAGTGTACCCTGTGGGAACCCAAACCTTACAGCGTTTACCTGTATACCGCTGACTTCACCCCCCAACAGGAAACCGCCTGGAATGCGCTGCTGGAGACCCCGCTCCATGGGCATGCCTGCGAGTGCGAAACCAGCATGATGCTGGCCTGCCGGTCGGAGCTGGTACACATGGAACGCGTTCCAGAAACACCCGCCAATCCGCTGCAACGCATGAAACAGGTTCCCAATGCCTTCGCCGGCATCAGCTGGTATGCCGACTATCCCGACCATTATGCCGGCGATGCCCGTCCTGCCACCGCGGAGAAAGGGCAGGCGCTGCGGGAAATCATCGTATCTGCTTTCGCGGACTTCATCGAAGCCGTCAAGCGCGATGCTGTGGTTCCTGCGCTGGAACAGGAATTTTTTCAACATACCAAATGGTAAACAACACAGGTATGACCTCTCCAAATCGAGGAGTTTTCTGCAGAATCATTGTATTTTAAGGAATTTCGAGTATACTTCCGACAATTCCAGGTCATACCTGACCATTTCCCGTTTTTTTAATTCGTATATCTTTGTGCTGTAAAGAAACAGATAATTGCTCCATTGTGTAAGCCACAATGATTTGTTTTTAAGCAGCACAAAAATGAGCGCTGATGAAGCGAAAGCATCTGCGTCTATCAAGGTTTTTTGTAAAAAGGATTATATGGAGGATGAACAAATGCAAAAACACAAATCAATTTTTACTCTTTTAACATTGGCTCTGGTAATGGCCTTCCTGTTCACCGGCCTGGCGCCGGTGGCAGCTGCCCCCAAGGAGAAAGTCCGGGTGTGGGTCGAATTCCAACCTGGTAAAAAAGCGGATGTGGAAAAAACACTCAAGGGGCAGAGTGCAGAATTCCATTATACGTTTGATGACCTGAATTCCTTCGTAGTCACCCTGCCTTCGGCAGCAATCAACGGGCTCAGCAACAACCCCAATGTGGTGGATATTGAAGAAGATGTGAAACGCTACCCGATGGCCCAGGATTTCACCGCCCTGAATGCCTTTCTTTCGGATACAACCGACCCAACCGGGCAGATCGTGCCGTGGGGGATCGATGCTGTTCAGGCTCGCGATGTGTGGGATACGAACCGTGATGGCGTTGTCGACCCCGGCGCTCCGACCGGTGCGGGTATCAAACTTTGCATCATCGATTCCGGTTATTACCGTGATCATGAAGACCTGCCGGATTCCAACGTGAGTGGCGTTTCCCAGGTGGATAACGAATGGTGGGTGGATGGCCTGGGCCACGGCTCCCATGTGGCCGGCACGATTGCCGCCCAGAATAACGGCATCGGTGTGGTGGGCGTAACCCCTGGTGGAATTGATTTATTTATCGTGAAAATCTTCGATAACAACGGTGCTTGGACGTTATCATCTGACCTTGCGGCGGCAGCCAACACCTGTGTTGCCAATGGTGCTGATGTGATTAGCATGAGCCTTGGCGGTGGCTATTCACGCAAGGAAGAACGCGCTTTCAACACCATCTACAGCCAGGGTGTACTGCCCATTGCCGCCGCCGGTAATGATGGCACCACAGCTATGAGCTATCCAGCATCATACAGCTCTGTGATGTCAGTAGCTGCGATTGACGAAAATCTGATGGTCGCCGATTTCTCGCAACAGAACACCGCGGTCGAAGTCGCCGCGCCGGGCGTTGATGTATTTTCTACTGTTCCTTACTTGGAAACCAACACATTCATCGTAGACGGTGCATCATATCCGGCACAACACGTGGAATTCGCGGCATATGGTTCGGCATCTGGACAGTTGGTTGATGGCGGTCTCTGCACCACTACTGGCGCATGGTCAGGGAAGGTGGTGCTATGTTCCCGCGGCGATATCAGCTTTTATGACAAAGTGATGAATGTCCAGAACAGCGGCGGCACGGCAGCCATTATCTACAACAATGTTGCCAACGAAACCCTATATGCCACCCTTGGCGAAGGATACAGCTCCACCATCGTTGCCATGACATTAACCATGGAAGATGGGTTGGCACTGGTTGCCAGCAAATTAGGAGCAACCGCCAATCTTTCATCGACCTATCAATGGCCCACCAGTGCCTACGAAAACTATAATGGCACCAGTATGGCAACCCCGCATGCATCTGCTGTTGCCGCTTTGGTATGGAGTGCCAATCCTTCCTGGACCAATGCCCAAATTCGGGAGGCTTTGACGGCTTCCGCGTTGGACCTTGGTGCCGCAGGCCGTGATGTAGCCTATGGGTATGGTTTGGTGCAGGCAAAGGCCGCCCTGGATTTCCTTGGCTATGGCGGCACCCCGGTTAACACACCGCCAACCGTTACCATTTCCAGCCCTGCCAACGGCTCCTCTTTCACCCAGGGTGATACTATCTCTCTCTCTGGTTCCGCATCGGACGCAGAGGATGGCAACCTCAGCAGCAGCATCAGCTGGAGTTCCAACCTTGACGGCAGCCTGGGCACTGGCGCCAGTGTGGCTGCGGTACTCAGCGTGGGTACCCACACCATCACCGCTTCTGTTACAGATTCGGACGGTGCTTCTGCGTCAACTTCTGTTTCCGTCACGATCAATCCTGCCAGCGGGGGTGATGACCTCGTGGTTGTGGTGAGCACAGACAAAACCACCTATGCTGACCGCCAGAAGGTGCTTGTGACAACGACTGTCACAGATGGCAACAACCCGGTGTCCGGTGCATCGGTCACCACCGTCATCACAACCGCCAATGGGTCTACAGCGACCTTCAGCGGTACCACCAGCACCACTGGTACGGTATCCTTCAGTTACCGCATCAATGCCAACAAGACTGGCAAAGGTACCTACAGTGTGACGTCAACCGCCATTTTGACCGGTTATACAGAAGGCACAGGAACAACCACCTTCATTGTTCAGTAGACCATTTATCACAAACTGTAATCACAACCCCGCTGTGTACAAGCAGCGGGGTTGTTGTTTTTGCTAAGTAATTTCATCCCCGGTTAAAATCATCCATGGCTTGCCTTTGCATTGGGTCAGGAACACGGTCCGTTTTTCACCGCCTTCCTCGGTTCTCAGGCGGCGTTGAAAATCATCCACATCCACCGCCGACCCGCGCTTTTTTATCACTACCTCACCGGCGTTGTGTTCCTGAAGCCAACGGTTCAGGTTCTTCAGGTTGAACGGTCCCTGGCGGATCACCTTCCAATGGCGCGCCAGGGGGGTCTGTACCGCCTGGTCCATGGTCAGGTAGGCGATCTCTGGATCGAGCATGGATGCCCCCAGCCGCGCCGCCAGGGGCCGGACCAGCCGCGCGCGCAGCACAGCCGGGTCAGGATCATAGAGGTATGCCCTCGCCTCACCCACAGCCACATCGGGATCCCGCATACTAATTTCAGTCAGCTGCTGCCCGGATGGCAGCAGGGTGGCACAGCGTTGATAGCCCTGCTTTAGTGCGCCAAAACGCAGCAAAGCTTCCTTCATCTCGCCATTTTCCGAGATGAATTCCACCTCGGCGGTCGGGGGAATTTCAGATGGATCCACACCAGGCGACGTTTTCACCGCAGCATTCGGCTGCTGGTCAAGATAGCGCAGTATGATCCCGATCGGCGGAATCATCGCCTGAAGGGAGAAAACCCGCCTGCCGCTGACACGCCGTGCGGGGTCGATGAATGCCGCCTGCGTATCAACCGTCATTTTGGTCCAGTCCCCCTCAAGGACCTGGGTGTTCGAGCCAAAACCGTGGTTAATGACATTGTAACGTGCCAGCGCAGCGCGGATCGGATCAATTTCCACCGCGATCACGGTTGGGATGATTGCGGCAAACGCCAGTAAATCTCCCCCGATTCCACAGCCCAGGTCAGCAATGGCATGAAATTGCCGAAATTGCTGGGCATGATAACCAGCCAGGGCAATCGTCGAGGCCTGTTGCAGGGCTTCTTCCAGCAGGAGACAGCGCTGCGGCGTGCCAAATTTATCTCCCGCCTTTGCCTGCAGTGCAGCCTGGTGCAGCAGCCAGCCAGCTTCCTGAGGGGTAAAGCGTTCCCGCAGCTTCATCACCGCAGCCAGGTGGCCCTGCGGGGTGATGGTCGTACCCGCCAGTTCCTGCAGCTCCGCCTGGGCACGCGGGCTTTGTAAAAACCGAACCCCCTGCAAGGTCAGGTCAACGTCAGCACACATGGTTCAAACCTCATCTCCATATTCCAATTCCAGTTGGTGCGGTTCAACAACAAGGCTGGAAAATGCCTTGAATGTCAAATCCCGCAACTCGCGCCCGGTTTTCTGGTTGTACAACGTAAACAATGCCGTATAGCTCAGCTGTGCTTGCGCATGCCAGTTCAGGTGCAGCAAGTCAGCCGCTGTTTTGATCTCTTCCAGCTTGTTTCCTTCAATTTCAACAAAGTGGCCCAGTGGTAGTTCATCGAGCATGATGACACAGCCACCCAGCCGGTATTCAGTGCGATACTTCTCATAGGTAAAGCACACCGAATATCCCAGTGCTTCCAGCAGATGACGGGCAGCCGTGAAGTCACTGACCGTGAACTCGATTTCCGTGCGCCGGCTGACACCATCCTGGTAATCTGCCGGGCCTTTGAAGGTCATCCTTGCCTGGTGATCCATCCGCAGGCGCAGTACCTGGAGCCTGGATTGCAGCAAATTCTCCGCGTCATCGAACCGCAGATTCATCTCCAGCACCCGTTCATGCAGACGCACCCCACCGGCGGCTTCCACTCTGCGAACCAGCGCATCCCGATCACGGATCAGCCATTTCCCTTCCATTTCCTGCGGATACTCATTCTGCATACGGTAAAGTTTCCTCCAGTGGAACGCGGAAATACCACCGCGCTTTCTTTCGGTGAAGCACAAAGGCAGTCCATCCCAGCAGCAGCAGGTTAAGCACCAACACGAAGGCAGTATTGCCAGCACGCTCGGGATTAACGGTCAGCACCAGCCGATCCACCCAATAAGTCAGGGTCAGCATCCCGGCACAACCCCACACCCACCAGCGCGCTGATGGGCGGCGGACGAACAACGCTGCCATCCCACCGTATCCGGCCAAACCCCATGCGATTCCATAGAGGGCCAGCACCGCCAAGGGTACAGCCAACCCGATGGATTGGTAAAAATCGCCATTTTGGACAACCAGCACGGCGCGGGTGACGCCCGCCGTACCCAGTACCGCGAATACACCAGCCAACAGCCACGGCCGGCGTACCGGTTTCACACCAGGGGACGGCGAAGCAATACCAGCAGGCGGCAAATGTTTACGGGACGATGGGACCATGGTTCGATTGTACAATAGAAACAGGAAATTCACCGGCGGTTTGCCTCACACTTAATGACAGGATGTGTGAACCTTTTATTTTTACCCGGGGTTTCATCTTATTTTTGATATAATAATTTTAGAATTGCAGCGAAAGGAGTATCAGCAATGGAGAAATGGGAATGCACAGATTGCGGTTACATCTATGACCCGGCTCTGGGTGATCCTGACGGCGGCATTGCGCCCGGAACCCCCTTTGAGGACCTTCCCGATGATTGGGAATGCCCCGATTGCGGCGCATCCAAAGACGCCTTCGAACGAATATAGGAAAACAGCCATTATTTATTTGATTCAGAATCAGAAAGGAATGACCCATGAGCGCATTAGCAAGTTTGATCCAGACCGCTGACTGGAAAAAAGAAAAGCATTCTCCCGTTGTGGAGGCACCCGAGGCTGTCAAAGCCGGTGAAGCCTTCAAAGTAGCTTTTGGCATCGGCAAAGAAATTGCCCACCCCAACACCGCTGAACATCACATCACCTACATCACCCTCTTCTTCCAACCGGAAGGCAACAAGTTCCCCTACCAGGTGGCACATGTTGAGTTCTCGGCACATGGCGAGGTGGAAACATTCACCGATCCGTGGGCAAAGGTGATGGTGAAAGTCAATAGTGCGGGCACCTTTATTGCCCTGGCACATTGCAATATCCACGGCCTGTGGGAAGGAACGAAGGAAGTCAAGCTCGAAGCCTGATTCCCGGAGTGCCTTCCCGCCAACCCGGGACGCTTTTCACGGGGAAGACAAATCTTTCACATCAGAAACGGTGAGCCTGCCAGGCATGCCTGGCAGGCTCAATCCATATCACAGAAGACCGTTGTGTGATATTCACCAATTAATCATGCTTCTTTTGTTTACGCAGGCGCGGATCCATCACATCACGGATTGCATCACCCAGCAGGTTCCACGCCAATACGAACAGGAATAACGCTGTCCCGGGGTAAATCACGGTATACCAGTACACATCCAGGCTGGTGATCCAATCGCGCGAGAACGAGATGATCTGCCCCCAGTCCGCGTACCCAAGGTCGGCACCAATTCCCAGAAAGCTCAGCCCCGCAAAGGCAAGCACATATCCCCCCATATCCATCGAGGCAATCACCAGGGTGGGGTAAATGGCATTGGGAATAATGTGCCGGAACATGATCCGCGTATCACGTACGCCCAGTACGCGGGAGGCCATCACGTAGTCCTTGTGCTTGACGGATAAGATATTGGAGCGGATCAGGCGGGCATAAAACATCCAGCCGAACGCAATCAGTGCGATCATTGGTGCCAGGATGGAGCGTCCCAGAATGGGCGAAAGCACCGATGACAACACCAGCGCAGCCATGATAAACGGCACTGTCATAAAAATATCAATGATCCGCATCAGCACGTTATCGACCACGCCTCCATAATAGGCTGCCACCGTACCAATCACAACGCCAATGATGGTAACTGCCACGGTGATTACCACACCAGTTTTGAAAGCGGTGCGCGTCCCCCATACGACACCGTACAGGATATCCCACTGGCCTGGGGTGGTCCCCAGTACATGAGTGGGAGTTTCAATCCCGAACCACCTGTACCAGAAGGGGTTTTTCTCAGGTGCATTGCGCTTCCATTCCGTCATCGGTGGTTTGGGTTCGGCTTTGAAACCATCACGTGGAATGGTAAAAGGATCCACCTGGTCATTCATCGGTGGAGCGATCACCGGCGCGAACAGCGCCACCAGCATAAAAAATACCAGGATCGCCATCCCGATGATCGAAGCCGGAGTCTGAAAAAATGTTTTCACATTGCGAACAACATCGGTGCCCAGGCGGCGTTCCAGCCAACCTTGCTTTCGATTACGGTCCGCGCCAACCAGCAGCCGATCGATGGCACTTGAATCATTGAGAAGGTTCATTTCATTTTCCATGGCTTCCTTCTCCTTTCTTAATTAAAGCGGATGCGCGGGTCAACGACCGCATACAACACATCAACGATCAGGTTTGCCACAATCAGCAAAGCGCCGTTGAATAGTGAAATGCCCAACACCGCAATCACATCCAGCGATGTAGCGGCAGTCGCCGCCGCGGAACCAATTCCGGGGTAGTTGAACACGGTCTCAGTGATCACCACGCCGCTCAGCAGGGTAATGAATGTGCCACCTGCCAGGGTGATGACCGGCAGCAGCACATTGGGAAATGCATGCTTCCACTGCGCGGCTTTGTGCGCCACCCCCTTGGAACGCGCGGTGATCATGTAATCCTGCGAGAGTTCCTCCAACATCGAGGAGCGCGTAACCCGCACAAAAGTTGCCCAACTGATATAAGACAAAGCCAGGATGGGCAGCACCATATGCTTGAGCACATCAATGAATACATCAAAGCGCCCATTGATCAGCGCATCCACCGTCATCAGGCTGGTGTGAATGGCAAATGTACCCGCCTGGATTTCCTGGGTTACCCACGGTGACATGCGCCCGGGCGGAAACCACGAAAGTTTGGTGTAGAACACCATCAGTGCCACCAGGCCGAACACAAAAACTGGCATGGATGCACCGGTGATGCAGAAAATCCGGATCAGTTGGTCATAAAAGCTGTTGTAATGGATTGCTGCCTGGATGCCAAAAAAGGTACCAATCAACACAATGGGGAAAAAGCCCCACAGGGTCAGCTCCACCGTTGCCGGGAAGCGTTCAGCGATCATCTTGGCCACGGGCTGCTTGGCGGAATGAGAATAACCCAGCTCCCCACGCAGCACACCGCCCTGAACCTCGCCAGAGACAGGGTTCTTGAAACCCACCAGCCAGCGCCAATACTGCACCGGCAACGGGTCATCCAGCCCATAGGTGCGGATCACGGCATCCAATGCATCTTCGCTTTTGGGCAGGTCCCGCACATACAGGGCGGAACGCGCCACCGGTGATAGGAATTGCAACATGCCAAAGATCAGGAGTGTTACCCCGATCAGCAGCAGGGGAATAATCAGTAGTCTTCTGATGATATACGTCGTCATAATTCAAACCTGGTCGTCTTCTGTGATTGTTTTGGAAAAAATTGTTTTGAGAAAATGGTCATCCGGCTTGCGCCGGATGACCGTATTGGATTCAGAAATATGGGCCTTAGTCGGCCAACTCAAAAATGGCTTTCTGGAATTCCTCGGCGCATTTGTCGAGATCGTAGGTATACAGCGGATCGTCCCAGTTGTAGCCTTCCATGCCGGGCAGGGTAGCACCGGTGGGGCGCACGCCTTCACCTTGCAGCACTTCTTCGATGAACAAATCAGGATCGAAACAGTAGCTGAACGCGCGGCGCACATGGACGTTCGAGAAGAAATCCGCAGGAATCCCACTGCCATCAAGTGTGCCGGAACCGATGAACGGGTTGGAGCCGTCAACAGACTGGATGTCATAGTTGAAGTAGATTTCAACCCGGTTGGCACCCACAGCACCCTTGAACAGGGTCAGGTTCACATCAGAGGTGTCTGTTCCCATGCCGGGCAGCAGTTCATCCGCGGGTGTAAAATCACCGGTTTCGATGTCGAACAGGAGCAATTCATGGACATACGGATCCACCTGTGAGATGTATTGGCGATCGACATAATTCATGTCGAGGTCGCCGCTCAACATCATCTGCAGACGGGTACCCCATTCTTCCACGGTTTTCAGCACAACACGTTCCAGTTTGGCATTGCCCACAGGGCCGCCTTCCCAGGCGGGACCAATTTCTTCGGTACGCCAGTAATTGTCATTCCGCAGCAAAGTGACCTCGCTGGTGGCATGATCCCAGGTACCCAGTTTGAAGGGGCCGGTTCCGTTGGTGATCTCGTAGAACGGAGACTCTTCTTCGGTGGTGGAGTAATAGTTCTGCCAGGTGGCGCAGTCGCCATCCCAGGCACCCTGTTCAATCGCCCATTCCATATCCATGATGGAAGCGCCGGTATGCGCCATGGCGGGGATGAAGGGAGCTTTTTTGGCGGTATGGAACACTACCTGTCCATCTTCGGTCACTTCAATGGAGTCTTTCACGGTCTGGCACACCTGCATCAAAACATCAGGATCGCCAGCCTGCATCTCTTCGCGGGTGGCGAAGGCAGGCACATTCTCATCGAGTGCATTGACCAGCTCGGAAACATCATCCACGCCGAACATCGGGCTGGTGATCATCCACTGCGGCGACCAGGCATAGCCGTTCAACATACCGCGTTCGATGCTCCACTCGACATCTTCGGGGGTCAATTCACCGCCCTCATGGAAGGTAACACCCTCGCGGATGGTGAAGGTATAGGTCAGGCCGTCTTCTGCCACAGACCAATCGGTTGCCAGCTGTGGGAAGAATTCATTACCAGAGGTATGTTCAAACCATACCAGGGTTTCATAAACATTCTGCAGCACCTCACCGCCGCCGGTTTCATAATCAATCGCCGGGTCAAGAGTGTCAGGCTGGCCAATACCGCCCACGTACATCGTGTTGGGGTCCGGCGCGGCATCGGTTTTGGACAGGGGATAATAATAGAAATTGGAGTACAGGGGGTTGTAGTAATAGCCTTCAACCCATTCCTGCTCATAATGGCGGCCTTCAGCCATGTAACCGGGAATGAACGTGGCGTCACTATACAGTTCCTGGTTCAGCGCGGCATACACAGCAGAACGGGCGTCAAAATCGCCAATGGCAGCCAGGCCGTCTTCGAGGTACTCGGCATATTTGCTGGTCAGTTCTTCCGGAATTCCGTAGCTGGCAGCGTAATACCCGGTCAGGTAGGGCTGGTACCAGTTGTGCGGATCATGGTAATCTTCCAGCCAACCGGTGGTGCCAAACGGCAATTGATGGGCGCGTGAGGCTTCCAAGTAATTGGGCCAGGGAAGCGCCTGTACTTCAATCACAAAGTTCGGGTTCACCTGGGCAACGGAATCCCGCAGAATTTCAGCGACCACGCGGCGCATATCATTGCCTTCGTTGTAGCCAAACGTCACGCGGAATCCCGTGTCCCATACCGAAACACCGTTTTCAACCACTTCCTCTTCGGCTTCGGTCGGTTCTGCTACCTCTTCCTCATCCGCAGGATCTTCTGTTTCTTCCGCCGGCGCTTCGGTATTCGTTTCTTCTGCCGCCGGCACATCGGTCGCTGATTCTTCTGCGGCTGGCTTGCAGGCTGTGAGGGCAAAAGCCAGTACCAGTATGATGATCAGCAGGGTGTAAATGCTTTTTTTCATGATCAATGTTCCTCTCCTAAAATTTTTGATAACAATCTTCTGTGGATCAAACCCCTTCGTTTTTCTCGGAAATCACCTCCTTTCAAAATGATGCGGATATTGGTAAATGAGTGAAAGGTCGCTCAACCTTTCACTCATTTGGAGGAGAACTACCAACAATCAAATACGATTGTCAAGTACAAGGGATGGAAATTTCGTTTCAGATGTCATACGGAAATACACCGGGTATGGAGTGTTGGTACCAGTTTAGGATGCTGCCCGTTTTTCTGAAAGGGTTACCGGTGTTGTTCAACCCCCTACTGGAGTATTGTATTTGGCTGGCAAAAACCCTACCAGAAGACCCCCGGAAACCTGCACCGGGTGGCTTACCAGATCGGCGAAATCGTTCTATGATGGTGGCTAAATTCATTTTTCGGGGCTGCTTATGAATCCAACACAACAAAAATTACTTGAAGTCAACAACCTGAGCGTCAGCTTTTCCACCTATGAAGGGGTGGTGCATGCTGTCAACAACATTTCCTTCGATCTGAAAAACGGTGAGTCGATCGCGATCGTCGGGGAAAGCGGCTGCGGCAAGAGTGCTTCCATGTTTGCCATCATGGGCCTCCACAACCGTGCCATTACCCGCATTACGGCAGATTCGATCCTGTTTGATGGGCGTGACCTGCGGAGGGCATCTGAAAATGAGATGAACAATATCCGCGGCAAGGACATCGCCATGATCTTCCAGGACCCGATGACCTCCTTTAACCCGGTACTCAGCATCAGAACGCAAATATGCGAAGCGCTCAAACTGCATTTCAGAATGAATCGGAAACAAGCAGAAGAGCGCGCACTGGAATTACTTTCCCTGGTCGGCATCCCGGACCCCAAAAGCCGCCTGGATGATTACCCCCACCAATTTTCCGGCGGTATGCGCCAACGCGCGATGATTGCCATGGCGCTGGCATGTGACCCAAAAATTTTGATCGCGGATGAACCCACCACCGCCCTGGATGTCACCATCCAGGCACAGATTATGGACCTGGTGAAAGAACTGCAGCAAAAGCTGCACATGTCGATCATCTGGATCACGCATGACCTGGGTGTGGTTGCCAATATTGCCGAACGGGTGAATGTGATGTACGGTGGTTACATCGTTGAAAATGGACGGGCGGAAGATGTATTCCACAACCCCCAGCATCCGTACACGATCGGTCTGTTGGGTAGTCTGCCGGGGATTAAAGGACGGGAAGGGCAACGCCTCTACTCGATTGAAGGCATCCCCCCTGTTCTGTACCAACCCGCCGCCATCTGCCCATTCGCACCGCGCTGTGAATACCGCACTGAGCGCTGTCTGCAAGAAAACCCGCCGTTGATCAGCAGGAACGGCACAGCCGAACACCACGCCGCCTGCTGGGTGGAACTCCGCCAGCAGCAAGGAGCAACCGTATGACCCACGCTACCCACCTACAACCGTCCCAGGACGATTGGATCCTGAAAGTCGACAACTTAAAACAACATTTTCCCATTCGCCGCGGAGTATTCCAGCGCGTGGTAGGACATGTACATGCCGTGGATGGGGTCAGTTTTTCTGTCAGGCGCGGTGAA
This sequence comes from Anaerolineae bacterium, assembly GCA_013314735.1. Classification (GTDB taxonomy): domain Bacteria; phylum Chloroflexota; class Anaerolineae; order Anaerolineales; family Anaerolineaceae; genus SpSt-1165. Next base: position 203,408 of record JABUFD010000003.1, read on the forward strand.
ACCCTGGGCCTGGTTGGTGAATCCGGCTGCGGAAAAACAACCACCGGCCGTTCGATCCTGCAATTGTACAAACCCACCGACGGGCATGTGTACTTCAACGGGCAGGACCTGACCCGGCTTCCCCGCCCTGAAATGCGCAAACTGCGCAGCAAGATTCAAATGATCTTTCAGGACCCGTATTCCTCGCTTGACCCGCGCATGACGATCGAAGAGATCATCGCTGAAGGCCTGCCGGCAAAAGGGTACGCCTCCCGTGCAGACAACCGTGAACGCGTAAAAGATTTAATGAAACTGGTCAACCTCAGCCCGAATTACATTGACCGCTACGCCCACGAATTTTCCGGCGGCCAGCGCCAGCGCATCGGCGTCGCGCGCGCACTGGCGGTGAAACCGGAGCTGATCATCTGCGATGAACCTATCTCCGCCCTCGACGTATCGGTGCAGGCCCAGGTGGTCAACCTGCTGATGGACCTGCAGAAAGACCTGGGATTGACTTATCTCTTCATTGCGCATGACCTCTCAATGGTCCGCCATATTTCCGACCGGGTGGCTGTGATGTACCTGGGTTTGATCGTGGAATTGGCCAGTTCCAAAGTGCTCTACGAAAAGCCGATGCATCCTTATACACAGGTGCTGATGTCTGCTGTTCCCGTACCAGACCCGGTGGTGGAGAAATCACGCAAGCGGATCATCCTCGAGGGAGATGTTCCCTCACCTGTCAACCAGCCGGGCGGGTGTTACTTCCATCCACGCTGCCCGATGGCCAAACCAATCTGCGCCCAAAAACGTCCAGATTGGCGCGAAATTGAACATGATCACTGGGTCGCCTGTCATTTCGCCTGATCGCACATATCCACAAAAGGTACGAGGAATCCAGACCTGGCAGCGAACAGAGCAGCCCCGAACCGCTTATGGCTCCGCTGCGCGGCTTAGCCGCTCTGGATTTCCTCGTTCCCCTCAATTTCCCCTTCAATATCGGTTATACTGTAAGTAACATCGCCGCCGGAACCACTGACAAGAATGACTTCTCCGGCACCAGCACCTCATACCTATGTCGAAGAAACCCTTAGCGCTCAATTTGCGGGCCAAATTATTTCTCAGCTATACCCTGGTGACCACCCTGGCTTTCCTGCTGGTAGAACTGGTGCTGTTGGCAATCATGATGGCAGCCTTTATGCGTTCTTCGGAACTGACGCCAGCCGAGATCAATGCCGAGGTGGAACAAAATTGGGTGCCCGTGATCACGCCCTACCTGGTTAATTTCCGCCAAAACCATCCAGCCATTCAAATCGCCCTGCAAAAATACCGGGGGTTTATCCTGCTCTCCCGCACAGTTGAAGTGTCGAATTTAATACACCTTGATTTTCTAAGTGAAAATTACCTGACATTGATCTTCCTCGATAACCGTGGAAATCCCATTGATTCAATCCCGCATCCCGTACTGGAGCAGGAGGCCGATATTCCCTTTGAAGGTAATTTCCGGGACGAATTGGCGGAATATACCGCAAGAATATATACCGTGACCAACAACACGGAAGAAAATTCCATCTATTTCACCCCCTCCATCCAGCGCTATTATGATACCCAGTTGAAAGAGATGGTGGACCAGCCCGATATTACCACGGTGATTGAAGCTGCACTCAGCGGTGAAACAGAATTTTCGCAATTGCACATCGAAAACAACAATCTCGCCACGGGCATCGTACCCATCCGGCATCCCGACAATCACAATTCGATGATTGGCGCCATTGTATGGCGTGCAGAATTGAATCCGTGGGAGATCATCCAATTTCGCGACTTCTCCCAAAAAATTCTGATCGCACTGGGCATTACCACCCTGTTTTCAGCGGTATTGGGTACCATATTTGGCATTTTTTCTTCCCGCAACCTGGTAGGGCGGCTCTCGAACCTGTCATCGGTGATCAATGAATGGTCGCATGGCAATTTCGCATCAAAGATCACCGACGAAGAGACCGATGAATTAAACCAGGTCGCAGTCGATTTGAATCAGATGTCCGGACACATCGAAACGTTGCTGCTGGAAAAACAGGAAATGTCGATCATCCGTGAACGCAACCGCCTGGCGCGCGACCTGCATGACAGTGTGAAACAGGAAACCTTTGCGGCTTCTGCACAACTGGCAGCAGCCAGGTCGTTGATCCGCAGCAAACCTGATGCGGCCGAAGGCCATCTGAATGAAGCCAATTTGATACTGGATCGTGTTCGTACCGAATTGACCAGCCTGATCCACGAACTTTATCCTACCCTCCTCGAAAATCGCAATCTTGCCGAATCGATTCGCGCGTTTGCCAGTGACTGGGAAGGAATCTACCATATTAAACCCAATATCGAAATTGTCGGCTACCGCGGCCTGCCCAAAGCCGTGGAAAAAACTTTCTACCTGATCCTGCAGGAAGCGCTCTCCAATGTCGCACGTCACAGCCACGCCACCGAGGTGGATATATACCTCAAACAGAATCCCCTCAATGTTTTCATGATGGTATCTGATAACGGCTGTGGCATGGCAACCGACCGCAAAAGCCTGGGGATCGGGATGAAGTCGATGAATGAACGCGCCCGATTAATGGGCGGCACCCTCGACATGGCTTCCAGCCCGGCGGAGGGAACCTGCATTCGGATTGAAATACCTTTGGATGGAAATGATGAATCATAAAATTAATGTGATCGTTGTGGATGACCACGAGGTTGTGCGCAATGGCGTGTGTGCCTATCTCAAAGCCCAGGAGGATATCCTGGTGGTCGGTGAGGCAGCTGGCGGCGAAGAAGCCGTGGCAAAGGTGCGTGACCTGGTGCCAGACGTGGTGCTGATGGATCTGGTCATGGAAGGCAGCATGGACGGCGTCGAAGCCACCCGCCGGGTGAAACGCATCTCACCACGCACGCAGGTGGTTGTGTTGACCTCTTATCACCAGGATGAATACATTTTCCCGGCCCTCAAAGCAGGTGCCATTTCCTACATCATTAAAGATGTGAAAATGGAAGAACTGGCGGAAGCCATCCGCCGTGCCGCGCGCAACGAAGCCACCCTGCATTCGCAGGTGGCTTCGCGGGTGATTCAGGAATTGCGCGGCGGTAATTTCGATGAAACCAACCCCTTCACCGAATTAACCACGCGTGAGATGGATGTGTTGAAACTAATCGCTCAAGGCCTGACCAACAGCCAGATCGCCGAGCAGCTGATCATCTCGGAAAACACGGTCAAGGGTCATGTCAGCAATATCCTCAGCAAATTGCAACTGGTCGACCGGACCCAGGCGGCTGTCTTTGCCTGGAAAAAAGGGATTGTAAAATAGGTGCATTATTCGGTGGATTCAGCCGCCGCCCGCATTGCCTCGATTTGTTTTTGCAATTCACGTTCATAACGCAGGTCACGCGACCACAGCACCACCGCGCCGGTGATATTGGCAAACACCAGCAAGATATCCTCTGTCAGGCCGGCCGTCACCCAGAAAAAACCGAGGATGCCCCACAGGAACGGCACCATCACCAGGCAGCGCGGCAGGGGCTTGTCCGTCATTAATAGCATCCCCATCACCCAGATATTCATCGGGCAGGGGAACATTGGGCTGAAAATCCATTGTGGATACACCCGTCCCAACATCAGTCCCAGCAGCGGATACAGCACCAACCCGAAAACAATCAGGATCATCCCCACAATCCCATACGCGCTGTGGGGGTAATGGAAGGAAAGTGTTTTTTCAATACCCGCATACAGCAGATAACCGGCTTCGAAGATGAAAATCGCCACGAGTACATATGCGGAGGTATTGCCGTCCAAAGCAGCCGGCAGCCAGAAAACAAGGGCGTTCCACAGGTAAAAGAAAATTAAAATTCCGATCACGATCCAATCGGATGTGCGGGTTTTCTTAAAAGCAAAATATACAGCAACAAAACTAAGCAGGAAACCCAGTATTTGCAGGGGGAAGATGGCTTCGTTATACCGCCCCAACAATTCCATCAAAGCGTTAAAAGAAATATCCATTGCGTCCTCCATTCGTTGATTGGTAGGAGGTGCGTCAAACCTGAACCAGTGTAATACAAACACCCCGGCGATGTCGGTTCAGCAGGTGAGTTTGGGTTTCTTTGATTTCAGTATAACGCGCCGCGGCAGTAGTTTCAAGATGGAGTTTTATGGATGGATCGCTGCTCGTTTCACATGTACCCGTCCCTCTGCGGTGATCAGACCCACAGCACCTCGCAGCAAGGTGGAATCCCTGGCTTCCAATATGCCCAGGCCACTCACTTCAGCCCGGATATTGTCCCCCGCTGTCTGCAGGGAAAAACTGTACACCCTGTCAAAGACCCATTCAACCGGTATTTCAGCCAGGATGGTTTCATCACCGTCATACCGTTTCACCAGGCGCATTTTACCTTCCCGCGGGCAACCCAGCAGGGCATAATACCGCCGCAGCCCCTGTACATGCACCGCCAGCCCAAATTCTGCGCACAGATGCGGCAGCAAGTCAGCGGTGGCTGTGTATTCCTGCCAGTCCTGGGTGCCCTGGATCACCATACCGCGTCCGCGGTTCTGGATCATCCATAGCGGATCCCAACCATTGGACATTTCCCAGTCCATGGCGTTTACCCAGGGCAGACGCGCCGCAGGCGCGTTGCAGCTGTGTTCATCAATCAGGACGACTTCGGGCACACCAGACCAGGCCACACGGTTAACATAGAGAATCCCACTCGCGCTGTTCTCACCGATGATTTCGATCCCCACTTCCGCGATTGGATGGTAGTGTTCCTGGGTAATGTTCCAACACAGTTCAGCTTTCTCTCCCGCGGCCAAAACTGTTGATGGGCCTTCCTGCCGCGTCAATGTCGCGCCGTCCGGGGCATATGCCTGCAGGAACAGTTGCACCGTCACCGGGTTGATGTTGCCCATATCCGCCATCAACTCGGCTTCCACCGTCTGCCCGGGGTAAAGGGTCGGGCTGGCAGTCAGGTCATAGCCGGGCATGCGCAGCGCCTGGAGCGGCGTGAAGGTGGCTGTGGCAGCACGGGCACGGCAGCCCGGTGCCAGGTGCTGGTAATGCAGCGCAAGGCAACGTTCACCTGCCGTAAACGGGCTGGCAGCATTTTCCACCCGCAGCAGATTGGCGCCGACCGATTCAGGCGCAGCCATCCAGCCCTGCACGGAACCCGGCAGGCTGAAATGGAAACGCGCCCCGCCCTTCGGTTGCAGAGCCGGCGTGCCTTGCAAGGCGCGCGCAATATTAACAATATGCAAGCTTTCCAGCAGCGCATCGCTGATCGCGCGTCCGCCATCCGCTGCCGGCAGGTACAGGCGGTCAGCCACCGGGCCGCGCCAATCCGGTCCGGCAACCAGGCCGCGCAGACCGTTTTTAACTCCCATCAGGCAGCCCACATTCCCGGCATTGCAATCGGTGTCCCAGCCGCAGGTGTTGCAGATCATCTGCGTTTTCTGGAAATCGTCCTCCCCCCACAACAGGCTGAGGATGATCAGGCCGTGATTGGGCACCATGTGGCAGCCGCCGTAGTAGCGGTCATATCCGTAATGTTCCTTCAGCCAGGCAAACGCCTTCCGCCAATCCGATTCGCGTTTCCGTAAGGCACGCAATTCGCGGATCATTGTTGCAATCGTGCTCTCAGCGGGGATGGTTCCCAGTGCGATATCCAGCAAACGGTCAAGGCTGCTCTCGCCAAACGCGGCGGATTCCATAGCAGCCAGCGCCTGTGCCCCATAAAGGGCTTCCCCATCATGGCTGACACTGCCTGCTTTTCGTGCCAGCTCCGCCGCCAGGGTTGGCTGGTTGGGTACCACCATCGCCCAGCCGTCAATGAAAATTTGCGCCCCGATCTGTTCCGCCACCACTTTGGAATTCATCGCCTCGCAGCCGCTGTATGGGGCGGGAATGCCCGCCTTCAGGCGCAAATAGGCGGTGTGTTCGGTGGATGTTCCCATCCCGCCCCACCACAGGATGCTCTTGTTTTCAATGATGTTATTTAACCAGGTATCGCCGATTTGCTCCGGCGTGATTGTTAACTGGTTGCCATGCTCCGGCAGCGCTCTTAAGAAAGTAAAGGTGCCGCTGATGTCATCATCTGTAACGATCAACGGCTTGTTCAACCGGTCATGGACGTAATACCAGATCTCGCCCAATTCCTGCAGGATACGCTCATGCGTCCATCCTTCAAACGGCCGGCCCAGGTACACCCCGATGATTTTCCCCAGCACCCCCGCATATACGCGTTCAAAGTAGTCGTTCGGCAGATCCATCATAATACTCCTTTTGACACAGGCATCACCCACCATTGTAACAAAACAACCTCAAAAGTGATGGAAAAACCATGAAATCTGCTACAATGATAATGGAAACAAGCATCCAGCCAATAGTAAGGAAACAATCTTCATTACAGTGTTTCAACCAACCACACGATGGGCACATTCGAGTACACCCTGTTCTTAATCTTATCATTCCTCACCAGCCTGCTCATGGTGGTGATGGCTGTGCGGGTGTTCAGCCTCAAATCTTCACCCGTCACGCGGATTTTTGGATCGCTGTTGATCGCCATCAGCCTGTGGGCATTCGCAATCGGCGGTGGGATGCTGAGCACCTCTCCCCACATGGCTTTCAACTGGATCATTCTGCGTATGGCCGGTGTGCTGGCTGTTCCCACCCTGTGGCTGGTGTTTGCACATCATTTCACCCACCGCCAGGAAAAGATTCGCGCGTGGCACGCATGGCTGCTGGGGTTCATTCCGCTGGCAACCTTTATCCTCGTCATCACCTCTGCCCACCACCAGTTGTTGATCGTAGCCATCGATTATGTACAGGTGGACGGCTATTGGGTGGATGCCGATTGGCAGATCGGACCTTTGTTTTGGGTCCACATGATCTACTCGTTTTTGCTGGTGCTTATCGGTAATGTGATCCTCCTGCGCCACGCCTGGCGCTGGTCAAAACAATACCGAAAACAGGCGGTCATCCTGACGCTTGCCACAATCTTACCGTTGTTCACCAATGCAGCCTTAACATTTAACTTCTTTCCATCCATCAAAGGGAACTATGATGTCGTTGGTTTTGCGGTTGCGGCGGGATTGTTAACCTGGGGTCTGTTCGCCGAACAAATTCTGGATCTTACACCCATCGCACACCAGATATTGGTGGAACACATGCCGGATGCTCTGTTTGTCTTTGATGAAGAACAGCGCCTGGTGGACGTGAATCCGGCTGGACTGGCATTCCTGGACAAACCTTTATCACAGGTGATGGCACACCAACCCTCGGCGCTTTTTGACCCGCCGATTGTTCTCTCCCTGGAAGAAAGCACGCTGACTTATGCGCCCAAAACAGGAACAGGATTAAAATGGTTCCAGGTTCACAATCTGCCACTCATTCACAACAACCTCATCATCGGCAATCTGCTGACCCTGCGTGATATCACCCGCCAGCAACAGTTGATGAACGAATTGCGTCAATTGGCCACCACCGACAGCCTGACCGGCCTGGCCAACCGGCGGCATTTCATGGATCAATCGATCCAATACCTGCATCATGCCCAGCGGTACAGCCACGACCTGTCATTGTTGATGATCGATATTGACCATTTCAAGGCAATCAATGACCAGTTCGGACATGGCGTTGGCGACCAGATCCTGACGAAATTGGCAGAAGTGTTGGCCCAAAATATCCGTTCTGTCGACATCCTCAGCCGGTACGGCGGTGAAGAATTTTGCCTGCTGCTGCCGGAAACCCCGTTGGAGGCGGCCCACCCCATGGCGGAACGCCTGCGCTGGCTGGTAAAGGAAACCAATTTCACGGTTGATGGTATACCGCACCGCATCAGCGTCAGTGTGGGTGTGGCAAGCTTACAGGCTGAAAAGATTTCCATGGATACCTTGATCAACCGGGCTGATCAGGCCATGTACCATGCCAAACGAAATGGACGGGATCAGGTCATCGTTTGGAATAGCGCCACCAATCCACCCGAAGCGAGTTGATCTGTTTCGCTATGGACAAAATAAAATATACTATAATGATGATAATTTTATTATTTTTCAGGAGTTGATCATGCTGCATTATTTCTCTTATGGTATTGGAAAAGAAAAGGGGCAGGGAATCATTGAATATGCTTTGATCCTTGTATTGATTGCCATGGTGGTGATTGTCGTACTGGCCATTTTCGGAGATGTGTTGAATGAGGCCTATTGCAACATCCTGACGACCATCGGCGGTGAGGGAGGCGCAGCCTGCGCTGCTTTCTGATCCCCATCTGGACACCATTAAGTTAAAAATTTTTTCATTTCTCGTATTCCACTTTCCCTGCACCGCGAAACCGGTTTATAATTAACACCAGTAATCTTTCTTTCAACAATCATAAAGGACTTGAATATGTATTCATTGCCCGGCAAAAGAACCACCCGGGGGCAGGGGTTGGTTGAATATGCATTGGTGATTGCCCTGGTTGGTTTGCTGACCATATTGGGAATCACTCTCTTTGGTGAGAAAAACCACGACATCTACAATCGGATCATTTCATCGATTTCCGGAACACAAACCGCCAATACAGAAGTTGAGGGAGAAAAAAACCGGTTTACGCTAACCACCTGTGAAGGTGAGGTGTCGAATATCAAAAATTGGAAAATAAATACGGATGGGAAGAAAGACTGGGAAAGTAACGGCAGCGCCATGTGCATCGCCAACAACCGTTCCAGCCAGAATTTCGGCTACTCCAAGTGCTCACAAAACAAAGCCATTCCCTCAGATTATGAAGTGGAACTGGTGAATGCCCACCTGACGCAAGGGGATGGAATTAACTTGATGTTTCGCGTGAATAAATACTCGCAAAAACCGGATGGGTACGCATTTACTTACGACGCGGCATCCAACGCTTTCCTCCTTGTGAAATGGGTCAAAGGAAACCGCACCACCATCGCCAGCACACCTGCCGGCAAATACGACCGGCTGGTACCGCATACTGTGAAAGTGCAGGTGGAGGGGACTACCATTAAAGCATTTGTAGATGGCAACCTGGTACTGACCGCACAGGATTCGACCTACGCCAGCGGTGGCACAGGTATCCACGTCGCCGGCGATGACACCCGGGCCTGCTTCGATGACCTGGTGATCCGCACATCGGGTGAATAACCAGTTTCAGATCAAAGACAAAATCAACCGCGCATCACTGCCACGGATTTCGCCTGCGGCGTTCGTGGAGAATATTGCGTGCCATAACCGCAATACCGGCACCCAACACAAAGCCCATCACAGCACTCTGCAGCAGTAGCCACAAAACAATCCCGGCAAGAATGCCGATGATCATGCCAGCCAGCCATGGCGACAATTTTTCCAGCAGTTTCATCGAAAACTCCTCACATTTGATCAGACCATTTTACCACCAGTCAGTCGGCCGATGAGTTTGTCGTTTCACAGCGGACCATCTGCAGCGCTCTGACAGCACCGTTACCGTGCAACGGTTGTATACTTAATTCAATCAATCATCTACCAAAGGAATACGCTCCCATGTTTCCAACTGATCATGACCTGTATCCCGAGATATCCAGCCGTGCCGGTTTGCCACCGGGTGAGCTGGTTTTTGTTGGCCAAATCCGGCAGCCCCATTCCACCCTGCAGCTTCTCTGGTATGGGACAGAGCAAGGCATTGTAGAACAGCAATGCACTGATATCGATGAAGCCATTACTTTCGCAGCCGAACACAAAAAAGGAATCACCTGGATCAACCTCAACGGGCTGCAGAATACGGAATGGGTCAGCCGCCTGGGCGGACTGGCCAATGTGCACCCGTTAATCCTGGAAGATATCCTGAACACCAATCAACGGCCGAAAATGGATGAGTTCAATGATGGTTTGTTTATTGAATTAAACATGCTTCGATGGAATGAAGAAGCGAAGAATATTACCGCAGAACAGTTCAGCATGCTGGTAAAAAAAGGAGTATTGATCACATTCCAGGAAGTGGATGGTGATATCTTTGACACAGTCCGGCAACATATCCGTGAGGGCGGGCAAAGGTTTAACGAGATGGGGGTGGATTATTTGCTTTACGCCCTGATTGACACCGTGGTCGATCATTACTTCATTGCACTGGAAAACTTAAGCGATGCCATCGAAGAACTGGAAGACCAGATCTCACAGCATCCAGGCCCTGAAACCCTGACCCGGATCCACCAGTTGAAAAGGGATTTGTTGTTCCTGCGCAAATCCATCTGGCCGCTGCGTGAAGTGATCAGCGGCCTGGCTCGCGGAACGGCCGCTTTAATCCATAAAGAAACCCTGATTTATATGCGCGATGTGTATGACCATAGTGTCCAGGTGATGGATATCGTGGAAACATTCCGTGACATGGTTTCTGGTATGATGGATATCTACCTGTCAAGCGTCAGCAACCAGATGAATGAGGTGATGAAAGTGCTGACTGTCATTTCCACCCTGTTCATTCCCCTCACTTTCATCGCCGGGGTATACGGCATGAATTTTGACTTCATGCCGGAATTGACCTGGCGCTGGGGGTATTTTACCGTTCTGGCAGTGATGGGATCCATCCTGTTGATCATGGTGCTGTTCTTCCGCCGGCGCAAATGGTTCTAGGGTTTTTCATTTTTGCTTCCCAAATTCCCTCCTAAAAAACACGGGTACAATCAAACCATATTCCATTCCTATCCCCTACCATTCACCAGGAAGGTGTAGATGTATCCGAACACAATCACCCCGCTGCATCTGGAGCAATGGCGCAACACACTGACCAGGCTCAGCCAACAACCCATGGAATTTGCCCCCGGCTTTCCAGGCATTGCGCAGCGGTTTGAGGCCTGGTGGCAACATGATTGCCTTGACCGGCCAATCTTCATTGCCTCCTGCAATGGCAATCCCCAACGCCCCACTGCCAGGCGGGTGGACCTGCTGAAAACGCCCGACCGCTGGTTCGAAGAAAAATTTAAGGATATGCGCCAGACCCATTGGGTGGGTGATGCACTTCCCTTCATCCGGGTGGATTTTGGTCCAGTGTTCATGACCGCCCTGGCTGGGGCGGAACCGATCTTCGTTTCGGATACCACCTGGTATGAACACACGATTAATGATGACTGGTCCAATGCGCCTGACTGGCGTTTTCGTGATGACAACCCCTGGCAGGTGCTGCTGCGGCAGCTGCTGGCAATGGTGGCGGATGATGCCAGGGGACGGTATTTTGTCTGTACACCCAACCTGGGCGGGACCGATGAGGTATTGCTCAACCTGCGTGGTTCTGCAAAATTGTGCATGGATGCAATTGACCAGCCGGAAAAGATCATTCAGGCGGTTCAGGCCATCCACCCGGAATGGGAACGGATGACAGCACTGCTGTACGAGTCCATCCTCAGCCGTGGCGCCGGGCTGATCCAATGGCAGATGCTGTGGTCAAACCAGCCCTACACCCTGCCATCCAGCGACTTTAATGCCATGCTGGGACCGCGCCATTTCAAACAGTTGTTTCTGCCGGATATCGAGCAGCGTGCCCGTACGGTTGGCAGGGCGTCCTTCCACCTCGATGGCCCGGATGCCGCCCGGCATATCGATGCACTCATTGCCTGTGATGCGTTGGACGTGATCCAGTTTACCCCCGGAGACGGCGCCGCCCCCGCCCGTTCGTACACCGAAATGTTCCGCAATGTGCAGCAAGCCGGGAAATCCCTCCTGATCGCCTGTACCCAGGCGGATGTACTGCCGCTGTGCCAGGCATTGGACCCCAAAGGCCTCGCATTCCTGGTCGGCGGTGACTTCACCGTTGCCTCATTGGATGCGTTCTTCCACGAATTTTGCCAGTTTTACGGCGTGACTGCCGGAAAGGAATCATAATATGACAATCCAGGCTTTTGTTCATCTCCCTTGCGAGCTTTCATTCACCAGTTCAGTCAGCTATACAGACCCATTTAACCAGGTCAGTATGGATGTGGTGTTTACGGATACTGAGGGAGGGTGCATCCGCCTGCCCGCCTTTTGGGCTGGTGGTGAGACATGGAAAGTTCGGTTCGCTCCCGCCAAACCAGGGTTGTATCGCTGCCGAACTGAATGCTCCGATCCCGCCAATGCTGGTTTACACCAGCAGCAGGAAACCCTCCAGGCCGCGCCGTACGATGGTGCCAACTCCCTCATCCACGGCGGTGGATTGACTGTCATGCCAGACGGCCGCCACTTGTGCCAGGCTGACGGGGCTCCATTTCTCTGGCTCGCCGATACCTGGTGGATGGCCTTCTGCCGCCGCCTGCGTTTCCCGGATGATTTCCGCCAGCTGGTAGCTGACCGGGTGCAAAAAGGATTCAACGTGATCCAGATCATCGCCGGCCTGTACCCGGATATGCCGTGGTATGACTCCCGCGGAGCCAACGAAGCCGGTTTCCCCTGGACAGAAGATTTCAGCACAATCAATCCTGCCTATTTTGACATGGTCGATTTGCGCGTGGCTTACCTGGTGGAGCATGGACTGGTGCCATGCATCGTGGGGGAATGGGGATATTTTATGGATTTCGCTGGAATGTCAGTGCTGAAGAAGCACTGGCGCTACCTGGTGGCACGCTATTCCGCTTACCCCGTGGTATGGTGCACGGCGGGTGAAGCCCTGATGAAATATTACCTGGCCGAATCCAACCAGGATGCCCAGTCCTGGAAGCAGCAGCGGCAGGAACAATGGTCAGACCTGGTGCGTTTCATCCGTGAAATCGACGGACATCAGCGCCTGGTGACCATCCATCCCACCCAGTTCGGACGGGAACAGGTCAGCGACCCGACGTTAATCGACTTTGAGATGCTCCAGACCGGCCACGGTGGTTATACCAGCCTGGGGCCGACGGTGGATATGCTGGAACAATCACTGAACAGCGACCCTGTGATGCCCATCCTGGTGTCTGAAGTGAATTACGAAGGCATATGTGAAAGCGCGCGGGAAGAAATCCAACGGTTCCATTTTTGGAGCTGCCTGTTAAGCGGCGCAATGGGGCATACCTACGGCGCCAACGGTCTGTGGCAGCTGAACACCTCCGAAACACCCTATGGCCCTTCCCCCCATGGCACTTCATGGGGCGACCTGCCATGGCAGGAAGCAGCTGCGCTGCCCGGCAGCGGTCAGCTGGGATTGGGAAAGCGATTGCTGGAGCAACTTTCCTGGTGGGAAATGCTCCCCCACCCCGAATGGATCAGTCATCCAGCGAGTACCGGCGACCGCCATCAATGCTATATCGCCGGGGTCCCGGGCGTCTTCCGCGTGGTGTATTATCCTGCCAACTGTTCCTGGCTGGCCTGGCAGGGGAAATTATCAGTCCAGCAAATGGAAGAATCTGTGACTTACCACTGCACCTACATCAACCCCAAAACCGGAACACAACATGATCTGGGGACAACCCGGGGCAGCGAATATGTTCTGCCAAAACCACCGATTTTCCAGGATTGGGTGCTGGTTATGAGGGCTGCGGGTGAATAAGGCCTCAGGAAGATGACCCTTGCTGTTCAATGGTGACCGAGAGCAATTCTCGCAGCCGATGGCGATCCAGCAAGTCGACAGTGAAGGTCGGTTTTTGCGCCATTAAGCGCAGAAAAGCTTTGACTGCCATCGGGTCAAACTGATGGCCCGCCTGGTCGTGAATGTATTGCAGCGCCTCATCACTGGTCCAGGCTGCCCGGTAGGGGCGGTCAGAAGTCAGGGCATCCCATACATCGACGATGCTGAACAAGCGTGCCGAAAAGGGGATCTCCTCCCCCTTCAGGCCTTGCGGGTAACCCGACCCATCCCAGCGTTCGTGATGATGAAGGACAACTTCCAGGCAGGGTTCCAGAAATTGGACGCCCCGCAGCACATTGTAGCCATATTGGATATGCTGTTCCATCAGGGATTTTTCATGCCGTGTCAACAGACCGCGTTTTAACAACACCTCATCGGGTACGCCTAACTTTCCAATATCATGCAGTAAAGCACCCGTCCGCAGACAATCCACAAACTGCGGCGGACATCCCATATGGCCCGCCAGTTTCCCGGCCAGGTCGGCTACGCGTGAACAATGCCCTTCGGTTTCAAAATCCCGCAATTCCAACAGCTTCACCCACCCCTGCAGCGTCATCTGGTTGACAGACTGCATCGCATGAGTGCGCTCTGCCAATCCCTTTTCCAATTCGGCATTCATCACCGCGATCTGTTGATTCTGTTTCAGTAACAGTTCTTCATTCTTTCGCACCATTCTGGCAAAATATACCAACAGGTGACCGATGGATACCATTACCACCACACGGACTGCCAGGGAGGTTGCCAACAGGGAGGAATGTGAATAATTATTCAGGGGCTGATAACCATCACTGAACCGGTAAAACAACATATCAACCACACTCACGGCAGCAACGAACAGAATGACACCCAGAAAACGGTAACGCAGACTGAGGACCAGCAAGGGAACCAGGGTGACAGGGATCAGCAGCCAGAAGGTGATCAACAATGTTGAAAATGAATTCGGTTGGAGGATCAGCCACGGAAGCGCAGCACCGGAGATGGTTGAGCCTGCCAGGAGGAGCGGCAGGGTGGCAGGTTTGGCTGCATTGAACGTGGTGAGCCGCAGGGCAGACACCAGTGTCGCCAATTCTGCCGCCATCGCAATCAACAACCCAACGGAAGGCATGTCAATGTGCGGAATCTGGAACACCTGGGAGATGAACAGCACCAGGGTCAACAGGAATTCTATGCCGATCCCTGCTCGCAGCACCATTAAAATTCCGGTATCGTATGAAATCGGTTTAGAGATCAAATGAACACACCGTTAACCATCAATTTGAGAAAATTATAACAAAGTACCCATCGAATTGTTTGAGAACGCTCCCAATAATTAAAGAAAGGCTAATCTGAACCATCCGGCAGCCAGGCGATGAAGGTTGCCCCATGGCCAGGCAAGCCATCGCTGATGATTTGCAGTCGTCCGTCATGCAGGCTTAAAATTTCCACCGCAATCGACAGCCCCAAACCGGTACCGCTCACGCCTGAATCCTGCCCCACCTTCCCACGATAAAACCGCTGTGTGATTCGATTTTGATCTTCTGCTGTAATACCCGGACCGGTGTCCCGTACAGCGAACCCTACTACACCCTCAGCCTTTACCGTGGAAACCACCACCTCTCCCCCTGTGGGTGTATAGTTGATCGCATTGGTTAACAGGATGCTCAGCACCTGGCTGATTAATCCTTCATCAGCAAATACGGTACAGTCCTCCTGGGTCTGTTCAAATGACAGGCTCAACCCTTTGGCATCTGCCAGCGGCTGCCGTAGTTCTGTAAATCCAGCGCACAGGGTGGTCAGGTTGACCTGCGTTTTTCCCACCCCAATGGCCGCCTGATCCAGGCGGGAAAGATTTAACAGGTCTTCAATCAGATTTTTCAGGTGATTGGTTTCCCGATCCAGGCGGTCAAGGTATACGGCTGTATTCTCCGGCCGCATCCGCAGCAATTCCAGGTTGCAGATGAAATTTGTGATTGGTGTACGCAGTTCGTGGGAAACGTTGGAGACAAAAGCATCTTTCATTCGCTGCACTTCTTTCATGCCGGTCACATCATGAACATTGATCACCACGGCACTCAGTTGTCCCGATTCATGAACCGGGATCATGTTGATGGCGCAATCGATATCCTTCCCATGCAGATGCCGGATTTGTCCCTCAATAGAAACGGGATGCTGGTCTTCGATTGCTTCCCGCAGCGCCGTCTGCGCGGCATGAATCCCCACGGCTGCCAGGTGGGGCCCGAAAACCTTGCCGGCCAGATCACTTTCACGCAGGCCGCTCATCCGCAAGAAGCCCTGGTTCACCTGTTGAATCACCCCCTGCCCATCCAAAAGCAAAAAACCATCCGGACTGTTTTGCAGAATGGTCTCCAACTGATCCTTGAGCAATGCGAGGTCACGGGTGGTTTTTTCAAGGGCAAGCGTGCGTTCCCGCACACGGGATTCGAGCGTTTCATTTAACTGGCGCAAGGTATCAGCAGAACGTTTCCGTTCAGTGATATCAACAACCGTGGTAAACACTTTATCCCAGGTATCCTCGTGTCCCGGCGCGAGAGTGGCATTCAGGCTGACATATAACTCTTCACCCGTCAGGGTCAGATGCCGTGATTCACGGGCGAACGATTGATTCCCATTGTAAAATACGATCAATTCTTCCAAAAAATGCCTGCGCGAGACATCCGAAAAAAGCTGCGACAGTTTTTCAATCGCCAATGGGTCTTCCTCGCATTGGTACATGCGCAGGGTGGCATGGTTCACAGCCAAGATGCGGCGCAATGCGATCAGGTCCGTCAGTGCCTGGGGATTGTCTATGTAATATTGCCGCAAATCCGTAACACCCTGGGACGAAAGGCGCTCCAATTCAACCTTCACCTTGCTGAAATCCTCTTCCCATAACGAGATCGGAGAGTTTTCAAACAGGCTGCGGTAGCGGGCTTCGCTTTCGCGCAGGGCCATCTCTGCTGTGCGACGGGCACGACGGTTTTTCGCTTCTTCCAGCGCACGGAAAACAGCTGCGTTCAGGCGAATCAGCCGATCTTTCAGCAGGTAATCGGTGGCGCCGAGCCGCATCGCTTCCACCGCCACTTCTTCACCTATGGTGCCGCTGACAATGATCAACGGAATATCCCTGCCCTGCACCTGGATCAGTTGCAGGGCGTCCAATGCGGTAAATTGGGGTAATGCATAATCCGCCAGGATGATATCGGGATCATTGTTTAGCTTTTCGAGGAATGAAAGCCTGTCATGTGCCATGTCGATATCAAACGAAGTAATCTCCTGGCGAATCTGGCGCAGTGTCAATTCCGCATCAGCGGGGTTATCCTCAAGGATCAGAATACGCATTGAGTCATTCCACGGTTTCTTTCTTACTCGTCAGGCGTGGTATTGATCAGCATCCAATACATCCCCACCTGGCGCACAGCTTCAGAAAATTGTTCAAAATCGACCGGTTTGGTGATAAAACTGTTAACACCCAGGCGATAACTTTCTACAATATCTCGCTCCAGGCGGGAGGAGGTGAGCATCACCACCGGGATTTTTTTGGTACGCTCATCCGCCTTGACCTGCCGCAGCACCTCCAACCCATCCACTTTGGGTAATTTCAGGTCTAGCAGGATCACTTTAGGCGGTGAATCAATGGAACGTTCGGCATACTTCCCGGTACAGAAAACATACTCCAAAGCTTCTGCCCCATCCCGTACAACATCAATCGAATTGACGATATGGTTCTTCTTCAATGCATGCAGTGTCAATTCTTCATCATTGGGATTGTCCTCGACCAACAGAATGGTCACCGATTTTTCTTCCTGCATTGTCCACTCCTTTATTCCTGTATGTTCAAATGCACCGGTAGGATGCGGCCTGGCTTCTGCCATACAAGTGGTGAAACCTGCACCAGCCGGACATTGCCAACCGCATCACGGATATATTTTCCTGGCAGGCAATGTGAAAAACCAATCAGCCGTCTATGCAGACACTGACAAAACAAATGTCAATGCTATGATACCTAGTATACATAATTTTCTTAAAAGCATGACAGCCAATAAATGTATGTTAACTGGTTACGATGCACGAACATTGCCAAATGAAAATCAACCGATCAGTATGCAACTGCCAATGAGATTTTTTTCCGACTTGCGCAGCTGAGCCGTAACTATGACGCCAATAGCAAACAGAAAAATCGAACCGCCACTTTGGGCGGTTCGTACATTTTCAAATTATGTTTTTGGACAGGCTCAAGTTATCCGCGGTTGCGCTGGGAAGGCTGCCGGCGTGGAAGCGCCGGTTTGCCAGTCCCATGTCCGCCATGCGGTTTGGGGTTGGCTGGACCGGATTGCACCTCCCCAACCGAGTCAGGCCGGCGGAATGGTTTTGCACCGCGGTGACCTGTGGGTTGGGCTTCTGCGACCGGACGTTGTGGTGCATTGCTGCGCCGGGAGCGGTTCTTCAGCGTCGATCCTTCGCTGCGCCCACCGCCGCGCGGCAGGCTGATAGTCGTATGTTCTGCCGGTTGGGCATCATAATCAAACCCCTCCACGTACAGGCGCTCAATCCTCTGACTGGTGGCTTTTTCAATCCGTCGCACCATATCATCATCTTCCGGGGTCACAAACGTGAAGGCATCCCCGCTGCGTTCCGCCCGTCCAGTACGGCCAATGCGGTGAACATAGGCATCCGGGGTATCGGGAATATCATAGTTGATCACATGCGAGATCGAGTTGATGTCCAGGCCGCGTGCCGCCACGTCAGTGGCGATCATCACCTGGTAGCGCCCGCCTTTGAAGCCTTCCAGGGCGGCATCGCGCTGGTTCTGGCTGCGGTCGCCGTGCAGGGATGTCACGCGGAAGCCCGCTTTTGCGAGCCTTTTTTGCAGAGCGTAGGTGCGCCGCCGGGTGCGGGTGAACACCAGTACCGAATCGGTGTCGGTGCGTTTCAGCAGTTCAATCAACAGGGCCCCTTTCAGGTGCGGTGCAATCGGGTAAAGCGCATGGCTCACAGTCTCAGCAGGTTTGCTGAACCCGACATCGATCCGTTGCGGGTTTTTCAATGTGGAATACGCCATCTGCTCAATTTCCTTGGGGAAAGTGGCGGTGAACAGCATCGTCTGCCTTCGGGCGGGCACCAACTTAATAATGCGCTTCACATCCGGCAGAAAGCCCATATCGAGCATACGGTCGGCTTCATCCAGCACCAGCATTTCGATGCTGTTCAGCGACAACACCCCCTGGTTCACGAAATCGAGCAGGCGGCCGGGGCAAGCAACGAGGATATCGACACCTTTCTTCAATTCTTCCATCTGTTGATGGGGCTTGATCCCGCCGTAAATGGTCACAGATCGCAGTGGTGTACGCCGTCCCAGGTCGCGGATGGTCTGATGAATTTGCTGCGCCAGTTCGCGCGTGGGGGTGACGATCAACGCGCGCGGGGTGCGGCGCGGACCATCCAGCAGATGCTGCAAAATCGGCAGCACGAACACCGCGGTTTTCCCGGTTCCGGTTTGTGCAATACCAACCAGGTCTTTACCCGCCAGGGCAGCCGGCAAAGCGGCTACCTGGATCGGGGTGGGTTCTTCGAACCCGGCATCAACAACGCCCGCCAACAGGCGGTCATCCAATGAGTAATCAGTAAACTTCAACTTCAATCCTTACCGTCCGCCACAGTGATCCCATGGGTTATTCACACTTTGCGACCATAGGACAGCCGCGCGGACTTTGTTCCAAAAAAATGCGAGGGAGAAAACCCTCGCTTTCATCCAATAATATCGATAAATTATACCACACCTGCAAAGCCGGAGTTCCGGTTTTCTCATACCAGAACCCCGGCCAATATTCACCGAACCAGTTTATTCTTCCAGCAGATTCACCACCCGGCTGCTGCCATCCGGCTCGATCCTGATCGTCTGGATTTCATAAGCGCCGATCCGAACCGGAATGCTAGAACCAACCAACGGCAGTTCCAGGTCAAACTGGCAGGGGATGCCGTTGGTTTCCACCAACCGCACCACCCAACCGCTGCCGTCCTCTGCGCCCTTGAGCGCAACAAGATCCACATTTCGCGGGGTTTCGCCCACCCAGCCAGCGGTGAGCGGCAGCTTCCCGGCATGCCCGGTGGTGATCAAGACCGGCACGGCCTGGTTGATCTCTGCCGCGGCGCGCACCGTTCCCGCCATGCGCCAATCTCCCTGGTGCGGCAGGATCGAGTATGTGAAGCTCTGCAGGCCCTGGTCCATATAGTCATAGGGGAAATCCGCCTCGGGCACTTTGGGATCATGGTGGGCATAGATCGGGCTGCGCAGCACGGTCAGCCCGAACACGTTGTCCTTCACATTGAAGCTATATTTGCCGTCATTGAGGAAACTCACTCCCAAACCACTGCCGGAAATATCCACCCAGCGCTGCCCGGCTTCTTCCGTGCCATTGCAGGGGCGGACAATATGGCCGTAGGGAACCTCATAGGTGGCGGTGGGGTTTTCAACGTTGACCGGGAACTGCAATTTGAGCATCTTGTGCTGTTCCTGCCAATCCACCTGCACCCGCACATCGATCCGCGGCATGGCTTTGTAGAGGGTGAAATCCTGGGTGACGCTGGAATGGCCGTAGTGGCTCTTGACCCGCAGCGTCGATTGCACCGGGCCGTCATCGATCATCTGCATGCTGTCGAGGGTAAAGTGCCCGATCACCCGGTCAAAGGTGAATACGCCGTGCGACCAGGTATCGCTGGGATCATCAATCACCACCGGCACCGCGGCTGGCGCATTGAAAAGCTCATTCTGGCTGTGGCGTTCCACCAATGAGGCAATCCATCCGGTTTCCGGATCGATTTCCAACCGCAGCATGTCGCTCTCCAGCACAGTTGAGAGCACCGGCAGGGCGTAGCCATTTTGTTCCCCCGGCACAGGGCGCACCCAATACACCTGGTAGCCCAGGGGCGGCAGGTCGGCCAGAAAGCGCAGCCGGATGGCGCGGTTGAGGGTCATATGCGGCTGGATCAACTGCACCGTGACCGGGCTGCCGGCAGCATCTGTCACCGCAAACTGAGACCCGCCCAGGTGGCCTTCCACCTCGACCGGTACGCGCGCCTGCCAGCCGTGCGGATTGAATACCACCAGCGGTTTCGCATCGCCATGCGGCAGGTCGATCTGCCAGGTGAAAGCCTGCAGGGCGCGGTTCTGCGCCCGTTCGGCAATACTGGTCGCTTCGCCGTAGGTACGCTCAGCATCGAGATAGGCTTCCTTGATACTGCTGCCAGCCATGATGTCGTGGAACTGGTTGAACAGCACCAGCTTCCAGGCGCGGCTGAACTCCATCCGCGGGTAGGGGGTGCCCAGTACAGCCTGCGCGGCTGCGGCCCATTTTTCCGCCGCAACCAGCGCATTTTCTGCCTGGCGGTTCCAACGCTTTACACCCGAATGCGCAGCATAACAACCGCTGGCATGGTGCTGCAGGTCATCGTGTACCACCGGTATCGCCTCGGGGTCGATATCCAGAGCGGCGAAAAATTCAGCCGATGAACTGAACCGCATCACAGGCAAGGAGGCATCCTGTTGAAAACGGTGGATTTCCTGAATATTGCGAATGGTTGGACCACCGCCATGATTGCCTACCCCGTAAAAACACATCATATCATGGAATGGTTCCACCAATTCCGCGGAAGCCGCGTTGATCTGCGACATCATGTCTGCATCCCAATCATTATAGGAGCGGATGATGCGGAAGCACAGCACCCGCGAGCCGTCATCCGCCTCCCACCAGAAAATGCGCGAGGGAAGCGTTTTCTCATGCGGTCCGGGACGCATGAACACGTAATGGTCCATTCCCTGTTTTTTCAGAATCTGCGGAAAAACGGCATGGTGCCCGAAGCTGTCAGGATTGAAGCCCTCTGTTGCCTTGCGCCCAAATTTTTCCTGGAAAAAACGCTGGCCGTACAGGCCCTGGCGTACGAAACTCTCCCCGGCTGGGATGTTACAGTCGGGTTCGATCCACCAGCCGCCGGTAAAATGCCAGCGTCCTTCTGCCACACGCTGCTGGATTTCAGTGAACATTGCCGGATCCATCTCCTCCGCCCAGGCATAGAACGCCGCTGAACTGGAGGTGAATGTAAAATCATCGAACTCCTTCATCCTGTCCAACGCGGAACGGAAGGTGGCATGCACCTCGTGGTAACCTTCCTGCCAGCGCCACAGCCAGACGGGGTCAATGTGCCCATGACCGATCATGTGCAATGTATTATTCTTGCTCATCAGTTTACTACTCCTTATTTCAAGAATGGTTAATTGTATTATGCCCCCCTTCGGGTAAGATGACAAGTTTTGTGGAATAAAATTTTCAGTAATAAATGAAACCCAAGCACACACACGATATCCAGGGCGATGGTAAATATCGTCTGACTTTCAAAATATTTTTATTTGTGTTCAATGACATTTATAGTTGTTATCAGATTTGGTGATAATATTTTAATATCTTCAATAAATTTTTATGTTTATTAAAACATGTATGTACACTTTCAAAGGAGGGACTGTTATGAGCAAAGAGAAAAAATATATTAATTTTCAACCGTTAGTATCCGTCCAAGGTTCTAGCCTCCGGCATTTTGCAGGGGACGAAGATTACGAAATAATTCGAGACATCTTCATCGCAGCGAAAAAACAGAACGGAATTTTTTGGGATTGGGGGAATGATATTGAGGAATTCAAGGAATATTATAAATATTGTCATAACTTTGACCCACAAGAACAATTCGCGATTGCGGAAATCAATGGTTCACCCATCGGAACACTGGAATATTTTTGGCAAGATAGTGATGATCCTTATCAGCGGGATTTCTACTGTAATTTCTTCTGGCATCCAGATGTTACGAATACTCCTTTTCCTGAAATTATGTTGTCCTACATCGAAAAGAAATGCCATGAAATGGCATTAAAGATGAAAACAGATCGCCCCTTGTACTTAAATGCAAGGTGTATGGCGAGTGCAAAAGAAAGATTGGCGCTCCTGGCACGCAATGATTACGAACCATTACAATTCAGCTACAGTATGGTTCGCGATCTGTCTTTACCTATTGAAACACACCAACTACCAGAAGGCATAGAAATACGAACTGTTCAACCCGAACACTATAAATCAATTTGGATGGCAGACCATCTGGCGTTTGAAGATCACTGGGGTGAAGTGGACAATGAAGAAGACTTCCAAAGCTGGTTGCATCACCCCCAATTCCAACCGTCATTATGGAAAGTGGCATGGCAAGGAGACAAGATCTGTGGAATGGTATTAAATTACATCGATAAGGATGAAAATACAAACAGCAAGCGACAACGCGGGTACACAGAAGGCATTTCTGTTCAAAAACCATGGCGGAAACAAGGAATTGCCAAAGCCCTGATTTCGATAAGTTTACACATGTTGCGTGATATGGGCATGGATGAAGCCAAATTGGGAGTAATAGCTCAAAATAAAGACGGTGCATTAAATTTGTATCTCAGTCTCGGTTACATTGAACAAAAGGAGACAACCGGCATACTTTTCCAAAAGCCACTTCATCCATAATCGCAGAAGAAAGTCATTGTTACGTAGTGGGGATAAGGAGTTGAATTATCGCTGGAAGAAGAAACGAGGGTCTAATTCACGAAATTCACTTCGAGACGGTTTCCAGTCGCCTCCGCTATCTTCATCAATAAGTCGACTGTCGGATTATAGGTTCCACTTTCCAAACGGCTGATATTCGCCTGCTTCGTGCCGATGATTCTGGCTAATTCGGCCTGTGTCAATCCTGCAGCAATACGTGCCTGGATGACCTTCTCAGCAATCCGATAGGTTTCTTCAAGCAGATCATATTCTTCTTCGAAATCTGCATCTTGCATATATTTGGCTTTGAGTTCAGCTAATGTCTTCATCTTTCTTTCTTCCTAAGAATTCCAGCATTTGATTCCTGGCGATTTCAAGTTCCTTTGCTGGTGTTTTTTGTGTCTTCTTGACAAACCCATGAACCAAAATAAATTTATCTCCATCAAAGAGAAAGTAAATGATTCGGGAAATATCACTGGCAAATTGAATCCGCAACTCATAGAGACCTTTATAGCGTGACCCCAGAATTTTCGTTACATGCGGTTCAGTCAAGGAAGTTCCAAATGTTTGCAGCAGCTCTATGGAACGGATCGCCTTGGCACGATGTTTCACTGGCAGTTGATCCAAAAATGATTCAACAGAGCATTCTCCATTCAGGTTTTCATAGAAAATGATCTCGTTTGCCATAATTCCATTATATCATATATGATATATATTTTGAGAACAGAAATGATAAAACATTCCCCATTCGACCATAGATTTAACAATTCGTGGAAAAGTTAATCAGAAACCGGCTTCTCCCATTTGAGGAATTATTCGCCGCATGCCAAATACCTTTCCAGGTTCTCCAGACTCCATGCCAGTGCCTGCAGGCATTCTTCCACACCTTCAAATTCCACCGAAACCGCGCCACCATAACCGGCTTTCTTGAGGATGTCAATACACTGCTTCACCCTGACCACACCGTGACCCAGTACCGTTCCGCGCAGGAGATTCCCGGCGCGTGTGGGGAACCAGCCCTGTCCATTCACCGGCAGGCTGGCTTCACGGAAGAGGAAATCTTTCACATGCACATGCGCTGCCAGCGGCGCCACCAGGCTCACCGCCAGTTCGGAGAGCTCGTCCGCGCACATAAAATTGCCGATATCAATCAACAGCCCGAAATTAGGGTGGCCCACCGCCGTGACGAGTTTTTCCACACGGTGACTGTCCTGTGCGAAGTACCCGTGGTTCTCGATCATGGTGCGGATACCGAGTTTCTCGGCTTCCACCGTGACGGCACGGCAGCCTTCGGCAATGATTGGCAGGGCATCATCATACGTGCGGATACCGCGTTCGGGACGGGGCCCACGCGCCGCGTCATGGCGCATCCCACTCACACCCAGCAGTTTCGCAATTTGCAATTCTTCCACCAGGGTCTTGACCTGCGCCTCCACACTATCATCCATGATGAAATCCGCACCGATCGTGTAGTTGATGATCGGCAGGCCTGCCTGATCACAGCGATCTTTAAATTTCGGTGCCAGGTCTTGGATCGTGAACGCATCAGGGATACCCGCCGTGGCCAATTCGATGGAAGCATACCCCATTTCGGCGGCTTTGGCAGGGATATCAAGATAGGCTAACTCACCAGAACGGACGGCTTTGGTGAACGAATAGGTGCTGACACAGGTTTTCATATTATTCTCCCTTTACTTTGGTATAGAGTGTGTTCGCCATGGTGCCGTATTTGAGATATGACTCCCATTGGTCAAGCTGGCTGTCGCTGGCGAGGTGATCGGTGGATGCGACATGCGGCTCGATCGAAACAAAGCCTTGATACCCGCTTTCCCATAAGGCAGTTAGAATCCTTTCGATCTGGGCATCCCCCTCTCCGGGGAAATGCTGCGAACCATCGTAGCATGTATCCTTCAGGTGGAAGTATTCGATGAATTCGCGCACTTTGGTATACATCTCCCAGGTATCCACGCCGTGCCCGGCCGCATTGCCGGGGTCAAACGCGCAACGTACATTATTACAATTGCACAGCGTCAGGAATTCGACCATCGTATCACCGTCCTGCGGATACCCGACACAGTTTTCCAGCACCAGCATCACACCGCGGGTGTTGGCATGTTCACCCAGCTTGCGAAGACGGACCACCGCTTTGTCGCGCCATTCTTCAGGAGTGTCATCCCCCTGGGCGTAAGACATCACACGGATGTAGTGTGCGCCAACCACATCAGCCAGATCGCATAGTCGGTCGAGGGTTTTAAGGTCCTCCTCCAGCGAAACGGTATCGATCGGCAGCTTGCCCATCGCTGAACCGAGGCTGCTGACCTGCATCCCGCCTTGCTCCAGCATCTCCTTTAATGCAGGATATTGAGCCGCAGGAATTTCTTCCGCCTTTACTCCTTCGACGGTACGGATGTCGAGATAGTCCCAGCCAAGCATCCTGTGCATCCTGATCTGTTCACGAAAATTCCCGGAACATTCATCCGCAAATCCGCTGGGCAAAAAAATCGCTTTTTGTTCACTCATCCTTCTCTCCCACAATGTAGAATTGACTTTCAAAGGTTTCTGACTCCCTGTATCAGAATTGGTTGCCTGTATTATCAGCCCTTTCAGGCAGGATGACAAGTTTTTGATCTCCAAAGTAAAAATCGAAAATCAAGCTGGCAGTAGAATCAAGGAAATGATCACAGCCCGCAGGAGAAAGATATGAATGAAATCACCATCCGAAGAGCCGGCCCCGCTGACGCGCAATTGCTTGCGGAATTGAATCGTGACGTCCAACAACTGCATGCGGATGCCCATCCGCACCTGTTTAAACAACCCGGGTTGGATGGCAGCATGGCAGCCTACATGGCACAGGCCTTGCAAAATTCCCTGCATCTGTTCTATATCGCCGAAGTCGATGGTAACCCGGCAGGCTATCTATTTGCTGTGATCCAGGAACGCCCGGAAACCGCGATGAAACTCGCCGACCGCCAGGTGTATATCAACCAGATCTCGATCAAGCCCGCATACCAGGGAAAAGGCTGCGGCACCTTGCTGCTGGCGGAGGTGCGCGAACTGGCCTGCACGTTGGGAATCCAAACCATCGGCGTAGACTGCTGGGCATTCAACCAACGGGCGCTATCGTTTTTTCAATCGCATGGGTTCACACCCAACAATATCCGCATGTGGCAGCGGTTGGATGAAACCCAATAACAGAAAATCCCAGGGATCACGAACATCCCTGGGATTTTCATTCATGCCAGAAACGTTACACTAAATCACTTCGAGAAATTCAAAGGTTGGCAGTTGGGGGAAGGCGGCATGTGGTTCCGCCTGGTACCAGAATGCGGTCGAAGCAATATCATCCTGCATCGGCAGGTAGCGGCCTTTGCCTTCCAGCGCCATCCGCCAGCCCAGCGCCTGGATCGTCACTTTCAGGTCCTGCCTGAAGCGGATCGGATCCATGATGTGCCAGCGGTACATGCCAAAGCGCGTATTGGCACGATACAGGCCGTCCGGGCGGATCACCTGCGGCAGGCCGCTGTAGGGTGATGAAAATTCGCAGTAATGCCCTGCTGGTTGTTCAAAATCCCACGCGCCGCCGAAATAATCTTCCGTGCCGGTACCGCAGATGGTGGGGAAGTCGCGGTCGCCGTCCATATAGAACTTGATCTCGCCTTCACCCCACCAGCCATTATTATTCACACCCCATGCCAGGTAGGTACCCACATACTGCCCCTGCCCCTGAACACCGTCGAGGATGGTGCAGACTTCTTTGTACGGCAGCGGATTCACCCGGCGGAATTGGGCATGGAAAGTGGCTTTGTTGGCGGGTACCTCGGTCAGGGTGTAGTTGATCTGGTAAAAGAAGCCGTGAATGTCATCCGGCACCAAATTCTCGACTGTGATGCGCGCGTGGCGGTGGAACGGCATTTCCCAATAGCAGTTGAAGCCACCCGCAGGATTGACCGCCACCGGCAGCGAGGTCAGGTTGGCGCGTTCGCACCAACCCATGCAGAAGAAATCACCGATGGGAACTTCCACCGAGGGGGTTTCTTCATCATCCCAATACATGCGCAGGATGATGGAGCGCCAATGCTTGGGATGCACTGTGCACCAGATCTGCTGGATGGCGCCCGGGCCATCAATATCCGCCAGGGTGACGGTTTCCAATCGTTTGAGGTTGATGCAGGGGGACACCTTCCATCCCTGCCCCAATTCGCGCGCTGAAGCCGCGCCGGTGCCTTCGGTGGCTTTGCCGGCTTCGCCTTTGGCGCCGGTGAAATTCTCCGCGCTGATCGAGCGCGTTTCGGCATTGGACAACGTGGAAAGGTTGCCCAGGTTCAAGCCCAGTCCATTAAAATCAGTATGCATGGTTCCTCCAGTTTTCCGATGAATTGTTGGTTTGCTTCCAGATTAGTGTACTACGCTATCTCCGTATTCTGGAAGGCGATTCCAGTCATTTTTTTAAATGAAATTCGATACATAAGGTGAATGGACTGGGAAACGCTTGCAGCATGCGGGTCAAAAAAAGGGGTACAATCAAACACAACAGCCATTGATTGGAAAGGGTAACCATGAGCCAATCCCGCACACCGATCCTTTATCTCCCGCACGGCGGCGGACCGTTGCCGTTATTGGGTGATCCCTCCCAGGAGAATCTGACCCGTTTTCTTACCTCCATCGCAGCCCGATTCGGAGATTTTACCGCCGTCCTGATGGTCAGCGCGCACTGGGTTGCTGCAACACCCACACTGACCCACCATCCCAACCCGGACCTCCTGTATGATTACTATGGTTTTCCGCCGGAGAGCTACTCCATCCAATACCCAGCTCCTGGTTCACCGAAACTGGCGGAAAAAGCCGCCGCGCGCCTGCAGGAAGCCGGCCTCCAACCCGCCTTCGATGATGTGCGTGGTTTCGATCACGGCATGTTCGTGCCGATGAAATTGATGCTCCCTGATGCCAGGATACCGTGCGTGCAATTGTCGCTGATTGCAGGCTTTGATCCCACTGCGCATATCGCCGTTGGGAAAGCGCTGGCACCGCTGCGGAAAGATGGCGTTCTCATCATCGGCTCCGGCATGTCTTTTCACAATCTGCGCGCTTTTTTCACCCCGCAAAGCACAGTTCCCGGTAAGGAAAGTGTCGCCTTTGACCAATGGCTGTTTGATACATTCAACAATGATGAATTAACCCTTCAACAGCGGGAAGAACACCTGACCCAATGGGAAAGCGCTCCGTATGCCCGGTATTGCCACCCATATGAGGATCACCTGCTCCCGCTGCATGTCTGTTTCGGTGCAGCTTGCAACGAATATATCAAGCCCCGGAGATTGTTTCATGAACCGAGTATGGGGCATATGGTCAGTGCTTATCTCTGGGAATAAACGCAGGATACCAACCAGGCGTGTTCAGTTCTCTGATTTCCTGCGGTTCAGCCAATCCCAGCCATACAGCGCACCAATCAGGAGCAAGGGCAGGGAAATCAACAGGTATGCAGAAATGGATTCGCGTCCGCGAGTCATCACCACATACACCACCGCCAATAAGGCAAACGCCGCCATTCCCACCCACGGACGTTTCCAGGCGAAGATAATTACGGCGATCAGGATGAAATTCGGGATCAGGTGGATCAGCAATCCAACCGCGGTTTCCCAGAAGGTGTAGCCCTGGCCAAAGACATCCAGGGCAAACAAACCAAGAAACAGGGTAAACGCGATCGCCAGCACCCGCGGAATCCACATCACGATATGATTGCCTTTTCCTTTCATTCTGCCTCCTTCACACATACCATGGCTACCTCCAGTATAGCACCCGAAGCCCGAAAACAGCTTGCCGACTTCCCGGTTCCCATTATAATGAAGTCTGAAAACGATACGGGAGAAATGGAGAATTGATGAAATACAAATCCGAACTGCGCTGGTTGATTCCCCTCATCGGGCTGCTGGCCTTAATTGCCGCGCTGATGGGGTTGTTATATGAAACCCCAGGCGCGCCTTATGCTTATACCAACCACCGCGGTGAAGAAGTCATGATCAACGGTCATGGGTTATATTCCTATGATACGGTCAGTTCCGCCGCCCAGATGCAGGGAAACGACCTGGTGACCCTCACCGTTGGATTACCGCTCCTGGCAGTTTCCACCCTGCTGGCTTTCCGCGGGTCACTGCGCGGCAGGCTGCTGCTCACCGGCACCCTTGGTTTTTTCCTCTACACCTACATGTCCATGGCAATGCTGGCTGCCTACAACAACCTTTTCCTGGTTTATGTTGCCGCTTTCAGCCTGAGTCTGTTTGCCTTCATCCTGTGCATGCTATCGTTTGACCTGAAAAGCCTGCCCGCGCAATTTTCATCCCGGCTGCCCCGCGTCTGGATATCAACCTTCACTTTCATTGTGGCAGGTTTTCTTTTGCTTGCGTGGCTTGGGCAGCTGGTTCCACCGTTAGTGCAGAACCAGACCCCACCCATGGAAAACACCACCACCCGTGTGATCCAGGCGATGGATCTCGGCATGGTTGTCCCCTTGGCCCTGCTGGCAGGCATCCACCTGCTGCGCAAGAACCCGTGGGGTTATTTACTGGCTTCACTTTCCCTCACCAAAGGGGTAACCCTGGGACTGGGTGTCAGTGCCATGGCGATTAATATGGCACGCGCCGGCGTGCCGGACAGCCTGGGTATCATGATCCCATTCCTCGCCATTACCATCATCAACCTGGTGTTAACAGTGATCCTTTTGAAAAATGTTAGCACCACCCGGCCGAAACCAGCATCCTGATACCAGAAAAGGAGAGTACCGTGCCAATACCAAGTGTTTCTCAAACTGAACGGGAAGAAGTCACTCGCGTGATCGAAGACAGCATCGGCTGGGCACTGACCAAGGATACCGAGCGGCTGTTTTCAATCGTCGCCAATGACGAGAATTTCTTCATCTTCCACCCCGACGAAGGTTCCACCATCGTCGGGTTCGATGCCTTCCAGGCGCTGGGCAGGCGCTCCTGGCTGCAGGACGCGTTCCGTGCGACCGATTTTGCAGTGCGCGAACTGCGCGTGAACTTTGCCGAATCCGGCACCTGTGCCTGGTTTTCCTGCCGCCTCGATGACCACGCTGAATGGAATGGGCAGCCGATAGGCTGGGACAACGCCCGTTGGACCGGCGTGTTGGAACAACGCGCCGGGAAATGGGTGATTGTACAGATGCATTTTTCCTTCGCCTCCCCGGCGGAATAAAAGGCCGTCCGGATGCCACCGACCAACAAATTCGCATTCACAATCCCTGACCTGGCCTGGCTGGCATTGCTGGGGTTGATCCTGGTGCTGATGCTGGTGCCGCCCATGGCAGGGATATACCAATCCTTCAACAGCGACCATCCCTACCCGGCGGCATTCCTGAAATTCATGCTGCTGGCGCCGATGGGAGAAATGCTGGCAGCCCGTATCCGCAGCGGTCAATGGAAAAAACCAACGTATCTCCTGGGTCGGGCACTGGTATGGGGTTTCCTCGGGATGATGATCGCCCTTGCCTTCCAGTTGTTCAGCGGCGGAGCAGCCGCCGCAGCGGAACGCGGATTCCTGCCGCGCAGCACTTCCGCGCTGTTGAACGCATTCATCATCTCCACCGCTATGAACGTGTTATTTGCTCCCGGTATGATGGCATTCCACCGGCTCACCGATACCTGGTTTGACCTGAAAACGGGCGGCACCCCGCGTCCAACCGTCAGAGCAGTTGCTGCTGCGGTAGCATGGGACAACTTCATCAGTTTTGTTGTTCTGAAAACCATTCCCTTTTTCTGGATTCCCGCCCACACCCTTACTTTCCTGCTGCCGGGCGAATACCGTGTTCTGATGGCCGCCATGCTTTCGATGGCACTAGGTCTACTGCTGGCTTTCGCCAAACCGCGAGCCTGATCCGGGAGTTTACGCCACTGCATCAGGGTATATTGCTTGCAAGCCCGTCTGAGAAAGTCGCGCCGGATTCACAAAGAAGCGTGTTTATTTGAAACGCAATAAACAGCTCTTCGCGCCATCAATGGAGATCTTCTCACCGCTTCAACGCCGTCAATGCCGCTACGCCCTTCAAAGCAATTGATTTAAACTTCATCCTGCGGCGCACGGAGGCTTTCTCATCGACCGGGGCATACATGTCATCCCCCAGGATCAGGTGCAGCGCGCGTTCCACCCCGTGCGGGATGATGTCCCCTGCCATGCCATAACCGATGGCGTCATACCCGACAAAATACAGACCCGCAATCGGGGTTTGCGGATCCAACCGGTCCGCCCCGCTCTGCCCCATGCGGTGTGCCATTTCCGCCGTCCATGCACCGGTGAAGAACATCGGCATCTGCAGTTCCACCACTTCATCGAAATTGGGGAAGACCTCCCGCAGCTGCGCGCGTACCCGTTCCAGTTCCGCTCCCAGGTGATACGGTGATTCCAGTACCCAGAAAACATCCAGGGCATGTTTGCCGGGCGGCGCCAGGCGCGGATCAAAATAGGTCGGCGCGTAGCAGTTCAGGGTACGGTCCCAGCCCATCGTGTGCAGCAGCGAGTGTTCCGGTCCCAACAACGGCTCCGTAGTGCCCAGCACCAGCGCCGCCACATTGGCCGGGATGGCCGCTTTGAGACGCTGAATATAGGCTGGCGGCAGGTTTGTATCCCCGGCCAGTTTCACCAGGCGGTTTAATCCCGCGTTATGGATCACGATCCCCGCTTTGATGATACGGCCATCTGCCAGCACCACCCCCGCCGCCCGTTGGTGTTCGACCACAATCGACGCCACCCGGGTGCGCGTGGCGATGGTTCCACCGCCGCAGCGGATGACATCCGCCAGGCCATTCACAATTGCCTGCGTACCGCCCCGGGCGGTACCCCAATCGGCCATTTGTTCAATGGAATCCACAATCGCCCGTTTGGTTTCCATCGCTGAAAAAGTATCAACCGTCTGTGAGGCGAAGCAATAGGTGATGATCGTCTGCACATACTGTTCATATTCCGGGTTATCCGGGATGAACTGCTGAATGTACTCGCGCGTGGTCATCTCCTTCGGATAGGAAATATCCGGGTCATACATATCCGCCATCCAGCGGTATACCTTCACCATGCCTTTGTTCCCGCCCACAATACTTGCCTGGGCTTGATCCAGGTCATGATAACGCCGACCATCCCGCATCACGAACCAGTGCGATCCCTGCTTCTGGTCGCGGTCGTGGGTATCATGGATCGTGATCCAATCAATTTCCGCCCCCAGCTTGCGGCATAATTTTCCAATCCGGCTGTTGGGGCCTGGACAGGTCCAGGCGGCGGTACTGATGGCATACCCGTGAGTTTCGAGATGGGTATATTTTCCGCCAATGAAAGCCATCTGTTCCAGGACCAATACCTTCTTGCCGGCATTGGCCAGACCGGCAGCCGTCATCAACCCGCCGATGCCGGAGCCGATCACCACCGCGTCATACGCATCTGCCAGCGCCAGCGGCGGAGTCTCGAGCTGCGGCGCGGAAAAGACCGCGTTCGGGCAATGGTACAGGCAATCCCCACATTCAATGCAGGTATCGGCGTCAATCACCGGGAAAGCCTTTTCGGCAATCGCCAGGTGAATCGCTCCCACAGGGCAGGCAGCCACGCAATAACTGCATCCGGTGCAACGCTCGGTGTGAATCGTTATCGTCATTCCTCCTCCTTTACGGCGGTCTTCCGCCGCATCCACCTCCCAATCCCTGCCACCACCAGCGGTCCCATGCTCATCACACCCACCAGGGTAACCTCCGGGTGAAGCAAAATGGTGGCACTGACCCCGATCGAGGTCAGAAATAATGCGCCATACAACACCAGGGGACCAGCCATGAGATACCCGTCAACACCCATCCCATGCGGCGGAAACACCAGCCGGAGAATGAGTTGGATAAAAAAAGAAAGGCCCAGCCAGCCGGTGAAATTGCTGACCGGGATCCCGCCCTGGATCATGGGAAGGTACGCGCCGCCTGCATGCCACACCCACCAACCTCCGTCCACCGCAATGGCATCAATCACCAAATCCCAGGCGGTGACGGCAAACGCCCCCAGCAGCGACGGTAGCACACACGCACCTACCGCCTGGAACGGGGATTTCCCTTTGAGCATGGGCATGGGCAGCAGAAATTCGGAAAGATGATAAGCACCGTAAGTGATCGGTCCCCATGCCAGCCCCGCCAGCAGGGGAACACCCGCCACTTGTACTCCCAACAAATCGGGGTAGTGGTATGGGCCGAACACCAGCCCGAAATTGACCCCCAGCATTTCTGCCAGGAAGGCGGAAAGGTAAATGAAAGCCAGCAGCAGGCAACCCGCCGCCCAACCGCGGGTAAGGACCGCATGCCACACCACAAATACCAGCAGTGCAGCGATGAAGCCGATCAGGAAATCGACCGTGAAAGGAATCTTCATGCCAATCGCGGCATTGACCACAATCAACACCGTGGAAAGGGCAGTGACCAGCGTGATATACCAGAAAGCGGTTCTGCTGTTGAATGTCATATTCCACCGCCGCGGTACGGCTTAAAAATCACCTCGCCCAGCAGTAATGGTGCTTCCCAGGTGATGGCGCGGTACAAATCTCGGTAGGTATGCTCGCCCGAGATCACCCCGAACATCACATCCTGCATGCGTTTGCTGCGGTGCAGCATGTTTGTCGCCAGCTTTGGATGGCGGTACATAACATTCGCAATCCGCTGCGAATATTGGAAATGCGGCAGGATTTCCTCCCAGATGCGCCGCGTGTAGGCCTCAAAATCGAGTGTGGCATGATTCCATTGCGCCAGGATGGTTTCCGCGGCGATGGTACCGCTCCACAGCGCGTAATGGATGCCCTCGCCCAGGAACGGGTCGGCCATATTGGCAGCATCACCCGCCACCATCACCCGTCCGCCCAGGTGAAGTACTTCCTTAGCCCCACCCAATGGAATGCGGTGCCCGCGGATGCGCTGGATCTCGTAGGAGGCAATGTGCGGCTGGCGCTCCAGGTATCGCTCCAGGATCTTGCGCAGCTGCGGTTCCTTTGCGTCTGAGGCATTGAAGATTCCCACCGAGAAATGGTCCGCCTTGGGAAAGATCCAGCCATAGCCATGCGAAATCGCCCCGAAATCAAAAGTGGCGTAAGTGCCCTGGTCTTCCAGCGCTGCCAGCGGTACAGTCACTTCGGCTTCCAGCGCAGAACCGGCACGCCGCTTTCCGATGATCCCGGTGAGATGGGCGACCACGCTGTTGATGCCATCCGCCCCCACCAGCACGCGTGCCTGGTCTTCGCCCTGGCTGCTGCGTACCCGTACCCCCTCTGATAACAGTTCCACCCCGGTTACCCGGCACACATCGCGTACAATGGCACCCTCGGCTTCCGCTTTCCTGACCAGGTAATGATCAAATTTATCACGCATCACCAGCGCCGCGTATGGCTTGAGGGTGCGGGTACGGAATACAGACTTCCCATCGTAGGCGACAACCCCACCCGCGGATTGGAATTCGAGGGCAAGCGTTACCGAAAACGGGATCAGCGCCTGTGCCTTGCGCGGCAGACCACCGCCGCAGGCTTTGTAACGCGGCAATGATTCTTTTTCCAGCAATAACACATCCAACCCGGCGCGTGCCAGGAGGTACGCTGCAATCGATCCCGCCGGACCGCTTCCGGCAATGATGACATCATGGATCATATCGGTTTCCCTTCAGTGAAAGCTATGAACGACCGAGACTTTGCTGCAAAGCCTTAACCTAATGGTATTGTATAAAAAACCAATGCATTTTTCAACGAGTACAACCGCAAATTGCCCAACAAACACCGCCTCGAGGTCCTTATATCCCAATCCGTTTCGCCATCAGAATATCCGGTCTTCCAACCCCGTTGGCATCTGGCACCACACCCACCACCTGAAAGCCCAGCTTGCGATAAAAGTCAATGGGATGGCGGTGGAGGCTGCGAATGCGGGTTAATTTACCCGGCAGATCGGCGTACAGGTCCGGGTCTCCACCCAGGCTGGTGCGGTTGTTTTCATCATCCGTACCCAACATCAGGGTAATACCGCCACGCTCCCGTGCCTGGCTTTCCAGTGCCCTGACCAGGATCGTACCAATTCCCTGCCCCTGCTGATCCCCCCGCACCACCAGCGGGTGCAGCTCCCACACCCTTCCGTCATATTGGGGCAAAGCGCCAACCCATCCAACCACGTCGCCACTGGCATCCTCCGCTGCCAGCATCAGGCGCCCTGCTTCCAGTGACTCCATGACCTCATCCGCGGCCTCCGCCAGGCTGCTCCAGCCATCCGGCAGTTGCTCTGCCAGGATGACGGCCGCCTGGTTACGTTGGTGACGGGTGAGGTTTGCTCCATTGATGATTTTCATCCTGCTCCATCCTTGACTGGTAGACAATCTGGTGAATTATTCGATTGTACCAAAACCTGTTTTCTCGCACAGGTTGGATTTTCCTGCTACAATCAAGGCAATCATCCCAAGGAGAACAGCATGCAAGAACGTGAATGGTACTGGTGCCAGGAATGTGACAAAGCCTACCGCCAGACCGATGATGGCAAATGTCCGTATTGCGGGGCGGAAACCGCAATTGACGGCTGGCGCTGGGTCAAGCTGCGCCGTGCCAACCCCCAACTGCCGGAAAGTCCCGAAGAGGGCAAAGAATATTGGATCAATACCTGAAATGATGAGGCTGCCCATGAAACCCAACTGGCTGGTCTTTTTCTTGCTGCTGGCACTCGCCGCCTGTTCACCAGCCCCGAAATTCGATGAAACCCGGCTGGGCACGGTCGATAGGGACATCCGCTATTGCGAGATGGACGGCACCGGTGTGCTGATGGATATCTATTACCCGCCCAAGAACAACGGCCCCTGGCCGGTGCTGCTGCACGTTCACGGCGGCGGCTGGTCCAGCGGCAGCAAGGATAATTCCTACATTTTCCCAGATTTCACTGAACCCGGCATCCTGGGCGTGGAAGTCGGCTACCGCCTGGCGCCAGGCGCGCAATTCCCGGCCCAGATTGATGATGTCAAATGTGCGGTGCGCTACCTGCGTGCGCATGCTGCTGAATACAACCTCGATCCTGACCGCATCCTGGCGGTGGGGGAAAGCGCCGGCGGTCACCTGGTGGCGTTGCTCGGTGCCACCGCTGATTCCGGTGAGTTCAATGAAGCCGGGCAATGGCTGGAATATTCGGCCGATGTGCGCGCGGTAGCTGCCATCAGCGCTCCGACCAACCTCGATACCATCGCCTGCTGGAGTGATTACACTGCCCAGCTGGCGCAGGGCGTATTCGGTGGAAGTACTGAATGCAATACGAATGACCCCAAGCTGGTGAATGCCAGTCCTGCCGCGTATGTTACCGAAGGTGATCCCCCGATCCTGCTGATCAGCGGCACAGCCGACAGTGTGGTACCGTACGAACAGGCAGTCACCTTCCACGAACAGCTGCTGGCTGCCGGGGTGGATTCCCGCCTGGTGTTGATTGAAGGCGGTGATCACGGTTTACAGGTGCCCGGCAACCCGGCTGCCACCGATGAAGCCTGGCAGGCTCTGATCGATTTCATCATCGAACAGCTGAAGATCAAGGTTCCGTTCTGGATGTAAGTGGTACCAACGGTACCGTTATTCCCATCGGAACAAAATCCGGTGGGCTTCCCTCTTGATCAAGAGATCATACCCGTCTTGTGCTTCCTGGTACGGAAGCACCTGTGCTTTGATATGCTGCGGATTCAGTTTTCCATTCGACAATAACCCAATCACCGCCACTGCATCGTCATCGACATTATCGCGCGAGATGATCACATCCGGTTCTATCGGAAAAATTTGCCGATAATTGAACGTAATCTCTGCCGGGTAGGAGCCGAGGATCAGGAACCGCGGGGAGGGGTGAAAAACCCTGTCCCATGGTTTGGACGGTAGAAGTGACAAGGACTCACCCAGCACAGTCGCTGCTCCAGTGGCATCAATTACCACATCCGGGATACCCAGCGTTTCATGCAGCATCCTTGCTGGATTCCCTTGCCCGGAATGGATCGTGATGGGAATGGATGCCCCCCGGGCAGCATCCAACCGTTCCTGCACGATGTCCAATACCGCCACCGTTGCCCCACGGGCCGCTGCCAGCTGTGCTGCCAGGTGACCAATCAAACCCTGGCCAACCACCGCCACCTTGTCTCCCGCCTTCACCTGTGCCCGTTCAATCCCGTGCTGAGCGATCGCTGCCACCTTTGTGTAGACAGCCAATTCCGGCGGTAAGTTTGGCGGAATCTGAAAGACCTCTGATGCTGAAACCACGGCGAATGCCATCTGCCCGCCCCACGAACGGTGGTACGGACCGGTAAATTGGCTGCCATAATGAAAAACGATATCCCCCTGAGCCAATTTCCGAACGCCGCAGCCCGTTTTGATCACCCTGCCTACCGCCTCATACCCGGGTATCAATGGAAATTCAGCACCTTCCTGACGTCCAGCCAGGACACGTGTCTCTGTCCCGCTGCTGACCCCGGTCATCAGGGTTTGCACCAGCAACTCATTCTCTCCCAGGTGTTCCGGCAGATCAAAACTGGCAAGCGCTACCTGGTTTGCTTTGGGGAATAGGATGGCTTCTGTTTTCATCTGAACTCCCGGTTTTATTCCATAACACGGTGATCAAGCAGCAATTGCATCAAAGGGCGATCCACCTGGTATCTCCCGATATTTTCATATTTCACACCTGGACGGTCATGCCCGATGATACCGAAGCTGCCTTCAAAATTCCACAGGCTGTAACCCCAACCGTATTCCTTCCACAACCCCAGCAGGTCACTGAACCACGCCAGGGCGACATCGTTCGGGGTCTGGTTATAGCAGCCGAACTCTCCGATATGCACCTGTACGCCTTGCGCTTCCAGTTCCCGCCAGGGACGGTAGTATTCGTGCAGGGTATCCTTGTTCCAGGTGAACCCATTCCATCGCAGCCCGGGATAGTACGGGACTTCTGTAACCGTCTGGTGGCCATCCCACCAACCCGCCTGGTAGTGACTGACCGCCATCGGCTGGTAACCGCGTCCGCTCTGGATGACATCCAGGTCTGCCAGTTCCGGCATCGCCAGGTTGCCGCCGCCCAGGCCGTCAATCACAATCCGCCGTCCGGGATCAACCGCGCGGATCGCGCTCACTGTGCGCCGCACCAGGGCGGCATGGTTCTCCCGCGTCATCCCGTACTGCCCGATATTGGGCGGTTCATTGACCAGGTCAAAACTGAGGATTTCATTGGGAATACCCTTGTAACGCTTTGCAAACGATTCCCACAGGAACACAAAAGCATCCTGTGCGGTTTCATCCAGCCATAGGTTGTGTTTTTCGAGGTGGTTGGCATTAATGCAATACCCGGGTGCGCGGTGCAGGTTGAGGCACAGGTGGATGCCGCGGGCACGGCAGGCGTCGAGGTAAGCATCGATTTTTTCCCATACGCGATCATCCGGGTGGAAATAATCAAAATCACTGGTCCAAAAGCGGTAATCGGTGGGGACGCGCACGAAGTTAAAGCCATACTGCGCCAGGAAATCCAGCGCGCGTTCGTCCGGCGGCGGGGCGGCAACACCCGGCTGCCAGATGAACATCCACAAAAAATTAAAACCGTAATGGCGCATGCTTCAGCCTCCTTTAAAGCACGCTGCACAGGCGCGAAACCAGGTGCTGGTAAAAACCTGGCAGGTCCGTCCAGCCGATTGCTGCCTGAACCAGATCACCTGCCGGATCCACCACGGTCAACCCCTCATCCGTAACCTGCAGCGGGATTTCTTCGATGGAGAGCCGTTCCCGGCAGTGGGCCAGGTATATGGCCACCGTATCAAACAGAGTACTGGAACGGGTTTCCGGTTCAAACGTTGCGTATTGCGCCATCTCCGCCGCCCAGATGCGATAATTTTCCATCAACGCTTGGATCATCGGGCTGGCATGGCGGCGCACCTGCTGGTACAGTTCACCTTCGAGCACGATGCGGCCACAGGTATCGAGGGGGGTGATCACCTTCTCCAGCCAGGGGGCGGCAAATACATCCCGCAGTGATGCCGGGTCATTGCGCACATTGGCTTCCAGCGAGGGTACCGCAGACCCATCATACCCCATGAAAATGCTGCCGTGCATGCCGACAAAGCGGCACCGGGAGGCGATGCGTGGCTCGCGGCGCAGCGCCTCTGCCAGGTTGGTGACCACACCAATGGCGATCACCGTCACCGTCTCCTCCGCAGACAACACCAGGTCGATCATCGCCTGCACCCCATCTGCATATACCGGGCCCGGGTATTGGTCAAGATCATACGCTGCCACCCAGGGCGCCTGGAATGCTCCGACATTCATTTCTGTTTGCACCCCAATCCCAATGGGAATATCGGCATGCCCGGCGCGTTCCAGCAATTTCGCTGCCAGCCTGGCACGGTAGCGTGTATCACCGTGTTCGGTCAATACCAGTTTCAGGTCGAGTTCCGGGCTGCCCAACAGCATCGCCAAGGCCCAGGTATCATCAATATCCGTGCCGATATCCGTATCCAAAATTACAGGAATGGGTTTTGGGTTCATGGTGCTCCTTTCCAGATCAAACCGTTTCCAACAATAATACCCAATCCGGGCCGTTTAGCGGGGAGGAAAGGGTGATTTCATCATTTGAAAACACGTCCTCAATCGGATGGCGGGTTCCCGTCCGGGGATCAAACCATAACAAGTGATAGGGCTTGCGCAGGGAACGCAGATCGAGGCGCACCTGCTGCTGCGCCTGGGGCAGGTACACCATGGCATATTCACCGCGGCTGCTGCGCGCGGCGCGGATGTGTGCGCCGGCATCTCCAACCGCCGAAAGGATCATGGATTGGTCCGGTATCCGGGCAAAAGGATCATGGGAAAGCATCAGGTTCACCAGGTGCCGCACCTGGAATGCGCCCGGCCGGTCGAGGGCATCGTACCACGGGCGCAGTTCAAAGCCATTGTTGACAACCTGGCGGTCGTGATCCCACATCTGCCATACGTGATGGTGTCCATACGTCACCCCCGGCGCACCGGCAAACACGGAGCGGTACATCTGTTTTCGCACTTCGTAATCACGGAAGTAGCCGTTGGCAGGATCCCATTTGGGCCAGGGCGCAATTGGGTGATCCTCGTAGCAGATTTCTGAATCAAGCACCGGTTTGGGTGGTTGCAGGTGGTAGAGGGTCTCAATCTGATCCCATGTTGCAATTTCTGTCGCACCATGACCGGATTGGATCATCACCAGGTCTGACCATGCTTCCCCGTGGATCACCTTTGCGCCAATCTCCAGGTTGGGATCGCCGAAATTGTGGTAAGAAAGCAGGGCTTTCTCTCCCAACACTTCGCGGATGCCGGCAGCCATACTCCGCCAGATCGGACGCCAATCCTCGCCGTCCTTTACAGGCGGGCGATCCCCGCCCAGCACCCACAGCACGTTTGGGACATCCTGGTAGCGCTGCGCCAGCCAGCGGCCGTACACCCGCGCATTCTCAATGGTGAAAACCACCGGCCCGGCTCCCCACAACAGGGTCACTTTGTCACCCCAGGTGGGCAACAAGGCGATATACAACCCTTTTTCTGCTGCCAATTGAATGGTGAAGTCCACCAGGTCAAAATAAGCTTCGTTGGGCTGTTCGGGGTCAAGGTCATGCAGAGGCAGTTCGCCTTCCATGTTCGGTGTACGCAGCCCATCCAATTCAGGCAATGCCACCGCCTGGATCACATTAAACCCTTTGCGCGCGCGGTTCTCCAGGTACATCCCGATCTGATCCCGGGTGCAGCGGTGGAACAATTCCCAGGCGGTATCGCCCATCCAGAAAAATGGCTGCCCGTTTTCTGTCATCAAAAAGCGGCGGGAGGGATGAACGATGACGCGTTCCATTGTGGTTTTTTCACCTATCATTGTCGAGTTTCCTTTTTTATTCCATTTGCCATACTTTATAACCGCCTGGTCAGGAAAGCTGCGCTTTGGCGCAACCCAATGCGTGCAGTGTTTCGATCCACCGGCTGCGTTGATCCGGTGTTGCCGAGGGCAAGCCGGGCAAAGGGGCTGTTGCGCCAAGGCGCACACTTTTGGCCGTCCCCAGGTTGTGGTAAGCCATCACCTCGATACCGCTTAACTGCGGATAACGCTGTGACACCGCGGCAATGCCCCGCAAATGCCCCGCATCATCATTGATCCCCGGCACCAGGGGGCAGCGCAGCACAATCGGTTTGCCGGCGCGGTACAGGCGTTCGAGATTTTCCAGGATACGTTCATTGCCCATTCCGGTCAACTGCCTGTGGATAGCGCTATCAGTGGCCTTGAAATCGAACAGCACCAGGTCCACCAGCGGCAGCAATTCAGCGTAGTGTTCCCAAGGCGCCGCCCCGTTGGTCTCCAATGCGGTGTGGATGCCCGCTTCTTTGGCGGCAGACAACAAGGCCCGGGTGAAGGCGAACTGCATCATTGGCTCACCGCCGGAAAGGGTGCCCCCTCCGCCGGAACGCCGGTAAAAATCCCGATCACGCTCCACCTGGGCCATCACAGCTTCGACCGTCATCGGCGTACCCACCAGCTTGAGGGCATTCACGGGGCAAACCGCAACGCACGCGCCACAGGCAGTACACCGGGCATGGTCAAACCCGTGTGTCCCGTTCGCCCCCGCCTGCTGCGCGCCAAACTGGCAGGCTGCAACACACGCCAGGCAATCGATGCAGTCCTCCGCCGTGTAAAACAACTCCGGCCCGAAGGCAATCGATTCCGGGTTATGGCACCATTGGCAGTTCAGCTGGCAGCCCTTGAGGAAAACCGTGGTACGGATGCCTGGGCCGTCATGCAGAGAACAACGCTGGATATCAAACACCAGTCCGGTCAGGGAGGTGCTCATCAACTTAACGCAAACCATCTACCGTGGGGCAATCGGGATGCGAGGGGTAGTTTCATGGCTCTCCCAGGCGTACCCGCACCGCCACCACGCTCCCGGCCGTTTCAGCAAAGGGCACGATGTTTCCTGCCACCGGGCTGCCGTCCACGGTCAACGCCACCGCATTGCCCTGCCCCACCCGTTCCACGTCAATGTGGTATTCGCTGCCGCGGAATTTGCGGGTTACACTGTACTGCTGCCAATCCTCCGGTACGCGCGGAGCAATCTCCAAGCCGGCATAGGCAGGTCGCACACCCAGAATCCACTGGGTGATGGCAACATAATGGTAGGCAGCCGCCCCGGTCAGCCACGAATTCTTGGCTTCCCCGGCGCAGGGGGCATCCGGCCCCGCCACCATCTGGGCATATACATAGGGTTCGCAGCGGCGCACTTCGCTGATGGTTTCCTGTGCCGCCGGATTGGTGCGCATATAGTAGTCAAAGGCATGCCCCCCACGGCCCAGGCAGGATTCCGCAATCATCACCCAGGGATTGTTATGGCAAAAGACGCTGGCATTTTCTTTGAGTCCCGGCAGGAAAGAGCCGATCTCGCCCAGGTTGAGGTAATAGTGGGTGAATGCCGGCTGCTGCAGCACAATCCCCTGCGGCTTGGCAAGATACTTGCGGACGGAATCCAGTGCCTGTTCGGCCTTGCCGTTGTCCAGGCCAATCCCGCCCATCACGCACATCCCCTGCGGTTCGATGAAGATTTTCCCTTCCTCATTCCTGTGGGAGCCAACGACATCACCCAGGGCATCGTAGGCACGCAGGAACCACTCCCCATCCCAGCCGGAGGCTTCGACCGCCGTGGTCATCTCGCGCGCTTTCGCGCGGTAGGTATTTGCTTCCGCCTGCAAACCTTGCTGTTCCGCCATCGCCGCCATCTCATTGGCGGAAAGCACGAACAGGCCGGCAATGAAAAGGGATTCCGCGGTTTTACCGTCCATCTTCAATGGCGCAGTCTGGAAACTGGTACCCGGTTCCTCTGAAAAGATGTTGAGGTTCATGCAGTCATTCCAGTCGGCACGGCCGATCAACGGCAATTGATGCGGCCCCAGCCGGTCGAGTGTGTAGGAAATGCAGCGCCGCAGGTGTTCCCACATCGGCTGTTCGCTGCCGGGCTGATTATCGAACGGCACCAGGGTGTCGAGGAAGGCAAAATCGCCGGTTTCTTTCAGGTAAGCAGCCACTGCCAGCACCAACCAGTGCGGATCATCATTGAAACCGCCGCCGACATCGTTGTTGCCGCGCTTGGTCAATGGTTGGTACTGGTGATACGCCCCACCATTCTCAAACTGGGTCGAAGCCAGGTCGATCAGGCGTTCGCGTGAGCGTGCGGGATCCATCTGGACAAAGGCCAGCAGGTCCTGGTTGGAATCACGAAATCCCATCCCGCGCCCGATCCCGGATTCGAACAACGAAGCCGAGCGCGACAGGTTAAAGGTCACCATGGTCTGGTAGGCGTTCCACAGGTTGACCATGCGGTTGGTGTGCAGGTTGGGTGTTTCCGCCTGGTACAGGCTCAACAGGGCATCCCAATGGCGCCCCAATGCGATAAAAGCCTCTTTCACCGCGTCAGGGTTCAGGTACTGCGCAATCACCGGCAGCGCGTCGCGCTTGTTGATGGCCTGGGTGTGGGGCGGATCAAATTTCTGGTCCTTGGGATTTTCCTGGTACCCCAACAGAAAGATCACCTGGCGGCTCTCACCGGGCTGGAGGATCAGCTTCACATGGTGTGAACCCAGCGGTGCCCAGCCATAGGCGACGGAATTGCGGCTTTCGCCCTGTTCCACCACCAAAGGGCGCTCCCAACTGCGGTTCTGCCCCAGGAAGCTATCGCGCTGGGTATCAAAGCCGGCCAGCGGCTCAGAGCAGGCAAAATAGGCATAATGGTCGCGGCGCTCACGGTATTCTGTTTTGTGATAAATCACACCATCGAGCACTTCCACCTCGCCGATGCTGTAGTTGCGCTGGAAATTGGTGGCGTCATCATTGGCGTCCCACAGGCAGAACTCAATGCTGGAAAACAGCGATAATTCGGCTGCCGTTTCGCGCTGATTGGAAAGAGTCACCTGCCAGACCTCGAGATTTTCTCCCAATGGGACAAAGTACAGGGTTTCCGCCGCGATGCCCTCATAGGTGGAACCGATGATGGTATACCCCAACCCATGGCGGCAGGTGTAATCAGTCTGGTCTT
Organism: Anaerolineae bacterium; assembly: GCA_013314735.1. Taxonomy (GTDB): domain Bacteria; phylum Chloroflexota; class Anaerolineae; order Anaerolineales; family Anaerolineaceae; genus SpSt-1165. The sequence continues at coordinate 247,561 of JABUFD010000003.1, forward strand.
CATGGCAGGTGGGTTTCCACGAAGGAGACCAGTACTTGCCATTGGTGTTGTCCCGCAGGTACAGGTAGCGTCCGCCGAAATCCAGCGGGACATTGTTATAGCGGTAGCGTGTCAGGCGCCGCAGGCGCGCGTCACGGTAGAATGAATACCCGCCGGCAGTATTGGAAATGATTCCAAAATAGTTCTCGCACCCCAGGTAATTGATCCAGGGCAGCGGTGTGTTGGGGTTCGTGATTACATACTCACGCTTCACATCATCAAACGTTCCAAATTGCATGGTTCACCTTCTTCAAAAATATTGAGCACGCTAAAAACCGCGCCGCTGTGCTTCTTCCAGGATCGCACGGGTGGCGGTGGCACCGATGCGGGTGACACCCAATGCGCGCACCCGCAGGACATCATCCAGCGTACGTACCCCGCCAGCGGCTTTCACCTGCACCGACGGGTCAGCATGCCTGCGCATCAGCAACAGGTTGTGGTCGGTCGCCCCGGCATACGCATACTGCCCGGCAGGCTGTTTGACAAAACCGTACCCGGTGGAGGTTTTTACAAAGGCAACCCGCAGTTCTGAGCAGATTTCACACAGGCGGATGATATGCGCGTCCTGCAGGTAATCGGTTTCGAAGATCACCTTCAAAATCGCGCCTTCGGCGGTGACGGTGTCATTGATGGCCTTGATCTCGTCGGTGACATAGGCCCAATCATTGCCCAACACCTTGCCAATATTGACCACCATATCAACTTCCCCGGCGCCGTCGGTGATAACCTGCCGGGTTTCAGCGGCCTTGATGGCAACCGTGCTGTTCCCATGCGGAAAACCGATCACAGCGCATACCCCCACATCGGTGCCGTCCAGCAATTCTGCTGCCATTTTCACCGAATAGGGTTTCACGCACACGGTTGCTACGTCACACTCTTTCGCCAATCCAATCCCTTCCACAATTTCCGCATCCGTCAGGGTGGGGTGCAGCAGGGAATGGTCAATCATTTTGGCAATATCAATCAATTGAATTCGGTTGCCTTCCATGTTTTCCTCCTTTAACCAGCCACTCAGCCATTAACCGGGAACAAAGAGGGCAGCGAGCCTGATGCTGCCCTCTTCCCTTGGTTTGTTAGTTACTCATCACAAAGTCTACCAGGGTATCCACCGTGGTGAAGGCCAGGGCGGTCACGGTATCCGCACCGCCGTAATAGATCGCCATCCGGCCTGTGTCGCCGTCAACCAGTGAGGCACAGGGGAAGGCAACATTCGGTACATCCCCGACACATTCATACAGGGTCTGCGGGGAGAGGAAATAAGGCTCCGCCCGTTTGATGATCTTCCAGGGCTGGTCCAGATCCAGCAGGGCCGCGCCCATGCTGTAGACAAAGCCGTTGCACGAGGTGAGTACACCGTGGAAGATCAGCAGCCAGCCTTCGCTGGTTTCCACCGGGATCGGCCCCGCGCCAACCTTGGTGCTGGCCCACGGCAGTTCCGGGCTCATCACATGGCGATGGAAGCCCCAATGCTGCATGTCCGGGCTCTGGCTGATGTAAATGTCGCCGAATGGGGTATGGCCGTTATCACTGGGGCGGTTGAGCATCAGGTACTTGCCGTCAATCTTGCGCGGGAACAACACGCCGTTGCGGTTAAAAGGCAGGAAAGCATTTTCCAACTGGGTGAAGGTTTCAAAATCATGGGTGTAGGCCACACCGATTGTCGGACCGTGATAGCCGTTGCACCAGGTGATATAGTAGCGGTCTTCCAGCCAGGTCACCCGCGGATCGTAGCGGTACTGGAATTTTTTGATCTCCGGATCGGCGCACTCGAAATCAAGTGGTTTGGGATCAAAGTGCCAGTCCAATCCGTCCTTGCTGAAACCGCGGTAAATATTCATCACGCGCGCGGTATTGTCAATGCGGAAAACGCCGGCGAATTCCCCCTTGTAGGGAATCACCGCACTGTTGAACGTGCTGTTCGCGCCAGGGAATGGGCTGCGCTGGATGACCGGGTTTTGGCTGTAGCGCCATACCGCGTCCGCGCATCCAGCCGGGCGATCTTCCCAGGGGATATTGGGCACGGAAATTGAATTGGGTAATTGTACTTTCATCATATCGGTACCTCTTGGTGAAATTATTTTAAGTCAATTATGCCACAGGATGACCAAAAGCAGCAAAACAGATTCAGCCAACGGATGACAGGAATGGCTGAATCCACTCGCTGCACATCAATGCCCGACCAGGTGCCGGGAGTTCTCACAGGTTTTTCAAAGCCAATTTTACCGGACCCAACAGGCCGCCGGGTTCCAGCACCGTCTGGCGTGAGAGGAAATCCTGCTGGTCTTTCACAAGCGTGTTGGTCACCTCAATCGCCAGTTCATTCCAACCCGCCTTCAAGCAGCCCTCCAGCCGGAAGCGGTACGGTGGTGCAATACACACACCCGCGTGCTGCCCGTTCACCCACACTTCGGCTGTTTCGTAAGCCGCACCCAAATCCAGCGTGCCGCCAGGCACATCTTCAACGAGGGAAAAGCCACCGGTGTACCGGAAGGTGCCGGAGAAGCGCGGCAGGAAATCCGGGTGGTTGAGATTCACCAGTTCCGGCAGGTCCTGGTACGGCGAAAATTGCGGGTAGGCTTCTGCCGTTGCCGTTTCCACCTTCCACGGGCCATTGACCTGAATCGTATACCCCGCAGCGGTGTCCATCGGTCTGACCGCCAGCGCAGCGCTGGGAACATCCACCCCGCGCACAACCAGGATTGTCTGGTAGGGACTGAGCTGGAGTGAAAAATAGTATCCCGGCTCCAGCTGCCGTCCGTCCAGTGAAAACAGCTGGTTCTCGAGTGCATCATAACCCAGCCATTCTCCGCTTTCTGGCAGCATAACCTCCGTTTCCAGCAGTTCGTAGGGATGTTCATTGAAGAACAGGTAGACATCCAGACCGGGATGTTTCAGATGGTAATGGCGCAGATCAGGTACCTCGCTACGGACAGTGATATCGAAACAACCCGCAGCCCGTACCACTGCCGGCAACTCCTCAAACGGTACCACCAGGATGCCAGGAGATGAAGCCAATGCCTCCGGCACAGGACTGCCTTCGCAGCTGCGGAGCGGCAGGCGGTCAATGATGAAGATCGGCAAGCCAGCCTCTGCCATTTCCAGGATCTTATGCAGCAAAGCAGTGGGGAGGGCTTCTGCCATGGGCAGCACCAGGCAGCGGTAATCCTCCTCCCCAATCACCAGTTTGCCATCGTCAATCCGGGCGGAATCCAACAGTACATCCGCTGGAACCACGTCGCAATCCACCTGGTGCTGCAGCAAAACCCGCACCGGCCGTTCAAAGGGCATAGCTCCTCCGCTCCATTCTGCTTCAGCATGGTACAGCACTGCTGCCGAAGCCACGTGTCGTCCACCGTTCAACAGGTGGCAGGCACGGTTGATATAACGGTTAAGAACGGAATAATGGCGGTACTGTGGGTTTTTACCCCTCGCGTAAAAATGCGGCGGACAATCCCAATCGGGGAAATCTTTCTGGGAAAACGCGTGCGGTACAAAGTTATTTACACCGCGCACCAGCAGATGATCTGTCATCCACTTCATGAATTTCAGACCTTCCGCCCAGCCAAAGGCACCGTACACCTCGCACATGGCACGGCCGCGTTTCTTGGGATCGAGGTGTGCCAGCGAGGAACCCAGCTTGCCCAACCCGAAGTGGAAAAATTCGCCATCCGCATCTCCCGCCACAGCCGCGTATGGGCCGCGGTTGAACCCGGGTGCCAGCTGCCACAACACCACATCCAGACCTGCCATATCCTGCCCCCAAAGGGCACGGAAGTAATGGCCGGGACCGGCTCCCAGGCGCGCATGCACACCGTTATCTTCCAGCACATGCCCAATGTATTCCACCCTGTGTTCGCGGCACCAATCGCCGATCTGGGTGGTGAAATGGTCCGCGTACAGGCGCGTCACCAGGTCCATGTAGGCATAGCGAACCGCACCAGTATTCTGGCCGTCATCATGCCAGAGCAGCGGCAGGAAGGGAGTGAAATCCCTGCCAAAGCCATCTGAAAGCTGTTCGAGCAGGTCACGGCGCCACAACAAATCCACTCCCTTTTTGCCGAGGGCGGAATCGTAATCGAAGGTATCGCGGTCATTATAGAACCCGGGTTCATCCGAAAAGAATCCCGCGAAGGTCTTGCCGAAATCCGCCTGGTAGCGCTGGTAATGCGCTTCATACACTGTATCGATTAACACGCGCACCGATGCGGGATCGAGCACATTGATATAATCTGCCTGGCGGGGGCTGCCGCCGCTGTGCGAAACCTGGATCACGAAAATCCGCCAAGTGCCTTCCGGCACATCCCAGTACAATACCCCATCCCGAACGTGGTCGGTAACCACCCGGTATTCACCGGTGAGCAGCGCCGATTCAGCCTGGCGCTGCGCTGCCACCACGGCCAGCACCTCCGACGCTCCACCCACGGGCTGCATGGGATTCACCAGGAATGAATTAACGAGGAAAGCCGCATCCTTCAGCGGACCGATCGCGTCAACATGCCCCTCCTTGAGATACAGGCGGTGCAGTTCGGCGGGGGCGTCTTTCATTTTGCCGGCTGCGTGCCCGGTGGGGAAATGGTCATCATCCAGCAGCCACACGCGCATCCCGCGCGTACGGGCTTCATCCATGATTACGTCCATGTCTTGCCACCACTTTTCGCCGAGGAAATCCGGGTGCGGTCGGGCTTCGGCACAAACGGCATGAATACCTGACTGGTGAACCCTTGCCATTTCCTCCCGGATACGCGCTTCATCTTCACCGCGCTGCCACAACAACGGCAGAATGTAGTTCTCTTCGCGGCCTTCCAATACATCTTTGATTCTGTTCATGGGTGTCCTCACTCGAAATGAAATTGCCCACTAACTCTCTATTAAGGAGAATTAGTGGGCAATTGAACCTTACAACCAACTATTTGGCAGCTGATTTCCGCCCGGCTTTCAACCTGGACAGGCCTCTCAACACCTTGCCATTGGCCAGCAACACCATGCCTTCAATCATCTCCTCGCTCATCGCGCCGTTGCTGAACATCAGCATCTTGCCGATCGGCATATCCGCCAGCATGCGCTCGATCATCAGTGCCGTGGTTTCATCGGTGCCTTCCCCGCTGAGCGGACTGCTTTTGGCGGCCTGTTTGCGGAACATGTTATAGATCACCTTGCCCAGCGGCTTGCGCGGAAAATCGCCAATCGGGCTGGTGAGGGTAAGCGGTTCACCTGGCAGATAATCCATCGGAGGCATCTCTCGTCCGAGCAAGGCACTGAAGGCAGCATCCGAAACACGCCAATCTTTGGCCGGATGTGCATAGCATCCCTGCACCACGGTCGGAAGTTCCATTACCGCATTTTTGTGTTCAGAACGGATTTCCACCCGTTCCACCAGGCGGATATCCGCCGCGGACGCGCCAATGAGGATCTCAAATGCGCCGTCCTCCACCAGCCAATCCTGGGCGGCAGTATCGTAATAAGCAAACGCACGGCTGCCAAGGGTGATCGATACCTCTTTTTCTTCACCCGCAGCCAGTTCCACCTTGGCGAACCCTTTCAGTTCCTTTTCCGGCCGGAAAACGCTGCTGGTGACATCACGTACATATAACTGCACGATTTCCTTGCCAGTGCAAGAACCGGTATTTTTTACCCGCAGTGTGGCGGTAAGGTCATCGCCTGCATGGATCTCACCGGCGCTCAGGCGTAAGCCGCTGTATTCATAGGTGGTATAGCTGAGACCAAAGCCAAATGGGAACAAGACATCTTTTTGGGCCGTATCATAATAGCGGTAACCCACATACAATCCTTCACGGTATTCCACCGTGCGCGGACCGCCGGGGAAATAGGGATAACAGGGGGTATCTTCCAGGCGGACCGGGAAGGTTTCTGCCAGTTTCCCTCCGGGGTTGACCAACCCCAGGAGCAGGTCCACGGCGGCACCGCCGCCCACCTGCCCGCCCAGATAGCCTTCCAGCACCGCTTTTACCTTGCCCAGCCAGGGCATTTCCACCGGAGAACCGTTGCTGAGAACCACCACAACATTCGGGTTGGCTGCCGCCACTGCTTCGATCAAGGCGTTGTGGTTGGCAGGCATGCGCATGTGATCACGGTCGAATCCCTCTGATTCATAGGTATCGGTGAGGCCGGCGAAAATAATCACCACTTCCGCCTGCCGCGAAAGGCTGACAGCCTCCTGGATTAATTCCGCTTCCACTGCATCCGTATTCGAACGGTAACCAGGCGCGTATCCCACCACCGCATCCGCGCCTGCCAGCCGAAGATACTCTTCGTAGGCAGTATCCATGCGGGATGGGTTGATGCGTGAACTGCCGCTGCCCTGGTAACGCGGCTGTTTGGCAAATTCACCCAGAATGGCCACCTTGCAGGTTTTTGTTAGCGGCAGGATGCCATCGTTTTTCAACAGGACAGAACCTTCTGCAGCCACCTTGCGCGCCAGGGCATGGTGCGCATCCGCATCATACTGATATGGTTCCTGCAATGTTTCGAGTGCCCGGAACACCATCTGCAGGATGCGTTCCACCGCACGGTCCAGCACGCTTTCATCCAACACGCCCTGTCGCACCGCCTTCACGATCCTGGCATCATTCACACCCATACTGCCGGGCATTTCCAGATCCAGTCCGCTCAGCAAACCTTTGACACGATCATTGACTGCACCCCAATCTGTCACCACCAATCCCTGGAACCCCCATTCATCCCGCAGCACCTGGTTCAATAGCCAGGGATGCTCGCTGGCATATTCACCGTTGAGGCGGTTATAGGAACACATCATGGTCCACGGCTGGGCTTCCTTGACCGCGGTTTCAAAGCCCGGCAGGTAGATTTCGCGCAGGGTGCGCTCATCCACCAGGGCATCGATCGACATACGGCGGTATTCCTGGTTGTTGGCAGCATAATGCTTCAATGATGTGCCGATGCCTTTGCTCTGTACCCCCTGAATGTGGCTTTTTGCCATCTCGCCCGTCAGGTACGGATCTTCCGAGAAATATTCGAAGTTGCGCCCGCACAGCGGGGAACGCTTGATGTTGGCGCCTGGACCCAGAATCACTCCCACCTGTTCCTGGCGGCATTCCTCCGCCAGCGCCTGCCCCACCTGGAACACCAGTTCACGGTCCCAGGTGCTGGCCAGGGCTGAAGCGGTGGGAAAACAGGTGGCAGGGACACTCTCATTCAATCCCACATGGTCGGCATCACCGGACTGCTTTCGCAGCCCGTGGGGACCATCCGTCACCATTAATGAGGGGATGCCCAGGCGTTCAATTCCTTTGAGGTGCCAGAAATCGAGGCCTGAACACAGCGAAGCCTTTTCTTCCAGGGTCATCTGCTTGATTAATGCTTGGATATCTTTCATCTTCTGCTCCATTCAAAAATTTTTTATTGCCGAAAGTTCAGGCCAGCCATTTACGCCATTGAAACCCGGTACTGATAGGTGCCGGATCCCACCTCGAATGGAATGGACCCATCGGGCAGGCAAATGGTGGCGCTGGTATTCACAGGTACACTTACATCCAGTATAAAGTTTTTACCATCCAATTTCCAGGCTGACTTGATTTCACCATACGGTGACTGGAAAGAAGCGCTGGCATGTGTCAGGCTTCCGCCCGGCCGGGGTTCGATGATGAAATACTCAAACCCGGGCACATCCTCGCTGGGACGAATACCGGCCACGGTTTCGATCAGCCAGCCACATACCGCTCCATAGGAATAATGGTTGTGCGAATGGTGCGGCCTTCCTTCCTCGTCAATCCCGTTCCAACTTTCCCAGATGGTGGTGGCGCCTTTGGTAACCGAATACAGCCAGGAAGGCATGGTGGTTTGCTCCAGCAGGCGGTAGGCGGTATCAAGGTGTCCATATTGTCCCAGTACCTGGCAGATGAACACGGTCGATAGGAAACCGGTGCCGATATGGTAACCCTTGCGCGCCACCAATGCTGCCAGGTCATCCGCTGCCGCCTGGCGGTCCTTCTTCTTCAGCAATCCCAGTGCCAATGGCCGCACATAATGCGCCTGGCGGTCGCTGTGGATGCGGCCTTCCCGCGCGAACAGGAAGCGATAAGCCTTTTTGGCCATTTTGGAAATTTTGCGATACTTCTTTGCCATCTTTTTCTTTCCCAAGGCGGCCGCGCATTCCGCCAGCAGCCCGGCGCTGTAGGAAAAGTAGGCGGTTGCCACTTCCGGGTTACCCAGTTTGGCGCGTTCCCGCAATCCGCCGGGGCCGTGTCCTGATGGAGGCGACGGCGGAGTAATGCCCATCGCCAGCTCTTCATCTTCCAGAATGGGTGGGAATCCCATCGGGCTGTCCGCTTCGAGCCATTCGCCGAAGTGGAAACAGGTATCCCAGGTGGATTCCGCATAGGGATTGTCAATCGGTTCGCGCAGCGGGTTGGTATCTTTGGCATGGCGCACCTCGTAATCAACCCATTTCTTCATCATCTCCCAGTTGTTTTCCAGGAAGCGGGTGTCGCCGGTCATTTTCCACATCGTCCAGGGGATGATCACAGCCGCGTCCCCCCACCCGGCACTGCCCATCACCCCGGCCTCAAATTGATTGTCCGCGCCGGCAACCGCCGGGATCAGGTTGGGGACAATCCCATCCGGACCCTGCTGCACGGCCATCTCTTTCAGCCATTTGTGGAAGAAAGCGGCCGTATCCATCAGATAGGTCCCGGTGCGCACGAAGATTTGTGCATCGCCTGACCATCCGCCGCGCTCGCGCGTGGGGCAATCAGTGGGCACATCAAGGAAGTTGCCTTTCTGGCTCCACAACGTGTTCTGGAATAACTGCGTTACCAACGGGTTGGAACATTCAAATGATGCCGTTTCTGGCATGTCCGAATAAACCGCGATCGCAGAGAAGTCTTCCGCTTTTACCGCGCACGGCCAATCGAATAATTTGACATAGCGGAAACCAGAGACCATGAACATGGTCTTGTAGCTTTCCACGCCACCGCCTTTAAGGGTGTATTCCAACTGCTGGAAGCGCCCACCGCCGCCCAGGAACGGCAGACTGAGGTGCTTGATGGAAAAATTGCCAAATTGGTTAAGGGTCTCACCGTGCACCAGTTTCACCGTATGCCCGCGTTCCCCCTGCACCCTGAAGGTAACAATCCCGGCGATATTCTGCCCGAAATCCAGCACGGTTGAGCCATCCGGCGTGGTCAGCACGGTCGGGGCGAATTGTTCCTTTTCGGCAATGGGCACCGAGTTGGAAGCACATACCTTTGCGCCGCAGCCGTCAGTCACACGCACGTTGTGCCAGGCAGAATCATCGAAATTGGGCAGATCCCATCCCGGCATTTCCAGTCGGGCATCGTAATCCTCCCCTTCCTTGGGGTCGTTGACGCGCATCGGGCCGTTCTGGCTGGCCTTCCACGCTTCATCCGAGCAGACCACGACCTTGCTGCCGTCGGTGAGTTCCACCTCCAGCTGCGCCAGGATCGCCAGGCGCTCACCGTGGACATTGCGGTCATTGTGGATGCCGCCTTTACCGCGCAGCCAGCCATCCCCCTGCACCACCCCCAAAGCATTGGCACCTTCTTTGAGCAGGTCGGTGACATCATACGTCTGGTAGTGGATCAGTTTGCGGTAATTGGTGCGGGTAGGCGCGAAGGCGTAGGCCCCCACACGGCAGCCGTTGAGAAAGGCCTGGTAAAACCCCAGGGAGGTCATGTACAGACGTGCCCGTTTCACCGCACCGCCCAGGCCAAATTCCACGCGGGAATACGAACCAGGCTGAGGGTGTTGGGGGTCAAAGTCCTGTTCCGGTTCAATCCACCGCGCCTGCCAATCACTCTCTGCCAGCAAGCCCATTTCGAACCAGGCCGGTTCGCTCCAGTTGGATTCAACCCCGTTGTTATCCCACACCTTAACACGCCAGAACAACCGCTGGCGGCTGGCAAGGGCAGGACCCTCATACGGCACCAGCACCGAGGCGTCACTTTGCACCTCGCCACTGTCCCATAGCAGGTGCGGCTGCTCAAAACTGTCCGCACAGGATGATACCTGCACCCGGTACACCAGTTGGAACAGGTCTTTTTCATCGCTTTCACTCACGCATTTCCACGAGAAACGCGGCGCAAGCACATCCACCCCGATCGGATTGTGCAAATGTTCAAACGTTAACGATTCCACTTTCATTTGATACTCCTTTTTCTCCATACCCTGTTTCAAACAATCCGGAAAGTCGTCTCCAGACCCTCGGCAGAGCTGGGGCCGACCCACAGTTGGAACAGGCCAGGTTCAACCACATATTGCATCGCCGTGTCATAGTACCCCAGATCTGAAGCCTTAATCTTGAACAGCAGTTCACGGCTTTCGCCAGGCTGCAGGGCAATTTTCTGGAAGGCTTTCAATTCCTTCACCGGACGCACCCGCCCCGCCACCAGGTCGGCGGTATATAACTGCACCACTTCTTCACCCCGGCGCCCGCCGGCATTGCGCACCGTCACCCGCACATACAGGGTATCCTCAGGATGGATCTCTGTTTCCGTAAGGCGCAGGTTCTCATAAGCAAACTGGGTATAACTCAGGCCGTAGCCAAAGGGATACAACGGCTCCCACGGCCCATCAATGTACTTGGAAGTGAACTTGAACGCGCCTGCCGGACGGCCGGTACTGGGACGATTGTAATAGATCGGGCACTGCCCAACGGAATACGGAAAACTGACCGCCAGTCTGCCGGATGGATTATAGTTGCCGAACAACACGTCTGCCGCAGCATGCCCGGCCTGGGTGCCCGGCTGCCACAGCTCGAGGATCGCATCCACATGCTGCGCGGCCCATGGCAACGCCAATGGACGCCCATTGACCAGCAGCAGCACCAGCGGTTTGCCTGTGGCATGCAGCGCCTCCAGCAATGCCTGCTGGTTGCCCGGCAAATCCAATGATACCCGGCTGGCAGCTTCGCCGCTCATCATCGCCGATTCCCCCAGCACCGCCACAATTACATCCGCCTGGGCCGCTACCGCAAGCGCTTCGGTAAAATCTTCCGTTTCCGGGCTGTTGATGGCGCAGCCCTGTGCCACCCGCAGGTTGGCACAACCCGCCGCGCGCAATCCTGCGGCAATGGTGACCACATCCTTCGGCGAGCCGGTGAAAGCCCATGATCCCAGCATGTCGGCCTGGTTGTCCGCCAGGGGACCGATCAACGAGATGGTGGTTTCTTTTTTCAACGGGAGCAGGTCGCTTTCATTTTTCAGCAGCACAAACGAACGCCGCGCCGCTTCACGCGCCAGCGACAGGTGCTGCGGATGCAGATGGATGTCTCTTTCCAGCGCAGCGCTGCCGCGGTAGGGATGATCAAACAAGCCGGCCAGGAATTTCACCCGCAGGATGCGGCGCACGGCCTCATCCACCACATCGAGCGAAAGCACACCCTGTTCCACCAATTCAGGAATATCATGGCGGTAACTCTCGGTTGACATATCCATATCGACCCCGGCGGTCAGGGCTTTCAGTCCGGCCTCTTTGCGGTCTGCCGCAAAACGATGTGGCACCAGTTCACCGATGGAATTGGCATCACTGACCACAAACCCGTTAAAACCCAGCTGCCCGCGCAGGACTGTGGTGAGAGTATAGGGATTGGCACTGGCAGGAACCCCATTGAGGTCATTGAAGGAACTCATGACTGTCGCCGCGCCTGCCTCCACCGCCGCCTGGAACGGCGGAAGGTAGATTTCATGCAGGGTCTGCAGCGAAAGATCCACCCGGTTGTAATCACGCCCACCTTCTGCCGCGCCGTAAGCAATGTAATGCTTGGCGCAAGCCGCCAGGCGGTCTGGCTGCGAAAAATCATTCCCCTGGAACCCGCGCACCCGTGCCGCGGCTGCCTGGCAACCCAGGTACGGGTCCTCACCGGCGCCTTCCGCGATCCGCCCCCAACGGGCATCGCGAGCGATATCGACCATCGGCGCGAACGTCCAATGGATACCGGCGGCGGCAGCCTCCTTGGCAGCCGCCGCCGCGGTGCGCTCCATCAGCTCCGGTTCCCAGCAGCATGCTTCCGCCAGCGGAATGGGGAAGATGGTGCGATAACCATGGATCACATCCAGGCCGAAGATCATCGGAATACCCAGGCGTGATTCCTCCACCGCAATCTTCTGCAGGCGGTTGATGTCCTCCGCTCCGGTCATCCCGCCAAACGAACCCACCACGCCTTCCCGAATCCAGTCTTCATGGAAGTCGCGTTTCACCTCACGGAACAGTTCGGGATTTTCAATCAGGTCTTCAATATCGAACCCACCCACAAGGGACGGGCTGAGGTGGGTTAACTGACCTGCCTTCTCCGCCAGTGTCATCCGGCAGAGAAGGTCATCGATTTTTGCTTCAACTTGCGGATGGATGTTTACCTTCTGATCCATTTACACTTCCTTTCCATCAAATCCATATGCTGTCAATGCATGGCGGATACTCCGCAGCAGCAGGGAGAATCCATTACGAAGTCCCATGAACCAGAGGCCTTCCAGTAGTTTCTCACCATAAAAACGGCCATTCCTGCCACGCCTGGCATCTGGCGGCATTTCCGGGAAATCGCCATCATTGTACAGGGTCAACAGGTACGGAAAAATTTCACCAACCAGGGCAGCCACCAGGTAACGCAGCAGAAAAGTGATCACATAAACCTGGCGAATGTCCTGCTGCCTGGTTGAAAATCCAGATTGTTTCACCCCATCCATGTAGGATTGCACACACAGGCGATCCAATTTCCGCATTTCTCGCAGGCTGAAGTCAGACAATGTGAGGGACACGGGAATAAACGCCGCCAATTCCGCGCCCAATGGGGCTGGTCCGGTATAACTCCAATCGATGGCGTTCAGCGATCCATCCCGGAAAAAGAGGTTATGGAGAAAGGCATCATTATGGCAGAAAACCTGCGGATGGCGTTCCAGCAATTTTAACAGGTCGTGCCTGAGATCCCACAGCGCCAGCACAACCGGGAGTCTCCAGCCAAATAAAGTTCGTACCAACGGGTGGCGGCGGTTGCGGTACAGGAAAGGAATCGTTTCAGCGGCTTGATCAAGATACGAGAACAACCAGCGATCCGGAAGCCAGTCGATATCTGGCAAATCGTTGCTGAGGAACGCTCCATTAAACACACCCAGTTGAAATGCCGCCCGGGTAAATTCGTTTGCCTGCCAGGTATGCCCACTGTCATCTGCCAGGTCTTCCAGAACAAGCCACACGGAACCATCATTTGCTTCGCCGGACAGGTAACAAACCGGTGCAGCCAGCCCTCGGGGCAGGTGTGCCAAAAAACCAGAGCGATACGCCAGGTATTCACGCTTCCAATAAACCGCGCACCGCGGCGACAACCGACCCTCAGCAGGCTGAATCACTTTGATGATCAAGGTCCAGGCATATACCTGTTGCTGATCGATGGCTTCACCCGAACAGCGGTAAATGGTATGATGCAGGTCAAATCCAGTGGTCAGTATCTGCGCGTGCCACTCCTGGAGCACAGCATCTGGCCTGCCGATGGCTGCCCGCACCGCGGCAGTCAGGCATTCCTGATCAATGATATTGGCTTGCTCCGCATGGTTCTGCATAATTACCCTCTTGTACCGATAGGTATACGCACTGATCGAACAAATTTACCGGGATACATACACCTGCAGCAACGGTGGCGCTGCTGCAGGTGCGAAAGGTCATAATCTCGCATCCCAGTAACCACAAAACGGATCTACCGGGTTGATACCTTTGAATGCCGATTTGCCCACCAGCTTATCCACAACTGCATCGATCACGTACTCACTGGGTGTGTAGGCATTGACAAAGGTTTTCACCATCGGCACATCCTGCAAATGGTACGGATTGGCCACCGAGACAAAGGCGGTGGGAATGTCATGCACAAATTTTGGCACATCCACCCCCATCGGGAAGCCCCATGTGATGCGAACGGCGGTCTGGTTGCTGGCTGTGGTCAGGCTGGCATAGTACAGTACCACATCAAAGTTGGAAAGGAAACCCAACGGATCGCGCGAGATGGGCGAACCCCACGCGGCAGGGCCGCGCATGGCGTCGTAATCGAATTTGGTCACTTCAAACCCGTTTTCCTCCAGGCGTGTTACAAAGCGTTCGTGGGTGGGCTTACCCTCGCCCATGAACCCGCCCTTATCGCCCAGCACATACAGCAGCACACGTTTGTGTGTTGCGGGGTCCAACGGCAGCAGGTGCTGGGTATCTTTCACCAACGTCACGCCCAGGTCGGCACATTCGCGCGCCCAGGCCTGGTGTTGTTCGCATTGCAGAACGGAAAGTGCCTCAATCCCCGGTACCAGGCTGCCGTCGGCCTGCTGTTTGTGCAGTTTCAACGAAGCCTTCAGCGCCAGAATGCGGGTAACCGCTTCATCCAGGCGCGCTTCTGTCAGAATCCCTTTCTCAATCCCATCCAGCATCATCTGGAATTCCTTGTGGATGTTGACAGAGAACAGGTACATATCCACACCAGAGGCAATCATCCCCGGCACCGACAGGTCACGCCGCATGGCAGCCGCAAAACCCGCCATGGGGGTGGCATCACTGACCACCAGCCCATTGAACCCCAGCTGTCCGCGCAGCAGATCATTGTTAAGTTCATCCGCCAGGGTGGCAGGATGGATCTCGGTATCCTGGATTCCCGGGCGCAGTTTGCGGGAATATGCCGGCAGCATGATATGTGCCGACATCACGGTGCGCGCCCCGGCATCGATCATGCCCTGGTATACCTTGCCGTAGGTGGCGTCCCATTCCTCCACCGATAGGGTGTTGACGCTGGTCAGCAGGTGCTGGTCGCGCCCGTCCACCCCGTCACCGGGCCAATGCTTGATCGACACCGCCAGGCCGCATTCCTGCAGACCTTTCATATACGCTTTCGCCATGCGCAGCACGCGGTCCGGGTCAGAGCCATAGGTGCGGGTGTTGGTGATGGGGTTGTGGTAATTGTAGTCAATGTCAATCACCGGGGCAAAAGCCCAATTGCAGCCCACCGCACGCCCTTCGCGCCCGGCGATCAACCCCAGGCGGTAGGCATGGGTTTCATCATCGGTGGCGGCAATCTGCAGCGGGTTGGCAAATTGCGTACCGTCTGCCGCCATACCATCACCGCCGCGCTCGAGGTTGGCGGGAACCAGCAGGGGAATTTTCGCCTGGGCCTGCATGGCACGTACCGTATTCTGCGCCACAATTCCGGGCATCGTGCGCGCCAGCATACCGCCGGGGCGGATGCCGTCCGCCTCCAGCTGCCTTAAGTACGCCGCGCCGTCCTCCCCCATGAACATCAGGCAGAACAGCTGGCCCACTTTCTCTTTCCGGTCCATCCCTGCCAGGGTGCTTTCCACCCAGCGGATATCCGCATCATTGAGGTAAAACGGTTTTGCTTTAAGGTCCATAGGATTATGCATCCAATCCCGCCAGGAATTCCGTCACCACCTGCATATAGGTGGTGTACTGGTCACGGCGAATATTATGCCCGGCACCGGCAATCACCTTCACCACCGCCTGCGGCACCAGTTCCTTGAACTTCGGCAGGTCTTTGTCCTGCACAATCGCACCTTTTTCATGGTCCGCCACCATCAGCAAGGTGGGGCAGGTGATGTTGGCGACAGTGCCGGGAAAATCCTCCGGCAGAATGCGGGAAAAAGGCGATTTCGCCGGGTCATGCGCCGCGAAACGCATCTTGGAATCCACCCACGGACCGAATTCCTCCTCGGACCAATGCGGATTTTGTGCTTTGCCATCCGCCAGAATCTCTTCACGGGTTTTGGTGCGCAGGGCATCAAACCAGTTGGCACGCGGATTATCATTCTTCTCCTGCGGCTTGGGCGGTTCCACCGGCATCCACCACGGGGGCGGGTCTTCCAGCAGGATCGCTTTTGGCAGGTCAGGGTACAGTCCACCCAGCGCCAATGACGTCACCGCGCCCATGGAATGGCCCAGCACCAGCGGTTTTTCCACGCCCAACGCCTGGATGGCACCGGCCAGGGTGACTGCCATATCATCCAGGGTATTGCTGCCCTGCGGCGAATCAGAAAGGCCATGTCCCAACGCATCGACCATGATCACATCATAGGTTTCCGCCAGCACTTTAGCTACCGGCGTCCAGCACAGGCCGTCATCCGTGGCGCCATGTGCCAGCACAAACGGCGGTTTATCCCCGCCGGTGCGGTAATAATGCACCTTGTGCCCGTTCACCATTACATCATCAGATAACCAGTTATTCATGTAGATTCTCCTTACTTCAATCAGGAACCAGAAAAAATGCTTCGTAAAAACGCAGCCGACTGCGCCAGCCACGGTTCAGCTTCCAGACCAATCCCCAGCCCCACGCCGTGGCGCCCGCCGGGGTACATCTTCAATTCATGTGGGACACCCGCCTGCCGACAGGCCTCTGCCATCAATTTGCTGTTCTCGATCGGAACCGATTCATCGACAGCGCAGGTCCAGATAAAACTGGGGGGATAATTGCCATCAACCCGGTTCTGGCAGCTCAGTGCCGCGCGCATGGCAGCGGAGTTATCCGATCCCAGCAGTGCGGCGACGCTGCCTTCATGCGCGTACGTGGTAAAACTGATCACGGCGTATGACAACACCAGCGCATCCGGCCGGGCAGAGAGATGGTCATATTCATCGCCCGGAATGCGGATCGCATCATGCAGAGCGCCGACACTCGCCGTCAGATGTCCGCCGGCGCTGAAGCCGCACACCGCCACATGGTCCGGCTCGATCTGCCATTCTGCCGCATGCGCCCGCACCAGCTTGATCGCCCGTATCAGATCCATCTGCGGAACCGGATACCGGTTCGGCGTAACGCGGTAGCGTACCACTACGGCATGGAAACCCTGGGCATTGTAGGCACGGGCAATCTCATCACCCTCATGCAGGATCGCAGTCATCATATACCCGCCACCGGGCACCACCACAACCACCGGAGCAGGATGATCCAGCAGGTAGAGGTCCATGTACGGGCGTCCCATGCTTTCTGGCTGGTACAGCGGCGGTGTTTCCCACAGCAGCAGGCTGTGGTCATCGCCTTCTTCATCTAGAGAGGCAAACAGGTTGGCGGCGCGCAGGAATTCCTGGATCGAATCCGCAGCCGGATTGAGGTCCCCCTTGTTCAGCCAATCCGCCAGGGTTATGGATGGATCAGCCTGGCGCATTCGGGCCAGCATATCAGTCGGCAACAACGGCGCCACCCGGCGATGGCTGGTGAAGACGGATACGGGGGTATCCAGTGTCAATGAAATGTTGATCAAAATGAATCCATCCTTTTTAACTCAGGATGGGGAGCCAGGAAGGCATGCCTTCCCGGCCCCCCGGTAACCACAGCCCAACGGTTTGCTGCCGTGGCTTCAATACCTGCCGGATTTTTCAGGTATTTCTTTTATCAAAGGTCAATCCATCCGCATCCCCTTCAGGGCTTCATCCACCTGGTCGAGGATTGACGGGTCAAAGCGCATCATCGGGTGGCGACCGAGATCACGCAGCGAAGAGCGCCCGATACGGTTCATCATTTGCGGGTCAGAACGGCGCATCTGCTCCGGCAATAGCGGCAAGACTTTCGCCATCACTTCTTCGTTCGCCATCAGGTCAACGATCGGAGTGTAGCTGCTGTAAAACCGGATATATGATTTGGTGGGCATGTAGTGGAAGTTCCACTCACCGGCGGTCAGTTCCACGCAGATACTGCTGCCGCATGCTTCCGCTTTGAGTCCACTTTCAGCCAGTGCCTTGCCATTGACGGTCACCGACGCCAAGTCGGCATCCGGCAGGGTCAGCGCAGCGGTAGCGTTGAACGGCACACGGAAATGGAATGTGAGATCGCCGTCCTGGCCGATCTTCCACTCGCTCTGATACAGGCCGGCGGCCGAGTCCAGGCTGCCTTTGGCCCACTTCATCCGCGGTTCGGGCTGCGGCGCCAGGATGGCACGGCGATAACCGGGCTGGTCTTCCACCGGGCGCAGCCCCAGCATATGCTGGTACATCCACTCCACAATCGAGCCGTAAGAGTAATGGTTGAAAGAGTTCATCGTCAGGTCGCTAATGGTGCCGTCCGGCAGGAGAGAATTCCATCGTTCCCAAATCGTGGTTGCGCCCAGTTTGACCGCGTACAGCCAGCTGGGGAAATCCTCATGCAGCAGGAGCGTGTAGGCCAGGTCATTAGCGTTGTGCATGGAAAGGGTGCGGCACAGGTACGGGGTGCCCACAAAACCGGTCTTGAGGTGTTCCTTGTCCTTCAGCAGGCGGGCACGCAGATCGTCCTCAATCCGCCCGACGAATTTTTCCGGTGCCAGGTCCATGAAGAGGGACACCACGTGGGCAGTCTGGGTATTGATCGCCAGGCGGCCGGTGGGCGTGAAGTATTCGGCGCGGATCGCGTCGCGGACTTCATCTGCGAGCTGCTGGTATTCCTGTGCTTCTTTGGTCTTGCCGAGTGCTTTGGCGGCCTTGGCCGTCAGGCCGGCGGAGTAGCAGTAATATGCGGAAGAAATGAAATCAGTCGGGGTGCCGCCCATCGGGCTGAGGGGATCCTCGCCGTCGAGTGCCAGCCAGTCACCGAATGAGAAACCCACGGTCCACAGGCGCCGACCGCCGGATGAATCATCGACACCCTTGATGTAATCAACCCAGCCCTTCATGCTCTCGAATTGCTGTTCGAGAATTGCCTTATCGCCGTAATGCAGGTAAACATTCCACGGGATCACGGTAGCGGCATCTCCCCAGGCACTGGAACCGGCACCGCCTTCCGTGGCACGCGCGGAAGGCACCACGAACGGCACATTGCCGCCGCGCGGAATCTGTTCCATCCACATGTCATGCAGGTATTTGCTGAAGAAAGCCGCCACGTCCATATTCATACAGGCCGTGCCGGAGAACACCTGGGCATCACCGGTCCACCCCATGCGCTCATCACGCTGCGGGCAGTCGGTGGGCACATCAACAAAATTGCCTTTCTGGCCCCACAGGGCATTGAGGAACAGGCGGTTGACCAACGGATGGGCGGTTTCGACCTGGCCGGTTTGTTCCATATCGGAATACACCACGCAGCCGGTGAAATCATCCGGGTTCAGCTCACCTTCCCAGCCGCTGACCTTGATATAGCGTCCACCGTAGAAAGTGAAGTTGGGTTCCGCAATGGCTTCCTTGCCATCCGAAATATAATGGTATTCCGCCCTGGCGCTGCGCAGGTTATCGCGGAAGAAATTGCCGCCCTGCAGCACCTCACCCCACTGGAGCATGATTTCAGTGCCCTTGGGCGCATTCACCTTGAAGCGCAGCCACCCCACCATGTTCTGCCCCATATCAAGCACAGTTTCACCGGCAGGCGTGTGGATCACTTCCGCCACCGGGAGGGTTTCCATGATCTTGATGGGCAGATTACGGCGCGCTTCCACCAGGTTAAAGTCGATTTCAAACGGTTTGACGCCCTTCCAGTCCGCCGTATCCAAACCGGGTTTGGACCAGCCGCAAACTTTCTGGTTGGCGTCATAGGTTTCACCGTCATAAATGCTGCTGTCGAGTACGGGTCCGACCGTCGCCTTCCAGGAAAGGTCGCTGCCGATCACAGTGGTGTTGCCGTTGGCATCCGTCAGGTGCAGTTCGCACAGGAAGCCAAAGGTATCACCATATTCACCGCCGGCGTTGCCGGTAAAGCCAAAGCGGCCCTTGTACCAGCCGTTGCCCAGCATGGCGCCCAGCACATTGTCACCCGCTTGCACCAGGCCGGTCACATCATAGGTCTGGTATTGGATCCAGCGGTTATAGGCATGGTAACCAGGGGTCAACACCTCATCGCCGACCGGTTTGCCATTCATTTCCAGTTTGTACAACCCCAAACCAACCGCGTAAATACGGGCGGACACCACCGGCGCGGCAGCGGAAAATTCCTTGCGCAGCAGTGGGTGCCGGGTCTGGTCTTCCCAATCGGGGGAAATCCATTGTGCCTGCCAGGGCTGGTCCATTTTGGCGGTCTCGAACCAGGCAATTTCACTGGTAGCTGTTTCGCCGTTATCCCCCCAAACCGTGACCTGCCAATAATAGCGGGTGCAGGCTTCCAGTTCCAGCGGCAACTCAAAGGCCAGGCTGTTTGCATTGGCATCTTTACCGCTGTCAAACAGGATGGTTTGGAAGGCATCATCCGCGGCTACGCGCACCTGCGCCGCAACCTGGCGGATGGCCTTCGTTTCCTCCACCGCCCAACTCACCCGCGGTCTCCCCAGGGTGAACCCCAGTGGATTTTCGATATGGTTGGTTTTCAACTTCACAATTTTCATTACAGTCTCCTTTGTATCTTGCATCAATTAGAAAACCCGTTTCTTCCCACCTTCATTGGCAACGAATGGGAACGGGCTGATTTCGGGTTCTGGATGAACCGGGTCAATACCATCGAAGCCGCGCCCAATTGGGCTGATTGCGCCCCCAGGTGGCTGAGGCGGCGCTCCACCCGGGCCTGCAGCGGTTTTGACTGCTCGAATTCTGAAAAAACAGCGGTCAATGATTCGATGATCTCCTGCACTTCCGGCTTGTCGACATCGGTAAAGGAAAAGCTGATGATGACGGTACCCGGGTCAAAAATGTTGGCCAGGTTGGTAATGGCCTGTTCCGAGTACAGGAAATTCCGTTCCATCACCTCGCGTGCCACGCTGTCACCGCAGATTGCCGCCTGGTGGATGAGATCGGAATTTAAGGCTGCATAATCATCGGCCTCGTATTGGCGCAGCAAACTGCTGCGCCCGCCTGCCAGGGCTTCTTTCACCCGGCTGATCTCCATCTCATCACTGGTCATCACCCGCCAGCAGCCGCGCTGGCCGCAATCACACAACGGTCCTGAGGGATCGATCACCATATGCCCCACCCGTCCGGCGAAACCACCCACCCCGCGCCACAACTCCCCGTCCAACATCATTGCCAGGCCAATGTTGCGGCGGAAACCAAAACTCTGGTTGATGTAGAGAAAGGTATCAATATCCCTGGCACAACCATAGAGGTGTTCCCCCATGGCGCCCATATTGGCCTCGGTATCCACCATCACCGGGACATTGAAACGCTCTTCCCAGGGGACCTGTACCGGCACATCATACCAGTTCAGTGAGGTGGACGAAACCACAGTACCGGTTTGCAGGTCAACACTGCCAGGCAACCCAACCCCAATTCCCAGCACTGGCAGTTGTTGATTGCGTGCAACCCGGATCGCCTGTTGAATGAAAGTTTCGGCCGGGGAAAAGTAACTTTCCCGCGGCGAACCCGGATCCACCGGCTGGACTTCTTCCCACAGGATATCCGCGACAAAATTGGTCAGCATCACCGCCACATATCCGGGATTCACTTCCACCCCGATTGCTGCCCCCCCAGCCGGATTCAGGGTCAGACCGATGGAAGGCTTGCCCACACCATTGACCGCCGGATCAGATTCACACAATAATCCCAAAGTCAGCATTTCGTCCACAATGGCAGAGATGGAGGATTTGGCCAACCCGGTTTTGCGCGATAAATCAGCCCGTGACAGCGGTGCCTCGGTACGCAGCTGCTGCAATATCTGGGTGATATGGCCGCTGCGGGTTGCCTGCTGAAGAGTGGTCGCGGATTGGTGCGAAAGGTTCATCCTGCCTGCCTGTGATGGGTGAGATGGGTACAACAATTAGTTTCGGATGGAAATATTTTCCACAGTAAATTAGTTCAGTGACCGTACTTATTATCAATAGTATAGCCACCACCGAAAAAAAAGTCAATCAAGTGTTCCCGATTGGCTTTTTCATTTTCATTTTTTTCGTTTTCACACGACGGACTTATGTAAGGCGTCCTGGGATTTTTACGACGCAGGATTCTCTTGGTCATTGTAACAATAAAAGTTTCATCACTTCTCAGGCCAGGCGATTAGGTTGCCGCCTGCAGTAGATAGTACTGCAATCCTACTTACCTCCTCCTACCAGTTATCCGGTTTTGGATGACCGTGGTATAGATATAGTGCACCGTACGTCCAACCTTGTAGCCCAGGGAAATTGGCGCGATCCATCGTGAGCGCGATGTATGGCGCAGGGAAACCCTCGGGAAGTGGAATCACATTGGGCCAGCAGCGTGTGTTGCATTGGTCATCCCATGGAGGACGGAACATATCCAGTTCTCCCAGTTCTTTGAAATCAGGGTATGAGTAGACATAAAACTTCCGGTCGGCGCTACCGAATAAACAGTAATAGTCGTCACCAAACTTCTGGAGCAGACAACCAGTACCATTCACCTTGGCGGGACCTGCGATAAGCTTGTAAGGACCATCCCAGGTGTTTGCCTCATACAACGCCGCAGGAAATCCCACATCGCCGATAGCGCAAGCCAACAAACGCCACTTTTCGGTATCAGCATCATAAACCAGGTGTGGGTCCTCGCCCACGTTCGGGATGTCAGCTGGTTTAGCGAACATAATGGAGAAGCCGAAGCGAGGGTCGCGCCTGGAAGATACCGCCCATAGTTGCTTTGGAGGGCCTTCTTCGGGATCACCATAGGCAGAGAAACCAACTGTCAAGCCGCGCCACTCGCCGGCGTCACGGTCGTAAAATATATGCGAGCTAATCTCATTTCGCAGTAAGCCGTCGCCCCTGTCGAAAACAACAACGCCGTCCAAACGCAGGTCGAATACGGACGGATTCATACTGAAGATGCCCTGGATCTGATGGGAAAGGCCACGGCCTCGAACCGACATGGTAAACCACAGTCGCCCCTGGTCCAGAAGCGGGGTTCCGTCTTCATAAGTCATGGCGCAGATATCAGCCTGACCGGCTCCCGTTGTCAGTGAAGCTCCAGCTTCTTTGACGACGACGGATTCTCCGGTATTCAGACGGGTCAGCAAACGGAACTCAAACGAACGGATATGTGTCTTCTTGCGAAGATCAATCAGTTCTGAAAAGTCACGGGTAAGAATGACACTACTAACCCCCTTTCGCACTGCGAACACATTGAGCCCCGTGGCCAGCATCTGCACCCGGAAAATGAACGCACCTTCAACCGGATCTGCCAGGCGAATCGACTCGTTTTGCTTCTCGTGTCCATCAACAAACACCTGCCAGCGGAGGAAACTGCATACACTTTGATTAAATCCAGCCAGAATGATAACGCGGTTCTTGTTGTCCGGTGTCGAGAATTCTACTCCCGCCTCGGGTGCATTGCCATGGGCACATTCGAACTGGACGTCGTATGTTGCAAATGGATTGAACCCCCCGATCCACAGTGCCGATTCTGAATGATCTTGCGCTGAAACGGTCAGTGCACCCTGATCAACCTGGTAGTCAGTTGCCACGCCAGACACGCTGATGACCGGGTGCTCAATTCGCAAGTCAATGCTTTCGGCAGGTTTGAGCATGGACAGGGGAATGGCATTACCCTGATCAAACACAAGACGACGCACAGCATGTCTCCTGAACCGGATATCCAAGGGAGATAAGCTATTGGGTTCTCTTTTGCTCATTCCTGTAAATCTCCTGATTGACAGAATGTTAAGCGCAACAAAAAAAATCGTAAGTGCTCAGGCTTGAACCCTGGCAAGATGCCAATGGCATCAATCGCCTTCGTCTCAGGATTGGGGTAAATCCCGTAGCAGGTTAACTCATTTGAACGATTCCATCCCCCTATTTTCGTTGGCTTTTGTGGATATTGCAACTGATTAGGGCTGAGCAGTTACCTGTTTTTTGGCTCATTTTCTAATCGGTAACCACATGACTTTCCATCACCCGCCGAAAATGATATCCATAGATCGTACAGCGGATTGCCAGCGCAAATTTTTTGGGAAAATGCTTGATCGTCCAGAACACCAGGTGCCAGTATTCGCGCCATTCCTTGCCAAACAAACCCAGCCGTACCACGGAACGGAAGAATGCGCGGATTTCAGGCCATTGCAGCCGGCGTTCATTCCCGCCGTGCACTTTATAATCCGACAGGAAGACCTTCACCCGGTCATAAAACGGCTTGGGATCGTAAATATTGCTCAACAGGCTTCGATATCCCTGTTGGAGTTTGCCCATTTCCATCACCGGTACAATGTTTGTCTGACCATCAACATTGTCACCCGAAGGCAGGTGCTTGATGCGGTTATCCTGTTCCATCTTTTTATAGAGTTTGGTTCCCAGCGGTGCCTGCAGCAGGCCCACCATGGCGGTCACAATCCCACTATTCTGAATGAAATCCACCTGGTTTTGGAACACGTTTTCGCTGTCATTGTCAAATCCCACAATGAACCCGCCCATCACCTCCAACCCCTTACGCTGGAGGTCTTTCACGGCATCGATCAGATTGCGGTTGCGGTTCTGGGTTTTATGGCATTCTTCCAGGCACAGTTCTTCGGGTGTTTCAATCCCCACAAAGACGGAATGGAAACCAGCTTCCACCATCTGATCCATCAGAACAGCGTCATCCGCCAGGTTGATTGAGGCTTCCGTCAGGAAACCGCCAATATCTTTCCCTTTCCGCCACTGAATGATATCGGGCAGAATTTCTTCTTTAATGATCTTCTTGTTCCCAATGAAGTTATCATCCACGAAGAAAATGTTACGGCGCCAGCCCAGGCTGTACATTTTGTCCAACTCAGCAATCACCTGCACGCTGGTCTTGGTACGTACGCGGTGTCCCAACAAGGCTGTTACATTGCAGAAATCGCAGTCAAACGGGCACCCGCGGGTGAACTGGATCGAAAGGCAGTCATACTTTTCAATATCGAGCAATTCCCACATCGGCACCGGTGAGGTGTGCATATCAGCAAACTGGTCGCTCTGGTACACTCGTTGGGGCGTACCATTTGCCAGGTCATCCAAAAACGGCTGCAAGGTGATCTCTGCTTCATTGAGGACAAAATGGTCCACTTCTGCGAATGTATCCCATTCCTGTGTGAACAGGGGGCCGCCGGCGACCACGGTCAGCCCATGCTGTTTGCAGCGGTGGATCAGCGCCTCGGCAGCGGCACGCTGCACCGACATTCCGCTGATGAAAACCATCTCTGCCCAATCCAGGTCGCGCTTCCGCAGCGGGGTGACATTCATATCGACCAGTTTCAAGTTCCAGTGTTTGGGCAGCATCGCTGCCACCGTCACCAGGCCCAACGGGGGGTTGGCGGCCTTTTTGCCGATAAATTCCAGCGCGTACTGGAAACTCCAGAACGTATCAGGAAATTTGGGATACACCATTAATACATTCATGCAGCGCTCCTTCAGATGTTTGATCAATACGGTTGGCTTCGATTCCGCGAATGGTTCAGTGTGAGTGTAGCGCAGATGCCCTATGGTTCACATCTGCGCCAGGGCCTACCTTCTGCCATGTACAGGTAGCATTTTGCCCCGCCTCCCGGCACCAGCGCATAGGCCGGGTTGTATGCCGTGGCCCCGGCAAATAGCTCCCGAGTAGGACAAAAGTGATAGTCCGGGGGTATAATCCCATCAACCTGTTTCGCGGGAAACTTAATTTTGTTTTTTTTGTAATACCCGCCGAATTTCTGCGTATTAACCAATAACAAACAAGGTGACAGATTGGTTGACGCGATGCTTATGAATGGTTTGAAATTTACCGTGTTAGAGGACAAAACAGTGGCAGCATCCGCCGCAGCGGCACCGGATTCATTCCTGATCCTGTACGACCGATACTTTTCCAGGGTCTACAACTATGTGCGTTACCGCTGCATGGATGCTCAGGTGGCGGATGACCTTACCGCGCAGGCTTTCCTGAAAGCCCTCACGCGGATTGAAACCTTCAACCCTGACAAGGCTCCCTTTGAAGCCTGGCTGTTTGCAATTGTCCGCAATCTCGTCAACGATTTTTACCGACACAAGATGAAATTCAACCTGGTGGACCTGGAAGATGTGGAAAACATGCTGACAGATACCACCCGGCCCACCATGGAGGAAAAGGCAGAACAGCGCGAAGAAAAACTACGCCTGCTGCGCTGCCTCGACACCCTCACCCCCCGCCAGCGCGACTTGATCGCCCTCAAGTTTGCCAGCGAAATGAGCAACCGCGACATCGCGAAACTGACCGGCTTGACCGAACAAAATGTGGGCGTAATGCTCCACCGCAGCATCAAGCAGCTGCGCAAACGCATGGAGGAAGAAGAAAAGCCATGACCACCCGAGAATCCCAGACCATTTTTGCCTATCTGCTCGATAAGATCACCCGCCGCAGCCTGGCGGATGTTGATGACAGCCTGCCGCAGGAATTGCAGGATGACCTCCAGTTTGCCATGTGGATGAATGACATTGACTTCAGCCAGGATTCCACGATCCAGGCCAGCCTGCGAAACAAACTGGAAAAACAGGCGGAGCTGCTGCAGAACGCCAGCCGGCTGAAGCATCCCCAGCAAGCAAAACAGACGCCCCGCAAAATTTCCCTGGCTGCCCTGATCGGCATCATCGTGGGCGGCTTATCCATGCTCACCGCTGCACTGCTGGTGATTTTCCGCAAGCGCAAAGGACAGAATGGGGCCAAACTGACCTCCTGATATACCGCGCCATTCATCCCCTGAAAACCATTAAAACACAACCCCAAAAAGGAGGGTACCCCCGCCCTCAGGTATTGGATTGCCTGTTATTCGGTTACCGGTAGGAACATATGTTGAACGAGAATAAAACCATGGAACAATACACCCGCATTCGTGAACAAGCCCTGCAGGGGGGCGGTGCCGCACGGATGGAAAGCCAGCATCAGAAAGGGAAACTCAGTGCGCGGGAACGAATCCAGAACCTGCTTGATCCAGGCAGTTTTCACGAAACCGATCTCTTTGTCACCCACCGCAGCACCGCCTTCAACATGGCGGATGACCATCCCCTCACCGACGGTGTGGTCACCGGTTGGGGCAAGATCAACGGTCGGCTGGTGTACCTGTACGCACAGGATTTCACCATCATGGGCGGGTCACTCGGAGAGGCGCACGGCTTAAAGATTGCCAAACTGATGAAGCTGGCGATTAAGAATGGTGCACCGCTGATCGGGATGAATGATTCCGGCGGCGCGCGCATCCAGGAAGGCGTCGATTCCCTCGCTGCCTACGGCGAGATCTTTTTGCAAAACACCCGCGCCTCAGGGGTGATCCCGCAAATCACCCTCATGCTGGGACCATGTGCCGGCGGGGCGGTCTACTCCCCCGCCATCACCGATTTCATTTTCATGCTCGAAGATAAATCCTTCATGTTCATTACCGGGCCGGATGTGGTCAGGGCGGTCACCCACGAAGAAGTGGATTTTGAATCTCTCGGCGGGAGCGAGATTCACCACCACAAAAGCGGGGTGGCGCATATCACTGCCCCTGATGAGGAACAGCTGTTTGAGCAACTGCGCTGGCTGCTTTCATACCTGCCCGCCAACAACCTCACCCCCCCACCGGTGCTGCCGTGCGAGGATGACCCGCTGCGGTTGTGCCCCAGGTTATCCGAGATCATCCCCCACAACCCGCAGGAGCCATACGATGTGCTGGATGTGATTCGTGAAGTCGCGGACAACAGCGAGTTTTTTGAGATACAGCCCGAATATGCCCGCAATGTGGTGATCGGATTCGCCCGTTACGGCGGCATGCCTGTGGGGGTCATTGCCAACCAGCCGATGGTTCTGGCAGGTGTGCTCGACATTGACGCCGCGGATAAGGCGGCCCGTTTTATCCGTTTTTGTGATGCCTTCCACCTGCCGCTGGTGACCCTGGTCGATACCCCCGGATTCCTGCCTGGCACCGCGCAGGAACACGGCGGCATCATCCGCCACGGCGCCAAGATGATCTACGCCTATGCCGAGGCCACTGTTCCCAAAATTTCCATCATCCTGCGCAAGGCTTATGGCGGTGCGTACATTGTGATGAGTTCCAAGCACCTCGAGGGCGACCTGAATTATGCCTTCCCCAATGCTGAAATCGCTGTCATGGGTCCCGAAGGCGCGGTGGAGATCGTCTACCGCAAGGATCTCAAGAGCGCCGAAGACCCCGCCGCGCTCAAAGCTGAATTAACTCGCCAGTACCGGGAAAACCTGGCAAACCCGTATATCGCCGCCTCGCGCGGGTATCTCGATGATGTGATCCCGCCCTCTGCCGCACGCGGCACGATCATTTCCGCCCTGGAAGGGCTGCAGAACAAACGCCAGCCCGTCCCATCCCGCAAACACGGGAACATTCCGCTGTAGGAGGTAGAACAATGAAGATCCTGGTTGCCAACCGTGGGGAAATTGCTGTGCGCATCATCCGTGCCTGCCGGGAGCTGGGCCTGCCCAGTGTGGCCATCTATTCCGAGGCCGACCGCAGTGCACGCCATACCCGCCTGGCAGATGAATCCGTCTGCGTCGGGCCGGCGAAAGCATCTGACTCCTACATGAACATCCCAGCCATCATCAAAGCCGCCCGTACCAGCGGCGCGGATGCCGTGCATCCGGGTTACGGATTTCTTTCTGAAAATGAAGCCTTCGCCCGCGCGGTGGAAGCGGCAGGTCTGGCCTTCATCGGGCCTCGTCCCGAAACCATTTACCGCATGGGCAACAAGCTCATCGCGCGCCAGGTAGCAGAAGATGCCGGCCTGCCAGTATTGAAGAGCCTCAACCTCGAACTCACCCAGGCGGAACACGCGCTGGCCGTATGCAGAGAAATGAAATTTCCGCTGCTGGTGAAGGCCGTCTCCGGCGGCGGTGGGCGCGGCATCCGCGAAGCCCACAGCCTGGCAGAATTGGAACAGGTGATCTGCGCTGCCAGCGAAGAAGCCGCGGCGGTGTTCGGCAACCATTCCGTCTACGTAGAGCCGTTGGTTCGCAGCGCGCGCCACATCGAGGTGCAAATCCTTGGTGATGGCAATGGCACGGTGCTGGTGCTCGGGGAACGTGAATGCTCCATCCAACGTCGCCGCCAGAAACTGGTGGAAGAAGCCCCCGCCCCCGGCCTCAGCGATGAGTTACGGTCAGCCATCCACCATGCCGCCTGGCAGTTGGGCATGGCTCTCAACTACCGCAGCCTGGGGACAGTGGAATTTCTCCTCGACCCATCCGGCAATTTTTTCTTCATCGAGGTCAACCCGCGCATCCAGGTGGAACACCCGGTGACGGAAATGGTCACCGGCATCGACCTGGTGGCCGCCCAATTACGGCTGGCACAAAGCGGCACGCTTGCCTATCAGCAGGCCGACGTGCATATCAACGGCTCTGCGATCGAAGTACGCGTAATTGCCGAGGTGCCGGAACTGGGTTTCATCCCCGATACCGGCACGATCACCGAGCTGGCGGAACCCCAGGGACCCGGTGTGCGCGTTGACAGCGCCATGTTCGTGGGCATGGAAGTGACCAGCGATTACGATTCTCTGCTGGGCAAGCTGATCGTGTGGGGCGAGACCCGTGCCGCCGCGGTGCGGCGCATCAAAGGCGCACTGCGGGAATTCCGCATCAGCGGCGTCAAAACTGATCTGCCGTTCCTGGCGCAGATCATCCAGAGCGACTGTTTCCTCGATGCTGACTTTGACACCACCTACCTCGACCAGGCGCAGCCGGCATTGATCGAAGCCGCCAGGGGCAGCCATAACCGGACCGCAGCACTCGCGCTCGCTCTGCTGATCCATCAACAGCAAACCATACCGCAGGCACAGCCGGCTCCGGCGGTATTCCAGCAGGCAGTCAACCCGTGGCGCATGGCCGCGCTGCAGGAACAGGTATTATAAGGAAAGTCCCATGGCAAAATATAAAGTGGTTGTGGAACAGGAAGAATTCCTGATCGAATTCAGCGAAAACAGGGTCCAGGTCAATGGTGAAGTGATTGAACAACCTTCCCTGGCCAGCCTGAATGGCAATGGACTGTACCTGCTGCAGCAGGGCGGTGAAAAGCAAGAAGTTCACATTCAACACCAACAGCGCAGTGCCTACCAGATAACGATCGGCGGACATCATCTCACTGCTGAGATCGAGCGTGACCGCGGCAATCGGCGTGCCACCGGCAGCCTGCGTACCGCCGGTGAGATCACTGCCCCCATGCCGGCTGTGATGGTGGACCTGCTGGTGATCGAAGGGGACGCCATCCAGGCCGGGCAAACCGTCCTGGTACTGGAAGCGATGAAGATGCAGATGAAAATTTCCTCCCCGGTGGATGGGATTGTCAACCGCATCCTCAAGACCCCCGGCCAGCGGGTGGAAAAAGGCGAAGTGCTGCTCAAGATCGATATGGGATAACAGGGTTGGTCATGCGGAGAACCTTACCGCAAAGCCTCCATGATATCCCCGGCGGTGGGATGGAATTCGCGCAGCCGGTACTCCAGGTTTCCCACTACAACCAGCATTCCGACTGCATGCTCACCGGGAGACAACTGGTAAAGATGGGATCTTTGCAGGAGCGAGGAAAAAGCACTATCCTCCACATCCTGCAGGTACAACTCGCCACGTGTCACACAGATGGTGAATTTTCGTGGCGACAGGCGCATGCCAGTGCCCAGTGCCTTCAGCAGCGCCTCTTTGGCAGTCCACATCTGATAAAATGCCAGCCGCTGCCGTTCCACAGGTATGGCCTGCCAGTGTTCGAATTCTGCAGGTGAAAAAGCCAGCGATGCCACCTGCCGCAGGTTGACCGCGGCATCAATCATTTCCACATCCACCCCCACTGGCGCGGCGCAGCCGAATGCCATCACCGCCCGACTGCGGGAATGCGATAAGGAAAATTCAATATCCCTGGCAAACAGTTTGCCGTACTGCCCGGTCTTGATCTCCACCGTTTCCGGGGGGATTCCCAGGTACCGTCCCAGCAACAGCCGCAGGATGCCGTGTACGGCAATGAAACGCTGGCGCAGTGCCTCTGTTCCCATGCGGTCGGCCCGGTTCCATTCAGATTCACCCAGGTATCCGGACACCTGTTCCACCAGGCTGCCGGGGAGATCAAGGTCAAGCGATACAGCATGCACCTCATCTTCGTCGGGCAGGTTATGCGGGAGGCCTGTCATCGCATGCCGACGGTTTTATCCGATGCCAGCGGTTCCGGCCGGTACACGTCCAGCACGCCCTCTGCCTGCACACCCTGCGCGCGCAGCTGCTGCAGCCGATAGCGGTAGGCTGCTCCCCGCAGGAGATGTTCCGCCATATCAACCACGTGCCGGTTCTCCAGCACCTCCAGATACGTCCCCCGCACCCAGTCGTTGAAGGCGCCCATCGCTGGACCGCACCAGATCTGGTAATCGGTTTCCCGTCCAACCTCGCCGGTGCATGACCAGCGCGACGCCAGCCCCAGGTACCAACGAAAAATAAGCGCCATCTTCTTGTGCGGGTCAGCCTGTGCTTTTTCGATCTGCGCCGGATCACGCTGCTGAAAAAATGCCACAGTATCCGCCCAGACCTCGTCCAGACCGCGCTTGAAGACCGATTTTTCCAGCGATGCCCGTTCCTTTTCCGGCAATTCTTCAATGCTGTTGCAGGCTTTATACAGCTCAAACAGCTTGCGCGCGCGCATCGGGTACATTGTGCCGCGTTTGAGCACCTGCACATTTACCCCCATCTCGAACATATCCGCAGAGGGTGCCATGGTTACATCCGTCATCGCCGCCTGTGCCAGTTGTGCCTTGGTGAAGGCGGAGGTTGCCGCTTCGACACTGGCATGGTTGATCGAACCAGTCACCACGTAGGCTGCGCCCATCATGTACGCCGCCAGCACCGATTCTGGTGTGCTGATCCCCCCGCCAATCCCGATCCGGATCAGCCTCCGGTATTGAAATTTCAGCTGCAATTCATTGCGCAGAGCGATCATACTGGGCAGCAGTGCCACCAACGGGCGGTTATCGGTATGTCCGCCGGAATCCGCTTCCACCGTCAGGTCATCTGCCAGGGGTACCTGCCGCAGCAATTCTGCCTGCTCCGCAGTGATGCTGCCTTCCGTCAGCAGGCGCTTAATGGCCGCTTCCGGTGCGGGACTCATGAACTTTTCAGCCACCTCACGCCGCGACACCTTGGCGATCACCTTGTTGCTAATCGCCACACTGTCGTCTGCTGCGCGGCGCAACCCGGCTGCCCGGTACAACACCAGGCTGTCGGAGGGCATGATGTAAGCAGCCGCCTCCACCACGCGGATGCCATATTGCAGGTATAACTGAACCGTACCGCGTTCCAAGGCGGGTTCGTATGGGTTATGGAGCAAGTTGAAGGCATACGGTCCCTCCGGCAGCGCGGACTGGATTTCCTGGATCGCTGCCTCAATCCGTGCCGGACCCAACCCGCCAGCGCCAAAAGAACCCATCAGCCCTGCTTTGCCCAGTGCAATCACCATCGCCGCCGAAGCAATCCCATTCGCCATCGCCCCGGCGTAATAGGCGGCACGCAGCCCGTAATCAGCGCAAAAAGCAGGATCGCCAAACGCGGAAATCGACATCGGCGGTACATACGCCAGCAGGTTGGAACCTTCCCCATCCGCACACAGCGAGAATGCGGTCTTGTTGGTGAAACCGGCTGCATCGTTGTGTTTGACTGCAATCACCGGTTGTACCAGGTCTTTCAACATTGCTTCCAAAGCGGCAGGTTCGGTGGTCAATTCGGCGGGATTTCTCCACCACGCAAACGGAAAGGCAGCGG
Source organism: Anaerolineae bacterium (assembly GCA_013314735.1). GTDB lineage: Bacteria > Chloroflexota > Anaerolineae > Anaerolineales > Anaerolineaceae > SpSt-1165. Next base: position 280,099 of record JABUFD010000003.1, read on the forward strand.
TTTCAAGTGTGCTCATTCAATACCTCAATTCCTGACTTGATTTGATTCCATCATACCATCAGCGCAGGCACAGCAGTGGCATGCTCGGAAAGCGATGTTTCTCCCGGCGCGCCCCATCCTGCCAGCAAGCCCAGGTTCACGGTTTTGCCGTGGCTGATCAACCGAGCCAGCACACGCAGCACACCTGCCAGGTCTGGCACCTCGGCCTGGTTGATGGAACAGGCGCAAAACGGTTCCCCTTTCAGGGTGCTTTCCACCCATTTGGTACAGTTGCCGCGCGCGCCAACCTCGATAAAAATGCGGTTTCCGCGTTCATACGCGCTGCGCACCAATGCCGGGAAATCCACCCGGTTGCACAGCCCCCCCGCGATCGCGTCCGCGATGGAACAGCTGTCCATCGCCATCGGCCCACATTCATAACTGCTGAAATACATCAGTGAAGGTTCACGCTCCACCGGCAGCGTATGCAGATGAACCAGTGTTTCATATTCCGAGATGATTGCTGCGCAGTGCATCGGGTAGTGGTAGGGAATCGGGAAACTCATTGCTTTGAGCTGCGCCAGCACGCGCTTGCAGGCCTCCGGCTCACCGCCGATGATCAACTGGCGCGGAGCGTTAATGTGCGTCAGGTAGACCTGTGGTTCGGCAGCAATCACCGGCAGGGCTTTTTCTGCTGTGGTCATCACAATATGGTTATCCCAGAACGGCGCCGTCCCTTCCGGCACTGCTTGCTCTTGCGCCAGCCAGTGCTCCCGGACAGCATCCAGCGGTCCCGCCAGGCGGGTGTGGAACAGCGGTAGGGCAGCAAGTTCATCTTTCACCGCGTCAGCTTTTGTCCAGAATCCAGTGGCAAACAGCATCGCAGTTTCCCCCATGCTGTAGCCAAGGGCGGCATCCGCCCGGATGCCAAATCCTGCCTGCAGCAGGTGGGTGTACAATCCGGCAATTGCCGTACCGGAGAACAGCATACTCAACGGCGAAGACACAAGCGCTTCCTGCATCTGCTGTTGTTCAGCATCCGAGGCCGTTCCCGTCTCGGGCGGGAAGATTTTACGCGCCTGGTACAATGCCGCCGGATCCGCGCTGAACCCGGCAAGCCATTCATGCAGGCCGGGGAACGTATGCAGCAATTCGCGCCCCATGCCAACATACGAGTTGAAAGCGCCCGGGTACACCAGCACCACCCCGGCATCTGTGCCAAGGGGAGCAGGTGTGAAGTAACTGCCGTTGATAGACTGCCATTCCCGCTGGTTCGCCAGTGCACCGGGGATGCCTTTCGCTGCTGCGGCGCACTCCGCCGCCAGTTCTTCCGTATCCGCCGCAATCAGCACCAGGCGCAGCCTTGCCGCAACCTCCGGCTGCGAACGCAGCACTTGCTGCACGGTTTCCAGGCTGCCGCCATTCTGCAAGGCAATCTGGACAGCATCCAGCCGGGCGGACAGTCTAGAAAGGTCATCTCCATTGAGGATGAACAACTGCGGCGCACGGCTCCCCGGCAAAAAACCGATTGTGTTTTCGGTTTCCGCTTCACTCACCTGTACTGCGGCGGATTCCTGCCCGGATGGCAACAACACAGCCTTCCGCTGGCGGGAACAGGCATCGAGAAACCACGGAAATGATTGGGTAATCCTGCTTCCATCGACTACAGCGCCGGCATACACCGTGCGGTATCGCACACTGAGCAAGGCGCGGCACAATTGGAACAACTCACTGAAGGCATCCTGCTCTCCGAATGGATTGCCTGCCTGCAGGCAGTCAGGATGCCATGCCTCCGCTGGCTGCCAGACGGATGATTCCGGATCGAGCCGCTCCACCAGGCGAACCTGCTGGCGGGTGGTGAATACCACCATATTGCGACGGGAAAGGTCAGCTTCCTCTATCCACCCCCACACTGCCGCTGACGCATAATTTTCCAGGGTGACCACGATCATGCCCTGGGGTCCGGCAGCTGCCAGGTGAATCAAGGGTGTATCGAGCCCCTGCGCCAGGCGCAGCCCATCCGCAATCCAGTGGGGTGAAGGGGGGATGACGAGTGCATTGCGCGTTCCCAACCCGTAGGCAAGCGCCGGGCACACCAGCCAGGTGCCATCGAGGGCAAGCGAGGATAAGAAGGCAGAATCGATCGCCTGTACCGGCTGGCCATCAGCAAACGGCAGCCGCCCGGCATACATTACCTGTTCCACGGCTGCCAGATTCAGCAGGCTGCCGAATTGGCAGCGAATGTCCTGTACTGCGAAGCGTTGTTGCATGGAATACCCTGACGGCAGTGGGCGTTCAGCCCTGCGCCGTGCTCCTTTCTGCCGGCAATTCATCAACCCGCGCCGGGTCCAACGAAGTCTGTGAAGCCTGGAACAACGGCAGGAGCGCCTTGCTGATTGTCCCTTCCACGCCTTCCACGCGCAGGTACACCCGCCCTTTGGCATCCGTCACCACCGCATCTGCACGCACACTGGAGGAAGTATGATGCGTCACCTGCGCCTGCATGAAGCAATCCCGGTCAAACGGCAGGGGCGCGTATTGCACCAGTGAACGGATGCCGGCAGGCAGGGAGACCGCCCGATCCTTCTCATACGTCCATACCAGCAATCCCTGCAAAATGACATCATTCATGTAGGGGTTGGTCGCCCCCACCGGGAATTGCCCCTGGATGCGCACATCCAGGGCTGGCAGGCGGCTGACGCTGCTGAGGCTGTCACCGGTCGTCAGTGTGATCGATTGCAGGCCGCGGAACGCCGGACCGTGGAACAGCACTTTGTCGGTGTAGTAGCGTTCGCCAATCAACGGTTCCGAACCATTGCCAAAGCCGGTTAGCGCCGCAAGCGGCTGTTCCCAGGCGGCGCTGCGGTTTTTAAGGATAATGGTTGCCTGGTAATGCAGCAATGGGCGTTCCCCGCCGGAGGTCGCTTTCACCTGGCATATCAATACATCGTTGCTTTCTCCGGTAGAGGCGGTCACTTCCAATACGATTTCCATAGGCGTGTTATCCGGAAACACCAGGCCTTTCATCACGCGGTAATTGGATGCACGGAAAAAACGATGGGAAGGAAACAGTCCCTCGCAGGTATCCGCCAGCCACGCCAGGGCACAGGTGGCGGGAAGCACCCGGTTTCCCCCGATCTGGTGATCGAGCAGGAACAGGTTGCGGTCGGGTTCGATCAGCCGCCGCACAAGGATCGGTGCTTCCGGCAACGGAGAAACAGTATCGGGCCTGCGCTGGATGGCGCTACCCACCACGATTTGCGGTTCTGATGGCTGTGGGTCCACCACCAGGTTGACAAACTGGCGCGCGCCTTCTTCCATCGAGATCAGGACAATCCCCATCCCGGTGAAGGCAGCTTTCAACGTATCATTCACCATCCCGCTGTCCCACGGCCCCCAGTTGATGGAAAGCACCCGGCACTGCGGATGGGCTTGCTGGAACTGCCAGGCGGTTTTGTTGAGTGCCTCGTTGGCCATGGCATAATCCGCCTGGCCGATGTTGCCAAACGTGCCTGCCACCGATGAGAACAACACCAGCAATTGAAGTTGATCCACATCGAGGGCGGCCATCACGTTCTGCAGCCCGCCCACCTTGGTGCCATAGACCGCGTCAAAGTCGGCAGCGGATTTGCGCTCAATGCGTTTGTCCGCCAGTCGTCCGGCGCCGTGCACCAGGCCAGTAATTTTTCGCCCGCTTTGGCGCTCATATTCGGCAATGGCAAACCGCACCTTCGCCGCGTCTGTCACATCCGCACTGAGGTAAACGGCCGCTGCGCCGGCCTGTTCAATCTGGCGCATCGTCTCATCAATGTCACGGATCGAAACAACCCGCTGGTATTCCCGTTCAATTTCAGCCGGGAGCGGTTTCCCGCCGGCTGCCTTCACCTGCGCGGCAGCCGCCGCCTTCAAGTCGGACGCATCCACAATGCCTTGCGCCCAGGCAGGTTCATCCGCCCGGCGGCTGCGCCCCATCAGTACGTAGGTGCAGGGAAGCAATTTGGCCAGTTCCACCGCGCACTGCGCAGTGATCCCTTTCGCCCCGCCCGTGAACAGCAGGACAGACTGCGGACTGAGTTTGTTGACTGGATCTTTCATTGGTCGGCTCCATGGGTTGGTTCCAGCCGGATGGTCCAGCGCTGACCCGGCGACCAGCCGACCTCCGCGATGCGGGTATCCGCATCCTGCAGTTCCTGCAGGAGCAGCTGGCTTTGACGGGGCAACGGCATAGCCGGGGCAAAATCCACTGCGCGGCACAGCACCTGCGGCCATTCCTGGGCCAGGGTTTTCACCAGCCCGAACAGCGAACCGTCGTCTGGCTGCCAGTTCCCTTCACCGCTGACCCCCAGCCGACCATCGAGGTGGGTGACCACCAGGAAGGCTTTACGGGCGGGATGGATGGATTGCCGGAAGGCACGCATCAGGTGTTTGGCAACCAGGAAATTCACCAGCGGATCACGGCTGAATGACAGAAAAACATCGACCCCGCCGTGCGCCTCACCGGTGCGTTTGAGCACATCTTTGATCTCCGCATCCAATGCATCGCCAGCCAATGCCGGATCGATGGCAACCCGGCGAGTGTGACCCACCGAGCCACCCGTTTGATACTGGATCACGGTCAAACGGATGTCTTTTTCCATCAACGCCTGCACCAGGGCATCAATCACTGCATCAGGTGCATCCAGGATGGCAACATGCGCGCCGGCAGGCAGCGCGTCCAGCCGCAGATCGGGCGGCGGCAGGGGGTGGAGGACCGGTCGGTAGTGGACAATGCCTGGGTGATTGGTCCGATCAGCCGCAGGCGTCAGGCTTTTTTTGTGTCGACGCCTGTGTTGAGTTCCTCCATGAACCCGACCACGTCCTGCAGGGTTACCAGGTTGCCGAGGGCTTCCATATCAATGTTGGTGATGCCGGGCAGGCTTTCCTGCATCGCCCCCAGGATTTCCACCCGTTTGATCGAATCGATCCCCAGGTCAGCCTCCATGCCCATCCCAAGTTCAAGTGTGTCAGCCGGGTAGCCGGTCTTGTCAGCCACCACGGCCAGCAGCAGGTCGGCGATACCGGATGCCTGTGCCGGAGCAGCGGGAACAGGGGCCTCCGCTACAACAACCGGGACGGGTGCAGCAGCGGCTGCCTGCACCGGCGCAGCGACAGCCTGGGGCTGGACGACAGGCACAGGCGGCGGTGCTTGCACCGCCTGCCCGGTCAGCATACCGGCATGGATCGCGAGCATTGCCTCCTGGTGATCCATCAGGCGCGTGATGCGCTGCAGCACATGCTCCAGGTGCTTGTGGTTGCCGTTATGGTTTCCCAGCCGCACCAGGTCCTGTTCCACCTGGGTGAGCGCGGTGAGGGCGCGGTTGAATTCCTGCGCGGCCTGCAGATACTGCCCGTGCAGTTCCGCGCTGTGCCCATTGGCGGCAGGATACACGTTCACATTGCCGCTGGCGTTGAATCCATTTCCATTGCCGTTGCCATTCCCAGGTTGTGCCTGCTGCTGGCCTGTATTCGAAGGAGTTGTCTGGTTTGCCTGTTGTGTTTCCATGGGTTGTTCCACCTTTTTCATCTGATATCCATCGTTCATCAGCGCATCGATCTGCGCCAGGCTCTTCTCGGAGCGGTATACACCGCCGTTGAGAGTTACATTGACTTTACTGCTGGCCGGGTTCGCCCCGCCATCCCATACCCGCTGCCAGGGATCCAACAAGCCCAGCGCCATACCCAACACCTTCAACTGCACATAGGCCTGGCGCAATTGCAGGTCGCTGTCCTGGCGGTGGTTCGGATTGACCGCAATTACGGTACATTCCTTGCCGTCGAGAATGTTTTTGACCAGGTTGGTCAGGGTACTGCGCGGACCGATTTCAATAAAAATCCGCCCGCCGGCAGTATGGATGTTCTCGATCTCATCCCGGAAATTGACCGCACTCAGCATATGCCCGCTCATCTGCTGCTGGAGTGCGGCCGGATCATCCGCATGGGGTTGGGCGGTATTGTTGGAATAGACTGGCAACCGCGGTGCGCGGAAGTTGGCCTGCGCGATCACTTCTGCAAACGGCTGCTGGGCATGCGCCACCAGCGGAGAATGAAACGCCGCTGATACCGCGAGCGGCACCACGGCAAAGCCCTGGTCCGCCAGGGACGTCATTGCCCTGCCGATCGCCTGCTGGCTGCCTGCCAGCACCACCTGCTGATGCGAATTGATATTGGCCGCCGTCACACCTTCCATTGTTTCCACCGCTTTCAGGATCGCCCCGGCATCGCCTTTGACCGCCAGCATTGTGCCGTGGTCAGCCCCGGGCGCAGCCCGCATCGCCTGGCCCCGGGCGATCGCCAGGCGCAGGAAGGTTTCATCGTCCAGCACACCCGCAGCCCACAGTGCGGTCCATTCCCCGAAACTGTGCCCGGCGGTGAAATCCACCGCCAGGCCTGCCTGGCACAGCAGGCGGTACATCGCGGCAGAAACAGCGCCGATCGCCGGTTGGGCATTCTCGGTCAGTGTCAGGGCGGCTTTCTGTGCTTCTTCGGCTGCATGGCTGAAGGCGGGTACAGGGAAGAGCATATCCGTCAGGCTGGCCTCACCCGCCGCCTGGCGCAGATGATTCGCCAGTGCGAACATTTCCCGCGCCGGCGGGTACTGCACAGCCAGTTCACGCGCCATATTGACATATTGCGATCCCTGCCCGGGGAAGAGCGCGACCACTTTCCCGCCCGTTTCCATGGCGGAACGGCGGTAGAACAACCCGCGGGGATGTTCCCAGGCTTCGACGGCCGCATTTTTCATAACATTGTCCATTGCCAGGTCAAGGAATGCCACCGCTTCAGCAGCGGAAACAGCCGCAAACCCCAGGCGGGCATCGGCGGTAGGAATGGTGTCTGCCTGCCCGTGACGGGCGGCATCCTGCAGGGCACGCTCCCCATCCGGTGCGAGCAACCTGGTTTTCATGGCTTCACAGGCCTCCCGCAGCCCCTGCGGGGTGGGTGCGTGCAGCAGCACGGTTGCCGCGCCGGGTTGCAGGCGGCAGGCATGCGTCCATTCGGATTCATACTCTTCCAACACCACGTGGAAATTGGTACCGCCAAATCCAAATGCACTCACCCCGGCACGCCGCGGTAGGTCTGCCGTGCGCCGCATCCAGGGGCGGGTTTCGCTATTGATATAGAACAGGCTGTCCTCCAGCCCGAGCTTGCTGCTGGGTTTTTCAACATTGACCGTCGGGGGCAGCACCTTCTGGTGCAGCGCCAGGGCGGTTTTGATCAGGCCTGCCGCACCGGCAGCCGCCTTGGTATGCCCGATCTGCGATTTCACGCTGCCGAGTGCGATCAGCGGACGCGGCTCTCCCTCAGGCGTGAACACCTGCTTCAGTCCGGCAAACTCCGCCGGATCGCCAGCCGGGGTGCCGGTGCCGTGGGCTTCGATCAGCCCCACAGTTTGCGGGGGGAAACCGGCTTCTGCATAAGCGCGCCGCAGTGCCTTCGCCTGGCCTTCGGAACGCGGGGCGTAGATACTCTTGTAGCGCCCGTCGCTGGAACTGCCCATACCACGGATCACGGCATAAATGCGGTCGCCATCGCGTTCGGCATCCGCCAGGCGCTTTAGCACCAGCATGCCAATGCCCTCCCCCGGCAGCATGCCGTCAGAGGCCTCATCAAACGTGCGTACTTTTTCACCCGGGGTGAGCGCGGGGGTTTTGCTGAAACATAGATAGGTCAGGATCGTATTATCAATATCGACCCCGCCCGTAATCATCAGGTCGGCTTTGCCCTGCACCAGTTCACTGATCGCCATCTGCACCGCTGCCAGGGAAGAACCACAGGCCGCATCAATGGTGCAGTTGGTGGCACCCAGGTTGAAGCGGTTGGTAATGCGCCCCGCGACAATATTCGCCAGCGCGCCGGGGAAGGAATGTTCACTCCAGTCGGCATAGTGCGCCTGGATGCGCTCGATGATTTTCTCCGCTGCCTCCCCATCAATACCGACGCTGTTCAGCGCGCGCTGCCAGATGGGGTACTGCAGCCGTGCCGAGAGCGACACCGATGATTTGGAAGCAATCCCAACCATCCCCAGGATCACCCCGGTGCGGTCGAGGATGCTTTCATCGGCATAGAAGTATCCGGCATCGAGCAGGGCTTCCTTCGCCACCACCAGCGACAGCAGTTGGGATACATCAGTGGCTTCGATCATGTTCGGCGGCAGGCCAAATTCCATCGGGTTGAATTCGATATCGGGGATGAACGCGCCGCGTTTGGAATAGGAACGGTCGCGCGCTGCGGGATCCGGGTCGTAATAGTCATCAATCTGCCAGCGGGAGGGCGGAATATCCTTGAGGCAATCCACTTCATCGAAGATCAGCTGCCAATACGCAGAAAGATTACGTGCTTCCGGAAAGATCGCCCCCATCCCGATGATCGCCACAGGGTGTTCCCCCAGTGTGGCAAATGTCGTTCCATCTGTTTTCTTCGGGCGTGGCGCCATAGATACCTCCATTGTGTACCGATATTGTTGGGGTAACCCAGGCAGGCAGCCTGGAACCGATCGCAAATCCGTTATTGTTAATACGTCCCAAAACGGGTTTCATTACACCCAAAAACGAAAATGGAGGATGACGAATGATTGAGATGACTGGTGTCCGCGAACATGGAAAACCAATCAGGCGTCACCACGGCAGGCAGCGGCAACCACAACGCATCCTGCCCTGTGCCAGGATTGCATTCCAGCAAACAGGAACGGTGAATCGCTCCGGTGATGCGAATACCGCTCAGGGAAGTTCAGGCCGGGATTTCGAACCCGCTTTTGCCCATCCCCAGGCCGTACGCGCGCCGGTTGGCGATCACTTCCGAGGTCAGCAGGGCACGTCCATATACGCGCAGCAAGCCAATCTCACCATCAAAAGCGGGGGGAATGCGCCACTGCGCCGCGCCGTTGGCATCGCGCATATCCGCGGAAAAACGCCCCCAGCCGAACTGCCGCTGCGGCCCGCCGTCATTGAACTGCCCGTCGATGATCCAGCTGATGATGCGCGGACCGCCGTCAACCACCACCACCGCGTGCTGCCATTCCCCGCTGCGCAGGCTGTCCGGGTCACTCATCCACGCGGCATGCGCGTTTGCGTCCGCCATCGAAACTTCCAGGCAGCGCAGGTCACCGTTCACCTGCAGGGCGATCCCGTTCCCGTTTGCGTCCCGCCCATCCAGCAGCGGCAGGTTGCCGTCAAAACGGTTCACCCGCAGCCACATCTCGAGGGTGAAACCGCTGCGCCGCACAGCCGGCTGCAAGGCATCGTCCACGAACTTCGGCCGCAGCGGCGCCGGGAATTGCGCTGGCTGCGGCAGGTGTTGTTCCAGCAGCAGGCCTTGTTTTGCCACCGCCGCGCGCTCGAACTGCGACCACAGCGCCTGTGGAATCGCCATCGGCACGGCATGCACCCGGGCAATCGTCTTCTGGGTTTCGCTCAGGTACAGGTTACCACCGCTCTCCACCAGGTCGGGGTAGCTGAGGCGTTCCTTTTCATCATCCGAATACAGCACGATTTCCGGCTGGCTCCAGCGGATAACCTTGCCCTCCGGGCTGTCCGCCTCCTCGCCGCCCAGCAGCCAGGCCGGGTTGCGGTCCTGGTAGTCCCGGCCGCCGTGGTTGTGGAACCAGTACAGGAATTTGCCGTTTTCACATTTCCAGGCGAAATTCGCCGCGCGCGGGTGCTTCACCTGCCGCCCGTCGGCGTAGGTCATATAAGCCGGTTCGGTCCAGGTGTGCCCGCCGTCGCGGCTGTAGCTGACCACCGGGTGGCCGTCCACACTACGGTAGACCGCGAAGAAGGAACCGTCACTGAGCACGGAATAACTATGTTCCGCCGCAATCGGCCCACCCCCGGGCGGGGTGCGCAAGCCGATCTCGCCATCCGGCAGCGTTTCCCAGCGCACGCACGCCGGGTCGCTTTCCATCAGCAGGTTGTCGCTCTTCAATAACACCCCTTCGTTGCGGGTGAAGAAATTTTTGCCAAAACCGCCCACCTTGATCAACGGCACATACGCCGCACCAGCGTGAATGAACGGCCGCCCGACGTTCCAGAAGAAGCGCACCGCCCCGCCGTAGACATTGCTGCGGTCGATCTCAAATTCGCGTACCGGGATCGGGTAACGCGCCGCCGACCAGGTAACGCCGTGGTCATCGGAATATTTGAAAACGAAATAGCCCAGGCTGTCAACGCGCGCCAGGTAACCCTGTGGGTTGCTGGCGTCCTCAATCCGCACCTGGCGCAGGTTATCGGTGTTGTGGTTGTAAAAGGCATAGATGCGACCGCTTTCGGGCACCTTGAGCGCCACCGCATAGGAGGCTTCGGGCCCATCCGCCGGTTCCAGCGCAACTGGAACGCTCCACGTTCTGCCTTCATCCCGTGAGCGCATGGCGATGATATGCTGCCCGGCTTCCCCCTCGACCCCTGTCCCGGTCGTGGTCACGCATACCCAGGCGCCGTCATCGGTCTGAACGATGTAGGGCTGGTCGACGTACTGTTCCGATGGAATTTCCCACCCGTTGGCAATATGGCGCGGGTCGAGGTGCGCGCTGGCGTTGAACGCCTCACCGGTAAGTTCCGGCTTCGCGCCGCCTTCCGCAGCTTCGCGGTATGCAGACATCAGCAGGGCAGCGCCGGAGACACTTCCCAATTTGAAAAAATCACGTCGTGACATGGGTGCGTTCACTTTCTTGTTCATATAACTTGATAATAGTGGAAGGAGGGTGTTTTTGCAAATTATTTTGACGCCCGAGCACGTATCCTGTGCTACTTCAAAAGACCCCGCGCGGCATCCGTCAGCAGCGTCACATCCATCCCCAGCGCAATCAGCTGGAAACCTTCCGCCGCACGCTGCTGCCATTCCCCCGGCGCCGGCTTCACCACGTGCAGTCCCGCCGCGATCCCTTTGGCCTGGGCAGCGCGCAGCACGGCCTGGACGGCAGCTTCCAGGGCTGGGTGGTGAAGGTCACCCATGCAGCCCATCGAGGCCGAGAGGTCGTACGGCCCGATGAACACCGCGTCGACGCCGGGCACCTCCAGGATAGCATCAATCGCCTGTACCGCATCAATATGCTCGATCATCAGGATCACCATCGTTTCGGCGTTGGCCGTGCCCACATAATCATCGAAGGTCTCCCCAAAGCCCTGCGCCCGTGTCAGCGCCGTCCCGCGCATGCCCTGCGGCGGGTATTTGGCATACTGCACCGCCGCGCGCGCATCCGCCGCACTGCGTACCCACGGCACGATCACCCCACCGACCCCGGCATCCAATGCCCATTTGAAATACTCCGGGCGGATCGCCGGCAGGCGGCACATCGGCACCACCCCCAGGCCTTCCAGCACCTGGCAGTGCGCCACCAGCTGGGGGAAATCCATCACCCCATGCTCGAGGTCCATCACCACCCACTCAAACCCCGCCCGCCCCAGGATCTCCACCACGATGGTGTGCCCGATGCTGTTCCACGTGCCCAGCGACACCGCCCCCGCCGCCAACTTTGCCCTGACTGGATTGTGCATTTTCACTCCAGTTTCCCCCTACTCCTTCTCCGGATCATAATAAAACCCGACCCCATCTTCCATGATCAGCATCGCCTTGTGCCCCAGGTGGGTGGTGGCGGGTTCACCGTGTTTTTGCCCGGCAGCCACGGCCAACGCCAGGCGCCGCAGCGCGCGCGGGGTTTCCGCCGTGTAGCGCATCCCGCTTTCGCCGTGCGAGGTGTACATGCAATCATAATCGCCCGCGCGGTCAACCAGTTTCTGCATGCTGCCCGCGAAGACGGTCAACGGAAGGGAATGCTCCAGGTGCATCCACACCTGCTGGTTGCAGGCATCCCCGATCAGCAGGATGCGTGCCTCGCGCCACAGCAAACCGATCGAACCCGGGGTATGCCCCGGCACCGCGATCACCTCCACCGTCGCCCCGCCCAGGTCGAAGGTATCGCCTTCCTCGACGGTCAGGGTGTGCTGCGCCTCGGTAAATTCCGGCATGCGCTTCTTCATCCCTGCCATCAGCGGCAGGTCGGCGGCGGCACAGCAGGCAATCTCGAACTGGCCGTTGCCGCCGGCATGGTCAGGGTGCATGTGAGTATTGACCAGGATCAGTTCCCGGTCCGTCACCTTTGCCGCTTCCGCCTTGAGGTCCAGCCGGCCGAAGCCGGTATCCACCAGCAGGGCTTTTTCCGCCCCCACCAGCAGCCAGATGATATCCGAGCCGCCTTCGTTGAGATAATACAATCCCGGGATCTTTTCGGTAAAGTGGTTGATGCCCATGCCTGTCTCCTTCTTCTGGGGTGATGGTACCATTATACCTGCCGGTCGGTTTCATGGCATAATCAGAAAAATCCCTTTCAGTAAAGGCAGCACCCGATGAACACCACTGATTTCATTTCCCGCTTTCAAACTGACCTGCACCGCCTGGGCCTGCCGCCGGGGAGCGTGGTGATGGTGCATTCCTCGCTGCGCGCTTTCGGGCAGGTGCCGGGCGGCGCCGGGACCGTGATCGATGCCCTGCTGGCAGCCCTCGGCACCCATGGCACACTGCTGATGCCCGCCCTCAGTTATGAGGGCGTCACCCGCCGCCAGCCGGTGTTTGACCTCCGCGCAACACCCTCCTGCGTGGGGACCATCCCGGAAACCTTCCGGCAGCGGCCGGGTGTGCATCGTTCGATGCATCCCACCCATTCGGTGTGCGGCCTGGGTGCCCAGGCGGATGACCAGCTGGGCAGCCACGCCCTGGATGACACCCCCTGCGGTCCACGTTCCCCCTTCCACCGCCTGCCGCAGGTTGACGGCTTCATCCTGATGCTGGGCTGCGGCCTGCGTCCCAACACCAGCATGCACGCCGTGGAAGAACTTGTCAACCCGCCCTACCTGTTCGGCGAGCCAATCCTTTACACCCTGGTGGATGAACACGGGCACACCTGCCGCAAGCAGTACACCCCGCACGGCTTCCGCGGCTGGGCACAGCGCTACGACCGCATCAGCGGCCTGCTGACCGAACCCGCCCTGCGCAGCGGCACAGTTGCCGGCGCCTTCTGCCACCTGATCCATGCCGAACCTTTATGGTCTGCCGCCCTGGAAGCCCTGCGAAATGATCCGCTGTTTTTCGTGGAAGCAACATCCGACCCGCATGATTAAGAAAAAACGGGCAGGATTCCAAAACAATCCTGCCCATCCAGTGACGAATTGATTCTACCGCTGATCCTTATCCCAACGTTTTGGCGGTTTCCGCCAGCTGGTCGATGATCGGGATATTCTGCGGGCACTTGGGTTCACATTCACCACAGGCGATGCAGGCTTCAGCGTTAAGGCCGGTGATCACGCCGGCCCAGGGCGTCCACACGCGGTCGCCGCTCAATTTGGCGTAGGCTTCTTTGGCTTCCTTCTCCAACCCCCACACCTTGAACCAGTTCATGTAGCGGAAGTTCTCGGGGATGTTGACACCGTTGGGGCAGGGCATGCAGTAAGCACAGCCGGTGCAGTACAGGTCGGAAAGCGCTTTATTGCGCTCCACCAGCTCACGGATGCGGGCATTCTCGCTTTCGTTCAACTCGGCCTTGTCAGCGGCCGCCACATTTTCCTCGATCTGCTCCATCGTATTCATGCCGGAAAGCGCCACGCTCACATCCGGGTTGCTCCACACAAAGCGCAGCGACAGTTCGGGGGTTTTCACTTCCAGGCTGCCCTCCTCATCGCGGATCACGCCACCCGGGACAAATAACCGTCCGCCGGCCACCGGCCCCATTACTGCCACGCCGATCCCCTTTTCCGCCGCATGATGGATCGCCGGGAGGTTGTGGGTGTCAATATAGTTGTACTGCAGCAGCACCGAAGCGAATTCACCGGTATCCAGCAATTTGATCACATTTTGCGGATCATCATGGCTGGAGAAGCACAGGTGCTTGATCAGCCCTTCCGCCTGTGCCTTGCGCGCCACATCCAGCGCGCGGCCGGGCTTGGAGATGTGCTCGGTGAAGGATTTCCAGTTGCAGCCGTGCATCAACAGGAAATCGATGTAAGGGGTGTCGAAGCGTGCCAGGCTGGTTTCCAGCTTGCGGCGCCATTCATCCGGATCAGATTCCTTTTCATCATTGGTCGGAATCTTGGTGGCGAGGTACAACTTTTCGCGGTCATATTTCTTGATTGCCGCCCCCACCGCCACTTCGCTGGTGCCGTTGATGTAGACATAGGCCGTGTCAATATAGTTGATCCCCAGGTCGATCCCACGCTGCAGCAGCGGTACCGATTTCTCGATATCGCAGGTGCCATCCTCGTGCGTCGGCAGGCGCATGGCGCCAAAACCCAGCGTCGATACCATCGCCCCGGTATTCCCGTATTTTCGATACTCCATGTTTCATTCCTTTCTACCCATTGATGAAAAAACAAACATCCTGCATCCCCCAATCCGCCCGGAATCCGCAATCGGTCCGACCATCAGGTTCAATTTTAATCGAAAACAGGCGGAAAGGGCGTCTTCCGTGGTTAAATCATATTTTAATTTTTGAATTTTCATTTCCGGGCTGCCGGTCCCGGGTGGCTACACCGAGCGGATCAAATCCTGCTTCAAGTCCCACAGCTTCTGGGTCAGGGAAACGTGGTAGATATGCGGGTTGACAATGCGCTGCACGCCCGAATCCAACCGTTCCAGGTCAGCTTCGCGCTGCTGGCGGATTTCCGCGATGGCGGGGCAATCATACACCAACCGCCCTTCCCGCAGCACATCAATCAGCAGCGGTTCAATGCCGGAAATATTAGAAGGCGGCAGGCGGCGGTAAGCACTGTGGTCGGTAGGATGGCGCAGCAGGAGGCTGTCCTGCGGGTCAGGCTGTTCGGAGGCCAGGCCGAGCACATCGGCGGTGGCTTTGCCGCGCTGGTCATACACGCGCCATACCGCCTTCTCACCGGGATTGGAAACCTTGTCGGGATTCTCTGAAATTTTGATCGCTGGCTTCCATTCCCCGCCGTCCTGCAGCGCGACCATTTTATAGACCCCATCCAGCGCGGAATGCCCGTTGGAGGCGATCAGGCTGGTACCGACCCCATACACCAGGCGGTTGATCAGCGCTTCGGGATCGACCCCGTAATCCGCCGCGTCCTGCTCGATCTGCGTCAGAATCTGCCACAGCACCAGTTCATCCAGCTGGTTGGAAAGCACGATGTTCACATCCGGGAATCCGGCATCATTGAGGCGCCGGGCTACCTGGATGCTCAAATACGCCAGGTCGCCGGAATCGAGGCGCACGCCGTTGGGGCGGTGGCCCTTGCGTTTGAGTTCCTCAAACACCCGGATTGCATTCGGAATCCCGCTTTCGAGAGTGTCGATCGTGTCGACCAGCAGCAGGCAATCATCGGGGTAAAGTTCAGCGTAAGCGCGGAAGGCATCCAGTTCACTCTGGCCCAGTGCCATAAAGGCCTGCACCATGCTGTGGGCATGGGT
Source organism: Anaerolineae bacterium (assembly GCA_013314735.1). GTDB lineage: Bacteria > Chloroflexota > Anaerolineae > Anaerolineales > Anaerolineaceae > SpSt-1165. The sequence continues at coordinate 295,525 of JABUFD010000003.1, forward strand.
GCCCTTGGGCGGAAAGCCCATCACGCGTGACACCCCCACATTCGAGGTGAAATCCGCCCCGCCGATCAGCGCCGCGCGTGCGCCGGCATTCGCCCCCAGCTCGGGCCCGCGGCGCAGGCCGAATTCCAGCATCGGCCGCCCGCGCCCGCCCTGGCGGATGCGGCACGCCTTGGTTGCGATCAGGGTCTGGTAATTGAGGTGGTTGAGCAGGGAGGTTTCGAGAATTTGCGCCATCGCCAGCGGCCCCTGCACCACGGTCAGCGGCACATTGGGATGTACCACCCGACCCTCCGGCACGGCGCGCAGGGTCAGACCTTCAAAATGGCCGTTCTCTCCCAGCCACGCCAGAAAATCATCGGCGAAGATACGGGCACCGCCTGTACTGCGCAGGCCCCGCAGGTAATCGATCTCCCCCTGCCGGAAACGGGCCTCGCCCATCCAGTCCAGCAGCCATTCCAAACCGGCGTTAATGCAGTATCCGGCGCGGTGGTTGCCGTAGTCGGGGTAACTGCGGAAAAAATGGTCAAACTGCGCCGGGCGCTCATGCAAGCCCATGCGAAAATACAGCTGCGCCATCGTCAGCTGGTACATATCGGTGTACAGAATCCCCTCCGCCGCTGCTTGCTGCTCACGTTTCATCGTCACACTTCCTTTTCAACCAGACCGCTTCCGTTTTTGTGCAGGTGATACGACCTGGATTCATTATAATCCGCAGCTACGCTGCCATTTGTCATCGAAATATCCTGACCTGTCAGTCTAAGGAATATCAGGATGTTTGCTCCAACGCCCAGCGCTGTGCCCAGGAATCCGGGAAGCGGTATCCCAGCCCATAGAGGTAACGGATCAGCTGTCCCTGGTGCTGGACTTCATGTTCCAGCCAGTCCAGCAGCAACTGCTGGCGGGTATCGCTCCATTCCAGGTCAGGCGGCAGCGCATCCAGCGCGGCCGCGGAGCGCGCCAGTGCTGCCTGCACCGCAGGTTTGCTGCCGCGGGCATCTTCATAGGAAAGCGAACAACGGAATCCCGCCCAGCCATCATTGAGGATCGCCCTCGCATAGCTTTCGCGTGCGCCGATCACGCACCACAATTGCTCCCCGATGGCATTCGAAGGTTCCGCCAGCGAGCGCGCCAATGCGCTTTCCGGCAGCTGCTCTGCCAGCTCACCAAACAATTGAAAAGACCGGTGCAAATGGTCCATCACACCCGATATTAATGTCGGCATCTCCAACCTCCTATTCTGCTCCAGATTCGACCGGCTCTTGTTCCCCGATCCACACCCGCACATCGTCAAAATACATCGTCATCGGTTCTTCCAGGGTATCACGGTACAGCCCCAAACGGAAATAACTGGTGCGGCCGTCCTGCGCGTATCCCAACGGACCGCGGTAATCCACCACCGGATCGCCATTCATCCACACCTGCAGCAGCCCGGATTCGTCCGCCGCAAAACGCTGGTGAACTGTGAATTCGGTCCACATTCCCACCAGGGCAGGAACATCCGCTGAACCGACCTGGAACAGGGTCTGCTGGCCGGCATCATGATTGACCGTCACGCTGAATACGCCATTGCGGAAGCGGAACGCCGCCGCCGGGGAATGTTTCAGCCATAACTTCCAGGTGGTCTGCTTCCACTGCCCCATCACCAGGCGTACATCACGGATGGGGAAATCATCCGGCACATACACCGCGAACGAGTACCACAGGTCCTCCCCCAGCGGATGGCGGCGGCGCTCCAGCAGTTCGCTGCGCTCGGTCGCCTGGCCGCTCTTGCCGTATAGTCGCCGATCGCCAGCATTGATTACAGCCCGTAAGGATTGTGTGCCGTCGAACGCCCGGGTATCGTCGATCCCGCCGCTGCGCTTCACCCACCAGGCGGTGGTCCAGAAACTGCGGTTAATCGCCCCTTCTTCGAATGAATCTGAATACGGCAGTGCACCAACGGTACAGCCAGTCAACATCAGGGTTATAAGAAGACAACGATAAATCCTGTCCCATGACGTTGGCTGTTTTCCCATTCTCATGTCCTGATTATACCGAAGGATGATCTCATACCAAAGGGAGGTCATAAGATGATTGAGAAACCATTTTTTCTATCAAGTAACGACCTGGTAATTTCGCATCATTCCCAGATCTTCATGTTCCAGGTTATGGCAATGATACATATACAATCCGGTGAAATCTTCAAACCTCAATAGGAGCTTTACACTTTCGCCGGGCATGATAAGCACTGTATCTTTCCAACCTGAATCAACATAACCAGCCTGTACGGTTTCCCACTCCTTTTCTTTTTCGGGACGAATTTGCCGATCCAGGATAAGAAATTGCAAGCCGTGGATGTGGATGGGATGTGCCATTTCTTCTGACATACTTCCCCCCATCATACCGCCGTGCATCATCGTACCAGGTTGATTGGTAATAAGCCACAATTCCGATTCCCCAAGTTTCACCTTCTCATCGTCAGCTACAGCTTTCATATCGAAGGTTCGCCCATTGATGGTCCAATTCATGCGTTTGAATTCGAGAACAAACGAACGAGTTTTTGCAACGTTGACCGCATCGCGCAATGAAAAGGAATGGGATCCCGACAGAATTTCGGGAAGTTGCAGGTTTGGTTCTTCAGCTGCACGATCAACACGAACCTGCAAGATATCAAATTCCGCCCCATTCGGTAACGGCGTCGAATTCATCATCATCATTTGTTCACTATCCGTTCCCGAAAATTCCAGGCTTTTTAGCGTTAAAGTCGTTCCAGGCGAATACTGGCCGAAATCTGCCCACAGTTCAATCCGCTCTGCCGGGGCAAGCATCACGTAATCCCTTTGTACCGGCTTTTCAATTAGTCCACCATCCGTACCGATCACCGTCAAAGGCGTGCCATCCGACCAGGCAAGTTTGTAAATGCGGGAATTGGAACCATTCAGTAGTCGCAGCCGGTAAGGGTGGGCATCAACCGACAGTGAATAATCTGGACGCCCATTAACGAGGATGCGATCCCCTAGAAATCCCATCATTACATTCATCATGCCACCAGATTGATAAACCAGTTGATCATCATCAGCAAAGATACGGTCCTGGATCACCAAAGGAAGATCGTATTTTCCTTCAGGCAGTCCGACACTGGCTTCTTCTTCATCCGACACGATGAACAAACCAGCCAACCCGGCATACACCTGGGCACCGGTTTGGCCGTGCGGATGGGGATGGTACCAATAGGTTCCCGCGCGGTTCATTATTTCAAATTCATAAGTAAATTTTTCACCAGAACCCATCGCAAAACGTGGATGGCCATCCATCGTATCAGGCAAATGCAGTCCATGCCAATGAACAACGGTTGCTTCAGGGAGTTCGTTGGTAAAAAATATTCGCACCCGCTGTCCTTTTTTCACCCGGAAAATCGGTCCCAAGTATGAATTGGGCAGGACTTGCATGGCATTCGGGTCACCTCTCAGGAGTTCTCCCTCATATCGCCATACCCGGGTGGGTCGGCCAGGCAGCATCTGGACTTCGCTGCTTATGGCACGGAGGGAAAACTCCAAATCTACCGGCGAATCCACCGGAATCGGTCGGGTGGTGAGGGGAGCACAACCATTCAAAAATGTTCCCGCAGCACCAGTGAGTAACAACCCACCAAAAACAACTCCAGTCAGATGCAAAAATTCTCTACGATTCATATGATTTTTCATAAGATGACTCCATCGAACAACAGTAGCATGTTGCTCTGTTCATTATTATATTATATATTTATATAATTTATATTGCAATTTGTTGAATGATGGATGGAAATTCACACTTTTCATCCATTCATCGCAATCTCTTATCTATGGTATCCTTCACTCAAATCACCTGTTATTCCATCCGGAGCCTGCATGACCCATCCAACGCCAATGCTTCCTCGTAACCGCGTACTGGCAGCACTGAACTTCCAACCTGTCGACCGGGTACCGCTCCAAATCCATCCCTCTCCGGGTGGGCTGTACGAACATGGACAAAAACTGCTGGATTTGATGAAAGCCTGCGGTGATGATTTCGGCGATCTGGCAGACCTTACGCTGCCCCGCATTCCGCCAGAAGACTTTGATCCTGACGGCCGCTACCACCGCATCCATACCGATGACTGGGGTACCACCTGGGAATACCGCCTCTACGGGGTGTGGGGACACCGCATTGGGTACCCGCTGGCAGATCTCAGCAGACTGAATGATTACCAACCGCCAATCCCGCCCCGCCTGGAAGGCGAAGCATTGGCACAGGCACGCCAGGCGGCTGACATCCACAAACAACGTTACCCCCTGCTGTGCGGCGGGTTGTCGCTGTTCGAGACGCTGCAGTCATTACGCCCGTTTGAAGATGTGCTGATCGAGATCATGCAGGATACACCGGAGATCAACCGCATCGCCGACCTGCTGGTGGAATATAACCTGCGCCTGGTCGAGAACGCGCTGGCGGTTGGCACGGACATCATCACGGTCGGTGATGATTTCGGCACCCAGGCCAACCTGCTGCTTTCGCCGCGCGCCTGGCGCCGGTTTTTCCTGCCGCGCTACCGCACCCTGTTTGCGCCGGTGATCACCGCCGGCAAATCGATCCTGTTCCATTCCTGCGGGCAAGTGGAAGCCCTGCTGCCGGACCTGCACGCGCTCGGTGTGAACGCCATCTGGCCGCAGCTTCCGCTGTACAACCCCCGCCACCTGGCGCGAACCAGCCGGGAATACCGCCTCGCCGTCCTCCTGCACCCGGACCGCGGTGAACTCATGCAGCGCGGCACACCCCGCCAGGTGCGCGATGCCATTCACCGCCTGGTCGATGAATTTGATTGCCTATCCGGCGGTTCCTGGCTGTATATCGAAATTGATCCCGGCTTCCGCTGGGATACTGTGCAGGCTTTATTTGAAACCGCAATGGAATTGCGCGCAACCGCGGCGTCTCCGGATGCCAACACTTAAAAAGGAGTAACCGATGACCAATTCACACACCCAACCATCCCACACCCCCCGCCCTCCCATGACCCCGCTGGAGCGTTTTCTCGGTGTGATGGAGTACCAGCCCGTTGATCGCGTTCCCAACCACGAGGTTGGGGTCTGGGGACAGACGATGGATCGCTGGCAGGCTGAGGGGCTGGACATTCACAACCTGCATTGGGATTGGTTCACCGGCGAGGAACATTTTCAGATGGACCCCCGTGAATATATCCCGGTCAATTTTGGCATGATGCCTGCATTTGAGGAAGAGATCATCGAGGAAACAGATCGATACCTGGTCAAACGCAATGCGCGCGGCATCGTCACCAAGGCGCTCCTCGAAGGCACCGCTCATGGCACGCGTGCCAGCATGGATGAATACATCGATTTTCCCGTCAAAACTCCGGCTGATTTTAACGCCCTGAAAAACCGCTACATCGCCAGCCACACCGGGCGCTACCCGGCACAGTGGGAAGCACTCCGCGTCCCGGGGTGGCAGAATCGCCGCCATCCACTGGTATTGGGCCGAAATTGCAGCACCCTTGGTTTTTACTGGCGCGCGCGTGAATGGATGGGGACGGAAGGGCTCAGTTATGCCTGGTACGACCAGCCTGACCTGGTGCACGAGATGATGGAATTTGTGGCCGATTTCACCATGGCAGTTTCCCTGCCGATCCTGGAAAAGGTCGCTCCCGATTACATCTTCATCAATGAAGACATGGCGATGAAAACTGGTCCGTTGCTGTCACCGCGCACATACCGCACTTTTATTTTTCCGCACATGCGGCGGCTGGTGGATTTCTACAAAAGCCACGGTGTGCGGTACGTGGTTGTGGATACGGACGGCAATTCAGAACCGCTGCTGCCGCATCTGCTGGATGCCGGTGTGGACGGCATCTGGCCGATGGAGCGCGCCGCCAAAGACCAGGACCCGAACTTCCTGCGCCGCAAATACGGCAAAAGCCTGCGCCTGTGGGGCGGGGTGGACAAGCGTGAAATCGCCAAAGGCAAACAGGCGATCGATGAACACCTGCGCACCTTCATCCCGTTAATTGAAGAGGGGGGTTTCATCCCCACCATTGATCACACCGTGCCGCCCGATATTTCCCTGGAAAACTTCACCTATTATATGGAACAGAAAATGCGGCTGCTGGAAGGCAGGCTTGTGTAACAGTATAATGCGCCAGCCCTGGTTGTTTCATAAGGTATCACTTGTTGGAGCGGGGCTCAGCCGCGCTGGATTGTTGGGATAACCCGACTTCCGACAACTACCCGATGGTGTTGGCGGGTCTGGTATGATTAAGCCAGCCTCTCCCGGCAGAATTACCTGGCAATGCTGCCGCTGCCAATGGCATGAAAAAAAACCAGGCGTACCCCGACTGACAGGAGCAACCGCATGACGCAAACCCAACCCAATAACCCCCTGCACGGCATCACCCTCGAGGCGATGCTGAACTGGCTGGTGGAACACTACGGTTGGGAGGCGATGGGAGAAGCGGTCCCGATCCGTTGTTTCACACATGACCCCAGCATCAAATCCAGCCTGAAATTCCTGCGGCGCACCCCATGGGCGCGGGACAGGGTGGAAGTGCTGTATGTGAACCTGAAAGCCAGGCAGGAACGCAGTAACCGCGAGGATTAATCTGGCATCGCCAATCCCAGGCGGGTGAATTGTTCCGGTGGGGCGTCGCTTTCCTTCATTAACTGCGCCATGCGTGCGCACATGCGCTGCTGCATGGCTTCATCTTCCACCGGGTGCTGCTGGCCCGGATCGTCCCGCAGGTTGAAGAGCAGGTCTTCCTGCTGGTACTGGTTGAGCGGTTTCGCCAGCACCGGAATCTTTGGCACCGGCAACCCTTTGCTGAACGGGTACACAGCGAAGTCGAAATCGCCTTCCACATCCACCCCGCCGGCATCGTGCAGCATCCACGTGTAGCGGTTGAGGGGTCCGTTGTCGGGTGTTTTGGGGGCGCGCATGAAGACCCAATCGCCGTCGATAAGGCAGGTCATCTGCCCGAAGTAACCGAACAGGCCGCTCCCGCGCACCGGCGCATCATCCCGCAGTACAGGCACCAGGCTGCGCCCCTGCATGGCGGAAGGACGGGTGATGCCAAAATAATCCAGTAACGTGGCAGGGATATCGATGGATTGCACCAGCGACTGCCGCTGTACCCCACGCTGTTTGCTGCGCGGATCCCAGATGAAGAGCGGGGTGTGGGCAAGTTCGTTGTAGACCGGCATGTAATTCTTGGCCCAGAAACCGCGTTCCGAAAGGAAATGCCCGTGGTCGGTGCAAACGATCAACAGGGTATCCTCCCACAACTGGTAACGGTCCATCGCCGCCAACACCCGCCCCAACTGCTCATCACAGTAGGAAACGAGCGCCTGGTAGCAGGCACGCAGGTGCGCGACCTCTTCCGGGGTTTCCGTCACCAGGCCGTAATTATCCCAGTCAAACAACGGTCCTTCATAACTGTCGGGGTATTCTGCCTTGAGACGTGCGGGGGCATCAAACGGCTCATGCGGGTCAAAGGTTTCAATCGTCAGGTACCAGTTGTCCTGGGCATGGTTGACGTCAAGAAATTCCAGGCCCTTGCTGAAGGTGCGGTGCATCGGGCGCATTTCCTCGTTGTCATTCCACAGGGTGCGGTTGATCGCATCTTGCTCGGCCAGGTCCAGATTGGGGCTGAGCTGGCGCTGGTTGCGGCGGGGGGTATCCAGCCCACCCGTCAGGGCGATCCACGGGTCACCTTCCTGTCCGCGCACCGCATCCCAGGTGCGGTAATGGCAGTGGTAATTGCCGCCGGCATTTTCCCAATAGTGATAATGGTCCGAAACCAGGTGGGTATGGATGCCCGCCCGTGACAGGATTTGGGGCACGGAATCATCAAACGGCTCCAGGTAACCCCACGGAGCGTGCAGGAAATTGTAGCGCCCGGTATGCAATTCGCGCCGCGCCGGCATGCACGGCAGCGACCCCACAAAGCAGCGCTCAAACTGCACCGTCCGCTGCGCCAGTTGATTGAAGTGCGGCGTGCGCGTACCGGTGCGCGTGCCGTACGGTTCCAGGAAATGCCGGTTGAGGCTGTCAAACATCACCATGATCGCTTTCATCGGGAGAACTCCTTATCTTTGAGTTTCTGGTTTATCCTGCACATTTTCCATATTGCCGTTCTTACACACTTTCACCACATAAAATGTGATATATCCCACATTTTTGATACATGTTGCGGAAATTTTCACATTTCCGGCTTGTCACCGGCGTTTAGCCCAAGCGGGTGGTGCGCGCGGTCTCGAACATCGCCACCACGTTCTCCGGCGGGGTGCCGGCCTGGATCCAGTGCGACGGCCCGAGGATGTACCCGCCGCCTTTGCCCAGCGTGCGGATCAGCATTTCCACCTCGGCGCGCACATCCGCTTCCGTGCCAAACGGCAGCGTGGTCTGCACACTGACCCCGCCCTCAAAGCACAATCGATTTCCGGCGAGTGCCTTCAGCGCGGCGGGGTCCATCCCTTTTGCGCTGAATTGCAAAGCCTGGAGCACATCGATCCCCATCTCGATCAATCCCGGCACCGCCTTCATCACCGAGCCGTCGGTATGATAGATCACCTTGACCCCGAAGCTGTGGATCATCGCGTTCAGGCGCTGATGGTAGGGCTTAAGGAATTCCTCCCAGGTCTTGAGGGAGAGCAGCAGGCCGTTCTGCCCGCCGATGTCATCCGCCGTGAACGCCAGGTCCACCCGCCCATCAGCCACTTCCAGCAGGCGGCGGAAGTGCTCGCAGAAGAAATCGGTCACACGCGTGAAAAGGGTATGCACCAGTTCCGGGTCATCGGAAAAATCCATGAACATGCGTTCGAAGCCGCGCATGTACCAGGCGCGCTCAAAGATGTTACCGTTGGCGATCATCAGGCAGTGCTCGCCGTCCCGGTTGGCATGGCGAATGGCGTCATCGAGTGAAGCGTAGTCGTACCAGTCGGGGTCAGGGAAGGGGTAACGGTCGACCTCCGCCGCACCGCGCGCCTCCGCCAACGGGTAATGGATGATCTCATCGTAACCGCCCTCGCCGAAGCTGGTCACGCTGCGGCGCACGCCCCACACATCGAACCCCGCCGCCAGCGGCGGGCCGATGTAGCGCGGGTTAACTTCGCGCACATCCACGATCCCATCCAGGTAAGCCGGCAGGCCCACCCCGCGCGTCTGCTGTAACAGGGCATCCAGCGCGGCATCCACCGGCGGGTTGATGCCCGAACACACCAGCCCGATCGGCACGCGGTCGGTTTCCTGGTGGGCTAGCGCCAGGCGTACACGCTCCCGGCTGGACAATGGAAGGTTAGCTTCGCTCATCGGGGTTCCTCCGTTCAGGTCTGGGTGTACCCTGATTGTAACCCGGTTTGCCCTGATTCCCTCCCCCGAACCCATTGGAAATTGGCGCAGATTGGAGTATGATGAAGAAAGTTGCAACCACGGGAGAACACCAATGAAAACTGTAGAAATGATGGAAGCTTTATCGAGTATTGCCCTGTTTCACGGGCTGACGGACCACCAGTTGCGCAGGATCACGGACCACCTGCATGAACAAACCTACCCCGCCGGGACAAAGATCATCGAGCAGGGCAAGGTCGGCTTCGGCCTGTTCATGATCGTTTCCGGCGCGGCCGAGGTGGTGTTTGAAGGCGGCACCGGCGGCAAGGTCGTCAACATGCTGGGGCCGAAGGATTTCTTCGGCGAAATTTCACTGCTCGATGATGGCCCACGCACCGCTTCGGTGGTGGCCACATCGGCAACCACCTGCCTGATCCTGAACCGGATCGACTTCATCAGCCTGATGATGCAGGACGCCGCGATGGGCGTGCAGATTGCCACCGAACTGGCAAAACGCATCCGTAAGCTGCTGGAATCGATGGGCGGCCAGTAACCCACCCCGTACCACGAAAAACGTCCCGCCCTGTGGGGCGTTTTTTTGTTGGGTGCCGTCTCGATATTCCGCCACCCAACCGGACACGCCTGGTTCAGGAGAATATTCCGGGGGTCTCGCGCAGCTTTTCCAGCACCAGCAATTCACGCCGGATCCATTTCATATGGTCCACAGACCCACGCGCGCAGATTGCCGCATTGACAGCAATCGCATGGTCCACATCGGCCCAGACCGGTGCCATTTGCAGCCTGTGCTCGTAATTTTCCAGTTGCTGTGGGTACACGCCTTCGATGACGCGGCAGAAATAGTGGTACGAGGTATAGCGCATGAATTCATAGCCAGGTTCGAGGGCGACCTGCCATTCCACCACCCTGCCAAACGCACTGCCGATTTCGGTTAACTCGGCACCGAGTTCCTCACGCACCTCGCGCCGCAAGGCATCGGCATGGCTCTCCCCCGGCTCCACCCCGCCGCCACCCAGGAAATAATCACCATTCACGGCGGAATGCAGCATCAGCAGTTGATTGTCTTTCAGGATGATCGCGCGCACGGCCTGGCGGTCGATCACGCGTCCGAATCCGGCCAGGGAACTGCAATGGCGAATCTCGGCCAGCAGCGGCATGGGCGGGATGGCGGGGATGTTCGGGATGGATGGCTCGCGCATGCGTTCATCTTACCCGAAAAATCCGGGGGAGAAAAGTACATTCCCCGGGGCAACCTGTGATCACGGCGCGGGTACGACAGCGACAGGATAGTAAACCATGCTTAAATTTGATATTATAGAGAAAAGACTAAAATATCTTGCCAGATTGAGGTGGATCATGACCAATGAAACAGGAAACAACCAGATCGACACCGCCCAGGTGATTGCGGATTATCGGCTGGCGTACCAGTCGCGGCAGGCTGCCGTCGTCGGCCGGCGTGAGGTACTCACCGGCAAGGGCAAGTTTGGCATTTTTGGCGATGGCAAGGAACTGGCGCAGATCGCCATCGCGCACGCCTTCCACAAAGGTGATTGGCGCTCAGGATATTACCGCGACCAGACCTGGATGATGGCGCTGGGATCACTCACGCTGGAACAATTCTTTGCCGCCATCTACGGCGACCCCGACCCGGCCCTCGAACCGCACTCCGCCGGGCGCAACATGAATAACCATTTCTCGTCCGCCCTGCTGGACGCGAACGGCCAATGGCTGCCCCAGGTGGACCGCTACAATTCCGCCGCCGACCTGGCATCGGTGGCAGCCCAGATGCCGCGCGCGGTCGGGTTGTCGTATGCTTCGGTGCTGTATCGCAAGCTGGAGGAACTCCAACCATTCAGCGACTTTTCACACAACGGCGATGAGGTCACCTGGGTCACGATCGGCAATGCTTCCACGGCGGAAGGCCTGTTCTGGGAAACGGTCAACGCCATCGGCGTGCTGCATGCCCCGGCGGTGATCACCATCTATGACGACGGCTACGGCATTTCGGTGCCGAACCAGTTCCAGATGGTGAAGGAAAACATCCATACCATTCTCACCGGCTTCCAGCGCGACCCCTGCCCGGCGGAACAATGCGGCAAGGGGTATGACCTGTATTCGGTTCAAGCCTGGAATTATGCCGAACTGGTAACGACCTACCGTAAAGCGGGTGAGATCGCCCGTAAACACCACATCCCCGCCCTGGTGCATGTCACCGAAGCCACCCAGCCCCTGGGACACTCCACCTCCGGTTCGCATGAACGCTACAAAACCACGGAACGCCTGGCATGGGAGAAGGAATTCGACTGCCTCGCCCAATTCCGCCAGTGGATCATCGCCGAAGGCATCGCCACGGCCGCGGAACTGGATCAATGGGAACAGGAGGACGCCCTCACGGTGGAACAGGCGCGCAAATCCGCCTGGGAAGCCTACCAGGCGCCGATCCTGCGCCTCCGCGAACAGGCACAGGGGTTGCTCGCCAACCTGGCACAGGCCAGCGCGCAGGCGCAGCCGCTGACACAGGTGCGCAACGCACTCGCCGCGGTACCGGTGCTCCAGCGCCATGATATCGCCTCCGCGCTGCATGAGAGCCTGGTGGTTACCCGTGCCGAACCCTCGACCGCGCGGGAAGCCGTGAAAGCCTTCGCGCAGGAACTGGAATCCAACAACCTGGCGTCTTACAACGCCCACCTCTACTCCAGTGCGGAACAGTCCCCGCTGCAAATACCCGTGGTTCCCCCCGTATTCAGCGAGGACTCCCCCACCCTGATGGGTTTTGAGATTTTGAATGCCGCCTTCGATGCCGCGTTTGAACGGGAACCGCGCCTGGTCGCCTTCGGTGAGGATGTGGGGATGTTGGGCGACGTCAACCAGGGCATGCGTGACCTGCAGGAAAAGTACGGCCTGCTGCGCGTGACCGATACCGGCATCCGTGAAGCCACCATCCTCGGCCAGGCAATCGGCATGGCGCTGCGCGGACTGCGACCGATCTGCGAAATGCAATATCTCGATTACCTGCTCTATGCCCTGCAGCTGATGTCGGATGACCTCGCTACACTGCGCTGGCGCACAGCCGGCCGCCAGAAAGCCCCGGTCATCATCCGCACCCGCGGCCACCGCCTGGTAGGCATCTGGCATTCGGGTTCCCAACTGGCCGGCATCCTCAACCTGGTGCGCGGCATGCATGTGCTGGTACCGCGCAACATGACCCAGGCCGCCGGTTTTTACAACACCCTGCTGCAATCGGATGACCCGGCGCTGGTGATCGAGGTGCTGAACGGCTACCGCCTGAAGGAACGCAAACCCGATAATCTCACCGAGTTCACCGTTCCGCTGGGTGTGCCCGAAATCCTGCGCCCGGGCCGCGATGTCACCATCGTCACCTACGGTGCGCTGGTCTCGATTGTGATGGAAAGCGCCGAACGGCTGGCCGCAGTCGGCATCGACTGCGAGGTGATTGATGTGCAATCCCTGCTGCCGTTTGACATCCACGGACAAATCGTGGCATCACTACAGAAAACCTCGCGCGTCCTGTTTGTCGATGAGGATGTGCCCGGCGGCGGCACCGCTTATATGATGCAGCAGGTGCTCGAAATGCAAAATGGCTACCAGTGGCTGGATTCGCCGCCGCGCACCCTTTCCGCCACGGACCACCGCCCGGCGTACGGCGCGGATGGCAATTATTATTCCAAGCCCAACGTGGAATCGATTTTTGACGTTGTGTATGATTTGATGCGGGAAACAGCACCGGCCCGTTTCCCCGAATTGAAATAAGGAGGCATGATGGCAACACGACTGTTGGCACCCAGCATGGGTGAAGGTGTGGAAGAGCTGACCGTGGTCAAATGGCTCAAACAGGAAGGCGACAAGATCGAAGAACTGGAATTGATCGTCGAACTGGAAACCGATAAAGTCACCACCGAAATCCCCAGCCCGGCCACCGGCGTTGTACTCAAGATCATGTCGCCGGCGGGCGGCACTGTGAAGGTGGGATCGGTGATGGCGTGGATCGGCCAGCCCGGTGAAACCCTCGAAGCCGGAGAACCGGTTGCCGAAGTTCCCCAAGCCGCGCCAGAAGCCGCGCCCTCGGCAGCGCCCGCCCCCGCGGAAGAAACCGGGCCTGCTCCCGAATCCTCCGTATACACCGGGCGGGTCTCACCGCTGGTGAAAAAACTGGTCGATATCCACAACATCGACCTGAACCAGGTGACGGGAACCGGGCTCGACGGGCGTATCACCAAGGAGGATGTGCTCCAGTATGTGGAGCAGCGTAAGGCTGCCGCCCAGGCAGTCCAACCCGCTCCGCAACCGGCACCCGCCCCAGCCCCAGCGCCGGCAGCCAGGAGCGCCGCCCCCGAAGGCGAGCTGATCCCGCACACCCCGCTGCGCCGGCAGATCGCCGCGCGCATGGTGGAAACCGTGCAAACCGCGCCGCATGTGCTGACGGTGATGGAAGCCGACCTCAGCAAGGTGCTGGCCCACCGTGCCGCCCACAAGGAAGCCTTCGCGGCGCAGGGCGTCAACCTGACCCTGACCGCCTATTTTTGTTCCGCCATCGTCAGCGCACTGAAGGACAACCCCGATGTGAATGCCTCGTGGACCGACGAAGGCATCCAGCGCTACCGCACCGTCAACCTGGGGGTGGCCGTGGCGCTGGGCGAACAGGGCCTGATCGTACCCGTGATCAAGGACGCCGGGATGCTTTCGCTGCTGGGGCTGGCGCAGCGTGTCAACGACCTTTCAACCCGCGCGCGCAGCAAGCAGCTGGTGCCTGATGAGGTTAAGGGCGGCACCTTCACCCTCACCAACTACGGCACCGGCGGGTCACTGTTTGCCGCGCCGCTCATTTTCCAACCGCAGGCCGCCATCCTCGGCACTGGCATGATGCAGAAACGCCCCGTGGTGGTGCAAGACGCGGACGGTAACGACGCCATCGCCATCCGCCCGATGGTGTACCTGTCGCTGGTCTTTGACCACCGCATTCTCGATGGCGAAGGCGGCGACCGCTTCCTGATGGCGGTCAAGAAAGCGTTGGAAGCCTGGCAGTAAACAATGGGGATGAATGCTCTTAACCAGTGGAACCTCTGTTGATTGAAAGTAAGTAAGAAAGGAGTTTTATCAATGACTGTACAACACAAACGTTTGGGAAAACACGGCGTCCTGGTCAGCAACCTGTGCCTGGGTACGATGAATTTTGGCTGGCATACCTCAGAGGAGGACAGCTTCGCCATCATGGACCGGGCGCTGGAACTGGGCATCAACTTCTTCGACACCGCCGATGTGTATGGCTGGGCGGTGGAACACGGCCTGACCGAGGAGATCATCGGGCGCTGGTTCGCGCAGGGCGGGGGACGGCGCGATGCGGTGGTTCTCGCGACCAAAGTCTTCAACCCCGTTACCCGCAAAGCCAACCAGCCGGAGGTCAACAGTGACGGCCGCAGTCTGAGCGCGTACAAGATCCGCAAACATGCCGAAGGCAGCCTGAAACGCCTGCAAACCGATTGGATCGACCTGTATCAGATGCACCATGTCGATCATGATTGCCCGTGGGATGAAACCTGGCAGGCGTTTGACGCCCTCACCCAACAGGGCAAGATCGTGTATGTCGGGTCCAGCAACTTCGCGGGATGGGATATCGCCACCGCCTGCCAGGAAGCCGACAAGCGCGGCCTGATGGGGTTGGTCAGCGAGCAAAGCATCTACCACCTCGACAACCGCATGCTCGAATTGGAAGTGATCCCCGCCTGCCGCCATTACGGCCTGGGCCTGATCCCCTGGAGCCCGTTGGGCGGCGGGTTGTTGGGCGGCGCGCTGGAAAAGCACGACACCGGCCGCCGCAAGGGCGATGATTTTTCCCGGCAGGTCGAAGCCAAGCGCGGCCAGTTGGAACAATATGAAGCACTGTGCAAAGCCATCGGGCAATCCCCGGCTGAAGTAGCCCTGGCGTGGCTGCTGCACAACCCGGTGGTGACCGCGCCGATCATCGGCCCGCGCACGATCGAGCAGCTCGAAAGCGCTGCTCGCGCGGCAAGCATCGAACTCGATGCGGAAACGCTCAAAAAGCTGGATGAAATCTTCCCCGGCCCGGGCGGCGAAGCGCCGATGGCGTATGCGTGGTAAATGAAGTGAGTTTGAAGAAATAAAGCTCCTCCCGTTTCCGGGAGGAGCTTCCTCTTTTTTAGGTCACAATGCTTCCCATGCCAACCGCTTCATCTGAAGGGCCGGTTGGTGTGTGTTTCGTTGGGACAGCCTTCTACCAGGCGTATGCTTCAGGCGCCTGCCCCACGCGCAGCGGACGGCCGCTGTTGGGGGTAAAAATAGCATCCAGTTTCGCCAGCACTTCGGGTTCCAGTTCCAGTTCTGCCGCGCGATCCAATCCATCCAGGTGTTCCTCGGTGCGAACACCGACAATCGGAGAAGCCACCGCGGGACGGGACAATGTCCAGGCAATCGCGACCACATGTTCCTTCTCGCCAATCTCCTGGCACAGGGCTGAAAAAGCCGCCATTTGCTGGTTGGACTCCCCGAGGGTGATCCCATATTCCCGTTCCACATCACTAGTGCGGGAACCGGCTTGCGCCTTCATTTTCCCAGAGAGCAATCCGCCTGCCAGCGGCATATAGGGGATGATCCCGATCCCGAAATCCAACGCCGCCGGGAAAACTTCCAGTTCGGGATAGCGGCATAACAGGCTGAACATGGTCTGCTCGGAAACAAAGCCCATCGAACCCCGCTGGAGCGCTTGCATCTGGAATTTTGCCAATCCCCAGCCCGGGTAATTGCTGGAGCCCATGTACAATACTTTGCCGTCGTCGATCAGCCGGTCAAAGGTGCCCCAGAATTCCTCGGGCGTGATGCGCCGGTCAATGTGGTGCACCTGGTACAGATCAATATGGTCGGTTTGCAGCCGCTGCAGGGAAGCTTCCACATGCTTGCGGACTTTATAGGCAGAAATGCCGGGCCCCTCATTGGGAATGCTGGGGTCTTTCATATTGCCGTAGACTTTGGTCGCCAGTACCACACGGTCGCGGTTGGCGGGGTTCTGCTGGAACCAGTTGCCGATGATGGTCTCTGACCGGCCTTTCTCCTCACCGCCGTAGACATTGGCGGTGTCGAAGAAATTGATCCCCATGTCCAGCGCTTTGTCCATGATTCGGAACGCCTCCTGCTCCGAGGTACGGGGGCCAAAATGCATCGTCCCGATGCAGACCCGGCTGACGGTTAAATTGGATTTTCCAAGTTTTGTGTATTTCATCAGTTGCCTCCTGTGTTTTTATTATATTATATACATTTATATCATTTTTTAACGCCGCATGGAAATTCTGGTACATTTGCTGGGTATTAGTGGATACCAAAAACCCCCAAGTAGAGAGTTGGTTTGTGGGCAGAGGGAGAAGCGAGGCAATCAGCAAGCGGATTTCAAAATTAAAATTTCACAAACCAGGCGGCTCATCTATTTCTGCCATGTTTGTAATTTTATCTTGGTGATATTGAAGTAGGTACTTTATTTTTTTATCATTATCACGCATACTATCAAACTCTTCAAATGTAGCATAGTCCAAAGTAAATGTGACTTGCACCCAACCTTTTTCAGATGTGTGAAAGACAGTTTCTACTTCCGTATTGGGATTCGAAGGATTATTTAAGAGAAATTGCCAGTTCATGGAATCATCAAATTGTTTTTGTACCAACTTACCACTTGAATAATCGTAAAGTAAAAAAGAAAATTGAAAATTCCAATTCTGTCCCCGAACGCCGGATACAGTACCGGTGTGATAAAAGTTTTTATTTTCTCTATCAGGGGGAATGAAGGTTAGTAATTCTACATGTTTGGGATTACTTACGTAACCTAACTCCTCTAAAATGTCTAACCACATGTTGATAGCATTTCCGATAAGATTGGATATATAAAGAATATCGTTTTCAACAGTTTGAATTCTAACAACTATACGAGGAACCTTATAAACACCAAAATCATCTTTAAGGTCAATAATTTCCAGAACTTCAGAGATATCTTCTTCAGATGCAATATGAGGGTTGGGATTTTTTATTGAATCCCATTTATGATGTTTAGAAATGTTGGCTATATCGCGAATATACCCAAAATCCGAACATCGAGCCTTTAGATATTCAAGAGAATATTTAGATTGATATTTTGTCGCCAATTTTTCTTTGAAATGATAGAGTTGGAAACACAAATTGACACATTCATATTTAAATTTATTCTCACCAAGTGGTATATTTTTCTTTTTTTTCTGCAGTTCATCGTATGGCGAGACAATATTTTGATAGAAATATTCGTAGATTAAATCATTATCTCTCATAAATTTCCCTCCTGTAGAACAATTTTAATGTTCAATTCTGGTGATTGCAAAGACTTCACTGTGAGATCAATTTTATATCAAAAACTCCCCTCTCAGGGAGTTTTTCATGACCCAAGTGGATGGAAACCGATGACGCCTTATTTCCCAGCGGGGAGTGCCAGCAGCTCTTCAAACGTCATGCCAAATTGTTCTGTGATATACTCCATCACCAGCGCAATCGAATGCGCATAAATATCCTCGATCGCGGGATCATTGAATGCCATCAGGAAGTAATCTTCCACCGTCAGGTCGCCGTTGCTGCACCAGCCGTCGATATGTTCCTGCGTATCGATCAAGTACTCAAAATCCGCGCCGCCCAGATCATTATCGTCGGCCCCCACCACGAATTTTCTTTCATCGCTGTGGTAGGTCATCACAATGCGGTATTCCTCACTTAACTCCGTGAAGAACTGGAAATCATAATCCAGCGCGCCCCATTCCGGGCGATGGATATCGATGTTCACATCGTTTCCATCACGCTGCTCATAGCGCCACACCGCGTTCTCCTCAACCGGGAAAAATCCCAGGCTGCTGAGCGTCGGCGGCGCAAACGGCAGGTCATACAACCTGTCAGCGCTCACGTTAAAAGTGGCTTGAATGGTGTCATGGAAAATACGGATCGGCGCAAGCAGCACGTCTTCGCCTTCCACCACATCCACCGCTGCCAGCACGACCGGTTCCCACCTCTCCCGATCGTCTTGTCCAATGAGAAAGTTTTCGGGGGTATCATAGACGTAGTTCATCAGCTGCTCACCGTCTCTGCCCATGCCAAACACATAGGCATTGATCTCAGGATGATAAGTCAGTTTCAGAACGTAGCCATCCTTTACATTCATCGACAGCCGCACGCAATTCACATCCCATTCCTGGGGCGGAGCGCCCCACTCGGTATGGTTGATGATCACATCCAGGCTTTCAGTCGCATATTTTGCCTCATGGTTTTCATAACTCATCGAAAAACCAAGTTCTTCCAACGTGGAGGCGATGATGAAATCCCTGCTGACCAGGTTCGGGTAAATGGGTGCCAGCGGGAAATAATCGCTGACCGGGCTGCCATCCAGGTAGAGGTGCTTCAGGTTTGTCAGTGCGGCCAGCGGTGATACATCCGTGATCGCCGCCTGTTCGAGCAGGAGGAATTCCAGGTTGACCAGCGCCGCCAGCGGGCTGTAATCCTGTGCCGCGCAGCCGCGGAGGTTCAGGCCTTTCAGGTTGGTCAATCCGGCCAGCGGGGTAACATCGGCAACCGGGTTCCCATCCAGCGACAGCAGTGTGAGTTTGGTTAACCCCGTCAGGGGGGTGATGTCGCGGATCGCGTGAGCGGAGAGGTCGAGGGATTCGAGGTTGGTGAAGGCTTCCAGTCCGTTGATCTCCTGGATGGTCGCCGCATCGAAAACATCCTGCGGCCATGCGATGGTGAGGTTCAGCCGCGTCACCGCCTGCGCCTCTGCCACGGTGAGTTCCCCCTCCGGCTTGCCGATTGCCCCGCGCACCATCGCCTCCAGCACCGGGTCGGTGAACGTGACCACGGCGGGTACTTCGGTGGCTGCTGCCGGCGGGGCTGTCGGTGTCATTGTTGCGGTAGGCTCCGCCGCAGCCGGGAGGGTTGGCGAACCTGCGGCAGGCGGCGCAACACAGGCAGCCAGGAGCAGGATCAGCAATATGGCAGAAAGGATCGGCATGTGCTTTTTCATGGAAAGGGTTCCTTGTCAGCGGTGGGGAGGGGTTGGTAAACACCAGCATCCTTTTTCGATCCATCGGTCGATGGACGATTCCGGTTGAGGCGTCCCCATCATTTTACTCCAATGATCTGATCTTGCATCACGAAGTGCACAATGACATTTGTGTTGCAGAGAGGAACGTGGAAAATTGATATGCGCCAAAAATTTGTGCCATCGCTACATCTGCCAAAACAAAACCTCCCCGGTTGCGGGGAGGGAATTAATGGGCCCAGCTGGATTCGAACCGCGACCAAGCGGGATGTAGCGTTATTCCTATTATGGACGAATTGCATCATAACATATTATTTACTAAGAATTGCTCTATATCCACAACGACAATACTTATTTTTACAGCGATTTGGCAGAGGATTTTCTTTAAGCGCTATGTCGATTGGTATTAATTCCGCGGCCATTTTTCTGCATTCCTCACATACATATTGATCATTTGCATGCAAAATTGTTACATACTGAAAACCCAAATCCTTGATCTCTTTCAATTCAATTTGATGTGCACTAATAACGAATTCAGAATTATCTTTTCCCTCTTTTTGTAAAATCCACGCCATTTCCTGAAAAACATCTATCAGTTTTGTAGGATTCCTTTTGTACTTCACAATCAGCATATTGAGAATATGCCATGCAACATCATTAAATTTGGGCTCCGAACCAAATTCTGTTGTTAGTTCATTCTTTACTTTGTAAATTTGCTCATCTTTAATTCTGAATAGTTCTTTGAAATCCCAATCACTTTTCAGAGCATCAAATTCTGTAACTAACTGTTTTTTTCTAACAAAAATGGAATTGCCACAAATAGGACATTTCGTCTTTCGTTTGACTTCTTTATTTAAACAATTACCACAATATGGACAATTATTCATTCCCGCCTCATTATTGAAAACAAGATCAATCTAATTGGTGTAACAGAATGACCATTGGTAACCAAAAAACACGAAAAAAGGGGGGTTATGGGCCCAGCTGGATTCGAACCAGCGACCAAGCGGTTATGAGCCGCCTGCTCTAACCGCTGAGCTATGGGCCCGCGGTGCAAACCCTATTATACCGGATATTGGTGATTTCTTGTATGCCGCGGGTGCCTTCTGTCCCCTTGCGCGCTGCGCCGTTCTATGATGAAATTCATGCGGAACCAGTGCGTTCCATCCCATCCCTTTTGATCAATTACAGGTACAAAATGCATCCAACCCGCTCCCGCTCCCTCAGTCCCGCCCTGCGCGGCGCGCTTTATTACGCCATTTTCTTCGGTGTGATGGGCATGTATTTTGCCTATGTCAGTGTCGCTTTCATCCAGCGTGGTTACAGCGGGGTGCAGATCGGCACCTTCTCCTCGCTCTCCTCGGCCATGATCCTGCTGGCATCGCCGCTGTTGACCGGCCTGGCGGACCGCAAGGGCTGGCACCGCGAAATCCTCGCGCTGGGAGGGGTGGTGTTCTCCCTCAGCTTGCTGGGCATCCACTTCGTGCATGATTTCACCGCCGTACTGCCGCTGATGGCGCTGGCGGCGTTTGCCTCCGCCCCTTTCAACCCACTCACCGACGGCCTCACCATCCACATGGCCAACCAGCACCAGCTCGATTTCGGCAAGATGCGCGTGTGGGGCTCGATCGGGTTCACGGTCGTGTGCATCGTCGCCGGCTGGGTCTATGACCGCATCGGGCTGAGGCTGTTGTTCCTGATCGGCGCGGGGCTGTTCCTGCTGCGCGGTGCCGCCGCGGCGCTGCTCGACCCGGTGGAGAACAACGAACCCACCCACCTCGCCATGCCCTCCGGCATCAAAGGCTGGCTTTCCCCCCTCAAAGACCGGGTGTTCGTAGTGTTCCTGGTGGGCATTTTCCTGTGGGGTTGCGCCACTTCGGGCTTTTTCACCTATGCTTCCATTTATATGGATCAGCTCTCCAGCAGTTCCTTCCTGGTGGGGCTGATGATGGCGCTCTCCGCCCTGGGCGAGGTGCCCAGCGTCCTGCTGGCCGACCGCCTGTCACGCCGGCACGGCCTGCTCCCGCTGCTGATGGCCGGCATCGCGCTGTTCGTACTCGTGATCTTCCTCACCTGCCTGCTCAGCAACCCGGTGCTGATTGTGACCCTGAGTACGGTGCGCGGATTGGGCTATGGCCTGTTCATCATTGTCGCGCTGCGCTTCGTCGACGCGCGCGCCCCGCGCAGCATGATCGGCACCTACCAGAGCCTGTATGGGCTGGCATTCTTCACCATCCCCTCGCTGGTGTTCATGCCCATCCTCGGCGTGATCTACGACAATTTCAGCCTGCAAACCCTGTTTGTGGTGGATGGCATCGTCGGAATCGCCGCGGTGTTGCTGCTGGTGTGGCTGCAGCGCCTGGTGCGCAAAGCGGAAAACCCAACCGCCTGACATTCCGCCCGTTTTCACATGCGGTTGGCACTTGCGCGTTTGCGCCGATTCTGGTTTGATTAAGCGCATCGAGCCATGGACAATTCCCGCAAGCCCCTTCGCCATCACCTCTCCCCCTACCTGCGCGGCGGCATCTACTACGCCGTGCACTTCACCATCGTTTCGGTGTATTTTTCTTATGTCAATGTCGCCTACATCGAACGCGGCATCAGTGGCGTGCAGCTGGGTACCCTCAGCGCGGTGGGATCCGTACTGATGCTGATCGCCTCCCCCCTCCTGACCGGCCTGGCCGACCGCAAGGGCTGGCACCTGGCATTTCTCGCGCTGGGCAACCTGATCTTCGGCCTGTCGGTGATCGGGATCAACTTCGCTTACAGCTTCCCGCTCCTGCTGCTGGTGACATCGGTCGGCGGATTCTTCAAAGCCCCTGCCAACCCCATCGGAGACGGCCTGGTGATCCGTATGGCCAACAAGCACCACATTAACTTTGGGCAGATGCGCGTGTGGGGATCGCTCAGTTTTGCGGTGTTCTGCCTGCTGGCCGGGCGGCTGTGGGACCTGATCGGGCTGGAATGGTTGTTCTGGATCGGCGGTTCGCTGTTTTTCCTGCGCGCGCTGATGGCGGTCCTGCTGGACCCGCCCGAAAAACAAACGGGGCCGCAGCACACGCCGGGCATGGCGCGCGGCAGCCTGCTGACGCCGCTCAAAGACCGCCTGTTCTTCGTCTACCTGGCAGCGATGGTGCTGTGGGGATGCGCCATGAACGGCTTTGGCTCCTACATTTCGATCTATATCAAGCAGCTGACCAATGCCACCACCCTGGTCGGGCTGGCCGTGGCGCTGCCGGCGCTGGCGGAAATTCCCACCGTCTACCTGGGGGAGCGCTTCATCCGCCGTTTCGGCCCCCTGCCGATCCTGATGTTCGCCATCGCCCTCACGATGATGGTATCCGCATTGACCGCCTTTCTCAGCAATCCCGCGCTGATCATCGCCCTTAACGCATTGCGCGGCTTTGGCCTCGGGTTCTTTATCGTGGTGGGTGTGCGCTATGTTGATTCCCGCGCGCCCTCAGACCAGGTGGGCACCTACCAGAGCCTTTCCGGTGTCACGCTCTATACCATCCCCTCGCTGGTGTTCATGCCGCTCCTCGGCTATGTGTATGACACTTACAGCGTGAATGCCACCTTCCTGGTCTCTTCCGCCATGGGCGTCCTCGCCCTGCTGGTACTGGCACGCCTGCAGCGAATGACGGTATTGGAAACGCGCCGTACAGCCAGGCCTGCATCAGCAACAATCCCGGCAGATGAAGCATCTTCCGGGATTGCAGTGATGGATTGATACAGGTTTTTATCAGCGGAAGATATCAGCCGTGAATCCCATGCCCCAGGGCGTCATGCGCGGCTTCCATCACCGCCTCACTCAGCGTGGGGTGGGCATGGATACTGTTCGCCAGTTCTTCAATCGTTAATTCGGTGAAGTTCGCCAGCACCAGTTCCGGCAGCAGTTCCGAAACATCCGGGCCGATCATCGCCGCGCCGAGAATTTCACCCAGCCTGGCATCGACCACAATTTTCACAAAACCAGCACCCTCATCCAGGCCCAGCGCTTTGCCATTCGCCTGGAAGTTGAACCGTCCCACCCTGACTTCCTTGCCGGCTGCTTTCGCTTCCTCTTCGGTCATGCCAAAGGAAGCCACCTGTGGATGGCAGTATGTGGCACGCGGAACATTGCGGAACCGGATCGGGTAGGTTTTCTTGCCGGCAATCGCATCGGCTGCGAGGATGCCCATGGCAGAAGCCGCGTGCGCCAGCAGCAGCTTGCCGGTGACATCACCAATGGCATAGATGTGCGGCAGATTGGTGCGCATCTGCTCATCCACGGCAATAAAGCCGCGTTCGTCCAACTTCACCCCGGCCGCTTCCAGTCCAATGCCGGCAGTATTGGGACGGAAGCCGATCGCCACCAGCGCCTGGGCAGCTTCCAGTACCTCGGTACCGTCGACCGAGCTCACGGTCACTTTTACACCGCTGTCCGTCTTCTCAATCGATTCCACCTTTGTCCCCGCCATGACGGAAATGCCGGCACGCTTGAATTGTTTTGCCAGTTCCGCGGTAACCTCAGGGTCCTCGCTGGGCAGGATGCTGGGGAGCATTTCCACGATCGTGACCTTGCTGCCGTAGCTGTTCCACACCGTGGCAAATTCACACCCAATCGCCCCACCGCCAATGATGATGGCGCTTTCCGGGCGGCTTTCCTGCAGGATCGCTTCCGTGTAGGTAAGCACTTTCTCGCCATCCACCCCCATCCACGGCAGCACCAGTGAATGCGCGCCGGTGGCAATGATGAAAGATTTGGCACTGATCTCCTGCACCGAGCCGTCTTCCGCGGTCACTTTCAGGGCATTCGGGGAAACAAATACCGCGCTGCCCATCAGCACATCGATGTTATTCTTCTTCATCAAAAAACCGATCCCCTTGGTGAGGCGGCCGGAAACCTTGCGGCTGCGTTTCACCGCCGCGCTGAAATCGAGTGTGAGGTTGTCAAAGCCAATGCCAAAATCTTTGGCATGGTTGCGCAGGGTATCTGCCAGGGCAGCATTTTTCAACAATGCCTTGGAGGGAATGCAGCCCACATTCAGGCACACCCCGCCCAGCCATTGTTTTTCCACAATGGCGGTCTTCAAACCGGCCTGAGAAGCGCGGATCGCGCTGACATATCCGCCGGGACCGGCGCCAATCACAACGACATCATACATGCTCATGGAACACTCCATTTCTATTGATTTTTTAATAAATATCTAGTAAATTGCCTATAGAAAAAACATTTCATTAATGTTAAAATTAATTTCAATAGATGAAAACGGCGTGTGCCAGCTGCGCACAAATACTGGCGGCCCACGCTGCGTACTATTGTAGCATAAATGCCCCCTTCCTCTGTTCTATGGTTCATGGAGGTTCGAAATGAAAGAGCGAATTTTAATTATCGAAGATGACAAGGCGATTGTGCGCGTGTTGGAACGCGCCCTGATCTATGAAGGTTACGAGGTCGACAGCGCCACCAACGGCGAACGCGGGTTGGAATTGTTTGACGCCAAACAACCTTCCCTGATCATCCTCGACCTGATGTTGCCCGGTATTGACGGGCTGGAAGTGACAGAAAAGGTCCGCAAAGACAGCAACACGCCGATCCTGATGCTGACCGCCCGTGGCGGGTTGGATGACCGGGTGCAGGGCCTGGACAGCGGCGCGGATGATTACATGGTGAAACCATTTGAATTGGAAGAACTGTTGGCGCGCATCCGCTCCCTGCTGCGCCGGTCGCAGGTGGAACGCACCATCGTGCTGAAATTCACCGACCTCAAACTCGATACAACCACCCGCCAGGCGGAACGGGACGGTCGTCCGATTCCGCTGACGACCAAAGAATATGAACTGCTGGAACTGTTCATGCGCCACCCGCGCCAGATCCTCTCCCGCGAGATGATCTTTGACCGGGTGTGGGGCTACGACTTCGGCGGTGAAAGCAACGTACTGGATGTGTACATCCGTTATCTGCGCCAGAAGCTGGAAGGCGACAACGATTCCCGCCTGATCCATACCATCCGCGGGACAGGTTACGTGTTGCGCGAAAACCCCTGATCGGGTCCGGTCATCCATGACTGTCCGCATCCGGCTCTCTGTTTTTTACGCCATCCTCGGGTTCAGCTTTCTTGCCATTTTTAGCGTTGGTTTAATCAGCATGGCTTCGGCCGTGCTGATTGAGCAAATTGATGCCATGTTACTGCGTGAGAGCATCCGCATATCGGAACATCTCCAGCTGAACCCGGATGGCGGGATTGAAATGCTGCCGATGCAGGCGGATGACAGTGGCAAAAACCACCTCTCTTTCCAATTGTGGGACAACCGCCGGCAGTTGATCTTCGACAGCCGCCCTCAGCCGATATCCCCCGGGCAGCCGCTTTCGCCGCAGGGTTTTGAACAGGACCAGCCCGTATTTACGACCACCGGCATGGACGGCGAACGCATCCTCAGCACCGCCCTGGTGATTGATGGCCAGCCGTACGGCGAGATTCAGGTTGCTTACAGCCTTTCGGCATTTTCACTGATCGAGAACCGGCTGGTACGCCAGATGGCGCTGTTTACTGTGATTGCCGTCATCATCACTGGTTTCCTGGTTTCCACGATCATCAACCGCGACCTGAAGCGCGTCACCAAAGTCACCGAGACTGTGCGCCGTATCAATGAATCCGATGATCCCAGCCTGCGCATCGAGGACAATGGTCCCATTGAAGATGAGATCGGCCAGCTGACCAAAGCGTTCAATGAGACCATGGCGCGCCTGGAGAACATCATCAATTCCCAGCGCCGTTTCCTGGCGGATGTCAGCCACGAACTGCGCACCCCGATGACAATCATCAAAGGCAATGTGGATATCATGCGGCGCTTTGGCGAACTGGATGACGAAAGCCTGAACACGATCGAATCGCAGACCGACCGCCTGACACGCCTGGTCAATTCCCTGCTCCTGTTGGAACAGGTGGAATCCGGCCAGGTTGAGATTAAAAAATCCCCTGTCAATATGGCCGACCTGTTCCTGGAGGTGTTCCAGGAAATGGTGCTGATTGCCGAGTACCGCCAGCAGCGCATGCAGGTCAATGAAATCGACCTGGCGGTGGTAGCCGGGAACCGCGACCAGTTGAAACAGGTGTTGCTCAACCTGGTCAGCAACGCCATCAACTACACCCCGGATGGCGGTGAGATCCAGCTTTCCCTCAAACGGGAAGGCCCGTTTGTGCGCATCGCGATCCAGGACAGCGGTCCCGGCATTGCGCCCGAAGACCTTCCCCACCTGTTCGAGCGATTCTACCGCAGCGAAAAAGCGCGTACCCGCGAAAGCGGCAGCGGTTTCGGCCTGGGATTGTCCATTGCCTATTGGATTGTGCGCAACCACAACGGGCGCATCGAAGTCAATTCCAGATTGGGAGAAGGCACCCAATTCTCCATTTACCTGCCGGTCACCGGGATCGGATTGTCCTGACCGTGCCCATTGTTAACCATTTGCCGCCCCGCATATCGCGGATGCCGGTATAATCAAGCGGTGTGGTTGCAATTCAGCCGCGCGCCAATACTGTTGCCCCCTGGAGGAAGAAAACCATTGGACCTAAAAATTAAAGCAGCCTTTACCCCACCGGTGAAAACAGAATTATTCCAACGCTGCGGTGTGGAGGAAACCACAGCCGTGATGCTGGACGGCTTTGAAAGTTTCATCTTTGAAGGATCGCGCAACGGTACCCCTTGCATTGTGCGCATCAGCCACAGCCTGCACCGCAGCCCGGAAATGATCCATGCCGAGGCGGAATGGATCGATCACCTGGCGCAGCACGGACTGACCGTCGGTCGTCCGCTGCGTGGTATGGATGGTGAACTGGTACAGAGCCTCGAAGTGGATAACGGCACATTCACCGCCACCCTCTTCACCAAGGTTCCTGGCGACCATCCCCACCAGGCAGATTGGGAAGGCGACAGCCTGATGACCGCGCTGGGACACCTGGTGGGGAAAATGCACGCCATCGCCAAGGATTTTGAACCTTCCAACCCCGAATACGAACGCCCAACCTGGGATGAAGACATTGCCGAAACCCTGAAAAAGTTTGAGCAGTTACCCCCGCAGGATGCACCGCTGGTGAACCGTTTCAAGCAGATCGCCGCGCACCTGCGCGACCTGCCGCGCGGCATGGATGATTACGGGCTGATCCATTTTGACGTCCACGGCGGGAATTTTTACCTCGCCGACGGCCAGGTATGGCTGTTCGATTTCGACGACTGCTGTTACAACTGGTTCGCCAACGACATTGCCATGGTGCTGTTCTATGCCGCCCCGTTTGAATGTGATACCCCCGAACAGGCTGGCCTGATGCAGCAGCGCTTCCAGGCCTTCATGCGCGCCTACCAGCAGGAAAATCAGCTCGATCCAGAATGGTTTGATGAGATCGTTAACTTTATGACCCTGCGCGAAATCGACCTGTATGCCGCCATTCTGCGCGATATCCCCGTGGAGGAATACGATCGCTGGGTTGCCGGTTATATGCACAATCGGCGGGAGCGCATCATGGCTCGTCAACCCTTCATTCCGCTGGATTTCCGTTCGCTGGTGTGAACCGACCGCCGTAAAACGCCTGGTACAGGAATTCCCGCGCCGGCACCTGGCGGTGTTCCATCGCCGTAAACAACACCTGGTCATCATACTGGATGGTTTTGTGGCAAACCTGCGCCTGCCCATTGGCAAGGTCCACCACGGTATAGGCCGCTTCAGCCGTGCGTCCGGTTCCCGATGACATCAAAGCATAATAACGGGTGCCGGGGCTTTGGGTGAATACCGGTCGGTGCAGGTGACCGTAGAAAACCAGGTCGAAGCTCCCGCCGGAAAACGCATCCTCCATTGCCGTGGCGGTGGGTTCAAAATATGGCCGGAAGGTGAGGGTTTCGCCGCCCGTTGGGACCAGGGCGTAATGCTGCAGGCAGACCCTTAATCCTTCTGCGTTCAGCACATGGTGCAGCGGCCATCCGCGCATCAGGTGGAAATGGGCCGGAGCAAGCTGGCTGCGGGTCCAGGCGCGGTGTTGCAGCTCCAGTTCATCCGTGCCATCCCGCTCCCAGCCGAACATGAATTGCTCATGGTTGCCCTGCAGGCACACCCAGGTGGTTTGGGATGCCAGCACATCCAGCACCTCGGCCGGAAATGGCCCCATATCGACGGCATCCCCCAGGTGGAAGACCATATCCGGCGATTCTTCCCGTACCGCCGCCTGGATCCCCTCCAACGCCGGCAGGTTGGCATGGATATCAGTGAACAACAGCAGACGTGTTCGCATGCGGTTATTATATCCGCAACCCAAAAAGAGAAGGCCAGATTACGCCCAATCTGGCCCTCAAGCAGGGAGGAGAAGAAGATAAACAATTGTCAATACTGAGTACAGTATACAAGGCAGAATGACTGCCTGCTTGACGTTTGCAATACACCTGCCGTCCCTTGCATCCACAAACCATCAAGATGAAATCTCGGGATGTACCCGGTTGCGCCCCTTCGCCTTGGCTTCCAGAAGTGCCTGGCTTGCCAGGTTGAGAAATTCACGCAGATTTTCAGGGTATGCACCCACACCATCAATATGGCAGATGCCGGCACTGATGGTTAACTTCACCACAATCGGAGGACTGGTGACCGGTTCACTGCTGATGCCAATTCGCAATTCATCCGCCAGTTTATATAGTGCCCGTTGGCTGCGAATTTTTAACAGCACGCAGAATTCATCACCATCAAAGCGGCTGATAAGCGCGCTTTTCTCCCTCACATGCCGGGATAGGCGATCCGCCACCACCTTCAGTACATCATCCCCCACCAGGTTGCCGTGCTGGTCATTGATCTGCTTAAAATTATCAATATCCATCATGATCACCCCCAGCCGTTCCTGTGATTCAACCGCCCTCCCGTACTCCAGTTCCGCCATTTGCATGAAATGCTCGCGGTTCTGCAAGTTCGTCAACAGGTCGGTATGTACCATGCGCTGGGTGCGTTCCAGCAACCCAAAATGTTGTAAGCCGATGGCAATATGGTTGGCCATGGTCTCGGCAATTTGCAGGTCATGCTTTTTGAACGCAGCCTGCTGCGGATTGCCTACGATCGTCAGGGTACCCAGCACAACCTGCTGCGAAAGGATCGGCACCACAATAATCGCGCCGCATTCGTTTTTTTCACGTTTGCGCATCGAATCCTGGTTCTCCCGGAAATCCGGGATACTCTTGGGAGAATAAATGGTTTCACGGGTGCGGATCGCCCAACCGCTGAGGCCGTCCCAATAATGTTGTGAAGGCACTTCCTCCGCGATTTCTTCCTTGGTCATTTCATGGTCATTGAGGAAAGCGCGTTGGATGGTCCGCCGATCCAGGTTGACCAGGGCGATCAGGGTTCCATAGCTGTCATAATGGTGATGGATCAGGCCGACTGTGCTTTCCATAAAACGCCGCAGACTGGTGGTACTCAACATTAACTGCGACACTTTGTATAACAGCTGGTATTGCTCCATCACCTGGCTGATGGATGAAGAAGATGGTTCCTCAGCCTCAAAACCCGCGATAAATACCCTGGTTTGTGTATCGCTGTATTCCGCATGAAACTGTAATTTGAGGAATAACTTTTCCGTGCCCAGCATCCAGTACACCAGGCGGTTGAATTGAGTATGTCCCTGCACCAGTTCAATCACCACATCCCGCAGCAAACCCTGGTACGCACGTGCCACCAGACTGCTGGTTTCCAGGCCGGATTTCACCGCAGCAGCCCCCAGTAATTTCGCTTTGGGATTGGCGTATTGCACCCGGGGCGAGAATTGTGGTTGATCCATCACCATCGATATCGCATACGAGACCCGGTTCTCCAACCCCTGTGTCCTGCTGGTATGAAGCTCCATTTCTTCGCGGACAGCATTCACCAGGCTGGAAAAGTCTTCATACCATGCATAAATCGGGCTCTGCGCCAGGTATTCCGCCAACATTGCCTCCCCGCCTGGGGAATGGGCATCGGGCCTGTTGCTGGTATAAAATTCGGGCAGCTCCGGTTCACTCATATAGTTATATCCATGGATTGAAGGATTTGGAACGTTCCATTTTGTATCCAGTATAGCACATTGCAGGTCAAATTACCTGTCAGCCTGCTCATGACCGAACGAATTTTTGCATAATTGCAGACCAGACAGTATAATTCGAACCATGAGTCAGTCCTTTTTACGCGTGATCCCATTGGGCGGCCTGGGAGAAGTTGGCCGCAACATGACTGTATATGAATATCAAGGCAAACTCCTGGTGGTGGATGCCGGAATCATGTTTCCGTTGAATAGCATGCCTGGGATCGATTACATCATCCCGGATATGCAGTACCTGGTGGAACATCGGGAGGATGTGGTCGGCGTGGTCTTCACCCACGGACACGAAGATCATATCGGCGCGGTGCAGTACCTGGTGGAAAAAATCTCCGCTCCGTTGTTTGCCACCCGCCTGACACGCGGCTTGATCGAAGTCAAGCTGGCACGCCAGGGTCTGTTGGAACGCATCAGCCTCAACGAGGTGGAAGCCGGCCAGCAAATCACCATCGGCCCGTTCCAGGTCGACTTTTTCCACGTCTGCCACTCCATCCCCGATTGCATCGGCCTGGCAATCGATACCCCAGCCGGGCTGGTGGTGCACACCGGTGACTATAAGTTTGACCAGACCCCGGTTGATAACTGGCCGACAGATTTTGCCGCCCTGGCAGAATTTTCCGAGCGTGGGGTACTGGCGCTGCTCTCCGATTCCACCAATGCCGAGAATGTCGGCTGGACTGCATCGGAACGCATGATCGACGATGCCCTGGAACAGGTATTTTTAAACGCCAAAGGCCGCATCATCATCGCCAGTTTTGCCTCGCTGATTTCGCGTATGCAGCAGGTGGCCAATGCCGCACAGCGCCACGGACGCAAGCTGGCTTTTGCTGGCCCCAGTATGATCGACAACTCGCGCATGGCACGTGACCTCGGTTACCTCACTATTCCAAAAGACAGTTTGGTGACAGTGGACCAGGCGTTATCGATGAAAGATGACAAGGTGGTCATCATGTGCACCGGCTCACAGGGTGAGCCCACCTCAATCCTCGGCAGGCTCTCGATGGGCCACAATCGTCAGTTTGACATCGAACCCGGCGATACTGTCGTGCTTTCCTCCCACACCATCCCCGGCAATGAGGAAAGCGTATACCACACCATCAACCGCCTGTTTGAACGCGGGGCTGATGTGATCTATGAGCGCATCAGCCCGGTGCATGTTTCCGGCCACGCCAGCCAGGAGGAAATGAAACTGCTGCTGAACCTGGTTAAGCCCAAATACCTGATCCCGATCCACGGTGAACTGCGCCATCTCAAAGCCCAGGCCGCCATTGGCCAGCAGATGGGCATCCCCGCCGACCATATTGCTGTGATCCAGAACGGCCAGGTGGTGGAATTTGAGAACGAGATCATGTACCTGGCGCCGGCAATTCCGTACAGTTATGTGTTTGTCGACGGCCGCGGTGTGGGTGATGTGGGTGAGGATGTGGTGCGTGAACGCGAAACCCTCGGCCAGGATGGTGTGGTGTTCATCCACATGGTCATCAACCAGCACAGCCGCCTGCTGGACCCCGAAGTGGGTGTGCAAAGTTTCGGTTTCATGGATGAGTATGAGGCAGAAGTGATCCTGGATGAGGTACGCAAACGGGTCTCCCAATTTATGCAGGAGTTCGAAGAAGTTCCCGAAGACCTGGAACATGCCGTGGTTAAAATCGCCCGTTCGTATATCTTCGATGAAGTCCGCCGCCGCCCACGCATTTTTGTCGCCATCCATCGCATAGAGGCCGGCACGCTGCCTTACGGGAACAACAAAGCCAGGTAACATCTGGCGCAAAAGGTTTCCTGCTCCGGTGCGTTTCCGGTTAGAATGAAGGCACAGGTTGCTGAAATGCGTGCATAACGGCAGGCTGAATCTGGAAAGGCAGTGCGCATGAAAACGTTACTCGTCACCGGCGGAGCTGGTTTCATTGGATCCAATTTCATCCGCTACTGGTTGCAGCACGAACCGGGCACTATCATTATCAACCTCGATGCCCTCACCTATGCCGGCAACCTGCGCAGCCTGGATGGCCTCTGCGATCCTTCCCGTCACCAATTCATCCGGGGAGATATTCGCGATGCCAACCTGCTCCACAGCATCTTTGCCAGGTATGCCATTGACGCAGTGGTGCATTTTGCAGCCGAAACCCATGTCGACCGTTCCATCTGCGGGCCGCGCGATTTCATCGATACCAATATCATGGGCACCTTTAACCTGTTGGAATGCCTGCGGCAGTATGCCGTTGCCCACCCGGCAGTCCACCTGCACCATGTATCCACCGATGAGGTCTACGGCAGCCTTTCGCCCGACGAACCGCCTTTCCATGAAGGTTCTCCCTACGCGCCAAATTCACCTTACGCGGCTTCCAAGGCGGCCAGTGACCACCTGGTGCGCGCCTATCATCGCACCTACGGCCTGCGGGTGACTATTTCGAATTGTGCCAATAATTATGGGCCCTGCCAGTTCCCGGAAAAACTGATCCCGCTGGTGATCAGCAACGCCCTGCAGGAAAAGCCGCTGCCCGTGTACGGCGACGGCCGGCAGGTGCGCGACTGGCTCCATGTGGAAGACCACTGCACCGCCATCGGACGCATTCTCACCGGTGGGCGGAATGGGGAAAGCTATGCCATCGGCGGGAGCAACCAGGTCTCCAATATTGATCTTGTCCTTCGTATCTGCGCCATCCTCGACCGCCTGCAACCCCGCCCCGGTGGCGCTTTGTATGCCGATTTGATTCAGTTTGTACCTGACCGTGCCGGGCACGACCGGCGTTATGAAATTGATGCCAGTAAAATTCAGCGTGAATTGGCCTGGCAGCCCTCACATACCTTCTCACAGGGTTTGGGAGAGACAGTCAGCTGGTATCTCTCCCACCTGGAATGGTTGCTGGACGCCGACCACAGCAATCAACTCACCGACTGCCGGACACCCCAAACCGCGCCGTAATGAAACACAACGCAAATCCACGGTGCGATCCCTTTTACGCACAGCACCCCCTCCCAGGTGGAATGAATGCAAACTGACCTAAACCAGACAACCTCAAAACGACCGCTTCTCCGCCGCCTGTACCCCGTCGCATTCTTGTTGGGCGGCGCAGCGTTGCTGACGTTATTCATCATCGGCACGTTCCTGCCCTTCGCGCAGTACACCAAAGCACTCAAAGTACTGATCGCAGTTATCGTGATGACGGGCTGCTTTGGATTGCTGGTGTGGTTGTGGAAACATCTGATCCAGCCCAACCGGGCGGAGATCAAAGCCCATGTGTTGTATCATGGCACAGCAGCCATTCTCCAGGCCCTGCTGCTTTTATCATTGTTGCATGCCTATTCCCCGGTGGTGCCCATCGCACTCTCCTTTACCCTTACCACCGATACTCCACTGGCATTTTCACACGCCGCGCTGGAACAAAGTTTTGGCCGGCAGCACATCCTCAATCCTGCGCATTATTCCTATGACGGCGAATGGAATTTCCATGACGGCATTTCCTGGCACATGGGCTTTGAGAATGGCACCGTCCGATATGACGAAATGATGACCGTCAGCAACCCGGTGCGGCTGCAGTTCTCGTTTCAACCGCTGGACACCCCGGCAGTGGTTGAGATCAATCTTAATGGAACAACCGAAACCTTTGAAATCCACGCCGGGGAAAGCACAGGTGAAGGGTCTGGCTTCAGCACACAATTCATCCCATGGCCCACCTATTCCACCCTGTACCGGGTGTGGCTCATTGCATACCCCATCGCACGGGGTATGGTGATTGCCGTGTATTTCTGGCTCACATCGGTCGCTATCCGTTCCAAAACCCGCCTGCGCAGCGAAATCATCCTGCGATCACTGGCTGGATTTTTATACGCCTATTTGTTTTTCATCAGCATTCACTTCCAAAACGAACTGGCGAATGTGTTCAATGGCAATTTGCTGTTGTTTGCCGCAGCCGTCCTGATCATGACCGGCGGACCGCTGGGTATCACACGGCTGCTGCGGCGGCATCCGCACCTGCAGCCCTGGCTGCTGCTGGCAGTGGGCTTGCTCGCAGTTGTGCTGCGCGTTTATTGGATTCGGATGGTGCCAACAGCGCAGGTATCCGATTTCGGACGGTTCCACACCTGGGCCTTGCAGCTGGCAGCCGGCACACCCAACCTGGAGATGGATCGTTACGCCACCTTCACGCGCCTGGTTTCGCTGTTATACCGCATCTCACCCACTGCGGCGATTGTTCAGGGCGCCAATATCGGGTTATCACTGCTCTCCATGCTGGGCATCTACTGGATTGGCCGGGAAACCGGCCAGGCAACGGCTGGCGTGGTAGGCGCTTACCTGTTCGCATTGTTCCCGTCACAGATCAGCATGGTCGGTCTGGTGAACACGGATATCCCCTCGGTTACCCTGTTGGTATTGACTGCTGCCATGCTGGTATCTTGCCTGCGGCGCAGGCAATGGCGGTGGCTGTGGGCTGCAGCGTTGTTCTTCGCTGTGGCATTTTCCATCCGCGCCCCGCTCTTGATGTATGCCCCCATCCTGCTGCTGCCCCTGCTGTTTGACCCACCACGCAACTGGCGCCGGGTTGGCCTGTATGCCGCATCACTGATCGTCCCATTCCTGGTGGGCCTGGCGGCGGTCAACGCCATCATCGCGCCTGCGGTAGTGGAGGGCATGGTGGTCGAGGAAGGCAAAAATGTGATCTGGCCGCTATTGAACGGCACCAATATCGCGGCCAGGGGCCGCAACAACGATCCCGACCACCAGTTGATCCTTTCCTGGAGCGCCGAAGAAGCCTGGCAGAAAGGCCTGCCAATGGTGGCGGAACGCATTTTCAGCCAGCCTGTTGCCTACTACAACCTGTTGAAAGTCAAATACAGTCATCAATTCGCCAACAGCGCCTACGGCGCTGACCTGGCTTTTTTGGACGAAGATATGAACTTTCAAACCTTTCAGACCGGCTGGCCTTACCCCACGCAAGAGGTCCGCCGCGGTTTCGCTCTCTTTAGCCAGTACAGCTACTGGTGTGTTCTGGGCGCGGCAATGCTGCTGGCATGGACCTGGCGGCGCGAGGATGCATCCATCACAGGGTTGAACCTGGTGATGCTGGTGTGCGCTTTGGGTGCGTATGCTTTCTTTGAAGTCCAGCCGCGCTACCAGCGGCCAGTGATCCCGTTTGTGATCCTTGCGGCAGCGCTGGTTTACACCCGCGCTTTCGGCGGACGCAGTATAACTCAGCCCGACAAACGCCAGCCCTGATACAACGCCAGGTTGCCCTCTTTCCCGTCGCTGTCAAAATCAAACACCATCTCAAAACCCGCTTCATCGGCCAGCAGCGCCAGTTCAGGACGCCGAAACAGGTGCACATAGCGCAAGCCCTGCTGTTCCGCCTGCCCCGGCAGGGCGTAGCGCCAATCGAGCAGAAAATCGCCGGCATCCACATCCGCCGCAGACAATCCGATCCGTTCCCACGGCTGCACCCGTTCCATCAGGCGTGGGCTGTGCTGGAACTGCCATTCGGAGTGCACCAGCAGCCCGCCTGGCGTCAACAGCTTCGCCAGGGTTATCAACAATTCCAGGCGAAGGCCATGGGTGGGCAGATGATGCAGGCTCGCAAAGGCAAGGATGCCGTCAAATGCAGCAGGCGCAAAGCGCCCTGCCAACTGCGCCGCGTCCAGGTCGAGGATTTCATAAGCTATGGAGAGGTTTTCCACATCCATCTCAAGCGCTTTCTGACGGGCTTCGGCCAGCAGTTCCATGCTGAAATCCACCCCCAGGTAGGCACCCTTGCGCCCGGCAGCCGCCCAGGCCTGGGCCACCTGGCCAGCACCGCATCCCAGGTCCAGCCAGCTGCCATCCATCCCACACAACCCCGGCAGGCGCCGCAGCACTTCACCGATGCCCGGTTGGATGCGGCGGCGCGTGGCAGCAAACGCCGCGCCAAAATCAGCATAAAAGCGGCGGTTCAATTCAATTAACTGCTGGGCGGTGTCGGGATGCATCAGTGTATCCCGTTTTGCCGGCCAGAATCGAAACCTTCCGGCTTGACCCAGAACCCAAACAGGTATTCCTGTCCCGCAGGCAGGCGCTGCTGATCCTGGCGGCCGCCAAGGAAATCAAAATGCGCGCCGCTCTGGAAGTGGTCGACATCGACCACCAGGAACCTGTGCCGCGGCAGTTCATCGATATGACGGGCCGATTCCAGTTCTTCGAGTGTGTAAGGATGAACTCCCAGGTGAAACGGCGCTCCCAGTTCATCCACCATGCCAAGCCGCAGGCCTTTGCCTGCCGCGTCGGTCAATGCTGCCCAGCGTACATCACAGCGGTTGCCGTTTTCCTGCGGGCGCACATAATCATGGAGCATGCCATCCGCATCGGTCCGATATACCCCCATCAGCGCGCCCTGCTTGCGGTCGGGCATGTTTTCATGCGGTCCACGGCCAAAATAGCACACATGGCGGAACGCGCCGGGCATAGCAAACGTCAGCCCCAGCCGCAGCATCGGGCGGCTTGGGTGCAACGCTGCCAGGATGCGTATGCTGCCGTCCGCGTGGATGGTATACGCCAGTTCTGCCCGGCCTTTGATGCCGGGAATTTTCAATAGCAGGTGCACCGTGATTATCCCATCCGGCTCCGGGTGGACATGGAAATCCGTGATCTGCTGTTGCCCGGTTGCCTCCCGCCAATGCAGCGGAACCAACCAGCGCAGCAGGCAGGGGATGAAATTCGCCAGGCCGCGGTCGTTGTCGGTCAGCGCCCGCCAGAAGTTGAAGCGAGGGCTGTCAACGAACAATTCCACGCCATCGTAGCGGTAGAAATCCAGATCACCGATCGGCTTGAACCGCACCAGGAAGCGTTTCCCCCTCACAAAATAGCCGCCTTCATCATCATAGCCGTGTACCAGTTGTTCCACAATGGATTTGGTTTCCATTGCCGGTACCGGCGGTGCTTCCCACGCAAATTGCTCCTGGGCCGCCAGCCATCCCGCCGGCGCCCACAGGGTGTCCTGTTTCAGGCGGAACTCAAAATTCAGGTGGTAGATGCAACCGGGCCGCGAAGGCACATCGGTTAACCCCAGCGCCGCCAGCGGGAAAGAAGCGCTTTCACCTGGCAGCACCTCCACCGACAGAAGCAGGTCGCGGATGCAAATTCCATCCTCCAACAGCCGCAGACGGCCATCAAGCGCGCTCAGCGGGGTTTCGAGGCAGGTGTTGCTGATCGCAAAACACTGGGTTTCCGCCTCCTCCCCTACGGCGCGGATGCAGATATCCTGGTACTGGTGGCGCACCTCGTACAGGGCAGGATTGGGGCTGCGGTCAGGGCGCAGCAACCCGTTGATACAGAAGTTGCCATCGTTGGGTTGATCGCCATAGTCACCGCCGTACGCCCAATACGGTCTGCCGGGTTGGTCTTCACGCAGCAGCCCCTGGTCAATGAAATCCCAGATAAATCCGCCGATCAAAAAGTCGTGGGCATGGAACAGGTCCATGTACTCATGCAGCCTGCCCACGCTGTTGCCCATGGCATGCGCGTATTCGCACAGGATTTTTGCTTTGTCGCCGTACTGCTGCTCGGTAACACGGGTGCCGACCATCGGCAGCCAACCCTCCCCTTTGCCCACTACTACCGTTTCGCCCACCGCGATCTGCTCCAGCACAGGCACGGGGGTGTACATGGTACTGAACACATCGGAAATATCCAACACATGGTCGCCTTCATAATGGAAAAGGCGGGTATCATCCAGCTCTTTGCCAGCCTGTTTCATCGCCCGGAAGTTCTCGCCGTAACCGGCTTCGTTACCCAGCGACCAGAAAATGACGCAGGCATGGTTGCGGTCACGCGCCACCATGCTGCGCATCCGCGCCACACAGCTTTCGGTCCAGCGCGGGTCACTGGCAGGCAATTTTCGGCGCAGGCCATGCGATTCAAGATTGGCTTCATCCATCACCAGCATTCCATACTGGTCGCACAACTCGTAGAAAAACGGCGCGTTGGGATAATGCGAGGTGCGAATGGCATTGATATTGTTGCGTTTGGCAATACGGATATCTTCTTCGGTCTGTTCACGTGTGATCGCCTGACCACGAACGGGGTCAATTTCATGGCGGTTGACACCTTTGATCAGGAGCGGTTTTCCATTGAATAACAGCCGGCGGTTGATGATCTCAACCCGCCGGAAGCCATGCCGGATGGTGAACGCTTCGCACACGGTCCCATCTTCATCCGCCAGTTCCACCAACAGTGTGTAGCAGGTCGGCTTTTCCGGCGACCACAGCCGGGGTGCAGGCACCGCCACCTGGCAACCAACGGGAACTGTTTCTCCGGCTTTCAGGGGCGGCACATCACAGGCTGCTTGCAGAGCAGTCCGGCCATCCGGATCGATCAGGGTGAATGCCGCCTGCCAGCCGGTGCAATCCCCCGTACGGCGGTTGCTGATCTCCAGCGTGATACTCAAATCCGCGTCCCGGCACTCCCTGTCCAGCGTGCTGGCGGCGAACACATCGCGCATAAATATGGGCGGGACAGCGGCCAGCCGCACCGAGCGCTGGATGCCGGACAGTCGCCACATATCCTGGTCTTCCAGGTAGCTGCCGTCGCACCAGCGGTAGACTTCCACCGCAATCACGTTGTCACCTGGTTTCAGCGCTTCGGTCACATCAAATTCAGCGGTGGTCATCGAATCCTGGCTGTAGCCCACAAAGGTGCCGTTGACCCACGCATAGAATGCCGATTGCACGCCATCAAATTGCAAAAATACACGCATACCATCCCAATCTGGCGGCAGGCGGAACCATCTTCGATAGCATCCGACCGGGTTGCGGTGTCCATCCACCCGCGGCGGACGGCGGGTATCGAGGGCATAGGGGTAGCGGATATTGGTGTAGATTGGAATATCATAGCCGTGCATCTGCCAGTTGGACGGTACCGGCAGATACTCCCAATTGCTGTCCTCATAATTTTCCTGGAAAAAGTCCAGCGGTATGGAAAAAACATCGGGCGACCAGTGAAACCGCCATTCCCCATCCAGCGGGAGCACCAGCGGGGAAACGCCACCAGCAAGCGCGGTGTTGCCATCCGGGTATGGGGTATAGGTACAATGCGGCGCTTCCTTGTGAATCGCAATCGTGGTCAGGTCATTCCAGTGTGTTCGTTCCATCCATAACGCTCCAGGGTCGAGGTATCCCCAAAGTATAACATCATGCCGCCTGCGCCGCATGCTTTGACAATCGCGCGGAATCAAGGGAACGGTATAATCAATACAGGATGGTATCGAGTGATGAAAATCCGTGAGATTGAAGCCAAAACTTTGCTTTCCAAAGCCAAAGAACCCGACCCATGGTTCGGCATCCTGTACACGATGAATCTCTACCGCGGCTGCACGCACCGTTGCATTTATTGCGATTCCCGCAGTGAGTGTTACCAGATTGAGGACTTTGATGGTGAGATCCTGGTAAAAACCAACGCGATTGAACGCCTGAAACAGGAACTCACCCCGCGCCGTCAGCGCGGCAGGATCGGCACCGGTTCGATGAATGATCCCTACCAGGCGGTCGAACGCAAATTCCAGCTCACACGCCAGGCGCTGGCCGTCATCGCAGAACGTGGTTTCCCGGTGCATATCATCACCAAGAGCGACCTGGTGACCCGCGACCTGGATCTGCTGCAGGAGATCAACCGCGAACAGGCACTGGTCAGCTTCACCCTCACCACCGTGGATGATGAACTGGCACGCAAGGTGGAACCCTTTGCTCCGCTACCCTCCGCCCGTCTGCGGGCGATGCGTTCGCTGCGCAGTGCCGGCATCCGCTGCGGGGTGACGATGATGCCAATCCTGCCGTGGATTGAGGATAATCCGGATAATATCAACGCCATCCTGCACGCGGCAGCCGATGCCGGGGCAGAGTACGTCCTGCCGGCGTTTGGAATGTCCATGCGCGACCGCCAGCGTGATTATTATTATGCCCGGCTGGATGAACTGTTCCCCGGGCTTTCACGCCAATACCGCCAGCGATACGGCAACCAATACCAGGTGCCTGCCCCCAACGCCGCGGAATTATACCCGCTGTTTACCCGGTTGCGCACCGCACTTGGCCTGGCAGACCATATTCCGCAGTATCAATATCATCCACCTGCGCAGCAGCCTGCCCTGTTTTAGCACAGGCCGACGTGGTTACGCCTCCCGAATCCACAACAGCATATCGCCTTCGGCGCGGTTGTCCCAATAGGCAAACGGAA
The DNA here is from genome assembly GCA_013314735.1 of Anaerolineae bacterium. Taxonomy (GTDB): domain Bacteria; phylum Chloroflexota; class Anaerolineae; order Anaerolineales; family Anaerolineaceae; genus SpSt-1165. The sequence continues at coordinate 336,209 of JABUFD010000003.1, forward strand.
TCGCCTTGAAGGACTTGAGCTCATACGGATAGGGTTTTTCCTGGTACAACGGATGCGAAACCGATTTTTGCGGCACCTGCACCATTCCTTCCAGCGTGGCAACCCCGCCCAACAGATGCGGGTCAAACGATGGATCGATCAGTGCACCTTGCGGCAGCACAAACCGGTCGAGGTCTTCGCCGTTGTCAACCCCTTCCAAACAGTACAGCATTGGGCCGTAGGCCAGCGCAACCCGACCGCGGTCAACCCGTACCGCCGGATGGGCATACACCCGCCGCGGTGCCATGCGCAGTTTCAGGCGGATGGTATCGCCTGCCTGCCATTGGCGCTCGAGCACCAGGTAGCCGTGTTCCAGCTGCGCGTCGAAGGAAATCCCATTCACTTCCAGTGTGAACGAATCACACCAACCCGGGATGCGCATCCGCACACTGAAAGTCATCGGCACCTCCGGCGCCAATTCCAATGCAATGTCACCATCCCATGGGTAAAGGGTGTGCTGTTCAAGATGAACGCTGCCACCAGCCAGGTTAAAATCGGCGGCACTTTCTGCGTACAGGTGGGTGACAATTTCAGCATCGTTGCTGGCATACAGGTAGGAACCCAGCGACGCCAGCAGGCGGTTGACATTGGGCGGGCAACAGGAACAACCGTACCATTCCGCACGGTGACCCTGGTAATTGCTGTAACGCGAGTCCGCCTGACGGTCAACCGCCAGGGGAGAGGAATAAAAGAAACGCCGTCCATCATGGGAAAGGCCCACCAGAAACCCATTATACAGGGCCCGTTCCAGCAAGTCGGTGTATTTGGCTTCACAGGCAAACTGCGACATGCGCCGCAGCCAGAAGATCAAACCAATCGCAGCGCAGGTTTCGGCGTAGGCGTCCGCATTTGGCAGATCATAATCTTCCGAGAAGCCCTCATTCTGCGCCTGCGAACCCAGGCCGCCGGTGACATATGACCGGCGATGCAGGATCGAATCGAACACCCGCTCACAGGCCTGCAGCAGGGCTTCGTCACCATACGCCGCAGCGATATCCGCCATACCCGAATACAGGTATACCGCGCGCACCGCATGCCCGACAGCATCGGTTTGTTCCCGCACCGGGCAATGTGACTGGTTGTAGCGGTAATCCACCTTGCTGACTTCGTTTTCGGTGGTAACCCAATGCCAGTTGTTGGGGTCCTCCCCACGGGAAATCGCCTCCTGGGTGTAATAATGGGGTTGGGTTCCACGTTCATCGATGAAGAACTTCGCCAGTTCGCGATAGCGTTCTTCGCCGGTTTCTTCCGCCAGCCGCACCAGGGCAAGCTCAATCTCCTCATGCCCGGGATAACCGCGCTTCTGGCCAGGCCGCGGGCCAAAGGTTTGCCCGATGTAGTCTGCGTAACGGCGCATCACATTCAAAAAGGTATCCCGTCCGGTGGCCTGGTGGTGCGCCACGGCCGCTTCCATCAGGTGCCCGGCGCAGTAGAGTTCATGCCGGTCGCGCAAGTTGGTCCAGCGTTTGTCCGGTTCAACCACGGTATAGTGTGAATTCAAATAACCGTCCGCCTGCTGCGATGCTGCCAGCAATGTCACCACCTGTTCCACACGCGCCTCCAGTTCGGCATCCGGGTGCTGGACCAGGGAGTAACATGCCCCCTCCAACCACTTGGCCACATCGGAATCCCAGAACACATGCGGCTGATTGGGGTCTCCCGCTTTCCATTGCAATTTCAAGGCATCAATCCGGCCGGTTTCCTCAAGGAAATGCAGCACCGAGAGGATGCTGGCTGCCCGATTGGTTTCCTGCCATGCCTGCCAGAATCCGCCGGTGATTTGTACCTGGCGCAGGGGCACGGGAATATACTGGTAACGGGGCTTGTGTTCCATGGTTGAACTCCATTCTCACGAAAATATTCATTGATTGTAAACGCTTTCCACCAAATATCAAGCACAAAACTGCGATCGCAGTCAAATCGGACAGGAACAGGAGACCCTGAACCGGCCCGTCAATCCAATTCTTATGGTAAACACGTCCCAATCCTGTTATAATTTTATTAATTAATTTAACTTTTTTATGATAAATTCCTGCTGTGGTGCAGCAGCCGCGGCAGGCAGACCGGATAAAGGAGGTCGAACCAATGAGTGACATACTTGCATTTGAAGTGGTACTGCCGGTAGGCATGGAAGAAGCCATCGAACGCCTGACCGCGGTATTAAAAGTGGAAGGGTTCGGTGTATTATCGCGAATTGATGCCCACAAGATTTTCAAGGAAAAGCTGGGGGAAGATTTCCGCCCGTTCGTGATGCTGGGGGTATGCAACCCGCACCTGGCCTTCCAATCCCTTAACATCAACCCCAGTGTGGGGCTGTTCCTGCCCTGCCCGGTAACGGTGGAGGAAGTGTCTGATGGCATCCTGATCTCGATCGGTGACCCGGAAGTGGTGCTGAACCACAAGGTGTTCCAGGACAGCGACATCGGCTGCGAAGTTGCGCCAGAGGCACGCATCCGCCTGATGCGCGTGGTCGACAGCTTGCGAGCCTGACACACCAGCATGGCTATTTGTAACAGCCAGCGGCTGATGAAACCGCTGGCTGTTTTTGTTTCAGGTTGAAAACCGACTAGGGCAGAGCCGAAAGCGCCGCGGCAGCATCCACCAGGCCGTGGCCAATGGCATCCGCTCCCCAGCAAATTTCCGTCACCCCATCATACGGATCGACAACGCAACCGGTCAACAGGGGCAGCGCAGTCGCTTCGAGGATCCCTTCCGCTTCTGCGGCCGTCAGGGCCGGATACTTTTCCGCCATCAAAGCTACCACACCCGCCACATGCGGCGATGCCATTGAAGTACCACCCAGGAAATAATAGCTGAGCTGGTTGGCATTGGTACCGCTGTTTAACTGGTAGGGTCCCACAATCCAGGAACCCGGTGCCGCAACATCAAGGTCCTGCCCGGGCAGTTCGCGGCTGGAAAAATCGGTAATGTAATACAGGCCGGGGATGGTAGGTTCCGGATCATCCAGGGCATACCACCAGTTGGAGGAATACCATTCCCCCAGCCAACCGGCCGCGGCAACAGAAATGACAGGCTCATACGCACCCGGGTATCCCATGCCGTAGGTTCCGTTGTTACCGGCCGAGGCAACAATGATCACGCCCTGACTGATGGCAAAATCGATCGCCGCCTGTTCCACCGGGTCCAGCACAGGACCGCCCAGGCTCATGTTGATCACCACCGGGTAGTCGGCCAACGGTCCGGCCTTGAGTTCGCCGACATATTCAATCCCGCGCGCCACCATGCCGGAGGTGCCCGAGCCATTCTGGTTCAGCACTTTCACCGGGATCACCTGTACACGCGGCGCAACGCCGACCATCGGGTTGCCGAAGAAGTCGAACCCGAGGATGGTGGAGGTTACATGCGTGCCGTGTGAATTGTTATCATGTTCCCATTTGTTGGGCAGTTCGGCCACGGCAGAATTTTCATTGGCTCCCCCCTGGAAGGCAATCGCGTACTCTTCCGCAATTCGCTCTTCAGGGAAGTAATTGGGCCAGGTATGGATCAGCCCGGTGTCCAGCACGGCCACATACACATTCTCGCCGGTCTGCGGCACGGTGCGTTCCCACGTCCAGACATCGCCAACATTGATCGAATCCAGATTCCAGGTGACAATCCCCTCGGTGAAATCCTCCACCTGCACCCCCGGCAGCGGTGCGATGGAACGCTCGGCATCCGGGTTGGCAGCAACCACATACGGCAGGGCGCGGATGGCATCCAACTGGTCTGTTGTCGTCACCAGCGAAACCGCCGGGATCACCTCAAAGGGATTCCCCACCTTGCCAAATTTTCCAAGGGCTTTCAGCATGTCAGCGGTAGGGGTTTCGGAAAACAATACATTTACCGCAATTTTTTGCGGCTTGGCCTGAACACCAACCACGTTGACCATCAGCAGGATGGCAACCAACAACAATGCAAACCACTTGCGTTTCATGATACGGACCTCCATGAATGAAACCGTATGTCTACAGGTTCAGTGCCCATCTCCTTCTTACAAACATGGACCCTTCACCAACAAAATAAAATCAACAACCGTGAAATGGCACGCGAATGTGCCTTTGACTATTTTGATTATACAGAATCCCGGCAAAATTGACCTTAAAAATTCAATGCAGAACACTGTTTGCACACTCATTCCTGGCATTAAGGACATCAGCGGCGGAACAAATACCGCCCACATATCCGGTAAAGTAAAGGACTGTCTTCCATAATAATACAGAGCGTCATTTATGAATTTATTACATATATTGATGAATATATAAAATTGAAGATATTTCATACTTGTATTCTTATTCATATATGATGTATAATACAGTCAGATGCACCGTCAAGGGGAACTTTTTCCTGGTGTTTCATTCAAGTACAGGATACTTTATGACCCAGGCAGCGCTTAACCGACATCAAAGGAGGCGGCAGCGAACTCAGAAACAACTGGAACAAGCCACATACGAATTGCTGATTGACAAAGGCTTCGAGGCGCTCACCATCAATGACATCGCCGAAACAGCCGACCTTGGGAGGGGTACGTTCTATCTGCATTTCCAGGACAAAGAGCAAGCTGTTTGGACCTTAACGGAACGCGTTTTAAGCGAAGGTGATTCGATTTCCAGCCTGGCAAACGCGAGTCCGCCTGCAACGGTGAATCTGATCGATGGCGTTGCCCATTTTTTCCAACACGCCGAGCAGCACCGTGAACTGTTCGCGATGCTGCTCGGCGCACGGGGCTCCCCGGTTGTCGCCGATCGTCTGCGCGAGTGGCTCACCCGGCGTTTCCTGCCGATCTTTCGCCAGTATCGATCCTTCCTGATCCATCCCCAACTGCCGGGGGAGCTACAGGTGATCCTGCTTACGGGCAGCCTGCTGCACCTGCTGCACTGGTGGCTCCAACAGGAACAAGCACCGCCCGCCAGGCAGGCCGCTGGCCTGGTACTGTCCCCTTATTTTTCTGTCGAATCTCCCAGACCCTGATCTGGTTCAGGATGCTCATGCTGTACCCGGTGAATGAAACCCGGTGTATTTAAATGCCGTTCCAGCAGGAACAGGAAATAATATTGGAGCACCTGGTCCATCTCTTTGAGAATCCCAGGATGGTATGGCGCACGCATGGCGGCCTCATAACGGGAGCGCTGAAAATGGCGCAGGTACTTGAGGGCATGCATACTCACCGGCTGCGCGCTGGCGGTATCATGACCGCAGCGCGGGCACAGCACACCGCCCTGCACCGCGGAAAAATACTGATCCTCTGCTTTGATCACATTACCGCAGCCGACACAATTGAATAACTGCGGCCGAAAGCCCATCAGGTCCAGCAGGCGCAGGTCATAGAAGCGCAGCACCATCTCAGGTTGTGCTGCTTCTGCCAGGCGATGGAGCGTTTTCACCAACAACTGATACAGGGCCGGGTTGGCACCTTCTTCATAGGTGAATCGATCCAACAGCTCGATCACGTACAGGGCATATGCCATGCTTTCAAGGTTCTCCTGCAGCAGCAACGATGCATCAATCACTTCCGCCTGGGTCACAATCCACAGGTCACGCCCCCTGGCGAGCATGATCTTGGCACGCGAAAACGGCTGCAGGTGCCCGGCCTTACGGGAATGCAGCTTACGTACCCCTTTGGCAATTGCCCGCAGCTTGCCGTGCTCCCGCGTATAGATGACCAGCAGGCGGTCTGCCTCCCCCATCTCACGATGACTGAGAACCACCCCCTCCACCCGCAGTGAATGAGGTTCGTTCGCCATCAGATCAGTGCCTACCGCACATGATGAAGGTCATCCGGACCAAACGCGCGCGGCAGTAATTCCGCCACTGTCATCACGTCCTGCCGGCTGCTGTCCGTGGTGGCCATCACCACTTCGCCCCTCGGCATGAATTCCGCCAGGACCTGGCGGCATACACCACATGGACTGACACCGTTTTCTGTCACCACGGCAATCGCCATGAATTCCGTCTCGCCCTCAGAAACCGCCTTAAAGATCGCCACCCGCTCCGCGCAAACCGTGGGGGTATAGGAGGCATTCTCAATGTTGCAGCCAGTATAGAGCCTGCCGGACCGGGTCAACACAGCAGACCCCACCTTGTAACCCGAGTACGGTACGTACGCTTTTTCACGGGCGGCGGCGGCAGCCGTTACCAGCAGATCAATCGTTTTCTGATCCATTGCTTCCATTCTCCGTTTCGGTTTGCGGCGGTTCCCGGAAAGCGCGCACCTTGGTGATGCGGCGGCCTTCCACCTTGACTACGGTCAGGGTCAATGCATATTCTTCCACAAACAGGGTTTCACCCTGGGCGGGTACCCGGCCCAATTCGCGGTAAATATATCCGCTGAGGGTGTCTGCCATTTCCTTGGCCAGTTCAGTATCCATCAGGTCATTGAAGTCATCCAGGTCAATCCGCCCCTGGAAGACATAATCGTATTCGCTGAGCTGCTCGTAAGGGAATTCCTCGGCCTGGTCATATTCATCTCGGATCTCACCGACAATTTCCTCAACGATATCTTCCAGGGTCACCAGCCCGGCAGTCCCGCCGTACTCATCCACCACCACGGCCAGGTGCACCTCGCGCGCGCGCATTTCCTGCAGCAAGATGGAAACCTTCTTGGTTTCGGGTACAAAATATGCCGGGCGCAGGAGCGCCTGCACGGGCGGCATATCACCGTTGGGATGGTCCAGCATTTCCTTCAAAAGGTCTTTGACATACAGAATGCCAACGATATTATCAACATGGTCGCGGAATACCGGCACGCGTGAATGACCGCTTTCGGTTGCCGCCCTGGCCGCCCATTCCAGCGGCATTTCCACATCCAGCGAAAACACATCGATGCGCGGTATCATGATCTCCCGGCACAGGGTATCGCCCAGTTGGAAAATGGAGTAGATCATTTTCCGTTCGTCCTGTTCCAGTTCGCCTTCATTTTCCGCGGTATCACGGGTGTCACGAACCCAGTTTTTCAACTCATCTTCAAAATCCGGATCAATCACCTGCTGCACATCCGCCGGCGAACCGAGAAAGCTCATCAGGAACACGGTCAGGGGGCGGAATACCACCATCAGGAACGAAGCCAGCGGAACCAGGCGCATTGCCCAGCGTTCCAGGTCAGAGAAAACGATCCCTTCCGCGATAAATTCCATCACCAGCAGCAGTATCGCAAACACCGCTACAATCACCATCGCCAGGCCAAAGCTGGCGGAGCCAACCATAGTCGATACCAACACCACGGTGATTGCGCCCAAAAGAAGATGTGACGCAGTGGATGCCACGGTAAACGTTGGCAGCAGGTGGGTTTTTTCCAGCAGCGCTTCGGTACGTTCCACCCGCGCCGGATGTTCTTCAACAAATTTTTCCAGTTGGTGCGGATGGAGGTAGGCGTAACTGGCGCGCACCACCGCTGAGAGCCCGTCAAAAACCAGCACACCTGCCCATATTCCCCACAATAACGTCAGTGAAACATCCACTTACGACCCCTGTTCCTTTCTTTTGTGCTCGCGGGCGGGGACACCGACCACGGTCGTTCCAGCCGGAACATCATGTGTGACCACCGAACCCGCACCAGTGTAGGCAGATTCGCCAATTTCCAGCGGCGCAACCAGCATGGTACCACTGCCGATAAAGGTGTTATCGCCGATAACGGTCTTGTTCTTGCTGCGACCGTCATAATTGCAGGTAACCGTTCCGCAGCCGATATTGACATTCTCGCCCACCTGGGCATCACCAATATAGGAGAAGTGTCCCATCTTGACCCCCGGCGCGAGGTAGGAATTTTTCACTTCTCCAAAATTCCCCATATGTACATGGTCCGCCAGATGTGCGCCTGGACGCAACCGGGCAAACGGGCCCATTTCCACTTCGTTTTCCAGCACGGCTTTTTCCAGCACCGATGCCAGGATGGTACAGCCGTTGCCGATCTGGCTGTCTGTGATGATCGTATTCGGCCCGATGCAGCAACCGTTCCCGATGCGAGTTTCTCCGCGCAGGTAGGTGTCCGGGTACAGGATGGTGTCTTGCCCGATTTCAATTCCGATTTCAATATAGGTTCGCTGGGGATCAATCATGGTGATACCGCTCTCCATCAGCGAACGATTCAGGCGCTCCCGCAGCAGGGCTTCCGCCTCCGCCAGGTGCACCCGCGTGTTAATGCCAACCGCTTCTGCCGCGTCCCGCACCGGAATGGAATGAACAGCTTTACCTTCCATCACTGCCATCCCCACCAGATCAGTCAGGTAATATTCGCCTTTGGGGGAAAGCGGAATGCGCGCCACGGCATCCCACAGCCAGGCGGCATCAAAGCAGTACAGCCCCACGTTCAATTCTTTGATTGCCAGCTGCGCCGGTGTGGATTGGGCTTCTTCCACAATCGCGCTGACATTTCCCGATGGATCACGCACCACGCGCCCAAAGCCGCGCGGGTCATCCCCTTCCAGCACCGCCATTGTGATCGGCCCGGCGTTCTCCGCCTGCACCGCAATGATCTCCCGCAAGGTTTCGGTGCGCCACAGGGGCATGTCACCGTAAATGACCAGCACCTGGTCTGATTTTCCAGCCAGGGCGTCCCGGGCTTGCAGTACGGCATGGCCGGTTCCCAGGCGCTCATGCTGGTAGACGAAAGATACCCCGCTGGCGGAAAAGGTGTCCCGCACCAGTTCCGCACCGTGGCCAATCACCACCACCGGTTGGCCGCTCCCGGCGTCAGCAGCCGACCGCAGCACATGCCACAGGATCGGTTTTCCCAGTACGGGGTGCATCACCTTGGGCAAGCTGGAACGCATACGCGTTCCCATTCCGGCGGCAAGGACAACGGTTGCAGTCTTCATTCTTCACTCCTCCTGGGATTGAATGGATGGGTCAACGCTGGTTGCGTGCCATGGTGGTTGCGCGGAGCGTTAAAACCACAAAGAACCTGCAGGCTGGACACTTGCAGGCCCCACGCAATTCGGTTGGTACACGAAGGGTCAGGGGAATCAGTTTCAGAAAGGGTGGAACTAATATCGCTCTTCATTGTTTTATAAAACAGGGGCGCTCGGATTCGAACCAAGATCCACGGCTCCAAAGGCCGGTGTGCTGCCGTTGCACCACGCCCCTCCACGCCACCGCAGCATCCCCGGAAGGTTTCTGGCGGTTAGCGGTAGAATTTTATCACAAAGCGCGTGGAATTGGCAATAGCCCAGAAACCGTTTTTAGTCTTCTTCCAGTTCCTCCGGCACCAAACCGAGTTGCTCCGCCTGGGTGAAATTCAAGTAACCGGTATTCTGAGAAGCGCCCTCCAGCACATCAGCGGCCTGGTCCCAGAACGCATCCAGATCGGCGTCCGGAGGTGCCGGGCTGAACAATAGATCCAAATCAAACTCTTCGACTGCTTCCGGCTGTTCCATTTCCAGTTCGGCCGGTTGCACGGGTTCCTCCACCAGCGGTGTGAGTTGCCCGGTGTCGTCAATGATGAATGGTTCATGGTAGTCATTCATTTTGCGCTGCGCCTGGTACAGGTGCTCGAGGCTGTCGTTGCTTAATGCCCCGGTCGCAGCCCCTGTCAGCAACACCAGCAAACCGTGACGGCCTACAGGCAGCAGGAGCAGAATGTGGCCATCCGCGGTTTTCATTTGCAGGAATTGCTGTTCCACCTCTGCATTGAGCACCTTGCCCAACGATTGTGATGCGCTTAAAGCCGCCATCACCGGAATTTCCCAACCCTCCCTGAAAAACCCGCCCAGGTCTTTGCCGGTTTGCACCATGATATGGCCGCCGTCTGAAAGCACCGCCGCAGTATCCGCATGCAGGGCTTCACGCAAGCCGCGAACAATTTGCTTGTAACTGAGTGGTTTATCAACCGGTGGTTCATCTGCTGCCGCCGGGATGGGGACAGGTTGTTCTGCTGGGGCGGCAGCGGCTTGCTGCTGGCTTTCCAGCACAAGCAGTTCTTCGGCTTTTGCCAGCAAATCCGCCATTTCAACCGGTTTAAAGAATACTGCGTCAACACCAAATTCCTTCGCGCGCCGCAGCACATCGCCATCACGGCTGCCGGTGGTCAGGATTACCGCCATTTGGGGATTGCGCTTGCGCACCAGCGCCAACAAATCCCAACCGGACATTCCCGGCAGCCCCAGGTCCACGAACATCAGTGCGGGACGGTCAAGGATCACCGCCAGCATCGCTTCCTCGCCGGAAGGTACACTGACCGGCGAAACCTTGATCGGCAGTGTTTTTAATGCGGTGGTGAGCATCCGTGCCATCGATTTATCATCATCTACAATCAGGATCTTCCTGTCCATACGTACGCCTTCTCCCGGGTTTTTGCCTGCGGCAGCAAATGCCAGCGGTTGTCACAATTTCTTTTATTGTACACCAGCTTTTCCTGCAAAAAGAAATCCTCCCGGGTCACAGCCTTCCCGGGAGGAACATCAAAGATAATGCGAGGGCATTATGCTTTTTCAGCCTTGTTGATGCTTTTTCCACTCATCCAGTTGGTCTTTTTTCCGCCGTTCAATCCGAACGTAGCTGAATGCGCCCCACATACCCAGGAACAATCCCACCACCGAGGCACCATAGGAAACAAAATTGAGCCACAGCGAAGGTTGGATCACGCCAATCACCATCAGGAATGGGAACGCCACACCTGCCAACACCAGCACAAAACCAATCAGGATGTAATGGATCGGACGCACTTATTCCTCCTTGTACAGCCAGCAGGAAGTTTCATGGTTCTTGCTGATCACGAAATGCGGCGGCTCTTCCTGGTCGCACAATCCGGCGATCATTTTGGGGCAGCGCGGATGGTAGCGGCAGCCCTTGGGCGGTTTCACCAGCGAGGGTGGTTCGCCTTCAGGGATTTCCTTCATCACGCGCGCGTTGGCAGCATCGGGTTCCGAGGTCGCTGTCAACAGCGCAACTGTATAAGGATGCTTGGGGTTATTGATCAACTCTTGCACCGGCGCACGTTCAATGATCTGCCCGGCATACATCACAAAGATGCGTTCCGAGAAATATCGCACGGTTGAAAGATCGTGGGTGATGTAAATTACCGCCAGCTGGTGGTCTTCCTGCACTTTTTCCAACAGCTTCAGGATTTCCACGCGCACCGAGGCGTCCAGCATCGATACCGGTTCATCGGCCACAATCAGCTTGGGTCCCAGGATCATCGCGCGCGCAATCACCACGCGCTGCTGTTGGCCGCCGCTGAGCATGTGAGGATATTTCTCCACATAATCATCCACCGGGCTGAGTTTAACCTCTTCCATCACCTTGTAGATCATGCGTTCGCGCTCATCTTCATCCTTGATGCCGTTGCAGATCAGCGGTTCCTCCAGAATGCGGCGAACCGTCATGAACGGCGGCAGGGCGCCGAACGGATCCTGCTGCACATACCCCACCTGGCTGTGGTACCAGCGGGTTTCTTCTGCATTAAACTCATTCAGGTCTTTTCCCAGATATTCAATTTTGCCTTTGATCGGCTCATACAGGCCCAGGATGGTCTTCATCAGGCTGGTCTTCCCACAGCCACTTTCACCCACAATAGCGATGGTTTCGCGGTTGTGCATGTCAAAGGTAACGCCGTCAACGGCGCGCACATAACCGGCATGGCCAAAGCCAAAACGCTTCAGCTCGAACCACACATGCAGGTCGTCCAATTTCAGCAGCAATTCTTTGCCGTCCGCTGCCTGGCTGGTTTCAGCTGCAGCGGAATTTAATATTTCTACAGTTCCTTGTGTCATGTTCACACCACCTTTATTTTTCGGCATACAGCCAGCACTTGACTTCCTGCCCATTGACGTTCACTACGGGCGGGTCCTGCGTGCAGCGGTCATGCACAAATTCGCATCGGTCTGCAAAGCGGCAGCCGGGTTTCAACCCGATCAATGATGGTGGTTTCCCAACAATGAATTCCAGTTCATCTTCACCATGCAAACGCGGCACACTTGCCATCAATTTTTTGGAATATGGGTGCAGCGGTTCTTTGAAGAAATGGTCTGCATCATTCAATTCCACAATATGCCCGGCATACATCACCGCCACGCGGTCAGCCAGTTCACTGGATGTAGCGATGTCATGCGTGATCAGGATAAAACTGACGTTGAGGTCATTCTTGATGCTCTTGAGCAGGTTGAAAATATTGGCCTGGGTCAGCACATCGAGTGCCGAGGTGGGTTCATCGAGGAACACCAGCTTGGGGTGCGTCACCAGTGCCATGGCAATCGCCACGCGCTGGCGCATGCCGCCGCTAAGCTCAAACGCATAGCGCTTGAGGAAATCCACCGGAACACCGACGTTCTTAAACATCACCGCAGCACGATCCAACGCTTCTGATTTCCTCATGCCTTCATGGATCATCATCGGTTCCGCCACCTGGTCGCCCACTTTGAGCACCGGGTTGAGCGAGGTCATCGCCGCCTGCGGTACCATCGACATTTCCGTCCAACGGATTTTCTGGCGAAACTCATCATCGGTCAGTTTCATCACATCGCGGCCGTCGAGGACCACTTCGCCCTCATAGCGGCTGACATTGCGCGGCAGCAGCCGCAGCACAGCTTTGGAAAAGGAGCTTTTGCCGCAGCCGGATTCACCGAGGATCACAATCGCCTCGTTCTTGTACAGCTTCATGTCGACGCCGTCAACAGCCTGCACATCCCCGATCTGGGTTTTGAAGTACAGGGTCAAATTTTTAATATCGAGTAAAAGTTCTTTTTTTGCCATGGTTATTCACCTCGCAGCCTGGGGTTGAAGATTTTGTCGAGGGAGAAGCCCAGCATTGCGAAGGCGATACCCGTAATCATCAACAGGATGGCAGGTTCCAGAATCCAGTAATAGTAGCCGTTATACAGGGCTGCACGACCCGCATCGTTGATCAATTTGCCCCAGGTGGGCAGGGTGGGATCACCCAACCCCAACACCGCCAGGGAGGCCTCGAGGAACACAAAAGCGGGAACACTCAGCACCAGGCCCGGGATCAGCATCGGGATCACGCGCGGGATCAGGTACAGGAAAATGATACGCAAATCCTTGGCGCCGTAGGTCTGAGCGGCCTCAATGTAGGTGGATTCCTTCACCTGCATAAAAATGGCGCGGAAAGTTTTGATGCCGCCGGTAAAGATACTGAGGGCAATCGTTGCGCCAAGAATGGTCCAGATGCTCTTGGAGTAAAAGGTACCAATCATGATCAGGATCGAGAGGAACGGCAGGATCAGGTTGATTTCCGTGATGCGCTGGATCAGGGCATCGATGATGCCGCCGTACCAGACCCCCACCGCGGCAATCACCATGGTCAGCACCGAGGTGCCCACTGCGGCAACCAGGCCGAACATGAGCGCGATCGGGGTGCCCCACAACAGGGCCAGCGAAATATCGCGGCGCATGTTGTCGGTTCCCGCCCAGCCGTGCACCAGCCCGTGCATCACCAGTTCACTGACCACCTCGGTATCGGGTTCAAAAGCCAGTGTTTTCAGCTCAAGCACATACGTGCCTTTGAGGACGGTGGGATTTTCGGGATCCGATTCGGGATCTGCGAACAAACCTTTGGTGATGTCCATCCCCTTCATGCGCCGCTGCAATTTGTCATCCTGCGAGAAGCGGTAGGTGTATTTTTGGGCGATGCCAAAATCGCTGATGCGGACTTCACTGCCATCCGGCCGATACCACATCATCGAGACAAACGGATTTTTCGCCTGGTAGGTGGAGGTGAAATACACCGCCAGTTCCTGGGGGAACAGATCGTAGTTATAGTCAAACGTGAACAGGTAGGTATTATCCGGGTTGCCCTCTTTGCTGGTGCCCAGGGTGACCTGCAAGCGCTCATCATCCTCATCCGCGGTCGAAATCGCCATCGAGGCTGGTTTTTTCACTTCAGAGAACACGTTGGTCCAGGCTGGTGGGGCATTGCGCGGGTTGCGGTAGGTGGTATCTTCACTGCCGCGCCAGATTGTAATTGCCTCGTCATAAGGGATGGTGATCATGGTATAGATGGACAAAGCCACCAGCAAAGCAATCATCACCAGCCCAACCACCGCGGTTGGATAACGGAAAATTTCTGCAAGGGATCTTCGTAAGGCTCTCATGGGTTAACTCCGTTGCTGGCTGCCGCCCAGTTTCACACGCGGATCCACCAGGGCATAGAAGAAATCAAGCAGGAATACGGTCAATGCCAGCAGATAGGCAAAGATGATGGTGGTACCGACAATCACAGCGGTATCATTGAAACCGATCGCCTGGTAGGTGACCTGGCCCAGGCCCGGCCATGTAAAGACGGTTTCCGTAATGATCGCACCGGTCCACATCCCGATCAGCAGCAGCGAGAAGCTGGTGATGATGGTGGGCAGGGTGGGGCGCAGAATATAGCGGCGCTGCACCATCTGATCCGTCAGGCCTTTGGCCTTGGCCATTTCCACGTAATCTTCACTGGAGAAGATCAGGAAGAACGTGCGCCAGTTGTACACGGACGAGAAAAACGAACTGATGAACAACGATGACGCAGGCAGGATCAGGTGTTTAAGGACATTCAACGCATACCCGATGGTCGTTTTCGGCGGGGGTGAGTCAATCATGCCGCCAAAGGGCAGTATCTTCAGCACAGCGGCAAAGATCAGGATCAGGAAAATCCCGTAAAACCAGGCCGGCATGGCAGAGGTGGGCGAAAGCGCGATAAAAAAGCGATCCAGGAAACTCCCGTAGCTCCGCGACAAGCCCAGTGCAATTAAGATACTGCTGAAAAACAGGAACAGGTTCGCCGTACCCATCAGGAGCAGGGTCGTTCCCAGGCGTTCAGTAATAATCAAACGCACTTGCCTTGACCCCGTGTCGCTGCTCATAAATTGCGCACGGCCCAGGTTCATGGAAAGGGCGTCCCATAAAAAGCGGAGGCTGCGCAGGATGAAAGGCTGGTCCAATCCCAACCGTTTTTCCTCCAGCTCAATTAACGCATCCGCGTATGTTTTCTTTTCCGATTCCGGCAACTGTTTATAGGTCTGGTCGTTGCCCAGTCGCGCGTAGAGATTATCACGGATTTGTCCTTTTCGAATCTGGTCGACATAACCGCCCATATTGGCGATCAAGATCGTCAGGTAAACCCCGATCACAACGGTGATAAACAGGGATACAATCCGTCCGCCTGAATACTTCGCAATGCGCGAAAAAGCAGACTCTCGGCGACTCTCTTTTTTCACTTCTACAGGCTGCTGTAGAGCTTGAGAATCAACACTCATTTTAATGCCTCGCAATTATCTTGTTTTCGACGAAAATAACAGGAAAGATAGGGGCAGGTATTGCCTGCCCCTATCCTTTACAAATTTAATCCGATGGATTACTCAGCCACGAATTCAAAGGCAGCAAACGCGGGGAGTGCAACCGGGATCACCGAAACGGCGACTTCCAGTTTGCAGGCACCGGAGGCCAGCTTGCCAGTGGTTTCTTCACTGAGTTCAATCGTGTAGTAGCCGTCTTCCACAAAGGTGGCTTCGGCAACTTCCAACAGCGAGCCGTCCGCATTGAAGAGCAGGTATTTCACGAAGGAAACCTCATTCTGCGGGTAGGCATCACCATCTTCGGTGGAAACGAACACATCGAAGGTGGCGGCTTCGCCGATGGTCACACGGCCAGCGCCGTCGATTTCAGCAACAGCAACCTTGGGCTCGGTGAAGAGCGACCATTTATCGGCGAAGTCAACGTAATTATCGTTGTTCTTCAGCACGAGGGTCTGCTCAACAGGGTACACCTCAGACAGGATCAGGGGACCGCAGTTGGCATAGAAGTGACCGTATTCCTCGTAGAACGCCTGCAGGTTCGCATAACGGGCTGCGGCTTCTTCGGGGGTGATGTACGCGCCGAGGGTGGCTTCGTACGGGATGGTCGGGTTGGCAATCAGTTCTGCCAGGTCAGCGGCCAGGATCTCGATCGACGGACCGGAAGCCCAGCTCAACCATTCCACACCGCTGGCATCCGCCTTGTCGGCAGAGTAGGCCAGTTCGCCCTTGGCATCGGCCATGTTCGACAGCGCGATCAGGTGCCAGGAGGCATTCCCATAACCGTATTCCGGCCACAGGGTGTTGACAATGTTCTCGGCATCCAGACCCCAGAAGTCAGAGTAGGTCTCAACGATCAGGGGATCTTCCGAGAGGATCTTCCAACCCTTGAAGGGAGCGAGAGCGCTCTGGATGGTGGCGGCAGCGGCTTCGTCATAAATGGCAGAGCCTTCGTAGCCAGGTTCAAAGGTCATGATCATGCCCATCACGAAGTCAGCCATATCAAACGGGCTGCCGTCATGCCAGGTCACGGTCTGGAAGAAATCAGCGGGATAGTAGACAACGCTCTTGCGCAGGGCGGTGGCACCCTCCGGCCATTTTTCCGCGGCGGTGATGAAGGTCTGGGACTCAACATCCCAATCGACCCAGGCATCTTCCGGAACGGTGATGGTGTCTTCGAAGGTCAGGTTCACCCAGTCATAGGTCTGGGTAACAGGCAGGCCGGTCTGAACAACCACATCGGCCTTTTCAATGCGCTGCGGCATGGCAATCCCGGTGAAGGGGTTGGTCACAACGCCGTAATCGCCGATGGCGCGAATCCAGGATTGGTCAAATGCCCAGTTGGAACCGGCAACCGCGTTGATGGGGTCATTGAAGACTGCGTTGGTGCCAAAGCGCATCACGCCGCCTTCCTGGCCGTCAAAGCGCAGGGTGTAGGGCCAGAAGGCACTGCCGTCCACGCCAGCCATCAGGTCATAGGCCACGGAAACTTTCGGATCCCAGGCGGCGAAGGATTTGCCGTCCACGATCCACACGCGGTAGGAATATTCGAAGCGTTCGACAATTGAGCGCTTGAACATTTCGGCGCGCTGTTCCATATCGGTGTAGTTCACGTTCGCCAGGTCATCAGCCATCTGCAGGTAATCCGCATCAGCGGCATAGGACTGCCACAGGGCGGTTGAACCGTAAGCGGATGAGGGGGTTTCAAAGAACTGCAGGTCATCGCCGGCATCGCGGTCGATGGCGGTGGCGCTCCACGCGCCGGTGTACAGGTGCCACAGGCCGTCAGCAGGATTGCCGCCAACCCACAGGGGGGAGGCTTCAGCCGAGGTCTTGTACTGGCGGTCAACGGTCAGGCCAATCAGCTCGAGCTGGTTGGAAACATAATCGCCGATCGGAATACGGGTACCGTCAGAGTCATTGCGGATCAGGAAAATGATCACAACCGGTTCGCCTTCATAGGTCCACTTGCCGTCGACCTTTTCAGCGCCCATGGCTGCCAGTTCTTCTTCAATCACAGCGGCGCCTTTGTCGAAGTCATACGCATACTTGGCTTCCACTTCGCGGAAGGTTTCGATGTACTTGGAATAGTCAGGCAGGCTGGTGTGAATGGGGGTAAATTTGGGGGTCGCGATACCGCCGTAGACTTCCTGGTTGATGTAATCGCGGTCGATGATCCAGTTCAGGGCTTCGCGTGCTTTGGCAGAAGCGAACGGGTTCAACTTGCCGGTGCCTTCAAAAATGGGGCCAACCGGGTTGATCGTGATTTCATAATACAGGCCGCCGCCGAAGGAATTCTCGAGACCGGCAGCTTTGATGGCGTTGAATTGATCCACGGTGGACATGCCAACGGGATAAATGTCAAGCGCGCCAGCCTGGATCTGGGTGATGGCGGAATCAGAATCAACGATGCTGAAGGCCACTTCGTCAACCCAGGTACCCTTGCGGGTGGTGGTGGTGCCGTTGGCGGTCGGAACAGAAGCGAGCATCGGGCCCATTTCTTCTTCCACAACCTCTTCAGTCGGTTCTTCTTCCACGACTTCTTCGGTGGGCTCTTCTTCGACCACTTCTTCTTCTTCAACCGGTTCTTCTTCAACCACTTCTTCTTCGACGGGTTCTTCCACAACCGGGGTTTCGGTCTCGGCAGGTGTGGTGCACGCCGCCAATACCATTGTCAGTACCAGCACCAGGCTGATAATCAAATAAATCGATTTTTTCATTATAGTTCTCCTCCAATAATGAAATAGTTTTGGATACAACAATATTGATTTTTCTCAAATACCTTTGATCGTTTCGCTAAGGGTTCACCTCCTGCTATTTCTTGTCACACTATTCAATTCCATACGCTTGGGGTTTGTATTCGTTACATAAATACATAAACAGATATACCAGAAGGTTCTGGCAGTTTCAATTTTATATCATACGTTATATATTTATGCAAGGTTAACCTCATTTTAGCACATTCTTAACCTTGTGAACCATCGAGTTTCCGGCGGCATCATTCCTGCGGAATGCAGTCATCCCGTACATCCCAGCTTTCCAGGTTCCACAGGTCACTGCGGGTGGAGGCGTCCAGTTTGTACCCGCACAGGTCCAGCCGACTGGCAGCAGCGGTGATGGCATAATAGAGCGGAATGGCGGGCTGTTCTTCCGTGAAAATGCGTTGGGCCTGGGCGTGCCCATCGACGTAGGTTTGCAGGTCGTCCAGCCGGCTCTGGCGCGCGGACTGGCAGGCGGCATCAAACGCCGCACTGGCATACCCGCCCGCATTCACACCCACCCAATGATTTCCGGCGGCAGGAATCTGGTCCGAAAGGTACAGGGAACAGGCGGGGTCATTACCGGTGAACCAGGTGATCAGTGCCAGGTCAAATTGCCGCCCGAATACCAATCCTTCCGGCCCGGGGGCATACAGGTCCAGCATGGCAGTCTCCTGCCAATCCACAGCAAAGCCGCAATCTGCCAGCGACGGCGCCAGGTAACCTTCCAGCATCCAGTGATACAACTCTGCCTGCGGTACAGCCAGTGAAAGGCGCAGTTCCGTGCCATCCGGCACACCCGCAACGCCGCGGGAAAAGCGTTTGCCGTCTTCACCCGCCGTCCAGCCAACCGCTTCCAGCAGTGCTTTGCCGGCTTCCGTGTCCTGTGCCGTAATGGCGCTATCCACCGGCGCATACAGGGGATGATCGGTGGGCACATAGCTCTGGGGAATACCAGTCATATCGTACAGCACATTGTGAATGATCCCTTCGCGATTCAGGCACAACGCCAGCGCCTGGCGCATACGCACATCACCGAAGAAATCGGGGCGGTCGCCCTGGTACACCTGGTAACCATCATCATAACTGGCCGGTTGCTGGCCGATCATCAACTGGGTCACCGCCGGGCCCTGCTCCAGGTACAGGTTCAATTTTCCATCAATCTCCGCAATGCGCACATCGTGGGCAATGGCCGATAAACCGGCTGTGCGGTCCACCACATCGCATTCGCCGCTGTAAATCGCGTCGAGATATTCAAAAGGTGAACTGCCGGGAAATCGGAACACCAGCTTATCAAATGCGGGCAAGCCCTCCGCCGCGCGGAAATAATTCGGGTTGCGCGCCAGGGTGATGTGATCCCCCCGCGCCCATTCCTGGATCACGTACGGTCCCCAGCCCAGCGGGGTTTCCGCACTCAACGGAAGATTGATCAACTCCGCAGTCGGATATCCGCCCAACTGGTGTTCGGGCAGCGGCAGCCAGAAAACGGTACTGACATCCCGCGGGAAGTATCCCGGCACCCCCACCCACTGCGCGGTGCGTTCATCCAACGCCGTATACGAGGCCGTCCGATCCACCTGCGCACGGGAAAGCGGCAGCGCTGGATCAGAAGCGACCATGAATGAATACACCAAATCCTGCGCCGTCAGCGGTTCACCATCTGACCAGGCAAGGTCGGGCAGCAAGGTAAAGCGGACCTGCATCTGGTCCATGGACAATTCCATTCCCTGGCTCCACGCCACCGCGCAATCTGCCCGGGAACATCCGGCTGGCAGCACCTGTGTGCCGGCAGCCAGCTGAACCAGGCTGCCGGAGGCATCCACCACAATATCGCCTTCCACCACGGGCACCGGCAGGAAGGCCACCGCTTCGTTCTCTACCGATGGGATGCTTTCCAATATCACCGGCTGCAGCTGGTACGCCACAGTATCAAAGGGGCCGTCATAGATCGCCTCCAGCACACTCCACATCGAGTCGGAAGCGCCGCCGTACAGGAACAGGGTTTGCGGTTCTTTACCCAGGCAGGCCACCAGCGTGCGTTCCGGCACCGGGGTTGGCATGGGAGTACGTGTCGGCTCCACCTGTGTTCCTGCCGCCGCGGTGAAAGTGGGGTCCACAGCCGATGGGGTGGGTGACTGGGTGCAGGCGGCTGCCAACAACAATACCACCACCATCGCCCGCCAGATTAAGTTGAATGCTTTCATACCGCTTTCCTTGGTCTACAGTTGTTTTGCCTTGATTATATCGCATCCGTTGCCCTGTATTGCCCGGTGGCGCCGTGTGCGTTAACCGGCAGGAAACCTGCCGCCATGCGCACTTGCCTCACGGGCGATTCACAGCTATAGTTAACCACAGACCAATGGAGGTATTTGATGGCAAGTGCTGATCTGCCGTTCGGAATTGATGTCAGCCGCTGGCAAGGAACCATCAACTGGAATGTAATTGCCGCGCATGTGCCCAAAGTGGAATTTGTCGCCATCCGCGCCGCCCTCAGCTGGGGGTATACCGATACCTACTTTGCCTACAATTGGGCCGAAGCCCGGCGGGTGGGTATTCCCCGCAGCGCCTACCATGTGATTTATCCCGATGAAGACCCCGTACGCCAGATGTCCTATTTTCTGAACGTAGTGGGCGATGACCTGGGTGAACTGCCCCTGACGATCGACGTGGAACTGGATCGCGACGTTCCGCCCGCCACCTACCGATTGCGCCTGAAAGCGGCACTGGATTACATTGAGAATACCGTCAATCGCCGCCCGATCATCTACAGCCGCGCCAGTTTCATCAACACCTGGGTCACGGGCAGTGATACTCCGCCCTCCTGGTATAACTTCTATGATTGGTGGCTGGCGCAGTACCTGCTGAGCGGTGAAGAACACCCCGGGCCACCCACCCTGCCCAGAGGGGTGATGCGCAGCCGCGTGATCATCCACCAGACATCCGACCGCGGCGAACCGTTCGGTGTAGAGAGCGGCGCGCTCGATTACAACCGCTGGCAGTTCGCACTGGGCCACCTGGATCATTATGCCGGGCTGTCGGTTCCCAAACCGGAACGCCCATGAATACGGTTTTCAGCCCATGTATTTGCGAATCTTGCTGCCCAATTCGCTGAAATGGAACGGCTTCACCAGGAAATCATTCGCTTTCAGTGAACGAACCACAGCCTGGTCAACTGCCTGCTGGATTGGGCAGGTGGCAATCACCGGCAGGCTGGCATACTCGTGCATTGACCGCAATTCCCGCAAAAATTGGGCAGCCCGCAGCCCAGGCAGGGTGATATCGACAATCAACAAATCGACCCTTTCAGCGCGCATTGTGGAACGTAACGCCTCAACGTCAGTCACAGTGCGAATGTTGACGTTAAAAATTTCGAGATAATACTCCAGCAATTCCACCGCCGCGGGATCACGGTCAGCGACCACCACCACTTTGTTTAACATGGCTTCCTTCAGGCGGCGCAGCATGCCGGTCTGTTCCGGGGTCAGCAGGCGGGTTTCACCATGCCCGTTTTCCACCGCCTCATCGCCAATCGGCAGACTCACAACCACCACGGTGCCCTGGTTGGCCTGGGAACGCAGTTCAATCGTCCCGCCCTGCAGCTCTGCCATGCGTTTTGCCATCGCCAGCCCCACCCCCATCCCGGAAGGCCGCGAATCATCGGAGGCCTGCAAATGGGCAAACGGCTCAAAGACGCGCGCCATCTGATCCTGCGCCATGCCAATCCCCTGATCCCACACAATGAACTCCAGGTGCTCTTCATCCGCCCCCACCTTGATCTCGAACCCGATTGCGTAGCTTTCCGGGGTATATTTGACCGCGTTGTTGAGCAGATTGTTCAGCAGCTGGCGTGTGCGGCGCGGATCGCAGTAAATTTTCTGCACCGGGCAATGATTGGCAAAACTGACCTGGATGCTCTTTTCCATCGCGCGCCCTTCAGCGTAATGCAGGCAGCTGTGATAAATTGACTCCAGCGCGGTCCATTCCTTGTGCAGCTGCATTTCACCCGTAGCGATCTTGGCCATATCCAACAGGTCATTTACCATGTGGATCAGGTGTTCGCTGTTCTGGTAGATCAGGTCGAGGTAGCGCTTGTGCTTGGCCGACAGACCACTTCCGGTTTGATATTGCAGCAGTTCGCTGAAGCCCTGGATCGAAGCCAGCGGGGTGCGCAATTCATGCGACATGTTGGAAAGAAATTCATCGCGCACGCGCAGCGCCTGGGCCAGGTCAGCGGTGCGTTCGGCCACGCGCCGCTCCAGCAGGGCACGTTCCTGCTCCAGTTTCTCCTGCAATTGACGGCGCTGTTCCACTTCCATCCGGGCACTGCGGTACAAAATGGCATTATTGCGCGCCGCCGCCATCTGGTTGGTGATCGCTTCCGCCAGCCGGTAATCGGCTTCGCTGTAGGCGTTGTAGCGGTATGAAAAAATTTGCACCACGCCCACCACCTTGTTCTCGAACTTCATCGGGACCACGATCGCCGAACGATTTTCGACCTGCGCTTCTTCAGGCTGCCCTCCGGCAGACCGGGCGGGAGTTCCTTCCCCACCACTGCGCATGAAAATGTGGTAATTGGGGATGATCATCGATTTTCCGGTAACAATCACCCGGCTTTGGGCACCGCTGCCATCTTCTGAAAGCGGCAGGGGCGGCAGCTCGCCAACATCCACCTCGTGCGTCCAGGAATGGTAATACTCACAACGGATCGATTTCCTGCCGGCATCAACCGAGGAGACGATCAGTTCATCGCAATCCATCGCCTGCACCAGCAGGTCACGCAGCGTTTGATACACCTGGTCAAGATCAAGCGTCTGGCTTAACCTGGCACCCGCTTCATAGAGTAACGCCAAACTGCGTGTTCGTTCCGTATTTTCCATTGGATTATCTGGTTCACCCCTGGCCCGTTTGGGCACGGATTCAGATGAAGTTGAGTTTATTTCAATTTTCGTCAACTTCGATGGGTGTTTGGACAGGTTATAATTCAGGTTCTCCTTGCCCAACAATTCCATTATAACATAGGCACGGTGAACGCAAGGGTCGAATGATTTTCCGCATCGATGCCGGTTTCCGCCGCTGGCTCACTCAAAAATCTCTGGCAAGTTTCCTGTTTCAGGATACAATAGATGGTATATGAACGCAGCACACCGTAGCCGAATGGCCAGCTTTTTTGCCGCATTAATCGCTTGCAGTCTTGCCGCCTGCGGTTTGTTTGCCAGCCCCCCCGCCGAACCTGGCGCAATCATCTTCGCCGATACCTTTGAGAACGACAGTGGTAACTGGAAAACCACGTTGCAGCCTGATGGATCGATGATCGGGGTACAGGCGGGCGGTTTGCGATTTGTGATCAACAGCACCTACCAGGACTATTTTTCCATCCTTAAAGACAACTACACCGACACCCTGGTGGATGTGGATGCATTGAAAATGTACGGACCGGATGACAACCTGATGGGAGTGGTGTGCCGGTTGCAGGATATGGAGAACTATTACCTGTTCCTGGTCACCTCCGATGCCTATTACGGCATTGCCAGGGTGCAGGACGGTCAATACACCCTGCTGAGCAGCGAAGTGATGGAAAGCAATGTGACGCACATCAACCAGGGAATCGATAACAACCACCTGCGCGTGGGGTGTGTCCAAAATGCCCTGTGGCTGGAAGTCAACGGCGTGATGTTGGCCGGGTTGTATGATGACACCTTCACGGAAGGAAAGATCGGTTTGATGGCAGGTTCCACCAGCCAACCGGCGGTGGATATTCTCTACGACAACTTTGCCATCACCCAGCCCTGACCGCGGTATGAAAATCTACCTTGATACGATCGGCTGCCGGCTGAACCAGAGCGAAATCGAAAAGATCGGGCAGCAGTTCCGCCAGGCCGGGCATACCCTCACCGATGATCCCGCCGAAGCGGATGCGGTGGTGGTCAATACCTGTGCGGTCACGGCCCAGGCTGCCGCCGACTCCCGCAGTAAAATCCGTGCCGCCCACCGGGCTGGCAATGCCCGTATCATTGTCACCGGCTGCTGGTCAGCGGTGGACCCCGATGGCGCTGCTTCACTGCCGGGGGTGCACAGTGTGGTGATGAACGACAACAAGGACCTGTTGGTGCGTGAATTCCTGGAGCTGACCCCCGAAGTATTTGACGTCCTTACCCACCATGCGGAAACGGTACGCCAACCCCTGCCGGGGAAACACCAGCGTACCCGCGCCTTCATTAAAGCCCAGGACGGCTGTGATAACTTCTGCACCTATTGCATCACCCGCATCGCGCGCGGCAAGGCACGCAGCACCCCGCTCGATACCATCCTGGCGGATATCGATACCGCTGAACGCGGCGGAACACAGGAAGTCGTCCTGACCGGGGTTCATCTTGCCTCGTGGGGGCAGGACTTCACCCCGCGCCAGTCGATTGCCGACCTGGTACGCGCGGTGCTGGCACACAGCCGTATACCGCGCGTGCGGCTCTCCTCGCTGGAACCGTGGGACCTGGACCAGGCATTTTTCACGCTCTTCGAAGACCCCCGCCTGTGCCGCCACCTGCACCTGCCGCTCCAATCCGGCAGTGATCCAATCCTGCGGCGCATGGCGCGCAAAATCACCCCGGCAGAATACGCCCGTTTGCTGGATTGGGCACGCCAGGCAGTACCGCAGCTTGCCATCACCACCGATATTATCGTCGCTTTCCCCGGTGAAACCGAAACAGAATTTGCAGAAAGCCTGGAATTCGTGCGCCGCATGCAATTCGCGGATGGCCATGTCTTCGGTTTCTCACCGCGCAAAGGCACCCCTGCCGCTGATTACGCCGGGCAGGTGGCCAAGGCGGTGCGCAAGGAGCGCAGTACCCGCATGCGGGCGGTGCTGGAGGAAGCCCGTCAACAATACCAGCGCCAGTTCATCGGCACCCGTACCAGCGTGCTGTGGGAAACCGCACTGCCGGAAGGCGGCCAATGGCGCCTGGGCGGCCTGACGGATAATTACCTGCGCGTCAGCATGCTGACGCAAGCCCCCCGCCACAACCAGATCGATGATGTTAACCTGCGCAGCCTGCGTGAACATGACTTTGAGGCGGTTCCCACGGGAGAGGAAGACAGCGATTACAAGGCCAGTTGTTCCAGGTAGGTTTTCATCAGGTTGGCCGAATCACGGAAAGCCATCAGTTCACCGGCATCCAAAGAAAGGCACAGGCTCTGGGCAATCCCGTGCCGGTCGATGATGCATGGCAGGCTGATGTACACATCCGAGATGTCGTAATATTGTTCAATGTAGTTGGACACCGATAAGACCGTGCCCTGGTCCCGCAGGATGCTTTCCACGATGCGCAGCAAGCCTGCCCCGATGGCATAATAGGTGGCACCCTTGGCTTCGATGATCTCGTAGGCGGCGTCCCGCGTGGCATGAAAAATTGCCTCCCGGTCCAGCGCCGGTACCTTGCGATGGTTCGCTTTGCAGTATTCGTCAAGGCGCATGCCGGCAATGTTGGCCAATGACCATACCGGCACCTCGCTGTCGCCGTGCTCACCGATGATGTAGGCGTGCACGCTGCGCGGATCCACCTCGTACGCCTGGCTCAGCAGGTGGCGAAAACGCGCCGTATCCAGCACCGTCCCGGAGCCGATCACACGTTCGTGCGGCAGGCCGGATATCTTCCACGCGGCATACGAAAGGATATCAACCGGATTGGTGGCAATCAACAGGATACCGTCAGGGTTGCTTTCCACCACGCGCGGGATGATCGACTGGAAGATGGTCACGTTGCGCTGCAGCAGGTCCAGGCGGGTTTCACCCGGGCGCTGGGCGCTGCCGGCCGTGATCACGGTTACCGCCGCACCGGCCAGGTCGGCATAACCGCCGGCGGTAATACGCGTGGGCTGCAGCAGGGGCACGGCATGGTTGAGGTCAGCGGCTTCGCCCTGGGCTTTTTTCTCATTGGCATCAATCAGCACAATTTCAGATGCCAGCCCACTGAGGGTGAGAGCATAAGCAAAGGTGGCGCCGACATTACCGCACCCGATGATGCCAACTTTGCGGGGATTTCCATGAGCAGCTTTCATTTCATTCCTTTCAAAACGCCAGGGTGATTCCCAGGCGCACATGATTTTATTTTATATCTCTCATAAATATAACATATTCACGACAGGGAATTGTTAACGCTCGTTGTGCAGCTGCGGGATTTTGCACAAATTCTGTTAAAATACACTTATCGAACGAAGGTTTCATTCACCATAGAGGAGGAAAACCCATGTCATCCAATCAAGCTTTTGGCAAAATTCCAGCCATCCTCACCTTCCCATTCCGGGGACAGGGTTGGTTTGGCAAACTGGCAGTAGCCGCATTAATGCTGCTGGCAGGCTCCATCATCCCGATTGTACCCACCATTATCCTGCTGGGATACCTGGCAGAAGTCATCCGCCGCATCACGGTGGATAAGGAAGATGCTTCCCTGCCTCAATGGAATGATTGGGGAAAATATTTCAACGACGGTTTGAAAATGCTGGGGGCGTCCCTGGTCGTGGTTGTTCCTCTGATTCTGATCTTCATCGTGCTCTTCGCCCTGTATTTCATCCCGATCGCCTTCATCGAATCGGGCAACAGCGAAGACCTGATGGCGGTATTCATCATAGCCCTCTTTGTCGTCCAGTTCATCATGATCTTCGTCAGCATCCTGGTTGGCACACTGGCGGGGTTGTTCCAGCCGATCTATATGACACACATGATCACCCGCGGCGAATTCAGCGCCATTTTCAAGATCAAGGAATGGTGGCAGATTTTCAAAAAATCGATCTGGGAATTTGTGGTCAGCTTCCTCCTGCTGGGCAGCCTGTACATGATCGTGGTGTATGCCATCATGCTGATGATCTACTCGGTGGTGTGCTGCTGCCTGGCGCCGTTCGCAGGCGGGTTGTTAATGGCGTATATGATCCTGGTATACGTTGCCTTAATGGCATACGCCTACCGCAGTGGCGCGGAAAAATTGGGCATCCCTGCCGTACCGCCCACGCCCCAACCGGAAGTTCCCGCCGCCAATTTTGAACTGCCTGCCGCCGAAGCACAGCCCGAACTGCCAGAAGCGGTTGAAGCCCTCCCCGCCGTGGAAACACCGGAACCCGCTGAACCCGTCGCAGCACCGGAGGCAACAGAGCTTGCCGTTGAACTCCCTGAAGCCCCGGTGGTGGAACCGGCTGTGGAAGCCACCCTGGTCAGCGCAGTCATCACCGAAGCCGCTCCGGCAGCAGATCTCCCGGAAGCCCCGGCCGTGGACACTACCCTGGTCAGCCAACCGGCAGCCACCGACGAGGTGGCTGTGGTGGAAGACCTGTTTGTGGAGCAGGCAACTGTAAAAATTGATGACCTGAAAAAGATCAACGGGATCGGACCCAAGACGGCAGCCGCCCTTAACCGCGCCGGCGTGATCACCTACCGCCAGCTGGCGGAACTTCCGCTGGAACGGCTGAAGCAAATCCTGGTTGATGCCGAACTCGATGTGTTGCTCTCGAGCTGTGACACCTGGTCCAGCCAGGCGAAAGAACTGATCTAAGCGCAAAAATCTGCCATCCAGGCACCCGGTTTCCCGCCGCCGTAAGGCATGTGAGAACCGGGTGCTTTTTTGTGCTTGAGCGACACAGGGTTCCCGGCGCGATGATAAAGGATTCCATCATAAGCATTCGCTTGGTCACAGGAAACCGATTCTGAGAAATGGATGGCATGCAAACATCAATTTCGCATATAATCAGGGCATGAGTACATCGGATTTGAAGCAACTGCTATACACCATCAACCTGCGTCCCAAAATGGAAACGGATATTCCCTGGCTGCGTGCCCACCTGGCGGAAGAATGGGGCGGCGAACCAGTGTTGGTACGCAAGCATGCCTATTTTCCCAGCGAATTGCCCGGCTTTGTGGCGGTGATGGAAGGTCCCGGCCGCAAAGAACTGGTGGGGGAAGTCACCTATTCCATCGAAAAACACGTGTGTGAGATCGTCACTCTTTCCAGCCTGCATGAGCAAATGGGGATCGGCAGCGCTTTATTCAATTACGTGGAAACCATCGCGCGTGCCGAAGGCTGCCGCCGTTTGCAGCTGATCACCACCACCGACAACCTGAACGCGATTGGCTTTTACCAGAAACGCGGCATGCGGATTGTGGCTGTGTACCCTGACGCGCTGGAAGATGTGCGCAAGCAGAAACCGCACATCCCGCGCATCGGGATGAATGATATTCCCCTGCTGGACGAGCTGCGGCTGGAGAAGCGCCTGGCGTAAACGGTAATCGAAATACATCCGGGTCAGGAACTTGCGCGTTTCCGCAGCGCGTAATGGATCAATGCCGCCGCCGTCAATGCAAACACCGCAATCTGTGCGTAACGGCCAGGGAATTCCACCACGGTCGGCTTGTAGACATAGGTCAGGAACAGCGCCAGCAGGTTCTTCACACATTCCAATGCCACAGCGAACACCGCCAGCTGCGGCATTTTGATGGCCGCCAGCAGGTCCCACACCCCAAAGGCAGCCTGGGTCAACCCGATCGTTCCCAGCATGAAGATGATCACATCGCCGTTCTGCGACAGGTCAAACCCCGCCACCGAACCGGCACCGCTGTCGGGGGCGAGGAAGTGGAACCCGCCCCGCGCCAGGTTGAACAAACCGATTCCCAACAGCAACAGGCGTATAATGCCGTTGCCTTCTTTCCACCATGCTTTCATGCCAAATCCTCCGCTGTTTGTGCTGTTCCTTCACCAGGATTAACCACCCCGCGCTCCGCTTCCCGCTGGCGCAGGTATTGCTCGGCCGGCAATCCCAGCAGCAAATGCAGCAATTGGTCTTTACGGGAATGTGCGAATGCCGGCATTGTGGCATCTTCCAGCACCGGCAGCAGGTACGCCGCCGGGCGGTAGGTTTTTACCGGTATTCCATCCTCTTCCTGCACCCGCGCCGCCAGCGCCGGGTTGGGCGGGATTGGTGTACGTCCAAATTCGCCGCGCAGCAGCATCTTGAACTCATCAGAGAGGAACGAATAGCGCTGCCCGGTAACAATATTGAATACAGCCTGCGAGCCGACGATCTGGCTGGTGGGTGTCACCAGCGGCACATAGCCCACATCACGCCGCACGACGGGGATTTCCGCCATCACTTCCTCCAGAATTTCCGGATGGCCCATCGACCGCAGCTGGTTCTGCAGGTTGCTGAGCATGCCGCCCGGCACCTGCGATTCAAACATGCGCTGGTCATGCGGCGGGTATCCCAAACCGGTCATCATGGCGCGGGTTTGTTCCAGCGCCATGCGCAAATTCGCCTCACCCCCGCGTGCCGCGCTGGACAGGATCGCATCCACTGCCTGCCGGTCCACCGTTGCCGGATCGACCGGGCGGTAGTAGTGTCCGGCATACGGGATCACATCGCGCAGTTCCTCGAAAATTGCAAACAATGCCTGCTGGGCACGCAGGATCGCTTTCACATCCAGCCCGTGCGAAAGCCCGAGGGCCTCGGCGAACACCACCAGCACTTCCACCGGCGGGTGCGAGCTGCCGCCGGCAAAGGGGGTCACGGCGCAATCCACCTGGTCCACCCCTTCCATCATCGCCAGCACCGCATCCAGCGTACCCACGCCGGCGGTATCGTGCGTGTGCAGGACCAGGGGCACATCCACTGCGGCTTTCAGGGCGCGGATCAGTTCCACTGCATCCCACGGGTACAAAATTCCCGCCATATCCTTGATCGCGATCTGCTCCGCACCTTCATCCAGCAGCTTACGGGCATAATCCACATAGTAAGCCGTGGTATGTACCGGGCTGGTGGTATAGGAAAGCGCGCCTTCTGCCACCGCGCCAAAGGTGCGCACCGCCAGGAGAGCGGTTTGCAGGTTGCGCCAGTCGTTCAGCGCGTCAAATACCCGCATCACCCCCACGCCGGAGCGCACCGCGGTCTTGATGAACTCGATCACCAGGTCATCGGGGTAAGGCTGGTAGCCGAACAGGTTCTGCCCCCGCAGCAAAGCACGGATACGCGTACGACCGCCGGTACTCTGCCGAAAGGCCTCCAGGCGCGCCCAGGGATCTTCATTTAAATAACGCACGCAGCTGTCGAGGATCGCCCCGCCCCACAATTCGAGGGTGGGGAACCCGGCGTCCACCAGGTGCGGCAGCACCCGCAGCGCCTGGGCCGTGGTCATACGGGTGGCGGCGATGCTCTGCTGTCCATCCCGCAGGGTGACGTCATTGAACTGGATTGTTTTCATCATACCTGCTATCAAGAACCATGCGCTTTGATCAAAGAGGAGAAGCGTTTTGCGCACTTCTCCTCTCTCTTTCCGATTATACCACCCCGGATGGTGATCCTTGCGCCTGTTCCGCCCGCAGCACGCCCGCATCATTGGACATGCGCAGCACCTCGCCCGGTTCCAGCCGCAGGAAATCTGCCGCATCCCAATCGCCGTCCAGCAGGCGTTTGATCAACACCAGGTTGCCTGCCACCCGGTCAAATGTCCACTGGTTTTTTTGTGCATCCTCCTGCGCTTTTTGCTCCGCGAAGGTACTCTGGAAGATACCCATGTCGAGATAAGCGGCACGCTGGTAATGCTTCTGCCAGCCGCCCATCACCTCCATCAGGTAATCGGCATTATCCTTGCCATACTTTTCCACGTATTCATCATACTGCGCCCGTGCGCTTTCGACGGTGGGCACGCCCAGCGACATACTGACAGAGGGATTGGTGTTGCGTTCGATGTAATCGGCCGAATACCAGTACGTGCCGGTATGCTCCTCAAATTCTGCCAGGTAGCGTTCACGCGAACCCAGGAACAGCGTCACACAATCATGGGCACGCGGCAGGATCATTGGCAGGCGCCGCGCGCGCAGGCCTTCCGTAGCCTTGCCGCACAGGCCGTAGCCCAGGATGATCGCGTCATATTTTTCAGGTGGCACCGCGTCCACCGCCGACTGCAGCACCGCCTGCAATTTGGGCGGCTCATTGTGCAGGCCGATCTCAAACAATTCCACATCGATCACATGGGGGGAAACCGCCGCACAGTGGTACACAATCCGCGCCAGCGCTTCACAGGTGATACACTTTAATTTCATCGATTCACACCTTTTCTGTTGGGTTTCGCTGATTGTAACATAGGCCTCCCGCCCCTATGAAAAATAAAATCCCAAAAATCCAGCTCGATCAACATTCAGGAGAAGAAACTCAACCCAATTTATACTATAATCAAATCATCCAGCAGTTCCGGCAGATGACGTGTTCCAACAGCCGCACTGCATCACTCTCCACCATCACGATTCCTTGAGGAACCAATATGAACCTAGAACCAGGAACCATTTTACAGGATCGTTACCGCATTACCCGTACCCTCGGACAGGGCGGCATGGGTGCAGTCTACCAGGCACAGGATACATCGCTCAACGTGGATGTCGCCATCAAGGTGAATTTCAGCCGCAGTGAGGGCAGCACGAGCCAGTTCATGCGCGAAGCCCAATTGCTGGCCAAACTGCGCCATCCCAACCTGCCGCGCGTGATCCAGTACTTCATCGACCACGGCAACGAATTCCTGGTGATGGACTATATCCCCGGCGAAGACCTGAAACACCTGGTACAGGACGGCGGCCCCCAGGACCTGGATACCGTCCTACGCTGGGCGGAGCAGCTCGGAGAGGCGCTTTCGTACCTGCACCGCCAGGATCCGCCTGTGTTCCACCGCGACATCAAGCCCGAAAACATCAAACTTTCCGCCGATAACCAGGCCATGCTGGTGGACTTCGGCATTGCCAAAGCCGCCTACAGCAGCCAGATGACCCAGCTGGGCGCGCGCGGTTACACCCCCGGTTATGCCCCGCCCGAACAGTACGGGGGCGGCCGTACCGGTTCCTATACCGACCAATATGGCCTGGCGGCCACGATCTACTTCCTGTTGACCGGGCAGAAACCGCTGGACAGCGTGGCGCGCGTGGTGGAGAAAAAAGCGATCCCCACCGTGCAATCCTATAACCGCACCATTCCCCTCCATGTCAGCCAGGCGATCGAAAAAGCGCTTTCGCTCAACCCGGAGGACCGCTTCTTGAGCGTGGCGGATTTCATCCGCGCCCTCACCGGCAAAGCCTCCGCCTCCTTTGCGCGCACCATGCCCAACCCGCAGGACCGCGAAGGGGCAACGATGACTGCCCTTGGCGGGGTAGGCATTCCTTCAGCGCCGCCAACCAGTTTCGGCGCGCAAACCGCCGTGTATACGCCCAATGCCAGTCCCCAGGCAGGAGCCGGTGTGATGCCGCCGGGCGGCATCACTGCCCCACCCGTGGTTTTGCCTGCAAAAAAGCGCTTCCCGGTCGGTCTGGTGCTGGGTATCGTGGGCGGACTGGTGGTGATTGGAGCGATTGTCGTGGTTGGCATCCTGTACCTGACCGGCAACCTGTTCAACGCCACCCCCACCGCTGATGCGGCGCTGGTATTGGCCGGCACCCAGACTGCGGCATCCCTTTCGGTGCTTGCAGAAGAACCCGCCACTGACACTCCTGAACCCAGCCCCACGCTGGAACCCACCCGTGCGCCTACCAATACGGAAATTCCCACCCCGCAGGATACGGCCACGCCCGAACCCACCGCCACCCCGACCCCGATCCCGATCGGCGTTTTGGCCTATATCAGCGATCGCGGCGGTGATGACCGCCAGATCTGGCTGATGCAGGTCGGCATGGACCGGATGGGTGGGATTGTTGCAGAACACACCCAACTGACTTTTGATGCCGGTGACAAGAGCTACCCGGCATGGTCGCCGGATGGACGCTACCTGGTATATTCAGCACCCGGTGCCAGCGCCAGCGAAGGCCTGAACCTGTACCGGATTGACTTCACCGATGACAGCAGCGCGCCCATCCAACTCACTGACCGCCGCGGAGATGAGGTCGGCGCTGCGTTCTCAGCCGATGGTGACACTATCGCCTATGACAACAACGGCCGCGATGATGGACTGCGCCAGATTTATTTCGTCAACCCCGACGGCAGCAATGATACCCGCATCAGTTTTGACTTCCAGGAGTTTTCTCCCACCTGGCACCCGACCATCGCAGACCGCTACTACTTCGTGCTGGCTGGCGCAGGCGGCCATTGGACGCTCTATTATCGGTCAGCAACTGCTGACCAGAGCGAAGTGGAGACCTTTGACAAATCGTCCTTCTTCGGCAGGCTGGGCGAGGTGGACCACCCGGTGATCTCACCGGATTTGCAGTACATTGCCTACACCCAGGTCAACGGCTCCCGCACCAACATCTACACCACACGCATGTCTACGGGCGGCGCGGATGTGTACCAGCTGACCAATACCAATAGTGATGCGTATCCCAGCTTTTCAATGGACAGCAACTGGATTGCTTTCTCATCAGAACGCGATGGCAATGCCGAAATCTATATTATGGACCTGACCGGCCAGCAGCTGACCAATCTCAGTATGTCAGACAGCTATGACGGTATGCCAGCCTGGTATCCATTGCAGCCGTAAAAGGGCACAATCTGCGGTACAATTAGGTATGGAACTTCATATGAATCAACAGCAGCTGCAGCAATTGCAGCAGTATTGCAAACGTTGGCATGTTGCGAAGATGGAACTCTTTGGTTCGGTCCTGAGTGAGTTCCGCACCCCCAACGAACGGATCAAGGTCTTGCTCAAATTCGAAGAAGGCAATGCCCCCACCCTGCGCGACCGGATGAACATGGAAATGGAACTGGAAAAGCTGTTCGGTATTAACCGCCAGGTGGACCTGTTCAGCTACGCCGGCATCAAGAGTAATATCTTCCCTCTTCACCAGGAGAATATCCTCAGCGAAGATACCGCACTCATTTACCCGGTTGCGCCGTTCGATGCAGTTGAACCGGCTGAAGCAAGCTCGTCAGAAGGATAAACCTGCCGCATCATCCGCAGGCCGATGCAATCACTCGATTCCTGGCAACGGCGGATTGAGGTGATCGGTGCGTTTGCGGCTCGCCGCCCTGCCATATTCCGGCAGCCTGCGGCCCAGCCCCGGGTTCAGGATTACGTTTAAGCGCTTGAGCGCATTCAGATCATATTCGCGGTAACCACACACATCACACACCCAGGCCGGGAAATCGGGGACTGTTACCAGCTCCGGCCCCATCCAGGTGAGATAGGTGAGGTATTTCCGTTTCAGGTGGCCTACCTGGCATTCACGGCAGGTGGCTGATGCGGTGGAATCTGCGGTTTCCTGCGGGTGAAGATGATTGCTCTCGCGCATTCAGGCCTCCACGATCTCTTGCATGATTGCCACGCCGGCACTCGCTCCCAGGCGGGTGGCACCGGCTTCGAGCATGGCACGCGCATCGGCCAAACAGCGCACGCCGCCTGCCGCCTTAACGCCCATCGTTGGCCCCACCACCGCGCGCATCAGGCGGATGTCTTCCACCGTGGCGCCGGCTTTATTGAACCCGGTCGAGGTCTTCACAAAATCCGCCCCGGCTTCCTTGCACAGAAGGCAGGCAATAATTTTCTCACTTTCCGTCAGCAGGCAGGTTTCCAGGATCACTTTCAGGATCGCCCGTTCCTCGTGGCAGGCTTCAGCCACGGCACGGATATCATCATACACAACCTCAAAGGCACCGCCCTTCAGCATGCCAACGGATTGCACCATGTCAATTTCAACCGCCCCGTGGTGGATGGCATCCTTGGCCTCGGCTGCTTTCACCGCGCCAGGATCGGCCCCCAGTGGGAAACCGACCACTGTACATACATCCACCCCGCTGCCATCCAGCAATTCACGGCATAACGGAACAAAGATCGGGTTAACGCATACCGAGGCAAAGCGGTATTCGCGCGCCTCGCTGCACAGGACTTCCACCTGGTGCGGGGTTGCTTCCGGCTTCAACAGGGTGTGGTCAATGAACTTTGCCAGCGAACCATCCAACCGGTAAGGGGTGGCGGTTGCGGAGGGCAGATTCTTCTCAAGCGCCTGCGCCAATTCCAGAATTTGATTGCGTTCCATCATCACACCTCGCTCAATACACCGCCGCAGCGGGATCCATCCGTTGGATTAAGTGTACCGCATTTGGCGGCCAATACACCAGGAATGCCCGGCCAAATACATTTTCAATCGGCAGATAACCCCATTCGTGCGAATCCGCCGAGAGGTTGCGGTTATCGCCCAGCACAAACAGCGAAT
The DNA here is from genome assembly GCA_013314735.1 of Anaerolineae bacterium. GTDB lineage: Bacteria > Chloroflexota > Anaerolineae > Anaerolineales > Anaerolineaceae > SpSt-1165. The sequence goes on from JABUFD010000003.1 coordinate 371,381, forward strand.
CCTGGGGTACATACCACTGCCCTTCATACAGGGGCTTCTGCCGCGCATACGGCTCAGAAAGCAGCACACCGTTGACAAACACCAGCCCCTGCTCCACGCGCACCTCATCCCCCGGCAGGCCGATCAGGCGTTTGATATAATCCTGCCCCGGTTCGTTGGGAGCGTGGAACACCACGATGTCCCCACGCTGGAAATTATCGGGGTTGCGGTACGCCCATTTGAAAACCATCAGGAGCTGCCCTGGCTGAACGGTATCCTGCATGCTGATGCTCTCCACCTGCACCCGTCCGATCATCGCATCGACACCCTTGTAGAGCAGGAACACCACCACCACCATCTGCACCAGCTCAAACACGAATTGCCGGAGTTTACGGCCGAAGGGAACTGTCTCTTCTGCCGGCGATTCTGACGGCCTGTCCATCTGGCGTTCTTCAACATCATCGGGCAGGTCGCTTTCAATCAGGGGAGCATCAGGAATGGGGTCACGCAATGTCAGCCTCCACAAGGATTACACTTCCATTATAAAACCAACCAGCGGCAGGCGCAAAGCGCACCGCCGCAATTGCATTCATTGACAATTCATTGCGCCTCACTGGCAAGCGCTTTCAGCTCTGTTTCAACACCAGGTGGATCGGCGTGCCTTCAAACGGGAATTCCTTGCGGATCTGGTTTTCCAAAAAGCGCATATACCCGAAATGCCCCAGCTTGGGGTCATTGACATGCAGCAGGAAGGTGGGCGGATCGTCTTTGACCTGGTTGACATAGTAAATGTTCAACGGCCGCCCGGTACCGGAACGCGGCGCATGCAGGTCCATTGCCTGGCGCACAATCCGGTTCAGCTGCCCGGTGGGAATCCAGTTATGGCGTTCTTCCTCCACCTTCAACGCCAGCGGCAGCACCTGGTCCACCCGCTGGCCGGTTTTGGCAGAGATGAACAGGAGCGGTACATACGGCAGGAAGTTCAATTCCTGGCGAATTCGTTCAGTGTATTCCAGCATGGTGTAGGTGTCTTTTTCAACCGCATCCCACTTGTTGACCACCACCACGACGCTTTTCCATTCATCCAGGATAAAGCCGGCAATGTGGGCATCCTGTTCGGTAATTCCCGTGGTGGCATCGATCAGCAGCAACGCCACATCAGCACGCTCGATGGCACGCATTGAGCGGATCACGCTATATTTTTCCACCCCGCGCTCGATCTTGCCGCGCTTGCGGATACCGGCGGTGTCAATCAGGGTCAGTTTCACCCCTTCATATTCCATCGGGGTGTCCACGGCGTCGCGCGTGGTGCCGGCAATCGGGCTGACAATGGCACGATTTTGCCCGGTGAGCTGGTTTAACAGGCTGGATTTGCCCACATTCGGCTTGCCAACAATCGCGATCTTGACCGAATCATCTTCAGGTTCCTCCACCGCGGGTGGAAATGCCTCGACAATCGCATCCAATAGATCACCGGTACCGCGGCCTTGCAGACCCGAGATCGGGTAGGGATCGCCAAGGCCCATTTCGTAAAACTGCCAGGCATCGGCCATTTTTTCCATGTTATCCGCTTTGTTCACCACCAGCAGGATCGGGGGAAATTGTTTGCCGTCCACCTTTTTCTGGCTGGTACGCAGCAAGGTTGCCACTTCCATATCAGCCGGGGTAACGCCGGCATTCACATCCACCAGGAAACATACCACATCTGCTTCGGCGATGGCAATTTCCACTTGCGAGCGAATGTCATCAATGAAATCGGCGGAACCCACCGAAAGCACCGACTTGCTGCTGTGGGCAGTGGGGTCCAACCCGCCGGTATCAACAATGTAAAATTCCTTGCCGTTCCACAACGCCTCGGTATACAGGCGGTCACGGGTGGTGCCCGGAACATCATCCACAATTGCCATCTGCTCGCCCGAAAGACGGTTGAACAGGGTACTTTTGCCAACATTTGGTCTGCCGACCAATGCCACTACTGGTTTTGCCATGCCTTCAATCCTTTTATCATTCCCGCATTCTTCATCCCACCCGGGATCACGGTTTTTTGGTGGGTGTTCTGGTCGGTGTGAGCGTGGCAGTGCGGCGCGGGGTGGCCGTCAGGGTGGGGAACAGATCGTCCGGTGTGATGGTGTGGGTTGGGTTGATCTCCAGTTCCACTTCCACCGATTCCGGCAGGACCGACTGCACCAGCAATCCCTGCACCAGGATTTCCACCTGCGGCACGCGCTGGTATACCCCTTCGGGGACATCGGTCATATCGATGAACACACGCACATCAGTGGCGCGCAGTTTGTCCAGCACCGGCAGCGGACCGGAGAGGATCACATCCACCACTTCGGGTGAAACCGTCGCCACCAGCCCCTCATCCACGCCTACCAATTCTACCCGCATATTGCTTAAAGTCAAGCTGCTCTCAATTGCCGCGATTCCCACCTGCACCTGCACCTGGTTTTCGCCCACCACCGACACGCCCGAAGGCAACGCCAGCGGCAGCAGCACATCGACATCATCCACCGCGCCGGTGATATCCAGCGGCTCGGTCTCCACGTAACCCGGCAGGTCCAGTACCAGGTCGGGGTTGACAGAAAATACCGTCACCACTGCCGGATAGGAGGAGACATTGGTCACGCGGTAGCCGCCAGCCACCGTCCCTTTAACCACGACCTTGACCACCAGGTTGCGATAGCCGTATTTCTGCGTGATGGGTTGTGTCACCGTGATATCCGAAGGCGACAGGGTCAACCCGGTTACTTCCCGCCCGGCTTCATCGTAAGCGCTGAGGGGAAGGGTGGTGACAAAAGACTGCGAAGCATCCGTGATATCCAGCGAAGCACGCACAACAACCACCTGTTCCACCAGCTGCGAAGCACCCTGAATGGATATAGATTCTGTACTGAGTGTTGGCGCTTCCGATTCAAAGCCCACTGCCGGCAGGCCGGTAACTTCAAAGGTGACCGGCAATTCACGCTCCAGGAATGTATCCAGTTCAACAGCCAGGTTACGCGGTGATACACTGATCACCCGCACCGGGTTGGTATTCACATCCACCTCAATCGGGACAGTATGTTTTCCAACACCGAGTCCACTTAAATCAGCGGTCATGGAGATTAAACCAGGGTCACGCGTCAGTTGTGCCCAAACCGAGGTCGGCGCGCTGAGTGTGATGGACGCATTGACAGCACTCTGACTTACCATGATCAGTCCCGGATCCAGGCCAATCACATCCACCGGCAGGTTGGAAGGATACAGCCGTTCCTCGTTTGGATCTGCCGCGGTGATCGCGGAAGCCCATACAATGAGAGCCAGGAATGCGGAAAGCAGCAGCGTCGGCACAAAGCGTAAAATCCGTTTAATGAGGCGCATTATGGGCGCTCCTGTATTTCGTCTTCTTCAGGTTCGTTAACATCGCGGAAAAGATTCTGAAGAAATTCATTGAAGGTATGCGGCGCCAGTTCCGGGTGGTAGTAGATGCGCAGTTCGTCAATTAATGCCTCATCCGAAATGCCGTGGTTGAGTTTTCCGTTCTGGGCAATCGAAATCGCCCCGGTTTCTTCCGAAACCACCACCACCAGGGCATCACTGGCTTCTGAAATACCCAACGAAGCGCGATGCCGCAGCCCCATCTGGCGTTCCGGGGAAGCATTCAATACACCACTGGACGAAAGCGGCAGAACGCAAGCTCCCGCGAGGATACGCTCGCGGTCAATGATCACAGCCCCGTCGTGCAGTGGCGTATTGGGGTAAAAGATCTGCAATAGCAATTCTGCCGTCACCACGGCATTCATGCGCACCCCTGTGCTGACATACTGCGAAAGTGAATCATCGCGCTGGAATACCATTAATGCGCCGTGCTTGCGCTCGGAAAGACGCGCGCACGCTGTCACCACCGACTCAATCGCCATGATGTAGCGTTCTTCCTCCACCTTGGAGCGGCGGCGCAGCAGGGAACGTCCCCCCGCGCGCCCGATCCGTTCCAGCCCGCGCCGGATTTCCGGTGCGAACACCACCGGAATGGCCAGCAGCAGGACCGGCATGGTGGTGTTCACCAGCCAGGAGAACGCCGGCAGATTGACCACCTGGGTCAACACCAGCAGGGCAATGATCAGGAAGATCATCCCGCGCAACAATGACATGGCCTGGGTATTGCGCACCACCACCAGCAACAGGAAGAAAATCAACGTCACCAGGATGATGTCGAGTAAACTCTCCCAGGTGAGGCGCTGAAAGATGAAAATGATTTCTTGGAGAAAATCCCACACAGCCGTATTCATTTTGAACCTTAAATGGGGCGCAGCACACGCTGCGTCCGCAGCACCTTCATATATAATACCTGGCCCGCGTCCAATCCTTCACGGGCAGCCTCCTGCCAGGCGCCGTTATCCAAATCGGCCAGGCTGCTGCGATGATAGCCCAGTTTTTCGAGAATGTTTTCCGAAATGCCGTGCTGTTCTGGCATGAAAATCATGCAGGCTTCCACCTGGAGCACTTTCGATTCTTCTTCCACCTGTTGCAGCAGGCGGGTCACGGCTTCGGCTGCGAATACACCCGGCAGGAGCAGAATATCGAAAACGCGGGTAATCAGGTTCTCCACCTGCCAGGTCATCAGGCCCAGCAGGTCACCGCTGCTCTGGTTGTACAACAGCATGTAAGCTTTTTCGCCGAACGATTCGATCACATCGGCGCGGTTGACGGCCTTGCCGGTACTTTGCATCTGGTGCATCAGCAGGGCAATTTCAGCCGCATCACGCGGTGAACCGCGCCGCACATCAAATGCCGATTCAAGTCCTTCCTCCGCCGCGGTTGGCGTTACCGGCGTTTCCAGCGCTACTTCGGCGATATTGGCGGGAATTTTATTCCAGGCATCATACACCTGTTTCCAGATTTTCTCAAACGAAGCATCGTTGATGACCACCAGGTCCGCCTTGCTGATTTTGTCCTTTTGCGAACTTTGCATGCGGATGCGCGATAACGCTTCTGCCTGTGTCATGCCGCGCTTTTCCACCAGGCGCGCCACCTGGGCACTGTCGGGAGTGTACGTAACCCATACCGCGTTGCATTTCGCTGCCAGGCCACTTTCCAACAACTTGATCGCCTCGACCACCACAATCTGGTGTGGGGTGCGGCGGATCAACAGGTCAACGGCACGGCTGACCAGGGGATGGATGATACCTTCCAGCGCCTGCAGCGCCGCCGGATTATCAAACACAATCTTTGCCAGGCGGCTGCGTTCGATCTGGCCTTCACTGTTGAGAATCCAGCGGCCAAACAAATCCACCACCGGTTGGTAACCCGGCGCTCCTTTGGCGATGGCACGGTGGCCGAGGGCGTCCGCGTCAATGCCGTAGGCACCCAGGTGCCCCAACATACGGCGCACCACACTTTTACCGGTGCCGATATTGCCTGTAAGGCCAATGATGTACTTGTTCTTTGTTCCGCTCATAAAGCCAGGGATCCTTTGTTTCGGAAGGCTGTGTTTCCATCCTTTGAATTATGGAAGGCCGCAGCGCAGGAGATGCTTTTCCTTATTATAAAGGAAAACAGGGCAAATCCGGCAGCATTCGCGCAATGAACACCAGCCGTCACCGCGGCACAGGCAAAGCGTCCAGTTGCTGCAAGATAGCACGGCTTCATTGGAATCCGCGTTCCCATGCCTGCCGGGTTTGTTCCACGCCATGCGCAATCAACTTGCGGGTCAGGGAACGGTCATAGTCGATGATGCGCCACATTGGGTACGAATTGCCCGGGTACACCGCGCGCGGGTCAGGCGCGGTGACCAGAAAGCGCATTTCGCGGTAACGGGCAATTTCTTCCTCCGTTCCGCGCAGTTTCAGCAATTCATCGCCCATTTCCTTCATCAGGTAGAACAACCGAAGCTGTTCGCGGAAAGATGACAGCAGCATCCAATCCAGTGCAAAGTTGACCGTATCCATGAAGTTCATCGGCATTTCATCCAACCGTTCCTGCGTGCCGGCTTCCTTCCATGGGGAAAGCAGCACGCACACGGTTTGCAACGGGCGCATGCCGCCCGGATCCAGTGCGTTGGCAGCATCCAGGATCAACCCCAGCGGGGTGTTATTGACAATCGCCCCATCCCAATAGGCTTCTCCCTTGATCCGCGTCCAGGGATAGATGCCGGGAATGCTGGCGCTGGCCATGATATGGTCAAGACGAATACCGTGCTGGATCTCGTCCCGCGTGGAGAAAAATGTGTACCGCGGCAGGTCGAGGGCATCCATCGGACGGTTGCTGAAAATTTCATGGCGGCCGCTGCGTACGTGGGTGGCATTGATCATCAACAACAAAGGGCTGTCCTGCGCCACCCACGCCTCCTCATCGGCCAGGTGCAGGGCGCGCCGCATCGTTTCCCGCAATGGGCCGGTATCCAGCAGGTTGGTACAGTTGCCGAACAACCGGTTGAGGAGCGAGACCAGCGGCATTTTACGGATCTTGCCGGTTTCCTCATCCACGCGTTCATCCGGCAGCGCTTTCCAGCCGGGATGCGGCGGGGGAGAATTGGACGGTGCGGCCACGTTAAGGCGGTCCTGCAGCACATAGCGCATCACCGCGCGGGTGGCGATCCGCGCCGCAGCGCCCATTCGCGGCGGCAGCCCTTCCACATGGTTGACTTCATGCAGATTAGGCGCATTGTGGCCCTGCCCTTCACCCAGCCAGAACTGCGCCAATGCCTGCGGGGAATATCCGCCGGCGATCAATGCCCCGTTGACCGCCCCGATCGAGGTGCCGATCACAGCATCCGGGTGCCAATCCTGCTGATGCAGGTAATCATACGCCCCCACGTGAAAACCACCCCGCCCACCCCCACCGGAGAGGATCAATATACGAATGGGTTCAAGGTCATCATGCATTGCGCCTCCACAGATGGAATCTACAGTTTCCATTGTAGAGGCGAACAGCAGGAATGCCAAACCCTTTTAACCAGTGAAGCCAGGGAATTGGTGTTCCCTGGCTTCACTGGTTATCGTTTTTTCCATTCCACTCAGCGGATCGTTTCCGCTGTTTTGCGCACCGCCTGTACCACTTTTTTGATCAGGTCAATTCCCAGCACCACCAGCAGGAACACCAGGAACCAGCGCAGGAAATCAAACTGGAACAATACACTTAATCCTTCCACGCCTTCGGTAGAGACACCGTGCTCCATCGCCAGGGCTTCGTCAAAGAACAACAGCCTGCCCGCGTTCAGCATCAATCCCACAATCGTCAGTTCCAGCGCCTTGATTCCGACCTCGAACCAGCGGCTGAGCAAACTGCGCCGATGCTGGTAGAGTTGAATGGCGTTGAGTACCAATTCCAGCCCGACTTTGACCGCCATCATTGGAATGAAGGCTTTGAAGGCGTCCGTGAAGATCGGGATCACATGCCAGGCATTGTCACTGAACCACCAGATGCCCACCAGCTGGTCAAACAGGAACAACAGGATCACAAGGAGGATGCTGTTGACCACGATCCCGACGATCGGCTCCCAGATCTGGATGCGGTCGGAGGAATCGACCGGTTCCGGTAACTCACTGACCTTCCAGTCGTCTTTTTCATCGTCGATGAAGCCCACCTTGATTGCGCCCACCACACCGGGGAAGAAGCGGGTGATCACGATCATCACAATCGCAAAACCACCAATGATATTCATCGCCACCCCGGCCATTGAGCTCATCAATCCAAAGAAACTGCCAAAGGGATTCGCACCGCCGCTGACCACGAACGAGATCAACCCGGCTAAAAACACCGCAGCCACTACAATCGGCACCAACACGGTTACCACCAGGCGGAACAATTCGTTGAATTCCGGTGCGATCAATGCATTGGAGGTGTGGTACGAAGCCGCCACGCTGCGCGGCGAACCGAACTTGCGCAGCTCCGCTTCCAGCTGGCTTTCTGTCAGCACTTCTTCCGGGCTGTAGGTATCTTCCAGCTTGTCCAGCAGGTTGGCCTGGATTTCAGCGATCATATCTTTGCGCCCCTGCAACGGCAGCCGGCGTTCCACCGCCAACAGGTAGCGGTTCAATAAAATCTGGCTTTTTTCTGAGAGTTTCATTTCGTTATTTCCTCGATTACTTTAAACTGTTCTTTCCATTCTTTTCGAAGCGCTTCCAATACCGCTTCTCCCAATTCATTGAGCTGATAGTATCGCCTGGGACGTGGCTCGTCAACTTTCCAATCACTGTTGAGGTACCCCTGGGTTTCCAACCGCCGCATCAGCGGATAGAGGGTATCCTGTGTAATGTCATATCCTTTCTCTTCCAATTTCTTCAACAGTGAGTAGCCGTATTCTTCCGTTTCAAGCTGACTCATCACGACCAGAACAATCAACCCACGGCGCATTTCCGCGCTTAACTTGTCAACATGTTCTTGAATTACTTCTGGCTCGATCATGTCTCTATAATACTGTATATTATACAGTATTGTCAACAGGCAATATAGTTTTTTCGCAATATTTTAAGATTTCCGATTCTGTCCATAGACATTACTGTAATGTCACTTCGGACCGTAATTCTAGCCATTCTCAGGTAGAATACAACCATGGCAAAAAAACAATGGATCACCCGGGATACCTTCCGCACTGACCCGCGCTGGCACCGTGCGCGCCGTTCCCTGATCGCGGCAATCGCCGCGCTGTTGCTGGCCGGCTGGCTGGCGTTCACACCCGAGGGCTTCTTCGGCAAACTCGGTGCGATCGCCTATGCCGTCTGCCACCGCGCGCCTTCCCATTCATTTTTCGTGCATGACCACCAGTTCCCGCTGTGCGCGCGCTGTACCGGCATGTACCTGGGCGCACTGATCGTCCTGTTGTACCAGGCCAACAAAGGCCGCCGCCAGGAATTTCCCGCCAAAAGCGTACTGCTGCCGCTGGCAGTGTTGTTCCTGTTCTTCGCGGTGGACGGCATCAATTCGCTCCTCAGCACAGGGGGCAGCGCTTTCCTCTATACCCCGTCAATCTGGCTGCGCCTGACCAGCGGGATAGGGATGGGCTGGGGTATCGCTGCCCTGCTGGTTCCCGCCTTTCACCAGAGCGTATGGCAGGAACCAATCCCCGAACCGCTGCTGCGCAAACCCGTGCAGTTGCTTCTCCTGGCGGTCCTCAGTGCCCTGCCCGTGCTGGCCATTGTCAGCGATGTGGATTTCCTGTTGTATCCCGCCGCCGTGCTCAGCACCCTCACCGTGCCGCTGTTCCTGGCCATCATCTACACCGTCCTGCTGATCCTGCTGACATTCCGTGAAAACACCTTCTCCACCTGGAAACAGCTCTGGCCGTGGTTCGCTGCGGGGTTCGTGGTGGCACTGCTGCAAATTTTCGTGTTCGATTGGCTCCGCTACACCCTGACCGGCACCTGGGCAGGATTCCCGCTGTAAGCAGGGACTTGCATATCAACCCAGGTTCAATGTTACAATAACCGCATTGACCCTGTTCAAGGAGAGCGTATGACCGGTATATTTTCAGCTTTTGGCTTATCCGCCAGCGCGGGTTTGAATGCCTATATCCCGCTCCTGATTGTGGCGCTGCTGGCGAAATTCACCAACCTGCTTAAGCTCAGCGAACCGTGGGACGCGCTCACCTCGTGGTGGGTGATCGGCGTGATCATTGTGCTGGGCGTGATTGAGTTCTTCGCCGACAAGATTCCCGCTGTTGACCACATCAATGACGTGATCCAGACCATCTTCCGCCCGGCCGCGGGGGCGATCCTGTTCGCCGCCGCCGCCAATGTGGTTACCGAAATCCACCCGGTGCTGTCAATGGTGCTGGGGCTGCTCACAGCGGGTTCGGTGCATGCCGTCAAGAGCCTCGCCATCCGACCGGCAGTCACTGCTGCCACCGGCGGACTGGGGGATGCCCCGGTCAGCCTGCTGGAAGACGCGACTGCCGCGGTGGTTTCCGTCCTGGCGGTGGTGGTGCCGGTGGTGGTCACCTGCCTGCTGATCATCGCCACCTCACTGGTGGTGATGCGCATGTACCGCCGCAGCAAAGAGAAACAAGCAGAGAGAAGGGATTCAGCCCATGAGTAACATCGAAGGCGCTCCCCTGCCGGAACCCGAACCCCATCCCCCGGTGATGCCGCCAACACCCGAGCCACAGCCCGCGGAAACCGCCCTGGTGGTTGATCCCGGGTTTATTGAAGGGGATTTCACCGAGGTGGTACCCCCGGCTGCCTCGCAAGCTGCTCCCGGTAAACCTGCCGAAACGGCAAAGCGCAAGATCAGCCCCGCCATGTTGGCCCTGTTCACGATCCTCGGCCTGTTCGCGCTGTGCTGCCTGATGGCGCTGATCGTCTTTCTCATGGTCCTTCCTGCGATCCGCGAGCAATCCGCTGCGCTGCTGCCGCTGCTGACCGGCCTCGCAGGTTAACGGATTTTACCCAACACCCGCCCACAACAGGATTGCGGCAGGTTCCGGAATCCTGTTTTTCATTCCTATGGCAGCGCCGGTTTTCGGATACAATCAAGGCAGCAACCATCACGAGAACAAGGAGTACGGTATGATCCTCGATACATTTTCACTTTCCGGCAAGGTCGGCATTGTCACCGGCGGCGGGCAGGGATTGGGCAAGGCGTTCGCCCTCGCTTTTGCTGAAGCCGGCGCGGATGTGGCGATCGCTGAACTGAACCCCGCCACCGGCGCGGAAACCGTCCGGGAGATTGAAGCCCTGGGACGCAAAGCGCTGTTGGTGGAAACCGATGTCAGCAGCCATGCCAGCTGCCAGGCGATGGCCAAAACTGTCCATGAAGCCTTCGGGCGCATCGATTTCATCATGAATAATGCCGGCATCTGCCAGCATAAACCCGCCCTGGAAGTTTCCGAAGCCGAATGGCGCAAGGTGATCGACGTCAACCTCAACGGGGTGTTCTTCTGTTCCCAGGCGGTGGCACCCTATATGAAAGCCCAGGGCGGTGGAGCCATTGTCAATATTGCCTCCATGTCGGGGTTGATCGTCAACCGCCCACAAATGCAGACCTCGTATAATGCCTCCAAAGCCGCTGTGATCCACCTGACGAAATCCCTGGCGGTGGAGTGGGCGCCGTACCACGTCCGCGTGAATGCGATTGCGCCGGGTTACATGAACACCGAGATGGCAGCACCGTTCTTTGCCGATCCCAAATTCGGCGGGGAATGGTTCGAGTTCACCCCCATGCACCGCCCCGGTGAACCACGGGAACTATGCGGCTCGGCGATCCTGCTGATCTCCGAAGCCGGCAGCTTCATCACCGGTGAAACCATATCCGTTGACGGCGGGTTTACACTGTATTAAGCACAAACACGCACCCCGAGCCTGTCGAGGGGTGACTCCTCGGGAACATATCATGACCAACTGCATTTTCTGCCAGATCATCCGCGGTGAAGCACCCTCATGGAAGGTATATGAGGATGAATACACGGTTGCCTTTCTGGATATTTACCCGGTTAATCCCTACCATACCCTCGTGATCCCCAAAACGCACCACGAGAACATCTTCGACACCCCGCCCGAGGTGCTGGCGCAGTTGATGCGCACGATCAAACACGTCACCACCCTGTATGAAGAAAAACTCGGCATCCACAACGTGCAGATCATCAACAGCTCCGGTGCGCAGGCGCAGCAGGATGTCTTCCACCTCCACTTTCACATCATCCCGCGCCATGCCGGCGACGGGCAAAACGTGCGTTGGCACACCCATGCCGAACTATGGGCTGAATTTGACCGCATGCTGACAGGATTAACAGAAGGGGAATCCCAATGAACGACCTGATCCAACGCCAGGCAGTGCTGTACAACCGTAACAAATCTCTGAAATTTCTGCGGATTTTGATGCCGATTGGCTGTGTAATGGGAATGGCCGTGAATTTCTATCTACTAACCCACCTCGACCAATTCCTTCCGCCTGGAAACCCGGGACAGGCTCCATTCCAAGTGATAGCCGGTGTGCTGCTTCTCGCCATGCCGTGTTCCATGGTTTTGCAGGAAATTCAGGTTGCCCGGCTCCTTCAGCCAATCCGGGTGCTGGTGGATGGACTGGCATTGCACCAAAATGCCGGGGACTGGCAACTCATCCCATGGGACGCAGTCACCTCCATCCGACAGATGGAAGACACCCGCAGCGCAGGTTTTCTCCAAACCACCAGCGGCCTGTCGTGGCTGGTGGAAACCCGAACGACGGTGAAATATGCTATTCTTCCGCGCCAGACCATCCGGTTGATTATCACCGATTCCCATGATGAATACCGTGCCCTGCTGGACCTTCTCAAGGAAAAGACCGGATTGCCGATTGAGAAGAAACGCAATCTACCGCGCTGGAACAACCATTCCGGGCGGATCTGATACATGGGCCCAAAAGATGCCGGGTCCGGCAGACAATCCTGCCATGAATCAGTAGCTTTTTTTCGTTCCAATGCTTCTTATCCATGCACAGCCTCCCATCAAATCCAGGATTTTGGTTCAGTTGCCCCACTCTCAAAACGGCGACATAGGGTGATGAGCATTGGCTGGGGATTCTGCATTTCCATATAAAAAATGATTCGGCGCAGCTTCTTTGGAGCGAGTAGACATTGATGTCCTGTTGTATAATCAATTTATACAACCTGTATAAAATTTAGCCAGGCACAATGACAGAAACCAGCCACCCCTACCACCAGCACCGCGCCAGCCAGCGCGAACACATCCTGCGCACAGCCGAAGCGTTGTTCATCCGCGGCGGCATTGACGGCGTCAGCATGAGCGAGATCGCCCGTGCCGCCGGCATCACCCGCAAAACCCTGTACGCTTACTTCGCCAACCGCCAGGAACTTGCCTGGGCGATTTTGCAGGATATTTTTGAGCAAAGCCGGGCGGGGGATGAGGTGCCTGCATCGGGCACAGCCCTGGATCAACTGGAACAGCACATGCTGCGCATCATCCACCACGCGCAAACCCACCCGGAACATGCCCGCTTCATCGTCGAATTTGACAGCCTGTACGCCCGTGAGGTCAACGCAGACCGCATGCGCCAGGTCACCGGTCGGGCGCAGTCTGCTGAAACCGGGTTTTCCCGGTTGGTGCGCCAGGGCATCGCCGATGGTTCACTCGATCCCGGGTTGGACCCGGAACTGGCATCCGCCGTCATCTGGAACCTGTTGAGCGGGATGAACAGCCGCTTCGCCCTGCTGGGCGAACTGATCCCGCTCGAATACGACCGCCCCGTGCCGGACATTTACCATGAAATCTGCCGCTGCTTCCTGCGCGGCTTGCAAAATACCACACCAGTGAATTCCAAGGAGAATACGGATGCAAAAACAATGCTTTAACCTGGGATGGGAACACACCGACAAAACCGGTTTCGCCGCCTTGTTCAACCCGCATGCCTGGCAGCCGGTGGTGCTGCCGCATGATGCCATGATCCACCAGGCGCGCACGGCTGACAGCCCCAACGGCAGCAGCGGCGGCTGGTTCACCGGCGGGGTGGCACATTACCGCAAGAAATTCCACGCCCCCGCCGAATGGCAGGGGCAGGCGGTGCAATTGGAATTCGAAGGCGTCTACATGAACGCCGAAGTATCCGTCAACGGGCAGCCAGCAGCATTCCACCCCTACGGCTACACCAGTTTCCTGGTGAACCTCGCTCCGTACCTGCAATACGGTGCCGAAAACGTGGTTAACGTGGTGGCCAACAACACCGCCCCGATGAACTCACGCTGGTACAGCGGTACCGGCATTTACCGCCCGGTGTGGCTGCGGACCGGCGGACGCATCCACATCCAGCCGTGGGGGGTCTTCGTCACCACCCCGGTGGTGGATCCAGAAAACAGCGTGGTGCAGATTTCCACCGAGATTGCCAACCTGACCAGCCTGGACGGTGCCGTGCTGCGCAGCACGATCCTCGATGCGGACGGCAACCCAGCCGCCGCCATCGAAACCCCTGCCAGGCTGCCCTCCCTGCAGCAAACCCTGCTGGTGAAGGATGCCAGCCTGTGGTCAATCGAATCGCCGTACCTGTACACCCTGGTCAGTGAAATCCGCATCGGCGGTGAGGTGGTCGACAGCGCACGCACCACCTTCGGCATCCGCTCCATCACGGTTGACCCCCGGCACGGCCTGCGCCTGAACGGCATCCCCGTGAAAATGAAAGGCGGCTGCATCCACCATGACCACGGCCCGTTGGGGGCGGCTTCCTACCCGCGCGCGGAGGAGCGCAAGATCGAACTGCTCAAATCCGCCGGCTACAACGCCCTGCGCAGCGCCCACAACCCACCCGCCCCCGCCCTGCTGGATGCCTGCGACCGCCTGGGGTTGCTGGTGATCGACGAGACCTTCGATGCCTGGTTCTCTCCCAAGGTCACCAACGATTACCACCTGTACTTCAGGGACTGGTGGCAGCGCGACACCGAAGCGATGGTGAAACGCGACCGCAACCACCCTTCCGTGGTGCTGTGGTCGATCGGGAATGAGATCTTTGAAGCCTTCGACAACCCACTCGGTGCGGAATGGTCGCAGCGGCAGGCGGATTTCATCCGTTCACTGGACAGCACCCGTTTTGTCACCGCCGGGCTGATGATCAACTTCATCGAAGATATCGCCGCCGGCAACCAGGGCGAATCCTTCAAACTGAAACCCGTCCCGGCCGACCCCGCCAAAGACAACTGGGGCAACCAGACGCGGGATTTCATCACCCCGCTGGATGTGGCCGGTTATAACTACATGGCACAGCGCTATTCGGTCGACCGGGAACGCTTCCCGGGCCGGGTGATCGCCGGCACCGAAACCTGGGGACACATGATGTACACCTTCTGGCAGGAGACCATGAATAACCCGCAGGTGATCGGTGATTTCGTGTGGACCGCGATGGATTACATCGGTGAGGCCGGCGGCGGGCAGGTTTCCTTTGACGGCAAACCGCCCCACGGCGTGCCCTTCCCCTACCACACCTCCGGTATCGGCGATTTCAATATCTGCGGTTTCAAGCGCGTCCAATCCTATTACCGCGACCTGCTGTGGGGTGTGCGCACCGCACCTTTCATCGCTGTCCTCGACCCACAGCACCATGGCAAACCACTGGGGTTCTCCCCCTGGGCATGGGAACCGGTACTCGATACCTGGAATTTCCCCGGCCAGGAAGGAAAGCTGGCCCAGGTGGATGTCTATTGCGCCGACGAAGAGGTGGAACTCATCGTCAACGGGGTTCCCGCCGGGCGCAAACCCGCTGGTGCCGCCTGCCAGAACAAGGTCAGCTTTGATGTCGTCTACCAGCCGGGCGTGATCGAAGCCGTTGGGTATCGGAACGGTGCGGAAAACGGGCGCTTTTCATTGGAAACCACCGGCGCGCCTGCCGCGCTGGCACTCAGCGCTGACCGCACCAACATCACCGCAGACGGCGGCGACCTTGCCTTTGTGACGATCGAAGTACATGACGCCGCCGGTCGGCGGGTGAAAATGGCAGAGCCTTCCATCCATATCACCGTCAGCGGCGCGGGCGAACTGGTCGCGCTCGGTTCCGGCAACCCGCTTTCGGATGAGTCCTACACCGGCAGCCAGCACCGCGCCTTCCAGGGCCGCCTGCTGGCGGTCATCCGCAGCACACCAGAAGCCGGGCCGATCACGATCACCGCCCAGGCCGAAGGCCTGCCGCTGGCGCAAATTCAACTGCAAGCACAGCCCGTGGGATAAGCCGCCGTCGCATGTTCAATCATAGTTCCGCCCGGATACGGCAGCTGCCGGTCCGGGCATAATTTTAATGGATTCATTCCCACGGCAGGAAGCACACCTTGCTTGCCTGTTGCTGTTCCAGCAGGTCGATCGCTTCGCCGTAGCGTTCCAACGGGAAGGTATGCGTCACCAGCGCCGCCAGGTTCAGTTTCCCGGCAACGATCAATGCCAGTGCATACTCCGCCGATGCCCGGAAGTGCCCCTTGTACCCCACCAGGGTGAGGGCATTGTGGCGCGGCGCAAAGGTGTACTCCTCGCGCTGCACGCCGAACAGGGCCACACAATCAGCCGTATGGTCGAGCAGGAATTCCACCGAGGCTTTTGCGCCAACGCAATCGACCGCGGTCTGCAGGCCTTTGCCTTGTAGTTCCACCGGCAGGGCTTCGCGCGGGTCAAAGCAGGCATCCGCCCCAAGGCGCACTGCCGCCGCCCGGCGTTCCGGGTTCAGGTCGAACCCGATCAGCCGCGCCGCGCCTTCGGCGCGCGCCATTTGCATGGCCACCAATCCAGCCGGTCCCAGGCCGCTGATGCCGACCGTCCGTCCCCGCAGTACATCCAGCGGCTGCAGGGTGCGGAAAACCGTTCCCACGCACATCGCCAGTTCCAGCGGCGCCAGTGCCGCATCCGGCAGCCCTTCCGGCACCGGGATGACGTTTTCGGCGCGGTGCACCACGTACTGCGCGTAGCAGCCCGGATGATCATGCCCGGCATCGCGCCAGGCGCATACGCGCTGGCCGGGCTGGAGATCGGTGACACCCGCGCCTACCGCTTCGATCACGCCCACGGCTTCATGCCCTGGCTGGCCGGGGGTGTAGGGATAATGGAACCGGTGCCCGACAAACATCGGCTTATTATGGCGCAGGTGCAAATCCCACTGCGGGCAGGTGGTGACCGCCGTCACGCGCATCAGCACCTCCCCCGCCCCGGGGGTTGGGATGGGCACATCCAGAATCGCATAATCGTTTGGTGCAATGACTTGCAGTTGTTTCATGGCTTCACGCTTTCTTTCGGTACAGTAAGGCTCAGAGACCGTCATCATACCCGTTGGTCGTTATCGCACCTGCACCTCGATCCGCCCGAACAGGGCGCGGATGCGCGCCAGGCGCTCCGCATCCAGGTAGGGCGGGTCGATCGCGCGCAGGTTGGACGCAATCCGTGCCGGGGTACGCATGCCCACGCAGCAGGTATCCACGGTTTGCGCTAGCACATAGCGCAAGCCCGCTTCGGGGATGCTGTAAGGCTGGAGAAAATCGAACAGGGTTTCCTCCATGTACGGTGCCTCTGCCGGCAGGTTTCCCACCGCAATGTGACGCCGCACACATTCCAGCGCCGCCTCCGCACTCACCAGTCCCGACTGTTTGGAGGCCTGGTTGAGCGGCATCATCACCACCGTACCCACGTCGTGTTGCTGGCACAGCGGTAGCACGGTCTCCGCGGCTGTTTGCAGGAGGATATTGACGGTCAGCATCACCACATCAAACGCGCCTGTGGGCACCGCCCGTTGCAGCACCTGGTGGGTGCCATCGCCTTCGGACAGTTCACTGATGCCGATAAAACGCACCTTACCCTGTTCGCGCAGTTTCAACATGGCTTCATAGCAGCCATCGTTCAGAAAACGCTCCAGCGTTGCCAGGCTGCGGATGCCGTGCCCGAGGAACACATCAATGCGATCCCGCCCCAGCCGCCGCAGGCTTTCCTCCGCCGAGGCAATCAGCGCCTGCGGGGTGCCGATATACTCCGCCCCCGGCAGGTAGCTGTCATAGGGGCAATACTTGGTTTCGACCAGCGCTTCGGGATGCCCACGCAGGGCTTCCCCCAGCACGCGTTCGCTGTCGCCGTTGTCATAACCGGTGGCGGTATCAAAAAAATTGATCCCCGCCGCCAACGCGGCATGCATCGTCTCAATTGCCTGCTGCGGGTTGTCGGTGTTGCCCCGCGCCGCGCCAAAACTGATCTCGGATACTTCCAGGTTGGTTCGTCCCAATCGTCGATAACGCATGGCGCCTCCTGACTATGTTAAATGGATGGTGAATTCACGCTTAAGTCTAGCAGTGATTTAACTCACCGCAAAGGCGCAAAGAGCGCATAAGAAAAGAAATGAAAAAATACCTGTAAACATCCTTGATCCGACATCTTTCTACTTCTCATTCTTAGCGTTCTTTGCGGTGAATTTTTTTATTAGCATGCCACCACATCCCGGTGCATTCCGGCAGGATCACGCCTTCGCCCGTTGCCCGGCAGGCGGAAAGCATTTCCTGCCCGAAGAAGAACGGCACCAGTTCCTCCGCCTCCGCCATCGAGGCAAAGCGGTAATCGGTGCGGAACCAGGTGAAGACAAAACCTTCGGCTTCCAGCAAGCGGTAATACGCCAGCAGCTTTTCCGGCGGCTGCGGGGTTTCCACGCCGGTGCCCATCGTTTCGATGATCACGATCGTCCCGTCCGGCCGCAGGATGCGCCGCATTTCCGCCAGGGCTTTGCGCACTTCGCCCTGCCAGTCCGCTTCCGCCCAATCCACCAGGTAGCAGATGCTCCAGCCGGAGATCGCCAGGTCGGCGCTGGCATCTGCCACGGGCAAGACACGGTGATCAGCCGTCTGCGCCTGCCAATTCCCCAGGCCCAACGCCTGTAATTTTTCTATCGCCACCGCCAGCATCGCCGCGGAGGCATCAAAAATGCGGATCGAGTGTGCCAGGGGCGCCAGCAGCGTTGTCAGCCGCCCGGTTCCCGCACCCAGTTCCACCACATCCAGTCCGGCGGGATCGATGATTTCCCGGATTGCGTGAAGAATATTGCCATCGACATCCTCCCGCATCACCATGCGGTCATAACGTTCGGCTTCCTGTTGGTAAATGGTTTGATGGTCGGGCATGGCGGTTTCTCCGGGAACTGATGGGTTGGTACTGATTGTAACGTGAATCGACGGGCGGAAGAAGGCTCCTTTTTCCCTGCATTCTCCCCCGATTCCGCCATTTTCCATTAAAATACACACGGGATGGTATGAAATGAAAATTTCGAAAACCAATTTACGAAATGGAGCGAAACCAGCATGAAAAAAGCGTTAATTACCGGGATCACCGGGCAGGATGGTTCCTACCTGGCGGAACTGCTGTTATCCAAAGGCTACGAAGTGCACGGCATCATCCGCCGCGCCAGCACCTTCAACACCCGCCGCATCGACCATATCTACCATGACCCCCACAAGATGCAGGAAAAGGACCGCCTCTTCCTGCATTACGGCGACCTCAGCGCCTCCGGCTCGCTGCTGGATGTGATCTACGAGGTGCGCCCCGATGAAGTCTACAACCTCGCCGCCATGAGCCATGTGCGCGTCAGTTTTGATATGCCCGAATATACCGGCGATGTCAGCGGGCTGGGCACCACCCGCATCCTCGATGCCCTGCACCGCACCGGCGTCAAGGCGCGTTTCTACCAGGCCTCCACCAGCGAACTGTTCGGTTCCGCCCCTGCGCCGCAGAATGAGGAAACCCCCTTCATTCCCCAAAGCCCGTATGCCGCCGCCAAGCTGTATGCCTACTGGATGACGCGCCAATACCGCGACGGCTACGGCATGTTCACCAGCAACGGCATCCTCTTCAACCACGAAAGCCCGCGCCGCGGTGAGACCTTTGTCACCCGCAAGATCACCCGTGCCATCGCTTCGATCAAAAAGGGCGAACAGGATTTCCTCTACCTCGGCAACCTCGATGCCAAGCGCGACTGGGGTTACGCCCCCGATTACGTCGCCGCGATGTGGAAGATGATGCAGCACGACCAGCCGCTTGACCTGGTGATCGGCACCGGCGAAACCCACACCATCCGCGAGTTCCTCGATGAAGCCTTCGGCTATGTCGATATGGACTGGCACAAGTATGTCAAGATCGACCCGCGCTACTTCCGCCCCAACGAAGTCGACTGGCTCGAGGCTGATCCTTCCAAAGCGATCCAGCTGCTGGGCTGGGAACCGCGCGTGTACTTCAAAGACCTGGTGCGGATCATGATGGATGCCGACCTGGAACTTTCGGGGCTGCCCTGCCCCGGTGACGGCCGCAAACTGCTGGAAAAGCACCACGGTCCGTGGCACCGCTGGGAATCCCAGGTGGTCAGCATGGATCAGCTGCCGATGCGCGGCGCAGGAGAAAACCAATGAGCACTTTCTGGCAGGATAAACGCGTCTGTGTCACCGGCGGGGCCGGGTTCCTCGGCAGTGCCGTGGTGGCGAAACTGTACCAGCGCGGCGCAAAGGAAATCTTCGTTCCCCGCAGTTCCCAATACAACCTGGTGGAAGGCGCGGATATCGACCGCCTGCTGGATGACAGCCAGCCTGACCTGGTCATCCACCTCGCCGCCCAGGTGGGCGGGATCGGCGCCAACCGTGAACACCCCGCCGAATTCTTCTACTCCAACCTGATGATGGGCGTGCAGCTGATGCACAAGGCCTGGCAGCGCGGCGTGGGCAAGTTCGTCGCCATCGGCACGATCTGCGCCTACCCCAAGTTCACCCCGCTGCCCTTCAAGGAAGAAGACCTGTGGATTGGCTACCCTGAGGAGACCAACGCCCCCTACGGGCTGGCGAAGAAGATGCTCCTGGTGCAGTCGCAGGCCTACCGCCAGCAGTACGGATTTAACAGCATCTATTTGCTGCCGGTCAACCTGTACGGCCCCGGCGACAACTTCAACCCCGACAGCTCGCACGTGATCCCGGCCCTGATCAAAAAATGCGTTGACGCGCAGGCCGCCGGGCAGGAGGAGATCATCGCCTGGGGCGATGGTTCCCCCACGCGTGAATTCCTGTACGTGGATGATGCCGCCGAAGGGATCGTGATGGCGAGCGAACACTACAACGGCAGCGAACCGGTCAACCTCGGCTCGGGGCAGGAAATTTCGATCAAAGACCTGACCGAAACCATCGCCGCCGTCACCGGCTACACCGGGCGGCTGGTGTGGGACACCAGCAAGCCCAACGGACAACCCCGTCGCTGCCTGGATGTGACCCGCGCGAAGGAATGGTTCGGCTTTGAAGCCCAGATGCCGTTTGAGGAAGGGTTAAAGCGGACGGTGGCGTGGTACCGGGAACACCGGGGATAACGCCATGCCGCTCATTGTCACCCCCGGTTTTTCCTTCAACGGCGATTGCGCGGAAGCCATCCGCCTGTATCAGCGCGCCTTCGGGGCCGAAGTGACGGTGCTGCTGCATTATGCCGATGCCAACCCCGCGGACTGGGACCGCCCGATGGATGAGCGCGAGCGGAACATGGTCTACCACGCCGAAATGATGGTCGGCGGGCAGCGCGTGATGCTCTCGGACGAGATCGAGGGCGGCATCCAGCCCGGCAATGCGCTCGGGTTGGTGGTCACTTTCGAGGATAAGGAATCCGTCCAGCGCGCCTACGCCGTCCTGGCGGAGGAAGGCACGCCCGTCATTCCGCCGCGCGCCACCACCTACAGCTCCTGCATCGGCAGGGTGCGGGACAAATTCGGTTTCACCTGGGGGCTGATGACGGAGCAGACCGAGGGGTAACCACGGAATATGCCAACGCGGCACTCCCGAACCTCCATCCCGGAAGCGGGAACTGACGTATCTTTTCCTGATTAATCACAACCCGCTTCCGGGATGGGATGGCGAAAGTGACGGTAAAAAGGTCGATTGGAACAAAAAAGCCAGGCAACGGTGATGAACGTTAATCAACATAGATGCCACACGCCCGAAGCTCTTCATTCGTTTGACTCCCCCACCCGCCGGCTCTATAATGATACCGTATCGCTGGCATTCACCATTATTCACCCAGGAGCACCCCCATGACCTACCCCCAATTCCCGCCCGGATTTTTGTTTGGCACCGCCACCGCCGCCTACCAGGTGGAAGGCGGCTGGAACGCCGACGGCAAAGGGCCCTCCACCTGGGATGTGTTCAGCCACAAACCCGGCAAGATTCGCAACAACAGCACCGGCGATATCGCCTGTAACACTTACCACGACTTCCAGACCGATATCGACCTGATGGCGCAGCTCGGGTTGAACGCCTACCGCTTCTCGATCGCCTGGTCGCGCGTGCTGCCGGAAGGCAAAGGGAAGGTCAACCCCGCCGGGCTGGATTATTACCAGCGCCTGGTGGATGCCTTGCTGGAAAAAGGCATCGCCCCCTTCATCACCCTCTTCCACTGGGATACCCCGCAGGCGCTGTTCGCGCAGTACCGCGGCTTTGCCGGGCGGGAAACCGCTTATCATTTTGCTGATTACGCCGAACTGGTGGTGAAAGCCCTCGGCGACCGCGCCAAAAACTGGATCACGCTCAACGAACCGTGGGAGCATGCCATGTTCGGGCATTTCCTCGGCGAACACGCCCCCGGCATCCGCAACCCGTTCACCTATTTCAAAGTGGCGCACCACGAACTGCTGGGTCACGGCCTCGCCGTACAGCGCATCCGCGGGCTGCACCCTGATCTCAACATCGGCATCACCCTCAGCCAGTTCCCGGTCTATCCGCGCGAGGAACACCCCAACCGCAACGCCCTGGAAGCCGCGGAGTTCGCCGACCTGTTCGTGAACCGCTTTTACCTCGACGGCGTCTTCAAGGGTTCCTACCCTGAAAAACTGTGGCAGCGCATGTGGTTGTTCAAGCCCCGCATCCTGCCCGGCGACCTGGAAACGATCCACCAGCCGATCGATTTTCTCGGCATCAATTACTACTCCCCGATGTATTCCGAATACCTGTGGTACCTGCCTTTCTTCCGCGCCTGGATTGACCGCAGTATGCCCAAACACGCCTACGACCCCGTTCTCGGCGAACGCGGCAAACCGGAAGGCTTCCGTGTGCTGGCCAAGCGCTACCGCGAGGAATACGGCGACCCGGTGCTGTACATCACCGAAAACGGCTGCGGCGCGGAAGAAACGGTGGATGAAAACGGTGTGCACGACCCGCAACGCATCCTCTACCTGCAGGAATACCTCAAAGCCCTGCGCATGGCGATCGATGACGGCTCCGACATCCGCGGCTATTTTTACTGGACCCTGATCGACAATTTTGAATGGAACTCCGGCTACACCTGCCCGATGGGCATCCTCCGCGTGGACCACAACGATCCGTCCCGCAGGCGCACGGTCAAAGACAGCGGCTACTGGTACCGCGATTTGATCCAGGCGCAGCGGGTGTTATAATCTCCGCATGGACCCAACCAGCCTGCACATCCCCGAACAGATCGAAACCGAACGCCTGCTCCTGCGCTGCTATACCCCGCAGGATGCGGCGATGTATCTCACCGCCGGGCTGCGCAACCGCGATCACCTGGAACGCTACGAACGCCACAATTCCCTCCGCACCATCAATACCATGGCGGAAAGTGAGAACCTGCTGCAGGCCTACCGCAGCGCCTGGGACAAGCGCGAATACTTCATGCTCGGTGCGTTTGAAAAAACCAGCGGTGACTTTGTGGCGCAGATCTACATCGGCGTACCCCAATGGAACCTGCCGGAGTGCGAGATCGGCTACATCGCGGATGTGGACCACCAGGGCAAGGGCTATGTCAGCGAGGGCGTGCGTGCCGCACTGGACTTTTGTTTCACCCACCTCAAAGCGCACCGGGTCCGGCTGGAATGCGATGACAGTAATACCGCCAGCGCCCGTGTGGCACAGCGCTGCGGCTTCCGCCAGGAAGGCCACCTGCGGGAAAACCAGCGTCAACCCGACGGCACGATTACCGGCACACTCCTGTTCGGCCTGTTAAAAGCGGAATGGGAACAAGATCACCAACCCTGACAAACCCATAAACCGTACTGAGTACCCGTCAGAGAATGGCAGCGCTCCATCTGCCTATGCTATAATCGTTAGCGACAAAACGACACATCCCCATCGAAGCCGCGCCTGCCCGGGCGTGCCGGTGAATGGAAGGAAAGCACATCCATGTTTAAAAAATTATCCAAAGTCCTCTTTGGCGACCCGGTTGAAAAAGAGATCAATGAACTGGCGGCGGTTGCCGACCAGGTGAACGCCCTCGAAAGCGAATACGAAGCCCTCAGCGATGACGCCCTGCGCGCCAAAACCGACCAGTTCAAGGCGCGCCTCGCCAACGGCGAAACCCTCAACAGCTTGCTGGTGGAAGCCTTCGCCGCCGTGCGCGAGGCCTCCAAGCGCAGCATCGGCCTGCGCCATTATGATATCCAGCTCATCGGCGGCCAGGCGCTGCACCACGGCAAGATCATCGAGATGCGTACCGGCGAAGGAAAAACCCTCGTCGCCACCCTGCCGATCTACCTCAATGCCCTCACCGGCAAAGGCGTGCACCTGATCACGGTTAATGATTTCCTCGCCCGCACCCAGGCACGCCTGATGGCGCAGGTTTACCACCGCCTGGGAATGAGCATCGGCGTTTTGCAGATGGCCTCCCGCACCGAAAACGGCAATATGGCCTTCCTGGTCGACCTCAGCAAAACCTCCAGCCAGGAAGACCAGCACCAGCTGGTGATGGTGCCGCGCAAAAAGGCATACGCTGCCGACATCACCTACGGCACCAACGCCGAATTTGGTTTTGATTACCTGCGCGATAACCTTGCCATGTCGCTGGACGCGCGCGTGCAGCGCGGGCACCACTTTGCCATCATCGACGAAATCGACAATGTTCTGATCGATGAAGCCCGTACCCCCTTGATCATCTCCGGTCCCTCGCAGCAGGGCACCGAGTACTACACCGAAGTTGCCGCCGCGGTACGCGCCCTCAACCCCGAAGATTACGAGATCAGCGAACGCGACCGCAACGTGACCCTGACCGAGATCGGTGAGGCGCACGTGGAAGAACTCCTCAACCAGACCCTCGGCGACCCCGAGCGGCCGGAGGACATCACCCCCGAACAGGCGCGCCTGCTGGGCTTCCTTGAACAGGCATTGAAAGCGCAATTC
The DNA here is from genome assembly GCA_013314735.1 of Anaerolineae bacterium. Classification (GTDB taxonomy): domain Bacteria; phylum Chloroflexota; class Anaerolineae; order Anaerolineales; family Anaerolineaceae; genus SpSt-1165. The sequence continues at coordinate 395,913 of JABUFD010000003.1, forward strand.
CTCTTCAAGCGCAACAAGGATTACCTGGTGCAGGGCGGCAAAGTCATCATCGTGGATGAATTCACCGGGCGCCTGATGCCCGGACGGCGCTGGTCGCAGGGGCTGCACCAGGCGGTGGAAGCCAAGGAAGGCGTGCAGGTGGAGCCGGAAAGCGTCACCTACGCCACCATCACCCTCCAGAACTACTTCCGCATGTATGAAAAACTATGCGGTATGACCGGTACCGCGGTTACCGAGGAAGAGGAATTCGACAACATCTACAAGCTGCGCGTGCTGCCGCTGCCCTCCAACCTCGAATATGAAGCCAAAAAAGCCAATTCCGAACTGGAGATGATCCAGGCCCGGGATGAATCCGGCTACAAGTACACCTACTACGCCCGCAAGGACGATCCGGAAAAGAAAGCCGTTTACTTCAAGCGCAAGGACTATCCCGATATCGTCTACCGTTCCGAGGAAGCCAAGCTGCGCGCCAGCATCCAGGAGATCATCAGCCTGCATGTGGTGGGGCGGCCGATCCTGGTCGGTACCGCATCGGTGGAACATTCCGACCGGCTGGCGGTGCTGCTGCGGGCGGAATACATCAGCAAGCTGTGCCAGATCCTGCTCATCCGCCAGGCATGGATGGATGCCAACAACACCACCATGATTGACCGGATTGTGCCGGAACTGGAACCGTTCAACCGCCCGCTGGGTGAAATCCAACCGCGTGAACTGCGCGAGATGTCGCGTTCGTACAACATCGCCAACAACCCGGCAGAGGAAAGCAACCTCACCCGCCTGCTGGCGATCCTCGGCCTGCAGGAGAGCGACCGCGAGCGTCTGCGCGGGGTGCTGCTGGGGGGCGTACCCAACCAGGTGCTTAACGCCCGCAAGCACGACCAGGAAGGCCTGATCATCGCCCGCGCCGGCGCGTTCGGCATGGTCACCATCGCCACCAACATGGCCGGCCGTGGTGTCGATATCAAACTCGGCGGGGAAATCCCCGAAAATGTGCATGCCGATGTGGTGCGCCTGCTGCGCAAGCACGGCGTGGACAATGTCTATGACCTGACCCATGATCAGATGCGCGACCTGCTGCGCCAGATGCCCCCGGAAGATTTCGGTATCTACCAAGAATCGGCGCAATTCTTCCTCGAATCGATGGAAGGTGATGAGCGTGTGCGTGAGCTGGGCGGACTGCACGTGATCGGCTCGGAACGCCACGAAGCGCGCCGCATCGACAACCAGCTGCGCGGCCGTTCCGCCCGTCAGGGTGATCCCGGTTCCTCGCGCTTCTACCTCTCCCTCGAAGATGACCTGATGCGCATCTTCGGCGGCGCCCAGGCGGAAGCCGTCTTTGCCCGCATGAAAGTCGACGAGAACGTCCCGATCGAAGTCGGGCTGATCGGACGCCTGGTGGAGCAGTCGCAGGAACGCGTGGAAGGCGCCAACTTTGACACCCGCAAGCACCTGCTGGAATACGATGATGTGCTCAACGCCCAACGCCAGCGCATCTACGACCAGCGCGACCGCGTATTCCACAAAGACGACCTGACCGAGGATGTCAACAGCATGCTGCGCACCGAACTCGAACAGCGTGTGCCGCGCGCCCTCGATGATGACGAAGGCCCCTGGCGCCTGCTTTCCTTCCTGGGACAGGTGCAGCCCACCATGGCATTTGAAGAATTCTATTACCCCTCCTTCGGCCTCAGCCTGCTGATGGAAGACATCGAAAAAGCCCTGCAGCGTGAGGGATGCAATTTTGCCACCCTCAAGCGCGAATTGATGAAGATCGCTGAAGGCACCCTTGCCGCCGAACAGGACCACCTGGCGCGCGGGTTGGAACAACTGGTTACAGAAACCAACACCCGCCACCAGTCCCAGCTGGCGGAACGGCTGGAAAGCCTGGAGCATTTCTTTGACACCATCAACGACCGCGAGGATGCCGACACCATCTCGACCGTCCAGTTGGCGGAAGAACTGCAGGAGGTGCTGCGCATGCCGCTGCGCCTCAGCAACAGCCAGGTGCAAAAGATCAAGAGCGATCCCGAAGGCATCCAGGAAGAACTGGAACAGCAACTGGAGAGCTACCTGGGCAACATCAGCCTGCGGCGCGTCGCGGGTGCCATCGCCCGGCGGTTGGAGGAGAACTTTGACACCACCCCCGACCTGAGTAAGACCTCGTTCCAGGAGGCGCTGGAAAGCATGCATACCGCGGCGCTGGAGCAATACAACCAGCGCACCGCCCGCCTGCTGGGTGAGAATGGCGCCATCGCGCGCGATATCGAAACCCTGTTCAGCCGCCTGGCCGATGACTCCTACACCCGCGCCGGCATCATCCAGTACCTCAACACCATGTCCACCGGCCAGCGCCAGGTGTTTGACAGCCAGAGCCACCGCCGCGGCACCACCGCGTATACCCGCATGCATTACCCGCACCTCAGCGCCCGCAAGATTGCGGACAGCCAGGCGGGGGAACTCACCGCGCGCGTGCTGGGCCATTTGCAGGGCGCGATTGAACAGCAGCAAATGATCTGGGGACGGATCGAATGGCGCGCCTTCGTGCAGGGCGGCGCCACGATCGAGCAATTTGACCGCTACCGCAAAGCGAAACTGATCGAGGCTTTCGGGCAGGAATGGTTCGACGGCCGCCGGGAGTGGATCGCGGCGGACTTTCCGGAAGATGACACACGCCAGATGGAAGCCTTTTTAGGGCATTACCTGGTCAACGAAGTCTACCGCCGCCTGCTGCTGCGGGTGATCTCGGACGAATGGGTTGAATACCTGACCAAGATGGAAGCCCTGCGGGTTTCGGTGGCCATGGAAAGCTATGCGCAGCGCAACCCGCTGGTGGTCTATAAGAGCGAGGCCAGCGATAACTACCGCACGCTCCTCAGCGACATCCGCATGCGCGTGATCAGCGGCATGTTCACCATACGCCCCAGCCGCGAAGTCGCCGCCACGGTGGCGCGTCCCGCAGTGCAAAGCGGCGGTACGACTACTGCTGCCCCGGCGAACACCCCGGCCGCCGGCAATGCCAAACGCAAGCGCAAACGCCATTGATCTTTCGCCCGGCAAAGGGAGGCTTGTGATGACCCCAACCGCTTACCTCGACCGCCACAACTTCAACAATCCCACCCACCACCGCCCGTTGGATTTCAGCCGCGAGGTCGATCCGACAGCGGTGGGGATGCGCACGGAATTCGTCCAAAAGCTGGTCGGCGCGTTTGAACACCAGTACAAGCGCAAGTTCCACTCCGCCGCCCAACTGGTGGTGCTGCGGCACGGGCAGGTGGTGGTGGACCGCACCATCGGCACGCTCAGTTTTGAAAACAACACCCCGGTCACGCCCCACACCCCGTTCCTGCTGTTCTCGGCCAGCAAAGCGATCACCGCCATGGCTGTCCATAAACTGATCGAAGAAGGAAAAGTGGCATGGGATGCGCCGGTGGCATACTACTGGCCGGTCTGGGGCCAACGCGACAAACAGCAGGCCACCATCCGCCATGTGTTCACCCACCAGAGCGGTATCGCCCAGCCGCACCTGATGCAACAGATTCCGCTGTGGCCGTTCTGGAAACTGGTCACGCTCGATATCGCCCTGACACGGGCTGAATTTGAACCCGGTACCGCCTGCGGTTACCAGACCGTCAACTTCGGCTTCATCCTCGGCGAAGTCATCCGGCGTGTCACCGGGATGGATGCCGGCACATACATTGAGAACACCATTTTTAAGCCACTCGGCCTGGAAGACAGCACCGTGCGCATCAGCCGCGCCGCCCTCAAAACCTCTCCGCGCCTGGCCGCCGGGGGAAAAACCTTCAAGAACGCGGTGTGGCTCTTCAACCAGCCCATCATCCGCCGCGCGCTGATCCCCGCCGCCACCATGCATGCCTCCGCCCGTGACCTGGCGGTGTTTTACCAGATGCTGCTCAACGGCGGTGAGTACGCCGGGCAGCGCCTGTTCCAGCCGGAAACCATCGGGGGTGCGATTGCACCTGGCTACAAAGGACCTGACCGCACAATGCAGACCGAGAGCTTCTGGGCGCATGGTTTTCATCTCGGCGGTGAAAGCAAAGCCACCGCCACCGCCTTCATCGGCGGGGAGGGCAAAGGCAGTTCCGAGAGCACCTTCGCCCACTACGGCATGGGCACCTGCATGGCCTGGGCAGACTGGCGCGAGCAGGTGGTGGTTGCCTTTACCTGCAACAAACTGCTGGAACCGCCCGGCCCCGATGCACGTTGGAACCAGCTCAACAACTGGGTGTGGGACGCGCTTTCGTAAGTACAACCCGGGGCGATTACGCCTTACGCAAGTACTTGCGGCCCGTTCGCCGCATCTCCTTCAGGAACGGGCGGTCGCTCAACACCTCGATCCCCACGTACAGCAGTGCCCAGGCAAGCCCTTTCACCAACCCGGAAAGCCATACGCTTGCCAGTGGGTAAGCCTGGAAGATAAAATGGGTGGCCATTCCCGCTACAGCCACCGCCAGCACCGGCTGTAACAGGATGCGCTGCCAGCCCACCGCCAGGTGCGGCCGCAGCAGCAGCGCCATCAGCACCAACCCGGCCAATACGGAAACATTCACTGCCAGCGCCACGCCTTCAATCCCCCACGGCAACAGCCCGGCAAAAACAAGCAACCCCAACACCAGCAGTCCCAGCTGCCAGGCACGCGCCTTCACCCCCAGTTCCGGTCGGCCAATGGCAGAGAACAGGGCAGAAATCACCTGTTTCACCGGCTCAATCATCATGTACAGCACCATAATGCGCAGCACGTTTAACAGCGGCAGCCATTTTTCCCCCAGGTAGAGGATCACAAACTCGCGTGACATCAGCAGCACTGCCCCGCCGATAAAGAACGACAGGCGCGTCAGGAAACTAGTGACGAATTCAAACGCCTGCGCCAGGGCTTCTGTTTCATCCTTCAACGCGCTGAAAGTGCTCTGCGCCACGGCTATCACCGGCAGGGAGATGATCTTGAGCGGGTAGCGCGCCACGGTGTGCGCCTGGGTGTAGTAGCCGGTCGCCAGGTCGCCCAGCCGGGCGGCGGTCCACATGTCATCCACACGGTCCTGGGCAAAGCGCAGAAAATCCTCCACCGCCCGTTTGGCGCCAAAAGCCAATAAAAACCGGGCAATCGCCCCATCCCACACCGGTCGGAAGGCCAGCACCGGGCGCCAGGCGTAATAGGCAGCAAACGCCAGCACCACGCCGGTCAGGTTCACCACCGCCAGCGACCACATCCCCATGCCCATCGTGCCGAACAGGATCGAAAGTACCGTTCCCAGCACAGAGGAAACCAGCACCACCAGCGAAGGGCGACGGTAATCAATATGCCGTGCCAGCAGGGTGGAGGCCGGCATGTTCACGCTGTGGATCACCTCCGCCAGGATCACGCTGTAAAAGGCAATTCTGGCAGCCGGATCGGAAAGGTCAAACAGCAGGTTCGCCGCCACCACCATCACCACCGACCATGCCGCCCCCAACAGCAAATTCAGCAGCAGCATCACCGATGCCGCGCGGGTCTCATCTTCGGTTTGCGGCGCGCGGTACAGCAGGGCATGGTGCAGGCCAAAGTACAGCAGCGGCAGCGCCAGGAACACAAAAGAGGTCGCCTTGCCGAACAAACCGAAGGTTTCCACCGGCAGCAATCGCGCCAGCACATAGGTGCGCACAAATCCGCTCAGGGTCATGACCAGGTTGGCCGCCATGTTCCATTGGGCGGATTTCACACTGCTGCGCGCAATCCCTTCGATTTCGGTCATCAGCCGTCCTTGTTCTGCGTTTTGCTTGAAAAGCACTATAATTCTAGCATGAAAGGTGAATTCCCCGCATGATCATCAGCCAGCCAGAGATCACCTGTCGTGACGGTGAGGTGCTGGCCGCCAGCCGCGTCACCCTCCAGCGCGGCACCCACCCGCTGCCGCAGCACCTGTTCTATGCCTACCCCGAAGCGTATGCACGTTGGGTCAGCCGGCGCAGCGATGCTTTTTTACTGTCGCTGGCACAGGTGGCAATGCTCCTTGGCGAGGACATCCACGTGGAAGGCGAGGTTTCCCCGCTGCTGCTGTATGGCCTGGAGGAATTCCAGCGGGTATTTCAACACTGGTTCCCGCGCACCCACCATCCCATCCGCATCACGGCTGATGCCGCCACACCCGCTCCGCAGCGGGGCGATGCCGTGGTATGCCCGTTTTCCGGCGGGGTCGATTCTTTTGGCGTGCTTAAAATGCACACTCCGCCCCACTGCACCCATCCCTCTCTGCGCCTGACGCATGCCGTTTTCATGCAGGGGTTTGACATCCCCTTGTGGGAGCAGCGCGAATTTGCAGACAATTGCGCCGCTTTCCGCCCGCTCCTGGCAGAACAGGGCGTGGAACTGATTCCGGGCCGCACCAATGTGCATTCGTTCAGCGTGGGCCTGGCAAAGTGGGTGCATGTCTACGGCGCTCCGCTGCTGGCATGCGGGATGCTGCTACAGGATGGCATCCGCCATTTCCTGGTGGCGTCATCCCTCTCCATCAATCATTGCCTGATCCCCAACGGGTCGAACGTGTTTACCAACCCCTGGCTCCGGACGGAAGGCTTCGAAGGTACCCTGTGCCTCACCCCACTCAACCGGGTGGAACGCACCGCTTACATCGCGGATTTCCCGCCCGCCCAGCACGGGCTGCGGGTGTGTGCCAATGTCCGCGGCCATGGGGAGCATGTCAACTGCGGCCAATGCGAGAAATGCGTGCGTACCGCCGTCCAGTTGGACTTGTTCGACAGTTTGCAGCATTTTGCCACCCTTCCCAGGCCGAAGTTGGGGGTGATCTTGCGAAAACTGACCCCGCTCCATCCCCAGTACCTGCGCTACATGTTCCGGCCGTTGCTGACGCGAAAAAAATTCCAGCATCTGCCGTTGATCTTCCTCCTCTGGCTGCGCAGCCTGGCGTGGAAATGGATTCGCAGCATGGTTCCGCAAAGCCTGTATGCGCGGATCAGGAACCGCTTCTACCCTCCCCAACAAGACCCGTTCCACCGGGATTCACTGCCCGGCAGCGACAGCGGTAGGTAGCAGCTGCCAGGGCCAGGCGCCTGTCAGTCTTCGATCAACCGCTGGTACTGTGCGGCAATCGCCTCCGCGCCAAATTGCTGGACCCAAACCGGCGGCACCACGGGCGCCTTGCCGTGCAGCACATCCGCCATCGCCTGCGCCAGGGCCAATGCATCATTCAGCGGTACCAGCATGCCATATCGGCCGTATTCCAACAGGGTTTCCGCCCCACCCCGGAACCGGGTGGTCACCACCGGGCAACCGCAGGCGATTGCTTCCAGCAATGCGCACGGCATCCCCTCGTAATCGGAGGAAAGTACGAAACAATCGGCATGCCCCATGTAGGCAAACGGGTTGTCCACAAAGCCGGGCAGGGACACATCTGCCGCGATGCCCAACTGCTGCGCGGCTGCTTCCAGCGCGCCCCGCTCCTCACCCTCTCCCAGGATCACCAGGCGGCAGGGCAATTGCTGCCGCAGCAGTTGGAAAGCGGATAACAGCCGCGGGAAGTTCTTCTGCCGCGTCAACCGCCCCGTACTCAGCACCACCGGCAAATCATACCGCACGAACCAGGGATGATTCGGCAGCCTGGCGCTGCCATCGCGGATGGCGGCCAGGTCAAGCGGGTTGGGAATCACGGTAATCCGGCCGGGCTTGATGCGGGCATATCCTGCGTAATCCTCAGCGATACCATCCGAGAGGGCCACCAGGTGATCTGCGCGCGGAAACCAGCGCCGCAGCAGGTGTTTTTCAAGCTTCTTCTTCCAGCGCGGGCGGCGTTCCAGGTCAGATACGGTATTGACCAGGGAGATTACCGTTTTCACCGGGATGCGTCCCCATCGCCGTACCATCAGCAGCACCAGGCTGGACAGGTCGAGGGTCGAAAACACCGCCGCCGGTCGGTTCTGCCGTAGATAACGATACAATGGCAGGAAGGCACGGTATTCATTACCGCACCCCAGTGGCACCACCCGCACCCGGTCGGACAACTGCGAAAGGTAGGTCCCGCGGACCTCGATCAGCACCAGGTCGACATTAAACGTTTCTGCTAATCGGTTGGCGAGGACCAGGTAGATCCGTTCGGCCCCGCCGCCTTCGAGATTGGGCAGAAAGAAGGCGATCCGCTTGCGGCCTTCCGGGTTCATAGTACCTCCCCGAACGGCCGGACCTTCCGATGCCGCACACCGGAAAGCACTTTCCGCAGATGATCGCGGGTCAGGTAACGCAGGCCGGCTAGCCGTTCAGCTGACGGTGCTTCAGTGGCCAGCAAATGATCAACCACCTCCACCGGTGCGCAGCGTGCGGCGCGGATCAGGTCCGCAGGCCGGCCAACCATGTTGAAATACGCTTCCAGTTTCGCGTCCCATGCCGCCCCAACTGCCGGGATTCCATAGGCGTGTGCTGCGAGAATCGGGTGCATGCGGGTGCCGAGGATGCGGCTGAAGGTTTGCAGCTGGCGGCAAAATTGCGCCGGGTCCACCGCCAGCTCCGCCAGCCGTTCCGCTTCGGGGAATCCCGCTGCATGCAGCAATTGTTGTACGAATGCCCTGTCTTGCGGAACACCGTTGGTGAACAACTGCCATGGCTGCCCGTGTTGTTCCAACAGGTACAGCAGATCCAGCCACCAGCGCCGATAACCAGCCGCGTCCAGTGATTCTCCCGACGCCTGCGCCGCCAGGAAGTCATCCGGGTTCATCGGGCACAGGCCGATGGGTTCACGGGCAGGATACCCCTCCGGCGGATAACACAGCGGCGCGGCCAACACCGGGTCAGGGCATAAGTCTGCCCCAGCCCGCAGTTCCACCGCCAGACGCTCCTGTGAAAACGAATCCCGTACAGACACGCTTTCCGCAGGGCGCACTACGCGGCCGAACAGGTAGCGTGCTGACGGGCTCCATTGACGGCCAACACCGCAGGCCACCAGCGCATACGGCAGCTGCCGGTGCCGCGCCAGCCCGGTAAGGTTAACCAGCTTGACTGGAAAGCCCAGGCGGTTGTCCATCAGCAATTGGCCCCCGCCGATCAGGAGCAGGTCGGCGCGCGAGAGCCATGCTGTGCGCTGGCGCGCATGGCACAGGTCCCGCAGCCAGTTCAGCAGAGCATTGACAGGCGCATACCAACCGCCCAGGCGATGCTCCCCAAAACGGGCTAACCGTTTGCTGAGCGGTACCTGCCCGGCAGGCAGAATGACCTCCCCCGGCTGCTGGTAAGAAAGGTCAAGTGGAATCACCTCAACCTGCGGTTCCAGTTCCAACACCAGGTGCCGCAGGCAGTCAAAGATCAAGCGATCGCCCAGGTTGGCGCTGTGCATTTCAGCCGCGATCACGATCACGGTCATCGGTCGTTCTCCAATGCAGGCGTCCCATACAACACAGCCAGTTGTTGCTGGCAGTGCTCCAGGCTGTACCGGGCAGCGTTGCGCCGCCCCGCCTCCCGCAAAGCAGCACCCTGCGCCGGGTTTTCACGCAGTTCGCGTAAGGCCTGCGCCATGCCAACCCGGTCGCCAACCGGTATCAGCAGGGCGGAACCTGGCTGGAACACTTCATTGGTAACCGGCGAGGCATAGGCCGCTACCGGCACACCACACGCCTGCGCTTCCATTGGCGCCAACCCAAAGGCTTCCACGTACGAAGGAAAGATCAACGCATCCAATGCGCGGTAAAAGGCCGGCATATCACGCTGATGCCCCAGCAAAGCAATCTTCTCCGCCAGTCCGCGGGCATTGACTGCCTTGCGGAAAGCGCCCAGATCGCGCCCGACACCCGCCACCAGGAAACCCACCGGTTCCCCGCGCAGTTCCTCCGCCACTGCAACCACATCCAGCCAGCCTTTGCTGTCCGTCATCCGCAATGCAGCCCCGATGATGAAGGTACCGGTTTGCCATCCCGCAGGAACCAGGGCAGCACTGTCCCCGCGTTCCCCGGGGGTGAAGGCAGGATCAACAAAGTTGGGAATGTACGCCACGTCCCGCGGTGGGATCCCGTGCGCGATCACCTCGGATTGGATCGTGACAGATACCGCTACGATCGTTCCACAGGCGCACGCCAACCGCAGCAGCAGCGGGTACGTCAACGCGCTCATCCGGGCGGCGTTGTGCTCATGAAAGTAAAACCGCACCCCGGGCAGTAACGGCCGCAGGAGGATCCCCAGCATCCATGCTGCCGTCAGGTGACAATGCACATGGCGGATGCCTGCCCGGCGGATACGCCCGGCCAGGGTGACAAAGGAGAGCAGGTACGACAGGCGGGTCGCATTGAACGGCAGGATCGAGCGCTGCGCAGGAAAATCCAGCCGGGAAAGTCCCTGCTTATAGCGGCGCAGTGCCAGGAACCACGCGCCGGGTGTATGCCGCACCAGCCCGTGCACAATCCGCTGTGCGCCGCCCAGGCCGATGTGATCGATGATATGCAATACCGGTTCTGTCATGGCTCCTTTTGGGACTGGCCGCAGGCCGGTGCGCCAGCATTCCATCCCGTTACCGGGTATTATACAGCATCGAACCAGTTTTCAAGCAGCCCGGACCGCTGACAGCCACCATCACCGCCAAGTCCGGCACCGCCGTGTCAATGTTATCCACAGGTTGCCAACCCCTGTAAGAATCCACCCGCAACGAGGCAGCAAAAGGCCTGGGACTTGATGAAGTCCCAGGCCTGTACAATCGTTTCGCAGCCGGATTTACCCGATCTTCAGTGATTTGAACTGCGGCAGGTAATCCTTGTTCTGGTCGAGCATCTTCTGGGTCATGTCCTGGATTTCTGCCAGCGAAAGCACCGCCGCGGTGAGCGGGTCAGAGGCGATCGCCTGGTACACCAGGCGCGGGTTGCCGGTCAGTGCGGCTTCCACCGCCATCTCTTCCACCATTGCGTTGGTGTAATCCAGCGGCAGCACCTGCGGCGGCAGCGCACCCACATGCACCGGGTGCAGGCCTTCGGCATCGACGAATACCGGCACTTCCACCGTGCAGTTGTCGGGTAAATTGGTGATCAAGCCGGTGTTAGGCACATTGCCGTTGAAGCGGAAGATTTCTCCGCCCTTGAGGGCGTTCATAATGTAAGCGGCGTACTCATGCCCGCGCTCCAGGCTGATCGGTGTTTCCTTCGCAAACCACTCCTTGGCTTCGTCCTTCCAGTCATGGTCACGCTTGCGGTACTCATCGAGGATGTAGGCGTAATGCCCCGGGTTCCAGTTGGTGCCGTGGGTGCAGTATTTTTCGATCAGGTCAGGGCGCTTGCGGAACCACCAGTTGTATTCCGAGTTGTGCCCACTGGATTCGGTCACGTAGTAATCGAGGTGCAGGAACATCTCGTTGCGCACCTGTTCTGCATTGTAGATTTCCGGCCGTTCGGTGATCGCCTTGCGGATCAATGGGTAGGCATCTTCGCCGTTCCATTTGTATTCGAGGTACCACGCCAGGTGGTTGATCCCGGCGCAGGTGTAGGTGATCTCGCTCATCGGCGCGCCGATCCAGTTCGCCAGCATTTCCGCCGTGCCCTGCACCGAGTGGCACAGGCCGGTCAGTTGGATCTTGGTTTCGCGCGACATGGCGCGGCACAGCATCGCCATCGGGTTGGTGTAGTTCAACAGGGTTGCTTTGGGGCAGTACTTTTCCATGTCTTTGGCAATGTCCACCATCACCGGAATGGTGCGCAAGGCGCGGAACACGCCGGAAGGCCCGCGGGTATCACCCACGTTGGTATCCACACCAAATTCCTTGGGGATCAGGATGTCGTACTGCCATACATCCACGCCGCCTGCCAGGATGGTGCAGATCACCACATCCGCGCCTTCCAGCGCTTTGGCACGGTCCATGGTTACTTCCACTTTGGCGGGGTAGTGCCCCAACTCGATGATCTTCTCGACCGATTTCTGGGCGAACTCCAGGCGTTCCGGGTTGATGTCCATCAGGCACAGAGTGGCATCGGTCAACAGCGGGAAGGTCAGCAGGTCGCGCACCAGCCCGCGCGTGAAGCCGTAGCTGCCGGCTCCAATAAAGGTGATTTTGGTCATTGGTCAAACCTCCAGATTTTCATTGTTGATGACTCACAAACAAGATGGGGCGAACCCCAATTGCTTTCATTATAGACTGCCGCCGGGTGGAATGCAGAAAAACAGCGGAACCTTTTTTCACTTTTTCAGATGATAAAGGTCACCATTCGATTTCCTGTCCTGTATCATTCCTTCCACGCGGCGCAGTACAACGTTTTCTCCGGCACCCACCCCGCCACGATACCAGCGGTCAGGAGCATATCTCCAGGCTGGAATTTGGGATACTCGATTTTGCGGTGGTAAAAGCGCAGCCGCCCAAAGCCCGCAGCCCGCAGGCAGACCGCCAGTGAAGCATGGGAGAAGAAGTTGATATGAATCGGCGGAGAAGAAACCCCGGCGGTGGAGAGACTCTCCAGATACCCATGCCGGTGCAGGTTGGGTGTGCTCATCAGCAGGCAGCCGCCCGGCGCCAGCGCGGTATGCACTACCCGCAGGATTTCTGCCGCATTCCACACATGCTCGAGTACCTCCCACATCACCACCACATCAACGCTGCCCTGTTCCAACGGCGGTACTTCCCCGGCCGGGAACACCACCGAAGACAATCCCAGGCGTTCCGCCAGCCCAGCCGCTTCAACCGATACATCAAAATTCCGGTAAGTGAAACCGGCGCGGACGACAGACTGCCCAAACACCCCTACTCCGCCGCCGATTTCCGCCGCGCGCCTGCCCGGCAAGTGTTTGCGGACACGATGGAACAGGTGCCGCTGATAGGAAGTCACAGGTCGTCTGCCCGTCAGGGCGCTGGCATGCGCTTTGCGGTAATCCTGGTATGCGCCGGCGGTGTACAATGCATCATACAGTGTCTGCACCTGCGCGGCGGGCGCCTGCCTGGCCGTCATCAACGAGCCGCAGGCCGAACAGCGCACCAGGATATTCTCCCCATTCTCAATCGCAATTGCCACCAATGAAAAATCGGCCAAAGCGCCGCACAACCGGCACGGCTTCACGGCTGCCGCCCTTGCGCCTGGAAGGCACCAGGCATCCCCGCCTTTTTGCGGCAGGCGAACATCACCATATGACTCATCTGCCGCCGGCCCCATCGCCAACCTCGCAGCAGTGTATTCACCGCGAAACTCATGTGGGGCAGGTCAAACAGCATTTTTAGCCCCGGCAGTTCCTCCTTGAGTCCCAGGTAGATGTCATAGGGTAGGATTTCCAATACTTCAAACCCCATCCGCTCCAGGATTGCTTCCATTTCAGGCGTGGTAAATGCATAATAAGAGAAAGCCTCTCCCGCAGAGGGTGCCAGCGCACAGCCTTTCCACACGCGACGCTGCCGCAGCGGGCTGAAATACGGCACCGACACCAGCAGGATGCCCTCCGGGCTGAGCAGGCGATACGCCTCTGCCAAATACGGTTCGGGGCCATCCTGGCGGTGTTCCACCACCCCGAGAGAAACGCAGGCATCATACCAGCCGTCCGGTTGTTCCAGGCTGGTGATATCACCGGTACGCACCGGCAGGTCCGGGTACAGGCGCTGCACTGCCTGCACAGTATTCTCCGCCCATTCCACCCCCTCGCAATCGTACCCGTGGTAACGCAGCGCCATTACCATCTGTCCCAGCCCGCAGCCTGCCTCCAGGATGCGACCGGGTTTTGGCAGGTATTTGCGGAAAATGCCCCCGAAAAACAACAGGCTGCCTTTTTCATACCGCGTGTACCACTGCCGGGAGAGATGTTCCAGCCAATACGTATCCCAGTAACGTTCATCATTGGCTTCCCCATAATACACCAGGCGCGATCCCTCCTGCTGGCGCACCGGGTATTTCATCCCCCGCCCCACAATGATCAGCCCCGGTACCAGCGCGCGAAGATCGCGGTCGAGAGCAGGCGCGGGCTGTCCGCCTCCTGCAAAGCGATCTCCCCCACTTCGATCTGCCCGCCGGCGGGGACGATCTCGTCCACAGCCTGCTTCAGCGTGATCGGCGAAGCCTTGACTGCGTATGCCGTCAGTGCCACGAATTGTGCCTCCTTTGACAGGATCGCACCGCAGGCGTGCAGCAGTTCCGGCAGCAGCTTGTAGAACTCCCACACCTCGCCTTTGGGTCCGCGCCCGAACTTGGGCGGGTCGAGGATGATCCCGTGGTAGCGGCTCTCCCGCCGTGCTTCGCGCTCCACGAACTTGAGCGCGTCATCCACAATCCAGCGCACCGGTGCTTTGGCCAGCCCGGAGCGCTCCGCGTTCTGCCGCGCCCAGGTGACCGCGCGTTTGGATGCGTCGATGTGTACCACTTCCGCCCCGGCTTTGGCTGCCGCCAGGGTGGCGCCGCCGGTGTAGCCAAACAGGTTCAACACCCGTGCCGGTTTGCGGCATCTGCCAACCTGTGCCATGATCCAATCCCAGTATTCCGCCTGCTCCGGGAACACGCCTATATGCCGCGATCCGCTGCATTCCAGCAGGAAGCGCAGGCCTTTGTAGTCGATCTCCCATTCGTCGGGAAACTTCTGGTAACGGCGCCAGTGGCCGCCGTTCTTTTCATCGCTGGTGATGAATTCAGCGTGTGCCGCATCCCATTCTCGCTGCGCCAGGCGCGGTTTCCACACCGCTTCTGCTTCCGGGCGGATCAGCACGTACGGACCGTAGCGTTCCAGTTTGCGGCCGTCACCGCTGTCGAGCAGGGCAAAATCACGCCAATCCGGCGAAGTCAGCAGGTGGAAATCCATTTTCTGGGTCATTCCCTGATTGTAACAAAAAACGGCAATTTTGGGGCTTCTGGCACGCCTGGCAAGACGCTGACCCCATTCTGCGGTATAATTAACAGCGGAAAAACCGGTACCAGCCGGGGTCCATGCCGGGTCAGAACATGCTTGCTCCCGCCTTCCGCGAGAGGCGCGGGATCAGGCGCAGTGCGCCCGGTGAAGAAAATCAGGAATGGAAGAAGAACAAACGATGGAACAACCGCAGGACATTTTTGGCAATATTCAGACTGTTGATATTGATGAGGAAATGCGCAGCGCGTACCTCGATTATGCCATGAGCACAATTGTGGCGCGTGCCCTGCCGGACGCGCGGGACGGGATGAAACCCGTCCACCGCCGTATCCTGTATGCCATGCACGACCTCGGCAACCGTTCCAATGTACCCCATAAAAAATCCGCCCGTATCGTCGGTGAAGTGATGGGCAAATATCACCCGCATGGGGATGCCGCTATTTATGACAGCATGGCGCGCCTTTCGCAGGATTGGTCCATGCGCTATCCGTTTGTGGACGGCCAGGGTAATTTCGGTTCGATTGACGGCGATTCCCCGGCTGCCTCGCGTTATACCGAAGCCCGCATGAGCCGCATGGCGGAAGAAATGCTGGTCGATATTGATAAAAATACAGTCGAATGGGCCGACAACTTTGATTCCTCCCTGCTGGAGCCGGTGGTGCTGCCAGCCCGCATGCCCAACCTGCTAATGAACGGCTCGCAGGGCATCGCGGTCGGCATGGCCACCAATATCCCGCCCCACAACCTGATCGAACTGGTCAACGCCCTGGTGTTCATGATCGACCACTACGAGCGTTCCGAAGACATTTCCGCCGAGGAACTGATGGCCTTCATCAAAGGCCCCGATTTCCCCACCGGCGGTACGATCCTCGGCGTCGAGGGTATCCGCCAGGCATACAGTACCGGCCGCGGCCGCCTGCTGGTGCGCGGCAAAGCGGAAATCGAGGAGATGCGCGGCGACCGCCACCGCATCATCATCAGCGAAATCCCCTACCAGCTCAACAAGACCAACCTGATCGAACGCATTGCCGAACTGGTGCGCGGTGAGAAGATCACCGCCATTTCAGACCTGCGCGATGAGAGCGACCGCACCGGCATGCGCATCGTGATCGAACTCAAACGCGGCGCGCAGCCCAACCAGGTGCGCAACCAGCTCTACAAGTTCACCCCGCTGCAAAGCACCTTCGGTGTGCAGATGCTGGCGCTGGTCGATGGCGTACCGCGCACGCTTTCATTGCGCCGCTGCCTGAAAATTTTCATCGAGCACCGCCGCGAGGTCATCGTGCGCCGCACCCAGTTTGACCTCGATAAAGCCCGTGCGCGTGCGCACATTTTGGAAGGCCTGCTGAAAGCACTGGCGCATCTCGATGACGTGATCGAAACCATCCGGCGCTCGCCCGATGCCGATACCGCCCGTACCCGCCTGATGGAACGCTTTGACCTGAGCGAGTTGCAGGCCCAGGCAATCCTCGATATGCAGCTGCGCCGCCTGGCCGCGCTGGAACGGATGAAGATCGAAGATGAACATAAAGAGATCATGGCACGCATTGCCTACCTCGAAGACCTGCTCGCCAACCCGCAAAAGGTACTGGCCATCATCAAGGAAGATCTGCTGGAACTGGGTGAGAAATACGGCGACGACCGCCGCACCGAGATCGACGCCAATGCCGACATGGAATTGAACGAGGAAGACCTGGTGGCGGATGAGCCAATGCTGGTCAGTATCAGCGAACGCGGCTACATCAAGCGCCTGCGCCCCTCCACTTACCGCACCCAGGGCCGCGGCCGCGTGGGCGTGATCGGCCAGACGATGCGCGAAGAGGATGAGATCATTATCCTGTTCTCCGCCCGCACCCTGCACACCGTCCTGTTCTTCACCGACCAGGGCAAGGTGTATTCGGAGCGGGTTTATCGCATCCCTGAAGCCGGGCGCACAGACCGTGGGATTTCCGTCCTCAACATCCTTGCCATGGATGCCAGGGAACGAATCACGGCGGCCGTGGTGGTGCCCGACTTTAATTCCGGCGGTTACTGTTTCCTGGCCACCAGCAACGCACGCTGCAAGCGCATTCCGCTGCAGGAGTTTGAAGATGTGCGCCCCTCCGGGTTGATCGCGGTCAACCTCGATGAAGACTGTGCCCTTGGCTGGGCCGTTTTGACCAGCGGCAAGGACGATGTGGTCTTCGTCACGCGCGAAGGCCAGGCACTGCGCGTGCCCGAGAAGGAAATCCGCGTGATGGGCCGCACCGCCGCCGGCGTACGCAGCATTGACCTGGCAGACGGTGATGAACTGGTCGGGGTCGATGCGGCAGAGAAGAACGGCAGCCTGCTGGTGGTGACCGAAAACGGTTACGGTAAGCGCACCGAACTGACCCAGTATCCGCAGCGGCACCGCGGCGGCAAGGGCGTGCATACCATCAACGTCCACAGCATGGGAGAGATCGGGAAGATCGTATCTGCCCGAGTGGTACAGGAACAGGACCAGATCACGATCATCTCCACCGATGGGATCGTTCTGCGCACACGGGTGGATGAGATTCGTGAGATGGGGCGTGCCACGCGCGGGGTGAAGGTGATGAACCTCAGCCGCGGCGGTACGGTGGCTGCCGTCGCACGGCTGACATCCGAAGGCGAAGATTCCCCCGCCAGCCCGGAACCCGAAGGCAATGGCAGCGAAGGCTAACGCGAGAACGGATCAGCCGCTGCCCAGCCAGAATTGTCCCGGCTGCAGATGGTCAGAAGCAGACAAAGAAAGTTTCAGGCTGCGCGCCAGGCGCTGGTGCTGTTTCAGCTCATCCGGCGGCAGGCAGCACACAGTAGGCCGCAGGCCGTAGCAATTCTGATAGTCGCGGATTGCCTGTTCGAGGCGGGATTGCAGCGCGAGCGCGCGGTTGTCGTGGAACCAGAGCATTCCTGAGATCATTCGTCTTCTCCTGGAAGGATTTCCTGTGCCGCCTGGCTGCGGTTGCGTTCACGGTTGAGATGAAAGTAGAGCCATTCGGTACTGGACCATACTGCAAATACTGTGCCACCGGCACCCTCCGCCCCTTGCGCTTTTGCAAAGCGTGTACCGCGCGGCAGCGGCGGCAAGGGATCATGCAGCCCAAAGCGCTGGCTGTAGGCGGATGAAACCGGGCCGAGGATGCGCACCGGGAAGTAGCGCAGCCAGCGCCCCATCCGCAGGGCATCCTGCGAGGTCAGCGCGCACACCACCTGCACCCCCACCGCCGGGCCGTACAGGCACAGCCACTCAAAATTGAGGCGGAAATCACTGCTTGCCTGCCCCAAAATGGAGAGGTCTTCGACCAGGATCACCAACGGCGGGCGGCATTCCTCAACGCCCTGGTGACGCTGCTCGGCCAACTCCGCTGCCTGGTAAAGGAACTCCCATTCCCGGCGCGGATGGATGGAATCGAGGCTGAGCATCAACCCGCGTTCCTCAGCCGCAGCCAGCAAATCCGGAAAATGCGTGGCGCGCCGCTTGAGCAGGGCAAATTGTACGTCTTCCGCCTGGAAATCAGCCAGTAAACTGGCGATCACATGCCGAAACAGGAGGGTATTGTCCTGGGCATCATCACTGATCACCGCGATCGGCTGCAATTCGGGGTCTGCCAGGTCAATCCGTACCGGCAGCCCGTCCGCGCACATCCCCAGTGTCAGCGGCACCACCCCGCGAGAGGAAAGGATCGAACGCGGAAGTTCTTCGGTTTCCAGCGCTGGTTCCATCGGGCGGGGGACTTTATCGATGATTTTTTGCAAAAGGTTCATGATTGCCTCATAATAGAATATTTGTTCTATTTGATTCCCATTGTAGCAATTCTGTTTCGGGCTGTCAAGCGGCAAATCACCTCAATCGTATTGCAGCTTTCCGCAATCCAGGGCAATACCGATTAGAATAAATATCATCAAACCACACAGGGAGTCATCGCAATGAAAAAGCGTGTCATCGTCATCACCGGCAGCACCGAAGGCATTGGCTATGGATTGGCACATGCCTTCCTCACCCACGGCTGCCGGGTGGTTGTTTCCAGCCGCACCCCCGGCAAAGTTGCCGCAGCGGCCGGGAGCCTTTCCGCAGCCTTCGAGGCTTCCCATGTGCTGGGACAGGTTTGTGATGTGACCGATCCCGCCTCGCTCCAGGCTTTGTGGGATGCTGCTGTTCAGCACTTCGGCGCGGTCGATATCTGGATCAACAATGCCGGGCGCAGCCATGCATCCCTTCCTGCCTGGCAGTTGGAGGATAAAGACATCCAGGGTGTGATCGCCACCAACCTCACCGGGATGATGCTTGCCAGCAAAATTGCCGTGCGCGGCATGCTGGCACAGGGATACGGTTTTGTGTATAACATGGAGGGATTGGGCAGCGACGGACGCGTGGTTCCCAATACCGCGGTTTACGGCAGCAGCAAAAGCGCCGTGCGATATTTCACCAGGTCTTTGGAAGCCGAAACCAAAAACACCTGCGTCCGTGTCGGCAGGCTCAGCCCCGGCATGGTCCTCACCGATCTTCTGGTGGGCGATGCCAAACGAGACAGTGCCAATTGGGAACAAAACAAACGCATCTTCAATATCCTGGCGGATACAGTGGAAACGGTGACACCCTACCTGGCGCGGAAAGTGCTGGATAATCAAAAGCACGGGGCACGCATTCAATGGTTGACCACAGGCAAGGTGGCATGGCGCTTTCTGACAGCAGCTTTCCATCGGCGTGACTTTTTCGACGAATCAAATACCACAACAGGAGACCATACCCGATGAATAGCCGGACCGTTTTCCCAATGATCGAAACCGATGTGGATTTGTGCGTGGTCGGCGGGGGTATCGCTGGCACGGCCGCCGCGATTGCTGCCGCCCGCAAAGGACTGTCTGTGGTGCTGATGCAGGACCGCCCGGTGCTGGGCGGGAACGCCTCCAGCGAAATCCGGGTCCACATCTGCGGCGCGGACCGGCATAACCACTTCAAGCACTTGCGCGAAACCGGCATCCTCGAAGAATGGCGCATGGAAAACCTCTACCGCAACCCCAATAAAAATTTCTCCATCTGGGATACGATCCTGTACGAGAGCGCGATGGCAGAAAGCAACCTGACCCTGCTGCTGAACTGCACCTGCCTTGATGTTGAGATGAACGGCGAACACATCCTCTCGGTCACCGGCTGGCAATCCACCACCCAGACCTGGCACCGTGTCAAAGCCAGAATCTTTGCTGATTGCTCCGGCGATGCCGTCCTCGCCCCCCTGACCGGTGCACTGTACCGCATGGGGCGCGAAGCCCGCCATGAATACAATGAATCGATCGCCCCGCTGGAGGCGGATGCCCATACGATGGGAATGACGCTCCTGTTCCAGGCGCGTGAATATGATACCCCCCAACCGTTTGAGGCGTTGCCCTGGGCCTATACCTACCCGGAATGCAGCGACCTGCCTTACGGCGCCGACGGCCACCGCTGGGCGGAAATGGGCTACTGGTGGCTGGAACTGGGCGGCGAGTCCGACAGCATCCATGACACGGAAGAACTGCGCCATGAACTGCTGCGCGTGGTCTATGGCGTGTGGGACCACCTCAAAAATCACTGCCCACACCGCGGCGAACGCAGCCATTGGGCTATCGACTGGATCCAGTTCCTGCCTGGCAAGCGCGAAAGCCGGCGCTACATCGGCCGACATGTGCTCACGCAGAATGAGATCACGGCTGAAGGGCGTTTTGATGACATCATCGCCTACGGCGGCTGGTCGATGGATGACCACCACCCGGCAGGCTTCCAGGCTGCCGCGCTGGGTGCTCCCGCCACCATCTTCCACCCCGCACCATCGCCCTACGGCATCCCCTACGGGGTGATCGTTTCGAAGAATATTAACAACCTGATGTTCGCCGGGCGCAACGCCTCGTGCACGCATGCGGCGATGAGTTCCACCCGCGTGATGGGCACCTGCTTCAGCATGGGGCAGGCGTTGGGCAGCGCCGCAGCGATCGCTGTGCGCGAGAACATCCCGCCGGCTGACGTCAGTGGGCACATGCGCGAACTCCAGCAGACCCTGCTGCAGGATGACTGCTACCTGCCGTGGGTGCAGCAGGAGCTGCCCGTGCTGACACTGAACGCCGCCCTCAGCGCCACGCAGGGCAACCCGGAACCCGTGCGTGATGGCTGGAACCGCACCATCGGCACAGATGACCATGCCTGGCTGGCCAATCCCGGCGACATGCTGACCTACACTTTCACGGCGCCGCAACACGTGCATACCGTGCACCTGGTGCTCGATTCTGCCCTGCAGCGCAACGCAGCGATGAGCTGCCTGCAGGCGGATGACCAGCTGACCGCACCGCCGCCGGAACTGCCGCGCCGATTTGCCCTCCAGGGCTTGCGTGATGGCATCTGGATAGACCTGTACCTCACTCACAATCACCACCAGCGCCTGCTGGTGCTGCCGGTGGATCAATGGCTGCAAGGGGTGCGCTTCCGCCTCGATGAAACCTGGGGCGGCCTGCCCAGCCGTGTGTTCCAGTTTTCGGTGTGGTAAATTTTCCCTTTCAATCGAAAAGCCTTCGAAATCATATCGCTTTTTTAGCATATAATGATTCCTGCAGGCGGTACCGGTATCCCGCCTGTTCACGATAAGAAGCAAGGAGGAATTGACAATGCAATACCGTAATTTTGGCAAGACTGGTCTCAAGGTTTCCCCGCTGGGCTTTGGCTGCATGCGCCTGCCGATCCTCGACAATGATTCCAGCAAGATCGACGAACCTGAAGCGATCCGCATGATCCGCTACGCGATTGACAACGGCATCAATTATATTGACACCGCCTATCCCTATCACGGCGGCAACAGCGAACTGCTGGTGGCTAAAGCGCTGAAAGACGGCTACCGCGAAAAGGTCGTGCTTGCCACCAAACTCCCCTGCTACAAGGTGGAGAAAACAGAAGATTTCGACGCCCTGCTGAACGAGCAGCTGGCGAAATTGGAAACCGACCATATTGACGTCTACATGCTGCACGCCCTCAACAAAACCCGCTGGGCGAAAATGAAAGCCCTCGGCGTTCTGGATTGGTTGGCCAAACCCAAAGCGGACGGCCGTGTGGGCGCGATTGGCTTCTCGTTCCACGACGAATACCCCATTTTTCAGCAGATCATCGATGACTATGACGGCTGGGATTTTTGCCAGATCCAGTACAACTACATGGACATCACCGAACAGGCCGGCACCCGTGGGCTGAAGTACGCCGCAGATAAAGGACTGGCGGTGGTGGTAATGGAACCGCTGCTGGGCGGTAAACTCGCCAACCTGCCGGACAGCCTGGCGGCAGCATTCAAGGCCGCCAACGCGGAGCGTTCGCTGGTGGAATGGGCCTTTAACTGGCTGTGGGACCAGCCGGACGTTTCGCTGCTGCTGAGCGGGATGAGCACGATGGAACAGGTGGTGGAAGATGTGGAACTGTCGGCCCGGGCCGCCGTCGGCTGCATGACAGCGGAAGACCAGGCAGTGATCGACCAGGTGCGCGGCGCGTACAATCAATTCACTCCCATCCATTGCACCCGCTGTGAATACTGCCTGCCATGCCCCAGCGGCGTCAACATCCCGCGCATTTTTGAGCTGTACAACCGCAGCGTGATGATCGGGGAATGGGGCCAGGGGCGTTTCCGCTACAGCCTGATGCCCGCCGGCGAACACGCCGACCAGTGCGTGGAATGCGGCACCTGTGAGGATGCCTGCCCGCAGCACCTCGACATCATCGCATGGCTTAAAGTATGTGAGGATGTACTGGGACCCAACAAGGCAGAATATGACATTCAGCGCCATCCGGCCCATTGATTTTCTGGTACAATAGGGGCACACTATTCAATTAACGGTAAAGGGCCGTCCGTTCCGGCGGGCGGCTCTTATGTTAACGACATGCCACCGTTCGAAACCGGGACAACAGGGTTTTTTGCCATGACCACACCGCGTCTTTGTTACCTGATCGCCTCTGCCCCGCGCAGCGGCAGCCACCTGCTCAGCACCCTGATGGGCGCCACCGGGCTGGCCGGCAAACCGGAGGAACACTTCAACCCCTGGCATACCGGCATTGCCACGGATTTTCCGATGGATCTGATCTTTCAACCCGCCTGGGTGGCAGACTGGATTGATCGTACCACCACCCCCAACGGCGTGTTTGGCACCAAGGCGCAATTCACCCAGATCAGCAACTTTGTCGGCCTGCACCGCCTGGAATCGCTTTTCCCTACCCCGTTGCGATACATTTACATCCAGCGCCGGGATGACCTGCGCCAGGCAATTTCCCTGGCACGGGCGTCACAAACCGACCGCTGGATGTGGGACCAGGCGGAACAGAACACCCCGCTGTATCACCGCGAGTCGATCAACCAGTGCCTGCGCGAGATCAAGATCCAGGAAAAAGGCTGGGTAACCTATTTCTATGAAATGAACATCCAGCCCTTCCGGGTGATCTATGAAGAGTTTGTGCAGGATACCGCCAGCGTAATCACTGCCGCGTTGGCATACCTGGGGATTGAAATTACCGCAGGATTCCAGCCACCCGCGCCGGTGATTGAGAAAATGGCGGACGATCTTTCCGAGCAGTGGCGGCAGCAGTACCTCGACGGCAAATTCTGACCCAACCGGGCATCCCTGCAGAGTACCGGTTCAACCGCCCTGTTCCGGCATCCGCCGATGCCAATCCGTCTGCGCCTGGAAGACCCGTGCCGTCTGGAACAGCAATGCTTCGTTGAAGGGTTTCGCCATCAGCTGCATCCCCACCGGCAGCCCGGCGGTATCGAATCCCACCGGGAACGCCAGCCCTGGAACGCCCGCCAGGTTCGCAGGCAGGGTGAAGACATCCTCCAGGTACATCGCCAGTGGGTCATCCGTGTGCTGCCCAAAACGCAGCGCGGTCGTTGGCGCCACCGGGGCGGCGATCACATCCACGATTTCAAACGCTTTGTCATAATCCCGCTTCATCAGGGTGCGTACCTTTTGTGCCTGCCCGTAATATGCGTCATAATAGCCTGCCGAAAGGGCATACGTCCCCAGCATGATGCGCCGCTTGACCTCGCTGCCAAAGCACCCGCCCCGCGTGTGGTGATACACATCCAGCAGGTTTTCACCGGTTTCGCGCGGGCCGTAGCGAATGCCGTCAAAGCGCGCCAGGTTGGCGGAGGCTTCCGCCGGGGCGATCAGGTAATAGACCGGTACGGCATAGGAAGTATAGGGCAGGGAAATTTCCGCCACCTGTGCCCCCAGCGCTTCCATCTGTGCGATTGCTTCCCGCACCCGCTGCTCTACCGCGGGCTGCATGCCGTCGATGAAATATTCCTTCGGCACGCCAATCCGCAAGCCGCTTAAATTCTGCGGCAGGCTGGCGGTATAGGACGGCACCTGCAGATCACTGCTGGTGGCATCCATGGCATCCTGCCCGGCCATGTGCTGGAACACCAGCGCGGCGTCTTCGGCGGAACGCGCCAGGACACCGACACTATCGAGGGAAGAACCGTATGCCACCAATCCGTAGCGCGAAACGCGCCCGTAACTGGGCTTGATCCCGCTCACCCCGCAAAAACTGGCCGGTTGGCGCACACTCCCGCCGGTATCGGTGCCCAGTGCTGCCGGCACCATACGGGCTGCTACTGCCGCCGCGCTTCCGCCGGAGGAACCGCCGGGCACATGCGCCGTATTCCACGGGTTGCGCGTGGGACCGTAGGCGGAATTTTCCGTCGAGGAGCCCATCGCGAACTCATCGGTATTGGTCTTGCCCACGATCACCACCCCGGCATCCAGCAGGCGCTGCACCGGCGTGGCGGTATAGGGGGCAATGAAGCCCTCCAGGATTTTCGAGCCGCAGGTGCAGGGCATCCCCTGTACCATCAATACATCTTTGACCGCGATTGGCAGCCCCAGCAGCGGTGGAAGGGAATCATCGCCCATCCGCCACGCCGCGCGACGGGCATCCGCCGCGCGGGCAGCATTGACCGCGCCATCGGCATCGATGAACAAAAACGCGTGAATCTGCGGCTCCAGCGCCGCCATCCGCGCCAGGCACGCCTGGGTCAGGTCCTGGCTGGTGAACTCACCGGCAGCCATCCCGCCCAGCATCTCGCCAACCGATAACAGGCACAGGTCACGCATCGGAACCGCCTTCGAACACCGGGGGCACTTTGAACTGGTTGTCTTGCATGTCGGGCGCGTTGGCAAACAGTTCTTCCGCACTGAATACCGCGCCAGGCTCGTCCGCGCGCAGCACACTGCGCGGCGGCAGCACCGATGAGGTCGGTTCAATTTTCCCCGTCTCCACCGCCTGCAGCGATTGGGCATATTCCAGGATGGCGGAAAGCTGCTCCTGGTAGCGGGTTAATTCGTCTTCCGCCAGGTCCAGCCGGGCCAGGCGGGCAATATGTTCAACTTCTTCTCGGGATAATCGCATGTCTAACTCTAAAGGGGGATTGTTATGGGTAATGCTGGGGTTATTTATACTACAAAGTTTGGGTGGGCTGAGAAAATTTTGTTAATCTGCATTCATCACACAGCGAAAGCCAATATCAAATGATCGAATTGTTTGGTAAAAGCCATGCCTATGGTAAACGGTCAAGGTATATCCATCGCTTTCAGAATCCCATGCGCCCCCCCGACCATAGCCACTTTGATCCCACTCCCAAACATTCCCTACCATATCCATTACACCATATGGACTGAGGTTTTGAGCAAAGCTGCCTGTTAAGGATGTATCACCTCGGCACCCCAGGATATTAGAGTTTTGGCATGAAGGAATATCATTACCCCATGGGTACAACCTTAAGTCCGTCCCGCGAGCCGCTTTCTCCCATTCATCCGATTCTGGAAGGCGACCATTAACCCAGAAACAATAGTCTTCTGCCTGATCTTTTGTAATGTATATCACGGGAAAGTCACCAAATTCAGGATCAGCCCAATAATTTTGGCGCGTATATGAGGTTTGCCTATCCGGCGGAGAACAGATGTTTTCATTCACACAAAGAGCATATTGCTTATTCGTAACCTCAAATTTATCTATCCAAAAAGCCGGCAAATAGACCTCTTCGGCATAAGAAGCATGTCCCCGGAAAAAATTACCTGCCGGGATATACATCATTTCCATCCCGTCTTTTTCACGTACCGTGCCTGGGCCGATGTCAGTGTTCTGGTCTGGTGTTTCAGTAGACTGCTCAACTTCGTCCACTTGCATCGCGCATCGAAAACCGTAATCGTACCAATCCCAATAAGGATTACCTGCCACGCGAGACGCAGACAAGAGTGAGTCTGTGTCATTAATCCAGGAGCCACCGCGCATAACACGGAATTCTCCACTGACCGGTCCGGTCGGGTTCTCAACTGGGCTGCTTTGGTAGTAGGCCTCATCCCACCAATCCAACACCCATTCCCATACATTTCCCGCCATATCGAACGCGCCGTATGGGCTGACACCAGCAGGATTGCTCCCCACACGGCTCGTATCACCCAAGCAAACCGTACCAGGGTTAAAATTCGCCAGGCTGCAGGTCGGGGGGTCATTCCCCCATGGATACATTCGCCCATCCACCCCACGCGCTGCTTTTTCCCACTGTGCTTCCGTCGGCAATCCTCCACCCACCCATTCACAATATGCAGCTGCTCCATACCAATCGACATAAACCACCGGAAAATTTCCATATTCCGGGTTCATATAATAATTATCACGAGTTTGCGATATGCTTTTATACGGTTTCGTGCAGGCGCCAGCAGCCACGCATTGCTCATACTGCTCATTTGTTACTTCATACATGTCGATCCAGTACGCGTCAAGATATACCTCATGCGCTGGTTGTTCATAGATGTCACCCTCCTCACTCCCCATCGTGAATACCCCCTCCGGCACGTACACCATCTCCATCCCATCCATTTCCCGCATTCTCGTTGATCCGATGCCCAGGTTTCCACTGGCAGATCCGTCATCCGGGGAAACAGGAATGATGAGGGTATCTCCCAGAAATATCTGGGTGCAGCCAGCATCCAGGGAATTGGCTGCGACCAAATCTGCAATCGATACGCCAAAGGCAGTTGCTATACTCGAACAGGAATCACCCGCCTGAACAACGTATGCCACCGATTCCGGGTCCAATGTGTCCATGACCGTGGTTGGTGTGGCGGCATCTGTCGCCACAGGAGCAAGCGTATTTCCAATGGTTGCTGTGCTGGTCACTTGCGCCGAAATCGTTTCAGTCATCCACTTCGCCTCTGCCCCGTTATCATCTGGTCCTGGGCTCACCAGTTTTCCCCCCAAACCAATCGCCAGCCCCAGCACGATCACCCCGACCCCAGCAAGCAGCCATACGGTTTTTGGCCTTCTGGCACTTCGACCTTCATCAATGGTGACGAGGGAACTTGCTTTGACAGATTCAGCCAGCATCGTCTCTTCCTCCACTGGTTGTGTCAGAAAAACGTTCTCCGAACCTGCTTGCACTGGGTCATGTCGAAGTGCCTGCCCTGAGCTTGCTTGTACTGAGCCATCTCGAAGTGCCGAAGGAGCGGTCCCTGAGTCTGTCGAAGGGTGGAACGTGGCTTCGACAGGCTCAGCCACCGTTGCTTGCCGAAGTGTCGAGGGTTCGTTCCCCAGGCTGGGCGAGAGAATTTTTTCCAGCGCTCCCCCGAACACTTTCATCGAGGCATAACGATCGCCTGCTTCCTTCGCCAGTGCTGTGCTTAACAGTGCGCAGGCGCCTTCTGAAAGGTCTGCTTGATACTTGCGTGGATCCGGCAACGCTTCGTACTTCTGCATCGTCAGCGTTTCAAACGGGGTTCGGCCTTCAAACGGTTTCTTGCCGGTCAACAGTTCATACAGGATCACACCCAGCGCATACTGGTCACTCTGCGCGCTCGCTTCCCCGCCGATCAGTTCCGGCGCCATGTACGCCGGGGTGCCCACCGCCGCCCCGGTGGCCGTCAGGGTGGCGCCATCGTCCCCTTCCATTAACTTCACAATCCCAAAATCCGCCAGCATCGGGCGGTCATTCTCATCGAACAGGATGTTGGCCGGTTTCACATCGCGGTGTACCATGCCGCGCTGGTGCAGGTAGCCCAACGCCTCCGCGATTGGTTCCAACCATCCAACCGCTTCACGCACAGCAACCGGCTGGCCCATGCGGTCTTTGAGCGTACCATTCGGCAGGTATTCCATCACCAGGAACGCACCGGCATCATCCACCCCATAATCCAGCACGGTGATGATACTGGGGTGCTGCATGCGTGCCATGGCGCGTGCCTCCCGCCGGAAGCGCTCCAGGAATTGCGCAACCATCTCTTCACTGGCGCCGATGATGCGCAAGCGCTTAAGTGCCACCTGCCGCCCCAGGCGTTCATCTTCCGCGAGATACACCGCCCCCATCCCGCCTTCCCCAAGCTTTTTCAGGATTCGATACCTGCCTTCGACAATATCTGCCATGCGCATCTCCCCGCGCTAACCCGGTGATCCTTCTCCATTGGTGCGATGAAAGCTTGATCCATTATAACGCATTCACGGTACCGGGGACACTGCATTGCAGGCAATTGGGTTTGGCATGATGATTATTTTCGATAACAGATACTGGAATAATGCCAGCGCTGAAAGCAAATGTATTGCAACAATTGATCAACATGGATAACTTATTGCAACGAAATCGGCAACACCCCGCAAAACCGATCAACCTGTCCCCGTCAGCTAATTGGCGTCCATCACACAGCGGAAACCAAACTCGTGCCAGCGGCTGCCTGGTTCCAAGTGAGTTCGGGTGGATGCTCGCAGATTTGCTGCCGTTGAAGACCAATACCCACCCCGGATAACACGATAATTACCAAACAATGGCCCGGTTGGGTTTTCCGTAGGGCTGGATTGATAGTAGGATCCGCTATACCAATCACCAACCCACTCATAAATGTTTCCAGCCATATCCATCACCCCATACGGACTGGCACCTTCAGGATAACTGCCAACTGCCACAGTATCAACCACGACGCAATTATTCGTTTCAGAATAATCCTGAAAATTCAAGTAAGAACAATCCGGGGCATTGTTCCCCCACGGATAGCGCCTGCCATCGGTTCCTTTGGCGGCTTTTTCCCATTCTGCTTCTGTCGGCAGCCTGCCGCCTGCCCACTGGCAATAGGTTGCGGCATGGAACCAGGTTACCCAGACCACGGGATAATCCGCATACTCCTGTGTGCCGTAATACAGCGAGCGTGTGTATGATTGTTTCGAAAACGGTTCCGGGCAAGCCCCTTCTGCCACGCACTGTTCATATTGTCCATTACTCACTTCATACTGATCCATCCAGTAGGCATCGAGAAATACATCATGCACCGGGTATTCATCCTGCGGCCCATCATAACTGCCCATCGCGAATGTGCCCGCCGGAACATACATCATCGGCATGCCGTCCTTTTCACGAATCAAGGTGGAACCAACCCCCAGCGTGGGGGTGGCAGTCATCGTCGGCGTTGTTGTGCGGGTTGGCTGCGGGGTCACGGTCATCGTGGGTGCCGTCGTCGGGGTTGCTGACGGCGCCGCCGTTTCTTGTGCCTGCCGGGCGACGGTAGGCGTCAGCGTCGGGCGAAGCGCCAGCAAACCGTTGTTCACTCCCCCGGACAGCAGCCACACCAGCAGCGCCGTTGCTGCAATCCCCGCTAAAATCCACCCGGCCGCATTGTTCCGCACACGGCTTGCTCGCGACAACACCCGGTACAGCCCGCTGCGGGGTTGAATGCTGCCCAGTCCTTCCAGCGCCGTAATCAATTCCGCCATATCGGCATAGCGTTTGCCCGGTTGTTTGGCCAGCATCTTTCTCAGCACACTGCAGACCGCCTCCGGCAGCTCCGGTACATGGCTGCGCGGGTCCGGCAATGCCTTCGTCTGCTGCAGCGCCATTGTCTCCATCGGCGTGCGCCCCTCAAATGGCTTCACCCCCGTCACCATCTCATACAGCACCACCCCCAGCGCGTACTGGTCCACCTGCGGACTCACTTCCCCCGCCACCAGCTCCGGTGCCATGTACGCCGGTGTCCCCACCGTCACCCCCGTCCCCGTCAGCGTCGTCCCCGCTCCCCCTTCCATCAACTTCACGATCCCCAGGTCCGCCAGGTACGCCCGCCCTTCCCCATCAAACAGCACATTCTCCGGCTTGATGTCCCGGTGGATCAGCCCCATCTGGTGCAGGTATTTCAGCCCCCCTGCCAGCTGGCGCACGATCTCCACCGCCTCCCCCACCGCCATCGGCCCGTCCATCCGTTCCCGCAGGTTCCCACCCCCCAGGTACTCCAGCACCAGGTACGCTCCCCGCTCATCAAACCCGTAATCCAGCGATGTGACCACATGCGGATGCTGCACCATCGCCATCGCCTGCGCTTCGCGTTCGAACCGTTTGCGAAATTCAACCACCAGGTCATCGCTGGCCCCGATCACGTACAGGCGCTTCACCGCCACCTGCCGCCGCATGGTCTCATCCCATGCCAGGTACACCACCGCCATCCCTCCCGCCCCCAGTTTGCGCTGGATGCGGTAGCGCCCGTTGATCAGTTGATTGCTGTCATTGTTCGCCTGCATGTGCTCCTTGGTTTCCTACCCGGTCCTTACCCATTATAATAGATGGGAACGAATTTGATAGGTTCTGAAAGTTTTCATCGCGTACCATACAAGCAGGTCAGAACCCGAACGAGGAACCATGCCAACCGAAGCAAAGAAATTTTACGAAATGTCACTGCCCGAACGCCGGGCGGAAGTACAGCAGGCAGCCGCGTTGAGTGATGCCGAGATTGCCGCCCTGCAGCCGCAAGGCGGGCTCTCGCTGGAGCAGGCCAACCGCATGATCGAGAACGTGGCCGGGCTGTACAGCCTGCCGCTGGGGATCGCGCAGCACTTTGTGGTCAACGGGGTGGAGCGCCTGGTGCCGATGGTGATTGAAGAACCCTCCGTCGTCGCCGCGGCTTCCTACATGGCACGCCTGGTTAAATCCGGCGGTGGGTTCACCTCCAGCAGCGATGAACCCCGCATGATCGGGCAAATGCAGCTGCTCGATCTTGCCGACCCCGCCGAAGCAGCTGCGCGCATCCTGGCGCAAAAGGATCGTTTACTGGCAGCCGCGGCGGAAATTGACCCCCTCCTGATCCGCCTGGGCGGCGGCCCGCGCGACATCGTGGTGCGTGAACTGCACAGCGCAGCCCTGGGTACGTTCCTCGTCCTGCACCTTATTTACGATGTACGTGACGCGATGGGCGCCAACGCGGTCAATACCGCCCTCGAACGCCTGACCCCGCTGGTGGAAGCCATCAGCGGCGGGCGTGCCCACCTGCGTATTCTTTCCAACCTGGCGGACCAGCGCCTGGCCAAGGCCGCCTGCCGCATCCCGCTGGCAGCGCTTGGATTCCGCGAGTTCAGCGCCGAACAGGTGCGCGACGGCATCCTCGAAGCGTGGGCCTTTGCAGAAGCCGACCCCTACCGCGCCGCCACCCACAACAAGGGCATCATGAATGGCATTGATGCCGTCCTGCTGGCCACCGGCAACGATTGGCGCGCCGTGGAAGCCGGGGCGCATGCCTATGCCGCCCGTTCCGGGCGCTACACCAGCCTCAGCCGCTGGTGGGCGGAAGCGAACGGCGACCTGTGCGGCGAACTGGAACTGCCGATGGCGGTCGGCACCGTGGGTGGTGCCACCCGTGTGCACCCTACGGCGCAAACCGCGCTCAAGATCATGGGCGTACACAACGCGCGTGAACTGGCGGAAACCATCGCCGCGGTCGGGCTGGCGCAGAACCTCGCTGCCATCCGCGCCCTGGCCACCGAAGGCATCCAGCGCGGACACATGGCACTCCACGCCCGCCAGGTGGCAATCGCCGCCGGCGCGGCGGAAGACCAGATCGAACCCCTGGCGGCACAATTGACCGCCGAGAAAACCGTACGCATCGACCGCGCGCAGGAAATTTTAGCGCAATGGAAACTACAGGCAGGTGAAGATGACTGAACACAATCCGAGCAAGATCATGCAGACGCAGCGCCCGGTGGGCATCATCGGCTACGGGGCATATATCCCCCGCTACCGGCTGCCCGGCAGTGAGATTTCCAAAGTGTGGAGCGGACTGGAGGAAGGCAGCCCGGTCAAGGAAAAAGCTGTCGCCGGGCTGGATGAAGACACCGTCACCATGTCAATCGAAGCCGCTCGCAACGCGCTCAAACGCGCCGGGATCAACCCCGCCGACCTGCGGGCGGTGTGGATCGGCTCCGAATCGCATCCCTATGCGGTCAAACCCTCCTCCACCATCGTCGCCGAAGCAATCGGCGCCACCCCCAGCATTTCCGCCGCCGATATGGAATTTGCCTGCAAGGCCGGTTCTGAGGCAATGACGATGGCGATGGGGTTGGTCGGTTCCGGCATGGCGCAGTATGCCCTGGCCATTGGCATGGACACTGCCCAGGGACGCCCCGGCGATGCCCTCGAATACACCGCCGCTTCCGGCGGCGCGGCCTACATCCTCGGCCCGGCGGAGGAATCCCTGGCGCAGATCGAAGCCACCTATTCATTTGTCACCGACACCCCCGATTTCTGGCGGCGCGCCGGGCAGAAGTACCCCAGCCACGGGCAGCGCTTTACCGGCGATCCGGCGTATTTCAACCACATCCGCAATGCCGCGCAAACCATGCTGGAAGGATTGAACGCACAGCCTTCCGATTTCAAATATGCCGTCTTTCACCAGCCCAACCCCAAGTTCCCCCAGCGTATCGCCAAAGAACTGGGCTTCACCAATGAGCAGATCAACCCCGGGCTGCTGGTGACGCGCATCGGCAACACCTACGCCGGCGCGGCACTGATCGGCGCTTCGGCGGTGCTCGATATTGCCGAACCGGGCGACCGCATCCTGATGGTCTCCTACGGCTCCGGCGCGGGCTCCGATGCCTTCGCGCTGCGGGTGACGGATGCCATTACCGAACGGCGCGCCAAAGCCCCCACCACCGAAGCCTACATCGCGCGCCGCACCGAGATCGATTACGCCACCTACGTGCGCTTCCGCCGCAAGCTGGCGAAATAAAGGAACGGCACCATGGAAGATATCGTCATCCTCGGATTGGGGCAAACCCCGGTCGGTGAACACTGGGAATTGAGCCTGCGCCAGTTGGGTGTGCAGGCGATCCGTGCCGCCATTGCCGATGCCGGCGGGTTGGCCCCACAGGCCATGTACATCGGCTCTTATCTCACCTCAATGGTCTCGCGCCAGGCCAACCTGGGCGCGCTGCTGACGGATGAAAGCGGTTACCGCGGTATTGAGGGTTTCACGGTGGAAGCCGCCGAAGCCTCCAGCCTGGCCGCCCTGCGCATGGCGTTCATCGCGGTGCGCTCCGGCTTCATCGATACCGCCCTGGCGGTGGGGGTCGAAAAAGCCACTGACAAGGTCGGTGATGAGGTTGATGCCGCCCTGGCGCAGAGCGCCGATTATGATTACGAAGGCATGCAGGGCGTGACGATGATGACCCAGGCCGGGCTGTTGAAACAGCGCTACCTGTACCAGCACCACCTGCCAGCGGATGCCCTTGCGCCCTTCCCCCTCATCGCGCACGAGAACGCGGTTGGCAACCCGAATGCCATGTACCGCCGCGCCATCAGTTTTGCTGCCTACCAGAAGGCCGCGCCCATCTCCCCGCCCCTCAACATGCTCGATATGGCTGCCTATGCCGACGGCGCCGCCGCTGTGCTGGTCACGCGTACCTCGCTGGTGCCGCATGCGCTCAGGGAACAGGCCGTGCGCATCACCGGCAGCGCCGTGGCAATTGACCGCCTTGCCCTGCATGACCGCCCCGACCCGCTGGCGTTTTCCGCCGCGGCGGCTTCGTTCAATACCGCCATCCGCAAAGCCGGCATCCTCCCCGAAGAGATCGACCTGCTGGAAATAGACGATGCCTTTTCGATCTACGCCGCCCTCAGCCTGGAGGCGATCGGCTTCGCCGCCCCCGGCGAAAGCCCGCGCCTGGCACAGGAGGGCGTTTTCTCACGGACTGGCAAAACCCCCATCCTCAGCATGGGCGGGCGCAAGGCGCGCGGCAACGCCCTGGGCGCTTCTGGCCTGTACCAGGTGGTGGAAACCTGCCTGCAAATGCGCGGCGCGGCCGGCGCCTGCCAGCTGCCCGTCATCCCCCGTAAGGCCGTGGTCCAATCCCTCGGCGGCCCCGCCTCCACCGCGGTAACGGTGGTGCTCGAAAAATAAATTAATAGCTTCACCAGGTAACATGAAGAACTTATATTTAGGTTGTGTATACTTATTGATCATGACTTAAGGAGTCATTTTTGAGATCGCTATCCTTCATACAAAGTAAGATAAAAGATCTGATGCATCAGCTTCAACAGCCCATTTATCTAGTGCTCTTGATTGGAATAATGGTTGGACTATTGTTTTTCAAGGATTACGGCCCGAGCTGGGATGAGCCTGAATTTTATTATTACGGTGACCTTATGTCAAAAGCTTATTCCATCGGGGATCGTATTGATGGGATATATAACTTAGAATCGTTATTGGATTTTCAGGATTTAAGATTCTATGGACCAGCGTATCTGTTGATTGGAAAGCTGTTTCATTCACTAACATCGTGGCTTTTTCCAAATACTTCGTATATAGAACTCTGGCATCTGGTAAATTTTTTATTCTTTTTGTTAGGCGTCTTTTTTTTCTACAAACTCACATGTATGTTCGTCAGCCCACGTGCAAGTCTGGCATCAACCCTTTTATTCTGTTTGCAACCTGTTTTATTTGGGTCAGCTTGGATCAACCCAAAAGATATTCCATTGCTTGTTTTTTTTCTAGGCTCAATATACATCGGCATTCGTTCAATCCAAAGCATCTCTCTAATACCAGAAAGCTTTATGGGGGTTAATAATAACCATCAAAAGACGACGGTTCATCCATCACGAAAAAAGAAAATCTTTATACTTGGCGGATTACTAATCGCGGCAGTAGTTATCACATTTGCTTTTTCTGAAACAATAGAAAATATTCTAGAACAGCTTATCAATTGGCTGCTCCTCGACATGCGAAATAACCTGCTAAAAAAAATCTTCCTGATGATCGCCGAGCATATAACAACATCAAATTTATATCTCTACATTAATAAAGTCATTGCCTGGTTTCACAATATACGCTTTGCTACTGCCATTCTGACTGCAATATATAGCCTGTGGATGATCGAAACTGCTTTTTTCCCTGGCACAATTAAAGTTATCGCAAAGCAAACTCGAACATTATTAACCGAATATCGCAATTTATTTTTTAGAAAATGCCTTAATCGCCACATTCTGTTTTTCTTTGCAGCAAGTGTTTTTCTTGGCTTCACGATATCGGTACGCGTTATTGGACCACTTGCAGGACTTCTGATCGCTTTGCTGGCATTTTGGAAATTTAGGTGGAAATCCATCCCATATATAATTGCCTACGGCCTTGTTTCACTGATCGTTGCCTACGAAAGTTGGCCTTTTCTATGGGAAAATCCAATTCAGAATTTCCTGAATGTATTTCGGCATATGGCGGATAACCCGGTTTCCGTCAATGTTCTTTTTAATGGGACTGTATATAACTCAAAACAACTGCCACTTCTATACCTGCCAATCCTGATGTTGATCACACTGACCGAACCAGCTTTGCCATTGATGGTGTCAGGATTCTGTATCTCTCTGATTTCTTTTTTCAAAAAAAAATATTCGGCTGTAGAAGAACTTGTAATCATACTTTTATGGTTCTTGATCCCTTTCTTGTACGTATTGATATTTCGTCCAGCCATGTACGATAATTATCGGCACTTTTTGTTCCTGTTACCACCGGTTTTCTTCTTTGCCGGAATTGGCATTGACGCAATTTTCAGTCGGTTATCATCCATCTGGATTCAAATAGCGATGCTTTCCATTTTGCTGCTTCCCAACTTACTAGCCTTTATTCAGTATCATCCTTACGAATATACCTATTACAATGCTTTCGTAGGCGGTATTAGTGGCGCAGAAAATAGGTATGAACTGGATTATTGGCTCCTATGTTATAAGGACCTGACAGAAATTGTCAACCAATCAGAAAAGAATTGGCAAAGTATTTATGTCGCCCTTAACCCGGATCTCGTTCAGTTATATACCGATAAGAGTATAATCGTGAAGAAAATGGATAACATTCGATACCCAGAGGATAGCTTAATATTTCTACCTAAACGATGGGATTATCAACTCTTATTTCCTGAGTTTGAAATTGCATATTCAATACAACGTCGCAATGTCCCCTTATGTATTGCAAAAGTGGCGCCATAATAAAATTTTATAACTTTGACAAATATGACACAAACTAAAAAATTGACGGTACATGAACAACAGAGGGTAGAATTAAGTATCATCATTCCTGCCTACAATGAGATTTCGTTGATCGCAAAATCGGTCCATGAAACATTGTCCTTTTTATCTAGGAATTTTCCAAATAGCGAGCTTCTAATTGTTGACGATGGCAGCACAGACGGTACAGTAGCTGCTGTGTTTGAGTTTATAAAAACTAACCCTTACAACATCCACATAGAGATGATCGAGAACAAGGGTAATTTTGGGAAGGGCTTCTCCATTAAAAATGGAGTGATGTCGAGTCGAGGAGAAGTGATTGTGTTTACTGATGCTGACTTACCTTACGACCTATCTTCTCTGAAAATGATAGTTCCCGCCATCCAATCTGGTATTGATATGATGGCGGGGTCAAGGGTATCAGCAGATTCAGTCATTAATGCAAAAGTTCCACTTCCCCGAAAGATATTTAGCTACATCTACCAGTTATTTGTGAAATTCTTATTCAATATTGGCATAACAGATACCCAATGTGGATTCAAAGGATTCTCACAACCTACAGCACTAGCCATATTTTCGAAAACCCAAATCAATGGATTCGGCTTTGATATCGAATCTTTTGTTCTGGCAAGAAAATACAAGTATCGTGTTGAAACTTTTCCTGTAATCCTCAATACTTATCGCGAAGAAAGCAGGATCAATTTTGTTAAGGATATCCCGAAAATGATATATGATCTCTTACGGGTAAAGATTAACCTTATGTTTGGAACTTATGATCGAGTAGAATGACTTGAGTCAAAAATCAAATTGAAAGGAGAAAGATTGGCTTTATGCTGATCACCCTGTCCCTCTGGATCCTGATCCTCGCCGTCAGCCTCGGTTACGGCTTTGCCGCCCATGCCCTGCTCCAGCGCGGCGCCCCGGCAGAATCGCCGCTGTCGCTTTCGCGCCTGATCCCGCTTGCCTTGCTGGGATTTGTGGTGGTGAATGTGCTCGCCACCCTGTTGAGCCTGGTGATGCCGATTGCCGCGCTGGCGCTGTTGCTCGTTGCCGCCCCGGCATTGGTGCTGTTCACGGTGTTCCTGCGAAAGTTCGCGGCGGCTGCCCAGCCGGCTTTCCCGCTGGCAAAGCGGACGCGCTGGCTGTTCATCGCCGGCGGCCTGGTGCTGCTGGCACTGACGGCCTGGCTGACCACCGGCGCGATCAACAACTCCGATACCTACATCTATCACGCCCAATCGATCCGCTGGATTGAATCCTATCCTGCCATTCGCGGGTTGGGCAATTTCTTCAACCGCCTGGCGTACAATTCCAACTGGTTTGTGCAAAACGCCCTGTTCAGCTTCGCCTGGCTGGGCGGCCCTTCGTTCCATGTGCTGAATGGTTTCCTGGTGTTCGTCGTGCACCTGTTTGGACTGTACGAATTTTGCGCCGCGCTCCAGGCGCGGCAGTTGTCAGCAGTGCACTGGCTGGGTTTGTTCCTGATCCCGCTTGGTATCATCAGCATCGGCACCCAGGCATCCGCGCCCTCCACCGACCTGCCGGCGGCGTATGCCGGCTGGATGGCGGCCTTCCTTGCCATCCGGGCCGCAAAGGATAAAGACTCCGATCCCATCACCCTGGCGGTGGTGTTCGGGCTGGTTGCGTTTGCGCTCATCATCAAAATTTCCATCGCGCCCCTGGTGCAGCTGCCGCTGTGGCTCAGCCTGCGCCAGCTGCGGCAGGGAAAATTCCGCCGGGTGCTCCTTCTGTGGGTGTGGATGGCGGTGATCGCTTTGCCGTGGATGGCGCGCAATGTACTGTTGTCGGGCTACCTGGTGTACCCGGCCAGCCAGACCGGTTTGCCGGTGTCCTGGAAAATCCCGCGCCAATGGGTGGAGCAGGATTCCGCCGGCATCCGCGCCTGGGGGTTCAACGAACGCGCACCCTACCGGGATGTCCTGGCGCAGCCCTTCCCGCAGCGCATCAAAACATGGTTCTTCAACCTCACGCGCAACCAGCAGGGGATGGTGCTGTTCAGCCTGGGAACCCCTCTGCTGCTGATCACGGGCGGCCTCAGCGCCAGGCGCAAGGAGGAACCGGCAGCAACCACCGCCGTGCTGGAAGCCGGGTGGATATTTTTCGCGTGTGAATTGACGTGGCTGTGGATCTCACCCAACCTGCGCTTTGGCTATGTGTATGTGCTGTTCCTGTGCGCCTTGGGGCTGGCGCTGCTGGCCGGATGGGCGCTGCGCCTGGTACGCCTGCCCGTTGACTGGGCAGGGCTGTTGGCCGTGCTGCTGGTCACCGGTGTGCTGGCGCTGCTGCTGGTCCGCTCGCTCAGCCTGCACAATCTCCTGTACCGCGCGGCTTTCCCACAGGATTATGCCCTGCGCGCTACCGATGTGTGCACGATCAATGCCGGCACGCAGGAAATTTTCTGCGCGCGCGATTACGGCGAGTGCGGCTACCACGATTTCCCCTGCCACGCCTGGGGCAACGATTACGCGCGCATGGTTGGCGACACCTTTACCGAAGGTTTTTACCTGGAATTGCCCGAAGCCACGCCCTGATCCTGTTCCTGACCGCGCAGCATGTCCCCTCGACCCTTCGACAGGCTCAGGGTGCGTGAAAATCAATACGCCCCTTTTTCCCCGCCCATCACCACGATCTTCGGTTCCAGGCGCATCCACACCTCCAGGATGCCGGCCTGCACCTGCGCATCGATCACCGCGTCGATGTCCTTGTAGGCCTCCCAGGTCTCATCCGCCGCCACGCCGATCGGCAGGATGTCGTGCTGGCGCATATGGCGCTGGAAGGCGTCCGCATCGAACTGCTTGCGCGCGGCCGTGCGTGAACTGGTGCGCCCCGCGCCGTGCGAGGACGAGGCCAGGCTGTCCGGGTTGCCCTTGCCGAGGGTGACGTAACTGGCGGTGCCGGAACTGCCGGGGATGATCCCCACCTGCCCGGCATGCGCCGGGGTGGCGCCTTTACGGTGGATCACGCTTTCGCCTTCCACCCAGGCGTAGTTGTGATGGTTCTCAAAACGCTGCACCAGCCGCAGCCCGCTGCGCGCCAGGAAGGCATCGTGGATGAGCTCATGGTTCGCCTGGGCGAAATCCCCCATCAGCTGCATCGCGCGCAGGTATTCGCGCCCGCTGTCACGGTCCAGCCGCAGCCATTCATAGCCATTGGGAATGCCGGGGGTGTGCTGGCGGGTTTCCGCCGCCGCCAGCCGGATGTAATGCGATGCCACCTTGTAGCCCACCCCGCGGCTGCCGGAATGCGTCATCACCGCTGCCACCGGCATGCCGGAACGCTGGTCCTCGCCCACCAGGGCATCGAAGAAGTGGTTGCCCGCCCCCGACGTGCCGAGTTGTTCCCGCGCCAGTGAGTGCAGGCCGCGCAGGAGCGGGGTTTCCTGCCAGCGCGGGTCTGCCAGCACCGGGTGCTGTTTCTGGTTGCCGCGCGGATAATGCGAATTGAGACCGAAATTGGAAGTGGCGCGCATCACCTGCGCGATGTGTTCGCGTTCCCGCAGAAAGTCATCCGGGGATATGTCCAGCACGCTCACCATCATGCGGCAGGCGATATCGTACCCCACAAAACCGGGGGCGATGGCGTTGTGCAGCGCCGCCACCCCGCCGATGGGCATGCCGTAGCCCGGGTGCGCGTCCGGCAGCAGGGCGGTGCGCTCCGTCACCGGCAGGCGCTCCACCGTTTCGATCTGGCGGAAGGTCTCCGCCTCGAAGCTTTCCACCGCGCCAAAATAGGTGTGCGGCGCGCGGCTGCCGCCTGGGGTGTCGGTCATCGCAATCCTCCGTGAGCTTGATTATATCGCATGGGAAACATGGCAATACGGTACCAATCCCCGGAATTGCCTGGCTGGAGGAAAAGTATCCTGCTGGGTCTTCTGCATTCGCATACAGGTAAGAATAATCTGGTAGTTTCTTCATTGTGTCCATTACATCATGATTATCCGAATATTTTGCACACAGATTTTGATCACATACGTTACTGCGCCGTAATAGTATAGTCTGTCGGGCTGGCCCCCACTTCCCCGCGCACCTCGCCGAAGGCGGTGTATGTAGTTCTGGAAATCACATCCCCATCCTCATCCAATATCACCGAACTGGATTGCAGATGGTCGAATGACCGGCTGCCGCCGCTCAAATGGGAGTTTTCGCGTTGTGAAAACTCCATCAAGGCAATACGCAGTATTGACTCGCGCATGGCAAAACGGCCCGTGCCGCCGTGGTAATACATCACCTCGGTTTCGAGTTCGTTTTCATCCACCCGCAGCTCGTAATCATTGCCGAGGAAACATCTAGTCCCATTGGCATTATATAATACCCAAAAATATTGGAGGGAATTGGGGCTTCGATTCATTGGTCTAGTAATCCAATAGGGATATCCAGGAATGCGCCAACAGGTTGTAGGTCGGTTTCATATTCACCCAACATAATTCCTTTGATCACTACTCGAATATAAGATGGTTCAAATTCATCATGCAAAACAGGGGGGTACACTTTCAGGGTGTCTGCATAATTGGGGCTTGAATTTCCAGTTAAAATGATTGTGGATGAGTTTTTTTGAGAAAAAGTGGGCATTATCTCAAAATAATCACATCGGTTTTGGGGCGTATGGGAAGTGGGCAAGTAATATCGGATATCATAATCTTCGGAGAATTTTATGTTAACACCTTCCTGAATTTTTAGCCCCAGAATTATTCGAGTGGTGCCAGTTTCAGCATAATAAAACTCCATCTCATTTTCTGCCAGTTCGACACTTAGATAAGAATTGACGTATTGATTGCTGATTTGGAAATAATCTTCAATAAAATCATTATTGCTATATACACTGGCAACCTGCGTAACTTGGCTTATACAGGAGGGCAGATTGTCAGAAAATTCGTTCCTTGAACAACCACATCCGCCTAATAAAATCAACACTATGAAAAACAGCTTGGCTTTCATCAACTTTTCCTCACAGTTAAGTTTTAGATTAAGGTAAACACGAGCCGGTGATGTTGAATGCAGCAAGTGACCATTGCTTTTCATACATAAATGTTGGATCGTGGTAGAGTTGAATATTAAAATTGATATTTACATCATTAGGGAATGAAAAATTTAACTTTTCGATATGGGTAGTGCCTGGCTCTAGGGATACGAAATGCTTATTTGAAACAATAAAACTATCATTATTAACAATAGCTTCATAATCAAACCTGGTGACATTTTGGTTTGACTGATTGTTAATAGAGAAATTATCTAAGGTCATCTTGTCGCTATACATTGAATATGTTAATGTGACGAACAGATCATCAGTTGAATTTTTTAATGAAACAGAAATAAGAAAGGGCTGGATTTGTTCATAAAGAATATTAAGTAATTCGAAGATTCCAGCTACCACACTTAAATCACTAACTCCATAATCGATATAGTCAGGCCCCGATACACCGCCATCATCAATATGAATTCCTGCAGGGTTAGGAATCGATAAATAAAAACTTTCAGTTAATGATGATGTGTTAACATAAAAAGAATCGTAATTGCCTATTTCGCATAAAAAACTAATATCATTACTTTCTATTGCCGTTTTAACCAAAAATTCTCCGGGTAAATAATCCCCATCGATTAATGGATCCTGGTCTGTAGGATTGTAATATTCATGTCCACTCGGGTCATTGTACCGGACCGGGTTCCACAAAACGTACGCATATCGATCCCAATCACCGGAATTGCCGGGCTGCGGGATCAGGCTGTCCGGCTGGATGAACT
Source organism: Anaerolineae bacterium (assembly GCA_013314735.1). Taxonomy (GTDB): domain Bacteria; phylum Chloroflexota; class Anaerolineae; order Anaerolineales; family Anaerolineaceae; genus SpSt-1165. The sequence continues at coordinate 437,750 of JABUFD010000003.1, forward strand.
GGTTAAGATAAGGATCATACCAGCGCGCGACGTAGTACATCAGCCCCAGTTCATCCATGTACGACCGCTGGCCATGTGTACGAGTGAAAACCGTGACGGTTTTCACTTTAAAGTCAAAGCTGCGCTTTGACTCAGTATAATCCGTGGGACTTGTGCCTGTTGTGCCGCGCACCTCGCCGAAGGCGGTGTATGTAGTTCTGGAAATCACATCCCCGCCCTCGTCCAGGATCACTGAACTGGATTGCAGATGGTCGAATGACCGGCTGCCGCCGCTCAAATGGGAGTGCTCGCGTTGCGAAAACTCCATCAAGGCAATACGCAGTATTGACTCGCGCATGGCAAAGCGTCCCGTTGGGACTGTGTTGTAACTTAGTTCGGTTTGGGTGGTGGCTTTCATTAATGGATAATCCAATATGGAGAATAACCATCCTGAATGATCTCCGTTTCCTGTTTCGTAGTGAAGTCGTACAGGTAGATATTGTTCTGATCAGGGACAGCTTCATTATTGGGTGAATATGGTGACTGTTGACTTATACTGTATACGATCTGGTTTCCATCTGGTGACCAGGATGCAATCGGCACATACTTAGAGAAATAAAAGTTATAGGTGTTCCAGCCAGAAAATTGCGAAGCCCATCGGATATCGACAATCTTCTCTATTTGCTCTGTCTGAAATGTATACACATAGATTCCATCTTTTTTGGTGAAGGCAACCCGTTCACCGGTGGGTGAGATAGCCGGTGCCATGATCAAATCCGTTGTGAAAATTGTCGTGATTTCACCCGTATCAAGCTCTAACGATTTTAACGCATGGTTTCCGTCTGGCTGCATATCTTGATAATAAATCTTCCCATCATATTCGCTATTTGTTCCCAGAAAACACTTATTGATGTTTTTTGCCTCTTTATCATTAATGGATAGAATCATTAAAACCTCATATAAGCCTGCCTCGGTATACTTTGCAAGTACCAAATCTCCATCCATTTCTTTCCCTCCCTGGATTACGGTTAAATAAGAGACATACATAACCGATTCTCCTCCATCTAAAAATGAAGCCATATCACACCGATCAAAGTTGTAACCGACTAATTTCGATCCCTGACTATCGACCAAACCGACAGAAAAATCTGGTTGATAAGAATGATACAACAGGATCGACGTTCGAGAAGCAAATGAGAATCGATGCCAGGAATCTGCCTGAACTTTATCGATTTTATGGTTGTCTACTCGATAAAGACCTAATGCTCCTTCCTCAGTGCTGAACACAATATCAGTATCATCTAGCTGTTCCTGCATATCTATTGAAAGCGTACGAATTCGATATGTGCAGGAACCAAAAAGGCAAGCCAAAAGTAGGATGAGGAAAATGTGACTCAACTTAATTTTCATTACTTTTCCCACCAAAGTTCCCGATAACTTATCATCATTCCATGCAACCCAAACGGTTTAGCGAAATCCTGGTTGAAAACAGTTCTACTATAGCGAGAAATTTCAGTGTCATCAGCTGGATCCATAACAAATATGTTATAGGGATCATAGCCAACTACATTCACATAATGAAGACTTTCCTGCATATTCAGCACTACCGTCACCGGATTGCGTGTTTCGTTCAGCCGGTTAATGACATCATCGATTGAATTGTTGTATGAAAAATGGGCAATGCCGGAGATTTGTTCAGAATAAGCCGAATATAAGTTGTAAAAAGCAGCGACACCCCATGGAAAGGTTGCTCCTTTTGTATCTCCAAATTTCCATATTGGAATATTTAAAGGCAGTCTGGCTAGTGATAATGTCATTGGCGCAGCAAGATCGTCGATAGTAACAAAGGAGTTGTTTTGTGCCATATAGTTCATGACCATTGCCAGTGCTGCCACTCCACATTCATTGATGCCTTGTTTCATTAAATAATTTTCAGCATCTCTCAAATGATAGGAGGCATTATATAGTAGATCGTATTGGTCATCCGGGCTGAATGTAGATGATGCACTCCCTCTATTTGTCGGAGTATTGAGGATATACTCTTGAAGAATGGGATCGCCATCGATAAGCGGTATGTTATCATTTGGTATCTCCAGCACATGTCCACTCGGGTCGCTGTACCGGACCGGGTTCCACAGCACATAAGCATATCTGTCCCAATCGGCAGAATTGCCGGGCTGCGGGATGAGGCTGTCCGGCTGGATGAACTGGTTAAGAGATGGATCATACCAGCGCGCGACGTAGTACATCAACCCCAGTTCATCCATGTACGAACGCTGGCCATGTGTACGAGTGAAAACCGTGACGGTTTTCACTTTAAAGCCAAAGCTGCGCTTTGACTCGGTATAATCCGTGGGACTTGTTCCCGTTTCTTTGCGCACCTCGCCAAAAGCGGTGTATGTCGTCGCACTCACCACATCCCCTCCGTCATACACCCGAATGGCAAAGCGCATCGCAGGGCTGGTGTGATATTTCGACCAAAATTTGGTTGTAGTATCCATTTTTAATTGGTCACCCTCCACGGAAAACTCGCCTGGCGAAAACATTCAACAAAAATTATGGACTCCATATCCCCAAGGGGCTATAAAAATAGTAGTTATTGATGAAGAAGTAAGAACCAGTTTCCAGATCATACATCATTAGCCGCGGGTGATCATCAGCTCTTTGTACATAGAATACAATAAATTTGTTTGAATTCGACCATTGGGCAAACTCTACTTCTTCTCTCGCCATGTAACTGGCGGATTCGTCGACTACAATGAGCATTTCTTCGACAGCATCAGTGACACAGTCAATCTCATTTGTCACAAATGAATATAAACAATATCCACCAGCCGTAGACAATACATATTCGCCAGTTGTTCCAGTTCCAAAATAACTAAATCCCAATACATCTATTGAGGAAATATAGGTTAAATTATTAATAAACACTTGGTGTAAGTCAAATAATTCATGATGCTGAAAATACTCATCAATAACAGCCAATTTCTCTGTCGTCTTTTTGTCCATGCTGTAAATGAAAATTTCGGTTCCCGTTGCATTATCTAATGAATAGAAATCCCATATACTGATTGGGTTAAAATAGAATTCGTCCCCCTTGGAATTCCAGGCTCGTTCTTGCCCCAGACCGATTTTCGGCAGCTCTTGAACGATCGAGCCATCTGATATATCAATAATGTAATCACCGATTTCAACCAGCGTATTACTATTTGGCAGCCAATTCACAAAAGGCCGATCTACATCAATCTCTTGAATATCATATGAAATTTCTCGTTGTTTGTGGAAATCATAACCATTAACTTGTATGAAATTCCCAAAACGGTCCTCTTTGAGTTTCACATCAAAGATATAGAATTGCTCATTGGGAGAAATATTTTTTGAATAGTCATATCCAAAGTCACCAATATTTTGCGGGATGAAATAAGCTTCACCATTAATGAGGACAATCTTTTTGACCGGGTATGCACGATCTGACGCACTGGTAGGTTCGCCTTCAGGAAAAGATTCAACAGCAAACAGTTTAGCTTCCCGTGAAATCGGGTAGCTAACAATTGTTCCAGATGAAAAACCAAGAATTGAATACTCATCAAAGATTGGATTTACCCATCCGATTCCACGTTCAGGTTCAGTTACCCAAAAATATGCTTTTATCTCTTTTTCCCTGATGGAAAATAGAAAAATCTCTTGTGATATGGGATTCACAATTGCGAGATGCCGTTCCCCATTCTCATCCGGCGCAATGCACAAGTATAATTCGCTGTTCGCATTTTTCACCCAATCAGGCAGAATTACAGGATTCTTTGTTGCTGTCGGTACTACCGATTCTGTCGGTATGATTGTAGCTGTTGCAACCGGCTGTGGTGTTGCGGCTTTTGTTGTCGCTTCTGTTTGAGAATTTCCCAATGCTGTGGAATATTGAGGGGTGGTTGTCGGATTTTCCTGGCTTGTCGGTATGTTAGGTGATTCTGCATCATTTACAAACCGACATGAACCAATCAGCAGGAACAAGATAAGTCCCAATACGAGAGTTATTCCTTTACTTTTATGCATATTTAATATCCTACATAGCTCCGAATTTTCGAATTCATGAATGTCATTCGGCGTGCGCCTTCATTAACAGTCAGATCGTAACGATTATAGGTCCATGCGATAAACATATCGGCAAATGCCTCTCGTCGACGATCGTATTTATCCACTTGTCTATGTTGAACCCAGATGTGTTCGCCTGCTGAAGTGCTATTATCCAAGCCAACAAGTGAAGTCCTATAAGGTTCTTCAATCCACAAATCTGAGTCAAGCCCTGTGACGCCCATATCGTTAAATACGTTTTCGGTAAGGAGTAAATGTCCCAACTCATGTACAACGAGATTTCGATTCATTAATGCTGCCATACCATTTTCACGAAATTGGGTACTGTAAAATCCATAGAAAGTAATTTCGTTAGATGGTCCTCCTAAACACTGCCCCCCAGCCCCAGCTAAACCTTTCGTAAAGGTTACATGGTCATAGGCATTAATAAATGCTTCCTGACTGCTACCAGCTCCTGTTACTTCTTGGAATCTCTTTCCAACATCGGATACCGCAGTATGTAAAGCCACCAGTTCTGATGTTTTCCAGGTGTCCGTGGTTCCTGCCTTGATTCTCACGTTGTACTTTAACAAACCTAACCAACTACTCGCATACGTGTCATATCCCCCACTCGCAATTTTGTTCACACCTCTTGTAAGAGGATCATCTCCCTCAATCTGTGGAATATACCCTGTTGGATCAGATAACAATATGGGGTTGAAAAACACATAGGCATATCGGTCCCAACTAGCAGAATTTCCTGGATTGGGTACAAATGAATCCGCCTGGCAAAAGTGCGCCAAAACGGGATCATACCAGCGCGCGACGTAGTACATCAACCCCAGTTCATCCATGTACGAACGCTGGCCAGTAAAAGTATAATCCGTGGGACTTGTGCCTGTTTCTTTGCGAACCTCACCAAACGCTGTATAACTCGTTTTGCTGTACACATCGCCATTCTCTTCCAGGATGACACTGGAAGATTGCAGGTGGTCGGTAAATATCCAGTACAGCTCATTCGTCAGGGCGGTCCGGGTGCGCATCGCAAAACGGCCTGTACCGCCGTGGTAATACAGCACCTCGGTTTCGAGTTCGTTTTCATCCACCCGCAGCTCGTAATACCCGCCAACATAGTAAGTGGTCACCCCATCCATCTCACTCTTGACCATGACCCCATTGCCGTCATACGTGTAGGCGATGGCGGAAAAACTCGCCATGCCTGCCGCTTCCGGCGTGGGGGAGGCTTCCGTCGTTTCGGTTGGCGTAAAGGTGGCGGAAGGCGTGGGCGTCTCCGTTTCCGTTGGAACAATCTCCTGAGTGGCGGTTGGGGTTGGCGAAGGTTCCAGCGTTTCGGTCGGGGTCGGTTCCACCGTTTCGGTGGGAGTCAACGCCAACGTCGGGGTGAGGGAAACCGCCGGCGTTTCGGTGGGGGTGGTTTCCTGGGTTTCGGGGGGGGACAACTCGGGGGTCCACGTAAGAGTGGGTTCTGCTGTTTCCGTTGGTGGAATTTCCAGCGTTTCGGTCGGGGTGAAAACCAGTGTCGCTGTCGGGGACGGTTCCGGCGTTTCCGTCAGGGTGGGTTCCGGTGTTTCGGATGGAATCGGGGTGGAAGTGAGGGTTTCCGTCGGAGTTTCGGTCACGGTCGGGGTTTCTGTGGGTTCCGGCGGAGCGGCTTCGGGTGTGGTGCGGGAAACCGCCACCAGGCGGTTCTCGTGAACATAGCTCAGGTTGTAGGTGTTGTCATCGATCACCCGCTCCACCTGGTTGCCGTTGGCATCGTATGTATATTCATTGTTGGTGAAACTGCATTTGGTTTCCACATGGCACCCCTTCGTGGTCCTTGCGCCCGGCTACTCGTAGCCCAGCACGTCCTTGCGCTTTGCCGCCCAGGTGAGGGCGTCGCGGATGCCGTCTTCGATCCCCAGTTTCGGCTCCCAGCCGATCCATTCCCTGGCGCGTTCGCAGCTGGCGTAGGAACCGCCCTGGTCGCCGGGGCGGCGTTCTTCGTCGCGCTGCGGCAGGGGTTGGCCGTAAACATGCTCAAACGCGCTCACCAGCTCGCGCACGGTCACACCCTTGCCGGTGCCCAGGTTGATCACCAGGTAATTGCTTTCGGGGTTGCCGGCGCGTTCAAACACCGCGTCAAACTGCTCGACGGCGTGGATATGCGCTTCCGCCAGGTCCCACACGTGGATATAATCGCGCACGCCCGTGCCGTCGCGGGTGGGATAATCGGTGCCGGTAATGCTGAAGTACTCATATTTCCCCAGCACGGTATCCACCATCTTGCCCAGCACCAGCGATGGGTAGCGCACATGCAAACCGGTGCGCATGCCGGGGTCAGCGCCGATCGGGTTGAAATAGCGCAAGGCGATCCCGCGCAGGCCGTAAGCGGTGCAGAAATCCTGCAGGATCATTTCCATCATGTACTTGGTGCGGGCATAGGGGGAAATTGGTTCCAGCTTGCTGTCCTCGGTCACCAAAAATGCATCCGTGGTGGCGTAGAGCGAAGCGGAGGAACTGAAGACCACTTTCTTGCAGCCCAGTTCGCTGAGTTTGTGAAAGAGCTTGATCGACTTGCACACGTTGTTTTCGTAGTAGTCCATCGGCATTTCCACCGATTCCGGCACGATGATCAACGCCGCGCAGTGGATCACCGCCTCGATATCGGGGTGGTCGGCGAAGATATGCTCCAGCGCGGCTTCATCGGCGATATCCGCCTTGTAGAAGATGCGCCCGCGGGTGAATTCCGCCTTGCCGGTGATGAGCGAATCCATGATGATCGGAGTGTGCCCGTGATCGAGCAAATCCGAGCAGATCGTGCTGCCGATATATCCTGCGCCGCCGGTGACCAATACTTTCATGTGCATCTCCTGAACCAAGTTGCGCTGTAACGGGTACAGCATTGTATCTATTCCCGCCAATGATAACACGGAACATAGCCGGCGGCGGGAAAATTGTGCACGCGCAGGGCCGGCGGCGGGTTGGCGCCTGCTGCCAGCCTGCGGGCCGGTGCATCAATCCGCGGCTGCCGCCCCTGCCGCGGAATGGGCCACCGCCGGGGCGCGTTCCCCCAGCACCGCCACGGTGTAGCCGGGCAGGTTCACATCACCTTCGTAATCACCGCCGGTGATGTACTCGTGCTGGTTGGGCGGGAACTTCACGCGGCGCGTATCGGGGGTGGTATTGACCAGCAGCAGGAATTTCTGGCCGGCATCGTTGATGCGTATGCACAGCTCCACCCCGGGTGGCAGGTCTTTGATGGCGGGACGGATCATCTTGAAGGTGAGGATATGGTCCACCAGCTTGCGCATGGAAACATCATCCAGCACACAGCCGATGTAGTACACCAGCCCGCGCCCCGGCAGGTGGGTGGTGACGGCCGGCTGGCCGTCGATCCAGCCGTTGAAGCTCTCAAAGCGGGCGGTTTCCACCATGCGCGCCGAGGTGGTCGTTTTCAGTTTTTCCGCCCAATACTGGGCGCTGCCGCGGAACAGGGCGGCACTCACCGCCACGGTGCGGTCGAGGGCGTAATACTCCTCCACCTCCACCCCGGTCAGTTCCTGCAGGATGGTTCCCGGCGGGCGGGTGGGGAGCATGGCATCACAATGGTCCTTGAAACCCGTGCGGCAGGTGATGATCGCCGTACCGCCGCCCTCGACATATTCCTTCAATCTCAGGGCGCGCGCGTCATCGATCACCGCCATATAAGGCACCACCACCACCCGGTAGGGGGCCAGGTCGGCCTCAGGTGAGATGATGTCGGTGCGGATGTTACGGTCATGGAACGGCTTGTACCAGCGGTTGAGCTCGGTGACGTAATCGAAATCCTTGTGGTGGCGCTGGTGTTCCAGCGACCAGCGGCTTTCGTAATCGTTCACAATCGCCACCGGCGGGGTTTCCACGCGCGTTCCGGCCAGCACCGCGCCGGCCGCCGCCAGGTCATCACCCAGTTCGGTCACTTCTTCGTAGAACGGGCGCGGCAAACCGGCCTGGTCCACCAGGCTGCCGTGGTACTGTTCCTGCCCGTTGAGGGCGCTGCGCCACTGCCAGTACAGCACCGCGTCGCAGCCGTGCCCGATCGCCTGCCAGGCGAGCATGCGCGCCTCACCCTTGTTGAGCTTGTTGCTGACCGGCGCCCAGTTGACGCATGCCGGCTGGGTTTCCATCAGCCAGAAATTTTTATGCTTCATCCCGCGCATCAGGTCCCACACGGCGGCGCTGGCGGCGGCATCCACATGCCCGGAGCCAACATAGTAATCCTCCGACACCAGGTCGAGTTCCGCCGACAAGCGGTAATGGTCATACAGCCCGAACCAGCCCATCAGGTTATGGGTGATCCATTGCGCCTGCGGGATGAACCTGCGCAGGCATTCCACCTGCAAATGCGCGTAACGGCGGTAGGCTTCGGTGACATACTGGCGGTACGCCATCATCAGGCCGGGGTTGTGCCCGCCACGCGGCAGTTCGATCTGTGTCCAATCGCTGTAGGTCTGGCTCCAGTAATCGGTGGTCCAGCGCAGGTTCAATTCTTCCAATGTGCCAAATTTTTCTTTCAGGTACGCCTGGAAATCGGCGCGGCAGTGGCCGCAGTGGCATTCCTGGTTGAATTCGTTGTCCAGCTGCCAGCCGATGATGTGCGGGTTGTCTTTGAAATGCTCCGCCATCGCTTCCACCATACGCCGCGTCAGGTCGTGATATTTCGGGCTGGAAACACAGTAATGGCAGCGGTTGCCGAACTGCTGCGGGCGGCCGGTAGCATCGACCCGCACAATTTCGGGGTAGCACTGCACCATCCACGCCGGCGGGGCCGCGGTGGGTGTGCCCATCACGGTGGCGATCCCGGCCTGGGCCAGCATCGCAATCGCGCGGTCCATCCATTCAAAGGCAAAGCGGCCTTCCTCCGGTTCAAAGCGCGACCAGGCGAACTCGCCCATCCGCACCACGGTAAAACCCGCCGCCTTCATCAGGGCGATATCCTCCGCCCAGCGTTCCTGCGGCCAGTGTTCGGGGTAATACGCCGCCCCCAGGTGCAATTTGTCGATTCCGTGCATGATAACCTCCATCTCAACCAGGCATCTGTCCCGCAGCGGGACCCAGGAGCGATGCCTCCGCCCTCCCCGGGCTGCGCATGCTGCCTGCAGCCATAATTGTACCCCGGGAGTGGTTCCCGGGGTACTGGTTGATGCTGATATTGGTTGGATCTGGGATCAGGCTTCAGTCATTCAGGTACGACTGGAAGGAAACCAGGTGGTTGTTGAGGGATGCTTTTTGCAGGTTGGTGTACACGCGCACCAGGTCAGCGTGGGTCACATCGGCCATCAATTCATCATACAGGGCGGCGTCAGCGGTTTCAGCGTCAATTCCGGCCTGGTAGGCTTCGTCCAGCGTGCTGAAGGTGGGGAAATTATAGATCGAGGGATCGAAGGCGGGGAAGGCAATCCCGTACTTTTCCGCCTGGCGGATGAGGGTATTGGCATGCACCTGCTCGGAGGCGGCAATTTCCGCGAACGGAGCCACATCCCCGAAGGTCACCATCATCGACTGGTACAGCGCCAGGGCTTTGTATTCTTCTTCGATCGCCAGCACCAGTCCGGCAGCTTCCGCTTCGCTCAGGGGAGCGAGGGCATAGCCGGCTCCGGCATTCATCCCACGCCCCATCACGGCGCTTTCCAACCAGCGGCCGCCGGCATTGCTGCCCAGGTTCACCTGCGGTTCCCCATCCAGGTCACAGATGCCATCGCCATCAGGGCGATCATCGGGATCATTGTTGGGGCCGCGGTAGGCATCGTAGGAGGCGGAGACCGTACCCACCGGGCTGAACGCCATCAGCGCCAGCGAGAGGACACTCAAAACAGCAACGGCTACGAACAAATTCTTTTTCATTGTTAAATTCTCCTTGAAATACTAATTTTTATATTCAATTGCTTGAATGTCCTTAGTATAGCCGGGCATTGTAATGCCCCGGTAACTTCAAGGTAAAGAGCATGTAAAGAATCCCGCAGCAGGGAAGGCGGTCAGGAGCGGAAGCGTTTTGGCTTTTCGGTCCACAGCACCTGGCGCGCGGGGGGGAATGCCGCCAGGTGGTCGGCCAGCAGGGCTTCGGCGCTGGCCTTGAGGGCGGCATAGAACGCGGCGGCATCCGCCGGGCTGCCGCCTTCTGCGCGGAGAGACTTGCCGATGCTGACCTTGAGGCGGAAGCGCGGCCCGTGCAGGAACACCATCAGCATTACCTGCAAAAACTCCGCCAGGCGCTGCCGGTCGACGCGTATCTTCTGCGCCTGCACCAGTGGATTGCGGAACAGGAACCCCTCTCCAATCGCCTGGCTGCTGATCACCGGCACCACCTGCAGCCCCGGCACCTTGCGCAGGAACACTTCCAGGCTCTGCGACCAGCGCCCGATGTGCTCCACCGGGTTGGAAAAGTAATGCGGATCGGGGTCGATGCTGCCGGTGGGGAACAGCAGCAGCATCCCGCCCTGTTGCAGGTGCGCCAGGGCCTCCTTCAGCGCGGCAAAACGGGCGCGCGCGTCATCCGGCAGGTCGATCAGGTAGCGCCGCGCTTCGGGCAGGCGCTGCAGGAAATCGACCTCACTGGAGATGATCTTGAGGTCATCGCGCCCGGCGTGCCCGGCAATGGCAATGAAATCCATCCCGCCGGGATGGTTGGCGGCGAGGATCAACGGGCCGCTGCGGGGAATGTTGTCCGCCCCGCGCACCGCCATCTGCGTGAAGAACAGCGGGAAAACCCGTCTTGAAGCGCCATCGGCGCCGAGATATTTCGAGGAAGTATCGAATTCGACCAGGATGCGGGTGAAGCGGCGCGCCGCCGGGGTCAGCAGCCGCCGCAGCAGCGCGGCCATGCGCCCGCTGCGGTTGAGCTTTTTGACCGCCCGCAGGATCTCCTCCACCACCAGCGGCGTCAGCGCCGCCACCTGCGGGTCAATTTCCGCCGGGTTCAGCCAGGCAGCATCGGCAATATCATGGGAGGGCGAGGTTGTATTCGGCACAGGCTTATTCTACCCAACTTGCGCCCGGCAAGTCAACCAGCCGGCAGGGGCTGCCCCCGCGAACACACAGACCCGGAAAGTCGCCACAGACTGGCGGCGCTTTTTCCATTCCCCGCAGCCATTTTCTCATGATACAATCATGCGATTATCGTCAGATTTTTGTTACTGGTGCCCCCCGCATGCAAACCTCCCGCCCTGCCGAAAAACCATCCCCCCTGCCCCACGCCGAATGGCTGGCCGGCATCACCCGCGCCGTACCGGTGATGCTGGGGTATGTCACCGTCGGCTTTGCCTATGGCGTCCTGGCGCAGGATGCCGGGTTGTCTTTGTTCAACGGCGTGCTGATGTCGCTGGCGGTGTACGCCGGTTCGGCACAGCTGATCGGCGCCGGGATGTTTGCCATGGCAGCGCACCCGCTCTCGATCATCCTGACCACCTTCATCGTCAACCTGCGCCACCTGCTCATGTCCGCCGCCATCGCCCCGCGCTTGCGCGATGCCGCAGTACCCTGGACACGGGCCGAGATCACCCTGTTCGGCCTGGAACTGACCGATGAAACTTTCGCCCTGCATGCCAGCACCTTCGCCCGTGAAACCCCCTCCAAAGCCAGCCTGTTTGCCAGCAACGCCGCCTCACAGCTGTCGTGGATCATCGGCAGCGCGCTGGGGATGCTGGCCGGTTCCCTCATCGGCGATATCCGCCCCTTCGGACTCGATTTTGTGTTGTCCGCCATGTTCATCGCCCTGATCTTTATGCAGCTGCAGCACCGCCGCCAGTTGTTGATTGCCGTACTGGCCGGGCTGCTTTCCATGCTGCTGCTGGCGGGTGGAATGGCACAATGGAACGTGATCCTCGCCACCGTGGCGACTGCCGCGGTCGGTGTGCTGCTGGAGGAACCATGGAAAGCGGACTGACCGATACCCTCACCATCATCGGGATGATGCTGGTCACCGCCCCGGTGCGCGTGCTGCCGCTGCTGGTGCTCAGCCAGCGCCGCCTGCCGCGCGTGCTGGAACGCTGGCTGGCGTATGTGCCGGTGGCCGTGCTGGCCGCGATGCTCTTTCCTTCCATCTTCATGCCGGAAGGTTCCCTGGCGCTGCGCCCGGACAACCTTTTCCTGTGGGCGGCCCTGCCGGCCGGGCTGGTGGCGTGGAAAACCCGCGCCCTGTTCCCGCCCGTGCTGACCGGGGTGGCCGTCCTGGCGCTGCTGCGGCTGTTCGTTTAGCGCGCGCCGGCAGGACTTCTCTGTTATACTGTATCCATTCCAACCCTGAAGGAACCCCATGACCACCATGAACGCGCTTTCCTCTACCGCCGCCAAACCCGCCACCCGCTGGTGGGTCCTGATCCTGGCGGGCATCACCAACGCCCTGGCGGCTGCCGCCCCGGGGATGAGCATGTCGGTCCTGTTCAGTGAAATTTCCGCCGACCTGGGCCTGAGCCTGGTGCAGATCGGGATTGTGTGGGGGATCGGTTCGCTGCCGATGATCGTTTCCAGCCTGCTGGCCGGCGGGATCATTGACCGTTTCGGGCCGCGGCGCGTACTCCAGTACGGCGTGATCGTGATCGGCCTCACCGGCGCGCTGCGCGGGTTTTCCAACAACTTCGGCTTCCTGGTCTTCACCGTGATCCTGATGGGAATGTTCACCCCGGTGGTGACGATGAGCGGGATCAAGCTCAGCCGGCTGTGGTTCCCGCCGCACCAACTGGGCGCGTCCGGCGGCATCCTCTCGATGGGGATGGCGCTGGGGTTCTTCCTCAGTTCCATGTTCAGCGCCACCCTGCTCTCCCCCTGGCTGGGCGGATGGCGCAATGTGTTTTTCTTTTACGGCGTCCTCACCGCCGTGCTGTGCATCCCGTGGTTTCTCAGCCCGCAAAGCCCGATTGAACCCGCACGGCGCAGCGTGGAAGACGGCGGTACGCATCCCGGTTTCTTCCAGTCCATTGCCTACATCGCCTCCAAACCCAACAGCTGGCTGTTTGCGGTGGTAGCGTTCGCCCTCACCGGCAGTGTGCAGGCCATGCTTGGTTACCTGCCCACCTACCTGAAAAACAGCGGATGGGAAGCCGCCAGTGCTGACGGCGCCCTCGCCACCTTCCACCTGGTGAGCATGCTGTTCGTCATGCCGCTGGCGTTCCTGTCTGACCGCTTCCGTTCGCGCAAGGTGATCACTGCCGCGATGATGGTGATGCTGATCGTCGGCATCGGCGCCCTCGGTTTTGCCAACGGGCCGTGGGTATGGGTGGCCGTGATCATCTCCGGCATGGTGCGCGACGGCTTTATGGCCGTCTACCTGGCGATGGTGATCAACGCCGAAGGCATTGGCCATGAACACGTGGCGATTGCCACTGGGTTCAACTTCATCTTCTCCGGCCTGGGCAATATGCTGATGCCCGCCCTGGGCAATAACATTGCTGAAAGCAATCCCGGTCTGGCCTTTGCCTTCTGGGCCGCCTGCGGCGTGGTGGGGTTGATCGCAATCCTGCTGGTGAAGGAACGCCGCACCGCTGTCAACTGAACCGCCAGACAGTCAGAACAATCCACCCGGACAGGGTTTCACACCTGCCCGTCCATAGGGTGCTGCCGGGGGATGATGGCTGCGCAGGAGGTGAGGAAACAAACCAGGATCAGGAGAGAGGATCTTCCAGCCAATGTGGGCGCAGGCCCTTAATGAAGCCGACAATGATCAGCATGGCCAGCCCGCCGGCAAAACCGTTATTGTACAGGTTCATGAACCCATGCAGGCTGCCCACATGCATCGCCATCGGCAGGTGGATCGCCCCTGCCAGGATACCCACCAGGAACCCGAAACGCCCCGCCAGCGGTGCCAGGGTGGTGCAAAACAGCGCCGCCAGCAGCGGCCCGGGATCATTGGGTTCCCAGATTTTCGGCAGGCAGATCAGGTATACCCCGATCATGATCGGCAGGACATTGCGGGGATGCTTGCCCAGCGCGCCAAAGCCAAACACCGTCAGGATGCCGGCGATGGTGGCACCGTTGACATCCCCCGCCACCAGGCGCACATAGCCCAGCGCCAGCAGCCCCACCACACCCATATTCACCAGGGTGGTGCCCAAACTGGAACCCGCCACGTAATCCGATGGCAGCCGTCCCCAGCTTTTGATGATTTGCCGGTACTCGGAAAAGTTGCCGCCCCATGCGAACCCCAGGGCGATCACAGCGGCCAGGAACACCACCAGACCCAGGGTCAGCAAGCCGGTGTATTCCGTTGACCAGTAGAATACCGGGGTAATTTCCAGACCGAATCCACGCATCATCATGTACACCACGGTGGCAACAAACCCGCCGGTGGTGCCAGTGTTGTACAGGTTGTAGCCCATGTGAAAGCTGTAGATGTGGTTCATCAGCGCCGCCAGCAGCATCCCGGCCAGGATGCCCAACGCCAGGCCCAGCGCCAGCCAGCCAACCCCGCTGCCAAACCCGAATACCGTCTGGCTGACCACCGGGCCGAGGGTGGTGCCAAACAGCAATGGGGCGATCAGGTCGCGCATCGGCTTGTGCGAGAACAACGTTTCGTACAGGTAAACCCCCAGCATGGTGGGGAGAATATTAAAGGGATTGTTGCCAAAAAAGCCAAATCCCGCCAGGGTAAACAGCGCCGCCAGCAGGTAACCGTTGAAGCGCGCTTTCACCAGCCAGGCCGCGGCCAGCCCCATCAGGGATACCAGGCCGGCATTGAAGAATGCCGCGCCCAGACCGCCCAGGGCAATGTAATCTGTCACCAGGATGCTGCGTGAAGTCAGGATCTGCCATTCACCGCGGATGATCTCTGCCGGTGAACTGACCGCCAGCGACAGCCCCAGCAAGGCCAGGCCAAACACCAGCACCAACCCTGTAATGCGCCTGCGGTTCTGCCCGGCTGTTTCCATGCGCCATCTCCTCTGGATGAAAAGCGAGTTTCCGAATTAAAACCCGAATTCCCAGCTGGGCTGGCCTTCCACATCGGTTTCCAGCACGAACAGCCCGCCGGCATGGGGATACTGCGCCAGGATTTCATCACTCAACCCGGAACGGGCGGAGGTGATGTAGAGGGTTGTCATGTCCGGTCCGCCGAAACAGCACGAGGTCACCCGCGGCGCGGGTACGTCCACCCTGGCGATCATCTCGCCGCTGGCCGGGTTCCAGCGCGTGATGCAGTAACCATCCCACTGCGCCAGCCAGATCATGCCTTCCCTGTCCGTGGTCATCCCGTCCGGTGAGTACGCCCCTTCCGGCAGCTTGAATGCCACGCGGCGATTCTTCGGCAAGCCGGCCCGTCCATCATAATTAAAGGCATACACCTCTTTGTATTTCGAATCGACATAATACAGCGTCTTGTGGTCCACCGACCAACCCAGCCCATTGGAGGTTTTCACCCCATCTGCCACCGCCTTTGGCGGGCAGCCTTCACGGTAGGTGTACAGATGCCCCAGCGGGTCACTGGCATGCATGGTACCCACAATGAAGCTGCCGTCCGGCCCGCATTTGCCGTCGTTGAACCGCGAATTGGTTTCCGTTACACTGGCCAGAATTTCCACCGCTTCGCTCTCCAGGTTGAGCAGGGCAATGTGCAGATCAGGGGCAATGATCACCAGGTTGGGATCTTCGGTCGGCGCCACCGTGCCGATGTTGCTGAACTGTCCGGAAAGGTCAATCACACGGTCGGTACCGCTGGCGGGGTCAAACACATGCACTTCCGCGCGGGTGATATTGACCCAGTACAACTTTCCGCTGCGCGCGTCCCAGGCCGGTCCTTCCCCCAGGTCGGCTCTGGCATCGAGTAATAATTCGGGGATATAGGTTTTCATCGGGGTTCCTCCAGGGTTTCATTCTCCACCGCTGTCGGCAAGGCGCGGCGGGGTTCATACACGGTTAACGGCAGGTGCAGCTTGAGCGAGCCGTACCGCAGGCGCACATACAACATCGTCAGCAGGCTGCCCAGCAGGATCGCCAGCAGGCCGATGTAGCCAGCTTCGGGGCCGAACGCCCCGCCGGTCCAGGCTTGTGGGCCGCCCTGGGTGATATCGACCACGCGCGCGCCCATCATCATCCCGCTCACCGGGAAACCGAACACCACCCCCTGGAAGAAATTCCAGGTGATGTGCACCCCGATCGGGATCGCCAGTTCGCCGGTGAGGATATAGCCCATGCCGAGGAAAATCCCCGCCAGGGCGATATTGAGGGTGCTGACCACACTCGCGTTGGGGTTGAAGAAATGCGCCAACCCGAAACCGACCGAGGTCAACACGATTGCCAGTACAACCGCCAGGCGCGGGCGTTTTTGGTGGCCATTTAACCCCTCTGCCATATTCTTCAGCTGGTAACCGCGGAACAACAGTTCCTCATAAAAACCCACCGCCAGGAAAGTCAACAAACCAAAGCCAAAATGGAGCAGGAAATTGCCCCCATCGGCGGCAAAACTGCCGCGCACTTCCACCCAACCCAGGCTGCGTTCAACGAAAAAGACCAGCGCCATCAGCGCCGCGCCCAGGAACAATCCAAAACCAAAATCAACCCACCAACCGGGCGTGAATCGGAAGCCAAACGCACTGAAGCGGCGCTTGTCGATGAAGCTTCCCAGCAGCCATACCAGCAGTACCGTTGAAAGCGCGCCCACCACGCCGTTGGCGTACAGCATCAGTGGGGAAGTCAGCAAATCTTCCATCCCATCTCCCCCTGCAGCGGCCATCAGCAGTCCCACCACCACCAGGGGCACACTGAAAGCGGTGCTGAATGCCAGGTGCCCGACCTGCTGGATCAACAGGCGCCAGGCCATCCGCAGGCGTTTTTCAGCCGGGTTCCAAAACAGGCGGATCAATGATTCCATGGCGTTCTCCTCTGGATGGGCTCAGCGTTTCAGCTGGTTAATACAGGCTGGTGAAATAGGTTTGTTCAATCTCCTGCCAGCGTTCGCCGGGGGTGCAGCGCAGCATCGGCCCCAGCAGCGGGTACACGCGCGCGATTTCCTCGCTCATGCGCTGGGCAACGCGCCGGATGGAAAAATGGGCGTTGGGGGCACTGCGCAATTCCAGCAGGTGGCTGGCAGTACGCAGGTTCAGCGTCAGCAGCACCCGCCGGTTGAAGCCGTTGGGCACCACGTAGGAGGCCACCTCCGGGGAAAGGGCAGCCAACGCGCGATAGGTTTCATCCGCGGTCCGCATCGCCTGGTGATAGGTCTCGCCAAAGCCGGCTTCTGTCATCCAGCGCGGGGTGGCATGGCCCAGCAGTGTGGTCAATGCCTGGGGAGTCTGGGTCATCATGCGATGGCGCTTGAGTTCATAATACGCCCCCTGGTCCAGGATCAGGTCAAAGGTGAAGAAGGCATGTTCCAGTTCGCGCAGCGGGGTGGTATGGGTTTCACAATCGCCCAGCAACGCCTGTGCCAGGTCCAGTTTTTCACGGATGGTGCGGGAAGCGATATACGCTGCAGCCTGCTCAAAATCGAGATTGGCATAGCGGTAGAGCACCGCCGCCAGCACCTTGTCTTCAGCGGAACGGTCATAATCCACCAGGGTGCACCATTGCCTGCCATCAAACGCAATCGCTGAAACCTGCCTGCCGACAGCCGTGAACGTTTCACTGATCTGCTGCAGGTATGGCAGGGCGTGTGCGTATTTCACCAGGGTGGGTACATTTTTCTCGGCAATTTCCTTGATATCCTCACCCATCCGGCGCACTTCTGCCAGCGGGTGCGAGAGCATTTTGCACAGGGCATGTTCCAGCGCACGGGCGTTGATCGTCATCCCAACATTGGCCATCGATGCCGCCGGCAGCAGGAAGCGCGCCACATCAACATAGTCAGTGCGCAGGCGGCGCTCATAAGCGCTGTCGCTTTCCCCCGCTTTACGCGGGATACGCGTCTGAGCATATTGCTCCAACACGGGCAGGCTGCGCTGGTAGGTGTCAAACAGCATATGGCAGGTATCGAGGTACCGCTGCTTGAGGGGATGGCCTTCCAGCTCTTCCGGCACAATAAAAGCATCCTCTTCCCATTTCTGGTAGCGGGTCGATTTCTCAGTAAAAGAAGCCAGGCGGTTGCCTTCCAGCACTTCCACCGCCAGGCGCGATACATTTTCCACCGCGATGTGCAGCGTGGCATGTTCCGCCACCGAAGAATGGCCATAGCCCACCACCCACTTCTCATGAAACTGGGCGCTTTTTTCGTCGGTCAGTTCTTCAGCGATATCCCGGAATGACTCCGGAGAACGGGAGGTTTTGGCAAAGGTGACGGCGATCGTTTCAGGACTCAGCCGTTGCGGATCCAGTAAATACACCTGTCGCAGCTTGGACATTCTGCTCGTATCCTCTCACTTGGTTCACATCCATGCGGATTTGTTCCACCAGCCCGGCAACCGAGGTATAGGTCACCTGGCCGCGCAGGTAGCGGCGGAACTCAACTTGGACAATTTTATCATAGATGTCGCGGTCAAAATCGAGGATAAAGGTTTCCACCGTCACCGGCGGATGTTCGGTATGGACAAAGGTCGGATTGGTACCCACACTGGTCACGGCAGGATACGAAATACCGTCGAGGATCAGGCGCGTCCAGTAGACGCCTTCCTGCAATTTCACCCGCAGCGGGTCGATATCCATGTTGGCGGTCGGGAAACCGATCGTGCGGCCGCGGTGCGCGCCGTGCACCACGGGCCCCTCCAGGCGAAATACCCGTCCCAGCATGCGCTCGGCATTCAATAAATCACCCTCTCGCAGGGCATCGCGAATGCGTGAGGAGGAAACTATCTCGCCATCCAGCTGCACACGCTCAATCGCGTGCACCGCGAACCCCCGTGCGGCGCCAATTTGCGTGATGCGTTCCACGGTACCTTCGCGCCCCTTGCCCAGGGTGAACTCCTCGCCCACCCACAATTCGAGCATCCCCAGCTGTTCCTTGAGCATTTTCAGGAAATCATCGGCACTGACGGCAGCCAGTTCATACGTGAACGGCAGCGTCAAAAGATAGTCCGCGCCAAGTTCTTCAATCAGGTCGCGGCGTTCTTCGAGGCTGCTGATATAAAAATTGCTCTTCAGGTTCTTAAATAGCACCACCGGCTGCGGGTAAAAGGTGACCACCACCGCTGGCACACCGCGGGTGTGTGCGCTGTCCACCATCTGGCGGATCAACGACTGATGGCCAATATGAACACCGTCAAAGGAACCAATGGCAATGCAGGCGGCAGGCAGGTTACAACAGGTCAGCTCACGCGATACGATCATGGGGTGCCTTTGGATGGGTGGGAATTGTGCGTCAGGAGAGGAACACTTTTTTGGGCTGCCATTCCTGGTCTTCCGATACCAGTTCCAGCAATGCCACCAACTCGCCCTGCATGCTGATGGCACGTGCCTGGGCGGGGCTGCCTGCCTCAGCGGGGATGCGGTGACCGTGAGTCACCAGTTCCACATGTTCATTGTCCAGTTCCACGGTGTGCCAGTCCCCCAGCGCTTCAGCGGCGGGAATCAGGTACTGGTACCAGGTATTTTGTTCAAAAGCATCGCGCAGCTTGTTGAGGGGGATCGCATCCCGCAAGGTGAATTGTCCGCTCTTGGTCCGGCGCAGCCCGATCAGGTGCGCGCCGCAGCCCAGGTATTCACCGATGTCATTCGCCAATGAGCGCACATAGGTGCCGGAAGAGCAGAACACATCCACCACCGCTTCCGGCGGCGCCCATTCCAGTAATTCCAGGTCATAGACCGTGATCGTGCGTGGTTCCAGTTCCACCTTTTCACCGCGGCGCGCCATTTCGTACGCTTTACGTCCGCTGACTTTGACAGCGGAATAAGGCGGCGGAACCTGCTCGATCGGCCCCTCGAAACGCTTCAGCACCGCTTCAAAATCGGCTTCACTGACAGTGGTGTAATCGCCGCGGCGGGTGATATCGCCTTCGGCATCATAGGTATCGGTGGCAGCGCCAAGCGAGATCACCGCCTGGTAACGCTTGTCTGATGCAGAAACAAATTCGCTCAGGCGTACGGCCGGACCCACCAGGACCACCAGCACGCCAGATGCGCGCGGATCCAGCGTGCCGGTATGCCCGGCGCGGCGGATATGCGTGCCGCGGCGCACAATTTGCACCACGTCATGCGAGGTTAATCCTACTGGCTTGTCAATCACCAGCACACCAGAAATGGCATTCATGAGATCTTCGTTCATTTGGTCTTGCATAGTTTTATCCCGTCTTCTTTTGTTCGATCACTTGCTTTGTTTCATCCAACACCCGGGGAATCACTTCCTCCAGGGTTCCCTCAATGGTTGCGCCGGCAGCCGGAGCATGCCCGCCGCCGCCAAAATGCAGCGCCGCACGGGATACATCAAACCCGGGGCGCGCACGCCAGCTGACTTTCACATGCTGCGCATCCTGCTCAATGAACAGCACCGCGACATCGGCATCCCGCACAGAAGAAAGCAGCGAGATCAACTCGGCATCGTCCTTGCCGGGATAGGCAGCGGCCTTGCGGTCTTCCGCCGTCAGTACCCCCCACAGGATCGAGTCCATTCGCTGCAGTTTGTCGATCCCTCGTCCCCACAGGCGCACAGCCTCGTAGGTGCGTTCGACCAGCACGCGGTGATAAATATCAGGCATGTCAATGCCGTGTTCCATCAGGCTGGCAGCGGTATGCAGGGTCTCTGCGCTGACATTGCTGGTGCGGAACCCGATCGTATCGGTGAGGATGCCGGTTAACAGGGCTTCGGCGGTCTCCCGCGAAAATGGCAGACCCCACTGCGGCAGGTGTTTGGCAATGATTTCCGCGGTGGCGGCGCTGTCTTCCACCAGGTTCACCTGCGCGTAATGCAGGTTGGTGACATGGTGGTCGATGTTCATTTCCGGCTGGCGTTCCCCCAACACACCACCGGTGCGCTCCAGGTCGGAACAGTCCACCACAACAGCCAGGTCAATTTCACCGCTGATTTCCTTCTGCGCCAGCCCGGCATTCTTCAGAAAGCGGTACACCGCTGAAATGCCGTCAGCCAGCACAAACTGAACATCCTTGCCGGCTTCCTGCAGGGCGGTACCCAGCCCCAATACGGAACCGATGGCATCACCATCTGGACGGATGTGCGAAATCACCGCAATCCGCTGTGCGGCGGCGAACCGCTCCCGTATCTGCTGATCCAGCAAGGTCATGCGTTCTGATCCTCTTCCGGGGTTGCGTCATTTTCTGCCGGTGGCTGTTCTTCACGGATCTGATGCAGCAACTGCTCTATGCGGTCGGCGCGTTCCGGGGTGGGATCCCAATGGAAACGCAGCACCGGGAAACTGCGCAGCTGAATGCTTTTTGCCAGCCGCCCGCGGATGAATCCCGCCGCGCTTTGCAGCCCGGAGAGGACTTCCTCCGCCCGTTCATGCCCTTCCAGGGCGGACACATAAATATCCGCGAAGGACAATTCCCGGTCCACTTTCACATCGGTGACAGTCACCCCGCTTACCCGCGGGTCCTGAATTTGATACAACAACAACTCAGTCAACTCTTCGTAGACCCGTTCTGCGATTCGTTCAATTCGTACTTTTGATGGCATGATATCCCTGCCTGTTATTCTTGTTCTCGTGCCGGATTCGCTGCCAGAATTGCGCGCGAATCCGGCCGGTCTGTCTTATTATCCTATAAAGTGTTGGATTTTTCCACGGTGAAACATTCAATCACATCACCCACCTGGAAATCCTTGAATCCTTTTAAACCAACGCCGCAATCAAACCCCTTGCGGACTTCATTGACATCATCCTTTTCGTGTTTGAGGGAAGCGGCTTCGCCGGTGAACACCACCTCGCCGTTGCGCACCACGCGCATTTTGGCGTTGCGCCGCAGCGTGCCGTCACTGACGCGGCAGCCGGCAATCGTGCCCAGCTTGGAAACATTGAACGTCGCCAGCACATTCGCCTTGCCCTGGATCACCTCTTCGTAGGTCGGTTCGAGCATACCCCGCAGGGCTTTTTCGATATCTTCCGTCAGGCGGTAGATGATGTTGTAGAGGCGTACGGATACGCCTTCCTGTTCCGCCATGTGTTTCGCGGCATTATCCACACTGTTGTTGAAGCCGATCACAATCGCATCAGAGGCGGTGGCCAGCATGATATCGCTTTCAGAGATGTTGCCGGTGGCGGCATGCAGGATATTGAGCTTGATATCGCCTTCCTTGTTGAAGTTCTCCAGCTCTGAAATGATCGGCTGCAGCGAACCCTGCACGTCCGCGCGCAGGATCAAACGCAGTTCACGCGCTTCGCCGGCCTTGTAACGGTTGAAGATATCTTCCAGCGTCATCCCACGGGCAGGACCCTGGTTACGCTCCTGTTCAGCCAATTTGCGCTCTTCCACCACCGCGCGCGCTTCCTTTTCACTGTCGTACACCTCAAACAGGTCACCAGCCGTTGGCACATCGCCCAGGCCCATCACCTGCACCGGGGTGGAAGGTCCGGCTTTTTTAATGGGGTTACCGCGGTAATCGAACATGGCGCGGATACGGCCGCAGGAAAATCCCGCGCAAACGGTATCCGCCGCTTTGAGCGTGCCGTTCTGCACCAGCAGGGTGGTCATCACCCCTTTGGCTTTGTCCACCTTGGCTTCAATCACCGTGCCGAACACCTTGCCATCCGGGTTGGCTTCGATTTTTCGATCGCCAGCCACCAGCAGGATCGCTTCCAGCAGGTCATCAATGCCCAATTTCTGGGTGGCCGAAACCGGCACGACGATCGTATCGCCGTCCCATTCATCCGGCACCAAACCGGCATCCGCCAGCTGTTGCTTGGTGTAATCGGGGTTGGCGTCATTGCGGTCAATCTTGTTCATCGCCACGATGATTGGCACCTGCGCCGCCTGTGCATGAGCGATGGCCTCTTTGGTCTGGGGCATCACCCCATCGTTGGCAGCCACAACCAGAACCACCACATCCGCACCCTGTGCGCCGCGCGCCCGCATCTGGGTAAAAGCAGCGTGGCCGGGCGTATCGAGAAAGGTGATCTTCTGGTTTTTATGGGTCACCTGGTAGGCGCCAATATGCTGGGTAATCCCGCCGGCTTCACCGCCGGCAACATCGGTATGGCGGATGGCATCCAGCAGGGAGGTCTTGCCGTGATCCACATGTCCCAAAATGGTCACCACCGGGGGACGGTTGGTGAGTTTCTTCGGGTCTTCCTGGTCAATCAGCTGGCGCCAACGCGGTTTTTCACCGCCTTCAGTCGGAACAGTTTCTTCTTCATGCACTTCCGGTTTGGCTTCAATCCCGAACTCGGAGGCGACGATCGCGGCGGTATCGAAATCAACCATCTGGTTGATGTTCGCCATCACGCCGTTTGACATTAAAACCTTGATCACTTCGATCGGGCTGACCTTCATTCGCTCAGCCAGTTCACGAACCGTCAAACTATAAGGGAGTTCAACCGCTTGTATTTCACTCTTTGCCATACACTACCTCCTGATGTTTCGTCACACCCCAGTTTCGCCGGATACCCGTATGATGGATCCATCCTGCAGGAAGAAGCGGGGTGTGCACCTTCTATGGGGATGGATACCCGGTTGCCGATCGTGGCCGGAAACAGGTCCCGGCCGTGTGTCGGCTGTTATTCTTCTTTTGTTAAATGCGCGGCATACTCTTCCAGCATGGCCCGGTCGCGTTCACTCAGTTCAATTTTGAGTGCCTTCGCGATGGCCCCCTCGATGCCTTTTCGCCAGCAGGCCGGATCGTTGTGTACATACACACCGCGCCCTGCCTTTTTTCCGGTTGGGTCAATTTCGACCCCGTCCGGTGTTCTTACAATGCGCAGCAAGGCGCGTTTTGCCTGGGTTTCCCGGCAACCCGCACAGGTTCGCTGTGGAACATGTTTTCTCCTTGCTGGCATTGCGCTCGTCCTTCTTTCATCACAATGGGCCTAAAACTCGTCCCATTCTCCCCAGTCATTGTCACCGCGCTTGTGCTTGCGCTTGACAACGGTCTCACCGCGGTCGGGATCAAATTCCAGCTTGACATTCTTGCGGCCTTTTTTACCGCGGCGCTTCTTGTCGCCGTCATCGCTGTCGTCGTCCTCATCGCGTTCTTCGAAGTTTTCATCGAAACTGATCTGTTCCAGGCTGACCTCAAAAATTTCCTCGAAATCCAGTTCCTCTTCCGGTTCCGACGCAGCTTCCTCGACCACCTCTGCCTCGGGCAGGACAGTTTCAACCACCGCATCAACGGGCTGTTCTGCGGCAGCTTCGGCTTCAACAGCTTCCGGTTCCGCTGCAATCGGCGCTTCTGCCACCACGGCTTCTTCAACGGCAGCAGTTTCAACCACCGGCGCCTCTACAACTTCAGGTACAGGCGGATTCAGGAACTTGGCTGCCAGGCCGTCCATACTGGCCTGCGCGCGTGGCCCCATGCCTTTGATCGCCATGATCTTTTCGGGATCAAACAGGAAGTCAACCAGCACCTGCCCGGTGCTTTCATAGCCGGCTTCCTGCAGCGCATATTGCACGTGTTCCGGCAGCTCGCTGTCGAGGATGTGTTGCTTGAAGGCAGACTGCGGCAGGCTCTTGCGCACTTCCGCCAGGCGGGCTTCTTGCTCGGGCGTATATTTGGGATGCAGGACATCAAAGATCTTTTTCTCGATCGTATCGACAAATTTGATCATACGGGCGTAATCTTCCCCGACCAGCGCCAGGTTGTCAGCCTTTTTCGCCAGCACTTCGCGCACGGCATCCACCTGGGTGGACTCGCTGGTTAGAATTTCGGCAAAGGCCTCTTCCTGTTCCAGGCGATAGATCAGGTCACTGGAAGCTTCCGACAGGCTCTTGATGTCAATCCGCCAGCCGGTCAGGCGGGCAGCCAGGCGGGCATTCTGCCCGTCACGGCCAATCGCCAGCGAGAGCTGGTCTTCCTTCACCACCACGGTGGCGGTGCGTGATTTCTCGTTCTTTTCCGTCAGGTATACCCCCACCACCTTGGCGGGGCTGATCGCCTTGGCGATGAACTCGCGCGGGTCTTCGTTCCATTCGATCACATCGATTTTCTCATTGTGCAGCTCGCGCACAATCGTCTGGATACGCACACCGCGCATACCCACGCAGGCACCCACGGGATCAATCCCGGGTTGGGTTGCCACCACCGCCACTTTGGCGCGGTGACCCGGTTCACGGGCGATCGAGCGGATTTCGACGATGCCGTGATAAATTTCAGGCACTTCGTTTTCCAGCAGGCGGCGCAGGAAATTGCTGTGGGTGCGGGACAGGATAATCTGCGGTCCGCGCGGATTGTCTTTCACTTCGGCAATCAACGCGCGCACGCGATCATGAATGCGGAAACGTTCACCGGGAATCAGGTCCTTGCGCGACAATCCGCCTTCGGCATGTTTTTCCAGCCCCACGGTCAGCCCGGAGGCATTTACCGCCTGCACCACGCCGCTGACAATTTCGCCAACCTGGTCTTCGAAGTATTTCATCTGGTCATAGCGTTCGGCATCGCGCATGCGTTGCTGGATCACCTGGCGTGCGGTCTGTGCCGCCACCCGGCCGAAATCGTCCGGGGTGCTTTCCACCAGCACCATGTCGTTGATCTCACAGTTGGGATCCACCAGGCGAGCCTGGTCCAGCAGCACCTCGGTGCGCTCATCGGTAATATAGTCAACGACCTCTTTTTCGGCATAAATCGCAATACGCCCGGTATCCGAATCAATGCGCGCCTCGACATGCTGAGCGCTGGAAGCATTGACCGACCGGCGGTAAGCAGATACCATCGCCGATTCCAATGCGCCCAGGATCACATCACGTGATAAACCCCGCTCTTCCAGCAGTTCGTTGAAAGCCAATACAAACTCGTTCTTCATGAAAATTTCTCCGCACTTATCCCATAACACACAAAAAGTGGGGGACACCCACTTTTTACAGTGATGCTCTTTATGAATGAGTACCTTGATTTTAACATAACTCCCATGCCTTCGCAAGCCTTTCTATGTATAATCAGGTTAGAAATTTGTAAAACATGCGTGAAATCCCGGCAGGCATTTGCCGGGCGTGCTTGAACACCAATACAAAGGAGCAACTTATGCAGTCCAACACACTTTGGTGGCGCGACGGCGTCATTTACCAGATTTATCCACGGTCATTCATGGACACCAATGGTGACGGCATGGGCGACCTGCCCGGCATCATCAGCAAACTGGATTACATTGCCGACCTCGGGGTGGATGCGGTGTGGCTTTCCCCCGTCTATCCCTCGCCGGATGTCGATTTCGGTTATGATGTCGCCGACTATCGCGGGATTGACCCCAAATTCGGCAGCATGCAGGATTTCGAGACCCTCATCACCCAGGCCCACCAACGCGGCATCCGCATCATCCTCGACCTGGTACTGAACCACACCTCCGACCAGCACCCCTGGTTCCTAGAGGCACGCCAATCCACAGACACCCCCACCCACGATTATTACCTCTGGGCAGAACCCGGCCCCAAAGGCGGTCCGCCCAACAACTGGGCTGCCATTTTCGGCGGCAGCGCCTGGGAATACGAACCCGCCATCAACCAGTATTATTTGCACCTGTTCTACAAGGAACAACCGGATGTCAACTGGCGCAATCCAACTTTGCACGATGAGTTGCTGGATGTGTTCCGCTACTGGTGCGAGAAAGGTGTTGATGGTTTCCGCCTGGATGTTTTCAACCTGTACTACAAACATGCTGACCTGCCCGACAACCCACCCCAGGTTCCACCAACTCCGCCGTTCTTCCGCAAGTTCGACCAGCAGCAGCACCTGTATGACTATGACCAGCCGGAAATGTTGACCGTGCTGGCCGAAATTCGCGCCATCCTCGACCAGTATCCTGAACGCTTTGCTGTCGGTGAAACTTTCCCGGAAAATGCGGAATCTGCTGTGAAATATTCCACCTCCGGGTTGCTGCACGAAGCCTTTAACTTCGAATTCACCCACTGCCCCTGGCTGGCACGTCCCTTCATGGCGGCGGTGCAACGCTATGAATCCCTGCTCGCTCCCGACCAGCACCCGTGTTATGTCCTCGGCAACCATGACCTGGCGCGCCCCGCGACCCGCTATGCCAAAGGCGAAGATGACAGCCGGCTGAAGGTGGCGGCCGCGCTGCTGCTCACGTTACGCGATACACCCTTCATCTATTACGGTGATGAAATTGGCCAGCGCGATATCCCGATCAGGAAAAAAGAGGATATCCTGGACCCGATCGGCAAATCGTTTTTCCCCTTTTTCAAAGGCCGCGATGGCTGCCGTGCCCCGATGCAGTGGAATGCCGCCCCCCAGGCCGGTTTCACCACCGGCACCCCCTGGTTGCCGGTGCATGCCAATTCTGCCACCCGCAATGTGGCCGCGCAACAGGCGGACCCGGATTCGCTCCTGAATTTTTACAAGCAGCTCCTGGCGCTGCGCAAGGCGCATCCTGCCCTGCACCGCGGCAGCCTGACCTTCCTGCAGGACAGCGCCAAATTCATCCTCACCTACCTGCGTGCCGCGGAGAATGACATCTGCCTGGTGGCGCTCAATTTCAGCAGCTATGAGCGTGAACTGATCCTGGACAATTTCATTCCGCGGGATTGGAATGTGCTGTTATCCACCGAGAAGAACCTTCCCCTGCGCTTCACAGAGGGTGTGCTCACGCTGAAACCCAACCAGGTGTTGATTCTGCACCATGCCTGATCCTGGTTTTTGGATATAATCATCCCTACAGGCGGCGGGGTATCGCTTTCCCTGCCGCCCAAACTGCACCAAAGGACCCTGTATGTTATTTCTCGTTACTGGAACCACCGGATTTTTAGGCGCGGCACTCGCCAACCGCCTGGCCGCTGAAGGCCACCAGGTACGCGGTATTGACAACCTGTCAACGATTTCGCCCAACTCGCTCTCCCCCACCATCCACTTCACCCGTGGCGATGTCCTCGACCGGCCGAAGCTGTGGACGCTGCTCCAGGATGTGGAGTGCATTGTCCACCTTGCCGCCCGTGTGCTGGTACCGGAATCAATGCTGTACCCATCGGAGTACAATACGGTCAATGTCGGCGGTACGGTCAGTGTGATGGAAGCGGCGCGCGATGCCGGGGTAAAGCGGGTGGTGTTCATCTCCTCCGGTGCCATTTACGGCAACCAGCAGCAGCAGCCGCTCAATGAAGAAACCGTACCGCAGCCTTTTTCCCCCTACGCGGTATCCAAACTCTCCGCCGAACACTACGTGCGCACCATCGGACACCATGCCAACATCGAAACCGTGTGCCTGCGTGTGTTCAACGCGTACGGCCCCGGTCAGCAGGTACCGCCCTCCCACGCCCCGGTGGTGCCGTATTTCCTGCGCCAGGCCAGCCAACGCGGTTCGCTGATCGTGCACGGCAACGGCATGCAGACCCGCGATTTTGTCTTTGTGGAAGACGTGGTGCAGGCGATGATGGCAGCCGCCTTTACCCCCGGCATCAGCGGCGAGGTGATCAATGTCGGCAGCGGGGTCGAATCCACCATTCTCGACCTGGTGCACCAGATTGCCGCCATCTTCAATAACGAGCCCGAAGTGATCTACAACCCGCGCCGCGGCAGCGGACCATCCCGCATGTGTGCCGATATCCGCAAGGCCCAGCGCCTGTTGAACTATGCTCCCCAATTCTCACTGGAAGCCGGCCTGCGCCGCGCCATCGCGGAGGACCCACAATTACGGGCAGCCCTGTGATGACATCCGTTCCCCGTATCCTTCCCAGGGCATTTTATGACCGCCCGGTGCTGGAAGTAGCCCGCGACCTGTTGGGGCAGGTACTGGTACATGAATTCAACGGGCAGGTGCTCCGTACCTGCATCCTCGAGACCGAAGCCTATGACGGCGAGGACGACCAGGCCTGCCACGCCCGCCGCGGAAAAACCCCGCGCGTGGTACCGATGTACGAAGAAGCCGGGCATGCCTTCATCTACTTCACCTACGGCATGCACTGGCTGCTGAATGCGGTTACCGGCGCTGTGGGTTACCCGGCAGCCGTCCTGATCCGCGCCGCCTACCCGTTGCAGGGTTTGACCCAGATGGCACAAAATCGCGCCGGCCAGCCATTTGCGCACTGGTGCGACGGCCCTGCCAAACTGACACGCGCCCTGGCGATCGACGGCAGCCTGAACACCTGCGACCTGTGCCAGGCCAACAGTCCACTGCGGATTGAAACCGGCTGGGAACTGCCGCAGGAATGGGTGCGGCGCAGCCCGCGCATCGGCATTGACTATGCCGGCGAACCGTGGCGCAGCCTGCCCTGGCGCCTTGATATCCCGTATGCCCGGTTCACCGATTGGATGGCACACACCGAACAGCAAGGAGTTTCATGAACACGATCCAAAGCTATACGCAATCCATCATCGACAATATCGAAACCGTTATCATCGGTAAACGTACCGTGATCGAACACCTGCTGGTGGCGATGCTGTGCGAAGGGCATGTGCTGCTGGAGGATGTACCGGGCGTGGGCAAAACCATGCTGGCGCGTGCCCTCGCCCGCAGCCAGGACGGCAGTTTCAAGCGCCTGCAATGCACCCCCGACCTGCTGCCCAATGACATCAGCGGGGTTTCGATCTACAACCAGCACAGCGGCACGTTTGAATTTCACCAGGGGCCGATCTTTGTCAATGTGCTGCTGGTGGATGAGATCAACCGTGCCACCCCGCGCACCCAATCCGCCCTGCTGGAAGCCATGCAGGAACGCCAGATCAGCGTGGACGGCGTCACCTATGCCCTGCCGCGCCCGTTCATGGTGATTGCCACCCAGAACCCGATTGAATATGAAGGCACCTTTCCCCTGCCGGAAGCCCAACTCGACCGCTTTTTGATGCGAATCTCCGTGGGCTACCCTGACCGTGAGGCGGAAACCGCCTTGCTGACCCATCTGCAATATACCCACCCCATCGAAACACTCCAACCCGTGGCAGAAGGCGCATTATTGGAAACCTTCCGCGCGGAAATTGACCAGGTACACGTGGATGATACCCTGCGCGCATACCTGGTGGCGCTGTCACGTGCCACCCGCCAGCATCATGAACTGGCACTGGGCGCCAGTCCGCGCGCCACCGTGGCGCTGTTCAAGGCCAGCCAGGCATTGGCCGCCATGCACGGCCGCAGCTATGTGCTGCCGGATGACATCCAGCGCCTGGCACCGCTGGTCCTGACCCACCGCCTGCTGCCCAGCCCGGATGCCGTCCTGCGGGGCCGTTCCACGGCTGCCATCCTCGAAGAGACTGTGCGCAGTGTTCCCCTCGAGTTTGACCTGGATCTGGCGCAGGGGTAGCCCGCATGGGCGAAAGCTTCATCGTCTTCCTGATCCTGCTCCTGCTGGTGGGCATTGTCACCCACGAGCCATTCATCTTTGTGGTCCTTTACCTGTTCATCGGCGCGTTCCTGTTCAGCTACTGGTGGCTGAGGCGCACGGTGGAGCGTGTGGAGATGCGGCGTGAATTTCCAGACAAAGCATTTGTCGGGGAACACCTGCCGATCCGCATCCGGATCCACAACCGCAGCCGCCTGCCGGCTGTCTACCTGCAATTGGAAGACCAATCGCCCCCGGAACTGAGCGGCGCGCGACTGGCACAACAGGTCATCAGCCTGCGCGGGCAGGAAAGCGGTGAAATTGCCTATGAACTGGTCACCCACAAGCGCGGCCTGTACGAGATCGGCCCGGCCATGCTCACCACCGGCGACCTGCTGGGCCTGGTGCAGGAACGGCGAAAACTGCTCCCGCCCCAGACCGTTACCGTGTACCCGCGCGTACTCAGCCTGCCGGAGCTGGGCCTGCCGATGCAGGCGCCGCTGGGCATTCTGCGGCACACCTCGCCCATCTTCGAAGATCCCTCCCAACCGATCGGCAAGCGTCCCTACCAGCCCGGCGACCCATTGCGGCGCATCGACTGGAAGGCCAGTGCCGCCAGCGCCCGTCTGCAAACCAGGACCTACCAACCCAGCATCGACCTGAACACCTGCATCCTGCTTGACCTGGACAAACGCGCCTACCCCGGGCGCGACCGCTACCAGGCAACCGAATTTGCCATTGTGCTGGCGGCTTCCCTTGCCAGCTGGGTCATCCAGCGCAAACAGGCAGCCGCATTGGTCACCAACGGGCTGGACCCATTCGCCCCCGGCCTGCCGCTGCACGAGCTTGCCCCGCAAAAAGGCCAGGCACAGTTAATGAAAATCCTTGAACTGTTGGCGCGGATCAACGGCAGCCAGCAGCAGCCGGTGATCCCGATGGTTCAGCACAGCGCGGGAGGACTTTCGTGGGGAGCCACCCTCCTGGTTGTAACCGGGCAGACGGACCTGGCGCTGTTTGAAGCCTTGCTTCCGCTGAAAAAACGCGGGTTGAACCCGATCGTTTTTTCCTGCGGCGAAACCCACAACGAGGGACAGGCCTATGCAGAAGCGCTTCGCATTCCCTATTATCCCCTGCACCATGAACTGGAGCTGGAACGCCTGGGGAGGAAGCCTTGACCCCGATCAACCACAACCGGGCGCGGCGCAGCTTGCTGCGTACCCGGCGACAGGCGATCGCCGCCACCAGCGTGATTCTCAGCCTGTTAAATGCGCTGATCGCCGCGATCGCCTGCTTCATCGCCAACCATGGCCTCGCCCTGCCGCTCAGTTACAGCGTGGCGGCTTACGTCTTTTTTGTCTCGCTGGAAACCCTGTACGCGGGCGAGATCGAAAAACGCATTCTGAGAAGTTACGGGCACAGCACAGCCTTCCGACTGGCGGAGTTCGGGGTGCTGGCGCTGCTGCTGCGACTGCTGCTCCTGGCAACGGGCAATGAAGGCTCCCGCCTGGCAGCCTTCCGCGCCGGCCTGTTGTCACCAGCAGCGGCAGTATTCAACCCGGAATTCCTTGCCGCCCTGGTGCTGCTGGGGCTGCTGTGGGGATTCTCCCTGCTCAACCTGCATGACATGCAGTCGATCTATAACCTCGATCAGCGTTCCAGTTGGGAACAGATCGGCAAGGACCAGGCAGACTTGGCCAGAACCCGCCAGGGATTCATCCAGCGCTTCCTGTTCCTCGGCCTGGCCCTGTTGACGGGTATGTTCATGAGTGTCAGTGATTGGGGCGGTGAAGGTGCGGCGCAGGTGCAGTACCACGGCACCCCGCCGATCCTGATCGGCGCGATGCTGCTGTATTACAGCCTGGTTCTGCTGTTGATGAGCCAGACCCAGCTTGCCCGGCTGCGCACGCGATGGTGGCTGAACGAAAGCACGGTACACCCGCAATTGGGCAAACGCTGGGTGCGGGTCAGTGCATTATTCTTTGGCATGCTCAGCCTGGCCGTCCTGGTCTTGCCAACCGGATTCGGCGAGGACCTGCTGGCAATCCTCCAGGTGCTGCTGCTCTACCTGGCGTCACTGGGGCAGGCACTGATCGCCCTGCTTCTGCTGCCGCTGGCATTGCTGTTTCCGTGGCTGAACGTGCAAACCGAAGCCATTGAAGCAGCACCCCAACCACCGATCACGGCGCCTACACCGGCGCCAACCCGGCCATTATCCCCCGCCTGGCTGGGTCCAGCCGGGAATATCGTGTTCTGGGTGGTGCTGGGACTGGCAATCGCCTTTGCGGTGTTCCAATACCTGCGCCAGGAACGCTCACTGCTGCAGGATATACGCAGCTTGTTCCAGTCCATTGGAAAATGGCTGCGAATGCAATGGCTTGGGCTTGTACACGGATGGCATGCCCTGCAGCAAGACCAGCGCGCCCGCCGCCGCATCCGCGGCACACAAAGCCTGCGGGGTTCACCCGTTGAGGCAGCAGAACCCCGCCCCACCCCCGATGCGCCGCGCCTGCGCATTTTTGCCCTGTACCGCGCCCTGCTGGCATGGGGCGCAGAACACGGTACCGCGCGCCGTCCCAGCCAGACCCCGTTGGGATACCAACAAGCACTCGAACAACATCTGCCGGACAATGATGCCATCCCCGCCGTGCGTGAACTGACGCACCGTTTCGACCAGGCGCGCTACAGCCGCGAACCGATCAGCGATGCGGAGGCACAGGCAGTGGAACAGGATTGGAACCGCAGCCAGCAGGCATGAAAAACCCCGGTGTTACCCGGGGTTGATTCAAATTTTCATTTTCAGGAATGGATTATTTGTACGGCATCCACAGCGGCCGGGCTTCAACATCGGCGTTATCCGTCATCTTCTGTGAATCACTGCCGTCCCTCGCCATCGTCCAGATATCCCACTGTCCGCCGCTGTTGGAGAGATACGTAATGCGGCTACAGAAGGGCGACCAATCGGGCTGGAGTTCATCCACACCGGCGGTGTTGGTCAGGCGCACAACACCTTCATTGTTGCCGTTGGCGGCCTGCACCGAGGGATCGATGGCATACAAATCCCAATCATCGCTGGGGCTGGTGCGCATCGCGAATACAATCCGGTCAAAGAACACTTCAGTGTCCCAATCGTAGCCGGAGCACCAGCGCGGTGAGTTGATCTCGGTGGTGCTGACATCGTAGAAGGTCAGCCTTGTACCGGGATATGAACTCAGGGCGGCGGACATGCGGTACACGTTCTCAGCACCCAGGGTGGAGCCGGTAACATAGATGATCTGCGGACTGCCGCTGGTGGTCCAGCTGGGATCATGGTCGTCCCAGGTGGGATCATCACTGATCTGCGTCACCTCACCACCCGCGCCATTTACGATCCACAGATTGCGGTCAGTTCCAAATCCGCCGGTCGCCAGGGCAAATACCACCACACGATTCTCAGCAATGCCTTCCTGCAGATTTACACTGGGTTCCAGCAGGTTGGCGGAAATGCCGCCGGTGGAAATTTGTTCCACGGTAACGCCTGTGGTATACAGGATACGGTGTATTGGGTTAATTTTGGAGGGATCACTGAACAGCAGAAAATGGTTGTTAACCTCACCCAACCACCAGCCGGTTGCCGGGCGTGCCTGCGGGTAGCCGCTCATGTTAAGGGTGTAATTAACCGTGCCTGACATATTGCGGGAAATGAACCATTCTGCGGTTTCGTCCCCGCCCGTAATGGAATAAGCAATCGGATTATCACGCACGATCTGTGCCTGAACGGTCTGGGTTACCCGTGCCACCAGGGTGACAGTGGCGATCTGGGTCTGGGTCACCGACTGGGCGGTGGCAGTATTGTGAGCGTTCTGGGTGGCCGTCATCACCTGGGCCGTGGCGGTCTGGTTGAAGGATTGGGTCTGCGTCAGCACCTGTGCGGTTTGCGTCAACACCTGCGCGGTCTGGGTCTGGCGGCCGGCGATCTCTGTCTGCGCGGCAGCCGTGCGCGCCTGGGCCGTCTGGGTGTTGCGCACGTTCTGGGTTTGCTGCAGCACCGCGTTGGTTTTTGCCTGGTTGGTCAGTGCCACGGCAGCGGTGTTGGTCTTCGCAATCGCGGTCCGTGCCGCATTGGTCAGCACAATCGGGTTCTGGGTGTTGGTAGGGGTACGGGTGGCGGTCGGCGGCGTCCCGGTAATGGTGGGGCTTAAGGACGGCGTGAAGGTCCGGCTGGGTGTAACCGTCGGCTCGGTGGCCGTGATGGTAGCCGTCAGCGTCTCACTCGGGCGGATCGTGGCCGTGGCCAAGGCATCCGCTGGCAGGGTGTTGGTGGGCGGTAGTTTCGCCAGGGTATTGGTCGGGCTGGGAAGCACCACCACCGCGGGCGGCGCCTGCGGCGGAAAGACATTCAGCGGATTGTTGGGGAAGAAGAAGATCACCCCATACAATACCAGCACCCCCGCTGTTGCGGCAAGCACCAGTACGCTTAAAATATCCCAGATGGTTGAAGACTTAATTTCCATAAGCCTGTCCTTTTTTTGATCTCTTGAAGGATCGATTTTTTCTAGGCAAATCTTAAATATTTTCTAGTTTCAGTATACCTTAATACACAATTTGAATACAAGCGCGAACGGCATACCTTTCAAAAGCATGGATACCAAACCACACACCAAAATGGAAAGTACCACTGGTTCTTCTGGATGCAATTTTCCTGCCAGTCCGGCCGCTGCTAGAGCAGGATCAAAGCCTGTTGCGGATGTGACAAAAATTCTGCCCCGTTTTCGGTCACCACCACATCTTCTTCCAGTCCGATGATGCCGTAACCCTCCAGCACCAGGGTCGGTTCCACCGCGTACACCTGCCCGGCTTCCAGCCGGCCAAACGGCGTTTGCCCGTAGCGTTCCCAGGCCGGGCCCAGCACAGTACCGCCGTCATGGGTCTCCAACCCCACCTGGTGCCCGGTGGCGTGCATGAATTCCGGGTAACCGGCTTCAACCACGATCCTGCGGGCAATGGCATCCACTCCCTGCCCGGTTATGCCGGGTTTCATTGCCGCGGCGGCGGCGTTCAAGGCTATCCGGATGGTATCAAAAGCACGCTGAACAGCAGCGGGGGCTTCTGTTTCACCCTCACGCAGCAAATACACCACGCGCTGGATATCGGAACAGTATTCATTTTCACGCACGCCGAAATCAAAATGGATCACCTGGCCGCGCTGGGCGCGGTTGTCCTTGGGGCTGGCATGCCCCACCACCCCGGCATACCCGGCATTGACCCCGGGACAGGATTGTTCCGCCCAGGCCGTGGTTAAACCACGCTGCGCCACTTCTGCCAGCATGATCTGCGCGATCTGGGCTTCGCTCATCCCCGGCTTCATCTCCGCAAAGACCACATCATAGATGGCTTCAGCCGTGGCAACGGACTGGCGCAGGCGGGTCAGTTCTGCCGCGCTCTTGCGCCCACGCAGGGCTGCGATCACTTCGCCGGCAGAAACCAGGCGTTCCGCGTAGGGCGTTCCCGCCAGGAAATCGAGCAATTTCAGGTACATACCATGGTGCAGGCCGTCGGCAAACACATCATCCCTGGAGATATTAATGGCAATCGTGCGCGGGTCCAACCGCCGCAGGGTTTCCAGCAGTACTGGTTGGATCGATTGGTCATAACCAAGGATGGTGCCATACGCGCCGGTGTCATCGGCCAGGGTTTTGTCGAGGTTGCCGGTAATGGCGATCGTTTCACCGCCTGCTGTAACCATCAATACGCTTTCCCAGGTGAGGGTTTGACTGCCGAAGATCATCGGCAGCACAGGATCATACCCGGCTGAGGTTTCACGCACAAAAGTCAGCCATACATCAACCCCCTTTTCCCGCAAGATCTCCACTGCTTGTG
Source organism: Anaerolineae bacterium (assembly GCA_013314735.1). GTDB lineage: Bacteria > Chloroflexota > Anaerolineae > Anaerolineales > Anaerolineaceae > SpSt-1165. The sequence continues at coordinate 473,906 of JABUFD010000003.1, forward strand.
CAACTTTTTCCTGAACGATGGTCGCTTTCATTAATCACATCCTCCTCTACCTGAATATGAATGATTATACGCCAGTTTGCATCCTCCTGCAGCAGGATGCTTCCAGTGCCGGAGGGTGGTTTTTCACCAAGATGTGACATGGCCGCAGTACAATCAACGACAGGACGAATCGAGAAAGGAAAAAGAAATGCAATTAACAGCCGAATTATTACAATCGATCGAGGACAATCAGTTTCACCTGCCGGATGCGGTGGAACCCACCGCATTCACCGAAGCGTTGATCGAAGGCCTCGCTTCAATTGACCCCGACATCCGCGAACGCTGCTATACCGTGTTCGGGTACCGGCTGTGGGGCAAGGGCAACCACCCCTACACAGCGGCACAGCGCCTGGAATACGGGCAGCGGTTGTGCAGCCAGGTTCAGGCCACCTGCGGCAGCGTCCCGGGGGATAGTGTTTTCTTCCGCGCTTTTGCTGCATTGATCCTGGCTGAGATTGTTGGCGCGGATCTCGAACAGCAGCAGCTTCCGCCACACATCATCCGGCAATGGATGCAAACGGTCCTGGCCTGTTTCACCGCCGAACAGGATTTGCGTGGGTATGTGGCAGAAAAAGGTTGGGCGCATGCCCTGGCGCATATGGCCGATTTTCTATATGTATGCACCTTGCATCCTGCAATCACCCGGGACGACCTGCTGCAAATCCTGAACACAATTCAACAGAAGCTCGCTGTCCCGCGGCAGCACGCCCTTGTCTACCAGGAGGATGAACGCCTGTGCCGCCCGGTGCTGGGCGCTGTGAAAAGCGGGAAGTTATCGATGGAAGACCTGTCGCCCTGGCTGGCAGGTTTTGTACCGGCAGCCAACGGAGCTGCATGGAGCGAAACCATGCAGCAGCCCGCCCTGGCATATACCCGCCACACCCTGGTCTGCTTCCTGCGCAGCCTGTACCTGCAAATGCAATGGCGCAAAAAAGAGGGAGGCGCGGTTGACCCGGAATCATGGCAGGCATTCCAGCAGGCGTTGGCAGATACCCTGCAGGAAATTGATCGCAACCTGTATGAACGGCCACTGTAATAAAGGAGTCCTTAACCGGCCATGAGCCATCTGTCGCTCCCGAACGAGCGACAGATGGCTCAACTGACCAGGGGAATCTACCAGGATAGGAATTGATCCTGGAATGAATGGTTATCCAGAGCCTGTTCCGCCAACAGGAAATACAGGAAAAATGCGGGACGGTGCTTTAGATTTCCTTCTTTTGGAACACCAAAGCCGCTGCCAGGAGAAAAACAATGGATACACCCACAGTCACCGCCATCGTTCCCCAAACGTCATTGTTGGTTGCGCTTCCTGTGATCAGTGCCATGTTCACATTCCCCAGTGTGGTTGGCAGGTAATCGACCATTATCGGGAACGTCCCGGCGATGTAAAGCGCAACCATCACCCCGCCAGCGAGGATCATGGTGATATAACTCTGGTTGGCAAGAACACTGGCAAAGTTGATCAATGCCAGGAGGAAGGATATGAGCAGCCAGAGCGCTGCCATAGCCACCCAAAAATTCATCGGCGCCTGGTCAGGAAATAAATACTGGGTATACCCCCAAAACACTCCGACCGCGATCCAATAACAAAGGCTCCACACCACCCATTGCGCGGTAAACTTGGCCAGCACAAATGCAGATCGGGACAGTCCTTTGGAAAACATCATCAGCACGGTTCCCTGGTTAATTTCCTGGGCAATATTCCCGCTGAACAGGAACACGATCAGAATCATGACGATCTGGTTCATGTTTTTAAAGAATTGGGCATACGCATCCACAAATGTCGGCTCCGGAATCTCAAACTGAACCCCAACATCAATGCTTTGAAAGATTTCCGGCATCAATTTCGCTGCCACTGGACTTAACATGGCGAAAATTAACACAATGCAGCCCAGTGCGATGCCTTTGAAGTTCTTCCACTGTTCTATCAGTTCTTTCTTTGTGAAAATCCAATATCTTCTCATCAGCGTGTTACCTCGATGAACAATTGCTCCAGCTCAGGTTCCTGCACCTCGAATTTTCGCAGTTGGACGCCGCTTTCATTTAATATGCGGATCACATCCGTACTGGTCTCCGGCAGGTTTGATGTCGTAATGCGGAAGGTATGGTTCTCTTGCCGCAATTCGGTGATCGACGCAAGTGAAGTTAACATTTCCACAAACACCGGTAATGACTCTCCGCCATTCACCTCCAGGGTAATCTTGTCGCTACGGTAATCATCCTTCAGGTCGCTGATATTCCCTTCCAGCACAATTCTCCCGTTGTTCAAGATACCGATCGTATCACAAATTTTTTCCACATCCGAGAGAATATGGGTTGAAAAAATGATGGTTGTCTGCTCTCTCACATTCGCCAGAATATCCAGGATCTCCCGCCGTCCCACTGGATCCAGGGCCGAGGTGGGTTCATCGCAGATCAACAGGCGGGGTTCATGCAAGAGTGCCTGCGCAATCCCCAGGCGTTGTTTCATTCCACGGGAAAATCCCTTCACCTTGCGTTTGGCGGCGCCATCCAGGCCCACCAGCGGTAACAGTTCTTTGATGCGCGCTTTTGTCCGGGCAGGCGACAAACCGGTCATTTCTCCGCACAGCCGCAGGTATTCCCGCGGTGTCATATACGAATAGAATTCCGGCACATCGGGCAGATAACCCACCATTCGGTTGGTATGGGTGTTTCCATACCGCACAGCTTCACCGCAGATGGCAATACTACCGGCATCCGGTTTAAGAAAGCCCAGGATCATTTTCATGGTGGTCGTCTTGCCGGCACCGTTCTTCCCAATGAAACCAAACACCGATTTTTCACGCACCGTCATATTCAGATCCCGGATGACCTTCAGGTCACCAAAACTCCGCGACACAGACCGGATTGAAACAATTTCACTCGTCATCGTCTGCTTTCCCGATTGTAAAGTAGAGGATGGGGCCAACGATCTGGACAAATGCCAGGATGACCCACAGGGTCAGGTTCCCGAATTTAAATTTCTTGTGCTTCAACATGTGAACCAATGCCACGATGGTCAGCGCCAATTCGAGCACCACAATCGGGATCAACAAAGGCAAATACTTCATGACAATTTCCATTAACAACACTCCTTCCTTTTGCTCAACATATATTCCGCTGCCAACTATTATCGAACATGCGGGATGCTTCCATCCATCTCTCCATATTCTGATTTTACAGCCCGAACCCGCAACAGCAACCGACTGCCCTTTGCAATGAATTCCTTCTTTGCGCGTTTGGCACTCTCCGCCTGGTGATTTCTCCTCAAATCAGACAAATACCTGGCAAGCATATTCCTGTATATTGTACGGCAAATGGGAGGAAAAGTTTCAAACCAGTTATGGAATAAAAAGACCGGGAATCGTCGACGAATCCCGGTCTTTGATGGAATTTATGCTTTGTTATTTGACTTTCAATTTCAACGTGCGAAGCTGGAACGCACCAAACGGCAGGATGATCTTGCCATCTTCCACTTTGACCTCGGCTACTTCATGCTCGAGCAGGTTCACTTCCACGGCTTCCGCCACATTCAGTCCGATGTGCAGTGCAGCCGATGTGCGGGCACCGAAGCTTTCGTACAGGCGTACGATGATCTCATCGCTGTCTTCCGCTTTTTTGACGGTATCGATCACCACCGCGGGGTTGTCCACCGCGAAGTAGGATTTCACCGCCGGGGCGGTAGACGTACGCTTCACCACCATCGGCACATTGAAGCGGTAGCCTTCACCAACCACACCGGCCTGCTGCAGGCTGCCGGCATGCGGCATCACCGCGTAGTCGAAGTGGTGGGTGCCCATATCCGCCATCGGATCAGGTGACTTGGGAGCGCGCAGCAGCGAAAGGCGCATCACATTGCCCAGGGTGCTGTAACCGTACTTACAGTCATTCAGCAGGCTGACGCCGAAACCGTACTCTGACAGGTCCGCCCACTTGTGGCCGACCACCTCAAAGCGCGCCATGTCCCACGGTGAGTTGAAGTGGGTCGGGCGGCGCAGGTGGCCGAACTGGATTTCATAGGCGGCGTCCACCGCGCGTACATCAAAGGCGAACTCAACCTTGAGGAAACGGTTATCCTCATGCCATTCCACCTTGTTCTTGAAATCAACGTGCTTGCTGGTGGCACTCAGGCGCACCACCTGGTGAATGCTGCTTTTCTCGCTGATCTTGTAATCGAACGCCACTGCCACGCGGTAGGGGCCATTCTCGATCACTTCACAGGCATGTGCCGGGGCAATTTCCTCGCGGGTTTCCAGGTGGTAGGCATCCACATCCCATGCGTCCCAGTTGGAGGGTTTGTCTTCAAAGATCACAAACTGGTTGCCCACACCGCCGGCCGCCAGGGTTTCACGCCCGGCATCCTTGGAGTACAGGCTGAGCAGCTGGCCGCCCTTGTTAAAGCACGCCACCAGGTTATCATTCTCAAGTTCGTAACCGGCTTCCGTTTCCATCAAAGAAACCTTGCGGGCGGTTTCCTTCACTGGTTCCACCACCGCATAGCCGTAGGACGGTGCGGAAACGATGCCCAGCGGCTTGCCGCAGGCGGAAGTCTGAATGGATTCGATCCCTTCCGGCAGTTCAACCACTTCTTCGCGCTCAAACCCGGTGGTGTTGACCACCAGCAGGTTCTTGCCATTGTCATCGGTCGCAAAAGCGGTCTTGAGGGCTTCAGAACGCAGTTCGCAGCCTTTGTCGAGCACTTTCTTGTAGTCAACGGCCGCGTCATCATATACTTCGGTGATGGAAGAGCCGGGGATGATATCATGGAACTGGTTGGTGAGGACAATCTTCCACATCCAATCGAGGTCATCGGTTGGGTAGCGGCCGCCCTTGAGCATCGCCAGCACCGCCAGGAACTCGACATCATGGAACATGAATTCGCTCTTGCGGTTATTGCGCTTGGTGAGGGCCTGGGTGGTGTAAGTACCGCGGTGCAGCTCAAAATACAGCTCGCCCACCCATTTGACCGGGTTCTTCAGGTCATCGGTCAGGCGCTGGTAGAACTCCTTGGGGGCGCGCATCTGCACCCGGGCCAGCCCGTCAACATCACGCATGCGGGAAAGCTGTTCGATCATCGCCGTGGTCGGTCCACCGCCGCCGTCGCCGAAACCGTACAGCAGGTAGCTTTCCCTGGAATTTTCATGGTCCTTGTAGTTCTTGGTAGAATACACCACTTCCTTCACATTCGCCATACTGTTATAGGTATCGGCGGGCGGGAAGTGTGTCAGCACCTGTGAACCATCAATGCCTTCCCAGATGAAGGTGTGGGTGGGCAGTTTGTTGAACTGGTTCCAGCTCAGTTTCTGGGTCAGGAAATAATCGATCTCCGCGCCCTGCAGGATTTGCGGCAGGTTGCCGGAATAACCGAACACATCCGGCTCCCAGAAGTCGATACAATGGAAGCCGAGTTCTTTTTCAAAGAAGCGCTGCCCGAACAGGAACTGGCGCACAAAGGATTCACCGCTGGGGATATTGGCATCCATTTCCACCCAGCTGCCGCCGGTGGGAACAAAGCGCCCTTCGGCTGCCTTTTCCTTCATGCGCTCGTACAGGTCAGGATGCTCGTTTTTCATCCACTCCCATTGCTGCGCCTGGGAAACCGCAAACTTATAATCCGGGTACATGTCCATATAGCGCACCGCGCTGGAAAACGTGCGGTAGCACTTGCGCTTGGTCTCCGCCAGCGGCCACAGCCAGGCGGTATCAATGTGGGCATGCCCGATGGCGGACATATTGTGCTGCCCGGCGCCGTTTTTCTCACTGTAGAATTCGGCGGCCATGGCGCGCGCCGGTGCCCAGGTGCTGCGGTCATCGAGGCGGAGCACGTTGCACATTTCGTTGGCAACACGCAGTGCCTGCCCGCGGCGCGGCAGGTCTTCTGGCAGTTCCTTGGCCATGTCTGCGATCACCACGAAGTCCCAGTACAGGTCCCAGGCTTCACGGTCAAACACCGCAATTTCCGCTTTGCGCAGCCAGCCGACCACATGTTCCACATCGGGTCCACCGCCGCCCACCCCAAACAGGGTATTGACGGCCACTTCCACATACAGCACACCGCTCTCGCCGCCATTGGCGGAAACGGTCAGCTGATAATCGGGGCGGGTCACATTCCAGGGATCATTGATCACACCACCGGTGAGACCCTGCATTGGTTTGCCATCAATCCACACGGCACCTTCACACATGGCATCGAATAGGAAATGGACTTCCTTGCCCTTCCATTCGGCGGGAACCTGGTACTCCACCCGCACCCAGTGGGTGGACCACAAAGGGGCGAAGTTGTGCCCGATCTCGATCGGCTGGTAGGTACCTTTCATCGCTTCGGCATAAGTTATGCGGCCTGGCGCGGCAAATGAGGTCAGTTGAACAGGTCTTCGGTCCACGTAATGCAGCGATTTTAGCGAGCCTTTCATCGTCTGCAAGCGTTTCACCGTAAGGTCATAATGTTTCTGCATGGAAATACTCCTTTTATCGGTCACGCAATAGATAGTGCCTTCATTATAAAGCTTTGCCTCCCACCGGTGCAAGTGATGAAGTGGATATATCCACTATGACAGGTGTTAACTGGCGACGCAATTTGCCCGGTGCAATTGGCGGTTGAGTTATGTATAATGGAAGAGAAGACCGCTTAGAAAAGGAAGAATCATATGAACCGAAAAAAAATCATTCTGCTCACTATCTCCGCCATTTTCCTGATGGCTTGTGCCTGCCCCCTCACCAGCCTGTTCCAGAGTCTGGTCAGCCCGGAGAACATCGCTGAAAGCGTCATCGATGCCATTCCCGAAGACCTGACCGAGCAGCTTCCCGGTGAGATGGACGAATTGCTGGAAGAACTGCCGGAAATGGACCCGGAGGAATTGGAAGAATTCCTCGACCAGCCGGTGCCGGAAAATATCCCGATCCTGCCGGAACGCGAGAACGACCTGTATTCGATGTCTGGCATGATCACCTACTCCACCCAGCTGCCCCAGGCCGACGTGGAAGATTTCTACCGCACCGAGATGACCAAACTCGGCTGGACCGAGGCGGAAGACAACCTGCTGGCTGGCTTCGCCCTTGAATTTGAAAATGAAACCCAGACCGCCCAGATCATCCTCTCGGATATGGCCGGTGACACCTACATCATGATCACGATCGAGGACAAGTAACCTCCCCGGTGACGGACCGTTTAAACAAGGATCTCGGGATCGCCGTGTCCCGAGACCGTTGTTTCACCAATAATTCACTGAGAATAAGGAGTACCTTTATTGTCTTTATTATAGCGCGCGGGGCGTGGAATTCCACCGCAAAAAGGGTAGTTTCACCCAATCTTTACAACAGACTTTGTGAAATATTTCCCTATATTTTAAGCGGGGAGGGCCGCCCTGAGCCTGTCAGGGCTTTTACCAGGCAGCACAAAGGGGATCCCAAAATCCTGGCAGCCCGACCGTGCACCAGCATCGAACCATGAAAAAAATAGAACCGCCAATCGGCGGTTCTATCCATTTCCAGAAGGTTGCGGGGATGATATTGAGTACCCCCTAAGAAGTTTTGATGCCCCCGGAGGATGTCCCCTCCTGCGGATGATGACAGGCAATAAAATGTTCCGGCATCAGTTCGCGCAATTCGGGTTCCTCCTGGGAGCAAATCTCGGTTGCGAACGGGCAGCGCGGATGGAAGCGGCAGCCAGACGGCGGGTTGAGCGCGCTGGGCACATCGCCTTCGAGGATGATGCGCTCGCGCCGGATCTTCGGGTTTGGGATCGGCACCGCCGAAAGCAGCGCGATCGTGTAGGGATGTGCCGGGTGCTCAAAAATTTCCTCGCGAGTTGAAAGCTCCGCGATCTTGCCCAGGTACATCACCGCCACACGGGTGGATATGTGCTCCACCACCCCCAGGTTATGCGCCACAAACAGGTAGGTCAGGTCCAATGAATCCTGCAGGTCCTTGAGGATGTTCAGCACCTGCGCCTGGATTGACACATCCAGCGCCGACACCGGTTCATCGAGTACGATGAACTTGGGTTCCATCACCAGCGCCCGGGCAATCCCGATCCGTTGGCGCTGGCCGCCGGAAAATTCGTGCGGGTAGCGCAGGGCATGGAAGTCCTGCAAACCCACCCGGCTCATCGCCTGGAGCACCCGTTCAAAACGCTCCTGCGCGCTGCCGATGTGATGGATCTTCAGTCCTTCGGCAATCGATTCTCCGATCGGCAGGCGCGGGTCCAACGAGCCGTACGGGTCCTGGAACACAATTTGCATATCCCGCCGATACGGCTTCATCTCCCGTTCTTTGAGTGCGAACAGGTTCACGCCCTTGTAATACACCTCGCCCGAGGTGGGTTCGTGCAGGCGCAGCAGGGTATGCCCGGCAGTGGTTTTCCCACAGCCTGATTCCCCCACCAGGGAGAGGGTTTCGCCTTTTTTAATGGAGAAGCTGATGTTGTCCACCGCTTTCACATTGGCAACCACCCGGTTCAGGATCCCCCCCTGGATCGGGTAATATTTGACCATGTTACGGACTTCTATCAGGTTTTCGGATTGTGTGGTTTGCATCGATTAACCTGCCTTTCCCATTTCTGCTTTGAGCGGAGCGGTATGGCCAGCCTCCGGACAATCCTGGTACAGCCAGCAGCGCGCCTGGTGCATCTCGCGGTCACCCATTGGTATCAACTCGGGCTCGCGTTCGGTGCAAATGCCCAGCCCATATTGGTCACGCAGCTCACAGCGATCCGCGAATCGGCAGCCCGGCGGGAGGTTGATCAGGTTGGGCACATTGCCAGGGATGGTATCGAGGCGGTCCTGTACCACGCCCACCACCGGCACCGAGGCAATCAGTCCACGGGTGTAGGGATGGCAGGGGCACTCGAAGATGGTGTTCACGTCTGCCACTTCCACCACCCGCCCGGCATACATCACCGCCACGCGTTCCGCCATTTCAGACACCACGCCCAGGTCATGCGTGATCAGGATCACGGCAGTGTTGAACTCCCGCTGCAAGCCGCGCAGCAGGTCGAGGATCTGCGCCTGGATGGTTACATCCAGGGCGGTGGTGGGTTCATCCGCGATCAACAATTCCGGCTGCAGCGCCAGCGCCATGGCGATCATCACACGCTGTGCCTGCCCGCCCGACATCTGGTGCGGGTACGATTTCGCCTTGCGCTCCGGGTCGGGAATCCCGACCACCCGCAGCAGTTCCACCGCCTTCTGGCGGGCTTCTTCCTTCTTCATTTGCCCGTGCACCTGGAACACCTCGGCAATCTGCTCGCCGACCGTGTACACCGGATCCAGGCTGGTCTGCGGCTGCTGGAAGATCATCGATATCTGCTTCCCGCGAATCTGGGTCATTTCTCTGTCCGACTTTCCGATCAGGTTCTCGCCTTTGAAGATAATCTCTCCATCGACGATCTTGCCCGGCGAATCCACCAGCTGCATGATCGAAAAGGAAGTGACCGATTTTCCGCAGCCGCTTTCTCCCACCAGGCCAAGGATTTCGCCGTGGCGCAGTTCGAAATCAAGGCCGTCGACCGCTTTCACCACACCGTCATCGGTGTAGAAAAACACTTTCAGGTTCTTTACCGCAAGAATGGTTTCATTGTGTTGTTCAGTCATTGTGTTCTCCTTCCCTTTAATCATTGCCAGCCTGGTTGAGGCGCGGGTCAATGGCGTCGCGCAGGCCGTCACCGAGCAGGTTGAACCCCAGCACGGTCAGCATGATGGCGAAGCCCGGGAAAAATACCAGGTGCGGCGCGGTGAATACCTGCGCGCGCTCGGTTCCCAGCATGGTACCCCATTCCGGCGTGGGCGGCTGTGCCCCCAGCCCCAGGAAGGAAAGCGCCGCGGTTTCGAGAATGGCACCGCCGATACCGAGCGTTGCCCGCACAATCAGGGGCGGGATCGCGTTCGGCAGGATACGGGAGAACAAAACATGCATCGAGCTGCCCCCCAATGCCTTGGAGGCGGCCACATATTCATTGGTTTTCACGCTGAGTACGCTGGCACGCACAATGCGCGCGTACCCCGGAATGGAGACGATCGAGATCGCCAGCAGGGCGTTAATGATCCCACGGCCCAACACATTCACAATCGCGATCATCAGCAGCAGGGAGGGAAACGCCATCAGCACATCCAGCAGTCGCATGATGATATTGTCCCAGCGCCCGCCCAAAAAGCCCGCCAGCGATCCCAAAATTGTGCCGACGGTCAGTGACAGGGAAACCGTAACCACCCCCACCAACAGCGAAATGCGCGCACCGTACAGCACACGGCTGAACTGGTCACGGACATTGCCGTCAATCCCCATCAAGTGGGTGGGCTGGTCCGCCGGGCAGCACAGGCCTTTGAGACTGCTGCACACCTGCTGTCCCAGGGCCGAGGTAGTCTCCGGGTCCACCAGGTGAATACAGGGGCCGGACCGTTTTTTAACGTCCTCAATCCCGATCAGCACCTGCAGCGGGTCATAGGGGGCAATCACCGGGGCAAACACCGCGATCAGGATCATAAAGCCGATCAACCCCATGCCGAACAGCGCGTTGCGCTGGTGAAAGATGCGCCGCAAGGTCAGGCGCCACAATGAATTCTGGCGGTAATCCTGGAAGGACTTCTCCCCAATTTTCGTCTTTTTTATCTTCGATGCCATAGCTACTCCACCTTGATCCGGGGATCGATCAAACCATAGGTCAGGTCGACAATTAAATTCAGCAGCACAAAGCTGACAGCAATGAATACGGTGAAGCCCTGGATCACCACGAAGTCACGGGCTGTGATGGCCTCGTACATCATTCCCCCCACACCGGCCAGGCCAAACACAGTTTCCGTCAAAACCGCGCCGCCGAACAGCAGGCTGAGCTGCATCCCCACCACGGTGATCACCGGCAGAAGCGCGTTGCGGAAGGCATGCTTCCAGATTACCGCCCGCCGCAACAAGCCCTTGGCACGGGCAGCTTTGATATAGTCCTGGTTGATCACTTCCAGCATGCTGGAACGAGTGAAGCGCGCCAGGGTGAGCAGAGAAGTGCTGGCCAGGCACACTGCCGGCAGGATCATATGGTGCAGGTAATCCTTCAGGCTGCTCCAGTTGCCGGTGATGATATTGTTAAAGAGATACAAATTGGATAAAAATTTCGCCGCGCCGGCCAGGATAGACCCCTTGGCCAGTTCCCAGCCAAACACTTCAAAAAACGGATCCGGAGACAGGCCCGGTGTTACCCGGCCGGAAGGCGGGATCCAGAACGGTGTGCCGCGCATCACGGTGGCGAAGAAGAACATCAACATCAACGCCAACCAGTAGATGGGCATGGATACACCGATATTGGCAATCACCATTAAAAACACATCAAAAAACGAGTTACGCTTCAACGCCGCCAGCACCCCCACCGGGATGCCGATCACGATCGCCAGCGTCAGCCCGAACGCACCGAGTTCGATCGTTACCGGCAGGCGGTCGATCATGATCTCGGTCACAGAGCGGCTGTAGCGGATGGATTCGCCGAAATCGCCGCGCAGAATTTCACCGATATAGTTAACCAACTGCACCGGGATGGGATCATTTAATCCGTTTTCTTCCATGAACCTGGCGCATACCTCGGGGGTCGCTTTTTCACCCAGCATCGCCCGGCAGGGGTCGCCAGGAATCCAACGGGCGAGGGCAAAGGTAACCACAAAAATGCCCAGCACCACCGGTATTGCCAGTAATAATCTTCGTACTGTGTATTGGAGCATCGAACACCTGCTTCCCTAACAATAAATCAAACCTACAATTAAGTTCGCGGGGTGATCCTTTTGAGAAGATCACCCCGCGTTTTTCAATCAGGTGAATCTACAAAACTATTTCAACAGGCTTTAGTCGCCAATCAGACCCCACAGGTATGACCAGTAGTCAAAGGCGCCGGTGTTGCCAACATGGTTGGGGCTGTTCAGGTTCAGGCCCATATCCCAGGTGGCGAGGACGTCATTGGCATCAAAGGTGGAACCGTCATGGAATTTGACGCCTTCGCGCAGATGGAAGGTATAGGTCAAACCGTCTTCGCTGATATCCCAGCTTTCCGCCAGGGCGGGAGAGGGCTGGCCGGTTTCGTCATACTTGATCAGGCCTTCCATACCCTGTACACACGGGGCAACCGATTCGCCGTCAGACTCATCATTGCACATCAGGCTGATCATTTCAGCATTCTGCACCAGGCTGAGCATACCGCCGTTGGGAGCTTCCACCGTTGACCAGTACACCACGCCAAACGGCGGGCGGGAAACATCTTCGAGGGCGGCAGTGGAGGCATTCGCGTTCGCACCACGGGCCAGAATCACCATCGGGAGGTTTTCCTTGATGGCATTGTTGGCCTGGGTGTAGAGTTCGGTCAGGCGGTCCGGGTCGGTGAGCTTGGCAGCTTCCGCGAGGGGTTCATAGATTGCCGGGAATGGATCGCCAAACTGGGGGTTGGCCGCGTTGAAGTGGTAATCCAACGAGTTGGTGACGTGCGGATAGTCCATGCCCCAACCCAGGAGGTGCAGACCTTCCAGGTTTCCGGCGGTGGATTCAGCAATGAACTCACCGGATTCCATCACAATCACTTCCACATCGATGTTGAGGGTGTCTTTCAGCTGGCTCTGGATATCCACTGCCACGCCGCCCGGTTCGGGCAGATAACCGCGGTAGACATCACGGTAATAGAGCTTGGTGCTGAAGCCATCCGGGTAACCGGCTTCGGCCAACAGGGCCTTGGCGGCTTCCACATCCTGTTCGTACCAGTCTTCGCCGAGGCCGCAATATTCGATGGTTTCATTGCAGAACTGGTTCGGGACCACGGCACCTTCGGGATAGAAGTTATCCACAATGCGCTGCCGGTCCAATGCCATGGCAACAGCCTTGCGCACATTGACATCGTCAAACGGCGCCATCTTGTTGTTAAAGCCCATATAGAGCACATCAGCGCCAGATGCCTGTACGAGGCGCAGGTTTGGGTCATTCAGGATGGTTTCCCAGTCATCCACGTTCGGGGTGGTGATCCAGTCGGCAGTACCGGCCTGCAGTTCGAGCAAGCGGGTGGTGCCTTCTTTGGCCCAGCGCAGGACAAAACCATCGTTGACGGCTTTCTCGCCCCAGTAGTCATCGAATTTGACATGGTCAGGCTCTCGCCGCGTTTCCACTCGTCCACCATGTAGGGGCCGGTGCCGATGAATTTATCCAGCATCTCACCGGAACCGCCCTGGGCTTCGATGTATTCCGAGGGGGAGATCACGAAACCGACAAAGCCGATCTTGGTGATAAGGGCCGGGTTGGTGTTGCACAGTTCAAATACAACCGTGCTGGCATCGGGGGCGTAGATGCGCTTGATCACATCTGATTCGCCGCAGTTTTCGTTGACGACCTCATACTTGGCTTCCCAGGGGCCTTCATCGGCCATGGGAGCTTCTTCTTCGGTGGCTTCCTTGGTACCGCAGGCACCAAGAACCATCGCTGCCACCATCAGAAGGGACAACAGGTAAAACATTTTTTTCTTCATTTTTCCTCCATACAGAAAATGAAAACCAATAAGGTTACGACACATATACTTGAACACGGGCGCAGCCTTGCGGGTGCCTCCCGGAATTCACAATTCAAATGTTACGGACAAATGGGAATACAACTGAAAGTGACAATTAATTGGGAGTGATTATAGTACGCAGTGCGGGTTTCGTCAATCCAAATGCAGCCGGATTCCACAATTTTGGTGGTTTATCCACTGGATTTGCCGGATATCTGGAAAAAAGACCAATTGCCAGCCCGAAAAATGCCAATAAACCGTATAATCAAGATACATCACCACGCTACAACCTGAGGAGGACGAACGCAATGAATCGAAATAAAACCCACTGGCTGATGATCCTGGCATTGTTGCTGCTGTTCGCCATGGCTTGCAACCTGTCCAATATCCTGCCAAAACCGCAAGAAGAAGCCCCGCAAGAGGATGACGAAGTCAGCCAGTTGGAGTTGAAACTGACGATCTCCGCCCTGGAAACTGACCAGGCTGCGGAACCGGAAGAAGAGGAAGAAGCGGCACCCACCACCGCCCCGGAACCCACCCGCACACCCCAGCCCAGCCTGACCCCCGCACCCACCAACACACCTGCGCCGGTCTATACCCCCACCCTGGCCAACCCGGGATTGATCACCGAGAATGATTATTACACCGAATTCCAGGACCTGACCGGCTGGTATGACTTTTATGTATCGCCGGGGGCTCGTCCGGAATACGAGGTCACGCTCGATAACCGCGGGATGAATATCTATGTGAAAACAGGCGATACCTATGTCTACGCCATCCAGGAAGACCTGTGGTATTACCCGGGTGAACCGGTGTACGTGGAAACTGAAATTTCCACCCTCGAAGGCGCGTATGACAACAACCTGGGTGTGGTATGCCGCGTGAATGAATTCGGCTGGTACGAGTTCCTGATCCGTACCAACGGCTACTGGGATTTCTACCGCTATGATGAAGACCAAGGCTACACCTACCTGGGTGACGGTGGGTCATGGAACATCAACATGAAGCACGAAACCAATGTGGTGGGGATGCTGTGCGACGGTGATGAATTCACCATTTACATCAACGGCGTGGAAACCAAGACCATCATCGATGACAAATTCGCCGAGGGCGGCGTAGGCCTCAACGTGGGCACGCTGGAATACGGCGGACTGGATTTCATCGTCCACAACTTCACCGCCGTGAATGACCTTTCCCTGGTCGGATTGCAATAACCTTTCAAGATCATTCACCAAAGCGCCCTGGGATTGGAAACCCGGGGCGCTTTTTCTTTACTTTGTCCGCCAACACAGCTCTTCGTACACCTGGTTATAGTACAACACATTGTCCACCGGGGTATTGCTGGGTATGTGGTTACCGACTGCCATCACAAATCCGGGGCATTCCCGCCCGATGTTGATACAGCGCTCCACTTCCCTGCGGATCTCCGCGCGGCTGCCGTACAGCAGGTAGCGGGTATCGGCATTGCCCATGATCACATGCGTCTGACCGTAGCGCTCCGCGATCGTTTCCAGGCTGGTGAAGGGTTCAAAGATGAAACCTTCCATCCCCACCGCCGCCAGGTCGTCCACAAATGGCGTGAAGTTCCCATCCGAGCAGAATAATATTTTCTTCCCGGCGCGTTTCAGCGGTTCGAGGTAACGTTCATAATTCGGAAAAACATATTTCCGGTACCAGCGCGGCGAGCAGAACGGTCCCGCGCTCCACACAATGTCATCGTGGATCAGGATCACCGGGCTGTCGCATTGCGCCAGGGCGGTGTAATATTTCATCATCCAATCCGCGTAGCGGTTGGTCATTGCGCCAAATGCAGCAGAATCCTCCCCCATCGCCAGCAGCAGGTCATCCCAACCGAACAGGTAGATCAGCCCGGAAATCACCGTGATGTACGTACCCACAGTGTGTACCATGTCCGGCAGGCTTGTCATCATCCGATGGTATACCTGGTTGGTCTCATTCAGTATTTCGGCATGCGTTTTATTGGGCAACCGTTCAAACGGGTCAAAGCGCAGGATTTCCGCCACCGATTGAAACGGACTTTTGCGCGGTTCGCGCCAGTCAACCCCGCCAGCGGCATACTCCGCGTGTCCCATGTCAGTGTAACAATCCCCCAATTCTTCCAGGCCATAGTTGGTTCCCCATTGAAAATCATACTGCCATGCCCGCATGAAAGCCCTGGAGGCAGCCGACTGCTCTTCCGGCGCGCTGTGTTCGTCAACGGGGATGCCGGTTACCGCCCGAACCACCGCCCAATGGCTCTCCACCGAATATTCTGTGCGCGGGATCCGCGCCGGCATCTGCAAATTCATCGCTGCCATTCCGATCTCGTGGGACAAGGGGCACCTCCTTCAACGGGTACAGGAAACGGGATGATTGAATGCTACCCGACAATTCGTATTTCGGCTATCCTGCCAGCCAATTGCTGAAAGTTTTTTTCACCGCGGCAACAAGCAGGCCTCCTGCAGGAAAGCCAGGTCAAACAGCACCGCCTCCACCGTCAGCCCTTCGCACAAATGCTGTCCGGCCAGTTCCGGCGGGAAGCCCTGCGGACGCAGCACCGCGCAGCGCAGGCTGCCGAAGCGCGCTTCAAACCCGGCGGCGTACGCGCGGCACAGCTGCACAACCTCGTCCTCCGGTAACCCGAGGTGTTTTCCCTGCCAGCCAAGGAACAGCAGCATCCCTTCCACCAGGCCGCATTGCGCCCCGTACCCGCCCGCGCCGTGCATGCCCGCAGCGGCATCCCATAACACCGCTGGCAGGTTGATGCCGGCCTGTTCGCACAACGCTATCAGCGTGGTACGGGCGCAGTTATGGTCGTGCTCCCAATAGGCAGCATGCACCAGCGCCGCCGCCCAGCCCCAAAGGTCCACGGGGGTTGTCATGCTTCCTCCCATCCCCGCAGCAGTTCCGGATGCAGCGGGTCATGGTTGTCGATCAACACATCGGCACGTTCCGCCGGGCGGCACTGCGCCAGGTACATGCGCTGGCCGGGCACATAGCGCTGCAGGTAGCGCGCACGTACCTGGTCTTCATTGCCGAACAGGTACTGGTCGCGCCGCGCGGCACGCGCCACGGTTTCTTCAAAATCCACTTGCAGAAAAATCGTGACATCCCAGTACGGCGCCAGTTCCGGGCGCTGCAGGAAAATGCCATCAAACAGCAGGATCGCATCCGGCGCTGCGCTGATGGCCAGTGTCTCCAGCGGGGCTTCCACGCGATAATCGTACACGCCGGTACGGCAGGCGCGGTTGGCGCCCGGCCCCAACGGCCGCAGCAGCACTTCCACCAGGGTGGCATAATCGAACGAATCCTGGTAATACGATTCCGGCGTTGTGCTGCTGTTTTTGTGGCGCAGTGCGGCGGGATAATGGAAATAATCCACCGATGAGCGCAGGATCTGCCGCCCGCGGCCCTCCATCACCCGCGCCAGGTCATCCGCCAGAATGGTTTTGCCGGCGGCGTCCACCCCGTCAACCGCCGTCCGCAGCGGATGCCCGGGATCGCGGCCCAGCAGGTACTGAGCCAGGCTTTCCAGCAATTGCGCGCGTTCCATCGCCTCACACCACCAGGTCAACCACATTCGCCAGGGGCGTTTCCAGAACCGCGCCGCCGGTGGCTTCCACATGGTAGACGTTGGCATTCGCCCCAAAACGCAGGGCAAGCGGTTCTTCACCCTCGCGCAGGTGCAGGGCGGCCGCCTCGTCTGCACCGTAACCGGCCGCGGCTGTGCCGGAAGTCACCAGGGCATGGTACCCCGGGCGGCGTTCAGGCTGGCTGTCATAGTGCGGGCAGAAACTGCCCGGCACGATCCCGGTGCAATCCAGCGCCAGCATTTGCCCGGGCACCGAGTTGCTGACGCCCTGCTCAAACCAGCAATTGCCGCCTGCGCTGACACCGGCGCACAGGATGCCGTTCTGGTAGGCCTTGCCCAGGATGCGGAACAGGTCCCATTCGCGCCACAGCGCCATCATGCTGCGCGTGTTGCCACCGCCCACGAACAGGATGTCCTTGTCCAGCAGGAAGCCTTCCAGGTCAGCGGTGGGCAGGCGAAAGAGTGAGAGATGGCTTGGCGTTCCCCCCAATGCCAGGATTGCATCATAAAATTCCAGGATCGCTTCGTGCTTGTCAGCCCCGGCGGTCGGCAGCAGGCAGACCCGTGGGTGTTCCATCCCGCTGGCGCGCAGGATGTATTCCTGCACCTTCGCCATCGTTTTCTCTGGGCCGAATCCGCCGCCGCCCATTGCTATGATCTGTTTCATGCCTGCCTCCTTGTATTCTGGGCCGATTGGTGAGTAAACCCTATCAACCGTAGGATAATCATATGATTTTTTCAATTATAATTAAGATTCTAACCAGTTCTGCTGCCGTTTCGCCCGACATTCCCGCAAACCGCAGGTCGATCTGAGACACTGTACCAACTGTAAACTGACGCATTGATTAACCGTTGAAACAATTCCGGTTCTGTTTACGAAACCAGGAGGTCGCCATGAAAACAATTGTCGCTGCTGCATTGGGGGAATGTGTGCATGTGGCGGGGGTGATGAATTTCCTGCGCCTGGCGGAATCCGCCGGGTGGCGCACGGTGTTCCTCGGCCCGGCGGTTCCCATCGCCCAGGTGCTGGCAGTGGTGGAAGCGGAACAGGCCGAGCTGGCTGCGGTTTCCTACCGCCTTACCCCTGAAACCGGCGAGCGCCTGCTGGCGGATTTTGCCGAGGAGGCCGACGCCCTGCGCAGCCGCGGTGTACGCTTTGCCTTCGGCGGCACGCCGCCAGTGGTGGAGCGCGCACGTGCCCTGGGATTCTTTGAAGCCGCCTTTGACGGCAGTGAAACCACCGAAGATGTACTGGCTTACCTGCGCGGTGACAACCCCGCCAGCCGCACGGAAACGGATTATCCCCAGGATACCATCGCCCGCATCCGCTGGAAATCCCCCTACCCGATCCTGCGGCATCACTACGGGCAGCCCACTATGCAGACCACACTGGAAGGCATCGCGCAGATCGCCGAATCGCGCCTGCTGGATGTGATCTCGCTGGGGATTGACCAGGACGCGCAGGAAAATTTTTTCCATCCCGAACGCCAGGATCCGCGCCGCCGCGGCGCCGGCGGTGTGCCGGTGCGCTCCGCCGATGACTACCGCGCCCTGTACCAGGCCAGCCGCCGCGGCAATTACCCCCTGCTGCGCACCTATTCCGGCACCGATGATTTCATCGCCCTGGCGGAACTCTACCTGGCCACCATCCGCAACGCGTGGTGCGCCATTCCGCTCTACTGGTTCAACCGCATGGACAGGCGCGGGCCGTGGGGGTTGGAGGAATCCATCCGCGAGCACCAGCAGGTGATGGCCTGGTACGGTACACGCGCTGTACCGGTGGAACTGAACGAAGCCCACCATTGGGGCATGCGGGATGCCTCGGATGTTATCTTCGTGGTGTCCTCCTACCTCGCCGCCCATAACGCGCATGCCTTCGGCGTCAGGGATTACATTGTGCAGATGATGTTCAACAGCCCACCCGGCACCGCGGATGCGATGGACCTCGCCAAGATGGCGGCGCTGCTGGAATTGATCGCCCCACTGGAATCCGCATCCTTCCGCATCTGGCGCCAAACCCGCACCGGCCTGCTCAGCTACCCGCTCCAGCCGGATGCCGCCCGTGCGCACCTGGCGGCGAGCATCTACGTCCAGATGGCGCTGCACCCGCATATTGTCCATATCGTCGGACATACCGAAGCGCACCACGCCGCCTCAGCCGCGGATGTGATCGAAGCCTGCCAGATGGCGCGGCGCACGATCGAAAACGCCCTCAACGGCCAACCTGACCTGACTGCCGACCCGGCCGTGCAGGCCCGTAAGCAGTACCTGGTGGCGGAAGCGCAGATCACCCTCGAAGCCATCCGCCGCCTGGCCGAACCCGGCAGCAATGACCCATTGACCGATCCTGCCGTGCTGGCAAAGGCAGTCACCACGGGCATCCTGGATGCCCCGCACCTGAAGAACAATCCCTACGCGCGCGGCAGCGTGCGCACCCGCCTGGTCAACGGCGCTTGCGAAAGCGTGGATGACCATGGCCGTATCCTGAATGAATCACAGCGCCTGGCTGATATTCCATAACCGAAGGAGAACCTGATGAAAACAGCTGAACGTTTCACCATCATCGGCGCCGGCAACGGCGGAAAATCGATGGCAGCCCATCTCGCGCTGGAAGGCGCGCAGGTAAAGCTTTATAACCGTACCTACGAGCATATTCATGCGCTTGCCAAACGCGGCGGGATTGAGCTTGACAGCTACGAAGGCGGCCCGCAGGGATTTGGAAAACTCCAGCTGGCCACCTCCGACCTGGAAGAAGCGGTGCGCGGTGCCGAAGTGATCATGGTGGTGGTGCCTTCCTCTGCCCACGCCAGCATCGCCGAGCAGCTCTCGCCGTTTCTCACAGATGGACAGATCGTGGTACTGAATCCGGGCCGTACCTGCGGCGCGATTGAATTCCGCTACCAGCTGGAAAAAAACGGCTGCACGGCCGATGTGGTTGTGGCCGAAACCGAAACCTTTATCTACGCCTGTCGGGCTGAAGGCCCCGCCCAGGCCTACATCTTCCGCATCAAGGACGCCATCCCACTGGCGGCACTGCCAGCGATCCACAACCAGGCTGTGCTCGATGCGCTTTCCGCCGTGTACCCCCAATTCATCGACGGCACCGATGTGCTGCATACTGGATTAAATAACATGGGCGCCATTTTCCATCCCGCCCTGACCCTGCTCAATGCCGCCCGCATTGAATCCACCCGCGGTGATTTCCAGTTCTATATCGATGGGGTCACCCCGGCAGTGGCATCCGTGCTGAATGCCATCGACCGCGAACGGGTTACCGTTGCTTCCGCCCTCGGCATCCGCGCCCGTACCGCCATGGAATGGCTCAAAATTGCCTACAACGTCAGCGGAAATGACCTGAACGAAGCAATCCACAACCAGACCGGCTACATGGGCATCAAGGCGCCGGGGACGCTCAACCACCGCTACATCTTCGAAGATGTGCCAATGAGCCTGGTGCCGATTGCCTCACTGGGGCAGCATTACGGCGTATCGGTGCGCGGCATGGACAGCCTGATCCGCCTGGCGTGTATCATCCACAACACCGATTACTTCCGCCGCGGCCGCACGCTGGAAAAATTGGGACTGGCACGCCTCAGCGTGGGGGAAATCCAACGCTATGTGCGGGAGGGAATCCGGGAAGAAGATTAACGGAAGCCCGTCTGCTTACGCCCTTTTTCAGCGTACATATTGCCGTCGGCGTGCTTGAAAATATCGAATAGTTCATCCGAAGTATACGCAGTGCTCACCCCCAATGAAAGGCTGACGGCCCCTATTCCCGGAATGGGCTCCTGTTGTTGCATGTTTTCGCGGATGCGCCGCAGGGCTGCCGCCGCATGTGCCTCATCCGTATGTGGCAGGAGAATACCAAACTCATCTCCGCCGATGCGCGCCACGGTATCTTCCTGGCGGAAACTCTGCCGCAAGATTTGGCCGGCCTGCTTCAACAATTCATCACCAGCAGCGTGCCCGATGGTGTCATTGACGCGTTTCAGCCCGTCCAGGTCTGCCACGATGATACTGACCGGGTAATCCCCTTCAGCCTCCAGCCGTGACATTTCGCTGTCAAAATGGGCACGGTTGAAAAGCCCGGTCATAACATCATGTGTGCCCATATATCGGATGCGTTGCTCTACCTGCCTGCGTTCGGTGATATCCACCGCGGAAATGATTACCCGCGAAAGATCCTGCTCATACCCCGGCACTGCCGACCAGTTCAGACTGACATCCATGCGCCGGCCGTCCAGGGTCTGGTTGACGCTTTCGTGATGAAACGTTGTCAGCCCATCGGCAATATACACCAGCTGCTGCCGCATGGTCGGGTAGGATTCTTCGGTAAATATTTGCCCAAGGCTATTCAACAACTGCGCCTTGCTTTTCGCCCCATACAGGGCAACCGCTGCACGGTTGACATCCAACAATTTCACCTGTGCGGCACACAACGCAACCACGTCCGGATGTTCCAACAGGTACTGGGAAATGTCCTCAATTCCCTGCTCCTGCAAACCGTCCAGGGTGTGCTTTACCTCGGAAAAATCTTCTTCCCACAGCGACACCGGTGACTCTTCGAACAGGTTCTGGTAGCGCTGGTTGCTGGCTGAGAGTTCGGTTTCAGCACGTTTACGCTGGATCGCCTGGGCGACCTGGGTGGAAACAAACTCAAACAATTCCAGGTCATCCAGGGTAAAGCGGATTTCATCCGAATACACCTGGGTGGCCATCACCCCGATCACCTCCTGCTCCACCCGCAGCGGCGCGCCCAGCCAATCGACCGATTTGGTCCCCACCAGTTCCACCATACCCGAATCGAGCAGCTCATCAAAGCGCTCCGGCGTGATCAGGTCGGCTTTACCGCTGTGCAGGATATGGGCCGTCAAACCCTTTCCCGGGGTAAACTCCGGCAGATCATCGTCAAATTCATCCACCGAATACGGAAACCGCAGCACGTCTTGCTCTGCATCGTAGAGCGCGATAAAAAAATTGTGGGCCGGCATCAGTTCCATCAGGATGGAATGAATGGTCCGATAGAGGTCATCCATGCTCTCAGCCGAGACCACGGTCTGGGAAATGCGGTAGATGGCATCCTGTACCTGCTCACTGCGCCGATGCTCCCTGATCTCCTGCGCCAGGCCGTCCATGGTTTCACGCAGTTGGAGGGTCATGTCGTTAAAAGCGGTGGCAAGCACGCCCAGCTCATCTGGACTGCGGACGGGAACCTGGCTTTCCAGGTCTCCCTGTGCCACGCGCACCGCAGCGCGCATCAGGTCCTTCACCGGCAGGGTCAATTTATTGACCAACCAGTATCCCAGGAGCCACGCAAACGGTACGGTGATGAGCACCGACAACAGGGCGGTCACACGTGCCTGTTTTTCACTGGCAATGACGGCGGAAGCATCAATCTCAATACCAAGAACACCATCCAGGTTCTGGAACTGGTCGATAATCGGCGCGTAACCGCTTAACGTCGCGCTGCCATCTTCTCCCACCGAAAGCACATCCTCCACCCGTGGACTGTCGATCCATGCCATGCCGCCGGCCAGAACGGAACTCTCCTTTAAAAATGGATCGCCAATCGCCGCAGGCGATTCGGCCCCTACGTCCACCACATACATCCAGCTGCCGTCGGGGTTCTGGCGCAGGGTATAGATATGCCGGATAACCTGGCTGGTGCCGCGGATATCTTCCAGGCGCGTTGTCAGCACGCGGTGGAAAGAACTACCGGCGTCCTCCGCAGAGCGGATCAGCGCATGGAAATCGCCGTCCACCAGCGGTACAGAAAAACTAACAATATCGACCAGGCGCTGTTGCAGCGCCGCACGCTGGTCCTGGCGAATGCGATAATACAGGCCAAATGCCATTGCGCCAGCCGCAAACACCACCAACATGGTATAGCCCAGCAGCCACTTGGCGCGCAAATTCAAACGAATACGTCCCCCGTTCGCCATCAACTGCCCCACCTTGTGATCACGATCATTCCCCCTCCGGTTCAAGCCATTTTGTTTGCAATTGTACCAGTGTTTCATCCGCCGCCATCGCGGTCAGCTGCTGGTTGATGAAATCCAGCAATTCCGCCTCACCCGCCGGGACGGCAATTCCCAGCCCGACCCGCGACAGAAATACAGGGTCCCCGTTTTGGTCGCTGACAATCACGATTGATGAGCCGGTATCTTTTATATAGACCAGGGTATTCAGGTAATCATTAAACACCACATCCACCCGACCTACTTCCAGGTCGAGCAGGGATTCAAGCGTATCCTTGTATTCCACCACGTTCAGCGCCGTGCCGTTTTCCAGCAGTTCCTCCGCCAACCTGGCACCGGTGGAACCGATCTTGACACCCACCCGCAGACCGGATAGGTCATTGGTGCTGCTTATTTCTGCCGCCAATCCGGGTTTGGCTGCCATCACCAGCCCGGTGTCAAGGTAGGGATCGGCAAAATCCACCAGTTCTTCCCGCTCCGCCGTGATATACATGGCGGCAATCGTCATATCAACCTTGTGTTCCTGCAGAGCCGGGATCAGGCTGGCAAAAGGCATCTCGACCCATTGTAATTCCACCCCCAGCGCCTGGGCAATCCGTTGCGCGATATCCACATCCAGACCCACCCATTCACCTGTCTGGGGATCATAATACTCAAACGGTTCTGTGACCGCCGTCCCCACCAGCAATACACCATCCGCCTGGATGCGCGCCAGGCCGGACAATGATTCCAGCGGGTTCTCCAGTGCCGAGGTGGCTACAGCGCTCGCTGTTTCCGCCTGCGGTGCACACCCCAACACCAACACGGTGAACAGGCACAGCAAAATCACCAGGAGAAACCGGTGGATGATATGGCCTATCATTTTGGGGAAAGATTCGTTCACAATGACACTTTTCTACTGCAATGATCGTCAAGTAAAAGTGTGTCCATGCTGCCAGGAGATTTCTGCGAAGGGACTTATTTGTATGATTGTACTTGAAAATTTGCTATTTTACCTTGACAATTACCTTTTCCGGGAAATTCCGCCCTCATCACAAGGTTCATTCCGAATTCGTTTGACCCAGCACCGCTTGTAAATCGGCCAACAATTGGCGAGTTCGTAGTTCACGACCAACGGCGGTAAGGTGGTAATAGGTGTCAAAGAAGTAAGAACCAGGATAAAAGAAATCCTGCGGCTGTCCAAAAACGGGAAATTGAAGATGATCAACAACGTACCTGGAATAACACTCCGCCATGTGCATATCTTCATGCTTTCCCTCCACCAGGTAAGCGGGAAATGTGAGGTAAACAGAAACCCCATTGCCAGCCAGGTCATCAGCAAATTGATTGTACACATCAATCATCGGTGTACACGCACCTCCAGTGCAGTCGATTGTAAAAGGCACCGGTTGGGGTGAAAGGGTATCCCGATCGAGATGTGTAGTTAGATCGCCGTTGGCATTAAAACCTGATGGATTGTAAATAGCATCATAATGTGGATCCACAATCAGGTCCAAATTCTCTCGTATGTTCAGGAAAACAGAGGCGTATTGGTTGATTGCTTCCTGGAAAATAACCGCAGCTTGCCCCCAGGTCGTCAAATGGCGCACATTAAGCGGCGCCACCACCATCAACTGGTACAGCACAGCGTCACCATAAAGGTTGGGCGATTCAGAAATACAATGGTATTCAGGAATTAAAACAACGATATCTCCCGGCTTCAGCGACTGTTGAATTTCCTCCAGTGGATAAAGACAGCCAAGACCTCCCTGCAAGCCCATGTTGACCACAGGATAACCCAGCTCTTCTTCCAAAATAGTACTGTCAATTCCAAACGCAGTGTTTGAACCCCCGACAATCACCAGCTTGGGGCTGTCGATACTGGACAGCCTGGCTTGTTTCTGACGTACGGCTGCCAGGTAACTGGTTTGCCGGGAGCGATGGTAGAACCCATAAAATAACCCGTTCACAATCAAGAATACAATGATAAAAACAATGATCTTCTTTAACAATCGAGGTTGTTTCATTCATTGATTCCTTAAGGCTAGAACTGAAAATAGATGAACTGCTGCGTCGAAGCCTCAGCATAAACACCAAATAAGAGAAAGGAGAAGATTAACAAAAAATAACTGATCCAACGAAACCACACAGGCTGCTGGCGAAATACGCCATACAGGTTGCTCCGTGATTGAAGGTATTCTAACAGCAGAAAACCAACCAATCCATGCAGCAAAATCATTAGTTCACCGGTTGGCAATCCCAACAAGCCTTCTCCCAGCAGCCATGCTTCCGGGCGGGTCAGGTTTTCCATCAGCCAGATAAAGCGCAAAATTCCGTATCCCTGGCGGACTGAATCAGCACGAAAAAACACCCAGGTGAAACTGACCAGCAGGAACATACCCAACCGTTTTAACCAACGTTGCGCAATTGTGGATGACTGGCCAGTACCTGGTGCCTTTTTTGGGACACGGGTACTGGCAATCAGCAATTCGACCGACTGAAACAGGCCGTGGAAAAAACCCCAGGCAATGAAGCTCCAGTTTGCGCCATGCCAAAGCCCGCTGATGAGAAAAGTAATCATCACATCAAAGCACTGCCACAACAAAGCCGGCTTTTTTCGGCGATGCTTAAAATTCAACGGAATGAATACATAATCCCGCAACCAGTTACTGAGTGAAATATGCCATCGACGCCAGAATTCTGTCACCGTTTGGGCCATATAGGGATGGTGAAAATTTTCAGCCAAGTTGAAACCCAGCATTTTGGCAGCGCCTAGCGCGATATCGCAATACGAAGCGAAATCAACATAAACCTGGAATGAAAATGAGAAAACAGCGAACAGCAATTGCACCGAAGAAAAATTTTGCGGAGCCGCAAACACCGTATTCACCAATATAGCCAGCCGATTGGCCACCACCAACTTCTTAAACAACCCCCAGGCAATCCGCAGACCGCCTTCCACAAAACGTTCTGCCGAAAAAGGCTGTAACTGGCGCAATTGTGGGGCAAAATGGCTGTAACGTTCAATCGGACCCATTAAGAGTCTGGGGAAAAAAGCATTGTATACCGCGTAATATCCCAGATGATTTTCAGCAATAACCTTTCCATTTGTGACATCCACCAGGTAACCAATCACCTGGAACACAAGGAATGACAATCCAACTGGATAGATAAGATCCAATCCACGCACTTTAATTGTCAAGCCCAGTATCGTAGCCAGGGCATTCAAGCTTTCCGCCGCGAAACCAGTATATTTGAATAGGAATAACACGGCAAGACTGGCAACAATCCCCGTCCACATCCAGCACCTTTTAGTAGCACGGTTTGCTGCAGCGGCGATTTGCTTAGCAAAAAAGAAGGTAACCAGGGTAATCCCTGCCAGAATGGCAGCCAGTTCGGCCCGGTAAGTGAGCGCAAAACCATAACTTCCGACAAGGAGAACTATCCAACGCCTGCGCTGCGCCAACAGATAATACAGTACCACAATCAAAGCAAAGAATAGGAAAAATGGGATTGAACTGACTGACATTGCCAACCTGTCGCCATGCGCTACCAGAAAATGTTGTTTTAGTGTACCATAATCAGCCCAGTGCCCGAATTTTGGGTTGGAAGAGGAGAATCAACAGGGCGAATGCGATGATCACTGCGGCGCTGATGCGCACCGTGGCTGCCAGGCCGAGCGCTTCCGCCACTCCCCCCATCACCAACCCGCCGAGGGAAAAACCGCCAAACAGGCTCAGGCTGTAGACACTCATCACCCGGCCGCGGATGTTGTCCGGCAGGCGGGTTTGCACCATGGCATTGGTGTTGTTCATCACCGTGATAAAGAAAAAACCCAATCCGATGATCGCTGCCATCGACAGCGCCAGGGTGCGGGTAAAGGAAAACAGGATCATCATCAGCGGCATGCCGAAGCTGCCCAGGGTCCACAGCTTGCCGCGGATACCCCGATCACTGACCGAAGCCAGCAGCAAAGCACCCACCAGCGCGCCCGCCCCGCGCGCCGAAACCAGCCAGCCGTTGGTGCGCACATCGCCGCCCAACACATCCACCGCCCAGGCCGGCAGCAGCGGGATCAACCCCGAAAAACCGAAACTGATCACCCCCACCCCGATCAACAGCAACAGCACAATTCGATTTTGCCCAATGAAACGAAAACCGGTTTTCAGGTCTTCCCACATTGATCTGCCCGTGCGGGTGGCTGGGCCAGCCGGTGCGGCTTTGTCTACCGCGCCCGGTTGTTCTTCATCCCAGGTTTCCTTGCGCATCATCAACAGGGCAATTAAGATCGCGCTGAAGCTGATGGCGTTGATCAGGAAACACCACGCCGGCCCCCACAGGGCATAGGCGATTCCTGCCGCGGTGGGACCCACCACCATCGCCAGGTTAAAGATGGTCGAATTCAGCGCAATCGCATTGCCCAGCCGTGATTTCGGCACCAGGTCGGCCGGGATTGACTGCCGCGCCGGGGTATCAAAGGCGTTTGCCGACCCCAGCAGGAAAGTTAACCCCAGGATATGCCACGGCGCCACCACGCCGGTAAACACCAGTGCCGCCTGGCCGAACGCCACCAGCATCATCGCGCTTTGCGTGATCACCATCATCTTGCGCCGCTCCATATGGTCCAGGATCACCCCGGATAGCAGCATGAACAGCCACGACGGCATCGTGTTCATAAAACTGACCAGCCCCAGGTACGAGGCGGAATCGGTCAGTTCATACACCAGGTAACCCTGCGCGGTGCCCTGCATCTGGCTGCCAAAGATCGACACCAGCTGTCCGATGAAGAACAGGCGGTAATTGCGAAATCGGAAGGCTTCCAGGGTGCGGGGTACTCGCATTCTCCAAGTATACCAGAGCGCGCGCCTGCCATTTTCACCCTTTCACAACCGGATGACACAGCCCCCGCATTCCATGATAAGATTGCATGATTTTATGAATGCGGAGGCATACAGAATGGGCTTGCTGTTTTCATTGCTGACATCCGTGTGTTGGGCACTGACCTCGATCTTCTTCACCGCCGGCGGCAAGCAGGTCGGTTCGCGCGTGGTGAACCGGGTGCGGCTCCTGTTCGGCTTCCTCTTGCTCGGTGTGACCAACCTGGTGCTATACCGCGAATTCATCCCACTCAGCGCCGCGCCCGACCGCTGGTTGTGGCTGGGGCTTTCCGGCCTGGTAGGGCTGGTGTTGGGTGATGTGTTCCTGTTCCAGTCCTTTCTGTGGATTGGCCCGCGGCGCGCGATGCTGATTATGGCGGGTGTGCCGGTGCTCAATACCATCTTCGCCTGGTTCCTGCTGGGTGAACAGCTGGCGCCGTTGCGCCTGCTGGGGATCGTCGTTACAGTTTCGGGCATCCTGCTGGTGCTTTCCGAAAAAACCGGCAACGGCGACCAGCTGTTGAACGACCGTAAACATTTTTCGTTGGGGATTGCCTTCTGCATTCTCGGCGCGCTGGGACAATCAGCCGGGATGCTGCTCGGTAAGCGCGGAGTCTACGGCGATTTTCCCGCCCTCAGCGGCACACTGATGCGCGTTACCGCGGCGGTGGCGGCAATGTGGCTGGTGGCGGCACTGGGCAAGCAAGTGCGGCCTTCGATTGAAGCCGTTACCCGCGACCGCAAGGCACTCGGGTTCATCCTGCTGGGCACCCTGGCGGGTCCGTTCCTGGGCATCTGGCTCTCACTGGCCGGCCTGCAAAATACCGAGGTCGGCATTGCCTCCACCCTGCAGGCGCTGGCGCCGGTGATCATGCTGCCCGTGTCGCATTTCCTGTACGATGAAAAAGTCACCCTGCGCGCGGTGATCGGCACCCTGGTCTCGATGGCTGGCGTGGCGATGCTGTTCCTGCTGGGATAGCGCCCGGTCTCTGCCCCCGCCAAAACGCCCCCATCACTGAAACGTTCCCTGCGCCTGTCGAAGGGACTCGCCCGGCTAACCCATTCTCCCGCCTATGGTAGAATGAACCTATGCAAACCGCCACCACTCTCCCGATCCATATCCTTTCCCGCCCCAAAACGCAACCGCAGGAGGATTGGATGCCGCTGGATGAAGGTCCGGGTTATTTTGAGTTCGATCCCGCGCTGGAAATCTGCCTGTACCTGCCGCGCGCTGAAGATGACAGTGCCGAAACCCTCGCCGCGGAATGGGCCGACTGCTCCCAACTGGTGATGGTGGATGTATCTGAAGGTCGCCGCATGGGTGATATGGGATTGAAAGCCCTCACTCGCCTGCACCAGCTCAGGGAACTGAATGCCAGTGCCTGCGGGATTTCCAACGAAGGCATTGAATTCCTGTTTGAGATGCCCAACCTGCAGCGCCTGAACATCAGCCACTGCACCGGCATCGGCGACCTGGGTCTGCGGCGTATTGAACAAATGCGCAACTTGCGCTGGATCAACCTGCGCGGCTGCCCGCGCGTGACCCAGAACGGGCTCAAACGCCTGGCAAAAAACCACCGCAGCCTGGAAGTGTTCCGCTGATCCGGTGGTGAAACCAAAAACCAATGAAACTTGCTGTCAAAAAACAGAACCGCGAATCACGCTGATCTTCACGGATACTTTTTGTCTCCGTCCACCCGCGTCAATTCGTGGTTAATGGATTAACCCAATCCTTTTTGTTTTCAAGCCGCAAAACCGTGTATTGTGCTGATGTTCGCGAGTATTTTTATCCGCACCTATCTGCGCAGATTCTTTTGGTATCTGGTGACAGGTTACAGCCCGGCCGGTATCCCGCACAGGAATTTCAGCGGCGCGTCACCGGTGTTTTTGAACTGGTGCAGTACATTCGGCGGCACAAAGCACACCACACCGGGGTAGAGATCATGCCAGGTATCTTCGATCAACAATTGACCCTGGCCTTCAACCACGAAATTCTCATGTTCCCAATTGTGCTGGTGCAGGGGGGAATACCCACCGGCCTCCAGTTCGATCATCCGCAGGGCATACACCGGTGCGTTGTCATGCTCACGGTCAACCAGCCAGCGGATCTTTGCATTTTTGGCAGGTTCTCCCACCACCTGGGCTTCCACTTCCGTATAATGAACAGCTTTCCCTTTCAATGGTTCCATTATTTCCTCATCACGGCCCACAACGGCTGAATTTTTATCAGATTATTCTAGTTATTTAAACCAATTATACCGGGTTCAACTGCCATGTGCCAGTTAAACCTTTGTAAGAAATCCCCGGGCGGCGGGCTATAATAGGGGTATGCAAATCCCCCGCCTGCGATCTTCTGTCCTGGCTGCCCTGCTGTTGCTATTGTTCTTCACCGCAGCCAGCCCCCTGCCGCAAACCGATCCTGCGCCCGCCAGTTTTGGCATTCTGCGGGACCACGTCTGGTCCGCGGACGGCAGCCGTTTCCTCACCGTGACTGGCAGCGGGGCACAGGTGTATGCCTGGGACGAGGTGAGCCTGGCATTGCAGGCCGAGATCATCTCCACCCGGCACCCGCGCAGCGGCGCGCTGAACGCGGACGGCACCCAGGTTTTCCTCGGCACCGAGGAGGGTGTGATCGAACTCTGGGATGGACTCAGCGGGGAACCACTGAGCGAATGGGAGGCCCATCGTCTGCCCATTCTCGATCTGGCGGTCAGCGCGGATGATGCCCTCCTGCTGAGTGTCGGCTGGCGCTCCGATGCCGCCGTGTGGCACAGCGCGGACGGAACGCTGATCAGTACCCTCCCCGCAGGTTCGATCGGTGCCGCAGTCGGCAATTTCGCACCGGATGGCACTGCCGTCCTGTGGTCCAGGGAATTCAAACTGCAATTCTTTGACCCCCGCAGCGGTGCGCTGCTGGTCAACCGTACCACACCGGTATTCCCAAAGAACCCGGTATTTTCCCCCGATGGCTCCTTCCTGGCAGGTGTTTTTAACGGGCAGGCACAGGTGATTGATGCCGCCAGCGGCAAATTACAGCAGGCATTGGATGCGGAGTTTCCGATTGAATCCATCAGCCTCTCCGATGATGGCAGCATGGCTGCAGTGTTGGGCGGCGGCCAATACCTGCTGTTTGACCTCGCCGACGGCACCCTGCTGGAACACTGGCAGGCACAGGCTCCCAACCTGTACCACGCGGCCGCATTTTCCCCGCCCGGCAGCCACCTGTTCCTGCTCGGCTCCGCCATCCACAGCCGCGATGTGCGGCAACTGGGCTTTTTCAGCCGCTTTCACCTCACCGGGCGCGCCGACGCCTACACCCTCTCACCGGAGGGCGATTTTCTCGCCAGCCGTGTCAATGCGATCGACTATGTGGAAATCTGGCGCACTGGCACCGCCCGCCCGGTGCAGACCCTGACCGGTTTCGCGGTACCTGTGATGGATGCCGCTTTCCTGCCGGACGGCCGCCTGGCGGTGAGCGCTGACAGCCTCACCGTATGGGATGCCGCTGCCGGCGAAATTCTCGAAGAATGGAAGGTTCCCCTGCCGCAAGGCACTGCGGATTTCACCGTGTGGGTCTATGACCCCGACGCGCGCCAGAGCCGTCCCGTGACGCTCGATCACCTGCCGCTGGGGACGCTTGGCATTTCGGCGGACGGCAGGTGGATCGCCGCGGAGGGGATGGACGGCAGCCTGTATGTATGGGATTTCCTTTCCGCGCAACCTCAGCCGATTTCGTACCCTCTGGGTCTCACCGCTGCCGCCAGGAACATGCAATCCCAGGTGCGGGAAATTCTCTTCAGCGCGGATCATACCCAGGTCATCGCCTGGCTGCAGGATGACAGCCTGCATGCCTTCGACCTGGCAACCCGCGCCCAAACCGTAAGTTTTACCCTTCCAGCCGGCGCGCCTGCCTACGAAGAAACCTGCCTGCGCCAATGGGATGCCGCCCGGCAGGTGCTGGTGCTGGCGGATGGCAGCAGCACCTACGAGATTGACGCCACGGATGGGAGCGTGACCCAGGCAACCGGCGGTATATGTGGGTTCAACGGCGCTGATTACACGGTCACGAACGGGAAAATTCCGCTGCAAGACGGCGTGCTCTCGATTTCCCCCGGCACAGCAGACAAGATGCCTCGCCGCTACAACCCGCGCGATGGATTGCTCGTGTACCAGGACGGCCGCTTTTCGGATTTTCATGTTTTGGTGCGACGCGCAGACAGCACCGGCCGCCAAACCGACCTGTTCAAAGCCCTCACCGATGACCGCTATCGCGTCGCCGCGCTGCGAGCAGCCTGGTATGACCCCGCCGCGGACATGCTTGCGGTGGCGGACGCGCGCGGCTTGCTGTACCGCGGCGGCACACCAGAAAGTGACTTTGGCTTCCCCCCGGCAGCCGCCGTTTTCAGCAGCGAAGACGGGGAAGTGCTGCTGTCCGGCTTTGACGGCAGTGTGATCCTGCACAGCGAATCCGGCACAGAGGAACTGCTGGCCGGGAAAACCCGCCCGGCGGTTTTCCGCGCACTGGCCTTTGACCCCACGGGCAGGCGCAAGGCTGCCGGGAATGACGCCGGGACCGTATTGTTGTGGGATGCGGCCAATGCCATGCTTGCGTTGGAAACCCCCGGCGGTGCGGTGCAGGCGCTGCTGTTCACACCCGACGCCAGCCACCTGGCGGTGCGCGGTGCCGACGGCATCAGCTTCTGGCAGCTTCGCGAAAGCGCCCCGCCCCAAAGGCTCGAAACCATGTTGCAGGGGTCTGTTATGGCGTTTTCACCGCAGGGGACACTGCTGGCTGTCAGCACCCGTGAGGGCTATACCACCGCCCTGCGCCTGTACCGCTTCCCCTCTCTCGAACCGGTTGCGCAATACGCCGTTGACGCCCGGTTGATTGCCTTCCGCACCGAAACCGATTTCCTGGCGCTTTCCGCGCGGCTCTGGACTTGTACTTTGGGTGAAAATTGCCGTACAATGGACATACCCGAAACCTTCACCATCGATGCTGCATCCCTCACCGCCGCTACCGACCGGATTATCCTGGTCACTGTCGATGGACAGGTGCGTGAAACGGTACTGAACCAGGAACCTTGAACCAGTTGAACCCCCAGGAGTACAGCAATGGGAACGATTAAACAAGTCATCAAACGCGACGGCGCGCTGGTCGATTTCACCCCCCAGCGCATCTCCAATGCCATCTACCGCGCCGCGGTGGCGGTGGGTGGGCGCGACCGTGAACGCGCCGAATGGCTGGGCGCGCAGGTGGTCAAAACCCTTGAGGCACAGCATACCGGCAGTGAACCGCCGCACATCGAGGAAATCCAGGATATTGTCGAAAAAGTCCTGATCGAAAACGGGCATGCCCGGGTTGCCAAAGCCTACATCCTGTACCGCAATGAGCGCGCCCTGCGCCGCACCGCCCACCGGCAATTGGGCATCCTCAACTCCGATAACATCCCGTGGCAGAAGATCTGGCATGTGCTCGATTGGGCCGTGGACCACGGCCTGAACACGGTGGAAGGGTTGAATGCACGCATGGCACGCGGTGAATTCAATGACATTATCATCGAATCCGAAGCTGCGTATGCCGAAGACCTCGAGAACGCCGCCAACGGGATCCTCGAACGGCAGCAGGAGATCAAGGTCGTAATCGTGTGCGGCCCATCCTCCTCCGGCAAAACGACCACCACCCTCAAGCTCGAGGAAAGGCTTTCGCGCCATGGGATGCGTTTTGTGGCGTTGAACGTCGATAACTACTTCTTCGACCTTTCGATGCACCCCAAGGATGAATTCGGCGATTACGACTTTGAAACCCCACAGGCACTCGACATGGCCCTCATCAGCCAGCAGCTTTCTCAACTGGTGGCAGGCGAGGAAGTGCAGATTCCCTACTACGACTTCAAAACCGGGCAACGCAGCCACAAAACCACCCCGATGAAACTCGGCCCGGGCGATGTGCTCCTGATCGACAGTCTGCATGGCCTGTACCCGCCGATGACGGAAAGCGTAGCGCCCGAGCGCAAGTTCAAGGTCTACCTCGAACCCCTGCTGCAAATGAAAGGTTCCAACGGCAAGTATGTGCGCTGGACCGATATCCGTCTGATCCGCCGCATGCTGCGCGACGCCGCCTTCCGCGCCTACGATCCGCGCATGACCCTGACCCACTGGCACTACGTGCGCTCTTCCGAATTGCGCCATATCATCCCCAACAACCCCACCGCCGACTACATCGTCAACTCCGCCATGCCCTACGAATTGCCGATCTACGCCGCCAAGCTGGGGGCGTCCTTCGCGCAATGGGCGGTGGAATTCAAGGATGATCCCCTGCGGCAGGATGCCTGGTCACGCGCCGTGCGTGTGCATGACCTGATGAAAGCCGTCACCCCGCAGCCGGATGACAGCCCCATCCCCGGCGATTCCGTCATCCGCGAATTCATCGGCAACAGCACACTGAAGTATCATTAATCCCCCCACCCCCGCAGGCGCGGGGCTGAGCCCCGCGAGTTGGGTTATTTACGTGCCCCTCGACAAGCTCGGAGAACGTCCTTCTCCGGCTCGGGGCGCATTGGGTAAGCACAGTTTACAAGGCATTATCTGGATTCAGTCGAAGCGCGGTTGCTGTGCGTGCTGCATTGATCTGTGTAGAAAAGCTTGAATAGAGCAAATCACCCTGATTCATGGCTATATTCACCCAGATCAAGCGGATGTACTTCACCGGCGAAAGCCAGGTGAAGCGTGCCAATTCGAAAGGACTGTTCTACTTCGCGACCTATGACAAACTATCTGCTGAGACCATCCTTCGCACTCCCATCTGGCGACGAGAGGACCGTGACGAACTTGTCCCGCTGGTATTTCTATAATGACCTTGCTAAGATGGAGCCACCAACGCCAGCCCTGTACACTTCTGCTGGGAAATGGATTGTATGGCCTGAGTAGATTTGCCCATCCTTGGGCGATCAACCACGTAAACTGGGCAAGCCGTTATCTGGTTGGTCAGGGGCTGGCTTGGAATTTGACACCCGTGCTATAGTACAAGGAACAAAACCTTCGGTTTTGTTTCGGGGAAAGAGCAAGGACCGATTTTAAGAGAACATGAATTGCCTCCTGAGGAGTTACGGGCACAATTACCGAAACTGTATGAAAATGAAGAATATAGCCTGGATGCCAAAGCCCTGGTCAAATTCTTTACCCCTGATTCCAATTGGACCTGGTATGCCAGTGAGTTTGATGGCGAAGACATTCTCTTTGGTCTGGTTTCAGGCTTCGAGGTCGAATTGGGCAATTTTTCCCTTTCGGAACTGGAATCCGTCAAGAGGCCCATTGGGATTGCCGATTAAGCGAGATATGCATTTCTCTCCACAAACGCTTCAAGAATTGATGAAATTTTGCAATAGCAACAATAGGTGGTAAGTAGAGCATTTTCTGACGGAAATAGTGTCAAGTTGAGCACACTTTTTCTGTGACTTTCCCCCAAGCTACCATTCTACTTAAAAATCAGGAATTTGTATCTCTATACCATCGCTTAAACTCATTCCAAGGAGGCATATGTTCTTCATCCCATACCTGTTCACATTTCCTCCGAAGATCACTTATCGCATCGAAGTAGCTATTCTTACTTTTCGCCCCAACAAGTTGCCCATTTATCCAAGATGAAATACAGTACCACTCTCCTTCACGCCAACAATTATAAATGTAATCTCCTTCAGGTGGTTGCCTCATAATGTTTCCTTTAAATATTTATAGTTTAATTTGGTATAACAGATTCTAACGATTTTCCACACGACTTTTGACCTGCTCTAAGAATTACCATCATTTCCAATCTTAGTGCAAACTAAGAGCATCAAATTATCTAAATCAGTGTTTCAAATTATTTTGGACAATAGTCAACGGTCTAGTATGCTCCTATAGAAAAATTTACATATTTTCCAATTCGTACTTTGTGACTCTCTCTTCAATGTCGCTGATTGAAGACGGAATAAACGGCGAATCCAGAGAACAATCAGCGTCCCTTACATAACCGCCATCTAATGTACCCGTTTGCAATTCCTCCCAAACTACCTCATGTTGCAAGTGACACCAACAAATACTCATCCATTTATTTGTGTCTCTCCCCATGCGTCTGAGAAACTCATCCGTTATACAAACCTTGTCGACAACAAAAGTAGTACCACTCTTTAGTGAAATCAACCAGAGTTCACGATCAGGATGCCTATCAGATTGTGTTCGACAATAGCCAATCTTTATAGTTGGATCACTTTTGTAAACGTATACCGGAACATCTTTCCACAACATCTCATATCTTGCACACCATGTCCCAATAAACACCTTTTCTGCGATGGTAGACCACTTAGAAACATCTGCTCGGAATTGGTTCATATAAAGCGGTTTTGCAAAAGATTGCTCTACTAAAAATGTGTGGTCTTCATACGGAAATGATTCCTTCCATTCCTCAAAATAGTCTCTCCTCCAAACAATCTCTTTATTGTTATGAACCAAAGATTCTTTACTGCATTTTGTGATTCTTCACATTTCCCATATAAAATTGGATGCTTTTCTTCTCCAAAATTTTTAGGGGCTGCCAATTTATATTCCATAATTTTCTTTGACATCACTACTCCCACTTATTTAATTACCAATATTTGTTTGTATTCCACAAAATATACTTTTTCCGAGACTAATATATCGCCTGATATGGAAAATTGTCGGGGGACTCGTTTTTGAATTCTTCTGGTTTTTTCCCTGTTCGAATATAAATTGCGGTCGCTTGCATCTTTAAGTAATTATCAGTTTTTAGATTAGAGATTCCTTGGGCGGAACTCGATAAATTTGCAGAAATTAGAGCGTTTAAATCTATTAAAAGGTCACGTAAAAACACTGTTGTAACACAAGAATTCTCACCGTCATGATACCGAAGCGCTAAAAATTCTAATCCCCCATGATGATTTTCCATGTCCTTCTGTACTTTTTTAAGTATGAATGCCGTTCTGCGGGGACGTAATGGTACAACCTCCATTCCAATATTTCCCCACAACTCTTCAGGCACATTTGAATTCACAACAAAGCTGCGACTAACACCTGAGTTTTTTAGTGTTTTCCCATCATTTTCTATCGCATATTCCTTGCAAGCTTTCTGTAATTGCGTTAGTTCCATATAATTCTCCTTATCATTTGTAATCTTCCCGCGAATCAAACTGAAACCACTTTTAATTATTCGAAGATTTTTTAAACCATTCACACTGGATTCTTAAATAAAGTTCGCACAGAGATTAATCAGAATAACTTTCCACATAATCAGAATCCTGGATAAATTGCTTCCAATAATGACGATCAGAAAACTCTTTTTGCTCATCAGTTAAGATTGCACGAATTTTTGCTTTCCCTATACATAAAGGTTTATAATCGCCACTTTTTCTCATATAGTCGTCAATCACCATTGCAATAAGAGTTCGGACTCGGTACCATCCTTCTCTGAAATAGTCCTCATCAAAATTCCTCTGCGTAGATAAAAAGTAGTTCTTCGCCTCATCGTATGAAATACTCTTCCTTACAAGTAGCAGATTCAATAATTCTTTACGATAAAAACACGAACTGTAAGGTAATGTTTTATATGCATATCCATCAACAAATCGATTTTCAAAATAATCTCTTTCCCTCCGGTTATAGTCCACTTCATAATATTCTAGTAAATTTACGAGAAGACTTACCCATTCAGGATCAAAAGTTGGCAGATAGATTCGCTTTCCGTTTGTAGATGAATTCGTTTTAAAATCCTTGAATTCCCCGAAGTCAATTATTTTGGCTCTATCTTCACACATTTTTCCTTACCCCTTTAGCATCTACCTGAAA
Source organism: Anaerolineae bacterium (assembly GCA_013314735.1). Taxonomy (GTDB): domain Bacteria; phylum Chloroflexota; class Anaerolineae; order Anaerolineales; family Anaerolineaceae; genus SpSt-1165. The sequence goes on from JABUFD010000003.1 coordinate 511,709, forward strand.
TTTGATCATTTTGAATCTATTAGTTTTCCCATGAGCATTAGGTTGAAAATTCCTGCCATGTGTTCGGCAATTGAAATCTGATTAATGGCTCTTTTCAGACTTAACAACAATAGTAGAATTGCCATTCACCTTTTGATAACAGGGAATAGACTCCCCTGGGGCAATTACTTCAGAAACCACACCTGAACCATCAAAATTCCCTCTCCCTGATTCATTCACCCATACCTTATCACTTCCACCACTATTCCAACAAACTCGAACAGTAACTTTTTTCCATGGATCGTTTCGCCGATCAAATAAAATTATTGTATTAGCCATTTAGCATTCCTTTTCATAAACTTTAGAAGAATTGGATTTGTATTGATCAATAATTAATTGTCGATGGGTATTAAAAAGAATATATTCTCAGACCTAAACCCCAATAATGGGCTACCACTAATCGTGAATCACCCAAAAAAGATACCATTTCTGGATATTTCCCCTGAAATGGAGATGAAGATACTTCTTCAGTATAACAATAGATTTCGGTTGTATCATCGAGGTTGACAACAGTTAGACCACCATTATATTGACCGAATGCCATCCAATGGTTATCTAAGGAAACAGCTATGGCAGCAGCGGTACAATCAAAATCTATCCTTCTAATAGCTTCACCTAACAGTGTTTGCTCTTGAAGAAAATGTTCATGCTTCCAATTTTCTGTCATGATTGATGTTCTTATATAATAGGTATCCGTTGATGGATTGTAGGCGTAAAAACTTCCATTACCTTCATGGAAAATGGTTCTATCGGCTACCGAATAAATATTATGCTGATCAAGTCTATGAGAATAGGCTGTAATCATATATTTATTACCCTTGGTGAATGCCAACGGTGGACACATAAAATCAACTCTCCATGATAGTTTATTTTTTGTGTCAATCAAAATCTGATTATTATTTCTGATGAGAATATACTGTCCGTCAGATGAACATAGTTCTACATTACAGTTAATATTTTGAGCTTCTTTGATATCTAGGTCTAACAAAGGATTCGTATAAGTTCGAGGGTCGTGTATATCGTATAGTTTCAAACCATCAGTTTTGTGGTACTCGTCTGGTTGATTATTGCGAGCGAACCCACCAGTAAGAACATGCTCATTGTCCGGCCAAAAAACAATACCTCGTTCACCACCATTACCGCAGTAGAAGGAAGAAATCACTTGTAGGTTTTGGTTATAAACTTTTACCGTATCAAAGTCCTCGAATGTTCCATCTAGGTTTTTCAGAGCGAAATATTTTTGATCGTGGGATATACCAAGGGAACATGTTGTATTGACTCGCTGATATTCTTCAGGAAGTGAAAATAAATCTGAAAACAGAATATCTTTTTTTATATAACATGATTGATTCATGTTGATTATCTCCTCGCCTGGGAACAAACGCCCTTGATCCTCAGTTGGGTGCCCTGCCTTAATTATTACTACTACCATTTAGTTTAGTATAAAGTGTGGAATTCAACTAGTCTGGTTCATAGTTTTAAGTGTAATCGTCAAAAATAAAAACACCGTATGAATTAGCCAACCTATACAGAATCTTGTTTTATCATTTCCACAAGCCCATAACTGGTTTGCGTCAAGAAATTTCCTCACCGGTTACACCGTTTGATTCCTCCCTGACGTTGTTGAGACCTTGTTTTCAAGGAACTGCTAATGAGGCATAGATCTCATATAAACAACAGAAAGGGGGGGGGAATAAAGGTCACTGAGCCTGTCGAAGTGCTACCCCCACACCCGGCGTTTGTTGATCTCCTCCTTGCGGCGGAAGGCATCTTCCAGGTCGATCGCATACTTGTTGGCGATGGAACAGACAAAGATGAAAATATCCACCAGTTCTTCATCGATCCCGCCCACCTTCGCGCTGGCATGGTCAAGCTTGATCCCCTCCACCTTGCGTACCGCTTTGAACAATTCGCCGGCTTCCTCCCCCAACATCAGGCATTTCATCAGCACGGTCTGGTCGATGAAACCGCGCTCCACTTCCAGTTCGCGCACATAGCGCTGCAGGGCGGCAAGGTCGGGGTGTTCAGGCAGGTTCGGCATACGTTTTTCCTTTGACTCCTCAATGAGGCCGCCCGTCCGGGGCGGCGGCATGGTATCATGGCATGAAATCATTCTACCCCAAAAGGAAGCATCCATGACCGACACCCCCCGCCAACCGATCGCCATTCTTGGCGTCCCCTTTGATGAAAAATCCAGCTACCTGCGTGGAGCGGCACAGGCCCCCGCCGCCATCCGGGAAGCATTTCACTGCCCATCTTCCAACTATTTTTCCGAACTCGGGGTGGATTTCCAACAGCACCCGGATATCCTGCATGCCGGCGATATCCCCCTGCACGGAGATACCCTCGCCCAATTCGAGCAGATCACGAATGCGATCAAAGCCCGCATTACCGCCGGGCAGCGTGTACTGGCGTTGGGCGGCGACCATTCCATCACCTACCCGCTGGTGCGCGCGGCCGCCGGTCATTACGCCAACCTGACGATCCTTCATTTTGATGCCCACGGCGATCTCTATGATCGGCTGGACGGCGACCCGCTCTCACATGCCTGTCCTTTCGCGCGCATCATGGAAGCCGGGCTGGCACAGCGCCTGGTGCAGGTCGGGATCCGCACCCTCAACGCCCATCAGCGCGAACAGGTAACCCGTTTCGGGGTGGAATGCATCGAAATGAAGGATTTCCAGCCCCGCCGCCTGCCCGATCTCAGCGGGGAGGTTTACCTCAGTTTTGACATGGATGCCCTCGACCCCGCTTTCGCGCCGGGCGTGTCGCACTACGAACCCGGCGGACTGACCACGCGTGAAGCGATTGACCTGATCCACAGCCTGGCGGCGATGCCGATCCACCTCATCGGCGCCGACCTGGTGGAACTCAATCCCGTTCGCGACAGCCACGGCATGACCGCGATGACCGCCGCCAAATTGATGAAGGAAATTGCCTCGGTGATGTATTGCCGATAATGTGGGTTATTTTCTTAAATGATACTTACGGATGCGAAAACCGCTGCCAGGCAGTGTAACTACCGTGCCGCTGCGGGGAAAAAACGGGAACATCCTCGACCGGGCAGATACACACAGGACCTTCGTCGCCTTCCTTCAGGCTGCCGCCGACCGCTTCGGCCTCAAACAGAATATACACTGTCGGCCCAGGAAAATCCGGGTACGCCACATATGACCACCCCAGCGATTGCACAATCATTACCTGCAAACCGGTTTCTTCGAGAACCTCGCGCACGGCGGCTTCTTCCGGCGCTTCGCCGTATTCTACAATCCCTCCCGGCAAACCCGGTCCCAGCCCATCGGGTGGATAAAGAAGCACCACCCCGCCTTCGGCTTTGACCACCGAGATCACACAGACACAATCCGAAACCAGCTGGATCCAGCCGCAGGCCGGGCAATGAATGCGCGGGATGGCATCAATGACCGGAGATCGCTTCAGGGCAGCCGTACACATGGGACAATATTGAAACCGGTGTGCGGCAATCACCTGATCCGAATACGGCAGGTGAATTTCTTTCATGGTTCCTCCAGTATGAAATGACCGATCATGTATCACTCATGATTGTACATCCAACCGGGATTTTTCACAGGCCCAGCGCCGATGGGACAGGGTAAGGAAGCGGATTCCGGTTCACCGGCACGGCTCCCATTCCGCGCCAAGTTCCAGGCTTTTGCGCAGGGAGCGCAATCCCATCGCCTGCGCCTGCAGGCAGAATTCTTCCGGCGCCAGATCATACTCGATCTGGAACACCGCCTTCCCGGCATCCACAAAGGGCTGGTAGGCTTCACATTCACCATAATCAAAACATTGCTCGTTCACCGCGAAATCAAACTCATCCACCAGTGCCGGAATCTGGTCCAGGTCATTCTTCAACCCGATTCCCAGGCCGCGGCTGTGGGCTTCTGCCGCCAGCCAGCGGTTGAATGCCAGCTGGTCAGCCGCGCTGAGATCAAATCCACTGGCGTTCTGATAGGCATTGACATTATCGGGATCGACTGCATCGCAGCCCTTTTCAGCCGCCAGGTCCAACCGCTCCCGGATGATCGGTGCCAGCAGATCGATCTGCCGGATATCGAGCCAGCGCTCACCCGGCCAGCCCTGCAATTTGCGTCCCAGGGTTTCGGCGGGGAATGCCGCCGCATCCGGCCGCCAGTCTTCCCGGCTGCCCGCGCTGAAATAACAAATGATGTGATACCTCTGCCCATGCAGGGCTGCGATCTCCTCCGCTGTGGTATCGAACAGGTCCAGGTTCAGCACCTCCACCGCCGGGAAACCATCGAACTCCCCGCTGTACTGGATCTGCCATGAGGCATCCGGCGGCGGCACCCGCCAATCGGCAGCCGGGGTGGGCAGCTGGAATTCGGATGGTACCAGCGCTTCCGGTGCGCAGGCGGAAATAAAAACCAGGAACAACAGGAGCGCCCAATGATTCTTCATGTCACCACTGTAACTGAAACCACGGGAGAATTCAAACGATATGGGTTGTTTACCAGTGCTTTCCTTTTTCGTTCCGCACAGCCTTTTTAAACCCACCATCGCCATCCCATCCCGGAGGAGGGTACCGGCGCTTCTGATACTCGTGACGTCACCCCCCTCCTCCGGGATGGAGGTTCGCAAGTTCACCCGTAGAAATGATCAACGTTAATAACTGCCGTCTGAATCCATGATAAATGGATTAAATTTTCTCCACCACCCAGAAATGCGACAATCCCAGCACGCGCAGCGGGGTGCGTTCCAATGCCTGCAGGATACCCCGCAGCGCCTTCCCCAGCCCGCCAAAACGCCCGATGATATTGTCATATGCGCCAAAGATCACGGTTTGCCGCACCACCCTCACCGGCAGGCCGCTGAACAGATGGGCCAGATCGCGGCGGCTGTATACGCGCACGTGCGGCGCCAGCTGGTCGCGCCAGCGGCGCGGCAGGTAATTAATGAACAACTTGTTGCCAAAGTGGTAAACGCCGTTGCGATAGATGCCGTGGGTTTCAAACGGGTAGCCGCGGTTGGGCACAAACAGCACCAGTCGCCCGCCGGGTTTCAGCACGCGCACAATCTCCTGTGCCGCCATGCGGTCATCATCAACATGCTCCAGCACCTCGTGGCTCAATACCAGGTCAAATGTGTTTCCCGGCAGGGGCAGTGCTTCACCCACCCCCAGCAGGGCGCTTCCCAGGCCGGCATTGGCCTCGCGCACCCGGTCCAATTCCACATCCAGCCCCACGGCCAGCGCGGCTTCCTGCGCCAGGTGGTGCAGGTACTGCCCCACTCCGCAGCCATCCTCGAACACCCTGCCGTGGATGCGCTCGCCAGCAGCGTCACGGATCATCGCATAACGGCGTTCCTGTCCGGCCCGCCACACAAACGAAGGATTACCGCGTTCAGCGGCTTTTTCCATGCCCGCCTCAGGCATCCTGTGCGCGCTCCTCGGTGTTGAGGATTGGCACCCAGGCCAGGATGGTGGTGCCGCTGCTGCGAGCCGAGGTGATCTCCACCTCGCCCCCGGCATTATTGGCGCGCGTCTGCATATTGGAAAGGCCGTGTCCCAGAGTGAAACGGGCATCATTGACCGTGAAACCGCGCCCGTCATCATGGATCTCCATCAGCACCCGGTCGGGAGTTTTCCACACATTCAGGCCCACATGCGTGGCGCGGGCGTGCTTGGCCACATTTGCCAATGCCTCCTGGCAGATGTGGAACATCGCCACCGCCTGGCTTTGGGTCAGTTCCGGTGTACCTTCCTGCGGCCCCTGGTAATTCACATTCACCAAAGCATTGACACGGAATTCATTCACCAGGCGCATGATACCGCTGGTGAGGTCCTCTTCGTGCAGTTTGCGCGGACGCAGGTCCAGGATATAGAGGCGGATATCGCGGATAGTCGAATTCAAGTCGCGGATCGCCTGGTCTATCACTTCGCGCCCTTTCTGGGGGTCATCGCGCATGATCATGCGGGTATGCTCCAGCGTCAACCCCACGGCATAAATGGACTGGATCACACCGTCGTGCAGGTCCATCCCAATCCGTTCGCGCTCCTCCAGCACCGCCAGGCGCTGGCGCGATTCGATCAGGCGCTGGTTTTCCAGCACCACCCCCAGCCAGGCGCTGATCGCCTGCAAAAAGTCATCTTCCTTCTGATCCAGCGGCTGCAGCTGGCAGGTGCCCACCACCAGCACGCCAAACACGTCATTCTGCCCGGCCAGCGGGAAACAGCTGACCTCGAACTGGCAGGTCTGGCCGTCTTCATGGACCTGGTGTTTACAAAAATGGCAGTCCGGCAGTACATCGTACTGGGGCTTGCCAGTGCGCGCCGTTTTCCCCACCGGGCCGTCACCATAGCGGATGAATTTCTGCCCGAACAGGATTTCTTCACTGTCGCCCACATGGAACAGCAGCCGCAATAGCCAACCCTCCTCCTGGCGCAGATAGACTTCACCCACATCAATGTGCAGGTAGGTCAGTAAATGCGCCAGCAGTTTTCCGAGGGTGTCTTCGATATCGGAAAAATCCGACATGGTGGTGGCGAGTTTGGTCAGCAGCGAGAGGCTCTCGTTGCGCTGGCGCAGCAGCTGGTCATGCCGCGCCACTTCCTTGCTCAGGCGGGTATTGGCTATCCCGATCGCGGCATAGGTGGCGAGGATTTCCAGCAAGCGCTGGTCATCCATGCTAAAATGCCCGCCGCCTTCCCGGCCCAGCAGGTAAATACCGCCCTGCAATTCGCTGCCGCGGAACAGCGGCAGGCCCAGGAACGGTGTCGGCAGGTCAAAGAACGCATGGGTCAGGGGGCAATCCGCCTGTTGGCGGATGTCATCAATCCGCAGCGGATGGGCCGATTCGATCAGCGTTTCCAGTTCAGTCATGTAGGTGCAGGCGGGGGTTTGCAGCGGCCGGCAGTGCGGCTGGCGCTCGGTAACGCAATTGACCAGGCCGTTATTAAATTCGTGTACACCCACCAGCGCGTAACTGGCGCCAATCTGCTGGCAGGCAAAATCAGCGATCTGCCGTAAGAGCCGGTCAAGGTCATTCTCCTGCATCATCTGGGTGCTGACTTCATGCAGCACCGAGAGCTGGGTTTCCAACAGGGAAAGTTGATGGATCATCTCGCTCATCTTGGGTTGAATTGTACCCGATTCCCCCCCCGCTGACAACGAAGCGCCACTGGCGGCAGAAGAGCCAGCGGTACACGATGATCTCGATAATTTTTTATACTTTCTTCTTACAAATTTGGGTTATGATTACAATAGACTACAAGATGAACCGATAGCGAAGAGGTATCCATGCAAAACCAGGCAATTCAACAATTCAACGGCCAACAGTTTGTTAATATCGAAACTTACCGCAAAAGCGGTTTGGGGGTGCGTACACCGGTATGGTTTTACCAGGACGGCAATACCCTGTTTTTTACCACCGAAGCCAGTTCCGGCAAGGTCAAGCGCATCCGCGCCAATGCCGCCGTGAAGGCCGCACCGTGTAAAGTCAACGGTGAAGTGATCGGTGAGTGGGTGCCGGCACGGGCAGAATTGTTGGACCAGGCTGGGTATCAGCAAGTCAGCCGCCTGTTCCGCAAAAAGTACGGCCTGCAGAAGGTTTTTTTTGATGTGATTGGCAAACTGCGCAAGCGCGAAATGACAGCCCTGGCAGTGTATCTGTCACCGGAGCAGGAGGCGCAATGAACGCCGGCAGCGCGTTTGACGGACAGGCATATTTGAACCTGGAAACCCGCAGAGCCAGCGGCGAGCCGGTTTGCACGCCGTTGTGGTTTGTGCAGGATGGCGAAGTGTTTTACTTCCGCACCCTCGGTACTTCCGGCAAGGTGAAGCGTATGCGCGCCAACCCGCGGGTACGCATTGCCCCCTGCCGGGTGGATGGCGCCCTGCTGGGCGATTGGCATGCAGCGGAATGGATCGCCCTGGAGAATGGGCTGGAAGCCGAACTGCTGGCACGCTACAACGAAAAATACGCGGCCGATATCGCCGCCATCACCAGCCGAGAGATGAACAACAAGCTGCGCGCCAACCAGGGCTACGCGGTGCGCCTGCTGCCGGAGGAATGATCAATGCGCATGGTCATTACCATGGGTATGCCCATGACCGTTGTCTTCCACCAGCGGCCCCAGCACACGGCATAATTTCTGGATGCGCTCCGGGCTGTCCACCGCCCAGCACGCCATCAGGTTCGTAATTGGCACTGCTGCGAACAAACCCAGCGTTCCCACCAGCGAACGCACAATTTCCTCCGCGATGTAATTGATGTTGATCAGCAGCAGGTAATCCGGGTTATTGAGCGAGAACAGCAGGAACATCATCAACGAAGCCCCCAGGTAAGCCAGCACCAGGGTATTGACCGTGGCGGCAATATGATCGCGCCCGATGCGGAAGGCCGCGCGGAAACGCTGCTGGAAGCTCATCGCCGGGTTGGCCAGGTGCAACTCAATCACCGCTGAAGCCTGCCCCACCACCAGGTCATCCAGCACACCCAGCGCGCCGATGATCACGCTGGCAATCAACAGGTTCTGTACATTCAGGTTGCCATTCTGCTGTACCAGGAACATCGCGTTTTCATCACCGAAACCGTTCAGCGCGGCGTAATTGACAAACACCACCGACAGCACCCCGGTCAGCGCCATGGCGATGATGATTGCCGCCAGCGCGATCTGCGTTTTCAATGTCCAACCGTACACCAGGTACTGGGTCACTGCCAGGAAGATGAAGGACCCCGCAATACTGATCAGGATCGGGTCCGCCCCGGCCAGGATGCGCGGAATAATGAAATAAAAAATCACAATGACGCTCACACCCATGCTGACCAGGCTTTGCACCCCCTTCCAGCCGCTGACGAGAATGCTGACCGCCACGAAAATGCCAAACAGCACCAGCAGCGGGGTGGTGCGCACATAATCAATAAAATACGCCTGGAAGGTACCATCCGGCAGCTCCCCCACGGTGATCAAAATTCGGTCACCTGCCTTCAGCCGGAAACCCTCCGGCAGGATCTGGTAGCGCCCGTGGTCAACCTGGAGCTGGATATCCCTGTAGCGGCCTTCGAGGATGCGCACCTGTGCCACCTGGTATTCCTGTTCCAGGCTGCCCAGCTGTACTGTACCTTGTTCCACAATTTCCATCACTTCAGCGCGCACGGTATCGGAAGCGTAGCCGATGGCGTCCGTCTCCGCTGCGGGATCTGCCCGCAGTGCCCGCACCAACAGGAATCCGCCCATTGCCAGGATAATCGCCAGGGTGATCACAACGTTCATCCGAATTTTTACCGTTTTGTGTTTCATGTCTATCACCTGCCGCCGCAGCCTTTCTGGTGCCATGCCTGCGCCCATCATATCACGAATCGCGGTGCGTTTCACGCCGAAAGCCCTGTATCCCGCCGGCCAGTCTGACGCCGTCCCTGCGAAATGAAATTCCTCTCATGGAAAAAGTTTTCATTTGCCAGCCGGAAGGATGGTATTTTTTATCATTTTCCCGTATATTAAAAGCATCCATTCAGAAAGTGGATCAGAAAAAAGAAAAAGGTGAAATGATGTCGAATAAAGAGAATTTGTTTGCTGTGTTCCGCCATGAGCAAAGCGAAGCCGTACCCTGGGTACCCTTCGCCGGCGTGCATGCCGGAAAGTTGAAAGGCTACAGCGGCCGTGAAATGCTGACCGATGCCGAAAAACTGTATGAATCCCTGCTGGAAGTGCACCGCGTGTACGACCCGGACGGCATGCCGGTAACGTTTGACCTGCAGATTGAAGCTGAGATTCTCGGCTGCGACCTGGTGTGGGCGGATGAAGCCCCGCCGTCGGTCGTCAGCCATCCGCTGGGAGAAACCCTCTCAATCCCAGGTGCAATTCCCCAACCCACCGACGGCCGCCTGCCGTTGGTGCTGGATGTGATGCGCCGCATGAAAACCGCCGTGGGGCAGGATACCGCCCTGTACGGCCTTGTGACCGGCCCGTTCACCCTGGCTTCGCACCTGCGCGGGACGGATATCTTCATGGATACCTTCGACCATCCCGAATTCCTGCACGAATTGATGGCTTATACCACGCGCGTTGCCATCGCCGTTGCCGATCATTACATCGATGCCGGTATGGACGTGATCGCCCTCGTCGATCCGGTGGTATCACAGGTCAGTCCGCGCATGTTCAACAAATACCTCAGCGGGCCGTTCAAATCCCTGTTCGACCACATTCGCGCGCGCGGGGTTTTCTCCTCCTTCTTTGTGTGCGGCGATGCCACCAAGAACATTAAAGTGATGTGTGAAACCGGTCCCGACTGCATCTCGATTGATGAGAACATCGACATGGTCAGCGCCAAGCAGATCACGGACAGCTACAATGTGGCCATTGCTGGCAATATCCCGCTGTCCTCCACCATGTTGTTGGGCACCCAGCAGGACAATATGAAATTCGTGGTGGACCTGCTGGGCAAGGTTGACCATCACAACTTCATCCTCTCTCCCGGCTGCGATATGCCGTATGACACCCCGGTGGAGAATACCATCGGTGCCATGCAGGCTGTGCGTGAAACCGAAGCGATCCGCCAGCTGGTGGCCAATTACACCAGCCCGCTGGATGACATCGATGTGGAACTGCCCGATTACGACAATCTGGAACGTCCGCTGCTGGAAGTGTTCACGATCGATTCCGCCACCTGCGCCGCCTGCGGTTACATGACCGCCGTTGCCAAACAGGTGGTGGAAGGCATGGACGGCAAAGTAGACTGGGTGGAACGCAACAGCATGAACCGCGAGAACCTGGCCCGCCTGAAAAAGATGGGGCTGAGCCACCTGCCGGAAATATACATCAACGGCAAACTGGCCTATTCCTCCAACATCCCCAGCGCCGGCGAACTGCGCGCCGCATTGGAGAAACTGCTCTAAACCAACCCAAACCCGGCAATTAAAAAGAATCCCACTGGTTCATGAAACACTGGGATTCTTTTTTTTTCAATCGCTGTCAGTCATCCGCATCCAGGCCAGCCCGTTGTTTACTCCCACTGCTGGCGGTAGGCATCCACCTCGGCGCGGGTGGGCATGGCAGCCTGCGCGCCGGCACGGGTGGTGGCCAGGGCGGCCACCGCATTGCTGAAACGGAGCGTTTCCTCCACATCTCGGGCTTCCGCCAGCGCCACGGCAAACGCCCCCACAAAAGCATCCCCTGCCCCTACGGTATCCACCGGCTGCACCGGGTAGGCGGGGTAATAGGCGCGCTGGTGGGCATCAACGTAGTGCGCGCCGCGCGCCCCCAGGGTGATCACCACCGCGCCCACTCCCCGGCCCAGCAATACCGCGCTGGCATGTTCGATCTCTTCCAGTTCATGTACCGGCAGGCCGCTTAACCGGGCGGCTTCAGTTTCATTCACAATCAGCACATCCACCAGCGCCAGCCATTCCGCGGGGAATTCGCAGTACGGTGCGGCATTGAGGATGGTCCTGGTGCCGTGCTGTTTTGCCAATTGCAGTGCCGCCTGCACCGCATCCAACGGGACCTCCAGCTGGCACACCAGCACAGCCGCGCCGGCAATCACGTCCGCATGGGATTCGATATCCGCGGCATGCAGCAGGCGGTTTGCGCCGCCGGATGCGATGATGAAGTTATCGCGCGTACCATCCTCAATCCCGATCAATGCCACCCCGCTGTTGACGCCCGGCACACGTTTCACGTGCGAACAATCAACCCCGGCGTTTTCCAGGCCGGCGAATAGCGCATCGCCAAAGCTGTCCTGCCCCAGGCAGCCCAGCATTACCGTTGGGCTGCCCAGCCGGGCGGCAGCCACCGCCTGGTTGGCGCCTTTACCGCCGCCGCTGGTTTGCAGATTGCCGCCCAGCACCGTTTCACCGGGCACCGGCAGGCGCGGGGTATGCACCACCAGGTCCATATTGATACTGCCAGCCACCACGATTGCTGTAGCCATCAGGCAGCTCCTAGTACAGGCCCCATTCGCCGAGGCCCTCCTGCATCATCGTGGGTTCCCACAGTTCATCCCCCAGTTCCACGGTCACCATTCGCATCAGAGCCTGCTCGGCGGTCTGTTCCACCTGCTGGATCAACGCCGGGCCATAGGGACAAAACGGCGTGGTCAGGATCATCGTGATCAACACTTCATCCTCGCCGTCTTCACCGCTGATGTAACTCACATCACGGATCAGGCCCAGCTGCATCATCGATAATCCCAATTCGGGGTCCATCACGGTGTCCATCGCCTCTTCGAGGATCTTGCATAAGCCGGGGTATTCAGCATCGGCATCCCACACGGGACGGTTGTTGTTTTCGGTTTCTTCTGTCATGGCAAATCTCCTGTTCTTCCTGCGGAAGAACCATACACAGTTCAGCAGATAAACTGATTGTACCGCAACGAAGTGAATTTTTGAAATGCAGCCCGGCTGCGGTGATGGATCAGGGCTGCTCCATGTCGCCTGCCCTTCCAATAAAATGCGGCAACCAGGCAGCACAAGGATGGTACAATTCCAGTGATTCAAACAACCGCCCGATGAATTGGGCGGTATGATTAGCGGTAGAAACAGGATCAATGGTATGAATGCGAAGAGTTCCCTTCCCCTTGGAAAGCTGCCTGCCCCGATGCTGCGGCAGCTCCTCAGCAATGTGCCCATTTCCGACCCGCGCGTGCTGCTCGGGCCGGGTATCGGCCTGGACTGCGCCGTGATCGATATCGGCAATTCGCTGCTGGTATTCAAATCCGACCCGATCACCTTTGCCACGGATGAGATCGGCTGGTACTGCGTTCAGGTGTGTGCCAACGATATTGCCACCACTGGCGCTGAACCACGCTGGATGCTGACCACCTTGCTGATGCCGGGCGGCAGCGCCACCGAAGCCCAGGTGACCGCGATCACCAACCAGGTCTACCGCGCCTGCCAATCAATGAACATCTCTCTTGTCGGCGGGCATACCGAAATCACCCACGGTATTGACCACCCGATCCTGATGGGCACCCTGGTGGGCGAGGTGGAGCATACCAACCTGGTCACCCAGCAAGGTGCAAACCCCGGAGACCACATCCTGCTCACCAAGGGCGTTCCGATTGAAGCCACCGCAATCCTGGCGCGCGAATTTCCGCGCCTGCTGAAACCCGTCCTATCAACGGATGAACTGCGCAAAGCCGCCGACTACCTGTACCTGCCCGGTATCGGCATCACCCGTGATGCGCGCCTGGCGCGTTCCGCAGGCCGTGTGACTGCCATGCACGATCCCACCGAAGGCGGCCTGGCCGCCGCCCTGTGGGAACTGGCACAGGCTTCTGCGGTGACCTTGCGCGTCCGCCGTGAGGCGATCCTGATCCCGGACCTGGCGCGGCGAATTTGTGAGCACCTTGGGCTGGACCCCCTGGCAACGATTGCCTCGGGCGCACTGCTGATGACGGTGGCGCCGGGTGATGCCGAAACCATTTGCCGCAGCCTGCGGGCGGAGGGAATCCATTGCGCTGAAATCGGTGTGGTCAGCAGCGGTTCAGCTGCTGTCTGGCTGGAGGAAAGCGATGGCAGCCACAGTGCGCTGCCCTGCCCCGCCCGTGACGAACTGGCGCGCTTTTACGAAGAACAGGCGAACCCTCCCGCATGAAAGACCCGCGCGACCTGCTGCAACTTTCCGCGCTGTGTTTGCCCGATATTCCCCTGCCATTGAAGGTGCTGCGCGATGCCCTGCAATGGCTGCCAGATGACTTCCACCAGGCGCAGCAAACCCTGGTTCAACAGGGTTCGTGGATGGAAATCCCCTCGGTGGGGGTGTTGCTGCCGGTGCAATCGTGGCAAAGCCTGCAAGACGGCCAGGCCGGCCAGGCAGCCTCTTTGATTACGGCGGTGCTGGCATCCGCCCAAAGCGCCATGCAGCACCACAGCCGCCTGGCACAACTGGCAGCCATCCGCGAACTGGGACCGCACTTGCTGCATTTTGCGCAGCAGTCAGATGCGCTGCAATTGGCGGAAAGCCCCCACCTGTACCGGGTGCTGGGCGAATACCTGCTGGTGGTCGGCAAAGCTCCTGAGGCGGAAAGCTGCCTCCGGCATGCCATGCAATCCCCGCTTGCCCCGCATGCACCCTCCTGGCAGATCGAACTCCAATCCTTGTTGGGCCGGGCCTGCCAGGCGCAGCAACAGTTTGAACAGGCAGAACGCGCCTACCAGGTTGCGGTTGACACCGCCGCATCCCTTTACGGAACTGCCGATTCCCGCCTGTCGCCGCTGGTTGAAAACCTGGGGCAACTGGCCTACACGCGCGGTGATTTTCCGGCAGCGGTGGCTTACTACCAGCGCACACTGGAGATCGACCAGGCCGCGGGTGCGGACGCCAACCGCATCGCCAGCCGCTGGAACAATCTCGGGCGCGTTTACCAGGGAGCCGCTGACCTGTCCGCTGCGCTGGCTTGTTTCCAGCAGGCGGAAATCCTGTGGCAAACCGAAGGCGTGAGTGACCACCATGTCAACCAGGCGCTGGCGCTGAAAAATTTGGGCGTGGTCTACCAGCAATTGGGACAACTGCCCCAGGCAAAGGATTGCCTGGAACGCGCCATCCTGCTCAGTGAGGGTTTTTACGGCAAAGACCACCCGGATATCGGGCGGGATGCCGGCTTGCTGGCGGGCATCCTGCAGCAGATGGGCGACCTCGAAGGTGCCCTGGCACAGTTCCGCCGCGCGGTGCGGGTGGATCGCAAAGCCTTTGGCGACATCCATCCTGAAGTGGCGCTCAATCTCAACAACATGGGTGTGCTCCTGGCGCAGATGGGCAAACCCACCCGGGCCTGCGAAACGTTTTCCGAAGCCATCCGTATTCTGGAGCAATGCGCCGCGCCCGATCATCCCTACCGGCTGCAAGCCGAGGAGAATTTGCGAGGTTGCCAGCCCGGCCTGAATTCGATACAATCAAACCATGCTCCCTGACCGTGATATACCCCCCCTCCCGGACGACAGCCTGCCGATGGAAGAACAACTGCGCCTGCTGCGCCAGCACCTGACCGAGCTGAGCCAGCGCGAAACCCATTTTCGCACGCTCTTCAACCGCCTGCCAGTTGGTATCTACGAGAGCAGCCTGGACGGTCAATTGCTCAACGCCAACCCCTACCTGGCGCAGTTGTTGGGGTTTGACAGCCTGTCAGACCTGATGCAGCATTCCCTCCAGGACATTTACCATAATTATGATGCGGTGATGCCCCAGATCATGCTCACGCTGCAGCGGACGGAGCACATCGACAACCTCGACCTGCGGCTGGTGCGCCGCGACGGCTCCGTGCTGTGGACCTCTGTCAACCTGGCCATCATCCGTGATATCCACGGGCGGTTGTGCATCCAGGGCATTGTATGGGATGTCACCCCGCGCAAATTATCGGAACGCGCCCTGCGCGAAAGCGAGGAGCGCTACCAGAGCGTGGTGATGGCACTGGTGGAGGGGGTGATCGTTTGCAACGCGGATGATATCATCATCGCCTGCAATCCCAGCGCCGAGCAGATCCTCGGACAGCCTTCGGTGCAGTTGATCGGAAAACGCCCGCTGCAGCACCTCGAAACCAGGCGTGAAGACGGAAGTGACATTCCCTACGAGGATTACCCCTCGCTGCAAGCCCTGCGCACCGGCAGGCCCTGCTTGAACCAGCGCATGAAGGTGGTGCGCCTTGATGGCAGCACGGTATGGATTGCAATCAATTCTCAGCCATTGTTTTATCCCGGTGAAGATACCCCATACGGTGTGGTGTCTTCCTTCCAGGATATCACCCAGCGCGTGGTAACCCGCGCCCAATTGGAACGCCAGATGCAGGTGCTGCGGGTGATCAATGCCATATCTGCCGCCGGCGCGGAGAGCAAAAACGAACAGGAATTCCTGCTGCAAACCGAAGCCTGGATGCGGGAAATTTTCCGCCAGGTAAAGCTCGACCTGCTGGTATTGAATGAAAGCCAGGGCATGCTCGAAAACGTGACCCATGAACACCAGGTACACCTGGGAAACGGGCTGTCGGGCATCGTTGCCATCGACGGACGCACCCGCATCATCGATGATCTCGGCCCGGAAGCAGAACCGTATGCCCCCCTGCACCCAGGCACACAATCCGCGCTGTGCACCCCGATCACAGCGGAGGAACAAATTTTGGGGGTGCTGTGCCTGGAAAGTGCCCACCGTGGCGCGTTCGATGAAAACACCGAGGAAATGGCCCGTGCCCTGTGCGGGCAGATCGCTTCGGTGCTGGTCAAGATGCGCTCGCTGGAAGAAGAACGCCAGCGCCTCAAACAGCTTGAAACCCTCGTCAACATCTCGCGCGCCATGCGCCGCGCGCAAAACACCACTGAAATCCTCTCGATCCTGGTGGAACGCACGATCGATGTCCTGGGCGCTTCTTCCCTGGCGCTGCTGCTTGACCGCGGCCAGGTGCTGCAGGAAGCCTGGCTCTACAACCTGGATCCCGGCCTGACCGGCACCGCCATCCCTGAACGGTTTAATGACCCCTACTGGCAGGTGATGCAGAATCGCCAGATGGCTTTTTTACCGACCGAGCACATGCCGCCTGAACCGGAACAGAACCCGGTGCTGCGCGCGGTACTCAGCCACAGCTATTGGAGTGTGCTGATGCCGTTAAAAGCCACCCATACCATGCTGGGGGTGATGCACATCGCGTTCACGGACCACCGCAACAAACTGACCCGCACCGAGAGGGAAACCCTTACCACCATGGCGGAGATCGCCGGCATCTCACTGCACCGCACCCAGATCACCGAAACCCTGGAACAACGCGTGGCCGAACGCACGCGTTCGCTGCAGGCGCTGTACAATTTGCGCCAGGTGGCAGGTGAACTGCTGGAGCTGCCCGAAATGCTGCGACGGGCGCTGACCGAGGTGCTCAACGCCGTGCAAACCGATGCCGGTGCAGTATACATGGCGGAAACCAATGCGCGCGGCGAGCGCCGGCTGGTGCTGCATGTGTCCAGCGGCATCCCGCAGCCTGTGATTGACAGCCTGCATCAATTGGAATACAAAAACCAGATCTACTGGGAAGACTGGATCCTGCACGACCCACTGATTATCCAGGTACCTGACCTCACCCAGCGCGCACAGGTACCCCGGGCGGTGCTGGAAAGCAACCTGCGCCATTTTATCGCCCTGCCGATGCGCTTCAAAAACCGGATGATCGGTGTGCTGGCGATCTTCAGTCACCGGGCGGAGGCTTTCACCACGGAGGACATTAACCTGTTGGAAAATGCCGCCAACCAGGTGGCAGACGCGATTGAAACTGCGCGCCTGCGCCGCCAGGCACAGGAAGGCGCCGTGGTGCAGGAGCGCCAACGCCTGGCGCGTGAACTGCATGATTCCGTCACCCAGGCCCTCTACAGCCTGAACCTGATGGTGAATGCCGCCCGGCGCTTTGCCGAAAGCGGCAACCTGGAACGGTCGCTGTATTACCTCGACCAGCTCCCGGATATTTCCCAGCAGGCATTAAAGGAAATGCGCCTGCTGATCTACGACCTGCGCCCCTCCGCACTGGAAGAAGAAGGGCTGGCGTTCGCCCTCGGGCAGCGCCTGGAAACGGTGGAACGGCGGGCTGGCGTCAACGCCGCCCTGCGCTGCGATCCAGCGATCAAGCTGCCGCGGGAAATTGAGGAAGGCATCTACCGCATCACGATCGAAGCCCTGAACAACGTCCTCAAACATGCCGCCGCCACGGATGCCGCGGTACGGGTGGAAGCCAATGAAGATACCGTGGTGCTCGAAGTGGAAGACAACGGCAAAGGCTTTGAACCCACCCACGGCATCCTGTCCGAAGGGATCGGGATGAAGAGTATGCGGGAACGTGCCGAGCAGTTACGCGGCAGCTTTGAGATTTTTTCACGCCCCGGCAGCGGCGCCCTGGTGCGCGCCGTGATCCCGCTCAAGCCTGCTTCCGCCACCGGGAACCTGGTGCCCGAAAACTTCAATCCCGGCGATATCAATTACTGAGCCATCGCGGCGGCTGGCGAAAACTATTCATCGACGCTTGCGGCGCCTAGTTTTATGCACATTGCGCAAACGCCGGATTTGCAAAACGATTAAGGCAACCGAGCCGGAAAACAACAGGATGGCGAGGCCGATCAGCAGGCGGATGCGTTCTGCGGTAACGCCGCGGCCGCTGTAGAACAGCACCTGCAGCAGGAACCACAGCAGCAGCAACCCCATCAAACCGACCAGCAGCCAATGCCACCACGGCAGTCCATCGGCAGGGGAAGGAGAATGCAATCCCCGCCCCCCAGTTTCCTGGGAGGCGGGTGTGGGTTTTGGATTCTCAACCGGTTGCGGCTTGTTCCGACTCATCCGGTCCTGCTAGCCGATATCCGGCGGTGTGGGCGTGCGGCTGGGTGTATACGTCGGCTGCGGCGTAAAGGTGCGGGTCGGGGTGCGCGTCGGTGTTGCTTCCTGGGTCGGTGTCCTCGTCGGCGTCCTCGATGGAGTAAAGGTTGCTGTCCTTGTCGGGGTGCGTGAAGGAGTGAAGGTCTGTGTTGGCGTCCTCGTCGGTGTCCGGGTCGGCGTCCTCGTCGGCGTCAACGTCCGGGTGGGCGTCAGCGTCCGCGTGGGTGTGCGCGACGGGGTAAAGGTCTGGGTTGGGGTGCGGGTCGGCGTCCTCGTCGGGGTGCGGGACGGGGTGAAGGTCCGCGTGGGCGTCTGTGTGATGGTGGGTGTGCGAGTAATCGTCGGTGTCCGCGTGATGGTCGGGGTGGGTGTCCGCGTGGGCGTCTGCGTCCGGGTGGGGGTGCGCGACGGGGTGAAGGTCTGCGTTGGCGTCTGCGTAATGGTTGGTGTCTGGGTTGGATCCGGCGCCACCGGCACCAGGTACAGCCCATCAATGATGGTGGGCGTATCAATGTACGGCCCGGTCCAGGCAATGTTGAAATGATCACTGCTGGTGCTTTCCTTGTGCAATACCTGGATATAGTACAGGGTGCCACCCTCCAGGGTCATCGTCACGGATTGCTGGGAAGCATAAGTGAAGTAACTGGTGTAACCAGTGGTGGTGTTAATGGGGTTGTAGGCAATCAACGAGATACCGGCCGGGTTGGCATTGTTGCTCATCCACAACTCACCCTGGTCGTTGGAGGCAATGTAGAAGGTATAGTCACCATCATACGGCGGGCAAACATACCCGCGCAGGCGCGTGCCGTAATTGTTCTGCCAGTTGCGCGGAATATCCGCACTATAAACGTAGTTGTGACCATCTGGCTCGCCAAAGCGGTAGGCAGTACTGCCGGTCAGGTCGCTCACGTTGCGGCCGGAAATACCCAGCCACCATTCCCGCAGCAGGCTGCCATTGTTGGCGCAGTACTGGGCTTCAGGCGGGGCTTCCACTTCGTAGGGGAACAGGTATTCTTCCTCGATCACATTCACATCGGCGGGGTTGCTGCTTGCATACACCGTCCAGCCCACGCTCAGGTTATCGCCGCCGCCGCCTTCTTTTTGCAAGGCCTCGATATAATACAGCCGGCCAGCCTGGAGTGAGATTTCACTGGAATACTGCGAAGTGTAATAATCCCAGCGGTTTGCCGGCGTCCAGCTGCCAACCGAAGCGATCTGGGAAGCACCCGCTTCATTGACGCCCGCCGGGTTGAACAACAACGAGCTGTTATCATCGCTGGCAATCCAGAAGCGGTAGGAACCAGTATACGGGGCGCAGAAGTAACCGCGCATGCGCGTGCCGTAGCTGTCAGCCCAGTTGACCGGGTTGGTCATATCAGGGACAATTTCTGAAACATCCGGGAAATAGGGATAGTTGGGTGCGGAAGTCAGGTTGCTGACCGCACTGCCGGAAATACCCCGGAACACTTCGCGCAAGATACCTTCGCCGTTGCAATCCACCCAGCGCGGGGTTGAGGTCATGGTGGGTGTGGTTGTGCTGGTGGGTGCCAGGGTATTGGTGCGGGTGGGCACGGTGGAAACATCCGCCGGGCGCAGGTAGCGCCCTTCAACCACGGTCGGGTCAGAGCCGGCCAGTTCATTGGGGCCAATCCAGCCCACGGCGAGGTTATCACCGCCGGTGTTTTCCTTCACCAGTGCCATGGTGTAGTACCACTGACCGGCCACCAGGTTGACCGTGACGGAACGCTGCGAGGGATATTTGTACCACTCACGGGCGTTAGTCCAACCATCCACCGCGGCAATTTGCATCGCATTATCGGGGTTGGTATTGGTACTCAGCCACAATTCGCCGTAGTCATCCGAAGCCAGGTAAAAATTGTACTGGCCGGTGTAGGGAGCGCACACGTAGCCGTGCACGCGCATGCCGTAGTAATCATCCACGTTGGTGGGAGCTTCGTAACTGGTGAGGAAATTGTAATAGTTGGGTTCGTCCGGGTAACGGTCGTTGTTGGTCAGGTCTGTAATACGCCCCCCGCTGATATCAGTCCACACCTCACGCAGGATGGTGCCGCCGCCGGTACACGGTGCCTGGGTGGGGGTGGGGGTGATGGTGGGCACTTCGGTCGGGGTCGGCGGAATGGGAGTGAAGGTCGGGGCCAGGTTGATCGGGTTGGAAAGGCCGGCCACGCGTGACGTGCGGAATTTTTCCACAATGCCTTCGCGCACCGCTTCCAGGCGCACCGTCGGCCAGATCGAG
This sequence comes from Anaerolineae bacterium, assembly GCA_013314735.1. GTDB lineage: Bacteria > Chloroflexota > Anaerolineae > Anaerolineales > Anaerolineaceae > SpSt-1165. The sequence continues at coordinate 532,318 of JABUFD010000003.1, forward strand.
TTCAGGAAGGGCGTGATCAGGGTATGGCGGAAGGTCAGCCGCACCTGCACACGGTTGCCGGGCGCCCCGGCATCATCGGTGAAATATGAGGCACTGTTGGTGGAAATGTTGTACTGCTGGCAGTACAACGGGTAGAGGTAATCCTCCTCGCCATCGTGCCCGGTAAAGTACAGCGGGTTCGGGTCCAGGCGGTAGCCGATGTCTTTGGATGCGTCATAACGGTTGGAACAAATGTTGGTGCTGAAATATCCCTCCGCACCGGGGTTGCCGCGGTTGTCCACCGCCAGCGGATTTTGCGGGTTGCTCAGGTAATCAATGTAATCGCCGGTCACAGAAGGATTATTATCCCAGGCAATCCCCATCGCCCCGCGCAGGGAGGCATCCCGGATGGAGGGCATGCGCGCCCAGTCGATCAGGCTGTTGGTCTTTTCTTCATAATCATCCACGCTGTCCGGTACGCGGCAGTCAATCGCGCCGTCCGCGTTGTCATCATCGGTCAACCCCAGGGCCGCCCCGGCTTCGTCACAGTATGCCGGGTCATAGTCACCGGTGACGGCCAGGCGCACACCAAACCGTGCCCCGTTCTCCAATGCCAGGTAGGCCTGCATCAGGCGGCCAAATTCAATCACGGCGAATATGGCAGCCAGCAGCAGGGGCAGCACCAGGGCAAATTCCACAAAGCTCTGCGCTTTGCTGTGCGGCCCATTTCGGTTGATTTTTTGGATTGTGAACGGTCTGGTTTTCATCATACCATCTCCTGAACTTCCCTTCCCGGGTTTACTGGGAAATTCGTGTGTAAATACGGGTTGCAATTTCTTCAAAAATCGGCAGCAACTCCTCGCCGGTTGGTGCGTAATAATACTGCCCGCAGGTGGTCATGTGCGCCACCCCGTCGCAGGGGTCGGTGGTGCGGTCGCCGTCATCCCCCACCGCGGCCATGTAGCGCAGCAGGTCTTCACCGTAGCTTTCCGTCACATTGCCGCTGCCATCCACCTTGACCACCGCGCCCAGGCCAATCGAAAAGATGCCCACGTTGTTGCCGATCGGCTCCTGGCCGCTGACTTCAGTCAGCGCCATGTCATCCACCATATCGAGGGCGTAATCAAAGGGGCTGTACAGGATCTGCCCGTAGAGCAAGGTGGCCGGATCCTGGTAGGTGCTGCCGGGCGGGCAGGTGAGCTGGTTGTCATCAATGCAGGTACGCGGCCAGGGGCGCTGATCACGGCACATCGCGTTCCACATCGTACTGTACAAACCGGGGTACGTCACCGGTACGGTGGGTGTATCGGGGTCATCATCCAGCGGCGGGCCGAAACAGAAGCTGTTGGTATACTGGGTGGGAATCTGCGGTGCGCGCGGTGCATAGTTGACGGCGCCATCCGAGAGGAACACCACGATCCACACCGCGCCGGAGCGGCCGTACTGGGTGAGGATGTTGTTGGCTTCGCGGATGCCGCAGCCGGTGCAGGTGGAAAGCGGCGAAAGCTCATAGATCGACTGCTGGGTGACCATGTTGCCCAGGTACAGCGCCGAGGCTTCATGGTCCGACATCGTCCATTCCCCGTTCGCGTCCCAGTCATAGGCATCCAGCATGATATCGGAATCGCAGGGGAAGCCGTTGTTGGGCCAGTTGAAAGCGGCAAACTTGGGGTCTTCCGTCCAGCGGTCCGAATCCAGCTCGCAGCACATCGCATTGTCTCGATTATCGGTCCCATCCACATCGATACAGGGTGGGAACCGCGGGTCTGCGTCAAACCCGTCACCGTCGCGGTCTTCGGGATTGACCGGGTTAAAGGCGAAGTAATTCTTCACCCCATTCGGATCTGCCAGTCCGGGGCTTTTCCACTGCGGCCACAGGCGCGCAAAGGGAGCGTCATTGTGCAGGGCGATATTGTTGATCGCATTCTTGACTTCATCAATATCATCACTCAGGCTGGTGGGCACGCCCTGGATATTGGGAATCACCTGCGTTTCCGCCGAGGTATCGTAGGTTACAATTGCCACGCGGTCATAGCCTTCATGCATTTTATCCACCAGCAGCAGGGCGGCTTGCTTGGCCTGCGCCAGCGGCTGGCAGGTATTATTGGCGTTACAATCGGTGGGGTCAAAATCCGCCGGGACAAAGCCCACCGTATCTTCACCCATCGATTCGGAGACATCGATCACGATCACCAGGTCCACCGGGGCAGCTTCTGTTACGGTATGGGTGGTGAGGGCGATATCGGAGAATCCCAGGATACTCATAAAATACATCGGTGCGCGCTGGGTGGCTTCCACCCAGATCAGCTTGCGCGGCGCCTGCAGGCCGCTTTCGGTATTGGGGCAGCGGGCGAAGAAGGTTGGCTCCACCGTGGCCAGGTAACGGTCACGGATGCCATCGGGGCTGCCGCCGTAGGGTTGATACAGATCGCGGTCGGTGATGGTGTCAAAGGCGTCACAGATGTACACCTTGAGGTCGATCGTACTCATGTCCAGTTCGTGCATCGCCAGCACTTCTTCCGCTGCTTCTTCCAGCTTCTCGATCGTCTGGCCTGTCTTAAACTCATTGGCGGCGGTGATCGCCGCCGCGTCCACGGCGCGCTTCAACTCGCCGTACGTGACATACATGATCCCGGCATCCACGGCCAGGCCAACAGCTGCCAGTAACCCAACCACGGCAATCGCGAAAATGATCAGCGATTGCCCGCGCTGGTGGCGCAGCCGCCGCTCAGGAGCCGGGGGTTGGGGTTTGATAGGGCGTCGATGTGGGGATCGCCGCAGGAAGGGAAATAACTGTATAGACATGAATCCTCACCGGATTGGGTAAAAATTGGGAAATCAAGGGGGCATTTAGCCACTGGTGGTAGCAATAATAATATTCCACCACCACAAAGCCGCGCTTGGGCGGCGCAACTGAACTCAGGTAGTTGTTCATCCGCACTTCGTTCCAGAACGGCGTCAGGCGTTCGATGTTCCCATCGCAGTCATACTGCCAGTTGCTGTTGTGGTCGGTATCGCTGTCGTGGTCCGAATAGGCATAATAGCCTGCCGGGGGCGGGTAGCTGGCGCTGACGCGGTTGTCCACCACGGTATAGGCCGAGATCACCACGTCATCCGTGGTCATATCCAGCTGGGTGGCGGAGTTGATCCCGTTGCAGAAGGGATCGCTCGGCCCGCTACACTGGGGGGAACCTGCCGGGGGTGAGAAAATGCAGACGGTATCGTAGTAATAATCAAATGGTTCCGTGCGGCAGTTCATATCGGTGGGGCCGTCATAGAACGGGTCGCGCAGGGAGGCAAAACGGGCTGCTTCGCGCACCAGGTCCAGCCCATCGAGGTAGGAGCCGACAAACGCCGCCACTTCCACCAGCCCCAGCACCATGATCAGCAGGATCGGCAGGATCAACGCCAGCTCGATCAACGACTGGCCTGCCGCATGGCGGCGTTGTTCTGGCGTGGGTTGACCGGGTTCAGGGGTAGATTGATTTAAATGCGGACGCATTTTGGGTTGAAACATGGGCTTTCTGTCTTTCGAAAAGCGTGATTATGGAAAACCGTTCTGAAGCATTCTTATCCAGAATTAATATACAACATTCATCCTGAATATTCAACAAGGTGCAAACTCCCTGTAAGGTTTTGCAGCAAGGTATTCATCGAAGCTGGCATATATCCCTGTCGAAAATCTCAATCCAATCCTATTGTATCACGAAACCCTGTCAAAGGCTGCATACTTTCACGGTTGCAGGTTCTACCCCTGCAGGATGTGTACCAACCCCACATTTTTTGGTACGATTAACGCATTCACCCCATTTTGATCGAACAAGGAGCCAACCAATGGCAAATTCTACGGTTCACCTGACCCTGTTACCCCAACCCCGCACTCTGCACCCACTCGCCGGGGAATTCCCCCTGCCGCGCGCCGCGCTGATCCAGATCATCGCCCGGCAGCCGCAGGCGCTGCTGTTCAGCGCAACCCAGTTCCAGCAGTATTTAAAGAAGGAACACGGTCTGCACTGGGAGATCGCGGCTTCGGGTTTTGAACCCGGCGCTGCCCTGCGCCTGGTGCTGGACCCCGGCGCCACCGGCGGCCCCCAGGGCTACCGCCTGGCGATCCTGCCGGAAGGCATCACGATCACCGCCAGTGACGCGGCCGGCATCTTCTACGGCCTGGCCACCCTGCGCCAGATTGCCAGCCAGGCGCGCCGCGCCAACCTGCCGTGCCTGGAAATTGTTGACGCGCCCGATTTCCCCGCGCGCGGGGTGATGCTCGATATCAGCCGCGACAAGGTCTACACCATGGAAACCCTCTATGCCCTGGTCGACCGCCTGGCTGGCTGGAAGATCAACCAGCTGCAGTTGTATACCGAGCACACCTTCGCCTATCGCAATCACCCCCTGCCGTGGCAAAACGCCTCACCGATGACCGGGGAGGAAATCCTCCTGCTGGATGCCTACTGCCGCCAGCGCTTTGTGGAACTGGTGCCCAACCAGAATTCCTTCGGCCACCTGGAACACTGGCTTTCACTGGAACCCTACCAGCACCTGGCGGAGATCCACGGCGAATTCGATGTCCCGTGGGGCAAAGCCCACGGCCCGTTCTCGCTTTCCCCGGCCGAGCCGGGCAGCCTCGAACTGATCCGCAGCCTGTACGATGAACTCCTGCCGCATTTCACCAGCCGCATCCTCAACATCGGCGCCGATGAAACCTTTGATATCGGCATGGGAAAATCCAAAGCGCTGTGCGATGAAAAAAGCATCCCCCAGGTGTACCTCGATTTCCTGCTGGAGCTGTACCGCGAGGTGAAACGCCGCGGCTTTACCATGATGTACTGGGGCGACATCATCTGCCGCCATCCCGAATTGATCCCGCAGCTGCCCCAGGACGCGATCGGCCTGCTGTGGGGCTACGAGGCCAGCCACCCCTTCGATGCCGAAGGCGCGGCCTTTGCCGCCGCGCGTGTGCCGTTCTACATGTGCCCCGGCACCAGCAGCTGGAACACGATTGCCGGGCGGTTGGAAAACGCCCTCGGCAACCTGCGCAGCGCGGCCGAGAACGGCATCCAGTACGGCGCCGCCGGTTACCTCAACACCGACTGGGGCGACAGCGGCCACTGGCAGGTGCCGCCGATCAGCTACCCGGGCTTCGCCGCCGGGGCAGCGTATGCGTGGTGCCTCAAAAGCAACCGCAACCTCAACCTGGCGGAAGCCCTCAACCGCCACGCCTTTGCCGATTTGGCGCACGAGATGGGCGGGATCCTGGTTGGCCTGGGCAATCTCTACCAGAAAGCCGGCGTGGACTACCCCAACAGCACCGTCTTCCATCACCTGCTGGCGCGGCCGCTGGCGGAAATCGCCGCTGCCGAAGGCCTGCAGGCCGACAGCTTTGATGAAGTCCTGATCACGCTGGACGCGCTCGAACAGCACCTGGCCCAGGCGCGCATGGCCTGCCCCGATGCCGAGTTGATCGAACGCGAAGTTAAAAATACCATCCGCCTGGTGCGGCACGCCTGCAAGCGCGCCCTGCTGGCGCTGATGGTCAAAGAAAATGCCCCCGAAAGCGAACAGGCCCGCGCCAAAAGCGTGCTGGGGACGGAATGGAAACAGATTTCCCGCGAGTACCGCGACCTGTGGCTGGCGCGCGCCCGCGAAGGCGGCCTGGCGGACAGCATGGGCAAGTTTAAGGCGCTGGAACAGGATTACGACCTGTAAGGTTTACGACCTGTAACAGGTTTGCGCGCACGTTTTAACCGGTGGGAGGACCCAGGTCCTCCCACCGGTTTTCGTTAATGCAGGAGGGATGGGACGTGGACAATGCCTGAAAATGCCGCTGAATCCCCGGTGCCAGGTGCACGCTTTGTTGGGCAGCCTTTGATTTACTTCCTCCAATACACTCTATACTTCCATCGAATATTGGTTATATGTTCTCGCCTGATGTGTTCAATGACTTTCTTCCCAAAAATAAATCCATAGATGCTGACAATATTTTCGATGGTTCCATAATCTTGATTCGAGAACACATCCTGGTAGGCAAATTGATATTCTTCGATAAAAATGCGATCCACTTCGACATCAAATTTGCCTTTGTATGGATTATCAATGACAGGATCGAGATCCCCGCCGTACCAGCCAGGCGGAATACCGACATAGACCACCTTATCCTGCGCTACTCGCAAGCCTTCACGGATGAAATCACGATATCGTTCTGCGGGAAACAATGCCAATGTGAACCCAGTAACAATGTCCACAGAATTATCCGCCAATGGAATCGCACATGCGTCACCGGAAAGATAAATAAGTCGCGCTGCCTCGTCACCGAGTGCCGCTTGCCGCGCCTGGCGCAGCATAGCTGGTTCATATTCGATACCGATCACTTGCCGGGCGGTGCGCGCCACTGCCCGGCTTGATCTACCGGTTCCAGCGCCGACATCCACAATGAGTTTTCCGTGCAGGTCAATCATTTCGGGCACTTGATCAAACACGGAAGGTTGGTAAGGTACGTTCATGAATGCTTCGTATACTTCTGGATAGTCACGATATAGAATATCCCAGCGGTTTTCAATTGATTCGGGTCGTGGCATCTGTTACTCCTCAATGGTTAGCTAGACGTTTCTGTGTCCAGGAGCACATGCTTCAGAATGAGCGGTCCAACAGTTTGTGTTACCTGCGCTGGGGTGAGGACGGCGAAGCGCCGTCCGACTGGAAAAATGCTGAGGCGCAGAAAAATGCCTGGAAGCGAGCCAGAATGCCCGGCATCGGTTGCACGCTGTGTCAGGTACGGATGCATTGAAGGGCATGTTGTTCATTATAAATCAAGCTTTTGCTCACAAGTCAGAAAGAGGGAAGACATCCGATTTCTTAAAGCGATACGCCGGTCGAAGTCGGATGAATGGCACAAGATTAATAAAAGGTCTGTATCCGGTGGGAGGACCAGCGTTCTCCCACCGGTTTGGGTTAATGGTGGGCAAAGTGAACGATGCGCGCTTTATTCGCCGGTTGAAGGTGGTTGAGGATCGAGGGTGTAGATCCAGAAATCACACACCGCGCCGCCTTCCATCAGGGTCGAGGTGCGCTGCATGCGCAGGCCGGCATTATAGGCTTTGTAGGCTACCTCATCGGTGCTGCATGCCATCAGGTAGCCGACGGTGGGATGCCTCTCCCGGAAATATCTTGCCCACTCGCATTCCCGCACGTGCAGCACCGCTTCCCGCCTGGTTTTATGGATCACTTCGTGACGCAGCCCGGCAGTGAACAGGCTGGGCGCTGCATTAACCGCGGTGAAATCCTCGATGAATTCCTCAACACTGCCGGTTTCCCCGTGCGCAGCAGCAAGCCTGCCTGCAACCATCAGGTCATAGACTATCAACTCTCCCTGTTTGCCGTAGTTCTTGATGATGGTTTCGGCCAGGTAAGCCAGGCCATCAAACCGCAAGTGCAGTGCCTCAAAGGCGGTGATCTCTTTTTCAACCGTATCATTGCCGAAGCAGCGCCGTACCTGGGGGATGGGCGGCGTGCTTTCGATGACATCCCTGACCGCAGTCCCTGTTACGTCCAGGTGGGGCGCAGGGAAAACGCGGTCAAGCAGCGCTTCAGCGCCCTGGTTTGGGTTGCTTTCGGGTAAGGCAACTTTGGTCCATCCGGCTGAAAGGATGTGTACGGTGAATGTGTCATCATAAGCCGCCAACGCGGCGCGCCAGACGGCAAGCGTGTTCTCAACCCCCAGCCGTTCCGATAAATGCCTGAACCACCGCAGATAGGGTGTGTAGAATTCATTGGCACAGATCCGGAACGGAAACACTCTTTCACGGCACGGCAGATGATTCATCTTTACCTCTTTTGTTGCAGCCAGAACATCAGGTACATGGTTTGAATAAAAAGTCGGGGAACGGGGACGGCGAAACCTACATATTGATCAGTGTCGGGATATTGGTAGTTGGAACTCTCTTTCTTATACCAAATCTTTATCGCGATCTTTCTTGTTCTGTTTCCTTAAGGTAACGACATGCATCCCCCAACTGGCCAGCGCAAGCAAAAAACCGACGCCCACAGAAAGTAGAGGAATCCATTTGAAAACTTCGAGAGATACAGAGGCCCCAAAAACCCCGGCAATTAAAGCGTTGGTTAAAGCAGTAATGCCCAACAGACCGGTACCCAACCTGGGTTTCGCTGATGCGGATTTTGACGGATGCGCCGGTAATTCCACATACTCTTTTAATCCGTCATCCATCTCGATAAAATAGGTTCTGACCCTGTTAATGGCACGTTCAATCCTCGCAACACTGAGAAAACCTGCAACAAGGCGTGAAAAGACAAACAGCCCATACAGGTACAAAATCAGCGTAATGAGGATCAGTGAATAAACCAATATTGTAGATGATTTTGAAAACTGGGCAATGATTGTCAGTAAAGCAACTGAACCGAAAACAATATTGATAAAACTTTTAAACCGCTCATCGCGCCAGGCCATCGCGCCCTCATATGATGCTTTCAGATACCGGAATTCTTCCAGCATAAAATCAATTGAGTATTGATTTGGTTTTACTTTTTCGGTTTGCATTGTTATCTCCTCATTAAGGTGAAACTGCCCAAGGGTTAGCGTTACCCGCACGTGGTCAGGGTTGGACTAGTCTTAAGAGCAGTATAAGCCCGAAGCCAGAAAAATACCTAAAATGAGGCGGAATCCCACTCGTAAGGTGCACGCTTTGTTAAGTTTCTTCATTCCCATAAGGCTCATAATGCTTGTAAAGGCAGAATTTGTCGATTGGCAATATTAAAGAAATGTCCTTTAGGCAGACTTTGAACTGCACCTAGAAAATCTCGTGATAGGCTTACCGAGTAAGTATTCAAGTTGAATAATGAAACCATAGCCACTATTGATTTGTGATCTCCCGACCAATTAATTGTAACAAGGTGTCCTAGCCTCCGCCGGCCAACAACTGCCTCATCAGCCAATATAGGTCTTTCTAAAATATCGACTAGGCGATAATCAGGCTGAATACCATACAGAATATAGGAACGGATAGTATTAAATCCAGCTTGTCGTGCTAGGTTAGCTCCCTCACAGTATACAAAATAATTGAAGGCAATCTTAGCTATTGCTCTAAACAATGTTGAATCTATATTCGCTGTTACTTCGACATTCCATGCATCTTCGAACGGTTCAAGTGATTCTGCATCTCCCCATGATTTCAAAATAATGCCTCTCATTGCCAGAATCTCTTTAGCCTCCTCTGAACTCATGCCAAGGGCAATAACGGCATTGTGTCTTGTTAAATCGACTCTTTGGTTATCAAGCTCTGATTTATTAGGAACTTTATCTAACGAAAAATAAGCATATTCCGAATCTTCAGCCCTGAGAAAACCAATTTGTTTGACGGGACGGATCATAAGCTTATCGGTTTCTTGAGAATACTCTAAGTAGACAAGGGCACCTTTGAATTGACCCTCTGCGACTTTAATAACTAGTCGAGATCTACGACCTAAAGATTTATATTCACTGTTTTTTTTCAGCCCATAGTCGAAGCGTGATAAACCTTCGAACGTATCTCTAGCCAAGTCGATTTCGAGATTATCCCCAAAATACTTATTGCAATCATCGCAGACCTCTTGGTCAAGCGTAAAGTTGTTGGAAAATAAACCAAACGCTTGAGGTAATACATGCTCCCTTTTTGAATAACTTGATATCGTTTTAGTTTGCATGCAGTAGACACATTGGATTTCAGTCATGTAAAATTCCAGTGTATTGAAATCAGAAGCCCAACAATTAATTATCCAGCAAAACTACAATAGAGCATTGCATTTTGGTATTTCTACGAAGTCTTTCCACCCGAATGCCCCGCCAGTACCATACTGATTCTAGCACGGTTCCGAAAGAAATTAAACCTTTTTAATCCCCCTCCCCCCGCTATCCTTACCCCCTCAACCCATTCGCGATCAGCCGGTCGATCTTGCCCATCGGGTAGGCGTCCATTTCGGCCGGGGTGACCCACACCACGGCGCTGGCCTGCACCGGGCGCGGTTCGCGCCCATCCGCCAGGCGGCAGCGGAAGGCGTGCAGCGTGAGGCTGAAATGCGTCAGGGCGTGTTCGTACACCCCGAATTCCGCCCCCACCGCCACCGCGGCATCGAGTTCTTCTTCGATCTCCCGCGCCAATGCCTCCGGCAGGGTTTCGCCGTCTTCCTTCTTCCCGCCGGGGAATTCCCACAGCCCGCCAAACAGGCCTTCCGGCAGGCGCTGCGCCAGCAGGATGCGCCCATCCGCGCGCTCGATGATCGCCGCCGCCACCAGCTTGTGCGGGATGGGTTTCTTTTCGGTCTTCACCGGGCGCTGCGCCTGCACGCCCAGCCCGCAGGCGGTGCAGTACGACCGCAGCGGGCACAGCAGGCAGGCCGGGCTCTGGGGCGTACAGACCGCGCTGCCCAGGTCCATCAGCGCCTGGTTGAAATCCCCCGCTCGGCCCGGCGGCAGGAGCTGCTCCGCCAGCGTCCACAGGCGGGTTTCCGCCGCGGGGGAACGCAGCGGTTCTTCCACGTTGAACAGGCGCGAGTAGATGCGGCGGATGTTGCCATCCAGGCAGGCCTCATCGCGCCCGAAGGCAATCGAGGCGATCGCCGCCGCCGTGTAGCGCCCGATGCCGGGCAGGGCTTCCAAACCCTCGCGCGTATCGGGGATCATCCCCGCGTATTGTTCCAGCACCACCCCGGCGGCTTTGTGCAGGTTGCGGGCGCGGCTGTAGTAGCCCAGCCCCTCCCAGTGGATCAACACCTCCTGCAGGTCGGCCTGCGCCAGGGATACCAGCGAGGGAAAACGCTCCATCCAACGCCGGTAGTACGGCAGGACGGTTTCCATGCGGGTCTGCTGCAGCATGATCTCGGACACCCACACCGCGTAGGGCTGCGGGTCGCTGCGCCAGGGCAGTTCGCGCGCATTGTGGGCGTACCAATCCAGCAGCGCCTGCGCCACGGCTTCGAACGGTTTGCTCTCGTGTGGGTGCATGGCGCAACTATACCATAGAGAAACCAGCCCCGGCAAACGTCCGCCCGGCGCGGGTGGTAGCGAACCCTGGTCAATGGCAAACATTCACTCCTGAACCTCCATCCCGGATGGCGGGAGACTGTTCAAAATGCTTGCCCGGGACGCAAAAGAAGCGGAACAGGATACTTGACAAACACATTTTTTAATTATATTATCATTACATAATACTTTATTATAATATTCATATATAGGAGAGAGACCCATGTCAAACCCCAATCCCCCGCGCGGGAAAGACCCGCTCACCGGCCTGCACACCCGCAAAGCCTTCCTGCGCATCCTGCGCGAACGCCTGCCCGAACTGCGCGATGCCCAGCAGGAAGTCAGTTTTGTCTTCTGGGACATTGATCATTTTCTCAGCGTCAACCAGGCCTACGGCCATGAAGGCGGCGACATCGTCCTGGTCGAGATCGCCCGCCGCGCCGAACAGGCCCTCGGCGAACAGGCCATCCTGGGGCGCTTCGGCGGCGATGAATTTGCCGCCGCCCTGCCGCGCGTGGGGCGCGAGGACGCCCTGCTGATGATGGACCAGCTGCGCCGCAGCATCGCCGAACACCTGCACACCGACCTGGCCGAGAAACTCGGCAAAGCGGTGGAAACCCCGCTGACGATCTCGATCGGGATCGCCGCCTGCCCGGTGGATGGGCGCACCGAGTACGAACTGATGCGCAAAGCCTCCGAAGCCCTCTACCGCGCCAAGGTGGAAGGCCGCAACCAGATGCGCCTGGCGCGCGCCGAGGCGATGTCGACCAAGACCACCCACTACACCAATTCGCAGCTGGAACGCCTCGGCAAACTCGCCGAGGACCTCGGCATCAGCGAAGCCGAACTGCTGCGCGAAGCGATGGATGACCTGCTGCTCAAGTACGAATTCAACGACTTCCTCGACCTGACCCCCTGGCGGGTGTAGGATAACCAACAGCGGTTGCCCCAAAAGCCCGGCGCGGCTGAGCCGCGCCCCTGCATCTGCGCCCAAATTAAGAATTGAACCGCCAGGCCTGGCGGTTCAAGGGTTTTCCGGGTGAATTTTGGGACAGCCCCGCATTGTCCATCGATCAGAACCGGGATTAACTCCCCGGTACCTCGATATCGACCGTGTCGATCTCCACGCGGTGGACGCCGCCGGGAGGCGAGGTTACATCGACAGCGAAGGTGCCGTAGTAGTAGCTGTCGAGCATCACGTTGTAAGTACCCATGTCACTCCCATTGTACAGCAGTTGGAAGGCATGGTGATCAAGGCGGATCTCGACGGTATGGAAGTTGGAAATACTCTGTGATGGGATCGTCGTGCTGCCCAGGGTATAAGTGGTGCCGTTATCGTAGCGCTTGATGCTCGCCACCATGTCCGCCCCGCTCTGCGTGACCGACAGTTCATACGCCTGCAGCAGGTCACCGCTGGCGTCATACAGCGCGCGCCACAGGATCTTATAGCCGTCATCCGCGTCGGTCCCGGTACTGCGCAGGGTGATGATCAGGGTGGCATCGGTGTAGTTCTGCGGGTAATAGGTCAGGGCGCAGAAGTGCCAGCACACTGCCGAGGGCTGGCCCTGGTAATAGCTGATCCCGTCCCACGCCCAGCGGTTGTCCGGATCGGCCCAGTCGGTGGGGTCGGAACCGAAGGTGGTGGTGTACTTGGCGGTACTGCCCGAGATGGTGAAGGTCCACCAGCCAGTCCAGTAGCCAAAGTTGGTGCCGTTCTGCCCGCGCACATGCCATTTGTAATTGCCGCCCGGCAGCATGCTGTCGATCGGCAGCTCACACGTCACCCCCGGGCAAATGTCGGCGGCAAGCGCTTTTTTCTGGTAATAGAGGTCGTCAGTATCGGCATCGAAAATTTCAAACAGGTAATAGATCGCGCCATCGACCGCGCCGAATTCAAAGGTCGGCTGGTGCGCGCCGGTGGTGGAACCATCCGCCAGCGAGATACGCGTCGGGCGCGCGATGCGGGTATAGCTGAAAGTGCGCCAGCTGCTCCACGGCCCCACCCCTTCGCCAATCGTATCGTAGCCCTGCACGCGCCACTGGTAATCGCCGTAGTTGGAATTCAGGTTGAGCGGGATGCGGAACTCGCAGTAGGTCACACACACTTCGCTGGAGGTGCTCCAGAAGCCAAGCTCTTCCCCGGCCGCGCTGCGCAGCTGCAGGTAGTAATTGCCGGCGCCGTTGGAATACCATTTGAAGGTCGGCCGCCCGCCGTAGACCAGCGCATTCGCGCCGGGGGAACGCAGCGACACCTGCGCCAGGGTGGTATCCCAGGCGGAAAAGGTGTGGTAAATGCTCCATGCTCCCTTGCCGACGGCATCATACGCCACCACGTGCCACTTGTAATCCCCCACCGGCAGGTCGGTGTTCAGCGCGACCGTGCACAAATCTGCCGTGCAGCGCACCGCGGCGGCATAGGTGGCCTTGAAGGCAACCGAGTTATCAGAAACCTTCTTGATCTCCAGCGTGTACTTGGTGCCGCCCGGCACGGTTTCCCACACAAAGGTGGGGCGCACTGCCGTTTTCTGGTTCTTGTGTGGTTCCACCAGCACCGGCGTTCCCACCACAGCGGCGTCATCCGGCGCCTGTTCATCGGCGGCAACCCCCGCCGCCACCGGCTGCGGCAGCGCCAACAGCAACACCAGCACGGCCAACACGAACAACATTCCCAATCGTTTCATCTGTAGTCTCCTTGCATCAACAGCCGGGCAGCATTAACCTGCCCTCGTTTTATCAAGTTAACCATACCGGGCAAACGTCAAATAAATGTCAAAACAAGGGGCGGGGCTCCACCCCTCAAGGGGGAAGTTGACCCAAAAGTCATCTGGAATGTGATCGAACCGCCATGCATGGCGGTTCGATTGTTAATGCGGGTTTAGATGCAGGGGCGCGGCTCAGCCGCGCTGGACGTTTGGGACAGCCTCTTCACTCACTCAATGGTCAATGTCCTGTACGCTGTCCAGCGGCCAAAGTTGCGGCCATTCTTGGCGCGCATGTGCCAGATGTACGTCCCCGGATCCATCGGGGTATCGAAGGTATAGATGCACAACGAGCCATCGCAGTTACCGGCATCGGGGATGAGCATATTAAAGAGGAAGGTTTCATCCGGCAGGCGGAACTGCACCAGGTACATCGTTGCCCCGGTGATATCCGAGAAGATCAGGCTGGGATAGCGGTTGCTGGTCACCAGGTCATCGATCGGGGCGTATGCCGTCACCCGGCCCAGCTGCGTATAGGTGAATTTGCGCAGATTCGACCACTGGCTGTATCCGCCGGTGGTGGTATTGCGCGCTTTGACGCGCCAGAAGTAATCACCGAAGTTGCTTTCCAGGTCAAAGCTGATGCGGTACTCGCAATACGGCCCCGGGTCGCAGGCCCCCACCCCGCGCGTCCAGTTGCCAATGCGCGTACTGCTGGCATTGTACAACTCAATATCGTAGACGGTTGCCGCCGCGATGGGATACCATTTCAAGGTTGGCCTCCCGCCGTACACGATCGCATCTGCGCCCGGGCTGCGCAGCAGCGGTGTGCTGATGGTGGCATCGCCGGCATACGCCACGAACACATCCCAGTGGCTGTTGGTGTCACCAGTTACCAGGTTCGAGGCCCAGGAAGCAAAAGCAACATAGCGGCCGTCCAGGGACATGCTGGATGAATACGAACCGCCGTTGCCTTCCACCCCCGCGCTGGAAACAGATAACCGCCGGATCGTCCCGGCGCTGATATGAACCACGAACACATCGCTTTCGCCGTTGCCGTCACTGTTCACCAGGTCGGTGGCGACGGAGTTAAAGGCAATCCAGTCACCATCCCCGGAAATATCGGGGGCAACCGATTCCCCGTTGCCCTGGATGCCGCCTGCTGCCAGCGAAACGCGGATGGTGGTGCCGGTGTTGCGGTCATGGCGGAACACATCTCCCACCGCGTTACTGTCCCCGCTGACCAGGTTGGCCGCGCGGGAATCAAAGGCCACATAGCGCCCGTCCTGCGAAAGCGAGCAATGATAAGAACCGTTATCGCCCAATACCCCGGCGCTGGATTTGGACACGACCGAGATGCTGCCGGTGGAACGGTTCACCACGAATACATCCGTATGGTTGGCACTGTCCCCGCTATAGAAGGTGGTGGAAGCCGATTCAAACCCGATCATGCTTCCGTCATCCGAGATACAGGGAGAGGCTGAACCCATATCACCCTCAATCCCCCCGTTGATCGACACCCGGGTGGTAATGGATGTGACCCTGTCATGCACAAAGATATCGGCTTTGCCGTTGGTATCTCCCGCTACCAGGTTGGAAGCGGAGGAAGCAAAGACCACATAGCGACCATCACCGGATATCGCCGGGCTGTTGGAGGAGGCGTTCCCCTGTACCCCGGCGGAAGATACCGATACCCGCGTGGTGGTGTGGTTCACCCGGTCACGTACAAAGACATCGGACACCCCATTGGTGTCCCCGCTGACCAGGGTGGAGGCTTCGGACTGGAATGCCACAAACTGCCCGTTGGAGGAAATCGCACTCCGTTCCACATCCGCATCCGCGTCCGTACCGCCGGTGGAGGTAGACACCCGTGCGGTGGTATTGTTACTGCGATTGCGTACAAAAATATCCTGGATCGAATTGGCATCATCCCCGGTCAACAGGGCGGATTTCGACTCAAACGTCACCAGGCTGCCATCCGCCGAGATGGAGGGGATGACGCTGTTTTCGTCCCCCTGGGTGATATTATCATTGGCAATCGAAGCGCGCTGAATCTCGATGTCGTACGCGCTGGGCGGATCGAATTCCTCCGCCGAAACCATCTGCGGCACAGGCAGGCCGCCCAGCACCATTGCCGCCATAAGCAGCATAGAAAACCCAACTTTCCATCCTGATTTCATTCGCGAACCTCCTGTCATCGTGTCAGTGACTCTCTTCATTATCGGATAGCAACGTCAACAAAACGTCAAAATTGTGCCGACAGCGTAACCCGGCGCACGGCCGCGCCCCCCATTGATACCGTCCGCTGCACTCTTTTTTCATCCCGATGTTCCTGCCGCACAACGCCCGCAGCCGCCATGCGTTAAATCCATTCTATGCCGGATGATGAAAATGTCAATCCCTGTTTTTTTCTATTCCAGCCGCTCCGCGCATTCGTCCCGATACCCGCAGGCGGCGCAGCGTTCGGGCAGGTCGTGTGAGCGGGGTGGGGTGAGGCTGACCTTGCGCTGGCGCATCTCGGCCAGCAGGTCGTTGAGCGCGGCTTCCAGCGCTGGGGTGTAGTCCACCTGGAAGCTGCGGTCATTGTAGCGGATGATGCCATACGGCGGGCGCTGGCGGAAGATTTCCTCCACCAGCATGCAGTACGCCGCCAGCTGGTAGATGTGGCTGTCATAGGGCTGGCGCGGGGCACGGCGGCTTTTCACCTCCACCGGCACGGGCAGCCCCTGGTGGCGCACGATATAATCCGGCTTGCCGCTCAGCCCCAGGCGCGCCGAATACAGCGGCTTGACCTCTTCCCCCGCGCGGCGCGAGCTGTCATCGTAGATGACCTTACCTACAGGCAGGCCTTCCTCCGCCTGCCGTTTGCCGCCGCGCAGCAGCAGAAAGACGGCCGCCGCCGCCAGGAGCAATGCCAGCAGGATCAGCGGCATGTCATTTCACCAGCTGCAGGGTAATGCCCACCGCCAGCAGCAGGAGCGCTGCCAGCAGCAGCACCGCCCCCGCCCGTTGCGCACCGCCGGCGCGGGTCACACGCTGGCCGTGGCGGGCATGGTAGGCGGTGCCTTCCCGCATCGCTTTTTCATTTAAATTCGGCGCGCCGGTGCGTTGATACCACCAGGCGCGCGCGCAATACAAATAGGTTCCAATTTCCGAAGCACGGATCGTTCGCATACCGCCGTCAGGGACGCTCAGTTCTCGCTGCCGGCAGAAGCCTGATCGTCTTCCGCGTCGGGGTCGAATGCCAGGTCAGCGCCCCCCTCTTCCAGGTCGAGGCGCCGCATCAGGTCATGCATCGCGCTCGCCAGGCGGTGCTGGCGCAGGCTCATCGTCATATCGCCGCGGGTGCGTTCCAGCACGCCGCGCACCAGGTCGGTCTGGCGCCGCAGGCCGTAGGTGACGGCATCGGGATAATCGAAGGTGACCAGTTCAGTATAGATCGCGTCCATGTGCTCCAGCAGCACTTCGGCACCGTCCGAATAGCCGCGGCGCAGGATATCCAGCACGCGCCGGCGCAGTTCGGTGGCGGCTTCGGCCATGCCCTTGGTATAGGCGGCATCTTCCGCCCCCAATGCCGCGGGGGTGGGGAAGGCTTCGCCCAGCACCAATGCCAGGGTGATGTGCGCCTCAACATATTCCTTGACCGCGTCCTGGGTGTACCCGGCAAAGTACAGGTCGGGGTACGGCGCCAGGTATTCTTTTAACGCCGCCACCACCTGGCGCATTTCGGCCAGGTTGGCACGGGCATCATCGAATTCCTCGCGGTGGATGGCGCGGATGGTGTGCGCCGAGAGGCGCGTTAATTCGCGCGATTGCTGCAGGGCATGGTCCCGCGCCTGGGTGCGGGCTTCGAACGAGGTTCTCAGGCTGTCGGTGATTTCTTTGAGATTGACGATACTAGAAATCGATGAAGTCATCGTCATTAAAATCTCCGAAATCAAAATCGCTGGATGTGGTGGTGGCACCCTGTGCGCCGCCGCCGGCATTGCCGCCGCCCGCGGTATCGCCGCGTCCGCCGAGGAAGCGCACCGTGTTGGCGGTGACTTCGTAGCTGGCGCCGGCGCTGCCGTCTTGGCGGGTGAAGGTGCGCGGGTTGCCGCTGTCATCCGAGTTCAGATGGCCTTCCACCAGCACCATGCGCCCCTTTTGCAGGAATTGATTGGTGGTTTCGGCCTGCTTGCCCCACACAGAAACGCGGAACCAGGTGGTCTGGCTCACGCGCTGGCCGTCGCGGTTGGTATAGGAGCGGTCGGTGGCGATATTCAGCGAGCAGACTGCCTGCCCGGTGGGGGTGTAGCGCAATTCGGGATCGCGTCCCAGTCGGCCAACGAGGATAATGGTATGGTATGACATGGTTTGGTTTTCCTTTTCATTCTTGGTTCATGGTTCCGGTTACAACAAGAAGAGCAAATTGTATTGTACTTCTTAAGCTGATTTTAACACAACTTGTCAATAGATGAACCTGCCTGGAAGGCGGCAGCGATCACACGTACACCAGGCAGCCCCGCCCGGCAAGGACCTTTAGCCACCCCGGCACAGCCTGAAGCCGGTTCCAGCGCAGGTCCAGCTTTCTCAAGGCGGGCAGGTCTGCCAGGCATTCCGGCAGTTCCGCCAGCTGGTTGGCGCGCAGGTCGAGGAACGCCAGGGACTGCAATCGCCCGATCGATTCCGGCAAATGCTGCAGGGCGTTGAACCGTAAGTCCAGTTCCTGCAGGGCAGGCAAATAACCGAGGCTTTCCGGCAAGTCCCGCAGCTCATTTCTTTGCAAGACCAGCTTGCGCAAAGAGGTCAGGCCGCTGATGTCTTCCGGCAGGGCCGCCAGGCGATTGTACTCCACATGCAATTCCACCAACTGGTATAGCCCACCAATCGTTTCCGGCAGGGCAATCAACTGGTTGCGGTACAGGCGCAATTCCACCAGGTGTTGCAACATTCCCAGCCAGGGCGGTAATTCCGTCAGCGGGTTATCGGTAAAACTCAAATATCGCAGCCGGGTCAGCAAGCGGATGGCGGCCGGCAGTTCGACAAACCGATTATCACTCAGGTACAGGTATTCCAGTTGGCGCAGTGCCTCGATGGACCCGGGCAGATGATCCAGCTGGTTGTGCCCCAGGTCCAGCATCGTCAGCGCAGGAAGGGAATCGAACACATCCGGCAGCTGGCGCAGCTGGTTTTGGGCAAGATTCAGGGTGCGAAGCGCCCGCAGCCCGCCCAGGCGGGCGGGAATGTCCGTCAGACGGTTGTCGTACAGGCTCAGGGTGCGCAGTTCCTCCATCCCCCACACCGCCGGCGGAATTTGTGCCAATTCACAGCCATCAAGGTTCACTTCCTGAATACCAACCGGCACCTGGCCCGCTGCCAGTTGTTCCAATAGCCTCTGTCCATTTTGCGAGGAACCATGTTGGTGAACCATTCTCTTTCCTTTCTCGGGTGCCGGTATGGTAAGTGTATCAGAATCCACCCCATGCAGGCAGGCCAATCCTGCAGTGACCACTTTGTTAACGTTCCGCAACCCACCGCACTGCTTCCCGTATAATAAAAGGAAGGCATACATCTGAAGGAGAAAAATCAAATGACACAGAAAAAAGTATTGGTCACCTACGGCAGCTGGCTTGGTTCCACCCGCGAAGTGGCGGAACGTATCGGCGAAGTGCTGCGCCGCCAGGGCGCGCAGGTGGATGTGATTGACGGGCGCACGTTAAAAAGCGCCGCCGGGTATGACGGCATCCTGATCGGTACGGCCGTGCGGGCCGGGATGCTGCCGGGTGGGGCGCGCCGCGCCGTCCGCAAGGTGGCCGCCACCGCCCAGGGTACGCCCGCTGCCGGTTTTGTGGTGTGCCTGGCCATCACCGATGAAAAGATCGAGGATCGCGAAATCACATCGCGCGCCTACCTCACCAAGCATACCGAGAAAGCCGGGCTGAAGCTGGTGGATGTGCAGCCTTTCGCCGGCGCGGTGCTGGCGCAAAACGCGCGCGGTTTTATGAAGATGGTCACAAAATCGATGGCCGAACAGACCGGCGACAAACGCGATTGGAGCGCCATCGAATCCTGGGCGCAGGCCGTTTTCCCCAAACTGCTTCCTTAAGTCGCGCCGTTAAGCTGGCAGACCCTTGAGGAATTCCCGCACCACGGCAAGATAAGCTTCGAACTGGTCGCGGCGGATGTTGTGTCCGCTGCCCGCCACATGCGCCACCTTGCAGGTGGCGCAGATGGATTGCGCCTGCGCCGCGCCTTGCGGTGAAACAATCGCGCCTTTGTCACGCTCGCCCGTGATCAACAGCAGCGGGCATTGCACACGGGACAGGATTTCCATCCCGGTGGTTTCTTCTTTGATCACCGCCAGGCTGCGGATGAAATCCCAGCTCAGGCGCTTCTTGGAGGCAATCCACGGTTCCAGTTCCACCGGGGGGTAATGCAGGGTATACTTTTGGGCCATCCGCCGCAGCAAAAAGCGCGGCAGCAGTTTGGTGCGGCGCGCCCCCTTCCGCATCAACTGCCCCAGGTCACGCGCGGTGCCCTGGCCGAACACGGTTTCACCCTCCAGGATCAGGATCGGATCTTCAAGGACAGCCGCGCGGATACTTTCGGGGTAGAGTGCGGCGGCAAACAGGGTGGTCTGCGCGCCCATCGAGTGCCCCATGATCACCGGCCGCTCCAGCCGCAGCGCGCCAATCAACCCCACCAGGTCTTCGGCACGGGCGGTGCTGCTGTAGTCACCGCGTCCGCTGCCGCTGCGCCCATGCCCGCGCGCGTCCGGCAGGACCACATCGTAGTCATCCTGCAGCGCCTGCGCCAGGCGCGTCCAGCACAGGCCGTCATCGGTGGCGCCGTGCGATAACACCAGGGGTGGTTTGCTGCCGCCGGTGCGCGTGTAATGAATCTTCAGGCCATTCACCACCACATTCGCCTGCTGCCATTCTGCCATACTCACCTCCGATTGCACTCCATCTGCCAGTGAGTATAACAAAAAACCTTGCCTGCGGTTCGCTTTTTTTGTACAATCAGGTTAACAGGCGGTTATTTTTTTAACACATTCACTCTTACACCCATCATCATCCCTCCCCGCGCCCCGGCCGAACCACACCACGGCACCATTCACTCCCCCATTCAAACCACGCCAGACCACATCCCCCATGCGGTCATTTGGCATTTTCCACCGTCACCCTTTTCCAGCACTGCCAGGGATGAGCACGTTTTGGGTTTCACCCCATGAAAGGAACGGTAAACGAATGAACAAATATTCCCCCCTCGAAAAGTACCTGTACTACCTGAAACGCTACGACACTGTCATCAACCTGCCCTTTGCGGAAATCGAAGAGATCATCGGCAAACCCCTGCCCCCTTCCGCCCACAAGCACCCCGCGTGGTGGGCGAATGATTCCACCGGCTCGCACACCCATGCACGGGCGTGGATGCGCGCCGGCTGGAAGGTGGACCACATTGATCTCGCCAACGAGTATGTTGAATTTTCCGTAACCGAATAAGCCATTCGCCAGCCCGTGCCCGGCGCTTTCATTTTTCAACTGCCGGGCGCGGTGCCGAAACCCTGTATAATCAGGGGCATGTCCACTGCGCCTGCCCCCCAATCGATGACCGCCCGCGACTGGCTGCTGACGGTGACGCTTTCGGTGGCATGGGGGATTTCCTTCTTTTTTATCAAGCTTGCCCTGCATGACCTGCACCCCCTTACGATCGTCTTTGGCCGGGTGGCAGTGGCGGCATTGGCCCTCAACATCATCCTGCGCCTGCGCGGTGAACACCTGCCCGCCAGCCGCGCCGACTGGAAACACCTGCTGGTGATCTCGCTGCTCAACAACGTGATCCCCTTTACCCTCATCGCCTGGGCGCAGACCCAGATCGCCTCGAGCCTGACCTCGATCCTGAATGCCTCCGCCCCGCTGTGGGGGGTGTTGCTGGCGTATACCGTCAACCGCGAACGCCTCAGCGGGGGGCGCGTGCTGGGGATGCTGCTCGGGTTCGGCGGGGTGATCGTCACCATCGGCGTTGACAGCCTGGGCGGATTGGGGATGAACATCCTTGCCCAGCTGGGCATGCTGGCAGCGACCTTTTCCTACGCCCTCTCCGGCGCCTACACGCAGCGCGTCCGCCACCTTTCTCCCCCGGTGATCGCGGCCGGCCAGGTGACGGTCTCGACCGTGCTGATGCTCCCGCTGACACTGCTGATCGCGAACCCTTTACAGGGGCCGATGCCGGGGCTGCTGTCGTGGGCGGCGGTGCTGGAACTGGGGTTGATCGGCACCACCGTTGCCTACCTGCTGTATTTCCGCCTGCTGGCTTCGGCCGGCGCCAGCAACGCCCTGCTGACCACGTTCCTGATCCCGATCACGGCGCTGCTGATGGGCATCCTGCTGCTGGGCGAAACCCTGGCCCCGTATCACATCGCCGGTATGGCGTTGATCCTGGGCGGGTTATTGGTGATCGACGGGCGCATTTTCCGGCTGGTCCGCCGGAAACAGGTACCGGTTTCGGCGGAATAAATCGGGCACAACCCAACCCGGTACGGCGCTGCCGGTTTACAGATCGACAAAATACGATGCCGCTGCCTGGTCGATCAACTGCGGCGACAACACCGGCTGGATCGCGTAAAACTGGGCGATGTCCAGGATATGGTCGCAAATGTCGCGCGGATGGTTGGCGCGCAGCGGGCGTTTCTTCTTCTGGTACCATTCCTGCAGCAGGTACGCCAACCCCTGGTCGCTGTACTGGATGTGCTTCTGGCGCGCCACTTCGATGAAAATCTTGCGGTATTCATCATAACTCGGGTTGCCGATCTCGATCTTGTGGCGCAGGCGGCGCAGGAAGGCCTCATCCACCAGTTCTTTGGGCGGCAGGTTGGTGGAAAACACCACCAGCACATCAAAGGGGGTCTCGATCTTCTTGCCGTTGTGCAGCGTCAGGTAATCCACCCGGTTCTCCAGCGGTACGATCCAGCGGTTGAGCAGGTCGCGCGGACGCGCCTGCTGCCGGCCAAAGTCATCGATCAGCAGGATACCGCCGGTGGCCTTCAACTGGAACGGCGCTTCGTAATACTTGGCGGTGTCATCATACACCAGGTCAAGTTCCTCCAGCGTCAGTTCACCGCCGACCATCACGAACGGGCGTTTGATCTTCACCCAGCGCTGGTCCATGCGGTTCTTGAGCAGGAAATCGGTCTTGCCGCGCTGGCCCTTGCCGCCGGGGGTTTCATCCACCGCCTGGTGGTTGAGTTCATCGTAGAATTTCACCACCTGCCCGTCGATGTAGATCGCATGCGGCACGTAGATCGGGTCGCGCTGGATCAGGCGGGCAATGGCTTTGGCGGCGCTGGTCTTGCCGTTGCCGGGCGGGCCATACATGAAGATCGAGGAACCGGAGATCACCGCCGGACCCAATTGCGAAAGCACCGTCTTGGAAAAGGTCAGCCCGGCAAAGGCCTGTTCCATGATCTGCGGATTGACGTTGAGCTTGCCCAGCGATTGCTGTTTGACCACCTGCACGTATTCCTCCAGCGTCACCGGGGCCGGGCCGGCGTAGGTGCTGCGCGCCAGCGCTTCCCGCGCGCGGTTGATACCGCCGCCGGTGATCTCGTACACGTAGTTGCCCTGGCTGAAGCTGCTGCCGGTGGCGGAGCGCACCTCGACCATTTTGTCACGCTTGAGGGTTTCCAGCAGGCGCTCGACCACGCCCACAAACGGCAGGCAGATTTCCTCCGAGATTTGCGTCCCGCGCATCACCCCGCCGTAATACATCACCTTTAACACCAGGTCCTGCAGCCACACATCGTTCAGCCCGGTTTCCTCCACCGAGGTCACCGCCTGCGGCTGGAACGCCGGGCGCTTGCCGCTGCTGGCGCTGCGTAATTTCGCCTGTAAATCCTGCATTTCTGCCATCGCAATACTCCCTTCCAACACAACCAACCGGGGAAAGATTCTCTCATTCAGCCAATGGCTTAATTGTACAACCATTTTTGCAAAAATTATTCCGTCCACCGCCCCGAATTGCCGCTTCTGATGAATTATTTACGACCGCGCGGCGCTTGTTTACCCAATTCATACACCCGCCCGTTACAATCAGTCTGATACCTCCAACCAGACCCCGACAGGAAACCCATCCCATGCACAAACCCGCCCCCACCGACCATCCCATCCACGAGATTCTACAAAACCGCTGGAGCCCGCGTGCCTTTTCGGATGCGCTGCCCGAAACCGAAATCCTGCTGTCACTGTTCGAAGCCGCGCGCTGGACGCCTTCCAGCATGAACGCCCAGCCGTGGGCCTTCATCCTCGCCCGCCGCGATGACCCAGCCGCATACCAGCGCATGTTCTCGCTCCTCACCGAAAACAACCAGCGCTGGGCCGCCGGCGCGCCGCTGCTGGTGCTGGCGGTGATGAACAGCCTGCGCCCCAACGGCAAACCCCACCGCTGGGCGCCCTACGACCTGGGGCAGGCGGTGGCGCACCTCACCTTCCAGGCCGGCGCGCTGGGGCTTGCTGTGCACCAGATGGGCGGATTCGATGCCGCCCGTGCCGCCGAAGTGTATCAACTGCCCACCGGCTACGAAGCCATGGCCGTGCTGGCGATCGGCGCCGCCGGTGACCCCGCCGCCCTCCCCGATGACCTGCGCCAGCGCGAACTGTCCCCGCGCGAACGCAAACCCCTGCCCGAAGTGGTATTCGATGGCGAATGGGGCAGGCCGTTGATTGAGCGGTAAAATTGCCGGGGAAGGGTTCCGGCACGGGAAACCATTGAAGGAAAGTCTTACTACACAAAGATTAACTTAACAGATAAGCTTACTGGTTCGAGTAGGGCTATGTAATTTTTCTCATTGATACTATAATCCATAAGTAGAAGGGATTAAGGTATCAATGCTGGTTGAGAAAGAACAGATCGAGTTAACAATTCCTGTTGATGATAAAAGTCAAATTCGGCAGTATGTCCTACAACACTTAATAGATTTAGGCTTCTCTTGGGATGAGGCTGGGAACTTATCTTTGGAATCAGATTCTAAGGATTTGATTAAAACTGTCCATCAACCTTCGCGTGAGGAGGAGTTGATTAAGAGACGTTCATTTATCGAACGAGTAGCGCCAAAGTATGCTTCTTTCTTTGCAAACGGCAAGGATATTAATCCACAAAAAATCACACCTTATGTCGTAGAGGTAAGCACTAACCAACATAATGAAATTTTCAGCTTTGCTCGATTAATTTGGTCTTTACCTTTTTCGGCAGGCTTTGGTAGAAGAATTCGCTATCTTATTTTTGATAAGTATAACAATAAGCTGATTGGTTTACTAGGTCTTCAATCACCGCCTCTTGATTTCGCTGTTCGTGATAATCTGTTTAATTATCCAGATGGCATGAAAACATATTATGTTAATCAAACTATGGATATTCAAACATTAGGTGCAATACCTCCATATAACTTTTTACTAGGAGGAAAACTTGTAGCAATGTTAGCTGGTTCTGATGAAATTCGAAAATCATATCAGAACAAGTACAATTCAAGAATTACTGAAATGGAAAAAAGATACATACCCAATCATATTGTTGCATTAACCACAACCAGTGCATATGGAAGAAGCAGTATATACAATAGATTAAAATATAATGAACATTTGATAGCAAAATCGTTAGGCTTTACAGAGGGGTATGGAAGTTTTCACCTTATGCATTTGTATCCATTATTTAAAGCGATACTAGAAGCTAACGGAGTTTCCACTTCCGGTGGATATGGTACGGGGCCGCGAATAAAATGGCAAACAATGGAAAGAGCACTTGCATATCTCAATTTGCCTAGAAAATTTCTAAAGCATGGCATTCAACGTGAGGCATTCATATTTCCATTGTGTAAAAATATTTATGATTATATGAGTGGCATCGCTGAAGAGCCTGAATATAACAATTTTTCATTTGAAGAACTAGCTTCATTCTGGAAAAAGAGATGGTTATTGCCAAGATCGACTAGAGAGTTGAAATGGAAATCTTGGGACAAAGATGAACTATTAAAATCTATGATGATTTGGAAAGTCAATGGTGAGATAAAATTTTATGGCTGATATACCTCGCCCTTTCGGGGAATTACCTATGTCCCTCGTTGAAAAACTACTCGATCAAACAGAGCAAGTGGGAGAAAAACTTGTTTCTGAATTTGTAAATATCAAAGAAAGAAAACAGGATTGGAGAAATCAATTACAGGAAAATCGGCTAATTAAAAGAGAGTCAGATCTTCCATTTACCAACCCACCTACCACCTGCGGAATCGATGGAGCATACGCTGTTGAAAGATTGTTAGCCAGCGATTTGGTGGTAGCCGCAGCAGTTGGAGTTGAAGGAATAACTCCACCATCTGAACCCAGATTCTGGGAGGAACCTGATAACTCATCATATATTACTGTTGAACCGCACGAAGCTGAAGTAGGTTCGATATTAAGAGGAATTGCAATTGGCATGGAATTGATACTTGCTATAAGAGCACCTCATAATGTCATTTTTATTGATGGTTCGTTGATTACGCCAATAATCCACCTCAACCAGGCAATCAATAAAGCAATTCAACATCCAGAGTTGGTAACAAGCCGTTCTTTTTTAAAGAAATTCCCAGATATCATCGAATCATATAAATTACTACTGACTAACGAGCGAACTGATAAATGTTGGGTAGGTATTGCAAAATACACAAGTAATACAGATATTTCAACTACGCTGTCCTTGGGAACAACATTGGATGACAAGGCATTATTAAGCCTGCTGTTAGAACCCGGAGAGTATTCTCAACCTCGGAAAATAGCATCCGATGGTTCTTGGCATATTAATAATTCACAATTTAAAAATGATGTTAAAGTTTCAAAAAACATTAGGCTCATAGAGGAAAACATTTCGAGTATACACATCTTATACTACCGACCTTACGGATGGTTACCAGCAATACGCATTGAAAGCAATGCTTCAGTGGTAAGTAATAAAAACAGGTTATCACAGCTATTAATGGCGATAAAACATCAATGCAGCACACCTTCGATTATGGAGCCATATCCATTATATATGGCTGATAGAATGGTCAAACACATTTCAGAAGCTATACCAACTTTTCGCCAAGTGTCAACTCAATCATTGGCTGAACAATATGATGGTGATTTAAATGATGTATTCATGGGGTTACATAGTTATAGAACTGAATCAGGAAGGTAAATCATGCAAGAAGAATTAACCCATTTACTAAATAATGCCGAGCAAATAAGTGTACTGGGATCTCCGTCATCTACATCAGAAATTGATCTGGACATTTTAGGCAATGCCGTGGAAAAAAAACTGGTAGGTGAACTAGCTTTGTTTAACTTTATTCAGGGTGGTAAACGTCACTATGCTTTGGGCCAGATAACAGAGATTTTACTAAGAAATGTATGGCATGAAGACCCAACCATGAGAAGTTTAATTCGTCAAAAAGGTAGAATCGACGCTGTTAGTGAACGACAAGACACCCATCAAGGAAAAATGACTATCAGTGCAGTATTTTCAGAGGAAAAAAACGGCGGAAATTACCAACCATCATTACTCGGTACTGTGCCTGCTACAGGCACTCCTATTTATTTAGCAAGTGACAATGTTCTAAGACAATTGCTAAAGAATTATCAACAAGAAATTTTTTACTTAGGCAAAGTATTTGGGTCACAGCCATTATTGCCATTGTGGTTTAAGCATTTTGACTCAGGCAAACAAGGGGCAGGAGAAGCTTATCACATAGGCATATTTGGTAAGACAGGCTCTGGTAAATCTGTCTTAGCGAAAATGATGTTACTCGCTTATGCAAAACATCCTGAAATGAACATAATAATTATTGATCCGCAAGGTGAGTTTGCTAAGAATGCAAATAATTCGGGCTATCCAAACAATATGGGAGAAGTATTTAATAGAGAAATTTTATCTACTTTAAATCGGACAGTGCAAATATTTAATATTGATACTATCCAACTTGATCGATGGGAGCTTTTCGGTGAATTGTTAATAGAATTTGGTTTTTTCTTTGATTTAGGTATTAAAAAAGCCGAATATCAAAAAGAAACCGCAGATAGTCTGATAGACCATCTAAAAGATTCGCCGAAAGTTAAATTGGACGATTTGTCAGCTAATCTCAAAGTGGCCTTGGAATTCATCCATAGCAATATTCATCGAATATATGCTAATCAAGCTGGCATTGAACGCATTCAGTATTTTGTTAATGAAGTAAATGATAAACTTGATTCTGAGGAAAGACATCCCCTTATTGAAAAATGGAGAAATGTAACTACGTTTTTTTCAAAATCACAAACCAGAAAATCTCCTTGGAGCATCCTTAGTTTGGCCCTTAGACATACCCAAAATTCTCAATATCCCATTGTTATCATTGATTTATCCTCGAATAAACCTGAAAATATTAAGCGAAGTAAATGGGATGAAGTTATTAAACCAATCCTTATCGATAGTTTTTTGGATGCATTAATAAGGCAAGCTGAACAAAATTACCAACAAAACGAATCATTAAACACACTCGTGGTGATTGATGAAGCCCATCGGCTCGCGCCACAAGGATCATTAGATAATGAAAGAACAAGGAAAATTCGTACAAACTTAATTGATGCAGCGAGAACAACCAGAAAGTACGGTCTTGGCTGGTTATTTCTTAGCCAAACACTATCAAGTCTTCATACTGACATTGTGAACCAATTAAGAATTTCCTTTTTTGGTTTTGGGTTAAGCATGGGATCCGAATTCCAAAAAATTAGAGAGTTGATTGGTGATCAAAAAGAGAGCATAAAACTTTACCAAAGGTTTAGAGACCCTCATTCGGCTTTTGATGTAAACATGAAAGAATATTCTTTCATGACAATAGGACCTGTTTCGCCCTTATCATTTTCGGGCACACCTTTATTTTTCAACGCCTTCAATAACCTTGATGAGTTCGCTTTAAATAACAACCTGGGTTCTAAAAATCATTAACTTATTTGTAATAGCATCATATGCCAAAGATTCGAACAAAAATTTTCAATGACTTGTTGATTAATTAGACACGTTTCCAAATTCCCAGTATGGGTTATAATAATTATCTAAATATAACATGGGGTGTTATGGCAATAACATTTTTTTCTGGAGGTAAATATGCCAACTGAAGCAATTTCATTTTTCAGTTCTGATGCAAGAGACCAATACAGAGGTGATGTGTTTCGAGTATTAGCATTACCTCAGAAATATACAATTCACTTCCGTTATCAAAAAAAACACATAAATTCTGAAATATTACAGAATTTGCCTGCGCTTATAGGGAAAAAGGGTGTAATTTTTTTTGCTACTGGTAATGACCTTAATATAAAAAGAGATGAACGAAATATTACTTTTCATTCCATTAGGGAGGTTATTATACGGGATATTAAGACCGACAGTACGGTTGACTTGGTAAATTTTTATCTAGAACTAGGTAATTTTATTGATTGCCACCCGTTGCCTGAAGTAAAGAAGGAAAAATTACCGCCATATGAATCGGTAGCAAAAATAATGATTCAAGATGGCCCCAATAATTCATGGAAGGATAGGGTAGATCAGATAAAAGAATTTTTCCCAAACGTGTTATTCTACTATATTGGATCTATAAAATTAGACGAAAAAGAGTTGGTACCAACTTTTTCTAGCAAAGATAAATCATCCTTTTTCAACCTGGAAGACGAATCCGAATACCAAATTGAGGTTAGCTTTTTTGATCCTACTGGTGGTAATTTGGGCCTTGAGCAAACGGGCATTGATGATTCGATAATGTTAGTAGATATACCAAAACCACATCGAGTTGGAACAATGTTTGATTCCACAATATTTAACATCGTTACTCATACGATATCCCAAAAGAATGTTTTCGCAAAAACACGTCTGCAACAAAATTTATACAAAGGTGACCTACCAGATTTATCGAATGAACTTAGTTGGAAAATTTCTAGGGGTTATAAAAAGGTATTTCTTTTCTTCTTGGCATCAATATTTGCTACATTAGGGGTCTCTGGCGTTGCCATAGCTAGTAAAGATTTAGCTGGGTTATCGTTTACATGCCTGAATATAATTGTAGGGTTTATCTCAATAATTCTCATAGGATTATCCGCAACAATCCTTTACCATTCTTTTAATAAAAAGTAACCTTTTTTTCAACTTGTTTTATTTCTTAATGAAATTCTCCGAGACTCAGACAACATAAAAGCTGCCATAACTCTTGTGATATATGGGTTGTTCGCTACGTTGTCGGTATTGACCTCGAATTCATGTGCTCTAAAAGTGCTCCAGAAGTAGCTCTAGTCAGGATAACCCTGGCATCGAGCATTCATTCACCATCCCCTCCACCTCTCCCCATCCCGGCAAGGCAGCCCGTCCGCCCAGTTGGCGCGTCTTCAACGCCGCCACCGCGCTCCCCAGTCGGGCGCAGGCGCGCGGGGGCAGGCCCCGCACCCACCCCGCCAGGAAGGCGCCGTGGAAGGCATCGCCGCAGCCGGTGGTATCCACCACCGTTTCCATGCGGAACGCCGGCTGGTGGAAGGACTCCCCCCCGCGCAGCCAGAACCAGCTGCCGTGGATGCCGTCCGTGATCCCCACCACACCCGCGCCCTGCGCCAGCAGCATCTCGCCCGCCGCCGCCAGGTCACTTTCCCCGCTGAAATCCAGCGCGAACTGGCGCGCCACAATGCAAATCTCGGTCAGCGGCACCAGTTCCGCCATCACCGGGCGCTGGCCAGCATATTCGCCGCCATCGAACGCCACCGGGATGCCGCGTTCACGGCAGAAGCGTGCCGCCGCCAGGCAGGCCTGCGGGTGGTGCCCGTTCAGGTGCAGGATGCCCGCCTGTGCCAGCAAGTCATACGGCAGGTCGTCGGGCAACAAATCCGGCGCGTCGCTTTTCTGGTGCAGGATCGCGCGCTGCCCGTCCCCCGCGCGCACCAGGATGGAGGATACGCACGAGCGGTGCCCGGGGCTGACCTGCACCCCGCTGCAATCCACCCCCGCCGCCGCGAACTCGCGCAAAATATGCGCCCCCACCCAGTCATCGCCGATGCGGTCGATCATCGCGGTCTGGCAGCCCAGGCGCGCCGCCGCCACCAGCGCGGTTGCCACCGGTCCCCCGCCCTGCATCGTGATCTCGCGCGGGTAGTACACCCCGCCTTCGGCGGGAAAATCCTCCGCCAGGGTGAGGATGTCGACGGTGGAGCCGCCCAGCCCAACGATCAAAGCAACGCTCATCCGGCGTTCTTCTCCCACGGCCGGGCCAGGCGCCAGAACACCAGCGCCGTGATCACCCCGGTGATGGCCAGGCCAATCCCGAATTCACCGATCACCCACGGCACCAGGCCGCGCCCGGCATCCTGCGTGGCGGGATCCAGCAGGTTCTGGATGAAGACGTTATGCGCGGCATGCAGCAGGGTGGCGGTCCACAGGCTGGCGGAGGCCATCCGCAGCCAGGCATACGCGAAACTGACCCCAACCACCATCACCACAAAGCACAGCACCGCGAACCAGGCCGGGGTGCTGCTGTTGTAATCCAGGAACAAGATGAACGGAATATGCCAGACCGCCCAGATGAAACCACTCAGGAGCGAAGCCCGGTTGAACCCGATCAGCTGCACCAACCGCGGTACCAGGAAACCGCGCCAGCCGAT
Source organism: Anaerolineae bacterium (assembly GCA_013314735.1). Lineage (GTDB taxonomy): Bacteria > Chloroflexota > Anaerolineae > Anaerolineales > Anaerolineaceae > SpSt-1165. The sequence continues at coordinate 563,670 of JABUFD010000003.1, forward strand.
CTCTTCACCCAGCGCGCTTAACATCGCCATCAGCACCATCCCGAACGCCATCACCAGCACATTCGGCAGGGTCATCACCGCCGGGTCAATCCGGCCGATGCCGCTGATCCACACCGCCGCGTATACTGGCAGGGCATACACCAGCGGCAGCAGGTAGGAGATGCCCAGGTATTTTGCTTTGCCGGGCTTCCAGCCCAATTCTTTGGCCGGCAGCTTGAAGATACGCAGGGTGATGAAAGCCGCGATGCCGGGGCTCCACATCAGGCCCAGGCCCAGCAAACCGCCCAATGCCGAAAGCGATGCCCCGTTCAGCAGGGCCACAACAAAGACGATCCCGGTCAGTACCAGGGTGAGAACAAGAAAAACAGCGATCTGCCGCCGGAGCGATTCTGGATGGGTGGCCATGGTAGTATGGGACTCCTTTAATCTATCAAAACGGAATGGATAACGTATTTTTTCATCGGCCGCGCGGAGGAGGAGAACAGCGGGTTCATCCAGCATGCTTGCGGTTTACTTCTCATCTGCCAGTGTGTTGGTCTGATTCAGCACATCCGCAAGCATGATCTCGAGTGTCTTTTGCGGCTCTTCAAAATGCGGGCTGTGGGCGGAGTGCGCGAAGAGGTAAAAGCCCTTCACCGGCGCCTGCAACGCTTCAAAGTAGGTTTTCGCCAGGTCGGTATTGCAGGTGTAATCGTGCACCCCGCCAAAGAAATACACCGGGATCTCCAGCGATGGCACCTGCTGGCGCATGTCGATGTACAGGGCTTCCTCCCACATCACGCTGATCCCGTTGCGGATCTTGCCGCGCCAGAAGTTAAATTTTTCCGCCAGGGTATACCCGCGGAACGTAAAGGAGGGCAGAAACAGCCCTTTCACAATCGAGTGCATGTCGCGGGTGGTGCCAATCCCCAGTTCATGCATGGCCACATCGCGGATCGCCTGGTACCCGGCAGGGGTGCCGGTTTCCATGCTGACGGGCGCGTCCAGTAATTTGCGCACCATCTTGTGGTTGCCCATCTGCCGGTATTGCGCCAGCATGTAGTCATACGCCATCATCTCCGATTGGATCTGGTACGCGAACTGCGCCACGCCAATATAGGCATGATACAATTCCGGCGCCTGTGCCGCGGCC
>JABUFD010000010.1 GCA_013314735.1 Anaerolineae bacterium
ATGATAATGCGGTCATCGAAAGTTTTCATGCCACCTTGAAAGGAGAATGCGCTTACAAACCATTTGCCACAAAAGCCTTGGCGCGAACGGCGATCTTTGAATTCATTGAAGTTTGGTACAATCGCCATAGGCTTCATTCGTCGTTGGGCTATGCCAGCCCGGTTGAATTTGAACTCTCTTCACGACATTAATCGTGTCTACTTTTTTTGTACTATTCCAGTTTCACACGGTTCATTGGGGGAGGGGCCCGGAGTGGGGCAATGATGGCCAAATCGCGGTGAATGTGATCGTTGGGTTCGAAAATGTCAAAACCCTGACACCCGCCGTAGAATGTATTGACGCCATTGCCACACTCCGCTATAATCAAGTCACATTAACAAATTATGCCAGCCGGAAGTAGTAGATGGCCGTAACCCGCCAGAGAACGGGGACTTGTTCTGAAATCCCCCCGGGCCAACACATCGAAGTCGTCCGGTGCAGGCTGCCGAAGAAATCATCCCTCTCCACGGATATGAAACTAGACCGGCACGGGTGCGCCCGTTATAGCAGCCACCGGATGTTGGTCCGGCCAGAGTGCCTGCCCCTGCGCAAAGGACAGGAATTGAGGTGGTACCGCGGAATTCCCTTTCGCCCTCAGGTGAGATGGGAATTTTTTTATTGTTAACAGCAAATGAACCCGGAGGAAGAATGCCCAAAACAACGCTCCCCAAAACTTATGACTTCGCTGCCACCGAACAGCGCCTGTACGCCTGGTGGGAGGAAAGCGGTTTTTTTAAGCCCACCAATGATCCCAACCTGCCCGGGCATGACCCGGACATTGAGCCATTTGTCATCTCGATTCCCCCCGCCAACGTAACCGGTAAACTCCACCTGGGGCATGCCATGTTTGTTTCCATGGAAGACCTGATGATCCGCTACCACCGCATGAAAGGCGAACCCAGCCTGTGGGTGCCGGGCACCGACCATGCCGGGATCGCCACCCAGCTCCAGGTGGAAAACATGCTGCGTGAACAGGGAAAAAGCCGCGAAGAAGTAGGGCGTGAACAGTTTGAAGCCCTCACCTGGGACTGGAAGCATGAATACGGCGGCCATATAACCCGCCAGATTCGCCGACTGGGTGCATCCTGCGACTGGTCGCGCGAACATTTCACACTCGATGACGACCTCTCCGCTGCCGTACGGGAAGCGTTTGTGCAGTTGTACGAACAGGGCCTGATCTACCGCGGCGCGCGCCTGATCAACTGGTCACCCGGCCTCAAGACCGCGGTTTCCGATATTGAGGTGGAATATGCCGAAGAACCCGGTTTTATGTACCACTTCAAATACCGCCTGGCGGACGGGTCCGGTGAATACCTGCCGGTGGCAACCACCCGCCCTGAAACCATCCTGGGCGATACCGCCGTGGCAGTGCATCCAGAGGACCCCCGCTACCTGCGCTACATCGGCCGAACCGTGCTGGTGCCAATGCTGGACCGCGAGATCCCGGTGATTGCGGATGAATACGTGGACCGCGAATTCGGTACCGGCGCGCTGAAAGTGACCCCTGCCCATGATCCGAACGACTACGAGATTGGAATGCGGCACAATCTGGAGTTCATCAACGTGATGACCAAAGACGCCCGTATTAATGAAAACGGCGGCCCCTACCAAGGCATGGATCGCTTTGCCTGCCGTAAAAAGATCTGGGCCGATATGCGCGAAGCCGACCTGGTGATCAAGGAAGAACCCCATACCCACCAGGTGCCGCGATCCCAGCGCGGTGGCGAGATTGTTGAACCAATGATTTCGACCCAATGGTTCCTCAAAATCCAGCCCCTCGCTGAAAAAGCGATCGAAGCCGTACGCGATGGCCGCATCCGCATTGTGCCGGAACGCTTTGAGAAGGTGTATTTCAACTGGATGGAAAACATCAAAGACTGGTGCATCAGCCGCCAGCTGTGGTGGGGACACCGCATCCCGGTGTGGTACTGCCAGGCCTGCGGCAAGGAAACCGTGTCACGGGAAGACCCCACCGCCTGTGCCCATTGCGGCAGTTCCCAACTGGAACAGGATCCGGATGTGCTGGATACCTGGTTCTCCTCCGGCCTGTGGCCGTTTTCCACCTTCGGTTGGCCAGAGCAAACCCCCGATCTGGACTACTTCTACCCGACCTCGGTGCTGGAAACCGGGTATGACATCCTCTTCTTCTGGGTGGCGCGCATGATCATGGATGGTTTGTGGTTTGCCGGTGACATTCCTTTTCATACTGTGTACCTGCATGGGCTTATCCGGGACGAACATGGGCAGAAAATGAGCAAATCCAAAGGGAATGTGGTCGATCCCTTGATCGTGATGGAAGAACTCGGCACCGACGCACTGCGCTTTACCCTGTTGGTGGGCTCCACCCCCGGCAACGATATGAACCTGTCGGTGAAAAAGGTGGAAGGCAACCGCAACTTTGCCAACAAAGTGTGGAACATGGGCCGCTTCATCATTGGTGCGTTGGAAGATGCCCCCGCCAAAGCCCAGGCAGCGCCGCAATATACCCTTGCCGATTCCTGGATCTGGGCGCGGATGAATGAGTTGATCCGCACAGTGGATCGCTTGTTTGAGAATTACCTGTTTGGTGAAGCCGGACGCCAGATCTATGATTTCATGTGGGGCGATTTCGCCGATTGGTACCTGGAAATTGCCAAATTGCAGTTGGCGCAGGGCGGTGACCGCGCTTTCTACACCGCTTACACCCTCACCCGCGTGCTCGATACCTGCCTGCGCCTGCTCCATCCGTATACCCCGTTCATCACCGAAGAATTGTGGGGGCATCTCAAAACAGCAGCGGAAGCGCATTCCGCGGAACTGGCGCCAAAACACGGCATGGGGTGGGAAGAAGCCCTGATCATCGCCCGTTGGCCTGAGGCGCAGCAACCGGAAGGATGGGAGGAGAGTAAAATAACGGATTTCACCCTGATCCAGGAACTGGTGCGTGCCATCCGCAATGTGCGTGCGGAAAAGAAACTGCCGCATTCGCAAAAATTGGCAGCCCTCCTGGCAGCGGGTGATCGCTCGGCATTAATCAAGGCTCAATTGGAAAGTATCGCCAGCCTGGCCGGGCTGAACATTGAGGAAGTGCAGGTGTTTGATGATCTGCCTGAACCACCCGCCGACAGCGCCTCTGCTGTGGTACAGGGAATCGCCGCCTACATACCCCTGGCTGGATTGATCGATACCCGGGCTGAGATTACCCGGTTGGAAAAAGAACTGGCAGAAGCCGAGGGGCAGATCACTCGCCTGGAGAATCTCCTGAACAGCCCCTTTGCCCAAAAAGCTCCCGCCAGCGTGGTGGAAAATGAACGCGCCAAGCTTGCCACCTTCCAGGAAACCGCGCAAAAACTGCGCGATCAGCGCGACGCTTTGAGCTGAAGCAATCCACAATCGGCTATACTGCTCCCCGGGTGGTTCCATCACCGGGGAGCGGTTTTATTTTCACCATCGTGCGCATGCACGATCCTGCGCATGCACGATCCTGCGCATGCTCAATCTTGTGCATGCCTCTGGCATGAATTGACACGCGCTTGATAAGCATGTAAACTACTCATAAGAACTACGGTTTGACGATAAGGAACCAGAGAACCCATGCCTGTCGCAGAAATTATCACCATCGGTACCGAACTGCTGTTGGGTGAAATTCAAGATACCAACACCCGCTACCTGGCCCGCACCTTGCGTGATAACGGGATTGACCTGTACCGCACAATGATGATCGGGGACAACCCGCGCCGTGTGGCGGAAGCGGTTAACGAATCGCTGCAGCGCGCCCACATAGTGATCACAACCGGCGGTCTGGGGCCTACCGTGGATGACCCCACCCGTGATGCTGTCGCCCTCGCCTTCGGCGTGGAAACCGAATACCACCCTGAACTGTGGGAACAGATCCAAAGTCGATTCATGCGTTTTAACCGCACCCCCACCGAAAATAACCGCCGCCAGGCTTATATCCCTGCTGGCGGTTTTGCCGTAGAAAATCCGGTCGGTACCGCACCTGCATTCATCATGGAACGCGGCGACCGGTGCGTTTTTTGCCTGCCCGGGGTTCCCAAAGAAATGGAATACCTGCTTGAGAATGCGGTCATGCCCTACCTGCGCACCCGATATCACCTCACAGGAATTATCAAAGCACGGGTACTCCATACCATCGGGATGGGAGAATCCAGCGTGGACGACCTGATCGATGATCTGGAACGGCTCAGTAACCCCACTGTGGGGCTGCTGGCGCACTCCGGACAGGTGGATGTGCGTATCACCGCCAAGGCAGAATCCGAAGCAGAAGCTGACCGGTTGATCGACGATTGCGAAGTCATCCTGCGGGAACGTCTGGGAAATGCCATTTATGGCATCGACGGCGAAACCATCGAAAGCGTTGTCACCGGCCTACTGGAGAGTCGCAGGCTGCGTGCCGCCTGCGTGGTATCCGGCCTGGACGGCAGCCTGATCGATGCCCGTATCCGTGCCAGTGGATCGGACCGGCTGCGGGTGGTGGACGCCAATCTCCATCCTGACCAGCTGCTGGCATCCACCCCGCTGGTGGTGCGGGTCACCCTGGAACCGGCTGGCGAAAAGCATAATATTGATGTGTTCACCACATTTGAAGGACATACCCGCCACATGAACCGCTCGTTCGGCGGTCCACCGGCATTGGCCAGCCTGTGGGCGGTGAATGCCATGTTCGCCGCCTTGTTTGATACCCTGATCCAACCGGCTTAACCCCCAAGGAGTTGTATGAATACGATAGATACCCTGTTTGTGAACGCCATTGTCCTGACAATGGATGCGAAATTCCATATCTATGAACCAGGCGCGGTGGCGGTGGGCGGCAGCAAGATCATCGCTGTGGGCGACGACCATAAAATGCGCGAAAAATACGCCGAATCGGCCGGCACTGTCTTCGACTGCCAGGGAAAAGTATTGATGCCAGGCCTGGTAAACGTTCATACCCATGTCCCCATGACGCTCCTGCGCGGGCTGGCAGATGACCTGCGGCTGGATGTGTGGTTGATGGGTTACATGATGCCGGTGGAACGGGAGTTTGTTTCGCCTGAATTTGTCAAACTGGGTACACAACTGGCCTGCGCGGAGATGATTCGCAGCGGGGTCACTTCCTTCGCTGATATGTACTACTTTGAGTCCGATATCGCTGAAGCGACCGCCGCTGCTGGCATGCGCGCCGTGCTGGGTGAAAGTGTTTTGAAATTCCCCAGCCCGGATGCCCGTTCATATGAGGAAGGGCTGGCCAATGCCGAAGCAATGATCCGTCAGTGGAAAGGCCATGAGCTGATCGTCCCTGCCGTCGCGCCGCATGCGCCTTACACCTGCACCGATGAGATCCTGAATGAGTGCGCTCAACTGGCCGCCAAATACGATGTACCCCTCCACACCCACCTTTCAGAAACTGCCCAGGAAGTGGAGAATATGCGCAAGGACAAGGGCATGCCGGTGATTCCGTATGTCAAAAAACAGGATCTGTTCATGGCCAAGGTGATTGCAGCACACTGCGTTCACATCGATGACGGTGAGATCCATACCCTGAAACACCACAAAGCAGGCGTGGCGCACAACCCGTCTTCCAATATGAAGCTGTCATCCGGGGCCGCGCCGGTGCACCGCATGCTGGAAATCGGCGTGGATGTGGGCATCGGCACCGATGGCACCGGTTCCAACAACGACCTTGACATGTTCGATGAAATCCGCCTGGCATCGTTCCTCTCCAAGCTGACCACCATGGACCCGACCTCGCTGCCGGCGCGCACAGCCCTGCTGATGGGCACCCGTATGGGGGCTAAGGTAATCGGCCTCGACAAAATCACCGGATCAATTGAAACCGGTAAGGCCGCGGATATGATCCTGGTGGAGCTGGACACACTCCACAACATGCCGCGCTTTGCCCACAACCAGGACAATATCTATGCCCAATTGATCTATGCCGCCAAATCCAGCGATGTAACAGACGTGATGATCAACGGCGCTTTCGTGATGCGGGACCACCAGCTGTTAACACTGGATGAAACCCGCATCAAAGCGGAAGCCCAGCAGGTGGCCAGGCAAATTGATGATTTCCTGCAGAAGCGCGAAAACTCTGTGTTGTCCAAACTGATTGCGGTGGGCGGCGCGATGGAAGAGGAAAGCTTCGAAGTCCAGGCCAAAGTTGCCATCAGCGACCCAACCCCGGTACTTGAGGCACTGGAAAAACCCGCGGTCGAGATCGTTTACAAACGCCACTACCATGAATATGATACCTATTTCGCCTTTGAGGACCGAACACAGGGGTACCTGCGCTACCGGGAGGACCACTTCATCGATGATGACGGCCAGGTCAGCCAGGTGCGTTCGCGCCTGACCCTGATCGGGCCGGAAGGCGAAGAAGAACTGCCGGAGAAAGTGCTGTTGTCACGCAGCCGCTTCCTTGCCCCGGCCACCCAGAGTTTCCGATTCTACCGTGAATATTTCAAACCCGCCTTTGAAACCGAGGTGGAAAAAGACCGCCGCCGTTTCCTGATCCGTTATCACGGTACGGAATTCTACGTCAATATCGACCAGTTAATCGTACCGGCTTTGGGGTATTTCCTCGAAGTCAAATCACGCACCTGGAGCCGCCGCGATGCCGAGGCCAAATCGATGATGATCGCTGAACTGCTCAGTTACCTGAACACCATCCCGGAAGAGGCCAGCAAAGGTGAATATGTCAAAATGGCCGTGGACCACCACGATCGACAAAAGAAATAAAAGAGGTTAAGCGATGAGTGGAAAAGTGCTGCGGGTGTTGTATATCGCCTCAGAGGCGGGACCCTTTGTGAAAATTGGCGGATTGGGGGATGTGGCCGGCACACTCCCGCCCATGCTATCGAGACTGCAACCTGCAGACACCGGCGGATGGAAAATTGATATCCGTCTTGTCATCCCCTACCACCCGGCCATCGCGCAAAAATTTGATTTCGGAAAACCCATCCTGACCCTCAACCTGCACCGTAAATCCGGCGATCTTGCCATGGATGTCTACCAGACCGATGTGGACGGCATGCCGGTTTATTTCATTGACGGTGATCTGATCACCCGGGCAGAAAATATTTACAATTTCCAACCGGAACTGGATATGCCCAAATTCGCCGCTTTCTCTTTTGCAGCGCTGGAACTGGCCAAACAACTCGATTTCCAACCCCACATCCTGAATGCCAATGACTGGCATACCGCCCTGGCAGTGTATGCACTGAAGAAAAAACGCCGATGGGATCCGTTTTTCCGCGGCACGCGCTCGGTGTTCACGGTTCACAACCTGCCCTACATGGGTTCAGAATGCAAGCCGATCCTGCAGGATTATGGCTGCTTTGTCTGGCCGCACCTGCAGCTGCCCAAATGGGGCCGCAGTTTTGCCATGCCGCTCGGACTGCTCAGCGCAGACCACATCAACGCGGTATCCCCCACCTACGCCCAGGAAATCCAAACCCCCGCTTTTGGCTGCTCATTGGAACACTTCCTCGCGCGGCGCAGCAACCGCATCAGCGGGATCATCAACGGCCTTGATTACCAGGACTGGAATCCGGCAATTGACCCGCAACTATCGCAAAATTTCGACGTGGACCACCTCGGTCAACGCGCTGCCAATAAACTGGCACTGCAGGCAGAGTTTGGACTTGCACAGGATGCCAATGTTCCCCTCATCATCCTGATCTCACGCATGGATCACCAGAAAGGTATGGATATTGCATTCTCCGCCCTGCGCCTCGCTGTGGATGAACCCTGGCAGGCGGTCATTCTGGGAACCGGGGCCGAGGTGATTGAGGAACAGGCGCGCCAGTTGGAAGCCGATTTCCCCGAACGGGTCAAGGCGGCCATCCGATTTGATGGCAAGCTGGCCCGACGAATGTATGCTGCTGGCGATGTGATTCTGCTTCCCTCACATTATGAGCCTTGCGGATTGACCCAGCTGATCGGGATGCGCTACGGCTGCATTCCGATTGCGCATGCGGTCGGCGGTTTCGCTGACACCATCCAGGATGACCGCGATCCGGCAGACTGGACTGGCTTTTTGTTCCGTGAAAACACACCCGACATGCTGGCAGAAATGCTGCATGTCGCCTTCAGTATTTACACACAGCAGCCAGAAACCTGGCAGGCCATCCAACGCAACGGCATGCGACAGGACTGGTCGTGGAAGCGCTCCGCGCTGAAGTATCTGCAACTGTACCTGGATGTAGGAAAGGCAGGTGTACCTTGAAAACAAGGGTTGTCATCCTCGCCGGCGGGGCAGGCACCCGCCTCGGCGTATTGACTGCCAAACGCACCAAACCTGCGGTGCCGTTTGCAGGAAAATACCGCATTATTGATTTCACCCTTTCCAACTGTGTTAACAGCGGTCTGATTGATGTGATGATCATTGCACAATATATGCCGCGCTCGTTGATCGAGCACATCGGTGCCGGTGGCCCCTGGGACCTTGACCGGGACCTGACCGGCGGTGTCCGCATTCACACGCCCTTCCAGCGGCGCGGCAACACCGACTGGTTTTCGGGCACAGCCGATGCCGTCCAGCAAAATTTCAGCTGGATTAAGAGTGGTAATCCCGACCTGGTGATGATCCTCAGCGGCGACCACATTTATAAGATGGATTACTCCCGCATGATCGATTTCCATCTCAGCCGGCGGGCGGACGCCACCCTGGCAACCATCCGCGTACCCCATCAGGAAGCTTCCCGTTTCGGCATTATGGAAACGGACCCCAATGGGCGTGTGATCGATTTCATCGAAAAACCCGCTGACCCCCCATCTGACCTGGCGAACATGGGAGTGTATATCTTCAATGCCAGAACCCTGAACCAGGCGCTGTGGGAAGATTACCAGGATGCCTATTCATCCCATGATTTTGGCAAGGACATCCTGCCCATTCTGATCAAAGAATTCCGCGTCTTTGCCTATCCATTCAGCGGTTACTGGGTCGATGTCGGTACCGTCGGCACCTACTGGCAGGCGCACATGGACTTGTTGAACCCCCAGATTCCCATGGACCTGTATGAAAGAAGCTGGGTAATCCATACCCGCTCGGAGGAACGTCCGCCGGTGATGATTCATCCAAATGCAGTTATTGAGAATAGCATGATCTGTGATGGCTGCATCATCGAATCCGGTGCGGTCGTCCGCAATTCCGTTCTCTCACCCGGCGTACGCCTGCGCAGCAACACCACGGTTGAGCAATCGATCCTGTTCACAGACGCCCAGGTTCAATCAGGCGCTATCGTGCAGCAGTCGATTCTTGACAAACGTGTTCAAATCGGTAAAAATTCCACCATCGGTTCACTGGGCCGTGAGGAACCAATCATCACCATGATTGGTAAAAATACCATCCTGCCGGAAGGCGTTACAGTTGAAGCCGGGGCGCAAATAGGTGCGGATGTCATTCCGGAAGATATCACCGGTTTACAGGTCACGGCAAAACAAATCATCCAGACACGGAGGTTGCCTTATGAAATTTAAACGATCTTCAGGAATTTTGTTGCATCTCAGCAGCCTGCCGGGCCCCGATGGGATCGGTGATATGGGGGCTGAGGCGTACCGTTGGGTCAATTTCCTGGCGGAAACTGGCTGCAATCTGTGGCAAGTGCTTCCATTGGGTCCCACCGGTTATGGCGATTCACCCTACCAATGTTTTTCCGCCTTCGCTGGAAACCCTTACCTGATCAGCCCTGCCATGCTGCGGGAAGACGGACTGCTGACACGGGCGGAATTGGGCGCCCGCAGCGACTTCCCGGTTGACCGTGTGGATTACGGTCCTGTGATCCAATGGAAGACCCGTCTGCTTGACCAGGCGTATGACCGCTTCCGCACCCTCAAGAGTGGTGAGTTGGTGAAGGCGTACAAGAAGTTTACTGCTGACGAAGCCTGGTGGCTGGATGACTTTGCGCTCTTTATGGCCATCAAGGAAGTCAATGGCAATATCGCCTGGAGTGAATGGGACCGCCCCCTGCGGCTGCGGGAAGCCACCGCCCTGGACAAAGCCAGGAAGGACCTTTCAGAAACGATCGAGCGCCATAAACTGCGCCAATTCCTGTTCTTCCGCCAATGGCGCCGCCTGCGTGAATACACCCACCAGAAAGGCATCCAGATCATCGGCGATATTCCCATCTTCGTGGCGCACGACAGTGCGGATGTGTGGGCGAACCCGGAATTGTTCTTTATGGATGCCGAACGCCAACCGACGGTAGTAGCCGGGGTTCCGCCGGATTACTTCTCTGCCACTGGCCAGTTATGGGGCAATCCGCTCTATCGCTGGGATTACCATAAAAAAACCGGGTACGAGTGGTGGATCAAGCGCTTGCAAAGCACCTTCTCGCTGTATGATATTGTCCGGCTTGACCATTTCCGCGGATTTGCTGCCTATTGGGAAATCCCGGCCGGCGAAAAGACCGCAGTCAATGGCCAATGGAAAAAAGGCCCGTATGACGATTTCTTCAAAGCGATCTCTAAAGCTTTTAACGGGCAATTGCCGATCATTGCTGAAGACCTGGGAGAGATCACTGATGATGTCTTTGAATTGCGCGATGCCTTTGAACTGCCCGGGATGAAGGTAATGCAGTTCGCTTTCGCCGGCGACTGTACCGATCCTTTCCTGCCGCACAACTACCCCGAGAACTGTGTCGCCTACACCGGCACCCACGACAACGATACCACCGTGGGCTGGTACACGAAATCATCCACGGAAAAAGAGCGTGACCTCTGCCGCCGCTACCTGGCACGGGATGGGCATGATATTGCCTGGGATATGATCCGCGCCATCTGGTCCTCCGTTGCGGATATTGCGGTAGCCCCCATGCAGGATTTCCTGGCATTGGGAACCGAAGCCCGCATGAACCTGCCGGGTACCCTCGGCGGCAACTGGCAATGGCGTTTGCAGAGCCATCAACTGCCCGACACCTTGAAAGAACGCATCCGCATGACCAATGAGCTTTATAACCGGCCGGATCAGCGCACATCCAAATACGGGGTCAACAAGGTCGGCAATGATGAGGAACGTGAAAGATAACGGCTGGCGGTAACATCACCTTTCAACAACCAGACTTCATCAGAATTGGTAGCACACCGATTGGTCTGTTGATCAATCGGTGTGCTTTTTTTTCGCGTATTCGCGTTTGCCTGTCACCCGGCAGCCGGTTTGTTTACGGGAAGTCTCAGGTTACTCTTCCAATTTCGAAGTGCAATGCGGGCAGCGGCTGGCTTTGATCGGAATATCGGTGCAACAGAAAGGACATTGCTTGGTGGTGGGTTCCGCTGGGAGCGCAGCCTCTTCTTTCTTCACCAATGCCTGCATTTTTGCGATCGACTTCACCAGCAGGAACATCACAAAAGCGATGATTAGGAAGGTCACCAACGCTGACAGGAACAGGCCGTAGTTGATCGTGACCGCAGCAGCTTCCTGGGCGGCAGACAATGAGGCATACGGACCGACAGGATCTCCCTGCTTGATGACCGCAAACAGATTGGCGAAGTCGACACCCCCCAGCAGCAGTCCGATCGGCGGCATAATGATATCATCCACAATCGATTTCACAATCGCGCCGAAGGCACCGCCCATTACCACGGCAATCGCCAGGTCAATCACATTTCCTTTCACAGCAAAATCACGGAAATCTTTCAACCATTTGTTGTGTGCCATAACGACTCCTTACTATTTGGTTTGGTGATATGCCCTCATTATACAGTCATCCACATGAATTCGACACACCTGTCTTCACTGCTTTTTTACATGAACGCGATGCCATGTAAATCCCACACAGGATCAATACCCCGCCAACCACCTCCAACAAAGTGGGTTTCTCACGCAGGATGAAGTAGGCAAGGAGTATCGTCCCGATCGGTTCACCCAATAAGGAGATAGACACAAATGTAGCAGGCAAATATGCCAATGCCCAATTGTAGGTGCTGTGCCCGATGATCTGCGGGATTAATGCCAGCAACAACGCAAACACATAAAACCTGGGGGCATATCCACCCAACGGAAGCCCCCAGGCCAGTACGCCCAACAACAGGAACACCGCCGCACTGCCATATACCACCCAGATGTATACGCCCATATCGATCCGGGAGCGCATTCTGCGGCCAATCATCAGGTAGGCAGCAGCCAGCATCGCGCCCAGCAGCGCCAGTCCATTACCGATCAAGGAACCTCCTTGCAGCAGAGAACCGCCAAAATCACAGGTAAGACCGGTTCCAGGTACCCAACCGCAGTTCTCCGCCATGCCAGCCAGGATCGAGCCAAACAATGCCAGCACCAATCCGATAAACAGGGATGGTTCGGGTTTTTCGCGCAGCAGGATCGGTGAGGCAATGGCCACCCACAGGGGCGTGGTGGTGACCAGCACCACCGAACTGGCAACACTGGTGTATTCCAGCGAGGTGATCCAGGAGGCAAAGTGCAGCGCCAGGAAGAAACCACTCAGCACCAGAATAGCGCCGTCTCTGGCACGCAAGGACCGCAATTCTGCCCGGCGTGTTATCAGCACCCATGGGGTCAGCAACACAGCCGCAAACGTCAGCCGCAGCGCCGCAACCACCAGTGACGGTGCTTCGGCCTGTGCCAGGCGGATAAAAATGGCAGCCGTGGAGACTGCCAAAATCCCAATGAATAAAACCAGATGGGGTGGAAACTTCGGTGCGGGCTGCGGTTGGTTCATGGGTCAGGAGGGTTCCGATTGTAAGATTTCAGGGCTGGCAGCTCTTTGCCAGATGCTCTTCATATGTGAAGGAAAAATTGTGCAGGTCTGAATCATCACAGGCCCTGCGGAAGTAATAATAATCGGTTTGTTCCGGGTAGGCAACCGCCTGCAGGGCTTCCAGTCTCGGGTTACAAATGGGTCCCGGCGGAAGACCCGAATAGAGATAAGTATTGTACGGCGAATCAACCGCCAGGTCATTCAACGTGAGTGGATTGGTCCACCATCTGTCCTGGTCTGCATTCCAACCCAATGCGTACTGCACCGTGGGGTCGGTCTCCAGCTTCATCCCCGCTGCCAGCCGGTTGTAGAACACCGAAGCGATCCGCGGCATCTCGCTGTCCACCATCGTTTCTTTTTCGACAATACTCGCCAGGATGACGGCTTCCCGCAGGGTAAGGCCATTACGGGCATATTGTTCTTCCCATTCCTGCGGCAGGGAGGCTTCAAAGTTGAGAACCAATGCATATACAATGTCCTCAACGGTCAGGCCTTCACGCTCAAAACGATAATCGCCGGGCAGCAGGAAACCTTCCAGCCCCTGTTCAATGGGCAGTCGTGAGCTGATGCCGTAATTCAACGGATTCCTGGCGATCTCGACCAGCCGTGAAGGATTCTCGACAATCCCGTAGGATGGCAGCGTCCCGGCATATTCCTCCACCCGCCAGCCTTTGAGAAAACTGACATCAACATATTGGGTCACGGGACTTTGCAGAATCCTGGCCACATCCATCGCGCTCATGCTGCCATTCAACTCGAACGTGCCATGCTGAAGCGTGGTATCCGCCCCCTTGTACACAAGATAATCGAGGAAGGCGGCAGCATCCGGGATCAAATGGTTTCGTTCCAGGCGGTCCGCGATCGCCCAGGCATTCTCCCCCTCATCTACAAACGCCAGGATCGGGGCATCGGTGTCGGCAATCGGACGCGTCAGCTCGTTTTTCTGCAATATAAGTTTCAACGACAACAGGAACTGCCTGCCAGCAGGAACACTCTCAGCCGGCGGACCAAAGGTATCGCGTGCCATGCTGGGCACCCAGAACAACACCACCAGGGTAACAGCGGCCATCACGCACAGGAACAGGATCGCGAACATGATGATCATGGAAAATTCCTGGGTACTGCGTTGCATGGATGCTTTCACAGGTGCTGATTTTTTCATGGTTTGACCTCATCAGGGGAAAAGGGTTCCTGCCTGGACGGGCGGTGGGCTTCCAGGTAGGATTGCAAAATGATCGTAGCGGCAATTTCATCCAGGTGCCCGCGGCGTTTTTTCCGGCTGACACCCATTTGCAGATAGGTTTCTTTTGCGGAGAGTGTGCTTCCGCTTTCATCCCACAAGCAAACCGGGTGCGGAAAGTACTTCCGGATGGCATTGGCCAATCGCCGGGAGCGCACCGCAGAAGGGCCTTCCCTTCCGTCAGTATCCAATGGCTGACCAACCACGATCAAGACCACATCGCGCGCCAGGGCTTCCTCCGCGATCCGCCGGGCATTGGCATCCCGTGAGATGTGGCCGACCACCATTAACGGGTTGGCGATCACCCCCAGCGGATCACTCACCGCCAGGCCGATCCTTTTTTCACCGGGGTCCACGCCCATCACACGCCCCTCACCAGGGCTGCCAGGCTGTTCCATTGGACTGTTCATTGGATCACCACCACAATCCGCCCGGGAAATGGCGGCATCCATGGCCACCACGCTGGCGCGTGTTGAATGGATGGTTCACGGACAAGCTCATACGTATCAACCAGCCAATCTCCCATCCGGCTGCCCAAACGCGATGTAAACTCCTTCACAAAAACAGGGTCGATCGCTTCACGCACCTGTTGCTGCAGGGTCAATGTCCAGGTGACAGATTCATCTTCGACCAACGGATCGTCCACCGGCAGGATCACAAGCGATCCTGGTACAGCCTCTTCACCCGCCGCCAGATTGGCATCCAATAACTGCTGTGCCACACCTTCCACCTCACGGGTGGATACCACCCAGGCTGTGAAGCGCACCCGTGCCGAGAGGTAAAACGATTCCGCGATTTCGCCGGGCGTGGGCAGAAGTTCCTCAGCAATGATCTCATCCACCCGAATTGTCGCCGGCAATAAAAAATCATATCCGGTTTCGAGGTCAGAAAATGATGCCTGTGCCAGGCCTGCCAGGTTGGAGAGCAGTTCAGCGCGCGCCAGTTCCACATCAGCCTGGGTGGGGGTACTCACGCGCCGGATGGTACCGCCGCGGGTGGGTTCAGGATTGGTAACCGATAATTCCGCCCCCATGATGCCAGATACCGCTACGATCGTACCCGCAGCGACATTGCCATCTTCCCCGGCCAGGATCGCTTCAACTGCGGTCAGAACAGCCTGGTCTTCCCCGGGTGGTAATGCAATGGGTTCCAATGTCTGGAACTGGATGGGCGGATTTCCCAGGGTGCGGACAATCGTTCCTGCCGGCACGTCGAGGATATCATCCCCCAGGTTGGTCAACCGCACATCACCCGTCGCATGCGCATCCGGTAAAGCCATGCGTCCGGTGCTTTCGCTTTGGAATTCACCATCGAGGATCACATTCATTTCATTCACAGGAAGGCTGCCGCCCAGGTCTGCCTGAATTACCGTTGGATCACCGATAAAAGTAATTTCCAGGGTTTGGGTACGAGTTTGCGGGATTAACACCACCTCGGCTCGTGAAAATAGAAACACAATCAGGACAACCAGGCTGAAAACAGATAGCGCAAACACTGCCCACTCCCAAACCGCCCGGTTATAAATCGTTGGAAATTGCCGCGGCCGGGGGGGAAGGTCAACCGGCAGGCCTGCTGCGTGGAAAGCGGGAAACGCCAGTGGCGTCCGCGGCAATGCCGCCTGTGGCCATTCCTGCCGCCGTGCTCGCGCGGCTGTCGGATAAACCGGATAACCAGCATCGGAAGCCAGGCTGCCTATCATCGGGCTGCGCGTGGCAACAGCCACACCGCGGCCCGAACGCTCCGCCTGGCGCCGGATTAACACCAAATCCAAACCGCTCAGACGCACCCGCATTCGAGACGGAAAGACCAGCAGTACACGCGATTCATCCGCCGTCAGGATCGCCCGGATCAAATCCTCCCGCAAATCCTGCGGTCGGATGTAATACACCGATGTTGCAAACGAAGCCATACCTTAATTATAGCCAAGAACCCCGGAAAGGGGACGGCGCAAGGCCATATCACAACCCTTGCTCTGGTAAAACCACCCAAAAACCAATACAATAAGAGAAATATTCCAGCAAAGGAAGCATGTGATGAATTTATTTGTGCCAGGACGTGTATGTTTGTTTGGTGAGCACTCCGATTGGGCGGGCGGTTACCGCCGGATCAACGCCGAGATTGAAAAGGGCTATGCCATCATCTGCGGTACCAACCAGGGCATTTATGCCGAAGTAGAAGCCCACCCCACATCCCTCGTCCTCAGTTCACATGACAACGAAGGCAATGTGATAGGCCCTTACCAGGTACCCATGCAGCCGGACACATTGCTGGCAGAAGCCCAAAAAGGCGGTTTTTGGTCTTACATCGCCGGGGTGGCCTACCAGGCGCTGACCAATTACCACGTCCGCGGTCTGGTAATCAATAATTACAAAACCGATCTTCCATTAAAGAAAGGCCTCTCGTCCAGTGCGGCGGTGTGCGTGCTGGCAGCACGGGCGTTCAACCGCATTTATGACCTGAAATTAACCGTCCGCGGTGAAATGGAACTGGCCTACCAGGGTGAAATCACCACGCCATCCCGTTGTGGCAGGCTGGATCAGGGCTGCGCCTTCGGCAGTCGCCCGGTGCTGATGACCTTTGACGGTGACCGCCTGGACACCCAGGAATTCAATGTGTCCACGGAACAGCACCTGGTTATTGTGGATCTTCACGCGAAAAAAGATACACTCGAGATATTGAACCGCCTGAACCGTTGTTACCCCATCGCTGAAAATGAGATCGAAAAAGGTGTCCAGCAGCTGCTTGGCCCCATCAACAAGGACATCAACCGCCGGGCAACCGAAGCGATGCGCACCGGCGACCTTGACCGCCTTGGACAATTGATGACGGAGGCACAACACCAATTTGACATCCTTGCCGGCCCCGCTTGCCCGGAAGAACTCACCGCCCCCAAACTGCATGAAGTACTGAACCATCCCCCTGTCCAAGCGTTAATCTTCGGTGGAAAAGGAGTGGGGTCCCAAGGTGATGGCACCGCGCAATTGCTGGCACGCGATGCCGCCGCCCAGGAACGCATCATCGAAATCCTGGAGCACGATCTGGATGTCAGCTGCCTGAAATTGACCATCCGGCCCGGACAGCGTGTCCGCAAAGCTGTCATTCCGGCTGCCGGGTTTGGCAGCGACCTGTTTCCCGCCACAAAACTGATCCAGAAGGAATTCTTCCCCGTTATAGACCGGGATGGCATTGCCAAGCCAGCCATTTCGCTGATCGTGGAGGAAGCACTGCAAGCCGGTATTGAAGAAGTTATCATCGTTATCCAGGAGAATGCGCTCAAGGATTTTGAAAGATTCTTCCATACGCAGCTGCCTATCGAAAATTTCAACAAACTCCCCCAAAAATACCAGCAATACGCCAACAACATCCTCGAAGTAGGCAAACGGGTCCATTTTGTGGTTCAGAAAAACCAGTTGGGGTTTGGTCATGCCATCTATTGTGCCCGTGAGGCGGTGGGCAATGAGCCGTTCCTCCTGATGTTAGGGGACCATTTGTACCGTTCCATCGGCAGTGGCTCCTGCGCCCAACAGATGATCGAAGCCTATCAACTGCATGGAAAGAACATCGTCGGTTTGCGATACACCCCGGAGGAGGCGATCGCCCAATACGGCACCGTTTCCGGGAACTGGATTGAAGAAAATTCGTTATTAAATGTGACGGAATTTGCAGAAAAGCCGACGTTGGATTATGCACGCAGCAAACTGCGGGTGGCCGGCCTGCCAGAGGAACAATACCTGACCGTATTTGGACAGTATATACTGAACCCGCAGATTTTCGAACGGCTGGAAGAAAACATCAACAACAACCTGCGGCAGCACGGTGAATTCCAATTGACCACCGCGCTGGAAAAACTCCGGCAATATGAAGGATTCCTCGGCTTGCTGATTGAAGGTACCCGGTATGACATCGGCCTCCCGGAAAATTACCTGCAAACCCTGATTGATTTCCGCCATTGATCGGCAGAGAACTTGTAAACGAAAGGAAGAAACCATGAAAACGATAATGAAAGGTGTGTTAGGCGGCGCCCTGGCGTTGATCCTGCTTGCTGGTTGCAACATGCCAAACCTAACCACACAACCCACCGCAGATTTGAGCGGTGTGAATGAATCCTCTGTGGCAACCGCGGTGGAACAGACGCTGCAGGCTGCCAATCCCGAAAGTGATGAGGACACATTGACCGATGAAATGATTGTGGTGATTGAGACTGCCACCTTTACGCCAGCCCCACCTACGCACACCCCGCAGCCCACTGAAACACCTACCCCGGAGCCATCTCCAACCCTCACCTTCACCCCGACGGTATCCAATGAAGATCCGTCATCATGGTTGGGCGGCGCCAGCTGGACCGCTGATTTCAACGGTTCAGTTGAAGGCTTTTATGAGGGCGACGATGAGAACACGACCATCGAAGTGGCCAATGGCGCTCTTGCCATGACCGCCTCGATGAGCACACCCGGCTGGCATACCTGGAGCATGAACTACCGCACCATCGACCGGAGTTACCTGGAAGCGGAGATCAATGTCAAACAGTGCAGCGGTATCGATGAATACGGGCTCGTTTTCCGCGGCCCGGATTATTCATCGGGGTATTTCTTTGCTGTTCGCTGCAACGGCGAATACAGCCTGCGCGGCTATGACGGCGAGTATACCAACATCCTCAGCTGGAATTATGCCGATATTGTCAATACCGGCGCCAACCAGAGCAACCGCCTGGGGGCGTACGTGGATGGCAACACCATCAAACTGTACATCAATGGCAAATTGGTAAACGAACTGCAAAATGAACAATTCAGCGGCGCCGGCCATTTTGGATTCCTGATTGCCGCCTACGAAACACCCGGGTTCCGCATTGAGATAGACCGTGCCCGGTACTGGACCTTGAATTAGGAAAGGCAAAGGCATGGTATTTTCCCAGAGCAACCCCCGGGAACTGGCCATTCGGCGCGCGCAGGAGATCCTGGCACAGAAGCCATTGTATATCGATACGGAAACCACCGGCCTCGACAGGGATGCCGAGGTGATCGAATTGGCAATTGTGGATGATGACGGCAAGGTATTGATGGACCAGTTGTTCCATCCCACGCTGCCCATTCCCAAAGAAGCCACCCGGGTTAACCATATCACAGATGCGATGGTCGCCAACAAACCGGCATGGGGTATCTATTGGCCCACCATTCGTAGCCTGTTTTTCGGGAAAACCCTTGCCGCTTACAATGCTGATTATGATCTGCGCCTGATTTACCAGAGCAATGACCGTTACGGTATCCGCCGTGAGACCCTTAACACCTTCTGCGTGATGAAATTGTATGCCCAATACCGCGGCCTTTGGGACAACCAGCGGGGCCGGTACACATGGTTCCGCCTGGAACAGGCCGGGCAGGAAGCCGGTATCCCCATCCCCAATTCACACCGTGCAGTGGATGATACCCTGCTGACCCGTGCCCTGCTGCATTGGATTGCGGAACAGGCTGCCTGATATCGATGATTCAATAACAAAAAGAGGCACAGGTGGTTCGCCTGTGCCTCTTTTTTCGACTGAATTATTTTTTGCCGGGAACAGGATACCCCTTGCTGATCACATACTTTTCGCGCGGCGCCTTCATAAACCTGGGGCGGATCACCTTGTAGAGGTACATCAGCCATACCGCACCAGCAACCGCCATCAGGATTGCCACCAGTCGCGAATACGACAGCAGCGTGCCGGGAATCACCGGCTGATCAGGCCGCCATGTTTCAATGATCGTACGCCCAATACCGGCCAGTACCAGCCAGGCAGCAAACACTGCGCCTGGTTTCACCTTCTTGCTGAATTTGTGCATCGCCCATAACAGCAGACCACCGGTGATAAAATTCCACAGCATCTCATACGCAAACGTTGGATGGAAACGGGTACTGTCAGGGAACAGCGTCATGTTACTGTATATTGGCAGGCGGTGGGCAGCGTCAATCGGGATCCCCCACGGCAGGGTTGTCGGCTGGCCGTATAATTCCTGGTTGATAAAATTGGCCGGGCGCGCCAGTGCCTGGCCGATCAACAGAGAAGGCGCTACCGAATCGATGAACAGCCACACATCCAGCTTGCGGATGCGGGTGTAGATGATCAAGGCAATCGCGCCGCCGATCATCGCCCCGTAATAATGCAGCCCACCCTGGGGGATGTTGATGATCTGGAGCGGATTTTCGAGGTAATAGCGGTTGCCACCGAGGATTGCGTTCAACACATACCACAAACGAGCGCCGATCACGCCGCCGATCACCAGCCACAGGAGCATATCCCAGATCCACTCCGGGTCTTCACCGCGCCGCTTGATCTCACGTGTGGTCAGCCAGGCGCTGGCCAGAATGCCAAACATAACAAAAACACCGTACCAGCGTAATGCGAATGTGATATTGCCTATATTGAATGAAAAAATTACCGGGTCCATGTCACCTCACTGAAGGTTTGAAAACGTTGGTTTTGTTTGATTATACCTGCAACCAGGCCAACCGCAAAAAACAGCAGTGAGAACCAGCCTCGGAATGAAATCGGCCGGTACCTGAAGGAGAGAGCAAGTACCGGCCTGAGGACAAATTGTTGGTTGTCATTCCAGCCGGATGGAGGAGAATTGCCGGCTGGATCATAGATCAGCACACTTTACGGTATTCTTTGATCGAAATCGATCGTTTTGATCGTTTATGGAATGTGTCGCATATCGCAAAGATCAGCCCCCCTGTGACCGGTTGAATGGGATGGTAGCCATTGTTGGGCAAATTCGGAAACATAACAGGTTCCTTTCTGTGATTGTTGGTCTTTCTTCCTCAATATATATACTATACATTATATTTATGTGATTTATATTAAAATATATCATGTCTGAAGAAAGACTGAACCGCTGGCTATAAAATTCACAAACCGCCCAATTTAACAAACTTGCCCTTGCCACGTGGGCCGGGCTTGTTACAATGGAATCATTCCCCATTCCACACAGGAGGCATTATGAACCGGTTACAGCGCAGTTGGGCATTGGCCAGAGCCAGCCTGGAGGTATTGCGGAAAGACAAAGAACTGTTGGTCTTTCCCATCGTTTCTTCCGTGGGTGTACTCCTGGTCACACTCACCTTTCTCGTTCCCAGCCTGGTATTCAACCTGCTGGACAGCATAATCGATACCGGGATTCCGTTTTTTGGATATGTCGCTTTGTTTTTGTTTTATATTGTCCAATACACGGTGATTCATTTCTGCAATACCGCCCTGGTCGGTGCCGCGATGATCCGACTGCGCGGTGGTGATCCCACGGTGCGCGACGGTTTCAAAATCGCCGCCGCAAACCTGCTGCCAATCCTGGGCTGGTCG
>JABUFD010000008.1 GCA_013314735.1 Anaerolineae bacterium
ACCCCGCGCGACCACAACCTGCGTATTGACGGCCCCGGGCCGCTCTCCAAACTGGTGTCGCCGATCCTGTACGATGTCTACATCCGCACCGGCGCCGATGGCACGGCCCTGGTGGAACTGATCGGCGAGGACGGGCGCCTGATCACCTCGGACAGCATTTACCGCGGCGCGGACCGCTACTTCCGCGCGCAGCAATACCTCGAATTCACCATCCCCGGGGTGAGTGAGCTGGCGCGCCTGCAATTCACCGCGCGCGATGCCAACGGGCGCGTGACGGCAATGTCATCGGTGGATGTGGTGCTGCTGGCAATGGGGGAGGATGTGCTCAACCCGGCCTATTTCCAGCTGGACCCTTACATTGTGTGGGAACCAAAGAAGGATGCCGTGATCAGCGGCGGCGTGGCATGGGTCGATGGCCTGGCGTACCCGGTCAATGACCAGCCGGTGATCCTGGAATTGCTGGACGCCAATGGCGAGGTGATCGCTTCGCGCCTGATCGAGCTGCCGGAGGTGAAGGAGGGGCACACCCACACCCGCTTCGATGTCGGCATTTCCTACACGGTCACCGGGCGCACCCCGGCCCTGCTGGTGATGCGCCAGGAGAGCGCCAACCGCATTGCCGGCACGGTGTATTTATCCAGCGTCCCGGTGGTGCTGGAACCCTGACCCCGCTGCCATTGTTTTGGAATGGCTCCTGTCTGTGAAATCCGTGGTTTGTTTTTTCCCCACAGTTTTTTTATTTAACCGCGGTGCTTCGACCGGTCCCTGAGCCTGTCGAAGGGCAGCAACCGGCACCGATCTCCACGGATTTTTTTCCTCTTTATCCGCGTCGATCCGTGTAATCCGTGGTTCCCTTTTTCCACACATTTTTTTTATTTAACCACGGATAGCGCAGATCTCCACGGATTCTTTTCATTTCTTTATCCGCGCCGATCCGTGTAATCCGCGGTTAATAAAATCTGTGCCGATTCGGGGGGCGGCTGGGTGGCGGGAGGCTTGCATCGGCGGGGCGCCTCCACTACAATGGAAGGTGATGGATACCGCAGCGGAATTGTTCCGATTGGCGCCGGAGTTCGCCGGCCTTTCTGACGCCACGCTGGCGCGCCTGGCGCAGGTGCTGCTGCCGTTGCACTGCAGCGCCGGGCAGATCGTGCAGCTGGAAGGCGAAGCCTGCCGCGGCATGTGCTGGGTGGCGCGGGGCGAGGTGACCGTGTTCCGCACTGCCGCTGACGGCCGCGAGCTGGTGATGGCGCGCCTGCACCGCGGCGGCGCCTTCAACATCGTACCGCCCTTCGAAGACCCGCCCATGTGCCGCGCCTCGGTGCGCGCCGCTGCCGAAACCACCCTGTGGCGCCTGCCGCTGGAAGCGATCCCGCCCCTGCTGGCCGCTTGCCCTGATTTTTCCGCCGCCCTGCTGCGGCGCTTTGCCGCCCAGTTGGGTCACCTCAACCGCCTGGTGGAACAGATCGCCCTGCATTCGGTGCGCGGCCGCCTGGCGCGCTTCCTGCTCGACCTCGCCGACGGCGTCACACCCGCCCGTGAATACACCCAGGATGAGATCGCCGCCCACATCGGCACCGTGCGTGATATGGTGGGCCGCATCCTGCGCAGCTTTGAAGATGCCGGCCTGATCCGCCGCGACCGCAGCCGCATTCTGCTGCGCAACCGCGCCGGGCTGGAGGCCGAAGCCCGTGAATGACACAGCAGCCGGGCGTGAATCAATGGAAAAGCACCCCTAAGTTACCCGGTGGGTGTACAATCAGCAGTATGAAGGCGCATCTGCGCTGATCACCTTGAGTGGTGGATTGGCTGCATCGTGGCAGCTGAATTAATTTGGTTTTCTTGCGACGTCACCAAATCTTCAAATCCAGCACAACTCCCGCAAATTCACAGACAAAGGAGACCTCAGATGCAGGAATACGTCGGTAAAAGTATTGACCGTTATCGTATCATCGAACGCCAGGGAATGGGAGGGATGGCTGTGGTCTATCATGCCTATGATACCCGCCTGGAACGGGATGTGGCTTTGAAGCTCATCCGGACCGAATCCATGGCGCCTGCATTAAAAGAGCAATTGCTCAAGCGGTTTGAACGCGAAGCCAAAGCCCAGGCGCGGTTTTCGCATCCCAACATCGTGCCGGTGTATGATTACGGCGAGATTGAGGATACGCCGTACCTGGTGATGGAGTATATCCCTGGCGGAACATTGAAGGAGCGGATTGGAACCCCAATGCCCTGGCGGGAGGCACTGGAGTGGGTCATCCCGGTGGCGGATGCACTTTGTTATGCCCACGAACGCGGCATCATTCACCGGGATATCAAACCCAGCAATGTGTTAATTGGAGAAAACAACAAACCTGTCCTGACCGATTTCGGGATTGCCAAGCTGCTGGAAACACAGGAAACAACCCAGTTGACCAGTACCGGGATGGGGGTGGGTACGCCGGAGTATATGGCGCCGGAACAATGGCATGGCAAATCGATGCCCCAAACCGATGTCTATGCACTGGCTGTGGTCCTGTACGAATTATTGACCGGCGTCAAACCGTATAAAGCGGATACACCGGCGGCTGTGGCGATTTTGCAAGCCACCGAACCACTCCCACGCCCATCAAAATATGTTCCCGGCTTGCCGGAAGGCGTGGAGAAATTATTGTATAAAGGGCTGTCTCTCAATCCTGAGGATCGCTATCCCAGCATGAAGGCTTTTTGGCAGGCACTGAAGGAACTGTTGTCGGCTGCGCCGACAGTGGCCCATCTGAATGCGTCAGAAGACAGGACAATATTGGCTTCAGCACAAACCGGGATGGAATCGCCTACAGCACCGGCCATCTCCCCGGTTCCACTGGTGCCAGCAACCACCACCCAGTCGCTCGCCCCGGCTTCAATGCCGGCAGGGAAACGCAAAAGCAAGTTTCCTGCCTGGGTTGTCTTTGGCGGAGTGGGCCTGGTGATTGTGCTTGTAATGGTTGGATTGGCTGTCAGTTGGGTGGTTAAAGGAATGGATGGCAGCGGGCCATTGGCGATGCTGGCAACCAGCACCAGTGCGCCAACCACCAGGCCGACAAAGACAGCTTCACCGGAGGTTGCGGAGGACAATGGGGAACCGGTGGTGGAGGAAGAAGAGCCGTCGTCGGCAGCAGAAGAGCCATTCAATATCGGGCTGGTGACGGATGTCGGTGTGGTGAATGATCAATCCTTCAACCAGAATGCATGGGATGGAGTGCGGATGATTGCGGCAGAACTTGATGCCCATGCTGAGTATCTCGAAACCCAGAATGCCAAAGATTATACCGCCAACATCAGGTACTTTGCTGACAATGGGTATGATGTGATTGTTACGGTGGGTTTTAACATGGGGGAGGCCACCCTCGAAGCGGCACTTCAATACCCCGAAATTATTTTCATCGGTGTGGACCAGTACCAGACCAACCCGGTGGGCAACCTTGCCGGATTGATGTTCTCGGAATGGGAAGCGGGTTTCCAGGCGGGAGCCCTGGCAGCGATGCTGACTGAGAGCCAGCTGCTTGCGGGAGTGTACGGCACCGACCTGGTTCCCCCCGTGGTGGCATTTGCCGAAGGCTACGAGGACGGCGCGCATTATATTGATCCATCCATCAATGTGATCACCACCTTTCACCCCGGTGGATTTGACACCGGGTTTACCGACCCGGAATGGGGGGCTGCCACCGCCAGGCAGGCGATCGCACAGGGCGCTGATGTGGTTTTTGCCGCGGGCGGCAAAACCGGCAACGGCGCCTTGATCGAATCAGCCAATTACGAAGGCGTTTTCTGCATCGGGGTCGACGCGGACCAATGGGGAACCGTGCCCGAGGCGCGTCCGTGCCTGGTGTCTTCCGCATTAAAACGCATTGATCAAGGGGTGTACGACCTGATCAAAGCGGCCAGGTTTGGCACTTTCCCATCCGGAAACTTCTATGGCACGGTCGGCCTTGCACCGTTTCATAACTTTGAAGTCCGCATCTCGCAGGAAATCCGGGATACGCTCAGGCAGGTCGAATCCGACCTGCTGAATAATGCCATCCGCTATGAAGACTTCCACGAATGATCCCTCCCAGGAGAAATCTTTTCCAGCACTGAGCGGACACAACTCGTCTGCCTGGTGTACCGCATGGCCCGGCAGCCGGGCGTGAACATGGAGGCCTCCGAACCATGATATAATTCCAGTGCAGAAGCCACCGGTGAATTGGTTCACGAGGGGACAACGGCGCGGGCTGCTTTGCTATCCTGGAAGGAAGGCTTGTATGACCACATTGGAGTATATCTACCTGGCATGCGCCATCGCGGGCGCCATTATTTTCATTGTGCGCATGGTGCTGATGTTCGCCGGCGGTTTCGGCGGCGATACTGACCTCGACCTGGATGCCGGCGCAGATGGCGCCGATCTGGGCGGGATGGAGATGGACCTCGACGGCGCGGATTTTGACGGCGCTGGTATCGAGGAACTGGACCTGGCGGAAGCCAACGGCGCTTCCGGCCTGGAAGATACCGACCTCAGCTTCCGCTTCCTCTCGGTGCAGGGCATCTCTTCCTTTATTATGATGTTCGGCATTGTCGGGCTGGCGATTGCCAAGGCCCCCATCCACCCGGTGTTCTCACTCTTTGCCGGAATCGGCGCGGGGCTGTTCACGGTGTGGGTCATCAGCCTGATCTTTGCTGCCGCCACCGGCCTGCAATCGGACGGGACGATGCACATGAAGTCCGCTGTGGGCGAGATCGGCAAGGTCTACCTGCGCATTCCGGCCGAAGATGCCGGCAAAGTGCAGGTGGTGGTGCAGGGCGCGCTGCGTGTGCTCGATGCCTTTTCAGCGGACGGCACCCCAATTCCCACCGGTGCCAATGTGAAAGTGGTTGATGTGCGCGACACCGCCCTGGTGGTGAAAGCGCTCCACCCGGAAGAATAATCCGGCTCTCCGCTGCCGGGAATGAGAAACACATTGAGTTTGAGGTGCAAGTGAAACATTCATTACCGCTTCGTTCTGCCAACCTGTTGTACCTGGTTTCGCTGCTGTTGGTGGTCACCCTCGGTGCGTGGGTGCAGTCTGTCCATTTGTCCTGGGGGCTGATCGCCACCGAGGCGCTGTTGATCGCCCTGCCGGCGGTGTTGTTCCTGCGCGCGCGCGGCATCCCGCTGCGCGAGGGGCTGGGGCTGCGCCGCATTTCCCTCGCCACCGCCGTGCTGTGCCTGCTGCTGGGCGCGGCCATGTACCTGGTGGGAATCTTGATCGAAGGGGTGATGGCGCAGCTCAGTGGGCTGCCTTCCGTGCCGCTGGATGACAGCCTGCTGCCCAAAACTTCAGCGGAAATGGCGCTGTATTTCACCGCCCTGGCCATCAGCGCCCCGCTGGGCGAGGAAATCCTCTTCCGCGGCGCGCTGCAGGGCGCGTACCAAAGCCGCAAATCGGCGCGCTTTGCCATCACCCTCACCGCGCTGCTGTTCGCTTTCTATCACCTGCGCCTCACCGGCCTGCCGGCGCTGCTGCCGGTGGCGTTTGTGCTGTCCTTCGTCATGTTCCGCACGCGCTCGCTCTATGCCGGGATGCTGGTGCATTTTGCCAACAACGCCTTTGCCGCGGCGCAGACGATCACCTTTTTGTCCACTGGCAAGGGATTGCCGTTCCTCTCGCTGTGGTCCGCCCTGGCCGGGCTGGTGGTGGCGGCGGCGGCCCTGGTGCTGCTGGCGCGTATGCACCCCAAACCGGCGGCGGAACCGCAGGTTGAAGCCGCCTCCCCGGCCGAAACCCGGCCGCGGAAATCCTGGCTGGCCGTCTATTGGCCGCTGCTCGCGGCGGGGGTGGTGTACCTGGTATTCGCCGGGATGACCCTGGCGCAGGCGCTGATCCCCGGGCTGGTGCCGGTGACCGATGACAGCTACGGCAGTTCCTTCATCACCGCGCCGGTTGAAAACCGCTATCAGATCCGCAACCGCGGCGGCGAGGTGGTGGGTGAGATGACCTGCACCCTTTCGCCCAACGGGATGTACACCCACCTGGCCTGCGACAGCGCCACGCGCGCCTACGAGGTGCGCGTGGACAACAGCACCTATATTGACGGTGGGCACAGCGATACCCTGCAGGTGAAATGGGAATCCAACGGGATGCAGCTGGTGCAATTTGAATTACAACGGACGCATGCCGATGGCGCCACGATGCGTTCCTACACCGAGGGTGACCGCCTGGTGACGGAGTTCACCGGCGAAACGCAATCGGTGGAAATTCCGCAATACGCCCTGTTGGAAATGGAATGGTTTTGGCGCGCCACGGTGCTCAAAGCCAACACCGGGCAGGCGCTGAAACTGCCGTATGTGTCCTTGCTGGCCTGGGACCCCGAGCAGCAGCAAGCGATCCCCTCGGTGACCGATGAAGTGCTGCGCGTGGCCGCCGATGAAACCCTCCCCCTGGGCGGCACCGAGATGGTGGTGCGCAAACTGGTGCTGGGCGACCGAACCCTGTGGGTGGCGCGCGATGATGCCACCGCCGGCATCACCCGCCCGGCGCAGATGGATGACGGCATGATCACCTATACCCTGTTACCGTAACCAACAGGATGCCGGGCAGCCTGCCCGCACCCTGACAAACCCGGCGGAACCCCGTTCCGCCCCATGTTGAGAAAGGAAATTTGAATGGAAGGTTTATTGACAATCGCATTGGTCGCATTTATTGTGATCATCTTTTTCACCCTGCTGTTCCTGGCCAGCCGCTTCCGCCGCTGCCCCTCGGACAAGATCCTGGTGGTGTACGGCAAGGTGGAAAAAGGCCGTTCCAGCCGCTGTATGCACGGCGGCGGGGCTTTCATCTGGCCGCTGGTGCAGGATTACGCCTATATGAGCCTGACCCCGATGACGATCAGCATCCCGCTGGAAGGCGCGCTCTCGCTGCAGAACATCCGCATCAACGTGCCCAGCACCTTCACGGTCGGCATCAGCACCCAGCCGGAGATCATGATGAACGCCGCGGAACGGTTGCTGGGCATCAACCAGCAGGCGATCGAGGACATGGCCAAGGAGATCATCTTCGGCCAGCTGCGCCTCACCGTGGCTTCGCTGACGATCGAGCAGATCAACCAGGACCGCGAAAGCTTCCTGGATTCGATCCGCCAGAACGTGGAACCCGAACTGAACAAGATCGGCCTGTACCTGATCAACGTGAACATCACCGACATCACCGATTCCTCCAACTACATCGACAGCATCGGCAAGAAAGCCGCCTCCGAAGCGGTCAACAAAGCCCGTGTGGATGTGGCTGAGCAGGAAAAACTGGGTGCGGTGGGTGAATCGCTGGCGGTGCGCGAAAAGGACATCAGCGTTGCCGAAAACGTGGCAGCTTCCGTCAACGGGCAGAAGAAAGCCGAAACCGAGCGGCGCGTGTACGTGCAGAACCGCGAAGCGGAAGCCGTGCAGGGCGAAAACCTGGCGAAAGCCAACATCGCCAAGGCCGAAGCCGAACTGGCAATCCAGCAGGCCGAAGCGCGCCAGCGCGCCGAGATCGCGCGGCGCAACGCCGAAGTGGAGATCCAGAAGGCGCAGTACCTGGCCGAACAGCAGCGCCTGCGCGCCGAGCAGATTGTGCAGCAGGAAATTGAGAAGCAGCAGGTGGAAATTTCCGCCGAAGCTGAAGCCGAACGTATCCGCCGCATCGCCAAGGGTGAAGCCGATGGCGTGCTGCTGAAGTACCAGGCCGAAGCCGAAGGCCTCAAGCGCCTGCTGGCGAGCAAGGCTGCCGGCTACAAGGAACTGGTGGCCGGCGCGGGCAATGATCCCCAGGCCGCCGCCACCCTGTTGCTGTTGGAAAAAATGGCCGACCTGGTCAAGTACCAGACCGAAGCGATCGGCAAATTGCAGATCGACAAGATCACGGTATGGGACAACGGCGGCAGCGGCGAAGGTTCCGCCACCTCGAACTTCATCGCCAACCTGTTCAAGAGCCTGCCGCCCCTGCACGAGATTTCGAAGATGGCCGGTGTGGAATTGCCCGCCTACCTCGGCAGCGTGGTGAGCGAAGGCGAAACCGAACCCGCCGAAGAAGCGTAGTTTTTAACGCTTGGCCCCTGTTACAGGGAACATTTCTGCCCGTGTTCGGCAATATCACGAACACGGGCAGTTTGTTTTCCCACCCCGGCCCTCCTTCCTCCGCCGCGGTGAAGGCACGGGAACCATTTTCACGCTGCCCCGCCTGCCCCATCCCGGAGGTGGGTATGAAAGCAACATACACTGTTACTGCACTTCCCACCTCCGGGATGGAATGGATCGGCGAAACGCTGACCCGGTGAAGGGGAACGCCACGCGGACAAACCGCCATTCCCCCCGCCCCCACAGCCCCCGGCATGGGCGGGTTCGGGTATAATCAAACCCAGGCGCACCCACCATTGTCCTGAACGGGGAGGAATACCCACCATGAACCAGTTGTATTACGGCGACAATCTCACCATCCTGCGGGAGTACATCCCGGCGGAATCCGTCGACCTGATCTACCTCGACCCGCCCTTTAATTCCAACCGCAATTACAATATCCTGTTCAAGGAAGAAAGCGGGGAACAAAGCGCGGCGTAGTTGACCGCGTTTGAAGATACCTGGCACTGGGACATCAACACCGAAGGCCTCTACCAGGAGATGGTCACCTCGGCCGACATGCCGCCGCAGGTGAGCAGCATGATCGCCGCGCTGCGCAATTTTATTGGCACCAACCCGATGATGGCGTACCTGGTGAACATGAGCGTGCGCCTGGTGGAACTGCACCGCGTGCTCAAACCCAGCGGCTCGCTCTACCTGCACTGCGACCCCACCGCCAGCCATTACTTGAAGGTGGTGCTGGATGCCATTTTTGGGTTTGAGAATTACCGGAACGAAATTGTGTGGAAACGCCAATCCGCGCACAGCGATGCACGATATAAATTCTCTGACGTGGCTGATATTATCTTCTTTTATGTTAAATCGGGCAAAGCGTTATTCACACCACAATATACAGAACATGACCCGGAGTATATTAAGAAATTCTACCGTTATGATGACATGGATGGGCGAGGGCCATATCGCCTTGCTGACATGGCATCACCAAACCCACGCCCAAATATGATGTACGAGTGGAAGGGATACGGTTATCCGAGCAAAGGATGGCGGTACCAAAGGGATACCATGCAGAAGCTGGATGAGGATGGTCGCATATATTACCCCATAAAAACCGATGGAAGCCCAGATTATACAAAGCGATTGGCATTGAAAAGGTACCTTTCAGAACAGGAAGGCTCAATAGTAACTAATATATGGGATGATATCCAGCCATTGCACGGTGCTACAGCCGAACGCCTTGGTTACCCGACGCAAAAACCGCAGGCGCTGCTGGAGCGCATCATCAGCGCCTCCTCCAACCCCGGCGATGTCGTGCTGGATCCGTTCTGCGGCTGCGGCACCGCCGTGGCCGCGGCGCAGGCCCTCGGGCGGCGCTGGATCGGGATCGACATCACCCACCTTTCGATTGCCCTGATCAAATACCGCATCGAAGACGCCTTCCCCGAGGCCAAATTTGAGGTGCTCGGCGAACCGCAATCGGTGCAGGACGCGCGCTACCTGGCCGAAAACAGCCGCCACCAGTTTGAATGGTGGGCGCTTTCGCTGGTGCGGGCGCGCCCCGCCGGGGGCGACGGCGGCAAGACCGGCAAAAAAGGCGCCGACCGCGGCATTGACGGCATCATCAACTTCATCGACGGCGCCAAAGGTGCGCCGAAACAGATCATCGTGCAGGTGAAATCCGGGCACGTCTCCTCTGCCCACATCCGCGACCTGGTGGGCACGCTCGAACGCACCAAGGCCGCCATCGGCGTGTACCTCACCCTCGAAGAACCGACCGCCCCCATGCGCAAAGAGGCCGCCGAAGCCGGCTTTTACCATTCCGACCTGTGGAACCGCGACTACCCGCGCGTGCAAATCTACACCATCGAAGAACTGCTCTCCGGCGCCGCGGTGCAGATGCCGCCCACCAGCGCCAACGTCACCTTCCAGCGCGCCCAGCGCCAGAAAAGCGAAGACAGCACCCGCCAGCCGGATTTGTTCGGTTAAGGGGAAGGGGGTAATGTTGGATTTTCACACATTGCTTGTTGCATTTTCGCACATCAAGGGATATAATCATAGCGTGAAGTAATTTGCGCCTATGTGAAAGAGAGAATCCCATGAACAGCGAATTGTCGATGCATTTGAAAGAAATGCGGACCAAATTGAATTTCAGCCAGGAATATGTTGCCAGGTTGATGAACGTCAACCGCAGTGTGATCACCGCGATTGAATCCGGCAAACGCAGCGTCAGCGCGGAAGAATTGGATCAATTCTCGGCCATTTACGGCGTCTCGATGGAAATGCTTCTGCACGGAGAAGATGACCTTAACCATGTGCGTGTCTTCAACCGCATGTTTGACGCGCTGAGCGAGACCGACCAGCAGGAGATCCACAACCTGATGCAATTCAAGATCAACCTCAAGCGATCACTGGCATCGGATGAACCATAAACCGCACGTTATATACCAGCATCAATCTCCCGAAGAACTTGCCGCAGATGTTCTTCGGGAGTACCATAGTTATGCGTTCAACCCATCCAACACCCACAACATCCCACTCACCTTCCCCCTGCCGCGGAGAAGGCACGGGAATCATTTTCACGCTGCCCCGCCTGCCCCATCGCCTCCGGCATGGGCGGGTTCGGGTAGGGGGAAAGAAGGGATGACTGCATATTCATCGACTGCTTGACAAATTTGCCGTCATCCTGTACAGTAATACTGTACAGACACGGAGTGTAAAATGACGATTCAGACAACCTATACCCAGGCCCGTGACGGCCTGGCAAAATTGATGGACCAGGTGACGCATAATCGTGAAGTGGTGATTATCCAGCGCCGCGGTGAAGAGGAAGTAGCGATGATTGCCGCAGCGGAATTGGAAAGCCTGATGGAGACCGCCTACCTGCTGCGTTCCCCTGCCAATGCCGAACGCCTGCTTTCCGCCCTGGGGCGCGCCCTGAAACACGAGGGCACCCCGCAAAGCCTCGATGATCTGCGGCAGGAGACCGGGCTTGTCTAAAAAAGCGCGCGTAGCGGTCTTTCAGCCCGAGTTCATCGAGGACCTGCGCCATTGGGTGGAAACCGACCGCAAGCTGGCGCTGCGTACCTTCGACCTGATCGAAGCCATCTTGCGGGATCCGTTCAACGGCATCGGCAAGCCGGAACCACTTAAATACCTGGCGCCGGGTACATGGTCCCGCCGGCTGACGCAGGAGCATCGTATCGTGTACCTGGTGCGCGATGAACAGATCGACTTTCTCCAGGCACGCTACCATTACTGAGCGGATATTTCCCTTGATCTTTGGGATTAACGTTGTACAAATCTGCAATTGGAATGCAGATTTGTACAGGTTTGTTAACATTTTCATCCACCCGGCCCATATTGACCCCTGTGCCCCCCGCCGCGGTGAAGGCACGGGAACCGTTTTCACGCTGCCCCGCCTGCCCCATCCCGGAGGTGGGTATGGAAGCAACATACACCGTTACCGCACTTCCCACCTCCGGGATGGAATGGATCGGCGAAACGCTGACCCGGTGGAGGGGAACGCCACGCGTACAAACCGCAAAGGATGCCGCAGCTTCCCTGCCGGATGCGCCTGCGTTGTGCGATGTTGCCAAACGACATCGGCTGCGCCGCGCAGCCCTAGGCCTCCGCACTGAACAAATACGCCGTACCGGGCTGATCCCAACCATCCAGAAAAACTTCCGCGGTCCAATACTTGTCCGGGTACGGAATATTGACCCCATCGCCAAGGATGATATTCCTTGTCACATCATACATGGCGTCGCTGTCATAGCCCTCGCGTTTGTGCATGGCCTCCACATCGCCGGAGAAAGTGGCGCAGGCAAACTGGGAACAGAACGGCGGCCCCGCTTTTCCATCGTTCACCGGTACGAAGTCGAAGAACAGGAATCCTTCCGGGACAGGGGTGGATGCTTTCATCAGGCGCCCCCAAAAACCGTGCCACGGCCCCACATCCACGCCCAACCCATAATGGTGCATGAACAATATATCATAGCCAAAATCTGATTCGTACCCGCTCATCGCGTCCAGGGTGCGGAAGAGTTCTTTCCGCTGTTCCAGGTTGTCCAGGTCAGTCAGCTCCTGCCCAATGAAGCGCATGGCAGGCATTTTTTTGTATTCAAAGCTCTCCACCCGGAAGCCCTGCTGCTGTTTCTTCACCGTATCGGGCATAAACAACGCCCACTGCACCTGGGCATCGCAATTTTTCAGATAATTGACATAGCCAAAGACCTCCACGCTGTCGGTGCCTGTCGGCCCGGTTTTGTTTCCCGCGATTTTCTCCCGAATGCCCCGCTCCCGCATGACTGAGAAGTCGGCAAACATGTTGGCCACCGTTTCCCGTAACCCCTCCTCGCAGGGCTGCCCGGACAGTTCGTCATCAAATCGATCCAGGGCTTTGAACACAGCCGCATTGACCACGCCGGCGGGTTCGAGCTCTTTCAGGCATGCCCGCAGCTGGTCATTTTGTTGCTTGAAGCGCCCAAGCACCCCCTGCATCAAAATCTGCTCATTTTCCGCCAGTTGATCCGCACCCCATTGGGAATCATCAAGGATCCATTCGGTCAATTCATCAAAGACCCCCGGATTTTGCCCCCTGGCTTTGCCTGCCCAGCTGACCAACCGCTTATACTTCTCGATGGCTGACAGTGGTTCGCCCTTGTCATCGTCGATCTCGTTCCAATCGACCAGGTAAAATTCGCCCATTTGTGGGTATGTCATATCAAAACCTCCTTGAATGTTGATAGTAATCGTCAGGGGGTGGAACATCCTGACCCTGCCCCGCCGGATTTTCGATGGCGGCACCCCGTGAAACCGCGTGAACGCCCTGGAAAAGCTCTCCTGTGTATCGTACTGATAGCGGAACGCCACATCCATGATTTTGCTCGCTGGCTGCAGCAAATCCTGCGCGGCCAGGCTCATGCGCCGATTGCGGATATACTCACCGACGGTGATGCCCATGACCAGGTGAAACAACAGCTGAAAATGGGAGCTTGATGTATACGCCTGTCTTGCCAACTCGTCGATGTTGAGTTCGCTGGTCAGGTTATTTTCGATGAACGCTATGGTTTTTGACAGGCTCTGAATCCAGTTCATCCACTGCCCTCCTTCATCCATATCATACAGTCGGATTGCGAAAAAAGCCATGTCAGAAAATACGATGTTTTGTCCGTTCCCTGCCTTCCCACCGCCGCGGGGCAGGCACAGGAACCGTTTTCACGCTGCCCCGCCTGCCCCGCACACGAACCGTGCAAAGGCTTGACGCTTTGGGCAGTGTATTGTAAAATCAAAGCGCGGTGAAAACCCGTCAGCCGAGATAGCTCAGTTGGTAGAGCACACGACTGAAAATTGTGGTGTCGTCAGTTCGATTCTGTCTCTCGGCATAGAGCGCCCCCCCTGCGGGGCGCTCTGCATTTTCATTTGCCGCTGCACAAATTCCCAATCGCGGGTACAATCAAACCATTCCATTCGGGACGGATACCATGACCACCACCACTCACCTGTCACAGCGCCAACCGGCGCAGATCAAAGCCTCGCTCTATTACGGCATCATGTGGGGCATGATGGCGCTTTCCACCACCTTCATCTCGATCGACCTCAACCACCGCGGCGTGACCGAAACCCAGTGGGGCATCATCTCGGCCCTGCGCGCGCTGATGACCTTCCTCGCCGCGCCGATCATCACCCGCCAGGCCGACCTGCGCCGCACGCGCGTGCGCTGGCTGCGCTGGATCATGATCCTGCAGGCGGTTGTGATGCTGATGTTCATGATCCCGCGCCACTTCGGTGCCTTCCTGGTGCTGTCGCTGCTGTCCGCCGTCATCGGCTCGGCCGTGATGCCCCTCGGCGATGGGGTGATCGTGCGCATGGCGCAGAAACACAATTTAGAATTCGGGCGGCTGCGCCTGTGGGGCTCATTGGGGTTTGCCGTGTTCGGCACCTTCGGCGGCTGGCTGTGGAGCGAGGTCGGCTATTCGTTCATCTACATCGCCGGCTTCCTCGGCTACCTGGTGGTGGCATTCTTCGCCGGCAACCTCGAAGAACCGGCCGTGCACGAGGCGGAGATCGAAATTCCCGTGCCCGAAGAAGAGGGCCTGCCGCTGCCCAAACCGAAAACGATCATTCAACTGCTGTTGGGCGATACCGTGCTGCTGCTGTTCCTGGTGGCGGCCTTCCTGCGCTCCTCTTCTGAACTGATGTTCTTTTCCTTCTCCGGCATCTACATCGACGCCCTCACCGGCAACGCCTTTTATGCCGGGCTGATCAACGGCGGTTCGGCCATCCTGGAAATCCCGGTGATGATCAACGCCCAGCGCCTGATCCAGCGTTTCGGGCTGGCACCGCTGGTGGTGGTGGGGTTCTTTGTCCAGGCGGCAGGCCTGGCGGTTTTCGCGCTTTCCAGCAGCCCGTGGCTGATGTATGCCGGCTCAACGCTGCGCAACATGGGCTTCGCGCTGTATTTTGTCGCGGCGGTGCAGTTCATCGACCGGCGCGCCGGCAAGAACGATGCCACCAGCTACCAGGGCCTGCTGAGCGGGATCAGCTGGGGGCTGGCGCCGCTGCTGGCCACCCCGCTGGCCGGGATTGTCTACCAGCAGTGGAGCGCGCAATGGGTCTTCCTCCTCGCCACCCTGATCTGCACCTTCAGCGCGGTGGTGATGATCCCGGTGGCCGTGCTCTTCCGCCGCGAAGAGAAACAGCGTGCCCACCAGGCGGAAACCTCCCGCTTGTAAAGCAACAGGAAAGCGGGAATATCCGGGCTGAATACCGGGTGCCGTTGCGTCCGGGTTCGCTCAACCTGCCGCCCGGCCGCGGTTCCCTTCCAGCCATCCCACGGCGAAATCGACCAGGGCACGCTGGCGCAGCAGGCGGGTTTCCGCCATGCCAACCTGCCCGATGATGACCTCCGCGGGGCAGGCCGCCTCAAACGCGGCGCCCAGGGCGGGGAAGTCATCGCTGCCGTAATCGAGGTCATCGTACCACACCCATTGGCGCGCGCCTTCCACCAGCAGCGGGGCGCCTTCGCGCACCATTGCCTTGCCGGGAAAATCGGCGCGGTTTTCCGCCAGGTGGAGCGAGGTGTTGTTGCCGTGGCCCACCCCCAGCAACAGCACCCACCCATCCAGGTCATACAGCCGTGCCAGGGGGGAGCCTTCGCCCATGGCCGGGGTGAGGGCATGGTTGGCGGTGAGGAATTCCGCCTGCGGGCCGCGCGCGCAGAATGAAACCTGCGGGTGCAGGCTGCGCCGCGTGCCATCCTGCTTGCGGAAGCACTCCGCGGCGGCGCCCATCCCCCGCGTGGGGGTCAGGTCGGGGGAAAAGGGCGGCATGCTGGCACGGATCGTATCCCACCACGCCGGCGGGACGGGCGGGTGCTGCCAGTTGGCGGGGTTGGAAAGGTCGCCGCTGTGGGCGGGCATCATCAGGGTGCCGGCCGGGCCGAGGGCATCTTCCAGCGCCAGCACCAGGGCGGGGGCGCTGCCGCACACCCACCCCAGCCGGCTGAGGGCGCTGTGCACCAGCAGCACCATGCCGGGGCGCACGCCGAGTGCCGCCAGGTCGGCGGTGATCTGCTGTTGGGTCATCATCCGGCTGGAAAGCACGGCGCGTTCTTCGCCGCGGATATCATGGGTCATGGCGGGTTCCTCCGGGGGGTCTGGTTTTCTATCCATTGTACCGCTGTTTGCGCGGCGGAACGCCTCGGTGGTGAAGTTTGGGAATGGCAAAACATACACACCCGAACCTCCATCCCGAAGGGAGGTCTCCATCCCGAAGGGAGGTCTCCATCCCGAAGGGAGGTCTCCATCCCGAAGGGAGGTCTCCATCCCGAAGGGAGGGACATGCGCCGCTTGCACTCGTGACCTGACTGCCTCCCTCCGGGATGGGATGGCGAAGGCATGTTGGAAACGGCAGCCCGGAACGTCAAAGTCACGCCGCGGTGCCCACCCCGCCTGCAACCCGCAGGGCGGGTTTGCCGTATCATTAATAGAGCTTTGTCGCAATCGAAAGGAAACCTGCATGAACCACACAACCCGAACGCAAACCAGGGGAAGGCTGATGCTGGCGCTCTTGATCGCCGCCCTGTGCCTGGCCGCCCCGCTGCCGGTACGCGCCCAATCCGCCGCCGACCTCGACGACCCGCTGGCAATGGCCGCTTTCCTCGAAGGCGCGTTTGCCGCCGCCATGCTGGAACACCATGTACCCGGCGCGGTGGCGGTGGTGGTGAAGGACGGCGCGGTGCTGCACGCCGCCGGTTACGGCTATGCCGACCTGGAAACACCCACCCCGGTCGACCCGGCCACCACCCTCTTCCGCCCCGGTTCGGTCTCCAAGCTGTTCACCTGGACCGCCGTGATGCAGATGGTGGAAGCCGGCCAGCTTGATCTCGATGCCGACATCAACCGCTATCTCGATTTTGAGATCCCCTCCACCTTCCCCCAGCCGATCACCCTGCGCCACCTGCTGACCCACACCCCCGGGTTCGAGGACCAGGGCCAGGGGCTGTTCAAGCTCGATCCCGCCGAAATGATCTCCCTGGGCGAGTACCTGAAACGTGCCATCCCGGCACGGGTGTACCCGCCGGGTGAGATCGCGGCCTATTCCAACTACGGCTCAATCCTGGCCGGCTACATCGTGGAGCGCGTGAGCGGGATGCCGTTCACGGCGTATGTGGAAACCCACATCCTTGCCCCGCTGGGGATGGAACACGCCACCTTCCAGCAGCCCCTGCCGCCCAACCTCCAGGCCGATATGGCGGGCGGGTACAACTACCTGAACGGTGAATACCTGCGGGGGTCGTTTGAACTGGTGGTCGGCTCTCCCGCCGGCGGGTTGAGTGCTTCGGGGCTGGATATGGCGCGCTTCATGATCGCCCATCTGCAACACGGTGAATACAACGGCGCGCGTATTTTGCAGGAAGACACCGCGCAGCAGATGCACAGTCCGCTCTACAGCCCTGACCCGCGCATCGACTGCATGGCGCACGGCTTTTTCTACCAGCACATCAACGGGCAGTACACGCTCTCGCACGGCGGTGACACCATGCTGTTCCATTCCAGCCTGAGGCTGCTGCCGGAACACAACCTGGGGATTTTCATCTCCACCAATGGCACCAACGGTTCGATGGTGGTGGAAACCGTAACCAAAGCCTTCATGGACCGCTACTTCCCGGTGGCGGTAGCCGAACTGACCCCCACTGCCGATTTCGCCGAACGCGCGGCGCTGTACCGCGGCAATTATATTTCCGCCCGCAGCAATGTGCATGGACTGGAAAAAATACTTAACCTGATGACCCCAACGTCGGTCAGCATTACCCCGGACAACCGCGTGGTATTGAACTATGCCGGGCAGGCGACTTCCTTCATCGAGGTGGAACCGGGCCTGCTGGTCGATCCGCTCGATCCGGATAACCGGATTGTGATGCATGCGTTGAACGGGCGCGTACGCCTCTCACCGCCCATGCCGTTTGAATTCCTCAAAATCCACTGGTACGAAACCAGCGCCTTCCAGGGCGTGCTCTTCGTTGGCGGGCTGCTGATGTTTCTCGGGGCCGGTGTGGGATTCATCAGCGCGTTCCTGCGCCGCCGCAAGGCACACGAACCGGTTCCCGCGGGGTCACGCCTGGCACGCTGGACGGCGGCGCTGTTCGGGATGGCCCTGCTGCTGTTCCTGGCGGGATTCCTGGTGGTGTTCTCCGATATCGACCCCGCGCTGGGTGTTCCCACCGTGTTCTTTGCCGACCCCGGCACCCTGCCCATGCTGCTGGTCATCCTGCCGCTGGTGCTGGTTGCGCTGGGCGCGCTGATGGTGGTGTTTGCTGCCGCGGCATGGCGCAAGCGCTGGTGGAGCGCCGGTGGGCGCGCCTGCTACAGCCTGCTGGCGCTGTGGGCGCTGGGGCTGGTGTGGGCACTGGCGTACTGGAACCTGCTCTTCTGATCCTCCGGATTGCAGCGCACAAACGCAAACGCCCGGGCTTGGCCTGGGCGTTTGAGCTGTGTGTTGTGTGTGTTGTTATAGTCGATCAAGGGTCTAGGAGAACCTCGAAAACGTGCGTCTTGTTCAGCGGCTGAGCAGCCAATCAATGATCAGGGTCTTTTCTTCCTCGTTGATCTTGGCACCGTAGCCGATCATGCGGTCGAGGGTTTCTTCCCATTCTTCACGGGTTTTGTCAGAATTCAGCACGCGGTCGATATCGTGTTTGCCATCCAGTTTTTCCGTGATCAGGGCGATCATATCATCTTCAGAGGGCAGGGCGCTTTCGGCGGGGGCCTGTTCCTCGGTTTCGGCAGCGGGTTCAGCGGCTTCCGCTTCGGCAGCTTCCGGTTCTGCTTCTTCAGCTTCGGCCGGGGCTTCTTCCGCGGCGCTGTCTTCAGCGGCTGCCGGTTCTGCGGCGGGGGCGGGTTCTGCGGTTGTGCAGGCGGAAATCACCAGCAGGGCGGTGATCGCCAATATCAGTACAATCCAGAGCTTTTTGCGTTGCATCGGTTCCTCCAGGGAATCGGAATTACTTAATACTTATCAAATAAATCTAACAAAATAATACCTGTTCTGGAAATGGAAATCAAGCCCGCGGGGACGTTCTAACAAAACATTAATGCAGTCAGCCCGTCCACCCTGCCGCTTTTCCCTATTGACTCTCCCCCCGGGGGAGGCTGTATACTCTTCGATGGAAGACAGCGAACGAAAGGAAAGGAGAACGGATGGTCTGTGGATGGATGACAGCAGGGCGAACCTGCCAGGCGCTTGCCGCACCCTGCGCGGCGCGGCGCCAGCGGCCAACCTCACGCCGCACAGCGCGGCGCATGTGCCTCCACCCCGAAGCGGGATCGGGCGGCTTGCTGCCCGGCCCGGCAGGGCGTACAATCAATCAAGATCAAGGAAAGGAATAACACCATGGATGAACACTGGCTTCAATACTACCGCCAACCGGGCGTGATGACCGACCTCACGCCCCTGGGCGATGCCCTGGGGGAACTCCCGCGCGACCTGCCGGCGCTGGTGCGCCTGGTGCAGGGGGTGATGCTGCACGTCTTCTGGGCGGAGCACGAAGGCTTTGCGCTGGACGATGCGCGCCGCGCCGAGGTGGGCCTGCGCCCCGCCGCCGACAGTCTGCGCCGCGCCCTGGCGCTGGACCCCGCCCCACTGGCGCAGCCGCGACCGTTGGCGCGCAAGGTGGTCGGCAACTGCCGCCACTTCTCCGTTCTGCTGTGTGCCCTGCTGCAGCGCCAGGGCATCCCGGCCCGGGCGCGCGCGGGCTTCGGAACGTACTTTCTGCCCGACCATTACGAGGACCACTGGGTGGCGGAGTACTGGCATGCCGCCCGGCAGCGTTGGGTGATGGTCGATGCCCAGCTCAGCCCGTTCCAGCTGGAGGCGCTGCGGATAGCGTTTGACCCGCTGGATGTGCCCCCGGCGCAGTTCTGGACGGCCGAACGCGCCTGGCTGGCGGCGCGCGCCGGTGAGATCGACCCTGAGCAGTGCGGCATCTTTGACATGCACGGGATGGACTTCATCCGCGGCAGCCTCGGGCTGGACTTCGGCGCGCTCAACAAGTTCGAGGTGCTGCCGTGGGACGGCTGGGGCATTTTCCAGCGCGAACCGGACCAGATCGATGCCGACGGCTGGCGTTTCCTCGACCAGCTGGCAGCGATGATGGCGGATGCCGACCAGCACCTGCCGGAGCTGCAGCGCCTGTTCCAGCAAGATGAGCGCGTGCGCCCCCCGCAACTGGCGGAACTGCCGTAGGCTTACTGCGCCTTGCGGCGCTCAAACCACTTCAGCACACCCACCACCACCGCGGCCACCGAGACCGCCAGCAAGGCCCACTTGGCGCTGGCGGCCAGCGCCGCCAACAGGGTCGGCAGGGGATCGAGCGCCTGCGGCTGCTGCAGCATGAAAATGTGGAAGATGTTCTCGACCCAATCCAGCACCCCTGCAGCCAGCGGGGCGAGGAACAGGGTATCACCGCCGGGTTCGTAGTGTTCGTGGGAGGTCAGGTTGGCGATCGCCCCGGAAAGGGCCACGGCATACGCCAGCGGGAAGAGGAAATCGACATACATCATGTTGAGGTAGGCGCGCACACCGTCTTCGCCCCATTCGGCCAGGATCGCCTGCATGCTTTCCACGCTGTAGGCGGTCTGCATGGTGAACAACCCGGTTTTGCCGCGCAGGGCGTCGCCCTGGATGATGGCAAAAGCGGCCAGGCACAGCAACACCACCAGTAATGCCAGCACGCGCACCGCTTTGCGCCGGATCAAGGAAAACAATCGAGCCATGGATGGTTTCTCCTTCGAAATTGTTAGATGATGGGGTTAATCTTAATCCAATTTCGCATTTCGTGCGGGGGATTTTCCCCGCAATGTGACTTAAGTCGTATCGCCCTGCGGAAAAATGCGCTATCCTGTAAGTATGAACCAACAACAACCCACCCCACACCGCGAACCCATATTGCCCCGGCTGGACCGGCAGCGCTGCACCCGCTGCGGCGAATGCGTTACCGCCTGCCCGGCGCATGTGATTGAAATGGCACAGGGCCAGCCCGTGTTCGCGCGCCCGCAGGATTGCACCTACTGCACCGCCTGTGAAGGCGCCTGCCCGGCCGGTGCCATCCGCTGCGCGTTCACGGTGGCCTGGGATGACCCACTTTAATGGAGGAATAACCGATGAGTGAATATATTGATAACGTCAGCCAGCGCAAGAAGATGCTCAAAGAGGCCCTCGCCGGCCTGCACCAGGGCAAGAGCGTGGAGGAAGTACAGGCGATCTTCGCCGAACTGGTGAAGGTGGCCACCTACGATGATATTTCCGAAGCCGAACAAATGCTGATCGCGGAGGGACTGCCCGCCGCGGAGATCCAGAAACTGTGCGACCTGCACGTGGCCGTGGTGCGCGACAGCCTGGATGCCCAGCCCGACCCCGATTCCATTCCCGGCCACCCGATCCACACCCTGCGCGCCGAGAACGAGATCGCCGAGACCATGCTGCAGCAATTGGAAGGGCTGCTGGTGGTGCCCGGTGCCGAGGCGCTGGAACTGGTGCGCGACCGCCTGGCGCAGCTGGTGCAGTTCGAGCGCCACTACCAGCGCAAGGAAAACCTGCTGTTCCCCTACCTGGAGCGCTACGGCTTCACCGGCCCTTCGCAGGTGATGTGGGGCATCCATGATGAGATCCGCGCCGCCTGGAAACAACTCACCGCCCTGCTGGCAGACCTCGGCCAGCCGCAGGATTGGACCGCCAGACTCAAGCAGCTGCGCGCCGTGTTCGAGCCGATGCGCACCGCGATGCAGGAGATGTTCTACAAGGAAGAGAAGATCCTCTTTCCCACCGCGATGGAACGCCTGAGCGAAGCCGACTGGGGAGAAATTCGCCGCCAGGAGGCAGAGCTGGGCTATTTCGTGGTGCGCCCCGGCCTCACCTGGCAGCCGCCCGCCCCCGCCGCCCCCAAAGCGGAACCCACGCCGCAGGCCGCGCCAGCCTTCAGCGCCCCCGGGATCGGGGTGATGCTCTCACTCGCCACCGGCGTCCTCAGCCCGGAACAGCTCAACCTGATGCTGACCCACCTGCCGTTCGACATCACCTTCGTCGATGAAAATGACGAGGTGCGCTACTTCACCCAGGGCAAGGAGCGCATCTTCGAGCGCCAGCCCGCCATCATCGGGCGCAAGGTGCAGCTGTGCCACCCGCCGCAAAGCATGGACAAGGTGCAGCGCATCCTCGATGATTTCCGTGCCGGTACACGTGATGTGGCGGAATTCTGGATCAAACTCAACCTGCCACAGGGTGAGTCGATGATGGAAAAATTCGTCCACATCCGCTACTTCGCCCTGCGCGATGCCGCCGGCACCTACCGCGGCACGATCGAAGTCACCCAGGACGTGGCCCCCATCCACGCCCTGCAAGGCGAAAAACGCCTGCTGGATGATTGATAGACAAACAATCATACAACCCCGCCAGCTTTGGCGGGGTTGTATGTTACTTTGCCCTATCACAAAACTACAATTTTTTTTGCATATATACACAAATGGCCACTCGCCATTGCGGGTTAAGGCGTTACCGAACCACCTGGTTCAAATTAACTATGATCGATCTTCATGTTTTCCCTAAAAATTCTTAAATCTATCCCTGATTTTTTTATAAACTTCTTGATTTTTCTGATGGTCTAAATGGCTACTTTTAGGTTTTCGAATAAGCTTAAATTGATCACAGTTACATCCAAATTTGTTGCAGAGCTTTGACACATTGCCACCATTAACTCCCCCCAAAACAATCAACACACTCGGCGCTAATGCGTTAATTGTAGGGTGAGTAAACTTTATCC
Source organism: Anaerolineae bacterium (assembly GCA_013314735.1). Classification (GTDB taxonomy): domain Bacteria; phylum Chloroflexota; class Anaerolineae; order Anaerolineales; family Anaerolineaceae; genus SpSt-1165. Next base: position 22,404 of record JABUFD010000008.1, read on the forward strand.
AAGAATTTTTGCGCGTTTCCGGTGTCTCCCTTTCATTATCAGTTGTACGATACGGTAGCAAATTGATAAACGCAAATTGAGAGAAGTCTTGATATGTTAATTCTTGGATTTTTTCAAATGCTTCCCAAATCTCCCAATACTTCACAACCTTTGCATAGACCTTATTGGTTATCTCAAATTGTGCCACAACATTGGTTCGATGTTCTTTTGAGAAGGTTAATTGTTTAAACTTTCGAAGTTCAGGATACAAAATTTCATTACCATTATCCTTCTTTGAACCACCTCCGCCCCCAGGATTTCTTCCAATAATCAGTACTCCACCTGGTTGATAGTTGATGCCAATATATCCTGCATGCATAACCTTAGCATCTTCAACATCTACATCAGGCATCAATTCATCGGCAAATCCAAAAATCTCCTCCCTTGGTATTTGGGTCATTCGCCACATATGCTCAGCAATTCGAGTTCGGAATTCATCTAAACTACTCATCCTTCCTCCTCAATTACTCCTAAATAACTCAAATCAGGATTGTAAGATTTATTTCGTAGAAACTTGAATATACTTCTGTTAATTATTTTACACTCAACGCCACAAACTTTGATAAAGAAACAATCATATCATCCGTTCATAGAAATACACTGCCATCCATAAAAAGGGGAGCACCCTCTATCTTAATGCTAGTCCTACTGGGGAATGCATTAAAACCAGTGGTGATGGTATACATGGTTTGGTAGCTCGAGATTACCAACAGTAGATACTTTGCGCAGGATTCTCATGCTATAATCGAAAAGAGGTGTATTAATGAGTGTGCAAGTACGAATCCCGGATGAACAAATCGCTGATTTCTGTCATCGGTGGAAGATTGTCCGCCTGGAAATTTTCGGCTCCGCCATCCGTGATGACTTTTCACGCACCAGTGATACCGATCTGCTGGTCGAATACCAGCCGGGATTTCACCGAACCGTAACAGATATGGAACAGATACAGGTCGAAATTGAAGCCTTATTTTCGCGGCCTGTCGACCTGATTACCCGGAGCAGCATCGAACACAGTCCCAATCCATATAAACGTAAAAACATCCTTGGACAGGCGCAGGTGATTTATGGATAAATGCGACTCAGTCTTGCCCGGCTCCCATCCCCTTACGCAAACAGCAGCAGGCTGAGGGCCATCACCACCATCCCGCCGATCACACCGCCGATGGCGATGTGGTGCTTGCCGTATTCCTCGGCGGTCGGCAGCAGTTCATCGAGCGAAATATACACCATGATCCCCGCCACCGCGGCGAAGATCACCCCGAACAGGGTATCGTTGAAGATCGCGCGCAGGATGAAGTACCCCAGGATCGCGCCCACCGGTTCGGAAAAGCCCGACAGCACCGAGAGCCACAGCGCCTTGCGGCGGCTCTTGGTGGCATAATACACCGGCACCGAAACCGCGATCCCTTCCGGGATGTTGTGGATCGCGATCGCCACGGCGATACTCACCCCCAGCGCGGGGTCTTTCAGCGCGCCCATGAAGGTCGCCAGGCCTTCGGGGAAGTTGTGGATGGCAATCGCCAGCGCCGAGAACATCCCCATCCGCAGCAGTTTCTTGCGGTCGGTTTCATCGGTGTAGCCGGCCTCATCGATGTTCTTGATCTCGTGCGGGTTCTCAAAGGAAGGCACCAGGTTATCGATCAGCGCGATCAGCGCCATACCGGCGAAGAACGAAACCACCGTCACCCAGTAGCCGCCCTTCTCGCCGAGGGTAACGGTGAGGGCATCTTTGGCCTTAAAGAAAATTTCAACCAGCGAGACATAGATCATCACCCCGGCCGAGAACCCCAGCGCGCCGGAGAGGAAATTGGGGTTGAATTTCTTCGAGAAGAAGGCCATCATGCTGCCAATCCCCGTGGAAAGGCCGGCAAACAGGGTGAGTCCCAGGGCAAAGAGAACATCCGGTGTGATCATGTGTACCTCTGTGAGCGTTTGAATCGAACACGTTCATTATACTCCCCTCATGCGGTTTGCGGTACAATTTCCCCATGCACCTCGATTCCCTCTCCCTGGCCTGCTGGAAGGAAGAAACCAGCCGCAGCCTGCTCCCCGCACGGGTGCAGAACATCCTGCATGTGGACCCGCTTTCGTTCGGGTTTGAGCTGTATGCCGGGCAGCGCTACAACCTGCTGCTGTCGGCGGATGCCGCCCGGCCGCGCGCGGTGGTGGTGCCCTACAAGCTGCGCCGCGGCGTCGATGCCCCCCACCCGCTGCTGCTGCAACTGCGCAAGCACCTCGAAGGCGCGCGCCTGGTGGGCATCAGCCAGCCGCCGTGGGAGCGCATCCTCAACTTCCACTTTGAAACCCCCGGAGCGCGCTTCACCCTGGTGGCCGAGATGATGGGACGCTATTCCAACCTGGTGCTGCTGGATGAAACCGGCACGGTGCTGGAAGCCGCCAAGCGCATCAGCCTGCGCCTCAACCGCCAGCGCAGCATCCTGCCCGGGCACCCCTACCAGCTGCCGCCGCTCCCCGCCGGCCGCGAAGCCCCCACCGCAGTCGACTGCGCCGCCCTCCTTTCCCGACAAAATCCACGGCAAGACCTGGCCGCGCTCCTCAGCCAGCATGTGCTGGCGGTCAGCCCCACCCTGGGGCGCGAAATCCAGCACCGCCTGGAACAGCGCGGCGAGATCACCCCCCACGCCCTGCGCGCCTGCCTCGATGAATTTTTCAGCACATCCGCCGTTTTTGCCCCCGCGCTGGGGTATGACGCGCAGAACCACCTGACAGCGTTTGCCGCCTATCCCCTCACCCACTGCACCCGCACCGAACCCGCCGCAAGCCTGAATGACGCCCTGCTGGAGTACCTGAGCCACGGCCAGGCGGTGGACGCCTACGCGCGTGCCCGCGGCAGCGTGGAAGCGCACCTGGCAGCGGCGATCGGGAAAACCGAACACCGCGCGGCGCAGATGCGCGCCCAGCAGGCCGACCCGGCCGTCATCGACCGCCTGCGCGAGGACGGCGAACTGCTGCTGGCCTACCAGCACCTGGTGCAGCGCGGGATGGATTCGGTGACCGTACCGGATTACGAGGGCAACCCGCGCGAGATCCGGGTCGAGCCGCGCGTCAAAGCCAGTGAGAACGCGGCGCACTATTTTCAGCGCTACGAAAAAGCCAAACGCGCCGCCGCCGAAATGCCGCGCCGCGTGGCAAAAGTGGAAGCCGAACTGGCCTGCCTGCGCCAGCTGGCAGCCGACCTGGCCATCGCCACCACCCGCCCGCAGATCGATGCCGTCTACAATGCGCTGGCAGAGGGCGGTTACATTCGCACCCGCGCCAAACGCCCGCGCGTGCAGGAGAGCGCCCCGCTGCGTTTCGCGGTGGCGGGCTTCACGGTGTGGGTGGGGCGCAGCGCGCGCCAGAACGAGCAGGTCAGTTTCAAGCTCGCCAGCCCCGAAGACACCTGGCTGCACGTGCACGATTCCCCCGGGGCGCACGTCATCATTCAAAGTGGCGGGCAGGCGCTGCCGGCCGAAGTGCTCCAGTTCGCAATGCAGGCGGCGGCCTATTATTCGCCCCTGCGCCTGCAGGGCGGCGGCGCCCAGGTGGACTGCACCCTGCGCAAATACGTGCGCCGGGTCCCCGGCGGCCACCCGGGTTTGGTGACCTATTCCGAAAGCACCAGCCTGTGGGTGGCGGATGCGGCAAAGGAACCGGTGATCGCGCCCCAGCCTTAAAAAGGTATCCCGTTACCCCTCTTGTATTGTCTATAAAAATGGCTACAATCATGGATAGTATTCTCTGCAGCCATCGGCGATTGATCATGAATGTGATCAATTTTCCTGAACAGGCGGGGAATCATCGAAGAGGATCGAGGAGTGTACAGCATGCCCTACATGGTAGATCATCGGTACCTGGTAGGTGAACAATTGGGTGTGGGAGGCATGGGCGCGGTGTACCGCGGCAAAGACACCCGCCTGCAGCGCGATGTCGCCATCAAGCGCCTGCAGATTTTTGGATCCCAGGCGGATGTTGATCAGTTCATGAAGCGTTTCGAACGCGAAGCGATTGCCATGGCGCAGCTGCAGCATCCCAATATTGTTGGTGTCCTCGATTTTGGGCAGGATGATCAAGGCATTTTCCTCATCCTGCAATATATGCCCGGCGGATCGTTGAAGGACCGGATGACTGCCCCGTTCAATCCGCAATCAGCCGCTGCCCTGCTGGCGCCGATCGCTGACGCGCTGCATTACGTCCATGATCAGGGCATGATCCACCGCGATGTCAAACCCGGCAATATCCTGTTTGACGCGCGCGGCAACCCCATGTTGGCGGATTTCGGCATCGTCAAGCTGGTGGAGGATACTCCTGGTGCCACCCTGACCGGAACCGGTACGGCGATTGGCACACCCACCTACATGGCGCCTGAACTGATTGGCGGGGAATTTGACCACCGGGTGGACCAATATGCCCTGGGCATTATTTTTTATGAAATGGTCACCGGGAAGGCACCCTTCACCGGGCGCACGCCGATGGAAGCGATGGTGGCACACAAGTATGAACCCCTGCCGGATCCGCGCCTTTTGTGCCCCGGCCTGCCGCAGGACGCCTGGGACCTGATCGTGCGCGTATTGGCGAAGGACCCTGAACAGCGTTACGAGGACAGCGGGCAATTTTCCGCCGCGCTGCGCCGGCTGGGACAGCCCCCCACCCCAACCCCGCAACCGCAGCCGAAACCCGGCGAAGAACCCACCAGCCTGGTGGAAGACGAACTGCCCTTCAACCTCCCCGCCAAAACGCCGCAACCGCCTGCGCCGGGGATGCAGGCGGTATCAGAGGAGGATGAAACCCAGGGCGTCATCACACCTGGCAAAGGTACACCCGTGCCCCCGCCGCCATTTGTTGGGAATGAAACCCCAGGAGGCGCTCCGCTTTCTGCGCCATCCCTGGTGCGTGATGAAGCCTTAAAGCCACCTGCCAAGAAGAAGCGCGCCTGGGTATGGGTTCTGGGGGGCCTGGGTGTACTTCTCTTTTTGGGTGTGGCCCTGGTGCTGTTGATCACCATGCTGACCAAAGGGATTATGGAACCTGCAGCAACCCAGGTGGCACAAACCCATCTGGAGACCAAAGTTCCGACCATTACATCCCGACCCCAGCCCACCGTTACGCCCACACTCCCCTCTCAGATCGATAACAACACAGCTTCTGCTTTGCAAGTAAAAACGAGGATCGGAAAGGGGAACGCCAATATTGCTCTCTATTCACCCGATGGCAGTCTGCTGGTGATTGGCAATTCCAGCGGGTTCTACCTGCTGGGTGCTGATACCGGCAAAGAACTGTCTTCTGTACAGGATATCTATGTAACTTCGCTGGCAATCGCCCCCAGCGGGAATGCCCTTGCGACTTTGGACCAGGATGGCTACCTGACCCTGTGGGACATTCAAAACAAATTTGCGCCCGCCATTCTGCAGCAATATCCTGCTGCTGCGCCTGGCGCTTCGTTGAGGGCAGCCACGTTTTCACCTGACGGTAACAGCCTGGCCTATGCGGATTACGATACCATTTTTTTCTATTCCTTTGAGTCAGGGACAGTTACTGGCCAGGTTGAGTGGACTGACAGCAATATATCACAGCTACAATTCAATCCTGATGGACAGTCCATTTACGGCGCAGCAAATCAATTGGGTCTGATTGGCTTGTGGGATATGAACACTTTGAGTCTAACGACTACCTTCCCGGTAGGTTTTGTTTTCAATTTCGCACTTGCCCCCGATGGATCGCTGTTGGCAGTTTATGATAGCAATGAGGGCACCCTGAAATTTTTCAAACCTGCCAATGCATCCCAATTTATGGAACCAATCCAAACAAATGGTTATGTCAGTGACCTTGCCTTTTCAGCTGACGGCGCCAGTTTGTATGGAGCCATCAATGGTAACACGATCAGTCGTTGGATCTTAGTGGATGATCGCTCACAACTGACTTATCCATTAAATAATGACCAGGCTTATTTGTTTGATCTCGCGCCGGATGGCAGCAGCCTTGCCTGGACAGGATTCGGCGCTGTCGGTGTTTTTGATTTTGATACTGAACAAGCCAAATTTGATACCGATCAATTTGATTATACCGGGGTTCTGGTGGAAGGATGGGTGAATGGAGAAGTTCTGTATGTCAACGATGATCACAACGGTTCTGTCATTCTGAGGAATACCAGCGGAATTGCGAAACAACACCTTGATTCTACCGCCATCACAACCTGGTTGGATTCCGTCACTGTCTCTTCCAATGGGCAATACCTGGCAGCCAGGTCCTATGTGAATGGCGCCATTGTTCTGCTGGTCTGGGATCTGAATACAAAACAGCTGTTAAAGCAAGTTCCGCTTGCTGATTGGGTCGGTGACTTTCGGTTTTCTGATGACAGTCAATTTTTAACAGTGGTGAATGGCATGACTGCCACTGTGTATCGAACTGATACCTGGGGAATCCATTACGGATATACTGTTACCGATGCTGCATTAACGATCGCAAAATACTATCCCGAGTTTGATCTCCTGGTGCTTGCGGGGTATGGGCGACCGTTGTTGATCAATCCACTCAGCGGCTATACCGTTGAATTGCCATTGAATGTCCCTGCCGAGGGTGTTTTCGATCTGGAACTATCCAGGGATGGCAGCCTGCTCTTCCTGGTCAGCGGGAAAAGCCTGTTGATCTGGAATATTCCCGACCAAACGTTTGTCCTCGAAGCCTATGACTTGCTGCCGAATAATGCGGTTGAGCTGGCGCTCAATACCAGTGAGACCCTGCTGGCGATCGGCGATAACATTGGCAATATCGTGTTTTTGGACCTGACAACCAATATAATACTGGGTGTGTTGCGGCAACATTTCGCCTCGATCCGGTGGTTGACGTTCAGTGTTGATGACCACGAGTTGATCTCATTCGGTGATGACGGCATAACCAACATTTGGGGAATCCAATAACTTTTGTAAGAAAAGGGCAGCCTTTGAGCTGCCTTTTTCTTACTCAAATTACCTGGCAATCCGTTTTCCCATACGCCACATTCTTCGGTTGCTTTCCCCTCTTGCATTGTCATCTGAAAGGGTTACAATCATGGATAGTATTCTCTGCAGCCATCGGCGATTGATCATGAATGTGATCAATTTTCCTGAACAGGCGGGGAATCATCGAAGAGGATCGAGGAGTGTACAGCATGGCCTACATGGTGGATAATCGTTATCTGGTCGGTGAACAACTCGGCGTTGGCGGCATGGGTGCGGTCTACCGCGGCAAAGACACCCGCCTGCAGCGCGATGTCGCCATCAAGCGCCTTAACATCCTGGGGGGAAAAGCCGAAGTCGATCAGTTCATGAAACGTTTCGAACGCGAAGCGATTGCCATGGCGCAGCTGCAGCACCCCAACATCGTGCGCGTACTCGATTTTGGGCGGGATGATGAAGGCATCTTCCTCATCCTCGAATTCATGTCCGGCAGGTCGCTGAAAGAGCGCATGACAGCCCCCTTTGATCCGCGCGCGGCAGCAATCCTGCTGGCGCCGATCGCCGATGCGCTGCATTATGTGCACGAACGGGGCATGATCCACCGTGATGTGAAACCCGGCAACATCCTGTTTGACGCGCGCGGCAACCCCATGCTGGCGGATTTCGGCATTGTCAAGCTGGTGGAGGAATCCCCCGGTGCCACCCTGACGGCGACGGGCATGGCGGTGGGTACGCCCACTTACATGGCGCCGGAGTTGATCGGGGGTGAATTTGACCACCGCGCCGACCAGTACGCGCTGGGGATCATCTTTTATGAAATGGTGACCGGCAAACCGCCCTTTAAGGGCCGCACGCCGATGGAAGCGATGGTGGCACACAAGTATGAACCCCTGCCGGATCCGCGCCTTTTGTGCCCCGGCCTGCCGCAGGATGCCTGGGACCTGATCGTGCGCGTATTGGCGAAGGACCCTGAACAGCGTTACGAGGACAGCGGGCAATTTTCCGCCGCGCTGCGCCGGCTGGGACAGCCCCCCACCCCAACCCCGCAACCGCAGCCGAAACCCGGCGAAGAACCCACCAGCCTGGTGGAAGACGAACTGCCCTTCAACCTCCCCGCCAAAACGCCGCAACCGCCTGCGCCGGGGATGCAGGCGGTATCAGAGGAGGATGAAACCCAGGGCGTCCGTACCCCCGCGCGGGGGCTGCCGCTGGCACAGCCGCAATATCACTGGGAACCGCAGCCAGCCGCGTCGGTTCAACCTGCCCCGCCCACCCCTGCGGCGGTTGCGGCGAAGAAAACAATCCCTGCCTGGGCCTGGGTGCTGGGAGGGGTTGGCCTGTTCACGATGGCAACCCTGGTGGTGGTGGCGGTGCTCCTGATCCGCAACGGGCTGTTCTCACCGGCTGCCACAGAAGAACCCTACGCGTTCGAAGCGGCCACCGAAGCGCCAATGGCCGCGGCGGAAGAAACCGCCACGCAAGGGCCAACCGAGGCCCCCACCGCAAGCATGGTGCTTTCCGGCGGGGTGATCACCGCCGCCAACGTTGACCAGCTGCAGCCTGCATCCATCTTCGGCAAAGGCGGCGACCATCTCCCGCTCTTCACCCCCGATGGACGTTTCCTCCTGCTGGGCAACACCGACGGGCTGTATGTGTTCGATGCCGTCAGCGGGGTGGAGATCAGCCACACGCCGGGCCGCTACATCACCGCCATGGCGCTTTCGCCGGACGGCAGCGCCCTGGCCACGTTGGATTACAGCGGTTACCTCAGCCTGTGGTCGATCGGCGACGGCAGCGCGCCTTACCTGTTCCAGGCCTACCAGTACCAAGGCGGCAACAACTGGGACCTGCGCGCGCTGGCCTGGTCGCCCGACGGCAGTGTGATCGCCTTCAGTGACGCCTACACGATCTACTATTATTCCGTTGAAAAAAATGATGTTTTCAACACGGCTTATTGGGAAAACAGCCTGATCCGCGACCTGGCGTTCAGCCCGGACGGCAACCTTGTGTATGCCGCCGCCAACAACCTCGCCTTGGTGGGGGTGTGGATCGCTGAAACTTCCACCCTGTACACCACCATTCCGGTCAATTACCCCTACTATATCGACCTATCGCCGGATGGAACGCGCCTGGCGGTGTTTGACGCCGAGGAATACAGCCTGAAGCTGTTCAGCCTCTCCTCCTACCTCCTGGAACGCGCCTACAGTGTTGACGGGTACATGAATGAAATGCGCTTTTCCCCTGATGGCACCGCCCTGTATGCCGTCCTCAGCAACGGCCAGGTCAACCGCTGGGAGGTGGGCGGCAGTGACCAGCCCCTCACGCGCCAGCTGCCGGAAGGCTATGGCACACGCTTCTCGCTGTCGCCCGGCGGCTGCCTGGCGGCCTGGAGCAACTGGCTCCGGGTTGGAACCTACGACCTGTGTCAGGGTACCCCGGGTTTCTCCCTGGATGCTTTCACCACCCGCGGTAACCCGGTGAGGGGCTGGGTGAACGATGAATTGCTGTTCTCCGATACAGAGAGCCAACCGGGGCGGGTGCTCATCCGCGATATCTTCGGCGATGTGCGCCATGGGCTGGACATCTCATCCTACAACACCTGGATGTACCCGGTCAGCATTTCCCCCGACGGCACCACCCTGGTTGGCGGGGTGTATTACCAGAACACCTACAATATCCTGCTGTTCGACCTGGCTTCGGAATCGCTGCTGGGGATGTTCGCGGTGGATGAATATCCAATCGACCTGCGCTTTGCGCCAGACAGCCAGTCTTTTGTCTACTGCGGCAGCAGCCTCACCCGCATTTACAATATTCACAACTGGTGGGAGGGACCGTTCTACAGCCTGGATGGGTTGGAATACATGCAGGTGGGCAAGTATTTCCCGGCCTATGACCTGCTTGTGCTGGGCCAGTTCGCGAAAGTGCAGCTGGTATCACCGGCCAGCGGGGAAAGGTTCGAGCTGCCTGTGCCGGGGGGATATGTGGAAGGGATCGCGCTTTCCGCTGACGGCAGCCGGGTATACGTGGCCAGCGGCCGTTCCCTGTACGTGTACGACCGCCGGACGGGTGCCTTTGTGGCGCAAGCCCCGGACAGCCTCCCGACAGAAGGATATGCGCTTGCCCTGAATGGGTCGGAAACCCTGCTGGCAGTCGGCGATACGCAGGGCGCGATTCACCTGTTCGACGCGCAAAACCTGGGCTGGGTGCGCACCCTCTACCGCCACACCTACGGCATGGCAGACCTGCAGTTTGCGCCCGATGACCGGGCATTAACCTCCACCGGTTGGGATGCCCTGAGCGTGGTGTGGGCCGTGCCGTAACAGCCGCACGGGCTGCAATGGCCCGGATATTGACTGCATGCGGATCACTGGCACAAAGAACAACAAACCCCCCGGCTGAAAACGATTGGATCGTGAGCCGCCGGGGGGTTAATGATGTGGATACGGGGCGGGTTATTTGCCCAGCCGCGCCAGTTCCGCCGCCACGATGCTTTCATCGAGCTTGACGAACAGCGGTTCGGGTTTATTAAAGGCGCGCCCGGCCTGCAATGCACTCGGCTGCCACTGCCCGGCGGCAGCAGCGGGGTCGTAGCGCAGCACGCTGTGGCTGCCGAGGGTGTCGGCGGCCTCCTGCGTGAAACCGCTGCCGAACAGGGGTTGTTCGTAATGGAGGAAGCCGTGCAGTTTTTCACTGCTGAAGGGCAGGAACGGTGCGAACAGCACCTTGAGCGAGTCGATCGCGCGCATGGCGGTGAAAATCGCCCGCGCCGCGGCGGTCTCATCGGTTTTGACCACCTTCCACGGCTCGGTCACATCGAGGTACTTGTTGACCTCACTCGCCAGGCGGATGCATTCTGCCAGCGCCGCGCGCAGCTTCACGCCTTCGATCAACTCGCCGACCGTGCCAAACCCGGCCTCGATCGCCGCCAGCAGTTCGCTATCGAGCGCAGTCAGCTCGCCCGGTTCGGGGATCACGCCGTTCCAGCGCTTGTGGGCAAAGCCCAGCACGCGGTTGGCCAGGTTGCCCCAGGTGGCAATCAGTTCGCCGTTGTTGCGGTTGTAAAAGTCCTCCCACGCCCAATCGGTGTCCTTGGTTTCGGGCATGGTCATCGTCAGGTAATAGCGCAGGGGGTCGGGGTCGTAGCGCTCGAGGTAATCGAGCACCCACACGCCCCAGTTGCGGCTGCCGGAAATTTTCTGCCCCTCCATGTTCATAAACTCATTGGCGGGTACATCATAAGGCAGCACCAGCGGCTGCGGGTCGGCGGCGCCCATCAGGGCGTCAAAATCGGTGCCGGCGCCCAGCAGTTCCGCCGGCCAGATGATGGCATGGAAGGGGATGTTGTCCTTGCCGATGAAGTAATAGGTTTTGGAAGCGGGGTTGGTCCACCATTCGCGCCATGCGTCGGGCTGGCCGGTGAGTTTGGCGTACTCCACCGCCGCCGAAAGGTAGCCGATCACGGCCTCGAACCACACGTACAGGCGCTTGCCGTCCCAGCCTTCCAGCGGCACGGGGATGCCCCACTCCAGGTCGCGCGTGATGGCGCGCCCGCGCAGGGGGTTGTTCTCGATCTGCCCCAGCGATTGGCGGATCACATTCGGGCGCCAATAGCTTTCGCGCTGGCGCAGGAAATCAGCCACCTCGCCTTCCAGCGCGCCCAGGTCGAGGAAGAAATGCTCGGTATCGCGCAACTCGGGGGTGGAGCCGTCCACCTTGGAGCGCGGGTCGATCAGTTTGTCGGCTTCCAGCAGGCTGCCGCACTTGTCGCACTGGTCGGAACGGGCGTTGTCGTAGCCGCAGATGTAGCAGGTGCCTTCCACGTAGCGGTCGGGCAGGAATTTGCCCTGGGCGGGCGAATACCACTGCTTCTGGGTATCGGTATAGAGGTAGCCGTTTTCCTTCAGGACTGTGAACAGCTTTTGCGCCACATCGAAATGGTTTTCGGTGTGGGTGCTGGTAAAGAGGTCATAGGTGATGCCGGTTTTCTGGAACAGGTCGAGAAAACGGTGGTGGAAGCGCTGGTAGATGTCCAGCGGGGTGGCGTTCTCGGCATCGGCGCGCACGGTGATGGGTGTGCCGTGGGCGTCGGTGCCGGACACCATCAGCACCTGGCGGCCGCGCATGCGGTGGTAGCGCGCGACAATATCCGCCGGCAAATGCGAGCCGGTCATATTTCCCACATGAATATCGGCGTTGCCGTACGGCCACGCCACGCACACCAATACAGGTTCAGCCATAGCGATCATCCTCCAAATGGAACAATTTGTAGCGAAATTGTATCATGAAGGGCAATGCGCGGGGAAGTTAAGATCACCCTTCGACAGCACTTCGGCAGCACTTCGGCAGGCTCAGTGTGAAGCTCAGTGCAGGAGCTCAGGGAGCGTATTATTTCAACGGTCGCCGAGCGGGTTCCTGAGCCTGTCGAAGGATCGAGGCGACATTCTGCGGGTAACTTACGTTCTCCCCTCGACACACTTCGACAGGCTCAGTGCAGGAGCTCGGGGAGCGTGTTAATGGGGTGCGTGTTAACGCAACGGTCGCCGAGCGGGTTCCTGAGCCTGTCGAAGGATCGAAGCGACATCCTCCGTCCAAGGCGACATTCTGCGGGTAACTTACGTTCTCCCCTCGACACACTTCGACAGGCTCAGTGCAGGAGCTCGGGGAGCGTTTTTAAAGGGTGCGTGTTAATGGGCCGGGTATTAACGGGGAGCGTGTTGTTTCCCCCCGCAAAAACTGCTTGCGCCCGGTTGCGCAGGGGCGGTTTTTGGCGTATCATTAATATTCGGGCATCAAGCCCGCCGCCAAGTCTATCCACGGGGAGGGTACCCAACCAATGCACGCCGCCGATTTCACCGAGATTTCCAATTTCATCTGGAATACCGCCGACCTGATCCGCAATTACTTCAAGCGTGGGCAGTACCAGTCCGTCATCCTGCCCTTCACGGTCCTGCGCCGCATTGACAGTGTGCTGGTGCCCACCAAGCAGGCTGTCCTGGCAGAATACCACAAACGCAAAGGGGAGATCGATGACCTTTACCCACGGCTCACCCGCGTTTCGGGCTATGCTTTCTACAACACCTCGCCCTACACCTTCGAGAGCCTGCTGGATGACGCCCCCAACCTGGCCGCCAACCTGATGGCCTACATCAACGCCTTTTCCCCCAACATGGTCGAGGTGCTGGAGAAGTTCAAGTTCCCCACCATCGTCAAAGAACTGGACGATGCCAACCTGCTCTTCCTGGTGATGCAGCATTTTAAGAACATCGACCTGCACCCGGGGCATGTGCCCAACCTGGCGATGGGCTACATCTTCGAAGACCTGATCCGCCGCTTCAACGAAGCCCTCAACGAGAACCCCGGCGAGCACTACACCCCGCGCGAGGTCATCCGCCTGATGGTGAACCTGCTCCTGACCGATCCCGACCCCGCCTGGCTGCTGCCCAATATCGTCCACAAGGTGTATGACCCGTGCTGCGGCACTGGCGGCATGCTCACCATTGCCCGTGACCGCATCCTGGAACTCAACCCGCAGGCCGATGTGCGCCTGTTCGGGCAGGAGCTCAACCCCGAAACCTGGGCGGTGTGCAAGTCGGATATGTTCCTCAAAAGCGCTGACGGCCGCGACGCCGACAACATCCGCAGTGAATCGTCGCTCTCCAAAGACAAGTTCAAAGAGGAAACCTTCAATCTGCTCCTCACCAATCCCCCGTATGGCATGGATTGGAAATCGGAAAAGGAATTCATCGACAAGGAAGCCGCCCTGGGTTCGCGTGGGCGCTTCAGTGCCGGTACACCGCGAGTTTCCGATGGCCAACTGCTGTTCCTGCAGCACCTGATCAGCAAGATGGCTGCCCCGGTGGAAGGTTCCGGCGGGGCGCGCATCGCGATCGTCCTCAACGGTTCGCCGCTCTTCACCGGCGACGCCGGCTCGGGTGAATCCGAGATTCGCCGCTGGATCCTGGAGCATGACTGGCTCGAAGCGATCATCGCCCTGCCGGAGCAGCTCTTTTACAACACCGGCATTGCCACCTATATCTGGCTCCTCACCAACCACAAGCCCGCCGCGCGCCGCGGCAAGGTGCAATTGATCGACGCCACCGGTATGTGGACCCCGATGCGCAAATCGCTGGGCGACAAGCGCCGTGAAATTGGCGAGGCGCAGATCACCGAGATCACCCGCATCTTCCACGCCTTCGCGGAAAGCGAGCGCTCGAAAATCTTCGACACCACCGCCTTCGGCTTCCGCAAGATCACAGTCGAACGCCCGTTGCGCCTCAACTTCCAGGCCAGTGCGGAGCGCATCGCGCGCCTGCATGAGGAAACCGCCTTCAAGAACCTGGCCGCCAGCAAGAAGAAGAACCCCGCCGACCGCCGGGAGGAAGAAGCCGCCGGGCGCGCCCTGCAGCAGGACCTGCTCACTACCCTGAACACCCTGCCCGGCGAGGTATTCACCGACCGCGCCCGCTTTGAGAAAGCCCTCGACAAAGCCCTGCGCCAGGCCGGGCTGAAGCCCCCCGCCGCGCTGCGCAAGGCCATCCTCAACGCGCTTTCCGAACGCGACGAAAACGCTGCCCCCTGCCGCGACAGCAAGGGCAATCCCGAACCCGACCCCGACCTGCGCGACACGGAGAACGTCCCGCTGGGCGAGGCCATCGAAGACTACTTTGCGCGCGAGGTGCTGCCCTACGTGCCCGATGCCTGGATTGCGCCCGACAAGACCGATGCCCTCGACGGCCGGGTGGGCGTGGTGGGTTACGAGATCAACTTCAACCGCTACTTTTACCAATACCAGCCCCCGCGCCCGTTGGCGGAGATCGAAGCCGAGATCAAGGCGCTGGAGCGGGAGATCATGAGTTTGTTAGGAGAGATGACAGATGAATGAAAATGAAGGGGTGATTACTCGCATTGATGCAAATGCAAAAAATGTCAGCGAATTATTGAAAGATAAAAATTACGAAATTGACTTTTATCAACGAGAATATCGATGGGAAACCCGCCACATCGAAGAATTAATCACTGATCTTACGGATAGATTTTTTGAAAGTTATCAAGAAACCCACACGAGAAAGGACGATGGGCCTAAATATGTCCACTATTTTTTAGGGCCGATCATTCTCAGCAAGCGCAACGGCAAAACATTTATCGTAGATGGACAGCAACGGCTGACATCACTCACCCTGTTATTGATCTATTTGAAACACCTTCAAAAAGAACTAAAAATTCAAAATCCAGTCAAGCTTGACGATCATATATGTTCTGAGGTTAGAGGCACTTATTCCTTCAACCTTTATGTTGAAGATCGGCAGGATGCGATTGCAGCCTTGTATAATGATGGCACTTACGAACCCACCAATGGTGATGAGTCAACCAGGAATATTGTCAATCGGTACAGTGAGATTGATACCATCATGCCACCGGACATCAAACATGAGCATGCCATTTTATTATTCACCGATTGGCTGCTTCTGAACGTTGACCTGATTGAAATTGTAGCCTTCTCAGACGAAGAGGCTTACACTATTTTTGAAACAATGAATGATCGCGGATTGAATCTTACACAAACCGAGATGCTAAAAGGATACCTGATTGCCAATTT
Organism: Anaerolineae bacterium; assembly: GCA_013314735.1. Classification (GTDB taxonomy): domain Bacteria; phylum Chloroflexota; class Anaerolineae; order Anaerolineales; family Anaerolineaceae; genus SpSt-1165. Next base: position 37,974 of record JABUFD010000008.1, read on the forward strand.
GGGGCAGGAGGTCAATAAAAATAAGGCCAATGACCTTTGGAAGAAACAACTCGCCAGGTTGGTGAAAATCCACAGAAATGAAGAAGGTGACTTCTTCAAACATTGGCTGCGTGCAAAATATGCACTGACTGTCCGTTCAGGCGGTCGAGGAGAAACCAACCAGGATTTTGAGAAAATCGGAACGGAGTTCCACAAGTGGGTGAGAGATAAAAAGGATTTAATCGGGTTGATTACACCCTACGATTACGAGGTTTTTATCAACGAGAAATTCCAAAAGTTTTCCACCCTCTACCAACTGATTCGCAAATATAGCTTTGAATACACACCCGGTTTTGAAGCCATTTATTACAACGCGTACAACAACTTTACCTGGCAATACCCGATGCTTTTGTCACCCGTTCGCGACAACGATACAAAGGAAGCAGCAGAACAGAAAATCATGCTGGTTGCCCGGTATATTGACTATTACATCGCCCACCGGGCGGTGAATTATCTGACGTTGAGTTATGCCTCGCAGCGTACCGCTGTTGCCAACTTCATTTTCGAGGTCAGAGATTTATCCTATGATGATCTGAAGCAGCAAATCAAAGTGAAAGCAAAGGAGATCGAGCATTACTTCGATGGGGCTGATGAAAAAAATCGCCAGGGTGTGTTGCAATTTGGCCTGAACCAATGGAGCAAGCGATACATCCGCTATATCCTGGCAAGGCTGACAAGCTTTGTGGAAACGCAGAGCAACCAATCAGATAAATTCGTTGAATATACATCCACCAAAATCAAACGTCCTTACGAAATTGAGCACATCTGGGCGGCCAAGTTTGACCGGCACAAAGATGAATTTTCAAGTGAGTATGCGTTTTTTGAGAAACGGAACCAGATCGGGGGATTGATCCTGGTGCCCAGAGGCTTCAACCAGTCCTACAATGACCTGCCATATGAAGAGAAGCTGCCCTTATACCTACAACAGAATCTCCTGGCACAATCACTCAATCAACAGGCCTATCACAACAATCCTGATTTTAAAGCCTTCCTGCGCAAAAGCGGCCTGCCTTTTCAACCCCATCGGCAATTCCGTAAAGAAGATATCGACAAACGGAACCTGTTATACAAACAATTGTGTGAACAGGTCTGGAGTTTGAAATCACTGCTGCAGGATGAAGATGATACCAATGCCTGAGCCAATGGCCATGCGCACAACCAGCAACGCTCCTGCCAATTGCTTGCACGCGGCTGTGCTTTGCGCTATACTATTCACCAGTAAACCCGCCAAGCCTCTGCCCCATTGGGGCATGCGCCACTGTGGTGGGTGTTTCTTTTTGGGGGCAGCATGAATTCCGTCCTCTCCGGCCAATACACCCCCTACCCCGCCTACCAACCCTCCGGCATCGAGTGGCAGGGGGAGATTCCTACGCATTGGGATGTGGTTAACTTAAAACATTTGACCGAATGTTTAGATTCAAAACGAATTCCTCTAAATGCAGATCAACGAGGACAAATGCAAGGAGACTATCCTTACTGGGGTGCAAATGGAATTGTTGATTTTGTTGGTGACTGGTTATTTGATGAAGAACTTGTGCTGTTAGGTGAAGATGGAGCACCTTTTTTTGATTCCTACAAAGATGTGGCTTTCTTAGTAAATGGACGAATTTGGGTCAATAATCACATACATATCTTACGGGCAAAAAAAGTGGTTTCAAACTTTCTAGTCTATGTTCTTAACATTGTTGATTATAAAAATTTTATCGATGGGAGTACAAGAGATAAACTCACGCAAGGATTAATGGGAATGATACCCATCCCCCTCCCCCCCCTGCCCGAACAACAGACCATCGCGGCATTCCTTGACCACCACACGGCGCGGATTGATGCGCTGATCGCGAAGCAGCAGCGCCTGATCGACCTGCTGCACGAGAAGCGCACCGCCCTCATCTCGCACGCCGTCACCCAGGGCCTCGACCCCGCCGCCCCCATGCGGGATTCCGGCGTGGCCTGGCTCGGTGAGATTCCGAGTCATTGGGAGGTGCGGAAAATAAAATTTATCTTGCGGAATAAAAAGAATGCAATAAAGACAGGACCTTTTGGTAGTCAACTAAAAAATTCAGATATGGCATCAGATGAGGTGAAAGTATATAACCAAAGGAATGTGATTGATAGTGACTTTTCTACGGGGGATTACTACATTTCGTCCGAAAAATTTTTAGAATTGAGAGAATTTGAAATTTTCCCTGATGATATTCTGATTACGACAAGAGGTACTATTGGTAGATGTGCAATATTCCCAGAAAACAGAGATAGAGGAATTTTACATCCATGTTTAATAAGGCTTGAGTTAGATCAGAACAAAGTTTTGAATCAATTTCTTATTTGGTATATTCAAGATGCCAATCAATTTAAAAGCAACATTTTTTTCGAAAGTAATGCAACAACCATTGAAGTTATTTATAGCGGGACTCTAAAACAAGTTTCGGTTGCTGTTCCTCCCATTTCGGAGCAATTAGCCATTATGGATTACCTTGACCGCGAAACCACGAAGATTGATACCCTGGTGGAGAAGCAACACCAGGTGATTGAAAGATTGCAGGAATACCGCACGGCGCTGATCAGTGCCGCCGTCACCGGCAAGATCGATGTGAGGAGGTGGCAGGATGGATTATAACAACCTGGTCAAAGACTTTGCCCAACGCACGCGCGAGAACCTGGCCTACATTGACGCCGCCCATGCCCGCGGCGAAAACGTGTACGAGGTCACCCAGCTGGTCAATTCCTTGCTGGGGCTGTTGATCTTCCCCCAGCAGCGCTGGGTTAACCGTGTTCCGCGCATCGGTCTCGAAGAACTGGTGCGGCGCGGCTGGCCGGAAATCCATCCCACCCCACGCATCCAGGCAGATGCACACTTTCAACAGGCCGATAACCTGCATGACCTGGTGCGCGTTCTGCGCAATTCCATTGCCCACTGCAATATCGAAATTTCGGATGTGGATGCCAACAACGAGATATGCGGCCTGCGCATCTGGAACATCAACCGTCAGGGAGATAAAACCTGGGAGGCGGAGCTATCCATCGCCGACCTGCGCGCATTGGCAGAAAATTTTGCTGTGCTAATGACGCAGGACCCGCGCAATTGGGGATCAGCCGCAGGAGGGGAACACCCATGAGCATCTCGGAAAAATCCTTTGAAGAAACCATCGAAGCCGCGCTGTGCGCCGGTGCCCCCGGCCAGCCGCGCAGCGTGCGCGAAGCCCCGGCCGGGCTGTTTGAACCCGGCGGCTACCGCCAGCGCCCCCCCGCCGACTACGACCCCGCCCTGTGTCTCATCCCCGAGGACGTGATCGCCTTCCTCCAGGCCACCCAGCCCGAAGAATGGGCCAAACTCAAGCGCCTCAAACGCGAAGGCGCCCGTGACAGCCTGCTGCGCCGCCTCTCGGAGGAGATCGGCCGGCGCGGCGTGGTCGATGTCCTGCGCAAGGGCATCAAGGATTCCGGCGCGCGCTTCCAGCTCTATTACCACAAGCCCGCCAGCACCCTCAACCCCGAAATCCAGCAGCATTACCGCGCCAACGGGTTCACGGTCATGCGCCAGGTGCATTATGCCACCCGCAGCGGTGATGCCGGCAAATCGCTCGATCTCGTCCTGTTCCTCAACGGCATCCCCCTCTTCACCGCCGAACTCAAGAACGAGCTCACCGGCCAGAACGTGACCCACGCCATCCGCCAGTACCAGCGCGACCGCGACCCGCGCGAGCCGCTGTTTGCCGCCGGGCGCTGCCTGGCGCATTTCGCCGTCGACACCCACCTGGTGTATTTCACCACCCACCTGCGCGGGGAGAAAACCGCCTTTCTGCCCTTCAACCAGGGCTTCGAGCGCGGCGCCGGCAACCCGCCCTCCTTCTTCGGCTACGATACCGCCTACCTGTGGGAACAGGTCTGGGCGCGCGATTCCGTCCTCAACCTGGTGCAGAACTTCGTCTACCGCCTGGAAAGCGCCGGCAAGGAGCATACCGTCATCTTCCCGCGCTACCACCAGCTGGATGCCGTGCGGCGCCTGCTGGCAGATGCCCTGGCACACGGCGCCGGGCAGCGCTACCTGATCCAGCACAGCGCTGGCAGCGGTAAGAGCTACTCCATCGCCTGGCTGGCGCACCAGTTATCCACCCTGCACGATGCCGAAAATAAGCGCGTGTTTGATTCGATCATCGTCGTCACCGACCGGCGCGTACTCGACCAGGCCCTGCAGCGCCACGTGGAAAACTTTGAGCAAACCCGCGGGCTGGTGGCCAACATCGGCGAGAACCAGCATTCCGCCGATCTTCGTAAAGCACTGGAGGAAGGCAAGGACATCATCGTCACCACCATCCAGAAATTCCCCTACATCGTTGACACCATCGGCGCCATGAGCCAGGCGCGCTTTGCCGTCATCATCGACGAAGCGCATTCCTCGCAGGGCGGCGAAACCGCCCACAAAATGCAGCAGGTGCTCAACGTCAGCACCCTGGAAGAAGCCGAAGCGATCGACGCTGACAGCGGCGAGGACTGGGAAGACCAGGTGGTGGAAGCGGCGCGCTCGCGCGGCATGCTGCCCAACGTGAGCTACTTCGCCTTCACCGCCACCCCCAAAGCCAAAACCCTCGAACTCTTTGGCACGCGCCGCCCCGATGGGCAGTACGAAGCCTTCAGCCTGTACGCGATGAAACAGGCCATCGATGAAGGCTTCATCCTCGATGTGCTCCAGAACTACATCACCTACCAGACCTACTGGAACCTGCTCAAGAAGATCGAGGACGACCCGACCTATGACAAAAAGAAAGCCACCTACCTGCTGAAACACTTTGTCGACCTGCACCACATCACCATCGAGCGCAAGGCCGAGATCATGCTGGCGCATTTTGATGGCCAGGCGCGCCACCAGGTCAACGGCCAGGCCAAAGCCATGATCGTCACCCGTTCGCGCCTGCATGCCGTGCGCTATAAACTGATTATCGACCGCCTGATCCGTGAACACGGCTACCCGTTCGAAGCGCTGGTGGCGTTTTCCGGCAAGGTGGACGACGGCGGCAAAAGTTACACCGAAAGCGGGATGAACAGCGAAAGCAGCGGTGAGCGCATCCCCGAAAGCGGTACCGCCGATGCCTTCAAAGGCGAGCGCTTCCGCATCATGATCGTGGCGGAGAAATTCCAGACCGGCTTCGATGAACCGCGCCTGCATACCATGTATGTGGACAAGCGCCTGCAGGGCCTGCACGCCGTGCAAACCCTCTCGCGCCTCAACCGCATCTACCCGCCCCACAAAAAAGAAGTGGTGGTGATCGACTTCGTCAACGAGGTGGAAGACATCGAAGCCGCCTTCCTGCCGTATTATGACCGCACCCTGCTCTCACACGAAACCGACCCCAACCTGCTGTATGATTACGAAGGTGAGATTCGCGGCTACAACCTGTTCACCGATGATGACCTGAATGCCTTCGCGCGGGAATACTTCAGCCCCAACCCCAACCAGGCGAAACTATACCGCATCTTCAGCCCGGCCCTGGCGCATTTTGAGCAGTTGGAGAACGCCGACAAAAAAGCCTGCAAGCAATTTTTGAAAAAATACGTGCGCCTGTATGCCTTCCTGGGGCAGGTGGCGCGCTTCCAGGACCCTGAACTGGAGAAACTGTACTACTACGCCTACTACCTCGACCGCCTGGCAAAGCTGGAAGCCGAAGAACTGCCGCTGGAGATCATCGACGCCATCGACCTGGAGTCCCTGCGCGTGCAGCACACCGGCACAAGCCGGATCGACCTGAAACAAACCGGCGCCACGCTGGAACCGGAAAGCGGCCTGCCGCAGGGGATGGAAGATGCGGAGAAGGAAGCCCTATCACGTATCATCGCGGAACTCAACCAGCGCTTCGGCACCGAATGGACCGAGGAAGACCAGCTGCGCGTGATCGAGGAAATCGAGCGCGGGTTGGATACCTCACTCGCCCTGCGCAACAGCGTGGCGGTCAACACCCCGGAAAACGCCAAACTGACCTTTGATGACATCCTCGATGACCTCCTGCAGGAGATGATCGACACCCATTTTAAGTTCTACAAGCAGATCAACGGCAACCCCGACCTCGGCCAGCGCTTCCGCGAGATCATGTACACCCGCTACCGCGAACGCGTGGCGCCACCAGGCGCATGATCACGGTTGGTGAGCTTGTGGTTCAACGGGCTCACCAACCATCGAAGGGACATTCTGCGGGTAACTTGCGTTCTCCCCTCGACAGGCTCGGGGAGCGTATTATTTCAACGGTCGCCGAGCCTGTCGAGGCGACATCCTCCGTCCGAGGCGACATCTTAGTCCGAAGCGACGTCCCCCACCCGAAGCGACAATGTGCGGGTAACTTGCGTTCTCCCCTCGACAGGCTCGGGGAGCGTGTTAATGGGGTGCGTTAATCAGCCTCAAACCCATCCAGCAGGCGCAGGTGGTAGGAACGCAGGGTGCGGTTGTCGGGGTGGTAGAGGAATTCGGCGCGGAAGGGCTGGCCGCGCAGCGCCAGCGGCAGCCAGTAGGGGTTGTCGGCCCACATCTCCGCCAGCGGCAGGGCCTCCGGCCGGCACCAGTGCGGGGTCATCTCGTCGGTTTCCCGCGGTTCGCCCGGCAGGGGCACGGCGGCCAGGAACACGTGGCAGAAAAAGGTCTCCTCGCCGTTGTAGTCGATGGTGAAGGTGATCTCCCCCACCTTGCGGAAGGCTTCCGGCGGGAGCAGCAGCCCGGATTCCTCGGCGAACTCGCGCCGCACGCAGGCGGCGGCATCCTCGCCGGGGTCCACCTTGCCGCCGTAGCTGGTGATCCTGCCGGCGCCGAAGCCTTTGCGCTTGCGCCCCAGTAACACGCGTCCATCGGCGGGGTCGAGCACAACAACGAGCGTGGTTTGCAGCAGGTCGCTATCCATCGCTCACCGCCCGTCTGCTTCGCGCAGCGCCACATCACAGAAGCGGATCACGCGCAGCGCGTCCACGGTCAGTTCTTCGCCGTCCACCGGGTGGCGGTTGAGGAAATCGGTCATCACCTGGCGCGCCTGGCGCAGCAGGGGTTGGCTGCGGTGGGCGGCGCAGATCTTCTCCAGCGCCTGGATGCCATCCCGCAGCAGGAGCGGATTGACGCGCGGCTCACCGATGATCGTGAACAGGGAGGGCGCGGCGGCAGCCGATTTGATCTCGCCCAGCGCCCAGGCGCTTTGCTGGCGCACGCTCAGCAAACTGCCCTTGTGGTTCAGCAGGTCGATCAGGGCGGGTTCGGCGGGGCGGCCGATGTACTTGAGCACATGGGAAAGGTGCACGCGCACGTTCTCATCGGTGCGGGCGGAGGAGAAGTACGAAACCAGCACCGGCACCGCCTCGGCGCCGATCTGGTACAGCGCCACCTTGAGGGCGTTGCGGCGTTCGTTGAGGGCTTCGAGGTTGCCATGGCCGCGGGTGAGGGCCTCGACGGTTTCCCGCAGGGCTTCCACCAACGGGCTGACGGCCAGTTCGCCGCAGCGGGTGCATTTGTCATATTGCCCGCGGATGATCCAGTAATTGCAGCCGGTCTGGTCGGGTTTGGGCTGCCAGCCGAGGGCATCGAGCAGTTCGGCGGCCTTGCGGCGCGTGGTTTCGCGGTCGCTGTCGAGCAGGTTCACCAGTGGGGCGACGGCGTCCTGCCCGTAGGCGGGCACGCGCTCCCACTCCTGGCGCGCGATGGCGTAGGCCGCGGCGCCTTCCCCGCTCTGCGGCACCCACTGGAAGCGCGTCAGCCATTCGGCCGCCAGGAAACGCCGCGCGCGCAGCGGCGACACCAGTTCGCCGCGCAGGGTGTTGGGGGCGCCTTCGCCCATCCCCAGCAGCATCTTGGTAAACGACTCGCGCCAGGGCAGCTGTTCGGCAAGGGTGCGATCGAACAGCACCAGCAGGGCGGTGCGCTCCATCGCCGCCAGGGCGCGGATCACGGTCAGGCGCAGCTGCTCCAGGCGCGCCCATTGCAGCTGCACCACGGGATCGGGTGTGGCGGATTGCAGCTGGGCATCGAGGCGCAGCAGCAGGTCCAACAGGAGCGAGGCGCAATCGGCATCGCCGATCACGGCCAGCGCGGCGGCGGCATCCTGCTGCAGCTTGCCTTCCTGGTCGGTGAGGATGTCGATCAGCAGGCGGATCACGTCGGGCTGGTTGGCCTGGGGACCCATTTCGCTCAGGGCATGAATACCGGCGATCTGCATATCGCGGTGGTCAGCGCCGATCACGGCGGTGAGGAGCGGGATCAGCTGCGGGTCGCGCGCGCTGCCGAGGGCGAGCACGGCGGCCTTGCGCACTGCCAGGTCCTCCTGGCGGTTCTCGACCAGGCGCGTGAGCGCCTTGACCGCGCGCTCATCGATCTGCTGGTGGAAAGCGTTCGCCGCCAGCAGGCGGATGCGCGTGGCGGGGTCGCGCAGTTTGTCGACGTAAAATTCCATCGGGGTCTGGTCGATCTGGTACAGGGCGCGGGCAGCCTCATAGCGCACATCGGCGCTGGCGTGCTCGCGCGCGCTTTGCATCAGCATCGCCACCGCCGGCTCGCCGATGCGCGCCAGGATGTCGGCGGCGTAAGGGCGCAGGTGCCCCTGGCGGCCTTCCAGCACCACGATCAAATCCACCACCGCCGCCTGCCCGATGGACACCAGCGCCTCGCTGATGCCTTTCTGGGCGCGGATGCGCAGGATGTCATTCGGCAGGCGCTTTTCCAGTTCGAGGGTTTCCTGCAGGTTGCGGATCAGCGGCTTGACGGCCGCGCGCCCCATTTCGGTGCAGGAGGCAAAGGCGGTGTGCGCCACATAGTAGTACACCAGGTCCTCAGGGTCCTGCGGCGGGCCGCCGAGCTGGTCGAGGGTCTGGGCAGCGGAAAGGCGCAGGGCGTAATCCCAAAAACGCAGCGCGCGCAGCAGCGGCGGACGGGCGGGCGGGCCGAGTTCGATGCACACCTGCCACTGGCGCTGGGCGATGGCGGCATAGGCGGCATCTTCGGGGGTTTCCGCTTCCCATCCCAGGCGGCGCAGCATCTCCATCGCGCGGGCGCGCGGCAGGGTATCCGGCGCGCGCAGCAGGGTGAGCATGGCGGGGTTGACGGCCGAACCGAGGCGCTGCAGGGTGTTCATGGTGCGTTCCACCAGCACCTCGTTTTCGCTCTCCAGCTGTTCGGCCAGGGCGGGGATCGCCTCGGCGCCGATCGCCCCCAGGGCGCGCTCGATGTAGCTCAACTGGCGGCGCGCCAGGGTACGGCCTTCACGCTCTGCCGCGGTGACAGCGGTATCCCACGGGGTGGTGTTGATGATGGCACGCTGCGCGGCGGTGAGGGCGCGCGCGCCGGGTTCACCGCCCATCTCCCCCAGCGCGTCCGAGATCGCTTTTTGCACATTGGCGGATTCGCCCAGCAGCTTGCGCAGCAGGGGCTGCACGCTGGCGGGGTCCCTGAACTGCCGCAGCAGGTCGATCAGCGGCAGCAGTAGGGCTTCGTCCTGGGTGCGTTCCAGCAGTTCCAGCAGGGCGGGCACGGCCGGCGCGCCGATCTCCAGCAGCACCCGGGCGGCGTGGTCGCGCTTTTGGGGATTGCCGCTGGTAAAGAGGTGCATCAATGAGGAAACCGCGGCCTCCCCGTTGGCAGCGAGCACTTTGGAAATTTCACTGATGGCCTGGGTGTGGCGGGCGTCCCATTCCGCGGCAGGCGGGCCCAGGCGGGCATCGAGCGCGCGCGCCAGCGGGGGCACGGCGGCCGGCCCGCATTCCAGGCAGTTGAGCCAGTTCTCGCGCGTGCAGTGATAGAGCGCGCCGTGGCGGTCGGGCGTGGGCAGCCATTGCAGCTGATCGAGCGAGCGCACCACCGCGCGCGACAGGTCGGGATCGAGGCTGAGGGTGAGGGCCTCCAGCAGGGCGGGGATCACGCGCGGGTCGTTCATTTCGCCCAGGGCGCGCGCCGCGCGGCGCCGCAGCAGGTCATCGCCTTCTTTTAAGAAGCGCGTCATCTCGGCGGCGGGGGGCGGCGAATAATGCACCAGCGCCTGGTAAGCTGCCAGGTAGGTTTCTTCACTGCCGGTCTGGAAGGCGCGCAGCAGCCCCCGCAGGTTGCGGTCGGTTTTCATTTTTTCAACATCGTCCGGGGTGAGAACGCGTTTCAGGAACATCGGGCTGCCTCTCCTTGCCAACATCGGCTGTGCCTTCATTTTACCCGAAAACCGGGCGGATGCTGTAGCCGGACACTGTCAACAAATGAACCGCGGATATCCGCGAATCTTCGCGGATCAAAAGGATCGGTATCCTTAATGGATTAAGCGCTGCCCTTTCCCACTTCCCGCACCAGCCGGACGATGTGCTGGTAATCACTCAGGCTGACATTATCCGGCACGCTGTGATCGGAGGAGAACACATACCCGCCCGATTCCATCAGGAGCGGCAGTTTTGTGCGGATGTCTTCTTCCACGGCCTGCGGATTGTCCCATTTTTGCACATCAAACCCGCCCCGCAGGGCAATCTGGTGACCATAGGTCCGTTTCACCGCAACCGGATCAACCCCTGCTTTGACTTCCAGCGGGTTGAGCATGTCGATGCCAAGTTCCACCAATTCAGGGATTAACGCAGTCAGGTTGCCGCAGCAATGCAGCTGGACCTTTTTCCCATGGGCATGCGACCAATCGACCACCTTTTTTTGGTACGGCATCAAAATTTGCCGCCATAATTTCTTCGAAAACAACAACCCACCCTTATACGCCATATCGTCGAACCACATCCACTCGTCGAAATCATACCCCGCGTCCAGGATCATTTCGAACAGCGCAATCGTCAGGTCACAGCCGGTATTACACATATCGATCACCCAATCCGGGTCGTCCATCATCCCCATCAGGATCGTTTCCGTGCTGCACATGCGGGTACTGACGATGTCATAGCCAAACCAGGGCCCCGCCATGATCCAGGAGCCTTCCTTGCGCCAGCGCTCATAATTGGCTTCCAGGTAGGCCCAATCAATGCGGTCCCGCGCGGGTGCCATGCGCGGTTTCGCCCGCAGCCACGAGTCTTTGTCCTTGATCTCATGGTCCAGGTGCTGGAAGGTGGCGCTTTCGGGTTTGAAGTTCTTTTTGGTCATGCCAAATTTATCATGGTCAATCCGGTAATGGTCGGTCTCTTCGATCACGTATTCCTCGAACCGGGGCGAGGTATCAATCACCTCCGTGCCCAGAAAGACGAAATGGTCCAATCCGAGGAAATCCCGGAAACCCCGCCAATCTGTAATGGCGGGTAAGCCCTCCGTTTGCCAGCGCCGGAGGGTGGATTCCCAGAAGCCATCGGAAATCGGAACCTGGTCTGGCACCTGGTGGTTGTAGATGCGCTGCATGCGCTCAAAAGTCGTCATCTCCTTCATGGGGCACCTGTCCTTTCGGTAATTGGGGTTCGATCATCTATCGTGAATGGGTATTGGGGGGTGAAATGATTGTTGTCCGATCTGCTGCCAGTCATTCCGTTCCCTTCACCCCCGCCGGATGGCGCAACGGAGCGGTATGAACTGCTATTAGCGGTTAAGCAAAAAGAGCAGAAGGTGTATTCACCCTTCCATGCTCAGTCAGCCTTATTCACCGGGTACTCGATCGTCTGTAATGATTCTATATCTGAATCAATCCAGAAGTCAATAGGAGGTACTGAGAAAAGAGAGAGTTCCAATCATGATGGAAAGAAATGAAAGCCTCTCCCAGAGGACTGAAAAGACAGCCAATATGAAACGATGGCGGGGTGACGTGAAAATCGGATGCATGCTGGAGCCGCCCATGGCCACAAAGAACCCACGGCCATTGAAAAAAGGATCAACCGCGGATTGACACGGATTTTTTTCTTCCTGATCCGCGAAAATCTGTGAGATCAGTGGTTATTCCGATTCACTGCACCGATTTTTCCCCTTGCGTCAGGCTACAATCACGAGGAGTGAACAGCAACGGATGGCTACCCTCCCCACTCCCGCTCCAGCAATCCGTAGACGACCTCATCGGCCCACTGGTTTTGCCAGCGGCGGGTTTCACGCAGGGTGCCTTCGTGCTGCATCCCCAGGCGCTCCATCACGCGGATCGAGGCGGCGTTGGCGGCGTGGCTGAACGCCACCACGCGGTGCGCCCGGCACGGCCCAAAGGCCAGATCCAGCATCGCGCGCGCCGCTTCCAGCGCGTAACCCTGCCCCCAATACGCGGGCAGCAGCGCCCAGCCCACCTCCCATTCGCCCACCGGGGCGTAATTCAGCACCAGCTTCACCAGCCCAAAGGCGGTTTGCGGGGCTTCCCGCGGGCACACCGCCAGGTGGTAATGGGTGCGCGGTTCGGCAGCCGCCTCATCGATCACGCGCTGCAGGAATTGCCCCACCTGGGCTTCGGTGAGGGTTTCGGTATCATAATAACGCGTCTGCGGGGCGGTTTGCAGCGTCAGCATCGCCGGCAGGTCGGCAGGGGTATAGTCCCGCAGGCACAGGCGGGCGGTTTCGATCCGAGTCATGGGGGGCCTCCGTGGGGTTTATTTCTTCGGGTTGGGGTTGATCTCCTGCAGGGCTTTGGTCAGCCCGGCGACATCCCTGGTGGAGGCCTGCAGGCCGCCCACGTCCGCCGTCAGCAGGCTCTGCTCCACCCCCGGCAGCACCTTCACCGCCAGCTCATTGGCCTTCATGATCTTGCCCGCCAGTTCGTGGGCGTCTTTGGCAAAATCGATGATCCTGTCGGGGATCAGCGGGATTTTGTCCATGATCGGGATCAGCACCTCGAGCACATTCTCCACCATGTCGACGTACTTCACCACCACCTCGCGCAGCAGGCTGATGGTACGGGTCAGCTGCAGGGCCATGTCCTGGATCGAATCGAGCGTCCCCTTGTTGTCCTCGATCACATCGCTGATGTTGTTGAGCGCGCCGACGATCTTGTCGGAAAAATGCACGTAGTTCTCACCGCCGCGGGCGGGGGCGGTTTTGGGTTTGCGCGCGGCCGTGCTGGTAACGGTGCGGCGCGGCGGGGTTTTGGGTTGGGTTGCCATGATTGCCTCCTGGGTGTGAATTAAAATGGTGTTCTCCCGTTGATTGTAGCATCGAACCGGGCTGATTCAAGTGTGAAATCCGGCGGCAATGCATACTTTCTGGCCCGTGGTGGGTTCAGGCGGATTCCGGGGATGTGGATTGCGCTTCCTGCTGGATCAGGTAGAGGTGCCTGCCGCCGGCGTGGTTGCTGTAGGCCCGTTCCATCCCCCGCGCTTCCGCCAGGTGGCTTTCATAAAGAAACTGGTTCCCCTCGGTGATGTATTGCTGTTCCAGGGTGGGAAGCACCGCCAGCCGGCGGCGCACATGCGCCAGCACTTCGGCGTTCAATTCCCGGCTCTGCCAGCGCAGGCCCAATTCGTCCAGCAGCAAACCCAGCGGGTTGTACTGCGGCAAATTGGCACGCCGATCATAGCTTTGCAGGTCGTCATGCGGCATGGCGCTGCAGTCATAGATCACCGCCAGGGTACCGCCGGGCTTCAGCAAGGCCAGGAGACCGGTGAGGGTGCTGCGCAGGTCTGTAAAATACAGGGTATCGATCGAGACGATGACATCAAAACTGGCAGGCGGGAACGTAAGGCTGCCCATATCCATCACCGCGAAGTCAAGCCGCCCGTGCCCGGCGCGGGTGCGGGACAAAGCCCGTTCGATGGCACAGGGAATGTTGTCAATGCCGGTGACATGCGCGCCGGTGGTATCGCTGAAATATTCCGCGATCATGCCGTTGCCACACCCCAGGTCGAGCACCTGTGTGGCAGGGGACATCCCCGTCCGCAGGATGATCTCATCCAGGTGCGCCATATCGGCAAAGCCGTGCTGGCACAGGTTCCTGCCGTAGACGGCCTCGCAAAAAGCGGCATTGGCGCTGCTGGTTTCCACTGCCTGGTAAAAGCGCGTATAAAATTCATCCATCGATCCGCTCCTTTGACTCGCTCGCAATACCCTTTGATTATAAATGATTTGAACCTCCCTCCGGGATGGGATGGCGAAGGTAAGTTGTCAATGAAGCGCTCGGAACGTCAAAGCCACGCCACGGTGGTGAAGGTTGGCTATAGTTATCGTTACAAACCCGAACCTCCATCCCGGAGGGAGGGACTTGCGCCGCTTGCGTTCGTGACCTGACTGCCTCCCTCCGGGATGGGATGGCGGAGGCAAGTTGGAAGTGATTGGCCGGAACGTCAAAGCCACGCCACGGTGGTGAAGGTTGGGCATGGCAAAAGTTGCACTTCTGAACCTCCATCCCGAAGGGAGGTCTCCATCCCGGAGGGAGGGACTGACGCCGCTTGCGTTCGTAACCTGACTGCCTCCCTCCGGGATGGGATGGCGGAGGTAAGTTGGAAATGAATGCCCGGAACGCCAAAGCCACGCCGCGGTGGTGAAGGTTGGGCATGGCAAAAGTTGCACGCCTGAGCCTCCCTCCGGGATGGAGGGACTTGCACCGCTGGTATTCGTAACCTGACTGCCTCCCTCCGGGATGGGATGGCGAAGGTAAGTTGTCAATGAAGCGCTCGGAACGTCAAAGCCACGCCGCGGTGGTGAAGGTTGGCTATAGTTATCGTTACAAACCCGAACCTCCATCCCGAAGGGAGGTCTCCATCCCGGAGGGAGGGACTGACGCCGCTGGTATTCGTAACCTGACTACCTCCCTCCGGGATGGGATGGCGGAAGCAGGTTTGGAATGAATGCCCGGAACACAAAAGTCATGCCGCGGTGATGAACGTTGGCTATAGTTATCGTTACAAACCCGAACCTCCATCCCGGAGGGAGGGACTGACGCCACTTGCGTTCGTGACCTGACTGCCTCCCTCCGGGATGGGATGGCGGAGGCAAGTTGGAAGTGATTGGCCGGAACGTCAAAGCCATGCCACGGTGGTGAACGTATGTGTGATGTGGCATCAAAAATTGGCTATAATGGTAACAGGACGCAGCTTCCACACCCGTTCCAACATTCACAGGCAAGAGGGTTTTATGAGTATGGGTACAAACATGGGTACGATCATCGGCACAATCATCATCATCAACGGCACCAGTTCTTCCGGCAAAACGTCAATTGTCAAGGCACTGCAGCAGCAATCGGCGGTACCGTATATCGATGCCGGGCTGGACCGCTTCCTGTGGATGCTCCCCTCCCGCTACCTCGACCGCCCGTTGTGGGATGACGTACTCGGCCTGGCAACCGAAGCCGGGCAAACCGGGCATACCCTGGCGCGCGGCATGCACCGCGCCATCGCGGCCCTGGCCCACAGCGGGAACTACGTGGTGGCCGACCATGTACTGGTGGAACCCGGCTGGGTAACGGATTGCGCCGAATTATTCTGGCAGCTGCCGGCGTACCTGGTGGGGGTGCGCTGCCCGTTGGCAGTGCTGGAGGAGCGCGAGCGCGCCCGCCGCGACCGCACCCTGGGGCAGGCAAAGGCGCAGTACCCGCTGGTACACGCCCACGATATTTACGACCTCGAAGTGGACACCTCGGTGCTGTCCCCGCAGGAATGTGCCACGGCCATCCTCGAACGCGTCAGCAGCGGCGGGCCGCCCACGGCGTTTCATCAACTGAAGCACGGCGGCCTGTTTTGATGCCCTGCCGCGTTTCCGGCCCCATGCAGGGTACCGCCGACCGCTGTGCGCCGATCCTGCGTGCCCTGCCAGACTGGTTCGGGATCGAGGAAGCCACCCGCCAGTATATCGCCGAGATTGACGACCGCCCGACTTTTATCGCGGAAATCGCGGGGACAGTGGTGGGCTTTGTAACCCTCACGCGGCACACCCCCGCCGCCGCCGAGGTGCATGTGATGGGCGTCCTGCCGCAGCATCACCACCAGGGCATCGGGCGGGCGCTGCTGCAAGCCGCCGAGGCCTGGCTGATCGCCGAGGGGGTGGAATACCTGCAGGTAAAAACCCTCAGCGCGGCCCACCCGGACCCCGGCTACGCCGCCACGCGCGCCTTTTACGAGGGCATGGGCTTCCGCCCCCTGCAGGAATGGCCGGCACTGTGGGGTACTGACAACCCCTGCCTGCAGTTGGTGAAAGCCCTCCGTTAAAAAAATATTAGAACCTGCTCAATTCTATTGAAAAACGTGCAAATGGGCGTATAATATCGAGTAGAAGTGGAAAAGAAGGTGAACAAGTATGCCAATCTATACCTACCATTGCGATAATTGCGGTGTGACATTCGACCAGCGCCAGAGCTTTACGGATGAAGCCCTCAAAACCTGCCCCGAGTGCGAGGTGGAAGCCCTGCACAAGGTGTATCAGCCGGTTGGTATTGTATTCAAAGGCAAGGGCTTTTACGCCACCGACCACAAATCTGCCTCTGGCAGCAAGCGCAGCAGCGACAGCAAAAGCGAATCTTCCGACAGCGGCAGCGAGAGCAAGAGCGAATCCGCCGCTGGCGAAAGCAAGAAGGAAAGCAAATCCCCGGCGCCCATTGCCGATTAACCCAATCCCCAACCCATCTCCAACAGCACCCGCGCGGGTGCTGTTTTTTTGTCATCACTGAGGCTGCGTTCCCCCGCGTGCAATCCGGTTTGGGCCTAATCTTTGGTACAATCAAGCACGAAGGAGAAAATGACCATGACCCAACCCCAACCCCCCATCGCATTGCCCGGCGGCCTGGTGCTGCGCTTCGCCCGCCCGGACGATATGGAACGCATCGCCGATTTCAACCGCGCCCTCCATCCTGATCCCGGCGAACCGGAGCGCATCGGCGCGATGCTCTATGCCTGGACGATGGACCTCGGCAACGGAAAGCACCCCACCACGGCCGCGGAACATTTCACCCTGGTGGAAGACCCCGCCGCCGGCGGCAAACTGGTATCCACCATGTGCGTCATCCCGCAAACGTGGGTGTACGAAGGCATCCCCTACGGCATGGGGCGCATCGAACTGGTCGGCACCGACCCGGACTACCGCAACCGCGGCCTGATCCGCGCCCAGTTTGAACAACTGCACGCCTGGTGCGCCGCGCATGATGCCCCGGTGCAGGGCATCACCGGCATCCCCTACTTTTACCGCCAGTTCGGTTACGAAATGACCCTCAACCTGGGCGGGGCACGCTCCGGCAGCGAATTGACCCTGCCCCTCAAGCACGAGGGCGACGAGCCGTACCGTTTCCGTGCCGCCACCTTGGAAGATATCCCCTTGCTGATGCAGCTGGAGCGCGAGGCCGCGCGCCGCGCCGTCACCACCGTCCAGCGCGATGCCGCCCAATGGCGCTACGAACTGCTGGAACGCTCACCGGACAACATCTACGCCCGTACCATCGCCATCATCGAGGATACCGCCGGGGAACGGATCGGGTTCCTGGTACACCCACCGGAATTATGGGGCAGCGCGATGGGTTTAAACCGGATGGAATTGCTGGCGGGCGTCAACTGGGGCGCGGTGCTTCCCACGGTGATCCGCCACCTGTGGCAGCTGGGCCAGGGGTTTGCGGCCCAGGCCGGCGGCGATGCCGCCTGCAAAAGCGTGCGATTCAGCTTCGGCGGCGCCCATCCCGCCTACCCGCTGGTGGAACAATGGCTGCCCACCTTCAACGCGCCCTACTGCTGGTACCTGCGCGTGGCGGATGTGCCGGCCTTCCTGCGGCAGATTGCCCCCGCGCTGGAAGCACGCCTGGCGGCCTCGGTGCATGCCGGGTACAGCGGGGAGATCAAAGTTAACATGTACACAGGCGGCCTGCGCCTGCGCTTCGAAGGTGGTACAATGGTGGAGTCAGCCCCCTGGCGGCCCACACGGGAAGACAACGGGCAGGCGCGCTTCCCCGCGCATACCTTCCTGCATCTCCTGTTCGGGCACCGCACCAGCGATGAGATCAACCACCTCTACGCCGATGCCGGGGTTGATACCGGTCACAAGGATTTGCTGACGACCCTGTTCCCGAAGAAGATCGGTGAAGACACCTGGGCGCTGGCATAACAGGCAGTTCCATCCCCATCAGAAAAGGTTTGTATTCCATGGCAACCAAAGTAAAAGGCAAAATCAGCAAAACCAGCAAAACCAATGCCGCTGCGCAGAACAAGAAAACCGCCGCCGACCACAAGCGGCGCAGCACGCAGATCATCTTTTTGGCGGTATCGGTCGTCATCATCCTGGCGATGGTGCTGTCGATGATCTCGTTCTAACCGGACCCGCTTCCCTCCCGCCGGGATGGTGAACGTTGGCAATCGTTGACGTTACACGCCTGAACCTCCATCCCGAAGGGAGGTCTCCATCCCGGAGGGAGGGACTTGCGCCGCTTGTGTTCGTAACCTCACCACCTCCCTCCGGGAGGGGATGGCGGGGGTATGTGGAAAAGGATGGTTCGGAACGTCAAAGGCACGCCGCGATGATGAACGTTGGGAATGGTGCATGGTACATTCCCGAACCTCCATCCCGGAGGGAGGGACTTGCGCCGCTTGTGTTCGTGACCTGACTGCCTCCCTCCGGGATGGGATGGCGGAAGTGAGTTTGATACGATTGGCCGGAACGTCAAAGGCACGTTTCGGTGGTGAACGTTAATCATTGCCAAAGTTAACTACCCGAACCTCCATCCCGGAGGGAGGGACTTGCGCCACTTGTGTTCGTAACCTCACCACCTCCCTCCGGGATGGGATGGCGAAAGTATGTTTTGAAATGCTTGGCCGGAACGTCAAAGATACGTTTCGGTAATGAACGTTAATCATTGCCAAAGTTAACTACCCGAACCTCCATCCCGGAGGGAGGTCTCCATCCCGGAGGGAGGGACTTGCGCCGCTTGTGTTCGTGACCTCACCACCTCCCTCCGGGATGGGATGGCGGAAGTGAGTTTGACACGGTTGGCCGGAACGCCAAAGGCACGCCGCGGTGGTTAACGGTGGCAATAGTTCATGTTACACTTCTGAACTTATGTCCAGCCGGAACGTCAAAGGCGGCGGAACCGTCCTTACTCCGCCGAGAGGTGCACATCCGGTTCCCAGCGGAAGCGCGCCAGGTCGATCCGGCCGAAGGCATCAAATTCAACCCCTTCCGCCTCCAGCAGTTCACGCTGGATGAACGAACCTTCCCCCCCGCCGTGCAGGCTGATCTCACCGCGCGCGTTGACCACGCGCTGCCACGGCACCGGCGCGGTATGCGGTTCACTGCGCAGGTGGTTGAGGGCATAGCCCACCTGGCGCGCGCCGCAGCCGCCGTGCATCTCGGCAATCTGCCCGTAATTGGCCACCTTCCCCGGCGGGATCAGGCGTACCAGTTCATAAATTTCCTCGTACAACCCGGTTGCTTTTGCCATCAGGCACCTCCCAGCAGCACGTCCTCCCAGTTGGCCCACGTCAGGCGCCGCCATTGGCGCGCCTCGCGGTTGTAGGGCTGGTCATACAAAATATACTCCCAGGTGGGGGTGAATTTTCCCTTCAGTTCCGGGCGGTCATCCACCAGGAAATCGCCCCGCACCACGGTCTTGTCGGCGGTGATGATCACACGCCGCTGCCAGCCCTGCCCCAGGTGCTCGTGCACCCAGCGGTATTTGCAGCTGACGCACTGCGGGTAATTAAAGTAAGAGGAGGTGCACAGGAACACATCATGCCCCAACTCCACCATGCGGTGCAGCGCATCCACCGCGCCCGCGATCGGCGGCAACTGGCAGAAGAAATCGGGGTGGGCGATGACGGAGGTCACCTTTTTGGCATGCTCGGGGGGATAGTCACGCGTCTGGTAAAAATGGCGGCGCGCTTCACGCGGCACCGCCGGAATGTGCGGGTAACGTTCCTGCCAGATCTCGAGGAATCGCCCCTCGAAATCGGCAATGGTATTGTCCATGTCGACCAGAATAATCATCGCTGCCGGATGCCTCCACTTCGATTGCTTGATGAAATGGATTATACCGCATGAAACCGCCCCGGTGCTGCCAGGCGGCCGGGGCGGTATGTTTTGTGTCGAATGAAACGATCTTGCCGGGTGACAGTTCGACCGTAATCGAAATTACAGCCAGTCTGTAATCGAAATTGCGGCTAGTCTGTAATCGAAATTGCGGCTAGTCCGCAATCGAAATTACAGCTAGTCTGTAATCGTGATAACCGCCGAGGTTTTGCTGACCCCATCCGCCAGGTCGGTGGTCATCACCTTCACCACCCATTTCTGGCCCTTGACGGCGCTGGCAGGGATCGTCATCGTCACCGAGGCAGCGCCGTTGCTGTCGGTAAGGCCATCGGCGGCCACACTGTAGGCTTTGCCCTCTTCACCCAGCAGGAAATCGATGTTGACGTTCTTGGGGAAGCCGGTAACGGTTACGATGAAGCTGTCGCCGGGCTTGAGGCTGGTGGAAGACAGGAGCACATTCACACCGGTGGGGGTGCTGGTGGCGGTGCGCACCACGATCGTGATCGCGGCGGATCGGGCGCTGACGTTGGGTGACAATTCCGTGGTGGTCACTTCCACTTCCCAGGTTTCATCCTTCACCGCCCCGGCCGGCATGACCAGCGAGGTGGAATAGGCGCCGTTGCTGTCGGTCTTGCCGTCCTTCACCACACTGGGCGAAGCACCGCTCTTGCGCAGGTAGACATCAATATCGGCGCTGGCCGGGAAGCCGGCAACCGTCACCGTGAAGCTCTCGCCGGCGGCCAGGCTGGTGGAAGATACACTCACGCCCACAGTGGGGGTGGCGGTATAGTACACCAGGATCTGCTGGGTGGCGGTGGCAGTGGGGGTTTTGGTCGGCCCCTCGGTGGGGGTGACCGTCGGCTGGGTGGTGGCGGTGGGTTCAGGGGTTTCCGTGGCGGTAGGCTCCAGGGTGGCGGTGGGCTGTGCCAGCGCGGTGCTGGTCAGGGCCGCCACCACGGTCTGCGCGGCGGAAGTGGCAATCTGGTTGGCGTCCAGGGTGGGCACGGCATCGGCTGCCGGGCCGCAGCTGCTGATCAGCAGCGCAAGCAGCGTTACCATGGCAAATACACGGAACGCGGTTGAGGGAGTGGTTTTCATGTGCATACAATACCTTCTTTTCGGTTTCAAGATCATATCAGCCAACATAGGATGATACACCCATTTGGCATCCTGTGCGAGACTGGCTGGAGAATTGTACCCCGGGTGTAGGCCGCGCGCAGCCGTTGCGGTGCAGGCTGCGCGCGGTTTTCATGCTGGTGTGACGATGTTCGTTCTTCAGTCGCCAATCATCGTCATCAGTCGATGATCGGCATCGTTACTCGATGATCGTCATCAGTCAATGATCGTGATCAAGGGAGAGGTTTTGACAACCCCGCTGATCAACTCCGTGGTGCGCACGGTAACGAGCCATTTCTCGCCTTTCACCGCGCTGACCGGGATCGTCATCGTGATCGCTGCCGCGCCGGTGCTGTCGGTCTTGCCGTCCATCACCACGCTGTAGGCCTGGCCCTGCTTGCCCAGTTCAAAATCGATCTCGGCATTGGCCGGGAAGCCGCTCACCATCACGGTGAAGGTCGCACCCGCCCGCAGGCTGGTACCGGAAACCGTCACCAACCCGCCCGAGGCGCTCCCGCTCTCGGTGATCGTGATCACCGGCGAGGTCTTGCTGACCTGCTCCACCAGGTCCTGGGTGAGGACCTTGACCACCCATTTTTCACCCTTGACGGCACTGGCGGGAATCACCATGGTGGCGGTGGCAATCCCGTTCTTGTCGGTCTTGCCGTCCAGCACCACGCTGTAGGCCTGGCCTTCCTTGCCCAGCTGGAAGTCAATTTCCGCTTCCTTCGGGTAACCGGTCACGGTGACGGTGAAGCTGTCGCCGGCCTTGAGGCTGGTGGAAGATACCACCACTTTCGCGCTGGCGCCGGGGTCCTTGATCGTGATCACGGTTGATACAGCGGAAACTTTGCTGGAGAGGTTGGTGGTATAGACTTCCACCACCCATTTCTCGCCCTTGGCGGCATTGGCGGGAATCACCAGCGCGGCGGAGGCTTTCCCCTGGCTGTCGGTTTTGCCGTCGAGGATCACGCTGGCGGAGGCGCCCTGTTTTTTCAGCACGATGTCAATCTCGGCATTGGCCGGGAAGCCGTAGGCAGAGGCGGTGAAGCCGTCACCGATCCCCAGGCTGGTACCGGACAACAGCACACCGATGGTGGGGGTGGCGGTGGGCAGCGGGGTATTGGTGGCGCTGGGGGTGAAGGTCAGCGTGGGGGTAAAGGTCAGGGTCGCGGTGGCAGTCGCGGTGGGCAGCAGGGTGGCCGTCGGCAGTTCGGTGGCGGTGGCGGTGGGCGCCAGGGTGGCCGTATCCTCCGCCGCGGGTGCCTGCGTACCGGTCGGCAGGATCACCACCGGCTGATCGGTCTGCGCCAGGATCGCTTCAATCGTCTGCGCCGCTGCCGTGGCAATCTGGTTGGGGTCCAGCGTGGCCTGCGCGGTTTCCTGCGGCTGACCGCAGCCGGCGAGCAGGAATACCGCCAGCACCAGCAGGATCAGCCCGGTGAGAATCGTTTTGCGTTTGAAATTCCTTGGTTCCATTGTTTTCTTCCTTTTCGTTCCATGCGTTTACTGATTTTTAAAATTTTTCTCTCTCATATCATCATATTGCGAATCGGCAGGGTTTACATTAAACGATTTTAACAATATGCGGGGCGGAAACCAGGGCAAGCCGCTGGTGCCTCCCACCATTAATACGTACTTCCCGCTGAAAAGGTTCCCGGAAACAGCGGGGAATTTCCTGCCAATCCTTTGATGTGCCGGGGACAGCGGCTTGCCCGTCCCGCGCCATGCGCGCATTCGCAACGCGCGGGCAAAACTGGTATAATTTGCGCTGAGGTACAACATGGAAATTCTCTGGTACGGACACTCCTGCTTTCGGTTCAGCGAAGACGGCTGCGCCACGGTCATCACCGACCCCTACAACCACGCGGTGGTGGGGCATGCGCCGCTCAACGCCAAAGCGAATATTGTCACCATCAGCCACAATTCGCCGGGCCACAATGCGGTGGAGGCGGTGGGCGGCAAACCGTTTGTGATTGACGGCGCCGGGGAATACGAGCTGGGCGGGGTGTTCATCACCGGGGTGCAAACCAGCCTGAAAGCGCCCGGCGAACGCAACACCCTGTTCGTGTTCCAGTATAACGACCTCACGATTGCCCACATGGGCGGGATCGAAAAACTCCCCAGCCAGGGCGACATCGAACAGATCGGGAGCATCAACGTGGCCCTGATCCCGGTCGGCGGCAGCAGCGGCTGGACCGCCAGCAAAGCCTCGGAACTGGTGACGATGCTGGAACCCGATTACGTGATCCCGATGCATTATGCCACCGATGACAGCAAGATCAGCCTGGAGCCGCTCCAGAAATTCTTAAAAGAAATGGGCATGGAATCCGCGCCAACCCAGCCATCGCTGGTACTGCGCAGTGATTCGCCGCCGTTGATGGAAGAAACCACCGTGATTGTGCTGCAATGCCAGCAAAAAGGATAAGCCATGACCGCCAAATTGATCATGACCTGGGATATTGTCCCGGAACGCGAACGCGAATATTTTGAATTTGTCATCCGGGAATTCCTGCCCGGTGTGCAGAAACTGGGCCTCGAACTGACCGATGCCTGGGCTACCGTCTACGGCGAGCAGCCGCAGATCCAGGTCGGCGCGGTATCCGATACCCTGGGTGAGGTCAACAAGGTACTCACCTCTGCGGAGTGGGACGAGTTGAAGGACAAGCTGATGGAGTACGTGATCAACTACCACCAGAAGGTTGTCAACCTGCGCAAAGGGTTCCAGTTCTAGCGCCTGGCGGCAAAACCGGTCAGCGCTGCGCGGCGTTTGCGCTGCGGCGCAGGATGCTCTCAATCACCACGATCGCCGCGGCGCAGATCAGCAGCAGCAATACGGACATCGCCATTGATGCGCCGTAGTTCAGGCTGCCGGGCTGTGACAAAAAGCGGAAAATGGCGGTGGGCATGGTGGGTGATTCCGGGCGGCTGAGGAAACTGGTGGCGCCGAATTCCCCCAGCGAGATGGTAAAGGCGAACACCCCCGCCGCCGCGCCCGCCCGCGCCAGGATCGGCAGGTCCACTTCGAGCCAGCGCCGCAGCGGGGAAGCCCCCAGCACGGCGGCGGAATCGCGCAGGTGGGCGGGGATGGCGCGCAGGGCGGGCTGCAGCGTACGCACCACCATCGGCAGCGCCACCAGGCTGTGGGCAATCGGCACCAGCAGCGGGAAACTGCGCGCATCCAGCGGCGGGGCGTTAAACAGCAGGATGAACCCCAGCCCGAGTGTGACCGGCGACAGCCCCAGCGGGAGCATCACGGCGGTTTCCAGCACCGCCCCCAGCCGGCCGGGGCGCTCCAGCGCGTAGGCGATCAGCGTGCCCAGCCCGAGCGAGAACAGCACCGTCAGCAGCCCGTACACCAGCGAATTGCGGATGGCGGCCACAGGCGGGATGTGGAACAGCGAATCGCGGCGGTTGATGAACAGCTCGCGGTAGAATTCGAGGGTGAAGGAGGCCGGGCCGCCGCCGCGCGGCACCAGCAGCACCGATTTCAACACCAATGCCAGCAGCGGCAGCAGGATCAGCAGCACCAGCACGGCCAGCACCCCCCACAGCAGCAGGCGTTCGGCACGTGTGCGGGGGGCATGCGCCAGTTCATCCGAGAAGCGCGGCAGCAGCGGCACACGCCGCGTGCCCTGCACGCGCTGGTACAGCACGGTCAGCACCAGGGTGCAGGCCAGCTGCAGGGCCGAAAGCAGCGCCGCCAGCGGCAGGTTGAGCATGTGCAGCGCCTGGGTGTACACCTCCACTTCCAGCGTGGCAAACTGCGGACCGCCGAGGATCAGCACCACGCCGAAGGAGGCAAAATCGAACAGGAACACCAGCAGGGCGGCGGAGAGGATCGCCGGGCGCAGCAGCGGCAGGGTTACTTCGCGCAGGGTGCGCGCAGGCGAAGCCCCCAGCGCGCGCGCGGCATGTTCCAGGCGCGGATCGAGCTGCGACCAGGCCGCCCCCACCACGCGGATGATGATGGCGACATTGTAGAAGACATGCGCCGCCAGGATGGCGCCGAGGGTGTTCATGAACTGGATCGGCGGCTGGCTGAGGCCGAACAGCGCCATCAGCAGCTGGTTGGCCCAGCCCCCCGGCCCCAGCAGCGCGCTGAAGGCGGAAGCCGCCACCACCGTGGGCAAAATAAAGGGCAGGGTGATCAGGATGTGCAGGGCGTGCTTGCCGGGGAAGCGCAGCCGCGCGAAGATCCAGGCCGCCGGCAGCCCCAGCGCCAGGGTGAGCACGGTGGAGAGCAGCGCCTGCCACAGGGTGAACCCCAGCACGCGCAGCAGGTAGCCCGCCGCGTCTGTCCGCCCCAGCCCGGCAGCGGAAAAGCCCTGCGCCATGCGCCCGAACACCGCCGCCAGCGGGGCGTAGAAGAACAGCGCCATGAACACCAGCGGCAGCAGCCACAGCACAAGCGCCGGCTGCGGTTTTAACGCCGCCCACCGGAAGGGCCGCCTTGCGGCCGCGGGGGGATTGTGGGAGGGCGTCATTGGCGGCTGCCTCAGCGCAGCACCGCCTGGTCCCAGGCCTGGATCCAGCGCTCGCGGTTTTCGGCAATCAGGGCGGGGTCGAGCAGGGCCGGGGCCGGGGCGCTCTCCGCCCATTGGGCAAAGGCTTCCGGCAAAACAGCCTGCGTATTGACCGGGTAGACGAACATCTGCAGCGGCAGGTCCTGTTGGAATGCCACATCGAGCAGGAAATCGACGAATTGTTCTGCCAGCGCGCGCTGCTGTGTGCCGCGCAGGATGCCGACAAACTCGACCTGGCGGAAGCAGGTGTTGGGGCCGATGATCGAGCCGGTGGGGGCTTCGTCCAGGGGTTCGGCGGCAAAGATCACTTCGGCGGCCGGGCTGGAGGCGTAGGATACCACCAGCGGCTGACCGCCGCCGTAGGGGGTGAAGTTGCCGTAGTAGGCGCTCTCCCAGTCGTTGCTCACCACCACGCCGTTGGCGCGCAGGCTCTCCCAGTAAGCCAGGTAGCCGTCCTCACCGTATTCGGCGATGGTGGCCAACAGGAACGCCAGCCCCGGGGAGGAGGTGGCGGGGTTTTGCACCGCCAGCAGGCCGGCATAGGCCGGGTCGGCCAGGTCGGCCAGAGTGGCGGGGACGGGCAGCCCCTGCGCCGCGAACCAGGCTTTGTCGTAGTTGATGCACACATCGCCGTAATTGACCGGCAGGGCTTCGTTGCCCGGCGACAGTTCAAAGGCATCGGGCACCTGCGCCAGCAGGGGCGAGGCGTACGGTTCAAAGATACCGGCTTCCAGCGCGCGCGAGAGGAAGGTGTTGTCGACCCCGTAGAACACGTCGGCGATGGGGGCATCTTTGGCGAGGACGGCGCGGTTGAGGGCGGCGCCGGTATCGCCGGATTTGATGAAGGTTACCGTCACCTGGTGGGCGGCTTCAAAGGCGGTAATCACCGACTCACTGACGGCGAAGGAATCGTGGGTCATCACCACCAGTTCGGCGGGTTGTTCCGCGGCGGCCGGGGCACAGCCCGCCGCCAGCAGGGTCACGATCACGATTAAAACAGCAAACAATGTTTTTTTCATAGCTACCTCTATTCGGAATCGATGGTTTGTGTATCCTCCGCAGCGCGATGGGCCGTGCCGCGGGTATGGATGCACAGCAGGGCGCCGCGGGCGGCCTGCACCCCGGCGACGGTGCCGAGCATTTCGTTGCTGATGCCGCGCGTCTGGGCGCGGTGGAGGGTTTCATCGTTGAGCGCCCAGCGCAGGCCCTGGGTGCGCACGCCCGTCACCTCGTCATCCAGCGGGAGCAGCGAAACGATCTCGCCCGGCTGGCCGTGGATGGTGAAGCGCTCCCCCACCAGGCGCACTTCTTCCACCCCGTCATCCAGCCCCAGGTCGAGCGCGGCATAGGCGGGGTGGGTAAGCAGGCTGATGTTGCCGAGGGTCTGGTCGAGGCGGCCGCCGAGGGCGCCCACCAGGCGCAGGCGGGTGCAGCCGCGCTGCACGGCATGGCGCAGCGCCAGTTCCAGGTCGGTCCAGTCCTTGTCGGCGGGGTAGCGGATGATTTCGGCGCCGGCGGCTTCGATCTGCGCCACTTCCGCGGCGGAGAGCGAATCGAGGTCGCCGACGAGCAGGTGCGGGTGCAGGCCCAGGCGCAGCAGGTGGCGCGCGCCGCCGTCGGCGGCGACCAGCAGCACGCCGGGGGTGATCAACGCGCGCGCGGCTTCGGGTTGGGGCAGGTGGCCGTTGACGAAGATCAATGCGGTTGTGGGGGGCATGGTTCCTTTCTGAATCGAGTCCCGGGTGCTGCCTGGGGCGGGACAAAAAACACAGCCGCCGTTGGGAGGGGGCTGTGTGGGGGTTCCGTGTTCGCCATCCCTCCGCCGGTATGATCCGGATCAGGTGTTGCGGGTCGAAAGCCGGTACCGGCCTGGATACGGCGCGGCTGCTTTCCTCTCAGCCCGTTTCCGCGGGCTCCCCGTGCAGGATTGATTCAATTGTAGTTCCAGTATACCCTGCCTGCGGTGGAATTGCAAATGTTGGCCTTCACCACCGCGGCGTGCCTTTGGCGTTCCGCGCCACCGTTTCACACTTACCACCGCCATCCCATCCCGGAGGGAGGCAGCCAGCTCACGAACACATGCGGCGTATGTCCCTCCCTTCGGGATGGAGGTTCGGGAATGTAACGTTCGCCATTCCCAATGTTCACCACCGATGGGTGCCGGTGACGTTCCGAACAACCCTTTTACACCTACCCTTCGCCATCCCATCCCGGAGGGAGGCAGGCAGGTACCGAACACATGCGGCGTATGTCCCTCCCTCCGGGATGGAGACCTCCCTTCGGGATGGAGGTTCAGAAGTGTATCATCCATCATTCCCAATGTTCATCACCGATGGGTGCCTTTGGCGTTCCGCGCCACGCTTTTACACTTACTTTCGCCATCCCATCCCGGAGGGAGGCAGTCTGGTCACGAACACATGCGGCGCAAGTCCCTCCCTCCGGGATGGAGGTTCAGAAGTGTAACATTAACCATTCCCAATGTTCACCACCGCGGCGTGCCTTTGGCGTTCCGAACAACCATTTCAAACTTACCATCGCCATCCCATCCCGGAGGGAGGCAGCCAGGTCACGAACACATGCGGCGTATGTCCCTCCCTCCGGGATGGAGGTTCGGAAGTTTATCTTCATCAATTCCCAATGTTCATCACCGCGGCGTGCCTTTGGCGTTCCGAACAACCATTTCAAACTTACCATCGCCATCCCATCCCGGAGGGAGGCAGCCAGGTCACGAACACATGCGGCGTATGTCCCTCCCTCCGGGATGGAGACCTCCCTTCAGGATGGAGGTTCGGAAGTTTATCTTCATCAATTCCCAATGTTCACCACTGCGGCGGGCGTTTCGCCGCCTTTGCGCATTGTTTCACAATCTGCTAAGCAAACCAGCCTGCCGCGCTCATCTGCTTGTGAAATGCTTCGCAATCTCACCCAACTCCTATACAACATTTATATATCCAATATTTTTATATACAAAATGATAATAATTCCTCGCTATAGTAAGGCAATTCGCGAAGTTTGGAAGCACCAACAAAACATTAACAAAACACGTCACACAAAAACTCAACACAACACATTTGGATCGCCGGAGGAGAGACCCCCGCCGCGATAAGAAAAAGGAAAAAAGTCATGAAAAAGTACCTCATCCCCCTTGTTCTCCTGATCGTCCTGGTGATTGGCGCCTGTACCCAGGCCGCCCCCGAACCCACCGCCCCGGTGGTGGAAGAACCCGCCGCGGAAGAACCCACCGCGGAACCGACCCCCGTTCCCACCGAGGAACCCGAACCCACCGATATGCCCCCCAGCACCATCGTTGATCTGGCGGTGGCCGATGGCCGCTTTACCACCCTCGTCGCCGCCCTTGAGGCTGCCGAACTGGTGGAAACCCTCCAGGGTGAAGGCCCCTTCACCGTCTTCGCCCCCACCGATGACGCTTTCGCCAAACTGCCCGAAGGCACCGTCGAAGCCCTGCTGGCCGACATCCCCACCCTCACCAGCATCCTCCTCTACCACGTGGTCGCCGGTGAATTCAAAGCCGCCGATGTAACCGAACTGAGCTACGCCACCACCGTCAACGGCGAAGACGTGCTGATCAAAGTCACCGACGCCGGTGTGTTCGTCAACGACGCCCAGGTGATCATCACCGATATCATCGCCGACAACGGCGTGATCCATGTCCTCGATACCGTGATCCTGCCGCCCTCCGCCGATATCATTGATACCGCCGTCGCCGATGGCCGCTTTACCACCCTCGCCGCCGCCCTCGAGGCCGCCGGCCTGATCGATACCCTCAAGGGTGATGGCCCCTTCACCGTCTTCGCCCCCACCGATGATGCCTTCGCCGCGCTGCCCGCCGGCACCGTCGAAGCCCTCCTGGCCGATATCCCCGCCCTGACCGACATCCTGCTCTACCATGTCGCTGAAGGTGTGGTGCCCGCCGCCGATGTGGTGGAACTGAGCAAGGTCCCCACCCTGCAGGGCAAGAAACTCGATGTAACCCTGCCCGAAGGCATGGTCTACCTCGACAATGCCCAGGTGATCATCACCGACATCCTCACCACCAATGGCGTGATCCATGTGATCGACGCGGTGATGGTGCCCCAGCCCGATATCGTTGAAGTTGCCGTCGCCGATGGCCGCTTCACCACCCTCGCTGCCGCCCTCGAGGCCGCAGACCTGATCGATACCCTCAAGGGTGACGGCCCCTTCACGGTCTTCGCCCCCACCGATGACGCCTTTGGCAAACTGCCCGAAGGCACCGTCGAAGCCCTCCTGGCCGATATCCCCGCCCTGACCGAGATCCTGCTGTACCATGTGGTCGCCGGTGAAGTCAAAGCCGAACAGGTGGTTGAACTGAATTTCGCCACCACCGTCAATGGACAGGATGTGCTGGTGAAAGCC
Source organism: Anaerolineae bacterium (assembly GCA_013314735.1). Taxonomy (GTDB): domain Bacteria; phylum Chloroflexota; class Anaerolineae; order Anaerolineales; family Anaerolineaceae; genus SpSt-1165. Next base: position 67,869 of record JABUFD010000008.1, read on the forward strand.
TCAGACGCGGGTGTCTTCATCAATGACGCCCAGGTGATCATCACCGACGTTCCGGCCGATAACGGCGTGATCCATGTGATCGACACCGTGATCCTGCCCCCCGCTGCCGATATTGTTGACACCGCCGTGGCTGACGGCCGCTTTACCACCCTCGCCGCCGCCCTCGAAGCCGCCGGTTTGATCGACACCCTCAAGGGAGAAGGCCCCTTCACCGTCTTCGCCCCCACCGATGCCGCCTTTGCCAAACTGCCCGAAGGCACCGTGGAAGCCCTGTTGGAAGACATCCCCACCCTGACCAGCATCCTGCTCTACCATGTGGCCGAAGGCCGCGCCCTGGCCGCGGATGTGGTGGAACTGCCCTACGTGGAAACCATCAACGGCGCCCCCGCCCTGATCCAGGTCAATGACCAGGGCGTGTTCCTCAACGGCGCCCAGGTGATCATCACCAACATCCTCACCACCAACGGCGTGATCCATGTGATCGATACCGTGATCCTGCCGCCCTCTGCCGATATCATCGACACCGCGGTTGCCGATGGCCGCTTTACCACCCTGGCTGCCGCCTTGGAAGCCGCGGACCTGATCGACACCCTCAAGGGAGAAGGCCCCTTCACGGTCTTCGCCCCCACCGATGACGCTTTTGCCAAGCTGCCCGAAGGCACCGTGGAAGCCCTGCTGAATGACATCCCCACCCTGACCAATATCCTGCTCTACCACGTGTCGGATGGCCGGCTGCTGAGCGGCGATGTGGAAGGCTTCAAGTACGTGGATATGCTCAACGGCCAGGAACTGACGCTGAAGATCACAGCCGACGGCGTCTTCATCGGCCAATCGCAGATCATCATCCTCGACCTGCTGACCAGCAATGGTGTGATCCACGTGATCGATGCCGTACTGCTGCCCCCGGCACAATAAACTTCCGAACTTCGTCCGAACCCCGAACCTGCGGCGCCCTGCCGCAGGTTCTTTTTTTGTGGAGCAGGGCGGAATTTCCTGTATAATAAGATTGTTATCCATCCCGGAGCGGGGTCACCAAGGAGAAATGATGGCGCATCAACCGGAAGCCAAAGCACGCATCAAGATCAACCACCTGCTGGAGAAAGCCGGCTGGCGATTTTTCGCCGATGAGAACGGCCCCGCCACCATCCTGCCCGAAGCCCATACCGCCTGGACGCGCGAAACATTGAATGCCCTGGGTGACAATTTCGAAGGGGTAAAGCACGGCTTCATGGATTACCTGCTGGTGAATGAACAGCAGGTGCCGATGCTGGTGGTGGAAGCCAAAAGTGAGAATAAGAACCCGATGGATGGCAAGGAGCAGGCGCGCCGCTATGCCCGCGCAAACCATGTGCGCTTTGTGATCCTCTCCAACGGCAACCTGCATTATTTCTGGGACCTCGAATCCGGCAATCCGCGCGTGATCACCGAATACCCCACGCTGCAATCGCTGCAGGCCAAAGGCAAACACCTGCCGCGACCGGAACTGCTCTCCCGTGAAAAGGTGGAAAGCGACTACATCGCCCTATCGCAGGACCCCGCCTACCGGCGCAGCCCGGATTGGATCAACGAAGAAACCCGCCCCCAGTTCCTTGCCGCCACCGGCCTTCGTTTTTTGCGGGAATACCAGCTGCGTGCGATCCATGCCCTGCAGCACGCGGCGGAAAAAGGCAGCGACCGCTTTTTGTTTGAAATGGCCACCGGCACCGGCAAAACCCTCACCGCCGCGGCGGTGATCAAACTCTTTCTGAGAACCCGCAACGCCACCCGCGTTTTATTCCTCGTTGATCGCATTGAACTGGAAAACCAGGCGATGAAAAGTTTTCGCCAATACCTGCAAAACGATTATGAAACCGTGATCTACAAACAAAAACGCGATGACTGGCGCCGGGCGCAGATTGTGGTGACCACGGTGCAATCCCTGATGTTCAATAACAAGTACATGGATTTGTTTTCGCCCACCGACTTTGACCTGGTGATCTCGGACGAAGCCCACCGCTCGATCAACGGCAACGCGCGCGCGGTGTTTGAATATTTTGTCGGCTACAAACTCGGCCTGACGGCCACGCCCAAAGACTACCTTAAACATATCAACCCCGAAAAACTCAGCCAGGATGACCCGCGCGCCTGGGAACGGCGCCAACTGCTGGATACCTATAAGACCTTTGGCTGCGCGGACGGCGAACCCACTTTCCGCTACAGTCTGCTCGATGGCGTCAGGGAAGGCTTCCTGATCAACCCGGTGGTGGTGGACGCGCGCACCGAGATCACCACCCAGCTGCTTTCCGACCAGGGCTATGCGGTGCTGGTTCAGAATGCGGAGGGGGAGGAAGGGGAACTGACCTATGGGTACCGTGATTTTGAGAAAACCTTCTTTTCGGAATTCACCAACTGGACCTTCTGCCAGGCATTCCTGGAACATGCCCTGCACGATCCCGTGAACGGCGAGATTGGCAAGAGCATCTGCTTCTGCGTCAGCCAGGACCACGCCGAAAAGATCACGGCGATCCTGAATGAACTGGCGGAGCAAATGTGGCCCGGACGGTACCATTCCGATTTCGCCGTGCAGGTTACCTCGCGCATCCCCGACGCGCAGCAGTTCACGCTCAATTTTGCCAACAACAACCTCAACGGCCATTCACGCGTGGTGCCGGGTTACCGCACCTCCAAAACGCGCGTGTGCGTTACGGTGGGGATGATGACCACCGGCTACGATTGCCAGGATTTGCTCAACCTGTGCCTGATGCGCCCGGTGTTTTCGCCCACCGATTTCATCCAGATCAAAGGGCGCGGCACACGCAGGTTCAACTTCAAATTTGAAGGCAAGCTCCACGGGCAGCGCCAGACGCTGGAACAGCACAAGGCGCACTTCAAGCTGTTTGACTTCTTCGCCAACTGTGAATATTTCGAGGAACAGTTCGATTACGATGAAAAGCTGCAATTGCCCGCCCAACCCGCACCGGGGAAGAATGGCGTGAGTGAACCGCGCATCGGAAAGGATGGCGCAGACCAGCCCGCCCTGCCCGCACAAACCACGATTAACGATCGCGACCGGATCACTTCGCTGGTGGAGCAGGTCATCGGCGCGGAAGGGATGAAGATTGACCGCGAATTGTTCCAGCGCTGGGCACGCCCGATTTTGGCGGATGCCGACATATCCACCGCGGTTGACCTGGAACAATGGGACAAGGCCACCGCCATCCTGCGCGACCGCTATGTGGACAAACCCCAGGATTTTGTCACGCTGGAAAAACTGATCCACAGCGAGGGCCTCGACCGCCGCCTGACGTGGCGCGAGGTGCTGGAGCGCATCTTCGGCATCATCCCGGGCTTCAAGTCACGCAGCGAACTGCTCGAAGAAGAGGTGCAGAAGTTCATCGCCACCTACCAGCCCGAAAGCGCCCAGGTGCCGCTGATCCGCAACTTCCTGATTACCTATATCACCGACCCGACCGTACGTGATATTATTGACCAGCGCCAGTTTGCCAAATTAAACACCAATGCGCGCCTGCCGATGGCAGAATTCATGGCATTGGAGCAGCAATGGCGCAGGCAAGTGCCCGAATACGTCAAAGATTACGTCCGGCTGAACACGTTCATTTAAAGGAACCCCATGCTCGACACCGAAACCAAACGCAGAATCGACAACGCCCGCAATGTACTCGTCGGCAAGGTGCCTGACCCCAAAGCGCAGGTCGAACAGATCACAATCGCGCTGATCTATAAGTTCATGGACGACATGGACCAGCAATCGCTCAATCTGGGCGGCGAAGCCAGTTTTTTCACCGGTGAATTCGCGCAGTATGCCTGGCACCGATTAATGAGCCCGGCACTGGGCGGGCACGAACGACTCAACCTCTACATGCAGGCGTTGATGCGCATGGATGAGAACCCCGGCCTGCCCGCGTTGTTCCGCAATATCTTCCGGAACGCCTACCTGCCCTACAACGCGCCGGACACCTTAAACCTGTTCGTCAAAGAGATTGACGGCTTTACCTATGACCATTCCGAACGGCTGGGGGATGCCTTCGAGTATCTGCTGATGGTGCTGGGTTCGCAGGGTGACGCCGGGCAATTCCGCACGCCGCGCCACATCATCGAGTTCATCGTCGATTGCGTCAACCCCACCAAGGACGACCGCGTGCTCGATCCGGCCTGCGGGACGGCGGGATTCCTGATCTCGGCCTATAAACATATTCTGGCGCAGCACGGCGAGGACAACACCCTGACCGGCGAGGAGCGCGAAGCATTGATGCGCAACTTCACCGGCTATGACATTTCTCCCGATATGGTGCGCCTGGCGCTGGTCAACCTGTATCTGCACCAGTTCCCCGACCCGCGCGTGTTTGAATATGACACCCTCAGCAGCGAGGAGCGCTGGGACGAATACGCCGAGGTGATCCTCGCCAACCCGCCCTTTATGACGCCCAAAGGCGGGATCATCCCGCACAACCGTTTTTCGATCCGCGCCAACCGTTCCGAAGTGCTGTTTGTCGATTACATCGCCGAACACCTCACGCCGGATGGCCGTGCCGGTATCATCGTGCCGGAGGGTATCATTTTCCAGTCATCCAACGCCTACAAGAACCTGCGCAAAATGCTGGTGGCAGAAGGCTACCTGTACGCGGTGGTCTCCCTGCCGGCGGGGGTCTTCAATCCCTACGCCGGGGTCAAGACCTCGGTCTTGCTGCTGGACCGCCGGATTGCCAAACACACCGACCAGGTGTTGTTCGTCAAAATCGAGAACGACGGCTTTGACCTGGGCGCGCAGCGCAGCCCGATTGAAAAGAATGACCTGCCTGAAGCCCTGCAATTGGTGCAACGTTTCCAGCAGGATCCCAACGCGGATTGGCAGGATGGCGAACTGGCGATTGCCGTGAAGAAGGAAAAAATTGCCGAAGATGGCGATTACAACCTGACGGGTGATCGGTATCGGGTTTCTGATCTATATACTTCAGTTACTTGGCCGCTGGTTGAATTAGGTGAGGTTTGCGTTTTGATTGGTGGTGGTACACCGTCCAAGCAGAAAAAAGATTATTGGGAAAACGGTAACATAAAGTGGGTGGCATCCAGGCATATTAGTACAGGCGGTGCAATATCGAGTTATGAATATATAACTGAAAAAGCACTGGAAGAATCATCAGCAAATATTGTTCCAACAGGAGGAACTATATTAATAACTCGCGTATCAGTAGGAAAGTTTGCTTATGCTGATGATGATTATGCAATTAATCAAGATTTAACAGGGCTTGTCCCAAAAAGTATTGATCAATTGTCCCCTCGGTATTTAAGAGTTATTGTCCCTAGAGTTGCCAGTTTTGTTGAACAGAGCTCCAACGGTATTGGTGTCAAAGGTGTAACACGTAAATACTTGGCTTCCCTCCAAATCCCCCTGCCACCACTGGCGGTGCAGGAGGAGATTGTGGCGGAGATCGAAAGCTACCAGCGCGTGATTGACGGCGCGCGCCAGGTGGTGGCAGCCTACCAGCCCCGCATCCCTCTCGACCCCGCCTGGCCCATGGTCGAGCTGGGGGAGGTGTGTGAGGTAAATCGAGAAAGTCAAAATCCAGCAGAAATTTTTGGTGATGATGAGTTTGTTTACATAGACATTTCATCAGTCGATAATGAAACAGGTTTTGTAAGTCTAGAAAACAAAATCAAAGGAACAGATGCCCCAAGCAGAGCTCGCAGAGTGATTCAGGAAGGGGATGTTCTTCTATCAACAGTAAGACCGAATTTGAAAAGTTTTGCATTATTGAAAACCGTACCTGAAAAAGCTCTTGCTTCGACTGGATTTGCAGTACTAACGCCTTCGGATAATATATTACCTCAATTTTTACTTACCCAGATACTTTCGGATTTTATGGTAAATCAAATGATTGCGAGAATGGGCAAAGGATCATATCCAAGTATCAATCAAACTGATGTGAAACAATTAATATTCCCCCTTCCCCCCATCGAAACCCAGCGCGCGATCGTGGCGCGGATCGAGGAAGAACAGGCGCTGGTGGACGCCAACCGCCGCCTGATCGACCTGTTTACCGCCAAAATCGAACGCAAAATCGCCGCCGTGTGGGGTGAACCCCCCATGTTAAAACATTCCCGGTAGGGGCAGAAAAGCGGGCATTGACCCGGCAACATCATATACCCCGCGCAAGCATTTCTGCCCGTTCCCCCGCCCGTAACAACAAACCCACCCGCCACACCGGGCAGAAATATTCACGTCAATCAGCTTCCGCCGTCAAGGGCGCCGATGGTACGTATATTCGCCCGCATCATGGCCGGGGCCATTTTTCTGCCCCTACGCGGTGAACCGTTTTTATTATGTACCCCCCGTAGGGGCAGAAAAGCGCAGTATTTCGACAGGCTCAATGTAAACATTTCTGCCCGCCCGTAACAACAAACCCACCCGCCACACCGGGCAGAAATATTCACGCACCGTATCGCCTCCGCCTATGGCGGCGATGGTACGTTTCCCCGCACGCGTCTTGGGCAGGGTCATTTTTCTGCCCCTACGCGGTGAACCGTTTTTATTATGTACCCCCCGTAGGGGCAGAAAAGCGCAGCATTTCGACAGGCTCAATGTAAACATTTCTGCCCGCCCGTAACAACAAACCCACCCGCCACACCGGGCAGAAATATTCACGCACCTTATCGCCTCCGCCTATGGCGGCGATGGCGCATTTTACCACCCGCATCATGGGCAGGGGCATTTTTCTGCCCCTACGCGGTGAACCATTTGATGATGAACCCCCGTTGCCCACCCGAACATATCAACCCGCATGCGCCCGCCATCCGCCGCATCCTGCCCGCAACAACAACCCATCCGCCACACCGGGCAGAAATATTCACGCACCTTATCGCCTCCGCCTATGGCGGCGATGGCGCATTTTACCACCCGCATCATGGGCAGGGTCATTTTTCTGCCCCTACGCGGGTGTGGGTCGGGGGGATGATGGGTGGAAATTCATTGCCGCCATCGGTTGGCAAATTGCGGGGGGTGTGCCACAATATTGTCATGCCCTCCACACGCCCCAACCGCCGATCGATCCGCCTGGCGGGGTTTGATTACACCCAACCCGGGTATTATTACCTCACCCTGTGCACCCCGCATCACCAATGCCTGTTCGGCACCATCCACGATGCCCAACCCTGCCATTCCCCCATCGGGCAGATTGCCGCGGCGGAACTGCTGCGCCTGCCGGAACGCTTTCCCCATCTCGCGCTGGATGCCTGGGTGGTGATGCCCAACCATGTACACCTGATCCTGCAGATTGTGGCGGACCTGCACGGCACGGAGCAGCACATGCAATACCAGCAGCCCGTGCGGGGGTCGATCGCGGCGGTGGCGCGCGCCTACAAGGCCGCCGTGACGCGCCGCGCGCGCAAACAAAGCGGCAATCCCGGTTTGGTGGTGTGGCAGCGGGGGTATTGGGAACGCGTGCTGCGCAATGAACGGGAACTCACCGCGCGCCGCAAGTACATCGCCGCCAATCCATACCGGTGGAGAGAAGACCCGTTTTTTGCCGGCCATGCCGGATGAATGAACCCCGAAAATGATGCCCCTACGCGGTGAACCATTTGATGATGAACCCCCCCGTAGGGGCAGAAAAGCGGGCATTGACCCGGCAAAATCACATCCCCCACCCAAGCATTTCGACAGGCGCAATGGTAACATTTCTGCCCACTGCCCCCCCACCCGAACCACCTGTTTCCTTTTGCCGGGCGGCGTGGTATCATCAGGGTATGCGGGCTGCCGGGGGGAAACAGGAACGGGCGGCATTGATTGGCAAGGAGAATCACCATGGCTGAATCCATTTGTCCCCAGTGCGGCAAGGGAATTCGGGCAAGCGCGAGTTTCTGCCCCCATTGCGGCGTCTCGCTCCCGTTCCAGCCGCCCAGGCGTGTGACGTATACACCGGAGCACGTGCAGCAATTGCTGGCCAGCCACGCGCAATGGCTGCGCAAGGAAACGGGCGGGATCAAAGCCAGTTTCCAATCCGCCGATTTTCACGGCATCGACCTGAACGGCGCCAACCTGGAAAAGGCCGACCTGGAATTTGCCGACCTGTCTGGCGCACAATTGCGCGGCGCCCGGCTGATCGGCGCGACCCTGAGCAACGCCAACCTGGCCGGGGCGGACCTTTCGGGCGCCGACCTGCGCTCGGCTTCGCTGTTTGGTGCCCGGCTGAATGGCGCGCGCCTGCACGGGGCGGATGCCGGCTATGCATCCTTCGGGGGTGCCGACCTCAGCGATGCGGATATGCAGAATGCCAACCTGCAGGGGGCGCGGTTCGACTACGCCAGGATGATCGGCGCCAACCTGGGCGGCGCGAAAGTGTTCCTGCGCGCGTTTGAGAACACCTTCCGCACCGAAAAAGACTTCCACCCGATGCAGAAGGTCAGCACCTACCTGATCATCGCCGCGGTGGTCGTGATGGTGATCCTGGCACTGTTCGGGGATGCCATTTTCGGCGGATGAGGTTGTGCGCGGTATGGCGTGGCTTTAGCGCCACACCGCTTCGCCCCATGCCAGGGCGCCGTCCCACACGGACCCCTGGTAAATGGCCAGGTCGACCGGCGGGTAATACGGCCCGGCGCAGGAAAGCTGGCAGCTGATGCGGCTGCGGGCGGGGGTGTGCAGTTCGGTGGCGCAGTGCCCCAGCGCGCCCAGGCTGGCGAGGACGCCCATCCCGCCGGTGAGGGTGATGCCCGCTGCCTGCGCCAGGAAACCCTGCAGCCAGGCGTAGCTTTCGGCGCGCGTCCACGGCGCAAATCCGCCGGCGGGGGTGACGAGCGCATCGGCGAGGAGCACATCGAAATACACGCGCACCGCCAGCGTGCCATCGGAGCTGCGTTCGCGTTGGATGGCGACCGCGCCCGGTTCACCGCCGGATTCGGATTGCAGCAGGAAACCGCACCCCGCCCCGCCATTCACGGCCGGGTGGTGCAGGATGATGTGGCAATTGCTGCCGAGGATCGGTTCTGTCATGGTAATGCTCCATTGAAAGTTAACCACGGTGCTTCGACCGGTCCCTGAGCCTGTCGAAGGGCAGCAACCGGCGCGAATCTTCGCAGATTTTTTTTCTTTTCTCCGCGCAAATCTGTGAAATCCGCGGTTTCGTTTTTTTTATTAACCACGGATAACGCGAATCTACACGGATATTTTTTCTTTTCTCCGCGTCAATCTGTGAAATCCGCGGTTTCGTTTTTTTTATTAACCACGGTGCTTCGACCGGTCCCTGAGCCTGTCGAAGGGCAGCAACCGGCGCGAATCTACGCGGATATTTTTTTTCTTTTCTCCGCGTCAATCTGTGAAATCCGCGGTTTCGTTTTTTTATTAACCACGGATAACGCGAATCTTCGCAGATATTTTTTTCTTTTCTCCGCGTCAATCTGTGAAATCCGCGGTTTCGTTTTTTTTTATTAACCACGGATAACGCGAATCTTCGCAGATATTTTTTCTTTTTTCCGCGCAAATCTGTGCAATCCGCGGTTTGTTCTTTTTTAATAACCACGGATAACGCGAATCTACGCGGATATTTTTTTTCTTTTCTCCGCGTCAATCTGTGAAATCCGCGGTTTCGTTTTTTTTATTAACCACGGATAACACGAATCTACGCGGATATTTTTTTCTTTTCTCCGCGTCAATCTGTGAAATCCGCGGTTTCGTTTTTTCTACCGTTACTCCATCACGATCTTTGGCCCGGGGCGGCGGGGGGCGCGCGGGCGCGGGCGCGGGACGGGGCCTTTGCCGGGGAAACGATCCTCCGGCGGCAGCGGGCGGAGCGGGGTATCGCTTTCGCCCAGGGTGGTGCCCACCCGCACCAGTTCGCAGTCACAGCCACCGTGGAAGCCCGGCAGCACCAGCGCCTGCCAGGTTTCCAGCGGCAGCACCACCCCCGCCAGGGCGGCGCAGCGCGGGCAATTCTCCTCGCCGCGCGTGCGCCACTCGTACAGCGGCAGCGCCGCGCTCACCGCGGCTCCAACCCCCAGCCGAAACCGGGCAGAGCGGGCTGCGGCGAACCCCCCATCGGGCGCATCGCCATCAGCTGCAGGGTGAAGCTCTGCCACCAGTTCTGCCCCAGCGCGAACAGCTGGTTGTGGTCACTGGCAGGCGAACCATGCGCCTCCAGCAGCGCCGCGGCGCGCATCGAGGCGGCGCGGGCCGCCGCCCCCAGCCCCAGCAGGGCCTGCAGCGTATCGGGCACGGTCGTTTCCGCCGCGCCATCGAGGCCCTCCAGGCGGTGCAGGGCGCAGTAACTGAGGCGGATCGATTCGCCGGCGGTGAAGCTGCCGCGGAACAGGCGCAGGGCGGGCACGCCGCTCTTCCAATAAAACACCCAGCTGCGCAGCGAAGGCGTCACCGATTGCATCCCGTCCCACGGGTAGCACACCGACAGCACCTGGGTGATGCGCGTCAGCCCGTCGAGGTCACATTCGGTGCCGCTGTCGAGCACATTCACGGTCGCCTCGAGGATCAGCGGCACCTCGAGCGAGAGGGTGGTGAGGGCGTCGCGCAGGGCGTCATCGAGCAATTCATCGCCGTAGCGCGCGGCGCTGGCGTCGCCCAGCAGGCGGCGGATATGGGCATGCAGGCTGTCACGATCCATTCTGGGTACCTCCGTTGGTGGTCAATGCGGGTCCGGTCTCCCCGGCGAAGCGGTAGATCACCCGCAGCAATTCTTCATCGTTGATCAATCCTTTGTCATGCAGCGGCCCAAACGCCGCCGCGGCCTGCTGCGCCGCTTCAGAAAGCGAGAGGTTGTCGCGCGCTGAAATATCGGCCCCCTGCACCTCGATCACGGCAGTGGGGTCCACCGCGCGGTCGACGGCGGCGCGGCGCTGCAGCGCGAGGCGCAGCAGGTCCTGCACCAGCCACAGGAAAAAGCGCTGGCGCTGCTGGTAATGGCGGAAGGTTGGCCCGCCGGAAGATTCAGCCGTGGTGCGCGTGGCGGATTCGGGTTCGGCGAGGAAGTGCAGCGGCAGCCCGGCGCCGGTGGCGATCATCTTCTTGAGCGAGAGGCCGTCGAGCGAGGCATCGGCCGCCGCCAGCTGCGGGGCAATGATCTCCCAGCTTTCGTTCTCATCCGCCACCAGGATCGATCCCGGGGTGGGCGGCTGGGCGTTGAGCAGGCGCTGGCGCGCGTTGCGCTCGCTTTCCGAAAGGAAGCGCCCCTTGACCACGTAGAGGAAGGCGTTGCGGTAGCGGTTGAGGCGGGCGCGGTCCTCGAGCCAGTTGGCGTAGCGCGCGATCCAGCGCAGCAGCGGGTTGAGGTCGCTCTCGCCCCACGCGCTGCCCACCGCGCGGTTGACGGCGTAATGGCGGATGACAACATCGTCCACAACCCAAGAGTCACCCCTCGACAGCACTTCGACGTTGCTCAGTGTAAAGCTCGGGGTGCGTGTTAATGGAAGACATAGTTCCGTCACCCACGGCGCGGGGTCGGGGTCCTCGGCGGTCGCTTTGGGATACACACGCAGCACCTGTTCCACATCGTTGGGGGCGCTCTCGATGCGCTCCACCTGCGAAGCCGGCACGGCGCGGAAATAACTCATCCCGGCGGCATCGGTGCTGACGAGGATGAACAGGTTGCCGGAGCGGGTCAGTTCATCGCACCACTCCATCAGGCGCGTGTCGAGGTGGTTGAGGGGGTGCGCCCAGCACGCCTGCAAAAAGGCTTCACTGGCGGCATGCGCGCAGCGCGGGCGCGTGCCTGCCCCCACCACGTACTGCGTGGTCAGCTGCACAATCCGCCGCGCCAGCGGGTTGACCTGCCAGGCCAGCAGCGCCTGCGCCAGCAGTTCCTCGCGGTCATGCGGTTCGCGTTCGCGCTCGTTCTGGCGCCACAGCGTGCTGCCCAGGGCGAGGGTGGCATCGGTTTCGGTGTGCAGGGCGGCGCGGCGGGTGTTGCGGTTGGTGAGTTTTTGCCACAGGTTCATCGGGGTTCCTCCGCGGGATCGTCCTCGGGTGGATCGGTTTCCCGCCGTTGTTCAGGCAGCCCCCTGTGCGCGGGTGGGGCCTTGCGGGGTTTGCGTTTCAGCGGCACATAACTGATCGGCCCGCCGGGGCGGAGCACCGCCCGGCTGGGGCGGCCTCCGCGGTTCGGCGACTGGGGGTCACAGGGGGGCGTTGGGATGGGTTCAGTGCTCATCATTCTTGCGGCTGCCGGGCGCCACCGAGAGGTAATCGCCCTTGCCGGCATCCTCGATGGCGGTGCCGAGGATGTAGCTGGCGATCACCACCACGCTGTACACCAGGGTTTCGTCATCGAGGGGAAAGTCGGGCAGCAGCCCGCGCAGGAAGACGATCAGCAGCCCGGCCAGCGCCGCCCAGAACTTGCGCGAGTGGAAAATTGCAATCCATTTGTTGGTCATTCGGTAGTCTCCTTGTTGAAAATCAGGTGGCAGCGATCGTTGCAAACACACGCACCCCGAGCTTTACACTGAGCAACGTCGAAGTGCTGTCGAGGGGTGATCCTCATATGCCCGCGACGACGTCGCTTCGACAAGCTCAGCGACCGTTGTAAACACGCACCCCGAGCTTTGCACGGAGCAGCGCCGAAGTGCTAAGCGACGCTGGTTTTTTTAACCACGGATCAACACGGATTTACGCTGATTTGATTCATCCCATATCCGCGCAAATCTGTGAAATCCGCGGTTTGTCATTTTTTCCATTCATCACAGCGCTTCGACCGTTCCCCCCTTATGCATCCGCCACGTTCGCCTTGTACAATGGGCGGTAATCATTGACCCACACGCTGAGGAAGTGGCGCACCTTCAGGCGGTGCTGGTCATTGGTGAACACCGCGCCGATGTTCTCTTCGCCGGAGAGGAAAATTTCCGGCATCAGCCCGAAGCGCTCACCCACGTACACCGCCGGCGCCAGGCGCGGGTCGCATACCGCGGCCCAGTTGGTGGCATCGTCCCATTCCGGCACGGTGACCACATCGCCGGGTTCACCGCGCTGCTGGTTCTCGCTGTAGATGTTGGCGGCGCGTTCCAGGCTGGGGTACAGCAGGCGCATCGCCGCCAGCTGCAGGTCGCGCGGCACCAGCAGGTAGCGCGGGTTGATCGCCATCGCCGGGCCGCTGCCCCGCACCCCGGCGGCATTCTTCACCAGCATCGGCTGCTTGTACACCGACTGGCAGGCGGCTTCCCAGCTGTCGGCATCCAGCGCGGCCGTACCCAGGTTCTTGTGGCCGCCGGGATCGGTGACTTCGCCATCGTTGAACAGCGCAGCCTCATCCGCCAGGGTGGGGCCGACCCCGCCATTGGCCGTGAACACTGCCGCCACCAGGGCCGAGATCTTGCGCAGCCCGGCGGAAGCCAGTTCGCGCGGGTAGGCGCGCAGCTTGTGGGTCTCGTCGCGGTCGATCAATTCCAGCGTGAGGGGGATATAACCGCCGTACTTGGTGAAGCTGGCGGTTTCGGGGCTGTCGCCGATGCTCAGCTCGGTGTAGGCGGCGCCTTCCGCCACGCTCGGTAGGCTGCCCACCGTGCCGACGAGGATACCGGTGACCTGGTTGAGGGTGTTAAAATGCTCCACGCGGCAGATGCGCTGCCACCAGTCGTAGCCGGCGCGCCCCAGCGCTTCCCAGGTATTAACCACGATCTTGTTCATCGCGTTCTTGACCAGGCCGGAAAAATCGCTGGTGGTGGCCAGGCGCACGCGCTCGGGGTAGATGCCGCCGTGCAGGTCTTCATCACCGGTGAGGGCAAAATACAGCTCGCGGATGCCGGAAAGGCGCGCCGGGCGCACGTTTTGCAGGTGCGCCTCCCGCGGGACGCCGAACAGGTCATCCACGGCGGCCTGCAGCCGTTCCTCGCTGGTGAACTGGCTGTGGATGCGGGCCGGGCCCTGCACGGTACGGGCGGCGGTCAGCGCCGCCACCAGGGCGCGGCTGTCATCGATGGCGTCCTGCAGTTCCTGCGGTGAAAAGCTGCGCCCGCTGAATTGCTGGCGCAGGCGCTCGGCGGCGGGGACGGGCAGCTGCGCCGCCTGCAACGCGGTTTCCAGCAGGTACGGATGCAGGTCGTTGGCACTTTCCGGCTGGGCGGTTTGTGCCGGTGCGGTTTCCGGGCGGGGGAGGGGTTCGGTCATGGGGTCATTCTCCTTGCTTGGTTCGGGTGGGGTAGATGGATCAGACTGGAACGCGCGCAGGAATTGCCCCCCGCGCGCGGGATCAAACACGAGGTCAACAGAAAACACCTTGAGGATGCGCTCGACGGTATTGCCCTGGGCGCTGAACAGCAAATCCGCCGAAAATCCGACACGCGGATGGTCCCCGAGCTCAGTCGAGGGGTGGTCCCCGACCGGTCCCTGAGCCTGCCTGTCCTGAGCCCCGTCGAAGGATCGAAGGGTCGAGGGGTGATCTCCACAGGAGGGGTGATCTCCGCAGGCGGGTGGATCGCCCAGCACGGCCTGCCCCAGTTCGCGCAGCACATTGGCGGCGGGGCCGAAGGGGTGCAGGCGCAGGCGGATGCCCTGGCGCGCCTCATCCCACTGCGGATCGCGGCAGTAGCCGGCCAGGTCGCGCAGGGATCGCCCCCCGGGGGCGCGGAACTGGTGGTCGAGGAAGGTTTCCACCTGCCCCCACAGCGCCAGCGATGCGCGCAGGACGGCGGCCGGGAAATGCCAGCCGTTGCCCTCCCCGGCGCTGATCGCGAGGATCTCAAAGGTGCCGGTCTGTCCATCGGCGCTGCGCGCAAAAACCGCCTGGGCGGTGTGGATGGTTTCGCGGTGCGGGACGGTGTTCAGGGGTGTGCTCATGCTTTGGGTTCCTTGAGTTTCTTCAGGCGTTCCTTCAGGTCGCGCAAGGCGCTGTCGTCGCCCTCGGCGGCGGCGTTCCACAGCGCCTCCACCAGGTCATCGAGGTGGATGCCGGCCTTGAGGCGCGTTTCGCGTTCCTCGGCGCGCGGGTCTTTGGGGTCATGCGCCGCGCGCAGGTCGGCGAAGGTCTGTTCCTCCTGCGGGGTGAGGGGGCGCTCAAAGCGTGCCCGTCCGAGGGCATCGAGGGAGATGATCGGCAGCCCGGCCGCCTCGCAGGTTTTGAAGAGTTTTTCGATGTTGAGGATCAAGATGGCTCCTTTCACTGTCACGCTCCCCGAGTTTTACACTGAGCAAGATCGAAGTGCTGTCGAGGGGAGAACTATTCATGGGCGCGAGGATGTCGCTTCGACAGGCTCAGCGACCGGTCGAAGCGACATCGCCGCGGGTAACTTGCGATCTCCCCTCGACGAGCTCGGGGAGCGTTAAACCGGTCGCTGCCCCTGTCGATCTTTTCTTAACCACGGATCAACACAGATTTCACGGATTGATTTCCCTTTCTCCGCGAAGATTCGTGAAATCCGCGGTTTCTTGTTTCCGGTGCCGCAACCCTCCCCATTAACACCACACCACCCCCGAGAGGATCGCCTTGTTGTACGTGCCCGTGCTGGTGGGGTGCGAATACTCGCAGATATTCAACTTCACCAGCCCCGGGCCGGCCAGGTTGTTGTACTGCACCGTCCCCTTGAAATTGACCCCCGAGGACGATCCCAGCACCACGTTCCCGCCGATGCTGTCCACCCCGATCCCCACCCGCGCCGGGTCACCCGCCACCGAACCGCTCTGGTCGCCAAACAGCGACACCTGCAGCGGCGACTTGATCCCCAGCAGGAGGTTGACAAAGTTATTGCTGTCATCGTTCCAGGACCGCCAGGCGGCCGCGGCATAGGTGTGGGTGGTGCTGTCCACCTGGTAAAACAGGCGCGGGCAGGCGTTGAAGGCGTTCCACACAAAGCGGTTCTTTTCGGCATCGACCGCCATGCCGGAAGCCCCCACGCGCACCGAACCGAGGTACAGTTGGAGCGGATCGGACGCCAGCACCCAGCGCCCATCGAGGGCGGCCAGCGGGGCGGCGCGCACGGTATCACTGCTCCACGCCTGGGCGGTAAGCGCCAGCGCGCTCCCGTTCCAGTGCGCGAACAGGTCATAATTGGTATTGGCAGTGGCTGGCAGCCCCAGTGAAAGCTCCGTGAGCAGGTGGCTGCGCCAGCCGGCGCCGGGGGCATAGGTCTGGAGCACATCGGAGTTGAAGGGGGTGTAATACACCGTCCCGCCGGCGCGGTCAGTGGTGGGCAGGGGTTCGCCGCTTTGCAGGCACAGGCGCCCGCCGCACAGGCTGGCGGGGGTAAAGTTGAGCGCGCGCAGCAGGTCGGCGCGGCGGGCGAGCACGATCGAATCGGCGGCGATGGCGCTGCCGTCCCACCAGCACGACCCAAGCAGGCGCTGCCCGGCGGCGGGGGTGGGGCTGGTGTTGGCGGCCAGGGTAAAGCCCGTCGAACCCGCGTTGCGCTGGGCAAACACGTACCACGCCGCCGCCGCACCCGAAGGCGCGGACGCCGCAGGCAGGTCCACATTGGCGCTGGCACGGCAAAAGCCGCCGTCGATCACCACCGCCACCGCTTCGCCGGGCGAGGCCACCACCCGCAGGCGGTTGGAACCCAGCAGGGACAGGTTGAGGTTGTGGCTGTAGCCCGCCAGCAGGGTGGCAAGCGGCACGGCATCGGCGGGGTCAAAGCCGCCGTAGAGGGCATCGAGCCGCAGGGTATTGTAGTGCGCCGCCGCGGTGGGCTGCCCGGCGGAAACCGCGCTGGAAAGGGGTTCGGTCATCAGGGGATTCCTCGGCAATTCAGGGTAACCGGATTAGAAATTTTGTTCTACGTGTTCCGATTAAACCAGAACCGCCCCGCCGCTACAAGCTGTTGCTTTATCGCATCTGTACCGCAGCAATTGGCAAAAACCATTGTTCAAAGGTGCAGGCGGCGAAACCGGTACACGTTTCCCGTGCCGCAACCCAACCCCCGACCGCTTGACCCAGGGTGTATCATTGAATTAACCCAATCGATTCCACCCGGGAATCGGAAGGAGGTGCTTATGCCCAAAACCACCCCCGGCAAATGGTCCCTGATCCTGATCATCCTCATGCCGCTCCTGTTCGCGGCCGGTACATCCCTCGCCGATACGCTGTATGCCGCCGTCCCCGCCGGCGACACAATCCTGGCAGACATCGCCGCCCGCCCGGCGCTGGCACTGACGATGCTGGCGGGCTTCGCCTGCGGCATTGCCGCCTGTGTCACCGGCCTGCTGGCGATCCTCCGGCGCAAGGAACGCGCCTGGCTGGTGTACCTCTCCACCCTGCTTGGCGCAGGGGTGATCGTATTCCTGGTGCTGGAATTCGCCTTCCCTGAATGACGGACTTCGTCCGTCAAATGGGAGAAAGCGGCTGCACCGCTTTCTCCATGAACGTTGGTTATTCTGTTGTCGTAATCATCCGGTTGGCCGTCGAATGACGGGCGAAACCCGTCAAAGGGGAGAACGAATGACGGACTGCGTCCGTCAAATGGGAGAAAGCGGCTGCCCGCTTTCTCCAGGGCTTGTGGTTATTCGGTGATTACAATCGTTCGATACGCGGTCCAGCGCCCGAAGTTGCGGCCATTCTTGGCCCGCACGTGCCATTTGTAGGTGATACCGGGTTCAAGGATGCCGTCGTCGATCGTCCACACACAGGAATCGCCGTCGGTGCAATACGTGGCATCACTCACCAGGTAGTTGCCCACCAGGGTATCATCCGGCAGGCGCAGCTGGAACAGGTACATCGTCGCACCGGTGATCTCACCCCATTCGAAGGTCGGGGGGGAGTCCGCCGTGCTGTACCCATCCGCCGGGCTGATCTGCCAGGTGCGTTCGAGGGGCGTATAGGTGAACATCCGTGTTTCCGACCACGGGCCCTCGATGCCGTTGCTGACCGTGCGCACGCGCCAGTCATAATCGCCATACGCGCTGCCCAGGTCCATCGTGTTCGGGATGCGGAATTCGCAATAGGTGACGGCATCGCATTCCGGGTTCTTCTGCCATTCGCCGATGAGGGTGTCAGACGGGTCATAGAATTCGATCTTGTAACTGGTGGCGTCTGCATCATAATACCATTTGAAGGTCGGCCGTCCGCCGTAGACGGCTGCATCCACGCCCGGGGAACGTAACAGGGTTTGTTGGGGAGTAATATTAAACACGTTATAAGTTGACCAATCCCCTACATACTCACCGACGCTTCCTGCAACATGCCATTTGTATTGTCCAGTGGAGAGTTCTTCCTCTATTGTGATGGAACAAATTGCCACTGTGCAATACGTGCCTGATTCATAGATGTTTTTATATACCAGACTATTATCATTGTTATTTTTTATCTCCACCACATATTGGGAAGCACCATCCAACGGTGCCCACGAATAAGTAACCACGCCATCAACCAACTCGCTATCCTCTTCTGGTGCTACCAGATTTGGTGACGAAAGTTGAAAATCGACAGAGAAGGAATTCACATCACTCAAATAGCCATATGAATGATCACCCTCGTGTCCTAACACAGCCCACATATACTCTTTTCCAGGTTCCAATGGCTCCTCAACAGTGATTGTACATACTTCATCGGCACAAATTTCTGACGCTGCATATTGCGCCAGCAAGATCTGAATGTTTGGGTCAACCATTTCTACAATGATGGAATAACTATCCGCAAATTCAACAACTTCCCAGGTGTAACTCACCTGGGGTACAACCACAACCTCCCCATCTGCTGGGCCAATCAATTGTGGTGACGGCACATAAGCAGCCGTAAAACTCCACGGCTCACTAACTTCACTAATTGCTCCTTCCCCTTCTGCAAGCACATGCCAGTACCATAGACCAGTGTGTATTTCCTCTGGGAATAAGTAGGACGATTCAGATACTGTTACTTGATATTTGAAAGAATCAGACGCATCATCACTATACAAAAGCACATAACTGGTTGCGCCATCTACATCCTCCCAGTCGAGGAAAACTGCCTGGGGGGGAACATAATGCGCGCCATTAAATGGTGCTCTGTGAACAGGTGTATCCAGCACACATTTTTTCCCTGCATCCCGAATCTGCCAGGCATCATTATCAATCATGTTGGTTCGCGCAATCTCACCTTCACAATAATAACTATTCCCCCCACTGAAGCTAACGCCACTTTGCAAATCTTGTTGTGCCCATCCAATCAGCAGCGCATCATAATTTTCAGTAGATAATTGGATATTTTCAAACATGCGGTCAGCTGATGTTAACGAACCGACATCCCACTGACCGAGGTCTTGATCGAAATGATCTGCTCTAAAAAACATATCTGTCATATCTGCAACGTTGGAAGTATCCCAATTGCCAATATCTTGATTGAATAAAATCGCGCTTGAAAACATTTCACGCATGTTGGTAACGTTTGCTGTATTCCAGGTGCTGATATCCTGATTGAATACCGTTCCTGAGAACATTCCCCACATATTGGTTACGTTTGAAGTATCCCAGGCACCAATGTTTTGATCAAAACTTTCAGCAAGATAGAACATACCGGACATATCGGTTACGTTAGATGTGTCCCAGGCACTGATATCTTGATTGAATGTCCTGGCTTGATGGAACATAAAACTCATATCTGTAATGGTCGATGTTTGCCAATGACCAATGTCAGCATCCAAATTAGAAGCACCTACGAACATCCCTCTCATGCTTGTAACATTGCTTAAGTCTGGACGATCAGTGGCGTTGATCGTCATATTTTTACAACCATAAAAAGCTTCTTCCATTGATGTCCATTTTCCTGTACCCCACTGATCTACTGAAATGATATCCCATTCACTTATCCCCAAACCAAAGTAAATGCGAGGAAAACCTGTACCATCACCAACATTATCTTGAATTCGAATTGTATGTTCACCAGAGGCACTATAAGTACATTGATAACCAGAAGTCCGACCAGAAGCTTCGTTAGTACCATCATTATCGCAATCCACATTGTAGTTATATGTTTCGCCATGATAAATCGGAATGACAAAAGAACTACCTGTGATGGTAATTACAAAATCATCCGCAGAACCACTCGCTTCTTCAGCATTGACCGGTCCTTGAACAGTCACAATTAGAATGATCAAAATAAATACACCTAAAATTTGCCACCTGAGTTGTTTCATTTGTTCTACTCCTGTCAATTCAATTCCCACTTACTGCAGAAGTCTTGCGCTGTTCGATCCCCTGCGCGGTCGATGGGTTTGATAAACCATTGATGTAGCTTTGATTATAACCGACTACAAAAAACAACGGTCATCAACCCTCCATTCACCTGCACCAGCACTTTATATTTCCCCCACCTATCAAATGGAACATCATCATTACCAAACCGTGTTGGTGAAGAACAATGCCCCTGCCCATGCTATTGGCGGGGAACCGCTGAAAAATGGGAGAACAAGGAGGCTGTCCCAAAAGTCACCTTGAAAACTATCGAACCGCCATATCTGGCGGTTCGATTCATTATTTAATCCCAGATGTAGGTGCGCGGCTCAGCCGCGCTGGACTTTTGGGACAGCCCCAGAACGCTGCTTATTCGGTAATTGTGATGGTTCTATACGCGGTCCACCGACCAAAGTTTCTGCCGTTCTTGGCCCGCACGTGCCATTTGTAGGTCACGCCGGGTTCAAGGATGCCGTCGTCGATCGTCCACACACAGGAATCGCCGTCGGTGCAGTAGGTGGCGTCACTTACCAGAATGTTGCGCACCAGGCTGTCATCCGGCAGGCGCAGCTGGAACAGGTACATCGTCGCGCCGGTGATCTCACCCCATTCAAAGGTCGGGGTGGTGTCGGATGTCGTGAACCCATCCGCCGGGCTGATCTGCCAGGTGCGTTCGAGGGGCGTATAGGTGAACATCCGTGTTTCCGACCACGGCCCTTCGATGCCGTTGCTGACCGTGCGCACGCGCCAGTCATAATCGCCATACGCGCTGCCCAGGTCCATTGTGTTCGGGATGCGGAATTCGCAATAGGTGACGGCATCACACACCGGGTTCTTCTGCCATTCCCCGATCAGGGTATCGGACGGGTCATAGAATTCGATCTTGTAGCTGGTGGCGTCCGCATCGTAATACCATTTGAAGGTCGGCCGTCCGCCGTAGACGGCTGCGTCCACGCCCGGGGAACGCAGGCGGGTGGCTGGCGGGGTGACGGTGAAGGTGTTGTAGGCGGACCAGGTGCCGCCGGAGATGGCCGAAGTGCCGATCACATGCCATTTGTAGCGGTCGACACCCAGCGTCAGGGTGGCCGGCAGGGTGCAGGTGTAGGCATCGCACACATCCGCCGCATCGATTTCCTGGGAATGAACCACCGCATTATCAGAGACCTTCTTCACTTCAAAGGTATACCTGTCCGCATGCGGCGCGGTGCGCCAGGTGAAGACGCTCGGGGCATCCGAATCCTCACTGTTGTCCGCCGGGGTTTCGGGCACCGGCGCATCCAGCGGCTGCAAGGCGAGGTCAATAATGAATCCCCGTCCGCCAAACAGCCAGGATACACCATCCACCAGGTTCTGGGCGTAACTTTCAAAAGTGATAAATTGCCCATCCGCTGACATACTGGATGATCCCCAGGAATCACCACCGGGAGGGCTGCCATCGAAGGTCTTTGAAATCAACCGCAGATTATCATTGACCAGGTCGTACACAAACACATCGCTCAACCCCCCACTGAGATCTTCTGCCACCAGGTTACTCGCCACACTTCCAAACATAGCATATCGGCTGTCTGCGCTGAATGCTCCGCCCCATTGCGACGTACTATTGCCGATGCTGCCGTCACTGTTCGATTTGGAAACCAGCGTGATCGTACCTCCAACACGGTCGTAGATGAAGATATCCTTTTCATCATTGGTATCTCCTGCAACCAGGTTGTTTGCATCCGTATGGAACATTACATAATTTCCATCCGGACTGATCGCCATGAACTGGGAATTCCCATTTCCCTGGGTGCCATCATTGGTTTTGGAAGCAAGTACGACAGTCCCGGTGTTTCGGTCAATCACAAACACATCCCCCTTGCCGTTATTATCTCCGGGGATGATGTCGGTTGCATTGGTGCTGAAACCAACATAGCGACCATCCGCGCTGAATCCGGCACTGCCGATCCGAGCATTGGCAGGACTGCCGTCATGGGTTACTGCCACCAATTCGGTCGTCTCTGTCACCGTATCATACACAAACACATCAGATTGATTGTTGGCATCCCCCGCAACCAGGTTGCTGGCATCACTGACAAAACCGATATAGCGATCGCTGCCAAACAATTGCCCACCGTAGGTGTCTTGATTCGCAGGACTGCCGTCGTAACCATCCGTGACCAGGGTGACGGCATCTGTCTGCCGGTCGATCCAGTAGAGGTTGGCGTATGGACCCGTTGCATTCACAGTCTCGGTGTTGGGGACAGCCGGTGTGGGAACAACAGAACCGGGCAGGTTCGTTGCCCGGCTGGAAATGACAACATAGCGCCCAGTATCATCGAGATCGGAGCAATAGGAATCGTCATTGCCGGCGTCGCCACTGCTGTTCTTTGACACAACTTCAATCGTTTCACCGGTCAGGTTAACCAGATAGCATTGGTCCTTGTCGTTGGTATCTTGCGCAACAAGGTTGGTTGCTGCACTGTTGAAAATGGCATACGTGCCATCCGCATTGATCACGGGATTATTGACATCGTCATTGCTGATTTCGCCGGACGCAGAATGCGTGAAAAGCCGGGTGAACCCGGTTTCGATCACCACATTCACAGCCTCCGCCTGGAGGCTCCCGCGCGGAAACAGCAACAGGACAGCCATTACCAACGCCGCAGCGGACAACATACGGAAAATCGTTCGTTTCATGTTTCACTCCTTTGGTCTGCAATCCCCCCGTTGCACCAGAAGCAGTACAGCCAATTCAACCCCTGCACACGGACGGTAGTCAATATCCTTCAATGATATCTCTACCCGCATTATAACAAAAATCAAAAAAAACAACGGCCCCAACCCGGCACCCGTGGCATGCATTTCAACCCCGACATGGCGGTTCATAACCACACGGTTCATCACAAAATGGGGTACCGTGCAGAGGGTTAACGCTTTGGTGTTTCTGCCTGCGTTATGCACAGGCGCAGCATGTGGATAGTCATTAATCATTCACTTAATGAATTGTATTTAAAGGTTAAAGTAGTCGTAGTAGGGGCTGTGGAAAAGTGGATAACCAGTCGCGGCGCGCCTTGCGGCCCCCATCCCTGCCGCCTGTGCCAGGGCACCCCCGCCCATGTGGGGGCAGATGGCCGGGGTTCACTGCGTTTTTATCCACAGCCGCGCCTGTGGACGGATTGTGTACCAATGTGGACAGGTTATCCACCATTGTCTGTGGATAACTGCCTTTCCGCACAAGTGGTGCTGCTTTCCGGCTACCCCCCAGATATGGGGGTGAGGGCAACATTAAAACTCGAAAATAATTTCGAGTTTTCCACAGGGCGGGCGAGTTATCCACAGTTTTTGCACACTTATCCACAAAAAAACAGGGCTGGGTGAAATTTCAGGCGGAAGGGGTACCCCCCATATCTGCCCAGTCGTTTTCCCAATCAGCCACATCTGCGGGGGGCGCTGCCGGCTCCCATTCACTCACCGGCGCCAGCCCGACCGCAGAGGAGAGCTCGTCCATCGTCTCGGCGATCCCGTCCAGCCAGGCATCGAGGCCGTCGAAGCGCGCTTCCAGGTCGGCATCGGCCAGGCCGGTGGTGTGCAGCAGCTGCTCGTAGGCCGCGGCGGATTCCGCCGGCTGCGGGCCGGGCAGGTCGAGCGCGGCCCAGGTGCGCAGCAGGATCCACAGCGCCGCGGCGGGGGTATCTTCCACCAGGGCGGCGGCGGCCTGGGCGTAGTAGTTTTCTTTGAGGGGGTGCAGTTCCAGCGGGGGCTGCTGCAGGGCGCGGTAGGCGGCGCGCCACGGATCGATCCACCCGGCGAGGGTTTCCCGCGCGGGGATCTCCTGCGAGAACTGCCCGATCAGCTGGGCGGTCCATTGGGGGGCATCGAGCGCGGCGGCGCGCTGCGGGAAATCCAGCAGCAGGCGGCGCGTGCCGAGGGGGGTGCTTTCCAGCAGGGCGAGGGCGTTGGCGCCCTCCTCCACCGCGCGCAGGCAGCGCAGGCGCTGGCGGGCGGCATCCTGTTCCTGGTAGGCGGCCATCTGCTGGCGGCGGGCATTTTGCAGCGCCGCGCGGGCGCGCCACAGCGAGTTCTCGGGGCTGTCGAACTGCGAGAAGGCCCCAGCCAGGACGAAATCGAACCAGTGGTTCTGCTCAAAGAACACGGTGGGCTTGCGCCACAGGTCGCACCCCAGCCACGGCTGGCGGCGCAGGGCGCGCGGATCGCTGTACTCGGATTGGGCGCGGTGCAGCAGGTCAAAGTGGACCTCATCGGAGAGGCGCAGCAGTTCGCGGCGCGGCGCGCCGTTGGGGTAGGCATGCA
The DNA here is from genome assembly GCA_013314735.1 of Anaerolineae bacterium. Lineage (GTDB taxonomy): Bacteria > Chloroflexota > Anaerolineae > Anaerolineales > Anaerolineaceae > SpSt-1165. Next base: position 92,227 of record JABUFD010000008.1, read on the forward strand.
CGAACACCAGGTCGATATCGCCGGCGCCGCCCAGGCGGTTGTCCTCGTCCAGCAGCGAGCCGGCCAGGTAGACGCAGACGATGCTGCGGTCCTGGGCGGTGCGTTCGCGCACCAGTTGCCTGGCGTTCTGGGTCATGATCGATGGATTGATCCGCATAGGTGTTCTCCTGCCCCGGGGGTGTGCAAAATGGAATGGCTCAATCATACCACAAGCCGCGGGCGCGGGTTTACGGGGAGCATTGCTGTATTAAAACGATAACCACGGATTTCACGGATTGGCGCGGAAAAGGAGGAAAATATCCGTGAGAATCTATGTTGATTATGAGAAAATCTGCCTTCGACAGGCTCAGGCAGCGTTTTAACGGTTGCTGAGCCTGCCTGCCCAGAGCCATGTCGAAGGGTCGAAGCACCGCGGTTAATAAAAAAGATCAACCCGCGGTTAACAAAAAAACCAGTGTTGCAGCTTCCTGCAACCGGCACTGCATGTTTGACCGCTTGCGCGCGGGCGGGGGTTCTGGTTTAATCGGAAGTAGAAAATAGAACATTAATTCTACAATTCCTGACTGATTTTCTCCTCTCCTCCTCCCTCCTCTCCGTGCGCCGGGGATGGCCCCTCACCATCCCCGGCAACGGAACACCCCCATCGGAGAACGCCATGCCGCCCGCATCCCTGCCCACCGCGCCCAACCCCTCGCTCGCCGATGAGATCGCTCTCGTCCGGCGCTTGCTGCAGCGCGTGAAGGCGCTTTCCGACAGCGAAGACTACGGCCTCGACGATCTCCTCAAACTGCTCAACTCGGTCAGCCTCGCCGGTTCGCGCATGGCGCGCCTGCTGCATACCGAGGCGCAGCTCACCAAAAAAGAAGACCTTACCGAGATGCTCAACCGCACACTGGCGCAACTGCTGGATGAAATGGATTCGGAACGGTAAGAGACCATTGATTTGACTCCGCGGAAGGCGGAAGGCCGGCTGGCGCAGCCTGACTGCCATGGCCGGACCGGGCAAGGACACCCACCCCCTCAGCGCGTACCCGCCGGGGACCGTGCCGTACACAGGGTACCGCTCCCCTGCCCGCATCCGGGCCGCCGTCCTTCCCCCACGCGGAGTGGTTCATTTTCAAGGAGCCCCCCTTCATGCCGGACGACCAGTTCAAACTCCTTTCCGAACGCATGGCGCGCGCCGTGGAGCGCGTGCAGCGTGAACTCAAAGAAATGCGCAGCCTGCTGGAACACAACCAGGCCCTGCTGGAACAGCGCGTCAGCCTGCTGGAAAGCGCCAGCCGCGACCACGAAACCCGCCTGCGCGAGGCGCACACCGGCATCACCCAGTTCAAGGTGTGGTCGGGCCTCACCAGCGGTTCTTCGGGGCTGCTCTCGCTGCTGGCCTTGCTGCGCACCTTCCTTGGCCGTTGATCCCCCGCGCACGCTCGAACAGGCGCTGCACTGCGCCCTGCGCGACCCGCTCGTGTTCTGCGCGGCGGGGAGCGGCCTGCGCCTGCGCCGCTACCAGCAGGCCCCCCTGCGCGCCATCCTCCAGGCGGTGCGCAGCGGCAGCGGGCACAGCTTTGTGGTGCTGTTCCCGCGCCAGAGCGGCAAGAACGAACTCCAGGCGCAGCTGGAAGCCTACCTGCTGCTGACCCTCTCGCTGCGCGAGAGCGAGATCGTCAAGGTGTCACCCACCTGGAAACCACAAAGCCTGAATGCGATGCGCCGCCTGGAACGCGTGCTGGAAGCGAACCTCTTCACCCGCGGGCGCTGGAGCAAGGAGAGCGGTTACATCTACCGCCTGGGACGGGCGCGGGTATTCTTCCTCTCCGGCCAACCCACCGCCAATATTGTCGGTGCCACCGCCTCGACCCTGCTGGAGGTGGATGAGGCGCAGGATGTGGGGATTGAGAAATTCGAGAAGGAGATCGCCCCGATGGCGGCCAGTACCAATGCGGTGCGCGTGTTCTGGGGTACGGCCTGGACCTCCGCCACGCTGCTGGCGCGGGAACTGCGCGCGGCCCAGGCGCAGGAGCAGATTGACGGCGTGCGGCGTGTGTTCCGGATCGATGCCGATGGTGTGGCGGCCGAGGTGCCCGCCTATGGGCGTTTTGCGGCGGCGCAGGTGGCCAAACTTGGGCGCCAGCACCCACTGGTGAAAACCCAGTTCTACGGCGAAGAATTGCAGGGCGAAGGCGGGATGTTTCCGCCGGAACGCACCGCGCGCATGCAGGGCAGCCAACGCCCCGAAGCCGCCCCCGCCCCCGGCGCGCTGTACGCCTTCCTGATCGACTTCGGCGGCGCTGCCGTTAACACGCTGCCCGAAAAAACGCTCCCCGAGCTTGTCGAGGGGAGATTGCAACATAATCGCAACGATGTCGCTTCGACCGTCAAAACGCTGCCTGAGCTTTACACTGAGCAGCGTCGAAGTGCTGTCGAAGGCAGATTCTCGCATGAGCACGACGCCGATCGTCAGCATGACGCTGAGCGTCAGCACGACGCTGAGCGTCAGCATGACGCTACTGCCCTGACCATCGTGCGCGTGCTGCCGCCCGGCACGGAAACCGGCCTGCTGCCGCTGCCGCGCTACCTGGTGGTGCGCCGCCTCTCCTGGACTGGCGCGCCCTACACCGCCCTCTACAGCGCCCTGCGCGGCCTGATCGACACCTGGCAGCCGCGCGCCGTGGTCACCGATGCCACCGGCCTGGGCGCCCCGCTGAGCGCCTTCCTCGAACATGCCTGCCCCGGGCGCGTGTTCCCGTTCGTGTTCACCGCCGCTTCCAAGAGCCAGTTGGGGTGGGATTTCCTGGCGTTGGTGGAGGGTGGGCGCTGGCAGGAACCGCTCACCGATGCCGACCCCGAACAGCGCGCGGCACAGGCGGCCTTCACCCGCCAGCTGCAATTCACCCGGATGGAAACCCGCCCCGGCGAGGGGCGCAGCCTGCGCTGGGGAGTACCCGACGGCACGCGTGATGCCGCCAGCGGCGAAACCATCCACGATGACTGGGTGCTTTCCGCCGCCCTCGCCGCCCGCCTCGACCGCCTCGATTGGCGCGCCGCCCCCGTCCCGGCCCTGATCCGCGCCGCCGATCCGCTGGATTCCCTCGACCGCGGTTTCTGATCTCTCCTGCGAATGATGGTACAATCACCCCAGGTTGTCCATTCCGCCGGGGTACCGCATGCACATTTCCCAGCCGCAGCTCCAATTCGATGCCGAAACCGCCACCCTTTCCGCCGCGGTGGTTTGTGATACCCCCGGGCTGAACCTGCCGGAAACCCTCTGGCTGCGTTTCCCGGCCGCCGTGGCGCCCTACCTCGCGCCGCGCGCCGATGCCTTCCTGGTCGCCCTGCTGCTGCCGGCGATGTTGCTCGGCGAGGGCCTCACCGTGGAAGGCGAGGTGTCGCCGCGCCTGCTGCGCGGGGTGGATGATTTTCAGCACCTGTTCAGCGCCTGGCGTCCGGGCGTGCTGCAGCGGGTTCCCATTTCCGCCCCGCGGCGCTCCGTCCCGCAAGCCGCCTCCCACGGCCGCAGTGCCGCCGCCACCTTTTCCGGCGGGCTGGATTCGTTCTATAGCATCTGGCGCCACCAGCCGCCGCAGTGTTCCGCCCCCGAACGCCAGGTGCGCCATGCCCTGGTGATGACCGGCATCCCCGGCATCCGCGTCCACCAGGCCGAAGCGGTCTCCGGCTGGATCGACAGCCAGCGCGCGCTGCTGGCCGGGCTGGGGGTGCAACTGCTGCGGATCGATTCCAACTGGGAACAATTCCAGCCGCGCGGACTCGAAAACCAGATGTCCTATGCCATGCCGCTGATCGCCGCCGCCCATGCCCTCGCGCCGCTGCTGCATACCTTCTACCTGCCGGGCGCGCTCAACTACGACAACCTCCACCCCGACGGCTCCACCCCCTACAGCGACCCGCTCCTCAACAGCGAGATCCTCGAGATCTATCCCCACGGCAGCGCGGTGGGACGGATGGACAAGCTGCGCGCGATGCAGGACTGGCCGCCGCTGCACGGCAACCTGCTGGTGTGCTTCGACAGCACCCGCCCCGATTTCGCCGCCAATTGCGGGGTGTGTTCCAAGTGCCTGCGCACGCGCATGATGATCGAGATGCTCGGCAAAACCGGCACCTTCCGCACCTTCCCCGCCGCCCTCCAGCCGCGCGACATCCTCCTGTGGGGACGCTGGCTCGAGATCGGTTTCCGCTGGGAAACCGAAGTGCTGCGCCACTGCCTGCGCCAACGCCGCGACCTGCTGCCGCTGGTGCTGGTCAGCCTGGCGCTGGGCTACGCGCGCCGCTGGCTCAAGCGCGTCCTGCCGCGCGGCCTCAAGCGCCGCATCTATCGCCGCACCAGTCCCGCCTATTACCGCCGCTACCTCGATTGACCGGAGCCGCCGATGATCATTGACCCCCCGCAAGTGCGCATGCTCGAATCCCAGGTGGAACTCTCCGCCGCCGTCACGGTCGATTCCCGCGCGCACGCCTTCCCGCCGCGCCTGTGGTTCCGCTACCCGGCGGCGCTGGCGGCGCAAGTGCATCCGCGCGCCGATGCCTTCCATGCCGCCCTGCTGCAAACCGCGATGGCCCTGGGCGAAGACCTGCACACGCGTGGGCCGCTTTCGCCGCGCCTGTGGTACGCCGCCGAAGATTACCAGGCGCTGTTCCGCACCTGGCGCCCGGCAGTCTTTCCCCGCCCGATCCGCGTGACGGCCGAAGACCTGGTGGAACTGCCCCCCGCCGCCTGTGCCGGCCGCAAGGTGCTGGCCTTCTCCGGCGGGCTGGATGCCTACTTCACCCTGCACCATTTATTAAAGGAAGAAGCCGACCACCCCGGGGAGACCGTCTTCGATGCCGGGCTGACGATCCTCGGGCTGCGCCGCACGCGCCTGGAAGACCAGCCCCGCTACCAGCGCCAGCTGGCGCAGCACCAGGCGGTGCTGTCCGCGCTCGGCAAGCAATGGATCGCGGCAGAAACCAATATCCTCGACTTTTTCCCGCCCGGGCTGGATTTGCTGATGTGGATCGCAACCTCGCTCAACAGCACGGTGATGGGGCTGGGCGGGTTGTTCGGCACGCTCTACATGGCGGCCGGCACCGATTACAGCCGCCTGGTGCCGGCCGGGGCCAGCCCGTTGGTCAACAACCTGCTGCGCACCGAACGCCTGGAGGTGTACACCCACGGCATGCCCTACAGCCGGCTGGAAAAACTGCGCCTGCTGCAGGATTGGCCTGTACTGCATGACAACCTGGTGGTGTGCTTTGACCACCTGCGCCCCGATTACACCGTCAATTGCGGGGTGTGCCCCAAATGCCTGCGCACGCGCGCCGCAATGGAAGTGCTGGGGATCACCGGGCGCATCCGCACCTTTCCGGCGCAATTTACCCTGCGCGATGTGCTGCGCTGGGGGCGCTGGCTCGAGATCGGGCACGGCTGGGAGGGGCACCTGCTGGCGTACGCCCGCGCCCACAACCGGCGCGTGCTGCCGCGCCTGCGCCTGGGGATCGCGATCGGGGTGGTGCGGCGCGTGCTGAAAACCCTCACCCCGCCCTTCCTGCGCCGCCTCGCCTACCGCCTCAGCGCCCCGCGCTATTTCCGCTGAACCCGCCGCCTGCCGCAACCTGTTGTTGCCATCACCCGGAACCGTTTCAACGCCCCGGCTGGGAGGGTGCGCTGCGATCCGTGCCCATGGTTCAGGTTATTCCGATCGCGGCTTTTTCACCCACATTGCCGGCCGTACGCCACCTTGATTGCTTTTCGTGATGGGATGAAGCGTATTGAATGTGGTTTTGGAGATCCCATTCCCCTGGATGCCAATGTTCCCATCGCCATGAATATACACCGCCACCCTGTTATGTTTTCCAGGCGTTCGTGTCCACCACCACCAGGACGAATCCATGAACAGCGCCTTTCTTTTGACGTTGTTCTCATCTTTGCGTTCAAACCAGTAGCGTTGGTTTTGTTTTGGCTGGTCCAGCAGCCGGCTGCTATCCCCAAAGTAGGATCGCACAACTTCATTCAACGACAGTAAGAATACGCGATCCAGGGTATCTGCGCCGCCCGGGCTGCCGTACCAGGGGTTGCCTGCGTTTTCATTGTGCGTGGTGACTATTTGCTCCTGGTCAGCGGCGCTGAATCTTTCAAGGAACGTCGTATTTAAATAGTGCCGGATTTCGGATTGCTCCCAGGTGATCGGTTCTTTTTGATCATGATAATCCCGCTGCTCGATCATCTGATCCGAGAGGATCAACACCCGGTCTTCCTGGATATCCAGTATTCTCCATGGCGTATTGCCAAAAGTGATGATGCTGCCAATGTTCATTGAACGGTTCCTTATCTGATCTATCTCTTCCGCCCGTGCCAGGCGCGAGCTGTTGTTTCTATGCCCAGGATTGGGGATGTGGTGCGAGTTTCACAGCCAATAGTACCATCGGAACCCAACAGGGTCACCAGTTATTGCTGTTCCCAACCCAATCACAAGTTGAAAGGTAAACAGGTTATTCTTCATGAATCTATGTGCATGTATTGGAAGGAGAAAAATTTTTTTTTGAATGCTATACTAAGGTAAAAGACAACCAATTTTATCGATATCATCTATACATAACATTGTTCATCTACGAAGTAAAGGAGTCAGAAGGTGAGGGGATTACGATCTCAAAAATTTTGGCTATCCCTCCAGACTTGGTTCATAAGACTTCAGGGGTTTGTAAGAAGTATTCAGTTCATTTTTCAGAAGATTTTCTATAAATTACGCGAGGTTATTACTAAAGCCATTGATGATATTCATATATTCGTTGTCTTAGTTAAAACTGTATCATTTTCTATACTCTTTGCTCTCATTACCATCTTAATTATTTACTTTCTCAGTCCCTATGTCGGGTATGTAAATATTTCAAACGTTGAAAGTTATGATAACTTATTAATTGCGGTAGCAAGTATCACGGGAATATTTTTATCCCTATACTTTACTGGTCTAAATACCGTTATTGGAAGTTTATATGCTAAATCACCGCACCCAGTCCGTAACCTATTTATTCAGGAAAGGATTGGAAGTTTTTCCGTTAATTTTATTATCTGGCTAACTTTAGTGTCTTTGGGTTCGTTAGTGTTAGGTGTTACTTGGGATGTTCGGTCAAAATTAACTGTCATAGTTATTGTTGTTTCTGGTTGTTTTTCCATTTTATTCTTTGCTCAATTGGGGAAACGTGCTTTTTACTTTTTCGACCCAACAGGTTTTTCACCGCAGTTGCTTTCCGAATTAGCTAGATGGAGCAGACAAGCATCTTCTAATGGAGTCTTGTTTGCCAACCCTGCATTTCAATTTTATTATCATAGGAAAGGAAATATTGTTTTAGATAGCTTTATTGGATTAAACAAAGTCGCGTTATCAGAAAACCATTTAAAAGAAGAGGCTTTATCGTATTTAATTAGTTCTGTCATTTCAACATATTCCAGGTACTTATACACAAAAAAAAGTATCCCAACAAAAAGTAGATGGTTTCCATATAAAAATAAATATAAAGATTGGTATCTACCCTCTGATTATTACATACATATTGCAGCAACCGCAAAGGCTGAGTTATTCCCTGCATCAGAGCCGGATCACTATTGGCTTGAAAATGGTTTTGAAAATATTGAGGTTAGTGCCCTAAAAGCATCAGTAAATAGCGACTTCCCAAGTACTACAAGCAAAATTCTTGCTGATGTTTTTTCCCAATTTACTGAACTCGGTAGATCAGGAGAAATTCAGCAGGCACTGCTGTTCCATTCAAAGATTGAATTATCTATAAGAGCTACACTAGAAAACAATCTACCTACAATAGCGGAATTACAGGTAGATCAAAACGATGCAATTCAAACCATCGGCATATTAGAAGTATTGTGTTCTTACTTAGTCACACTAGTCGCAGGTTTCTTTTCCTCCTTTGATTCACTTGATCCTTCCTCATTTTCAATAAAAATTGAAAGGCAAAATTGGACAAGATCAGATTCCCCTTATGCTCTAGGACTCCCATTTAGCATACTACCAGATATTGAAGACATTTCCGCTAAACTTATCTTTGAACACCAAGTTGAAGGTAAATTCATCACGCCAGATTGGTATATTAGTGAATTAATCGCTCGAAAAATTTCCTTGTATCTTGTTGAAACAATGTCTTCTTTACTAACTAAAGGTATTAAGTTCTTCTTATATTGGATAAAAGCTTTTGAAGAAAATCATCAAACTATCAAAACTATAGTGGTTATCGATCGGGGAATGGAGTTTTCGGAAAAATTAAAAACAATGGCGATATCTGGTAATCAATTGATACGAAATCTATATAAATTGAAATCAATTGATCTTACATGGGGGACATGGAATCATGATGATAAGTTATCCGAAATCGAGCAATTCAATAAAGAATTGATTACCCGTTTGGCCTCTCATTTACCTGAACTGTCAGGACTAAAGAGGACTGACAATATCCCTGATTATTTTGGGAAATCTTTAGTGATTATCGGGGATGAGTGTTTTCGTTCTCTTGATTCGAATGAGCAAATGTACTTCGAGGCAATTTTTCAAAAATACTTTATTGGATGTCTATTAATATATGAAAACTTAAGGAAGACAACTGAGGATAGGAACCTCCATGATCGATTTATTGCATTATCAGAACCATTAATGGATTTATTTGATATGAGTGGATATTCTCTTCTTTATTCAGAATTCCATCAAAATCCGGAGCTATGGAAAATATGCATGTCCGTATGGGATGATTATTTTAATGTTGAAGATTCAGAAGGGTTATTACAAACAATGGGAGCTTTGTATAATTACAGGCAAGATTCCTTTGTTAATACCGAGCGTGAAAATATTAGAACCCAATGGAAAATGAAGTTCCTCCATCGATTGAGGCTTCTGCCAAAAAAACACATTGAGGAAGTAGGTTTTTTAGGGGGGTGTACAGTTCCCGATCATCCAAGTGAAATTATATCAGTGGTAGCAGACTGTGGCGAAATTATGATGCCAAGTTATAACCCCGATGAAATCTTTATAGATCTTTACATAAAAAAACAAGCAGTCGCAAAAGATATAGATTTTAGATTGAGATACCCGATTACAGAGATGATATCATGTAACCATAATAGAAAACCAAGCAAATGATGTCAATAAAAGAAGGTCTAGCGAAGATGGTTTACCGAAAAATGGGATAGTAAATACATGAGAAAAAAGCTAATTCATTTTGAACCCCGTAGCGTTTCTTTTCAAACTGACAGCGTGTACTCTCGCTATCAAGATCGTGCTTTTTATGCGCATATGTTCCTTGAAGATTTTGGTACTTCAATAATGCCGATCGGTGGAAGACGTTATTCAGGAAAACCGTTTTCTGTTTCTGTTTTACCGGATGAAAAACAACATAGAATAAAAGTTAACCTTCTCTTTCCAAGCGAATATCACTCATATGACAAACTGTATTCACCGATGGAAGAGACTGTATCAGGTTTTATTGAACATTGCGCAAAAAGGCTAATTGTTCGTGGCACTCAATATTATGAAATTGTACCTGCTTCGGTAAATCCTGAAATGGTAAAAGGAACTCCGAATTTCACTGAACCGGTATTTGTTCTGGTAAATATATCAGGCAGGGTTAAGAAATTGGGAGGTGTATATATTCAATTCATCCCCAAGAATCTTTGGAATAAGGTGCATAAAAAATTTGTTTTACTACCTGCAAGTTCGGTATGGCAAGTTTCTATTCCCAAGGAAATAGTTGGAACAAGATCAATCGAGAAAGTGCTGAAAGGCTTATTTGTCGCTGGAGGAAAACATCAGGTTGAAATGAAATTAATTGATGAAGGTATATTAAAAAAGGGAACATTCGATGTTGATGCTTATAATCGGAATGTAGAGTTATATGTTGCTTGGCTTACAAGATACTGGGGATGGGATGTCAGGTCTTCCTTACAAAGATATACCCTAGAATATTATCAAATCTATAGAAGGATAGTGTCTGCGTATAGCCTAGCAATTTTTCGTGAGTATATTTTTCAAAACATGAATTCTTTGCTACGCAAGATTGGTTATGGTTGTCAAATGGATATGGATGGATTGCCAACGTCATTTTCCATTTCACAAATGTTTACAAAGTTAGAGGAAAAGGGGATATCTTTTAAAGAAGCATATGATTTAACGAATATACATTAGCTTCACTTACCATCATGGTACAATCACCGCATGCCCGAACCCACCCCCTCCCCGGCGATGCAGGCCTTCCTGGACAGCCTGCAGATCGATTACTACAAATGGCACGACGGCATCGGCTATGACCTGCACGCGCTGCGGCAGCTGCGCGGCGCGGAACAGCAGCAGGCCGAAGACCTGCTGGTTGCCAACCGCCACCGCGATTGGCGCGAGGTGGAAGCCCTTGCTGCCCTGGCCACCCCGCGCGCCATCCAGGCGCTGCACGACTGCCTGGAGAGCCCCAACAACGATGTATGCCTGTTTGCCGCGCGCTATTTAAAGGAAATGGGCATCGCTGACTGCGTGGAGGCGGTGGTGGTGGCAACCCTGCCGCGCACCCGCATTGGTTATGGCATGACGTACGCCCTGGCGCTGGCCAGGGACTACCCCGGCGAGCGCATCCGCGAAACGGTGCTGCGCTGCGCCTTGCACGGCAACGACGATATCCGCATCCACTGCGCCGCGATGGCGCTGCACCTGTACGGGGTCACCGAGCAGGAATTTGACCCCGCCTTTCCGGTGATCTACGCGGTCGGCACGCAGGCGGAACCCCAGCGCCGCGCGGCCTTCGCCGAACTGTGCCGCCTGGTTGGGCAGGACCCGGCGCGCTTCGGCTGACGATCTGGCTGATCAGTCCCCGCTGGCCGACCCTTTGGGTTGCGACCCTCTGGGTTGCGACCCTCCGGGTTCCGACCCAAAGGGTTGCGCTTCCTGAAGCGCTGCCGCGTACTCCGGCAGGTCACGTTCCAGGGTGCGGGTGGGCCGCCAGGCGTACATCACGGCGGTGACCGCGAACATCAGCGTGCCGGCGATCACCATCAGCAGCCCCATCCCGCTGCCGGGCTGTGTGCCCACCAGCGGCGCCACCGCCTGCCATCCCGCGCCATCCACGGCCGGCTCCAGCACACGGTCCACCAGCGGCCCGGTGACCGCGTACGAGAGCGGGTTGGCCAGGTACATCAACTGGAACAGGATCGAGAACACGCGGCCCTGCATCTCCGGCGGCACCTTGGCCTGCAGGATCGACATGAACGAGGCATCGATCAGGGGTGAGGCGAAAAAGATGAAGAACAGGGAAATCCCCAACATCAACGGGCTGCGGGAAACCCCGTACAGCACCAGGCACAGCGCGCGGAACAACAGCCCGATCATGATCCCGTGCACGCGTGGGCGGGTGCCGCCGAAGATCGCCACCAGCACCCCGCCGACCACGATCCCGGCATTCATCATCCCCAGCAGGATGCCCAGCTGCGCCTCGCCGCCGGTGAGGGTGAGGATATAGGGCGTGGAAAGGTGGGTGGGGCCGGAGAGAAGGAAGTTGATCACCGCCGCCAGCAGCATCAGCAGCACCAGGGCTTTGCGGTCGAGCAGAAAGCGCAGGCCTTTTTTGTATTCCGCGGCGAAAAAGCGCGCCGAAAGCGGTTCGCTGCGCGGGGTGCCGGGCTGGGGGATGCGCACCAGCACCACCACCGCCGCCGCCGCGAGGTAGGTTGCCAGGTCGACCATCATCACCCCGGTCACGTCGATCAGGGCGTAGACAAAGCCGGTGACCACCGGGGCGATGATCCCGGCGATGGGGCCGATCAGCTGGCGCACCACGTTGGCGCGGTCGCGGTGGCGCTCCGGCACCAGCATCGTGGTTGAGGCCTCCATGGCCGGACGCTGGAACATATCCATGATGCCGCCGATGAAGGACAGCAAATACAGCTGCCACAGCGCAAAGTGGCCGGTGAAGAAGGCCGTCATCAGCAGCAGCGTGCACAGCGCCGAGATGCTGTCGGTGAGCAGCAGCACCGTGCGGCGCTTCCAGTGATCCACCAGCACCCCCGCGAAACTGCCCCCCAGGATCAGCGGCAGGGCGCTGAAGAGCGAGGTGAGCATCACCGGGGTGGTGCTGCCGGTATCCTGAAAAATGCGGATACCCAGGGCGATGCCGGTCATGCGGCTGCCAATGCCAGACAGCACCTGGGTGCCGGCGATCCAGAAAAAAGTACGCATGGTATGGGCAGGTCGGGCGGCTTCCATCAGCGGGTCCTCCATTCGATTGTCGTTTTCTTCCTGCCGCTGAGTATATCACGCTTGGCCGCGTGCAACCCATTCCTGGGCGTTGTTTTCGCACGCTCCCCATTCACACGCTCCCCATTTCACACGCTCCCCATTCACACGCTCCCCGAGCTTGTCGAGGGGAGAACCAATCTTACCCGCGACGATGTCGCTTCGATGGTTGGTGAGCCTGTCGAACCACAGGCTCAGCGACCGTTAAATCGAAAGGTCGAAGTGTGTCGAGGGGAGGTTCTCTCATACCCGCCACAATGTCGCCCTCTTATGTTAACCGCGGATAACGCGAATCTTCGCAGATAGCTCTCCATATCCGCGTCAATCCGTGAAATCCGTGGTTAATCCGCCCTGTTAACACACTGCCCATTCACAAGCTCCCCATTCACACGCTCCCCGAGCTCTTGCACTGAGCCCTTGCACTGAGCCTGTCGAAGTGTGTCGAGGGGAGGTTCTCTCATACCCGCGAGGGTGTTGTTTCGGTAGAATACAAACATTAAATAAAATTAATATTACCAAACCGCCACGCCTGGCAATCCCTTGCCACAGCCCCCCGCTTCCGGTATGATTGAAGCACACCCCCGCACCCAGGAGAATCCCATGCCCAAACCAACCGCCACACCCCCGACCAAACCCACCATCGACCCCCGCCAACCGTCCCCGCCCGCCGGCTACGAACTGGCGAAAACCATCGTCTTCACGCGCGACAACCCCAATTACCTGTGGGTCAACATTTTGATGGCGCTGCTGCTGCTGGTGTTCTACCAGTTGTTTTCCAACCTGACCGTGACCCTGGTGCCGGGCTTTGAAGGCGCGTGGCTGGGTGGGTTTTCCGGCTGGGGCGTGCTGCTGGTGTTCCTGATGGCGTTCGTGATGATGTTCCTGCACGAAAGCATCCATTACCTGGGGATGTGGGTGCTTTCCGGTGTGCGCCCGCGCTTCACCGCCAAAAGCTTCAACCCACGCGCGGTGTTGGCGCAAACCTGGTTCCCGCCGCTGGTGTATATTGCCATGAAACTGACCCCACTGGTGCTGCTGACCGCGGTGTATTTTCTGATCGCTCCATATCTCCCGCTCGACTGGCTCGATTATGTGATCTTCTTTTTTGCCGGCAACGCCGCCTATGCCGCCCAGGACCTGCTGAGCGTGGCCGGGGTGCTGCGCGTGCCCGGTAAAAAACTGGTCGAAGACCGCAGCGAAGTGGTGTTCATCTACACCGCCAGGTAAGCGGGACTGCGACCGTAACCCCCAAACGCTTCCCATTCACACGCTCCCCGTTAACACGCTCCCCGAGCCCTTGCACTGAGCCTGTCGAAGTGTGTCGAAGTGTCGAGGGGAGAACCTAAGTTAACCGCGACAATGTCGCTTCGACAGGCTCAGCGACCGTTGTTCTTACACGCTCCTCATTAACACGCTCCCCGAGCCTGTCGAGGGGAGATCGTAACTTGCCCGCAAGGATGTCGCCTCGACGCTGCTCGGCGACCGTTGGATTTGCACGATCCCCGAGCTCTTGCACTGAGCCCTTGCACTGAGCCTGTCGAAGTGTGTCGAGGGGAGAACCTAAGTTAACCGCGAGGATGTCGCTTCGACAGGCTCAGCGACCGTTATGATGAAGGGTCGAGGGGAGATCCAATCGTCCCCGCAAGGATGTCGTTATCCATAACATTAAAAATAATTAATCTAACCATCCCACCCTGATACCCTTTGACAGGCATTTGACAGGTTTTGATAGCCGCGCGTGTGGTATTGTTATCGCAGCGGCCAGGGGGCAGGCACGCATACCCAATCAAGGAGAAACAAACATGACAGAATCCGAAACGACATCGATCCTGCAACCCGCCCCGGCGCAAAACACCGGCTTGCCGCGGCGGCTGCGCGCCTTTTTTCTCGGCGGCTTCGCCGTCAGCCTCGCCGTCGACCTGCTCTTCTGGCAGAAACCCTTCGGCTGGTCGTACCTGGTATGGGTCGGGCTGATCCTGCTGGCGGCGCTGATCCTGGGGCGGGTGGAAGGCAAACGGCCGCACCCGGCCGCCCTGCTGTTGATGGGCGGCGCGCTGCTGTCTGCCGCCCTGGCGGTGTGGCGTATGGAGATCGGTACGCGCGTTTACAATGTGCTCTTCTCCCTGCTCTTCATGGGCCTGGCGTGTGACAGCCTGCTCAGCGGCGAGGTGCTGCGCTTCCGTATGGTGGATGCCTTTCTGCGCGGCGCGCTGACCGTCTTCGCCGCCATCGAGCGGCCCATCAGCGCCCTGCTGCGGTTGGGCGATCAGAAAAAGCGCGGCGAACACCCCGGCACCTGGCGCAGCGTCGGCTTCCCGATCCTGCGCGGCGTGCTGTTGGCGCTGCCCGTGCTGCTGGTGTTCGGCCTGCTGCTCGCCAGTGCCGATCCGGTCTTCGGGCAGTACCTGGAAGGGTTCTTTGCATGGCTCAAGGTCGACAACTGGTTCGATTTCGCCTTCCGCGTGTTCTATGTGCTGGTGCTGGGGTTCCTGTTCAGCGGCCTGCTGCTGCATGCCTACAGTGAAAAGCGCCATTACCGCCGCCCGGATGGTGGTCAGGGCATGGTTCAACCCTTCCTCGGGCGGATCGAGACCTACACCGTGCTGGGGCTGGTGCTGCTCCTGTTCGGCGCCTTCCTGCTGGTGCAGGCGCGCTATTTCTTCGGCGGCGACACCAACATCAACCTCGATGGCTACACCTATGCCGAATACGCGCGCAAAGGCGCGGAGGAGCTGATCATCGTGGCGGTGCTGTCGCTGGGGCTGTACCAGGTGCTGCATACCGTTACCAAACTGCCGGAAAAGAAGGACCGCCTGGTGCTGCACATCCTGTTGACGATCCTGATGATCGAAGTGGTGGTGATCCTGTTTTCCAGCTACCAGCGCCTGATGCTGTATGAAACCGCCTACGGCTTCACCCGCATCCGCGTGCGCACGCATTTGTTTATCCTGTGGCTGGCGGCGTTATTGGCACTGGTGGTGGTGATCGAGTGGCTGGGGAAAAGCGACCGCTTCTTCCCGGTGCTGCTGGCAGTCAGCTTCGGATTCGTGGTGACGCAGGGCTTGCTCAACATCGACCAGCACATTGTGCGCCAGAACCTGGCGCGCCTGCAAGGCGATTTGCCGGCGGATGCCAGCCGCACGCTGGACCATTATCATCTTTCCACCCTCTCGGATGATGCTGTGCCGGCGATGCTGGATGCCGCCCGTGACGGCGCCCTGGGGGAACTGGAGCGGGAGATGTTCACGGCGGAACTCAGCTGCCGCCTGTGGAACTGGTCACGGGAGGCAGAAGGCGCAGACCCGCTGCCGTGGTACGCGCGCAACCCTTCGACGGTACGGGCACAGGCCCTGCTGGCCGGTTTTGCCCCCCTTCCGGTGACCGACAGCGTAGAAATGCCGTCGGTGGCGCTTTCCAACGGCGATTCGCATGCTTGCGGCTGGGGGCCGTACTGGGACTAAACCATGACAAAACAGAGGGCGGTGGAGAAACCACCGCCCTCTGTTCATTAACACGATCCCCTTTAACACGCTCCCCGAGTGGGTCCCTGAGCCTGTCGAAGGGTCGAGGGGAGAACGTAAGTTACTCGCGACAATGTCACCTCGACGAGCTCGGTGACCGTTGTGTTCGCACGCTCCCCGAGTGGGTCCCTGAGCCTGTCGAAGGGTCGAGGGGAGATCGCAACTTACCCGCAAGAATGTCACTCCGGCAGGCTCAGCGACCGTTCCTCTCAAACGCCTTCAGAGAACCGGATCTCCCAATCCGCCCGAATGCCCGGGCATTCTCCGCTCAGGAGCCTTCCTGCAGCAGGTCCTCCTGCGGGCCGGGATCGGGCAATTTTGACGGATGGAACAGGCTGTCGGTGCCGTGTTTGCGGTAGATCACAGCAATATACCCGGCCGAAGCCGCCATCACCACTGCCATTACCCCCTCCAGCGCCAGCGGCGACCAGCCCAGGCTGCCCAGGTACACCACCACCCCATTCACCACCCCATGCCATGCAATCGCCATCACCAGGTAAGCCGGCTTGCGGTAGCGCACCCCCAGCCACACCATGCACGAAAGCGACAGGTGCAGTGTCACCGCCGCCACCCGCTCGAACGCGCCCAGCAGCGGCAGGTACCACGGCGTTTCGGCCAGGCCTGCATACGCCGCGGCGGCTTCCGGCGGCAGCATGCCGGTCAGGTTCCCGCCCAGGTACAGGATCAGGGAAATCGCCGAACCCAATACCGAGAACCCCACCAGGAAACTTTCGATCCCGCCGTGCCCGGCCCCCAGCATCAGGGCGGAGCGGAAGGGTTTGTTCTCCGCTTTGAGCATCTTGAAGGAAAACCAGCGCGCCACCTCCTCGCACAGCCCGGAAAGCAGCCCGAGGATGACGGCATTGAGTGCCAGCAGTGCCGCCATCGGCCACGATTGTTCGATCCCGCTGCGCGCGCTGAGAAGATCGACCAGGTACAGCAGCGGCAGGTGCACAATCTGTGATGCCACAAAGGCCAGCGCACCGATGAAGAACACCTTCCACGAAGCACCGTAGCGCTTCCACAACCACACCCCCACCGCGAACGGCAGCAGCAGTTCGATCAATCCAGCAACGACAAAAGTGGTGGTCAGCATGTTATCCTCCGGGTTTGCACAGGTTATCCACAAATGAAACGGGTTATCCACAAGAATAACACACTTATCCACAGGGTTATACCCCTGTTTCACGTGAAACATTTACCCGCGAGGACGTCGCTTCGATGGTTGGTGAGCCTGTCGAGGGGAGATCGCAACTTACCCGCAAGAATGTCACCTCGACGAGCTCGGTGACCGTGGCATTGAAACGCTCCTCATTAACACGCTCCCCGAGCCTGTCGAGGGGAGAACCTCTCATACCCGCAAGAATGTCGCTTCGACAAGCTCAGCGACCGTTGCATTCACACGCTGCCTGAGCCTGTCGAAGGCAGATTCTCTCATACCCGCGACGACGTCGCCTCGACAAGCTCAGCGACCGTTGCATTCACACGCTCCCCGAGCCTGTCGAGGGGAGATTCTCTCATCCTCGCAAGAATGTCGCTTCGATGGTTGGTGAGCCTGTCGAACCACAGGCTCAGCGGCCGCTGTATCGGAAGGCCATCCTGAAAATCCTGCTTACCCACCATCCTCTGCCGCTTGCTCCCGTGGGCGAGAGAGGCGCACCAGTGATTCCACATCCCCTTCGATCAGTGCTTTTTTCTTGTCGTGTGACCAGCCCTGGATTTGCTTTTCCCGCAGCCAGGCATCGCGGATGCTGTCATAGTATTCCCGGTACGCCAGTACCACCGGGCCATGCTTGCGGGTGTAGTTGGCCCCTTCGCCGCTTTCGTGCTGCGCCAGGCGCTGTGCCAGCGACCAGGTGCTGCCGGTGTAGTAAGTGCCATCAGCACATTTGAGGATATAGACATACGGCATCGTGTCGCTCCCGGGTAGAAGGTGGGGGAATACCTTATCATGGTAGCATAGTTTTGAGATCCGGTGGGTGTCCGGGGTGGGGACGTTGTATTCGCACGCTGCCTGAGCCTGTCGAAGGCAGAATCCTGCATACCCGCGACAATGTCACCTCGACAAGCTCGGTGACCGTAACTGCGAAACGCTGCCTGAGCTTGTCGAGGGGAGATTCTCTCATACCCGCGACAATGTCGCTTCGATGGTTGGTGAGCCTGTCGAACCACAAGCTCAGCGACCGTTGCACCGAAACGCTGCCTGAGCTTGTCGAAGGCAGATCATAAGTTACCCGCAAGAATGTCCCCTCGACAGGCTCGGTGACCGTGACAGCGAAACGCTCAGCGACCGTTGCATTCACACGCTCCCCGAGCTTGTCGAGGGGAGATTCTCTCATACCCGCGACAATGTCGCTTCGACAAGCTCAGCGACCGTTGCACCGAAACGCTGCCTGAGCTTGTCGAGGGGAGACTGTACGTTACCCGCAAGAATGTCCCCTCGACAGGCTCGGTGACCGTAACTGCGAAACGCTGCCTGAGCCTGTCGAAGGCAGAATCCTGCATACCCGCGACAATGTCACCTCGACAAGCTCGGTGACCGTTGCGTCGAAACGCTGCATTCGTATGTTTCACGTGAAACATGTAAGAACAAATGTTCTATATAATCGCCACCTGGTTCTTGCCAGCATGCTTCGCCTGGTACAATGCTTCGTCCAACGTCGCCATCAGTTCGTCCGGTCGGCCCACCAGCGGGTTCCAGGTCGTCACCCCCATGCTGACGGTCACCGGGCAATCACCAGCATGGCTGTTCTCTTGCTTCAACTGGCATAAAATCCTGTGCAGGTCCTCCGCCAAAGCCTCGGCCTGCACCGCGTTGGTGTTCGGCAGCAGCAGCACAAATTCGTCCCCGCCAATGCGCGCAAATACATCCGTCTTGCGGATGCGCGCATGTACCACCTGCGACAGGTGCTGCAAAAACGCATCGCCCGCCGGATGCCCCCGGGTATCATTCAGCTGCTTAAAATTGTCGCAATCAATCATCACCAGCGAAAAGGCATGCCCATAACGCCGGCAGCGTTCGATCTCTTTTTCCATTTGCAATTGCAGGTAGCGCCGGTTGTAAGCTTCGGTCAGTTCATCCGTCACTGCCAGCCGCTCCAGGTCCTGCCGGGCTTCATCCAGCTTGAACAGCAGGTTGATCAGCACGTACAGTACCGGTGTGCCGGAAAACAGCGGGATCAGCAGGCCCATCTGGCGCGCAACCGGGTTCAACCCACCGTAAAATACACTCATCAGCACTGTTGTGATCAGGTACGAAACCCCCGTTGCGAAAAATGAACCCAGAACCAGCAGCCACCACTTGCCGATCCGTTTCGCCCATCTGGGAAGCATAAATTATTCCTCTGTTTAACTATTCTTGTTGAGCCGATTATAGCATTTTCCACCGTTGTTTCACAAATGTTGAGGAAATTCTTAATTGCCTCCGGCAGTATAATCATTCCATGGCATCTGATCTGTTACTCGGCCTTGATTGTTCCACCAGCGCCTGCAAGGCGGTGATTTTCGATCCCGCCGGCCGGCGCCTGGCGGAAGGCCGTGCGCCGCTTTCGCTCCACAAGCCGCACCCCGGTTGGCATGAGCAGGATCCGGCGGATTGGTCCGCGGCCGCGTGTGATGCCATCCGCGCGGCCGTGGCGCAGGTCGATCCCGCCCGCCTGGCGGCACTCAGCTTCAGCATCCAGCGTGAAACCTTTGTGCCGGTGGATGCCAACGGCGCGCCCCTGCGACCGGCGCTGTTGTGGATGGATACCCGCGCCGCGCCGCAGCTGCCCCCGCTGGCAGCGGACCCCCGCCTGGCGGATTTCCAGGCACGCACCGGCAAGCGCCTCTCGGTCAATCTCGCCCCACCGCGCCTGTGCTGGCTGGCGCAGCAGGAACCGGCGGTGTTCGGGCAGGCAGCGGCGTACTGGGATGTGCATGCCGCCCTTGCTTTTTTCTTCGCCGGTCAGGCGGCGGCATCGTGGGGCAGTGCCGGGCCGATGGGGCTGCTCGACCTGCGCACGATGGATTGGTGCGATCCTGTGCTGCAAACCTGCGGCATCCACCGGGAACAACTGCCGCGCCTGGCCGCGCCGGGGAGTCGGATCGGTACGGTGAGTCAGGCTGCGGCGGCGCAGTGCGGGCTGCCGGTTGGCCTGCCGGTGGTGGCCGGTATCGGCGATGGCCAGGCGTGCGGCCTGGGCGCGGGGATCACCCAACCCGGGCGCGCGTATCTCTCGCTGGGGACCTCGGTCATTTCCGGCACGTTTTCGCCCACGTTTGCCGCCGCGGATGCCTTCCGCACCATGGTGGGCGGTCTGCCCGGTACCTACCTGCTGGAAACGGTGTTGCTGGGCGGCACCTACACCATCGACTGGCTGCTGAACGATTTCCTGGGCCATCCCGGCCTGGATTCGCTCGAGGCGCTCAGTGCGGAGGCGGCCCTGTTGCCGCCCGGCGCCGAAGGCCTGGTGCTGCTGCCGTACTGGAACAGCGCGATGAACCCGCATTGGGACGCGCATGCCCGTGGCGCGGTGATCGGCTGGCGCGGCAGCCACCGCCCGGCACACCTGCTGCGTGCCATTCTCGAAGGGATTGCCTTTGAGCTGCGCCTGCAGCTGGAGGCAGTTGAAAATGCCCTGGGCACCGCCATCCGCGAACTGGCCTTGATGGGCGGGGGCAGCCGCAGCCGCTTGTGGTGCCAGGTGATCGCTGACGTGTGCAACCGCCCGGCGGTGACCGTGCCGGAACCAGAAGCCGCCGCCCTTGGCGCGGCGATGCTGGCTGCCGCCGGGGTGGGCATTCATGCCAATGCGGCACAGGCGGCCGAACACATGCGCCCGGCGTTGCAGGAACCTGCCTTCCAGCCGGACGCGGAACATGCCGCCCGGTATGATGATCTCTACCGGCAGGTATACCGGCCGCTGTATCCCGCCCTGCGCGGGATCATGGGGGCGATGGCGCAGCTGCCATCAGCAGGACCGGATTAATCCTCTTCGTAGTAGAACGGCGTGTCCGCCTCACCACGGGCGGCCAGGTAGGTTCGCACACGTTCCCGCGGATCGGAGGCAAACAGCGCGGGCTGCGGCTGGTCGGGGTCATCGCTGCCTTTGGACCAGTTGCAGCGTCCGCAGGCCGGCACCACGTTCCCGATCGTCGTCCCGCCCCCGGCATCAATCGGGATGAAGTGTTCGAGGTGTTCAAACGGCCGCGCCTGGCAGTAGGCGCACAACCCGTTGAAATCCGCCACGGTTTGCAGCCAGGCTTCCAGCGTCAGGTCGGCGGGCAGGCCGGCGGCAGCGGCGCGGGCGTTCTGTGCCTGCACGCGCTGGCGTTCGCGCCCCCATTCGGTTTCACGGCAGGCTTCACAATACAGCAAGGCCTGCGGATCGCGGATGGGTTGGCCGCAGCGGATGCAGCGGCGGGTATGCAGGTGATCCACCGCGCTACTCCAGCAGCAGGGTGGCAATGCGGCGGCCATCGAGCGTGACCAGTTCGCGCATCGCCTGCAGTGCCAGGCAGGAATGGGCCGGGAGGATGCCCAGCAGATCGCCGGGGTGCAGCTGTGCCAGGCTCACGGGCGGCAGTACCGCCACGCCGTGTTCCTGCGAGAGCGAACGCACCCAGCCGCCGGGGAGCGGTTCCCCCCAGCCGTGTTCGCCCAGCAGCACCGGCAGGCCGTAGCTGACCGGATGATCCCCCGCGGGGTGAAAATCCTTCGAAAGATGGATCGCCCCGCCGTACAGCACTGCTTCGCCGCGCTGCGGATGCAGTGCCGCCACCGGGCAGGCCATCGCCACGGCCACTTCCGCCGCGGTGCAGGCGCCGATCGCCAGCTGGGTGCTGTCGTAAAATACGAAGTTGCCGGGGCGCATCTCTGTCACCCCGCCCAGGTCATCCAGCAGGGCGCAGGAAGGGGTGTCGCCGATCGAAAGCGCCAGGGCGCCGAAGCCGTGCGCCGCCAGGGTTTGCTGGGCCTGCCGCAGGTGCGCCAGGCTGGCGTGATACAGCGCGGATACTTCCTCCGCCCCGCGGGCATGGTAGGTGTCGCCGAAGTGCGAGAGCAGCCCGTGCAGGCGCAGGTGCCGGGCACTGCCCACCACTGCCGCGGTGTGCTCCAGCAGGCGCGCATCGTCCCAGCCGATGCCGGTGCGGTGGTAGCCGCAGTCGATCTTGAGCCACACGGCGGTCGGGGCATCGAGGGCGGTATCCAGCGCCGCGGCGCTTTCCACACTCTCCAGCAGCAGGTGCAGGCGGGGCACGCGCCGCGCCAGTTCCGCCACCGCCGGCAGTTCGCGCAGGTTGAGCGGAAAGGCGATGGTGATATCCTCCCAGCCGTGGGCGGCGAAATACTGCGCCATCATCACCGAAGACACCGTGCAGGCGCGCACCCCTTCATCGCGGAACCAGCCGCCGATCTCGGCGCTCTGGTGGGTTTTGAAGTGCGGGCGGAAATGCACCCCTAGGCGGCGTGCTTTGGCCGCCATGCGCGCGATGTTTTCACGGCAGCGGCCTTCATCAAGCAGCAGGGTGGGGCGGGTAATTTCGGGAAACAGGGTCATTGTAGGCATCTGCACATTAAGAATAATTTTCTATATTTTTATCATGTTATCCACAATGCGTGGTATTTATCCACAGTTTTGGGGTAGTTATCCACAGTTTTTCGGAAATGGTGGATATCCTGTTCGTGTAGCACTGCATGTTAACGCAAATGGCCCTCCGGCAGTCGCGCGCCGTCCAGGCGGCAGCCGGTCAGGTCGGCGCCGATGAGGGTCGCATCGCCCAGGTCGGCGCGCAGCAGGCTGGCATTGCGCAGCACCGCGCCGGAAAGGTCCGCGCCGCGCAGGTCGCAGTCATTCAGGTAGGCGCCGCTGAAATCGGCGCCGCTGAGATCGGCCCCGGCCAGGCAGGCCCGGCTGAGGTCTGCCCCGGCAAAGCGCGTGTTGGCGCAGTGCGCGCGGCGCAGGTCGGTGTGGCGCAGGCTGGCGCCGGATAGGTCCGCCGCTTCGAGGCGTACGCCTTTTAAATGAAAGAACGAGAAGTTCGCGCCGCGCAGCGCCTTGCCCGACAGCCGCGCGAAGCGCAGCAGGCCACTCAACCCCAGGATCGAACGCAGGAGGGTCATGGGGCTTTCCCTCTCATCCCAGTGCGTTCTCGTACACAGTACGCAGGGCGCTGGCATACCGTGCGGGGTCATGCTGCCGGCGCAGGTGTTCCAATGCGGCCGCCCCCTTGCGGCGCACAAGCTGCGGGTTGGCGGCAATCTCATGCAGCACGCGTTCCAATCCTCCCGTCAGCGCATGGCTGATGCGCTCCCGCCCTTCCGCCGTGGTGTAGAGGGCTTCTCCCAACGGGTTTTTCGGCACTTCGATCAGCCAGCCGGCATCCGGGGGATTCATCTCCGGCAGGGCGCGCACATCCGAGGTGATCACCGGGCAGCCACAGCTCTGAAACTCCAGCACGGAATAGCCGTAGGTGTCGGCATAGGAAGGCAGCAATCCCACATCGGCGCTTTTCATCAATGCCAGCACCCCGGCATTGGGCAGGCTGCGGTGGTGGGTGATCCAATCCTGGTTGGCGTCGATTTTTTCCAGTGCCCAGGCGACATCGGCCGGGGTTTCTTTGGCGGCGTAATCCTCAATCCGCATCGAGGTCACCAGGATCAGTTCCAGCGGGTAATGGTACTGGCGCACCATTTTTTCAAAGCTGAGCAGGATCTCGCGCCCGCCCTTGCGGAAAAATGCCGCCCCCACCAGCATGAAGCGCAGGCGCTCCCCGGGGGCAGGCTTGTCTTCGATGGTGTCGATCTGCGGCGCCTGGGGCGGGTGCAGTACCATCATTTTCGGCGCCACCGCGGCCTCGAATTCGGCATGCTCATGCAGCAGGTCACGCTGCAGGGCGGCACTGCATTGCGAAAGCGCGATCAATTGCCGGCAGGCGGGCCCGGCCAGGGCGCGCAGGGCACGGCGCGCGTGCGCGCTGAGCGGTTTGTGTTCCGTTTGGCCGCCCTGGTGTCGGGTGACCAGTTCCCGCAGGCGCGGCAGGCTGCTTTCAAAATGGCTGACCCAGGGGGTGCTGCCGTAGCTGATGCCGTTGAAAAAGTGCAGGAGGTCCACCGGGCTGCGATTCCCATCCATGAACTGGTTGTTGAGGTCAAAGGTGTTGATCAGTTTGCGCCCCATTACGCGGTTGAGCTTGTTGGCGGCGCGGTTGAGGGTGCTGTACACATCCCACACCGGCACATAGTCCACCTCTGGCACCTGGTGGAGGATGGTGCGGAGATAGGGGTAATAATCAAAACGGTAATTGAGCACGCCAACCTTCATGCGGGTCTCCTTACGCTGGATTGTTGTCAATCATACCATGAACCCGCGTGGAATTCTGTTCCGGCTGGCTGGCACTCCCCTTACAGCCGCAGGCGGTTGAGGAATTTGCCCAGGGGCGGGGTTTCCACCTGTACCGCGTCAAACGGGCACAGTTCCTGGCAGCAGTAACAGCGGATGCAGTCCTCATAATGGTAGCTGGGGGCCTTGGTCCTATCGCCGTCGTGCCAGTTGACGGCCTTGGGCGTGCTGGGGCAGGCGTGCACGCAGTTGCCGCAGCGCACGCATTTGTCTTCTTCAATATAAGGCCGCGCCACCACGTACTGCTTGAGGAAGGTTTCGAGGAAGCCGCCGACCACGGTGGTGGGGGCGGGTTCGCGGTTGGCTTTGAACTCCGCCGGGTTGACGATGAAGCGTTCCAGCGGTTCACCGACATATTCGATATCCTGGGTTTCTCCCAGCCCCCATTCCTGCGCGTAGCGGAACACGCTGGAGAGGCGCGGATCGAGCTGGATGATGCGCGCCATGGTGGCATCGAGCGCGGCCATGTCGTTTGAGAACAGCAGCGCTTTCAGCGGGTAGGGGTCGCCGTTGCGCGGGCCGTTGCCCTGCATCGCCACGATCCCGTCCATCACGCAGAAGCGCGGTTTGAGCAGCAGGTTGAGGTCCACCAGCATGCGCGCGAACTTGTCCTCGTCACTCATGCGGGCATGGAAACCGGCCTTGCGCGCGCCGGGTACACAGCCGAACTGGTTCTTGATCGCGCCGGTGATGCGCATCATGCCGTGGGTCTTGAACTTGGCCACCGATACCAGCCCATCGGCTGCCAGCACGCCTTTGGCGATGTCAAACTGCTTGACAAAATGGCCTTCGGGGAAGGATACCGTTTCGGCTTCTTCGAAATCCGCCAGGGGCACGCCGCATTCATCGGCAACGCGGCTGAGGCCCATGCGGCGCGCCACGGCCGAAGGTTTGCCAAAGCCGGGCGAATCGCCGTAGGTCAGCTGCACGCCGGCGGCTTGCAGGGCTTTGATCACACCCCTGAACACGGCCGGGTGTGGGCTGACGTTTTTATCGGGGGTATCGGGGGAGAGCATGTTGGGCTTGAGGACGATCTGCTCGCCGGGCTGGAAGAACCGGCCCGCGCCGCCCAGCAGGTCAAACCCGCGGGCGACTGCCGCCAAGACGGCGGCTTCATCCTCATACGATTCACAAAAAACCAGGGCGACTGTTGCGGCGGGACTCATCTCGGCTGCCTCCTCGTTGTGCGCTGATGGGTGGATGTGCTTTCCTTATTATAGGCGCATTTGCCGCAAGCGCCGCGCCGAATGGGAGTTTTCTCATGCAGTTCCCCACGGTGCAGGTGTTCCCATTCGGCGGCGCGGGTACCACTTACCCGTTGCCCTGCTGGGGCGGGGGATTGTCCTTGCTGGACCACAAGCGGCAGGCGCTGATCGCAGCTTCTACCGGTACGGCTTCCCGCAGGGTGGTGGTGTAGACCACATCATGCTTGTGGCAGTAATACAAGTTGTCCCACTGTGCCTTCAAACCGGCGAAGGCCGCTGCCTCTTTGCGGTAACCTTCCATGGCGGCATTGTAGAGATCATCGGTGCCTTTCAGGCTGTCAGCGATGTTGCCAACAATGGCGATAGCCAATCCTCCCACCAGCCCCACCACCACGCCACCAATGATGCAGCCGAAGATCACCCCCAGCGGGGAATGATACAGGTTGGTATAAAAGTCCAGTTGGGTCAGGATGGCAACGGTGCCGATCCCGGCGATGATGGCCCCGGCAGTGCCCCAGCAGCCGGGCGCGGCGTACCATTCCCGTTTCGGTTCGGTCGGCGCTTCCGGCAGGCTCAGTTTTTTCGCCAGTTCGGTCTGGCTTTTGTGGTACGAGGTGCTGCTGCTGGAAGAATAGGCGTTGGCAACTTTCTCGCCGCTCCGTTCCGAATACACACTGCTTGAGCCGCTGCTGGTGCTGCTGCCCTGGCTGATGCTGGTGCTGCCGCCGACGATGGCGGAAACTTTTTGCACCGCATCGGCATGGCCGCACAGCGGACAATCAAAGTCATGCGCTGGCGCTTTGACCTCCACCTCCAGCTTCATTCTGGGGGGTTCGGGAGTGGCGCGCCCGCACTGCGGGCAGAACTTAAAGGAATCGTCATAAGAAAAACCGCATCCGTCACAGATTGGCATTCGTACCTCGCTGAATCTATCGATTGATCGCTTCCCCCGGCGGAAGGCTTCCGCGAAGGCTGTGTTGATGATAGTGGGAATGGCACATTCCGTCAATCCCCAATTTTGGGTGGGACGGCCGTGCGCCAGGATTGTTTTTGATCCGCGCCAATCCGCGCGGTTACTGCCCTTCGACAAGCTCAGGGACCGGTCGAAGCACCGTGGTTACTTTTTTCGGCGGGCGGGGTGGAACAGCCTGCGAGGATGGTTGCGGATGGTATCCGGTTGGCCGGCATGGCTGAGCCGCGCACCTGCCAGGGGGGGGGCGCGGCTCATTGGTTCAATGGCGGGGGTGGTTTACTGGCGGAACAGCGCCACGAACTGGCGGCGCAGGGTTTCCATCGGGACGGCGTTCATGTATTCTTGCAGCAGCCCGAAATACTGCGTTTTCTCCAGGGTCCTGCCGCGGTAGCTCTCCAGTTTGCGGTCATAGGTTTTGAAGGTTTCGATCTGCTGCGGGGTGAAATTCACGCGCCGCACCCACAGGTACTGGCCGCGCGAATCGACAAAGATCATCCACACCGCGCGCTGGTTCAGCAGCAGGTGCAGGCGCTTGCGCTGCTCCGTTGAGAGCGGGTCGCTGGCGGCGGTGCCGGGGCTGTCATCGTACGGGTTCAGCCAGGTTTCCTTAAAGGCCGGGTCTGTGGGGTTGTCGAGCACCAGCGGGTAGACCCCGAACACATCCCCCAGTCGCCCGGCATACAGGTCCACATGCAGGCGCATCGGGGTGGCATCCGTGACCGTGGTCTGGAATTCACCGCGGTCGGCGCGGACAATCACCGCGGCCTGTTCCTGCCCGCCCTCGCACACGATGAACACCATCGCCTTTTGCAGCTCATTCAGCATGCGCGGCGGCAGCGCGCGCGGGTCTTTTTTCACCTGCTCCCACTGCGGGTAACGGCAGGGCGGGGCGGCGGGTTTGGGCTGCGGCTGTGGTTTGGGTTTGGGCTGCTGCGGCACGGGCGCGCCCAGTTTTTCCAGCAGTTTGGCGGCCTGCTTGCGCACCTCCTCCTCCTCGGCGTTGAGTCCCTCCTGCAGCGCGGGCAGGGCGGTATCGCCTTTTTTCAGCAACCAGCTGGCGGCGGCGGAACGGGATTGTTCATTGGCCAGCATCCGCACCAGGGCCGGGCAGGCGGTATCGCCTTCCAGCATACCCAGCGCCTTGACGATGTACGAATCATCCACATGCGCCAGCCAGGCATCTTCCAGCGGACCTGCCGCACGGGGATCCCCCAGCCGTCCCAGCAGGTCCGCGGCTTCGCCGGTGCTTAGCGGCCAGCCTTTATCTTTGAGGGTTCTCTTCAGCGACAGAACGAGGGGGTCGAAGATCGGCTCACCGATCGTCAGCAGGGCGCTGTCGCAAGCCGCCCGTAGTTCCTTGGCAAAGTGCTGGTCGATGGCAATATCGATCATCGGTTGGATCGCGCGTGGGTCGCCTATCCGTCCCAGGATGGAAGCCGCCGATTTCTGGGCATCGAGCTGACCATGCAGTAATACCTCGATCAACGGCAGGACAGCCTTTTCCCCCATGTTTTTCAGGCGGGTGCCGGCGGCACGCCGCAGCACGGGGTCTTTTGAGTGCAGGTCTTTGATCGCTTCGGCGAGGGGGTCGCGGGGCGGGGCGGCGGCTGGCGCGGGTTTGGGGGCGGCTTGCGCGGCTGCCGATGATGCACCGGGTTTCACCCCCTGCGGGTAGACACGTTTGACGGTGTCTTTCACCTTTTGCGCGGCTTCGGCGCTGATGATGGTGTTGATCAGCTTGAGCGCCTGCTGTGCTTCGGCCACGGCGGCGCGGGTGTCCTCCGCCATGCCGAGTTGTTCGTAGATCAGCGCGAGGTGAGTGGCACAGCCATACGCCACCGAGGCGGTGATCGGGTTGAGCCACAGGGCCTGGATGAATTGATCCGCGGCCGCGGCGACATTCTCCTGCATCAGGTAGATTTTGCCCATGTTGCTGTGGGCGGCGGCGGCGTAGACGGAGGTCAGCCCGGTACTGAGCGCCTTGTGGTAATGGGCCAGCGCGTCCGGGTAGCGCTGCTGGTTCCAGTGTTCCAGCGCCGATTGGAATTCCGCCGCGCCGTTGCCCGGCCCTTCCTTCAGGTTGCCGTCATGCACGTAAGTATGGGCCGGGATCGGCCCCGGCAGGCGGGCGGGGAGGGGTGTGCTGGCGGGGGCGGGTTTGGGCGCCGCGGCAGCTGGCACGGCAGCCTGCGGTTTGGGTTTGGGTTGCGGCGCGGGGGTGGCCTGTGGCGCGGGGGTGGCCTGTGGCGCGTGTGTGGCCTGTGGCGCGGGGGTGGCCTGTGGCGCGTGTGCCGATGCGATCATGCGCAGCGCCGATTCCGCCGCCCGGCCCAGGCTGTCGGAGCCGTCAAAAAAGAATCCCTTCACCACAGATTCTGTGACCTTGCGCAAGGCAGGCACCGCCCGTGCATCGCCGATGCTGCCCAGGGCATAGGCGGCAGCACTGCGCAGCTCGTTGTTGGCGGTTTTGATTTTCCATACGGCATCCGCTTCCATATTCAGCATGTCCATGCTGAAGTATTCATATTGCAGGATTCCGATCAGGTGCGGTACCGCCGCCGGGTCGCCGATCTCGCCCAGCGCGGATATCGCCTTTTTGGTTTGCTCCATATCCTTGCTTTTGGACAGCAATTTCAGCAGGCCATTGACATCTTTTTTGGCTTTCATTTTCTCAATATTGGGGGGGCCGAATAACGGCATGGGTTGCTCCTTTCTTCTGGTACAGATTCCAGCCGCCCAACGGTGAGGGCAGCGCCCGTATTTTACAGGGATTATGGATATCTCAATTTTTGTTTCCTATCCGGTCGTATTCCTCACAGCACGGACGTGGTAGCTGTAGGTCTTGAAGTAGGTGATCGGTTTTCGATAGTTGCCACTCTCCGGGTCAAAGTCCACTGTATAGGCAATTCGCTCGGGGGCTTCAGCCCAGTTGAGTTCAGAAATTGCCGTATGCGCCCAATAGCGGCCTCTTATGATATCTGGAAATTTCTTTTTCAGGGTACCAGGTGACACAGAAGCAAGTTCATTCAATTCTTCTTTGGTCGGCAGCCTCCAATCATCGTGACCTGCGATGCGTAAGGAACGGCAGTAGGTAAGCGCATCTTCATATGTGCGTTCACCACCGTCATCAGCTTGCTGCCAGAGCAAACCCGATCTTGTGTCAGTCACAGTACCATCATTGTTAGCAACGAGTACATCAACTTTGCTAAATGCCTCAAGGCTTCCCGATATCTGTTTATACCAGAACTCCTCTACGGTTTTCAGAAGAGCAGTAATTGGTCGAATAGCGCGCGGATCGCCGATCTTTCCAAGCGCTTCAGCAGCGTAGGTTTTCACCCTTACACTCTCATCATCATCCTGGAGAAGATTGATGAGAGCATCGACAGCGCGTCTATCACCAATGATCCCAAGCGTCTCGGCTGCCAGAGAGCGCCCCCACTCATCACTCTCAGCGGTCAGAGCTGCGATAAGGGGTTCCACGGCCGGTTTTCCAATTTTTACAAGCGCCGGGATGACCTTCTGATTTCCAGCTACATATATATCGATAGCTTCGATGAGAGGTTCGATAGCTACGGCTCCAAGATTGGCTGCCGTTTCATATTCCTCCTTGGCAACCCGGTACCAGGCGATGATTTCCGCCTGCTCCAGTTTCCAGCCCACATGCTCAACCAGCGCCTTCACTGCAAATAAACGAATGTTGCCCTTGTCATTCTTGAAAAGATCTACCAGGATATCTTCGACCGGTGCGCCTACCTTAACGAGTCCTTCTACGGCACTGAGCACACCTCTTCGGGTGGCATAAATCAGGGGTTCGACAGCTACACTTCCGAGGGCACTTGCTCTCTGATAATTGGACCTGGCAACCCAATACCAGGCACTCACCTCATCCTCGCCTGGCTTCCATCCGATCCGCTCAAGAGCAGCAGCCGTATCTTTGGACGGGTTGCTTTTCAGGCGGGTTATGAGGTGGGGGATGGCGCGTGGATCCCCAATCTTTCCCAATGCTTCTACCACCTCAACCCGATCATCTCTAGATTTGGTTTGATCGGTGAGTGCAGCGATGAGTGGCTCGACAGCCTGTGGACTACCTATTTCTCCGAGCATCTGGGCAGCAAGCCACTGCTTCCGACGATTGGGATCGTCAAGCAAGATGGCTAGTGGTTGGACAGAAGGTTCTCCAATCTTGATAAGGCAATCCTTGGTCTGGCTAAACCTCGGCCCATTGTCATTCTCTGCGATGGCTTGTGAGAATTCAACGATGAGAGACTCCACCGAAGGTGCGCCGATTTGAACCAATGCTTTGGCAGCAGATGAACGTACGTCCCCAGAAAGTGATACATCCGTGAGTGCAGCTATCAGCAATTCCGTAGTGCGAGCGCCGCCAATTCTGCCCAAAGCCGCAGCGGCATACTCACTCACTTTGTGGTTTTTGTCCTCCAGTGCGGCGATGAGCGATTCAACGGCGCGGGAATCGCCAATCTCACCCAGTGCTTTGGCAGCAGATGAACGTACGCCCTCAGAACCTGATCCATCCGTGAGAGCAGTTATCAGCAATTCCGTAGTGCGGACGCCGCCAATCCTGCCCAAAGCCACGGCGGCATACTCACTCACTTCGTGGTTTTCGTCATCCAGCGCGGCGATAAGCGGTTCCACGGAGCGAGCATCGGCAAGATCGCCCAGCGCTTGGGCAGCGTCCTGGCGCAAAAGCCAGTCCTTCTGGTAACTCAGCGCCTTTATCAAACCCTCGACATCTTTTTTGGCTTTCATTTTCTCAATATTGGGGGGGCCGAACAGTGGCATGGGGTTGCTCCTTTCGTTGCATCTTGGGATTGCTTTACTTCTTGAAGATTGAAAATAAACCCTTCCCTGGTTTTTTAACTTCCTTTCCACTCACCAACTGGCGGATTTCCAGTGTTTGTGCCACCATATCATCATTGCTGGCCTGAGCCGCCAGTATCATCTCCCTGCCGTTTGGCATCAGTATCGCCAGGGAGGACCCCACCTTTTGCGACCGCAGCACTGTTCCGCTGACGCGGTCCCAGGTTTTCAGGATGAAATCGTTATCCAGGCTGACCCCGGTTCTCCCGTCCGGGCTGAGCGCCATCCAGGCGGTGTACATGATCCCGGTGACGCGATTTGTCTCATGGATGGGAAGGGTGCGCCGCAAGGTACCCTCTGCCAGGTCCCATTCCATGATCTCGCCGCGGGATGTCCCGTGATACAGAAACCTGCCATCCGGGGAAAACACCATCGCTTTTGCCGCACGCGACTTGGCGGTTGGCAGTTTCAGGGTCTGATGGAGAGTACCCTGTGTTACATCCCAAAGCTGGATTTCACGGGCCTGAACGATGCCGCCGATCACCCATTTTTCATCCGGTGAAAGCACCAGTCCTTCCACCCGGCCAGTGCATTCAAACGTGTGCAGCAGGGTGTTATTGGGGAAATCCCACACCTTGATGGTGTTGTCGTCTGCACCGGAAACCAGGTATTTGCCATCCGCGATAACGGCCAGTGATTTGATACAACCGGAGTGGCCTGCATAGGTTTGCACAACGCTGCAATCCGCCAACTGGCGCAGGATGATCTGTCCATTGCTGCTGCCGGTGAGAAAATGATGGTTATCGGGTGTGGCGGCCAGCGCGTACAGGTCATCCGTTCTTTCCATCATCTGGATCATTTGCCCATCCGGCAGGTTCCAGATGCGAATCGAACCGTCCCACGAGCTGGAAATCACTTTGCTTTCATCCGGTGTTACCGCGATGGCGATAATGCCGTTCTGATGTCCCTGGAATTTTTTGTTTTGCATGGCATTCTCCTCGTATCGAATGGATTGGCTGAAAGTTTCGTTGACGGATGGCTATGTTCCCAACCGTTTCAACGCTTTTTTGGCAGCATTCCGGACCGCCATTTTTTTGTCTCCTGTCATTTGCGCCAGGGTTTGGATCACCAATGGGGTGTTTTCCATCTGTTCCATTTTTTTGATCACGTGCAGCCGGATATCTGCATCGGGATCGTTACTGCAACGGGCAATGATCGACGGCACCTGCGCATCCCCCAAAGCAGCCAGCCGCGTAATGGCTTTCTGGCGCTTTGACCTGTTTTCCGTTGGGCTGGCGGCGATCTCCGCCAGGATGGGCACCACTTCCTTCCAGCCATGGTCAAACATGAATTGATACAGGCCTGTTTGTGCTGGCCCTTCATCCATACTGCTGATCCATTTCGACAGGGCCAGCTCGATGATACGGGCGGCACTATCGTGATCCCCCAGGCGGATCAGTGACAGGCCTGCAAAGCTGCCTGCGTAGTACCAATTCCGCCAATCCAGAAGCATTGGCAGGTTGAATCCCAACACAGTTGCGCCGACACTGCTTTCATCCGGCAGCATGTTCCGTAATGCATAGATCACAGTATCGGTTTTCCGACCACCGCCCAGGGCGAAAGCCACCAGGCACCTGGCCGTGGCCGTATGAACATCTGGCGGCGTCTGTTCCAGGTAAGCAGCCAGGATACCTTCCACCCCCTCAGGCATTTGGGGTTGGATCTGATCCAGGTTCAATCGCGCATTGGCATTTTGCGATGCGGCAAATGCGCTGATTCCAGCGAATTTCATCGCGGCATGCCGCACGGCTTTGTCTGTTTCCCTTTTAAAAGGGCTCTCAAAGACCCCCTGATAGGCTGCCGGGATGCCAATCTGCACCAGTGCCATCGCGGCAGCTTCTTTGGCGTTGGCAAACATCTCTTTTGAATTCAGGTATTCCACCAGGTGCGGGACTGCTTCGGGGTCTTTGCTGAGGCCCAGGGTTTCTGCCGCTTTCTCATGCTCCCTGGGAAATCCCGCACGGTTCAGTATTGCAATACTCTCCAAAACAAGCGGACTGCTGGCCATTTTCCTGTTCTCCTCTTTTGGGTTACAAATTGATTTCCCATCTCATCCACCGCAGCGCAATCTGGCATTGAACCTGTTCCGGGCGATTCGCTTTTTCACAGGTCAACCTGGCAATGTCCCCTTTGGCTGCCAACGCTTTCACATCCGGTTTGCGTTGAAACAGGCTCATGGTTGCTCCTTCGATGACGAGTCAGTGCATGGGGAAAAAGCGGCGATGCTGCTGCGCATGCGCAGGCACTTGCTTCCTTTAATGCAGTGTAGCATATTCGGCCAACCGGTACAACAGGGAGCGCCCGGTTGGGCACGGAGACCGGGGATCATGGGTGTTGTCGGTTCAGCGTCCGTTTGCAAGCCGGATCAATGCCGGATCATTGGTTGCCCCACCATTCCTGCCATTCGCTTAATGTCGAAAAATGCTCTCCCGTGATCGACTGCAATGCATAGTGTGCCTTTTGCGCGCTAAGGGTGTAATCGTTTTCCAGGTAGTGGTCGAGTTGATCGATAATGACTGGAACCGCTTCAATCGCATCCGGACCGATCGTACCCAGAATTCGCACTGCTGCCGGACTGGGTATTGCGTACGGACTGTCATCCGGTGATTCCAGACGGGAGATGATCTCCGGCATCACATCAATCGCGTCTGGACCAAGCTGCATTAGCAGTGCAGCGGCTACATTCTGGATGAAACCATCATCCGATTTGAATGCCTGCAGCAGGTCAACCGGAGAATTGCGTTGTTCCAACAGGGCAGTGATCTGCGGGGAGACTGTTTTCCACCATT
The DNA here is from genome assembly GCA_013314735.1 of Anaerolineae bacterium. Taxonomy (GTDB): domain Bacteria; phylum Chloroflexota; class Anaerolineae; order Anaerolineales; family Anaerolineaceae; genus SpSt-1165. The sequence continues at coordinate 126,240 of JABUFD010000008.1, forward strand.
TACTCCATGCCTTCGGATCCTCCCCAGACAGGTTCATCAATGTAATGTTTCGTAATGTGCCATTATCCCAATGCTCGGTTTCGTAGAGGTAGATCAGGTACGGAACGGCTTCGATGGCGGCAGGGCCCAGGTGGCTCAACACCAGGTCCGCGTTCCATTTTTCGTTGTCATCGCCAGTCATCAGTTTTTCAATTAAAAATTCAATGGCTCCTTCTGATCTCAATACAAATGATTCAGAAAACAGGTCCGACCCGGATGAATCCACCACTTGCAGTTCGGCCCACAATGCTTTAGCGCCAAATAATTTTCGCAGGTTTTCGAGGACTGCAACGTGCATCATGCTGCCAACGGGAGATGCATTTTGATCCGGGCAGGTGTTTCCGCTAATCATCGCGGGAGGTTCCTTTCTTTGGAAGATCGCAACTTCGATAGTGGGATGGCCGGTGGCTGTCACTGCCATTTCGCCCAGGATTTCACCGCCGGTATGGCAAGTCTGGGCTTTTTTAATCCCGCCGATATTTTGATAGGATCCGCTCAATGCTTCTCCCGTGGCATTGACGGCCAGGGTGAAATCGCAATCGCTCGAAACAACCTGAAAACCCATCTCCTCCAACACCCGTTTCATCATCACTTCCGGCTTTTCAAACTCATTGTTGCGGGGAAATGACAGATTGCTTTGCAGGCACACCTGATCCACTTTTACATCTTCCCACCCATTGTGCGGGATGCGTAGGGGCGGTATATCTGGCAGCGGGGGGAGTTCCATCGGTTGGAAGAAGAATCGTTCATAAAGGATGCGGTACAGTGGTGTCCCATTCCATTCTGCCAGCAACGCAAGTCCGGCAAGAAAGACAACAAAGATTGCCGAAATGATCCAGCCCTGAACTTTTTTATGATGGCTCATCGCTCTCTTTCCTTTGCGAGAATTTTCCAGCGGATGCCAATTGTGTTGTTTTGGTGACAATCTGAGTATATCAAATTAACAGGTGGATTCCAACTTCGCCCGGATGGCCGGCGCGGCTGAGCCGCGCACCTACCAGGGGGGATTGTTTTTGATCCGCGCCAATCCGCGCGGTTGCTGAGCCTGTCGAAGCACCGTGGTTGATTATTTCCATGCACCGCGGTTTTCATTTCTTTCAATTTTCTCATCTTTCCCTTGCCGCTTTGGCGTTCCCGTGATACATTTTTAGGAGAAACATAAAATGTTCGCAGGAATTCTTAATGAGCAACGAATTATTAACCGCCAACCCACTTCCCGGCAGCGCCCTCAGTGAAAGCGAGGAGATGTACCTCATCACCATCGCCAACCTGATCGAAAGCCAGTTGCTGCAGGTGGTGCCGCTTTCGCTGCTGGCCGAGGCGCTCAAAATCCACGCCGTTTCCACCAACCAGATGATCCGCAAACTGGAAGAGAGCGGCCTGGTGGATTACCTGCCCTACAAGGGCGTCTCCCTCACCGAACGCGGGGAACGCGCCGCGCGCCGCATGATCCGCAACCGACGCCTGTGGGAGGTGTTCCTGGTGCGCCACCTGCAATTGCCGGTGGACCGCGCCGTGGAACTGGCGTGCGGCATGGAACATATCACCGACGGCGCGGTGTGCGCGCGCCTGGCAAAATTCCTCGAATATCCCCAGTTTGACCCCCTCGGCAACCTGATCCCCGCCTGCGACGAGGAGCCCGCCCCCGAACCGTGGTTCCCGCTGGCGCAGGCGCGCCTGCATGACCGCGTGCTGGTGCGCCAGATCGACTGCGACCCCGCCGCGCGCGCGTTTTTGATGAACGAAGGCATTTACCCCGGCGCCGAACTCGAAGTGCTCGGCCTGGGAGAAAAAGGCGGGCTGCTGCTCCAGCTGGATACACAGCGCTTCCACCTCGCCGCCGATGTCGCCGCCCAGGTGCTGGTGCGGCGCGTACCCCCCATCACAGCTTCACAGGAGAACCCCACATGACCCTCGCAACCAGCAAAATCGGTGAAGAAGTCCGCCTGGTCGAAGTCCAGGGCGGGCGGCAGATTCGCAAGCGCCTGGCCGATCTCGGCCTGAACCTCGGCATGACGGTACGCGTGGTGCACGGCCTCAGCTACGGCCCGATCATCGTCGCCGTCAAGGATTCGCGCCTCGCCATCGGCCGCGGCATGGCGGAACACATCATCGTTGAAAAAATCTGACGCCTGTGGCGCCCGGTTTGCTGTTACCCGTTTGAAAGGCTGAACCCAACCCATGGCAGAACAATTCCGCATCGCCCTTGCCGGCAACCCCAACTGCGGCAAGACCACCCTTTTTAACCACCTCACCGGCATGCACCAGCACGTGGGCAACTGGCCCGGCAAAACTGTGGAACAGAAAACCGGCACCTGCCGCTACAATGACGTCGAACTGCTGATCACGGACCTGCCCGGCACCTACAGCCTTTCGGCGTATTCGCAGGAAGAGATCATCGCGCGCGATTTCATCATCCACGAGAAACCCGAGGTGGTGGTGTGCGTGCTGGATGCCACCAACCTGGAGCGCAACCTGTTCCTCACCGTGCAGATTTTGGAAATGAATGTGCCGGTCGTGATCGCGCTCAACATGGCCGATATGCTCCACACCACCGGGATGCAGATCGATACGATCGGCCTGGCGCAGGGGCTGCGCTCGCCGGTGATCTACACCGCCGCCAACCGTGCCGAAGGGGTCGAGGCACTGCTCGATACCGTGATCGACACCGCGCGCAACAACGCCGGCCGCCCCCTGCCGGAACGCCACCCGCATGACGCTGCCGCCGCGGCCGCGGCTGGATGCCCCCTGCACGGTGGGCGCCCGCAGCGCGGGCATACTCACCACGGTCGCGCAGGGGGCGGTCACCCGCTGCGCGGTCACCCGTTGCACGGTCATCGGCATGTGAAGCCCCACGCCTGGAAATGGGAACGGCGCGGGATGGAACGCCATTTGAACCTGCACGCGCGCCATCACATGCTGGCGTACACCCACCCGCAGCGCTTCATGGTCGATTACGGGCGCGAGATCGAGGAGGAAATTGTCGCCATCTCGCACGAAATTGAACGCTACCCCGCGCTGGAAGCGGAGTTTCCCACCCGCTGGCTGGCGGTGAAACTACTGGAACAGGATGAGGAGATTGCCGCCCACATCCGCGCGGTGGAAGCGCCCGAAGCGCTCTTTGCCCGCGCCGAACAAAGCCTGGCGCACCTGCGGCGCATCTACGGCGAGGGCGTCGATACGATCATCGCCGACCGGCGCTACGGCTGGATCAACGGCCTGGTGCGCGAGGCGGTGCAGCGCACCCACATCTCGCGTTTGCAGGTTTCCGATGAGATCGATAAAGTCGTCACCCACCCCACCTGGGGTTACCTGATCTTCTTCTTTTTAATGTGGGTGGTGTTCAAGTTCTCCACCGACATCGCCTCCCCCTACATCGGCTGGATCGAAGGCACGCTCAGCGGGCCGGTGACGCAGTGGATCATCGCCGGGCTGGGGCTGGTGAATTTGCAGGGCAGCTGGCTGCAAAGCTTCCTGTTGGATGGCGTGGTCGCCGGGGTGGGCGGGGTGCTGGCGTTCGTGCCGGTGCTGTTCTTCCTCTACCTGGCGCTGGCCATCCTGGAAGATTCCGGCTACATGGCGCGCGCCGCCTTTTTGATGGACAAGGTGATGCACCGCCTGGGGCTGCATGGCAAGAGCTTTTTGCCGATGGTGCTGGGCTTTGGCTGCACCGTGCCAGCGCTGTACGGCACGCGCACCATGAGCAGTCAGCGTGACCGCATCCTGGTGGGGCTGCTGGTGCCGTTCATGAGCTGCTCCGCCAAGCTGCCGGTGTACGTGATCATCGCCGCCATCTTCTTCCCCGAACATGCCGGGCTGGTGATCTTCAGCCTGTACCTGCTGGGGGTGGCCACCGCCCTGGGGTTGGGGCTGCTGCTGAAAAGCACGCTTTTCAGGCGCGAGGAACCCTCACCGTTTGTGATGGAACTGCCGCCCTACCGCCTGCCCACCCTCAAATCGATCTGGCTGCACACCTGGGAACGCACCTCGGCCTTCATCCAGAAGGCATGGACCGTGATCCTGGGCGCGAGCATTGTGATCTGGATCCTGCTGGCGCTGCCGCTGAACGCCGCCCCCGGGGCGCGCTTCGCCGAGGTCGATGTGGAACAGAGCGCGTTCGCGCGCATCAACCAGGTGATTGCCCCCGCGCTGCGCCCGGCCGGATTCGGCAGCTGGGAATCGGCCGGGGCGCTGATGAGCGGGGTGTTCGGCAAGGAGATCATCGTTTCCACCTACGCCCAGATCTTCAACACCGCCGAGAGCGCCGAATTGTCCCAGGCGCCGCACCTGTTCCGCGACCTGGGTTCGGTCGTGGTGCATCTGCTGCAGGCCACCGGCGATACGCTCAAGTCGATCCCGATGGTGGTGGGCATCAACCTGCTGCCGCCGGCCGATGGCGATGACCTCGCCCTGGCGCAGGCGCTGCGCGCCGACTTCGAAGAAGTCAGCGGCGGGCACGGCGGGTTGGCGGCGTTCGCTTTGCTGGTGTTCATCCTCTACTACACCCCCTGCCTGATCGCGCTCAACGCGGAACGCCAGGAGTTGGGATGGCAATGGATGCTGGCGACGGCTTTCGGGCAGCTGGCACTGGCTTGGCTGATGGCCGTGATCGTGTTCCAGAGCGGTCTGTTGCTGGGGCTGGGGTAAGGCGATGCTGACGCGCATACTGGAAGAGATCCGCGCCGCGCAGGGCCCGCTCAGCCTGCGCGACCTCAGCCGCCGGCTGGACGTGCAGCCCTCAGCGCTGCAGGGCATGCTGACACAGCTGCTGCGCATGGGCAAGCTGGAAATTGAACAGGAAATGCCCGCGGACGCCTCCTGCACCAGTTGCAGCGGCTGCGCGGGCGTGCAGGATTGCCCGTTCCTGTTCCATTCGCCGCAGCGCTTCCGCATCGCGGAGCACCGCCCGCGGCCAGGGGTGTAACAATTTCGAACCCAATCATCACATTCACCGCGATTTGGCCATCATTACCCCACCCCAGGCCCCTCCCCCAATGAACCGTGTGAAACCGCTGATTTTTGGTCATGGGCGAAAAAGTGGACACAGAACATGTCGTGATCAAGTAAACTAGAAAGAGGAGATCAGACATGAGAGACAAGAAATATCGAGAATATCCACAGGAATTCAAAATCGAAGCGCTGGAGTT
>JABUFD010000001.1 GCA_013314735.1 Anaerolineae bacterium
TGAAAAAATCAACTTATCGTTTGTCTTTGTTAACTATATTATAAACAAACAATTGAAAAAGTCAATAGTAAAACACAGATAATTCAATATTTTAAGGTAGAAAACTCAAGATTCTTGAGGTTGGATGGGAAAATAAGTGAAAATACTGCGATTTGCTTGTTGATGGGCGTATTTTGCCGCTGAAAAGACATTTCAGGGCAATGGGACTGTTATAATAAAGGCAGTTGAACCGTGATCAATGGAAGGAGTGTGCCCAATGGGTCTGTACGAGGAAATATTTGAGCAGGCGCAAACCGCCCAGCGCATCCTGGAAGAACAGCGCGAGAATATCGAAACGATTGCCGCCAACATCCGGGAAAGACAACCGGATACGGTCTTCCTGGCCGCGCGCGGAACATCTGACAATGCCGGCCGGTACATCAATTACCTGTGGGGTGCTTATAACCGTTTGCCTGTGACCCTGGCGACTCCCTCTTTGTTCAGTATTTACCAGCGGCCACCGCGGTTACACAACACCCTGGTGATTGGCATCTCGCAAAGCGGTAAATCACCGGATATTGTCAGTGTTCTGGCCGAGGCCCGCAACCAGGGCTGCCCGACCCTGACGATCACCAATGCACCCGGTTCCCCGCTCTCCCAACTGGCGGATTGGGAAATTGACATCTGTGCCGGGGTGGAAACCGCGGTGGCAGCCACCAAGACCTACAGCGCTTCGATGATGGCAGCTGCCATGCTCAGCTGCGCCCTCGCGCAGGATGAGGCACGCTGGGAACAACTTTCCCATGTGCCCGGTTGGATCACTGAGGTGCTGCGGCGCGATGAGACCATAGCCCGTATTGCTGAACGGTACCGCTTCATGGAACAATGCGTGGTGCTGGGGCGGGGGTTCAACTATGCCACCGCGTTCGAGTGGTCCTTGAAAATGAAGGAATTGTGTTACGTGATGGCAGATCCGTATTCGTCGGCGGATTTCCAACACGGCCCGATTGCCCTGGTGGAACAGGGTTTCCCTGTAATGGCGGTGGCGCCCAAGGGAGAGGTGTTGGCAGACCTGATGGGACTGATGGAACTGCTGTGCGAGGAGCGCAAGGTGGAACTGCTGACACTTTCCAACGATGACGATGTGCTTTCATTGGGACAGTCAGCGATCCAACTGCCTGCGGACATGCCGGAATGGATCAGCCCGATTGTGAGTATTGTGCCGGCACAATTATTTGCCTATTACCTGACTGTAGCCAAAGGCTTCGATACCGAGGCTCCGCGCGGTTTGAAAAAAGTAACTGAAACCGTTTAAGAAAAAGTGCTTCATGACTGCTGACACCGCATGATAATTTTCAGCGGTGCCTGTGAATCGTGCGTTTACTGGATGCTGCCTGTACTTAAATAGTATCGAGCTTGATGTGTATGAGCAGGGAGAGGATAACTGGATGCGGCATGACCGATTCCCCAACCTGCTTTGCTGAGTTTGATCCCGAACCTGCCGGCGATCCCGATCCTGATAGGATTTGATAGCTTTTTCTTCCTATACTTACGCTAGATTGAATGGTATTGATAGCAAAAGGAGCAAGCGTAGCATGGAAGTTCCTCATCATTGGCGATTACGGAAGCAGCGTTACCAGCTGCAGGGAGAAGTCTGCCCGCATTGTGAGGCAAAGGTTTTTCCACCCCGCCCGGTATGCCCACACTGCGGCCACGGACTGGTGAAAACGCAGCCATCACTCCCGATTTCAATCCGCTTCAGCGAACCGGCCCGTGTGGACCGGTAACAAAGGGGTATGATGGAAGTACCGCGCCATTGGCGTTTGAAAAAACAACGCTACGGACTGGTAGGCGAAGTTTGCCCACACTGTGAAGTAAAAATTTTCCCACCGCGCGATGTTTGCCCGGAATGCGGCGGCGAGGCCAAAACCCCTTTCACTTTCAGTGGGAAGGGCGAGGTGTATTCCTACACCACCATGATGAGCGGCCCGACCGGGTTTGACGAGTATGCCCCATACGTGGTGGCGTTGATCCGCCTCGATGAAGGTCCGATGTTGACCGCCCAATTGACCGATCTGGAACCCGGGCAGGAGGTGCAGATTGGCATGCCGGTGGAGATGGTCACGCGCCGCATGCGCAGTGACCACGGCGATGAGGGCATTCTTCTGTATTCCTATAAATTCAGACCGGTGTTTGCCGGTTAGGGTTGTGTATTTCTCTTTTCACACAAATTCGCGGTCATTCACCGCGAATTTGTCTTTAATGCGAAACTCTGTTTCATCAAAGGTTCCAGCGTGATGCGGCATAAATTAGGTTGATGTTTCAGCATAATTATCTATTCCAGCCTCTTTATGGATTCATTAGAGCGTCATATGGCATAACAGATGAAAATCTCATATTTACTTTGACCTGCCAGGTTTGTATAATTGAAATAGTGCCTATATTACTGCTTCATTGAGAATGATAAATGGTCTTGTTGGTTGTTGGTTTCAACTGAAGGTCTTTAAGTCATGTTCTTTGTGGTTTAAGTGTGGGAAGGAAGTCTTATTCTGACTGGCCATGGCCTGTGAGGTCACGGGTTTCTTGGTCATGAGAAGTTGTTACCAACCCATAATAAATTCCCAGTAGGGCAGTCTTCGAATGTGAGGATACCATCGACATGAAAACAACAGTTTGCACTCAAAGAAGTCTGTATCTGGGCATTGCCTGCCTTCTGCTTTTTGTTGCTGTCATGTTGAATGCCTGCACTTCCACAAAGCCTGCAGGGCAGACTTTGAATGACAGAGACAACCCGACGGGTATTAATCCACCAGTCGTTCTGTCTGTTCAGGAGCGTGAAGCGGTGGAAAATGGTTACCTCTGGTATTACCAGGATATTACCTTTACTGATCCCGATGGTGATGCGGTTGCAATGACGTATTCGGTAGTATCTTCATCATTACCATATGCGATTAATCTACCCGACGAAGAGCCGATTGCAGCCTCACCGGAAGAGCAGAAAGATGGGACTATTTTCACCGTGAGCGGTGGGTGTGGTCAAAAAATCGATCTTATTTTTGAGAGCCGCATCCGTGATGCGGCAGGCAACCTGAGTGACCCGGTTGTATTCACCATGTCCTGCACTGCGCCTCTGCCGTTGGATACCACCCCGCTCTGGAAATCCGGTCTCATGGTGGGGGCTCCGATTGGTTTGCTTCTCTTTCTGGGTTTCTGGTTTTTGTACCGCAAACAGCCTGAGCAAAGGCTGCCTGCCCTCCGGTCCGTTCTGCTCCTGTTTTTCCTGTTCATGTTCGCCCGGTTCGCCCACCTGATTTTGCACGAAGGCGGACACTCCATCTATCCGTGGATCAAGGGCATGCCTGTGACATTGTATATTCATCCCTTTTTATTTCAGGGATACTCGCGGCCCATCATCGATGAAAGCATCTGGAAAGATATCCTGGGTTCTGTTGTTGCTTTACCCATCGGCGCTCTTTTGTACCTGTTGGGCTGGAAGCACCGCTCAACCTGGCTGTTTCCGATCCTGTTCCTTGTGCCATACATTGCCCTGGTGGATGGCTTTAACGTGATGGGATTCATGGGGGATTTTCGGAATTTGTGTGAAACCAACGGATTGCCCGCGGCGCCGTTCCTACTTGTAGGCGGGGTGATTGTCCTCTTTGGGTTCATTACCTTGATGTCTCTCTTTCCGCTGGCAGGCCTGGATCCGCGGAACCAGAAAACGATTTTGATCCTTCCAATGGCTTTATACCTGGCAAGTATGGTCACTTTTGTTACCGCGCATCTGTTCGTGCCTGGTTCCTGGTTCAACAAGGAGTATTTCCTGGCAGGGGTGATCGTTCCTTCTGCCAATACCTTCCTGTTTACATTCCTGTTAGGGATTTTTTTTGCGGCTGTATACCTCACGTTGTTTCGGAAATGGGCTCCGCGGCTACCGGAGTGGCTGCATGCGGAAATCACACCTGTAACCTGGAAGACGCTGCTCCTGCCAGGATTACTATGGATGGTCAGTATCACAGTTGGTCTGCTGGTTATTACATAATATTGTTTGGTTCTTCCTATTGTCTTCGGGTGATCCAGGTACTGAGTGATTGCGGCAGTGATCGAGATGGATGCCGTATACCGGTTTGCCTATGGCGCTATCTGCGGCGGTACATCACTTGTTAGATATATTCATGGTCTTCTGTCACAAACGTCGGGTAAAAAAAAACGGCATCTTGTGCGAGATGCCGTTCTATTTGAAAGGGATTTTGCTCCACTAAACCCTGGACAATTCCAATTCCGGGCTGCCTGTGTTTTCAGGTTCCGCCTGAATGGTCTCGGGTTCGATACTCTGTTGTTTGGCGAATTGCTGGGAATCACTTTTGCCGTTGCCGTTGACTTCGATGCCTTTGAATTCTTCCATGATGACACCATCGGTAGGGCTGACCCCTTCGTGGGTGAGGACGATCTTGATCGTGCGTAGAATGATCTTTAAATCCAGCGCGAAGCTCCAGTTGTCCACATACCACACATCGTGGGCAAAGCGTTCCTCCCAGTTGAGGATGTTACGCCCGTTGATCTGCGCCCAGCCGGTGATACCCGGCAGCACATCATGCCGCCGGCGCAGTTCGGGGGTGTAATGCTTCAGGTATTTGACCAGCAAGGGGCGGGGACCGATCAGGCTCATTTCACCCTTGAGGACGTTGAACAATTCGGGCAATTCATCGAGGCTGGTGGTGCGAAGGAACGCGCCCAATTTCGAGATGCGCTTTTCCGGCGGGAATTGGCGGCCGCGGCGTTTGGGAGGCGCCATGGTGCGGAATTTGCACATGGTAAAGACCTCACCGCGAATGCCGGGGCGTTCCTGGCAGAAGAATACCGGACGTCCGTCAAATACCAGCACCGCGAGGCTGATAACCAAAAATACAGGGGAAAGAAGGAGCAGGGCGAGTAGGGCAACCGTGAAGTCAAAGACGCGCTTCGACCAATGCACTCCTTCAGGCAATACTTTGAATACCATACGCAAATTTTACCAAAGTCAAGGTTTACTCCATCCGAAAGGCTGTTCTCGTAGGGAAAACGTAGTTTATTCGTGGATGAAAACGGGATTCTACCCGGATTTGCTGCAACAAAGGTGCCATTTTACGGGGTTTGCAGCCATTGGGCGAAGATGACGGCAATCTCACCGATGGCGGCTTCGAGGCTTTCATAGGTGGTGGAGAGGGCGACATCCTGGTAAGCGAACACCTGCAGCAGAATTGTTTCTTCGCCGGTTTGCAGGATGGCACCATCCGCGACGATCAACTGCGGCGCCAGCAGGCTGCCGCGCTTGTTGTACAGGACAATCTCGTCACCCAGAACAGTTTTCACCTGTCCCAGGCGAAGGTCGTCGTTGGGGGTGTAGGTGCTCATCAAGTCCAGTACATAAGCGGTGGCTTCAGCGGAAAGCAATTCTCCCTGGTACAGCTTGCGGAACAAGGTAACCAGATCGGCAGTAGTCGATTGCCGCGGTTCCAGCACGGTGTGAGTCAGCCCCCAGCTTTGCAGCATCGGCTTCAGCCGCAGCGGTGAACGATCCAGGTTCTCGAACAGAATATCCGCAGCCAATTCTTCCGAATTGACCAGCATGGCAGTCAGCAGCTGCTGGTAGGAACGGTCATTCTCAGTTTCATTGAATGCTGGGCCGCGAGCCAGCTGTTGTTCGAGGGTTTGCCCGGGTTCCTGCTGGGATTCCAGCCATTGCAGCGTGCCAACAGCGATGGCAACTTTGATCACCGAGGCAGGGTGAATGGTGTAGCCCGGGCGACGGGAATAGAGCACATCGCCTTCCAGGGTCTCGATCTGGATATACCATAATCCACCGGTAGTGGTAATCACACCATCAATCGCCTCCGCCAAAGCGATTTTGCGCGGGTCTGGTGCTGGTATGGGGGTTATCGGCCGGAAGCGATAATATCCCTTCACGCCGGTCAGCCCCAGCTTCCAGTTGGTACGGTCTGCCCACTGGTAAATCACGCCTGCCCCCGGCTGGCCGGGACTGTACAGCAAAGTCTCGGCGATCACAAAACTGGTGTCTTCCGGGTCGCCGTTGAGGTATCCGGCCTCGATATTCTGAACCGTATAGGCGCTGCCATCCGCATCCACGCGGGTGACGACGAACATGTGCTCATAATTCCCACCAAAGGTATAAATGAAATCTCCCGGCAGAAGCGGATCGGTTGTGAAATCCATCTCCGCCATCGGGGTGGTGTCGCGCAGCCATTGATACTGTTCCGGGGGGAATACTTCCAGGAACAGGGTTTCATTTTTCTCCGGCAGGGGGCTGATCAGCCAGAATTCATTCAGGGTAAAGTAAGGCGAGACCAGCCCGGCATCCTGCAGGATGGCAAATGCCAACGGCCCGCAGGTCAGGCTGGCATTCGCGCCAAGGGCATAATTCATCTCGCGCACCGTGGCATCGGCCTTTTCCTGGGTATCGCTCAAGTAACGGGTTGCAGCTGCGTTCAGGGCAGTGAGTTGCTCCGGGCTCAATACAGATGCCGCTTGTCTGGTTTCTGTGATGGCAACTGCAGATGTGGTAGTTGCGGATGTTGCCTGTGAGGGAGCCACTGTGGCCGAAGGCGCCAGTGTTGGGCGGGAGGTGGCTGTGGATGCGGCTGGGGTTGCGGTTACCGGCGTCAGGGTTATTGTGGGCGCTGGGGGGGAAGCCTGGTGGCAGGCATTGAACGCCAATGCAAACAGTAGCAGGAGAAGATGCAGTGGTAATTTCGCAGGGAATTTGTTCATCGGCTCACACTCTGGCTGAATTCTAGCACAGCGGGAAACCGGAGGCAATGCTGCGGCATCGTGTCCGAAACACAATGCTGGTTGACCTGATTTTCTGCTACAATCAAGACAGAATTTCGACCCAGCAGGAGATACCAACACATGCTGCCTGACCACCAATTCCCCATCGATGAATTTCTGCCACAACCCGGTACACCGGATTTCCGCCAGCTGCATACTGTCCTGACGGGCGGTGAACCGGATCGTCCGACCCTGTTTGAGTTTTTCCTCAATGATCGCCTGCACCAACGGTTAAGCGGTCTGCAGATCACACCGGGCATGTCCTGGCTGGATCATCAACGCGTGCGCCTGCGGGCTTTCCAGCGCGCCGGGTACGATTACCTGACCGTCCTGGTACCGGGATTCGATTTCCCTACCGGGGCAATCCATCACGCACAGTCGGTATCGCAGAACGAGGGGGCGCTGGTCCATGACCGCGACAGTTTTTCGCGTTATCCATGGAAGGATGCCAGCCAGACACAGGTAGACTGGCTGGAACGCCTGGCGGAATCCCTGCCCGATGGCATGAAGATCATTGTTCACGGCCCCGGTGGTGTATTGGAGAATGCCATCGCACTGGTGGGGTACGAGAACCTTTGCCTGCTGATCATGGATGATCCGGCACTGGCTTTGGATCTGTTCGCCGAAATCGGGCAACGGTTGAATGCTTATTATGCCCGTACCAGCCGATACGATTTTGTTGGTGCCTGCATTTCAAACGATGACTGGGGATTCAAGACCCAGACCCTGTTCTCACCGCGTGCCATGCGCAAATATGTCTTCCCCTGGCATAAACAAATTGCGGAAACCATCCATGCTGCCGGGAAACCGGCCATCCTGCATTCCTGCGGTAATTTCAGTCAGGTGTTGGAAGATGTGATTGATGAAATGGGCTATGACGCACGCCATTCCTATGAAGATACCATCATGCCGGTGGAGCAGGCGTATGAAGACCACCATCATCGCCTGGCCATATTGGGCGGGATCGATGTGGACTTTATTTGCCGCTCCACCCCGGAGCAAGTGTACCAGCGTTCACGCAAAATGCTGGAGCGCAGCCGCGGACGCGGGGCATACGCCCTGGGCACCGGTAACAGTGTGCCGGAATATGTGCCGGATGCGGGTTATTTTGCGATGATCCGCGCCGCTTTGGAACTGCGATAATTTCAACGGACAACAAATCGAGAAAGGATGGGTTGGATATGAAGAAACACATCGGTATCCTGACCGCGGACGGCGATAGCCCCGGTTTGAACGCGGCCATCCGCGCATTCGGGAAGGCTGCGCTGGGTGAATACGGGTTTGACGTGACCGGTTTTCTGGATGGTTTTCATGGTTTGCTGACAGACCAGGCGATGCCAATGGAAAGCAGCCATTTCTCCGGCATTCTCACCGCCGGGGGAACCACCCTGGGCACCAGCCGTGAGCATATCGGCGACGTGTCGCCGCTGCTGGCCACCTGTGAGCGTCATAAACTGGATGGGCTGGTGTGTTTCGGCGGACGCGATACCCAGAACCTGGCGCTGCGCCTGAAACAGGCCGGGTTGAATATCATCACCCTGCCCAAGAGCATCACCAACCACATCGCCGGTACCGACCACTGTATCGGATTTGACAGCGCCCTCACAATCGCCGCGGAGTCCATCGACCGTCTGCATTCCACCGCCCACAGCCACCACCGCATTATCCTGGTGGAAATGATGGGAGAAGATTCCGGCTGGTTGACATTGGGGGCAGGTATCGCCGGCGGAGCGGACGTGATCCTGATCCCGGAAATTCCGTATCATGTGGAACAGGTGGCTGCAGCGGTGCGTGAACGCAGCCGTAAAGGCAAGCGTTTTTCACTGGTAGCGGTTTCCCAGGGAGCCATTTCGGAGGAGGACAGCCGCTTTTTCCAGAAGGCGCGTCAGATCAATCGTGACCTGCGTGAGGGAAGCGAAGAAACTGAGGTGGAACAGCAGTTGTTGGAGATTGAAAACGAATTCACTGAGAAAACCATCGACCTCGCGCACCGCCTGCAAATTGCCACCCGCCTGGAAACTCGCATCACCATTCTCGGGTTCCTGCAGCGCGGTGGCTCGCCCACTGCAACGGATCGGCTGCTGGCAACCATGCTGGGTACCACAGCTGCCAGGCTGGCAGCCGAAGGCATGTTCGGAGTGATGGCAGCCTCACAGGCGGGACAATTTGTCCCGGTTGCTTTGGAAGAGGTTGCTGGCAAGAATAAAATGGTGCCATTGGATCATGCCTGGATTCAAAGCGCGCGTGCCGTCGGTACCTGTCTGGGTGATTAATCCTGCCTGGGATGATTGCCACTTTCTGCAATCGAAACCGAAATGATATTCCCGATGCTTCGGTTATAATCAAGACATGAAAGCGTCCCGGCCACAATACCAGCGCATCGCTGTGATTACCCATGCTGCTCAAAATGGAGCGGCGGGTGACAACGCCCATCCGGCACTGGCAGAACAGCTGGCAGAATACCTGGAAAAAGAACTGCATGCTGCTGTGATGGTGACAACGTTTCAGGATGAAGAAGCCGATCCGACCATCAGTGATCCGGCAGTCGATCTGCTGGTGGTGCTGGGCGGTGATGGCAGTGTGCTGCGGGCAAGCCATATCGGCGGACCGCGTGGGATTCCCATTTTGGGGGTGAATCTTGGCCGCCTGGGCTTTTTAACAGAAGTATCCCGCCAGGAATGGCGCCAGCAGATGGATGCTTTCATCCGTGGTGACTTCCGTTTGGAAGATCGGATGATGCTGCATGGAGAACACTGGCGCAACGAGCAATTGTTAAATACCTGGGATGTGCTCAATGACCTGGTGGTTGTACGGGGACGCTTTGTGCGGCCGATCACACTCGGCGTCAGCGTGGGCTGCTGTCCACTGGTGAACTATGTGGCGGATGGTATCATCGTTGCGACAGCCACCGGTTCGACCGCGTATGCCCTGGCAGTTGGTGGACCAATCCTGATGCCTGAGATGCGCAATATGGTGGTGATTCCCATCTCACCCCATTTTTCGGTAGATCGTGCGTTTGTCCTGCCGGATCACGAAACCGTCAGCATCCGGCTGGATACCGACCACGAGGCAGTGATCAGCCCGGATGGCCGCAGCTCGGTGATGATCGAAAATGGTGATATTTTGCTGGTGCGTGCCAGTGAGTACAGCGCTCGTTTTATCCGATTCAACTCACCGGCAGATTTTTACCGCAACCTGATGCGGTATATGGAAAAAAACCCGATTGTTGATACAATGAAAGCATGATTGTTGAGGGAGAGAGAGCGTGAGTACCAGCGAACAGGAACAATCCGCCGCCGTCGTGTGTTATCGGCATCCCGCCCGTGAGACATTTTTACGCTGCAACCAGTGCGGCAAACCGATCTGTGCCAGCTGCGCTGTACATATGCCTATCGGTTACCGCTGTCCTGATTGCATCCGCGGCCAGCAAAAAACCTTTGAAACGGCCAAGCCGATGGATTTTGTGTGGGCGGTGGTTGTCAGCGGTGTGATTGCCTTCGTGGGGAGTCTGCTGGTGGGGTGGTTGGGGTATTTCACCCTGTTCCTGGCGCCTGGCGTGGGGGTGGTTATGGCAGAAACTGTGCGTTGGGTAACTGGCAGGCGGCGCTCGAAAAAATTGTTCACGATGGTGGTGATCACCTGCGTGGTGGCTGGCCTGCCGGTGCTGATTGGCTCTTTGTTACCACTGCTGCTGGGTTTGGGGGCCGGTGTGCAGGGTTTGCTGTTGCTGTGGTCACCGCTGTGGCAGGTCTATTATATTGCCACCCTGACTGCAACTGCCTATTACCGGATTTCTGGCACACCCTTGCGCTGGAGAAAATGACCCTATGCTCAAACAATTGCACATTAAAGATTTTGCGATCATCGATGCGATTGACCTGGAATTTTCCGATGGATTGGTGATCCTCACCGGTGAAACCGGGGCTGGGAAATCGATCCTGATTGATGCCCTGTTGATGGTGATGGGCGCAACCGCTGATATCAGTTTCATCCGCGCAGGCTGTGATAAGGCGCAGGTGGAAGCGACCTTTTTGCTGGATGCGGACAAAGATGCCGACCTGATCCGCAAATTAAAAGACGAGGAATTGCTGGATGACGGTGATTTGACGATGGTGCTGTCGCGGGAACTGCGTGACAGCAACCGCAGCATCGCCAGGGTCAACGGCAGCCAGGTGCGCGCCGGGCTGCTGCGAGAGTTGGGTGAAACCATGGTCGATATTCACGGGCAGGCAGAACACCTCTCACTGTTAAATGTGCGGAAACACATTGAATTGTTGGACCGTTTTGCCAATGTGGAAGAACCTTTGAAACACTATCAGGCAGATTACACCGCATTGCATACGCTGCGCAAGGAACTGTCGGAATTACGGGAAGCCCAGCAGGATGCCGCGCGTCGCCTGGATGTGCTCAGTTTCCAGGCAGAGGAGATCGAGAATGCCGGCATCAAACCTGGCGAGGATGAAACCCTCAAGCAGGAACGCGACCGCCTGGCGAATGCTGAGAATCTCAGTAAATTGGCTTCCCAGAGCCTGATGCTGGTGGGCGACGGGGATGGGCGCGTCCCGCCGATCCTCGACCTGATGGGTGAAGTCAGCGAAGCTCTGCAGGACCTGGCAACAATGGATGTTTCCCAGCAGGAAATGGCCGGACAGGCCGAAATGGTGCTGGATACCCTCAGCGAAATTGAGCGCCAATTGCGCCTGTATTCCGAGGCAGTAGAATACAATCCGCGCCGGCTGGACCAACTCGAAGACCGGCTGGATTTGCTCAACCGCCTGAAACGAAAATACGGTGGCAGCCTGGAGACGGTGATTGCTTTCGGGAACAAATGCCGCGCTGATATGGAATCCCTCAACAGCGCGGATGAACGCATTGCGGCACTGGAAGCGGAGGAGCTCACCCGCCTTTCGGCGTTGGGTGAAAAGGCACTGGCCCTTTCGGCGGCGCGGGTCATGGCTTCGGTTGCGCTGGGCAAGGGCATTGAGGCGGAATTGAATGACCTGGGTATGGGCGGCGCGCGTTTCCAGGTGCAAATCACACATCAGCCAGATGATCATGGGGTGGAATTGGCCAATGGGCAGCGGGTGGCTTTTTCTGACCGCGGCATTGACAACGTTGAATTCCTGATCGCACCCAACCAGGGGGAAGGGTTCAAACCGCTGGTGAAAACCGCTTCTGGCGGTGAAACCGCGCGCCTGATGCTGGCACTAAAAAATGTGCTGGTTGAAGCCGACACCGTTCCCACCCTGATTTTCGATGAAATTGACCAGGGTATCGGCGGGCGGTTGGGCCTGGTGGTCGGTGAAAAACTTTGGCGGTTGGGCCGTGAACACCAGGTACTGTGTGTAACCCACCTGCCGCAGCTCGCCGCTTTTGGCGACCATCATTTCCGGGTGGAAAAACACCTGACGCATGATGCGCGTACCACCACCCGCGTCCACCGCGTTGCTGGTGAAAGCCGCACCAACGAATTGGCTGAAATGATGGGCGGGGTGCGCGAGGTGAATCGTGAAGCCGCGGTTGATCTGGTAAGCCTGGCGCAACGACGGCAGGCAGCGTTGGCCGCTGGCCGCGGATTGAAACGCGCGTAACTATTTCTTCCGCGCCAATAATTCCGGCTTGAATTCCGGCACCGGTCCGTGGTAAGGCTGGCCACCATTGCGTTTGGGGTCAAAGGGTTTTTTATACACCAGGATTGCCTGTTCCGGGCAATAGTTGAAGCAGCGCAGGCATAGATTGCACTGGTCGCTCCAGATCGGCAATCCCCCAGGATCGAGCCTGATATTCTCTACCGGGCAGATGCGTTCACATCGCCCGCAGTGGGTGCATTTTTCGGCATCCACGCTCCAGGTGTGGGTCTGCGTCCATTTCAAAGCCAACCGCCAAGGAAGCCGCTGCAGCAAACTCAATGCGTTGTTGATGACACCCTTGCCCTGTATCCATTCCTGCTCCGCCAAGATGCTCCCGGCGAGTCGCCTGGCACGGTTGGTTGCCTTTTCCAATTTTGGCGTAAACTTGGCAAAGTTCGGGGTTGATGGTACCGGGAAAATATGCATCCCGATATTGTTGGGCATTTTAAATTCCACTGCCCACCGCACCCGGTACCCACGGGATTCGAGGCTGTGATGCAGCAGCCAGGCACCGTTGCCGGACCATTCCATCTGTGTAACAAACACCAGTGCTGGTTTCGGTGGTTCTGAGATCGGGAGATTGTGGACGAAATCCTGCACCAACAAAGGGGCATCAGAAGCATATATCGGGTAGCCGATGCCGATGGTATCTGCCCTGTGCACCAGATCCTCAATTTCCTCACGGCTTAGCTGTTCAATTGAAAATGCTTCAGCGGTTATCCCCTGTTGATTCAATGCTGCGGCGATCTGGCGTGCCACCCACCAAGTATTGCCAGTGCCGGAAAAGGTAAACAATGGGAGTCGAATTATTGGTGCCATCTGTTATCTCCTGTGTGTCCACAATTTTACACCTAACCCAGCCCCCGGCATGAGAAGAACTAATTCCCCGACAATACTGGTTTACAAAATGAACCCGTTTTTTTAACCCGATTCCTGTTCGCGATTTACTTAAATGTGTGGGGAACAGTGGTCGGTTTCACAATGGGGAGGGTGAAATGGAAGGTACTTCCTTTTTCCGGTTCCGATTCCATCCAGATGCGGCCGCCGTGACCTTCCACCACAGTTTTTGCAATTGACAGTCCCAACCCCATTCCCTTGGATGTACGGGCGCGGTCAACCTTGTAAAAGCGCTCAAAAATGTTTTCTGCATCTGCCTGCTGGATGCCGATGCCGGTATCCTTGACCGATACCACCACCTCCTGTCCCTGTCGACGGGCGCTGACCGTCACAGCACCGCCCGGCAAAGTGAATTTGATGGCATTGTGTACCAGGTTGGTAATCACGCTGGTAACACGTTCATAATCCACCATCACCAGTGGCAGGTTGCGCGGCAGCTGGCAAGTCAGCTTGAGCCGGCTGCGTTCTGCCTGGGGGCGCAGCCGTTCCACCGCTGGTTGGATGATCGATGCCAGCGGCGTGGGCTTCATCTGCAGCGGTACGCGGCCGCTCTGGGTGCGGGAAAGTTCCAGCAATTCTTCCACCAACTGCGACATGGTTTCGATGCTTTCTTCCATCAGCGTCAGGAATCGACCCGCCATTTCCGGGTCGTTGACTGCGCCGTTCTGCAGGGTTTCCGTCATCAGGCGCAGCGAACTGATCGGGGTGCGCAGGTCATGCGAGATATTGGAGATGAAATCGCGCCGGATGGTTTCCAGGCGGCGCAGTTCCGTCAGGTCCTGCAAGATCAGCAGGTATCCCCGTTCCTGCACTTCCGAGAAGGGGGTTATGATCACCTGCAGGAAACGCCCGAATTCACCGCTGGTTTCGATCAGTGCGCCTTGCTGCTCATCGGTTTCGAGGCATTTGCGCCACAGGTCAATGATCTGATGGTGGCGAACCACCTCGGCGAAAGTGTACCCAATGTGGCCTGTGCCTTCGGCATGCAGCAATTGCGCCGCAGCCGGATTGATGTATTGGATTAACCCCAGGTGATCGGTGATCAAAGCGCCATCTGCCATTTGCTCCAGCACAACCGACAGCCGATTTTTCTCGCTCGTGATCGTATCCATCTGGCTGGCCAATTGCTCGCTCATGCGGTTGAGGGAGCGGTTCATTTCCAGTAATTCGGGTAAACGTGTGTGGATGAGATAGTGATTGAATCCACCTTCGCCCAATCGCTCGATCTTTTCCATGATTTCCCGCAGTGGGTTTAAAAACGCAGACGATATGAAATAGGATATGACTGTGCTGATGATGACCATCGCAAGGGTGAAAAGTATGATGGTGCGGTTGATTGAAGTCAGGTATGCATTGAAGTCCGACTCTGGGATGGAAAGCCGAACAATGCCGATGGGTTGTTCTTGGTTGGAGATCAAAGATGCAGCGTAGATAAAGTATTGATCGATGGTTGTGCTGTATCGTATATCATTCCCCTGGCCGGATTGAAAGGCTTCCAGAACTTCAGGCCGGAAGTAATGATTCTCCATTGTTTCCATGCCAACTTCCGAATCACCCAAAACAGCGCCGGAAGGATCGATAAATGTTACTCTCGCATTTAATTTTTGTGCATAGTCACGGGCGATCTCATCAAATTTCTTGGAAGGTTTAGCATCGGTGAGTTGTTCCCCGACGATTTCGCCCAACAGAATCGTCTCTTCCAGCAATTCCTGTTGGTAAATGGACAGGAACGCATTCCGCATTAAAAGGGTTGTAATCAGGGTCAGGCTTGAAAATGTAATGACGATCAGCAGAACCTGGGGAATAGCGATGCGGAAGCGCAGGTTGATACGCATGGTGTTGTTTGTTAACCTTCAAACCGGTAGCCGACGCCATGCACGGTGACAATTCGATTAGGATTGGCCGAATCATCCTCGATTTTTTCCCGCAGCCAGCGGATGTGAACATCCACGGTACGGGTCCCGCCGGCGTATTCCCAGCCCCACACTTCACGCAGGATCACATCGCGGGAGAGCGCGGCACGGCGGTGGGTGGCCAGGTAATACAGCAGATCAAATTCCTTGGGTTTCAGCGCAATCACCTCGTTGTTCAGGCTGACTTCACGCCGGAAGGTATCGATGACCAGGTTCCCAATGGTTAGCACTGGTTTGGTTTCAGGTTGTGGCTCAGCCTGTTGTTCCATTTCATTGCGGATCATCCTCAGGCGGCGCAGCTGCGCTTTGACTCGGGACAGCAATTCCCGCATGGAAAAGGGCTTGGTGATGTAATCATCGGCGCCCATTTCCAGGCCCAGCACCCGGTCAATTTCCGAACTGCGGGCGGTCAGCATCAGGATGGGCAGATTCATTTCCCGCCGCAAAATGCGGCAAACTTCAAACCCGTCAATGTTGGGCAGCATCAGGTCCAGCAACATCAAATCGGGCCTGATGCTGCGTGCCTGTTCGATCGCCTGTTCGCCGTCTTCTGCCGTGAACACCTCGTACCCCTGTTGCTTCAGGTTGTATGAAATGGTCTCCCGCAGTGCGAGTTCATCTTCTACCAATAGAATTTTTTCAGTCATTTCCCATCCGCTCCACTTCGTTTTACAATCGAGAAATTTTATATACTGTTGACACCCGCCAGATGTGCTGAGAACAACTCCAATGCCAGGCTGACAGCACCGGTCACATATCGCTGACAGGAACCATCGGGGCGGTGGTCGTATAGATCCTGGCAGATGATGCTGTTGTGCCCTGCCATGCTTTGAAAGCGGTCCATCAGCGCCAGCGATACTTCAACACATGTCGATTCATCTACGTGTGGATCTCCACGCCCGAACAGGTATCCTGCTACGATCAGCGAGCCTGTTAATGCACCGCAAGCGCTGGACTTTGACCCCGCCATGCCGCCCATGAACGGGTTGGCAATCCGCAAACAGATCGGATTGGCGCTGCCTTCGAGCATTTCGAGTAAGGCGCGGACAACGGCTTCGGAGCAATGGTTCCCCGATGCAAAATACCTGGCGGCGATTTCCTGTGCATTTCTGCGATCTATCGTTTTCATTAAGGCCATCCCATCCTGGCGGTTAACGGCTTGATTTTGTAATTGTAGCTGAATTTGTTAACAAATGGGGCCGAAACCGGCAGACATCAAGGCTTTTGCCAAACCTTAACCACCTGTTAACAGCCTATTACACCCTGTTAACAGTCCTTTGATTGATTGTTAAATGCGGGGTGTTAACATTGCAGCGATGCAAAAATTCTGTTGATAAAACGAGGAGATAAAAGTAAAATGCGTCACTTAAAAGTTTTGATTGGTATTTTAATGGTTGTGCTTCTGGCGGTTGCCGCTTGCAACACTGCCCCGGCTGAAACAGAACCCACTGTTGAAGTGGCCGCCGAAGAGGCCCCTGCTGAAGAAACCTCCGGTTCACTCAGCATTGCTGGCTCCACCACGGTACAGCCTGTGGCCGAACTGCTGGCGGAAGCCTTCATGGCAGCCAACCCCGGTATTGAAGTCACCGTCGCTGGCGGTGGTTCCTCCACCGGCGTGAAATCGGTTGCTGAAGGCCAGGTCAACATTGGCATGGCTTCCCGCGAGATCAAGGACAGTGAAATGACCGATTGGCCGGACCTGGTTCCGTACGCGATCGCGAAAGATGGTGTAGCCGTTGTGGTGCATCCTGACAATCCGGTGGCAGAACTGACAGCCGAACAGGTGATGAAGATCTTCCTGGGTGAGATCACCAACTGGTCTGAAGTGGGCGGCAATGATGAGATGATCACAGTGGTGAGTCGCGAAGAGGGTTCGGGCACACGCGGTACCTTCGATGAACTGGCCCTGGATGAGAATGTTCCGACCGAATTCGCTGTGATTGTCAGCTCGAATGGCAACATGGTGACCACCGTCAGCACCACCCCGAATGCGATTGGTTACATCAGCTTTGGCTACATGGATGAAACCACCAAAGGCATCGTGATCGATGGTGTGGCTCCGACGGTTGAGAACGTGCTCAATGGAAGCTACGGCATCAGCCGCTCCTTGAATATGATCACCGTCAAAGAAGCGGAAGGTCTTGCAAAAGTATTCCTCGAATTTGTCTTCAGTGCTGAAGGTCAGGCAATCGTGGAAGAAGAAGGTTTCATCGCTGTCAAGTAAGGTGAAATTGAATCAGTAACATATCGCAGACCCCTCCAGATTTCTGGAGGGGTCTGTTTTCCACGAGGAATTCACACGCAAAGGCATTATCTTTAACAACATATTAACATCACTTTCAATGTTTGTTAATTGCCCCGTGTTAATATTACATGGGTTTGTGAGTGTAAAAGCCGCGTTCTGCAGGGTCAAACTATCAAGCAGCTGGCTTTCATCCACTTAAAACAGAATCGAAGCATACGCATTGCCATTACCGGTAGGCGAAAGGATGATGAGAAATGCAAATACGCAGAGTTGTGGATCGGAGTATGACCTACCTGTTGCTTTTTTTCGCACTGGTATCGATCCTGATTGTGTTCCTGATCGGTATATTTACCATTCGCGAAAGTCTTGAAGCGTGGAATGAAGTCGGCCTCCTGAACTTCCTTATCGGCACTTCCTGGCATCCCACGCAGGGTGAACTGGGAATTTTGCAAATGATCATCGGGTCAATCCTGGCGACGTTTGGTTCCCTGGTGCTGGGGGTTCCCCTGGCCTTCGGCTGCGCCATTTTTCTGGCAGAAATTGCCCCGCAGGGTATCCAGCGTGTGCTGCGACCGGCGATTCAATTGTTGGCCGGGATTCCCTCGGTGGTGTTCGGCCTGTTTGGATTGGTGGTGTTGGTGCCAGCCATTCGGAAGATCCAGATCTATGGCAATTCCGGTTTCAGCATCCTGGCGGCTTCGATTGTCCTTGCAGTGATGATCCTGCCCACCATTGCCAGCATCACGGAAGATGCCATCCGCGCTGTACCGCGCAGCTATAAGGAAGGTTCATTGGCGTTGGGCGCCACCCATTGGCAGACCATCGTGAATGTGATTCTGCCGGCTGCCCGTCCAGGGATTGTGGCCGCGGTAATCCTTGGTGTGGGGCGAGCTTTGGGTGAGACCATGGCAATGATCATGGTGATTGGCAATTCAGTAGCCATGCCCAGGGCACTCGACCCCGCTAATCCACTGACGATCTTTCTCAGCCAGGCACGCACCCTGACAGGAAATGTGGCAGTGGAAATCAGTTATGCCACCGGTGTCCACGAAAGTGGCTTGTTTGCCACCGGCGTGGTGTTATTTGTGCTGATCATGCTGGTCAATTCTGGTGCCCGGGCGCTTATCCGCGCCGGCGGAAACCATTGATATGGGAGTGAAGTTGAAGATGACAGAACGAGCGATGACAAAAGAGAATGCAACAGTGGTGGAGCGCTGTGCAACCTCCAACTTGAAAACTCGTAAAACCACCCAGACCCTGTTTTTTATCCTGCTCTATCTGACCGGCCTGATCACGGTGGTGGTGCTGGTGTATGTGATTGGTTACGTGGTAAAAATTGGTGCGCCGGAATTGAATTTAGATTTTCTGACAACCAATCCCAGAGGGGGGCTCTCGGGTGAGGGGGGGATACTCTCGACGATCATTACCTCCGCCTACCTGGTGGGGATGGTATTGTTGTGGGCGGTGCCGTTTGGGATCGGCGCTGGTATCTTCCTGATGGAATATGCCGAGGATGCGCAATATTCCACCAACAAATGGATCCAATGGATGGTCAAAATTTCTCATTTTGGAGTAGAAACCCTGGCCGGTGTCCCTTCAATCATTTTCGGATTGTTCGGGTATGCCCTGTTTGTGACCACTCTCAACATGGGATTCTCTCTGCTGGCGGCTTCACTGGCTGGAGCGTGCCTGGTACTGCCAACCATCATCCGTACCACGGAAGAAGCCATGCGGGCGGTGCCGCGTTCGTACCGCGAAGCCAGCCTGGCACTCGGTGCCACCAAGTGGCAGACCATCTACAAGGTGATCTTGCCGGCGGCTGCCCCCGGGATCATCACCGGGATCATCCTCACCATCGGGCGTGTCATTGGCGAAACCGCGGTGTTCTATGTCACCCTGGGGGGGAGTTCTGGTGTACCGAAAACATTGCTTTCTGGCGGCCGCACCATGGCGCTGCATGTTTTCTATCTCGCGATGGATACCCGCGCCTTTGAGAAAGCCATGGCCACCGGCGTGGTTTTGATCATTTCCATTATTACAATCAACCTGATTGTGAACATTATTTCCAATAAGCTGCAAAACAATTTGCGAGGTAACGGATGACGATCGATATCGAGACAATGCCGATTAAACTGGAAACCAGGCACTATGACCTGTATTATGGCAAGTTCAAAGCACTGAATGACATCTCTGTACGGATTCCTGACCGCCAGGTGACAGCCTTGATCGGGCCTTCCGGCTGCGGGAAAAGCACATTTCTGCGTACCTTCAACCGCATGAATGATCTCATCCCGGATGTGCGCACCGAAGGTGAAGCCTTGATGAATGAAGAGAACATTTTTGCGATGGACGTGGTGGGATTGCGCCAGCACGTTGGGATGGTGTTCCAACGGCCCAACCCTTTCCCAAAATCAATTTATGATAATGTAGCGTATGGCCCACGGGCAAATGGAGTTCGCAACCGCAAAGTATTGGATGAAATTGTCGAAAAAAGTATCCGCGGAGCCGCTTTGTGGGATGAGGTGAAGGATGACCTGCACAAATCCGGGCTTTCACTTTCCGGCGGGCAGCAGCAGCGCCTGTGCATTGCCCGCTGCCTGGCAGTGGAACCGGAAGTGATCCTGATGGACGAACCCGCTTCAGCGCTGGACCCGATTGCCACGCTGCGCATTGAGGAACTGATCCGGGAACTGAAAGAAAGGTATACCATCGTGATTGTGACCCACAATATGCAGCAGGCGGCCCGTGTCTCAGATTTTACCGCTTTCTTTTATACCGATGAATCGCGCACCGGCCAATTGATGGAATTTGGTCCAACCCGTGAAATTTTTACAAATCCGAAGAAAAAGACCACGGAAGATTACATCACCGGGCGGTTTGGTTAAAATGGTACATATCCAGGGAATCCGCGAAACCTTTGACAGGGAGTTGATCAACCTGCAAAATGATGTGCTCGCCTTGGGGAACATGGTGGAAAGCATGCTGGTGGAATCGGTGCAGTACCTGAAATCGCGGGATTTTGCCGGTTCTGAACGCATCATCGAAATGGATAAAAAAGCCAATAAAAAACGGTTCCAGATTGAGGATGATGTACTTGCCCTGATTGCGCTGCGCCAGCCGATTGCGGTCGATTTACGCGTGCTGGCAGCGATGCTGGAGATTGCCTCTGAACTGGAACGCATCGGCGATTATGCCAAAGGCATTGCCAAGGTGAATTTGATGATTGGGCAGCAGTCGTTGATTAAACCCCTGATCGATATTCCCCTGATGTGCGAGAAAGTTCAATATATGCTGCGCCAGGTGTTGACCGCTTTTGTCCGGCGGGATGCCGACCTGGCACGTGCCATCCCACCGCTGGATGACGAGGTGGACAACCTCTATATCCAGGTGTACCGCGAGTTGGCGGTGATTATCATGACAAAACCTGCCAGCCTGGACCAGGCTAACTACCTGTTGTGGGCAGCCCACAACCTGGAGCGTGCGGCCGACCGTGTGATCAACCTGTGTGAACGGGTCGTCTTTACGGTGACCGGTGAACTGGAAGAATTAAACTGAAGCCCGGGATGGTGGTTTCACCCACCTTTCGCCCGAAACTCCCCTGCCTTGACCCTCAGGGGAGTTTTTTATCCTGTGTGAAACTACCTAAAGCGGTTTGTTGGGGTTGTGGCTGGATGCGGGATTGGAACGCAAGCCGGGTTCCAACCGGCGCTGGCGCCGCCGGGTGCGGCGGTCAACGCGGCGCTGCAGACGCCGGCTGCGGCGCAAAATGCGGCGGGTTTTCCAATCCTGCCGCCAGCCGCGCAACTGCCAGAGCAATGTCCGGTCAGGCAGTTCCTGTTCATGCGGCTCGAATTCGTAATAGGCAAATACATCGGTGAAATTCTCGAAGATTTGCGCTTCGCTCAATCCCATTTCTTCAATCGAATAGTTGTGCCTGCTTTTGAATTGGCGAGCCTTTTCGGTTTCCTGGTCAATTACCTCCGAGAAGGAGTCAGTGATCTCCAGATCCAACCAGTCGTACAGATCTTCAATGATCTCATCGGGGCTGGAAACCAGTTCATCGTATTTGATGAAATTGCACGCATCCGGGTATTGCTGGAAAAATTCCACCGGATACAGGTAATAAAAGTTCATTACCTCAAAAAATTCATCTTTGTGGGGATACGGTTCCAGCGGGTCACAGAAGACCTTCCATCCGGCAGACATATAATTCAGCATGGAGGGCATCGATTCAAACGGGTTGCGCGCAAGGTCGATAAAACGTGCATCCGGGAATGTTTCCATCAGGCTGGCGAGTTTCGCGGTATGAGAAGGATTTTTTGACAGCAAAATGCACTCACCCCCGTGCGCGTACAGGTGGCGTTGCACCATGTTCTTATAAAACGCCATGATTTTTTGGCGCTTCTCATATGGGATGTCGCGATCAAAGAAGAAGTAAGGGAAAACTTCTTCCTTGATGGGGTAAATCGGCCACAGGTCTTCACTGGCCCAACAATGTACCATCAGGTGACCGTCTTCTTCGGCTTCATCCAGCTTGATCTTGTGGGCATTTTTTTCAAATGAAAGTGAATTGTTGAAGTGCGAGATTACCTTTTTCACCGGCGCACCGAGCCAACGGATGATGGCACCGATTCCCCAGATCAATTTTCGTTGGCAGATGGATGGGGCGAAGATCAATTCCCAGGCAGCAAACGATGTAAAATGCTGTTTGTCCTTGTCCATCATGCGGTGCAGAAAGGTGGTTCCGCTGCGGGGGTTGCCGATGATGAAGATCGGCTGCCTGACCTCTTGCTTTCGATAGGCAGGATAGAGGATCTCATCGAGCAGGAAGAAAAAACGATTGATGATTTGTGCCGGGGTATACAGGATCAACCAGATACTCAGGGCGAATAATCGTTTTGGCGTCAGGCGGTAATGCTGGTTCCGGGTTCTGAAGAAAGAGCGGAAGTTATACCGCAGGAAAGCTGCCAGGTCAAAATACATGCGTGCTCCTTGGAGTGGCATTCAATGTGCCACCCGGTTGAGTTTAACTCAATCTTACCTGATTCACGGCGGAGATTCCAGAGGGGAAACCCCTGGCTTTTTCGCTTACTTGCGCTTGCGGCTGCGCGCTGTCAGGTAACTGAGCAGGCCGATCAGCCCGGTAAGAATCCCCGCGCCAATCCACAACGGTTTCCAGTTCATTGCATCTTTCCGTGAACCTTCAGGAATGGCAATCGCATCTGCCTCAATGACGCGGTAAAGGGCATCAAGATTGGGGGTTTTTAACTGTGATCTGTGCATGAAATGCTGGAATTCCTGGGCGAGGAAGAACATCTCATCCCTGGCGCGGTTTGCGTGGCCGGCCAGGCCGATCCGGGCAAATTCCGTATCAAAGATTTTCCGTAGCAGCAATACACCCAGCGGCTCCGGCAGCAGAGCAAGCAGCCGGTACTTGATGGGAACAATGGGAATGCGGCACTTTCGTAAAACAGCCATTCCCTCACGGATACCGCGGAAAACCATCAGCAGGGCATCTCGTGTACGGGCCAGCCGGTAATTGCAGCCTTCGCAAAAATACAGACCAAATGCCAGCGGTAATACCAGGGCGGCATGGGTCTTCAGCCAGGGGTTAATCTTCTTTTCCAACTTCACCTGGAAATGGGCGGTTTCGAAGATGGTTTTTAATTCCAGCAGGCGCGGGGTGATGCTGCCATCCAGTTCACCCAGGTAGATCATACCGGCACGTTCTGTTTCGCCATCACCGTAGTAGTAAATGATATCGCCCCGTTTTTCACCGGTGGTTCCCCCAAATCCCAGCACAACTTTCTCTTTCGGGATCACACGTGTGAGGTCTTCTCCACTGCCCAGGTTGTTGCCGAGGAAGACAATGCTGCGGCAATGCGGGTTGGCTGCCAGGATATTGATGATATCCTGATGATGGTTGCGGCGCAGGACTACGATTACCAGGTCATAGTCGTCCTCCGGCGTCAGAGTTTCGATCACGGTCGGATGGGCACTGCGGTAGGTGTTGCCGGTAAATGTGCGACTGACAATGCCATAACTGCGTAATTCCTCGGCGCGTTTTCCGCGCGCCAGGATACTGACCGCGTAACCGGCCTGGTCCAGTTGGGCAGCGATGATGCTGCCGATCATACCTGCGCCATATACCAATATTTTCATCATACCTCCGCAGCAATCACCGAATCCTGTAGAATCATAGCACCATGCTTCTGGAGTATATCATAAACAGGGGGCAGGCGGCCTGGGTAATGAAGCGGATTGCATTGCCGGGGGATGCCAGAATCACCGATGTGACTCTTGACGAAATAAGGTGGCTGGGGTAATATTATTGACGCGATGCCCTCGTAGCTCAATAGGATAGAGCGCTTGCTTGCGGAGCAAAAGGTTGGGGATTCGAATTCCTCCGAGGGCGCTGAAAAAGACCGTGAAAACGGTCTTATTTTTTTTATACCAGGATGGTTGAGGAGAAAGATCAGAGATGAATGAGCCTCAGCAATTAATTGACCGGATGGTTGAAATTGGCGAGTCATTATCGCGCACGGGGAATGCCCTGGCGTTGATCGGGTTGGGATCTGTCGGCGCTGAAATCGACCGGCTGGATGAATACTCCGATCTTGATTTTTTCGCGATTGTGAAACCAGGGACAAAGGAACAATACCTGGCAGACCTGGGGTGGCTGACCTCAATTGCACCTGCTGCGTGGTACTTTCAGAATACACAGGATGGTTATAAATTCCTGTACAGCGATGGAATTTTCTGCGAATTCGCAGTGTTCGAGGAGAGTGAACTCAGCAACGCAGTATTTGCCCCTGGTAGAATCTACTGGAAGGCAAAAGGGATGGATGATTCCATCTGTATTCCTCAACAACCTTATCTTGCGCCAATGGATTCTTCCATTGAGTGGTTGGTGGGTGAAGCGCTCTCCAATCTTTATGTGGGTTTGGCGAGGGATCAACGCGGTGAAAAGTTATCTGCGATGCGGTTTATCCAGGGATATGCGGTGGACCGTGTATTGGCGCTGATTGAACGCATGGCTGGTCAGAACAATGGGACGCGCGATCCTTTTAACATTGACCGCCGATTTGAAACACGGCATGCTGGAACGAATCTTGTGCTGCCTGAGTTTTTGCAGGGGTATGAAAAAAATCAGGAATCGGCTGCCGCAATACTCAGATTTCTCGAGGATCATTTTGACATCAATGCAGCGATATCCTGTGAGATCAACCGTTTGTGCTGTGATGCCTGATTTCGAACTGGCTCCCCCCGTTTTTTTGACCGGTGAATAAAATCCTGTTTTCTTAATTTCAGTATGGTCAGAAACCTCGTCGTTGTCCTTCCCATGGAGCAGTTTTTCCCTGGTTGAACTCCTCAACGCTGGGACCGCCCAATTCACGCAAACGCCAGATGCCATAAAGATAGCTGATGACCAGGACCATGATCGTATAGGGCCAACCCAGCAGAATGTTAACAAACCCCAAAGCATTGACAGCATCCTGGCGAAAAAGCAGGTATTGGATGGCCAGGCGGATCCCAAAGGCAAAAGCCCAGAACAATGTTACCTGGGAATACGCCGGAAGCACGCGGGGGTGCCAGTACCAGTTCAGCGTCCATCGGCGGGTTACAAAACTGGACCAGGCTGCTAAAGGGCGATGAAAGATGACACTGAACAGGCACAGAAGAATGGTAGCCATGCCGGAAATTAATCCCGGCACAAAATACCCGGAGGCAGAATCATTAAGCAAGATGAAAAAGGTTGCCAAAGCGATGCTGCCAATCCCGGCAAGGGCAAAAACAATCTTTTTTCGTTGGAACAACCGGATGATGGCTAACACAATATTGAATCCTAATGCAATCCAAAGAGCGGTTTGCCAGCCAAAAAAACGGTTGAGAATCAGGAAAAAGATGATCGGAAGGATAGAGTCAAGTATTTGACCGCCTTTGCCGGCAAAGACAGTTTTCAATTCCTCTCGTAGTTCTTTAACTTTACTCATGCTATTCCTTTCCGGGACATGAATCTATTTATATATATCAATTTCCAATACCCTATACTGTTGTTATCAGTGTACCGAATTTGTATTAATTGATAATTGGAAATGAATGGAGATAGTGACCAAATTAAAGAATCCAGGGTGCTCTGAACACCCTGGATTCTTTGCTGAACCATTACCTGCCTGTCATCCTGTCAGGTTACAGGACAATCTTAACTGTGCGAACCTGCCATGGCCGGAAAGTGAGTTGTACTTCGTTGTTTATCACTGCCAGATGATGCAGGGGCTGCTCAATGATATTGGTTTCGGTGACCGCGGCCCCCTGTGGCAGTCCACCGATTCCGATCATTCCGCTACTGCCGGTACTTTCATACAGGCGCAGGATGATACCGGTGCCATCCTGGGCGTATTTCAATGCGGCTGGAATAATATTGGCCGAACCTGAAATACGGGGCTGCCAGGCAGGTTGATGCCGGTTCCCATTGGCGTTCACAGTTCGGGCGAACATCGGCTGGTTGAAACCCGCTGCATGACGTACGACATCTGCCGCGCGCCAATCACCGGGATGCGGAAGGAAACTATACTTAAATTCCTGGCGGCCCACATCCGAGATGGCATCGGGTTCATAACCGCTGCGCAGCAGCGTCAGGCGAAGACGGGTGCCAAGCACATCGCAGCCATATTTGCTGTCGTTAAGAATTGCGAACCCGTACTCACTGCCGCCCACGTCTGCCCACCGCAGAGTGGGGACTTCCTGGCCATCAGCAGGACGCTGTACCGCCGCGAAGGGTGTTTCAAACCATGCCTGGCATTCCATCAGGTGTGCGGTGAATGCTGCTTTCAGGTTGGGGATACCTTTTTCAGCACTGCCCAATTCATTCCAATCCACCTGGGTGTTGAAGTCAACCCGCGGCAGGTCGCGATAAAAAATGATCTGTTGGGTGATCGTGGATGATCGGGGATGGTGCTGCACCTCGAATACTATCCGTGCCGGACCGTTTTCAAGCAGGCGTGTTTTCGCACCGCGCAGCAGGCTGTGGGTGGTATGGACTTCATCCAGGTGCCAGGCTGACATGCCGTGAGGGTATTCATCGTCAAATTGGAGAACATTCAACGCCAGGTCAGCCCGGGCACTATCCTGGTAATCGGAGGTTCGGCGCATGCCGTAAGCCACAAGCTCCCGGTTGACGCGCTTGTCGATAAAAGAGGTTAAAATACCCGAATCGCGGCGTAAATAGACAAGGAAAAATGGCGTTTCCACGCGGTAATACGGCTGCTCAGCCTGGGTATCGGTCAGCCAATTGTCCCAGCGGTGATCATTGGGCGCAAAAGCTGGCACCGCGCTGAGCGTGTCGTTTGCTGCAGGGGCTGCTTCAATGGAGTATGATACCGTCCCAAAGGCTGGCACACGGGCGACAAACCCCAAACCCTGTGGTGTTTGCTGCACTGTGGCATGGTGTCCGTGAGTTCCAACCGCCTGTACTGGACCTGCCGGGTGAAGGCCCGTGATACTGACCCAATCCTCGCGTTCCCAACCGAGAGGGTTGGTAACCGCGATGCTGCCTTCCGGCAAACCTTGCTGTAGTTCTCTCAGGGCGGTATGGCTGACACCGCGAGCAGTTTGCTGCACGAACATGGCGTCCTCTTCGCTCTTTTCATAGGCTTCATGGATGGCGGAGCCATCGAGGATATCATGAAAGGTGTTGAACAATACGGTACGCCAGGCCGGCTGGAGTACAGTAGTGCTGTTCAACCCGGCCAATACGGTCAGGGCATCGGCTGTGACAAGCTCATTTTCACCCTGGCGGTTCTGGCGTTTGATATCGGCATGGGTTGTATAGCAGCCTTCAAAAATGGTGGCAGATTCACCCGTATGCACCGGTAAAGCTGTTCCGGCTTCCAGAATCCGGCGGGTGTAGGCGGCAAGGGTGCTGCATTGGCTGGCTGGCAGAAGCGGATGCTGCTGGAATCGGCGGAGGGCATCCAGGCTTTGCCGGGCGGGTCCACCGCCGTGATCCCCCACCCCGTGGAAATGCAGGCTGTCACGCAGTCCGTATTGATTGGCATAAAGAGCAGCTTCCACCAGGTTACGGGCATGGATTTCACCGTTATAGGATGGGGTGGAAATTGCCAGAAGGCGGGTGCCATCCTGACCTTCCCACCAGTAAGCGGGATATCGATCTTCCTTGCCGGGATTGGCACGGTGGTGATAGTACCGTTCTGCCCCGGCAGATTTTGCCAGCTGCGGCAGGTTGCCGGCATGACCAAAGGTGTCCGGTTCGAGCAGGGTGGTGGCTGTCGTTTGTAGGTGGTTTCGGGTAAATATAGCGCTCTCCAACATATGACGGGCAGTGGCTTCGCCGGAAGACATATTGGTGTCCCCTTCAACCCAGGTGATGGTGGCAGGTTCCCAGCGTCCCTCTCGGATCAGTTCCACCACTTTATTGAATAATTGCGGGTTCTGGGTACGGATCACTTCATAGGTGGCGGGTTGGCTGTGAGTGAAGGTCATTTCGGGGTAATCTTCCATCATCGAAACCACGCTATTAAAATCCCGGTGAATGACATTGACCGTATCGTCCCAGGTCCACAACCAGTTCATGTCGATGTGACTGTGACCAATGATATGAACGATGTTGGTGCGGGCTTTTGGAGCCAGCGGGGCCAGGGCGGTTTCGATCTGCGCCAGGAGGGCAGGGGTGAACTGGTCGATGTCCTGTGGAACCAGGGCGAAGGCGGCTTCGACAGCCGCATGTTCCTGGGGGTTGACTGCCAGCGATTGCGCATAGGTAAGCTGCGCCCAGGCCAGGTCAAGGGTTTCAAAGGCGGCGCGCAGGCCGGGTGTGGTGAAGTGCAAATTAAACCACAGCGTGGTCTGGTTATCGGGGATATGGATTGTCAATTCCAATTGCCCATTATCGCCCGTACGGATGCCCTTCAGCACAGTAACCAGTGCCGGTCCGGCAGCAACAGGAATTCCATCATCCGCGAAGATCGGCTTTCCCTCCAGCATCAACTCACATGGATAAAGGCTGAAAAGAGTGCATTCCAGGGCGTCGCCCTCCAGCGCAACAGCCCCGGCCGACCCGGGCAAAACGAGGTCGGTGCTCAGTACCAGGTCGCAGCCGGGTTCGAGGGTCAACCCGCTGAAGCTGCCATTGCCTTTCAATACCAGTGTGTCTGGCCCGGGGCCTTTTTTCCTGGTCCAGGTAAGTTCGGGAAATGCATACCGAATCTGGTCTGCCTTACGGCGAATACTGCTCAATATGGATGCGTGGTTTGTCATGGAGATATCCTCATTATTCATTTAAAAAATCTGGCGGGGGAGTGATCTGCCGGCGCAGGAAGATGGCGTGAGCCAATCCCAATACTCCGGCACTGAACAGGATCGTATAGAACACAAGTTGAATTTTGTATGTGATGTCATTGAGGGCAAGCTGATTGGTGAATATGCTATAGGGAAAGAGAAATTGCAGGTATGCCTCTTTGGCCAGGCCGGCAAGCCAAATCAAAACGGCTGGCAGCCACAATTTGCGGGTCAATACCGGGTGGTATTTCCGATTTTTCCTGGCGATCAAAATTATCAACAGCGGTGCGACAAATTCAACATTGATCAGCCAGCTAAACAGGGTATTCCGAATCAGGAGGGGCAGAATTTCATTCAGGTTCATTGATCCCATCCTTCCTCAAAACGGTCGTCGAAGATGGCATAGCCCAGAATGAACATACCTACCGGGTAGAGCAGGTAACGCAGGTTGCGCATCATGCCGGTAACCTTGTTTGCCTCTAGAAAAATGATTTCGAGATCTTCCTCCAGATAGATTTGCATGATTGGCTGCAATACTTCCAACGCGGTGCTGAGCAGTAAAACAAACACCGCTGCAATGCCCAACGCACGGTATTGCCAGCGATATTCCCGCTTGCGGCTGACCATGGCAAATGTCCCTGCCAGGCAGAGTACCATTCCGAATACGGGCAACAGGTCAAATAGATATTCAGGGATAAGAAATCCCAGAAAATCTGTGATGGGTTTCATGAATCACGACCTCCTTTCCAGGGGTGTTGTTCCCGGTTGAAACATAAAGCACTTTCCCGCCGGGAAAGTGCTCTGAAGATAAGTGGTATTGATGGTTTGGTGCTCCAACCCGCCGAAGGCAAGTCCTTGATGGTTGTGCTGGATGCGCATATACTTACGCTTGGGCAGATTCCGCCAATGCGGCAACATTCTCAGGCGGCACATCCGGCAGGATTGCTTCGTGGCTGGGGCTGATGATCACGTACGGACCCAGCAGGTCACGCACGCGGTTCACCTCCGCTTTGACCTCTCCCGGGGTCCCGTGCGGCAGAACTCCCTGCGCGTCGATACCGCCGAGGAAGGTGATTTTTCCCTTGAAATCCCGTGCCAGGATTTCCGCATCCATGTTGGCCGCTTTGGCTTGCAGCGGATGCAGGCAATCGACACCGGCTTCGATCAGGCGTGGGATCACGCGGTGAATGGAGCCGCAAGAGTGCAGTAATACCTGTTTCCCCAGGCGGTGGCCCTGGTCAGTGAATGTTTTAAACCACGGCATCACAAACCGGTCAAACAGTTTCGGGCTCATGATGGTATCGCGTTGGGTGCCAAAGTCATTGCCGAAGAAATAGCCGTCCACCAGGTGGCCGCATTCCGCAAAAAACCGCTCGTTGGCATCATAGTAGAACTGGCAGACATGGTCAGTAACCGACTGCACCACTTCCGGGTGGGTGAACATTTTCACCAGGTAATCCTCCATGCCAAACAGATCCATCACATGATGATAAAATGGGACCCAAAAACCGCTGGCACGGTAGGTGTCGGTAAAGGTGCTGAGCGTCTGTTTGACATCGGTGAAGTTCAGGTATTCCAATTTTGGCCATTCATAATCCTCAACCGCCTTGGGGTCTTCACAATTGGCAAAAGGACCAGCCTGGCCGTGATGGGTCTTGTCCATCTGTAGATCAAACATGGCACGCCCTTTGGGATGGAAATAACTGCGCACATGCACATCGGGGGCGCACCAGCGGAAATCATCCTTCAACTGGACCCGCAATTCTTCTTCCGTGGTCGTGCCAAAATAGTCATGCAAAATCGGCCAGGTCTTCGGATCGGGATTGCCCAGCCAGAAAGCATTATGGTCAGCGGGTTCCCGTGCAATCAGCATGCGGACTCGTTCTCTGCTGTTCATTTGGGCTGTTCCTCCTGCTGTTTTTGATACAGGTAACAGGCTGCTTCGTGCTGCGGGCCAACGGTGAACATACCGGGCTGTTTTTGTTTGCAAATATCCATTCCATACGGGCAGCGGGGGAAGAAGCGGCAGCCACGGGCGTATTTCATCCGCATTTCCTCTTCTGAAGGCAGGTGGATGTCGGTTTCCCACTTGATTTCGGGATCTGGCGCGGGAATGGAATTGACCAGTTCCTGCACATACGGGTGCTTGGGATTTTCAATAATCTGAGCTGTGTCCCCTTTTTCTGCGGTTACGCCCTGGAACAGGACATACATTTCATCACCAATCTGGTAAGCGGTGGAAAGGTCATGGGTGATGTACAGGAATGAGATATGGTGTTCATCCCGCAGTTTCATCATGATGTCGAGGATCATGGCACGCAGTGAGGCATCCACCGCGGAAACCGGTTCGTCTGCCACAATCAGGCGCGGCTTGAGCATATAGGCACGGGCGACCATCACCCGCTGCCGTTGTCCGCCGGATAATTGATGCGGGTACTTTTCCAGGATTTCCTCACCGCGCAGACCGACCACGTTGAGGGCTTCTTCTATCCGCTCGCGGCTTTCTTTTTTGTTGGTGCCCAGCTTGAAGTTACGCACCACCATATCGAAGATATGCTGCACACGGTAGAATGGGTTGTAGACCTCGTAAGGATCCTGGAAGACGGCCTGGACCTCGCGGCGGTACATTAAGCGCTGGTTACGATCCATCTCATGCAGGTTGATGCCTTTGTAGCGGATTTCACCTTCAGAGGGGGGCAGGTAGCCCAGGATCAGGTTCACCAGGGTTGTTTTCCCACTACCGCTTTCACCGGCGATGGTGGTAATCCGCGCGGGCTGGTCATACACATCCAGACTGTAACCATCCAGGGCAACCACCGGTTTGCTGGTGGACAGCAGGCCGCCGCCGAAGATTTTGGTCACATTCTTAATTTCGAGCAATGGTTCAGCCATGATATCCTCCAAGTAATTCCATACTGCGCGCGCGTTCGGCCGCGTGCCGGCAGGACACAAAATGATCTATCCCCACCTGGTACATTCGCGGTGGTTCGTTGCAGCAACTATCTTCCACATGCTCACAGCGGAACTGGTAAATGCAGCCCTCCGGGGTGTTGCGAAGATCGTGCGTCAATCCTTCGGTCACTTTCAATGGTTTCTTTTCCTTGATGGATGGGATGGCTTCGATCAACAGCTGTGTATACGGATGTGTCGGGTTTTTGAACATCTTCATGACCGGGCCGATTTCCACCAGGCGGCCGGCATACATCACCGCTACCCGGTCCACCATCTGCGCCTGCAGACCCATGTCGTGGCCAATCATGATCATCGAAACACCCAGGCGTTCTTTCACTTCCAAGATGGTCTGGGCAACCACGCGCTGCACCACCACATCCAGGGCGCTGGTTGGTTCGTCGGCAATAATTACGGACGGATTCAGGACAATCGACATGGCGATGCACACGCGCTGCTTCATACCGCCACTGAGTTCATGCGGGTACATGTTGTACACACGTTCCGGCAGGCCGACATCGTTGAATAACTTCAAAATCCGCGGTTTGAGATCTTTCTTTTTGATGTTCTCATGGGCGCGGATGGCGTCAGCCATCTGTTCCTTGATCTTGATCACCGGGTTCAGGGAGTTCATCGCCCCCTGCGGAATTAAAGACAATTCTGTCCAGCGGTATTTGCGCAGTTCGCTTTCGGGGATGCCGACGATGTTCCTGCCGTTGATCCGGATTTGCCCGCCGACGATGCGGCCCGGAGACTGCACCATTTGCAGAATGGCCATGGCTGTGGTTGTCTTACCGCAGCCAGATTCACCCACCAGGCCGAGGATCTCTTTTTCCTTCAGGTAGAAAGAAACGTCATCTGCGGCCCTGACCGCACCGCGTGGGGTATCGTATTGCACGCGCAGGTTTTCAACTTCGAGCACCTTTTTGGCGTCTGTGGGCGCGTCCAGGATCAGGTTTTCAGTGTTAATCGTACTCATTTGTTCAACCCTCGCAATCTGGGATTGGCAATTTCATCCAATCCGGTGGTGATGAGGAAGAAAGAAGTGAAGATGATCATCAACACCAGGATGGGGGGGAACCACCACCACACCATTCCGCGAATCAAGGCGGAACTGGTTTGTGCCTGGTTGATGATTGTTCCCAATGAAGGAACACGGGTTGGCCCCAATCCCAGAGCTTCCAGGCTGGTTGCCCCAAGAATGGCACCGGAGATGTTGCCGGTGATGCTGGCGGCAATCCAGGGCAGCATGTTCGGCAGCATTTCGCGGAACATCAGGCCAAACGGCCTTTCTCCAGAGAGGACCGCCATGCGGATATATCCTCGTTCGCGCAGGGATAGCACCTGGGAACGGACAATCCGGGTTGGCCCAGGCCAGGCGAACATCGCCAGGATCAGCGCCATTGAGGTGGTATCGCGCATGGTGAAGAATGCCGCAATGACGATCAACACCGCCAGGGTCGGGATGGTCACCACCGCGTCCGCAAGGGTGCGGATGACGGCATCGACCCAGCCTCCAAAATAACCGGCGAGAGAACCCAGAACCAGGCCCGCAGTCATCCCCACACTGGCAGCGATCAGCCCCACCTTAAAGGAGGAGGGAATCGCGACAATCAACTGTGCCAGCATGTCGCGCCCGTTGCTTTCGGTGCCCAGTGGATGTTCAGGAACACCGCCCTGCCATACCGGCGGTAAGTTCAGCGGTGAAGACCCAACATAAGCCAGTTCAACATTCCAGAAGATGCGTCCCAGCAAGCCAAACAGCACAACCAGGATAACGATCGAAATGCCGATCAGGAATTTGGTATTGAGCCATGGATTATCCCATGTATTCCAGCGTCTTACTTTCTTTTGTTCCATGTTATACCTGCCACTTTCTACTTGTTGCTCTTGAATGTAATGCGCGGGTCCAGCAAAGGATACAGAAGGTCAATGAAGAATACACTGCCCGAAGTGATCAGGATCATCAAATTACAGACAGCCTCAATCACCGTATAATCCTGTGTCTGGATGGCCTGGAAGAGGGTGTAGCCGGTTCCAGGATAGGCGAAGATAAATTCCACCAGGGTGGAACCGCTGACCAGGCCTCCCAATCCAAGCGCAAAGGCAGTCAGAGAAGGCATGATGGCATTACGGACGCCGTAGCGCAGGAAAACGCGCCGGGGCGAAAGCCCTTTTGCCTGCGCCAGCAGAAAGTGGTCTTCGCTGTTGGCTGTGATCATCAGGCCGCGCATGCCCAGCGCCCAACCACCGGAAGATGTGATGATGATCGAGAGCAGGGGCAGGGTGCCATGGCGGATAATGCTTTTGATGAATTCCCAGTTCCAGCCGGGATCAACGCCGCGCCCGTATCCGCCAGATGCGGGCAGCCAGTGCAACTTGAAGGCAAGAATAAAAATGAGCAACAAACCAAACATAAAGTAAGGGATTGCTGTAAATGTCAGTGAAAAAGGCAGGATCGATTTCAGCCATCGGGGT
Source organism: Anaerolineae bacterium (assembly GCA_013314735.1). Taxonomy (GTDB): domain Bacteria; phylum Chloroflexota; class Anaerolineae; order Anaerolineales; family Anaerolineaceae; genus SpSt-1165. The sequence continues at coordinate 34,218 of JABUFD010000001.1, forward strand.
GTTTTATCCCATCCCATTAATGCACCGATCGTATTGCCGATGATGAAGGAAATGACGGATGCTACGGATAACAAGCCGATGGACCAAGGTAAAGCAGGAAGCACAATATCCCAGGCATCAGTTGGAAAACGTGCCAGTGAAAAACCAAAATCGAACTGGACAACGTTTCCGAGGTATTTGACATACTGAACAGCCATTGGGTCATTCAACCCAAAGCGTTCCTTCCAGGATTCAATAATTTCCTGGGCGTTCTCCATGTAGCCTTCGCGCATGACGATGCGAACCACCATCGCGCTTACCGGGTCTCCCGGTGCCAGCCGTGGAATGATAAAGATCAACGAACTGCCCAGCCAGAATGTGAGCAGGAACATTGAAAATCGTTTCAGAATGTAATTCCAGGTTAAGCCGCCCATTGATGGAAGCCCTTTCTATAAGTAATGACATCAGCTTCACGCCCTGTTGGGCAGGAATACTGGCGGCTTGAAGAGAAAACCTTCAAGCCGCCAGACTGATTTGAAAACGGGGGTTATCTAGCCATGCGGCTGATTAATTCGTGGCCTTCTCAAGGTTCACGACAACCACCACGAAGGAAGTCCACCAGCACCAGGGCGAAATATAGGGATTCTTTGCCGAGGGGAAGTTGGTCCAGTAGGTGAAGTTGTTCGGGATCAATTTCTTGGCCTGGGCTGCGGGCAGAGCCGGCAGTTCATCATACAGGATCTCGAGCGCTTCCGCGGTCAGTTCCATAATCTTGGGATCACCCAGGGGGAGAACGCCGATTTCATTCACAATTTCGGTGTAGCGTTCGTTGTACCAGCGGTACACGTTCTGCTGACCCTGGGGTGTTTCACCGATGGGGGCGCCTTCACCCGACATGGTGCGCAGGGTTGCCCAGGGTTCGTTGACGGAACCGCAGGTAAACCACTGGCTGTTGGCTTCATAGTTGCCAAAGTTGCTGTTGTCATAGAAAGTACCATCCACCAGCTTAACCTTGACGGCGTTGATGCCAAAGCGCTGAAGCTGTTCGGCGAACACATCCGCGATGCGCTCCAGTTCCGAGAAGGATTCGGCACACTGGATTTCGAGCGACAGTTCTACGCCGTCCTTGGTCCAGTAATCGCCAGTCTTAACATAGCCCTTGGATTCGAGAATTTCCGTTGCTTTGTCCAGGTCGGGTGTCAGCATGGCTTCCCATTTGTCCTTGGGGATCAGGTCGGTGTATGGCTGCATGGAGGCGTAGGATGGCCAGAAGGTGGGGGCGAGGGTGGTGGTGCCTTCATAGGCGATGTCGATGATCTGCTGGCGATCCATCACGTGGTTCAGCATCTGGCGCATTTCCTTGTCGTTCCAGGGTTCCACCGCGTTGTTGAGGCCGATCAGGCGGGCGCAGGGATCTGGCACAGCATAGGGGAAATCATCATAATAGGCTTCCCACTTGGGGTTCTGAGCCTGGATGGCCTGCCATGCGCCAAAGGTGATGTCTTCCATGACGTCAAAGCCATTGTCGATGGCGGTGGCGGTGCGGACTTCTTCAGTGCCCACATAGGAGATGATCACCAGTTTGGGTTCGGGCAGCTTCTGGAAGCCGGTCTTGTAGCCCCACCAGTTGTCATTGCGGACCAGGAAGACTTCATTTTCGCTGACTTTGCCCAGCATATAGGGGCCGGTCGCCATCGGGTACATCTTGGCGATGTCAAAGTTTTTGAATGTCATCGGGTCTTCAACGGTTTCCCATACGTGCTTGGGCAGGAAGAGGGTAGTCCCAGCGATTTTAACTGAGAAATAATCCAGCACAAAGCGGGGATTGGGTTTTGCCAGCTTGAAGGTGGCGGTGAGGTCATCCACTTTTTCGATCGAGGCAATCCATTCCTTCCAGGTGAAGTGGCCGCCGAAACCCTCGGTTGCCATTTCCAGTTCGAAAGTGTAAATGATGTCGTCAATCGTCATCGGGGTGCCATCGTAGAAGGTGATGCCATCGCGCAGTTTGAGGGTGAACTCGGTGGATTCCGAATTGCCTTCAAAGGATTCTGCCAACCAGGGCATCATTTCACCGGTTTCGTAGTTCAGGATCATCAGGGATTCAAAACCCAGTTGCGCCATACCCCAGCCAACCGCGTTGCCGGGAACCTTGGGGTTCCAGTTATCGCCGCCTTGCAAGCGTCCGGGCTTGTCGACGATCAGGGTGTCTTCGCGGTCTGCGTTCAGGTAATCCAGCGGATTTTCCGCCATTTCTTCTTCAGCAACCGTTTCTTCACCGGTGGTTTCTTCACCAGCCATATCGCCCTCATCGGTGGTTGTGCCACCGCCGCAGGCTGCCAGTAACATGGCCAGCAGGAGAAGAACAGAAATCAATTTGTACAACGTTTTCATTTTACAGGGTCTCCTCATGAAATAACATAACAAACACACGCAGATGGTCAATCTTTCGCAGAACCGGTACTTTATGACCTCCTTTCAGGAATGATCAATTTTACAAAACGCGCTTGATCGAGATCAACCGCATACACACACAGTATTAGGCACAATTATCGGTGGATAAGTGGATATATCCAGTATAGCGATTTTACGAATTCATGTCAAGTATTCGGGGATGAAATGGTCATGCCGCATGATCAAGCGGGGTGGACTCCTGCTTGGAAAAGGTATGCATCTGCATCGGCAGGATGATGTGCTGGTAGGTGTGGCGGGGGTTGTGAATGCGATCAATCATTAACCGCATGGCGATCACGCCCAGGTCATAGCCATCCTGGAAAGCGATGGCGTGCAATTTTTCGTACTTGATATTCTGCCAGTGGTCACATACTCCTGCCAGGCCAACATCGCATACAGTCTGCTTCGGATTGACTGTCTCCGACAGGTGCATGGCATCCAGTTGATCGCGCAGCGACTGATTCTTGATCACCATCAGGTCATGCGTGATGGTATCCAGCATCAATGAATTCACTGCAATCAATGCGTCCGGGTGTTCCTGCTGCAGAAATGCCGCCAACCTGGCTGCGGATTGGGTCTGGAAGTTGAGGTCAGGGGACAGCTGGGTGGTTTCATAACCCACACACACCAGGTCTTCATTAAAAGGAATGCCGTGTTGTTCCAGCGCTTTCTTATACCCATTGAGTCGGCCGATGACGGAGGTGGTCGTGACTTCCTGTCCCGGAACGAACCCGATCCGATGATATCCTAACGAAACCAGGTGGCGTGTTAGTTCATATCCTGCTTTTTCATCGTCAAACACCACGTAATCGCCATCGAAATTTTCGATATAACGGTCAATCAGCACCACCGGGCTATCAGAATATCGGTGGTATTCCTCGATAAATTGCGCCAATTCGGTGCGCCGTGCGAATAGGATGGTACCATCGGATGGGGTGAGGGACAGACTGTGAAAGAAAACAGATAATGATTGGTTCTGCGGAATGGGTAGGATTTGTAGAAACAATTCATTGTCTGTTGCGGCCTGGGCTGCACCGACAATGATTTTGGTGGGAAACTGATCGAGCCCGTGGGGAACGACAAAGGTGATGACGATTGGTTTTTTTTCTTCCCGCTTCTGATTGGGATCAGTTACATAATTCCCCAGGCCCTGGCGGCGTTCAATCAGGTGCTCCTGTTCCAGCAAGTCAAGTGCTTTCACAATCGTAATCCGGCTGACGCCATAAATTTCCACCAACGACCGCTCGGATGGGATCCTTGTGCTGACCGGGTATTCCCCGATCTCAATTTTCTCCCGCAGTACCTGGAAAACCTGGTAGTACTTGGGAATCGGAATCGATTCGTCAATCAAAGTGGTCATGATTACTCGCTCAGTGGATAGGTGGATATATACAGTGTAGCACGCAAGCAGCCGTCCGTCAAATATTTGTCGGTTACCACCCCTGGATCGGCCTCAAGCCATTATAGAACCTGCATTGACACCACTTGATGGACCGGGGATGGGTCAGGCAAATCCCGGTTGATCCGTGCAAGAACCAGGTCAAATGCGGCTTTACCCAATTGTCGGCCATCCTGCATCGCCACACCATGGTAGTATGGATTCTGGAAAAACAGATCATGGTCATAAATACCCGCCTGTCCAACCTGGTAGGACGCCTTCGGCTCTGTGGCCTGGTTAAGGGGGTTAATTAATGACAACAATTGACGGTTATGAAGGGTCATTAAGTCAAAGTAAAACTTTTCCCCCACCCGGTGATTAATTGCAAAGATCCCATCCGGTTGGTAGCGCCGGATGTGTTCATCCAGGTTTTGGGTGGAGTCATCCTGGAGTAAGTCAACACCGCCACGCAGATGGCTGTAGGCTTCAAACCACATCATATCTTCATCCAGGGGGATGCCGAATTCGAGGTGGGCACGCTGAAACCCCTTCAGACGGTCGATGACGCTGGTGGTGTTGATTTCCACTTGCGGGATGAAAGCAATTCGCCGCATGCCATGACGAATCATGCCCGTTGTCAGCTGATATGCGGCTTCTTCATCATCAAACACAACGTGGTCGCAAGCCAGTTCCGGGAAGTATCGGTCAATCAAAACAACAGGAACACCACTCTCGACAATGGATTTCACCCACCCCTGCCAGCCAGACGCGGCTGGATAGACGATCACCCCGTCCAGGTCACCGCAGCACAATTCATCAAAAAATATGGAATTTTTCCGCCCGATTTGCGGCCCCATCAATTGCACCTGGGTGGAAGCCCCCGCAGCCTGCTCCACAATCCCGGTCAGAACTGAAGAGATGTATCCTTCCAGTGTACCGGGAATCACTAATGCTACCGTTTTTAACCTGGCCGGGGCGATGGCCTTGCGGACAGGTTTCACAAAGTTGCCGGTTCCCTGCCGGGTTTCGATCAGGCCTTCCTGCACCAACAGGTCAACCGCTTTAACAATAGTGATCCGGCTGACCTCATGCATCTCGACCAGATGGCGCTCTGAAGGGATGGCAGTCCCTTCGGGATACACCCCTTCTTCAATTTTTTCTTTGAGCGCCAGATACACCTGGTAATATTTGGGAATAGGGATTTGGGCGTAGGTGTTGGATGTCATCTCATCAGGATTTCCTTGGTTCCAGTATTGTGTATTGTATCCGATATTTGCCAATCCAGCCGGATTTTTGTTGCATTCTCACCCTGTGGGTGTACAATTACAGGCGGAAAATCTGGATGCCAACCAGATGATCCATAATTTACATGTACCAAGGAAGGAATACCATGATCAACGAACTGAAACAACAGATCGAGCGGCTGAGGAATGCCGGCGCAACCTACGTTGACGCGCGCTGGTACCCGCTGGAAGAATCCAGCGACCTCACAATGTGGAACGGCAATCTTAAAAACGCCACCGCCTCACGCGAGAGCGGGGTGGGGGTGCGGGTGCTCTACAAAGGCGCCTGGGGCTTCTCGGCATCCTCCGATATCAGCCAGCTGGCGGGGTTGTTTGACAAGGCCTTTGATAATGCCCGCGTAGCAGCGGAACGAGTGACGTTCCCGGTGCGGCTTGCTGAAAAAGACGCAATCCAGGCATCATTTACCAGCCCGAATGAAATTGACCCATTCACGGTTGAACTTTCGGAGAAGGTTGACTTCTTAAAGGAAATGGACAGTCTGATGAACCAATCCGGCGTGGTGCAGCGCGCCAGCGGGATGACCTTTATGAAAAAACAGATCATCTTTGTGGATTCTGAAGGCAGTGAAATTGAGAAAAAAATCATCGAGGTATTTCCCGCCATCCAGGTGATGGGGGTGGATGCGCAGGGCGTGACTCATACCCGCAAATATCAGCCGGGACGGATTGGCGCAACCCGTGGTTGGGAAACCATGGACCGCAAACTCTTCACTGATAATGCGGCACGGATTGTGAAAGAACTGAATGAAGTTCTGGTCGCAGAGGATTGCCCCAGGGATACACGCTCGGTAATCCTGCTGCCCGGAATCATGTTCCTGCAGACTCACGAAACCATCGGGCACGCTTTGGAACTGGACCGCATCCTCGGCTATGAACTGGCCTATGCCGGCGGCTCGTTTGTGCGGTTGGAAGACTTTGGCAAGCTCCAGTATGGTTCCAGCAAGTTGACAGCCCGTGCTGATGCCACCCTGCCCAATACCCCGGGTTCTTTTGGGTATGACGATGACGGCATTCCGGCCCAGAATAACCTGCTGATTGACAAAGGCCTGTTGGTGGGAGCGATCACCGGGCGGCAGATGGTGGAGGAAGCCAACGCCAAAGCGCGCAAGCCGATTTTCAATGGCAGCGGCGGCGCCAACCGTGCCACATCCTTTTACCGGGTGCCGATCGAACGCATGACCAATATCAATATTGATTTCGGCACAGACGGTACACTGGATGACATTGTTAAGAATACGGAAAAAGGCGTGATCCTTGACGGTGAAAAGAGCTGGTCGATCGGGTCCAACCGCGAGCAGTTCCATTTTGCCACCGACATCGGCTGGGTGGTGGAAGACGGTGAGGTGAAGCATGTGGTCAAAAACGCCACCTACCGCGGTGAAACAGTGAAATTCTACAATTCACTTACCGCTGTGGGTGATGAATCGACCTGGGAAGTCCAGTATGTCGATAACTGCGGCAAGGGGCAGCCCAACCAGGTGATGCAGTTGGGCCATGGCGTACCGGTATGCCGGTTTGATAACGTAACGATTGGAGAGTAGCGATGAAAGAGAAAATTCTGAACATCCTCGGCGAATTGCGCCAATATGCCATTAACAAAGGGATCAGCGCCGCGTTTTTCTACCATGAAGAAGACAGCTACCTGATGCGTTTTGCCAACTCTGCCATTTCATTGAATACCAATGAACACCTCGTCCGGCTGGAAATTACCACTTATGACGGCAGGAAGCGTGCCGAATACCAGATGATCACAGACCTGAACCAGGTGGAGCAGATGAAGGCCGGGATTGACACCGCTGCGGAAATGATGAAACATACCCAGCCGCTCAGTTACGACCCGACCATTCCGCTGTATACCGAAACCTATGCCGACGAAAGTTCGTATGATCAAGCGCTGGCCCAGCTGAGCAATGAGGAAAAGCTGGCTTACTTCAACCAGGCGGCTGAAGGGTTGGAAACTGGCGAAATCACCCTTTCTGGCATTTTCTCCAGCGGCACCAATATTACCGCCCAGATCAATACCCGTTCTGAACATACCCAGTATTTCAAATCTTCTGACGCCCAGGTGAACCTGGTGCTGTCCCATGGCGCACAGAAATGGGAAATCCTGGCGGAGCAATCGGCGCAGCAGAAAGCCGACCTGGACCCGGCAGCAGTGCACAGCGAGCTGGCATTTTTAAGCCACGTGTATACCACCACGGTGCCCCAGCAAATTCCGGTAGGTACCTACGATATTGTGCTGGGTTCTGCCGCGATCGGCGACTTGCTGGACCTGATGAACTGGATCGGGTTCAGCGGTGGGATGATGAAGCGCGGTTTTTCGTTCACCACCCAGGAACAGGTTGGTAAACCCGTTTTTTCTGAGAAATTCACCCTGGTCGATGACCCGACCCGGCGCGAGACTTTCCCCTACAAACGTGATGTGAGTGGGATTGAGCGAAAACCATTTCCCCTGTTCACGCGGGGCGTGTTCGACGGTTATACATGGGTACAGGATGACGCCGATGAATATGGTGCGCAACCCACCGGGCATACTGTGATGCACAAAAGCCTGGTGTTACACTGCGGTGACCAGCCGGTGGATTCACTGGAAGCCCTGGTGAGCATGCCGCGGGAAAAAGACCTGCTGTATATTCCCTACCTGCACTATATGAACATCGTCAACCCCTCCCGTGGTTTGATCACCGGCAGTTCCCGCTTTGGCGCATTACTGTTGAAAAAAGATGGGTCCGTGGCGGTGCCGTTCAATGTGCGGCTGACGCAAAGTTTACTCGACATCTTCGGCGAAAAATTGCAGTGGCTTTCCAGCACTGAGAAGATTGCCAACACTTCGATGAGCTACGGCGCTCGCAACCCCAAGGCAATTGTGCTGCCGGCCTTCATCCGCGTCAACGGTCTGGAAATTTCTCATTCCAATTCAGCATTTTAGTTGATTCAGGAAAGACAATCCATGAAAAACCGCTTGTGAGAGCGGTTTTTCATTGTAATGCCGGAAGTCACCAGAGGGATTATTCAGCGAATATCGCGTGTGTTATGTATGTCATCAGTGAAAGGTCAGAATCTGAAAAGCTTTTCAGCAGATACTTTTTTCATATTTTTTTGTTTTCCATCTGGAAAGAGAAAACCCTTGCATATCTGCTACAATGATAGTTGCCAATTACCAGAAAAAAGGAGTCAACGATGTTAAAAATTGCCATGATCAGCAAGTGGCATGTGCACGCCGTGGATTATGCACGGCAATTCCGGGATACCGGAAAGGTCCAGATTACCGTTGTGTGGGATGAAGATTCCGTTCGTGGTGCTGCCTGGGCGGAAGAACTGGGGGCAGATTTTGAGCCTTCACTGGATGCGGTGATGGCGCGGGATGATGTGGATGCTGTGGTGATCGATTCACCCACCAATATGCACCTGGAAATCATCCGCAAAGCGGCAGCCGCCGGGAAGCATATTTATACCGAGAAAACCCTGTGCCTGACAGAAGCAGATGCGTTGGAAGCGGCGGACCATATCCGCAAAGCGGGTGTGAAGTTTGTGATCTCGATGCCGCAGCTGGTTTCACCGGAAATCCAATACATCAAAAAGGCCATCGAGGAAGGATTGCTGGGTGAGGTGTCGGTGTTTCGCATGCGCAACGCGCATAATGGTGCCAGCGCCAACTGGCTGCCGGCCTACTGGTATGATCCTGTTACCGCTGGCGGGGGGGCGATGATGGATCTCGGCTGCCATTCGGTATATATTGCCAACTGGCTGTTTGGCGAGCCGAAGCGCATCACGGCTATGTATAATACACTGACCGACCACGCGGTGGATGACAACGCGATGATGAGCGTTGAATTTGAGAATAAAACAGTGGCGATCCTGGAAACCAGTTTTGTTTCCTACCGCTCTCCGCGCGCGGTGGAAGTGTATGGTACCGAAGGTACCATCCTGTGGACGCAGGAAGGCTTCAAGATGGTTTCTTCCAAAGTGCCCGGCGCAGAAAAAGAATGGATCACACCCGCGGACCTGCCGCCAGCGATCCCCATGCCGGTGTGGCAGTTTGTCGAGGCGATCCTCAATGATGACTGCTCCCGGATTCACAGTGGCCTGGCAGAAGGGATCGCTCTCAGCAAGGTACTGGAAAAATCGTATATCGCCAATGCAGAAAACAAAACCGTTACATTGTAGGAGTTTGGATACAAGATGGAAACTTTAAAAGTAGGTATCATTGGCTGTGGTGGGATAGCCTTTGGCAAACACATGCCCAACCTGAAGAAAACCGGCAAAGTAGAAATGGTTGGTTTCTTCGATATAGATGAAGAACGGTCTGCCAAGGCCAAAGCCGAATTTGGAACAGATAACGCAAAAACCTATACGGATTACCGCGCGCTGTTGGAGAACGGCGATATTGATGTGGTGCACATCCTGACGCCGAACGCATCCCACGCGCCGATCAGCATTGACGCGCTCAATGCCGGCAAGCATGTGATGGTGGAGAAACCGATGGCTTCCAAAGCCGCGGATGCGCGCAAGATGGTGGAAGCTGCCCGCAAAAATAACAGGAAGTTATCAGTGGGTTACCAGAGCCGATCCACCCTGGAAGCGCAGTACCTGAAGAAGATGATCCAGGCGGACGAGTTGGGGCATATCTACTTCGCGAGGGCAATTGCCTGCCGACGGCGCGGCGTGCCCACCTGGGGTGTATTCACTGACAAAGAGGCCCAGGGCGGTGGTCCGCTGATCGATATTGCCACCCATACTCTCGACATGGTGCTGTGGCTGATGGATAACTATGAGCCAGTGAGTGTGATGGGGTCGGCTTATGATTACCTGAAGGACACCCGCAACGCCGCCAACCTGTGGGGCCCGTGGGACCCGGACAAATATACTGTTGAAACTTCGGCGTTTGGTTTCATCCGCTTTAAGAATGATGCCACGATCGTGCTTGAATCCTCGTGGGCGATCAACATGGCGGAATTCAGCCAGACTGCATTCTGCGGCACCAAAGGTGGGGCGGATATGGTGGATGGCCTGCGGCTGAACGGCGAAAAAGACGGTGCGTTGTATGTGAACAAAGTGGAAGTCACCCCATATACGCGCAGTGAATATCCCGGGCAGAAGATGGAAACCTTTGAATATGAAATGAACCGCTGGGTCGATGCGATCCTGTTTGACAAACCCCAACTGGTGACAGGAGAACAAGCCCTGGTGGTGTCGGAAATTCTGGAGGCGATCTACACTTCTTCCGAGAGCGGTAAACCGGTCTATTTTGATCGCTGATGCAGTGTCGATTGGGAAGATACCGGATTTCATCCCATCAACCGGGCTGGCGGGTAACCGCCAGCCCATTTTCTTTAATGCCACCACCCCCGCAGATGCGGGGGTGGTGATTGCTATTTTGTGAAAATCCAGGTTTTTTCAACAACCAATGCTCATTGTTGTTCCGGTGGTTTGCTGCCAAGCAATCTCCGGAATCGTTCCCAGCCGGCCTTGAGATCCGGTTGTTTCAGGCGCCAGGTGCCGACAATGCCGTAGGGGAAGAACAGCACAATAAAGATGAAGATCAGGCCAAACACCAGTGGCCAGCGTGCTCCAAAGAAGTTATAGAGGAATTGGCTGAGGGTTTGCATTAATCCTGCTCCGATGATGGGACCAATGAGGGTACCCATGCCGCCCAGGATGACCATGATGAGCATATTGACCGTGGTGACGGCTGACGTCATCGAGGGGGTGGCGCTCATATTCCAGAGCGAATACATCGCCCCGGCCAGTCCGGCAAACAGGGACGCGGTCAGGAAGGTGATCGTGCGGTAAGTGGCCGGGTTGTACCCGATCATGCGCATGCGATCTTCATTTTCGCGGGTAGCGACAATCACACGCCCGGTGGGGGAGTTGGTGAAGCGGCGAATGACGAAATAGGAGATCACCAGGAAGGCCAGGGCGATGAAATAGAAGCGCAGGCGAAACTGGGTGGGGTTGAGCCAGGCCGGGATCGGAACGCCGTGCAGTCCTTCATCAGCGCCGGTCCACTGGACAAAATCAGTTGCCTTGGCAAGGATGTGAATCGCCTCTGCCAGCGCCAGGGTCAGCATGGCAAAGTAAGCGCCTTTCAGACGGGCGGAAGTGGCGCTGAACAAAGCGCCGATCAACAACGCCACCACGGCTGATGCCAAAAGGCTGGCGATGAAGATGATCAGGGTAGTGATATCGGTCCCGCCGGGAATGGTGATGCGATAACGGCTGGCAAAGGTGGGTCCCCAATGCGTGAGGAGCAGGGCCATGGTGTAGGCGCCGCCGCCGAAAAATGCGGCATGGCCAAAGGAGAGAATCCCGGCATAACCGATCAACAGGTCATAGCTCATGGCAAGCACAGCCATGATAAAAAAGGCGATCAATTGGCCCTGCCAATATTTGGTGATGCCGTCATTCAGACCGGAACCGGTGATCAGGTTCATGACGAACGGGAACAGGCCCAGGAGTACGGTCAGCACCAGGAAGCCGCTTTCGCGGCGGATAATTTTCCGGAAGGAGATTTTTTTGGTTGAAGTTGGTTCAGGCATGCACTACTCCTTTTTCCCGAAGAGACCCGAAGGGCGGATCAGCAGGACGATGATCATGATGATCACGGTCGAGGCTTCCGCGATGGCGGGTGACAATGACAGTTTCAGGGCGAAATAATCACCGAAAGCGCGTGCCAGGCCGAGGGTGAGTGCGCCAATGAAAGCACCCACATAGGAACCCATCCCACCCAACACCACCGTGATGAAGCCCTGCATCTGGAACTGGTCGCCCATCAGGGGCTGCACCGGAATGAACGGCGCGGCGCCAATACCGCCCAGCGCGGCCATGGCAATTCCGAGGGCGAACACGAAGGTGAACACCTGGCGCACATTAATGCCCAGTGCTTCCACCATTTCGGGATCCTGTACACCGGCACGGATGATCATTCCCAGACGGGTGCGGGTCATCAGGAGGGTGATGAAGATGAACATCACCAGGCCGAGGGCGATGATGAACAGGCGGTAGGTGGGGAAAGTGACACCGAAGATGTTCAGGGTCGAGTTACCGTTGCGGAACCATTCGAGGACGGTTTCAGCCTTGCCTGGCTGGGCAAAGAACGGCGGCCGTACCATCTGGTAAGCCAGCGGATCCCACAGCACCTGCACCACCTCGCGGATTACAAAGCTCAGGCCGAGGGTCATCAGCACAATGAACGTGGCTCGCTGGTATAACGGCCGGATCAGGGTGATTTCGATGATCCCGCCGAAGACCAGTCCGAACAACACCGCCACTATCATTGCCAGGAAGAAGCGCAGGTTGCCGTTCATCAGCAGCACCGTTTCTGGCAGGGCTTCGCGAAAGGCGGTCAGCAGTACTGTGGCTACAAACAGGGCGGCGACGATGATCCATTTCTGGGTGGTTTTTTCCGCCACGGCAAACTCAGTTTTATCGCCAGGCTTTGCAGTGGCAAAGGCAATCAATGCCCCGGACACCAGCATCAGCGCGGGACGAACCCAGAAGCGCAGCAGTGGTTCCTGCGCGCTGAGTTCTGCCAGCGGATTATCCGCGGTCGTGGTGGTGATCGCCACCATGGCGGTGTCCGCCAGGCCCATGATATCCAGCTGGTTGAAAGCAAAGAAGATCATCAGCAACGCCAGTGCGTATGCGATTCGCGGCAGGTTCTGCTGCAATTTGGAATTGATTTCCCAGCGGATCAGTGCCGGTTTGATCAACGGCAGCAGCATCAAGCCGGATGCAAAAGCAAAGATCAGCGGCGATATGCCAAAGATAAAGGTCGGGTTGGTATAAAATTGCCACCCCATATAAGCACCCAGCATAAACATGGCGCCGTGGGCAAAGTTGAGAACATCCATCAGCCCGAAGATCAGAGTTAAACCGGCAGCGACCATGAAGAACAGGCTTCCCAGGGTTAACCCTGAAAGGGTGGTACGTACAAACGAAGCTGTCCCCAGTCCTGTCCAGCCCCAGGCGATCAGCAGCAGGACCATGATGATGGCAGCACCGATTGGGAGAATTTTTTTCCATGCGAATTTCATTGTTCACCTCCGCTCTTTGCGGTACGTACACTGGCCCCCAGGTATTCATGCACCAACTCTTCGTTTTGCGCCAGGTCTTGCATCAAGCCGGAATGGACGCTTTTTCCATCATCGATGATCGTATAGCGTTGCGCCAGCTGGCTGGCCATGATGAAGTTCTGTTCCACCAACAGCACGGTGGTGGTGGCGCTCAGTTTACGGATGGCCTCCATCATCTGCTGGATCAGGATTGGCGCCAGGCCTTCGCTGGGTTCGTCAATTAACAGGAGCTTATTATCCGGCACCAGGGCGCGCGCCACCGCCAGCATCTGTTGCTGCCCGCCCGATAAATGGTTGCCGGGCAGCTTGTAGAGCCGTTTCAGGTCGGGGAACAGGTCAAAGATGAAATCAGCATGCTGCTCCAGGTCGCCACGTTTGCGTTCTGCCAGCTTGAGGTTTTCCATCACCGAAAGCTGGCGGAAGATGGCGCGGTTCTCGGGAACATAACCGATGCCCAGGTTGGCAATGTTGAAAGCGCGTTTTCCCTGGATTTCCATCCCGTCAAACACCACCCGACCTTCGCGTGGTGGTGTCAGGCCGAGGATTGATTTTAAGGTAGTGGTCTTGCCGGCGCCGTTGCGCCCCAGCATGACTGTGATCGAGTTGGCAGGCACGGTCAGGCTGACGCCTTCAAGGATGTGGAACTGCCCGATGAAGGTCTGGATATTTTCCACCGACAACAGCGGTTGTGGGGATTGGTTGGTGGTGAATGCGTTCATGCTAATTCTCCGTACAGGTCGCCGAGATAAGCCTTTTGCACCTGGCGGTTATTGGCTATTTCATGCGGTGAGCCTTCGGCAAGAATGGTGCCCTGGCTCATAACGGTGATTTTGTCAGAAATTTGCATTACCATATCCATGCGGTGTTCCACCAGGATGGCAGTGCGGCCTTTTTCTTTGACGACCTTGTTGATGATCTGGATCAACTCCGGCACCTGTTCCGAGGACATCCCGGCGGTTGGTTCATCAAACAACAGTAATTCAGGATCACACGCCAGCATAATGCCCAGTTCGAGCTTGCGTTTCTCGCCGTGCGGCAGGTTGCGGACGATGATCAGTTCCCGCCCTGTCAGCCCCACTTGCTCAATGACTGCCTCTGCTTTTTCGATATATTCGCTGTAATTTTCTGCCAGGTGCAGCAGGCGGAAATTGTGCTTGCCCATGGCCTGGGTGGCCAGGCGGATGTTCTCGAGCACGGTCAGGTTGGGGAAAATGTTGGTGATCTGGAACGAACGCCCGATGCCGAGATGCGCCCGGCGCTGGGGCGGCAGGTGGGTGATGTCGCGGCCGTGGTAGAACACCTGGCCACTGGTGGGGGGCATTGTTCCACTCAACAGGTTGAAGAGTGTAGTTTTGCCAGCACCATTGGGTCCGATGATGGCATGCATGGTTTTTTCCTGGATATGGATGCTGACATCATCGACTGCCACCAGGCCGCCAAACGCCTTCCGTAGATTGTGTGCTTCAAGGATGTTTTCTTGACTCATAGTGTACCTTTTTCATGAATGATTTGAACGATAACCAATGGAATAATTGCGCTTGTGAGTGTTGAAATGATCCTCAATATCCCGATTGTAACAAAAGGTTCATGCATGCGGCAATCAACGTTGCAGGATGGGAAACAGCGGGGAGGGGATGAAAGACCCCTCCCCGCGCCCCCAATTCGATGCAATCGAAAGGCTTACTCGACAGGGATGACCGGCAGGTCGCCGCAACGGGCAGCGTAGTCGCCGGTCAGGGTGCAGGGAACACCCAGTTCATCAAAGGCGGTCACGTATACGGTCTCGAAGAATTCGTATTCGTTGATCCCGTCGCCGTCCTGGTCAGGATTGAGGTTGACGAGTTTCAGAATGTTCATCGGTTGTTCGCAGACGTGGTCTTCCGGGCGGATGTAGTAAGTGCCCTTGGGGCCTTCGAATGTGAGGCCTTCCAGCGCGGTAATCATCACATCACCGGTGGTGTCGCCGCCGGTCGCTTCCAGTGCGGTGGCAAGGGCGATGGCGGAGGCCATACCGCCGGCGGTGAACAGGTCAGGATATTCGCCAAATTCTTCCAGGTGGCGTTCCACCAGCCAATCGTTGACTTCGGTGTCAGCGGCGGTGTAGTGGTAAACATTCAAACCGATCTGGTCGAGGGCGGCGCCGTAAACGGCCGCAAAGGAAGCGTTGTCGCCGTAACCGGTGGCAACGGTCATCACGTCCAGTGCGCCCAGGTCAGCCAGCTGCTGGAAGAGGGTCACGTAGCCAACACCGGCCCAGGTGAGGAACAGGTTGTCAGCACCGCTGTCCATGGCCTGCTGGATGTAGGGGGTGAAGTCGGTGGTGTCAAACGGAGCGTAGATATCAGCAACCATTTCGCCGCCGAATTTTTCAACCGAGTACTTGAGGGCGATACCGGAACCCTGGCCAAAGGCATTGTCGATACCGATGTGGGCAAAGGTGGGGCCGACGTTCTCAACCAGGTACTTAGCAATGACGAGGGTATCGTCAAAGTTGGTGCGGGAGGTGCGGAACACGTACGGATTGAAGTACGGGCCGGTGGTAAAGGAGGAGGCAGCAGGATCAACCATCAGGATGATCTCGTTCTCCAGCGCAACCGTGGTCAATGCTGCGGCAACGCCGGAAGCAACCGGACCCTGCAGGAGTTCAACGCCGTCTTTTTCAATCAGTTCCAGTGCCAGGGCGACGCCTTTTTCGGCATTGCCTTCGTCGTCTTTGGTGATCACTTCCACCGGGCGGTTGGCGATAATGTAGCGGCCTTCTTCATCCATATTGCCGCCAGACATATATTCCAGACCAAGCTGGAAGCCGCGCACCTGCTGCTGGCCGTAGAGGGCCATCGCGCCGGAAAGTTGGGAAATCTGCCCGATCTTGAGGACGGGGCCGAGTTCAACCACTTCTTCCTCTTCGACAACTTCTTCGGTGGGTTCTTCTTCCACCACTTCCTCTTCGACGGGTTCGGCGGTGGGCTCTTCTTCCACCACTTCTTCCTCAACGACTTCTTCTTCTGCCACAGGTTCTTCAGTGGGTTCCTGAACTTCCTGCACGCAGGCCGACAGCATCATCGAAGCGATGAGCAGTACGGACACAACCAAAAGCAAAACTTTTTTCATCTTTTTTCTCCTTGTTTAGTTTTGATGAAATATGGGTTTGGATTGGGACTTCTCAAACTGACATTTTCTCTCTTTGAATGGTGATGCAAACACCTCCTTCACTTAAGGTTTCGTATGCTTCGCGATGAAACCGATCAGCAGCGTGTTCAGGATGGCCGGCTTTTCCAGGCATAGGGCATGTCCTGAACCGGGTACGACCACATATTCACTACCCGCAATGCGGCTGGCAATGACCTCAGCAAAACGCCGACCTTTGATGAGATCATCCTCTCCAACCACCACCAGGGTTGGCGCTTGAATCCGGGATAATTCACCGGTAATTTCGAGTTTATAAAAAGCTTTCATCAATTCAACGAATGCCTTCATATCAATTTGCGCGTAACGCGCGGCTGAACCTTCGATGAAAGCCTGGTTGGCTTCGATGTAAGGTTTGGCAAAATTAAGATGGTATGATGTCCGCAGCAGCCATTCCGCATCTTCCTGTTCGGCGGCCATCAGCCACGGATAGGTCTGCCCGTGCAGCAATGCATCCACCTCACTCACGCCATCCATCACAATCAAAGAACGGGTCAGGTGGGGATATCGCAGCGCGAACACCATGCTGATTTCAGAGCCGTAAGAAATACCGCCAATGTGTGCGGCGGGAATCTGCAAGTGTTCCAGCAGGGCGGCCAGGTCATCGGCATGCTGCTCCATCGAATAGGGTCCGGCCGGATGCTCCGACTGCCACATCCCGCGGCAATCATACAGCAGAACACGCATGTGTTTGTGCAGCTCCGCAGTCTGGTAAGCCCAACTGGCGGTGCTCATCATGATCCCATTGGAAAGCACCAGCACTTCACCGGTTTCGGGTCCGTGCAGTTCATAATACAGGTCTATTCCATGTACATGCGCGATTGCCATCATTCGTTCCTTAAGCAGGTTCAAAGGCGAGGTATTTTTTGCGGGTTTCGCCCTCACCACGTTCAATCGTGGTCATCACCAGAGGTGTTCCAATCCGGATCGTGTGAGGGGCATGCACATCCACATCCAGAATCTGGGCGCATACCCGCGCGCCTTCCTGCAGGGTGACAATCCCCACGCAGTAAGGGTTCTTGGCGCCGTATCCGGCAACCGCCATGTGGGTGGGGGGGACGCTGACCACAGTGAATGCGGCAAGTGTACCCTTCCCATCAAATTCGATGACTTCCTGCCGGTCGGAGTGGCATGTGGGGCAGATCTGGCGTTGGGGGGCACTGATGTGGCCACAGTCCAGGCAGCGGGAGCCGATCAAACGATCCTGGCCGAGGGCGGTATAAAATTCCTTGCTGGTCAGTTGGAATGATGTCATGTCAGTCTCTCCGTTCAAAGATATGCACCACACAGGTCTGGCCGGAACCGCCCACATTGTGGGTGAGGCCTCTCCGTGGGTTGCCGGGCAATTGACGTTCGCCGGCCACACCGCGCAGTTGCTTCCATACTTCCACCACCTGGCCGACACCGGAAGCGCCAACAGGGTGGCCTTTGGCCTTGAGCCCACCGGAGGTGTTGATCGGGTGTTCACCATCACGGGCGGTTTTTCCGCTCATGGCGGCTTTCCAGCCTTCACCGCGCGGGAAGAATCCCAGGTCTTCGGTGGCCATAATTTCAGCGATGGTGAAACAATCATGAACCTCGGCAAAATCGATATCTTGCGGGCCAATGCCAGCCATTTGATAAGCCTGCTGACCGGCCTCGACAGCGGCCGGGATGTGCGAAAGGGTGGCCCGGTCGGTCAATGCGCCGTCGCTGGCCTGTCCGCTGCCGATGATGTATATGGGGCTGTCTGTGTAGCGGAAAGCGATTTCTTCGGCAACCAGCAGCACGGCCACACCGCCATCGGAAACAGGCGAACAGTCAAACAGGCTCATCGGCCAGGCGATATTGGGGTTGCCCTTGGGATCGGCGAGAAATTCCAGTTCATCCTTCCATTCGGGCACCGGCAACCCTTTTTGTTCTGCCCGTGCTTTCTTGCTGGCCATGATATCGGCGATGCGTTGTCCAAACTGGGCTTTGTCATTGAGGGCACCGTTCTCATGGTTCTTGATGCTGACATGCGCCAGTGCCTGGGGTGAAGCGTCATACTGATCGAGATAGGCGGTTGCCATGGCGGCGTAGAAGCCCGGGAAGGTAAAGCCGGCGGGGATTTCAAATTGGGTATCGGCGGCGGTCGCCAGCGCTTCGGTGACCTCTGCGATTGGCAGGTCCGTCATTTTCTCCAGGCCGCCCACCAGAACCACATCATACATGCCGGAAGCGATCGCCAGCGCGGCTTCACGCAGGGCTACCCCGCCGCTGGCGCAGGCGTCTTCCACCCGCATTGCGGGAATCGGTGATAACCCGACCCAGCTGGCAACGATTGGCGCGAGGTGTGCTTGTTTTTCGAACTGGTCGCTGCTGAAGTTGCCCAGGTAGAACGCCTCGATTTGCCCGGGATCCAGGCCTTTGTCGACGGTCCCTTTCATTTCCAGGAAAGCCTCGACGAAGAGGTCGCGGGATGTTCTGTCAGGGAATGCGCCGAATTTGCTCATTCCTGCGCCAACCACGGCAACACCGCGTGCAAATTTTTGTTTTGCCATACAGTTCACCTTTGATTAATGGATTTGTTTTTGATACAGTCGGGCGTTGTCCAGGTTTGCCGGACGCGGTTGCCCGGCGCCACTGGCGAGTGCCATTTTCAGGATGTCACCTTCCACCGCGAACAGGCCTTTGAATTCACCGACCAGGCCGAAGGTATGTGAAGTCTGGTTCATGGTGATATAATAACCTTCCACCCGGTATGTGCCGCTGGACACGATTGCCATGGCGTCGTACTGGGCGAGGAATGTGCCGTCGCTTTTGAATTCGAACCACAGGCCGGCGTAGGGCTGGCCTTCATTCTGTACCCATTTTCCAAGAATTTTGTTCATTGACTTGCCTTTCTTAAAACTGGGTTTTGGGGACGATCCCCAGGCGGTGCGCTTCATCCCGGATCCAATCCCGGAAATCAGGATGGGCAACCCGAATCAGAGCTTCCATGCGGTCTTTGACCGAACGTCCGCGCAATTCTGCCACGCCGAATTCGGTGATGATGGTATCCACATCCTGGCTGGGCACGGTTACACCGGCGCCGGGAGCAAGGGTGGGTACGATGGTGGAGATGGCACCATTCTTGGCGGTCGAGCGCAGGGCGATGATCCCGCGCCCGCCTTCGGAGAGCTGCGCGCCGCGGTGGGTGTCCAGCTGTCCGCCAGTGCCGCTGAACTGGCGTGTACCAATGCTCTGTGAGCATACCTGCCCCAGGATGTCGACTTGCAGGGCGGTGTTGACGCTGACCATCTTGTTGTTTTTCGCAATGACGTAGGGATCATTGACATAGCGGCCGCGGTACAACTCTACATTCTGGTTGTGATCGAGGAAGTCATACAGTTTGCGCGTGCCGAGGGCAAAGGTGCCGATAATCTTGCCGGGGTGCAGGGTTTTGCGGCTGTTGTTGACCACACCGGCTTCGAACAGGTCAACCATCCCATCCACGATCATTTCGGTGTGAATACCGAGATCTTTGCGCTCCATAATGTAAGCGGTGATGGCATTGGGGATGCCGCCGATGCCCAACTGGATCGTGGAACCATCTTCAATCAAATCGGCAATGTAACCGCCAATCTGCTGTTCGATCTCGCTGGATTCGCCGTTGGACAACTCCACCAGCGGTATGTGGTTTTCCACCACATAATCCACCTCGGATATATGCACCAGGGTGTCGCCATAGGTCCACGGCAGGTTTTCGTTGATCTCGAGGATTTTCAGGCTGGCTGCGTTGAGCAGATCACGTTCCACAATCAGGCCGATGGAGAGGGACATGTACCCTTCTTCGTTCGGTGGGGTAGCAGTGCCGAAGAACACATCCAGGTGTCCTTTGGTGGCATACAGTTTGTCCTCGGAAGCACGGTGGAGGTTGTTGGGGATATAGGAAACGCGCCCTTCGGGGTGTACCTGGCGATCGGTAAAGCTGTAGAACCAGTTTTCGTTGAAGAAATGCCCTGCCATTTCAGGTTGGGCGAAGATGTCATAGGCACGCATGGGCAGGCAAGTCCAGCAGTGCACTCCTTCCAATCGGTTGCGCTGACTGGCGAGTTCTGTCAGCAGGCCAACCGGTTCTGAACCGGCAATGGCAATTCCCAGTGTCTGGTGTGATTGCACCATTGCGGCTGCTTCCGCAAAGGAGATGTATTTTTCAGGGTAACTTCTGGCAGAATTCATACCGGTTGACCTTTCATTATGTTTATGGCATGCGGAAAGCGACGGCTGCCTGGTTGTAGCCTACCCCTGAACCTACAAAGACCACCAGGTCGCCGGATTTGATTTTGCCCAGCTTGCGGGCATCGTCGAACGCCATTGGCAGGCAGGCAGAGCCGGTGTAGCCCCACTTGTCCATCACCCAATGCGCTTTTTCGATGGGCAATCCCAGTTCTTCCATTACCAGTTGAATACTGTTCAAGCGCACCTGGGTGAAGATCACAAAATCGATATCCTGGATGTCGAAGCCGCCATTTTTGGCAACTTCACGTACGCGCTTCGGCCAGCCTTCATTATTAACCTCGGGCGGGAAGGCATTGACCAGGCGTACCTGGGTTTTGCCGGATTGTACATTTTCCACACTGGCCGGTTCGGCTGTCCCGCCGGCATAAATGCCCCAATGATTGGCAAAAGAGCCATCGGCAAAGAAGCTGGAGGAGATAAAGCCGGGTTTATCGCTGGGCGCAACGATCGCCGCGCCAGCGCCGTCGCCGTAGAAGAAGGCCATCACATCATGCTTGTAATCTGCCAGGCGGTGCATCATGTAGGCGCCAATCACCAGCACATATTTCAGATTGGGATTGGTCATGATCAGTCCAGCCGCCTGTGCCAGCCCGGTGGGGAATGAAGCACAGGCACATCCGACATCATACGTGCCGGCATTGACCGCGCCCAATTTGTGCTGCACCACAACCGATGTGGCAGGGGTGATGAAATCCGGGCTGTCCGTGCCGAGGATGATCAGGTCGATCTCTTCCGGGGTGATCCCGGCATCGGCAATGGCATCCCTGGCGGCTGCCACAGCCAGGTCGGAGGTTGCCCAATCTTCCGGGGCATAGAAACGGGTTTTGATGTTGGAACTGGCTTCAAATTTGCCGACCACATCAGCCAGTTTGGGGCTGACAGCGCCCATCCATTCAGCAAAGGTGGCATTGGTGATTTCGTTCTCGGGCAGGCAGCGGCCTGTCCCAATGATGGTTGCGTAACGTGTCATGGAATAACCCTTTCGATCCAAAGTGTTGGTGATTCAATCCAGTGCGATGTGCCCCGTGCCTAGGTGCCCAGCACCATACCGCCATCGACGCTGATGGTGGTGCCGGAGATGTATGAAGCTTCATCGCTGGCCAACCAGCAGTAAACGTTGGCGACGTCTTCCGGTTCGCCCATACGGCCGAGTGGTGTTTTGGCTGCGAGGCCTTCCAGGATTTTCTCGGGCATTTTCCTGACCATTTCGGTCAGGATGAAACCAGGGCAGACCGCGTTGACGCGAATATTGTACTTGCCCAGCTCACGTGACCAGGTTTTGGTCATGCCGATGACACCAAACTTGGTGGCGGCATAGTTGGTCTGGCCAAAGTTGCCGTACAACCCGACGATGGAAGAGGCATTCAGAATTACTCCGCCGCCCTGCTTGATCATTTGGGGGGTCACTGCCTGGGCGCAGTTAAAAACCCCTTTGAGGTTGACATTCACCACCATATCGAAGGCCTGCTCGTCCATCTGCCCGACCATTTCGCCTTCTTTGAATTTAACCAACTGCCCATCGCGGGTGATGCCGGCGTTGTTAACAAGGACATCAACGCGCCCAAATTTGGCGACAACATCATCAACCCAGGATTGCACATCCTGGCGGTTGGTGACATCTACCTGGTAAAACACAGCGCCATTCCCCAGTTCAGCGGCAAGCGCCTGGCCTATTTCTTGATTGACATCACAAATGACTACCTTCGCGCCTTCACTGGCGAATTTCTCCGCGGTGGCTTTGCCGATCCCGGCAGCACCACCCGTAATTAAACAGACCTTGTCCTTTAATCGCATGGAATACTCCTTAACCTGTGGATGATATGGCTCATTTACAGCATAAACGGCAGAAAATATCTGCGTTGTACGCATCCACAGGATACCACTGCTACATTACAAAGCGGTTACAAAGCGGTAACAGTTCAGAAAGAAAAGGTGCCTTTTTGCTCCTTTGCCAGTAATTCCTCGTACAGTTGGCGGATCTTGGGTGAGGGCGGCGCATTGAACTGACGTTCGAATGCCTCAACGCATTGTTTGTAGACCGTTCGCACCATCGAATAACGTCCCATGCGATGGAAGATGCGCATTTGCAAGCGGTAGGCTGATTCCCATACATTGTCCTGTGCCAGGATGCGGAAGGTAATCTCCAGCGCCTGTTCCAGTTTGCTGTCATCGATCAACAAATGGGTGAGTTTTTCAGCGGCCAGCAGGAATTGCTGATGATAAAATTGCTCCTCCACCACCAGCCATTCCTGCACATAACTGTCTTCAAAATAGTGACCCTGGTACAGGTCCACTGCCGCTTCCAGGTCCATCAACGTATTGGATGCGGCAGCTTTTTCGAATAATTCTGTATCAATCATGATCCGGGCAGTGGGATTAAGTCGATACAATTCCTGTTGGCGTTCCACGAAAAATGGCTGAGCGCCGCGGACGCGCTCCGGTTCCAGCACCTGGTTAAGGGCATTGAAGACAACTTTCAGGTTATTGGCGGCGGCATCGGTCAATGTTTCGGGCCAGAGCATGTTGATCAACTGGTCGCGGTGCATCCATTTTCCACGGTGGGCTACCAGCAGCTGCATTAATTGCCTGGCTTTCTCACGTTTCCATTCTTGTTGGTCGATTTCTTGCGTGCCGCGCCAGATGGCGAAGCCGCTGAATGTTTTCACCCACAGGGTGTAGCCGGGATGCGTGTTCATGTCCAGCAGCCCGTGCGCGCTGAGGATGTGGTTGATCCATTCAGGTTCAATCGCATGCTCCCGGGCGGCCAGCAGTAGCGGTAGGATCATTTCCCGATCTTTCAGGCCCAGGTAGGTTTCACGGGTCAACAGGAAATCATACTGGTGTTGGCGAATGACCGGCAATAATTTTTCCAGTGTAACAAAAGCGGTGTTGCGGTATCCCTGGTACCAGGCATTCACCGCCAGCCATAATCGTGCTGCGCTGAGGGCAAACGGATCTTTCACTTTGATGGCGGCTGATTCAGCGATGGAAAGGTGGTGCTGTGCCTGATCATAATTGCCTGCCAATACTTCCCCCGCGCCCAAGGAAACCTGGACCAGGATGCGGATCCAGACATCACCTGCTTTTTCTGCAATTGCCAGGGCTTCCTGTGCCACCTGACGGGCTTCCACCACACGGTTGGAATAGCCCAGTGCACGGCAAATACCCCACAAGGGTTCCACGTGGATGCGGACCACGTCTACCTGCCTCATCGATTCACGGTAGGAGGTAATCGCCCGTTCGTATCCATCCTGATTCCACGGATGGGTGTTGCGCAGCTGAAGCGTATGCCCCAGGCGCATGATGCCGACCGATTGGACAAAGGTCGATTGCAATTGCTCACCGATCTGTATTCCACGTTGAGCATATCTCTCCGCCCCATCGATATCGCCCATCAGGCTGTAGAATAATGATAGCAGCAACGAAGCTTCACGGTGGAAGCGCTGCGGGCGTGACAGGGTAGGCGATACCTGGGTGCTCTCCCGTTCTTCCAGCAGCCTGATCCCTTCCCTCAGGCGGCCGGTGCGCAGGTACAGTCGTGCCTGGATCAAGTCGGTTTCGGTGTCCAATTCCGGCCGCAGCGCGCGTGCCTGTTGGAGCAGGCTTTCGGCGCTGTCCGGGCTGCCAAGATTCAACTGGTTCTCAGCAGTCAACACCAACAGATCAGCAACTTCCTGGGGCATCTCTACCGGATTCAGAAGACGCAGCGCATCCTGCAGCAATTGGTCTGCATTGACCGGGCGGATCGTATCGAGAAAGACCTGCGCCTGTCCACGCAACGCCATGCTTGTTCCCCAAAGATTCTCCTGGGCGCGGTAAATGCGTTCAGCACTATGGTAATACTCCAGCGCCTGGTCAAAGCGTGAGGCGAAACGGTTGACCTCTCCCAACAAATAGTTAACGTATGGGTAGTGCCTGCGGACTGATTCGGGAAAGGCGTTGATCCAATAATTAATACTTTCCTGGCGACCATCCATGATCATCCGTTCGCCGATGTTCTGCAAGATCTGGTTCACCTGGCGGTAATCACCTGCCGAAAGCAGGTGATAAATGGCTTCTTCCCAGTATTCGTGGGCGGTGAAATAACTCGCGATGGTCCGGTGGTATTCGATGGTTTCCGCCGGGTGCTGCTGCAGGCGATTGAGCAGAAATTCGCGGAAAATCTGGTGGTAGCGGTATAGACCTGGTCGCAGTTCTTCGATGAATAGACCACTATGATGCAATTTGCGCAGCATTTCATCGCTGGTGTCGCTTCTCATCAGAAAATCACAGGTGGCCGAATCCAGTTTGGAGAGGATCGATGTGCGCAGCAGGAATTGCTGTGTGCTGGCATCCTGGCGGGAAAGCACCTCTTCCGCCAGATAATCGAACAAAGCCATCCTGGATTCGCGGTTGTCTTCCAGTACGGACAGCAGGCTGCGGCCGGGATTGTTTTGCAGAGATTGCCATACCATCTGAAGCCCGATCGCCCATCCTTCGGTTTTTTCCAACAGCTGATCAATTTCCAACGGGGTCAGTTTGATGCCGTACTCCGACTCGAACAACACCTGCACTTCCTCGGCTGTGAACGTGAGGTCATCGCGCGTAATTTCCAACAAGGCGCCTTTGACACGCCACTTGTTGAATGATGGAAAATCAATCATTTGCCGGCTTGAAATGACCATATGCAGGTTGGAGGGGATGTTCTCAATCATCCAATCCATTAACGCCATGATTTCCGGAATGTCGCGCACGCGGTGAAAATCATCCAGTACCATGAGCGTGGGATGTGCCAGGCGCGTGGACAGGGCATTAATGAAAGCGATCATTGCCTCCTGTTGGGTGGCGTCCGGCATATCGAGGATGCGCAGTGCTTCATCGCCGATTTCATCACCGTGCTGGTTGAATGCCGTAAACAGCTTTGCAAGGAACAACCTGGGATCGCGGTCTGATCCGGTGATGGTGTACCAATAAACCGGTTTGTCGAGGCGATGTACAAAAGAGATGATCGCCGTACTTTTACCATACCCGGTGCCGGCTTGCAGGATGGTGAGTGGGTAGGAGAATGCGCCACTTAAAATAGAAGAGACTCGCTCCCGGATGAGGACGCGGCTGCGCTGCGCGGGCGGATTCAACTGGCTGAGGATGATCAGGTTTCGGATGGACATGGTTTCTTGTAACGCCGTTCATCAAGACAGATAGGGCTGCAAGGTGGGTAATACTCTCTGGCAGGCATCAGCCTGTTCCTTACTATTATAAACGGTTCCAACCCGGAAACTGATGGCACAGCTTGCGCTATAATAGATAGTATCAACAATATGTTGTACTTCAGTGAGAAATGGTATGACTGTTCAAACAGTTTGCTTGTTTGGTGCATCGGGCACCATGGGGTTGTGTGTTCTGCGAGAGCTGTGGCAGTGCCGGGATCGGTATCGGCTGGTGCTTCTGTTGCGGCGGTCGAAAAAAAACATGCGATTCATTCGGCCTTATGCAAAACAAGCGGGTCTTAACCATTGGTGGAAAAAACGTGTGAGCGAAAACCAAGCCCTTAAACTGGTGTGGGGCGATGCTACCCGTTATGAAGATGTATGCGAAACGATTCGGGGCGCGGACTGGGTGCTGGATGCGATGGCGCTGATCTCTCCGTATGCAGACTATTACCCGGCACAGGCACGGGCGGTCAACACGGAAGCCATAAAACATATAGTGAGTGCCATCGAGGAAGAACCCGGCGGGGCAGAGCGTATCCGGTTGATCTATACTGGAACGGTGGCCGAAACGGGTGACCGTTTACCGCCGATCCATTGGGGCCGTGTTGGCGATCCATTGAAGCCTTCCATTTTTGATTATTATGCCGTCACGAAAATAGCTGGTGAGCGATGCGTGTTGGAGTCCAATATCCGCCATTGGGCATCTCTGCGGATGACTTTTATCATGCCCACCAATTACCGCGGTATGCTATCGTTGATGGACCCGATTCTCTTCCACCAGCCCCTGCGGACATGCATGGAGAATATTTCCGACCGTGACGCGGGTCGCGGGATGGCGCTTTGCCTGCAAATTCCTGACAACTCTTCATTCTGGCGGGGCATTTATAACATGGGCGGGGGGCCTTCGATGCGCTGTACCGCATGGGAGTTCATGGATCGCAGTATGCAAATGATGGGATTGCCAGGGATTCATGCCTGCACGATGCGACGCTGGTTTGCCCTGCGGAATTTCCACATGCAGTATTTCCTCGACAGCAGCCAACTCAATGATTATCTTCATTATTGGCGGGATTCATTGCAGGATTGCTGGAGCAGGCTTGAGCGGAGCATGCCCCTTGCAATGAAAATCCTCCGGCTGTTCTGCCAAAAATTCAAGGGATTTCAAACATTACTGACGCGGCAGGTGGAGAAACGCATGCGGCAGATGGCCGAACATCACCGTAATGGCACCGCTTATTGGGTTCACCATGGAAACACAGGCCGTATCAGTGCCTTTTATGGGGTGGGAACCGATGTTTCAACCATGGCGGGTTGGGAGATGAAAGATGATTGTGTTAGTGATACAGATACTGTGGTGGAGATTTGCCATGGTTACAACGACACCGGGAATTCGGTGACCCTGGCAGGTCTGGTATCAGCCGCTGTGTACCGGGGTGGCGAATGCCAGAGCCTGGATTGGAATGGGGATCTGTTTGCGGATGTGCGCTGGCGCTGTGCCAGGGGGCATACGTTTATAATGAAACCCAATACGGTATTAAAGGGCGGTCATTGGTGCCCTGACTGTGCAGCACCGCCGTGGGATTATGACAGGGAAGCACAAATAAACCCGTTTTTTGCCCAGGTCTGGTATCCGAACCATCATGTGGAAGAGAAAAATGTTTACCCGGAGAAATTAATCAATGACATTGCGGGAGCGGATCGAGACAGGTAGTGATGGAGGAACGCAAATAAAATGAAGGTGATGATCATCGGCGGTACAGGTTTTTTGGGGTACCATGCCAGCCTGGAATTCCTGGCACGTGGACACGAGGTTGCGACCCTATCGCTGCCCGATGTCGCCCTGGGACATTGGTTTCCTGCAGCGATCCAGGTGCAGTATGGCGATGTGTTTTCCATGACCGATAGGGGCCTTGCGCAGGCGTTGACCGGATACGATGCCCTGGTGTATGCGGTAGGTCCTGATGACCGGGTAACACCGCCGGCGCCGGCCTACCCATTCTTCCATGCACGGTTGGTGGATGCCAGCGCGAAAGTGATTGCGGCAGCGCGTGAAGCTGGTATCAGGCGTAGCGTGGTGTTGAATTCTTACTTTGCCACATTTGACCGAACACAGCCGCAAAAGAAACTGGCAGAACGTCATCCTTATATCCGCTGCCGTGTAGAACAGGCAGAGCGGGTGATTGCTGAAGGGCAGGATCGTATGGATGTCATGATTTTGGAGCTTCCATACATATTTGGCGCCATGCCAGGACGGGTTCCATTATGGAAGGATGTACTGTTTGAACGGCTGCGAAAACCAAAGGTGATCCTATACCCAAAGGGTGGAACCAATATGATAGCGGTGGAACACGTGGCGGAGGCGATCGTTGGCGCGGTGGAACGCGGTATCCATGGGAAACGTTACCCGGTGGGTGACGTGAATCTATCGTGGAATGGGATGATCCAATTGATCCTGCACGCGATGGGTACCAACAAGCCTGTGATCAATATTCCCAGGTTCCTGGCAGTGCAGGCTGGCAAACAGATGCAGGAGGATCATGCCAAAAAGGGCCTGGAATCGGGTTTGGACCCGGTCTGGTTGATGAAGGATATCATGACGGACGAATTCTTTTTTGATCCGTCCGAAAGCCGCCAGGAATTGGGGTACAGATCAGGGGGAATTGAAACAGCCATAGAAAAAACAGTTTATGCCAGTTATCCAGAGGACTTTTTGTAATGAAATTATCCCGATATATATCAACGGTCATGCATCCGGAATGGTTTCACGGTGATCTGTTTACCCCTCCCTATTTTGAGGGATGGTATTTCAAGGTGGTCAGCGCAGATCGGTCAAACGCATATGCCTTTATCCCCGGGGTGTACCTGGATGCGGATCCTGGAAAAAGCCATGCGTTTCTCCAGGTAATGGATGGAAATACTGGCCTGGTGCACGAACGACAAATTCCGATTTCAGAATTTTCGTGGTCAAAGGATCCGTTTGCGGTGCGTATTGGCAGGAGCCAGTTTTCATTGAGCGGTATCCAGGTAGATATGGACGCTGCTGACTTTCACCTGACGGGAAGAATTGATTTCGGTGAAATGAACCCATGGGAGGTCAAATGGTATTCCCCGGGCATCATGGGCTGGTTTGGGTGGCTGCCATTCATGGAGTGTTACCATGGGCTGTTGGGATTTGACCATCCGCTTCAGGGGTATTTAATGGTCAATGGAACAACAGTTACGTTTGAGGCCGGCCGTGGGTATATTGAAAAGGATTGGGGGAAAGCCTTTCCGTCCAGCTGGGTGTGGATGCAGAGCAATCATTTCAGCCAGGCAGGCAGCAGTCTTTCCGCATCGGTGGCGGTGATCCCATTCCTGGGAATCAAATTCACCGGGGTGATTGTAGGTTTATTGCTTGGAGGCAGGTTGTACCGCTTTACAACATACAATGGGGCAAAGCTGCTGCACCTTGACGTGCAGGCGAAACATGTGGAGCTGGTAATTAAAAGGGGGCAGTATCGCCTGCACATTACAGCGGAACGGCAGGCAGGCGGTATCCTGGCGGCGCCCACCCTGAACGGGATGGATCGCCGGATCACGGAAAGTTTACAGGGGAAATTGGCTGTGAAGCTGTACAAGGATCATCATCTGGTCTATGATGATTGCGGTGAGAGGGCCGGGATGGAAATTGTAGGCACAATGAAAGAACTGTATCGATGATGGCCGAGGAGAGGCGAATACCCCGTCTGTCTGGTGACTTTGAAAAAGAAATGGAGTTCCTATATAACTCCAGTGAGAATGGGATTGGTGTTTTTGCCCGCGGCCCCATCATCGGCGGGAGGATACCGTTTACTTGTAGGCTCGCCAATCCACAATTGGTGAAAATCCTTGCGGTTGATGGCGGGCAGCAGGCAATTTTGGATCTCGATTTTCACCAGGTTTTTACGGATGAACAACATGCTGTCATCAGCCAGGTGATTGAAAAAACCATCACACACAAGTCACGGCAGGAGGCGCTGGTAACGACCAGCGGAGAGGGAGAACATCACCTTTATAAGTGCGTATGCAACCCATTCATCGAGGATGGCGAGGTAACGAGCCTGGTTTTAACCCTGAATTACCGCATGGCAAATCAACCGGCGCTGTATCATCCAGATACCCTGGTGAATGCCTTGCAGGATGCCGTCTTTATTTTTGATGTGATGCCGGATGGACAGTTCCGTTTGAATTTTCTGAACCAGTCCCACCAACAAAGCACGGGACTGAAGCTTGCCGAACATGTCGGAAAAACACCGATGGAAATGGTGGGGTTCGAAGCGGGCACCATCCTTCACCAAAACTATCAACGCTGTATTGATGCGGGGAAACCCATATTGTATGAGGAGTATCTTTTGCTGCCCAGGGGCAATCAATGGTGGCAAACCAAACTGGTTCCGATCTTTGTTGATGGTCAACCACGGCAGATATTGGGCGTATCCCGTGAGATCACTGCCCTTAAGGAGCGGGAGGAGGAAATCCGCCGGCTGCTGGGCGAATACGAAACGATCTTCAATACAACCCTTACCCCGATGGCGTTGTGGCGGGTGGAGGTGGATGAGACCATCCGCCTGGTGCGGTTCAACCGAATTTCGGAAGAGCAAAATGCCATGCCCACCGAGCGGTACGCAGGAAAAACACTCCAGGAAGTATTTTCAGGGTTGAACCATGACCTTATCCTTGCGAAAAACCTGGAATGCATTCGAACACAACAACCGGTGCGGTTTGAAGCGGAGCTGGAAACGCCACGCGGCACAGGGATTCACGTGACCCATCTGGCACCACTGGTTGAGGGTGGTGTTACAGTGGGTATCGTCGCTTCGTCGACCGATGTTACCGAAGAACGCCGCCGCCTGGTGGAAACCCAGCGCCTGTTTGAAGAATATGAAGGTGTGTTTCGAACCGCACTCACACCGATGGGCATCTTCTCGGTGGATGATCAAAACCAGGTGCGTCTGATTCGGTTCAACCCGGTGTATGAACGTGAAGTTGGCTTCACGACCGACCGGTATCGGGGCTGCACGTTGCATGAAATTCTTGAAGAACCATACGCATCCCGTATTGACCGCTATTTTCAGCAGTGCATCCGCACCCAGGACTCAGTGGTGTATTCCATGGAAATCCAGGTTGCGACCAGGCTGGGATATTTTGTCACCCAGCTGGCGCCGATTATTGAACATGGGCGGGTGGTGAAAATCATCGGTTCCTCTGCCGATATCACCGAGTTGAAACACTACCAGGAGGAACTGCAATTCGAAAAGGCAATGCTGATTGAGCGGGTCAACGAACGCACAGAAGCCTTGCGCAAAGCGATGGATGCCAAGGAAGAATTTCTCTCAACGATCAGCACCAACCTTCGCCAACCCCTGACATCAATCATCGGCTTCTCGGAACTGTTACGGCGCATCATGGATGAAAACCAAACCGTATACCGGTACGCGAATATGATCCAGGATAACGCCCAGCAGTTGGCCGGAATGGTCGATGATCTGCTCAGCATTGCCCGGCTGGAAAATGACCAGGCGGAGTTGGGGTATCAATTCCTAAATGTTGATGCCTTTTTAAAGCAAAGTATTGCCGAAGTGGAGAGTCTGGCGAAGAAGGCAAATGTTACGTTGTCATTTGCCTATCTCAGCGAACAACGTATGTTCTGGATTGATCAACCACGGATGAAGCAGCTGGTGATCCAGGTGTTGGGGATGGGTGTTCAGGCGCTGGAGGAGTTTGGCGGTGAGATTGCGTTCACCGCCGCGTTCGCAGCGGATACGAAAGAACTCCACTTTCGGTTCATCCACACACCAACCGGGAAGGAACTGCAATTTGAGGATGCAAACCAGCACCGCCTGAAGTCAGGTCATCCAAAAACGGATCAGGTAAAGATCCTCCTGATCGATCACCTGCTTGATTTGCTGCATGGCAGGCGCGAAGCCCGGATGGACGCAGCCGGAGAGAATTGGCTCGATATCTACATCCCACTGCTGGCTGAAAATGAAGCGTCAGCCACCCAAAAACTTGTTGACAATCGCCTGGATGGCTTCTTCGCTGATGGGGCGGAAGGCGCCAATCAGACTGGCATTGAGGAGTGACATGGCGGTATACTCCAGCACTTCCAGGCGATCAAAAGCCTGCAGGATGGTGCTGCCCATGGTAAGTACGCAGTCATTTTCGATCAATAGCACCGGGCTGCGTTTTGACACCACTTTTGATATTTCAGCGGGTTTGCTGTAAAGCGTGTTGAATGGAACTCGCGGAACATTCCGCAGCATGATGTAGCTTTCGGGGATGGTTTTTGTATCAAAATCTGTGGTTGTAACAGCGTACGCCGCGGCATGTGGGCATTGCGCCGTGATCACACAGTGGATATCGGGGTGTTCCTGATAAATGGACTCATGCAACCGCACGGAGCGGGATGGCAGCTTGCCAGCCTGGCGGTGTCCGCTGCGGACCATGACCAGATCTTCCATTTCCAGCGAGCGGCGGTCGGCACCGGTGGGGGTAATCAGGAAGCTGTCAGCATCAATCCGGGCCGAGATCACCCCTTCGGTTGAGATCATCAAACGGCGGTCACAGGCGCGGTGCACAATTTCGACCATTTTCTGGCGCAGCTCCAGTTCATAACTGCTGTGGCTGGAGAGGATGAATTCCGGCAGGTAATGCTGGCGGCTGGTGAACAGGTTCAACTGCGCCGGGGTCAGCAGCTGCACTTCACCGAGGCGGCGGGCGTTGATCAGGGTACGGGCGCAGAAATCCAGTGTTTCCATGCGCTGAAAGGCTGAAAGCAGGGTATCGCCGGCGGCGACCAGCCCGTGGTTTTCCAGCAGCACCATGTTGAACCCCTGGGAAAAGGTATCAGCCACGTTCTTCCCCAATTCTTCGCTGCCGGGGATGGCGTACGGCGCCAGGCCGATCGGGCCGCATACCTGGTTGGCTTGCGGGATGATCTGGGTATCGGGGATGATGCCGGCAATGGAGTATGCCACGATGGCTGGCGGATGGGCGTGGACGATGGCGCGCAGGTCGTGCCGTTGGGCATAGATGGCGCGGTGAAACGGGTATTCCGAAGAGGGCTGATGGGGGCCTTCGATGCTGCCATCGGGATGGACGCAGATGATGTCGGCCGGGCGCAGTGTGCCTTTGTCAATTCCGGCCGGGGTGATCCACAGGTCATCGTTGTCATCGAGGATGGATAAATTGCCGCCGGAGATGGTGGTCATTTCACCGCGGTAAATACGGTCCATGATCACGATCAGCTGTTCCCTGGGGTGCATGAAGTCCAATCTCATCGGTTTGTCCTTTCTGTTGGAAGCGCCTGGATTGATTATACTTGCTTCCCTCCAGCGGCATTACGATTTGGAAATGAAAAAACCGCCGGTAAACACAAACCGGCGGTTTTTGGATGATAGGGGTTATTGATTACTCGGTGAACTCGGTCCAGAAATCGATCACGATATACACATCGGCGGTATCCGCGTCGCCGGACACATTCACGTATACCTCCTGGGCGGTGGTGGAATTGGCTGCGAGGGCCTCGCTGTAGGCGGTACCGCCGCCGATGAAGTTCCCATCCACATCATACAATACCACGACCATTTCCACATCGGTGAGTGATTGGGCGGAGGTGTTGGTCAGGTCGAAGGTTACGATCGGCCAATACCCCGATTCATCGATGGAATAATTAGAGGTGGTAAAAGGATTGGATGGGAATTTCGGTTCCTCGAACCCGCCGGGGGTCAGTTCCACGAAATGATGGTCCGCCAGGGTGCCTTCCGGCAGGTAGATGCTGAGATAGGTGGGGCTGATATCGCCGGGGAGAACATGGTCAATGTAGCCGGTGCTGACCGCCAATACACGGTCATCGGCATCGAAAATGGTAACCTGGTATTCGATATCGGTGGCAGCCTGATCGGGGCTGTCGTTGTGCATCCAGAATACCAGCTCGGTGTTCTGTTCCACCTGGACGGCGGGGATGTAGGAGTCGAGCCAGACCGTATCGTAATAGGTGTCGTCGACCGAGAATTCACTGAAGTAGGTAATCGTCGGGTAGAGCACCACGCGGTCCACCACGGCATCCTGCGCCTGGTTCATGCTGACCACCACACCGGAAAAATCGCTGGGGAAGAGCACATTGACATAGCTGGATCCGACCGCGACCACTTCGTTGGCGGCATTGTAGCCAACCGCCGACACATACACATCGGTGATGTAGTGCGGCAGGTTATTGACCACTTTGGCTGTAGCCTGGGGATAACTGTCATTGGGGAAGAGGGTCACTTTGTCGAGGGTGATGTCACCCGCTTTGACCTGTACCGCTTCGCAGCTGCCGGCATCGAGGGTGAGTTCAAAGTGATCCAGTCCCTGGGCTTCCTCCGAGAAATAGAGGATCTCCACCACGGTGCTGCCCGCCAGGACAGAATCGAGATAGCCACTTTCCACGTCAAGGGTATTACCGCTGGCGTCGTAGGCAGTCATGAAATATTCGGCGTTCTGGTAGGCGCAGTCGGTGCGCGGGTTGGTGGCGGTGAACATGCCGTATGTGTAGTATTCATTGCGGATGATCGCCTGTTCGCCGGTGAGGAACAACTCGGAACCTGAAGCCTGGGGTTGGGGCGCCTGGGTGGGTTTTTCGGCAACCGGGGCTTCGGTCGGTTCTTCCGTGGGTTCTTCAACAGGCTCTTCCTCTTCCACCTCTTGGGGTTGTTCGGCCTCTTCCATTTCGGTTTCTTCCGGCACGGCCTCCTTGACGGAGTTCAGTAAATTACACGCCATGCCGGTCATCAGCAGCAAGCCAAGCAGCAATGCGATGAGCAGGTAGGAACGGCGTGTTGGGGGGGCTTTCTTCAGCAGGGGCATATTTTTCTCCTCATGAAATGAATGATGGAACGATTGGGACATTCGAACGGTTTCAGGTTGAGTGAACTGGATGGGGTATCCTGCGCTGATGGTAGCGACTCAAACCGAATTTTTATAAGCAAATTATAGTGATATTCGTTGCAATATGCAATCGGGAATCGGTGGGGAAAACCGGGTCCAGTTGAATTCGCGTCAAAAAACTTGACCCGAAATGGGCATGGCGGTATAATAACCAACGCAAATTCACGGCCCATTAGCTCAATTTGGCAGAGCAGCTGACTCTTAATCAGCGTGTTATAGGTTCGAGTCCTATATGGGTCACAGTAACCGTGGCGGTCGGGAGACCGCCATTTTTTTTCAGTGACTCAATCCCTGTTACATGGCACTCTGTTATAATTACCGGCAGCAATCCAACCGGGAGGGTTCCTCATGCAACTGCCGCCGTCCATCCGCCGCTTTTTCGCCAACCCGCAAAACCGTTCGGTGGCCTTGTTTGGGGCGGTGCTATGGATGATGGGCTGCCTGACCCTGGTGCTGCTGCTGGTGTGGCTGCGCGCGTACACCCGCACACCGCTGGCACCGCCGATGAACCTGCCCACAGCCACCGCGCCTGCCGCAGCGGATGTGCTCGCAACACCCCAGGCGACCGCCTCCGGCGGCGACAGCCAGCAGCCAGACCCGGCGCTGACGCCAACCGACCTGCCCGGTGAGGGGGATGCGCAGCCTGACCGTAAACCGATTTGCGGTGACAATGCCTCCCTGACCTTCCTCCTGGTGGGGATTGATTACCGCGGCGGGAATTACCTGTATGGCCTGGCGGACGTGATCCGCGTGGTGCGGGTGGATTTCACCAATCCGCGCGTCAACGTGGTCTCCCTGCCGCGCGCGCTGCTGGTGGACCTGGATGGAAACTGGTTCCGCACGGAAGGCCCGGCGCTGCTGAACCAGGCCTATTTCTTCGGCACGCCCGGCATGGGCAAGTACCTGGGCGAAGGCGACGGTGCGGGTGCCCTGGGGCAGACCCTGCAGTACAATTTTAGCGTTACCCCTGACCATTACCTGGTGATGAATTTTGACGCGTTTGTGGGTTTCATTGATGCCATCGGCGGGATCGAGGTGGACCTGCCAGAGGAATTGAAGACTCCTGACGACGAGGTGCTGTTTCCCGCCGGCAAACAATGGCTGGATGGTGAGCAGGCGCTGCAGCTGGCGCGCATCCGTAAAAAATATTCCGACCTGGTGCGCATCAATCACCAGACCCTGATCCTGTTATCCGTGTTCCGGCGGCTGCAGGACCCGGCGGTGCTGGCGAATCTCCCGGCCGTGATCGAAACTCTGCGCGGGGCGGTGGTAACCGATGTGACCCCGCAGCAGGTCTCCAACGCGCTGTGCGTGCTGGTACAGCTGGAGGAAAGCGACCTGCATTTTTCCGCCCCGCCCGGCGAGTTGATTCGCGATGGGGAGGAATATATACCCTCCCTGAGGCGCGAGATGCAAATTTTCACCTGGGACGAGGCCTTCACGCGCTGGATGCAGGAAGCCCTCGCCGACGGGATGCCATAAGCCAGCGCGATTTATGCGCTGCGGAACACCTCCTGGATGGCAAGCGCGGCAGGCTTAAGGCTGCCGTCAACGTTGATGACCGCGGTGTTGGCGGTGCAGGGGAAGCAGTCATGCCCCATCCAGAAGATGACCCCGCCCACGCGCGGGAATTTGTCCTTCAGGCTGCGCGCCACGATGCGCAGTGCCTGCGCCTGGCGTTCCTGGCTCCACGCGATATAGTCTTCGAGGGTGCTGTCTTCCTGACCGCCCTGCTGCAGGTATAGGTCCCACTCGATCCACCAGCTGGTGCGCTGCCACAGCGGGTTGCTGCCGTTGGCCGGCATGGCGGGGAAGTCACCGCGGGTGGCTTCGATGATGGCGGCTGAACTGGCGGATGGCGCGCCGACCTCGGAGTGGAACAGCGCGTCGCAATCCTGCCAGTAGCGTTCCCACACCGCCAGGTCGGGGTCGGCTTTCCATGGGCCATGCACATCCCAATGCAGACCCTTGCCGAAGTCCTCGCGGTTGGCGCTGAAGCGCGGACCGGATGAACTGGTGGCGACAAAGCGGTGCTGCGGGTCCATCTCCTGTACAATCGCCGCGAAGCGCGCGATCAGCGGATGCGAGAGCCCGACCGGCACGCCTTCTGGCTCCAGTTCCATTAATTCGTTACCGCCGCCCCACATCAGCAGGCAGGGGTGGTGGTGTTTGCGCTCGATGTAGCTGCGCGCGATCCCGGACAATTCCGCGATGCTGCGCGCGTCATCAGGCGGGTAGTTGTCCACCCCGGAACTCGAAAGCGGGAATTCCTGCCATACCAGGATACCCAGCTGGTCGCATAGGTCGAAGAAGATGTCTTTTTCGAGGTGGGCGCCGCCCCACATGCGCAGGATGTTGCAGCCCATGTTGCGGTAGTGTTCCAGCCGCAGGCGGTAATCGGCTTCGGTCACATCGGCGAAATTGGGCCGGATCGGGGTCCAGTTGAAGCCCTGCAGGAACAACGCTTCGCCGTTGACGGCGCACAGCCACGGGTCCGCGCCTTGTGGCGCGCCTTCGCACGGCAGCCAGTCGATTTGCTTGAAGCCCACCGTGCGCTCCTGCTGCGCGAGGAGTTCGCCGTTGGCATCCAGCAGGCACACCAGCAGCTGGTAGGTTTTGGCTTCGCCCCTGCCGTTCGGCTGCCACAGTTCCACCGGGATGGCGTCCCATGCCAGCCCATGCTGCCGGAAATCCTCCAGCGGGAGGGTTGTGCCTTTGAGGATATCCGCCTCATCCGAAAGCTGCACCCACAGCGAGGCGCCGTTGGTGCCCTGCACATCCGCCTGGAGGGTGAGTGAACCGAGGCTGGCGGCCGCATCGGCATCGCTGTGGATGCGCAGGCCGCTGATCACATCCGGGGTGATCTCTTCGAGGGTGAGGCGGTCCCAGATGCCGATCTGCACCAGGCGCGAGACCCAGTCCCAGGTGTAATAGAAACGCGCCTTCCACTCGGTCATCTGCGAGGTGCGTCCCAGCTGCCCCAGCCAGCGCGGCGGGCAATCGAAGATGATCGAGAGCACGTTACCGGCAGCCTGCGGCGCGTTGCCGAGGTCGAAACGCACCGGCAGGTGGGTGCTGTGGAATTCGCCGATCAGGGTGTGGTTGAGGTAGACCCAGCCGCGGTCATCCAGTCCGGCGGCGTTG
Source organism: Anaerolineae bacterium (assembly GCA_013314735.1). Lineage (GTDB taxonomy): Bacteria > Chloroflexota > Anaerolineae > Anaerolineales > Anaerolineaceae > SpSt-1165. The sequence continues at coordinate 72,112 of JABUFD010000001.1, forward strand.
AGGCGGAATTGTGTGCCTTCTGCAAACCAGTCATCCGGCAGGTCGGCCTGGTAGATCCAGTGGCGGTTTTCGACCCATTCGCAGGCGCGCGCGTTGAGGCCCACGTTCCAATCCGGCAGGATGCCGGCGTTGCGCAGCGCCAGCTGCACCGAGCCGGGCACCGGCGCGGGGATGGCGGGTTGTTCGGCGACCGCGGGCAGGTTGGGGTTGATGCGCCAGGCGAAGGGGATGGTACTGACCAGGCGCCAGGACAGGTGCGATAGATCGTGGATGGTGGGCATGGGGGTTCTCCTTTTTTCTGTGTTGGTTCGTCCCCAATTATACTGCGGATGGTGGATTCTCACCTCGACAAACCCGGGGGCGTGTGATTCTGTGCGGTTCTCCCCTCGACAGCACTTCGATGGAAAATGTGAGAATCTCCCCTCGACAGGCTCGGGGAGCGGGTTAATGGAGCCTGTGATTATGTTAGGTTCTCCCCTCGACAGCACTTCGGTGGTTGGTGAGCCTGTCGAACCACAGGCTCAGTGTAAAGCTCGGGGAGCGTGATAAATTGGGGAGCGTTTTGATGGGGGCGTGTGAACCGGACGGGGGTTTCGGGTGTGGCTTATCCGTCCAGGTGGGCATCGAGGGCGTCGAAGACGGCGGGGTCCTTGTCGATGTCGAATTTACGGCCGTAGAGCGCACCGGAGGCGAGCATCGCCGGCAGGTCTTCCATCCCCAGGTCTTTGGGATGGCCGCTGTCCTCGCGCCACAGCGCGAAATGGTTGTCTGAATTGACCACATGCGCGGCAAAGGGGGAGTTCATCAGCAGCGTCTGGTAGAAATATTCGGCGGCATGGTAAGTGAAGTGGAAATAGCGCAGCAGTTTTTTGCCCTCCGCGGTGCGCAAGTAAGACTCGATAAATTCCACGCAGTCCCGTGTCAACTGCCACCAGAAGGAACCCTTGTAACCGCTGAAGCCGTTGGGCAGTGTGCGCACCCGTGGCAGCAACAGCGACAGGATGCCATCGAACAGGCGCGTTTGCCAGCCGCCTTCACCCTGGTGCGGGAACCACAGATGCCTGCCGCGGCGCCACAGGTGATGGGAATACAGGCGGTGCCTGGTGTCCGCGGCCATGTGCTCGCGGTCGCGGTATTCAAAGAACTGCGCGCCTTCGCCGGCGGCGAGGGTATCACAGATTACGGGGTGTGGCTGCAGGGGGTAATCCTGCCCGCTCAGCAGGACGGCATAATCATAGTCGAAATCACTTTCCACCAGGGTGCGGATGCAATTCAATGAAGCCTGCACCATGCTGAAATCGCCCCAATAGATCGGCAGGCGCGGGGCAAAGCGCATATTGGGCTGGCTGTCATAGGCCGCATGCGCCTGCTCAAAAAAGTCGGGCTGGCAGTTGCTGGAAAAATGGAATACAAACACATTCCCGCCGCGGTTGAGCTGGTTGACCAGCCGCGCCAGCTGCGGGTACTTGTGGTGGGCAATGATGAGATAGGCGATTTTCATACGATGGTTTTCTTCCCCAAAATGGTTGGAATGGTGGTATTGACTGGCAGATAATGTTACAATCCTCTATGAATATATCATAATTTACTATTAAAAAAAGGGGTCATTCGCATGAAAGTGGTCATCCTGGCAGGCGGGTATGGCACCCGCATCAGTGAAGAAACCGGCGTCAAGCCCAAACCGATGGTCGAAATCGGCTCCCAGCCAATTTTGTGGCATATCATGAAAATCTACTCCGCCTATGGGCTGAACGAGTTCATCATTTGCCTGGGCTACAAGGGGGAGACCATTGTCGACTATTTCAAGAATTATTACCTGCGGGCGGCGGACGTGACCTTTGACCTGGCGGCAGACCGGGTGCAGGTGCACAGCAACCACGTGGAGCCGTGGAAGGTCACCTTGGCGCAGACCGGGCTGAAGACGATGACCGGCGGACGCATCCGCGCGGTGCGCGACTACATCGGCAACGACACCTTCTGCCTCACCTATGGTGACGGCGTCAGCGACCTCGATATTGCCGCCCTGGTCAATTTCCACCGCCAGGAAGGCGCGCTGGTAACGCTGACCGCGGTCAAGCCGCCGGGGCGCTTTGGCGCTTTCTCGCTGCCCGATGGCGAAAACCGTATTTACAACTTCCGTGAAAAATCGGATGTGGACAGCGCTTGGATCAACGGTGGTTTTTTCGTAGTGGAACCGGCTGCGCTGGATTACATCGATGGTCACGCCACAGTATGGGAGTACGAACCGCTGCAGCGCATCGCGGCGGAAGGCAAACTCTCTGCCTACCGGCACTACGGCTACTGGCAGAACATGGATACCCTGCGTGACAAGAACGTACTGGACAGCCAGTGGAACAGCCCCAACCCGCCCTGGAAAATCTGGCAGGATTGATCATTCACCCCGAAAGGAAACCCCGCATGAACATTCTGGTAACAGGCACCCACGGCTTTATTGGCGTGATGATGGGCGCGTACCTGCGCAATCAGGGCCACAGCGTCACCGGACTCGATACCGGCTTTTATAGCGACGGCTGGCTGTATGACGGCGTGGAACCGGTGGAGCATACCATCTGCAAGGATATCCGCGCCGTAACGGAGAGCGACCTGGCGGGCTTTGACGCGGTGGTGCACCTGGCGGAACTCTCCAACGATCCGCTGGGCAAACTGAACCCGACCATCACCTACCAGATCAACCACCAGGGATCGGTGCACCTGGCGCAGCTGTGCAAGGCGGTGGGCATACCGCGTTTTGTGTATGCCTCCTCGTGCAGTGTCTATGGGCTGGGATCGGATGATTTCAAGACCGAAGAATCGGAGGTCAACCCGCTGACGGCGTACGCGGAATGCAAGGTGATGGTGGAGCGTGACGTTTCCGCCCTGGCAGATGACTACTTTTCACCCACCTTCCTGCGCAATGCCACCGCCTACGGGGCATCGCCGCGCATCCGCTTCGATGTGGTGCTCAACAACCTTTCTGGTATGGCGTGGACGCAGAAGCAGATCGCCCTCACCAGTGATGGGCGGCCGTGGCGCCCGTTGGTGCATGTCCTCGATATCTGCCAGGCCTTCAGCCGCGTACTGGAGGCCCCGCGCGCCGTAGTGCACAACCAGGTGTTCAACGTGGGTGACACGCGCGAGAACTACCGCGTGGTTGAAATCGCCCGCATCGTGGCGGAGGTATTCCCTGATTGTGTGCTGACGGTCGGCACTTCTGACCAGGATGACCGCAGTTACCGGGTTTCGTTTGACAAGATTCACCGCGTTCTGCCGGAATTTGCCTGCCAGTGGGATGCGCGCAAAGGGGCGCAGCAGCTGTACCAGGTGTTCGAGCAGATCAAGATGGAAGCGGATACCTTCGGCTTTCGCGCCTTCACCCGTCTCAAGCAGTTGCAGCACCTGATTGCGGTCGGGCAGATAGATGACCAGTTTTATTGGAAATAATGAGGATGCAATGATGACACAACCAACCGACACCCGCTGCCGTTCCTGCGGCGCCGCCCATTTGCAGATGATCGTTTCATTGGGGCGGGTTCCCCTTGCGAACTCCCTGTTAAAGGAAGCAGACCTGCGCCAGCCGGAAGCGGTTTTCCCGCTGGATGTGGTGTTCTGCCCGGATTGTTCGCTGGTGCAGATCACCGAAACCGTCTCGCCGGAATTGTTATTCGGCGAATACCTGTATTTTTCCTCATTTTCGGATACGGTGGTGGACAACGCGCGCAGCATTGTTGAACGCATGGTGCAGGAGCGCGGGTTGGATGGCACTTCGCTGGTGGTGGAAATTGCCAGCAATGACGGCTACCTCTTGCAGTTTTACCAGCAGGCCGGGGTGGGGGTGCTGGGGATCGAACCGGCGCGCAACATCGCGCGGGTAGCGGAGGAAAAGGGGATTCCCACCCGCTGCATCTTCTTCGGCGATGAAACGGCCGCTGCCCTGGCAGCGGAAGGCATCCGCGCCGATGTGATGCACGCCAACAATGTCCTAGCGCACGTGGCCGACCTGAACGGGGTGGTGGAAGGTTTCCGGCAACTGTTGAAACCAGATGGCGTGGCAGTGATTGAAGTGCCCTACCTGCGTGACCTGATCGAGAAGGTCGAATTCGACACCATCTACCACGAGCACCTGTGTTATTACTCACTGACGGCGTTGGAAGCCCTGTTCCAGCGCCATGGGCTGGTGATCGCGGATGTGGAACGCATTGCGATTCACGGCGGTACCCTGCGCCTGTTCGCGGAAGCGCTGCGCGGCCCTGCCGAAGCGCAGTATTCCAGCCGTGTGCGCCAGCTGCTGGCGGAAGAGCAGCAGCTGGGGATGGATGCCTTCCCGTATTACCAGCGTTTTGGCGATCGGATCGATGCCCTGCGCCGGGAACTGGCGGTGCTGCTGCGCCGTCTCAAGGCGGAGGGGAAGCGGATTGCGGTATACGGGGCTTCCGCCAAAGGCTCCACGTTGATGAATACCTTCGGCCTGGGGGCAGACCTGCTCGATTACGTTGTGGACCGCAGCACCGTCAAGCAGGGGCTGTACACTCCCGGCAACCACCTGCCGATCCTGGCGCCTGAGAATCTGCTCAAAGACCAGCCCGACTATGTCTTGTTATTGACCTGGAATTTCGCGCGTGAGATCCTTGGACAACAGCGGGAATACCTGGCACGCGGCGGGAAATTCATCCTGCCGATCCCGCAGGTGCGGGTGGTGGACGCGGCGGAGGCGGAGGGGCTGTGATCTTCACCGAACTGCCGCTGCCCGGCGCGTACCGGGTTGCCCTTGACCGCCGCGAGGATGACCGCGGCTGGTTCGCGCGCGCCTTTTGCACACGGGAGTTCGCCGAAAACGGCCTGCCAACCGCGATCATGCAGTCCAATCTTTCCTATAATACCGCTTCGGGCACGCTGCGCGGGATGCACTACCAGCGGGAACCGTACGGCGAGGCAAAGCTGGTGCGGGTGATCCAGGGACGGGTCTACGATGTGATCATCGACCTGCGGCCGGTTTCCCCCGCCTATTGCCGCTGGTATGGAACCGTGCTGGACAGCGGTAATGCCGCGGCGTTGTACATTCCCGCCGGCATGGCGCACGGTTTTCTCACCCTGGAGGATGAAACGGTTGTGCATTATGAGATGTTTACCGAATATCACGCGCCATCAGCGGCCGGTGTGCGCTACAATGATCCCCTGTTCGGGATCGAATGGATCGCGCCGGTGCGGGTGATCGCGGAAAAAGACAGGCAGTGGGCGGATTACCAGCCCGAGGGAGGTGAATGATGATGGAAATCATACGGCGCGCGCTGCGGCAATATGCCGATGCTAACGGTCCGCTGCGGATCGGGATGATTGGGGCGGGTTTCATGGGGCGGCCGGTGGCGCAACAGATCACGCGCTATGTGGCGGGAATGGAGATCGCTGCGATCGCCTCGCGGAAAATTGAGGACGCGGTGCATGCCTATCGAAATGCCGGGGTGGAGGAAACTGTCCGGGTGGATTCGGTGGCGGCGTTGGCTTTGGCCCTTCAGCACCGCCAGCCGGCCGTGATGGAAGACGGGCTGCTGTTATGCCAGGCGGAGGGTATTGATGTGGTGCTTGATATGACCGGCAATGCGCCCTTCGCTGCCCGGGCCGCATTGTCGGCTTTTGCGCATGGCAAGCATTTTATTACTTATACTGCCGAACTGGTTTCCGTCGCCGGGTCGATCCTCGATCACAAGGCCCGCGAAGCCGGGGTTGCCTTCAGTATGGCTGACGGTGACCAGCCGGGTGTGATCATGAACCTGTGGCATTTTGTCAACAGCATTGGCATCCAGCCGCTGGTATGCGGCAACATCAAAGGCCTGCAGGATCCCTACCGCAACCCCACCACTCAGGAAGGATTCGCGCGGCAATGGAACCAGAAGCCCCACATGGTCACCTCCTTTGCGGATGGCACCAAGGTTTCATTTGAGATGTCCGTGATTGCCAATGCCACCGGGATGCGCGCGCCGAAACGGGGGCTGAATGGTTTTGACCTGGCGCCCGGTTTCCCGGTGGAAGATCTCACCCGCTATTATGATTACGAAGCATTGAAAGATACGGAGGGGATTGTCGATTACGTGGTGGGGGCTTCCCCTGCGCCGGGAATTTACATCATCGGCGGGACGGATGACCCGGTGCAGCGCCAATACCTGCGGCTGTACAAGCTGGGTGAGGGTCCGTTGTATACCTTTTATCGTCCGTATCACCTGTGCCATTTCGAGGTGGGCTACAGCATTGCCCGGGCGGTGTTGCTGCATGACCCTGTGCTGACCACGACCGGCCCGGCTCGCGTTGAGGTGGTGGCGATTGCCAAGCGCGACCTGAAAGCCGGTGAAGTGCTGGATGGGATTGGGTATTACATGACATACGGCGAATGTGAAAACGCATCCGTGGTACAGCGGGAAGGCTTGCTGCCGATCCTGTTTGCCGCCGGGTGCCGCCTCAAACACGATCTTCGCCGCGATACCGCCATCCGGCTGGCTGATGTGGAACAACCCGCCGGCGATATTCTGCGTGCCCTGTATGAGGAACAGATGGCAATGTTCCCGGTGGGGATATAAAACCAGTTTGTTGGCATTTGCTGCTTTTCACGTATAATTAATCAATCGTCATTGTTCAGGGGTGTTGGGATTTCGCAAGGAGACCGCTATGAAAGTTTCAATTATTACTGATACCGATGCCAGTTTGCCAAACGACCTCGCCAGCCAATATGGTATCCGCCAGGTGCCGATCAGTGTCCATTTCGGCGAGGAAGCCTTCGATACCGGCGTGGATATCGACGATGCCGCTTTGTTTGTGCGGATTGATCGGGAAAACAAGCTGCCCACCACGGCAGCGCCCTCGCCGGGCAAGTTTGCGAAAGCATTCCAGGCTGCTTTCGATGAAGACGGCGCGGATGAGGTGTTGTGTTTCACCGTCAGTTCTGCCGTCAGCACCACCTACAATGCGGCAGTGATGGCAGCCACCGACCTGATGGCAGATAAAAAAATTACTGTGGTAGATACCAACTGCCTGAGCATTGGGCAGGGATTCATGGTGCTTGCCGCGGCAAAGACACTCGCTGCCGGCGGTTCCGTTGATGAGGCTGTGGCTGCCGCGAAGGATATCGGGGGACGGGTGCACCTGTACGGTGCGCTGGCCACCCTGCGTTACCTGGCGATGAGCGGCCGTGTCGGCCAACTGGCCGCCGGAATGGCCAACCTGCTCAATATCAAACCGATCCTGGAAATGGAAAGTGGCAAGCTGGAATTGTTGGAGAAAGTGCGCACCCGCAAAAAAGCCTGGGAGCGAGTGATCGAACTGACCAAAGAAAAGGTGGGGAATGGAAAGATCGAGCAACTGGCAATTGTGCATGTCACGGCGCCAGAAGATGCCAAAGAATTCGAACGCATGCTGCGTGCACAGGTGGAATGCCCGGCAGAAGCATTATATGCCGAACTGACCCCGGGACTTTCGGTGCATACGGGGGCCGGATTGGTCGGGGTTTCGTTTGTGACCAGCAAGTAACTCCGCAAATATATTCAAAATGAAAAAAATAAACCTTCGGTGCCAGCACGGCACCGAAGGTTTATTCGGGTGGAGGCACTCACCTGATCAATGCCAAAGCAGGCGGGCAATCGGGGCATCGGTTATAATTGCTGTATTGTATATACGGATTTATTTCCGGCCGAAGGAGCCAAAAGGAGGAGCGGATGGAAATCGAACTGGTGAAAGCTGTTGGTTTTATGGGAAGCCCCCGGCGCAGCGGCAACACCGATGCGCTGGTGGATGCGGTGCTGGCCGGAGCGGCTGAGGCCGGGGCGGAAACCCATAAAGTGGTTCTGGCATCAAAGAAAATCCTGCCCTGCACGGCTTGCGATCACTGCCACCGTACCGGGGAATGCATCCACGAAGATGACATGGACGAACTGCTGGACCTGATGATGGAGAGTCATGTGTGGGTGCTGGGAACACCGGTCTACTGGTGGGGTCCCACCGCCCAGATGAAAACCTTTATCGACCGCTGGTACCAGGCCTACGAAGACCTGGCAGCTCTCGAAGGGCGCAAGGTGATCCTGGTGATCCCGATGGGGGATTCCGATGAATCCATCGCGCAGCCCACGGTTGGCATGTTCGAGTACAGCATGGATTATCTCAATCATGACATTGTCAATGTGATCCTCGCACCGGGTGTCAATGGGTTGGCGGAGGTGAAACAGCACGCGGATTTGATGCAGACTGCCTATGAGGCGGGTAAACAGGCAGTCATTGGTTAACCGGAAAGGAAACAATCGATAGCATGGCAACGGTAGACAACAAGGTGATCTATTCCATGATGCGCGTGGGCAGACTGTATCCGCCCAATCGCTGGGTATTACGCGATATCTCGCTGGGATTCTATTACGGCGCCAAGATCGGCGTGCTGGGTTTGAACGGCGCCGGGAAATCGACGCTGTTAAAAATCATGGCCGGCCAAGACCAGGAATACGCGGGGCAGATCGCCGCCTCCAAAGGCTACAGCGTGGGGATGTTGTCACAGGAACCGCAATTCGATGAAAGCAAAACGGTGCAGCAAGTGGTCGAGGAAGCGATCCAACCGATCAAGGACCTGTTGGCCCGGTATGACGCGGTGGGAATGGCGTTCGCGGAACCGGATGCTGATTTTGACGCCCTGATGGCGGAGCAGGCTGACTTGCAGGAGCAAATTGACCACCTGGATGCTTGGAACCTGCAGAATCACCTGGAAATCGCCATGGAAGCATTGGGTTGTCCACCGCCGGAAACGCCGGTACGGGTACTCTCGGGCGGGGAGCGCCGCCGTGTGGCGCTGACGCGGCTGCTGTTGACAGAACCGGATATCCTGCTCTTGGACGAGCCCACCAATCATCTTGACGCGGAATCCACCGCCTGGCTGGAGCATCACCTGCGGGAATACAAAGGCACGGTAATTGCGGTCACGCATGACCGCTACTTCCTCGACAATGTGGCGGGTTGGATACTGGAACTCGACCGCGGGTACGGAATTCCCTGGAAGGGGAATTACACTTCGTGGCTGGAGCAGAAACAGGAACGCCTGCGGGTGGAGGAAAAGAGCGAAACCAAGCGCCAAAAAACCCTTGAGCGCGAATTGGAGTGGATTCATATGTCACCCAAGGCGAGAGTCGCCAAAGGCAAGGCACGTGTGACGGCCTATGAGAAGCTGCTGAGCCAGGAAGTGGAACGCGAACGCGCCGACCTGGAAATTTATGTCCCCAGCGGACCGCGCCTGGGCGATGTGGTAGTGGAATTTGAACATGTACGCAAAGGCTTCGGCGACCGGGTATTGATTGATGATTTCAGCGCCTCGATCCCGCCCGGCAGCATCATCGGCGTGATCGGTCCCAATGGCGTGGGTAAATCCACGCTGTTGAAATTGATTGCAGGACAACTGGAACCGGATGCCGGTCGTGTGACGGTGGGGGAAACGGTCACACTGGCGTATGCCGACCAGAGCCGCAGCCTGGATGGTGAGAAAACCGTGTGGGAGGAAATCTCCGGTGGTGTGGACCAGATGACCCTGGGCGACCGCAAGATGAATTCGCGCGCCTATGTCGCCTCGTTCAACTTTCTTGGCAGTGACCAGCAAAAGCAGGTCAAGAACCTTTCCGGCGGAGAGCGCAACCGTGTCCACCTGGCGAAGACGCTCAAAGTTGGGGCGAATGTGATCCTGCTGGACGAACCCACCAATGACCTGGATGTGAACACCCTGCGCGCGCTGGAAGATGCCCTTGACCGCTATGCCGGCTGTGCCGTGGTGGTCAGCCACGACCGCTGGTTCCTCGACCGTGTTGCCACCCATATTCTGGCGTTTGAAGGTGACGGACAGGTGCGGTTATTCCTCGGTAATTGGAGTGAGTACGAAGAAGATTTGCGCCGGCGCGATGCGGACAGCGGTGCCAATGCCAGGTCCAAGTACCGCGCGCTGAAACGGGAGTGATCCGCAAACACTAAGGGTTGCCCGGCGCGATCTGCCACACATGCACCACAGGTTGAGCGCCGTCAGCAAATAGTTCCAGGATGTAAAGCGTGCCGTTGGCGGTGTCAAATGCGATGTCACCAATGCGTGCGCGGCGCTGTACGCCGTTGCCCAACATGTTGGTTTCCACATTGTCCGGGTTGTGGTACAGCACATCATCGATTGTCATCACCGCGTACGGCTGCGGCTGCCACGCTTCCATGGTGCCGTTTGCCACCCGGGCCAGGTCGGCGGGATCATAGAACAGGATTTGCGCCTGGAATTCTGAAGACCACCAACCCCGGTAATCATTGTGGCCGGTGCAGCCTGATAAATCTTCTGAGGGGCAGGGAGTGCCATCCGCCAGCCGGCAGGTGACAAATTCATCCCGCAGTTCCGTCTCGATGCAGGGGAATTCCGGGCCCGCAGGATGCTGCCAGCCGTACCAGGTTTTCGCGCCGGTCGCTTTGGTTCCTGCGAAGATCACAGCGGAACGGCCATCATCATCCGCCAGCCAGGCGCCGCCCTCCCACTCATCCGCGTGCGAATACCCGGTCAGGGCATGGGAGAAATCCTCCGATGTGAAGGAACTGTCATACTGGAGCAGCGGGATGGTTGCCAGGGTACTGCCATTCGGCACAGGGGAGCCATCGGCCAGCCAGGGCTGGTAGGCATACAGGGATGGACCCATGCCTGACCAACCACCGTCGCGGTAGCGCCCGCTGGCAAGACGTATGCCATTGAAATACGGGTCAGCCCATTCCTGGGGGATGGGGAACAAGTATCCATTGACACTGTATAGCGAAGGGGCATCCAGGTACCATTCGCCCTTGAAATCTGGATTGTCCAGAACGGTTGCAACCCAGCCGTGTGAAGGGGCTGCGGCACCATCCTCCTGAAAATGCGCTCCCCAGGTGATATGCAGCAGCGGACCGGTGGTTGGGGTATCGAGGAAGGCCAGCCCAACGCGGGGAATCTCTTCCAGGCTGGTGAAATGCCCGGCGGCGACATCATCGAAGGGTTGGAGGAAAGCAGTTGTCGGCAGGCTGGCAATATCGGTAAAAAGCATTGGGGCGGGGATGGAAAGCTCCGCCACCTGGTTGCCATCCGGCATCTCACCATAAGGCAGGCGGTCATGCCCCATGATGAACAGGCTGCCTGGAAATCCATCATCCGGCCCGGATAGATCACCAGAAGGGAAGTAGGTCATGGCATTCCCGCCATAGGCAAACGTTTCCGGGCGCTCACCACTGGCAGGCAGTCGGAATGCACCGAGGTAGCGCAGATCCTCCGGAAGAATCAAATCAGATGAGATAACCTGCAGGCTGGTCGCTGGTTGTGTTACTGTGGACAAGGTGGGGGTCAATGCGCCTGGCTGCGCAGGTTCTGAGGCAACAGTATCAGATAGCCGAGTGGAACATGCGGTGATGGCCCAACAGAATGCCAGACAGAATAACAGGCGATACATATGGAGTATTTTCATTGCCAATTCTTTCGATTGATACCATCATCGTACAAAAAAAGAATGTGGTTGGCAAGAGAGCAACTGGATCGTTTGGTAACCGATGCGCTATACCTGTTCTTTGGAGCGCCAGGCTGTAAATCGCTGAACCAGGGAATGCCATTGTGCCTGCAAGGCAGTTTTTAGCTGGGTGATCGGGTTTGGCACGGCCCAGGAAAAGGGTTCATTGATGGCATAGATGAAGCCGGAAACGCGGAACAGGAAGATCGTGATGCGGTAGAGGGGCATCAGCGGCAGCAGGAACCAGTTTTCCAGCATACGTTGGCGTACGGCAGGGGCAGCGTATAGCCATGCAGCAGCGATCCAGATGCCTTCCACGGCCAGGTAGAACAGGTACATGACCAGATACGAGAACAGGATCATTGAACCGGTATAGCCAAAATGCGTCAAAATCGGCAAAAATACCAGCCAGATCAGGCGCGGGAGGGCAAGGGTGTGGTCGATGAGCAAGGTGCGCTGCAGGGATAGGCCCTTAAGGCGCAGGAAGGAATGTTTCACCAGGTTCTGGTGCAGGGCGGCTGCTTCCAATTCACCGCGCTGCCAGCGAACTCGTTGGGAATAGAGCTTTGCCCAGTCTTCGGTCGGGTGCAGGTAGGCAACTGCGTTCTGGATGGTCACGATTTTATGCTCTTTTGCCTGCGTATACAACTGCAGGGTCAGGTCCGTATCTTCGCTGACGGTGTCCTGGTTATAGAGGAAGGTCCGCAGCAGGATTTCACGCCGGAAGACCGAAAAAGCTCCCGACAGGGTAAACAGGGCATTGATCTGTGACTGGTAGGCGCGCCCAACGCCGAATACCGTTACATATTCGAAGAATTCCAGTTCTGCCAGAATTTTCTGACTGCTGGCGGCCTCTTTTGCCGGTGGCAGTACCACCAGGTAGCCGGTGGCAGCGCCGATATCGGGTTTGCTTTCCATGTGGGCAATCGCATTTTCTACCGCGTCCGGTGCAAGGATCAGATCACAGTCAACATTGATAAAATATTGTGAATGTGACAGGTAAATACCTGAATTCAGTGCCCACGCTTTCCCCCGCCCGATAATGCTGTGCCAGGTGATACGGTTGCGAATATCGGTCAGGCGGTTGAATACCTGGAAACTGTCATCGGTGGAGCCATTGTCAATCACCATAATTTCCAGCAATTCCGCCGGGTAGGACTGTGCCGCGATGGAGCGGATGCAGGCTTCGAGGGTTTTTGCGCCGTTCCGAACCGGGATCACGATCGATACCTTGGGGTGAAAATCAAGCGATTGCTGCTGATGGAAACTGCGGTGGTTGAAGACTGCTCCAAACAGGCTGGCGATCACGGTGATCCCATCTACCAGGATGGGCACCAGCAGCCAGATGATCCAGAACAGGATGTAAGCGGTGGTGGTGCTCATCCAGCCCCCTGTGTACTGCGGTTGCGGATATTAGCATGGATCAACTTAAGGGAGGGGGCGGAGATCAGGAACCAGTAGATTGCGATGGTAAAAATGAAAAATACCAGTTTCCCCAGGAAGGTGTGGGCCAACACGAGCACTTCTTTCCCAAAGAAATGCAGCATCAGGACGATCAGCAGCATCCGCAACAGGTTGGCGAGCCAGGTGAGTGCGATCCCTGCCAATGCACGCCAACCGCGGTCTTTCAGATTCCAGCCCGGGTAAAAGGCGATCAGACCCAACAGGACGCTGATCTCGAGCAGGGCCGATGACTCCACCCCGATTTGCAATGCCGTCCAACCCACGCGCTGCACCACTACCAGGACCAACAGCAAGCCGGGCGTTTCTTCGAAAATCTGGGTGGGGATATTGACCAGGCTGGTGACAAAATGGATCGCCTGCGCCACGGATTGGGCCAGCAGCACTTCGGAATGCAGCAGGCTGCGGTTGATGAAAACAATCAGGGTGGCAAAACCGATGGTTCCCAGCAGGTAATAAAAAATCCAGATGCGCTGGCGGTGGAGGAAAACCACACCCAAAATCCAGGCAATGGTAACAGCAAACAGAAAGATCAGGTTCACAGGGTCGCCTTTCGTTTGCCGGAGACCTTGCGGGTTCGCAAAGCCATCCAGATACTTCCAACGATCAGTATCGTCAGCAGGATAAGGTAGCCCAGGGCATTGGCCGGTGTCCACTGGATCGGGGTATCGAGGATGTCAGCGAAACTGCTGGAGTACATATCCATCGTAACCGATACCGCCACACCCGGCAGGATGCCCAAATTCCCAAACGAAACACCCAACTCTACCCGTGCCCCGCCATCCCTGCTGGATTCACCCCAATCGGCTTTGGAGGCAATGGTTGTTACATAACTTCCACTGCCATCATATACCGCTACATCCACCAAGGACTTGTTAGCGCTGAGGTTATAGCGGATGTCAATCAGGCGGTCTTCCGGGTCGCTGTAATCACCATCATCATTGACATCAATCCGGATCATCCAATCGGTGGGTGCATTGGAGCTCCCGCTGCGCTCGAACATAAAATACACAACCTGATTATTCATGTCAGAGAAAAAGCAGAAAGAAGCGATATCGAGGGTTGGCTGGCTGTCGCCGATGGCATCGCCCACACAGGGTTTGCCGGTCCAGTCTGAGAAATCGCCATCCAGACTGATCCCCGCGCTTTGCGCTTTTACCGGTGTTACGCGGTATCCAAGGCATAGCACCGTAAGGGTCAATACGATCAGCAGGCGTGCCATTCTAGCGTTCATCGGGTTTCCCTGAAAAGTGGCTGAAAACGATCAGGCACAGCAAAGAGATCGTGCTTGTAGCCCATCCGATAAGAGCAGTGGCAGGCTTCTGAAATGTTACCTGGTAATGGTGCTGCCCCGCGGGAGCATCCAGCTGGATCAAGTTGGCGATGGGAGTGGTTTCCACCGCTGTACCATCCACTGATACCCGCGTACCGTCAAAATGGGCAAACGGCAGCAGGATGGTGCGGGATTCCTCCAGGCTGATGTCGAACGCAATCATTTTTCCGTTGGCTGTGTAGTGTTCCAGGGGAATGGTATGATAGTCCATCGGCTGCCCGGCTGGTATCTGCAGCACATCTTCGAGAATACGAACCGAACCTTCATCCTGGTTGATGACGGCGTGGTAGGGCAGGTTGAGACCGATGAACCAGATCTGTTCTGTACCCACCTGCCTGGTTCCGGTCAGCACCAGGGACTGGCCGAGAAAATCAGAGGTCAGCCATTCCTGGTCCAGATTCTGGGGGGTGAGGGTGTACCACAGGCTGCCGTGGTCATGGAAAGGCGACAATTGGAGCAGTCCGGAACCGGAGGCCAGTTGGATCGGGTTTTGATCCAGAATCACGCGCTCCCCCCATACATCGAGAAAATCAGGCTGTTGCGAGAGCGGATTTTCCCTGGTTTTGGTAAGGTCAATCACCACACGTGTTCCAGTTTTGGCTAATGCGGTGACGAGTGTTTCGGCGGTGTTTTTGTTGTGCCAGGTAAAACCAGCCAGGATCACACACCGATAACGGGACAAAGTTTCCAGGCTGTAGTCATCAATATAGGCCGAATCGGCAGTGATGATCTGCGGAAACAGGTAGGCATAATTCTGGGCGGTTGTGCCAATGCCAATGGTATCCCATTCGGCGACTATAACCCGTGGCGCGCCTGGGCGGTGGAATGCCCGGTACTGGCTGCTGCTGCCGGCGGACTGGAATCCAGCCTGTGCCAGGGCAGACTCGAGTCCGTAGGGTTGCGGAATCTGGTTGGCAACCCACACATCATCGACACCGGCCAGGTTCAGGCGGTCAATGGCATAAGCTGTCCGTCCGACCTGCAGGGCTTCGTTGATGCCGGAAACCAGGGTGGCCGTACGTGCCCCCTGAAACCCCCAGCCAAACACCTGTTCGCGCATCCCTTCACTGCTGGCGTAATAGGAAGGGGCAGAACCGGTTCTTGAATGGTCAAGCGTTGCCTGCCGCCAGCCTTCATTGGTAGACAACTGACGGGCAAGCGCCTGTTGTTCGCCGTCATCTGGCCTGTTGAAAATTAACCGGCGCGAACCGGTAAAATCCACCAGGATCAGCAGCAGGAGGCATACAGCCACAGTCTGCCAGGCTGGTTGGCGCGGGTTATGATGAAAAATGAGGCGTATGCCCCATACACATGCTGCCAACAGGAATACACTGGCGGCGGTGAGAAAACGAGCCGGCCACATCAGGGTGGAAAGCGGCAGCGCATTGAAAAGTTGGTTCAGTACCGGTGTCACCAGCAGGCAGCCCACCCATCCGGTAAGCAGCAGCGCCCAGAAGGTGTGGTTTTTGCGGACAGCGGGATGGCACATGAGAAGCATCGGTACAACTGCCAGTGCCAGGCCAACATACAGGGTTTCGATGTTTGCCAGACGTGCCATCGGGTTGAAGAGGGATGATACGGACACTACAGGCAAACCCTGCGCCATGGCTTGCTTACTGAGTTCAGTGATACCGCCGTTCATGCTCGGGAACAGCCAGAAGGAGGCAGACAGGATACCCATGGCGATTGCCGCGGTAGTAGTTCCCACGTGGGAGAGCGGCAGGCGCTGCAGCACGGTGCTGGCCAGCAGGAACAGGACAGCCACAGCGGCTGTGATCGAGGCGATCATCGGGTGGCTCAGTACCAGCAGGGTAAAGGTCAACCCCAGGGGAACCAGTATTTTCCGCGGCTTTGGTTGTTCCAGGGTAACCATTAACAGGTACAGGATCACTGGCAGGAGGGCGTTGGCAAAATGGCGCAACAAATTGCCTTCGGCGAAGGCGACCCGTACCAGGTCCGGGAGGAGCAGATAAAGGATGCCGGCGGCGGAGGCGATCGGCCAGCCCAACCTGCGGTGGAACAGCAGCCAGGAAAGCCCGCCGCCCCAGGCGCAGGCGATGATGAACCAGGTGGAAAGCGTCACCGGGTTGTCAAACAATGGCGACAGCCATGCCAGGGGGTAGTACAGCAGCGGGGGATAGTAGCGGAACAACTGGATGCTAAGATACCACTGCGGTACAAAATCGGGCAGCCAGATGCCTTCGGTGATGGATTGCCGCAGGAATTCATAACGGAATACATGCCCGAGGGTGTCGGACCCCCAGGGGACGGCATTGGGATCAAGCAGCAGGCGTCCGTAAATCAAGGCGCAGGCCCCGCTGACCAGCAGGAACCCGGCCAGGATGCCGGGAAAGTACCTGGCTGCAGAATCAGTCTTTGTGGTGGTCGATGCGGCGGTCATTGGATACCAGGGTCACCCCGATGGTTGGGGATTCATTTAACGTGATTTCCAGGATTTCCAGCGGCAGATGTTGGGTCAGCTGCTCCATCTGGTATGCAATCACCTGGACCAGGTTTTCGGTAGTGGATTGGATTTTTTGAAAAACCGGGATATCGTTCAGACAGCGTCCTTCATAATGCTGGGCAATCTGGCGCAGGATGGCGCGGAAATCTTCGAAGGGAAAATAATAATTGCCATCAGAAGGATCGTCGTAAGCAGCGATGGCCGTTAATTGGAAGGAGTGCCGGTGCATTTCTCCGAACTTTCCCGGTTTATACTCAATCTGGTGGGCTGCGTTAAAAAAAACACTCATCTGCAGCTGCATCCTGTACGATTGTGGAGCAAGCGCCAACTCTTCAAGATTCCACATACTTTCTTGCGGTGTGCCCCCTGTATGAAGTTGTCTGTCATTGGTTTGCACCAGCATGCGACACCCTGTCCAATCTGGATTGAGATTTACAAATCAACGCATGCCCGGCATGGGGAGACGCCGGGGGAATGTCTGGGGTTCTTGATGCAAAAAGTGTACCATCTGGCTGGTTTGTATCATTTTCCGCCAGGAAATCCCAATACCCGGGCTATATCCGCTGTTGTTGTTAACAAAAAGTGAATGAATGTTAATCAATTTGTTGACAAAAGCTTGCCTTCCCGCTGGAAGGCAGGTATAATACGAAACGTTGGGCAAATATGCCTGTGAATGACAACGATTCTCGGTGAGGTGAAACGCCGACCCTCATCGCTGAGCCAGCTCCAGAGAGCTGGTTCGTCCTTTAAAAGGGATGGGAACAAAAAATTTGGTTCCAAACCGGTTTTCTCACCGGAATCTGGTTTCGTTTTGATCATCGTAACGGAGGAACTGCACATGACGATTGAAATCCGTGCCATGCAGCCATCGGATGAGGCAGCGGTAGCTGATATCTGTTATGTCACCAGCCCATGGGGGCGTGATGGGCGGGAGAACCTGCGGCACCTGGTGGCGCTGCGCTGGTGCCTGCATTACCTGTGGCATGAAACCGAGCACTGCCATGTGGCAGTGGATACCGGATTGGAGAACAAGGTCGTCGGTTACCTGATCTGTGCACCGGACACCGAACGCCAGGAAGCTGGCTTCCGGCAATCCACACTGCATTTGGTCAAGGCGGAAATTAAACGCCTTGCGCCGCGGGTGGGGATTGAACGGGCGAAACTGGAAAAGGAATTCTTCTTCCTGCCGACCCGCAACATGGGCGCTACGGCTCGAAAGGTGGCGGAGGATTACCAGGCTCATCTTCATATCGATATTTACCCGGACCATCACCGGCGCGGGATTGGGCGCTTGTTGTTCGCCGCACACGAGATTCACCTGCGAGCCATCGGCTGTCCGGGGTATCACCTGGGCGTGAGTTCTTCCAACCAACAGGCAGTCCAGTTCTATACAGCGATGGGGATGACAGATATGACTCATGTTGGCGGGCCATTGAATTTCGGGATCATATTCGCCAAAGCTCTATAGCCATCCATATCAACGGACCCGAATCTGCATCTGGTGCACGCATTTGGCTCGTGATGAAAGAAATTGTCAAGTGTTGACAGCTTTCTTTGATTCTAATTTTCGCTTGACAAAAACAAAGTATTGATTATAATGTAATCAATGATAACAAATTAAGTATAGATAACTTAGGGTGTGCCATGAAAAGTCGACGAGAAGAACAACGGGAAGCAACAATCGAAGAAATTAAAAATCTTGCCTGGGAACAGATGAGGCAAATGGGTCCCGCAAATTTGTCGCTGCGTCAGATTACTCAACAAATGCGGATGAGTTCTGCTGCCATTTTTCGTTACTTTGAAAACAGGGAAGCGCTGCTTGATGCATTAACCCTTGACGCGTACCGGGTCCATAACCAAATCCTGGCAGATGCTTTCAACGCCAATAGTGACAAACCAATGAAAGAACAACTGAAATCAATGGCAATGGCTTACAGGGATTGGGCTGTCCGAAATCCAGAAAAATACCTGTTGATGTATGGTACGACCATCCCGGGTTACCAACCTGATTGGTCAAAACTGATCCCGGTGACCAGTGAAGGGTTGAAACTGTTGGTGAATGTCCTGTACCTAGACAGGCGCGCTGGAACCCCCCGTGAAATGGTTCATGATGATATTCCCGTGAACATTAAGATGTGGTTTGATGTGGTGATTTCGGATCGTGATTTTCAGGCCGATGCTGAAAGCCTGTTGCTTGCGCTGCGGTTGTGGTCGCGCCTGCATGGGATGATCAGCCTGGAATTGGTAGGGCAGTTGGGTTTGCTGGTTGGGGATGTTGATGCATATTACCAGATGGAAGTGGATAAGATGCTTGACTACACCTTTAAGTAATCCAAACAAGTCTGGTAAATAGAAAAGAATGGAGAATAATGAAATGGTGAAAAAAATGGAACGAAGAGAATTTTTAAAGACCGCAATGACGGTCAGTGCGGCGATCGCGTTTTCCCCGGCATTGGCTGCCTGCGGTGACGGTGCTGCATATGAATCAACATCCACTGAGATACGGGAATCGATGGCGGTTGATGCCCCAAACGACCACGAGAACTATCTCGATTTTGTCCGTCAAGCAACATTGGCGGCAAACTCCCACAACACTCAACCCTGGCTTTTTAAGATTGCAGGAGATACGATTGAGATCCACCTGGATCATAGCCGCCGTCTTCCCGTTGTGGACCCGGATGACCGCGGTTTGTGGATCAGCCTTGGTTGTGCGCTGGAAAACATGGTTATTGCAGCAAACCATGCCGGTTATTTTTCTACGGTGGAATTACCGGCTTCGGCTGAGGGTATCATCACTGTTCGATTTGAAACTGGCGCAGAAAAGGGCTCCCATCCCCTGGCGCAAGCCATTTCTTTACGCCAAAACATGCGGAATCTCTATACCGGCGAGTTGGTCCGGACTTCAGACTATGCGGCGTTGACCAGCATTCCATTGGAGCCGGGCGTTGTATTGCTGCCTGTTGTTGAACCTGGTCGCATCAAGGAGATTGCAGGCCTGATCTCCGAAGGCACATTAACACAGTATTCTGATCCTGCATTCATCGATGAATTGGTGTACTGGCTGCGGTTTAATAAAAAAGAAGCAATGAATACACGGGATGGCTTATTCTCTGCCTGTTCCGGAAATCCGACAGCGCCGCGATTGATTGGGAAAATGTTCCTGAATCCCAAAAGCGCTGCGAAAACAGCGGCGGCTGAAGTCGAGAAAGTAATGAGTGCTTCGGGTATGATGGTATTGGCAAGTGAAAACGATGATGTAACTCACTGGATCAATACAGGCCGGGTTTATGAACGTCTCGCTTTGACAATGACAAACCTGGGTATACGAAGTGCTTTCCACAATCAACCGATTGAGGTGCCAGAACTTCGTCCGCAGCTGCAGGAAAAAATCGGGGCGAAAACCACTCTGCCTCAGTTATTGTTCCGGTTTGGTGTTGCTGACCCAATGCCAGTTTCTGTGCGGCGTCCTGTGGAAGAAGTGATAATCTAGAGATATTCTCTGTCTCAGAATTCATTATAACAAGTATAGTACAACCCCTCTGTTGTTAAGAGGGGTTGTGTTTTCACCAGGTTCAGGGCTGAAACGCATTAAGGCAGCAATAAATATTTTCGAACACCACTATAATCAGGTTAATAATCTGCTAAGGGAGAATGGGTAATTATGTTGCCGATGATCTATTTTTCTAAATGACACGTTCTCCCTGGAACTTTTGACCCTTTCTTGTGTTCCAAAACCTATGAATTGTTCAAATCATGAAGGAAAGGAATGAAACAATGATAAAAAGACAGTTAATGGTTGGATTGATTCTACTCAGCCTGCTGCTTCTGGCTTGTGCCTGTAATGTGGGTGATTACTTCAACAACCTGTTCAGCCGGGTGCAGGAGGAATTGGACGGAGATGCCGAGATCGATGGGACGGTTCCCCTGGAGGAACTGACGGAGGCTACGGAAGAAATCGTTCAGGAGGAAGCACAGCTGCCGACAGCAGAAACCGTTGATGAGATCGAACCGGTACTCGAGGGCGGTTGGCTTGTGGCTGAAACCACAGGCGGGTTGTGGGTTGTTGACGACCAGGGTGGCAACTTCCGTAATGTCTACAGCGGACAATACCTCAAGCAATCAGCTGCACCAGACAATGGCGGGGTGGTGGCTTTCATCCAGTCGGAAACCGAATGGGGGGAGGGCATACTGGAACTGGGGATGGTGTATCTGAACAGCGGCAATACAGAGATTGTTGCTGCGCTGACCAATGATCAGACCACTTTCTATCCTGGCGACGATATGGATATCGGAGACCCGGGCCGTGAAGCCGCCATGGCGATGGGGTTCGATAACCTGGCCTGGTCGCCGGACAACCGCTACCTGGCGTTTGTGGGCGCGCAGCATGACCGCTTTGCTGACCTGTACAGTTTTGATCTGCAAAGCACTGAAATCCGCCGTCTGGTAGGCACAGAATCACATGTATACCAGCCGGTGTGGTCGCCTGACAGCCAGTACCTTTTGGCACCTTCCGCCACCAGTTTCGGTACAGGCGCCGGCTTCGCGATGGATTCGATGTGGATCGCCCGTCCGGATGGGAGCGAAAGCGGCGTGTTGTTCGACGCCAGCAATTCCATCGACATGCAGGTATGGGGATGGTTGGATGATGAAACAATGTTGTTCAGCCCGCTCGACATCATGGCGGGGTACAAAAACCTCCAGCTGTTCAACATCCGCAGCGGGGCGGTGACGGAGATCATCGGCAGTTCCGATTACTTTTATGATGCTGATTTCTCATCCGACGCGCGGACAGTGATGTTCAGTTTCCCCTTCGATGATATTCTCGAGTGGGTGGATGGGGAAACCATCACCGAGCGCGGCCTGTACCTGTGGCGTGAAGATACGGGAGCGGTCGAAAAAATAAACCCGGATGTGGATTATGGCAGCTGGGTGGTGTTTGAACCGTACAGCCAATGCTATTACGCCTGGATCAGCCAGCCGGTGGGCGGTTCGAGCGGGTATATGCAGGCGTACAGTCCCTATGGGCAGATCGACGGCTCGTGTCCGGCGCTGCCACTGGGGGTGACAGAAGCCCCCACCTTCTCCGCCAGCGGGAATTATTACTTCTGGAAAATCCAGTCGTGGGACAACCCGCAAAGCGATTCACTGATGGCCGGGAACCTTGCCACCGAAGAATGGTATACAGTGCAGAGCGGGATGGTGAATTTCGCCGCCTGGCACCCCACCGAAGAGCTCGTCTTCTTTGCGCAGGGCAGCCGCCTGTACATGGCTGCCGCGCCAGATTTTGTGCCGGTCGAGATCGGCACAACCGGTGGATTGGAAATCACCGACCTGTACTGGGCGATGCCGTAAGGCAAAGTACTGCTTCAACCCAATTGGGGGGCTGATACAAAAGTCCAGCCCGGCTGAGCCGCTCACCTACATCCGGGCCTAAATTTACCATCGAACTTCCAGATCTGGCGGTTCGATGGTTTTCCAGGTGGCTTCTGGGATAGCCGCTTTTTACGCAGAAGTACGGTCGTACAATCCGCGGCGGCGGTTGCGCTTGATGCGGAAGGTATCCTTCACCATGTCGATCGTATCGCGCACCACGCGAACACGGCTGTCGGTATCGAAATACCAGTGGATGCCGATTTCCTTGACCCTGTACCCGCGCAGGTTGGCGATGTAGAGGATTTCAGTGTCGAAGGCCATCCCGGCTGCGGTTTGCAGCGGGAACAGGTCTTCCGCCGGACGGGCGCGGAAGCACTTGAAACCGCATTGTGAATCCTGGTACTGCGGCAGGATCAGCAGGCGAATGAGGGTATTAAAGATGCGTCCCATCACGTGGCGGTACTGCGGCTCATCAATGCGGACAGAATCTTTGGCTTCCCGCGAGGCGATGGCGATATCAACATCACCTGCCAGCAGGGGGGGAATGAACTTGGCGACATCCCCGATCGGCATGCTCAGGTCGACGTCGAGGAACATGCGGTATTCCCCGCGGGCGGCGAGCATGCCGGCACGCACCGCCAGTCCTTTGCCGCGTGCGTTTTCCTTTAATACCGTCAAGGCCGCGAAGCGCTCGCGGAAGGCGCAGGCGACCTCGTAAGTGCGGTCAGCGCTGCCGTTTTCCACCACAATGATCTCCCCCGCAAACGGCTGCGCCTCCAGGAAGGCGATCGCTTGTTCGAGGGCGTTGGGCAGGCGCAGCTCTTCGTTGTGCGCCGGGAAAATGAGCGATAAAAACGGTCGTTCAGGCATGCGCTTAAGTGTACCAGAATGAAGTCAAATTGATTGCAAAGTGGGGTGGATTTGTTACCCGGTTTTTTGAAACAGGTAGAGGAATGCTGTTCGGGTAAACGCCGCGCCTTTCCCTTTTTCATGGATCCATTCGATCGTAAAGTGTTCCGGGTTTTTGGGGATAAAATACGACCCCAGCCTGTTCTGATCCAGCGTGAATTGCCCTTTGCGCTGGTGAAGCGCTCCGATGAATGTGTAATCAGGATCCAAAAAGGCTATGGATGCATCATCGTGTGAATTATTCGCCAATAAATAACCGCTCTGCTTCAGGTATGCTTTGCAAGGTTGCGATATAACCCCGGCATAGAGTGAGATCAGCAGGTCAAAGCTGTAAAAGGGTTCCGGGATGGGATCGGTGTAGGATTGTGGATGAAAGCGAAAGATGGGTTCAAGCATCCCCTGCCTTCTCTGATGGATGATCTCGCTTGCGGTGGATTCTCGGAAGAAACGTGCTGCGTTTCGGTCGCTATCAACGTAAACGACTTCAGGGAGGTAGAAGGACGGCGCAATGTGCACGAAACATCCAGGGTACAACGCTTTTTGAATCGCAAAAGTCTCCTGCAGCAACTGCCATAAGCTGAGCAGTTCATAATCACGGTCGATGTAATAATGCTGGTACAGTGTCATTGGATCGGGTATTTTTCCTGTCGATGGCAAAGGCGGTAGTATCTATACTTCACTATCATACCTGATAAATCGTGGAATAAGAACAAGCGTATCGATTGCCAGAAATGAGGATACAGGCTTGTTTTAATGCAAAGTACCCTGGACGGCATCGTTCATTAAAAAATCCAGGGTGTTGTCCCTGGATTTCCTGGAAAAGACAGTCGGGGTGGGCGGACTTGAACCGCCGACCTCTGCGTCCCAAACGCAGCGCGCTTCCAACTGCGCTACACCCCGGCAGGCAAAAGTATAAACCGCGGGGGTCAAATCGTCAAGGAAACGCCGCCGGCCTGCGATTGGCGCGCGCGCGGGTTCGCGGTTAAAATGGAAGGATGAAGAAACAATGTTGGGTGACTGTGGTGTTGGGCTTGCTCCTGCTGGCAGGCTGCCGCAAGGCACAGGCCTGGAGCGCGGATAACAACGCGGCGGAATGGGTGAAAGCCAGCCCGACCGTGAGCGTTGCTGCCACCGCGGTCATGACCGCTTCGCCCAGCGCGGCGCCGGCAACCGCCACCGCCCAGCCCAGCCCTACTCCGCCGCGCTGCACCGACAGCAATGGGCGGGTGGAAGCATTTGAGATCACCGCCGCCGGATTCAGCGAGCCGCTCGCCTTCAGCGTCTACCTGCCGCCGTGTTATGCCGAAAACGAGCCGGAGGACGGCTACCCGTATGTGATCCTGCTGCACGGGCAGACCTATACCGAGCAGCAGTGGATGGACCTGGGACTGCCGCAAGTGATGGACCGCCTGGTCACGGCGGGAGACATTCCGCCCTACGTGGTGGTGATGCCTTTCGAATCGCCGGCGTATTATAACCTTTACAACATCGCTCTCACGCGCGATCTGCTGCCGTGGCTGGTGGATAACCTGGCGGTGTGCGATGACTTCGCCTGCCGTGGCATCGGGGGGATTTCGCGCGGGGGTGGGTGGGCGTTGTACACCCTGTTCCAGGAACCGGGCATCTTCTCCTCGCTGGGGTTGCACAGCACACCGGCCTTCGATAACACACCCTATTACATCCGCCGCGCGATCCAGGAGATGACCGATGACCAGTACCCGCGCATCTACATGGATATCGGTGCCAACGACTACTGGTATCCATATGCCTGGAATGTGAAGGTGTTCTTTGATGAGAACAGCATCGCGCATGAATGGCACGAATACGAGGGGAAGCACGAAGATGCCTACTGGGCAGCGCACCTGGAGGAGTACCTGCGCTGGTACGGAATGGGCTGGCAGGAATGACAATCACAATGACTGCGGCTGATTTTCATACGCATTTCTAACAAAATCGGTGGGATTTCGGCGTGCAATGGTGGCTGGAATCTAGTACAATAGAACTGGTTACAACTGAGCGGCGAGCAGCCAACGCATAACTTATTGGTTCATTACTGGTGGTTCTGAGCCATTTTTTTATTAATACCCAACCTGCCCGTCAGGTATGTAAAATAACATCAATCACTGCAATGAGGAGTTGAACATGATCGTCAAAGAAAGAATGTCGCACCCGGTAAAGACCATCGGACCCGATGTGCCCGTGATGGAAGCCCTGAAACGCATGCACAAGGACCGCATCAGCACGTACCCGGTAGTGGATGCGCGTGGAAAGATGTTGGGGCTTGTATCTGAAACTGACCTGCTGAAGGCATCTCCCTCAGAGGCAACCACGCTGAGTGTGTGGGAGATCAATTCATTGTTGAGCAAGATCACTGTGGGCAAGGTAATGACCCATGAAGTGATCACGATTACCGAAGATACCGTGGTGGAAGAAGCTGCCCGCATCATGGTGGATAATGACATTGACGGCCTGCCGGTGATGCGCGGATCCGAATTGGTGGGCTTCATCTCTGAAGGCGACCTGTTTTCCCTGTTTTTGGAAATGCTTGGGGCGCGCAACGCCGGCATTCGTGTCAGCGTGGTGGTCAAAGAAACCGAAGGTGCGCTGTACGAACTCAGCAAAGCATTGTTTGAAGCCGGCGGCAATTTCTCGTCATTTACGGCTTTTCTGGGTGAAACCACCGAAACCCGCGAATTTGTCTTTAAAGTGACCGGGTTATCAGAGGAGGCCTTGAGCAAGGTGATCGAACCGCATGTGGAGAAGATCCTCGATATGCGCCGGGTGAATCTGATCTAGCTCATGCGATCGGAGGGCGGCTGGCGTGAACCTCTTGCGTCCAGCTGCTTTTGGCTGTCAGCAGGTTGCTGTGCCCCGGGTATTTCGACAAATTCCCTGGGCTGATTTCGGGAATGAATCTTGCAATTTCAGCTATAATAATATTCGAACGCAGAGCGAGAGGATACGACGTGGAAAATCGACGCTTACAATGGTTTCTTGTGGCAATCGGGGCAGGCCTGGTCCTTGGTTTGATCCTGGGCTGGTCGATGTTTGCCCGTAAAGCCGCTGACCTGCAGCTGCAGGATTTGCGCGAAGATTACCAGGTGGACTATGTGTTGATGGTCGCCACTATTTACGGCCAGGACAAAGACCTGGCAGCTGCCAGGGCGCGACTGATGCCGCTGGCAGAAGACACAGAAGAGATGATCGACCTGGTCAAACAGGCGATGGCCACCCCAGCCATCAGCGGGGTGTCCAATGACTTGCAGGCACTGGGATTGCTGCTGAATGCGCTGCAAGGTGCCGGTGCTGCTGTTCCGATGGGGGTGATGGCATGATTCGTGAAGAACGTACCACACAACGAACCCAGGGAAGTTCCCTTTACCTGCTGACTGGTGCGATCATTGGCCTGGTGATGGGGCTGATCTTCTCTCTTGCGATAGCTCCGCTGCGCTACAAGGACGCCACCCCAGACCTGCTCACTGCTGATGCACAGACGCAGTATAAGGTCCTCATTGCCCAGGCCTATGCCGCCGAACATGATATGGGGCGGGTGCAGGCACGGTGGGCTGCTTTCAATGTGCAAAATATCCAGGTGGATTTGCATACCCTGCTCGGTCAGCTTTCTGCTGAGGAGGGGTATAATGCCAACGCTGTTGCCCTGGATTACCTGCTGTACGATATGCGCGGCGGGGAGCGCCCGACAGAGGCGGAACCCACCGCAACCCCAGAGCCGGAGGATACCTCGCAGGAACTGGAAGTGACCGAAGTGGCGCAGGTGGAAACCGAGGCCACTCCGGTGGAGAATGCGGCTGAACCGGAAGCCACTGTATCCGAAGAGGAATCGGCATTGCCCGATGAGACGCAGCCGCCCATCCCAACCAGTACCGTTGTGGCTGCCGTCAGCAAGCCGTTCCAATTGCAGGAACGGCTTGTTTTGTGTGAGGAACAGGCGCCGCGCTTGCTCCAGGTTCAGGTGCGTGATGATGAAGGCAATCCATTGCAGGGCATCCCGATCCTGCTCAGCTGGCCTTCCGGTTCCGAGGTGTTCTACACCGGGCTGTTTCCGGCGTTTGATGAAGGATATGCTGATTACGACATGGACCCGAACGAAACCTACCGCATCCAGGTTGGTTTCAGCGGGGCGATTGTGGACGGCATTCGGGTGAATTCCTGCGAGCGGGAGGATGGCACAACCTATCCGGGCGGATGGTGGCTGGCATTCCAACCTTGAATGCCCTTGGGCAATAAAAAAACCGGTTCCATGGTAGGAACCGGCATTGGTATATAAGGGGGAGAAACAAGCATCAAGGCATGGGGTTATTGACCGCCCAATCGGAGCCCAGAATGACCGCGATATCCGCCTGTGCCTGGGGATCATAGCGGTTGAGAATTTGGGATGGCGCTATTCCCATCAATTCCGCCAGGTATTGCAGTGCGTATGGTGTTCCATTGTAGAGGATGATGCGGGTGACGTCGTATAATCCGTCAGCGTTCTGGGTGGCGGCAACGGTCAGCCCCTGCTGTGCCAGGTAATTTGCGGTTTCCGAGGCCAGGCCTTCTGTCAGGGTGCCGTTCATGATCGCGATACGGGCACCTTCTTCCTGCGCCAGTTCCAGCGCGGAAAGACCCTGGTTGGCGAGTGGACTGGCGACCCCATTGGAGGTAAAAATTTCATCGCGCAGCAGGCGGATTTCGTCGGGGATCGGGATCAGGATATCCAGCCCGGTGGGGTCTTTCGAAGTGTATAACACATCAGGCCCGATAATGCCGCGTTCGATGTCCCGCATTTCAATTTCCAGCGCCAGCACACCCAGCTGCATAATGTTATCGAAGGTGAGGTTGGTATGAACACCTTCAGACAGACGGGCGTAGATACTGCCGGCATTGGTGATAAGGGTTGGCAGGATTTTGGGATGCAGCACCTGGCGGCGGATGCCCATGATTACATCCTGCTGGCGCTGCGCGCGGTCAAAATCACCGCCTTCAGTTTTACGGGCACGGGCATACGCCAGGGCATAATTGCCCGGCAGGTTGTATTCCCCGGCTTCGAGCGTGACTTTCTTGAACGATCCGAAAT
This sequence comes from Anaerolineae bacterium, assembly GCA_013314735.1. Taxonomy (GTDB): domain Bacteria; phylum Chloroflexota; class Anaerolineae; order Anaerolineales; family Anaerolineaceae; genus SpSt-1165. The sequence goes on from JABUFD010000001.1 coordinate 100,230, forward strand.
CGGGATAATCGAGCGGGTACAGGACAATATCTTCCGGCACTTCCACAAACACCCCGCCGATCTCATCAATCAGGTGGATGAATGTAATAAAGTCCACCTGGGCATAGTAATGCACCGGGACGCCGAGGAAATTTTCCACCGTTTCTGCGGCCAGGGCAGGTCCGCCGCCCGGCAGCTTGTAGGCCTCACCGAGATAATAGGCGGTGTTGATCTTGCCGTAATCAAAGCCGGGGATATTGACCCACAGGTCACGCGGGATGGAGAGCATGCCCGCTGTGCGAGTGATCGGGTCAATCGTGAACAGGATCATCGTATCAGACCGGCTGGCCTCCGTACCCGCTTCCCAATCCCGGTAATCGAGGCCCAAAAAGAGGATATTGACACGGCTGGCGCCGTCCCATTTGGGAACAGAGTCCAGCGGATTGACATTCGGGATATCCATGTTAACAGCCTGGTCGATGATGGTTTCGACATCTTCGCCGCTTGCACCTTGCTGCGCCCCCTGTTCCTGTGGCAATGATGGCACGCCTGGGATTTCTGTCAGCGTCCATGACTGGGTTAGATCACGCGCAAAAAAGAAAAGACCGATGCCTGCGCCAATTGCCAGTACCAAGGCAACAGCGATGATGATCACATTCGACTTGCTGAGTGGGATGCCCAGTAATGTACGGGGGTGTTCAATCTCTGTCATTTAATCTGAAGAACCTGTCTATAGGAATGGAATTATTTTTTCAACGCATGTCAGGCGGGGGTACCGGCAAAGATTCGGTTTCCGTATTTTGCCACTTATCGCCTTCATCAATCAACATCACGGGGATATCATCGACCACGGGGTATTTCCGCTGGCAATCCTCGCAAATCAGCCAGGTATCCTGGTAAACGGTCAGGTTCCCGGTGAGGCCTTCTTTGCGGACACAGACCGGGCAGCGCAAAATCTCCAGCAGTTCAGCTTTAACCATGTTTTCCTCCGCACGTATCAATGGAAATTAAGTTGCCAGGACATGCACAACAAAAGCAGACTGCCTGATCCTGACGGATTGATTTTACCATGTTTGCTTCAACACCTGCTGAATGACTACTACTCGCCTTCAATGTTGGCATCCTCCGGTAGCTCGGTGTTGGGGCCATATTCATATACATCTCGCCACGCCTGGTAGCGGGTGTAGAAGGAATCATCGAACAGGTAGGTACCGCCGCGGGTGACCTCACGGAATACGGTGACAGTGCCGCCGGCAATCCCCCAATCGACTTGCTTGATCACCCCCTCGCCCAGGTCGGGGTTGAGGCGATACACGGCATCCGGTTCGGGCTCGATATTGGTCAGCCCTGTGGTACTCCAATTCACCTGGCGTCCGTCACTGGTGCCGTAGAACTTGAACGTGATGCTGCTCGATGAAGGAATCACATAGGTTTCCACCAACAGCCAGTTGTCGGTGTCGTTGGTGAATTTCAGGTCGACCACCGGCAGGTACACGGTGGCATCTAGGCCTGACAATTGCGAATTGACACGGTTGCCGTATTCCTTTTCATAATAGTAAACGCGGTAGGCATGGGGGTGGCGTTCAATGACCGGGAATCCTGCGAAGAACGCGGCGCGGAAGAGCGTGGTGGATACCTGGCATACCCCGCCGCCCACCCCTTTGATGGTCTGGTCGCCGTAGATGATCCAGGCCTCGGCGTAGCCGTTATCGAGGGTGACATCATCCATGGCGGAAGCCATCGAGAATGTGGTCTGTGGGGGGATCATGATGCCGTGGAATTCGGCGGCGGCCGTTTGAATATTCTGAACACGGGCGCTGTCGGAGCCGTAAAAATAAGAGGTTTCTGCGTGCACCAGTTCAACGATGCCCAGTTCTTCGCCGGTGGTGTCATCAGTAAGGAACGGTTCGGTATAGGAGAAATCAATTATCGTGCTGTGGCTGCCTTCGAGGATGGCGCTTTCCATCGCCTGGGCGGTCATCTCCATATCCACTGTGCGTCCAATCACGGCCGATTGGATCACTTCCAGTTTGCGGGTGTCGTCGTTGAAGATAAAACGTGCGTCTTTGGGCTGTTGCACCAGGTCAGGGGCAAATCCACCCACAAAACTCGTCAACAATGCACGGTTAACCCCCAACCCGTACCGCGATGAGCCATCCTCTGCGGTGATCTGTTTGAGTACCAGCATGTTCGAAAGGGTTTCCCGGTCAATTACCCAGGGTCCTTTGCTTTCACCGTCTGGCAGGCGAATGGTGAATTCCTGGCTGAGGATGCTGCGGGCAAGATCAGCTTCTGCGGAAGCGTCGAGGATCGCTGCGGGGCGATCTTCCACCACCAGGGCCATCTGGATGCTTTGCATTTGTGCCAGATACGGCTCGAAAACTGTGATGGTATCCTCAATTTTGAGGGAACGTCCGTTCTGCCCCGGGGTATGGGTCACATCAAGGCCGTCGATTGAAAGGCTGGCCTCGATGGTTTCTTCATCTACAGCCGGGCGCAATCCTTCCAGGGTACGGACTGCAGCGCGCTGATCCATGATCAGTACCGGCGGCAGGTCGCGGCGGTAATACAAACTTTCGAATTGCTCCAGCAAGCGGGTTCCAACATCACCGCGCCCCACCACATAGGCCTGCTCCACGCTTTCAGGTGCGTTCAACAGCAGTCCCAGGTCCATCGGGGCAAATGTCCATTGCTGATCGCGATCAGTAAAAATCACCTTGCCAGTGATGGGAAAACTGAGCTGTTCAGTAAGCGTGGTTTGGGCTTCTTCCCGCGTCATGCCGCCCACATTGACCCCACCGATGCTGATACCCGGGTAGATCCGCCCGATGTGCGCGATTTCGAAGATTGCCACCGTCAGCAGAAGCAAAATGAAGAAAGCTGCCAGCGTGGCAACCATGATCGTCAGAATCTGCTGTGCGGAACCGTGCGACGGTGTTTGTTCTGTTGGATGTATTCGGATGCGTTGTGTGTCGTCAAATGTCTGGTTCATCAAACAACCTGTATGCCTTCCTGCGTGTGATTATAACATTGCCGGTTGTCGATCATCGGGCAGGTGAGAGTAGACAACCTTCCGTTCGAGGGACAATTCCTTAACGGTACGGCTGCAAGGAAAGTTCCACTTTCGAAAAACAAAACTCTGACCCTGAAGGTCAGAATTTTGTTGTGGTCGCTGTGGCATCCGTTATCGCTGAGCGAGGAGGGATGCCACAGCTAATGCTTGATGATTACACATTTTTGACATCACCTCCTCTTGCGTTAAAATGGCAAGAGAAAATCGTATCCACAGTATGGCATATTTTTCCGCCTGCGTCAACTAATAATTTGTAAAGATTTGATTGCCAGGATACCGCAGCCACCCGGGCGGCGAGGGGCGGTATAATGAAGGGAGTCAAACAATCCCAACAAGGAGAGCAAAAACAGATGAACTGGTTGGAGATGGTCGGTTTCGTCGCCTCTGCAGTGGTGGCGGTTTCATTAATGATGCGCAATGTATTCTGGCTGCGGGTGATCAACATGGTCGGCGCGGTGGTATTTACGGTGTATGGGTTGTTGATTCGCTCCTACCCTGTGGCCGTGATGAACGGCTTTGTGACCCTGATTGACCTGTACTACCTTTCCCAATCTTTCCGCAAAGATTACTTCAAAGTGTTGGAAGTCGATCCGGATGGTTATTACCTGCGGAAATTTCTGAGCTTTTACCGGGATGACATTTCCAAATTCATGCCGGAATTCACCGGCGAAGTGCCGGATGGCGCGGGGGTGTTCTTTGTGCTGCGTAATATGGTGCCGGCAGGTTTGCTGATCACAGAAACGGATGGGGAGGGGAAATTGTGGGTACGGTTGGATTATGCCATTCCCGATTACCGTGACCGGAAACTAAGCACATTCTTCTACAGCCACCAGGGCGAGATATTTGACACGCACCACTACAATGCGGTGTATTGTAAAGCCTCCACCCGGTCGCATCAACGTTACCTGCGGCGGATGGGGTTTGAACAGACCGGTGAAGACACCTACCGGCTGGCCCTTCATCATCCCGTGCACCGCAAAGAAAAAGACCTGGTGATGTAAAGGGGTTCTGCCATGTTCCTGTTTTTATCCAAATTTTTACCGTTATTCGTCTACCCGGTCGGACTGGTATTTGTCCTGTTGTGGGTTGCGTTCGCACTGGAGAAAAAGAATGAGTGGCTGCGGCGCATCCTGCTGCTGGCGATCCTGGTGCTGTGGTTCAGCGGCAACGGCTGGACGGCTGCCGCCCTGGGGCGTTCCCTGGAGTGGCGCTACCTGCCCCCTGAAGATACACTGCAGGCCCGGGTGATGGTTGTGCTGGGCGGCGGCACCGAACCGGCACTGTATCCGCGCTCTTCAGTTGAGGTTAACGGCGCGGGTGACCGCATCATTCATGCCGCCCGCTTGTACCATGCCGGTGTTGCGGATACGATCATTGTCAGCGGGGGCGGGATCAACTGGATGGATCAGCGGGAAATGAGTATAGCCGAGGAAATGCGGGAACTGCTCCTGCTGATGGGCGTACCCTCAGAGGCGGTGGTGCTGCAGGACCAATCTGCCAACACGTATGAAGACGCCCTGTATTGCGCAGAAGTTCTCGACGGTATGGGCGTGGAAGAAATCATTCTCGTTACCTCCGCCATGCATATGCCGCGTTCGGTGGGATTATTCGAGTACCAGGGCTTCCGGGTAATCCCGGCCCCAACCGATTACAAAGTAACTGAGGCTTCCTGGAACGCCATCTTCCACCCGGATAACGCCGAATCGGTGCTGTTTGCCCTCATTCCCAATGCTGGTGACATCGGCACCACCACCAGCGCGCTGAAAGAATACATCGGAATGTGGATTTACAGCCTGCGGGGGTGGATGTAATTCAGGTAACCGGTTGTTTGCCGTTAGTTGCTGGATGATCCGCAGTTGGGGCAGTCGTCGTACTCGATCTCAAAGTGCATCCATTCTTCACGCGGGATGAAAATGGTGCCACCGGCATATGTGGGGCCTTCCACATAGAATTCCCGAATAGCCTCCGCCTGTGCCTGGGTCCATCGGCCGCGTTCGGCGAGCGCCCATTGGGGGTAATAGATGATGATCGCGTCAAACTTCTGTTCGCGGATTTCCTGGACAAACCCGCTTTCATCCCATGTGCCGTCGTCAGCCAGCATCTTGCGTTCAAACGGCTGGAAATAAATTTCGCGGTCCATCAGCGGCAGGAACCCCATATATTCATCAAACAGGATAATGCCGTTATACTCCTGAACCTTGCTGTACAGACGCTGGATATTAAATTCCTGGCTGACACGGTCGCGTACCCGTGCCAGGTAGCGTTCTTCCGTCAGCTGGTTGGCGCGTGTGATTGGCACCACCAGCACCAGCAGGAACAAAGCCGGCAGCCATTTCTGGCGTGGAAAAAATTCACCTGCGGCCCAAACCCACAATCCGGCCAGCAGGGCGAACGCCGCCGACAGTTCAAACAGGTAATTAATGTAAGATCCATCCTTGCCAATGGCGAGAGAAACCACCAAAGCGCCTGCGACATAGGGGGCAGCCAGCCACCATGCTTTATGACGGGTGGGCTTGAAGAAAATGCTGAGCAACAGCACCCCGCCGATGGCCAGGTAGAACCAGAAGGCCCGTTTCACTTCATCGATGTAAAAACGGGTGGTGTCCCAATAATAGGCGTTGTTGTTGGCCGTGATCACCTGGCTGAAAAATCCGCCACGGGTGACCAGGGTCAGCAGGGCGAACACGCCCAAACCCAAACCGGCGACCCAACCGAACAGTTCCCACGCTTTCCTGCGAGGTGGTTCGCGCAGCAGCCAGATGAAAGCCGCGAACGGCGCGCAAAAGGCGTACATTTGCTTGGTGTATGCTGCCAGTACCATCAATACTGCCCCCAGAATGCGCCTGCTGCGTTGTTCCGGGTGTCGCACAATCACCATTAATCCAGCCAGACTCAAACCTAACCCAAGGGAATCGACGCGGTTGGTGGCGCCCCATTCCACCACATAGGGAATGCCGGCCAGCGTGAGCGCGGTGATCACCGAAGCGAGTTTGTCGCCGGTGAGGGTGTGAATGATCAGTCCGGCCGAGACTGCTGCCAGCAGAATGGCGAGGGTCGAGATCAGCCTGCCGTACCAGAATTGGGTGCCAAAGATCCACACAAACGGCACCTGGGCGGCCACGAACACCGGCGGGTAATTGGTCACCGTGTACGGCGGCTCGTCAAAGTCGTTGGGGTAAATGTTTTGGAAGCGCGCCAGGCGCACCGCCTGGTTTACGATCGGCCCCTCCCCGTAGTCCATGGTGTTGGGAAAGGTGATTGACAACCAGGCATGACGGGCAAAGAAAAAAGCGCCTTTCAGTAATACCGCCAGGACGAGCGCAGCGGCAATCCAGATCAGAATTTGTTCGACGGTGATTTTGTGGGTGGTGTTAGTTTTCATGCTTTTTCCAGTGATTGAATTTTGATGTGTTTTTCTTCCAGGCGTTCACGAACCCGGGCGGCCGTTTCGGCGGCGTGCGGGTGATCTCCATGCAGGCAGAGTGTATCAATCCGCAGGACTTCTTCTGTTTGCCCGGCGATGATCTTTATCCCATCCCGGCACAGACGGGCTGCATTCTCAGCAATGGTTTCCGGGTCTGTCACCAACGATCCCGGCAGTCCGCGTGGGGTCAGGTTGCCGTCGGGTTGATAACCGCGGTCCGGGAAGCCTTCGGCGGCGACTGGCAGGCTGTGCTTGCGGCCCATTTCCAGCAGGGCAGAACCCGCCAGTCCGACCAGGATCAAATCCTGTGAAAACAACGCCACCCCGCGGCAGATGGCTTCAGCCATGGCACGGTCCACCGAAGCCTGGTTGTAGAGCGCGCCGTGGGGTTTGACATGGATCAGGTTACCCCCTTCCGCCTGGATAAAGGCAGACAGGGCGCCGAGTTGGTACAGGATAAAATCCTCCACCTCCTGCGGGTCAAAGTTCATTTTCCGGCGGCCAAACCCTTGCAAGTCAGGATAGCCCGGATGGGCGCCGATGGCGACGTGGTGTTCGAGCGCGAGGCGCACCGTTTTGCGCATGATGGTAGGATCACCGGCATGCGCTCCACAGGCGATGTTGACTGAAGATATGTGCGGCATGATCCCCGCGTCATCACCCAGCACATACCGTCCAAAGCTTTCCCCCAGGTCACAATTCAAGTCAATTTTCATGGATTTCCCCTTTCGTTGCGCTCAGGCGCGCATGTTATCAATGAATGTTTCATGCTGTGACCAGTTTTTCGCCAGCAGATCTTTCATCAGGGCCTGGTAGACAATTAGGGCGGTCTGGGCCGATACTGCGCAAAAACGCAAGGCAGCACCAACCCGGCATTGCGCCAGAAGCGGCAAGTCGGCACGAATCACGGTGGCGATCTTTGGATATCCGCCGGTGGTCTGGTGATCCGCCATCATGATGATCGGCTGTCCGCTGGCGGGTACCTGAACAGACCCGGTTACGATTCCATCTGAGATGAGATCGGCATCGCCGCGATGTTCAATACCGGCTCCTTCCAGGCGGTATCCCATCCGGTCAGATTGTCCGGTTAAAACATAGTCGTGGGTCAGGAAGGCCTGCAGCCCGGCCGGTGTGAACAGGTCATCCTGCGGTCCAGGAATCACCCGCAGTGTGGGGGAGGCGGAATAAGCCGGCCGTTTTTGGGGTGGGAATTCCCGTCCGGCAGCCGCGATCAGGCTGGGGGCGGCAGGCATGCCGAGTGGCAACTCATCCCCTGCCTGCAGGGTGCGGCCATACCATCCCCCGACCGCCGCGCGCAGGTATGTGGATGCGGAACCCATCACCGCAGGAACCGCGATTCCACCGGCAAAGGCTGCGTATCCCCAGGCACCGGCATCCGTTTTTTCGATGTGGACGAGCCGGCCCCGGCGGACAAAAATGCTCATCCATGCGGGAAACTCGCGATCATCGATCCATAGCCGAACACCATACCCGGTGACAGCCACCAGGCAGTCTGCCAGGGTCTCGAAAATCGGCCCGACGGCGTGAAATTCCAGGGCGGCAGTGTTGGCATCATTCCCCACCAGGATGTTGGCGGCAGCCAGCGCATAACTGTCCATGGCGCCGGAGATTGGCATGCCAAATCGCTGGTAGCCATTCCTGCCCAAATCCTGCACCGTGCAAAGAAACCCCGGATCGACGACCTTGATGCTCATATCAGGCCGCCTCGGCGGGAATCGGAACGAAGCGCACACGGTCGCCGGGAGACAACAAGAAAGGTACTTCACGGGTGGGATCAAACAGTTGCACGCCTGTTTTTCCGATCAAGCGCCATCCTCCGGGGGAGTTCAATGAATAAATCCCGGTCTGACTGCCGGCAATGCCGACCGATCCGGCGGTAACCTGTTCGCGGGGGTTTGGCAGGCGCGGTGCGGCGATGCGTGGGTCCATCCCGCCCAAATATGGGAACCCGGGAGTGAAGCCCATCATATATACCGGGTACTCCGGCTGGCTGTGGATGGCAATCACGTCCTCCTCGGAAAGGTGGTTATGTCGGGCGACGAATGCCATGTCAGGCCCGGCTCTGCCGCCGTACACCGTAGGAATTTCCACCAGGCGGCCGGGGGAGGCGGGTAGAACATCCAGCCGGGCAAGCAGGCTTTCAACCTGCCCGGTCAGGCAATGTGGATCGCATAAAAATGGATCAAAATGAACCAGCAAGCTGCGGTAGGAGGGGATAGTTTCACCCACGCCGTCCATATGCAGGGCTGCAATTGCCCCTTCCAATGCATATACCATCGCGTTGATTTCCGGCGCAATCCGGCTGCCGAACTCAACGGAGATGGCGGCTTCACCGACCGGGAGGATACGGGCGATAGGTTTCTCAGCGATCATGGATGCAATTATACCCGATGGGCAGGAACCTTTCCTGCGCAGATCGTTTGCGGGAGTGATCTATTGGCATGGCCAAACCCTGGGGCTCGCTTATGCAAACCCCCAACTGGCGATGTTGTTGTAGCTGATACGGGCGCTTTCAAATGGATCGCCGGGGCAGACATCCTGCTCCACGATCAGACCCTTTACCCCGCCATCCATCGCGGCAGGGATGATCGAAGCCCAATCCAGGTTGCCTTCCCCCACTTCTGCCATGGTTTGCTGGCCATTGCGGATCACCATATCCTTCAAATGGATTACCGGCTGGCGTCCCGCGAGTTTTTTAACCCATGCGGTGGGGCTGGCCCCGCCGTGCTGGATCCAATAGGTGTCAATTTCGCCTTGCAGGTAACGCGGATCGCTTTCATCATAGATAATGTCCAGCGCGCTGCGGCTGGCTGCTCCGCTGCCAAAACGCACGAATTCAAAGCTGTGGTTGTGGTAACAAAGTGTGATGCCGTCCGCGGCAAGGCGTTCACCCAGGGCAGAGGCATCTTTGGCGAACTGAATCCAGGTGGATTCATTCACACGGCAGCCTTCGGGCGCCACCGGCAACGCATTCACCGGGCATTGCCACAGGTGTAATTTGGCAACCTCGGCCTGGTAATCCGCCTGAAAATTCGACATGCCGATGTGGGCGGCACAGATCGACAAGTGGTTGGCATCGCAGATGGATTTGATCTCCAACGGCGCGATACTGGCGCTTACACCGGAAATTTGCACGCTGCGATAACCGATCTGCGCCAGCTTGCGCATGGATTCCGCAAAGTCATGCGTGTTCTGGCAATGTTCGCGGATGGTATAACAATTGATTGAGATGAATGGTTTGTCCATTGGTCCTTCCTTTCCAAATATTCAGGATAAAAAAGAACCTGGGATCGTTGAAGGAACCCAGGTTCTTTTTTTGTCGCAGGATTATTTGAAGCCGCGGTTTTTGAGGAATTCGTAGGAGCGCGCCACCTGGCCGAAGGCATCACCGTGGGTGTCGTCCTGTTCCACAATGAAGTATTTCACTCCGGCTTTTTGGGCTGCTTTGATGATGCGTTTCCAGTCCAGGTTGCCATCGCCGACGGGGGTCATGTAAAAATCATTGTTGACAATGGTGTGGTCCTTGAAATGGATGGTCGGCATGCGACCGGCATATTTCTTAACATAAGCAACCACGCTGCCACCACCGCGCTGCACCCAACATACATCCAGCTGTGCTTTCAGGTAGGCGGGATCGCTTTCCTTATAGAGGGTTTTCAGACCAATCCGTTCGCCGTATTTCTGAAATTCGAAGCTGTGGTTGTGGTACGAAAGGGTGATGCCTTCCGCGGACAGCTTTTTGCCTAGCTCTGTGGATTTCTCGGCATACTTGGCATAATCACCGCTTTCACGTACCCAGGCGGGCGGCACCGGCATCGCAACCAGTTCGGCGCCCCAGGTTTTTAGTTTATTGACGGTGCCGGCAAAATCAGCATCGAAAGCATCCATCACAATGTGGGCGGAGATGATCTTGAGGCCGCATTCATCACAAATGCGCCTGACTTCTTCAGGACTGATCTCACCAGGGACGCCGGCGATCTCGATAGCGGTGTAACCGATCTCCGCCAGGCGCTTCATGCTGGCGGCGAAATCCTCCTTTGTTTTCAAGTGTTCGCGGATTGAGTAGATTTGCAGGGCAATGATTGGTTTGGACATAGTCAAGTTTCCTTTCTCTGTGAATAAACTCACTTTAATCCCATTCCGGATTCCACTCCGGTGATAAATGGCCTCTTCGTTCTGCCAGTTTTTCGGCACGCAGCGCCAGTTCCATGGCTTTAAAACAACGCTCCTGCGGCATGGCGGTCTCGGTGCGGTTCACAATATCATACACAAGCTGGCGGCCGTAGGGCAAGTCGACATTGTTACAATTTTCATAGTGCATTCCATCCTGATTCACCCAATACAGGTGGTTGCCGCCGTTGCCACGGGTGACATCTGTATATTTTCGGAGTTCGATGTAACCCTCGGTACCCAGTACAAGCAGGCGCCCGTCTCCCCAATTGTCGAGACCGTTCGGGGTATACCAATCCACACGTACATAGCCGGTCACACCGGTATCGGAACGCAGCAGCACATCGCCGTAATCTTCCAGTTCCGGGTGTTGGGGATGCTTGAAATTGCCCACCTGGGATTTCAGCACCTCGGCATCTTGAGCGCCGGTGAAGAACAGGAACTGTTCCATCTGGTGCGACCCGATGTCCGTGATGATACCGCCATAGCGCGCTCGTTGGAAGTACCATTCCGGCCGGGAGGGCAGGTTGGTGCGGTGGGGGCCAAGCCCGATGGTTTCGATCACCTGACCGATGGCGCCGCTGTGCACCAGTTCGCCGGCGCGCACTGTGGCCGGCTGTTCAAAATGCTCGCTGTAACAGATCGAATAAATCCGCCCGGTTTCCTGCTGCACCTGGCGTACCGCAGCCAATTGACTGAAGGATGTGATACCGGGCTTGTCACTCATGTAATCCTTGCCGTGCCGCATCACGCGGATGCCAAGCGGGGCGCGTTCAGCATTAACAATGGAAGAGATCACCAGGTCAATGCTGTCATCTTCCAAAATTGCAGTTTCGCTGGCGGCAATATCAGCCTGCGGGTATTGGCGTGTATATTGAGCCAGCAGATCCTGCTCCTTTGCGTACACGCTGACCAATTCCGCCCCGGCACGCAGCATCAGATCGGTCTGGCCGTAAATGTGCCCATGGTTGATGCCGATCGCGGCGAAACGAACTTTTCCTTTGTTGTCCATAACAATGACCTCCTTGTATCGCTAGCCGGAATGCTGTCTTGCGGGCATTAAAATTGCCGCAGAAACCGCTCCAGACGGTTCATCGCTTCGGTGATTTTCTCCATGCTGCTGGCATAACAGATGCGCAGATAGCCTTCACCGGCAGCACCGAAAGCACTTCCGGGAACCACCGCCACTTTCTCCTGCTGCAGGAATTGTTCAGCAAATTCCATGCTGGTCAATCCGGTGTGGGCGATGCTTGGAAAAATGTAGAATGCGCCGCGTGGCAGGATAACCGGCAGGCCCATGTCTTTCAAACGTTGATAAATGTACAGGCGGCGGCGGTTATACTCCTCAACCATTTCCAGCACGTACTCTTCTCCCACTTGCAATGCTGCTGTGGCGGCATCCTGGGCGGTGGTATTGACACACATGATTACATATTGGTGCATGAACAACATGCGCTGGAGAATCGCTTCCGGTCCGCAGGCGTAACCGATGCGCCAGCCGGTCATGGCAAAATCCTTGGAGAAACCGCCCAACAAGATGGTACGCTCCTTCATGCCGGGCAGGGTTGGAAAGCATGTGTGTTCCCCATCGTACACGATCTGGTCATAAATTTCGTCCGAGACTACAATCAGGTCATGTTCTTCTGCCAGCCGGGCAATTTCAAGCAAGGTCTCGCGGGTGGCAATGGCCCCGGTGGGATTGCAGGGAAATCCCAGCAGGATCGCCTTGGTGCGGGGGGTGATCGCAGCTGCAATATCAGCAGGGTTCATGTCGAATTGATTCTCAAATTTGCATGGCACTTCCACAGTGATGCCGCCAGCAATCTGGACCACGCCCTGATAACTGACAAAACAAGGCGTTGGAATGATGATCTCATCACATGGATCGAGCAAAGCGGCAGCCACCAGGAAGAGTGCCTCGGAACCCCCGACGGTCATAAACAATTCATGATCAGGGTGATAATGGATGCCATACAATTTTTCAAGATGAATGGAGAGGGCTTTTCGTAATTCCGGGCGGCCAGCGTTGCCGGTGTAATGGGTTTGCCCGTTCTGCAGCGATTGGATGCCGGCCTGGATGATGGGCAGGGGGGTATCAAAATCCGGTTCGCCAACGCTGAGCGAGAGGACGTCATCCATCTGGGCTGCCATATCAAAAAAGCGGCGAATTCCCGATGGTTTCATCCCCAATGCGCGATCAGAAAGGTGTTTTTCGTAATCCATTCATGCTCCTTCGGCACTCAAATTTTAACCATTATAAGCGATAAAACGGTATCGCTGGACTGCGGTAAAAAATGAACCGCACCACAATGGCTGTGGGTTGGTGAGGTCGGCTGCTTTTTATTGGGCAGCCCTTACCCAATATGGTGCAGGCCGGTACTTGTTTACAGAACCCAGGCCAGAAGCAGGGAGCGAACCTGCAGGATGATGATGAGCGCGGCAACGAGAAACAGCATAAGCCGGGTGGAAATTTTCCTCGTCAGCATCGCACCGAAGGGAGCTGCGAGCGCTCCGCCAAGAATCAATCCTGCCACCACCTGCCAGTAATCGAGATGCTGACCAAACAGGGCGATGATGAAGGTGACCGCTTCAGCAAACGTGACAAAGAATTCAGTCAGGTTTACCGACCCAATGCTTTCACGCGGGGAATGGCCGTTGGAGATGAGGGTTGAGGTGACAATCGGGCCCCAACCACCGCCGCCGATGGCATCGAAGAAACCGCCGATCAGCCCGAGGATGGCCATTTTGAGACGGCCAGGTACAGGCGGGGTTTCACCGTGGTGATCCCGGTAGCGGATGGCCTTGATCAGGATGCGTACACCCATCAGGAGCAGGTACAGGGCAATCCATGGTTTCAAGAATGCACCATCTATGTTGGAAAGCAGGTAAGCGCCGGCGATTCCGCCCAATACGCCCGGAATCAATAAGCGTTTAACCATCTCCTTGTTGATGTTACCCAACTTGAAGTGGGAGATGCCGGAAATGAAAGTGGTGACAATTTCCGAGATATGCACCGATGCGCTGGCAGCAGCGGGTGGCACACCAAATGACAGGAGGAGTGAGTTGGAAGTAACGCCATAAGCCATTCCCAGGGCGCCATCCACCATTTGTGCCAGGAAACCCAGCACCAGGAACAAAAGGATATTGAGCAACATGGTTTCTTTTCCTTATTGTAAATATGATAAATCCTATTACTTTACTATACTTTTGTCAAGGGCGAAACAAAGGCCTGAAATCCATTCAGACCTTTTCCCTGTCCATTGTTGCTGTCAGGTTATCGCGTGCGGTCTGCGAACAGATCCACCTGCCACTGGTCGGTGGCTTCATCGTAAAAGAGGGTGAACTGGCGAGTATCCACGGTGCGAACGCGGAACCCACGGCCGCTCTGGGTGCGCCAGCGGCTCATGATTGCATCAATCTGAAGGCGCTCGCCGCTCCATACCACGCTGACCGGCCGCTCGGCATAGGTGGCGCTGGAATGGCATTCCACCATGTTTTTCGGCAGCCTGTCACCGCTGTGTTCCAGCACGGATTGGGCATCATCTCCCAGGTTGAATTGCTTGACACTGAGACGGGTATCAACGATCTGCACCCGGTCACCCAGCAATGAATTCTTCATCCGCAGCCGGTTGATCTGGCAGCCCTCGCCTATGATACTGTGGCTGATTTCAGCGTTATCAATCACTACGTTATCGCCGATGCTGACGTTGGGACCGATGATGGCGTTTTTCAGGGTTACATTCTCACCGATAAACACAGGCGGTTCGATGATCACATCCTCAGCTGCACGGGTAAGGAACTGTCCTTGCTGGCGTTTCCAGTAGCGCCGCAGCAGGTACAGGTTGGTTTCGATGATCGCAGCCGGGCGTCCGGCATCGTACATGGCGGGGGTTTCCACCACACGCAACGGCAGGTTATCCTCCCGGATCAGAATATTGATAGTTGGCACGATGTAAAATTCACGGGTATCACCGTCTTTCGGATCTTCTTCATCCTTGTGGATGCCGCGCGCCATCTGGCGATCGATGGCTGAGATCAACTGCAGGCCATTGGGAAAGTAATAGGTTCCCGCCATGGCCAGATTACCAATGTACTTCTTTGGTTTTTCCTTGAGGCGTTTAATGGTGCCATCTTCGTCGATTTCTGCAATACCATAGTGCTCCGGCTCGTTTACCCGTACTCCCCATGCCAGGGCGGTTGTGGGTTGGCGCTGAATCACGGAGAAATCCGTTTCGACCAGGGTATCGGCAAAGGCGAGGATCATCGGTCCATCGAGGAAGCGTTCCGCCAGCTTGATCGCCGGAGACTGGCCGTTCATCACGGTTTGTTGGACATAATGGATGCGTTGCTGGTACTGACGCTTTTGGATATGCTCCTCGATTTGCGCCTGGTGCTCTTCGCTGCTGAGGATAAAGATATATTCTATCTCCTCAAACAGTTCGTGCAGCGGCTCGAACTGACGCAGGACATAATCCAGAACGGTTTTCCCGGCCACACGGCACAGGGCTTTGGGTTTGTTCCAGGTATGTGGGCGCATTCGTGTCCCCCAACCTGCCATGGGAAGTACAATCACAAGGCGATGGCTCATGCGGTTCCTTTCTTCTGACACAGGTATAGATGTATTGTATCAAAGCTTTGGCTGAAATGACATGGCGGGCTTGACAAAATGCAACATCCGCCATATACTGCAAACCAGTTTGTAATGCAAACTGGTTTGCATATAGAAAGCGTGTCGCATTGATGAATACTGTAAAAAAACGGGTATACCAATACTGGTTTGTGGATGGCATCTATGAAATTGGCTTTGGCTGTGGGCTGGCGTTGTTTGGCGCAACCTATTATGGCATCGCACAATTGCAGCCGACAGGGCTGCGCCAGATTCTGATGGGTTTCGGGTATCCATTCCTGGTGCTGGGGGTGATGTGGGGGGTGGGAAAGCTGGTGCGATGGATGAAACACCGCATCACCTATCCCCGCTCCGGGTATGTGGGCTATCACCGGGATCCATGGCGGAATCAGGTAAAAAAGCGACTTCCGCGGATGGCGCTTGCCTTGTTCTTAATCCTGGCCGCCAACGCTACTGCCGCATTATGCGCAGAACGCTGGGGGACAACCACTGCCAACCTGGTTACCTGGGTGTTGTTCGGCACGGTGTTTGCCGGGGCTGCCTTCTGGCTTGGGCTCCGATTCGGCCTGAAGCGTTACTACGTCCTGGCTGTCCATCACATTCTGGCTGGTGCAGTGACAGGGGTCTGGGTTGGAGAACCCCATCAGATGCTGGCATTCATGCTGCTGGCCGGCATCGGCTGGACTCTTTCCGGCCTCGCGACGCTGCTTGTTTACCTGCGCCGTACAGCAAAAGACAAAGGAGAAGCCGATGGCGAAACAATCACTGGCACAGATCTTTGATCTCGACCGCACATTGCATGAACCGGCGCGATTGATGATTCTGTGCGTCCTGTCTGCGGTCGACGAGGTTGATTTCCTGTACTTGCTGCAGGAAACCGAACTGACACGGGGAAATTTATCTTCGCACCTGAGCAAACTGGAAGAAGCCGGGATGGTCGCCATTCGGAAATCATTTCAAGGGAGAATTCCGCAGACGATCATCTCAATGACAAAAGAAGGCCAACTATCTCTGCTGGCGTATCGCCGGCAGATGCAGATCATCCTCAAGGAAATGGAGTAAACGATGAAGAATGAAACCTATTGTATTCAAACAGATGGGTTGACCCGGCGCTTCAAGACCGTTGTAGCGGTGGATCATCTCACCATCCAGGTGCCAACCGGCAGCATTTTCGGTTTCCTGGGCCCCAATGGCTCCGGCAAAACCACCACCATCCGCCTGCTCCTGGGCCTGCTGCGCCCCGATGCTGGGCATGCAATGGTGTTGGGGTATGATACCGCCAGCCAGGCGGCTCAAATTCGTGAAGCCAGCGGCGCCCAGCTGGAGCATACCGGGTTGTATGAACGCATCAGCGCCTATGCCAACCTCGATTTTTATGGGCGGGTGTGGCATCTTTCCGCACAGGAACGCGGCAGGCGCATCCAGGAATTGTTGTCCACGTTGGGCCTGTGGGAACGCCGCAATGAAACTGTGGTCGATTGGTCGCGCGGGATGAAGCAAAAACTGGCCATCGCCAGGGCCCTGCTCCATCAACCGCGCCTGGTATTCCTGGATGAACCCACTGCCGGGTTGGACCCGGTCGCCGCGGCTGCTTTACGGGATGACCTGCTGGTGTTGGCAAAACAGCAGGGAGTAACCGTTTTCCTGACCACGCACAACCTGCCGGAAGCAGAGAAATTGTGTGACCAGGTGGCTGTGATCAAGCAGGGACGTTTGTTGAGTGTGGACACTCCCGACCACCTGCGTATGCGGCAGGGGACGCAGGAATTGAAAATTGTCGCCTCCGGTTTAACCGCGGATATTCTGCAATCTTTGGCACAGCAGCCGGGTGTTCAGGCGGTTAAAGCCAATGGCAGCAGCACCACGTTGACCCTGGCGCCGGACGCCAAAACCCCGGCGCTGCTGCGCTGGCTGATCCTCAATGGGGTTGAGGTCGAAGAAGCCCGTAAAGGGAGTGCGTCATTGGAAGAAGCCTTTTTACAGTTATTGGAGGAAGATCATGTTAACTGATATCGGTGCAATCATCTTAAAAGAATGGCAGGAACTGTTCAGCGGACGGAGCGGAAAGCGCAATGGCGGTCTGTACAGTGTCCTGGTCGCCCTGGGCTTGATCGGCGTCTATATGCCGGTGATGATGCGGGATGCCTGGATCACCCAGCCGATGGCATTGGCTACCTGGTCGTGGCTGCCGGTGTTCTGGACAATGGGGATTATCACCTCGGCCATTGCGGGGGAACGGGAACGCCACACGCTTGAAACCTTGCTGGCATCACGCCTGTCTGACCAGTCCATCCTGGTCGGTAAAATCCTGGCCGCGGTGCTGTACGCCTGGGGAATGATGTTCGTCAGTTCACTGCTGGGGGTCGTGGTGGTGAATGTAGCTTTTATTGAGGGGCCCTTCCAGTTTTACAATCCGGCGTATTATCTGGGCATTCAAGTGGCAATTCTATTGCTGGCAGGGTTTTTCTCAACGTTGGGGGTGCTGGTGTCGCTGCACGCGCCTACTGCACGCCAGGCTTACCAGAAAATGAGCATTGTGATGCTGGTTTTGTATGTGATCCCCATGGTGGTAACTCAATTTTTACCCCAGGCACAGATCGAGCGCGTGGTGGCAGTCATCAGGCAGCTTCAGATCAACTGGAACATTGCTGTCCCTTTGATCCTGGCCGGGGCACTGCTGCTGGATGTGCTGTTATTCCTGCTCGCCAGCGCACGGTTTCAGCGTGATCGTTTGATTCTCGATTAATGGGATGTAACAATAAAACATCTGGAGGCTCCACAAAAAGTCCAGCGCGGCTCAACCGCGCCTCTACATCTGAGCCAAGCTTAAGATCCCAACCGCCTGTTCTGGCGGTTGGATGGTTTTCCAGGTGAAATTTGGGGGCAGCCCCTTTGTTTCGGTGTGGAAGATCAGAATCTCTCCATCTGGTTCATACACTGCTTCAATACCTGGTACACGTATGTTTTGATCCAGGTGCGCAGTGCCAGGGGATAAGCGCGGGGAGCGCATTCGATCACCATGATCAACCCCATATACGCCCTGTACAGTGTATAACGCCTGCGTTCTTCTTCGGTGTCCAGTAAGGAACGTCCGGCAACCGCCGCATATCCTTCCAGGAATTTTGAACCCTGGAGCGCTTCGGCTGATTTGTTGATGTTAACCGCCAATTCCGCCACCGGATCACCCCAGATGGTGCGTTCAAAATCGATCACGCCTTCAATGGTGTAGTTGCCGGGTTCACCGGTGATGAAGATATTCCCATCCCAGAAGTCGAAATGGAGTAAAACCGCTGTGGGTACGCCATCCAGCAGTTGGGAAGCATGCTCAAAAATCCGATAAATGGTATCCGATTTGCGAGGCAGCCTGACTTTGTACCGATCGCGGTCAGAGAGGATGTTCGCGATGATCTGGAGAAAAGCCTCTTTCCAGGATTGGGTGTAGGGTTCGCCCTGCATCTGTGGATAACCAAATCCGGGATTGTGAACCTGGTGGAACCTTGCCGCCAGAGCGCCTTTCTGGCGTTCGATGCTGTCATGATCATCATCACCCAACCCGGAGCTGAGTTTGTCCAGCGGTGTACCCTGCAGAAGTTCCATGAAGTAGTAATCCGAAGGAAGTGTGCTTCGTGAGAAATCCACCGCGAGGAACCTGGGGATCGGCATGTCACCGATGGCTGCCAGGCGGCACATCACATCCACTTCGGTGCGCATGATATTCTTCTCATAAGTCAGGATCGGCACATCAGGCGGCGGAGCCACTTTCAGTACCGTTTCAAGCCCATCCTTCAGCGTGACCCGGTAGGCAGTATTAAACCAGCCGTCCTTCAGCGGCAGGCATGCTGCCACAGCTGACTGGCTGCCAAAATGTTCAACCACCAGGTGTGCAATCAGCTCTGATGTTAGGTCTATTTTTGTTTTCGATTCCATAGTGCTCCTTTGTGTTCAGTGATGTTTTGTGGGCGCGCCGCGCCAATAACGGATGCCATAGCGTTCGACAGGTTCGATTGTTCCAGTGTGCGCCAGCCAATTCAATTTTTCGATGACCGCTGCGGCTGTCCACTGGTGAAGCGTTTCAATAATCTCCGATTCCCGCATGGGGTGCCTGGTGATAATGTTTCGAATGGAATCCATTAGATCGTCAGGCCCGGTCACCGAAAATTCACCAGTCGTGGCATGGATGATCTTCGCCTTTTCGCCGAGAATGGCGGCAGCCCGCAGGAAGGCATCTTCATCTGCCGGCTCAACCCAGGGTTCGGCCGGTGGACGGGTTGGCGCCAGCAGGTGAATCTCGTCTAGTCTCACCCGGCGCAGAATGGTTGCAATTTCGCCCAGGGCTTGTTCTGAATCATTCAGGTTTTTGGTCAGCATCACTTCCACCCACAGTTTCCCGGAATATTCTTCACGGAAGCGGGTCAGGCCTTCGACCATTCGATCAAAGGTGATCTCCGGGTGGGGTCGGTTGATTCGGCGATAGAGGGCGGGATTGCCGGCATCGAGGCTGGGCAGAACGGCGTCAGCACGGGTGAGGGCAGCACGCACTTCTGGCAGGTGGAGCAATGAGCCGTTGGTGATCACTGCCAGTGGCAGGGGGGTAAGTACCTTGATCGCGTTCACCAATTCGCCCAGGCTGGCGTACAGGGTGGTTTCGCCGGAACCCACCAACGTGAGCCAATCAATGTGGACGGGCAGCGTGAGGGCATTCTTCACTTGCGCGACGATACTTTCTACTGGATAGAAAGTTTCACGGCGATTGGATAGCGGGGCACTGCGCCCCAATTGGCAATAGACGCAGTTCCAATTGCAAGTTTTGGGTGGAACCGGGTCCACTCCCAGTGATTGCCCAAGACGACGCGATGGTACTGGACCAAAAACATGCTGCATGACGATCTCCTTGCTGCTCAGCCAGGTGTCCGCCTCCAGAGGAGGTCGTTCCCGGTTGACTTCAGGCGTTCCAGAGCTTATAACTTAAAGTATATCAGTTCTGCAAACAGGTGGTGTGGTTATGGATCGGCGTCAATTGATTGACTCATTCATTAAGAATGCTGAGAGTGGTATTGGGCTAAAGTTGCTGGTGGACGTGGTCGGTCTGCCGTTGAATGAAGCGGCAGTGCGAGGATATCAGCAAACCTTCCAGCACTCGGAACGGGTGGAGACCCTGATCGCCGGTGCACGGACATCTGCATCACGCAACGCTGGTTCCTATGACAAATGGTATGGCGGGCATTGGGTTCTCTCGATCCTGGCGGATTTTCCCTACCCGAAAGGAGATGAACGCCTGCTGCCCCTGCGCGGTCAGCAACTGGATTGGCTGTTTGGCAAGCGCCACCAGGAGATGATTTCAAAACTGGTGGTCAATGGGCGTCAGCGCCGCTGCGCCTCGCAGGAAGGTTATGCGTTGTTTTCCCATCTGCGGCTGGGGATTGCGAACGAACGGGTGCATGACCTGGCGGAAGAGCTGGTCCGCTGGCAGTGGCCGGATGGTGGCTGGAACTGTGACAAAAATCCAGAAACACGCGTTTCCTCTTTCACCGAAAGCCTGATTCCCCTGCGGGGATTAATTACCTACAACCAGGCTTATGACAACTCAGCTGCGCAGGATGCTGCACGGAAGGCTGCGGAATTTTTCCTGCGTCGCAGGCTGTTGTGGCGCGAGACCGATGGCAGCCTGATCCGGTCTGAATTCGCCCGGTTGCATTACCCCTGCTACTGGCATTATGACATCCTGTTTGCGCTGAAGGTCATGTCTGAAGGCGGTTGGTTGGATGATCCGCGCTGCAACGAAGCCCTTGACCTGCTCGAATCCAAACAAACCCCGGATGGTGGATTTCCGGCGGAATCAAACTATAACCGGAGTACGCCCTGGAAAACAGGTTATTCGCTGGTGCATTGGGGCGGTACCAGTAAGGTGAAATTGAATCCGTGGGTGACGGCGGATGCGCTTACGGTTCTGCAGCGATCCGGGCGTCTTTGAGGCTGACTTTGGTGAGGAAGGATTGGAGGATGCGGTTGAAATAGTCCGGGGTTTCCAGGTTGATCATATGCCCGGTGCTGTGAATCCGCATCACATCCAGGTTGCGTTGGCCGTGCAGTTCGTTCAGGCACGGGTCGAGATGGCGGTTGATGACATGGTCGCCTTCCAGGCGCATCAGGAGCACAGGGACAGACTGGTTGTTCTTCAGCGTTTGCAGGTAGTCCGCCCGGCGCATGTGGCGGATGAGGTACTTCAGCACCTGGGGATGGGTTTCACGGATCATTTCCGTGAAAATTTCCTGCGCAAGTGAATTTTTTGCAGTCAGTTTCGAGAGCAGGGATTCCATCCGCAGCGCAGTCAGCACACGGTAGAGGGTCAGTTGCATCAACAGCGCGGGTCCTTTTACGCGGAAACGCGGCGAGATGCCACAGGCGGAAACCGAGAGCAGACGCTGCGGAGCGAGCTGCAGCAGTTCAAAGCCAATCAGCGCGCCGATGGAGTGCCCGACAAAATGGAATCCATCCAATCCCAGGTGATCGGCTAGTTCCAGGATGTCCTGCGCCTGGCGGCTGAAGGAGGTGGACTCCACCGTGATCGGCCGGGGTGTGCCGGATGCCCCGTGGCCGCGCAGGGAGGGCAGGATCACACAATACTGGTTGGCGAAGCTCTGCTGGTGGTTAAATTGTTCCTTGTTCCCGCCGATGCCATGCACAAAAATGATTGCGGAGTGACGATTGGCGGGTTGTTGGCAATGCTCAAATTGCAGGTTGACAGCATCAGATGTGGTGAAGGTGGATACCTTGTGATCCATAACGGGGTGAAGTCTCTCAATCAGGGCCAGGATGGGATGGTGATCACTCACGCATCTTTAATTATAGCCAAAAGCAGGCCTGGAAAGGCTGATAGTTCTTTAATTCTCACCGCGGCAGGTTAAACAAGTATTAACGTTCAGACCTTGCGATTATTCCAGCATGGTTTTCAAGTTGCGGGCGATTTCCTCGGTGATTCCCTGGATGCCGATCAATTCCTCCAGCGGGGCGGCTTTGATCTCATCCAACCCCCCAAATTTTTGCAGCAGCGCTTTGCGGCGTACTGGGCCGATGCCAGGAACGAGGTCAAGGCGCGAGGCCAGGCCCTGTTTACTGCGTTGGGCGCGGTGGGCAGTAATCGCAAAGCGGTGCGCTTCATCGCGTACACGCTGCACCAGGTACAGTCCCTGCGAATTGCGCGGCAGCAGGATCGATTGGCTTTTACCGGGCAGGAACAGTTCTTCCTGCTGTTTCGCCAAACCTGCCAGCTGGATTTTTTCACCCAGCTGGAACTGGTCCAGTACGGCGATCGCGCGGCTGAGTTGCCCTTTGCCGCCGTCCACAATCAGCAGATCAGGCAACAGGGCAAAGGCGGGGTCAGCGGCTTTGCCCAATTTCACCTGTTCCTGCGCGCCTTCCCAACGCCGGAAGCGGCGCGTGAGGACCTCCTCCATGGCGGCAAAGTCATCTGGACCGGCGACGGTTTTGATGTTGAAGCGGCGGTAAAGTTTTTTTGCCGGCGTGCCCTGTTCGAACACGACCATCGATGCCACCATCGCCGTGCCCTGGGTATGGGATATGTCGTAGCACTCAATCCGGTTGGGGACTTCTTCCATCGAAAGCGCCTCCTGCAGGTCGGAGAGCGAAATTTGCTGGCGATTGGAGTCGTTGGCCCACTGGGTTTTGAGTGCGCGCAGGGTTTCCACCGCGTTCTCCTTCGCCATTTGCATCAGGTCCTTTTCGGCGGCATTGCGGGGCATCTCCAGCGTCACCTTCTGGGCGTTGCGCCGGGACTTTAACCAGGTTTCAATGATCTGCGACTCTTCGATCTGGTTGGGCAGGATCACCTCGCCTGGCACATTGGCAGCCTGTTCATAAAATTGCTTGATGAATTCCTCGATGATCTCCGGGTCGCCGGCATCATCGGTGCCTTCCAGCACAAAATATTCGCGCCCGATCAGCTTACCGTTGCGGACGAAGAAAATCTGCACGCAGGCTTCATTGTCTTCGCGCGCCAGGGCGATGATATCGGAGTTCATCGTATTGACACTGATGATCTTCTGTTGCTGGGTGACACGCTCGATGGCACGCAATTTGTCGCGCAGAGCGGCAGCGCGCTCAAATTGCAAATTTTGTGCTGCCTGGTCCATGGCTGCCTGCAGGTCAGCCACAATCTGATCTGATTCGCCGTCAAGAAAGGCTCCCAGATTGGCGATCCCCTGGCGGTATTCCTCGCGGGTGACGGCACCAATGCAGGGGCCGGAACACAGCTTGATGTCGTAGTACAGGCAGGCGCGCTTGTCGGTGCCGGTGATGGTGCGGTCGCAGGTCAGGTAGGGAAAAATGCGGCGGAGGGTATCGAGGGTCTGGTGCACCGCCCAGGCGCTGGTGTAAGGCCCGTAATACTGCCCGCCGTCCTTCAACATCTGGCGCGTGACGGTTACCTTGGGGTAATCCATTTGCCAGTGAATTTTAATGTACGGGTAACGCTTATCATCCTTGAGGCGGATATTGAAATGCGGCCGGTACTTCTTGATCAGGTTCATTTCCAGGATCAGCGCTTCAAGCTCCGATCCCACCACGATCCATTCAATTCGGTCGATGTGCCGCACTAGCTGGGCGGTTTTCGCATCGTCCTGGGCGCTTTCGTGGAAGTACGAACGCACACGGTTCTTGAGCACCTTGGCTTTGCCGACGTAAATTACCTTGCCCTTGCTGTCCTTCATGATGTAACAGCCTGGCTTGTCAGGCAGGGTGTCGATGGTGGCTTGCAGGTGGTCAGGAATCGTCATGGCTGGCTTAAATCTGGGGAATGGCGCATCCGTCAGCGCGTGGATCACTCCCGCCACACAGCACACCTGAATCAGGATCGCGCAGGATGATCTGTCCGCGGCCAAAAGCAGCGCGCTGCATACCGCCCACCGGTTGCACCGTGTGGCCCATTTCGGCCAGCCGGGAAAGGGTCAGGATCGGCATTTCTTCTTCCAATGATACCTGGCTGTTGGAAACGTCGGGGTCAATCTGGAAGCGCGGTTGGTCGAGGGCGGCCTGGGGGTTGAGCGCATCATCCACGAGCGCGACGATCACCTGCATATGACCCTGGGGCTGCATGAACCCGCCCATCACGCCAAAGCAGGCATAGAGCGATTCATCCGCAGCACGGGTAGCCAAGGCGGGGATAATGGTATGGTAGGGGCGCTTGCCGGGCGCGAGTGCATTGGGGTGGTTGGGATCGAGTGAGAAGTTATGCCCGCGGTTTTGCAGGGTGAAGCCGCAGCCTTTGGGGATGATGCCGGTGCCAAGGCCCATATAGTTGGAATTGATGAAGGAACAGGCATTACCTTCCGCGTCAACCACGCTGAAGTAGACCGTATCGCTGCGTCCGAAGGGGACGCCGTAGCGCAATTCCGGGTTGGCGCGGTGGGGGTCAATCAGGCGGCGGCGGTGGTCGGCGTAAGCGCTGGAGAGCAGTTCCTTGAGCGGCGCGGGTGAGAAGGCCGGGTCGGCGACATAACGGCGCGCATCGGCAAACGCCAGGCGCATGGCTTCGATCATCAGGTGCAGCCGTTCGGGAGAGAGTGGTTCCATTTCCGCAAGGGGATAAGCCTCCAGCAAGTTCAACGCCAGTAAGGCGGCCAGTCCCTGCCCGTTGGGCGGGCACTCCCACACGCGGATGCCGCGGTAAACGGTGGAGATGGGCTCGACCAGTTCCGAGTCATGCGCGGCGAGGTCCTCCAGAGTCATCACGCTTCCGCATTCACGCAGGACGGTGATGATCGCTTCGGCAATGCGCCCCTGGTAGAAGGTGGCCTTGCCGCCCTCCGCCACCGCGCGGAAGGTGGCGGCGAGGGTGGGGTTGCGGAATAGTTCACCTGCGCGCGGCGCGCGGCCTTCGATGGTCAATTCCCATCCATTGGGGGCTTGCGCCAGCTGCCGTTCCGCCCCGCGCTGCCAGAAGTAGGCGGTCAGTGGTGATACCGGGAACCCTTGCTCCGCCAGATCGATTGCCGGCTGGAGCACCTCCGCCATCGAAAGCCGACCCCAACGGGCGGAGGTATCGCACCAGGCGGCACAGGCGCCGGGAACCGTGACGGTGTGCGGATGCAGCGGGGGCAAGCTCTCTCCCAGTCCCTGCTGGCGCAGCAGGCTGAGGGTCAGTTGACCCGGCGCACGGCCGGAACCGTTGAGCGCCCGCACACTGCGGCTGGCGGCGTCATAATAAAGGGCAAAGGCATCCCCGCCGATGCCGGTGGAGGTGGGTTCGGTCACGTTCAGGGCGGCTGCCACCGCCACCGCGGCGTCAGCGGCATTGCCGCCCCGGTTCAGGACGGAAATCCCGGCAGCGCTGGCCAGCGGTTGGGAGGAGGCCACCATACCTTTGCGGCTGAAGACAGGGGAACGATACGATTGGAAGGTGTGTTCTGGTGGATTCATGCTGGTATTATAAATGAAATTGGCAGTGGCTCGGTAAATATTTTCTGCCCGCGGTGGAAGACTGGGTTGCGGGTTTGTGCAGCCAATCTCAACTCGGTGGTACCATGGTTGTCTCGTCCGATGTTATGGAACGAAGCTGGCATTATAATACCTGTATTGAGACTGGAGGCAAATCGATGGAGACAGATGCTGCTCTGGAATTGCGAATGCGGATCGACCGTGGTGAAACCGTGGCACAGGAAGAAGCCCTGGCGCGGCTGATGGCATCACCGTTGATGGCACGCCTGCTGACACCACCCAAAGCGCGGCTGGACCTGTTCACCGGTGTGCGCGCACTGGAGTGGCGTTTGCTGGAACTGTGCGAGATTCCCTTTGCTGAATCCCTGCCGCAGGTACAGGCATGGCTCGACCTGTTGTTGGAAAAGACAGTGATCCCCCAGGGTTTTTCGCTGGAGGGCAGTGTGGATGGGGTGGTGGCTTGCCACAGCGCTTTGCTGACCAGGATCGTGCTGAGACTGCGCCCGCAGGCGCGCGAATTAATCAACCAGGGTGTTCAATGGATATTGGACTACCAGAACCTGGAACGCGGAGAAACCTGCACGTGGCCAGGGACAGACCTATACACCCGCTGGGGCGGCTGCATGAAAACAACCCCGTGCTATTATGGCATCGTCAAGGCAATGGTGACATTGGCGGCCTACCAGGCCCAATACGGGGCGGATGCGGCGGTGCAGGCAAAACTGGTGAGGGGCCTGGAGGCAATGCTTCTCCGTGGACTGTACCGGCGGCGGGGTACCGGCGAACCGTTGGAGCCTTCGATTGTGCAGAATTTTTACCCGTACACCTATAAAACCAACCTGCTTGAGCAGTTGGACCTGATGCGGCGGGTTGGATGCATTGAAGACCCACGCTGTGCCGATGCACTGGCGCTGCTGGGTGCAAAACAGGGGCGAGACGGCATGTGGCGGGCGGAGGTGTCATTTATGAAATCTGCTTGGGTGGAATTTGACCCGCTGAAACAACCCGGGCCGTGGATCTCCTATATCGCGCGGGGAATTACTGGCGAAGATTCCCGCCTATAAATTACGAAAACCAGACTTCGGAGGTCTTCAAGACCTCCGAAGTCTTAATTGATGATTAATTGCCGTCGCTGCCGGTGGAGGGCAAGGTCAGCGCGGGCAGGTCGCCGTTCTCATCGGTGGCCAGGCCGCCCAGGTCAAACAGGTAGGGTGCTTCGGCGGGCAGGAAAATCACCTGCACATTGGGAGCGATCTTTTGCAGGTACATGTAATTGATCAGATCCGGGTTCTGGATGATGACATCATTGATCAGCTGCAGGGCTTTCGCTTCGGCATCAGCTTCCAGCAGGCGGGCTTCGGCAGCACCCTCAGCGGCGAGAATGGCGGCGTCGCGCTCACCTTCTGCCACGGCACGCGCCTGGTCAGCCTCAAATTCGCGCTGCTGGACTACGAACGCGGCCTGCTGTGCCAGCTGTTCCGCGATCTGTTTCTGCTCCACCGAAGCAGCGTATTCATCCGAGAAGGAAATATTGCGCAACACGAATTCATACATGATAATACCGTTATTTCCGAATGAATTTGTCAACTCCTGCGAGATAATTTCGACCAGTTCACCGCGCTTGGTGCTGTACACTTCTTCAATGCCGAACTGCGACACCGCGTCACGGATCACACCGCGTGTGACCGGGCGTACCAGGTCACTGTCGTAGCGATCCTGCCAGGCAACATGCACTTCGACGATATCGCCGGGGTTGATGGAATAGATTACGGAAGCATCGATCAATACTTTCTGACCGTCCGCAGTACGGGCTTCGATCGAGTCATCACCCATGATTTGTCCTTCCGCAGGGGCGATTGACATGGTGTAGGTTTGCTTGGAAATCGGGTAAGGAATCACGTTTTCTGCAAAAGGTACAATCCATGCCAGGCCTGGCTCCAGGGCTTCCTTACGGTAGCCATCAGGGGTGATGGCGGAGATCACCACACCGCGCTCCTGCGGGTTGATGAATACCACACCCGCACTCACCAGCGTCAGGATCAATGCGCCGGCGAATATCAAGACCATGATCAGGTTGCCTTTTTTAATGGGCTGATTGCGCATTTTTTGGGTAAAGATTACCACCGCTACCAGTATCGCGGCAATCCAGGCGATCCAGGCGAGGGTATTGAAGACGGTTTCAATGTTCATTGCTTGTTTTTCTCCTCAAGACACACTACCAATGTTGTTCTTCTTTATTATAGCGGATGATTCTATGCGGTGTATTAACTCGGTATGACCGGGGCTTGTCTTGCCCCAGGAAAACGAGTCCGGTTCTGCGGAAAATACCGTGCCGTTTTTTCTGTATTAATTGGCGAAACCATGATATATTTATGGATATTACATCTAAATTTCGTCACGCTGTCCGATGATTGGCGACGGCAATGACTGATCAGATCAACGAATTGACATTTGAAATTCATACTACACCGCCGCGCGTGGTGTTGACGGGAGACATCCTGAATGCAGATGCATCCCTTGAAAATGATGATGAACCCGGATACGGATTGACAGGAATGGCTAAGAATCAAACGATGAGTATATCCCACCGCAATTCTCCCAAAGGCCATCCTGCCTGCTGTTCCCATCACAAGTAAAAATGTTCCACTTGCCGGACTGAATGGCCCGGGTCGTTGATGAATCTCTCCACTGCGTAAGATCGTTGCTGTCCATCGGCTTTGTGAATGAAGTCCAAAGCACAAGAATGGTTTAATGATGGCAACGATCACGGCACTCCGCGCACAGAAACGAAATCCGAACCGGATCAATGTGGATCTGGATGGGGAATTCGCTTTCGGCCTTTCGCGCGTGGTGGCGGCCTGGTTGCAGGTGGGACAGGAACTGAATGATGAAAAAATCACCCGCCTGCAAGCAGAGGATGAACGCGAAGTCGCCCTACAGAAGGCGATCCATTTTCTCAGTTACCGTCCGCGAACTGAATCGGAAATCCGCCGTAAACTGGCGGAACAGGGCTTCGAAGAAGATGTGGTTAATGGCGCGCTTGAACGCCTGAGAAGCAACCAGATGGTGGGAGACGGCAAGTTCGCCCGCCTGTGGATTGACAGCCGGGTTACCTTCCGGCCGCGTTCGCATCGCCTGATGGCGATGGAACTGCGGCAAAAAGGGGTTGCCGATGAAACCATCGATGCCGCCCTGGCGGAGGCACCGGAGGATGAAATCCTGGCGTATCAGGCTGGCCAGGCGCGCTTTCGGCGGTATGCGGGAACTGATTTCAAAACTTTTCAACAGAAATTGGGCGCATACCTGGGACGGAAAGGATTTTCGTATGGGGTGATCTCTCCCGTGGTGCAGCGCCTGTGGCGCGAACTCCAGGCTGCGGGAGAAGAAGTTGCCGCCAGCGGTCCTGAACCGTCCGAACATTAAATTGATTAAAGGAATTGAAATATGGGAAATAATATACCGCTGGTTGTGGTAATCATGCTCCTGGTGGACGTGATTATCGTGGCGGGGTTGGTGTTTATCATCACCCGCACATTGTACAAACGTTTTCAGGCCGAGCAGCAGGCCCGTGCCGATAACGTGATTCAGTTGGCCAAGGAACGCGCCAAAACGATTGAGGTTGAGGCCCGCGACGAAGCCCTGAAACTGATCCAGGAAGCCGATGAGGAAATCAAAGAACGCCGCAAGGAAGTCAACCGCGAGAATGACCGCCTGCAGAACCGCCAATCGGAACTGGATAAGAAAACCGACCGGCTGGAGCAGCGCGAACAGGCGCTCAACCGCCGCCAGAGCTCGGTTGACCGCCGCGCCAATGAGATTGAAACCCTGCACGAGAAAACCATGGAAGAGCTCAATCGTGTGGCGCAGATGACGGTGGAGGAAGCCCGTGGTGAATTGCTGGCACAGGTGGAAAAAACCGCTCGCGATGACATGGCGCGGATTGTGCGCCAGATTGAATCGGAAGCCAAGGAAGAGGGTGAGAAACGCGCCCGTGAGATCATCGCGGATTCAATCCAGCGTGTGGCATCCGACCATGTGGCAGAGGTAACCACCTCCGTGGTGCAGCTGCCGAACGAAGAAATGAAGGGGCGCATCGTCGGCCGCAACGGCCGCAACATCCGCGCCTTTGAACAGGTAGCCGGGGTGGACGTGATCGTGGATGATACCCCGGAATCGGTGACAGTATCATGCTTCGATTCCGTGCGGCGTGAAATCGCACGGCGTTCACTGGAACGCTTGATCCTTGATGGACGCATTCATCCAGCTTACATTGAAAAAGTGTTCGCGGCAGAAACCCGTGAAATGGAGAAAACCCTCAAGGAAGCTGGAGAGCAGGCGATCTATGATGCCGGCATCCCCAGCCTGCACCCGGAAATTGTCAAAAAACTCGGCCGCCTCAAGTTCCGCACCTCCTACGGGCAGAACCAGCTGGCACATGCTGTGGAAACCGCCAAGCTGGCGGCAGTGATCTCCAACGAATTGGGCGCCAACGAAGAGCTGGCGCGGTTGGGCGGCCTGCTGCATGACATCGGCAAGGCGATGGACCACAATACCGAAGGCACGCATGCCAAGATTGGTGCTGAATTTGTGACGCGCTACGGGGTATCCAAGAAAGTAGCCAATATTATTGCCTCGCACCATCACGAAGAAGACCAGGAAACGATCGAAGCGATCATCGTCGAAGCCGCTGACGCCATTTCCGGCGCCCGTCCTGGCGCCCGGCGTGAAGACCTGGAAAACTACATCAAACGCCTGCGAGCATTGGAAGATATCGCCAATGCCTATGAGGGAGTTGAACAGACTTACGCCATTCAGGCTGGCCGCGAAGTGCGCATCATCGTGCGCCCCGAGCAGATCGATGATTACGCCGCGATGAAAATGGCCAAGGATATTGCCCAGCAGATCGAAGATACCATGCAGTACCCGGGGCAGATCAAGGTGACCGTGATCCGGGAAACCCGGGCGGTGGGCACCGCGAGATAAGCATCCAATAGGGAACCATAAAGAGGACCGGCGCAAGATGCCGCCGGTCCTCTTTTCATTTTCAAAGTTGTGTGAACTTTGAACCTTTAGGAGTTCTGCTGCCCTGGCGACGACGCCACAGGCTGAGGTTAACGCCTGTATCGTTGCTATCGATGGTGTTCGATGTTTGGCCTGGAATGGCACAAGCAATGCCGATCAATGGGTTGATTTGATCGGGAGGTATGGGGAAAGACGTTTTCTGATTATCCCCTGGTAAGAAATTGAACCACAATGCGGTTAAATTCTTCGGGTGACTCAAAAGAAACCAGGTGGCCGGCATCACGAAAAATGACGATGTCCGCTTGCGGTAGAAATCGTTGAATGCGGTTAGAACCTGCAGATGCCGGTATGGCGGAATCATTCCCGCCAAAGATGGCAAGCAGGGGGGCTTTGATTTGCTTCCACACCTTTCCTGGAATGATCAACGGTATGGGAACCTTGGGGCGACCTTCCAGCCCTCGATAAATCTGTTCATAATATTCTGCACGGGTTGCAGCAGATTGGCCTAACAACCATTCGGTTAACTGCCTGCGGTTGTTTTCAGAGGGTATTAGAAGGTAATGTATGATGCGTGGGAGGACTCTATTCAGTGTCAGCACTACCGCGGATGGGGAGATGAGGACAAGTTTATTGATTGTATGCGGCATCAGTGCGGCATGGTTGGCAGCGATGTAACCCCCATGGGATATACCCATCAGTGACACAGCTTCTATCTTCAAGGATTGTAAAATTTCCGTCAGCCAGAAACTGTATTGCTTCGCGTTCTTTGGGTAATACCGAACCGAATCCAACTCACTCCTCCCAAAGTCGCCGATAATATCTACCGCATAACAGCGGAAAAATTGGCTGAGTACCGTGATATTCGGGAGCCACATCATGGATGTCATTCCAAGTCCAGGCAGTAACAACAAGGGTGGATTTTCTATCCTGCCGCTGATCAGGACATGAGTTTGTCCAAAACAGGTGGGTACATAGATGGAAGAATACGGTTCAACCCAGCGGGTGATCCTGTCATCGTAAATCTTCTCCATCTGTTTCTGGTTTGAAACACTGCCGTAGATATTCATGGAATTGTCCTGCTGGGTGCCATACTCTGATCATACATCGATTTCTAGTTATTTCCATGGCATTACCAGTGTTTCCGGTAGAATATTGGCATGCAGCGCATTCTTGTCATCGGCACCTCCGGTTCCGGCAAGACCACTCTTGCCAGGCAGCTTTCCGACCGGCTTGGAATACCCTTTATTCCTACAGACCCATTGTATTGGGGGAAAAATTGGGCAGTTATACCGCGCGCGATTGTCCGCCAACGGGTGGCGGAGGTGGTCTCCCAGCCGGCATGGGTGATGGATGGCAATTTTGACAACGAGCGCGAACTGGTGTGGGATAACGCTGACCATATCGTATGGCTGGATTACCCATTGGCGTTGACCCTGTGGCGGGTTGCCGCGCGCAACCTGGGATGGTGGATCAGCCAGACGCCGGTGTGGTCCGGTAACCGGATGACCCTGGCGCGGCTGATCTCTGGTGTGCGCCACAGCATTCGCTCATACCCAATAAAACAGGCAAATTACCGTGAATGGTTGGCCGCTTACCCGGCTGGCAAAGTGGTCATTTTCCGCTGTCCGGCAGAAGTAACAAGCTGGTTGGCAAAACTTCCTCGGTCAGCCTGAGCATGATCAACCAAACAGGAATGGGTTTTCCGCGGCTTCTTCAGCAACCGTGGTTTCTGCGCCGTGGCCGTTCAGCAGGCGGGTTTGCGGGGGGAGGGTCAGGATGTGTTCCCTGATGCTTTGCAGCAATACTGGCTGGCTGCCGCCTGGCAGGTCGGTGCGGCCAATGCTGCGGCGGAAGATGATGTCGCCAACAAAGGCGGCTTCCAATTCACGGCTGTAGAAGAAGACATGTCCCGGGGTATGCCCCGGGCAGTGGTGCGCGGTCAGTGTGTATTGGCCAACCGGCAAGCTTTCGCCGTCTGTCAGCGGATGTTGAACTGCGGGAAACGGATCACGGAACAGCCCCATCAACTCGCCCAGGCCGCCGCCGTTGTAGAGGCTCCCATCACGGGGGTGAAGCGCAATCGGCGGCAGCGGTTCCAGTACTTCCATCAGTTCGTAGATGCCGTAGGTGTGGTCGAAGTGGGCATGGGTCAACAGGATCATCTGAATCTGCCAGCCTTCCGATGTGATCCCAGGCAGCAGTTTGCCGATGCCCATGGCCGGATCGATCAGGACGGCGTGGTTGCTGGCGGGGTCTGCCACCAGGTAGGTATTGTTGGCCATCTGCCCGATGGCATACGAACGCAGAATGGGAGTGGATGTTGGCGGTGTCATACCTTCCTTAATCGCAGATACGGACCATTTCGCGCGGCAGCGAGGTGAAGCTGTGGCAGCCGTCGGCGGTGATCACAACGTCATCTTCCACCCGCACACCGCCGTAGTCCGGCAGGTAAATGCCGGGTTCAATGGTGAAGGTGAAGCCGGGTTTGAGGATCAGGTCATTGGCGTTATGCATGTAAGGCGGTTCATGTCCTTCCATTCCCAGGCCGTGTCCCACGCGGTGGGTGAAGTACTGGCCGTAACCGGCCTCCTCGATCACCTTGCGGGCCGCCAGGTCTACATCACCAGCGCGCACGCCGGACCGCGCGAAAGCGCGTGCAGCGGCATTGGCAGCCTGGGTGACCTGGTGGATTTTTGCCAGTTCAGCGTCCACCTCGCCCACCGCGAAGGTGCGGGTGATGTCGGAGCAGTAGCCGTGGTAGAATGTGCCGTAATCGATCACCAGCAGGTCACCGCGCTGAATCGGCCGGTCGGTGGGGACGGCATGCGGGTTGGCGCTGTTGGGACCGCCGGAGACAATCGCCCCGAAGCTGAGTCCTTCCCCACCGGCGCGCATCATCTGCATCCCAATCTCGGCAGAAATTTCGCGTTCGGTCATCCCCAGTTTCATCAGCGGCAGCGTGGCCAGCAAGGCGGCTTCAGCAATGTCAACCGCTTTTTGCATATTGGCGATTTCTCCCTCATCTTTTGCCATGCGCATTTCCGCGATCAGGCTTTCCGCTGAAACAAAAGTAGCTTGGGGCATGGCTTGCTGCAGGTAGCTTAATTCCAGGAAGCGCATGTGGGTGGGCTCCACCCCGATACGTGCTTTGCGCAATCCGGCAGCGGCTGCTGCCTGGTCAAACACAGCCTGCCACGCGGCGGATACATCCCCAAAGAAAAAAGGCTGCAGCGGAATGGATGCCAGCGGTACCTGGTTGGCTTCCAGGTTGGGGAGGGTGATGACGGATGTTTTACCGGGGACAAGGAACAGGCACATCGGGCGTTCCATCAGGCCCAGGTGCAGACCACTAAAATAAAACTGGCTGGGCGATGGGTTGAGGATGACGGCGTCCAGTTGTTGCTGTGCCATCAGGGTGTAAAGGGTTTCCAGTCGCGGTGAGGTCATGTTTGTTCTCCTAGGTCATGCGCCGGCAATACGCGGCATGCGGGTGGGTTCTTTTTGGATTTCAGCCTGGACAAATTTTAACAGCAAAGCTGCTTTTATGGCGTGGTAGTTCGGATCATCCCACCGATTGTGGATTTCAGCGGGATCTTTTTCCAGGTCGAACAACTCGCCATAGTCAGCGCCGCGGTACACCGTGATCTTATACCGGTCAGTAATAAAGGTACGCAGGTGGACGGTGGTGGGGTTATGGCGGTTCTCAACCATCACCCAATCTCTCCCTGGAGCTGTGCCGCGCCAACAGGGAAGCTGGCTGACGCTCTGCATCGCGCCGGGAACCTCAATCCCGGCGGCATCGAGGAAGGTGGCAGGCAGGTCAATGATGGATTGCAAGCCCTCTGTGACGGTTCCCGCCGGGATGACCCCGGGAAACCGGGCGATGAGCGGAACGCGCAACAGGTCTTCATAATGGAAGGCACCCTTGGCGATCAGGCCGTGTTGGCCGAGGAAATGCCCATGGTCGGTACTGAACACCACCAGGGTGTTTTCCGCGATTCCCAATGCCTCCAGTTTGTCGAGGATGCGCCCGATCTCCTGGTCAACCAGGCTGACCATGGCGTAATAGGCGGCCATACTGCGGCGCAGGACGGCTTCATCATGCAGGTGGGAGTGGAAACCGTGGAGGGCATTGCCGCCATGCTCCTGGTAATCTGAAAAATCAGGGTGCGCCTGGCGGGTTCTGGCAAACTGGGGCGGCATGGCATCGAATTCGCCGGGTGCAAAATGGCCAATTTCCATATCTTCCATGTCATACATCGAGAACCAGGGTTCCGGGACGACATAGGGCGGATGCGGGTCAAAGAACGAAGCCCACAGGAAGAAAGGCTGGTCCTGCTGGACGCACTGTTCGATATTGGCACAGGTGCGTTCGCCGACCCAGTGGGTGGGGTGGAATTCCTCCGGCAGGTTCCATTGCACCACGCCTTTCGTATAGACATCTTCATATTTGCGTTTGACGGTGGGGTAGTCTTCAAAGTAATCACGCCAGTTGGTGAGGCCTTTTTCTTCGCACCACAGGGCGTAATGCTGCCCGGCATGGCTTTCACTGGTGTGCATCCGGGCAGTTTCCACGTGGTTGAAGCCGTACCACGGGCCGTGGAAATTCCGCCAGAACTCGAGATCGCGTAAAATCGGCTGGCACTCGATCGATTCACTGCCAGGTACACTCGCCAGCGGTTGGAAATGGGCCTTTCCCACAAGCATCGATTGATACTCGTGGTTTTGAAAGAGGCCGCCAATGGTGGGGATATCTTCGGGCAATTTCACCCCGATCGCCCAGCAGCCGTGGGCTGATGGATACAGCCCCGTGATCAGGCTGGCGCGGGTGGGGGAGCAGGTGGGGTTGGGACAATAGGCGCGGTCAAATCGTGTTCCTTCCTGTGCCAGACGGTCCAGGTTTGGTGTGTGGATTTTGGGATTGACTGAACCCAGGGTGGTGTAATGCTGCTGGTCTGAAGTGATAAACAGGATGTTGGGTTGTTTGGGCGGCATGCTTGACTCCCGGGAGGATTTTGACAGCGGACACAGTGTTTCCGTATCATTGTACCTGCTTTTTCTGCATTCCCTGGTAACTGCTGAAATTGCCCGGATACGAAACCAACTGGCGGTTTTCGATGGCCACAATGCGGGTGCAGATTCGGTCAAGGAAGTAGCGGTCGTGGGAAACGATCAGCAGGCTGCCGACGAAATCCGCCAGGTTTTCCTCCAGCACTTCGGTGGAGGCGATATCGAGATGGTTGGTGGGTTCATCCATCAGCAGAAAATTTGCGCCGCTGAGCATCATCATGGCCAACTGCAGGCGGGAGCGTTCCCCGCCGGAAAGGTACCGGGCAGGATCGCGCATCTGCTTGTAACTGTAGCGAAATTTTGTCAGGAACGCCACCGCGCGTTGGTCCGACATCGAGTGGGCATCCTGGATGTTGGCCACCAGGGTCTTCTCAAGGTCGAGGGTTTCATGCTGCTGCGAGTAGTAGGCGGTTGAAACGCTTGGACCCACGGTGATGCGGCCCTGGTCGTAAGGGGATTCTCCCAAAACAAACTTTAACAACATTGACTTTCCGCTGCCATTGGGCCCCACCAGGCCGACCCGCTCGCCGTGGAGGAGTTCCAGTTCCGCGCTGTCGAACAGGTTCAGTGCGGCTCTGTCATCTTCCGCCTGGAATGCATGGTTGAGATTCTCAATGCGCAGGACGAGGTTGCTGCCGCGCCAGCCGTTGAGGGTGAGGTCCATCTTTTTGGGTGGTTCCGGTGGCGCTTCCAGTTTCTCCATGTGTTCGATGCGTTTCAGGATGGCCTGGCCACGGTACACCAGCTTTTCGTTGTTGTATTGCACACCCCATGTCAGCAGGCGTTTGGCGGCCTGTTCCAGGCGGGAAATTTCACGCTGCTGGTTTTCAAAAGCTTTGAGCGCGTTGGCGCGGCGGTGTTCCTTTTCATAGGCATATTCCGAATAACTGCCGGGGTAGAATGCCAGTTTGCCCATTTCCAGTTCGATGATCTCATCCACCACCAGGTCGAGCAGATAGCGGTCATGGGTAACAATCACAACTGCGCCCTGAAAACGGTTAATAAACCGCTGCAGGCGGTCTTTGCCTTCCATGTCCAGGTGGTTGTCGGGTTCATCCAGCAGCAGCAGGTCTGGATCACTGAGGGTGAGGCGTGCCAGTGCCAGCAATTTCTTCTGTCCACCGCTTAATTTTTCCACCGGCAACGGCAGGTGAGCTTCCTCGAAGCCGAAATCGCACAGGGTGGAGCGCACGCGGCTTTCATAATTCAATCCGCCAGCATCTTCAAATTCCCGCAGGAACTGTTCCTGCTGGTTCAGCAGGCGTGAAAGTTTTTTTTCATTATAATAATTTTCCGGCTGTGCCAGGCTTTCCTCGATTTGCCGCAAATGGCTGTCAATCGACAGGATATCTGCGTTCGCCTGCAAAGCAGTGTGCCAGACGGTAGCCTGTTCCTGCAGGAAAGGCTCCTGTTCCAGGTAGGCGATCTTGGTGCCATTGTGGATCACAAGGCTGCCGCTGTCCGCTACCAGCTGG
This sequence comes from Anaerolineae bacterium, assembly GCA_013314735.1. Classification (GTDB taxonomy): domain Bacteria; phylum Chloroflexota; class Anaerolineae; order Anaerolineales; family Anaerolineaceae; genus SpSt-1165. The sequence goes on from JABUFD010000001.1 coordinate 137,543, forward strand.
CCGGTAAGCAGCTTCAGCAGGGTGCTTTTACCGCAGCCGTTCACACCCAGCAAGCCCGTCACCCGGTTGGAATGGATCTCCCAATCGAGGTCATCCAGGATCAACTGGGTGGGGTAAGAAAATGTGATATGGTTCAATCGCGCGAGGATCATGGTTCACCGTGTTCTTTCAGGCACGGGGTGCCGGATTAATACTGGCAGGGATGGATTGGGTACAACCTTTTCTATCCCGCAATAATGGGGTCGGCAGCCTTTGGTCTTCCATTCCGCCGGCTGCCTTTTTTCTTTTCGCTATGTACATTTCCAAACAAGGATGCTGCCCGTGGTGTTTTCCATATTAAAGCGATTTGTGCAGCATCACACTTTTCTTGTCCTCTTCCACCTCGTAGCCCATACTCTCATAGAGCTTGAGGGCACCGTTGGGATTTTCAGAGTCTACGCCGAGGGCAGTTTCTTCCATGCCCATATCGCGGAACATGCGAATACTTTCCGCGATGAGTGCTTTGGCGAGGCCTTTACCGCGCCAGGGACGGCGTACGCTGATCTCTTCAGTCCAACCACGTTTGCGGTTGTATTCATCGTTTTCCAGCTCGTCAAAGAAATTACGCACCATGCCGCATACCTGGTCACCTTCCCAGGCGACATTCCAATACTGCGGGCGGAACAGGCGTTCCTTCTGCCAAGCTTCAAACATTTCTTCGGTGGGTTCGGCGTAGCCCCAGTGGTCATGGAAAGCTTCCTGATCGGCGTCCCAGATGGCACGGTAATGTTCAGGCTTCACTTCGCGGATCTCGAGACCTTCCGGCAGGCGACATTCGGGGATTGCCTTATCGATGGGGCGTACCATTTCAAAGAAGTAGCGCTCCGGCTGGTATCCGTGTTCCTGCAAGAATTGAACGATCTCCCTTGCTTTCAGCTTGCGCCAGGTGCGGAACAATTTCTGCTGGTCCGCCGGCATACCATCGGCTGCCTTACGGCATTGTTCTTCGGCGTATTGCAGCATCAGGTCTTCAATGCCATTGCCCCAGGCAGAGGGCACCAGGTTGCCCCACGGCCAGAAGATCACGGCCCCGCTCAATTCCTCCTGCCAGTTCCAGCCAAAGTAGCCGACGGGTTCGCCGTCCAATTCCACGTAGAGCAATTGCTGGTTAATGTCGTAATTGACAGACCAGAGTTCATCATTCTTGATCGAATCCAGGGTGATAATCCAATCAAGGCCGTTAACCTTTTTGCAGGCATTGGCGATGTCGAGGCGGACCAGGTGATCAGGTTCGCCGTTAAAATGGCGGAATGCCAGGCCCGGCACCTGTTGCAGGGGGGGCCAGGTGATGTATCGTTTTGCGGTTTCCATTCCTTTATTTCCTTTCACTTCATCATCTATATCGTTATTAATTCGTTATGGGCTGATAATGGATTGGTGTGATCGTCATCGTTGGTCTCTCATTTCATTCCAGGATTTTGTCCATTACGACCACGGTCTGGTCAGGCAGTTCTTCGTAACCCATGGCACGGTACAGGTTCAGGGCACCGGTGGGGTTGGCTGCATCGACATTGAGGAAGGTCTCTTCCATTCCCATCTGTTGGAACATGAGAATACTTTCTGCGATCAGAGCTTTCGCTAAACCTTTCCCGCGCCACGGACGGCGGACGGAGATGTTTTCGGTGTAACCACGCTTGCGGTGAAACTCGGCATCTTCCTCCGGTTTATGGAACCCGCGCACCATCCCGGCCACCTCGCCGGATTGGGTATCCCAGGCGACCTTCCAGTAGCGGGGTTGGAAATGGTTGTCCTCCTGCCACATCTCAAAGTGCTTTGGCAGCGGTGGCGTGTAACCCCAGTGATCCTGGAAGGCTTCCTGTTCGGCTTCCCACACGGCATGGTAATGTTCGGGCTGGGCTGGCCGGATTTCAATGCCTTCCGGCAGTAGATGCCTGCCCAGGGGCAGTTCGATCGGACGGCGCATCTTGAAGAAGTAACGCTCAATCTGGTAACCGTTCTGCTGGAAAAAGCCGCAGGCGGCCTGGTTGGCCAGGCGGTACCAGGTTCGGTACCGCTTCTGGCGGTCTTCCGGCAAACTCAACGCCATTTCCCGTAATTTTTCTTCCGCGTAGCGGAGCATGCAGCTGCCGATCGTTTCCTGGTAGTATTCAGGTAAGAGAGAGCCACCCAGGAATAGCAAGTATCGTCCACTTCCTTCGGGCTCCCAGTTGAAGTTGAAATATCCAATGGGTTTTCCATGGTATTCGGCAAAAATGTATTGTTGTGTGATGTCAAAGTTTTCATACCATTTCACCTCGTCTTCGAAATCCTTCACGGTGAAGGTGAGGTCGATTTTGTTCAAAACGCGTTCTTCGTTGTAAATCTCCAGGGCAGTTAGAAAGTCACCCTGATCCCGCCATGGGCGGAACGTTAATCCTGGTATCTGTGCCAGGGGGGCATAGTCAATGGTGTCCAGTGTGTGTATCATTTCGTTATTCTCCCAAAACTTAGTCGATCGTTTTCCAATATTTACGGACGTGGTCTGCCGGTGGTTCGATGAAATCGGCATATTGGAATCCATGGCCCAGCAGGTATTCATGCTGTTTGCCTTCTGCTCTGGCGCTGCCCGGACAAAAGATGATCTGCCCGCCGGGTTTGACCACACGCTGGCATTCAGCCAGTTCGGCATCCATCTCATCTCCGAACACGTGGCCACCGAGGACAATATCGGCGAACTGGTCATGGAATGGGATGTGGGTGATGGTGCCATCCACCGCGTAGACCGCCGGCAACTGGCGCAACTGTGCCTGTTGCCGCAGGTAATGGCGCAGGTTGCCAACCGGTTCCACCGCGTAGACTGCTCTCGCCCTGGCCTGGGCAGCAATGAATGTCAACCGCCCGGTGCCAGCCCCGATATCGAGTACAATCTTGCCGGTGAAGTCTGCCAGCTCCAGCAACTCACGGTCATCGTAGCTGAGAAATTCCTGGGCGGCGTAATTTTCCGGCGCGACGGCATACGTCAGCAGGTCATTGACGGAACGCATTACCGCTTCTTCCGCGCAACGTACCACGGCGGCGTCATCCACCGGCGGGATGCGGCTGCATAAGTCTGCGACCCAATCGTTGATCTCGGGGCATTTGTGCTCAAAAAACCAGCGCACAGCGGGATTGGCATGCAGGGCAATCGCCAGCTCAGCTTCTTTCAGCCAGCCGGGGAGCCAGCTGAGTTGGACACGCTCCAGCAGGAGCATGGCATTGAACGATAGCGGGGCGACATCAAGCCAATTCAGTGTCATATTCTTCTCCGATCCTTTTCTTTCTTTGTCTCAACTTGCTTCTTTTCTTCGTTTTCTCGGCTTCCGAGTGGTTTTGCTGTCTTCCATTCAGCAAAAATAGGGCTGTCATTCTTCCACAATGCAGCCTTTTTGGGGACTTAACAAAAAAGCCGCGGGTCGTTGCTTGTCGCAGCCCGCGGCTCAATGATTCAGCTTGATGAAGCTTTACCGATGAGTAGACGCACTACGACAAGGAAACATGCCAGAACCGCCTGTGAGGCTGGTGTGGGCGATAAATTTGATTGTGCTTGTGAACTCGCTCATTGTCGCGTGCTCCTTTCGTAAATTTCACATTGTTTTTATCATGAAGCTTTTGTGTTGTCAATGGAATTGGTAAATTTTGGTTAATGATTGTGTTCCATATTTGGAATCTGCGGGGAATTCGTTCCACTCCCGGTCAAAGGAACGAATTGATAAGCCGGATTCCTTTTTCACGCCGCCCTGTGTTTACCGAGGTTCCGGGTATTCTATTTGGGTGAGTGCCATTGGTATATGCGCATTTCTCCCGATGGGAACTGGATTTTCATTCTTTTCATCCGGGGAAAACGATTGCGGTTGGTGAGTTCAGGGATGCGCATCTTTTGTATAATCTAATCATTGTAGAGATGAGGTGGACGATGGATGATAGCATCCAGGTGACAGAACGAGTTGAACGGCTGCGGAAGCACGCATTATCGCGGCTCGATGAGGTGGCGCAGCCACGCCGTGAGATCCAATTGCTGGCTGCCCGTGGCTGGAGGGCATCAGCCGGTGAGCCCTGGACGATCCTGCGCCGTGCACAAGAAAATGCCGCCATTCTGTGCGGGATGACCCCTGTGATTGACACGGATGAATGGATTGTTGGCAAAACTTGTTACCGCGCGTTGACCGGCGCGGAAGAGGCGGAACTGGATGCCTATCAACACAATACAGGGGCGTACCTGCCGGTTGTCGGTGGGCAGACGGCCCACATGGCGATCGACTTTGATCATTTGCTGCAAGTGGGCGTTGTTGGAATTCGGGAAGAAATCGAACAGTTTCGCACCACACTGAACCTGACCGACCCGCGACAGCAGGAACAGGATGCTTTCTACCGTGCATGCCTGATCAGTCTGGAGGCCCTGGTAACTGCTTCCCATCATTATGCCGCCCTGGCGATGGCGCAGGCACAAACTGCCTCCACATCGCAACGCCAGCAGGAATTGGAGCAGATTGCCGCGGTGTGCCGGCGGGTGCCGGAGTATCCAGCGGCCACCTTTCATGAAGCGATCCAATGCGCGCACTTTGTCACCTTCGCCCTGTGCTGCGCGCACCAGACTTTCCTGTTCCAATATGGGCACCCGGATCGGTATTTGCTTCCCTATTACCGCAATGACGTCGCGCAGGGGACGATTACACCGGCGCAGGCACAGGAATGGGTCGACTGCCTGGCGGTGATGTTAACGGAATACACCCCGCAGCATCTGGCAGTGGGCTGGATGCTGGGCGGACGCGATGCGCAAGGGCGGGATGTGTGCAATGAATTGACCGAGCTGTTCCTGCGCTCTCTGCGGCATGTCCCCCTGGCGTACCCTTGCACCGGCCTGGCATGGACCAGTGACACGCCGCTGCCAATCCGTGAACTGGCTGCCGACCTGCTGGCGGGTGGGCTTTCCCATCCGGCAATTTTTAATGATGCGGTCATCACCAAAGGTTTGATGGATCTTGGGCTGCCGTGGGAGGAAGCCTGCCTCTACCAGCAAAGCACGTGCGTGGAGATCACCCCCTGTGCTGCTTCCAATGTATATGTGGCCAGCCCGTACATCAATCTGCCGCAGTTGCTGCAGGACGTGCTGGGTGTACCGGGGCTTGGGGCAGAAGCACCTGCCAATCGCTGGGAACACCTGGACACATTCGAGGACTTGCTGGCTGCTTACCGGCAGCGGCTGACCCAGGCGATTGAGGCCGGGGTAATGGAACAGAATGCACTGCAAATGACCCGCCGTTATAACGGCGGCAAACCATTGCTCTCGTGCTTTGTGAATGATTGCCTGGCGCGCGGCAGGGATATTGACCACGGCGGTGCCCGTTATAACTGGATCGAGCCCTCTTTTGTCGGGCTGGCAAACCTGGTGGATGCGCTGCATGCTGTCCGGCAACTGGCGTACCAGAAAAAGTCGATCGGACTGGCACAATTCAGCGAGATGTTGAAAGCCAATTATGCTGAATGTGAACCGCTGCGCTGCCAGATTGAATACCGGTTGGAGAAATACGGGAACGACATTGACGCCGTTGATGACCTAGCGCAGATGGTTACCCATTGGGTGGCAGAGATCATCGGGCGTTACCGTAATTACCTGGACGGGCGCTTTGTATCGGGATTTTTCTGCTGGGTGATGCACGAACGCCTGGGACGCGAAACCGCGGCAACCGCTGATGGCCGCAAGGCCGGTTTCCCGTTGGGCGATGGTTCCGGCCCGGCGCAGGGCCGCGAACGGCAGGGGCCGACTGCCGCGATCCTCTCCACCACCAAGTGGGACCATAGTGCCCACATCGGTGGGATTGCCCTCAATTTAAAATTCATCCCGCCCCAACAGCGCGATGTTTTCCGCGCCCGTCTGGTGGACCTGATCGATACCTATATTGACCGCGGGGGTTTCGAGGTGCAGGTGAATGTGGTGGATCGCCAGAAGCTGGAAGCAGCCCGGGCGCATCCGCAGGAATACCAGGACCTGGTGGTGCGGATTGGCGGTTATAGCGATTACTTTGTGCGCCTGTCACCGGAGATGCAGGATGAAGTGATCCTGCGCACAGAGCATGCCGCCTGACGGTGGCCCCACGATGAATTATCGGGAGCGTTTCGCCGCAACCATCCAACACCACCCGGTTGACCGGGTACCATTTGACCTTGCCGGTACCTCGCTGACCGGGATTGAGCACACGGAAACCACGGAAAAATTGCAACAACTGCTGGAACTGGATGGGCAAACACCTGCGTGGTACACAAAATTTGATGACCGCATTCTGCAAATTTTTGATATTGATTTTCGGCGGGTGGGCGATATCCTCAGCCCGGCCAGTTCGCTGGCACGTCCGGTCAGGGATGGGCGCTACACTGATTGTTGGGGAATTACCTACCAATATACCGGGTTATACTGGGATATCGTCAATCCACCGCTAAAAAATGCCACTTGTGAAGATTTGGATGCCTATCCCTGGCCCCAGGCGGCAGACATTGACCGGCGGCAGATTGCCCTGTACCGTGAACAGGCCAAACACCTGTATCATGAAACAGATTATGTGGTGGTAGGGGAGCATCCGGTGTTTGGTGTGTTTGAGTTGGGGTGCTGGATGTGTGGGTTTGATGCCTTCCTGCTGCGGATGGCACAGGATCCGGGCTTCGTGCATGCCTTTTTTCGCAAGGTGCTGGCCTACCAGGTAGAAGTGATAGAGCTGTATTACGGTGCGATCGGTCCGTATCTTCATCTGACCACCAGCGGGGACGATTTCGGGATGCAGAACCGTCCGTTTGTTTCCCCGGCCATGTTCCGGGAGATGATCAAATCTTACTACACGGAGCGAATCCGCCGTACGCGGCAGTTCACAGACGCGGTCTATTTTCACCATACCTGTGGGGCGGTCTTCCCCCTGATCCCTGACCTGGTGGACGCGGGGGTACAGATTTTGAACCCGATTCAACCCGGTGCGCGAGAAATGGAACCGGAAACGTTAAAAGCCAATTTTGGCAGTCAGCTGACCTTTTGGGGTGGGATTGATACCCAACACCTCCTGCCGGAAGGTTCACCCGCAGATGTGCACGCAGGTGTGCAGCACGTGCTGGATGTGATGGCACACAACGGCGGGTATGTGCTGGCACCCGCGCATAACCTGCAGCCAGACGTGCCGGCGGAAAATATCGCGGCGCTGTATGCAGCCGGCCGTGACTATTTTGCCGGGTAATTGGTCGGTTGATCGATTGTAGTTTGATCAGTCTTTCAGACTGTCGAGTGCCTCCTGCGGCCATTCGGTGGCTACCCCGCTGCGGTGCAGTTCCGCCTGGAAGGCTTTGAATTGTACCAGATCGGAATGCACCCGGGCAGGTGTTAAACCGTTGGCGCAGCACCAGGCAGCCAACCGCCCGGCGGCTTCGCCGATGGACCATTCCACCGGCTGCAGGCGGTAAGCACCATTGCTGAGGTGGGTGGTGTTGATGTTCTTGCAGGCGGCGACCAGGTTATCACATGCCGCGGGAATCATTGCACCGAGTGGGATCTGGAAGGGGAGCGTGGGGGCGTACATACTGGTATCATCGCCCACGGCGGGGTGCAGGTCCATTGCGTACCAGCCAATCCCGACCGAATCCGGGAAGGCGGCCTGGTCTTTGCCGGGGTTGGTTTCCCGCAGGATGTCCTGGGCGGTGATACGGCGCAATCCTTTGATGCGGCGCGATTCCCGCCAGTAGGGCGCCATCGAGAGCCCGTCGGATGTTCCCAATGCTTCCGGCAGCAGGCGCAGTTCTGGGTATCCGAAGCCGCCTTCATCGCGCGGGGCTTCAGTTTGCAGCCAGTACAGGAAACCCAATGAGAGGCGTTTTGCTTCTTCGAGAATTTGCTGCTGGCGTGCAGGGGGCTGGTCGATCGGGCTGGCCCAATGATAGTCATTGCCATGCCAGTTGATCAGGGCAATATCATTCCGTCCGCTGTTGGGCGCCAATAATTCGGCATCGAACACGCGCCGGTAGGTCCAGAATGGCAGCGGGCTTTGTGGGGTGGCTTTGAAAAAATGGAAGGGCCGCGGGTTGCCTTCCCGATCGAACAAGGTCAGGCTGTAGGGCTGGCGCTCACGAAATTCTTCATATTCGCGCGGTTTTTCGATGGTATGGTTCTCACCCGGGCAGAATTCAACCAGGAAACAATAGGTGAAGCTCTGAATCCGTTCCGGATGCGGGCCATCCGGGCTGGCATCGACCTCTCCGGTGTCATCCCGGGCTTCAGCGCCGGTGGTATAAGGCAGCCCTGCCAGCGGAAGCAGGTCGCCGGTATCGGTTGCATCGAGGAAATAGCGTGCCCGTATTTCGATAGGCGCGCCGGCTTGATCCAGGCGGACAGCTTCCAGGTGATCGGGGCTGCCAGTACAGGAAACCGGTTGGGCATTCAGCAGAATCTCGATCTGTCCGCTGTTGATATAGGGTTGCAACATGCCCTGCAGCACTTCCAGCCCGACTTTTGGTTCAAAACACAGGCTGCTGACCCAGCCATTCCCCGGGTTCAACGGGGCACCATCCGGCATGACATCTGGCGCCTGGTAACGGTCCTGGTAATAGCGGCGGATTTGTGCGCGGAAATCGGCATAATTGCGGGTGGGTGCCACCTGTTCGATCAGGCGGTTCTCATCCAACGGGGCGACTGCCTGGCTTGTCACCTGTCCGCCAATCCAGGCACAGGCTTCGGTCAGGATCACACGGGCATCGGATTGGGCCGCGGCCAGTGCTGCGGCCACACCGCCCAGGCTTCCGCCGATCACAGCCACATCACATTTGAGAGTTCTGTTGATTTGGGTCATCGCTGCTCCTGTTGCTTGTTCCATCATTACGCTACCCTGATTATAAATGGATTTTCCCGCCCCGCGAGGAAGCCCTGGCCCGGACAGGATTTCCTTTCTGTTGCTTGTTTCAGTATAATTGGGGCTGAACCAATTGGCATGGCAATAACGAAATTGCCCTAAGGAGTTTTCGATGAAGCATTTGAAACAATGGGGTCCAAAAATTCTCACCGTGGCAGCAGTGCTGGCGCTGGTGTTCATGCTGGGGCGTGCGGCCTGGATGTTCCTGAATTACAACCGGATCATGATCGGGTTCCCATACAATGTCGATTATGGCGAAGGGCCGATCCTGGATCAGGTGATGCGGCTGTCCCGTTTCGAGACCATTTATCCTGAGATTATCTCCCGGATGCCCTATATCATCGGCAACTACCCGCCCATGTATCAGCTGGTGCAGGTGCCATTTGCCTGGCTGTTTGGTCCGGCTTTCTGGTATGGTCGGGTGATCAACCTGGTCAGCCTGCTGGCGACAGCATATTTTATCGGTGCCAGCCTGCACAGTATCACCAAAGATACGGTGGCTGCCGTTGCTGGCGGCGCCATGCTGCTGGTGATGCCGTACATACTCAAATGGAGCGGGTTTGTGCGGGTTGATTCCTTGGCGTTGGGTTTCAGTTGGGCTGCCCTGTATTGCATCATCCGCAAACCGGATGACCGCAAAGCCTTGATCCTGACCGCGGCATTTCTCACCGCGGCGATCTTCACCCGCCAGTCGTACGGGCTTGCCGCGCCATTCGCGGCGTTCATCTGGCTGCTGAGCCACAAACCGCGCAAGCGCGCCTTTGAATTGGCGATGTGGACCGTCATTTTTTCGATCGCCTTCTTTACATTGATTTACTTGCTGAGCGGCGGGGGGTTCTTCTTTAACATCGTGACCGCCAATGTCAACCCATTCTTCTGGGGAACGGTAATGAACTACTGGCGGGAGATCCGTGAGCACATGGGTTACCTGGTGGCCTCCAGTATCCTGTTCGCGTTGGGCGGGGTGTGGTTGAAACAGAAAGCATGGTGGGTGGCAGCGCCGTACCTGCTGGCGGCAACCCTTTCAGGGATCACGATCGGGAAAGACGGCTCCAATGTCAATTACCTGTATGAACTGGCGGCGGCCCTGGCATTCATGGCCGGGGCGGTACTGGCCCTCCCCGGTCCCGCCTGGAAGGGGACGAAATGGGTTGGCCAACGCTGGTGGCTGAAAGCTGTGTTGGTAATTCTGCTGGCACTGCAAGTGAATGCGATCTATCCCTGGGCACGGGACCATCATTCGCGCTGGGAACTGGAACGGGTGGCGAACGAAAAAGAGGATATTGCCCGTATGGTGGAATTGGCGCGTTCCGCACAAAACCCTGTATTGGCGGATGAATTCATGGGGCTGGTGGTGTTGGGCGGTAAACCGCTGGTGTTTCAACCATTTGAATACAAGCAGCTGGCTATCGCGAGTGTATGGGATCAACGCAATTTCATCGACGATATTTTCGACAAAAAATTTGATTACATCTTCCTGTTTGATCCCCCCACCTGGGATTCCGAGGGCGCGCGCTGGACGCAGCTCCAGCTGGATGCGATCCAGGGAAATTACCGCGAAATTGAACGCCTGGCGAACACGCGCATCCTGGTGCCAAGGGACCCAATTGATTTTGGTTCCTGAATGGGGATGGCTGGATTGCTTTGGAAAGGTGAAAGGAGAACGTTCGCCTAGAAGTGTGGTTTGCGTATCAATATAGTAGAAAACCTTTAAATAAATGCGAGCATTCTCACAGAAATCAATCGGTTGGCGCTTGACAAGAAGTTTCATAGGGGATACTATTAGTACAACACCATAGTTCTTTGGGCATCTGCCCAATTGTCAATCTCTATTTTCACCATTTAGGAGGAATATTTAGATGTCTAGTTCAAAGAAGATCGATCGCCGAAGCTTCTTGCGCCTCTCCGCGTTGACGGTGGGCGGAATGGCTTTGGCCAGCTGCGCCAAGCCGGCCGAAGAGACTGAAGTCCCAGTCGAAGAGGAAGTGGTAGAAGAAGCAGCTGAAGCAACCGCGACGCCGCGTGTTGTGGCTGATCCGACCGCCACCACCGTTGCCCAGGTAGCCGCTGCGAATGAAGCGCCTGCCCTGGCAGAGATGGTTGCCGCCGGCACCCTGCCCCCCCTCGCGGAACGCCTTCCCGAGGTTCCCCTGACCCTCAGCCCCGTGAATGCCATTGGTAAATACGGTGGCCGCTTCAAGATGGCCCACTGGTGGCATCAGGGTGGTGCCGCTGCCGGTATGTATGGTCACTCCCCGCTGCGTTGGGTGGATGACGGTCTCGGTGTCGCTGCCGGCCATTGCGAATCATGGTCTGCCAACGCGGATAACACCGTGTGGACCCTGAACTTCCGCAAAGGCATGAAATGGTCTGATGGCTCTCCTGTCACCACCGCTGACGTGCTCTATTGGTGGAACGATATGTGCCTGGATCCCGATCATTCGGCCCAGGTTCCCTCAGAATTCCCCGCCATCGGCGGCGTTCTGCCCGTTTTCACTGCTGTGGATGACTATACCCTGACCATCACTTTCCCGAAACCTGCCCCGTTAACCGCCAAACGCCTGGCAATGTGGGCCAATGGTATGACCGGCTACAACTGGATTCACCCGGCCGAATATGCCAAGAAATTTAACCCGAAGTACAATTCCGAATATACGGATTACACCGAGCATGACCGGATGATCGACTATCGCATCAATCCCGAATGCCCGACCATCGATGCCTGGATGCTCAAGGAGTACAAGGAAGGCGAGTTCTCTACCTGGGAACGCAACCCGTACTACTATGCCGTGGACACCGAAGGCAACCAGCTTCCGTATGTGGATGGGATGGATATCAAAGCCTCCCCCGATGCCCAGTTCTTCCTCCTGCAGGTCATGCAGGGCTCCGTTTCCTGGGAAGTTTACACCTACCAACTCACCCTGGGTGATGTGGCGACCCTCAAGGAATCGGAAGCAGCCGGCAATTACGAGATCCGCTTCTGGGATACCGGCTCTGGTACTGGCATGATGTATTTCTGGAACCATGACATTCAGGATCCGAAACTGCGCGAGCTGTATCGCAATCCGAAGTTCAAGGGTGCCATGTCACATGCCATTGACCGCGAATCGATCAAGCGCATTGTGTACTATGATACCGGTACCCCCACCACCGGCACGATGAGCCCGAAGGCCTTCGAATTCAACTTCAACGCTGAAGCCCAGGAACATTATGAGAAATTCCGCACCATGTATGTGGCTTATGATCCTGAAAAAGCCAAGGCTATGCTGGATGAAATTGGCATGACCGTTGGCGCAGACGGATTCCGCACCTTCCCTGATGGCTCCGAATTCATTCTGCGTGTCGATATCGGCGCGGATGCTGCTGGCGAATCCATCAAAGTGTTGGAGATTACCCAGAAGAACTGGCAGGACATTGGCCTGAATGTGATCATCAACCAGATCCCGCCCGCTGAATTTGGTCCTGCCTGGCGTGCCGGTCAGCTCCAGTTCCGCACCGCGTGGGAAGTGGGCGATGGCCCCGACCACCTGCTGTACCCGTCCTGGGTTGTGCCGGATGAATCAGAACGCTGGGCACCGCTGGTTGGTGCATTGCGCCTGAATGCCGGTACCGACAAGGAAGGCACCGAGCTGGACAAGAGCCCGTGGGATCGTACTCCCGCCCGCTATGACGTCAGTGATCCGGAATATGCCGAGACCAATATGCCCACCCTGCATGCTCTCTACGATGAAGCCATCTTCGAACCGGATGAGATGAAGCGTATGGAACTGGTGTGGCAGATGAATGATATCCACATGACCGACGGCCCATTCTTCCTGGGTACCGTGGGTAACACCCCCCGCATCATTGTCGTGAGCAAGGACCTCGAAAACGTCCCGACCCGCGATCAGTTGAAGATGGGCGGCTTCTGCAACCCGTGGATCATCCCGTACCCCGCCATTGTAAATCCCGAGACATTCTCCTTCAAGAACGTCTAACCCCGGGACGATGAAAAAAGAGGAGGAGAGGAAAACCCTCTCCTCCTTTTCAAATTTGGCGCAGGTGTTTAGGAGAAAGGAACAGCCATGATCAATTACATTTTTCGCCGTATTGGTTACATGATGGTGACCCTGGCGATCATTGCGGTGTTAGGCTACCTGATTGTTGAACTACCGCCAGGATCGTATCTGGAATTCGAGATCGCCCGCCTGCGTCAGCAGGGCGGCAATGTTTCCCAGGATCAGATCAAAGCCCTTGAAATTCGCTACGGTTTGAATGATCCAACTTATGTACGCTTTTTCAAATGGATTACTGGTTTTGTCCGTGGGGATTTTGGTGAGTCTTTCCAATATCGTCAGGAAGTGAAGGACCTCATCGGTCAACGTCTTGCGTTTACAATCAGTATTTCTGTTTTTTCATTATTGTTGGCATGGGGGATCGCAGTCCCGGTCGGGGTGTACAGCGCGACGCATCGGAATACCATTCCGGATTACATCATCACGGTCATCCAGTTCCTGGGGCTTTCCATTCCCAGTTTCCTGGTGGCGCTGGTGCTGATGGTCGTCGCGCAGCGTGTGTTTGGGCAGCAAGTGGGTGGTTTGTTCTCGGATGAATTCCAGAATGCGCCCTGGAGTTTCGCCCGTTTTATTGACCTGCTGAAGCACCTGTGGATTCCGATCGTGGTGATCGCTTTCGGCAGCACTGCCGGTCTGAGCCGCATCATGCGCGCCAACCTGCTGGATGTGCTCGGGATGCAATATGTGCAGACCGCCCGTTCTAAGGGGTTAAAGGAAAACAAGGTGATCTGGAAGCACGCTGTGAAAAATGCGATGCATCCCCTGATCATGATCCTGGGCGGTTCGCTGCCTGGCATCATATCCGGCGAAACCGTGGTGGCGATCGTGATGAATATCCCGACGGTAGGCCCGATGTATTTCAACGCCCAGTTGAACCAGGACCTGTACCTGGCAGCCACATTCCTGATGTTCCTGTCCATCCTGGGTGTTCTCGGCAACCTGCTGGCGGATATCGCCCTGGCGTGGGTTGACCCGCGCATCCGCTTCGAGTAAAGGAGAGAGGTGAACCATGACTGAATCAGTAAATCCTGAAGCTCAGATGAATGAAGTCAATCCCGAACCACAATATGAGGTATTTGATGATCCCGTCAGCGATGTCGGCGACCTTTCGCAATGGCAGTTGATGCGGATTCGTTTCAGCAAAAACAAACTCGCCATGCTTGGTTTGTGGGGCATGATTGTGATCTACATCATCGTGTTCCTGGGAGAGTTCATCGCTCCCAACTGGTACCAGTACCAGAATGGCGACTACATTTTCGGGCCTCCGTCCAAGATAACCTTTATCGGCCCGGACGGCCGGTTCAGCCTGCGGCCTTACGTGTTTGCCACAACCACCCAGCTGAACCAGGAAACCTTTAAATTTGAATTTACCGAAGACCGCACAAAGAAAATTCCTGTGAAATTCTTTGTGCAGGGGGATCCGGTATCCGTGTTGGGATTCAAAACCAACCTGCACCTGTTTGGCCTGGAAGGCGGACAGCGCTTTTATGTGATGGGCGCCGATGGCCTCGGCCGTGATATGTTCGCCCGCATCCTGGTGGGTGGGCAGATTTCCACCACCGTTGGGTTGATAGGTGTCGCCATGAGCATCATGCTCGGCGCGGTGTTGGGGACAGCCTCCGGTTATTTTGGCGGTATCGTCGATGATATGATGCAGCGTGCCATTGAAGTGCTGGGTGCCTTCCCGCAGATTCCGTTGTGGGCAGCCCTGGCATCTGCGTTGCCACCAATTTCGAAAGATTTTACGGTGGTGCACCGTTACTTCCTGATCACCCTGGTTCTGTCCGTGGTGAGTTGGACCGGCCTGGCACGTCAGTTGCGCGCCAAAGTGATGTCATACCGCAATGCGGATTTCACCCAGGCAGCCCTGGCAGCGGGCTCCACGGATTGGCGCATCGTTCTGACACACATGATCCCCAACGGGGCCAGCCATATCATCGTGATTGGTGCCTTGAGCATTCCGGGCATGATCCTTGGTGAAACCTCACTCAGCTTCCTGGGCCTGGGAATTTTACCGCCAGCTGTCAGCTGGGGCGCACTGCTCCGGGATGCCCAGCAGGTGAGTGTGGTCGTTCAACATCCCTGGCTGTTGATTCCTGCAGCTGCGGTATTGATTACCGTGCTGCTCTTCAGCCTCCTTGGTGATGGATTGCGGGATGCCGTCGATCCATATTCGATCTAGACAGAAAGGCAGGCTGGAATATTATGAACCAAAGCTCTGAGTCTACGACCAAGTCGGTATTTGAGGGAGAAGACACCATCATCAAGGTGCGTGATCTGCACACTTACTTCTATACGGATCTTGGTATCTCGCGCGCCTTAAACGGCGTGAACCTTGAAATTCCCCGTGGGAAAGTCATGGGTGTTGTGGGAGAAAGCGGTTGCGGGAAAAGTGTAACAGCTCTCTCCATCATGCGAATGGTTGCCAAACCCGGCAAGATCGTGCAGGGTGACATCACTTTCTTCCGCAAGGATAAAAAGAAAAATGACGCCATTGAGGAGATCAATTTAACCAAGCTGGAAGGCATGGGTCCTGAAATGCGCAGCATCCGCGGTGCCCAGATGTCGATGATCTTCCAGGAACCAATGACTTCGCTCAATCCTTCCTATACAATTGGTGACCAGATCATGGAAGCCATCATCCTCCACCAAAACGTTGATAAAGTTGAAGCTGAACGGCGCGCGGTGGAAATCCTTGATGGGGTTGGTATGGCGAATCCATCCCTCATCGTAAAACGGTATCCGCACGAATTGAGTGGTGGGATGCGGCAGCGTGCCATGATCTCCCTGGCGTTGTCCTGCACACCAGCAGTATTGTTTGCCGATGAGCCCACCACAGCCCTCGATGTGACCACGGAAGCGCAAATTCTGGATTTGATGCGCGATTTGCAGAAGCGGATTGACATGAGTATTGTCTTCATTACCCATAACCTGGGAGTGGTCGCGCAAATGTGTGATTACGTAACCGTGATGTACCTGGGGCGTGTGGTGGAACAAGCCACAATTGACGATACTTTCTATAATCCGATGCACCCGTATACCAGTTCGCTTCTCCGATCCATCCCGCATGTGGGGAGTCACCAAAAAGATCGCTTGAAGCCCATTCGCGGCGTGGTGCCTGATCCCTATTCGAAAGTAAAGGGCTGTCCATTCCATCCCCGTTGTGATAAGGCGATGCGTGGACTGTGCGACGTAAAGGTGCCAGGTCTGACGGTAGTTGGGAAAAGCCACACCGTTCGCTGCTTCCTGCATTCTGATGTCGAGGAGGAATCGACCTATGTCCAATGAATTAGCTTCAATTAATCGAGATGAATTGCTGTTGGAAGTGAAAGACCTGAAGAAGCACTTTCCAATTCGCAAAGGCGTTATCCGTCGTTCAACCGGGCTTGTGAAAGCCGTTGACGGGGTTAACCTGTATGTGAAGAAAGGTGAGACGCTTGGCCTGGTCGGTGAAAGCGGTTGCGGTAAAACAACCACCGGTCGAACCATCATACGCCTGCTGGACCCGACTGACGGGGAAATCCATTTCAACGATCCCAAAATTGGATGGGTTGATTTGGCGAAAATGGAGCGTAAGGATTTGATGCAGGTGCGTCCGCACATGCAGATCATTTTCCAGGATCCATTCTCCTCACTCGATCCGCGTATGACGGTGCAGCGCATTGTCTCGGAACCGTTGATGATCAACAAACTGGCGACCGGATCAGAATTGCAGGATCGTGTGGCGGAACTGTTGCGAACCGTGGGAATGCGGCCTGAATATATGAGCCGTTACCCGCATGCCTTCTCCGGCGGCCAGCGCCAGCGTATTGGCATTGCCCGCGCCCTGGCGCTCAACCCCAAACTGATCATCTGCGATGAACCGGTTTCCGCGCTGGATGTGTCGATTCAGGCCCAGGTTTTGAACCTGCTGGAAGACCTGCAGCAGGACCTTGACTTGACCTACATTTTCGTCGCGCACGACCTGAGTGTGGTGGAGCATATATCCGACCGGGTGGCGGTGATGTATGTCGGCCGCCTGGTGGAACTGGCTTCGACCGAGAACCTATATTACTCCCCGAAGCACCCCTACACCGAGGCGTTGATGGCTGCCGTACCGAAACCTGACCCGCGCAAACGTGATCGCCCGATCAAACTGCCGGGGGAAGTGGCCAGCCCGGCCAATCCGCCATCAGGTTGCTACTTCCATCCGCGCTGCCGCTATGCCAAAGACATCTGCTCAAAAGAAACCCCGCCCCTGAAAGAAGTGGCTCCAGAGCATTTCGCTGCCTGCCATTTTGCGGGTGAATTGAAACTGCGCGGTGTTTTGGCTTGATGACAGCCTATTTTACCCGGTAACTGCCAGATTATCGCTCCCAGGCAATCTGCCTGGGAGCGATGTTAATTCTTTATAAATACCGCTTCAGCGTGTTGATATACATGTCTGGTAACGGTATAATAAACCCTGTCTTGCGTCAAAGCGCGTGAGAAACACCAACAACACAGAGGTAAGAATGACTGAAAATGCAAAAAAGAACGGTCCTGTGTACACAGGCGTACAACTTCACCCCGACAAAGAAGGTGGATACGGTGTCTGGGTGCCCAGTGATTGGCGGAAAATTGACCTGATTGATGGCCGCCGTGGTTGGGTGTTTACCCCCAACAAAGACAACTACGACACCTGTTTTATCGCCGAGAAAATCACACTCGAAGTTAAAACCACACCGGAGGATAAAGATATCCTGGTTGAGGGTTTTGAGGCCGGGATTCAACAAATGCCCGAGGTGGAAATTGAAGAGACCCGTTACGAAGCAGGCAAACGCGCAATTCTGTTGGAGGCCAAGTTTACTTTCACCGATGAAGGCGGCCAGCGACGCAAGCGCTGGGTGAAAAGCATTTATTGGGGAGAGGGGAACCTGGTGCTGATTGCGCAGGGCGCATCGCTTGAGGAATATGAATACTGGCTGCCCATGCTGTATAACGCAATGAATACCTATGAGCTGGGCGTCGGTTAATTCGATTCCAGACAGCATAGATGGCGACGGCAGGGATTTTGAACCCGAACTGGAACCTCTCATGTGCGCCACCTGTGGAACCGAAATTGAAGTCGGGCCCGAAGGACCTTACCCGACCGTCTGTCCAGCCTGCCTTCAGCCGCTTGATCTGGAGACACAATTCGCATACAGCCGCGGGCGGGATGCATTCGCGGTCGGGCAGGAAATCCTGATCCGGATATCGCCGCGACTGAGAAAACGTAACCTGTTTACCACCGAAGAATTGGAAGGTCTGGAATATTACAAACAGGCCTACAGTTCACTTCAACTGGCTTTTCAGGGTGTCCTGGCGGAACAACAACGCTGGTTGGGGGTTGAGATGATGGCTGCGATTGTCAATATTTTACTGCAGCATCAATTAATCTCAGAACTGGAGTTTGGCTTTTGGGGATCGCTCAATAAGGAGCAGAATATCCAGCAGGAATGTGTTGAGGTACAGCACAAAATGACCGGCCTGCCGCATGGCCTATTCACCTTCCTGGTGCGTTTGCGCTGGCATTTGCGCCTGCGACAACTGCAAAAAGCGTTACGCGAGCTGGATGCCAATATCCACAAGTTTCAGCGTTTGATCCGTTTTACCGAACCCGTCAACGCTCGCAGAATACCTGATCGCGGCAAGTGAACGGAATCGTGATAAAAAAAGGCCGATGGTTCAAATCATCGGCCTTTTAATTTTCAATTAATCGATTCAGGGCTGCCCCATATGTTTCGGCATCATTAACCGGTATTACACCACAGTCTGAATGATAATGCTGACCACCATGATCCCGACCAATATACCCACTGATTTGACGACCCGTTTTGCCAACAGGCCTGCCTCACGCCCTTTGCGGAAATAATTTTCCAGGTAGATCGACAGCACCACCGCGGCAATCCCGCCGGCGATCAGAATACCGCGATCCACGGTCTCTTTGATGAAACCCCACTTAATACGGGTGAGGGATTGCACACCCTCTTCGGTTTTTTCGGTCTGGTTTTGTTGGACAACGGTCAATACGTCCCTGGTGGCTTCACGTACAAACAATACGTCACCCACCAGTAAGATCGTACAAATCACCCATGCCAGAATATAAATGACACCACTTGGAATTCCTGCCTTTTTTTGTTCCATTTCGTTTCTCCCAGAAATTTATCATCGTCAAGCGTGGCTTGATCATCTAGATTATAGCACGCTGTCGTGTTTTCGCTCAAAACAGGATGGAAATGACCAATTTGTTAGCGGAGGAAACTTATTTTCCGTTTTGCTCCGCCTGTTCTTCCCAGAGGTTCGAATTGGGTGGTAGACTCATGGTATGCATGCAAACCAATTCCATCATTTAAGGTAACCCATGAAACTGGAACGAATATCCCATACACCCATCTTTTTACCCGATCCAACAACCTGGTGGATGACCTACAATGTTTTCAACCCGGCTGTGGTAGTTCACAACGGCCTGTTCCACATGTGGTTCCGAGCCCAGGGGCTGGATTGGATCAGCCGGATTGGGTATGCCGTCAGCGATGACGGCATACATTGGAACCGCCTGCAGGAGCCGGTGCTGGATATCACCGATGCCCTGGATTCACGTGGACTCGAAGACCCGCGCGTGGCCGTGATTGAGGATGAGTTTTATTTGACATACACAGCTTATGGCAGCGATGTCCTTCCGGGCGCGAAACCCACCCATAGCGGTGGGGGAATCCTTCCAATGGTGGCACGCAGCACAAATGGCATCCAATGGGAGAAAATCGGGCCAATTGTGACTGGAGAAGATAATAAAGATCACCTGCTCTTCCCGCGCAAGATAAACGGCAAATTTGTGGCATTTCATCGGCGTTGGCCGCATGTCTGCCTGGCGGAGTCCGACGACCTGCGTACCTGGGAACCGTCCCGGATGAAGCCGATCTATGGCCCTCGGCCGGAGAACGATTGGGATAGCAAGTCGGTTGGCAGTAACGGCTTGCCCATTGAAACCCGGTACGGCTGGCTGCAGATCAATCATGGATATGGTCCTGACCATATTTATCGGTTTGGCGTGGTGCTGTTGGACCTGGAAGATCCATCGATTGTCCTCCGCCGGCCTCGTGGTTTCATCTTTGAGCCGATGGAATTATGGGAGATCCGGGGTGATGTACCGAATGTGGTGTTCAGCTGTGCCAACCCGGTGGTGGGTGATCGCGTGTATGTGTATTATGCCGGCGGTGACCATGCCATTGGGCTGGCAACCTGCAGCCTGGCGCAACTGGTGGATTTCGCAGTCAACGGCTGATATCAGTTTCAGCACGTCAGCGCTGCCATCGCTTTTCCAGCTACCATACCGCTCGAAAAAGCCCACTGCAAATTGAAACCCCCACAAGGACCATGCACATTCAATATTTCACCGGCAAAGTAGAGCCCACGGACTTTACGTGACATCATTGAATGGGAATCAACCTCTGAAACAGCGACCCCACCGGTGGAAAGCTGGGCATATTCGAACCCGCGAACACCGGTGACAGGCAATCTGAAGGAGGTCATCAGTTCAAAACACTTTTCGATCTCCACGCGTGAAATCGACCGGACCGGCGCAGCAGCTGGAATATCGCACTTGTCCACCATCAAGCGTGCCACCTTGGGCGGCAGGATCGATTTTAGCAGTACCAGCAGGGGAATCTCGCTCTCCTGGTATTCCCGCAGCAGGTCCCGCAATTGCTTGCTTTGCCCGGGCAGGAAATCGATCGATAACCAGTAATCATGGCTGCCGCTGGTTTGTACCAGGTGGCTCAGGTTCATCGCGGCAGGACCGTTAAGGCCCCATTGGGTGAAGATGGCGTTGCCTGTCGTCCGTCCAAGGCGTGCCTTGCTGTCAAACAGGGACAACGTCAGGTCCATCCGTACCCCCTGTAGTTTTTGGATCGGTTTGGGGGCGGTGGTGATGGGGGCCAGGGCGGGAAGCACCGGTTCAAGGGTGTGCCCCAGCCGGGCTATCGATTGGAGGATATCCATGTCAGCCCCGAGCTGCGGGGCGGCTTTACCGCCGCTGGCCAGCAACACCGCATCGGCTGCCAAAGGTTCCTGACTGCCTTCGATATGGATGGTAAACCGATTGGCAGTGCGCACCAGGTTAATCACCCTGGCGGAGAGCAATATCCGTACACCGCTGCTGCGCAGGTGGGCATCCAACAATTCGCTGACATTACTGGCACTGTTGGAAACCGGGTATATCCAGCCATCGTCGGTGGCGTACGTATATATACCTAACCGTTCAAGTTGTTCCAGCGTTTCCTGCGGCGTGGCATTTGCCAACACATCCTGGACAAATTTCTGGGCCTTGGTGGGGTTGTACATATCTGCATTGAGATTTCGGTTGCTGAGGTTGCCGCGCCCCGCGCCGGTGGCGGCCAGTTTGCGGCCAACGGTGTCATTCAGATCAATCAGGGTGACAGCGTGTACACCAACGGCCTGGAGGGCAGCGATGATACCGGCCGGACCGGCGCCGATGATTACGATCTGTCCCATGGGATTGAGTCCTTTCGTGTGATTGGGCGATTCTGGCCTGATTGTATCACAACGCCTGGTTGCCATTCGGGCCGCGATCATCATGCGATACCGGCAGCGCTTTGATCTTTTGCAGCGCGCGTTCATGCCAGGCGATCTGAAATTGCAGGTAGGCAGTTCCATAATCGACTGTCATCTGCCACAACTCTCTGGCTCGTTCGTTCTCCATCTGCAGCAAATCAATGTCAGCCGGGCGGGGTGTGTTTCGGCGGTATCGATCCAACTGGGCTTTCATCTTCTGGATGCGTTCCTCAAATAGTGTTGCGATTTGTTCATTATCGAGCGGATGGGCAAAGTAGACCTGCATCAGCCAGGCTTCCCGCACCGGATCGCATTCCATTGGGGTTTTCAACCATTCCTCAAGCTCCTGGCGGCCGGTGCCTGTAACACTGTACACCTTGCGGTTGGGGCGGTTTGCCTGCTGGATTTCTTCCACACTCACCAACCCATCTTCTTCCAACTGGCGCAGCGATTTGTAGATGTGACTCTGCGTCGTCGACCAGAAATGCCCGATGTGCTGGTCGATTTCTTTTTTCAGGTCATACCCGGACATCGGTTGTTGATTCAGGACAGATAGAATGGCGTGTTCCAACGGCATGGGTGCACTCCTTGCCTGCGGCAGTAGTAAAGTGGGAAAGACGGCACAACCTTTAGTTGGCCGCTTTCACTGTTTCAGTGAAAATCACATAATGAGGTGCTGAGTACTGTTCAAGCGTTCAGTAATTTTGCAAGTACATCGGCGCATTCCATGATCAGGTATTCCTGGCCGTCGAGTTTAAACTCGGTGCCGGTGTATTTGGCGTAAAGGACTTTGTCATCCACCTTTAGTTTGATGTCTTCGTCATCACCAATGGCGACCACCAGGCCAGTTTGCGGCTTTTCTTTGGCAGTGTCAGGCAGGTACAGGCCGGAAGCCGTTTTCGATTCCTGTTCGAGGGGTTTGATCACAACGCGGGAACCAAGGGGTTGAATGTTGAATGGGCTCATATCGATCTCCTTCATTGAGTTACGTTGGGTTTAGAGGTTCAATAATTTATCTATTTTTGGGCGGTCAAAGCCGACGATGACCTTGCCGCCGATATCGATCACCGGCACACCCATCTGCCCGGATCGGCGCTGCATATCGCGCGCGGCGGCGGTATCACGGCTGACATCGACATCTTTGAAGCGGACCCCTTTTTCGCGGAAATATTTTTTTGCCAGGTTGCAATAGGTGCAGGTTGGGGTGCTAAACACGATCACACGGGGTTGGGATTTTTTTTCTTCTGCCATACGCAATCATCCTTGTTTTATAACCTGAGTATACTATAATAGTTATATTACTACGTAGTCATAATCATTACCATAAGAAAAAGATTAACATTATGGAAAACGCTGCTTGACGAGAGCCATTCGCTATGATTTAATCAGATACGTGAGCGCTCACGGGAGCAAGTAGGGGTACTACCCCAAAACGATCTGGTCAACAGGAAAGAGGAGAATAACAACCATGACCCCCAACCAAGAAATCATCCGTCCCCTGGTGGAGTTAAAACCCGAGTGCGATTTCTTCGTCGGTATCGACAGCGACGGCTGTGCCTTTGATACCATGGAGGTGAAACATAAGGAATGCTTCATCCCTAATATCGTGAAATTTTGGGGGTTGGCAGCCGTGTCCAAGTATGCCCGTGATGCGGCAGAGTTTGTGAACCTGTATTCCAAATGGCGCGGGGTCAACCGCTGGCCGGCATTGACGATGAGCCTGGATTTACTGGAAGAATGGGATGAGGTGAAACGCCGCGGTGTACATCTGCCGGCGATGCCGAATGTGCGCGCGTTTGTTGCACAGAAGGAAGTCCCATTGAGCAACGAGGGGTTGAAGACTTTCATGGAGATTCACCCAGATGCTGCGGATCTGTTAATTGCATGGGAATGGACGAATGCTGTGAATGCTGCCGTAGCTGAAATGGTGCATGATGTTCCGCCTTTCCCGTACCTGCGGGAAAGCTTACACAAGCTAAAGGGTCAGGCTGATATGATGGTGGTATCCGCTACACCGGTGGAAGCGCTGACCCGCGAATGGGAAGAGCACGCGATTGATTCGTTTGTGCGGGTCATTGCCGGGCAGGAAATGGGGAGTAAAGCAGAACATCTGCGCCTGGCTGCCAAAGGCAAGTATGCCGATGACCATATCCTGATGATTGGCGACGCGCCGGGAGATATGCGTGCGGCCCATGCCAACGGGGCCTTGTTCTACCCTATCAATCCAGGCCATGAGGAACAAAGCTGGCAGCGTTTTTATCAAGAAGCCGCCGACCGGTTCCTTGCCGGAACCTACAAAGGTGCATATGAGGCGGCATTGATCGCCGAGTTTGAGCAATATCTGCCGGAGACACCGCCATGGAAGAACTGAAACCCGGTCAGGAATTTGGGTTTGTCGGAATCGGAGACAGAGCCCATTTTCTAGGGGAAACGGAAATTCGGGCGGTAGTATCGCGTGCGCTTAAATCGATGCAGCTGGCTGGCAAACGCCTGCTGGTGTTGATTCCTGATGGTACGCGCACAATGCCGATGCCGTTGATGTTTCGCCTGCTGCAGGAGATGGCAGCGCCCCAGGCCGCACAGATGGATTTCCTGGTTGCCCTGGGAACCCACATGCCGATGGATGATCGGCAGCTCAGCAAGCTGCTGGGCACGGCTGTGGTTGATGGATGGGTTGGAAAGAGCAGGATCATCAACCATCAATGGGACAACCCCGCAACGTTTACCCAGCTGGGGGTGATCCCGGCTGCAGAGATCGAAACCCTCAGCCGGGGCATGCTCTCCATGGACGTACCGGTTCGCCTGAACAGGCTGGTGCTGGAATATGACCAGATCCTGATCTGCGGTCCGGTTTTCCCGCATGAGGTGGTAGGATTTTCCGGTGGGAACAAGTACTTCTTCCCCGGGATTGCCGGTGACGAGATCATTCATTTCACCCATTGGTTGGGCGCGTTAATCACCAGTTATGAGATCATCGGCAGCGGGTATACCCCGGTACGGGCGGTGATTGATCGTGCTGCTGCAATGATTCCCACCCCAACTGCCTGCCTGGCGCTGGTGGGGGTGCATGAGGGTGTACACGGCGTTTACTTTGGCAGTGCCGGGGAAGCCTGGCAGGCTGCCGCAACGCTTTCGGCGCAGGTGCATATCACCTATCTCGACCAGCCTGTGCAACGCGTACTGGCGATCATGCCTGAATTGTATGATGATTTCTGGACTGGGGCCAAGGGGATGTACAAAATGGAACCGGTAATCGCTGACGGTGGAGAAGTGGTGATCTACGCCCCGAATATCACTGAAATCTCCTATGTTCATGGCAAAGTGATTGAATCCATCGGCTACCATTGCCGGGATTATTTTGTGAAGCAATGGGATACCTACAAACACCTGCCCTGGGGTGTGCTGGCCCATTCAACCCATGCACGTGGGATGGGATCATATGATGCCGAAACCGGCCTGGAGCAACCGCGGGTGCGGGTTACCCTGGCAACCGGCATCCCGAAACACATCTGTGATCAGGTCAATTTGGGATACCTGGACCCGGCATCCATTCACCTGGATGAATGGGAAGGCCGTGAGGAGGATGGCATCCTGGTGGTTCATCGCGCAGGTGAGATGCTTTATCGTCTGCGGTCAGAGAAAAAGGAGATTCTATGAACAAGAATGTACTGGTGGCACAATCCGGCGGTCCTTCGCCGGTGATCAATGGTACATTGCGCGGCATTGTTGAAATGTGCAAAGCAAAACCAGGTAATTTTGGCACCGTGTACGGCGCCTGGCATGGGATTGAGGGTGTGTTGACCGAGGAGTTGCTCGATCTCTCCGCCCAGGTGGATGAAGAAATTGCCCTGTTAAGCGTTACCCCGGCGGCTGGCGCGATCGGAACTTGCCGATACAAATTGAAAAGCAGCCAGCATCAGGATTTCCAGCGGGTGATCGATGTACTCAAAGCACATCATATCGGTTACTTCTTCTACATCGGCGGCAACGATTCGATGGACACTGCCCATAAAGTGGCGCAGCTGGCACAGGAGAACGGCATGGAACTGGTGGCGGTTGGCGGGCCGAAAACCATTGACAACGATGTGGGTGACCAGGAATTCAAGCTGATCGACCATACCCCGGGATATGGTTCGGTGGCACGCTACTGGGCATTGAATGTGCAAAATGCCAACCAGGAGAACCTGGGTTCCTATCCGCCAGATCCGGTGTTGGTGATGCAGGCGATGGGACGCAAGATCGGCTTCATCCCGGCGGCGGCACGCCTGGCAGACCCGAACCGCGAATTGCCGCTGCAAATCTATATGCCCGAAGCCGGGTTGACCCTGCCCGAGATGGCTGACCGCGTCAATGATGAATTGAAACGCAGCAAGCGCGTGATGGTGGTGGTCAGTGAAGGATTCGACGTGGGCGATTTGGGCGCGCGCAAGGATAGTTTTGGCCACATCCAATTCTCTGCCAGTGAAACCACAGTGGAGCAGGTGGTGGTCAATTACCTGAATTCCGTTGGCCTGGCTGCACGTGGTTCCGCCCGTGGCAATGTGCCCGGAACAGACCAACGCAACAGCATGGTGTATGCTTCCACGGTCGATATGGAAGAGGCTTACCAGCTGGGCATCAAGGCAGTCGAAGTGGCACTGCAGGATGGCAGCGGTTATATGAGCACCATTCACCGACTCCCGGGCAGCCAGTATGCTGTATACTACGATAAAGTGCCGCTGGAACTGGTTGCCAATTCCGAACGGACATTCCCGCAGGCTTGGATTGCGGAGAATAAGGTGGATGTAACGGATGATTTCATTCGCTACGCCATGCCGTTGATCGGCAGGGATTGGCCCAGTATTCCGTTGGTGAACGGTTTGCAGCGTTTCAGCCGCATGCAACCACTTTTTGCGCCGCAGCAATTGCCGGCTTATGTGCCGGAAGCGTACCGCGCATAACGGGGATAACCCCATTGACCCATAGAGATTGGAGATCGCAGATGACAACAGCAATATGTGATATCGGTTTGATCGGCCTGGCGGTGATGGGACAGAACCTTGTCCTCAATATGAATGACCACGGCTACAAAGTTTGTGTCTATAACCGCACCACCAGTAAGGTGGATGACTTCATGGCGAATGAAGCCAGGGGAACAGCGGTGGAAGGTGCCCATTCATTGGAAGAATTGGTGGGCAAGCTCAAACGCCCGCGCCGCGTGATGATGATGATCAAGGCCGGTGATGCCGTTGACCAGCAAATAGAAGCTCTCCTGCCGTTGTTGGAGCCGGGTGATATTCTCATTGATGGCGGGAATTCAAATTACAATGATACCGCCCGCCGGGTGGCGTATGTGGAAAGCAAGGGATTGCTCTACATTGGCACCGGGGTTTCCGGCGGTGAAGAGGGCGCACGTACCGGCCCTTCGATCATGCCGGGTGGTTCTGCCGCGGCGTGGCCAGCAGTGAAACCAATCCTGCAATCGATTGCCGCCAAAGTGGCAGACGGCAGCCCCTGCTGCGATTGGGTGGGGGAAGGCGGCGCCGGGCATTTTGTCAAGATGGTGCATAATGGCATTGAGTACGGCGATATGCAATTAATCGCAGAAAGTTATGACCTGCTGAAGAATGTGCTGGGCATGAGCAACGCGGAAATGCACCAGGTGTTCAGTGAGTGGAATACCGGCAAGCTGGATTCCTACCTGGTGGAAATTACCCGTGATATTCTTGGCTATGCAGATGAGAACGGTACTGCCGTGCTGGATTTGATCCTCGATACAGCCGGGCAGAAAGGAACCGGACGCTGGACAGCAATTTCCGCGCTGGAATTTGGCATCCCGCTCAACCTGATCACCGAAGCCGTGCTCGCTCGTTCGCTCAGTGCCCTCAAAGCTGAGCGGGTGGAAGCCTCAAAACAATTGACTTACCAGCCGCCGCAGTTTGCCGGTGACAGGGCTGCTTTTGTCCGTGATACCCATGATGCCCTGTATGCCTCCAAGATCATGAGTTACACCCAGGGCTATATGCTGATGATGGAAGCGGCCAAAGAATATGGTTGGAACCTGAATTACGGCGGGATCGCGCTGATGTGGCGCGGCGGTTGTATCATTCGCTCGGTATTCCTTGGCAACATCAAGGATGCATTTGATAACAATCCCGATCTCAGCAACCTGTTGTTTGATCGTTATTTCCAGCAGGAAGTGGCCGATGCCCAGGAGGCATGGCGGCGGGTGATCGCGAAAGCAGTGGAATTTGGCGTGCCGGTTCCGGCAATGTCGAGTGCCCTGGCATTTTATGATGGTTTCCGCCATGAGCGATTGCCGGCAAACCTGATCCAGGCCCAGCGTGATTACTTCGGCGCCCATACCTATGAGCGGGTTGACCGACCGCGCGGCGAATTTTACCATACCAACTGGACCGGTGAAGGCGGTAGCATGACCGCCACCACGTATAACGCCTGACAACAAAATTGTGATGCCATCCGTGCCCGAAGCGAACAATAACGCTTCGGGCACTCGTGCTTTTGGATTTGCAACCTTTTCAAAATGACTGCGTAATACCATATGAGAAAACAATACGAACACACCCGCCAACGGAAGGCAGAGAAACGAATGGAAAGGAAAACGAGACATGTTGTCTTATTGGATGGACACCCCGGCGATGCGGACGAAAGATACATCCGCTACCTGGAAACATTGGAAATTTCCCTGGGAGAAAGGGGAATCACCGTCAATCGGTTTCAACTCAAGGACCTTAATCTCCAATATTGCACTGGATGCTGGATGTGCTGGTGGGGGACACCGGGACGCTGCATTCTGAAAGATGATATGGAGATTCTTTATCCGGAAATCCTGCGGTGCGACCAATTGTTATATGTGAGCCCAATGATCGCAGGTTATGTCAGCGCACTGACGAAAAAAGTGATGGACCGTCTGATTCCTTTGATTCATCCCTACATCGAAGTCGTAGAAGGAGAATGCCATCACCGCAAGCGTTATGATGCATACCCGAACCTGGCGCTGTTGGTTCAGCCCGAAGCCGGGAGTGACAAAGAAGATATGGCCATCCTGCAGGAATGGATGCCCCGGTTGGCTTTGAACTTCCGCAGTGCCTGCGATTTCGTGCGGAGCATGGATGAACCTGTTGAGGAGGTGCTGCGTGAAATTGCTTATGCTTAACGGCTCACCGCGCGGCACCGGCAGCAATACGCGCATTCTGTTCGAACAGCTCCTGGCCGGGATGCGTTCGGTTGATGCCGATCTCGAGGCAGAAGTGATGTACCTGCGCAACATCCGTGATACCGGGAATCATGTACAGTCGGTGGTGGATGCGGATATGGTATTGTTGGGATTTCCGCTCTACACCGACGGTATGCCGGGGATTGTCAAGTACTTTATTGATGCCCTCCACCCGAATGACCTGGGCGGGAAGCCGTTGGGCTTCCTGGTGCAATCCGGTTTTCCAGAAGCCCGGCATTCGAGGCCGGTGGCCCGTTACCTTGCCAGGCTCAGTATGCGCCTGAATGCCCGGCATGTTGGCACCCTTATCCGCGGTGGGGTGGAAGGTATTCAATTGCAACCGGCAGGGATGACCAAACGATTGTTTCAACGCTTTTTTGCGCTTGGTGCTTCGCTGGCGCGTGACGGTCAGTTTGATGAAAAGCTGGTACGAAAGTTGGCAAAGCCTGAAACACTCAACCCCGCAGCCAGGCTGTTTTTGCAGACAGATGCCAGTCACTTTTATTGGGACATGAAGTTGAAAGAAAACAACGCTTTTGACCAGCGTTTTGATCAACCATACGCCCCGGGAACGGGCGAAAGAAAGGAAGAAACATAATGAGCGAACAACATCCTAAACAAGTACCGTGGTTTGTGTGGCCGTTTTATGCCATCTGGCGGCTGGTGCTGTGGATCCTTAACCTGGTGGGACGCACGGTTGCCCTGATCCTGGGCCTGGTATTTGTCTTCGTTGGCGTACTGGTCTCCCTGACCGTGATCGGCGCGATTGTTGGTATCCCGCTGGCAATTGTGGGGCTGCTATTATTTATTGCGGCGCTGCGGTAAGACACGGAAAACGGATCTGTGATGAAGGGGCTGGTAACTCAACCCAGCCCCATATTTTGCTGCCAATGAATTGATAATGGTACTTGCGCTTACAGGGCACGTAGGGTCAGGTGCTCGAACTCGGCGCGGTAACCGGCGGTAATCGGGCTGCAGGCATACAATCCGGCATACACAACAGCGCCATCGACGGCTTCTTCCAGGTGGGCAATGCGCATCTGTGACCAGTGACCGTCCGGTGCCATGAAACCAACGGTGAAATCAGCGCCTTCCCGCAGCACCCGCAGAGTAAGGGTATTGTCATTGCCGGAAAATTCCTGGGTCGCCCAATCAGAATAACCACGGTTGGTGACCACCGAACCCAGCATGGCCGGTCCATGCGGTTCATATTCTGCCGATGTTTTCAGCCAGCAATCCGGTGAACAGCGGACGATCAGGCCTGCCTGGTCGTACTGGTTGGCAGGGAAAAAGCGCAGGCTGGTGGTCATTTCGAAATTCTCTGTCAACGGCAGCCACAAACAGTGGCCGTTGTCATTGATAAAGCCGTAATGGGTGCGCGCCCAAAAGTCTGTTTTTTCATCGGTAAACAGCACCAGCTTGCCATCAGCCAGTTCCCAATGGGCAGGTTCGTTGAACCAATCCAGGCGGGGCTGGAGGGCGCTGCCGGTAAAGTTGTCACGGAACAGGATGTTATCGGTCATGCGAGACTCCTTGTTGGTGTTTTCTTTTATTTTACCTGCATTGGCAGCCCGGCGACCATTAACAGTACATGGTCGGCAATCGATGCGATGTGTTGGTTGGCACGGCCCAGGCCGTCGCGGTACAACCTTCCCAATTTGAATGCCGGTACCACTCCCAATCCGACCTCGTTGGAGATGATGAACCAATCTGCATGGTTGTGTCGAATGGCGGTTTCCAGGCTGTTGATCTCGGCATCAATCACAGCTTGAAAATCATCGATGGTGGCTTTTTCAGGGTCCGGCAGGCGCATCAGCAGGTTGCTGATCAGCATGGTCAGACAATCCAGGATGACCACCGGGTGCCGGATCGGTTCCTGTTGGAAGCATTGCGCCAGATCCCAGGGGGCTTCGATCGTCTGCCAGTCTGCCGGGCGTTCCGCCTGGTGGCGCTGGATGCGTTGGCGCATATCATCATCACCGGCTGTGGCAGTGGCGATGAAAGTGACCGGCTGCCCGTAAGCCTGGGCGAGGCGGAGGGCGTGGGTGCTTTTCCCACTGCGCGCGCCACCGAGGATGAATGTTAGGATTGCCATGCTGTTGAAGTCCTTTCCAGTGAAGATCGAAGTGCTGCCAGGCTGCTGGTGAAATCCTCGTTGCCAAACACTTCCATGGTGAGGATACCATGAAAGCCTGTTTCCTGCAGGAGGGTCATCAGGGAATCCATTGCTGCCTGGGGGATTTGAAACAATGTTTGGTGATCTGTCCCGTGCAGGCAGGCATGCAGATGGATCACCTGTGCCTGTGGCAGGTGCTGCTGCAGGAAGTTCATCGGCCGGGGATGGCGGTATTTCCACAGGTGGCCGACATCAATGCACAACGGCAGGCCGGCTGTTTTTGCCAGGCTTGCAATGCTCTCCGGCGGGTAACTTTCGAGATTCTCAACGCATAACGGAACGCTGTCCGGGAGCAAGCGCTGTACGGTTTCCAACGCTTCCAGTGCCTGGGATTCCCATTGGGCAAGCAGGAAGGGATCCCATCCGTAGCGGCGCTGCCTGCGCCAAACCCAATCATCCACATGGGCTATCACGGCGGAGATTGGCAGACCCTCGACCGATTCCAGTACTCTGGCAGCCATGGTGAGTGAGTGCCGGTTGGGTTGCAGACTCAGATCAAGCGGCAGGTGGACCGAATAGGTCAAATGATACGCCTTGCCGATCTCCGCCAGGGCGCAGCGTTCTGCGGGTGAGGGCAGGTTGCTGGTGCCCTCTGGCAGGTCGAACAGCACCAGTTCCATATCATCCACTTTCCCGGCCAGGAAACTGGCATTATCGCACAGCCCGGATTCGACAACATACGACGTAGCGCCGAGGGAGAATGGGGGTTCAGGAACCATCAGCCGCCATCAATGTTATCGGATTGTGAAAAGCACAAGGGCGAACAGTTCGCAAACCTCAACCGTCATCCCGATCACATCGCCGGTGATGCCGCCCAGGCGGCGCCTGGCGGTACGGGCAATCAACATGGTGAGGACGGCAAGCAGCAGGATGACAACCACTGCTGGCAGCCCGATCAGGGCAATTCCGGTGATGCACAACAGCACAGGCAGCAGTGAGGAAAGGATGATGGTTTTCCTGGTCAAGCCCAGTTTGAAATCATCCGCCATACCGCCGGGACGAGCGGATGCCTGGGTGGCGGTTAGCAGGATCATCATCCAGCGTGACAAGACGATTGTGTTTGCCAGGATCCATGCCAGTTGCCAGAACGGCAGTGTCTGCAATGTGTACAGGGCAGCTGTTTTGGCGTACAGGAAAAGGATCAGGCTCACCAGGGCAAAACTGCCCACCCGGGAATCTTTCAGAATTTCCAGGCGGCGCTCGATCGGTACCGGCAGCGGGAGGGCATCAGCACAATCAGCAAGACCGTCCAGGTGCAGGAAACCGGTCAGGCCTGCCCACAATGCCAGGGTGAGTACGGCAGTCAGCGGCAGGGGCAGGAACCACCGCAGGAGGCTGTTGGCCGCGATCACCAGTACCGCCAGCAGGAGACCGACCCAGGGGAAATACACTGCTGCCCGGCCGTTATCACCGGGTTGGTAATCTGCTGCCTGGCGGGTGGGAAGAACAGTTAAAAAACTGACAGCAAGGCGCAGGTATTTCATGCAGATGTGGCAATGCCGGCTTCAGTGAAGGTTGCCATCTCGTTCAGCACGCGGCAGGCGGCATCGATGATATTAAAAGCCAATGCGGCTCCGGTGCCCTCACCCAGGCGCAAGTTAAGGTCCAGGATAGGCTTTATGCCGATGCGCTCCAGCACCGCCTGTTGGCCGATCTCGACTGACTGGTGGCCGGCAAGGAGGAACAGGCGGACTTCGGGGTATAACTCATACGCAACCAGGGCGGCAGCAGAGGAGATCAGTCCATCCACCACCACCGGAATGCGGTTACGTGCGGCACCGAGGATCACACCCACCAACCCGGCAATTTCCAGGCCGCCAACCTTGGTGAGAACATCCAGCGGATCACACGGGTCGGGCTGGTTGACTGTAATTGCCTTATTGATGGCGGCAACTTTGCGGTTCAGACCATCGTTGTCCACGCCGGTACCGCGTCCGGTAACAGAAGCTGCCGGCAGCCCGGTGATGCAGGAAATGATGGCGGAGGAAGCTGTGGTGTTGCCGATACCCATTTCACCGGTGGCAATCAGGCGGACGCCGTCCCGGGCTTCTTCCTCCGCGATCTGCATCCCGATCCGTATGGCTTTCAGGCATTGCTCGGGTGTCATGGCTGGCCCTTCGGTCATGTTGGCTGTGCCGTAAGCCACCTTGCAATGATCCAGGCCGTGATCATCAGGAAAATGGTAATTGACGCCAATATCCACAACGCGGACACTGGCTTCGGCATACCGTGAAATGGCGTTGATGGCTGCCTTACCCTGTAAGAATCCCTTGACCATCATCGGGGTGACCTCTGCCGGGTAGGCACTCACACCTTCGGCACACACACCGTGGTCTGCGGCCATGATAATGACTGATTTTTTATCAACAACGGGACGGGGATTCCCCTGGATGCCGGCGATCTGGATGGAAATTTCTTCCAGTCGGCCCAGGCTGCCTGCAGGTTTTGTCAGGGCATTCTGACGGTTCCGCGCATCGTTTGCGGCATGATGATCAAACGGCGGGATGGTTGGTGCTTCAAACTGCATACATCGACCTCAATACCACTATTCCTATTACAACCGATAAATGATGTTGCGGCGCCCACCTGCCCGGTCATGTTGCTGATTGGTAAGTGATTCTTAATTTTGCACGTATTAATAAGAATCATAATGGGAAAGTGTGTGCCATCTTGAATAGTGTACCATAAGCCATAAAAAGGCAAGCTCTACAAAAGTTCGGTTTCCCCCAGTTTTTAAGGATGGGAGCGTTGCAACGTATGTTGAAACAAAGCTTCCGGCGGAACCTGGTTCCGCCGGAAGCCTGGGCAACTGGGTTGGCTGTGGGGTCATGCCTTCGTGCGCTGTTGATTCGCATAGTATTGCATCGCGTCGCGCATGAATTCCGGGAAATCCGGGTGTTTGGCTTCATACAACACGCGGAAGCGCGGATCGTCGCAATACATGCGGCCTAATCCTTCGAAAATCTCGAGGGTGCAGTCATAAAAATATTGCATGAACTGGTGGTATCGTGCCAGATGGGCCTGGGTTTCGGGATGGTCATGCCCTTTGGACATGCTCTCGAAAATTGCCAGGGTTACCTGGTTGCCTTCCGCCATGATCTCTTTTCGCTTCTGTTCCGAGTAGGAGTCCCAGCGTTGGCGGGATTGCCTCCATTGCTTTTCTCCGTATTTCTGGCGGATTTCCTCTTCATAGATTTCCTGTTGGGCGGGGTCATACTGGGAGCTGAAAAATTCTTCTTTTGCCATGGTTCTTTCTCCTTTGATAAATTCGATGGTATGGTCGATGATTGACAGTTGCTTTTCGAGCTGCTCGATCCTGCGCAGCAGGCGATCCTGATGCTTCTCCAATGCTTGCAGGAGGTCAAAATTCGGATCGTCAAGGATTTGCAAAATTTCTGATAGCGAGAATCCGAATTCTTTGTAAAGCAATATTTGTTGCAGGCGCAGCAGGGCCTGCTCATCGTAAAAACGGTAACCATTTTCCGCCACCCCTGTGGGGGTGAGCAGCCCAATTTCATCATAGTAATGCAACGTCCGGGGCGATACACCTGCACAGGCGGCGACCTCGCTGACCTGGTATTGGTTTGTGCCTGTTTTATTCATTCATTCACCTGCTTCCTGCACGCCCGGTTCGTCAGGCGTCCTGCTGTCAAACTGATTGCATTGTAAACTATAACGTTACGTTAATGTCAAGGGGGTTTCCATCTTTCACTCGCCAATGGGGTGAAAGAAAATCCGGCTATAATGGAATCTGACCAACCACAAATAAAAGAGGAGCGTGAAAATGGCTAAACCGGTTTCAGAACAAGGGTTGAAATGGTTTCAGGATGCCCGCTTTGGCATGTTCATCCATTGGGGTTTGTATTCGCTGCTGGCAAAAGGAGAATGGGTGATGCATACCGACCGTATCCCGGTTGCGGAGTATGAAAAGCTGGTGGGGCGTTTTAACCCGGTTGACTTTAACGCAGAAGAATGGGTCAGCCTGGCGGCAGATGCCGGGCAGAAATACATGGTGATCACCAGCCGCCATCATGATGGCTTCAGCATGTATGATACGAAGCTGAGTGACTACAAGATCACCAATACCGCTTTCAAGCGTGACCCGATCATGGAACTGGCGAATGTGTGCGCGCGCCGTGGCGATGTGAAACTGGGTATCTATAATTCCCTGCTGGATTGGCACCACCCGGCTTACCGATTTCGCGCTGAAAGCGGGCTGGCATGGACGGATTATATTGCCTTTTTACACGGCCAGGTGGAGGAATTGTGTACCCATTACGGCGAACTGGCCTGCCTGTGGTTTGACGGTGATTGGCCGACGGCAGCAATGACGGCAGAAAACGCCTATTTCCAGGCAGGCGGCAGTTTTGAATATGACAGCCTCTATTCGGTGATCCATACCCTGCAGCCGCATGCGGTGATCCACAACAACCGCCATGATCAACCACTGCCAGGTGAAGACATCCAGGGATTTGAGCAGGATTTGCCGGGAGATAATACAGCAGGTTTCAATACCACGGAAATCTACGATATGCCGATCGAAGTATGTATGACCATCAACCGTTCGTGGGGGGTGAACAACAGCGACCATGACCACAAATCGACCAAACGCCTGGTGCATAACCTGGTACGCAGTGCTGCGATGGGCGGAAACTACCTGCTGAACGTGGGCCCGACCGCTGCGGGGAAAATCCTGGGTGTGCATGCCCAGCGCTTGCGGGAGGTAGGCTCCTGGTTGGATGTTTACGGTGAGGCGGTGTATGGCACACGCAAGGGAGCTATTCCAGCAATGCCGAACAAAGTCAGCACCTGTAAGGGTGTGACCCATTACATCCATCTGCTGGATTACCTGTCCGATTGCGAGATATTGGATGGTGTACCCGAAACGGTGACTTTAGCCCACCTGCTGCGTGATGGCAGCGAGGTGCGGATGAACTGGGTCAACGGCAACCAGTTAATGCTGACGATTCCAGCGGATATGCGCGATGTCATTGATACGGTAGTCGTGTTGGAATAGAACCCACGGTTCATTTGATTTTCGGTTGTGAATCAAAAACCTCCGATTTCGGCCAATACCCCGGGTGTCCGAAATCGGAGGTCTTCTTGTAATTGATGTTTCGGCTGTCAGCTTTGATAAACGATTTCGCCGTTGATATACACCTGCCGTACCTGCGAGCGGTAATCAAAAGGATGGCCGGTGAGTACCACCAGGTCGGCATCTTTGCCGGCTTCGAGAGAGCCGACCCGGTCCGCCACGCCAATGATTTCTGCGGCGTTGATCGTGATCGCTTTTATCGCGTCGTCTTCATCCATCCCGTAATGCACCGCGGCAGCGGCATGGATTGGCAGGAATTTGACACCGGACATGTCATCGGTCTGGATGGCAACCTTGACCCCGGCGCGCGCGAGGATCCCCGGATTGGCGAGGGTACGGTTGCGGGTTTCGTACTTGGAACGGGAACGCAGGTGCGGTCCGACTGTAACCGCAATGCCTTTTTCTGCCAGGATATTAGCAATTGCATATCCTTCGGTGGCATGTTCGATGGTGAAGCGCACCCCGAATTCCTCACAAATGCGGATGGCGGTCAGGATATCATCCGCGCGGTGGGCATGGATGCGCGCGACCATGTCGCCTTTCAGCACCGGTGCCAATGAATCCCATTTCAGGCTGCGGTCTGGTTCTGTGGGGCATTTCGCTTTGGAGTCCCCTGCGGCGGCTTTTTGTTCGTATTCGCTCCGTTCTTTCTCATATGCCTGCCATTTTTGCAGGTAGTTCTGTGTACTGACAAATGCCTCCCGTAACACAGCAGCATTGCCCATGCGAGTGGAGGGCATGCGGTTGGCGCGTCCGTACACAGCTCGCGGGTTCTCACCCAATGCCATTTTCATCCCGGCGGGTTCCAGCAGAACCATATCCTCCACAGTTGCTTTCGGCTGGGTTTTAACACAGATCCATTGCCCGCCGATGATATTGGCAGAGCCGGGACCGGTGAGAATGGTGGTCACGCCGGATTCCACCAGTTCCGGCCAGGCAATATCCTCCGGGTGGAGGGCATCCAACGCCCGCAGGTGAGGGGTGATGGGGTCGGTGGCCTCATTGCCGTCTGAATGCACCCCGCCGATACCGTCCCCGAAAAGGCCAGTATGGCAGTGGGCATCAATGAATCCAGGGGTGATGGTGCATCCAGCCGCATCGATTACCTCTGCTTCGGCGGGGATGGCAACCGCTGCACTCACTGCCAGGATTTTTCCATTATCGATCACGATTGTGCCGTTTTCAATCGTGCCTGCATCCGATACGGTGATAAGACGTGCGTTTTTGATGGCAAGCATCGGTTTCTCCTATGCGCGGGAATATACTACAGCCCCGTCAATGATGACGGTTTCTGCCACAGATTTGTAATCAAAAGGGTGACCGCTGAAAATGACAATATCCGCATCCTTGCCTACTTCCAGCGATCCGATGCGGTCTGCAACGCCGATAATCTCTGCGGCGTTGACCGTGATCGCTTTCAGCGCTTCATCTTCCGGCATGCCTTCCCGCACTGCCAGGGCGGCATTGATGGCAAGAAACTTCACTGCTGACATCTCATCAGTCTGGATGGCAACTTTCACACCTGCGTTGGCCAGGATGCCGGGATTTTTGGGGTGCATCCCGCGCATTTCGTATTTGGGGCGGGACATCAGTGCCGGACCCACCGTGACCGGAACATTCTTTTCCGCCAATATGTGGGCGATCTTGTAGCCTTCAGTGGCATGCTCGATGGTGAAATCGAGGTTGAATTCTTCGGCGATACGGATGGCGGTCATGATATCGTCTGCGCGGTGGCAGTGGATACGGGCTTTCATTTCACGCCTCAGCACTTTCACCAGCGCTTCCATTTTGAGGTTGCGCTCCGGCGGGGTGGGTTCTTTGGCGTCTTCATCCCCTGCAGAGGTTTTCTTCTCGTAATCTGCCATGTCGGCTGCATACTTCTCCAGTTTTTTCTGGTAGTTCTGTCCCTCGATCAGGGCGCTGCGCAGCACGGCAGCATTGCCCATGCGGGTGGAAGGCATTTTCTTCTGGCTGCCGTAGACTCGTTTGGGGTTTTCACCCAACGCCATTTTCATCCCGGCGGGGTCCAGCAGCACCATGTCGGCCACATTGGGTTTGGGCTGCGTTTTGACGCAAATCCACTGCCCGCCGATCAGGTTGGCTGAACCGGGACCAGTGAGTACCGTGGTGACACCGGCTTCCACC
Organism: Anaerolineae bacterium; assembly: GCA_013314735.1. Lineage (GTDB taxonomy): Bacteria > Chloroflexota > Anaerolineae > Anaerolineales > Anaerolineaceae > SpSt-1165. The sequence goes on from JABUFD010000001.1 coordinate 175,695, forward strand.
AATTCGGGCCAGGCCATGTCATCAGGATGAAGGGCGTCGAGGGCACGCAGGTGAGGGGTGATTGGATCGGTGGCTTCATTGCCATCCTCGTGGTCCCAGCCGATGCCATCGGCAAAAATGCCGGTGTGGCAGTGGGCGTCAATCAGGCCCGGGGTGACGGTTTTTCCGGCAGCATCCAGTACTTCAGCGTCTGCCGGTACCAGGATGGAAGAGCCGATGGCGGCGATTTTCCCGTTTTCAATCAGGATGGTGCCGTTTTCGAGGATGCCCTGTGTGATGGTCAGGATGCGGGCATTGGTGATTGCTATCATATTTTTTCTACTCCTTCGTTGATTCATCGATAAGGAATGCAGGTTTCTGTTGCTGCCGCATTCCTGCTTTAACGTTTCCAGGTTAAAAAGGCATTCAGAATGCGCAGGTTGATCTCAAAATCGGTGTCTGAATGGTTGGTCAGTTCAATATCCACCGCGGCGATGTCCTGGGCGGTAGCCCAATGAGCCGACATACCGGTGGCGGAGCAGCCGTAACTGAGGCCGGGATAACTATATGGGCTGACTGCGGCAACCGCCTCAGCCAGGCTTACAGACGGAGGATGGGGATCCGGCTGTCCACCGTGGAAGATACCCAAGGCGGCGCTGTGGTAGCTGATCACTGCCTCAATTTGTTCTTCCACCATGAATTGCGACAATGCCAGGGTTTCCGGCTCTGAAAACGGGGCTGTACCACCGTGGATCGGAACGTAATTCCAACAGCCACTCTTGTCCCAATCGGCAACCCAGTTGAGGTCCCAGTTGCGGTTCAGATCCACCCCCCTGGCATTCGCCCGCCCATTGTATTGCCCGCGTCCATTCACGAATCCATCCACGTTCAGCACCGGTACAATGAAGAGGGTGATGTCCTCTGGAATGAGTTCAAGATTGAGCCGTAGATAATCGATCAACTGGTAAGCAAGGTCAACCGTGTTGTACTCGTATCCGCCGTGGATGCCGGCATAGATGAGGCGGTGAACCGGACCGGAACCAAAGCGATATACCTCAATCGGCCGATCCTGTACGCTGTAACCGATCACAACAGCTTCCTGACCATCTGCATTAGGGGTGGCGGTAGGGGTGAAGGTCTGTGTGGCAGTGGGTTCAGGTGTTTTTGAGGCAGTCGGTGCAGCGGTGGATGTGCGTGTAAGGTCGGGCCGGGTTTCGGTCGCTGTTGGCATTGTCGGAGTTGAGGTCGCTGCTGTGCGGCTTGGTGCGACCGCATGTGAAACGATCAGCGCGTCCAGTGTGCCGTTGGCATCCATTATCCGCACCACCACGACCGCTGCCAGCAGCAAGGCGCACACCATGGCCAAAGTGGTTGTGATCAATACCAATTTTTGCCGGTCATTCATACGGTTCAATCATAACATCAATCGGATGTTTGGAAAATCCGCCGAAAATGCGAAATCGAATTCTCCTTATTTCCAGTATAATCGAGAAGAGAGAATTCATTTGAGGAGGGCACTGCGATGGCGGCAGTTCAAGTTGGGCAGGTAATCCACGAGCGGTATAAAATTCTGCGCAGCCTGGGTGTTGGCGGAATGGCAGAGGTGTTCCTGGCGGAAGATATCCGCCTGAACCGGAAGGTTGCCCTGAAAGTCATCCGCATGGATGACATACCGCCTTCAATGTACGCCGAGGTACATAAGCGTTTTGAGCGCGAACCAATCGCCCTGGCGCAGTTGCAGCACCCCTATATTGTCACAATCCATGATTATGGCTTCCACCGCGATGAACCCTTTTTCGTGATGGATTATGTTTCCGGCGGTACGCTGGAATACCTGGTGGGCAGTGGCCTGGATTACCGTACCGTAGCACGCCTGCTGGCCCCGATTGCGGATGCACTCGCCTATGCCCATGACCGCAACATCCTTCACCGCGATGTGAAACCCTCCAACATCCTGCTTACACCGGAAGGCCAACCGGTGTTGACCGATTTTGGTATATCCAAGGCGCTTTCGCAGGGAGACAAAACCTCCCTCACCCAGGCCGGGATGAGCGTGGGAACGCCGGCGTATATGGCGCCGGAGCAATGGAAGGGCAATGTATACCCGCAGACTGATGGGTATGCGTTGGGGATTGTCTTTTACCAGATGCTGGCAGGTGAGGTGCCGTTCACGGATGAAATCACCTGGAACATTGCTCTCAAGCACATGAACCACCCGGTACCGCAAATCTGCCCATTAAAACCGGGACTGCCCCAGGACGTGGATATCTTCCTGGCGAAAGCGCTTGCCAAAGAACCGCATAACCGCTTTCGCTCGATGCATGAATTTTGTGATGCGTTGAGAGCCCTGGCTGAAAACCGGCCGCTGACTTCTGTGATGGGGGAGGAAGCGACGTGGATTGCACAAACGCTGGTGGATGATGCTTCCACTCAACTGCGGCACAAAGCCCCCACGCCGGCCGCCCAGCCTGTTCCACAGTCATTTGCCCAGGCCAGGAAGGCACAGCCAGGAGTCTATCCGCAGGGATATGACGGGCCGGCCCGGGTGAATGGAAACCAGCCCGGGGTTGCCCAACAGCCTGGTTACGCGCCGCAGGCTGAAAAGCGCGGAATGCCCGCCTGGGTGTGGTTGGTGTTAGGCGGTGGGGTGATTGCTATGCTGGTGATCGGGATAGGTATTCTGGCACTTTTGGGTGTATTTAACCCGCCGGCTAACCCGCCTACTGAAGAAGCCGCCATCTGGCAGCAGCTGACTGATTCTGCGGCTGACTCCGGGGAGGAAGAATCGGAACCGGATCGACCGACCGCCACCACTGCCCAGCATGCAGATGAAGCCACACCGCAGCCAGACCAACCTACCTGGACACCGGAACCGACGCCAACCACAGCTCCCATGCCTTCGCCTACCACTGCTTTAGGCCCCAAAGCAGGTGATACCATGGTGTGGAATAAGGATGGCATGACGATGGTATACATTAACGCCGGAGATTTTGAGATGGGTGCAGAAACCTGGAAAGATCCGGATACCTACACCATCAATGAAGGGCCGATCCATATTGTGTACGTTGATGCCTTCTGGATTGACCAGACCGAAGTGACCAATGCCCAATTTGCCATGTTTGTCAACCAGACCGGGTATGTTACCTCCGCTGAACAGCTGGGGTATTCAAAAATCTATAACTCCGATTCCACCTGGAGTGATGTCAGCGGCGCGGACTGGCGCCACCCGGACGGTGGGAGTGGTAGTTACCACGATGATTACCCGGTGGTACATGTGAGTTGGATGGACGCGCAAGCGTATTGTAAATGGGCAGGAAAGCGTTTGCCCACCGAAGCAGAATGGGAAAAAGCCGCGCGCGGTACAGATGGCCTGAAATACCCGTGGGGCAACAATGCCCCGACCAGTCAATTGGCCAACTTTAACAATCCCGGCGGGTCCGCCAGGCAGGTGCGGAATTACCCGCAAGGGGTCAGCCCATATGGGGTGTATGAAATGGCGGGGAATGTTTGGGAAGTGGTCAGCGATTGGTATGACAAGGATTATTACCAGTACACCCCACTGGAAAATCCACAAGGGCCGGATGACGGAGAACACCATGTAGCCAAGGGAGGCAGTTATGGCTTTGAAGCGTCTGTGATCCGCGCGGCGGTACGTGTCAAGCGCGGTGCAAGCCAGACCTTCAGCGACATGGGTTTTCGCTGCGTGGCCGAGCCGTAGAAGTTGACATTAAGGCAGCAAGTGGTTACTCCACAATCCACTCGCTTCAGGATACAAACCGGGCAGTGAAGGCGCATCGCTGATTCTGACCCACTCCAGGATATGCTGGTTATCAGGTGTTTGTTCTGCCAGCTCGGGACCACCCAGGCGGGGTTCGCCGGATTCCAATTCGCACAAATAAAAAAGGCAATGCGGCTGCTCCCCGGCTTCATACAGGAAGGTGTGGCGGAGCAGGCGAAGACTGGTCTCTTCAAGCATCTCACGATGGAGCGCCTGTTCGATGGTTTCACCTTCTTCCACACCGCCGCCCGGGAATACCCAGTATTCATGCCCCTGGCGGAAGCGATGGATCAGCAACATCTTCCCATCACGGATAACGATTCCGGTAACGCGGTGGTTGGTTCGCACTGGTTTTCTACACTCTTATCCCTGTAAATGGGTCTTGCTGCGCGGGATTAATAGAAACAAAATGCCAAACAGGACGGCATCTATCAAGATGGTGGCCAGCAAGGCAACCATGATACTGTCAGGGCTGATCCATTCAAACAGCTGTCCCAACAGCCAGGGCAGAAGCAAGCCGCCAAGGCCGGAACTGATGGAGAGGATGCTGGTAATCCTACCGGTTACATTCATTAATTGTTCTGCCAGGGTCATCGTCAGGGGGAAGATGGATGCCATGGAAACTCCCAGCAGCAGTGTACCCGCCCATAGTGTCCCCAACGATGCACCGCCAAAGACAATCAACCCGATGCTGACAACAGAACCAGCCAGGTCGAGGAAGAGCAAAAGGCGGGTTGGCAGCCTGGAAGAAAGGGGAATCCCGGCAAGCCGTCCGGCGGTCATGGCAATCCAGAAAGCGGATGCGATCCAATATGCCTGTACAGTCAGTTCTGCGGGAAGGCGGGTTTCGGCGTAAGTGAAAATCCAGCCGCTGAAAGCAATTTCGGAACCGACATAGAATAACAGGAACAGGGAGATCACCACCAACAACTGAATATTGGTATTTTTACCGGCAGCCGCCAGGCTGTTAGGGTTATGCTGCTCCGGTTTACGGACTTCCGGGGAAGGCACCAGCCGCGCGAACCAGGCCACCGGTACCATCAACAAGGCAACGAACCAGTAGGCCCAGTTGAAACTGCCAAGTTGTGTCACGGCAGTGGAGACGATCAGCGGCGCCAGGAAGGCACCGATGCCAAAGCAGAAATGCAGGGCGTTCATAAACGGCCCAGAAGCCGCGCCATGCACCCACAAGGTGAGGGTGTTGGCACCCAGGTCCATCGATCCGTGCGCAATGCCGACCACAAAGAACAACGGCAGCAGCTGCCACAGGGCATTGACAAATGGGACGAGGGCAAAGAGTACGGCTGCCAGCAGGAGCGATCCCATCAGCACCCGGTGACCCTGCACGCGGTCGTACAGCCGTCCGCCTAGGTAATTTCCCAGCAGTGTGCCCAACGAGCCCACAGTCAGGATGTAAGTGATCTGGCTGATGGAAGAACCGGTTCGTTCTGCCAGGTCTGGCAGCGTGGCACTTTTGGTCAGACCAACCAGCCCGAGGATGAGAATAATGGCAAAGTAAACAAGGCTCTGGATGCGTTTTTGCTGTGTTGTTTTCAATGGGTTTCCTCCGGATGGGTTGGTTGTTGCCTGGTTGCCAGCCGGATCAATACCCAGACCACCAGTTCGGCTGCCACCAGCATGGACAGGATTACGATCAGTGAAAATGGGCCACTGCGTTCAAAAAACTGTCCGATTACCCAGGCGGTGAGCATGTTGCTGAGACTGATTCCCAGGTAAAAGTAGCTGGTGATGCGCCCTGTGAGGTGCAGGTGTTTTTCCGCAAAATTCAAACCGGTCGGGAACATGGATGCCAGTGAGAGGCCCAACAGGAGTGTACCGATCCAGATGGCGGTGAGTGAATTGCGAAAAAGCAAAATGATCAGGAAACTGAGCACCACGCCTGCCATGTCAATAGTAATGATGGTTCGCGGCTTGAGTCGGCTGGAAATCGGAATGGCGAGAAACCGCCCTACAGTCAGCATGCCGAAAAAGATGGAATTGATCTGGTAACCGGTTGCACTCTGTCCGGTCAAGGCTGTGGTTTGAATATAGGTGAAGATGAACTTGCCGAAGTTCGCTTCCACCGCCACGTACAACAAAAAGAAGAACACCATCAACCATACCAGGTGTGAATGGGTATTCCGGGCAGCGGCGTTTTCTTCACTTTTCCTGTGCCGGATGGCAGGGCTGGGCGTGAACAATGCAAACAGCGCTGCCGGCAACATTAACATTGCCAGCAGCCAGTACGCCCAATATATTTCACCGCTGAGGTTCACCATTGTTCCGATCAACAGTGGAGAAACAGCAGCGCCGATGCCGAAAAAAAAGTGAAGCGCGTTCATGTAAGTAGCGCCTTCCGCCCCATGCACCCAGGTCATCAGGGTATTGGTACCCATGTCGACCTGGCTGATTGCCAGGAAGAGCAGGAACATTACCGCTGCCATCAGCCACAGCTGGCGGATAATCGGGATCACGAACAGGCAGGCAGCCATTAAAAACAGGCTGGTTGCGATAATCACATTGCCTTTGATGCGATCAAACAGCCATCCGCCCAGGTAGGCACCCAATAGTGACCCGATGGAGGATATGGTGAAAACGATCGCGAAAGTATCGATCGTGGAATGGGTGTGTTCAATCAGGTTCGGCAGCGCCGGACCGGTGGAAACCATTGCCAGCCCCAACGCGATGAATCCGATATAGTACGATATGCTCTGCAGTACCTTTTCCCTTGGCAGTGCTTTCCAATTCATGCACAACTCCTCATTCCGACGATGGTCGAAAACCCCGTTCCGCCGTTGATTATAGCCCTCTTTTACCGATACCGCTAATGCCAGTGGGGGTGGCCTTGCAAATGATAAAAGTGACCAATGGCTGGATACTGAAAACACCTGGCGTTCTCAGCCAGGTGTTTTAATATTGGTGGTTGACAAGTGTTACGCTTCAAGCGATCCGGGGAAATGCCCGTACAGCGGGGGGGCCTGGAATTTAGGCGCTGCCCATTTGATGGCGTTGTAGATCACTTTGCGCACATTTTCGTTGTAGAAGTTGGGGTAGGTTTCATGGCCGGGTTGGAAGTAGAAGATGCGCCCGTTGCCGCGGTGGAAGCAACAGCCGCTGCGGAATACATAACCGCTCTGGAACCAACCCAGAAACACCAGTTCATCCGGGGCGGGGATGCCAAAATGTTCGCCGTACATTTCTTCATGTTCCAGCTCGAAATAATCCGGCAGGCCTTCCGCAATCGGGTGTGATTTCTCAACCACCCAGATGCGCTCTTTTTCGGCAATTTCGTGCCATTTCAGGTTGCAGGTGGTGCCCATCAGTGATTTGAAAATTTTTGAAAAATGGCCGGAATGGAGCACAACCAGGCCCAACTTGCCATCGAGCACGCGGTCTTTCACGCGCTGCACAATCGCATCAGACACATCGCCGTGGGCCATGTGTCCCCACCAGGTGAGGACATCAGTATTGTCCAACACTTCTTCGGTCAGGCCGTGTTCGGGTTCATCCAGGGTGGCGGTTTGTACGCTCAAGCCCTGTTGCTTCAGGTATTCTGCGATTGCATTGTGGATGCCATTTGGGTAAACATTGGCCACTTCTTCGTGTGTTTTTTCATGGCGGTATTCGTTCCAGACAGTTACACGGGGGGTATTCGACATGATATTGATTCTCCTTTTGGTTGTTCATCCCATGCGGGATGTGGTGGATGGGGTTAAGCGGGTAATCCTCAGCCGCATTTGACTGGTTTGCCATTTTGTGCAGCAGAGGCTTTGATGGCATCGTACAGTTTGGCCATGCGCAGACCAACTTCCGGCGGGCAGGGGTTGGGGATATTTCCACGGCGCACGGCCAGGAACTGCTCCCATACGCCCATCGAAGCGGGTACGTCAACCGGTTTGACTTCTTTTTCACCCTCCAGCTGCAATTCCAGCCGTTCGCCCCAGATACCGGTGTGCAGCATGGATTTTTCAGTGAAAACACGGATCATTGAATGGCAGGTGCCTTCCAGCGCATCCCCGTTGGCATGCATGGTGACAAATGCCCCCGATTTGAGTTTGCCGCTGATGACTGCCAGGATTTCCACCGGTGTGCCGGCGTTGTCGAAGTAGGCCGAAACCTCGTCAAACTCTTCGCCTGCCAGGTCGACCACGGTATTGAGCATGTGAGCGCCGGTATCAAATAAGAAACCGCCACCCGAAATGGCGGGGTCCTGGCGCCATTTGCCGGTTGTACCGCGCTTCCAGTTCTGCCAGGCAACCGCGCTGATGGTGCGTACCTTGCCCAATCCGCCGGAGCGCAGTTTGCTGACCGCTGTGCGGATTTGCGGACTGAGGCTGCCGGGAAAAGCTACCACCAGCAGGCGGCCCGTGGCTTCCATGACCGAAATCAGTGAACGGGCTTCTGCCGCGTTCATCACCATTGGCTTTTCCAGCAGCACGTCCAGGCCGTGTTCCATGCACATTTTTGTTTGATCATGATGATAGACATGCGGTGTGATGATGAAGGCCGCATCCAATGGGTATATGTCCAGGGCTTTTGCCAGGTTGGGTTCCACAGGCGGCAGGGGAAGACCGGCTTCTTTGAACAATTCAGCGGTCAACCGCACTTGTTCTTCCGATGGCTCACACAGCACGCTGATTTCGGTAGTGTCTTTCATTTTTAACATCTGGCGGATATGATGGCGTGCCATCCCGCCGCAGCCGATCATGATGGTTTTGACAACTGTACTCATACTTCAGGTCTCCTTTTAGGGGGCGGTTGCTATTGACACCATTGCCCTCACCCTTCGATTATAGCGGGGTGATGGGCCTTTGCCAATAACGGATGTCGTTGATTCGGGGTGATTTTTTTCATTCCCGCATCATGAAAAAACGGGTTCCAGGCAGGAACCCGTCATCGGTGGAGAAAGTCAGTGCGCCATCCGCACAAAAGGGGGCTAGAGGGTGGACAGCACTTTGCGGAAACGGTCGGCCATTTCTTCGAGAACGACGATGGCGATCTCAGGTTCTTCTTCCAGCACAGCGCGGAATTCCCAGCGGGTAAGTACCAGGCATTCGCAGTCTTCCACAGCAACCACTGTGGCTGTACGCATCCCTTCGCTGAGCAATGCCAGCTCACCGAAGAAATCAGTTGGTTTAAAGACATTGACGACTGTTTTTTCGCCGTCAGAGCGTTCATGAATTGCCTCGGCTTTTCCTGTAGTGACGATAAAGAAGCCTTCACCACCGGTGCCCTGTTTGACAATCACTTCACCCGCCTTATAGCTTCGTTCCACGACACGATGGGCAAGGCGTTCCAATTGCTTATCTGTCAGGCCTTTCAGCAAGGGAACAATCTTCAGGGATTTTGCAATACTGGAAATCGTTGGCATTATTCTCTCCTTTTACTTGATGATTTCAGTGATTAAAATTTCATACGGTTGAAGCAGAATGGTTCCTGCCCCAGTTTCGGTAAATTGGTTTCCTTCTTTTGAACTATACAAGGTTTTCAGGCCTTTGGCAAGTACAGGGCAGGAAATTTCCCGTGTTTCTGCGCTCATGTTCAGGCATACCAGGCAGGCGGAAGCAGGCGACGGTAATTCGCGGATAAAAGCATATATGTCAGGGTCGTCTTCCAGCAGGGGGCGGTAATCGCCGGACACCAGTGCGGGAGTCCGCTTTCGTAAGTGGATCAATTTCCGGTACAGGTTGAGGTGAGAATCCGGGTTATCCAACTGTTCTGCGACATTGATACCGGCCGCATAGTTGGAGTTGATCGGCAGCCAGGTTTTTACGCCTGCCGGGCTGAAACCGGCGTTGGGCGCATTACGCCATTGCATCGGTGTGCGGCAGACATCGCGGGAAAAACGGGCTGCCATTACCTCTGCTTCCTCTTTAGGGAGGTTCAATTCGGAGCGCATCAGGTTGTAATAATAAAGCCCCACCAGGTCCCGGAAATCTTCAACATGTGTCAACACAAGGTTATCCATGCCGATTTCTTCGCCGTTATACAGGAAAGGGGTGCCTTTGAGGGTCACCAACAGCGCAAGAGCAAAACGGGCGTATTCCCATTCGTGGCCAGTATTGGCATAGCGGCTGCGCAGGCGGGTGCCATCGTGGTTGTTAAAAGTGTTGGCATCCCATCCGCCAGCCGGGATGGCGGCATGACGCATCGCCTGGTTTTTTCGGAGAATCTCGGGTGTCAGGCCGTCGGCTTCGATCAGTGGGAAGTTAAAGGTCATATGCAGTTCATCGCGGCCATTGCCGTAGTATTCCACCTCGGAAGTTTCGCCGATCAGCATGCGCTCGGGGTATTGGTCAACGAGCGCGCGCAGTTCCTTGAATACATCATGAATACCAGGCTGGTTGACCTGGTACTCAAACAGGATGTCGAAGTTGGAAAAAATTTCCTGCGCTTGTTCCATCATCTCAGGGGTTGCGGTTCCCATATAGATCGGCGCGACCTGGTTGAGGAGCTCCTTGCCGCTCATCGGGCAGCGGTGGTTGGGCAGGTCCGGGTGTTCCAACAAGGTCGCAAGCGCATCCAGCCGGAAGCCATCCACACCCAATTCAAGCCAGAAACGGCAGGCATCGAACATGGCTGCTTTTACTTCAGGATTGCGCCAGTTGAGATCCGGCTGCCATTTGGCAAAGTGGTGGTAGTAATATTGCCCGGTGCGTTCATCGTATTCCCAGGCGGACCCGCCGAAAACGGATTCCCAGTTGTTGGGTGGTGCATCACCAATGCCGTCACGCCAGATATACCAATCACGTTTGGGATTGTCGCGGCTGCTGCTGGAGTCGATGAACCATTGGTGTTCATGCGAAGTATGGTTAAGCACCATATCGAGGATAACACGGATGCCGCGCTGATGGGCCTGATCGAGGAACATTTTAAAATCGTCCAATGTACCGTATTCAGGATTGACAGCGGTGTAGTCGGCAATATCATACCCCACATCCATCTGGGGGGATGGGTAGTGTGGAGAGAGCCAGATCGCATCGATTCCGAGTGATTGCAGGTAGTCCAGTTTGCTGATGATACCGGGGATATCCCCGATTCCATCGCCGTTGGCATCCGCAAAACTACGCGGATAGATCTGATAAAAAACAGCGGTCTCCCACCAGGGTTTGTTCATTGGTGATGTCCTTATCAATTTTGGTTCCAGCCAGAATTATTTGGGGTCTGAAAATAATTATATCAGAATTCATTCCTGTAAAAGCGGTAAATTTGATTCAAGTGCGGGTTTCAGGTAGAATCATATAGCTGATTCCACACGGGTACTTTTGTAGTACAATTGTTCTGGAATGTGGTAAATCAAAAATTGATTGGTAACGGCAGGTGACGGGCATGTCTGATAACGCGATTCGTGTGGTGGGCGCACGCCAGCACAATTTGAAAAACATCACGGTTGAGATTCCACGGGATCAACTGGTGGTGATCACTGGCTTATCGGGTTCAGGGAAATCTTCTCTGGCATTTGATACGATCTTTGCTGAAGGTCAACGGCGCTATGTGGAGTCGCTTTCCGCGTATGCCCGGCAGTTTCTGGGGCAGATGGAGAAGCCGGATGTGGATGCCATCGAGGGCCTTTCTCCGGCCGTATCGATTGACCAGAAATCCACCTCCCGCAATCCGCGTTCCACCGTCGGCACCGTGACGGAAGTTTATGATTACCTGCGCTTGCTGTACGCGCGCATCGGCACACCGCATTGTCCGCATTGTGGCCGCGAGGTAGGCAGCCAGAGTGACCAGGAGATGGTGGATGCGATTAAAGCCCTCCCTGAAGGCAGTCGTCTGATGTTGCTCGCACCGGTAGTGCGTGGCCGTAAAGGCACCTACCAGGCGGTTTTCGATGAAATCCGTAAAGCCGGTTTTTTGCGTGTGCGTGTGGACGGCTACATTTACAACATTGAAGATGATATCGAATTGGATCGCTACAAGGCGCACGACATTGAGGTGGTGATTGACCGCTTGGTACTGCGCTCCGGCATGACTGAGGAGGAGGAGCAGGCCTTCAATACTCGCCTGACCGATTCTGTCGAAACTTCGCTGCGGGTGGGAGAAGGCTATATGGTGGTGGTGGATGTCACCAGCGAGCCGCAGCAGGAATTCCGTTTTTCTGAGAACTTTGCCTGCCCGGAACATGGTCCGGTGCTGCAGGAAATTGAACCGCGCACCTTTTCATTTAATACCCCCCACGGCGCCTGTCCTGAATGCCAGGGACTGGGTGAAAAAATGGAACTGGACCCTGAATTGATCATCCCCAATGATGAACTTTCGATCAATGAGGGTGGGATAGCAGCGATGGAATTTGCGGCGATGAATGAGAAATCTGCGCGCCGGACAGATACATACTACACCCAGGTATTGAAAGCGTTCTGCGACCGCCACCACATTCACATGGATGTTCCCATCCGCGAACTGCCTGATGAACAGCGCCGTATTCTGCTGTATGGCGGCGGCGATGATGTGTTTTCGATCGACCTGATCAATAAGGACACCACGTATAAGAATTACAAAGTGCGTTTTGGCGGAATCATCACCAACTTGCAGCGGCGTTTCCAGGAAACCAATTCCGAATACATCCGTCAGAAGATTAACGAATTCATGAGCGCAAAGCCCTGCCCGGTTTGTCATGGTACGCGGCTGCGCGCTGAAGCCCTGGGAGTAACGATTGATGGCAAGAATGTGATCGATGTCACCGACGCACCGGTGAAAACAACCAAGTACTGGATTGCGCGGTTGTTGAACCGTGAAATACCATTAACCAACACCCAATATATTATCGCGGAGCGCATCCTCAAAGAAATCGACGCCCGTTTGGGATTTTTGGTGAATGTCGGGCTTGATTACCTGACCCTGCGGCGATCAGCTGCAACGCTTTCGGGAGGGGAAGCCCAGCGCATCCGCCTGGCAACCCAGGTGGGCTCGCAGTTGATGGGTGTGCTGTACGTGTTGGATGAGCCTTCGATCGGGCTGCATCCGCGTGACAATATGCGGCTGCTGGAAACCCTCAAAGGGTTGCGTGATATTGGCAACACTGTGCTTGTGGTGGAGCACGACGAAGAGACCATTCTCAATGCGGATTGGATCGTTGACCTGGGCCCGAAGGCAGGTGAGTTTGGGGGTGAGTTGGTGGCGGAAGGTACGGTGCAGGATATCATTGCCAGTGAGCGGTCCCTCACGGGGGCGTACCTATCGCACCGCCTCGAAGTTCCCTACCCGGACAAGCGCCGTGAAGGCAATGGCAAACACCTGACGGTGGTTGGCGCAGCGGAAAACAATTTGAAAAATGTGACCGTGGAAATCCCCCTGGGGAAATTGGTGTGTATCACCGGTGTATCCGGTTCCGGGAAATCCACCCTGATGGTGGATGTGCTCTATGAAGCCCTGGCGCACCAGCTCAACCGCGCCCACACTCATCCCGGGAAGTATGAACGGATCGAAGGGGTGGATTATCTTGACAAGATCATCAATATTGACCAGAGTCCGATCGGCCGCACACCGCGCTCCAATCCGGGCACCTATACCGGCGTATTTGATGAAATCCGCAAGCTGTTCGCGGAATTGCCGGAAAGCAAGATGCGCGGCTACCAGGCAGGGCGGTTTTCATTCAATGTGCGCGGCGGGCGTTGTGAAGCCTGCCAGGGTCAGGGGCAATTGAAGATCGAAATGCAATTCCTGCCGGATGTTTATGTGCCGTGTGATGTGTGCCATGGGGCTCGCTTTAACCGCGAAACTCTCCAGGTTCGCTACAAGGGTATGAGTATCGCTGACCTGCTGGATATGACCGTGGAAAAAGGACTGGATTTCTTTGAAGCCTTTCCCAAAATCAGCAGCCGGCTGGAGACGTTGAACGATGTCGGCCTCGGGTATGTGCGCATCGGGCAGGCGGCAACCACGCTCTCCGGCGGTGAAGCCCAGCGGGTGAAACTGGCCAAAGAGTTATCGCGCCGTGCCACCGGGCGCACATTGTACGTCCTGGATGAGCCTTCGGTGGGTCTGCATGCGGCGGACGTGCATAAACTGATCGAAGTGCTGCAGCGGCTGGTAGACCAGGGCAATTCTGTCCTGATCATTGAGCATAATCTTGATATCATTAAAGTTGCGGATTACATCATCGATATGGGACCGGAAGGCGGTGACGCCGGGGGGGAGATCATTGCCACTGGAACCCCCGAGCAAATCTGCACGATGGAGCAATCCTTTACCGGACATTACCTGCGCCGTTATCTGCGTGACTACCATACCGACCGCGTGTGTGACTGACTGATTGAAAACCTGAAAGACAGGCGGTCGTTTTTACTTGTCCCGCAGGCCAGGTTACGCTACACTTGACGGATGAAAAGATTCCTGGGGCGTATCCGCGATTCAGCAGCCATCCGCGGTTCGATGTATTTTGCCACTTATTGGTCAGCAATGGCATTGTATATGCCGTTCATGGCGTTGGATCTGTCACGCCGCGGTTTCAGCGGTGTGGAAATTGGTACCACGGGATCACTGCGCGCTCTGGTGATTCTGCTGGCTTCACCCCTCCTTTCGCGCCTGGCTGACCGAAAAGGATGCCGGGTTCGGATGTTAAGTAGCAGTGCGCTGGTGAGTGCGTTCATCATCATCGCCATGATGTTTCCGCAAACCTTCCCCTGGCTGCTGGTAGCCGTGAGCCTGCTGGCGCTGGCCAACGCACCGATTGATTCGCTGGGAAACGCGATCACAGTGCGCATGGCAAGCCGTTTTCAGGCAGACTTTGGCATGATGAGTTTCTGGGGAGCGCTATTTTACGCGGTGATGAACCTGCTGGCTGGCATCGCCTGGCAGGAATTGGGATTCCGTTGGATTTACCTGGCTTCGGCAGTGATGTTCCTGGTGGTCGGCCTGGTTTCCGCGAAGTTGGATGAGCCGGTTGGCGATAAGCCTGCGCTTCAACCGGTGCCGGCGCTGCCGCTGGCAAAGCCTGCCAGCCGGGTGAGAACCTCCACCATCCTGTTTCTTGGGGTGTGGTTCCTGTTTTCCTTCTCGTTCTTTGTGGCCTTCAATTTCACCGCGCCGTTCCTGGATCGGCTGGGTGCCTCCGAAATGATGATCGGGCTGGTAGGAACCACGGTGGGGGTTGGCGGGATGTTGGCACGGGGCGGCAGCCGGAAGATTATGGATCGCTTCCACCTTGAGGCGGTGTTAATCACCGGGTTGGTGGTGTCGATCGTGCCGATGGTAGTATATGGGTTTTCAAAAAATGTATTGGTGATTATCCTGGTCAGTATAATCCGCGGAGCTGGCTGGGCCTTGTTTTCGGTTGGCACCATCAGCTTCATTGATCGGCAGGCTTCGGTGGAAAATGCCGGCACGCTGCAAAGCGTGGTGGTGATGCTAAGTACATTGTCTAGTATCATCGCCAGCCCGATCACCGGCAGCCTGTTTGACCGCAATCCATCAATGATGTTCGTGGTCAGCACCTGCGGGGTTGTGGCTGCCCTGGCACTGATGCTTGTGGTGCGGATGGTTCAAAAAAAGGAAACAACCGCGCCTGTCCTGCAAGAGAACCGGCAGGAATTCCCAGGCCAATTTTGTTAAAATTTGATAAAACTGTCCATGATGACCCGTGATTCGCGGTAGCTTGCTGTATACTCAATAGTGAATGTGATCCCACCGATTTGTTGATGGATGGTGCCATGGCTGGTAAAGATACTGAATTGATTGATGTCAGCAGTCCTGAAAATTTGATTAACCGCGAGCTGGGGATGCTGGAATTTCAGCGGCGTGTGCTGGATGAAGCCAAAGACACCAGCAATCCTCTGCTGGAGCGGGTGCGTTTTCTTTCGATATTGGGGTCCAACCTGGACGAATTTTTCATGGTGCGGGTTGGGGGTTTGTTTCTCCAAAACATGGAAGGGATTACAACCCTATCGATGGACGGCCTCACTCCGGCAGAACAGTTGGCGGATATCCGGCAGGTTGCCAACCAGTTGATGGCCGAAGGCCGTCAGTACTTCAATGAGGTATTGATGCCGGAACTTGAAAATGCCGGTATCCATCTGCTGCCGTATGGCAGCCTGAGTGGCAAGCAGCAGGAGACCCTGCGTGAATATTTCCGTGAAGTTGTCTACCCGATCCTGACCCCGCTTGCCTTTGACCCTGGACACCCGTTTCCGCATATCTCAAATCTGAGCGTTAACCTGGCGGTCTTGTTGCGGGATGAAGAGGGGTTACAGCATTTTGCCCGTGTCAAAGTCCCCGATTCATTGGGACACCTGGTGCCCTTGAAGCGTTCATCCGGCAGTGTGAAACGGGATGGAACAGTTCCATTTCATCATTACTTTGTGTGGCTGTATGATGTGATCCTGGCGAACCTGCAGGACCTGTTTCCGGGGATGGAAATTGTTGAGGCGCATCCTTTCCACGTTGTTCGAAATGCTGATTTTGAGATTCAGCAAATTGAGTCAGAAGACTTGATGTCAGCGATCGAAGAAGAAATCCGCAAGCGGCGCTTCGGGCCGGTAGTGCGCTTATTGGTCTTTGAATCCATGCCAAAGGATATGCTTGGCATCTTGCTGGAAAATTTGCGGGTGGATCAGCGTGATGTGTACCGATTGAAGCACGAACCATTGGTGCTGGTGTCACTGGCGCAAATCGCTTCCATCGACCGATATGACCTGCATTATCCCCTATATACCCCCAGGATACCGCGTTTTTTGCGGGTAGAAGGTGTCTCAGAGGAGCCGGTCATCTTCTCGGCCATCCGGAAGGGAAATTTCCTGCTGCATCATCCTTATGATAGTTTCACCCCGACGGTGGAATTTCTTAACACCGCTGCCCGTGATCCGAAAGTGATGGCAATCAAAGCAACCCTGTATCGGGTTGGCAAGAACTCACCGATTGTCAAAGCCCTGTTGGAAGCCAGTCGCGATTATGGGAAACAGGTGGCAGTGCTGGTGGAACTGAAAGCGCGTTTTGACGAAGAAAGCAACATCGAGTGGGCGCGGATGCTGGAGCAGGAAGGTGTGCATGTAACGTATGGTGTGATGGGATTGAAGACCCATTCCAAAATGATCATGGTTGTGCGCAATGAAGGTGATGCGATTCGCCGCTATCTGCATTTGGGAACGGGCAACTATAACCATCACACCGCTCAATTGTATGAAGATATCGGCATGTTCACCTGTGACGACGCGATTGCAGAAGATGCGACCGACCTGTTTAATTTGTTGACCGGATATTCGCGCAAAAGGGATTACAAAAAATTGCTGGTTGCACCGATTAACCTGCGCTCAGCGATCGCAGCAAAAATCCTGCGAGAAATCGATCATCAGAGCCAGGGGCATAAAGGGTATTTGATCTTCAAGATCAATGCACTGGTGGATAGCGGCATGATCCAACTGCTGTACCGGGCTTCACAGGCAGGGGTTAAAATTGTGTTATTGATCCGCGGTACCAGTTGCCTGCGGCCGGGGATACCCGGATTGAGCGAAAACATCCGCGTGATTAGCATCCTGGGACGATACCTGGAACATAGCCGGATTTACTATTTCCATAACGGTGGTGATGAGGAAATCTGGATGGGCAGCGCCGACCTGATGCAGCGAAACCTCGACCGCCGGGTGGAAACATTATTCCCCCTGGAGGATCCCGAGATGGTACGCTATGTACGTGACCAGGTGCTGCGTGTATACCTGCAGGACAACACCAAGGCACGCATGATGCGTCCGGACGGCTCTTATTACCGCCTGAAACCCGTCAATGGGGCAGCACCATTTTCGATTCAACGCCATTTCATGTATGACCGCCAGGTGCAGGAACGTGAAGCGGCGGAAGAAAGCTCGGAAGGGCGGAATTAACCCGGTTGCCTGCCAGGTTGAAGAAACCCGGGTTCATCTACCTGTACCTGATCCGCGGGGCGGGTGCACTTTTGTTTTCACTTGCCTTTTCACTGGATATGATCTACTTCTACCAGACGGTAGGGATGAATGCGCTGCAAATGGTACTGGTTGGCACCACTCTCGAAATCACCATCCTGCTTTTCGAAGTGCCGACAGGAATTGTGGCAGATGTGTTCAGCCGTCGGTTATCCGTGCTGCTGGGGTATGTTTTGGTTGGCTGCGGCATTGTACTGAGCGGAGCAGTGCCGGTCTTTGGCGTTATATTGTTGGCGCAGGTGTTATGGGGGTTGGGTGCCACCTGTTTATCGGGTGCGACTGAAGCATGGCTTTCGGAGGAAATTGGAGAGGCGGCAGCCAATGAGGCGATCATCCTGGGCACACGGCCGGAACAAATTGCCTCGATTCTGGGAATTGCGCTGGCAGCGTGGATCATGCCGTTCAATCGGGCTCTCCCGATGTTGATGGCGGGATTTCTGTTTCTCGTTATGGCGTTGCTCCTGGCTTTCATTATGCCGGAAACCGGTTTTGTGCGTCCTGATCATATAACCCAACACCCTCTACAGCAAATGAAACAGACTTTTTTGGACGGTTTGCGGATGACACGGAAAAGGCCGGCACTGAAACGTATTTTGCTGCTGGCAGTATTCTTTGCTGTTTATACAGAAGGCTTTGACCGTCTATGGATTCCCTTTGCCATGGACCAGTATCCATTTCCATCGTTTCCAGCGGAAACCTGGGTGGGAGGTGCGCAAATTACCGCACAATTCAGCGCATTTTTAATCCTGGGCTGGCTTCATAAAAGAGTGAACCTCCAGCAGCCGCGCACCTTGCTGCGTTTGTTGATCGGAATGAGTTTCCTGCTGCTGACATGCCTGGTGCTCTCGATCGCCACCCCATGGCTCTGGGCTGCCTTGCCGGCGTACGCCGGGATCATGATCATCCGTGAAATGCATGATCCATTCTACCGCACCTGGGTCAACCAGCGCCTGGAACCTGCCACACGGGCTACGGTATTATCACTGAGCGGCCAGTTGGACGCCATCGGCCAGATCATTGGCGGTCCGATGATCGGCACCACTGCCCGGGTGTTTTCCAAGCGGGTGGGACTTGGTTTTTCGACACTGCTGTTGACCCCCGCGTTGTGGATCATAACCCGTCCAGCCCTGCGGGAAGATGTGCCAGAGCCTGTGCAGCAGGCGACTGAAGGAAGTTAGTCCCGCCCGCCTTGTGCCTCGAGGAATGCGTCAATGGCTGTGATGAAATCTTCCTGGCTTCGGTATCCACGCAGGCTGTTGTACAGTGTGCCGTCGGAATCAACCAGCAGATTGGTCGGCACGCCGGTGATGCCGGCTGCGCGGGTCAACTCCAGGCTGGTGTCCTGCCTAACCGGGAAGGTCAGTCCATATTCCTCGGCGAATTGCTGGACCTCTTCGGTTTCTGCGCCGGAAACCTCCAGCGCCAGCAGGTTGATCCTATCGCTGTACAACTCGTTGAGTTCTTCCAGGTGTTGTGCTTCATTGTGGCAATGCCCGCAGTGGATACTGAAAAAGATCAGCAGCAGTGGTTTGCCCTCAAACTCACTCCAATCCAGCGGAGTCCCGCTTCCATCCACCACCTGATAGTCAAAGACGATGAGAGAATCCTCGCTGGTATTCATGCTTTCTGCGGGTTGGGCGACAGTTCTGATGACAGCAGGCAGCGGGGTATGGGTGGCTGTTTGTGCTGGCTCCGGGCGAATTGCAGTGGGAATGACAGGAGCAGCGTCTGTACTGCGGCATCCCATCAGGATCAGCAGTGCCAGGGCGAAAAATGCGCGCTTAAAAGGTAAGGGAAATCGGCAGCTTACTTTCATGCATGGTTCCTTTACGGTCCAATTCCATCTGGCTCCGGTTTCAACCTGCCGGATGGTTATGGCTGATTCTATCACAGGTAACTTCTGGTATGATAGAAAAAAGTAACCAGGAGGATCGTTAATGGACGGAACACGGATTGATGGGCGTCAGTGGAACGAAATGCGCCCAGTGCGGATGCAGGCAGGTTATGTGGATTACCCGGAAGGTTCGGTATTGATCGAAATGGGGAAAACACGGGTATTGTGCAATGTCACCTATCAACAGGAAGTCCCTGCCTGGATGCGCGGTAAAGGCCGGGGATGGGTGACCGCCGAATATGCCATGCTGCCGAGGGCAACCCACAGCCGCACCGAGCGCGAAACCCGCGGCCCCAAAGGCCGGACACAGGAAATCCAACGGCTGATCGGCCGCTCGCTGCGGATGGCGATGGATTTGGAAAAGCTGGGCGAATGCATGCTGTTGGTGGATTGCGATGTGATCCAGGCGGACGGTGGAACGCGAACAGCGGCCATTACCGGTGCTTATGCTGCCCTGGCATTGGCGGTGCAACGTCTACAGGAGCGTGGCCTTCTGGCGGTAGGTGTGTTGCGTCAGCCGGTGGCCGCGGTCAGCGTGGGGTTGGTCGCGGGAATGCCCTGTCTTGATCTATGTTATGCTGAGGATTCCAATGCCGAAGTGGATTTCAATGTGGTGATGGATGCCAGTGGGAAATTCATAGAAATCCAGGGAACAGCAGAAGCTTTCCCCTTTGACCGGGCGCAGCTGGACCAATTGTTGGGGTTGGCTTCGGATGGCATCACCAGCTTGTTTGACATCCAGCGGAAACTCATCGATAATGGATAAGTACTCTATCAACCTGTAAGTGGCATCTATTGTGGGAGACACTGATATGGAACGAAAGCGAACGATGATTGGGATTCCCTACCCGAAAAAACGGGTCGATGTTGAAGTCGGTCATCATATTGTGATCACGGACCATCCGGAGAGCAATGGCGGTGAGGACCTGGCTCCTTCCATGGGGGCAACCTTTTTGGCCGGCCTGGTGGCGTGTACCACTTCGACCGCCCGGGGCTATTGTAAACAACATGATCTGCCTATCCCGTTAAAGGTGATTGCGGAATTGACAGAAGATGACGAAACTGAATTGATTACCAATGTGCGGTTTGAGATCATTGTGCCCGTAGAATTCCCGGAAAAGCGCCTGAAGGCGTTGGTGAAGGCAGCGGAAACATGCACTGTCAAAACATGGTGGAAATATCCGCCTGAGTTTGTGACGACAGCCATGAAAACTGAGGGTTAATCATTCAGCCAGAACAGGGCGGTGTATCAATGAAAGCTGAAATTGATTGTTATGAGACCAGCCGCGGCAAACCGTTCCCTCATTTTTGGGAAAGTACCGGTTTCAGTCCGGCAAAATTGTTACTGCGATCGGACATGGAGCAGCAATTGGATATGCTCGGGGCTGTGCGGCAGCATGGCATCCGCTATGTCCGTGTGCATTTTTTATTGGACCTGGTGGTGGTCAAGCGCGACCGGTGGGGAGTGCTGCAGGGTTTTGACTGGACAACCCTTGATGAAGCGTTGCGACGTATGGTGCGCAACGGCCTGCGACCGATCTTCGAACTGATGGGCAATCCATCAGGTGAATATAACCATTTTAGCACCCCACAGGCATTGAGTGCCTGGCGCGACCTGATTCAGGCTCTGGCGGTGCACCTGGAAGAAGAGGCTGATTTCGGCCAGGCCGAAGTGCGCAACTGGCTGTTTGAGACCTGGAATGAGCCAGATATTCCCAACGGCTGGTTTCCGGGCGATGCAGAAGCCTTTTGCCGGTATTATGATGCCTGCGCGGCTGGTTTATGGGCGGTGGATGAAAAACTGGTTCTGGGTGGACCCGGCACCTGCCGCACCCTTTCCAATCTGTTCACCCGATTCCTGGCGCACTGCGACAGGGGTACCAGTTGCATGGAAGAAGGGAAGAGCGTTCGGATTGATTTCATCTCCGTCCATGAAAAAGGTGCCAAAGCCCATGCCGAAGACCTGACCCCCAATTCAACCCGGATTGTGGAGCGGGAAAGCTGGGCGATGCGGTATATCGCAGAACACCACGGCTCCAAACTGGGGCGGCTGCCGTTCTTCAACGATGAATGCGATCCACAGGTGGGATGGTGGGATACACATACCTGGCGTGCAAAAGCCTATTACCCGGCCCTGGCAGCAAAGATCATTGACCAGCATGACCGATGGTTTGTCAAACCCTTTGATCCAAAACGAATCCTGGAAAGTGGGGTGATGCCCTACGGCCTGCTGAGCAATGACAATGGTTTCCTCGGATGCTGGGGACAGCGTACACTGCTGGCGCGCTTTACCGATACCGGTACTGAAGATACCGGGCAGACTGGCTGTAAAAATGCCGGCGGCCGCTTTGATCCTTGCTTGGGGAGCGTTCCTTGTGAATTGATCAAACTCCCGATCCTCAACCTGATGTCAATCCTGGCCATGCTGGGGAACCAACGCTTGCACCTGGAAACGGATGATCGGGGTACTGCAGGGTCTGTCGGGGTGTTG
This sequence comes from Anaerolineae bacterium, assembly GCA_013314735.1. Taxonomy (GTDB): domain Bacteria; phylum Chloroflexota; class Anaerolineae; order Anaerolineales; family Anaerolineaceae; genus SpSt-1165. Next base: position 197,729 of record JABUFD010000001.1, read on the forward strand.
GCAACCCGGCGAGGACAACAAATATCGGTGCTGGTGTATGCCAGCGATGATCAAATTCAACGCAGTGGTGAGCGGGAGGTCAGTCTCAGATTCAACGGGGTAAACCTGGCGGAGCACCAGTTGCTCCATTATGCGCTTGATGATACACAGGAAGAAGGCAACCCTTTTCAGGTGTGGGAGCGTTTGGGCGCACCGGAAGCAGCCAACGGAGAGTTGACGGTTGATATGTTAAATGCCATGCAGGATGTGCAGGAACTGCGGTTGGCAGGCGACATCGATGGCAGCACAATCGATCCTGCGGGATACACGTTCACGTTGAATATACCCTCGGTACACCTGATCCTGCTGACTCCCCGGCACGCCCCCGCGGCATCGGCCCCGGAAATTTTGTGGAGCAAGGTGTACCCGGGGCTGGATGGCAGAATCAACCGCATGTTGCGCTGGCAAACCCCACACGAAGAATGGGTGCGTTTCTACCGTGTGCTCGGTTCCAACAAAATGGATGGGACATTCGTTCCATTGAACAGTGACAAAACTGTCCTGGTCGATAACGGTTTTGTGCATCGCGATGTGCGCCAGACACCGTATTTTTACCGGGTGGAAGCCTACGGATATGGCAATCAACCCCCGGCGGTCTCACATGTGCATGTTGCCGATTGATGGGTGGACTGTCCATCTGGCGTGGTTTAGTCGATGTACGGATCCCGCAATCCTTGCACCAGGTCGCTGACCTTCACAAGCTGGTTGGTACGCATGGAATGGTTGGCAGCAATACCCGTTAATATCGAATAGGCCCCGCCACGCCAGTCTGCAGCTCGTTTGTAGCGGTCACCAGCCGGATCAGGATCAAAAATATCTTTCAGCAACACGTCATCACCACCGCCGTGTCCGCCTTCCGCTTTCCACACCTCAATATTATACGGTGCGGCAAAATGGGGATACACCCTGATCGTGGTGGCTTCTTCCACCATCTCACCCGGCACGCGGTCATCACCGTTGATGTAAACAGTTTCCATGCAGCGGTGTTCCAGTCGCCCCAGGCTGCCGTTGAAATTCACTATGTAGCCCTCCCAGGGCATGAATGCGTTGAGGGAATACGACATTTTCACCCCGGAATTGTAATTGACCACCAGGTTCATATTGTCTTCGATGTCGATGGCATCGCTGAACACACAGCGGTCGCGGAAATAGCCATCAAACGACTCCTGTTCCAGGTAGAGGTAACGCAGGCCTTCATATTGTGCCAGGTCGAGGAAAAACGGGCAGTTTTTGGCTTCAGGGCAGCCGTGGCAGCGTTCGCCGCGCCGATGCAATCCCAGGCGTTCCGCCGTTTGCGGGACATAATACCGGCGCTGCCCGCTGGCGAACACCGAATCGGGATAAGTACTTAACCACCAGTTGATCAGGTCAAAATGGTGGGTGGCTTTATGCACCATCAGGCCGCCGGAATTTTCCTTGTTGCGGTGCCAGCGGCGGAAATAATCGGCACCGTGGCTGGTGTCCAGCAGCCAGTGGAAGTCAATTGAATAGATATCGCCGATGATTCCTGATTGCAGTAAATCCTTGATCTGGGTGCGTGGGGGAGAATAGCGGTAGTTAAAGGTGACCCGCAATTTTTTGCCGGTGGACTGAACGGCATCCACAATGCGTTGGCACATGATCTCATCGGTGGTCATCGGTTTTTCCGTGATCACATCACAACCAAGCTGCATGGCACGGACGATGAATTTTTCGTGGTAGCGGTCCATGGTGGTAACAATTACGGTATCGGGCCGGGTTTCTTCCAGCATACGGTCAAACTGACCATCGGTGTAGGTTTTCACAGGGGGGAGTTGGAATCGCGACAGGTAGGTGTTGACCAGGTTTGCCCGGCCAGGGTTGCGGTCGCAGACGGCCAGGAGTTCAGCCTGCTGGCTGTAGGTCCGGGTTAGTGCATCAATGTACATGTAGGCGCGCGAGCCTGTTCCGACCTGTACGTAACGAGTTTTCATCTTGTTTGCTCCTGATTTTGATCGATGGGAAAAACGTGAGCGCTCACGCACTCAGTTGTAAGGATACAATTGCTGGCGCGGCCTGTCAAGCGGCGCTTTGCATTTCTTTCAGGTGATCATTAAATTCTTATCGATGGAAATTCCTGCTTTCATGGGGAGTGCAGATGGACGGGGACAACGCTGACAGAATATATGGGGTGTGTAATTACAATGCTGCAGTAACCGATTAACAATGGCGAGATTCAAAAACTGGTGGAGTACCTGGTTCTGCCACGTACAGGCGGTATTGTTAAAAACAAATCGCCATCACAGAATGGCGGTTTGTTTTTTTGGAAGATGTGCTGTTGCGGACTGACCTGGTTAAAAAATTACTACAGAAACCCCGATTTCGCTTCGAAAGAGGGATGGCTGATTGTATTACCGCACGCCGAGGATGATCTCATTGGTCAGTTGATCGAGCCGTTCGTATTTCAGGCCGCGTTTCGCAATTCCGCAACGATCGAACCCATGATTTTTAAGCGCGATTGCTTTTTCACGGGAATACGGCCCAAAGAAGGCATCCATTTCCGGATCCTCAGCATTGATTTCCGCCAATAATGCCTGAATTTCTGGATCGGCATTGAACATTTCTGCTTTTTCTTTGAGGATCATGTAGGTACGCATACAGCCGCGGGCGAAATCCTTCACGCCTTCATAGTCTTCGGTTCGCATGGCATGGGCATCATAGTGCAGGGGGCCTTCGTAGTTATAATCTTCGAGCAGTTTCACCAGGAAGAAAGCGCTTTTGAGATTCACCATGCCAAAGCGGAAGTCCTGATCATAGCGGCCGAAAGCCTGGTCATTCAGGTCAATATGCCACAATTTCCCGGCTTCGAGTGCCTGGGCAACGTGGTGGGTGAAGTTGAGGCCAGCCATGTGTTCATGGGCGACTTCCGGATTCACGCCCACCATCTCGGGGTGATCGAGGGTTTCGATGAATGCCAGCATGTTGCCGGTGGTGGCATTGTAAATGTTACCGCGCGGCTCATTGGGTTTGGCTTCCAGTGCAAAACGCAGATCATACCCCTGGTCAATCACATATTCGGTGAGGAAGTTCATTGCCTCACGGTTGCGTTTGATGGCGGTGACAGGATCTTTGGTGGCATCGCTTTCGGTGCCCTCGCGGCCGCCCCAGAACACATAAATTTTTGCGCCGCATTCCACACCCAGGTCAATCGCGTTCATCGTCTTCTGGAGGGCATAGGCACGGACTTTGGGATCGTTGGCGGTGAAAGCGCCATCTTTGAAGATGGGGCTGGCAAACAGGTTGGTGGTCGCCATTGGTACTACAAGGCCGGTTTCTTTCAACGCTTTTTTAAAATCACTTACAATCTGGTCGCGTTCCGCCGGGGTGGCGTCAATTGGCACCAGGTCGTTGTCATGGAAATTAACACCATACGCGCCAACTTCGGCGAGCAGGTGTACCAGTTCCACCGGCGATTTTTTCTTTCGCACACTATCACCGAACGGATCAGCCCCGGTGTTTCCCACGGTCCACAATCCGAAGGTAAACTTTTTGGTAGGTGCATATTTGGTCATTTGTCACTCCTTTTCATCGGTCTTTACTTTTGTAATTTGATCATATACCAGAGCCGCGGCGCCTACGACGCCTGATTTCACACCATGTTCGCAGATGCAGACCTGCAATGCTTCACGGGACTCTTTCATCACATTCTGCATCACAACATCGGTTACAGGTTGCAGCAGGAGATCCGCTGCCTGGTGATAGGCGCCGCCGAGGATCACCAGCTCAGGGTTGAATATATTGACCAAATCAGCCGCCAGGATGCCCAGGTAACGTGATACGGTGTTGAATATCGATATCGCTGTCGGATCACCGGAACGGGCTGAATGAGCGATCTGCTCCAGGGTGAGGCCAGGCGCTTTCAACAGGGGATGATCGGGGGCGTGGGCGGCCAATTGCTGCCGGAACTTGCGGGTAATCGCCTGTGTACCGATGGTGGTTTCCACGCAGCCGCGGCTGCCGCATTTGCACAGATCACCATCCAGGTCAAATTTGATATGCCCCACTTCGGAGGCGAATCCGTGGGAGCCACGCAGTAATTCACCGTTCATCATGATGCCACCACCGATGCCGACCCCGCCGCTGATATAGACAAAGTTCAGGCAATCACGGGCAGAGCCAAGGTAAAATTCACCCAGCGCCGCAGCGTTGGCTTCATTTTCGAGGAAAATCGGATATTGAAATTGTTCCCGGAACTGCGCCAAGAGGGGTACATTTACCCAACCCAGGTTGGGGGCATCTTTGAGAATACCGCAGGTGGTATCAACCAGGCCGGGGACGCCGATGCCGATACCCAGCGGCTGATTGGCGTATTGGCAACCATGTACCAGGGCTTCCTGAGTGAGAGATATCGCCTTCTGGAGGATTTTCGCCTGGGTGTGGTTTGGGTCAGAAGGTATCGTTTTTTCCCATCGTACCTGGTAGTCGAAATCCAGAACTGCTGCGGCGATATAATCGACACCCAGGTCAATCCCAATTGAAAAATTGAAAGCGGGATTGAGCCTCAGCAACAACCCGGGGCGGCCAATTTTTTCTGATTGGTATTCGGTTTCGATAATCACTCCATCAGCCACCAGATGGTTGGTGATGGCTGACACGGTGGAGCGGTTCAGCCCCAGTGAGCCGGCCAATTCTGCGCGTGAGAGTGGCTGGTGTGCCCGCAGGTTTTCAATGATCAACCGGGTATTGTGTTTGCGAACCGTATTTTGGTCGGCGGTGTTTGTGTGAACCATGGTATGGTTTCCTGACAGGGAATAGTTTGTTTATCCAACAAACAAATAATTGCTTTTATTGTAACCGGGTTTGCTTGGATGTCAACCATCAATATGCCGAATTCGTCATCGTTTGCATCTCTTTCAGTAAACGGTCACCATAGTTGGTGTTGATGTAATCAGGCTGCATTTGGATCATCCTGCGGAAAAAGTGGGGGTCACAGCCCTGGTAATAGATCATCCATTGCATATTCAAGCGGCGGCAGGCATCACGGATGGCGGGGGACATGTGCTCCGCGCTGGTTTCGATAATATCGGCCTGGAAATCTACCGCGGCTGTTTCCACATCTTCCACGCCATCAGCATTCACCTTCAGGCGCAGGTCTGGTGCCAAATGGCGGAAGGTGCGGGCAAGTTCCGGAAGGCCGAACCAGAAAAAGCAGTCCCGTTCCCAGCCGGTGCGGCGGATGAGATCAACCAAATGTTGAAGATTGGCAAATTTCACATCGAGGAACAATTGTGCATTGCCTTTGGCCCACAGCAGGTAATCCTCCAGACGAGGCAGGGGCTCTGCCTGGTACGGGGGACCAAACCGGTAACCGGCATGCAATTGGTCAATATCCTGCGAAAGCTGTGCCATGATCAACCCGTGACCCTCGGTGGTTGTCTCCAGTTCCGGGCCGTGCAGCAGGTACAACACCCCATCATTGCTGGTATTGACGTCGATTTCGATCACGTCCATTCCCCAATCGATGCAAATTTGAGAGGAGGCATACGTGTTTTCTGGTGCGAACTGGTTTGCTCCACGGTGGCAGACAACTTTAATGGGACGTCGGGCTGTCATGCCACCACCTTTGCGTCAGCGGATACCCGGTTTTTGCCCGCTGCTTTCGCCCGGTAGAGGGCGATATCTGCCAACCGGATTATCATTTCCAACTCGCGGCTGCTGGATGGATACGAAGCTGCCCCAATGGAAATGGTAATGTGATGGATATGACTCCCGTTTGTGAATTCGTATTGTTCCACGAGAGTGCGGATCTTTTCGGCTCGATCGAGGCCTTCCTGAACTTTGATGTCACTCATCAAAACCAGGAATTCCTCACCGCCCATGCGAACAACAAAATCATCCTTGCGCAGGGAACGGAGCAAAAGATCCCCTAACTGTTTGAGTACTTCATCACCTGCCTGGTGACCATGGGTATCATTCAGGTCCTTGAATGAATCGATATCGAGCATCAAGATCATCATCTCGTATTGTTTCCGTTCTGCGCGCGCTTCTTCTTTGATCAAGGTCTCTTCAAGGAAGCGGCGGTTAAGCAAACCAGTTAACGGATCACGGATGGCCTGCTCTTTCAGAACGGCCTGGAGCGCTTCAATTTGCTGTAAACGTTCTTCCAGTTGGTGATTTGCCTGCTGCAGCCGGGTTTCCGTCTCCACCAGTGAAGTGACATCGGAGCAGATGATCAACCAGCCTTGCAGCCGGGAACCATTTTTCATGAGCCGATCCATGTTCAGCATTTGGATACGACCATCCGGCATATGTACCTGAATGGGTTGATCGAGGGTCTCACGGTTTTGCCACGCCCGCAGCATATCGGCATTCCCGCGAAAAACATCAACCGCAGGTTTTCCGATAAGCGATGAGCGGGGTAATCCCAGGGTGGTGAGGGCATTCTCATTCAATTCCACCAGCCGCTCATCCGGGTCAAAGATCAACATGCCCTGTTGCATCGTGTCGATCACAATTTCTTTTGCGACAGGCACAATATCGAACATCGATAACCGCAGCAGGCCGAAACTGTAGAATGTTCCCAGGATTGTAAAAGAGAATGGGGTCAGGTCCAATCCTGGCAGGGGATTGAGGTTGAAAAGGCTGACCAGATTGGCAATGGGAGCGACGATGGAACCAATGATGATCAGCAGGCGTTGCTTGCGATAAATGCCAATCTGGCGGAAATAGCCGAGATACATGATGATATACCCGGCAATGATCATGGCGTAACTATAAATCATGTTGACCCAAAACCAGGGACCGCCATCAAAAATGTCCGTGGCCGTGGGCAGGCGCTTTCCCGCAAAAAAGAGCTGGTGGTATGGGTCAGTCCATAGAATAACCAGGGTTAGGAAGGGAATGAGACTCAGTATCCAAAAGGTGTGTTTGTTCAGCCAACGGTCAAATTGATTAAACTGCACTGCGAAAACCAGAAAGGCGGTTGGTGCAATCACAACGCCCAGGTAGGTGGCATCCAGCCAGAAGAATGGTGCCGGTGTGTCCGGGTAGATCCAATGGACCGCATAGGTCATTGCCCAAATAGTTGTGCCGGCCATCATTGTGATCAATGCTTTTGCACCGGGAGCATACCTGCGGTTCCAGGTAATCAGAATCACCGCCAGGCTGGCGGTCCCGGAGAGCAGCAGCAATGCAGCATAAATCAGGTGGGTTTGTTCCATGGTTGTACCTGGACATCGATATCGATTGAAGGGATTGGTTTTGGAAGCAACTGTATTATAACAAAATCACCGGCACTCTATTCCCGTAGATAATCACAAGGCCAGTTGAATTGCAACTGTCTGAATTGGGAGAAGGGAAGCCGCAGGCAGGCAGAAATTGTTACGCTTCCCCCTGATATGTCCAGTGCAAGCCGCTTAATAATTTTAACTTTTTTCTTATATATTTTTTAAACGTTTTATAGTACACTACAAATATGAAAGAAGATCAGGATACAATATTTGCTTGCACATGTATACGGCGGGGACTGTAGCCTCCGCTGATAAAAAATTGTAGCCAGAGAGAATCGACAAGACAGGGATACAATCGAATACACAGACGGAAGCCCGGCAACCCCGCAGGTCAAACACAGAAGAGACGAACGGCGTGTGCTGTTGGTGCGCGCGCGGACAATCGAGTTGGTTGGTATTTAGTGGTAAGGAAAAAGGAATCGAACACATGGCATTGACAAATACATTGGAATTTTGCTGCACGGATGAGATCGAGCAACTTACACCGCAGTACTACGAAAGCATTCTTGATACGATTGGTGAAACACCGTTGGTTCGCCTTTCCAGGGTAATCGGGAGTGCCACCCGCGGAACAGTGCTGGCAAAAGTGGAATTCTTCAACCCGGGCGGATCCATCAAGGATCGGGTGGGCTACAACATGATTGAAACCGCTGAACGCAGGGGACTGCTGAAACCCGGCGGGACAATTGTCGAAGCGACGTCAGGCAACACAGGGATCGGGCTGACGTTGACTGCTGCCAAAAAAGGCTACAAGGTGGTACTGGTGATGCCAGACCGTATGAGCCCTGAAAAAGTGAACACGCTGCGGGCGCTGGGCGCGAAAGTTGTGCTGGCACCCTCCAATGTCGGCCCTGATCATCCTGACAACAGTGTTAACATGGCCAAACGGATAGCGGAGGAAACCCCCAATAGTTTTTGGACCAACCAGTATAAAAACCAGGCGAACCCCACCGCGCATTATAGCAGCACCGGTCCGGAAATCTGGCGGCAGACGGCTGGCAGGATCAAAGTACTGGTGTGTGGCATGGGAACTGGCGGAACGATCAGCGGTACCGGTCGGTACCTGAAAGAACAGAACCCTGACATCAAGGTCGTTGGTGTGGATGTGCGTGGTTCGTTGATCTATGACAGTTGGAAAGCCGGCCATGAAGTGACAGAATACGAAAAAACACCGTTCAAAGTGGAAGGGATTGGGAAGGACTTTATTCCAGACACGATGAACCTGGGGATCGTTGATGAAATCGTTCGGATCACAGACGGTGAAGCTTTCCGGATGACGCGCCGGGTGGCGCAGGAAGAAGGCATCTTCGCTGGTGGATCTTCCGGTGGGGCGACCGCCGGCCTGCTGAAATCGAAATATGTCCAGGCACTTCAGCCTGGGGAGATTGCTGTCGTGGTCTATCCTGATTCCGGAAATCGATATATCAGCCGCATATTTAATGACGACTGGATGCGGGAGAACGGATATCTCGATTAGTCCAGACCTGGCACAAATATGAAAACCGCTTGTTTTTTACATCAGGCGGTTTTTTTCTGATGCATGTATGATAGGATTAATCACCAGGTGTATTTGGTTGAACTGTGAAAAGGAGCCGACATGTTTGATTCGATACTCGTAAAGCCTGACCAGATGTACAGCCTTGCCAATGTGGATGCGGATGGCGATGGTGTGATAGGGCTGGAAAAAGAAGAAGCCAAGAAAGCATTTGAAAAATTGAACAAGAAACTGGAATCGCTCCAGGAATTGATGTATGCCGAAGGCAAACGGAAATTGCTGGTGGTTCTACAGGGGATGGATACTTCCGGCAAGGACAGCACCATCCGGCAGGTGTTTGAGCATGTTAATCCGCAGGGCGTTAAGGTGGCCAGCTTCAAGGTGCCTACCCCACAGGAAATGGCGCATGACTACCTGTGGCGGATTCACCAGCGGACGCCCGGAAGCGGCGAGATCGTGATCTTCAACCGCAGCCATTATGAAGATGTGCTGGTAGTGCGCGTTCATAACCTGGTGCCTGAAGAGCGCTGGCAGAAGCGCTTTGAGCACATCCGCGAATTTGAAAAAATGCTAACCGACGAAGGAACAACCATCTTGAAGTTCTATCTGCATATTGATAAGGATGAACAGAAAAAGCGCTTGCAGGAACGCCTGGATACCCCGGAAAAGCATTGGAAATTCAACATTGGCGATCTGAAGGAACGCGCCATATGGGATCAGTATCAGAAGGCATATGAAGAAGCTTTGGCCCGCACCAGCCGGCCGTGGGCACCGTGGTATGTGATTCCATCCAACCGGAAATGGGTGCGCAATTATTACATTGCTTCGATCCTGGTTGACACGTTGGAGGGGTTCAAAATGAAATTCCCGCCCGCTGAGGAAGGTCTTGACTCCGTGGTCATTGAATAGGCAATGCCTGCTGTGTGATGTTGAATGCAGGATCTGAGTCCTTCTTAGGCGTTTGATGCAGGGATGCATTTCACCAGACAGTTTTGCGGAGTGCCGCTTTTTCCGTGCAGGAATTTTCGCTTCCTGTTATAATAGAGGTGTTAACAGTTCTGGAAAGAATGATTCCTTTTCGAATCAAAATTTTTGTGCCAGGGCAGGTATCGCGTTCGCTTTTACTGCTCGACCACGATCAGACGAACGCAAGGTGTTTTTTCTTCCACTGGAACCTGGAAACAAATTTTGACGAAAGGAGATCATCACTCACATGGCAGATACACAGGTTGGAACCGTTAAATGGTTCGACAGTACCAAAGGCTACGGCTTCATTTCACGTGAAGGCGGCAAGGACGTGTTCGTTCATCACCGCGCCATCATCGGCCAGGGCTTTAAATCCCTGAATGAAGGCGACCGCGTTGAGTTCACCGTTGTCCAGGGCGAAAAAGGCCCGCAGGCACAGGACGTGCGCGTACTCTAATTTATTTTCTTAATCATGAAGCGCGCCTGGCTTTTGAGTAAAGCCAGGCGCGTTCAGTTTTAACAGAGAGAAAGCGAGATGAAAAGAGAAATCGGCTGATTTCGGCATGCGGAAAAAAACGGGTATAATCAAACCAAGAACCATATCGAACTGAGAACCTGTTGATTAACCGCATGCGATAAGGACGGTGTATGTCAAAGTTGCTGATGGGCAGGGATATCCTGCATGTGAAGGATATCAAGCTGGAACATATTGACCTGGTGATGGATGTAGCCAGCCGTTTTGAGCGGGTACTGGAGGGTGGGGGAACCCTGACCAATATGACCGGCAAAATCCTTGCCACGCTTTTTTATGAACCCTCCACCCAGACCCGCCTTTCGTTTGAAACGGCTATGCTGCGGATGGGGGGGCAGGTGGTGTCTGTAACCGACGCCAAGAGTTCCTCATCAGCAGTGAAAGGTGAAACCCTGTATGATGTCGGCAAATGGCTGGAAGGCTATGCTGATGTGGCAGTGATTCGCCACAATGAGGTGGGCAGTGCGCAGGAACTGGCCAATGGCGCGGACATCCCGGTGATCAACGGTGGTGATGGTGCTGGCCAGCACCCGACCCAGTCATTGATGGATGTGTACACGATCCAGAAGGAACGCGGACGGCTTAACAACCTGACGGTAACCCTGGCAGGAGACCTGAAAAACGGACGCACGGTACATTCGTTGTCGCAGTTATTGGGCAAGTATGGGCCGCGATTTTTCTTTGTTTCGCCGGAGGAATTGCGCATGCCGCCTGAGATCACCCATTTGCTGCGCGATGACGGGATTGAGATCATCGAAACCCCCGACCTGACATTGGCGGCGGCGAAAAGCGACGTACTGTACATGACACGGGTGCAAAAAGAACGGTTCCACGATGCCGCCTCCTATGAGCGATTAAAGGGAATTTACCATGTGGATGAGGCCTTGCTGAAGGTGTGCAAACACGGGATGACGATCATGCATCCTCTGCCACGGGCGGGGGAGATCGCACGCGAGGTGGATGAATATGAAGGCGCGGCCTATTTCCGCCAGGCGACCAACGGCGTACCGATTCGCATGGCGCTGCTGGCATTGGTTACCGGGCAGGTTTAAGAGGAGTATCCAGGGAGGTACTGTGTTCGAAATCCGAAATAAATCGTTTGCCATTTCACCGGAAAGCACCATCCATGCACGGCGGGTACATTGGAATTTGACCCCGCCGTTGCTGTATGAAGAAGTAGTGCGGCGCGGCGAAGCGATGATTGCCTCGCATGGACCGCTGGTGATCTACACCGGAAAATGTACCGGGCGTTCCCCGCTTGACAAATTCTTCGTTGAAGAACCTTCCAGTAAGGAGCATGTATGGTGGCAGGAGAACAAGCCCTTTGAAGCGGCGCGGTTTGAGCAACTAAAACAGCGTATCCTGGAGTATTATCAGCAAAAGGAAGTCTATGTGCAGGATTGTTACGGTGGTGCTGACGCGCAGTACCGCTTTCCCGCCCGGATTGTTACCGACACCGCCTGGGGCAGCCTGTTTGCCTATAACATGTTCCGCCATGCCCGGCTGGATTCCCCGCGCGATTTTGCCCCCGAATTCACTGTGCTGACCGCCTGCGGTTTTGAAGCGGAACCGGCGATTGATGGCACTCGCTCGGATGTAGTGGTTGCCATCCACCTGGGGCAGAAACTGGCGTTAATTGCCGGCACACGCTACGGCGGGGAGATCAAGAAAACCGTGTTCACGGTGTTAAATTATCTCTATCCGTTGATGGGGGTGCTGCCGATGCACTGTTCCGCCAACATCGGCGCCAACGGCGACAGCGCGATCTTCTTCGGGTTAAGCGGTACCGGCAAAACCACCCTCTCCGCCGATCCGCGGCGAAAACTGATTGGCGACGATGAGCACGGCTGGAGTGACAATGGCATTTTCAATTTTGAAGGCGGCTGTTATGCCAAGGTGATCCGGCTTTCAGCACAGGATGAACCGCAGATTTTTGCGATGACCCAGCGCTTTGGCACCGTGCTGGAAAATGTGGTGATCGACCCTGAAACCAGGGAGATTGACCTGGACGATGCCTCGATCACGGAGAATACGCGCGCATCCTACCTGCTGAGTGAGATCGAGAACCATGAACCGACCGGGATGGGCGGACATCCCAAAAATATCATTTTCCTGACCGCCGATGCGTTTGGCGTGCTACCGCCGCTGGCGAAACTGACACCCGAACAGGCGATGTACCAGTTCCTTTCCGGCTACACGGCCAAGGTGGCAGGAACCGAACGCCGCATCAAGGAACCGCAAGCGACCTTCAGCACCTGTTTTGGCGGCCCGTTCATGGTGCATCACCCGATGGTATATGCACAGCTATTGGGCGAGAAAATCCAGCGCCACCAGGCGCAATGCTGGCTGGTGAATACCGGCTGGACTGGCGGGGCGTACGGCGAAGGCCGGCGGATGCCGATCAGCCATACACGTGCAATGGTGGATGCGGTACTCAACGGCAGCCTGCGGGATGTGCCCTATGCAGCCGACCCGGTGTTTGGGCTGGCCGTGCCCCAGCAATGCCCCGGAGTGCCGGATGTGGTGTTAAATCCCCGCGGCACCTGGGCGGATACGGCTGCCTACGATGCCCAGGCGCGGCGCCTGGCGGATATGTTCTGTGAAAATTTTGCCCAATTTGCTGACCGTGTACCGGAAGCGGTGCGGGCGGCAGGTCCTTTGCAGGCATAACTGTTCAATGAAATTAAAATAAAAAACCTGGCGTTCTAATTTGAACACCAGGTTCTGATCGTGAATTTCAACCCTTCTTGATCGTCTCCACCGTGGTGGGACGGGCAGCGGGGGTGATCACTTTCTTTTTCTTTGGTTTGCGGGGTTCTTTTCCAGCTTTATCCTTGGTTCCCATCTGAATCACTCTCCTTTCGTGATACCTTCAAGCAATGCAAACGTGAATGTGTATTGCCTTTTATTTATAGCATTTTCCACCGATTTTGGCAAAAGGAAATTGTGGTACGAAGCGTTTCAGGGCAGGCCGCTTTCGTCGTAGTAAATGGCCATTCGTTCCAGTACTGACCAGGAATTATCAAAAACAGAGGACGGGGTCCGGTAATGTTTGCCGTTATTCATATAGATGAGGGTATCATCTGAATCATCATACCCATACACAATCACCACGTGCTCATACGCCGCAACGGTAACCTGGTTGCCCTGGGAGTCGGTATATACATATGGCACGCCGCCCTCCACATTGCCGATGACCCAGGTGAGAACGGGGTGATCCTGGGCGATCAGGTTCTTGAGGGAATCCAGGTCGAATTGTTTCACCGCAGCGGCGGGAACTCCATAGGCGCGCAGCAATTCCGCCACGGGTGCGGCATGTACGCCGTAATCATAAGGCGGCACCTGCCCCCACACCCCGGTGGTGACACCGACAAAGCCCAGGTCAGGGTTATCAGAGAAGGGCAGGTTGAACTGGAATTCGGCCTCGAGGATCGTGAAGCCGTAATAGGCAGCCCAATCAACCGCGGCGCGGCTCTCACACGAAAGCGGGTACGCCTGACGCTCGCCGTAGATGTTGGCGATCTGGTGGCTGGCAGGCCGGGTGGGAGTGGGCGTGTGCGTGAGAGCCTCGATGGTTCGCACTGGTGTGGGGGATATTGTTGGATCAGGAGATGAGACAGCCAGCTGCGTTGGGGTCACAGAGGCTGTAAGTGCCACGGTTTGGGCTGGTGCCGGTGTACCGGATGGCGTCACCCGAGTATGATCGGCAGGGGGATCCGCGCAGGCATTGAGCAGCAGCACAAGCAACAGGAGCCGGGCAAGCGATGTTTGCATGGATTCAGTTTACCCGGTTTTTGGCGATATCCCCAGTAAATGAGCGAAGACTATGGGGTGAACGCCGTTTGCGGCCGGCAAAAATAAACATCCCCTGCAACCGCAGGGGATGTTTTTTGGCTCCACACCGTGGACTCGAACCACGAACCTAACGGTTAACAGCCGCTTGCTCTGCCGATTGAGCTAGTGTGGAACGGCAATCACAATTATAGGGAAAACCGGCGCTTTGTCAAGGGAAAGGCGCGGAAAGCGCGCGATGGGGGTATAATCTTAAAAGTTCTCCCAACCCGGAACATTGATCCTTCCGGTAGTGGGGAATCACCAATCATCCGCGCAACTGCCATTGTCATTGATTCAGTTCCACGGTTTGCGAACCTGGAAAAAGGAGCCTGCCATGCCGCATGAACAAGCCAGACAACAATTGATCCAACGCCAGGGACCGCTGCTGGGCGATGACGGCAGCCTGAAACAGGTGGGCTGGTCACCGCAGCCGATACTGGACTGCAACCTGGAGCAGGCGAATTTCTACCGCCTCAAATTCCTGCAGCCGCTGCGCATCAAACGCTGGGACTATTACGGCATTTTTATGCCGACGCATTATTATTCCTTCACCATCTCCAGCGTGGGGTATATAGGGATGATCTTTGCCTACGTGCTCGATTTCGATACCCTCGCATTTGCGGAAAAGACCATCATCACCCCGTTTGGGTCAGGGGTTCAGCTGCCGCGCAACAGCACCAAAGGGGAGAGCGTGTTCGAGAACAAGCAGTTGAAAATGCGTTTTGAGGTAAAACCGGACAGCCGGCATCTCCTGTGCGACTGGCCGGGATTCGGGGAAGGCGGCCTGCAAGCGGACCTGTCCCTGGCGCTGCCCCGTGACCACGAGTCGATGAACATCATCATCCCGATCGGGTTGAAACGCTTTTATGACAACCGCAAGGTCAACAATATGCGCGCTAGCGGTACGATCCATTACCAGGGGCAGGAATACCACCTCGATCCACGCACCTGCCTGGGCAGCCTGGATTGGGGGCGCGGGGTGTGGGCGCTGAAAAGCCACTGGGTGTGGGCAAGTTCATCCGGTTTCACGGCCAAAGGCCAACGGCTGGGACTCAACCTGGGATATGGTTTTGGGGATAACAGCAAGGCCACTGAAAATGCCTTCATCCTGGAAGGCAAGGTGCACAAGCTGGGACGGGTGGATTTCCGCTTCAACAGCAAAAATTATATGGAACCGTGGCATATGAAATCAGAGGACGGGCGCCTGAACCTGCGCTTTGAGCCTTTCTACGATCGTACCGCAAAGACGGATATCAAGCTGCTTAAGAGCGAGGTGCACCAGATGTTTGGCCGCTACCACGGGTTCGTGATGACCGAATCTGGGGAAACGATTGATGTGTACAACCTGGTGGGGTTTGCAGAAGAACACTTCGCGAAGTGGTAAACGACCGACTTTCGATGTTGTGCAAAATTTTGGTAACTTCTTGCAACTGCTGCTACTCAACCACCAGGGGGAATAACCCCTCCAGTTCATAGGAACCACCTGGCTGGGTGACGGCCACAGCGATCCAATACGTTCCGGCTGGCGGAGTCTTGAACCGGTAGGAAGGTCCGCTGCTTTCCAAAATCTCACCCAGTACAGTCATCTGGTCCGCCGCCAACAGCGCCCAGCGGTAGCGCAGGGGGGCTGACGGGTTGGCGGGAACCAGGGTGAGGCTGGTTTGGCCGTTGGCCTGCTCCAGATGATGACTGTTGAAGAAGAAATTCCGGTAGTATTCCAACCGTTCCGCGTCCACCGGTATGTCCATGGTTTTTGCCAGCATCTCCGCGGTCGTCACTGAGATGATCAGAGACCCGAATTCGGAAGGATGGTCGCGGTCATACAGGTGAATCTGCTGCCAGTTGTACGCCAGCGGATAACTGCGGAAATCATGGTAGGGAATGGCTTCCCGGGAGAGCAGGCGGAATTCATCGCTGCGGTCATACAGGTCATATACCGGGTTGGAAAAACCGTACCACAGGGTATCCGCGAAGAGTAACCGGAAATTTTCGCGGCGGCTGGTGTCGATAACCTTTTGCAGGTAGGTGAGGTAATGGGGTGGCAAAGGCAAGTAATCTTCCATCGGGATGGCGGCGTAATCGGCATCAGGGATGATGGTGGTGAGGGGTGCATGGCCCTGTGGGTTTTCGGCATATTCGGGCGGGGTATTGCTGACGGGGTTGGCCATCAGTTTGTCGGGGTTTTTCCAATCCAGCCGGTTGCGCACCAGCGGAAAATAATTCCACCAATCATAGCCATTCCTGAACAAGATATCTGCCGAAGAAAGGATATTGGGCGGGGCGAAGCTGGCATTGAGAAAGCGGTAGACATACGGCCCATCGAGCCAATTGCTCATCGAGAGGCTGAAGGCATCCACCAGGATCAGGTCGGGCTGCTGGGTACGCAAGATCGATTGGATTTCGTGGTAGACAATCTGAATATTGTCACCGGGAATTCCCAGGCTGTGGGAGGTGATGGGGATGATATCATCAATCACTTCGGGATTAAAACTGTGGTAAGCGTGTGAGGTGCCCAGGAAGACTACATCGACTGTATTGCGCGGGAGTGCGTAAAAGTTGCGCCAGCGCAGCACCTCACCGCGTGGCAGGAAGGCAATCTGTGCCAGGCTGAACGCCAGCAGGGCGGTCAGCCAGAAAAGCAGGTAGCGGAGGATCGGAACTTTTTTCATCAGGTATCAGAATTGAAAGTAAAGGAATTGGCTGTAGGCAGATTGGGCACCATATTGCCCGAAGATCAACATTGCCAGCAGTGCTGCGATGTAGACCACCCAGCGCAGCCAGAGGCGTTGTTTTTCGACCATCGCAATCAGTGAGACCTCACGCTCGATGATTTCCGTGGTGAAAAACAGCACGACGAGGAAGAAGGTCAGCAGGCGGTCAGAAAAGTCGAGACCAAGGCCGCCCATATCCCAACCGTTGAGGGTGAAAAATCCCTTAAAAGTGAAAATGCGCTCCAGGATCAGGAATGCATCATTCATCGATCCTGCGCGGAAAAATACCCATGCCAGGGCGGTTAACAGGAAGGTAGTGATGACAGCGCGAATGGGGCGCGGCCGTGATGTGGCTTTCCGGTGGCTGCGGTAAAGTTCAACCGCCTGATACAGGCCGTGCAGGAATCCCCACGCGAGGAAGGTCCAGTTGGAGCCATGCCACAGACCGCTGATCAGGAATGTAACCAGGATGTTGCGGTAGGTGTAGGCGTGCTGTGCCAGATCCTGCATAAAGTGGGGTTGTGGTTTACCGTTTTTGCGGGGGGGCAGGTGGAGGCTTTTACGCCGCGAAGCAAAGTTGAGGGGGAGGAACAGGTAATCCCGCAGCCAGCTGCTGAAAGTGATATGCCAGCGGCGCCAGAAATCGGTAATTGACCGGGAAAAATACGGCTGCCGGAAGTTCTCAGACAGGTCAATGCCCAGCAGGCCAGCAGCACCGATGGCGATGTCACAGTAGGCAGCGAAATCGATGTAGACCTGGAAAGTAAATGCAAGCACACCAGCGATCAGCACCGGGGCGGAACGGCCGCCGGGGGCGGTAAAGACCGCATCAGCCACGACTGCCAGGCGGTTGGCGATGAGTAATTTTTTAAGTAAACCCCAACCAACGCGCACAGCTGACCGCACAAAGCGGTCATGTGCAAAAGGGGCGGGTTCAACCAGCTGTGCCATCAATGCGTTGGCGCGTTCGATCGGTCCGGCGGTTAACTTCGGGAAAAATGCCAGGAACAGGGCAAAACGGAAGAAGTTTCGCTGGGCGGTAGTGCTGCCGCGGTAAACATCAATTAAGTATGCCAGCGCTGAAAATGTGTAAAAGGAGAGGCCCAGGGGCATCAAAAACGACGGAATTGCGGCGGTTGGTTGGAACAACCCATTGGGGAGCGCGTGAATGGAAAAATCGAAGAATTTAAAAACCACTAGCGGCAGGACGATGGCAACGAAGCCGAAGGTGCGCCAGCGTTTTTTTACTTCCCGCTCAGCAGCACTGGCGATCTTCAACGAAATGCCATATGCCAGGCCTGTGATCAGAAGCAACACGCCCAAGAACGCAGGATGGATGCTGAGGTAGAATCCCCAGGAGGCGATCAGCAACCACACCCAACGCACTTTGCGTGGGAGGAGATAGTGGACGATCACTACCAGAAGGAGAAACGGGTAAAACCAGAAATTTATAAAATTCATCAACGACACCTGGTGAATAAAATCTATGGAACTATATCATGGACGGTGGACACCATTTTCAGTTTTTTCAAGTTTTTTCCACAATTTTGTGTTAATCGGTTCGTTGGTCTATGGCGGGTAACCAAAGGGAAGCGGATGGCTAAAAAAAGTCCCTCCGTGTGGGGGGCGGAGGGATCAGGGGAAAAGTAGGGACAGATCTAACAGGCGAACCAGTATTTTTTTGGGAGGAGTTAATAAGTGGGAACCTGCGGTGAAGATCTGTCCCTTTTTTTGGACGACAGGAAGATACACGTCAAGGGGAACGCGTTTTCCTGCAATCGCCATACAAATGGGGGTTGAATTGTGCGGAAGCTACTGTCAATCCTGGTTGTTTTTATTGTTCTGGTAGCGATGACGTAGATACGCCGGGATATCAATATCTTCCGTGTTGTACACCCGCGGCTCGAAAGCCTTTCGAACGGTTTCCTGCTGTTTGGGCTGGCTGCCCACGGATACCGATTCCCGCACGGATGTTTGCGGCCTGGCAGGGGTTTGTTGTTGCGTTGCCGGTTTGCTGGCAGTGCTGGTTGTGGTGGTGCGCACTGGCGCAGCTTTGGCGGGTGAGCCGTCAAAGCCGGTGGCAATGACGGTGATGCGCATTTCATCGCCCATGTTCGGGTCAATGACAGCGCCGAAGATAATGTTCACATCGGGATGTGCGGTTTCCTGGATTATGGCAGCTGCCTGATTGACCTCAAACAGGGTCATATCGTTACCGCCAGTAATGTTGAACAGGATGCCGTGGGCACCGTCGATGGTGATATCGAGCAATTGACTGGAAATGGCCTGTTCGGCCGCGACACGGGCGCGTTCTTCGCCGGAGGCTTTACCGACCGCCATCAACGCGGCGCCGCCCTGTGACATAATCGCCCGGACGTCAGCGAAGTCCAGGTTGATCAGACCAGGCTTGGTGATCAGTTCTGAAATACCCTGAATACCCTGGCGCAGCACGTCATCGGCCACGCGGAAGGCATCCTGCAGGCTGGCGCGCTTGTCCACAATCTGGAGCAAGCGGTCATTGGGGATCGCAATCAGGGTATCCGCGCTTTGGCGCAGGTTCCCGATTCCGGCCTCGGCGGATTGGGCGCGTTTGATGCCTTCAAAGGTGAATGGCCGTGTGACCACCCCAATGGTCAGCGCGCCTTCATCGTGGGCAATCTCGGCCACAATCGGAGCTGCACCCGTTCCGGTTCCACCGCCAAGTCCAGCGGTCACAAAGACCATATCGCTGCCCTTGATGACCTGGCGAAGTTCCTCGCGGGATTCCTCCGCGGCTTTCTGCCCCATTTCGGGGTTGCCGCCGGCACCCAGTCCGCGGGTGGATTTATCACCGATGCGGACACGGGTTTGCGCTTTGGAATCCATCAATGCCTGTGCATCGGTGTTGATCGCAATGAATTCAACGCCGTGCAGGCCTTCTTCGATCATCCGGTTGACGGCATTGCAACCGCCGCCGCCTACCCCGATGACCTTGATTCTGGCAAACGTTTCTGCCTGTCCTTTGTTAAAACTATATTCCATCATGTTATTAACTCCTCAAAAACTTAAAATAAGTATACTGGTTTCACGAATTAATGCAAACTGAAAGATCGGTGGAATTTTCCATCCTCTATCAATTTACGGCAGGAGCTGTTTTACGATCTCCTTGAGCACATCCATGATTGTTTTTGGCTCGCTTTTCTCCTCCGGTTTGGATGGTTTGTTGCGCTTGTCATGGCGGTTCATTTCTGCTTCGAGGTACAACATTGCCCAATGCAGCAGCCCCACGCTGCCGCTATAGGCGGGGGAATGTAGCTGATCAACCAGCCCGTACAGGTTTTCCGGCTGGGCGATACGCACCGGCACACCCATGATGCGGTTGCCCAGCTCCTGGATGCCCGGCAGCAAGCTTGATCCGCCGGTCAATACCATGCCGGCGGGCAGCAGGCCATCGTACCCGGAGCGTTTGATCTCCTGCAGGATCATGTAGAAAATTTCCTCCACCCGGGCTTCGATGATATGCGCCAGGGTTTTGCGGCCGACATGGATCGGTTCAGTGGAGCCAAAAGCATGCACCACGAAGGATTCATTGGGTTCAATGTGTTCTTCAATGGCATAGCCGTTTACCTTTTTTACCTCTTCGGCTTCCTCGGTGGAAAGTCGCAGCCCGGCCGCGATATCAGAGGTGATATGATCGCCGCCGATGGGCAGCACCTTGCTGTACCACACATCACCGTTGATATATATCGCCAGGTCGGTGGTTCCTGCGCCAATATCGCACACAACCACACCCATCTGGCGCTCCGTATCCGTTAACACCGCCTCACCTGAAGCAAGCGGGTTCAGGACATAATTCAACACACTGACACCGTTCTGGTTCACGGCCTGATTCAGGTTTTCAACCGAAGATTGTTCAGCTGAAATGATATGGGCTTCCACTTCCATCCGGTAACCGTATAACCCGATTGGTGTCCGGATGCCATCGGTCCCATCCACCACAAAACCGCGCTGAATCACATGGATGATCTCGTAATTGTGGTCCAGTGGAATCGCCTTGGCGGATTCGAGCGCGCGGTCAATATCTGATTGCCCGATCATTTTGCCGGAAACGCCCACCACGCCCTGGTTGTTGGTGGATTTCGCATCAGTATCCGCCAGGTTGACAAAAGCTGCACTGATCTCCATGCCGGATGTGCGCTGTGCTTTTTCGATCGACCGGCGGATGGAGCGGCTGGCCTGTGTCAAATCGACAATCGCCCCTTTGCGAATGCCTTTGGCAGGTTCAATGCCCACGCCCATCACGTGAAACCGTTTCCGGTCGTCCGCCCGCGCCACCAGCGTACAGACCTTTGAGGTGCCGATGTCGATGCCAACGATAATAGTATCTTCCATAATGAATTACTCCTCCCGGTAGTAAGGTGCGCGGATGTATTCCACGCTGATCAAACTGGCATTGATGTCTTCTGCAATACAATAGTTAACAATAGCATTATAAATGCCAACTTTGGTTTCCATCTGCGACAGGTCGAGGCCGAACCACGCATCCCATCCAAATTCCCCCTGCCAGCCGAACCCGTGAATGCCGCTGTAATGAATTTGGGCGCCCTCCGGCACAAAAGCGAGCATATTCTGCAAACCACTCAGTACCTCACCATCCACCAGGTAGGTGGAACGGTTGAGCATCAGGAGTTCTTCTGGCGTGTTGTCATCCGGGTCCGCCCAGATGTAATCATAAATTTCCTCCAACACATCGCCGGACTGTTGAAGAATTGAGGCGGGGGGAGGCAGCTGGTCGGCATGAATCACGATCAGCCCTTCGACACTTTCCCCGGCATGCGCCGGATACACCATGTACTGGTCGTCAATTAAATATACACGTTCACCCAACAACCAGGCATACAGCGGCGTGCGGGCTTTTGCCTGCACTTTCATAATCCCAGGGAAAGCAATCGCAATCCGGGCATCTGAAATTTCCGGAAAAGCCTTTTTCATAGTATTCTGAACAGTATCAGGGTCAATCGCAAACGCTGGTTTGCCTTCCACTCTGAGTGTATTGCGGATATCAGCGGCGAGGGCGTCAGATATGCCAATGAACTGGATCTGATCCACCTTCATCTGGGTGAACAGGATCAACATCACCACAGAGAAGATGGTGAGAAATCCTGATGCACCGCGCCAACCAAATTGGGTGAACGGCAGAGAAGAAACCTGCAACTCGGCGCCTTGCTTGTTGAGGTGGATGGTGAAGCGTTTGGAGACGGAAGGCGCTTGTTTCCATTTGGACCGCTGGGGGCCGTTCTTTGGATTTCGATGGGGTTGGGTGCGGATCGGCCGCGCGAAAATATTTCCCTCTTCGTCACGACCAGGAGCGGGTTTGATGATGCGATCCGGCGGTTGCGGCGTTTCCCCCTCGAAATCCGCTTGCCCGCGAGCCGGTGCAGCCTTTGGCTGCCGCCGGGCGCGGAGGCGTTCCGCCCGGGTGGAGGCGGGGCGGGCCATGGTTTCAGCGGAGTTCGGTTGCGTTTTCATCTCTCAGGCCTTCATGATCCCTGGTATTGATAGATTGTCTGGTCACGTTCGTTTTTTCGGTCCAGCGCGAGGTCAATTAATTGCTGCACCAGGTCAGCATAACTTAACCCGGTGGCCTCCCACAGCTTTGGATACATACTGATCTGGGTGAATCCAGGCATGGTATTGAGTTCGTTTAAGTACACCTCGCCCGTTTTCTTGTCCATCAAAAAGTCCACCCGCGCCAACCCGGCGCAATCGATGGCCTTATAGGCATTGACCGCGATATCCCGCAAGGTTTCCGAGAGGTCCGGGTCAATCGGGGCAGGGATCAACAGTTCAGAGTCGCCATCGATATACTTGGCATCGTATGAATAGAATTCATCACAGGGGATGATCTCACCGGGAATGGAGGCACGCGGATGCTCATTGCCCAATACCGAAATTTCGATTTCACGCGCATCAATGCCCTTTTCGATCAACACGCGGCGGTCAAACCTGGCAGCCTCCATGATACCCTCCAGCAGGTCAGAACGGTTTCGACACTTGCTGATGCCTACAGATGACCCCAGGTTGGCGGGTTTGGTGAATAACGGGTATGGGGCGATATTTTCTGCTTCATTCAATACCTGTTCCAGGCTGTGACGCATATCTTTGCGGGTGACGACAATGGACGGAACCACCGGGATGCGGTTGGCCCGCATCACATCTTTGAACAGCGCTTTATCCATTCCCACTGCTGAACCGAGAACACCGGCGCCGACATACGCGAAACCGCCCATTTCCAGGGATCCCTGCAGTGTGCCATCTTCACCGAAGGTGCCATGCAACAGGGGAAAGACAACATCCACATCGGCGATCGGTGTCAGTTTTCCATCACCAGCGATGCCGTACAGCGTTTGATTTCCTGGCTCGCTGAGAAACGTGACGCGTGTGAAGTCACTTTCTTTGGCGTTGACCTCTCCCAGCAAATAAGCATGCACCTGGCTGCCGGTCAGCCATACACCCTGATGGGTGATGCCAACCGGGATGATATTGTACCGTTCGGGGGAAAGAACAGCGAAAACGGAACGGGCTGAGTTCAAAGATACTTCATGCTCGCCGGAGCGTCCCCCAAACAATACTGCCAGTGTCATCTTTTTGTGGTTCATCGTTGCGGCTTCTTACCAATCTCCAATCAATAAAATTTCCGGTTCCAGTTGGATCCCGTAATGTTCCAGTACCTGCTGCCGGGCAAATTCCATCAGGCGGATAAAATCTTCCGCGGTTGCCTGCCCGACATTGATGAAAATATTGGCATGCTGCTGGCTGATCTCGGCGTCGCCGATCCGTGTGCCTTTGAGATTCAACTGATTGATCAGCCGGCCGGCATACTCATTTTCGGGGTTTTTAAAGATCGAGCCAATGCTGCGGGCTGCGGGCTGTTTCATGCGGCGTTTGTCAGCATTTTCCACCATCTTGTGGTGAATTTCATCCGGCGCTGCCTTTTTCAACCGGAAAGTTGCCGAGAGTACCACCGCTTTGATGTCGCTGCTCTTAAACAGGCTGCTGCGGTATGAGAACTGCATTTCTTCCGGCAGCCAAACCCGCGGTTCTTCTCCGGGTTGCAAGATGGTTGCCGAAACAAAATTGCCAGCCAATTCACCGCCAAAGGCACCGGCATTGCCGATCACTGCGCCTCCCACGGTGCCAGGAATGCCTTCCGCCCACTCAAAAGTACCCAGTTGGTGAGACTCGGCCACGCGCGCCACACGGGCCAGCAGGGCACCGCTTTCAGCATAGATGCAGGTATGCAGTCCCGGCTGTGCCGGGTCTTCGATCACATCAATCCGGTTGGCGTGGTTGATGATACATGCACCGCGGATGCCTTTATCACTGACAAGAACATTGGAGCCGTTTCCGAGGATGAGCGTGGGCAGTGACATCTGCCAACAGGCAGAAACCATATCGCCCAATTCGGCCGCATCACGCGCTACCAGGAGAATATCCGCCGGGCCGCCAATGCCAACCGTGGTGTAAGGTGCTACCGGGCAGTGAAAACAGACCTGGGTCCCAAAACGCTCTGTAAGCGCCTGCCGCTGTGCCGGCTGAAGCTGGAAGGCATGGGGCTCAGGCATTGGAATCCTCCAATGGCTGCAAGGCGGCATACAATTTCTCTGTCACCTCAATAGCTGTTCCGGCGGAACAGACAATGATCACATCACCGGGGGCGCTGGTTTCCAACAGGTACGCTTCAGTTTCCGCCAGCGTATTTGTGAAGTGGACACAATCATTGTCAATCAAGTCTGCTACCATCTGGGCGGAGAAGGTATCGTTTTTCTCACGGGCGGCATAGACCTCCGTAACGAGGACGCAATCCGCATCGGAGAAACAATGGGCGAAATCATCCATCAGGGCGATGGTGCGGCTGTAGGTATGGGGTTGCCAGACGGAAATGATGCGGCGGCGGGGGAAGCGCATACGGGCAGCATGCAGGGTGGCGGCAATCTCTGTGGGGTGATGCGCATAGTCATCGACGAGTGTGATGTCATTCACCGTTCCGCGAATATCAAAGCGCCGCTCCGATCCGCAGAATTGGTACAGCGCCTCTGCGGCTTGCGCCAGGCTGCGTCCCGTCTGATGAATCGCCGCCAATACCGCGCATGCGTTCTGGGCGTTGTGCTCTCCCGGCACCTGCAGGCGCACGTTTTGCAGCAGCTCATCCTGGTACAGCAAATCAAAGGCAAAGCAGCCACCGGATTCGGGATGGAGGTGGTCAATACGATAATCGGCTTCTGATGAGAATCCATAGGTGAACACACCGCGGCGTTGGGGGGCATCTGCCGCAAGCGAATGGGCGTTAGGCTCATCGGCGCACAGCAAAATTCTGCCGTCAGGCTGTACCCGCTGCAGGAATTCGATAAAAGCCTGCCGGTATTCCGCTGGTGTAGGAAAGCAATCCGGGTGGTCATGCTGCATGTTGGTGACGATCGCCACCTGGGGATCGAGGCCATGGAACATACGGTCATATTCATCCGCTTCGATCACGAACGTTTTTCCACTGCCATGATGCGCGTTGGTCCGCAGGTTTTTAGAGACACCGCCAATGATGAACGAGGGGTCTTCACCCAGGGCGGTCAGCACCCAGGCCAGCATCGATGTGGTGGTGGTTTTTCCATGTGTTCCAGCGACCCCCCAACAGGCATATCCTTTCATCAACTGACCCAAAAATTCCGAACGCTTGTAGACCGGGATACCCCGGGCGTGTGCGGCAACCAGTTCGGGATTAACGGGGGGAATGGCAGAAGACTGGATTACCAGATCCGCTCCGCTGATGTTTTCTGCTGCGTGCCCGATGGTAACCCTGGCCCCGGCCTGGGCGATCTCATCGGACAGCGGGGAGGCAACCATATCGGAGCCGGAAACAGTGAAATCGCGTTCCAGCAGGATGCGGGCAATGGCGGAAAGTCCCGTTCCGCCAATCCCGATAAAATGGATGTGAGAATGTTGATCCATGTTGTTTCCTGTGTTTATCATTTCAACCGGTAAATGCGAGAGTTTCCTGTCACAATCAGATGATCATGATCAGGATGAAGATCACCAAAAAAGCAACAACCACATATAAGACTGTCCCTTGCAACCAGGAGGGAGGTAAGAAGTCGATCAATTTTAATGCTTTTTCGTTTAACTCAGCAATCGGTCCTTCCGCCGGGGAGAAAAGGGCATCTCCCGGGTAATTCGCATTATGAAGGAAGAACCACAGTGTGCCGACAATCAAGAAGCCATTCAATGCACCGATGATGAAGCCGGTGAAACGCTCCACTTTGTCATTGGTAGTGATCTGGTTTTTGAAATTCAACTTCTGGTTGGGGGTTTGGTAACCCGCCAGCACTAACAAGGTCATAATGGCTGCGCGGACCCAGAACAGGACCATGCCGCCTTCCATCGCCACCAGGGTTTCGGAAAAGAATTTGGTCTTTTCAAGGAGTGAGAGCGTGAACAGTGCAATCAAAATAGCGATGGTCACCAGCAGTTCTTTGGCAGCTCCGCGAAATATCCCGATAATGGCAAAAACCAGGACGAATATCCACAGCAAATTATTGAGGTAGATCATATGATTTCTTCCCTTCCGCCAGCATCTTTCACAGATTTCGATGCGAGATCGAGCAATTCCCTGGCAATGGTTTCTGCCGAGTGGGGTTGAGTGAGTGCTGCCATGCGCTGGTGCATTTCTTCCAGTTTAGCAGGATGCTCGAATAAATACGTAATGAATTCACCCAGCTTTTCATCCATCTGTCCATCTGGCAGGAGCGTGGCAGCCCCCTTGTTAACCAGGTAATCGGCGTTAACCTTCTGATAGCGCCAGGCATATGGATACGGCACCAATATCGCGGGAGTGCCAGCTGCCGGGTATTCACCGAGGGTGGATGCGCCGGCACGCGAGAGGATCAGGTCGGCGGCGCAGAGGGCTGCACCCATTTCGTCATGCAAGTACGGGTAAATGTGGTAGTTCTCCTGCAAATCTGAGGAAAGGTTCTGCCGGGCAGCCCTTGTGTCGTCCCAATTGAGATTACCGCAGATATGTACCACCTGCCATTGTGGTAAAAGTTCTGGTAACAGGCGGGTGATGGCCCGATTGATGGTCTGGGCGCCTTTGCTGCCACCGGTAACCAGCAGAACAGGTTGCCCCTCGCGCAGCCCAAGCCGGGTACGGGCACTGGCTTTGTCGATGGCCGCCAGTTCAGGGCGGGTGGGATAACCGGTGACACTGATCCGGCGATGGAGGCGCGGCGGGAAATGTAAAAATGATTCCGCCACAGGTACCGTGATTCGGTCAGAAAACCAGGAGATCACTTTCAGGGCCAGGCCGGGTTCGATATCAGGTACAAACAGAAGCGATGAGAATGGTACCCCGGCCAGTGCCATGGGTACAGCCACGTAGCCGCCGGTGAACAACAACACGTCCGGCCGAAACCGCTTGAGAATTTGCTTTGATTTGAAAAAACCCCTGGCCAGTTTCAACAGGTTACCAGGCATGCTGCGGATACCAACGCCGTGAACACCTGCAGCGGGCATACTCTCAAACGGAATACCGGCACGCTGAACCAAGTCGGCTTCCATGCCGCCTTCTCCACCAACCCATAGGATTTCGGTGGGTTCAGTCGCGATTTCGCGCAGTGCGTGCAGGACGGTCAGCGCGGGGTACACGCCCCCGCCGGTCCCCCCTGCGCAGATCAACAGCCGCATCGAGAGTACTCCTTTCCAATGTCATTTTGTGTTCAATAGTGGCACGGTTGATGCTGAAAATCAATCCGACCGTCCCAAGGGTGGTCAGCATGATGGACCCACCGTACGAGATGAATGGCAGGGCATTGCCGGCAACGGGCAGGATATCGAGCATCACACCGATGTTGAGGAAGGCTTCAAAGGTCAGCCAGCAGGTCAACCCCCCGGCCAATAGTTTGGCTGTCAGGTCTGGTGCTGCCTCAGCGATTTTCAACCCACGCCACAAGATGACCACATACAGGAAGATCACAAATGCCCCGCCAATAAAGCCCAGCTCTTCCACGATCACCGCGAAGATGCTGTCCGTCCACGGGACAGGCAGGCCGATGAATTTCCCCGGTCCTTCCCCCAGGCGGGTGCCAAACCAACCGCCGCGGATGATGGCTGCGGTGGCTTGTTCCACGTGCGCCAGCTCATTATCAATACCAATGAAGGCATTGATGCGATCCTGGACGGTATCAAACATTAAGTACGCTACTCCACCAATGATTAATCCGACTACGACCATCAACAGGATCATGCGCCAATCGCCATTTCCCAGGAAAAACATCATCGTGCCGAGAATGATGATTGTCAGCGCGGCGCTGATATCCGGCTGGGCGAAGATCAACATGCAGATCCCGCCGACAATGATCAGCAGGGGAGCCAATCCGGACACCCATTGGTTCAGATGCTGCTGCTTTCCACCGATCCAAACTGCAAGGTAAATCACAATGGCCACCTTGGCCAGCTCGGAGGGTTGGATGGATCCTTGAAACAGGGTGCGTTTGGGAACCCCTTCTGTTTGTGGGATGAAGAGCACCACAACCAGCAAAATGACCAGAATAGCCATCATCCAAGGGGCCAATGGGCGGAACCAGCGATAATCGAAGCGATAAGCGATGAACGCGACCATTACACCAAGCATGACATAGATTGCCTGACTTTTGAAGATTTCATACGGATTGCCAAATACCTCGGAGGACTGTTTCATGCTGGAGGAATAGACCATTACCAGCCCAATTGCAAGCAACAGCACCACTGCGATTAGCATGGGTACATCCAGCTTGAGGCGCAGCCCGGTCGTCTGTTGAATGACGCGCTCGCTGTTTCCTGGAGATGCCTTTACGAAATTTGTTGTACCCATAGCTTGAACCTTTCCCCGCGTTCGGCAAAATCCTTAAATTCATCATAACTCGTCCCTCCCGGGGAGAGGAGTACCACATCTCCCGGATGAGCGACCCGGGCAGCGCATTGAACCGCCTGTTCAAGGTTTTCACAGCGGTTGACCTGTGCCAGGCTGGTGCCGGTACGTGCGGCCAGCAGTGCTTCAGCAATTTTCCCAGCGGCTTCGCCGAACAGGATTACATCATGCACCCGTTGATGTACCAGGCGGGCAAGCTTCTCCCATGGCAGGTCTTTATCACGCCCACCGAGGAGAAGTACCAACGGTTCGTTGAAGGAGCGAATGGCGGCCATGGTGCGCTCCGGCGCGGTGGCGATGGAATCGTTGTACCATTTGATGTCATGGTGAATCCGGACAAGCTCCAGGCGATGTTCCACTCCCTTGAAGTTCTCAACAGATTGGCGAATATTCCTCACCGGGACACCTGCCAGGGTTGCGATGATACAGGCGGCCAGCACATTGTAATGGTTGTGCCTGCCCCGCAGGTGGATATCGGCGGTATTGAGCAGAAGTTGTTCCTGTTCGCCGTCATGAACAAAGAGTTGCTCGTTGCGAAGATAAGCCTGTGGGATCCGGTCCGGATGGGGTTTCAGGCCAAAGAGAGCCAATTTCCCTTGAACGCGTTTCCGTAAACTCCAAGCTCCGGGGTCTTCGTGATTCAATATAGCCCAATCCGATGGATGCTGCCCGACCAAAATATTGGCTTTGGCTGCGGTATAAGCTTCCATGGTCCCGTGGCGGTCGAGGTGGTTGGGTGTGATGTTGAGAATTGCGCTGATGTGCGGAACGGTATGCATCAGTTCCAATTGGAAGCTGGACAGTTCCAACAGCACCAGGTCAGTGGGGCGGATTTCATCCAGATGATCGATCAAGGGGGTACCGATATTACCGCCGACCCATATCCGGCGTTCACTGGTGCTAAGGTTTTCCGCGAGGATATTTCCCAGCAGGGTGGTGGTGGTGGTTTTTCCGGCAGAACCGGTGATGCCGATCACCGGGCAGGGAGCGGCATCGAGAAAAATTTGGGAATCGTTGGTTAATGGGATTCCGCGACCGATGGCTTCTGAAATAATGGGGAGGGTCAGAGGCACACCGCCGGACACGAACAGTGCCTGGCAGCCATCCAGGAGTGTAGCTGGATGACCTCCGAGCGCCCAGTGCAGGTCACCATGGATTTCGTCATTGTGCTGTTCCTGCCAGGTTTCCATGGCTGCGAGGGCTTGTGCCAATTGTATTGGTGTAGCCTGGTCGCTCAGGGTAACATGTGCGCCGCGCAGCAGGAAAAACCGAGCCAGCGCCAACCCCTGACGGGCGGCGCCGAGTACGACAATTTGCTGGTCTTTCCATTGAACGGCATTGCTCATTTTGGTCGGGTTTCTCCTATCACAACATCGCAACCGCGATGCCAAGCATGGCAAACAGCAGGCTGATCAACCAGAAGCGCTGTACCACCTGGGTTTCGCTCCATCCCAATAATTCAAAATGATGGTGAAGCGGTGACATCTTGAACAGGCGTTTCCCCTTTGTGGCTTTGAAGTAGGATACTTGCAGCACCACCGACACCACCTCGCTAAGGGGGATGACCGCGATCAGCGGCAGGATGAGCCATTCACCGGTCATCAGGGCAACAACGGCCAGGGTGGCGCCGAGGGAAAGAGAGCCGGTATCACCCATGAACAATTGGGCTGGATGCACATTGAACCATAAAAAGCCAAACAGGGCACCGACCAGGGTGAAGCAGAATCGGCCCAAAAAAGCCTGCCCATTCAGGATGGCGATGGCGCCAAACGAGGCAAAGCAGGTGGCGGAGATCAAACCGGCCAACCCATCCAGGCCGTCAGTGAAATTGACCGCATTGGAAAACGCCACGATGATGAACGCGGCAACTGGTATGTAAAAAACGCCCAGGTCGAGTGGACTGGTATTTTCAAATCCGGGCCACAGCAGGTCGGGGACTTCCATCAGGTATTTAAGTGCCCAGGCAATGACCAATGCCAGGATGGTCTGGATGATGATCTTGGTGCTGGCGCGCATGCCCAAACCGCGGCGCGGACCGCGGATGCCTTCCCAGTCATCCAGTGCGCCAAGGACAGCGTATGCCAGCATGACCAGCATCGGCAAAAACGCTGATTCGCCCAGGAAATCAAACCCCAGGAATTTGGTGGCGTTGAGTAGAATGGTGAGCAGCACCACAGGCATGATGAATAGCAGACCGCCCATATAGGGGGTGCCCATTTTGGTCATGTGGCGTTCAGGCCCTTCCACGCGGATCAGTTTTCCCACCTTAAAATGGCGCATTAGCTTAATCCAGGGCGAACCCCAAATGACCGTGAGCATGAAGCTGAGGGTAGCCAGGGTCAGCGCGAGGGAAATTTCTGAACTGCGAAGCAAATCAATAATCATAGGGTTGTCTCCAATGCCCAGGTGATCCGGTCCATACGAAGCCCGTGGCTTCCTTTGATCAGGATGACATCCGTTTCCTGGAGGCTTGATTTCAGGAACTCGATGGCTTCCTGTACCGTGGCCATCCAATGGATGGCTTGCGGTTTCATACCGGATTGGACAGCTGCCTCGGCAATGATTTTACTACGGTCTCCCACGGCAATCAAAACCTGGCAGGTTTGGGCGGCGCGGATGCCAACCTGCTGGTGTCCTTGGTATTCATATTGCCCCAATTCATACATTTCCCCCAGCACGGCAATGTGGCGGTGTGTGCCGGGGTGGACTTCCGCCAACAGGTCAAGGGCGGCCATGGTGGACTCGGGTGCGGCATTGTAGGAATCATCGAGGATCAGGGCGCCATTGAATGCGCGCGTGGTTGCCATGCGCAGCTGGCTCTGGCTCTGTAACAGGCCTTGTTCAATTTCCTGCCACGTCAAACCTTCTGCGAGCGCAACGGCAGCAGCACGCAGCACCGTGTGGACAGAATGCCGGCCCAGGATGGGAATCTCCATCCGATGGGATTCGCTGTTGTATTGTAATTCCATTCGCAAACCGGACAATCCCAGACCTTCAACGGCGGTTGCGCGCAGTTCTGCAGCAGGATCAGTTCCGTAGTAGATAACGCGTGCCTTCGAGAGTCGGGCCATTTCTTTAACCAATGGGTCATCGATATTCAGGATGGCAACACCATCAGGCGGTAATGATTCGATTAATTCGGCTTTCCCGCGCGCGATTATTTCTCGCGAACCGGCTCGTTCCGCATGTACTGTGCCAATGTTGGTCACCACGCCAACCGATGGCCGGGCAATTTCACACAGTTGGCGGATTTCACCGGGTACGTAAAATCCCATTTCCAGGACTGCCCGTTGATGGCCCAAACCGGCCTGCATCAGTGTCAATGGCAGGCCGATCTCATTGTTGAGGTTGCCGTGGTTCTTCAGCACCAAAAATTTTTGGGAGAGTACGCCGGCAATCAGTTCCTTCGTGGACGATTTTCCGACGCTTCCAGTAATTCCAATTGTCCGCAGTCGCAATACATCCCGCCAATTGGCTGCGATTTTTTGCAGGGCATGCAATGATCGATCCACCCGCAGGCAGAAAGGCAGGGATGCGTGGATCGTAGTCTGGTTCCAGCTGCCGGTGCGCAGATCCAGTATCGGGAAATCGGGAATTTCTTTTTCAATCAGCGCCAGGTGCGCACCGCTGTTGAATGCATTCGCTATAAATTGATGGCCGTCTGTTCGTTCACCGCCCATAGCAACAAACAGGGCTCCGGGAATGACCTGACGCGAATCAATCGCTGCACCAGTGAGATAGGTTTCAGCGATTGATTCAGGGAGTTGTGCCAGAATCTGGCGTGTTATTTCCTCATTTGTAAGGCTGCTGATGATTTGTTCGAACTGGATCATGGCGCCCCTCCATTTTGCGCAGGTAGTGCCAATCGGATTTCATCCGGAGGGATATCCATGACCGTGATCAGGTATTCTGCCACTTCCTTGAATACAGGAGCTGCCACCATCGAGGCGTAGGTTTCATACTGCGGCCGTTCGATCCATACATAGACAATGAATTGGGGATCTTCTGAAGGACCCCAGCCGACAAATGAAGCGCTGGTTTGTGAATCGTTATACTGGCCATTGGCATCCACTTTGACAGCGGTGCCTGTTTTTCCACTGAAGGTGTAGCCGGGTATAAAGGCGTTCCAGGTTTCCACCTCTGCTGGCGATTCTTTAATGATCAGCATATCGGTAATAATTTGGGCTGTTTTTTCAGAGATTGGGTTTCCTATCATCTGGGGAATGTTATCATACTGCACCCCATCCACAACAACACTTTTCAGAATGTGGGGGGCCATGATGCGTCCATTGTTAGCGACGGCGGAAATGGCTGTAATCATCTGGATCGGGGTCAGGGAAATACCATGGCCGAACGCCTGTCGGCCGAGATCGGTCAATGTCCAATCTGCTGTTCCCGGTTCTTTCAATGGGTAGAGGCCCTCACCATCCAGGTCGATATTGGTGCGGCGGTTTAATCCAAAGGCATGCAGGCCTTTATAAAAGATTTCGCTCTTGATCTTCTCTGCACCGACCCACACCAGGCATACATTGGATGATTTCCGCAGGCATGTGCCCATATCCATCAAGCCCATTGCCTGGTTATTCCAGTTGTACACTTCGCGTCCACCTACGGAGATGACACCGATATCTTCGTAGGTGGTTTCCGGGGTTACGGCACCGGATTCAAGGCCGATGGACATGGTGATGATCTTGAACACGGACCCTGGCTCGTATGTATCTCCGATGGCTTTATTAAAACTGGCGGCTCCCTCCATATCTTTGCCCCAGTTCCAATACTGGTTGGGATTCATGCGGGGGTTGGTTGCCATGGCGATCACCTCGCCGTTTTTGGGATTCATTACGATGATCGTGCCTGAGTCGGCATTGTTCTTTTTCACTGCATTGTCCAGGATGGACTCCACTTCTTCCTGGATATTGCGGTCGATGGTAAGAACAAGCGATTGTCCAAGCGGAATTTCCGTTTTTGATTTGTTTTCATACGGCAGCCTGGAGATATAAGAAACGGTCGTTTCAGTCAGCAGTTTTTCCTGGTAATACGATTCCAGCCCGAACATACCCACTTTGTTATCAGGCTGCATGAAGGTCGTAAAACCGATGATGTTCGAGGCAAGCTGGTCTTCCGGATAATAGCGCTGAAGGCGCGGCTGCCAGGTGAGTCCGGCGAGGCTGGGCAGACTGCTGACTTCCCTGGCCGCTTTGCGGGTACGGGCTGACCGCAAGGCAGTATCACGCTGGGCCTGGAAGGCGTCTTTGAGGACATCCAGTTCATTGATGGTTTCCTGGGGGATGTTGTTCAACACAACAATCGGGATGTATACTGCTGTTTTCGCATCATACGGCCAGCTGGCAAATTCATACAGTTGTTGGTAATCCAACGGGTATTCATCTGCGAAATACTGCATTAACACACTGGCGATGGTATGGGCATCGCGGTTCTCGACACTGAGGTCAATGCCAATTTCATAGACGGTTTTTGAACCTGCGAGCAAAAAACCATTGCGGTCGTAAATGCGCCCGCGCTCCGGTTCGTGGTTGATCCAGATGTATTCGTGCAGGTTATAGAGATCCTGGCTGAGCTCAATCTTCTGGGGGTTATGCTGCAGCAGGATGATCTGAATCACCATGAACAAGGCGGCTGCAGAAAACGCCAGCGAGATGATTTGGTAGCGGGAATTGGCGATTTTGCTCATTGGAGGACTCCCGGCAGGTTAATGGAAGACAAATGTTCATTCAGCCAATCCCATAAAGATTCGGTGTAGGCGGAACGAATAATCGGCCGGTCAATGGCTTGCTGACTGGCAGCGGGAGCCAATTGGATGTCAAAATTGGGTTGATATCCCGGCACCATCACATATACAACTTTTTCATAGGTATAGCGCTTGAAGCCCATCGCCTCCATGCGAGGTTTCATCGATTGCGTGGAGCGGTAACGGGCCAGTTCACTTTGCTGGCTGGCAATTTTTTCCTGCAGTTCGATTTTTGCTTGCTGCAGAGCAATCATTTGCTGCGATACATTGGTGGCTTCTCCTGCCAGTTCAAGGTAGATGAGCGAAGCAAGCAGCAAAAATAGGGCAGCCATCAATACCTGGCTGATCCACTTCACCTGGCTGCGCCAGGGTTTTTGCTTGTAGGCTTGTTTCTTGCTTTTTTCCATCGCTGCAGTTTTATTGATCGTTTCTTGTGTTGATTGTGTTATGCATGGTTTATGCCATTATCGGCAAGCATTTTCTCGACCACGCGCAATTTTGCGCTGCGCGCACGCGGGTTTTCCTGGTTCTCAGCATCGGCTGCTGTGATCGGCTTGTGGGTGATGCGGTGGAGGATGGCGGTGTGGTTGCAGGTGCAAACCGGCTGATGTGGGGGGCAAATACAGTCGCGGCTTTCAGTATGGAAGTAATCCTTGACAATGCGATCCTCGAGGGAGTGGAACGAGATCACCGCCAGCCTGCCGCCCGGTTTGAGTGCCTGCACGGCAAGGGGAAGTACTGCTTCGACGGATTGCAATTCGTGGTTGACAGCGATGCGGATCGCCTGGAAGGAGCGGGTTGCTGGATGAATCGGGCGCCGGCCACGTTCTTTTTTGCGACCGACAGTATTTTGAATGATGTCGGCCAACTGGTGGGTGGTCTGGATGGGCGCATGCGACCGCGCGGTGACGATTGCCGCTGCAATGCGGCGAGATGCCCGTTCTTCGCCGTATTTCCACAACACATCCGCCAGTTCGTCTTCCATTATCGTTTTCAGCCAGTCAGCGGCCGAGGTGCCGCGGGAGGGGTCGAACCGCATATCCAGAAGGCCGTCTTCCCGGAAGGAGAAACCCCGCTGAGGCTGATCCAATTGCATTGAGGAAACGCCGAAGTCAATCACGATCCCATCGACATGGTTCCAGCCCAGTTCCTGCAGCACGGCATGCATTTCCAGGTAGGAGGCATGCCGCAGGACAACGCGTTGTCCAAAGTCTGAAAGGCGTCCACGCGCAATTTCGATCGCGGACGCATCCAGGTCAAAACCCAGCAGCAGCCCATCCGGCTCAGTGCGCTGCAGGATACCAAGCGCATGCCCACCCGCGCCAAGCGTGCAGTCGATGTATCGACCACCAGGTTTTGGTTGCAGGGCGGTCATGGTCTCTTCAAACAGTACTGGCAGGTGAGGAGGATTCATTGTTTCCATGGCGTTATTCCGAGTGGTTTTCAGAATCGGGGCCTGGCAAAGAGGAAGAAGGATTCTTTTCCGGTTGTTGCGGGTCAGCAAACACCAGTTCAAAATTCTGATAACGTTCTGCGTTGAGGTCTGGATCAGCCAGGGATTGATTGACGGCATCCCATCCATCCGTTGTCCACATCTCGATATAGGAACCATTCCCGGCCAGCACAATCTCCGAACCGGCCTGCATCCCAATCGAGCCTGACAGTTCGGCAGGAACGCGGATACGGGAGGATCCATCGAGTTTGATCAGGTGAGACTTGCTCATGAACATGCGCCGCAGATTGCGCACATTCGGGTCGGTGACGGGCAGCTTGTTGATATCCTGCAGGAGTTTACCGTAAGTGTCAGGCATCAGGATCATCAGGCAGCGGTCAAAACCCATGGTGACATACACAGCGTCAGATACCAGCGCCCGGTACTCTGCGGGGATCATGACCCTATTTTTCTCATCCAGATGTCGTTTGTGCTCGCCGTAGAACATTTGTTCCCTGTCTTTATTTAGCAGATGAAGGTCGGATGTTGTCCGACCTTCATCTCCCACAAGTTCCCACTTATTACCACCACCTGCCTATATATTACAGCATTTTGCAGCTTTGTGCAAGTACTTTTTAGGTAAACAACAAATTTGCAATGCCAGAGGGATTGATTTCCGCCCATATATTGGGTATTGAGCCTGAAATAGGGATGATCTCACAGATTTTTTTATGGTGGGAAGGTGTGGGAGGCTCTTCGCTCTGGTGTGGGAAAATGGTGGGAGATGAATGTCGGCGAAGGCTTTTCATCGCCTGTAAGTGGGATTTTCACCCCGGGAAAAGAGACAGGTCCGGGCGGCCGATCTCAGCAGCCCGGACCTGGATCCAAATGGTCAGAATGCAATTAAAGCTGGATCAGGCTGCCATGCGAATGATCTCTCCTGCGGCAGCGGCATCAATGGCACTGTGTTCTCCCAGGCGGGTACCACGTGCGGCAAAGCGTTCCTCGATTCGCCGCGCGGCTACATCCGCATCAATCCCGTAATCCTGCAGGCGGGTGGGCATGCCGATCGAATGATAGAATGCCTCAGTTTTCTGAATGGCGGCTTCGATGGCGGCATCCTCATCCTTTGTATCCAAACCCCATACCCGGCTGGCATATTGCAGCAGTTTTTCGCGCTTACGGGCGGCCTGGTGCCGCATCAGGGATGGTTCGACGATTGCCAGGGTTTCGGCGTGGTCGAGGCCGTAAAATGCGGTCAGTTCATGCCCGATCCCGTGGGTGGCCCAGTCCTGCGGTACGCCGCGCCCGATCAGGGTATTGAGGGCCATGGTGGCGCACCACATGTAACCAGCACGGGCATCGTATATGGGGGGATCCATCAGGGCCTGCGGGGCGGTTTCAATGATGGTCAATAACAAGCTCTCCGCAAAGCGGTCCTGCAGTGGGGCAGCGGAGGGATACGTGAGGTATTGTTCCATCGTATGCACATAGGAATCCACCAATCCATTGCGGACCTGCTTTTGGGGCAGGGAATAAGTGCTTTCGGGATCGAGGATGGAGAAGACCGGGTAGACATGGTCCGAAGCAAAGGAGCGTTTTTCATCGGTCTCCTTACGGGAGATGACCGAGTTGGGATTGGACTCCGACCCGGTAGCCGGCAGGGTGAGAACCGACGCCAATGGCAGCGCGGAATGGATCGGGGTTTCACCGGTGAGGATTCCCCAGGCGTCAGCGCCATCCGGCAGGCAGGCCGCGGCAGCGATGAACTTGGTGCCGTCCAGCACCGAACCACCGCCGACCGATAACAGGAAATCAATCCCCTTCTCCTTCACCAGTTTCACAGCTTTCATCAGGGTTTCATACAGCGGGTTGGCCTCGATCCCGCCGAACTCAAATACTTCAGCCTGCGAGAGGGCGGTCTTAACCTGATCATAAACGCCGTTGCGGAAGATTGATCCGCCGCCGTAGATCAGCAGGATTTTCTTACCCTGGGGAATCAGGTCGCGAAGATGGCGGATCGAATTTTTTCCAAATACGATCCGGGTTGGGTTATGGTAAACGAAATTTTGCATGGGTTTACTCCTTGTTGATTGATTGAAACCTGTTTTGATTATATCCCCGAATATCCCTGGTCCGGCTGGAAGTTAATCAGGCTCCTGCCAGGTGTGCGGTTCATGTTCCTGATTTTCCGGCAAGGGCTTTCGCCATGGTTTCCAGAAGAAGAACGTAATCACCACCAGGGCGAGAAACTCCACGCCGGCAATCACCTGCCAGATCAGCGCCGGATTGGACCGCTGCGCGGCGGGTGGTTCTGCTGAAGGCTCAGGGGTTGACATGAGCGTTGGTTGAGCGCTTTCGGTAACTGTAACCGATGGGGTTTCCTGCGTTGGAACCATGGCGTTTGTGGGCGTGCCTTGACGGGCGAGCGCGGTGGCTGAAGGTTGAAGTGCGGGAGTCAGGGTGGGTATTTGATCTGGCGGCAGGGGCAGTTCCAAAACCTGGCCGATGAAAATTTCATCCGAATCGAGGTCGTTGATCTGCTTGATGAATGCCACAGTTGTGTCATTTGCAATTGCGATTGACCACAGGGTATCACCCAGGGCAACCTCGTACTCAAATGTGGCGTCAATATCACCGAGCGGTGCCTGGGTCGGGTTGTTTTGCAGTGGGTTGCTCTGTGCTTCAATAGTGGGGGATTGATAATTTCCACAGGCGCCGGCGGAAGTGTAGGCGGCGTGGACGATATAATACACTGTGCCATCTGCGGCAGAGGCCACCCCGGCGCCGATGTCGCAGTAGGCAGGATTGACCATCGGGATCATATGGGTGGCGTCGGCCCATTCCTGCTGGATATCAGCGAGAGTGTAAGCCCCCCAGCTCATGGCGAAATTTTCAGTTGCCCACACATTATAACCGCTGCCGTAGCCAGCATCGGCGATCCTTTCACCAGGTTTTCCGATGTGCCAGGTAAGGTTCTCGGCGGCCATGGTTTCGGCGGTGTTTTGAGCGGTACTCATCAGAATCGAATCAACGCGCAGAGCGGGCAGCCCATTGGCGGTCCGGATAGTATTGACGAGGTAGATTAGATCATCCGGCGTAATCACCTCCTCCTGGGCGCGGACAGGTAATGGTGAGAGAGCCAGACCGACCACAATGGCCACCACGGAAAGCACCAGGTGCGCGATATTTGTTATTTTCATAACAAAATTATAGCATTTTCAACCCTGTGCAGACAAGCAGGAATTTCCCGGAGGTGGGCATCCAGTACAATTATTCCACACGGGTGTGGAGTGGGTCTTCAGGTTCTGTATCAGGCTTGCGTGGTTTCCACGGCTGCCACAGACTCAGGATTACCGAAAGTACAGCGATGCCGAGAACAATAAAGATCATCTGCCCTGTCGCTATCCCATTGCTATCTTGAATTGCTCCTGATTGAAGAGCCATGCTTGCATTTGGTCCAGGGGTCACTGTCGGGGTTTGGGTCGCTGTGGCTGCTGAGGTGGTGGCAACGCTGGCCGGGTTACCCGGTACTTCGGTCGGAGTAGGCGTGATGGTGGGGGTGAGGGCAAAATATTCCGGGGTGGGAATCAGCAGTTTCTGGCCAACGTACACATCGTCATACCACATGCCGTTCAATTGCTTGATCAATTCCATTTTGGTACCATAGGTAATGGCGATGCTCCACAAGGTGTGACCGTAGAGAACCTCATGGCGTAATTCGCCGTTGGCATTGGGCGTCACCGTGATTACCGGCGCCATCCAGTCATCCTGCCCGGCAGGGATTTCATCCGGTTCGCCGCCAGCTTGCTGGGTTTGCGCCTGGATGGTGGGGATGGTTTCCCCGTGCGGACCGATATATGTACCGCAGTAGCGTGTATCTGTATAAGCGGCATGCACCAAATAATAGATTGTGCCATCATCTGCTTGTGCCACGCCGGCACCCAGGTCGCAGTAGATCGGGTTGCGCATCGGGATCATGTGCCATTCATCCGCCCAAACGGATTGAATTTCCTCGATCGTCATCCCTCCGGGTGACATGGCAAAGTTCTCAGTCGCCCAAACGCGCACACCACCGCCGTAACCAGCCGCCTGAATGCGTTCAGATGTGCTGCCGATGTGCCAGGTGAGGTCGCCATCCGCCATGGTCTGGGCGGTGGATTGGGCGGTGGACATCAGGATGCTGTTAATGGTCAGGGCTTTCAGGCCGTTTCCGGTGCGCAGCCCGTTGACCAGAGCCAGCAGGTCATCTGCGGTAACCGACTGCATTGCCGCAGCGTGGACAGCGCCGGTATCCTGGCTGGCAGGCAAGACGGCGAAAACCAACAGCACACAAAGCCATAGCAGCATCCTTCGCATACGGGCATTATATCATTGCATGAGGAGACTCTCAGGATGCTGCCGGTTGCATCACCAGACTTTCAGGAACGATTCCTGTATAATTCACATACAAAATCACCATGTTGATTGGAAAGGGCGTGCGCCATGAAGAAGAAACACTTGTGGTTCGTTTTCCTGATCATTGTTTTGGCGCTTCTCTTCGGAGCTGGTTGTACGCCAGGTGTGTCATCCGAAGCTGGTAATGACATTCCTTCAGAAGTGCCAACCGGATTGCCTACCGCCACCCCGCAGGTCAAACCGACCACCGTTCCCACTCTGGCACCAACCCGAACCCACACCGCAACCCCTGTGATACTGGCAACATCCACTGAAAGCGTCAGCGGATTCCAGCGGATGATCCGCTCGATGCCGACGGCGGAATTTGTAGCAGGTTTTTACCCCGACAGTGTTGAAATCCTGTATTATGATTCGCCGGTCCGCATTAATAATTTTACTTTTTCGTTTTCCCACGAAATGGAAAAAGGTCTGTACCTGGACAAACGTTTCGACATGAAGAACCAATGGGCTGCGTTTGAGGGATACCATCCCTGGCCGGATTACACAATCGCCCTGTATGCTGAATTTGTCGATGAAAACAAGACCCTGGCCGAATTGCAGGAAATTTCAATGGAAGACCTGCTGGCTTCCGCACAGCGCTTTGGGGTGGTGCAGAACCAATCGGCCGAGATCATCTCCATCGACGGTGAGCAAGCAGTGCTAACCTCTGTGACCCTGGTGAACTCGCAGGGATATCTCGAGTTCCTGACCCTCGACAGCCTGCACCTGCATGTGCAGGGCGGACAGCTCGAAGTTTCAATGATGACTGCCTTCTTGCAGGATTCGGAGGAAAATCTGGAAAACCTGGCAGGAGATGTGCTGGCAGTTCTGCACGATATCTACCGTAGTTTTGATACGCAGGACTGGGAAAACGTTCTGACCTATAACTACACCCTGTTTACCGGGGTGTGCCCGACAGAAACGGACCCGAGTTATGGATATACGGAAGAAAACCCGATCCGCATGGTTATCCTGGATGGAACCGATTCTGTCAGCCAGGCGTTTTCGGGACCTTATATGGCGAATGCTTATTTTGAAACGCTGCTGTACCAGGGCGAAGCGGTTAGTTTTGTGCGGGAAGGATCGGTGACTACCGATACCACCATTCTTGATGTGTACCGGGTGAGTGCACCTGGAATGACAGAGCCAGTGATCCTGTATGTGGATCAATATAACCGGGCACCCTATACTGTACCCATGGGATTTGAATGCTCCGGGTTAATGTACCCGGATCTATTCATCGAGCAGGATTAGCGAGGCTGAGCGGTGGATTACCAGCAGTACCTTGATGCCTATTTTGTGCAACCACAGCCACCGCCCAGGTTCGCGTTTGAGAGCTTGAATGCGATCACCCTCTTTTTCGAAGCATTTGCAGAAGCGGTTGCTTTTTACCGCGAGGTGTTGGGTGAACCTGCCTACAGCGAAGGTGCATACACCCGGGGGTGGCGGATCGGCAGTGGGTGGCTGACCCTGTTAAAGGGGAGGAAAGGCAATCCAGACAATGTTGAAGTGGCAATTTTCATGCAAAGCCCGGCAGAGGCGGATCGATTATGGCAGGCAATGGTAGCGGCTGGTGCACAGCCGGGTGTTGTTACAGATACCCTGATGTATGAACCTGTTCACCTGTGCCCGGTGACGGATCCGTTGGGGACACAATTGTTAATCATTGCCCGCAGGGAAATAGATACCTGATTATTCTCCCACCATCTGGCGCAGTTCGTCCTGGGTGAGCCACCAATCATTGGTATTGGAGGCATAGCAGGTTCCTTCTGCCAGCGGCGTACCGCCTTTATAAGCAGAGGTTTCCTGGTGGCGTTTGTCCCACCACGGGTATTCCGGTAAGATCACGAGCATATCTTTTAATTCCACTGTGTGACGGGCTTCATCCTCCGAGATCAGGATCTCGTGCAGCTTTTCGCCAGGACGGATTCCGGTGAACTGAACATCGCAATCAGGCGCAATCACCTTAACCAGGTCCATGATGCCCATACTGGGCAGGCGGGGAATAAACGTCTCGCCCCCGACCATCACCTGTGCGGCATTGAAAACGAATTCCACTGCCTGTTCCAGCGTGATCCAGAAACGGGTCATGCGCTCATCAGTAACGGTAACCACACCGGTCTCACGCTGGGTGCGGAACACCGGTACCACAGAACCGCGGCTGCCGACCACATTGCCATAACGGACGCAGCTGAAGCGGGTATCCTTGCGGCCGGCATAGGAATTGCCCTGGATGAATAACTTCTCGGCGCACAGCTTGGTGGCGCCATAGAGGTTGATGGGGTTGACCGCTTTATCCGTGCTGAGGGCGATCACTTTGGGAATGCCGCAGTCAATGGCGGCATCAATCACATTTTGCCCGCCAATCACATTGGTTTTCACAGCCTCGTACGGGTTATATTCACAGGCAGGAACCTGTTTCAATGCGGCGGCATGTACCACCAGGTCAATTTCGGTGCTGAAAGCACGGTAAACGCGTTCACGGTCACGCAGATCACCGATAAAAAAGCGCAGGCGTTCATCATTGTTAAATGCCATGCGCATGTCGTGCTGTTTCAGTTCATCGCGGCTGAAGATGATGATGCGTTTGGGGTTGTAACGGTCAAGGAGCATGCGGGTGAATTGCTTGCCAAAAGAGCCTGTCCCGCCGGTGATTAAAATGGTCTGGTTATTGAACATGCTTGCGAATCCTCATCTTCCTTGTGTCAGGTCTGCTCTATTGTAAACGCAAGGGGGGATATATTCAAGGGTTGAATTTTGAACGAAGGGAAAACGTAGATTGCCCTTTTTCCCATCTGGTACGGAGTGAATGTTTCCTGTATGCTTATCATTATTCGCGTCTGTTTGGAAAGGAAGAAGAACATGAAATCAACTGTGACCAAAGCGATCACAAAGGGCGGGGAATACCTGCTCGAATACGGCAGGGATGTGGAACAGGCATGTTACCGGCACCTGTTTCTGGGTGAACATCTGGCAAGTGTGATCACGGTTCTGGCGCAATACCAGAATGCTGATGGCGGATTCGGGCACGGGCTGGAACCGGATCTCCAGGTGCCAGACTCGTCCATCCTGGCCACATCGGAAGCCCTGATCCTCCTGCGTTCGTTGGGGGTCGATCCGCATACTGCACTATTTGAGGGAGCGATTGAATTTCTGCTGGGCAACTACCAACCGGAAGGGAAAGGCTGGCCATTTGTCCCGGTGAATACCGACCAATTTCCCAGGGCACCGTGGTGGAATTATGACCCCGACGTACACAGCAGCCGGCACAACCCCAGGCCGCAGTTACTGGGTGACCTGATCGTGGCAAGGCACCTGGTACCAGAAAATTTGATTAGCGTGCTGGCGGATGATGTGACCGCGTGCCTAAAAAAAGATTCTGGTGAGCTCCAGATGCATGATCTGCTGAGTTACCTGCGACTGTCGCGAACATCCGGCCTGCCGCAGGCTTTACGGACAGCGCTGGAACTCCACCTTCCCGGGATGATCGGGCGGAATGTTGAGACCGATCCCGAACAATGGTCCGGGTACAGCCTTTACCCGTACCAGGTGGTTGAACACCCGGATGACCCGTTGATGGCGGAATGGGGAACAGCGATGCTGCAATCCATTCGATATATGCTTGATCATCAAACCGCAGATGGTTGTTGGGAACCCACCTGGGATTGGGGCGGGCAATTTCTTGTGGCGTGGGAAGCCGCCAAGAAGGATTGGCGCAGTGTCATCACCCTGAACAACCTTGTGGTCTTGAAGAAGTTCGGAGCTATGGTATCATCATAGGCAGAACTAACAATCCAGGAGGATTTAGCATGGCAGTATACGGTGCAGTTGAAGGCGGCGGTACCAAGTTCAATTGTCTGGTGGGCACCGGTCCCGATGACATCCGGGCAGAAATCCGAATCCCAACCACAAAGCCAGCGGAAACGATGCGGCTTGTGGTTGATTTCTTCCGAGATTACGAATCTGCCAGCGGTGAAAAAATTGCCGCGATTGGTGTGGCTTGCTTTGGCCCGGTGGATTTAAATCCGGAGTCATCAACATACGGTTGTATCACCACCACCCCCAAGCCTTTTTGGGGCGGCGCACCGATTGTGGCACCGCTTAAGGCAGCCTTTGATGTCCCGATTCCCTTCGAAGTGGATGTGAACGGGGCAGCCCTGGGCGAAGCCCGTTGGGGGGCAGCGCAAGGTCTGCGCAACTTCGTGTACTATACCATTGGCACTGGCATTGGCGCCGGGGCGATGGTGAATGGGAAAATGCTGCATGGGTTGATGCACGCCGAGATGGGCCATCAGATGATGCCATCGCTGGAAGGGGCGGATTACAAAGGTCTGTGCCCGTATCATACCCATTGCCTGGAAGACATGGCCACCGGACCTGCGATTGAAAAACGTTGGGGCACTTCGGCGGAAAACCTGCCGCCTGACCATCCGGCGTGGGCATTGGAGGCCGACTACCTGTCACTTGCGATGCACAATACCGTATGCATGCTGTC
This sequence comes from Anaerolineae bacterium, assembly GCA_013314735.1. Lineage (GTDB taxonomy): Bacteria > Chloroflexota > Anaerolineae > Anaerolineales > Anaerolineaceae > SpSt-1165. Next base: position 242,601 of record JABUFD010000001.1, read on the forward strand.
ACCAGAACGGATCATCCTCGGGGGCGGGGTGATGAACCAGATGCACCTGTTCCCACTGATCCGTGAAAAGACCCTCCAACACCTGGGCGGTTATATCCAGAAAAAGGAAATCCTGGAACACATTGATACCTATATCGTGCCGCCAGGCCTGGGCGGACGCGCCGGAATGATGGGCGCTCTGGCAATGGCGATTGAGGCGGCAGCGGGGTAATCCCTGCCAGGTTGTCACATTCGATGTAGCATGTGCGAGTTAACGCATGGTTTGCAAATGCGCCAGGCGTTGTTTGCATTTCACAATACCTTCGTGATCATTCACCTCAGACAGGTAGTTGAGGTTGGCCTTGATCATTTCACATGCCTCGTCCAACCGCTGCAGTTCTTCAAGGATGGATGAAAGCAGCCATCTTGTCATCAGCATCCGTTCCAGATTCTCCATCACGGTGAAGATGGTCAGGCTTTCCTGGGCCATGGTATACGCTTGTTCAAGGCTGCCCTGGCGCCAGGCCCATTCAGCCAAACCCAACAGGCACAAAGCCCGGCCCCAATCGTTACCCATCCGGGTGAATATTTCAAGGCCCTGCTGGTAACAGGAATGGCCAACTCCTTCATTTAACCCGCCGAATGTATCGACATCGCCACAGATAACATTGGTGATACCCAAATCCCAGGCATCGCCAAATTCCTGGAAAATCTGAATACATCGTTGGTACAGCGCTGTCAGACTACCACCTTTGAAAGGGGCCTGCCCGATACAACCAATGAGGAATGCGTATCCTTTCAGCAGACTGTCCGGCAGCTGCAATGTCCAATCAATCAGCTTTTCCGGGACGGGCAGCAGCCGGCTCGATTTTCCTGTCCGCGACACGAAGTGCTGCAGTGCGGCGATCACCAGGGCGTGCAGGTCAGCATCATCCGCCCGGGTTGATAAAACGAACTTTTCGTCGGCTTTCCCGCTGAAAGACACCAGCAGCTCTTCCAATAACCCCACCATATTGCTCAAGGCAAGCCGGCGGTCATCCATTTCATGGAACAGGATCAAACCCGGCAGTGATAGCCTCAGCTGTTTGCCATTATGGTGTGCTGCCAGGGTATGATGAGCAGCAAGAGCTTCATGAATGTCTGCTCGAATAGCTGCCAAAGCACTCGAGTAATCCGGTCCTTTTAATCGAAGAAAATGCTGGTACAGCCAGCTGGAAAAATAGTCAGCATGCCGCAAGGCAACAGCCTGCGCCAGTGAAGGATTGGCTTCCAGGTGATTCAAGACAAACTGGCGAATGAGCGGGTGGAAAGTGAATCGATCACCGGGGACGGATTTGAGTATGGATTGGTCCATCAGTGAAACGATGGTAGAAATGGAGACCTGTGTGATGGCCAGGGCTGCTTCCCGCCGGAAGGAGGCCTGGAAATAGGATAACTGGGCGCACGCGGCGCGTTCTTCAGGGGACAACAAATTCCATGAATAATCGAAAACAGCCTGCAGTGAACGGTGACGATCCGGGATTTCCTGCCAGTTGAGCGATAAGAAGGCAACATCGTGATGGATTATTTCAGCGATCAATTCACAAGGCATCGCCCGAAGCCATGATGCTGCCATTTCTACGGCCAGGGGATGGCCGGCGACTTCACGGCAGATGCGGGCAATGGATTCGCCTTCACGCTGAATGTCGAGGTGGATCCCGGCGCGCTGTGCTGTTTGCAGGAATAACATTGCTGCCGGGTTGTCAATTGGGGATTTGCCCAGGTGGGTTTCATCGCATACAAGACCCTCCAACGGGATAACCCATTCTGCCTGTAGATTGAGCCTTTCGCGGGAAGTGATTAGCAAGCTAACATGGGAAGCGATATTGATGATCTCTTGAACTAGATGGGCGCAGGAAATGACATGTTCAAAATTATCGAGCAGCAGCAGGATGTGTTTACCAGAGAGCGCATTAAGCAACTGACTTTTTATTTCAGGAACTGTTCTGGTTGTTTTCTCAGGCAGTAAAAAGGAAAATTTGATCGCCGATGCGATCGCGAACAATACTTCCTCCATGCTTCGCGCTTGAACCAGGTCGACAAAATAGACGCCATCAATGAACTGCTGGCAGCCACCGGCAGCCTGGATGGCGAGCCTGGTTTTACCGCACCCTCCCGCACCAGTGATGGTGATTAACCGGTGACTGGCATCCTGCAGGAGGTTTTGGATGGTTTCGATCTCGTATTCACGGCCGAGAAAAGGGGTGCCGGGGACAGGCAGATGCACACGGCTCAGGTCCACTGTTTTCAGTGGAGGAAACTCATGCGATAGATCGTCTGTTTCAACCTGGTAAATGTGTTCCGGCTGGAGCAGGTCTTTGAGGTGATGAACACCAAGGTCTTTCAGGGATAAGCCTGTGGGTGTCTGTTCCTGGAGCAGGGCATAGGTGGTTTCATTCATTAAAATCTGTCCGCCGTAACCGGCTGCCAGCAGACGGGCGGCGCGGTTGAGGGTCGGCCCGACATAGTCGTCACCGCGTTCTTCCGTGATCCCTGTATGCAGCGACATTCTGACCCTCAGCTCGCCGCCCTTTGGCCAGGGCGCATGCAGCAGTCTGTGCTGGGTTTCCACTGCTGCGTGCAGGGCATCTGTCGCTGAGGTAAAAGCCACCTGGAAGGCATCCCCAATCATTTTGTAAATATAGCCCCCATGCTGCGCCATCACGCGGCGGGTGATGGCTTCCTGGAGCGCAAACGACGAGGCCATCACGTGTGCATCTTTTTCCCACATGCCGGTACTGCCCTCAATATCGGTGAACAGGAAAGTGACGGTTCCCGATGGCTTGACCTGGTGTGCCGCGGTTTTTCGATAACCGGGGCTGGAAGTTATCTCTGCATCCGCCGATGTGCAGTCCATAGGTGTCTCCTGGCTGGTACGAATGAATCAGCCTGTCTTGATTATAGCAAGAACCTGAATCCTACGGGTTTGTGATCGCGGAATTTTGGAACATCATAACGAAGGCTGCTGGCTGGAAATGAGGATAAAAAAACCTGGCGTTCGATGCACCAGGTTTTTTCGGCTTATACTACGGCAGAATCATTCAGCGGAGTAAATCCTTTATGCCCCCTTTGGTGAGATGAATCCGGATGCCGCGGCGTCCGACATTCAAATTGGCCTGCAGGTCACCCAAGGCCTGGGCCAGTTCCAGTGTGCCAAAACTGATGTCCTGGGTGGGTACCTCGAAATCTACGGCAGGATCGGCGGTGATGTAGAGCACCAGGATGTTGTTCTTTCCGCCTTTATGCAACTGGCCAGTGGAGTGCTGGAAGCGTGGACCGAACCCGAGCGTAACCGCTTTGTGGGTTTGCCCGGCAATGTCGTGGCGCAATTTCTCCAACGCTTCAGTCATGGCATCGTTGCGCGGCAGATACGCATTTAGCGCAATGTAATCGCCTGCCCCTGCGAGGGCAGCAAAGCGCCCGATGACATCCTTTAAACCGGTCGCCTGGTTCAGTCCATCAAACGATTTGCCATACACCTGCCCCAGGTCATTCTGCCATAGGATTTCGCCAAGTTCGAGATTGCCGGAGGACTGGTAGGCTTTCAAGTAATCTTTGGTCAGTGTCTTGGATAGCTGCACATTGGGCTGGTCAAAGGTGTTGACCTTGAGCACCATGCAGGCATAGGAAATGGCCATTTCCCAGCGATAGAATTCAGCAAACAACTGCGCCGGTTGGGGGACATTCAACACCAAAACCGGGTGGCCGAGGGAACGCAGCTGGGTGACTACCGCCTGGCGTGTGCCATCCTGGCGGATATAAACATACAGGCGGTCTGTTTCGGATGCCGGTGGAATGACCACTGGTTCTCCATCCACCGGGACGATGCCGACGCCGTCTTTCCCTGAGCTTTCCGCGATCAATTGTTCCATCCAGGAACCCAGTGAGGCGAAGGCCGGATCGGTGATGATGGACAATTTATCGCGTCCGGCAAGTGCGGCTTCACCGAGTAAAGCCCCCAGCACCAGGCCTGGATTGCGTCCGGCAGGCACATCCACCGCACATTCCGCAGCGAACTTCTGGGCGCGCTTTAGCAAATCAGCGGTATCGTGTCCCATCAGGGCGGAAGGCAGGATGCCAAATGCGATCAGGCCGGAGAATCGTCCGCCCACATTCGGGTCGGCTTCAATCACCGCGCGGAAGTTTCGCTCCATCGCCAGCTTGCCGAGGGCGGAGCCGGGGTCGGTCACCACCACGAAATGTTGGGGTGCTTCAGGGCCCAGTTCTGTTTTGGCTTTGGCCCAGAAATGATCGAGGAAGGCCATGATCTCAGCGGTACTGCCAGATTTGGAAGCAACCACAAACAGCGTCTTGCTGATCGGGGCGCGCCGGGTGGCTTCCAGCACCTGGCTGGGGTCTGTGGAATCAAGGATCGCCAGGTCCAATGCTGGCCGGCCGTCCACCTCGCCGACGCCCAGCGTGAGGCGCATCACTTCGGGTGCCAGTGACGAGCCGCCCATACCCAGCAAAGTCACATGGGTATAACCTTCATCAATCACCTCGGCGGCCAGGGCAGAAACCTGCGGGAGGAGGTTTTCACTGTCCCAGGGGGCGGTCAGCCAGCCGAGGCGTTTGACGATTTCCGCCTGGCCTTCGGGGTCTGTGGCCCACAAGGATGGATCATGTGCGAAGAGGCGTTCCACCGCTTTTTCCTGCGCAAAGGTTTGGACACGCCGGGAAACGGCCGGAGCCAGGCTGCCAACCTGGGCTTTCATCTCATCAGATCGGGCACGGATCACATCCATTAACTCGGCAAATGATGTGGAGAAGGCTTTTACGCCGGCAATTTCCAGGTCATAATGGATCTGAGCCATGGAGAAACCGAACTTTTCGATGCTCTGCAACAATAGGCGGGCTGATTCCTCGTTGCCTTCCACACTATAGGCGGCGGTGCCATGGTCTTTAAAGGCGACCACGGTTTCGGGCGGGGCAGTATTGACCGTGTGCGGGGCAATCAGGGTATCGACATACATGGTATCGGGGTAGGAAGGATCCTTGGTGCTGGTGGAAGCCCATAATGGGCGCTGCACCTTTGCGCCTTTTTCTTCCAGTGCCGCAAAGCGTTCAGAGGCGAACGATTCCTTAAACAACTGGTAACAGTAACGGCTGTTGGCAATGGCGGCTTTGCCGAAATAGGCATTGGCCTGTTCTGCCAGGGGACCGGCCTGGTCGATATATTCGCGCAGCTTCTGGTCAATGACGGCGTCGATACGTGATACGAAGATTGATGCCACCGAGGCAATGCCATCAATCGGCAGGCCGGCGGCAGCCCGGTCTTCCAGGCCGCTGATGTAGGCTTCCATCACCTCGACATACCGTTCCGGCGAGAAGATGAGCGTCACGTTGACATTGATCCCGGCCGCAATTGCCGCGCGGATGGCGGGAATGCCTTCCGGGGTGGCCGGGATTTTGATGCACAGGTTGGGGCGGTTGACCCACTGCCACAGGCGTTTGGCTTCGGCAATGGTGGTTTCGGTATCGTTGGCAAGATTCGGGTCTACCTCGAGGCTGATATAACCGTCACCTTTGGCGGTTTTTTCATACAACGGGCGCAGCAGATCCGCGCCGGCCTGAATATCTTCCACGGCCAGCTGCCAGAAGATCTGTTCAGGCGTCCATCCGGCCAGTGCCATCGGTTGAATGGCGTTATCGTAATCGCTGGATTTGGCGATGGCTTTCATGAAGATGCTGGGGTTGGAAGTGACACCGTAAATGTCGCCGGCTTCAATCATCCCCTTTAAAGAGCCATCTTCGATTAACTTGCGCTGGATATTGTCATACCACAGCGATTGTCCCAATTTGTAGAGTTCCACATTTTTACTCATTGTTTTCTCCTTGTGGTTGACCACATTCCCGGGCTTCCAATCCCTGAACCATCATTACGCGTTTCAGGTAATTACCCGTATTCAGAAACTCAGCCCCCAGAAAAGCTTTAACGATGTCCATTGCCAATTCAGTCCCGACCACTCGTCCTCCGAGGCAAAGCACATTCATGTTGTCATGCTCCACACCCTGGTGGGCAGTATAGGTATCATGGCACACTGCGCCGTAGACCCCCTTCATTTTATTGACGGTAATGCTGACACCCACCCCGGAACCGCAAATTGCGATGCCACGGTCAGCCTGGCCAGAACGGACAGCTTCTCCCACCAGGATGCCGAAATCCGGGTAGTCCACGCGTTCGATGACGTGTGTTCCCAGATCAAGGACTTCATGGCCGGCTTGCTGTACAGCCTGGATCACGGCTTCTTTCAGCGGATATCCACCGTGATCTGTACCCACTGCAATTTTCATGGTTTGTTCCTTTCTATCCAACAGCAGATAAAAAGCAGGCATCCGGTTTAATGGCGGATGCCTGCAAAGGGATCAATGTGCCAGAAGGTCCTTCGCCTGGGCAAGAACGTTCTCAACGGTGAAGCCGAATTTTTCGTAAAGAATCTCATACGGAGCAGAAGCGCCGAAGGAGCCCATGGCGATAATGCGGCCTTTGTTGGTGGCGTATCGCTCCCAACCCATGGCTACGCCGGCTTCAATCACAACGCGCTTGGCAATGGAAGGCGGAAGGACGCTGTCTTTGTAGTCCTGGTCCTGCTCTTCGAACAATTCCCAGCAGGGGAAGGAAACCACGCGGACGCGGGTGCCTTCTGCGGCAAGTTTTTCCGCAGCCTGGTAGGCAATGCTCAATTCAGAACCCGTGCCGATCAGGATCACTTCAGGAGTGCCCTCACCAAAATCCTTGAGGACATATGCCCCACGGGCGAGGTTACAGGCGCAGGCGTTTTCTGTGCGGTCGTACACCGGCAGGTCCTGGCGCGACAGGGCGAAAAAGGTGGGTTTACTGCGGTTACGCAGGGCGAATTTCCAGGCTTCGGCGGTCTCGTTGGCGTCCGCAGGACGGATCACGTACAGGTTGGGCATGGCACGCAGCGATGCGAGATGCTCAATCGGCTGGTGGGTGGGTCCGTCCTCGCCCAGGCCGATGCTGTCGTGAGTGAAGACCCAGATGCTGGGAATGTGCGAGAGGGCTGCCGTACGCATGGCGGAGCGGCAATAATCGGTGAAGACCATGAAGCTGGCGCCGTAGGCGATGCAGCCGCCGTGGAGAGTGATCCCGTTGACAGCGGCGCCCATGGCGAATTCACGCACCCCAAAGTGGAAGTTGCGTCCTTCTGGTGATTCGTGCTGGAAGGCCGGGCTGCCATTGATCCAGGTTTTGGTGGAGGGGGCGAGGTCAGCAGAACCACCGATCAATTCCGGGATGCGTGGGGCGAGGGCGTTGATGACCTTACCAGATGCGTTGCGCGTAGCCACGCCTTTCTTCATGTCGGTTGGAAAGTCAACCAGGTCCACATCCCAGCCTTGCGGAAACTCTCCAGCCATGCGGCGCTTGAATTCCGCTGCCAGTTCGGGGTACTGCGCGGCATAGGCGGCCATTTCCTGTTCCCACTTTGCCTGGGCGGCGGCACCTGTTTCCAGTGCCTTCCGGTAGAAGGCAAGCACATCTTCCGGGATGAAAAAGCGCGGCTGCACCGGCCAACCGACCAATTCTTTGGCGGCATCCAGTTCGGCATTGCCGGGAGGGGCTCCGTGTGCTTTTTCGGAACCTGCCAGGTTGGGCAGGCCGTAACCGATGATGGTGGGACAGATGATCAGCGAAGGGCGGGGATCTGTTTTGGCGGCCTTGATGGCGGCGTCAATGGCTTCCACGTCGTTGCCATCGGCAATACGGATCACCTGCCAGCCATAAGCTTCAAAACGCGCACCACGATCTTCGGTAAATGCCAGTTCTGTTTCGCCGTCAATCGAGATGTGGTTGTCATCATAGAAATAGATCAATTTGCCAAGCTTCAGGTGACCGGCGAGTGATGCAGCCTCAGAGGCGACACCCTCCATCAGGTCTCCGTCGGTAACAATACCGTAGGTGTAATGGTCAACAACAGGGTGGCCATCCTTATTAAAAATGGCAGCGAGATGCGCTTCAGCGATAGCCATACCGACGCCGGTGGCGAAACCCTGGCCTAACGGGCCGGTGGTGGTTTCCACGCCGGGTGTCAGGCCGACTTCGGGGTGGCCGGGGGTGAGGCTGCCCCACTGGCGGAACTGTTTCAATTGTTCCAGCGGCAGGTCATAGCCGGTGAGATGCAGCATGCTGTACAGCAGCATCGAGCCGTGTCCGCCGGAGAGGACAAAACGGTCGCGGTCCGCCCACTTGGGGTTGGTGGGATTGTGTTTCAGATGGCGCGTGAAGAGCGTATAGGCGATTGCTGCCGTGCCCATTGGCAGCCCCGGGTGCCCGGAATTGGCTGTCTGCACGCCGTCAGCAGAAAGGAATCGGATGGTATTGATGGCTTTTTCCTGAAAATCTTGGTTCATCTCGTATCTACCTCATTCTTTGTTTAATCCACATCCAGGATGGCGCAACACACAATAGCGCCATTGCGAGTGTGATGGTTTGCTGTTCTTATTTTACCCCATGCGATGCGGGAACTGCATGCGCAAATGTTCCTCTTTCATTTTATGAAGAGGAACACTGATCTGGCAGCGATGGTTCTATTTGGTATTACCAGGCGGTGAGGTTTTCTTCCACCCGGAATTTTACGATTCTCGTAATCAAATCCAGGGGGAGCGGTTGATCGAGTGGGAACCGCACGGTTCCCTTGGAAAGGTGGTAACGTTCCAATTCCGCACGAAAAGCCTCAACGCCGCTGGGTGCCGGATAAAATCCGATATGGGTTGGATAGGCTGCAAAATGCACCAGGTTCTTTTTTAGGTAGAAAGTCGGCATACCGTAACTGATTTTTTCTACGGCGTGGGGTGCAGCCGCCTGGATGGTGGAGCGAAGCTCCCGCAACTTTTCCTGAATGTCAGCGGGAAACCGGGCAATATATTCCTCGATCGTGGTGAAGGTTGTGGTTTGAGATTTCACAGGATCACTCCAACACACGCAATAGTGCGCCAGGGGTCAGGTGGCTGCACAATTCTTCCACCAATTCGATTTGCCTGGGGTCGTGGCTGGCAATGCCGTAGCGGACGAGAATCGGTTTCAGGTCGAGGTCTTCCGCACCGCGGTAGGTGGAAAGGACGCAGTAGGCGGCGGAGAATCCGGTGATGAAAATCGTATCGGCACCCAGGTCCTGGATCGTCTGGTACAGGCTGGTTTTGTTGAAGCTGTTGCCATATGTTTTATAAATATGGATGTCTGTGGGCATCACATCCATTTCGTCCGGGGTGTCAAAGCCTGGCTGGCCGGGCAGCAGGTTTTCAGATTTATTCATGTGCTGGATGCAAATCACCGGCAGGTTGTGTTTCCGGAAAGCGCCTATAGCCATATTGATCACCTGTACCGCCTCGGTGAGGGATTGGGCTGTAACCGGGCTTTCCTGGTAAAAGGCTTTTTGAACATCAATGACCAATAAAACAGGTTTCATGGGAATCCCTTTCCGAAATAAGCTCGTTGGTATATAGGGATTATATGAAAAAAAGCATCCAATTGGGACAGGCAATTTCCTGCAAATGGAGAATCAGTCTTCGTAAATAATAGCCATGTTCTGCAGTACCGACCAGGATTTTAAAAAGGTTTCTATCCCCTTGTAATAGATCGTGCTGCCATCCAGAATGGTTACGTAGTCCGGCCCGTAACCAACCAGGAGTACCACGTGTTCATAGGGCGCCACAACGACTTCGCTGCCGTCCGTGGCAGTGTATACCTGAGCGGCCACATTGGTCCAGCTCTGGCCGATATACCAGATGATGACCGGCTGGCCATTGGCGATCTGCCGCTGCAACTCTTCGAAGGTGTAATTGCGCACGGCCTGTGCCGGCAGACCGTAGGCGCGCAGCAATGCAGCCACAGGTTCGGCGTGCACGCCATAAGCGCGTGGTGGGGTCAATCCCCAAACGCCATCCACACTGCCCACAAAGCCAACTTCCGGGTTGTCTGAAACCGGCAGGCCGTTGTGGAAATCCATTTCGTGAATTTCCATGCCAAAGTAACGGGCCCAATCGACGGCCGCGCTTGATTCACAGCTTAAAGGGCGGATTTGATCGGAGCCGTAGATATTCCCGATGCCTGCACTGGCGGGTAATTCGGGTGTGGGGGTATGGGTCGGAACCGGAGTGGCAGTTTCGGTGGGAGTGTGTGTCGCCGTTGGCGAGGGTGATGCTGTCGCTGTCGGATAGGCGGTAATCGTTGATGTGGGTTCAGGAGTATTCGTCCCGGTTGGGGTGGCTTCCGCTGGCTGTGTAGTACCAGTCATCATCAGGCTGATGCTTCCGGAAACTGATTGGGATGGGGGAAACAGCAGGGAGAGGATGTCAGCGCCAAAGCGCACATATACCAATCCAGCCAGCAGCAGCCCCAGCACAGCGGCAGCCGTGACCAATACCCAGGAACGCCTGGATGCTGGTTTTGAAGCGGGAACGGTTTGCCGTGGCACCGCGATGCTTTCCGGCGCTACTGTAAATGGGGCGACAGATTGCAGGTTGCCAGTGACGGGCCGGGCCGTAGTGGTTTCATCTGCTGTGACGGGTGAGGGGATTGTAACGACGGGATGTTTGCGGACTTCACCCGTAAGCTCTGCCAACTTTTTCGCGGCCAGTTCATTCGAGGGATTGATCCGCAGGCATTGATGGAGGCAGGCGATGCGCTCGCGTCTGCTGCCGGAGACCACCGCCAGTAAAAACCAGGTGCGGTCTTCCTGTGGGAAATGCTGGATTAAAACCCGTAAGTATTGCCGGGCTTCGGTATAGCGCCGGTTTTTCGCAAGGCTGATGGCCTGGTGCAATGCCTGTTCAATGGTATCCATGATGCGGGTCACTTCTCCTGATCTTTATCGCGGTTTGCCCAAAACAGAATGGTCAACAATGCCGCTGCTGCCCAAACCAGTGCGGCGTATTGCTGATACCAGGGTGGATTGGAAAAGGCCAGGAAAGCGATTCCCAGCAGGATCAGCATCACAAACAAAGACCAGTACCGGCGGACAAATTCTTTCATATGACTGAGCGTAATGTCCCGGTGCAATTTGCAGGCCAGCCAGAGTGTATCATCATATCCTCATTATACAGGATGCAGGAAACAGGGCAAATCGGCAAGGCAGCCGAAACTTGTCGCCACTCCACTTATGAAAACAGGCGAAGGAAGTTTGCTTCCTTCGCCTGTGATAGCTTGGGGGGGATTATACAGGGGCCAGCGTGCCGGAGAAGATCAACCATGCCAGGAGTGTTTTGGCTGCCAGGCTGAGAACGATGTAGAATTTTTCACCGAACAGGTAGTCTTTCCAGGGGCCAATCTTCTTATACTGCAGGAACATGTTGATGGCAAAGATGTTGAAGAAGACGAACAGGGAGGGAATGATGGCATAAACGAAGTCTGGCGGTCGGGTATCGGCGCTGCTGGAATTGTTGATTGCGCCCAGGAAGTACATGACCAACACGATCCAGGGCACAATGCCAGCGATACAACCGTAGATGAAGGCTTTCCAGTCGACCTTTTTGGTGAACTGGTTGATGTCTTCCATCAGGATGCCGAACAGGTTCATGGCGGCATTGACACCAAACATGGCGATCAAAGCGCCCACATCACGCACGCCAGCCAGGAGGCCGATCAGGACGATCATCCAGGAAGAGCTCAATGCATATTCATAGAAACGTACCGGGTTCTTACCTTTGGCCAAATTTTGCTGGTATTTCTTGTAACCCACCGTGGCCAACAGGAAATGCGCCACTGCGGAAATCAGCAGAAACACAGCGACCGCGATCCCAAACGGCAGATCATAAAAAACTCCGGTCTGCGGTTCCAATGAAAAGTTGTCGATATTGAATTTGAGATAATTGGTGTTGATTGGATACGTTACATCGTTACTGAGAACGATCATCAAAATACCCTGAATCAGGTGAAAGAAACCCATAATGGCGTTAAACCGCCGCAGGCCTGTCAACTTTTTCTGGGGGATGGCGACTTCATTTGCCGGACTCATTGATATATCTCCTTGGTTGAATAAAATTATATTTAATAGAATAATAATGAATAATTATTAGACGCGTATTAGTTAATCACCTCAGTTTATCAACGTTTGTATAGATTCTAACGGACAAACGCTTTATATCGTTATTTTCGTTGCTCGTTCTTAATTCCTTGGTGGGGTATGATTAAAGAAATCCCCCCAATCGGAGCTGTGATGTTGTCCCATCCTGTATTAATGCCGTATCCTGACGTTCAAAAAATGTTGAGTTTGATCCATGCTGGCATTCAATCCATCCTGCAGATGGATTATGTATCGTTGACCCTGCATGGGTCCATGGCAGCGGGTGGGTTTGATCCTGACCGGAGTGACGTGGATTTCCTGGTGGTAACCGAACAACCGGTCGAGAGCGAGCCATTCAACCGCCTGGCGGCCATGCACGAGGCACTCAGTGGCAGCGGCCTGGCCTGGGCAACCAACATTGAGGGTTCCTACATTCACCGGAGCGCACTGTACCGCTATGATCCGGGGGACTGCGTTCATCCTGCCCTTCGCTGCGATGGTTCATTTGGCTGGGATGGCCACGGCCCTGATTGGGTTTTACAGCGGTGGAACATCCGTGAGTACGGCATTGTGCTGTTCGGTGAGGCACCCCGTTCCTTAATTGCTCCAATCTCACCCGATGAGATGCGGTCAGCGGTACTGGGCATCCTGCTTTCCTGGTGGGAACCGATGCTGTTGAATGAATACCGCCTGGACGAGCCGGAGTACCAGGCGTATGCCGTGATGACGATGTGCCGTTCTTTCTATACCCTCACAACCGGCAAGGTCGCATCCAAGCCGGAAGCGGCGGTATTTTCGCTGGCACGGCTGTCTGACACCCCATGGGCAGCACTGATCCGTGAAGGCGCGGCGTGGCGGCATGGGATGGTGATGGACCGCAAGGAGATGGTGAAGGGATTTATCCGCTTCACGATTGCTGCCTGTAAAGATGCGATCAATGACATGGATGCAACAAAAAATCCCGGCGCGCCGGGATTGGAGTAAGCGGGCGACGAGATTCGAACTCGCGAATATTAGCTTGGGAAGCTAATGCCTTACCACTTGGCGACGCCCGCAGGTTAGAAAGATTATAGTATCCTATTGGAAGACTGTCAAGAAAAGCCCCCCGGGGTAGGATTATGGTATAATGCGGCGCAGGAGTGAGAGGAGCTCTCAAATTCCCACGTAGCGCCGAAGGAGCAAGCATTGCCTTTTAAACCACTCAACTGGCTCATGGGCCTCTTTTCTCTCGATATTGGAATCGATCTTGGAACCGCCAATACCCTTGTCAATGTTAAAGGAAAAGGGATTGTGATCAATGAACCTTCGGTAGTGGCCATCGAGAAACGTTCCCGCAAACCGATTGCGATTGGAGCAACTGCCAAAGAGATGGTCGGGCGCACGCCAATGAATGTTCAGGCAGTCCGCCCTTTGAGGGACGGGGTGATATCCGAGTTCGAGATTACCCAGGCAATGCTGCAATACTTCATTTATAAGGCGCACCAACAGTCGATCGTGCCGTTTCCCAGTCCGCGCGTTGTAGTAGGTATTCCATCCGGCGCCACCGAAGTTGAAAAACGGGCGGTATATGATGCTGCCATGTCAGCGGGTGCGCGCGAGATTTACCTGATCGAGGAACCACGTGCCGCCGCGCTGGGGGCTGGCCTGCCGGTGACTGATGTGCGGGGGACGATGGTGGTGGATATCGGCGGGGGAACCACCGAGGTGGCGGTGATCTCAATGGGAGGTGTGGTGGTTTCGCGTTCCCTGCGGGTTGCGGGTGATGAACTGGATGACGATATCATTCAGTATGTGCGCAATAAATATAACCTTTACATCGGTGAGCGGATGGCGGAACAAATCAAACAGACCATCGGTTCAGCGTATCCGCTGCCGAGTGAGAAGACGATGGATATCCGAGGCCGCAATCTGGTGACAGGCCTGCCGGAATCGATTGAGGTTTCATCGGTGGAAATCCGTGATGCCCTGTCATCTTCCATTAAAGTAATCATCGATACCATTAAAGATGCCCTCGATGAGGTTCCGCCTGAAATTGGCGCAGACCTGATCGAAACCGGTATTTGCCTGGCAGGCGGTACTTCACAGATTCAAGGCCTGGCGGAACGCCTTACGGATGAGCTGCATTTGCGGGTGTGGGTGGCTGAAGATCCCATGACCTGCGTGGCGCGCGGCGCCGGCATGGTACTGGAAAACCTGGCGCAGTACGCGATGATGTTATCCAGTGTGGAGCGTTCAGGCGCTTGAACCAAACCAACAAGGTATTCCCATGAAAATACCACAACTCCGTCCATGGCAGATCGCTGTGATCCTGCTGCTGGCTCTGGGATTAATCATTTTATCCTTGAGTGGCTATTTGAATTCGTTGCTGGGCACCGCCACCTCCCCATTGGTGTCATTGCAATCCTGGCTTTCCACCCGCTATGTGGCACTGTATGAGTTTTTTACTGCGCCACGTGACACCCTGGCGCTGCGTCAGGAAAATGAAGCGCTGCAGAGCGAAGTGGCGCTGCTTCGCAAGCAGTTGATTGAGTATGAAGAGCAATTGCGGGAGGCTGAAGTCTTTTATGCGTTATTGAATTTTGCGCGTTCCAAACCGGAGAATCAATACATCGCCGCTTCCGTCATCGGCAAGGATCCCAGCCCTTTCATGGGATATGTGATTCTGGACCACGGCACCAACGACGGTGTACGGCATGGCATGCCAGTGGTGACGGAACAGGGGTTGGTAGGGCGGGTCACCGCGGTAACTGCCAATGCCTGCCGTGTGCAATTGGTCAGTGATGCTGGATTTAACGCGAATATCCGCACACAACAAAGCCTTGCCGAGGGCCTGGTGGTGGGTTCCGTCACCGGCGATGTAACATTGGAGATGGTATCCCAGGATGTGGTATTGACACCCGGTGAATTAATCCTGACTTCCGGGTTGGGCGGTAATTATCCAGCCGATGTTTTGATTGGTGCTGTGGAAACTGTGCGTAAAGAAGAAAATGCGTTATTTCAGGCAGCCTCAGTACAGCCGGCGGTTGATTTTCGCAACTTGCAGGTCGTGCTGATTATCCGCAATTTCCGGCCGGTGGAAGTGGAACCACTCATTCCGGAAACAACAGAATAAGGCAGCGATGGGCGCAATTGCAGGCATTGTGGTGTTATTGGCCGGGCTGATGCTGCAAACAGCTGTATTCAGCCGCCTAACCCTGATGAGCGGTGCTGCGGATGTGGTATTGCTTCTGTTGATCGCCTGGGCGATGCGCAAACAGACCAGGGAGTGGGAGTTATGGTTCTGGACAGTGTTTGGCGCGGTGTTCACAGCTTTTATCTCAGCAGTCCCACCGTTAATTACCCTTGGCTTGTATGTGGGTATCATATTCGTTTCCCGCTGGATGCGCAACCGGATCTGGCAGGGTGAAGTACTGGCTTACTTTTTCAGTGTTTTGCTGGGGACGGTGATTCAACACGGCGTAACATTTGCTGTTCTGCGGTTTTTTAGTGGGATCGCACTGGAATTGGAAACCAGCGTTGTTTATGTGATTTTACCCAGCCTTGTATTGAATTTGTTGTTCGCATTTCCAATTTACCTGTTAATGAAAGACCTGTCAGATTGGATTTATCCTGGTGAGGTGGATTCCTATGTCTGAGAATCGAGAAGCAACGTTTGAGCCGCGGCGGCTGCGCCTGGTGATCATCTTTATCCTGGCCGCACTGGTCATTTTCCTGATCCGCGTGTTTGATTTATCTGTGATTAAGGGACAGGACTACCTGGAGAAAGCGGAAGAGAACCGTACGGGCACGATCACACTCCATACCGAGCGTGGGATTATCTATGACCGGAATGGATTTGTGCTGGCAAGCAATATCCCCACTTACAACGTGGTCATCACCCCGGCATTGCTGCCGGATGATGAGGGTGACAGTGAAGACATCTACCGCCGGTTATCTGATTTGATCGGTGTACCTGTCAGTAACGGGGAAATCACCGATGAAACCGCGCGCTTGTTCACTCCCTGTAATACCATTTTTGGGATCAAGGAAATTGTTTATATTGGGGGTTCCATTGCGCCATATGATGCGGTGCAGGTACGATGTGATGTACCCAGGGATATTGCGATGGTGATTGAGGAGAACCAGGCCGATTGGCCGGGTGTGGGAATTGAGATCATCCCCATCCGTGACTATCCGACCGGTGTTCTGACCTCTGAAGTGATCGGCTTTATGGGCCCGATTCCCGCAGCGCTTGTGCAGGACTATAAAGATCGTGGATTTGTGCCCGGTATTGATAAAGTGGGGTACTCCGGGGTGGAAGCCTCATTACAGGAAACCCTCAGCGGGACCAATGGCCTTCGCACGGTTGAAGTTGACGCCCTGGGACAGGTGCTGCGTGATATCGCGGATCCTGTGGAACCCATCCCCGGACTCAATGTGAAATTGACCATCGACACGCGCTTGCAGAATGCCGCCAGAGGTGCATTGATCAAACATTTTACTGGATGGAATAATTTCTTCGGTGAAGAACGATTCCAAAATGGTGTGGTGATTGCCATGAACCCCAAAACTGGTGAGGTGCTGGCAATGGTTTCCCTCCCATCCGTTGAAAACAACCGCATGGCGCGTTTCATCCCGGCGGAATATTACAACCAGATATCGATTGATCCGTTGAAGCCGCTGTTGAACCATGCCGTATCTGCGGAACATCCACCCGGGTCGGTGTATAAACTGGCAGCATCAATCGGTTCTTTGAACGAGAGTATTGTGGAACTGAATGAGCAAATCGAATGCCCTGATGTCGGCAAGATCACGGTTTTGCAGAAATTCACCCCCAATGATCCCGGTATTCCACAGGACTATGTCTGCTGGCGCCGTGATGAAGCCGGAAACCGCACCGGACATGGCATGGTCGATTGGCACCATGCGATTGCGTATTCGTGCGATGTGTGGTTTTACAAAGTGTCGGGTGGTTACCAGGACGAAGTTCCCCGAGGGCTGGGTGTGTGGCGCATGGCCGATTACGCCGAAGCCCTGGGATATGGGCAAGTGACTGGTATTGAATTACCTGGTGAACAGGATGGATTGGTACCGGACCCCGATTGGAAACGAGTCAATGTTGGTGAGAATTGGGCAACCGGTGATACCTATATCGCATCCATGGGGCAGGGATATGTGCTCTCCACTCCACTTCAGGTGCTGGTTTCCTTCAATATCATTGTGAATCAGGGCAAATATATGCAGCCAACGCTGGTCTATCAATTGCTCGACAGTGAGGGGAATGTTGTTCAGGATTTTGAGCCCAGGCTGAAGTGGGACCTGACCAAGGACGCGATGATCCCGGTGTATGATGAAAACAATTTTGCCACCGGTGAAATGAAAACAATTGATCCCCAGGTGTTTGTTGAGGCCATGGTCGGCATGCGGATGGTGGTAACAGAAGCGGGTGGAACCGCTCAGGCGATTTTCGAGGGCTCTGATATAGAAACAGCCGGCAAAACCGGCACTGCAGAGTATTGCGACGAAAAAGCCCAGGCAGAAGACCGCTGCAAGCCGGGTGCCTGGCCTGCCCATGCCTGGTATGTGGGGTATGCCCCTTACGATGACCCGGAAATAACCGTGGTGGCATTTGTTTATGATGGCACCGAAGGTTCGCAGGTGGCAGCACCGATCGTACGTGAGGTTCTCGAAGCCTATTTCCTGCTGAAACAGGCAGACCAGGCGAATTAGGGAAGACCAGCGAAACCTGTTGTTATTTCCATTCCGCTTTCTACAGACTTTATTGCTATAATCAATCATTAATATGTCCGATATTGAACAAAAAGTACGGGTTGAAATTAAAGGCGTGCAGAATGCCCTGCTGGTTACCCTGGGGGAGGGTGATTGGGCAGATGCGGAACGCAGTATTCTGGCGCGGGTGGAGGCGCAGAACAGTTTCTTCAAAGGAGCACGGATGGCGGTGGATGTGGGAGAACGCAGCCTGCGAGCGGCTGAACTCGGTTCATTTCGCGACCACCTTTCAGATCTGGACGTAACCCTGTGGGCGGTGCTTTCCAGCACCGATGTTACCGAAGAAACCGCGCGCCGTTTGGGGCTTGCCACCCGATTGCCGGGAACTGCGACGCGCAAGCAGAAAATCGCTCCCGTCAGTACTGAATTCAGCGGGGAAAGCGGCATATTACTGCGGAAAACCATGCGTTCCGGTTTCAAGGTAACCCATCCCGGGCATATCACTGTGATTGGTGATGTGAACGCCGGTGCAGAAATCATAGCCGGCGGGGACGTCGTGGTGTGGGGACGCCTGCGCGGCATGGTGCATGCCGGTGCGGATGGGAACCATCAAGCGATGGTGTGCGCCCTCGAATTGACCCCCATGCAATTGCGAATCGCTGATAAAATTGCAGTGCCTCCGCGCCGGAAAAAAGGGGAAGTTTTACAACCGGAAATTGCGCGCATTGCCAATGATCAGGTCGTGGCAGAACCCTGGAATTTCAAGGAATAGGAATCAAGCAACATGACAGCAAAAGTGATCACAATCACCTCCGGAAAAGGCGGCGTTGGTAAAACCACCAACGCAGCCAATATCGCCGCCGCCCTGGCATTAACCGGCGATAAAGTTGTATGCATTGACGGCGATATTGGTTTACGCAACCTGGATGTTGTGCTTGGCCTGGAAAACAGGATCGTGTATGACCTGGTGGATGTGGTTGAAGGCCGCTGCCGCCTGGCGCAGGCGATGATCAAAGATAAACGCATTCCTGACTTTTTCCTGATTCCCGCCGCGCAAACCCGTGATAAGAGTGCCGTCTCACCCAGTGATATGGTGAATTTGTGTGACCAGCTTCGTCCTGATTTTGACTGGATTGTAATTGACTGCCCGGCGGGCATCGAACGCGGTTTCCGCAACGCGCTTGCCCCGGCAGACCTGGTACTGGTCATCACCAATCCTGAAATTTCAGCCGTACGTGATGCTGACCGCATTATCGGTTTGGTGGAAGCGGAAGAAAAAGGCCCGGCGAAACTGATCCTGAACCGTGTCAGCATCGATATGGTAAAACGCGGTGATATGCTGGCCGCGGATGATGTGGTTGACCTGTTGGCAATCGAATTGATCGGCATTGTGCCGGAAGATCCAAATGTGCTGGTTTCCAGCAACCAGGGTGTTCCGGTAGTTTTGAATGAAAAAACCAAGGTGGGCAAGGCTTTTCGAAATATTGCTTTACGAATTAAAGGTGAGCAGGTGCCTTTCCTGGATCTGGACGAGAAAGATAACTTTTTCGGCAGGCTGGGAAAAGTATTTCGCGGCGCAAATCATTGATGCGGATGGAGTAAACAACTATGTTTCGAAAAAAATCAACAAGTGCTGGCAGCGCAAAAGACCGTCTGCAACTGGTATTGATCCAGGACCGCACGAATTTAAGCGCCCTCGACCTCGACCAATTAAAAAACGAAATTCTGGAAGTACTGGCGCGGTATGTTGATATCGATCGGCGTGCGGTCAATATCAGCATGGAACAGGATGGGCGGGAACAGCGCCTGCGTGCGGATATTCCCCTCAAGGCTGCTACAAGGGCCAACCGGAGGTAAATTCCCCCATTGATACGGCGCGAATTATGGCGTAATTTTGACTTCCTGCTGTTTGGGAGTGTGTTATTGCTGGGTATTGTGGGGGTGGTGGTGATCAATTCCGCCATAGCCGGCAGCCCAAGCCTGCTGGAATTGCCTGAAAAACAGGCGCAATACCTGGTGATCGGGCTGATTGTGATCATCATCATGTCGCTGATCGACTACCATTACCTGGCACCGCTCAGCCCGGTGATGTACCTGGTGATCCTGGCGGCTCTGGTGGTGATTTATGTGTTTGGTGAGACCGCTTTTGGCTCGCGGCGTTGGATTGTGATTGGCGGAATCAATGTGCAACCTTCCGAATTGGCTCGCCAGGTATTGATCCTGGTGCTGGCCAATTATTTCTGGCAGGCGCGTGATGATAAAAAAGGCTGGCTGTGGGTGCTGAAAAGCGCTGCCATCATGGGCGTGCTGGTGTTCTGGGTGATCATTGAACCCAGCCTGAGCGCGTCTATCGTACTGATGGTGATCTGGTTCGCGCTGATCTGGTTGGCCGGATTACAGCCAAAATTTATCCTGTATTTTGTTCTGATTGCGATTGTGATCGTTGCCGTGGCGCTGCTGATACCGGGGTTGATCCAGGATTACCAGATGCAGCGCATCATCAACTTCATCAGCCCTGACGAGGATGCCAGTTATGGTGAAACGTATAACATCGAGCAGGCCTTGATCACGATTGGTTCCGGGGGGTGGTTTGGACAGGGCTATCTGCAAAGCTCCCAGGTGCAGTTGCGTTTTCAAAAAGTGCGCCACACGGATTTCATTTTTTCCGTCGTGGCGGCAGAATTTGGCCTGTTGGGAGCGGCAGTGTTGATGGGCTTGATCTTCTTCATGCTGTGGCGCTGTTTCGCTGTGGCAAAAAAAGCTACTGACTTGTACGGCGCTTTGATCGCCTACGGAATTGGGGTGGTGATGGCTTTCCAGACGGTTGTGAACATCGGGGTGAATGTCAACTTGCTGCCAGTCACAGGCCTGACCCTGCCGTTCGTTTCGTATGGCGGTAGTTCCATGTTATCATTGTGCGTAGGGATCGGCCTGGTAGAAAGCGTTGCGGTTCACACCCAAAAGCGGCAACCAGCTGCCTGATCTTTGTTTTTGATCAATTATTGTTAAGGATGGTTTTAATCATGAATGCTGGCTCACCTGTTCGTGTCCGTTTTGCGCCTTCGCCGACGGGCTTCATGCACCTGGGGCATGCGCGCACCGCGTTGTATTGTTACCTGCTCGCTCGTAATACTGGCGGGCAGTTCATTCTGCGCATTGAGGATACAGACCAACGCCGTTTCGTTCAGGAGGCACTATCCAATATCACCGAAGGCCTGCGCTGGCTTGGGCTGCAGTGGGATGAAGGCCCTGAAGTCGGAGGGGATTACGGCCCCTACCAACAGACCGAACGCCTGGCGGTCTACCAGGAATATGCTGAAAAGCTGGTCGAAATGGGACACGCATTTTATTGCTTTTGTTCCACGGAACGACTGGATGAAATGCGCAAAGCACAGCAGGCGCAGAAGATCAATCCGCATTATGACGGCACCTGCCGCGATATCCCATTAACCGAGGCCCGGCAGCGGATCGCCGCGGGAGAACCCTACGTTGTACGGTTCAAAATGCCCAGGGATGGCAGCATTACAGTGCGGGATGAAATGCGTGGCGACATCACCGTGGAACTGGGCAACCTCGACGACTATATCCTGGTGAAATCCAATGGGATTCCGGTCTATCACCTGGCGGCGATGGTGGATGACCACCTGATGGAGATCACGCATGTGTTCCGGGGTTCGGAATGGCTGCCTTCATTGCCGCAAAACGTGCTATTATACCGCACATTCGGTTGGAAAGAACCGAAATGGTATCATCTTTCGGTGTTCCTTAAACCAAGCGGCCAGGGAAAATTGAGCAAACGTGACGCCGCCCAGTACAAGGAAGGCGGTTACAGTGTGATGATCCACGATATGGAAGAATTGGGTTATCTGCCGGAGGCCGTCAATAACTGGGTGGCATTGATGGGTTGGAGTTATGACGGCAGCACGGAATTTTTTACCATGGATGACCTGGTGGAAAAATTCAATGTTGAAAAACTCAATCCCAAACCATCGGCGATCAATTTCACCAAGCTTGATCATTTTAATGGACTGCATATTCGCAATTTGAGCCATGCCGATCTGGCGCAGCGTATCAAGCCATTTTTCATGAACAGAGGCTATATCACAGACGATGACATCCTGCTCAAGATCACACCCATTCTGCAGGAGCGTTTGAAGACACTGGATGATGCGATTGAAATGGCCGGCTTTTTCTTTCAGGATGAAATCGTTCCGCGGGTCGAAGACTTGATCCAAAAGAAGATGACTGCGGAAGATGCCCTGCTGGTGGCCCGGCGTGCTGCTGAAGTGCTGGAACAGATGCCATCTATGGCGCTGGAGTACACCGAAGAACCAATGCGCCAGCTGGTGGAAGAACTGGGAATGAAACCCGGGCAGTTCTTTGGTGTAATCCGGGTGGCTGTTACCGGTCAGCCGGTCAGCCCGCCGTTGTTCGAAAGCATGGAGATCATCGGTAAGGATGTTATTCTGCAGCGTCTGCACCAGGCCATCCGCCTGTTGGAAGTGGAAGCCCAGCATTCATAAGAACTTCCCGCTGCTTTTGTGATGTTCTTGCAAAAGATGCACGGCAGTGGTAGAATGTATTTCGCATTGGGGGTTCGTCTAATGGCAGGACGGCTGACTCTGGATCAGTAAGTAGGAGTTCGAATCTCTTACCCCCAGCCATCAGCAAAGGCGGTCGAGAGACCGCCTTTTCGTATTTTTTCCATGGATGGGCGATGAATGGCGCAGGGTGGTATCAACAAACCCGTACAAATGACTATAATTGGGTTAATCACTCAATTCACTGGAGGACGTCATCATGTCAGAAAAACCTGAGATTCATGTTGAGCGGCGGCGTAAAGGATCTAAACCTGCCCGGCAGGCTGCGGCGCCTGTGCGGCGAGGCAGCAGTCCCGGCAGCCGGCCTTCGTCACCTGGTTCTGGCGGATTACCGATTCCTGGCGGGACAACAGGGAAATTGGGATGCGGGGGGATTTTTGTGATCGTGTTGCTGTTGCTCCTGTTTGTGGTCCTGCGGCAATGCGGCGGGATTGACCTGACAGCGGTTGTGGATGATCTGGGGGGGTATGTTGAAGAAGCGGAACCCACCCAGGTGTATGCCACCCGTACACCTCGGCCTCCGGTTGAGGATTCCGGCGTCGAATCGGACGAGCGCTGGCTGGTCATGGTCTACCAGGATGCCGATGACCGGGTGTTGGAGCAGGACATCGTACTGGACCTGAACGAAATGGAACTGATGGGGTCCACCGAGCAAGTGATGATTGTATCGCAGATCGACCGTTTCCGCGGCGGTTACGAAGGGGTTGATGACTGGCATGGCACCCGCCGTTACCTGGTTACTTATGATGGTGATCTCAACGCGATCGGCTCTGACCTGGTGATGGACCTGGGTGAGGCCAATATGGCTGATGGTGATACCCTGGTGGATTTTGTTACCTGGGCGGTGAGTTCCTACCCGGCAGACCATTTTGTGCTGATCCTTTCGGACCACGGCATGGGATGGCCGGGCGGTTGGAGCGACCCGGCACCGGGGATGCGTGACAGTGGCAGCGCCCCGTTGATCGATCAACTGCCGGATGATTCCATTTACCTGTCGGAACTGGACGATGCCCTGGCGCAAATTCAGGCCAACACCGGCATCGAAAAGTTTGACCTGATCGGCATGGATGCCTGCCTGATGAGCCAGATGGAAGTGTATATGATGCTGGAGCCGTATGCGAGAACCGCGGTAGCTTCAGAAGAAACCGAACCGGGCCTCGGTTGGGCGTATGCTGCATTTCTCAGCCTGCTCGTGTACGATCCTTCGATCGATGCGGCCGATCTGGCAGCAAATATCGTCGACACCTATATCGACCAGGATGAACGGATTATCAATGACCAGGCGCGTGCGGAATTCCTGCAGCAGAATTCCAGCACAGGCAGTTTCTTTGGCGCTTACCGGGTGACCGCCAGCCAGCTGGCAGACCAGATGGAGAAAAACATCACCCTCACCGCGGTTGACCTGGAACAAATTGGCGCATTGAATACGGCCTTGAACGACTTTGTTTACCAACTGCAAACTGACGACCCGCAGATGGTGGCCAATGCGCGCAATTACGCGCAATCTTTCACCAGCATTTTCGGTAAACAGGTGCCGGCTTCCTATATCGACCTTGGCCATTTTGTGTCGTTGGTGGCAAAGAACAGCCGTACCCGTTCCGTCCGCGACAGCGCGCAGCTGGTGCTCGATGCCTTGGATGAGGCTGTGATTGCGGAACGCCACGGGAGCAACAAGCCCGGTGCCACCGGCATTGCCATCTATTTCCCCAATTCCACCCTGTACAAATCGCCATATACCGGCATGCAGTCGTACAGCCTGCTGGCTGACCGCTTTGCGCGGGTATCGCTGTGGGATGATTTCCTGGTATCCCATTACAACAACCGGCCATTTGAAGCAGACGCGGCGGAGGCGGTGGTGCCATCCAGCGGGATGACGAGCCGTTCGCCTGGCAGTGGTGGTATTTCCATTTCAACGATCACCACCACGGCAGATACGGTTGGCCTTGACAGTTCGATTGGGATGAGCGCGGAAGTTTCTGGCGAAAATATCGGTTACCTGTATCTCTTCACCGGCTATTACGATGCGGATTCGAACAGTATTCTGGTGGCTGATATGGATTATCTTGAGAGCGATGCGGTAGAGGAGGTGAACGGGGTGTATTACCCGGTGTGGCCGGCGGCAGATTCATTCATCGTGAGCCATGCGTGGGAACCGGTGTTATTTGCTATTTCGGACGGTAGCACCAGCGAGATTGCCATGTTCCAGCCAACAGCGTATGGGGCCAGCGCGGAAGAGGCTGTATACACGGTGCAGGGCGTCTATACCTTCGCCGAATCGGGTGAGCAGCGAAAGGCGGAACTGCAATTTATGGATGGTAAATTGTTCCAGGTGTTTGGATACCTGGGCAGTGACATCGCCGGTGCGCCTTCCGAGATCACCCCGGCTGTCGGTGACACATTCACACTTTCCTACCAGTGGCTGGAATTGGACGCGTCTGGCAATATCAGCCAGGTGGTATATGAAGATGGCAACACCCTTACCTTTGGGGAAGCTGCCTTTACCTGGGAAACGGTCTATGCTCCCTACGGTGATTACGTAGTGGGTTTCCTGGTGGGGGATCTGGACGGGAATCTGTACCCGTCTTACGCCCGGGTACGGGTCGAGTGATGTTGGTACGTGAATTCGCCGGATCCGGTGAGTGCGGCTCAGCCGCGCCACGACCAATGGGTGAAGATAAATTCGAACCGGAGGACGGCGGTTCGATGTTCATGACCTGGTTCATTGCGTCAGTAAAGTTTATGGATTCTCTGTTTGTGCCTTTGGTGAAAAAGAATGAAAAGTTTATTGGCGTTAGCTCTTGTCAATATTTAAATTCATGTTAATATGGATTTATTGAATCCTTATTTTCCCAATTTTGGAGAATCATTATGAAAGCCAAGAGAATTGTTCAATGTTTGGGTGCCATATTGTTGTTGGCCGGCATGCTCTCATCCACGGCGAGCAGCGTGATGGTGGAAGCGAAAGCGATTGAACCACCTGCACCTGGGGTTGCCAATGGCAGCTGGCAATGGACCTCGACCGATGTAACCGGAACAATCATCCCCCAGTTTCAGGTGCCGGATGATGACGGTGATGAGTGGTCGCTGCTGCTGAGCAGCGGGCTGCAGGTTTCCGGTGCCACCCAGATTTGCCATCCCTTCCGCGGCGGGCAGATCGGATGGGTGTCCGAAATCCGCATGCTGGTTGGCAAAACCTGGGTATCGGTGCCCACCACCACTGCCTGGATGCCGGACGAGGAAGGCGAATTGATGACCTGCGCCTCTGCCCAAATGGCGGGAACCTACGCTATTTTCGGCTACTGGGTCAAACCGGAAGGCTGGATGGAATCCAAATCGATGTGCCCTCCGGCGGATGATTGGGTTCTCATGTATGATGGTGAATTACTTCATCCGGATGATTACTGTGTTTCAGACCATGAGGTGTATTCAACGTTTGATGGCTTTGTTGTCGATCTATCGCCGCGGGTATGCTGCAATAACCAGGTGTGGGCACCGCCAGATTTCAAATTTTAAACTCTTCGCGTTTGTTCTGGAACTACACCAGCCTGCTTTATCATCAGCAGGCTGGTGATTCTATTTGGCCTGGATATTTCCCCGGGTCAGCACATCATCACTTGATTGAGTTCTGATTTTTTTTCCCGTACATGTTAAGTGTGCCTGTGGAAGACATTTGTGTTTGATTTTTCGCGGTTTCTATGGCATAATGAAAGCAATTAAACCTTAAAAAGCGATGATGGAAACGAGTACGTTCAGCCGCTGCTGACAGCGAACCCGGACACGGTGGAAGCCGGGGAAGCATGTTGAACCGAAAATCCTTCCGGAGCTGTGCGCCGAAAAGCCTGGGCTGAGTAAGCAAGCCGGTGCTGCCGACCGTTACCCGGGCACGAATCTCCTGTCAGCCAGGGCATTCGGTAAAGTGCCTGCGTTTGGGCTGCCGCCCATGCAGGAAATCAGGGTGGTACCGCGGGAGTGCGCTCTCGTCCTTGAACAAGGATGGAGGGCGTTTTGGTTTTAACCAACCATCCATGCGTACATGATGTGATTGGTAGACAAGAAGGAGCATTGCATGTCAACATTCAAAGCCGTTTCACCCAAACTCGATGTAACCGCCATGGAAGAAGGCGTGCTGGATTTCTGGAACCAGCATGATATTTTCCATAAAAGCGGCGAACAGCGCGAAGGCCAGCCGGAGTATGTGTTTTATGAAGGCCCGCCTACGGCCAACGGCCGGCCGGGCGTGCACCATGTTTTGGCGCGCGCCTTCAAGGATATTTTCCCCCGCTACAAAACCATGCGCGGTTACCATGTATCACGCCGCGGCGGCTGGGATGCCCAGGGGCTGCCGGTGGAAATCGAGATCGAAAAGAAGCTGGGTCTGAGCGGCAAACAGCAGATTGAAGCCTACGGCGTGGCGAAATTCAACGCGCTGTGCCGGGAATCGGCGTTTGAATACATCCAGGAATGGGAAAAACTCACCAGCCGCATCGGTTTCTGGGTCGATCTGGAAACAGCGTACGTGACTTACAAGAACGAATACATCGAAAGCATCTGGCACATTTTGAAAACCTTCTGGGAGCAGGACCTGCTGTATGAAGGCTACAAGGTGCTGCCCTATTGCCCGCGCTGTGGGACGCCGCTTTCGGACCACGAGGTGGCACAGGGTTACAAGGACGTCGATGATCCTTCGATCTATGTGCGCATGGAACTGGAAGACGAGACCGGGACAGCGCTGCTGGTTTGGACCACCACCCCGTGGACGCTGCCGGGCAACGTGGCGGTTTCCGCCCATCCCGAGGTGGATTATGTGAAGGTGAAACGCCACCTGCACCACCACGATGAAGCCGGGGAACCCGACAAAGACTGCACTGAACAACTGATCCTGGCAGAAGCACTGCTGGAAAAAGTGTTCGGTGAAGAACCGGTGGACGTGGTGGCGCGTTTCAAAGGGCGCGAGCTGGCGGGGCGCAAGTACAAACCGCTGTTCAACTTCGTCCCGCCTGACAAACCCGCCTGGTTCGTGGTGCTGGGGCACCATGTGACCACCGAGGACGGTACCGGGTTGGTGCATACCGCCCCGGCCTTCGGCGCCGAGGATATGGCGATGGCGCAGGAACACGACCTGCCGGTAGTGATGACGATCGACGATGCCGGGCAGTTCCTGCCAGCGGTAACGCCGTGGGCGGGGGTGTTCGTCAAGGATGCCGACCCGGGTATCACGGCCAACCTGGAGGATCGCGGCATCCTGTTCCGCGCGGGGAAGATCAATCACACCTACCCGTTCTGTTGGCGCTGCAATACCCCGCTGCTGTATGCCGCGCGGCCGACCTGGTACATTCGCACCACCAGCAAGAAACAGCGCATGGTGGAATTGAATGAGAAGATCAACTGGGTGCCGGAGAACATCCGTAACGGGCGCTTTGGCAACTGGCTGGAAAACAACATCGACTGGGCGTTGGGGCGCAACCGTTATTGGGGTACCCCGCTGCCGGTATGGCGCTGTACTGGCTGTGGCCACCGCGATGCGATTGGTTCGGTGGCGGAATTGAGCGAACGCTCCGGCCAGGATTGTTCCGAACTCGACCTGCACCGCCCCTATGTGGATGAAATCCACCTGCCCTGCCCGAAATGCGGCGGATCGATGCAGCGCGTGGAGGAAGTGATCGACTGCTGGGCGGACTCCGGTTCGATGCCGTATGCGCAGTGGCATTTCCCGTTCGAGAATGTCGAGACATTTGAGAGCCAATTCCCGGCCGATTTCATCTGCGAAGCCGTGGATCAGACCCGCGGTTGGTTTTACACCCTGCACGCCCTCAGCACACTCCTGTTTGACGAGGTGTGCTTCAAGAACGTGATCTGCCTGGGGTTAATTCTCGACGGTGATGGGTTCAAGATGTCCAAATCGCGCGGCAACATTGTCAGCCCGTGGGAAGTGATCGAAAAAGGCGGGGCGGATGCGATGCGTTGGTACCTGTATACGGCCAGCCCGCCCGGGCAGTCGCGCCGTTTTTCGGCGCAGCTGGTGGAAGACGTGGTGCGCAGCTTTACCCTGACGCTGTGGAATACCTATTCCTTCTTTGTCACCTATGCCAACCTCGACGGCTGGCAGCCAGGGAAAACGGATGCGGTGGAATACAGCCCGTTGGACCAGTGGCTGCGTTCGCGCCTGCATGCCCTGCTGCGTGATGTCACCACCGCGCTGGAAACGTATGATGTGCTGGGGGCAACCCGCCCGATCGAAACCTTCGTGGATGAACTCTCCAACTGGTACCTGCGGCGCAGTCGAAGGCGCTTCTGGAAGAGCGAAAGCGACAGCGACAAGCAGGCAGCCTATGCCACCCTGTATGAAGCCCTGCTGACCCTGAGCCAGATGCTGGCACCGACCATGCCGTTCCTGGCGGAAGAGCTGTACCAGAACCTGGTGCGCGCTATGCATCCGGATGCCCCACTGTCGGTGCACCTGTGCGACTGGCCGGAATATGATCCTGCCGTGATCGATGAGGAACTCAACCGCGAAATGGCGCTGGCGATGAAGCTGGCATCCCTGGGACATTCCGCGCGCAACAGCGCCAATGTGAAAGTGCGCCAGCCGCTGGCGGAAGCCGCTTTCGCGCTGGGGTCCCTCGATGAGCAGCGCGTGGTAGAAAAATATGCCGATGTGCTGATGGATGAACTCAATGTCAAGTCGGTGCGCATCCTCAGCGGCAGCGCCGAGGCGGCTTCATATACATTGAACCCGTACCCCAAGCAGTTGGGGCAGAAGTACCAATCGCTGTTCCCGCAGGTGCGCAAAGCGATCCTCGCGCTGGATACGGAAACAACCGCCCAGGCCTTCCTGGCTGGAGAGAACGTCACCGTGGAAGTCAACGGCGAAAGCTATGCGATCCTGCCGGAGGAAGTGGAGGTGCGCATGCAGGCCAAAACCGGTCTGGTGGTGGCGGCCGATGGCGCTTACCTGGCGGCACTGGATACTGTATTGACGCCGGAACTGGAACGCGAAGGCCTGGTGCGTGAACTGCTGCGCCGGGTGCAGGACCTGCGAAAAACTGCCGATCTCGAGATCGCGGACCGGATTGCGGTGGTGTATACCGCCAGCGACGGGCTGCACGAGGCGGTGGCGCAGTACCGCGAGCTGATCATGAGCGAAACCCTGGCGATTTCGCTGGAGGCCGGCGAACTGCCGCAGGGGTGGGCCAGCGTGACCGATACCTTCGGTGGGGAGGATGTTTCCGTGGCGCTGCGGAAGGCGTAGCTGGAAAATTGGTGGTTAAAAAAACAGCCAGGATATTTCCAAAATCCTGGCTGTTTCCTTTTCGTCGATCAATCGAAGTTACATATCAAAATACATTTCGATCTCGTAGGGGTGCGGGCGGTCGTTGACCTCTTTGACTTCCTTGCGTTTGCGGCTGATCCAGTTGTGGATGGTTTCTTTGGAGAACACCCCGCCCTTAAGCAGGAACTCGTGGTCGGCTTCGAGCGCATCCAATGCGCCTTCCAGCGAGGTCGGCAGGGCGGTGATCTGCCTGCGTTTTTCTTCGGGCCACGAGAAGATGTCTTCGTTGATCGGGCCAAAGTTGCAGCATCCGGGATCCATCTTGTTCTGGATGCCGTCAATGCCCGCCATCAGCATGCCGGCCATGGCGAGGTAAACATTGCAGGTGGCATCAGGAGGGCGGTACTCAAAGCGCACGGCATCTTCGGCGGTGGCATACTCCGGCACGCGGATGGCAGCACTGCGGTTGCCGAGAGAGAAAAAGGCATTCACCGGGGCTTCATAGCCCGGCACCAGGCGGCGGTAGCTGTTGGTGCTGGGGTTGGTGAACGCCAGCAGGGCCGGGGCGTGGGTCAGCAGGCCGCAGATATAGCAGTAGGCGGTTTCACTGAGCAGGATTGGGTCGGCAGCGTTGTAGAACATGTTCTTGCCGTCTTTGAAGATGTGCTGGTGGAAGTGCATCCCGCTGCCGGCTTCACCGTAGAGCGGCTTGGGAAGGAAGGAGGCGGTGTAGCCGTAATCATTGCAGATGTTCTTGACGAAATACTTGATCAACATCATCGCATCCGCCGATGCGATGGTCGGCATCATCGGGGTTTCGATCTCGCACTGCCCGGCTCCGCCGACTTCGTGGTGGTGGTATTTGATCGGTACGCCGACATCTTCGAGCATGATGGTGACGTTGTTGCGGATGTCAAAGAAGTGGTCATAGGGTGAGATGGCATGGTAACCGCCGTGGTGCTTGAGGAAGTAGGAGGGTTTTTCGTGATCCGGTTCATAGTTGGTTTCGGTGCAGTGCACCTGGTAACCGGTGCCGTAGGGATTGCTGTAGAAGCGCACCTCATCGAAGATGTAGAATTCCAGTTCCGGCCCCCAGATGGCGGTATCGGCGATGCCCAGCTCATTCATATACTGTTCCGCCCGACGGGCGATCTGGCGCGGGTCATGCGCGAACAATTTCTTGCTGCCGGCTTCGTGGATATTACAGATGAAACTGAGCAGGGGCTGTTCGGAAAATGGGTCCATGAACCCGGTGGAAAGGTCGGGGATCAGAACCATGTCGCCGTAATCGACACTTTTTAATCCCACGCTGGAGCCGTCAAAGCCAACCCCCTGTTCCATCAATTCTTCGTTGAATGATTGCGCCGAAATGGTCACGCGATGCCATTTGCCTGCCAGGTCGGCGAACTTCAAATCGATCATGCGGATCTCTTCATCCGACACGAACTTCAGGGCTTCATTCAGTCCTTGAAACATGGATTACTCCTTCACTTGGATTGGGTGATATTGGTGATAAGGTACTTCAATCTTACTGTATTTTCATCCCTTTGCGCAATCGATTTATGGGATAATGGTAGGAATTCTACAGATTCATGACGGTAAAAAAGGAGCAATCATGGGAAAGAAACAATTGCGGGCGGTACTGGTTGGCTGCGGCGGCATCAGCAATGCCTGGCTGCAGGCAAACCGGCAGATTGATGAGCTGGAAATCGTTGGTCTGGTGGATATCAACCCGTCAGCGGCGGAAGCCCAAAAAGAGAAGTATGACCTGGCAGACGCGGTCACCGGGCGTGAAATGGAGTGGGTGGTGGAACAAACCACACCCGACCTGGTGTTTGACTGCACCATCCCCGAGGCACACCAGCAGGTGGCAGTAACGGCGATGGAGATGGGCTGCGATGTGCTGGGAGAAAAACCACTGGCGGCTTCTCTGGCCAGCGCACGCAAGATTGTGGCAACGATGCAAAAAACCGGCCGGACGCATGCCGTAATGCAGAACCGGCGATACCTGGCCGGCGCACGCCGGATGCAGGCTTTCCTGCGCGCGGAGGAGATCGGGCCGTTGACCACGTTGAATGCTGATTTTTACCTGGGCGCGCACTTCGGTGGTTTCCGCGACCGGATGGAACATGTGTTGCTGCTGGATATGGCGATCCATACCCTCGACCTGGGGCGAATGCTGGTGAATGCCAGCCCGGTTTCGGTGTACTGCAAGGAATGGAACCCGGCTGGCTCGTGGTATGACCATGATGCCTCGGCGGTGGCGATATTCACCTTTGACAATGGAGTGGTCTTCACCTACCGCGGATCGTGGTGTGCCGAAGGGTTGAACACCAAATGGGAATCCGATTGGCGCGCGGTGGGGACACGCGGTTCGGTAACATGGGACGGCGGGGAGGAATTCGCAGTGCAGGTGGTCAAAGCGGGCGGTGGTTTTCTCTCAGAACTGGCGGAACGACCGGTGCCGCACCTGGCGCAGGACGTGATCCTCGGCGGACATGAGGGGCAAATCCGCGCTTTTGTGCAGGCGATCCTGAACGGGGAGACCCCCGAAACGATTTCTACTGACAATTTCAAAAGTCTGGCGATGGTGTTCGGGGCGATCGAGAGCGCAGAAAAAGATTGCCCGGTACAGATCGAAACTTTGGGTTGACGATAAAACAATCAAGATCCCAGGGATTTCTACATTCCCTGGGACCTTTTTGCTAAATCAGGCTGGTCAGAAACCAGCATCTACAACTGGATCACTCTGGCAGGGCGAAACCGTTCTCTTCGACACTGCCCTCACCAAGTTCAAGCGGTTCAACAACTTCAACCGGTGCGGCTTCCAAATTCGCAGGTTTGCGACTGGCACGGCGCTGCTGCCACCAGCGGTAGCACCACATTACAATCGCGCCGAGGCCGAAGAAGGTGGCGGTGACGCCGATGAACCAGCCCAGCACTGGGATGGCGCGCGCCACTGCGTACAGTGTGATGCCGATCAGGGCTGCCAGCCAGGCGCGCCCGGCGTTTTCACCTTCCTGCGGCTTGAGAATTACGCGGCCCAGCCAGAACGCCACCACCAGTTTGCTCAGGTGGCTGACAGCCAGGTTGAACGCGGTGAAGACCACGGCCAGGCTGGAGAAACCCAGGGTGCCGGCAGCAGATCCCAGCTTGCCAAAGCTGAGGAGTGCCACCAGCAGGGCGGCAATCGCGATCAACCCAGCGGCAATCAGCGCGGCCAGGTAACCGCCAAAGAAGGAGGCGGCACCGTAGCCCAATGAAGCCCAGGGCTGGGTGCGCAGCACCGCAACCGTTTCCTCAAATGGTTTGCGGCACAGCCACAGTACCAGGGAGCCAAGGATGGCGAGCGCCATGAATCGGCCGATGTTGTTCCGCATCCAGTGCCAGGCAACCCGTGCGGGGCCAAAATGAACCCTGTCGTCTTCCCATCCGGGATGGGGATCGGGAGTATTCTCTTCGGTTGTATCCGGGACGGGAGTTTGCAGCACCACACCGCCTTCGGGCTGGGTGCCCAGTTCGGGCATGCCCACCATGTTGGTGATGATCGTCAATTCACCCGCAATCCGCGCCGCATCGGTGATGTTCAATCCACCCTGCATACGCGGGGGCGGATTCTGCAAACCGGGGTAGTTGAAGCTGTAGTAGGTGTAGGTATCATGCGGCTGGGTGCTGCTGATCTCCACCTGCATGTCACCACCGATGGTTCCGCTGAGTTCAACGGCTTCCGCGGCAATGCGCGCGTCATCCGCGATCTCCCCTGCCAGCCTGGTCTGCATCCCGCCGTAGAACAGATCACGGCCAATGAAGGTTTCTTCTTCCATGCCGAGGTTGTAGGCGCCCACGTACAGGTTACCGTCCGCGCGTGCGCCGTCTTCCAGCAGGACATTGCTGGCACCGCCGAAAATGGAACCCGCCACGGTGCCCTTGACGATCACTTCAGCCGCCCCGGCAAACAGGTTGCCGCCAATACGGGCATCCTTGCCGATCTCGACTGTCTGGCCGAAGACGAACAGGTCGCCTTCCACCGTACCGTTCACTTCCACCTGGCTGCCCATCGCGATCACCGAGCCGGTGACCAGGCCCTCGATCGTGACGATCTCCGCCGCAATCAACAGATCATCATCGATGACCTCGTCCGCCCCGACCGTGCCGTCATCGGTGATCTCGGCGGCCTGGACGGGGGTGACCGCCACAAACAACAGCCCGAAGATCATCAGCACGGCCAGCATGCCGGAGCATTTGATCCAAAATTTGTTCATTGTTTTCCTCCAATCATTAAAACAAGTGTTCATTATTAATTTACGCAAATTGGCATGGAAGGTTTCAACCCTGATTGGCAAGATTGCCCGGCGGAATTGCAGGTATCGGCGATTGGCAGGATAGAACATTTGTACTACGATGATGATGTGAATGACCTTGTCCCTGTTTCTGACCTGCTGATCGATGAAGCGCGGGGGTGCTGCGTACTGATCGGCCCGTACGCGGCGGCGGATGTGCTGCTGCGCCTGGCGGCACAGCTGACCGTGCAGCAGCCGGTCAACATCCTCGATGCCGCCCTGCGCTTTGATGTACACCATGTGGCGCGCCTGCTGCGGCAGCGTTCCACCGCCATTTACGATGCACTCGAGCGTATTGAACTGGTGCGGGTGTTCAATGCCTGCCAGCTGGTGGATGGCCTGCGCGCCTTTGAGCGTGACCGCGCCCCGGTGCTGATCTTTGGCGCGTTGGCATTGTTTGAAACCGATATCCTGGGTAGCCAGCGCGAGCGGCACCTGCTGGTTTCCTATTTTGACCTGCTGCGCCGCATGGGGGCGGAGCGGTTGTTGTTCATCGGGCTGAAACCAGCGGAGCGCCTGCGCCAGGCGCCGTGGAATCAACTGTTATATGATGCGGCGCGCGTGTATGACCTGTCGATGCAGGAGGAACCGCAAAGCGCGCAGCAATTGGACCTGTTTGGAGGGTTGGATGGGTAAATCGGTTCGCACCATTACGGACGCATATCATCTCGAAGGGCAAATCCTGTCCAATTTTCGGCGCGGACTGCGGCGGCAGGACCAGGCGGTGCTGGATGAACTGCTGAGCTATACCCACAAGCACCTGGCGGCGGCATCGCTGGCCTCGGATGCCCTGCCGATGGAGATGTTCCTGCTGGCGATGATCCTGGAGCAGCAAAAAGAGATCGAAGCGCTGCGCGTGCGGCTGCAGCGCTTAGAACAATCGGCTGCTGGCTAATGGCTCCACGCACATGGGACTATTGATCCTGGGACTGTTAACGGCATGCGAAACCGGGTAGGCCTTCATCTCATCGGCGGGGAAGGTTTGCAGCAGTGCTGCCAGCTGCTCCGGCATCAGCCTGTCGAGCCATGCCAGGCGGTCGCTGCCGCGCAGGATCACCGGCATGCGGTCATGCACGGCCGCCACCAGCGGGTTGGGTTCACAGGTGAGGATGGTGCAGGTTTCAATTGTTTCGCCGTCGGGCGGTGTCCAGCGCGACCACAGCCCGGCGAAGGTCATCAACCCGCCGCTGGCCAGCGAGAAAAAATGCGGCTGCTTGTTGCTGCCGCCAGTTTTTTCCCATTCATAGAAACCATCGGCCAGCACCAGGCAGCGCTTCTGCTTGAAGGCATCGCGGAAGGCGGGTTTCTCCGCGGCGGTTTCGGAACGGGCGTTGATGAAACCGCTGACCGATTTCCCATCCGCGGCGGGTTTCATCCAATGCGGGATCAATCCCCACTGCATCAGGCGCAGTACGCGCTGCGGGTCCTTCACCATTACCGGTACCATCTGCGAGGGGGTGATGTTGTAGCTGGGCGACCAGTCTTCAGCACCCTCAAACGGCAGGCCCATCTGTTCGGCAATTTCCTCCGCCTTCAGGCGCAATGTATATCTTCCACACATGGTTTTCTTCCTTTGTTGATGCGCACTTATTTTTTAATTATACAACCCGTGTCCAGACTCCGGGTTGTCAAAACCGGAACCTGCCGTACCCGGATGGCAGGGGGTGGGTGATGAAGAGCGCAGCCGTGCCCCAATCGACAGCGCTGCAGGAGATCAGTGGCTGGCTGCTGGATATTTACACCCACCCGCAAAGCGGCCATACCTGCCTGTGGATCATCCGTGACGACGGGCGGCGGATGTGCCTGGCGCACCACGTCCCGGCGATTTTTTACATGAGCGGCGCGTCCGAAGCGCTGGCGCAGGCGGAGGGTTTCCTCTACCAGGCTTTCTCGGCCTGGGTGCAGGTGCGGCAGGAGCATGTACGCCGTCCCATCCATGCCAGCCAACAGCCGATCCTGGCAGTGCGCACCCCCAACGAGGTGGTGATGCGGCGCGTGTTCCGCGCACTGGAAGACCAGTTCCCCGCGCTGGATTATTACAACGTCGATTTAAACGCCTCGCTGCTGTATGCCGCGCGTTACAATCTGTTCGCGCTGTGCCGTGTGCGCGCCGTGGCGGATGCGGAACGCCGCCTGCGGACGATCGAAACCGGCGACAGCCGCTGGAACCTTGATTTGCCGGCGCCGCCGCTGCGCGTGTTGGAAATCCGTCCCAATGCCAATCCGCGTGCCGAGGCGCCTACCCTGGTCAGCATCAGCGCGGGCGGACGCCAGTTCCGGCATGCCTTTGCCACGGAGCGGGAATTGGCGCGGGTGGTGGCGCCTTACCTGCGGCGCTATGATCCCGACATTCTCGTGACCGAGTACGGTGATGCCTACCTGATCCAGGCGATTGCCGAAGGCGCCCGGGGTTGGGTGGAGAGTGTGCCCCTGAATCGCGATCCCGATGCCCCGCTGCAGACACTCAAGGAGCGCTCGTACCATTCGTATGGGCAGCTGTATTTCCGCCCTTCGGCCGTGTTCCTGGCAGGCCGGCACCATATTGACATGCATTCTTCCTTTTTCTGGCAGGATTCCGGCCTGGATGGTATTCTCGAGGTGGCGCGGGTGACGACACAATCGCTGCAGCGCGCGGCGCGCACCACCCCCGGTACCGGGATTTCCTCGATGCAGATTGTGGAGGCGCTGCGCAGCCATATCCTGGTGCCTTACAAGAAACAGCAGCCGGAGCGCAAGCGCAGCGCTGTCAACCTGCTGCAGCATGACATGGGCGGGTTCATCATGCAGCCGATCATCGGGCTGCACCAGCAGGTGGGGGCGGTCGACTTCATCAGCATGTATCCTTCCCTGATGGTGCAATGCAATATATCACCGGAGTGCATTCCGCATGGGCTGGAAGAAGACCACGACGATCCCGGACTGATCCCGCGCACGCTCAAGCCGCTGCTGGACAAGCGCGTGGAACTCAAGCTGCGGATCGAGGAACGCCCGCCCAATGATCCGCGCTGCGATGATGACCGGCTGCGCTCTGATGCCCTGAAATGGCTGCTGGTCACCTGCTTTGGCTACCTGGGCTACAAGAATGCGCGTTTTGGGCGGATTGAATCGCATGAGGCAGTTACCGGCGCGGGGCGCGAGGCGCTCTTGCTGGCCAAGGATGTGGCAGAAGATATGGGGTTCCTGGTGCTGCACGCGATTGTCGACAGCCTGTTCGTGCAGAAGCCCGGATGCGATTTGAAGGGTGATTTTCATTCCCTGCTGGATGCAATCTCACAGCGCACCCGCCTGCCGATTGGGATTGACGGGGTGTTCCGCTGGGTGGCGTTCCCGCCTTCACGCATGGATGCGCGCGCATCGGTCCCCAACCGCTATTTTGGCGTGTTCCAGGATGGTTCGTTGAAGGTGCGCGGGATTGAATCGCGGCGGCGGGATGTGCCGCCGTTTATCAAGGAAACCCAGATGGAAGTGCTGCACCTGCTGTCAAAAGCAGAGTTGCTGGACGAAACGCGCTACCTGCTGCCCGGCATTTTGAAGTTTGTCGAGGAGCGCCGCCGCGCATTGGCAATGAACGAAGTGGAGCCGGTGAAGCTGGTGATCCGCCATAAGCTGTCACGTGCGCTGGCGGAATACCGCGTGCAGACGCCAGCCTCGATTGCCGCGCGTGAATTGACCGCCCATGGGCGCGACCCCCAGCCGGGCGAGGTGATCCAGTTCCTGCATGTGCGCGGCAAAATACCGGCCCGGCTGTGGCAGCCCGGCTGCCCCCTCAGTCCCAAAGAGATTGACCCGCGCCTGTACCTGCGTATTTTTGACCGGGCGATGGATACCGTGCTGGGCCTGTTCCGGCAACGCTTCCCGGAAATTCACCACCAGGGGGAGCAGTTGGGGCTGTTCGCGCCCAGTGAAATCTCCCGCCGCCAGCTGGGCTCGGGTTGGCGCTGATGTGCGGGATCAGGGTGTATCCTGGGGCAGGATGGAAGGGATCTCGAACCAGAAGATGGAACCACTGCCGGGGATTGAATCTACGCCGATGGTGCCCTGATGGGCTTCGATCACGCGCCGGGTGATCGAAAGCCCCAGCCCGGTGCTGCGTTCTCCGCCGGTGGGCTGTGCCGATAAGCGGCTGAAATCCTTGAACAGGCGGTCGCGTTCGACCGGGGAGATGCCTGGCCCCTGGTCCTGTACCTCCACACGCCAGGCTGTGTCTTGTGGCATCGCACGCACGATGACGGTACTGCCGGGCGGGGAATATTTGACAGCATTGGAGAGCAGGTTGTCGAGTACCTGGCGCATGCGGGGGATGTCAATACAGGCCGTGCCTTCCGGGATTGTATCCAAAATAATGCGGGTATTTTTGGGTTCTGCCAGGAACTGGTTGCGCCGCACGGCATCCTCCAGTAATTTCCGCATCGGGTAGTAGATTGGATCGAGGGTCACTTTGCCGGATTCGATGCTGGTTACATCGAGCAGGTCGTTGAGGAGCATACCCATGTGTTGCGCGGTTTCATGGATGTCATGGATGAAATCCGCCCGTTCAAGATCAGTTAATTGAATAGCTGGCATGGCAAGCAATTCGGCAATGTTCTGGATGCTCGCAATCGGGTTGCGCAGGTCGTGTGCGGCAATGCCGAGGAAGGTATTTTGCAGGTTATTCAGGCGCTGCACTTCGCTGTATTGCTGCTCCAGTTGTTTCTTTTGCCGGGCGAGGATGCTGACGAGGTGGCCCTTTTCGACAATCACCGAAAGCTGCCCGGCGATCTGCATATAGATCTCGGCGTGTGCCGCGGCATAGGTATTTTCACGGCAGCTGGAGAAGAACATGAATCCGATTGGGATGCCGTTTGCGATCAATGGGCAGGTGAGGGAGGAACGGACGCCTTCTTCCACCATCAGACGGGTGGATTCGGAGGAGGGTTTGGCAGCCAGGTAGTCTTGCAAGTCGTTAATGATGCGGGGCAGGCCGCTTTGCAGGATGGTTTCCAGGCTGCTGCCGCTCATTTCGCAGGTATACTCTTTGGCGAGTTTCAGAGGGGTGTATTCCGCCCGTGCCCAATGCGCGCGCAGGATGGTTCGCTGGTTCTCGAGCAGGGAAAATCCGATCCGGTCATACGGGATGAAATTGCGGAAGTCCTCGTAGATGTGCTCCAGCACTTCTTCCAGCAGCAAACCAGAATTGATGGCTGAGGTGAGTTGGTTCAGCTTTTGAATTTCCTGGTAGCGGTTTTCCAGGTTGAGCGCCAACAGCTGCAGGGCTTTGCCCAACTGACCAATCTCATCTTCGGGCTGGTCCGGGATGCGGATGCGAAAATTACCCTCGATCAACTGGTTGGCAGCCTGGATCAGGCGCAATATGCGGGTATCCTGTGAATTTTGCTGATTATCCATAGCTGTTCCGCCTCCGGGCGAATGTGATTCTTATTCTTATATTAACATATCTTAATTGATATGCCAGTGCATTGGCCGGATTTTCACTGTCTGAAAAACATCTGTTACACTTAGTGGAGTTTTGGCAACAGGAAAGAACCATGGCAATCATCAGTTTGAAAAATATTTCCCTGACCTTTGGCGGCCCGGCATTGCTGCTGGATGCTGATTTGCAGGTGGAGCGCGGTGAACGGATCGGCTTGCTGGGACGCAATGGAGCCGGGAAAAGCACGCTGCTGAAACTGGTGTATGGTGAGATCAACCCCGACAGCGGTGAGGTCAGCCGCCAGCAGCAGTTGCGCATGGCATACCTGCCGCAGGAAGTGCCGCAGGACCTGCAAGGCGATCTTCATTCCATTGTGATGAGCGGGCTGGATGGCGTCTTCCTGGCAGAACATACGGAGGATGAAAGCTGGCAGCGGCAGATTGCGGCTGACCAGGTGATTGACCGCCTGGGATTGGCGGCGGATGACCGCTTTGAGCTGCTTTCCGCCGGGATGAAGCGCCGTGCGCTGCTGGCGCGCGGCCTGGTGCGTGAGCCGGATGTACTTCTGCTGGACGAGCCCACCAACCACCTTGATATTGACGCGATTGACTGGATGGAAACCTTTCTGAAGCGCTGGGGCGGTACGCTCCTGTTCGTCACGCATGACCGCATGTTCCTGGACCGGGTGGCCACCCGTATCATCGAACTGGACCGGGGAACCTTGTTTGATTGGCATTGCGACTATGCCACCTTCCGCCAGCGCAGGGAAGCTGTGGAAGAGGCACGCAGTGAGCAGGATGCCGAGTTTGATAAAAAGCTGGCGCAGGAGGAAGCCTGGATCCGGCGCGGGGTTGAAGCACGCCGCACCCGCAATGAAGGACGGGTACGCGCGCTGCAGCGTTTGCGGCAGATTCGGCGTGACCGGCGTGAGCAACCCGGCAGGGTGAAGGTCGAAATCCAAAAGGCGCGCCGGTCCGGGCAACTGGTATTGGAAGCGGAGCATGTCGGCTTTCAATATGATGGACAGCCCATCCTGAACGATTTTTCACTCACAATCCAGCGCGGTGATCGGGTGGGAATTGTCGGGCCCAATGGGAGCGGCAAGACCACATTGCTGCGGTTGCTGTTGGGTGAACTGAAACCGCAAAGCGGTATGATCCGACTGGGTACCAACCTGGAAATCGCCTATTTCGACCAGCTGCGGGTGCAGCTGGATGAGAGCAAATCGATCCTGGATAATGTCGGCCAGGGGCGTGATTTCGTCACCATCAATGGCAGGCCGCGGAATGTGATTGGCTACCTGGATGATTTCCTGTTCCCCAAGGAATTGATCCACGCCCCGATCCTGTCACTCTCAGGCGGGGAGCGTAACCGCCTGTTGTTGGCGCGCTTGTTTGCCATGCCCGCCAACCTGATCATCCTTGACGAACCGACCAACGATCTCGATATTGAAACGCTGGAAATTCTGGAAAACCTGCTGCTGGATTTCCAGGGCACAATCTTGCTGGTCAGTCATGACCGCGCCTTCCTCAACAACCTGGTGACCAGTACGATCGTGCTGGACGGCAACGGCAGCGCACGGGAGTACGTGGGGGGGTATGATGACTGGCAGAAAGATACCGCTGCGCAGGCAGAGGCGCAGAAGGAGGCCGTACCGCCCCCTGCGGCAGTGAAAAAAAACACCCCGGCAACAGCGACTGCTGAGAAACCGGCGCGGCTGACCTACCAGGAGAAGCGGGAACTGGAAACCTTGCCTGCCCGGATTGCCGCTTTGGAATCAGAAATTGAGCGGTTGCATGGAATGATGGAAGATCCAGCTTTCTTCCTGCGGGATGTGGCAGCGGTGCAGATGGATACCGACCGCTTGCAGCAGCTGGAAAATGAGCTTTCCCAGGTGTTTGAACGCTGGATGGCGCTGGAACAGCGCGCTTAATCGCCTGCCAGAAAATCAGCGCATGTTGCGGCGGAAATCCGGGAAGGGAAGCACCGAGAAGCCCTGCAGGATGGACTGCTCCGAAAGCGGTCCAGGTGCGCTCCATTCGGCGGCGTCGTATACATCGCTGTCGGGTACGCATCCTTCGTGCAGCAGCTGCACCAGGCGGTAGTTCATGATGAAGTCCATCCCACCGTGCCCGCCGGATTTGCGGGCCTGTTCGCCGAACTGTTTCCACAACGGATGTTCCCACGTTTCCCGGATGGGTTCCAGCGGCATCCATTCCTCGTGTTTGGTGAGGCCGTCGAGGTACAGCCGCGGGGGCAGATCGCGGAAGGTGCCACGCGTACCGCTGATGAGGAAGTTGCGGTCATAGGGCCGCGGGGTGACTACACTGTGCTGCAGGACAATCGTTCGGCCCAGGCGGGTGCGGATCAGGCTGGTGTTCATATCACCGGCGACGTAAATCTCACGGCGCTTGGGATCGTCCTGCGGCAGGTGGGCATCGCGGTACTCCGCCAGGCTTGCGGGAAGGCTGCTCATCGAAACCAGGCAGTCAAAAGCATCATCGCTGCCGATGCCGAGAATCTGCGCAACAGGGCCCAGGCCGTGGGTGGGGTAGTGGTTGCTGTCGCGGGTGATATGCGGCTGGCGCCGCCACAGGCCTTCGGAAACATCGGAAAGCAGCATTTCCCGCAGGTCATGGATGTAAGCACACTCGGCATGGGTCAGTATGCCGAACATACCTGCCTGCGCCATGCGCAAAACGATCATTTCCCAGTAGTCGTAGCAGCAATTTTCGAGCATCACGCAATGCCGCCGGGTTTGTTCTGAGGTATGAACCAGATCCCAACACTCTTCGAGCGTGACCGCGGCGGGGACTTCCACCCCCACATGAGCGCCAGCGCGCATCGCTTCCACTGCGAACCGGGTGTGAGTGTCCCACGGGGTGGCAACATACACCAGGTCCAGTTCATGCTGTAGCAGATCAGACCAGCCATCCGCGCCGGGGTGGAGCGCCGGGGCGGGTTTTCCAGCTGCCGTGACCATCGCCGCAGCCTGCTGCAGCGATTCCGTACTGGCATCAGCAAGCGCGACCACATCAATGCCTTCGCAGGCGAGCAGCTCATGCAGCAGCATCCTGCCGCGGGATCCCGCGCCGATCAGTCCGAAGCGGATACGATCAAATGATTCAAATGGGACACCGTGCATCGTTTCCATGGTATGGCAACTCCTGGTGGGATGGTCATTGGTAAACAGAATTGGATTGTATTGTAGCCTGCTTTTTGACCGTAGACTTCTTGCCGGCAGAAGGTGAAAAAATTGAAAAACCTTTCCGCGCCTACCTGCCCGATGCTATAATCGAAGGATTCATATTTGAGGAAAGATGCCGGGAGGGAAAGGATTCCCATGAAACACTATATCATTGCAGGTGGTGGGGTGGCAGGGGTGACAGCCGCCAAGGAAATCAAAAAACTGGATCCCGAAGCAGCGGTGGATGTTTACTGCAGCGAGGACGTTCCATACTACTACCGGCCGCGCCTGTGGGAATTCATTGCCGGTCGGATTGCGTCAGAAGATACCTATTACCGCCCTGCCGACTGGTATGCCGCGCAAGGCATTGGCCTTCACCTGGGGACAGCTGTGGTTGCTGTTGACCCCCAGGCTCACAGCGTAACGCTTTCGGATGGTTCCATCCAGGCGTATGACCGCCTGTTGATTGCCGCGGGCAGTTCCAGCTTTGTACCGCCGGTGGCGGGAACCGAGCTGGAAGGTGTGTACGCCCTGCGCAGCCTGGCAGATGCCAGGACGATTGTCGCCCGTGCAGAACAAGCAAAGACGGCAGTGCTGATCGGCGGTGGGTTGCTGGGGCTGGAAACCGCCAAAGCACTTGCCGACCGGGGCTTGCAGGTGACCGTGGTGGAGTTTTTCCCCCGCCTGCTGCCGCGCCAACTGGACGAAGAAGGCGCTGCAGTGCTGGAGGCGCATCTCTTGCATCTGGGGATGAAGCTGATCACCGGCGATTCGGTCACCAGCATCGAAGGTGACCATCATGGGTTGCGCCTGGTACTGAAAACCGGCAGCGAATTGACAACCGATATGGTGGTGTTTTCCGCCGGAATCCGTTCCAATCTCCAACCGTGGGCGTCGTGCGGGATCGAGACCGGGCGAGGGGTGAAGGTCAATCCATACATGGAAACCAACCAGCCGGATATCCTGGCTGCG
The DNA here is from genome assembly GCA_013314735.1 of Anaerolineae bacterium. GTDB lineage: Bacteria > Chloroflexota > Anaerolineae > Anaerolineales > Anaerolineaceae > SpSt-1165. The sequence continues at coordinate 286,131 of JABUFD010000001.1, forward strand.
GGAGATGTGGCAGAATTTGAGGGGATGGTGTATGGCATCATTCCCGCGGCTACTGAGCAGGGGGGAATTGCAGGAAGCAACATGGTAAATCCGCGCAGCATGACCTATACCGGCACACTGCCTTCCACCAAGCTGAAAGTGGCGGGAATGGAATTCTCATCGTTTGGCGAATCGACTGCGGAGGGTGATGGTGTGCGCGTGCTGCGGCGTTCTCAGCCGGAGGATGGCAAATACCTGCGGCTTGCTTTGCGTGACCATATCCTGATAGGCGCGATTGTCCTCGGTGAACCGAAAACGGCAACGGCGATCAAGAAAATTATCGCTGCCGGAGTGGATGTGCGCCAGTGGGAAGAGCAGATGCTAGCGGACCGTTTTGATTTTAGCCAGGTTCATTAATTCGCATAAGACGGCATTCGAGTGCCATCATCAAGGCAAAAATCCTGAACCACGGAGGACATGCATGGTACAACTGACAATGGGGATCGATACCGGCGGGACTTACACTGACGGTGTCCTGTTCGACCCTCACTCCCGGCGGGTGCTGCACGCGGAAAAAGTACTCACCAGCCATACCGATTTAACGGGTTGCATATTCACAATCATTGACCGGCTTTTGCACGCTTTGGCCTCTGTTGAAGACGCACAGCTCAGCCTTGTATCGCTCTCAACTACTCTGGCCACCAATGCCATCGCAGAAGGAAAACGCAAACCAGCCGCGCTGCTGCTGCTCGGATACGATCCCGAACTGGTGGCGCGTTTTCATTTCGGTGAACATTTTGGCACCCCGCATTATTTTTTTGTCAAAGGCCGACATGACCTGAACGGTGTGGAACAGGAACAATTGGATGAAGCAACAATCCGCGAAATTGTCCTTTCTATCCAGGGCGAGGTGGATGCCTTTGCTGTGGTTTCATATGCCGGGGCGCGTAACCCGGCTCACGAACAGCGCGCGGCAGCCATCATCGCAGATCATTGCAGCCACCCGGTGGTCCAGGGGCATCACCTCTCGCAGGCGCTAGATTCGATCCGGCGCGCCACCACTGCCAGCCTGAACGCATCCCTGCTGGCCAACACCCAGGCCTTCATCCGCGCGGTGGAAGATATGCTGCATGCCCATGGTGTGGAATGCCCGGTAATGATTGTGCGGGGCGATGGCTCGGTGGCAAAAGCGGCCTACATCCGCCAGCGGCCGGTCGAGATCATCCATTCCGGGCCGGCCACCAGCGCCATCGGCGGGTTGTTCCTGGCCGGAATTGGCAATGGCCTCGTGATCGACATCGGCGGTACTACCACGGACATCGCCCTGGTGGAAAATGGTGTTGTACAGAGTGGGGATGCAATGGCAACGGTTGGCCCGTACCATACCGCAGTCCGCACCATCCGGGCGCGCTCCATCGGGTTGGGCGGTGACAGCGCGGTTCGCTTTGACCGGCACCACCGTGTCAGCATCGGGCCTGAGCGGGTGCTGCCGCTTTCACGGTTGTGTACCGAATTCCCTGTGATGAAGCAGCGCCTGCTGCAATGGCTGAAGGAAAAAGACCAGGTGTATCATTACGGCCGCCTGGAATGCTGGATTTTGCGCAAGCCCTCGCCTGGTTTGGCTGTGAATGCCCGTGCGGCAAAAACAGTAGAGATGCTCAAGGATGGGCCCTGCCTGCTGCCAGACCTGCTCAAGCGTGCAGGTGCGGTCAGCCCGGTACAATTGGGAGTGCATCAATTGGTCAATCATGAGATCATTGAACGCGCAGGGCTGACCCCGACCGACCTGCTGCATGCCAGTGGCGATTTTTGTGCCTGGGATGCAGCCATCGCTGCCGCATATCTTGAGAAAAGTGCTGCCCTGTTGGGCGTATCCCCTGCGTCTTTCATGGCACGCATCTGGAATGAGATCACGGAACGGATTGCAGCGGAGATTGTGGAATTTTTATCGGGCAAGGCGCTCTCCGAAAGCGGGGCGATCAGCCGCCATGACGGACTCGACCGCTGGCTGTTTGAGGAATCGATCCGCCCGGTGAACCGCCATCTCTCCAGCCGAATCGCCCTGCGTGACCCGATCGTGGGAATCGGCGCTCCCGCCAAACATTTCCTGACTGGAGCCGCCAGTCTGCTGGGTACGTATGTGATTTTCCCTGACCATTACCCGGTTGCCAATGCGATAGGTACTGTAGTTGGCAATGTCATTTCCCGCCAGGAAGGGGAAGTGGTGCCGCTGTTGGAAGGCAGCAATATCAGTGGTTACGTCGCCCGGGGACCGGGATTCCATGCCGAATTTGAGGAGATGCCGCCGGCCGTGGCGTATTTGCGCCAGCATCTGGAGGATGGTGTCACGGCAGAGGCCAGGGCGGCAGGTGCTTTCCAACCGCTTGTTGATAGTGAACAGATTTCTGTCCTGGATGGCCTCGTCATCCGAATTTCAGCCTGGGCGGTGGGGAAATCACTCCAGTGACTGTTATCCGCGAACCATTTGAAGAATGCTGGTGATTATGGCAAAATCAAAGAGGGGAGGCGGAACAGGCCGTTGATGGATGCCATCGTTTGATATTCAGGCTGAGTACCGCATCCGGATAAGATCAGTAACACGGTAAAAAGGAGTTTCCATGAAAACACTCAATCAATACCAATTCTGGTTTGTCGTTGGCAGCCAGCACCTCTATGGGCCGGATGTCCTGAAAACCGTCGATACCCACGCGCGGATCATGACGGAGGGGTTTAATGCCGCCCACCAGATTCCATGCCCGGTGAAATATGCCGGAACGGTCACCACACTGGATGAAGTGACCCGGGTGATGGAAGAGGCCAATCATGCGGCGGATTGTGCGGGGGTGATTACCTGGATGCACACCTTCTCGCCGTCGAAAATGTGGGTGCGGGGGTTGGGTTTGCTAAACAAGCCATATCTGCACCTCAATACGCAATTCAACCGCAACATACCGTTTGATACGATCGACATGGATTACATGAATCTCAACCAATCAGCCCATGGTGACCGGGAACATGGTTTCATCGCAGCCCGTCTGCGCAAACCGCGGAAAGTGATTGCCGGCTACTGGGAAGAGGACAGGATGCTTGCCCGTATTGGCGGCTGGATGCGCAGTGCGGTGGGTGCAGCGGTATCGAGAACATTAAAAGTGGCACGCTTTGGCGACAATATGCGTGAGGTGGCGGTGACGGAGGGGGACAAGGTCGAAGCCCAACGCCAGTTTGGCTGGAGTGTGAATACGTGGGGAATTGGTGAACTGGCGGCACGGGTGAATGCCGTAACCGAAGCCCAGATCGATGCAAAAATGGCAGAATATGCTGAAAAGTATACGATGGACACTGATCAGGTGGATCATGTGCGGTACCAGGCCAGAATGGAAATGGCGTTGGATACCTTCCTGCAGGAAGGTGGATTCGGCGCGTATACCGATACATTTGAGGATTTGCACGGCCTTGCGCAGCTCCCCGGCCTGGCCACCCAGAACCTGATGTCCAGAGGCTATGGCTTTGGGGCGGAGGGTGACTGGAAATCTGCCGCAATACTGCGCGTGATGAAGGCGATGACGCAGGACTTACCCGGCGGTGCAACCTTCATGGAAGATTACACTTACCATCTTGAAGCGGGGCGGGAGCGTGTGCTGGGTGCTCATATGCTGGAAATCTGCCCGAGCATTGCTGATGGCAAAGCCAGCATCCACGTGGATCCATTGGGCATCGGCGGGAAGGAAGCCCCGGCGCGGCTCGTATTTGACGGTAAAGCGGGTGAGGCGATCCTGGTGACCTTGATCGACCTGGGCGACCGCTTCCGGATGATCGTGCATGATATCCGGGCGGAGAAGCCGATGCAGGACATGCCAAAGCTGCCGGTGGCGCGGGTGATGTGGGAGCCGATGCCGGACCTGGGGACTGGTTCGGAATGCTGGATTCATGCCGGTGGTGCCCATCATTCGATCCTGTCCTACGACCTCACGGCAGCCGAAATGCGCGACTTCGCTGAGATGATGGGAATCGAATTCATCCATATTCACCGTGGTTCCACGGTGGATGATCTGAAACAAACCTTGCTGGTGAATGACCTGGTGTGGAAACTGCGGTACTGAATCGAATGGTGAACCTGCACCAGGGTTCATTATGGATGATTCAATTGCGATGGAATGGGTTTTCACATCCCGCATCCTGGTATCGCAAACATCTCTAAAAATATAATTGCTAATAAATGGTTCACAGCCGCCAGATAGAGGCGGCTGTGAACGTGTGCTGTAAGGTGAGATGGTGTTTCGCCCATCATCTCAAACATACTGTTGATCAATGATCGTGGTGGTGATGCTCGATACTTTCCTTGCAGGCAGCACTCATTAATAATTTCCCGGCAAAGAATGCTTCGAGGGTTTTCTCCACGGTGCCTTCCGCGCCTGTGCAGGCTTCCACACCTTCCTGCTCAAACAGTTCGATCGCCCGCCTTCCCATACCGCCAGCGATCATCACATCGGCATGGTGCTGCTGGATGTACGCCGGCACCATGCCGGGTTCATGTTCAGCAAAATATGGGTTGTGGATTGATTGAACATTGGTAACCTGGTGCTGGTCATCCATGTCCACCAGGATGAAAAAGGGGCATCGCCCAAAATGATGGCTCACGGTGCTTTCCAGTCCCTGGTTGTTTGATGCTGAGATTGCAATTTTCATCTTTGATTAGTCCTTGTCTAAGGTTTGTTTAATAACGTTCCAGATAAGGCGCAGGGCATCTGCCGCAGTGCCATCTGGTTCATGTTCCAACAGGGTTTGTTGGTTGATCATTGCGTTGACAAATTGGTGTGTGAACGGAATTCGCCCAACGATGGGAAGTCGTTCCTGCTGACAGAAAGTGGCCAATCGGGATTCGGCTTCACCATTCATGCCGCTCTTGTTTACCACTACCAACGATGGCACCCGGAAATGGTAAAGGGTTTGCAGAATCCGTCCCAGGTCATGTAAACCGGAAGCGGATGGTTCGGTCACAATCACAGCCAGGTCAATGCCGGTGACCGCTGCCATCACCGGGCAGCCAATCCCGGGCGGACCGTCGATCAACATCAACTTCTGTCCCTGGTTGCGGGTCCATTGCTCCGCTTGCTTGCGGATGACGGTCACCAATTTCCCCGAATTTCCCTGTCCGGGATAGAGGTCCGCGTGAAAACACTCGCCAAAGCGCGTGCCGGATTGATACCAGCGCCCATTTTCTTGCCGGATCATGATGATTGCGCCGGCTGGACAGACTCTTTGGCACAGGGTACAGCCTTCGCAGCCAAAGGGGTCCACCTGGTAGCGGTCGTTTTCATGCCGGATAGCTGAAAAATGGCATACGCTTTCACAGGCACCGCAGCTGATGCATGCCTCCTGATCGATCACTGCTGTCAAGCCGCCGCTGTACGGCACCTGGCGGTGAACCTCAGGGGAAATGACCAGGGACAAATTCGCGGCATCCACGTCTGCATCCACCAGCACCGGAGTGTGCCAGGCCGCATCATTGGCAGCCAGGTTGGCGAGGCAGGCGGTGATGCTGGTTTTGCCGGTACCGCCTTTTCCGCTGACAATGACCACCTGTTTCATGGTGAGACCTCCAGGGTAAGCTTCGCGCGGACAGCAGAAACCAGTTGGCGGAAGGTATCCTGAATGGCGGTGTTCTGCCTGACGAGTAATCCACCGCCGGCAATCACCTCAGCAAATGCGCGTGAGTAAGGCAGCCGCCCGATGACCGGGTAGGGGAGCGCCTGAATGCGATCTTCGATGGTCTGATTTCCAAGCCCATCCCGGTTAACAATCACCGCTGCTGGCTTCTGCATCTGCTGCAGCAAGTTCACCATCAAATCGAGGTCATGCATGCCGAAAGGAGTGGGTTCTGTTACCAACAGCACCAGGTCGGCGTCGCGGATGGTTTCCACCACGGGACACGAAGTGCCGGGCGGTGCATCCAGAATCACCACATCCGGTACGGGAATTGTGCCTTCTATGGTTTGTTTTAGGGCGCTGATCAAAGGCGCAGCACTGGGTTGCCCAATCCCGAGTAATCCTTCCGCGAATTGCAATGAAGGGGTTACGGTGCCTTGATGGATCTCGCCGATTTTTTCCGGCTGATCGTGGATGGCATGCTCCGGGCACACAAAGGCACAGACACCGCAGTCATGACACAGGTCAGAAAAGACCATTATGCGTGGCTGCGGCATCAGTGGGCTGTTGAGTATACTGATCGCATTGAATTGGCAGACATCCGCACATTGACCGCAATAGGTGCAGAGGGCTGGATCGATCTCCGGGATGTTCTTGTCGATATCACGGGTTTGTTGTATCTGTGGTCGTAAAAACAAATGCGCATCCGGCGCTTCCACATCACAATCCAACACCAGAACAGATTGTTCAGCCTGCCATGTATCGGCCAGATTGACGGCGATAGTAGTTTTCCCTGTACCGCCTTTCCCGCTGGCAACCGCGATTTTGAATGGTGAATGGTCGTTTTCCAGTCGCATGGTTGCCAGTCAGTCTAGCATTGCGAGGATCGATTCCAGTGAAACCGCCGCAGCATTGGGGATGGATTCCATCTCGATTCCTGCACTACCCAGCACCTGGGCCGCATTGGGCCCGAAAGCACCGCTGATGGCTTTTTGGATTCCCATGTCCAGCAGCATGCGGGAGGTTTCCACACCGGCGCCGTGGGCAGGCTGGTTTTCTGTATTGGATACAAATTCGATGGATTTGCTTTCTGTATCGTAGATGGCAAAATGATAGGCTCTCCCAAAGCGTGGATCCATGACCGTATCACGGCGGGGATGTAGAATCGAAATGGCAATTTTCATGGTTTTCCTGTGCTTAATCCTTAAGACTTTCATCAATGTCTTTGAGTTCCTGTTCCAGCCATTGTTTGCGCTGGCGCAATGTTTCTTTGGTTTCGCCGGCAGCGGCTGGATTACCAAAGCCGCCCCGCATTCCCCATCCGCGGCCAAAGCCGAATCTGCGTCCGCCGAGGCCGGCGCGCCAAAAACGGCGTGCGCGGGGGAACCAACCGCCGCCCGTTTGTGGGGCGCCACTGCAGTCTCCCAATCCGCGTCCTGTCATTGGGCCCTCACCCATGGGTCCTGAATGATCTCTTGCTGGCATGTTATTTCTCCTTTTCACTTGAATTTGTCCAGTTATGATATGTTGTCAATACTTTTTGGATATCCAGTTGAGTACGTTCCAGGTCATGAATCCACTCCTGCAGGAATTGCCTACCCTGAGGGGTGATCTGGTACATACGCCGCTGCGGTCCCTGGCTCTCGTCATCCCATTCGGACTGCACCAGGGAGAGGCTTTCCATGTCCCGCAGGTTGCGATACACCAGTGAGGGATCAAGAATTTCGACATCAAAGCCAAAACTTTCCAGGTCTGTCAGCAGGTTGTAGCCGTGGGAATTTTCCCTGGCCAACAACAGCAACAGGCATGGCTGGAGAAAATTGATGATACGCCTTCTGCGGCGTCCCTGTCCCATTCCTCGGCCAGCACCCCGGCCCATTCCTCTTCCATATCCAGGCGGCATGGTTGTTGTCTCCTTCCACTATTGACGATCTGTATATATAATAACTATCTATAGACAAATTGTCAATAGTTAATTGTTCCTTATTATGAATGCGTCCATGCTGCCGGGGTGGATCAAAGAGAGGCGCGCTGGCGGGAGATTTCGTACAGGATGATCGAAGTGGCGCAGGCGACGTTCATGGACGAGGCGGAGCCAGACATGGGGATGGTGTACATCTCATCACACAGGGAGCGATTGTTTTCACTCAATCCTGCGGTTTCATTACCAATAAATACCACGGTGGGGCGGGTCAGATCGCCGTCAGCAATCGGGCGGTTGGATTTGGCGCTGGTGCCAATGGTCTGCAAGCCTGGCAGCGACTGCCGCAATTCTTCAATCCAGGGAATCAAATCCTGGAAGGAAGCCAGCGTGACAACCGGCACGGCAAAAAAGGAACCGGTGGTGGCGCGGATGGTTTCAGGATCATACAGATCAGCGGCATGGCCGGTGATCACAATCCCATCCACGCCCAGCGCATCGCTGGAGCGGATAATGGTGCCCAGGTTGCCGGGGCTGGAAGGCCGGTCCAGCACGAGGAACACTCCGGACTCTTTCACCGGAATGCGTACCAGGCTTTCTTCCGGCATCTGCACCAGGGCGATGATCTCGGAAGTGTCTTCCTTTTGGCTGATTTTGTCCATCAACTGTTGCGGCAGGCTGTAATGGCGTTGGACAGGGATATTTAGCAGCATGTCCTGTGCCCAACTGGAAAGTTTCCGGTCACGGGAGTAGATGAAGGCATTGATCTGCCAGCGGTATTGGACAGCATTGTTGATGGCGCGTACGCCTTCGACGAAAAATTCCCGTGCGCGGAAACGCTTGGTGCGGTTGCGGCGCAGGGTTTCAATGTACTGGAAATCGTTGTTCTCGGTGTGGATGACAATCTGCTGCGGAGCCATCACCTGCCGGCCTCCTGCTCGCGGATGATCTGGGCAGCCTCGATCATCGCCATATACCCATCGACCGGGACGTAATGCGGGATGGAGTTGCCCGATCCCAGCGCATAGCCATATGCGGTGCGGCGGAAACGGGTCGCTTTCTCCACCACATCTGTCGTGATCTGGGCAGGCGTTTTTTGGCACAGGATATCGACATCAATCCCACCGAATAAACCGATCCGACTGCCGTAGCGTTCAATCCAGGTATCAAAGGGGGCGATAATATCCTCGTTGGAATGTTTGGCATTGATACCCAGTTGGATCACATCTTCCATTATGGGGAAAATTTTGCCGCAGGAATGGTACAGGAACGGTTTCCCCGCCATTTTCACCTGCGAGATGACCTTTTCATATTGGGGGATGACATGGCGGCGGATGGTGCCGGGAGAAACCAGGGTGCTGGTCTTAAAACCCAGGTCATCGCCAAAGCGGCAGACACAGAACACGTCGCTGTAATCCTGCAGGAATTGCTGCCAGATCACGGCCATCAACTCGCCGATGCGATTGTAGAGGTCTGCGAATAATTCAGGATCGTCTGCTTGCATATAGGCCAGGTATTCATAACCGACCAGGTCTTCGCTGATCTCGAATGCGCCGTTGCCAACCCCGCCGATGGCTTGCATTCCCGGGGGCAGATTGCGCCGCAGCGCCTGGAATTGGGGATGTGCCAGTGCCCAGAACCGTTCTGGCAGTTCCGCCCACGGGTATTGTTCAAAATCCTGACGGCTCTGGATAGGGCCCTTTTTCCCGCCCATGATGGCACCGCCATCCGGCAGGATGCTGGTGATGCAGACCTCAAACGAAACCGTATCATAGGTCATCACCTGCCAGAAGCGGCAGTAGTTGCGGAAGAATTCTTCGCGGTCGCTTGTATCGCCGGATGCCAATGTGCCAAACGCCGTGTTCAGCACAGCTTCCATCGTTTCCACACTGATGATGTGTTCATACACCGGCAGCCGCGCCGGTCGGCGGTTGGCCAGCACATCCACGATATGGCGGTAATCATTCTGAAAATCGGTTGTCGGCAGCATCAGGACCTCGCATTGATTATGATTGATACAGTTAAGAGGAATTATACCTGCCCTGCCTGCATGCCGGTGAAAATAAAAAAGTGCTTTCGAAACCGATACAAAGGCTTTTCGCCTAAAACAAGAAATGGCGGAGGAGGAGCAATGCCGAGTTGTGCAGTCCATGGGCCACACCGGTGGTCAGGGTGGAGCCGTTTTTCAGGATAAGCCGCAGGCTTCCCCAGGCGCAGCCCAGCAGGAAGGTTAATATCACCTGCAGGAAATCCTGCCCGACCGGGAAATGCATCCATCCAAACAGGAAAGCCGAAACCAGTACGGATACGGGCCTGGAAAAACCGGCATGTACCAGCTTGCCGAGGATGTAACCGCGGAAAACCAGCTCTTCAACCAAACCGACAAACAACACCTGGTGGACGATCGCCAATGCCATCCTGCCTGCTTGATCGAACTTCCCAGGCAGAAGCCAGTCCGGGTTCATGCCCAATGCCAGCGGTATGCCAACAAACAGCAGCAAGACACCCGCGAAGATTGGGAGTGCCAGCAGAATCTGTGTGCCAGGGGAGTCTTTCTTGTAGCCCAGAACGGGTACAGGGTCCTTGAATACCTTCATCGATCCCAGCACCATGCCTCCCATTAGCAAGTACAGGGCGAACTTGATCAGCATCTCGGCAGTGTAGCTGGCTGCCAGGGAACGGAGTGCAGGGGCTGTGACCACGATCAACATCACACCGAGGTACACAACACCGATATGCAGGATGGTTCGTCGTTTCTGTGTTTTGGCTGCCATGTGTATCTTCCTGGGACTGATATCAGCGCATCATTATTCGTATTTCAAGGCTTTCACTGGTTCCAGCCGGGTGGCGTTGACGGCCGGGAAAAACCCACTGGCAACACCGATAAAGGTGGCGAACAATAGGGCAAATAACAGTAGCCAGGGGGGGGTGCTGGTACTCAATCCGCCGCCAAAACCACCGCCCTGCTGCATTTGGGACGCCAGGATCGAGGTGGCTACCACGTTAAAGGCCTTGCTGAACAGCCAGCCGAAGAAAGCGCCGCCCAACCCACCAATGAAACCAATCCCGGCAGCTTCGCCCAGGAAGATGCGTAAGACATCATTATTGGTTGCGCCGATCGCCTTCATCAGGCCGATCTCATGGGTGCGTTCGAGGATTGCCATGGTCATCGTGTTGGCAATGCCAATCGCCGCCACCAGCAGGGCGATCGCGCCGATACCGCCAAAAACGATCTGCAGCACCATGAAGTAACTGTTAACGCCTTCCACCATGCTTTGCGGGGAAAAAGCCTGGAACCCCATCTCGTTAATGGCATTGGTCAGGTCGGTTACATATTCAACGGATTCCGCTTTGACGATCACGCGCTGGTAGCCATCTTTGTTGCGGTTGATGCGTTTACCGCCGTTGAACCAGGTGTTCCATTCATCCAGCTGGCTCATCGTAACATACATGCTCCAGTCCGATTCACCCTGGGTTTCCTCCAGGATACCAACCACCCGCAGCTGGAGGGTTTTCTTGATTTCCTCGCCGTCACTGGTGTATTTGGTCATCACCAGTTTCAATTGCTGTCCCATCAAGTCCGGTGGTTCCGCCACTTCCTGCCCTGGGCGGTAATTGGGGTCATAATAATTCATTGGCACCTGGCTGCCAATAATGACGGTGCCTTTTTGCAGATCGACATCGCCGACTGCCGCTTCCAACTCGAGGTAAGGCAATTTCTCAGGATCTACGCCGACAAAATTCGCCCAGTATTCCATCTTGCCGTAGGTCAATTGCCCCCAACCCATCAAGTAGTCCAGCGGAATCACCGAGGCCACGCCCGGCAGCGCTGCGATTTCCTCGAGGGCTGCCGGTGTGAGCTTTTTCTGCTGGGAAGATGATCCTGTATCACCCTTCCCACCGGCTTCGACCGCGTACATATCTTCCCATACCGGGTTGACCTCAATCCGGGTCAGGTCGCTGATTCCCCACAGATTTTCCGTGGCGCTTTTCTGCAGGCCAATCCCGAGGGATACCAGCACGACCACTGCGGCGGTGCCGATGATCACGCCAATGGCGGTCAGCAGCACGCGACCCTTGTGGCGGCTGAGGTTCTCAAGGATCAGGCGCAGCAAATCAACCAGGCGCATCGGTCAGCCTCCTTTGCCGCCGGGGATCGGTTCAATATACATTTCCTCTTCCACCGGCATCATCATCTCATCCGGTTGGGATGTGCCGCTATCGAGGCCCAGCAGGCCAAGGATGAAACGCCATACCTTCTGGAAGAAAGTTTCCGGCTGACCGGGTTCCATACCGCCCTGGGAGGGATCGACAAACTCACCTTCCGCCGGGGGTTCAAACACCGGCATCGGTTCCACGACCAGCTCGAAGGTCTGTTCGATGGTGCGGCTCTGATTGAAGTCATCGGTGTAATTGACTGTGACCGTAATCGTCATCGGTCCTTCCACCATCGGCCAGGCGGTGGCGTCCATGGTGTAATACCCGCCCGGTTCCAACGCGCCCACCAGCAGGCTGTTTTCGGTGATCTCCGCATTGGCCGAGGTCACCACCATATTACCCAGTACGGCCGTGGTCTTTCCAAGGTTGGTGATCTGCAGCGGCAGCATGGCCGGCTGCCCGGCAAACAACACACCGGGGTCGCGGTAGAAGCCGACCTCGACCATGGGCAGTTGATAGACCAGGAGCGTGATCACCTGGTCATCCACCACGCGTTTGCCCTCGGCATCCTCATACACAAACGAAATTTTAAAGGGGTAGGCACCCGGGGTGGTGGTGACATTGACGATCAACTGGACGCTGGTTTGCAAGGTGGCGCCAGCGGAGATACTGTCGAGGAAGATGATATTGGAAGAACCCAATGGGCCGAAATGGGTCAGGTCGGCGCTGCCACCGCTCATCCCGCCTCCGCCGCTGGTGCTGCCGTCCGTGCCGGGCTGCACGCTTTCCACGCCGCCACCCAGCACCATGGTCACTTTCCTGGCGTCGTCCAACCCCATGTTGTTGATCACAAGGGTCAATTGGAACAGGCTGCCGGGCTGCAGCGGTTCAATATCGGTGGTGTAGCTGTTGACCACCAACTGGGCGGAGGCGTCCGGGTTTGGCGTGGGGGTGGGGGTGGGAGCGGTATATACCGGCGTCTTCAGGTTGATGGTGAGGGTGAAGGTTTCGCTGTACTGTGTGCCATTGACATCGGAATAAGACACATTCACCTGGATCGTGCCGGAATCATAGCCCCACATGGAAAAATTGGCGCGCATCGGCTGGGTAATGGAAACGGTGCTGCCTGCGCCAAGTTCGGCGATGTGGCGCACCCCACCGGTTTCCAGCGGGAGGAAGTCGCTGCTTTCAAAGGCCACCACCACACTGCCGGCCAGGGTGGGGCCGCTGTTGCGCAGTTTCAGGGTAAGGGTGAAGTCATTGCCGGGGGTGATAGGCTGATCACCGGCTGAATAGGACTCGACCCCGATCAACGGCCGCCGGTAGGGTTCCGCGGTGTTGGTGGGGGAAGGGGGAATGTAAGCGATGGTGGTGAGGGTGATACTCTCGTATTCGTCAGAACTTTGGTCGTAAACAAAAACGTAGGTTGAAAAAGTATCACCAGATATTGCTCCTGCAGGGACGGTGACGAGTACATTAAATGTGCCTGTAGTATCTGGGTCGATTGTTACTGGGCTGGGGCAAGGTTCTGATATTCCATCACAAGTAATTGTGTAAGTGTTGGACGTTAATGTCTTATTGTTGATCGAAAAGGCATATGTCACAGAAGTTCCTGGAGGGCCCGATTTTGATGTGCTGTCGACTGTCAGATCAAAACCTTCCGCGCTGGGTGTGTCAGCTTGGCGCGGGATCATGGCCATGCCGAACAGCAAGGTCAGGACCAGGAGGATGCCCATCCCGGCCAGCAGTTGTTTGTGGTTGTTGTGTTTCATGGTTGTTCTCCCTCTTCCATTTCGTCATCGAGTAATGCGAATGAAGATGCGTTTTGAAATTCCTGTTCCGTCACAATTTTACCGTCCAACAGGTAAATGACATGGGTGGCAAATTGTTTCATGCGTTCGTCATGCGATACCACCACCACGGTTTTCCCCTGCTGGTAATACTCATGCAGCATGCGCATGATGCGCTGCCCGCTGGTGGTGTCGAGGTTGCCGGTGGGTTCATCCGCCAGGATCAGGGGCGGATCATTGACCATGGCCCGTGCAAAGGCCACCCGCTGCTGCTGGCCGCCGGACAATTCGGTGGGCTTGTGTTTGGCGCGGTTGGCCAGTCCCACCTGCTCCAGCAGGCTGGTGGCGCGCTGGCGGCGTTTGGCACGGCTGGTGCCGGCAAACCACATCGGGAAACTGACATTTTCCAGCGCGGTCATGGTGCTGACCAGGTTGAAAGATTGAAAAATAAATCCCACCGTTTTGCGGCGGTAGAGTGCCAGGTTGATATCATTGGTGAAATCAACGGGCTTGCCGTTGACCAGCACTTCACCTTTGGTTGGTTTGTCCAAACCACCGACCAGGTACAACAGGGTCGACTTGCCGGAACCGGACGGACCCATGATGACCGTGAAAGAATGGGCTGGAATAATCAGGTCAACGCCATCGAGAGCGCGCACCACCTGGTCGCCCATTTTGAAGATTTTTTCCAGACTACGTACTTCAATCTCTGCGCTCATCGGTCCTCTCTAGAAGTAGAACATGCCGTTGGTGAACACAGAACTGATGCGATTGATAATGAAGGCGGGCAGGCTGCGTATTGAAAGGTACAACACGGCTGTTCCCAGCAGGATCAGCAGTCCTTTGAGAAGTTTGATCTGTGTAACCGGCCTGAATCCTGCCAGTATCAGCAGCAGTTGCCACACCAGATACAAGTCGATGAATTTCAGCAGGACGGCGAAAAATCCGGCCAATCCCTGTGCGTCCACGGGTCCGAATCCGGATAAACCTGGCGAAGTGATCAGCTGACCGGCAGCCAGCAGGTAGACGGATTGCACCACATCACGCACCACGAACGGCAGCGCGCTCCACGCAGCCAGGTTGAATACCCCGCGCCATTCCAACGGGTGTCCGGCCAGTAGCAGTAGTACCATCAGGATCACACTCAGGATCAGCCAGTTGGACCAGATTCCCAGCCAGCGCCCGATGATCGGGAACAGGGTGGTGCGGACAAAACCGCTGTTTTGCGCCATCACATTGGAATATTGATCCTGGTATTCCTCCGGGTAGTATTCCATGTCGGGCGGCATTTCCGCCGGTACGGCGGTTCGTTTTTCGATCGATGCCGTAATCATTGTGAGGATCAGGCTGCTGACCATCAGGATCAACAGCGGGAACAGCCAGATGGCTTTTTCGGTATTGACTATCTCCGGCATGGTCTTGCGTGGTTTCAATAAAACCCGCGGAATTTTCCCCGGATTGGTTTGGCCGGGTTGTTCCACCATTGTCAGGTTGCTCGATTCATTTTCGCTCATCATTTCCTCCCGGGATCAGGGTTGCAGCACATCACCAGTTATAACGTTCGTGACCCGATTAATGTTCCCTCATCCATGGCGATTATACACTGATTTCAGATTGTCTTTCCCGTTGAGATGGGTACATTGTGTGGGCAGGTTTGTTCGTTTGGAAGTAGCACCACAATTTTCAAATGGCTGGCGCTGCAATTGCAGGGGAAAAAAATGATACACTAAAACCGGAAACGTCAAGCACTGGAAGCGAGGTATGGCATGAGCCAATCAATTGTATCACTGGTTGAACGCGAGCCTGCGTTGCGGGGGATATTGCCGCAGTTGGAAGCAGCCGGCAGTATCCTGTTGGCAACTGCCCAACGGAGCGGCACCATCCTGGTGTGCGGCAACGGCGGCAGCGCTGCGGACAGCGAACATATTGTGGGGGAGTTGATGAAGGGTTTCCTGATGAAGCGGCCGCTTACACCCCAAATGCGCGCACGGTTTGAGGATGCCTATGGCGCAGAGGGTGGTTGGCTGGCTGACCATTTGCAAGGAACGATACCTGCGATTTCACTTGTCAGCCACAGCGCCCTGATCACGGCTTTCCTCAACGATGTGGAGCCGTCGATGATATTTGCCCAACAGGTGCTGGGATATGGCAAAGCGGGTGACTGCCTGATCGCTCTTTCGACATCCGGCAATTCGGCCAATGTGGTGAATGCTGTGCGCACCGCCCATGTGTTGGGGCTACATTCTGTGGGTATGACAGCCGAAACCGGCGGTGTACTGAAAGAGCTGTGTGAATGCTGCATCTGCGTTCCTGCCCAAACCACGGCCCGGGCACAGGAATACCACCAGATGATTTATCATGCATTATGCGCGGATGTGGAAGCCGCGCTGTTCACCCGCTAACGGGACGACGGGAGTAGCCATGACCCTACCATTGTTGCAGACATTGCAGAACCGCCAGGTTGAAATCATCCATCCTGATATCATGCGCGGGAAAATACGCTTTGCCTTGTTCGACTTTGATGGAACCCTGTCCACCTTCCGGGAGGGCTGGCAGGTAGTGATGCACCGGATGATGATGGAATACCTGCTGCGCACCCCGAAGCATGAATCTGAAGCGGCGCTTTCCAGTGCCGTACGGGAAGCCATCGACATTTCCACCGGCAAGCAGACGATTTACCAGATGATCACTTTGCGCGAAATGGTGGCAGCGCGCGGTGGTGAGGTGCTGAAGGCCGAAGACTACAAATCCGATTTTAACCAGCGCCTGCTGGATGCGATCCAACACCGGATTGACGGCGTGGGCAGCGGTGACATTCCACGGGAGCAGATGCTGGTTCCCGGTTCGCTGGCATTGCTGGAGCAGCTGAAACAGCGGGGCGTGGTGTGCTTCCTGGCCTCGGGAACGGATGAAATCTATGTGCGGCAGGAAGCAGACACCCTCGGCCTGTGCGGTTATTTCGCCGGGATTTACGGCGCGCAGGAGGATTATATCAACCACTCCAAGCGCAAGGTGATCGAGCGCATCATCCGCGAACATCATCTTTCCGGTCCGGAACTGGTGGGCTTTGGTGATGGCTTTGTGGAGATTGAGGATGTGAAAGATGCGGGGGGAATCGCGGTGGGGGTGGCGAGCGATGAGGTGCGCCGCAGTGGCGTGAATGAATGGAAACGCACCCGCCTGATCCAGGCTGGAGCGGATGTGATCATCCCGGATCACCTGGAATGCACAATGTTATTGCAATGGTTGTTTGCGGAGGAATGAAAATGGCTTATCCTGTGTTTGACCGGAACCAATTGATCCTGAAACCCCTGGCAGCACGTGTGCATGACATGTCACTGGCGGACGTGCTGGCGTTGGATGATGTGGTTGAACCAAGCACATCATCGGACCTGCCAATCCTTTCACAACGCATCCGGCAGGCACGCAAAGCGGGCAAGCCGGTGATTTTGATGATGGGGGCGCATGTCATCAAACGCGGCATGTCGCGTTTCATCATCCAGTTGATGAAGGATGGCTGGCTCACACACATCGGTATGAACGGTGCCTGTGCCATCCATGACAGTGAACTGACGATGATCGGCGCGACCACGGAGAGCGTGGCACGTTATATTACGGAAGGACAATTTGGCCTGTGGCAGGAAACAGGCATAATAAATGAAGGAGCAACCAAAGCGCAGCAGGAGGGTCTGGGCTTTGGCGAGGCATTGGGGCAGTTGCTGCTGGAACGGCAATACCCGCACCTGGAGGTGAGTATCCTGGCGAATGCCTGCCAGCTGGGTATTCCCGTCACCTTGCATGTGGGGGTCGGTAATGATATTGTCCACGAACACCCCAATATGGACGGTGCGGCTACCGGGTGGGCTTCCTACCGCGATTTCCTGATCCTGGCGCGCGCGATGCAGGATTTGCAGCATGGCGTGGTGATGAATATCGGTACAGCCGTGATGGGGCCGGAAGTGTACCTGAAATGCCTTTCGATGGTGCGTAATGTCGCCCATCAGCGCGGCGAGAAAATCAATGAATTCACCAGCGCGGTTTTCGACCTGCTGCCGATTGCCCAGCCCCATCAGGAAGCGCCCAAAACGGACCCGGCTTATTATTTCCGCCCCTATAAAACTGTCCTGGTGCGTACGGTGCAGGACGGCGGCGAATCCTATTATATACAGGGTGACCACCGCTCCACGGTGGGAACACTGCAGCGCATGCTGAACTCGAAGGAAGCGTAAACCAATGAGCAACCTGCGCGCACGGCTCGAAGCGATTTTTGCCCGATTTCCACAGATGCGGGTGCTAATGGCGGGGGATTTCTTCATCGACCAGTACCTGCAGCTGGAACGACGCTATTCGGAAACTTCACTCGAAACGGGGCTGGAAGCCTACCAGGTGACGGGTATCACCAACAGCCTGGGCGCGGCGGGGACGGTGGCTAATAACCTGTGTGCGATGGAAGCACAGGTATTGGCGTTGACCATGCGCGGTGCGGATGCAAACGGGTACGTGATGCAACAATTGATGGCGTTGCAGGGGATTGACATGCAGTATGTGGTGTCCCACGAAGCCATTTTCACCCCTACCTACATCAAGCCGATGATGTTGGAAATTGATGGACGCAGGCATGAGTTAAACCGGATGGATATTAAGAACCGACAGATTGTGCCCGCGGTGGTGGAAGCCGTGTTGATGCTGCACCTGCGTACAGCTATTGAACAGGTAGATGTGATCCTGGTCACCGACCAGGTGCCCGAAGCAAATTGCGGGGTGCTTACCAACCAGATACGGGCGCAGCTGGCCGAATTGGGGTTAATCTACCCGGACCTGCCAATATGGGTTGATTCACGTGAACGGGGGGGATTGTTCGCGCATATGGCTTTAAAAACGAACCTGGCGGAGGCACGCAAATCGCTGGGGCTTACAACAGATAAGGCCCTGGAACCGGTGGATGCGGCGGCATCTCTGCAAGATAAAATGGGCAAACCGGTGCTGGTCACCGCCGGTGAGCGGGGGATTGCGTATAGCGACATCTTCGGCAGCGGGATGATCCCGGCTGTCCCTCTGGAGGAACCGTTCGATGTCGTCGGTGCCGGTGACAGCGTTCTGGCAGGTGCGGGCCTGGCCATTGCCGCGGGTGCAACCCTGGCAGAAGCCGCGTTGGTGGGTTGCCTGGCGGCGTCTGTCACCGTGAAAAAAATCGGAACCACCGGTACGGCCAATGTCCCGGAAATGCTGGCGAACCTTTCCTACTACGAAACCAATTTTCCCGATCTGCTGGCAGAATGATTCAGTTTGCCAGGCCGTCATCCGTGGAATGAAATAAGGGTTTGGTGAGGGGGGCAGTCTTCGCATTCACCCGTTAAACCAGCGTACCGCCAAATTTTTGGCAGGTCGTTTCCTGTTTGGTCGCCAGATATACACTACCTCCAGCGCGATGGACTATCCTGGCGCTCCGGTAAATGACATAGGTCAGTGACAAATCGGAAGAATTACCTGATTTCATGTGAAAGAATGAGAAAAGTTTTTGTTTTATATGAAAAACATTGACAAAAGGTGAAAAAATTTATAAGATTGCTTTATTCATTTCGAAACCGGTTTCTATGACTGCATGGCGGTCCGGGTTTGGGAGTGGGTCATTCTATTACCAGTTATTCAGGGAATCAGGGAAAACGTCATTGACGTTGGATTGGAGCATTCATGTCGATTCAATTGCGCCACCAGCAGATCATCAAAATATTGCAGGAGGAGGGTTCGGCAGATGTCAACAAGCTCGCCAACCGCCTGAGCGTTACCGGTGCCACCATCCGCGCTGACCTGCGGAAACTGGAATCGCAGGGGTATCTGCAGCGCTACCACGGCGGGGCGATGCTGACAGAAGAAGGCCAGAGCCAGGATAGCCTGGTGGAGACCCGCAAGCGTAACATCGCCCGTTATGCCGCCAGCCTGTTGCGAGATGGCGACTCTGTTTTGTTTGATGCCAGCACCACGGTGCGGCACATGGTGAAGTTCATGTATCATTTACACGATCTGACCCTGTTCACGAATGGGATTGGTTTGGCGAAAGAACTGGTCAAGAATTCCTCCAACAAGGTGGTGTTGATCGGGGGTGTGCTGCAGCCGGACGGCGACCTGGTGAAAGGTTTGCGCGGTTTTTCCATCACCGATGGGTTAAATATCGGAAAAACATTCATCTCGTGTTCCGGGTTTACTTTCAAGAACGGGCTCTCAACCTTCGATGTGGAAGAAGCCGAGGTGATGCGGGAACGCATTGCCGTGGCCGGGCAGGTCATCGCCCTGATCGATTCGTCGAAATTTGGCACGTCTGGTGTGGCGCCGTTTGCGACCCTGAATGAGGTCGCCATGGTGATCACGGATGAGGGGATCGATGCGGAGGCGATCGAACAATTCCGGCGCAGCGGGACGGAGCTGGTAGTGGTCAATGAGCATGGGGTCAGTAACTATGTACGCCGCCAGCGAGACTATTTCACTATCGGTTTCGCCAACCTTGACAACTCCGGGTTTGCAGCGGATGTGCTGGCCAGTCTCGAAGCGGCTGCTGAAAAGCAGAATATCCGTCTGATTGTCAAAAACAACCAGCTTAACAGTGAACTGGCGCTCAAGAATGCTGATGACTTGCTGGACGAAGGCATTGACCTGATGATCGAATACCACATTGATGAACGCATTGGCGGCGTGATCATGGATAAATTCAACCGCCACCGGGTGCCGGTGATTTGCATCGACATCCCGATGATCGGCGCCACGTATTTTGGTGTTGATAACTACAATGCCGGGTTGATGGCTGGAGAAGCGCTGGGCGAATGGATCATGGAACACTGGGGCGGGCACTATGACCGCATCCTGATCCTGGAGGAGCCCCGCGGCGGCACCCTGACAGCCTCCCGTATTTACGGGCAGATCGATGGCCTGCAAAAAATCCTGGGCAAGATCACAGATGGCAAGCGCATCTACCTTAACAGCGGAAACCGGATTGATGTCAGCAAGTCGTCGGTGATGGAAACGCTGCGGGCGTATCCCGAATTTCACCGGCTGGCCATTCTGCCATTCAATGATGATGCCGCAATCGGTGCCTGCCGCGCGGCACGTGAACTGAACCGTGAGAAAGATATCATCATTGTCGGCCAGGGGGCATCGCCGATCACGCGCGCCGAGTTACGCAACCAGGATTCCCGCGTGATGGGCTCAACTGCCTTCTGGCCGGAACAATATGGCGAGAAGGTGATCGATATCGCCAAGCGGATATTGGACGGCCAGCGTGTACCCAACGCGGTGACGATGCAGCATACCTTCCTGACCGCGAAAAACATCAACCAGTTTTACCCTGAGGGATGAAGTCATTCCCTACCAGAAAAAAGGAGCAACCCATGACAGATACTGTGAAAATCGGCTTGTTTGGCATTGGCCTCGATACGTATTGGCCGCAGTTCAAAGGCCTGAAAGAAAAGCTGATGGGCTACCAGGCGGAAATCCACGCAAACATTGCGGCACGCCAGGTAACCGTGGTCGATGCCGGATTGGTGGATTCACTGGAAAAGGCGTACGCCGCGGCAGACCTGTTCAAGCGGGAAAATGTGTCGCTCGTGTTCCTGTATGTCAGTACCTATGCGTTAAGTTCAACAGTCCTGCCGGTGGTGCAGGAGGTAAAAGTGCCAGTGGTGGTGCTGAATATGCAGCCCGTCAGCCGGATTGATTATGCCACATTCAACCAATTGGGCAGCCGTGAAGAAATGACCGGTGAATGGCTGGCGCATTGCCAGGCGTGCTCCGCGCCGGAAATCGCCTCCGTGTTTAACCGGGCCGGCATTGATTACCACCTGGTGACCGGCTATATGCAGGATGAAACGGCGTGGAATGAAATTTATGCCTGGGTGGATGCGGCCTCGGTCGCTTCGCAGCTGCGGCGCAGCGCGGTGGGGGTGTTGGGCCATTACTACCTGGGGATGATGGATGTCTACAGTGATATGACCCAACTCGCGGCTGTGTTTGGCAACCATTTTGAAATTGTCGAAATGGATGAATTAAAAACGTTGCGCGATGAGGTGACGGAAGGTGAGATCAGTGCCATGATCGCGAAATTCGATGCCATGTTTGATGTCAGTAGTGAATGCCCCACCGATGAAATCCGCCGCGCGGCGCGTACCAGCTGCGCCCTTCATCAACTGGTGGAGAGGCACCGTATGGAAGCGATGGCGTATTATTATGAAGGCACGCCTGGCAGCGAGCATGAGGATATCGTTACATCGGTGATTGCGGGGAATACCCTGTTGACCGCCAATCACGTTCCTGTAGCTGGTGAGTACGAAATCAAAAACGTCCTGGCGATGAAAATCATGGATTGCTTCGAGACGGGCGGGTCGTTCTCGGAATTTTACGCAATGGATTTCGATGATGACATTGTCATGCTGGGGCATGACGGGCCGGCGCATGCCGGCATTGCCGAAGGCAGGGTGCGGCTGGTGCCGCTGCAGGTGTACCACGGGAAACCTGGCAAGGGGCTGTCGATCCAGATGAGTGTGGCGCACGGCCCGGTAACCATCCTTTCGGTGTTGCAGGACGGTCTGGGCAAGGTCAAATTACTCGTGGCAGAGGGCGTTTCGGAAGATGGCCCGACATTGGAGATTGGCAATACCAACAGCCGATATCGTTTCCCGATTGGTGCAAAGGCGTACATTAATGCCTGGGCGAGTGCCGGGCCCTCCCATCACTGTGCGATCGGGGTAGGACACATTGCCCAGAAGATCGAGAAATTGGGGAATATCCTGGGGATAGACGTGATCCGGGTGTGTTAGTTTTGTGCCAGTTGCCCGATGCAACCTGAGCAAGATGGTGTGAGAGAAAATATCGGCTCCCGATGAACCAAGATCGGGAGCCGGCTTGTTTTGCTGAAAGATATGTGAACGGGTCAGAATCTGCTTACAGTTTCTTTGCGCTGAAAATGTTGCGGATAGATTCCGCCGGGTGGGTCACCGGTCGGGCATATCCCGGCCCAAGGTCATCAATTTTGGGCTGCAGGTCGGCACCCATATCCTGCAGCAGCAGGCTCTGGTCGGTTTCCAGCAGGGGACTGTGTTTCCCATATTGTTTCCACTGTCCATTCTCAACGGCATTCGTGTAACCGGCTTCCGTATAACGCTCAAGCTGGGCTGACCGCAGGCGTTCCACCTGGTCACCATAGAAGGCATTGTAGGCCATGTTGCGGGTTTCACCGGGATCGAGGGTCAGGTTGTAGAGCCATTCCTTTTCATCAGCTGCGGACCAGGTGTATTTCCAGGTGCCGTCGGTGATCAAATACAGGCCGGTTGCCTGGTTGCCAATGTGACTGTACACGTACTGGCGCCGGGTTTCTCCATTGAGGACTGCGGCCAGGTCCTCTCCCTCCGGGTGTGCTGAAGGTTGATCTGCTCCGGCAGCACTCAGCATGGTGGGATAGAAATCAAGGTTGGAAGTGGGCGCCATGCAGCGTTGGCCACCTTCAAACATGCCTGGCAGCCGGGCGAGCATCGGTACATGCGCGGCAGGTTCCAGCATGCAGCGTTTGCCGAACGAACCGAAATCACCCAGCATTTCACCGTGGTCCGCATTGAACAGAATCAGGGTGTTGTCGATCTCATCCCCCAGGGCGGCGAGAATGCGGCCGATATTGTAGTCAACAAAGGAGATCGTTGCCAGGTACGCCGCGCGCATTGTGCGAAGTAAATTGTTGTCAAAACCCTGGTCACGGTATTTATAACGATTCTGCAGATGGTTCCAATAGCACAGGGCATCCTGGTAGTTCTCCGGGCGGTGCGGCAGCGGCATCTGACCGGCGCGGTAAAGCTTGTTCCACGGCACCGGGTTTTCAAATGGCGGATGGGGTTTGATAAAACTACTCCATAAGAAAAAGGGCCGGTTGCGGTCGCGTTTTTCCAGGAAATGAACCGAGCGGTCTGCCACCCAGGTGGTATTATGCAGACGGGCTGGCAGTTGCGAGGGCTGCGGAATGTAATAATACTCACTGCGGACGCCGTGGATGTCATCCACATAGCCGTATCCCTGTTCTTTCAGGTAATCGCGGAAATCATCCTGCATACCGCCTTCTTCAGAGTAATCGCGGTGGTCAAATCCCCACAACTTCATGGAATCCGGTGAAAAATGCATTTTGCCCACGCCATGGGTCTGGTATCCAAGGGATTGCAACCCCTCCATGAAAGTGGTGCGTTCCTGGGGCATGGGGACATTTTCCCAACAATTGGTTTCATGCGGGGGCAGGCCGGTGATCAGGGAGCAACGGGCTGCGATGCATACCGGGGTGGTGGTGTAGGCGCGGTCAAAGCTGACGCCGGTATTGGCGATGAAATCGAGATTGGGGGTTTTAATGAATGGATTGCCAAGGGCAGCGATTGTATCGTAACGCTGCTGGTCTGTATACAATAGCAAAATGTTCGGTTGTTTCAAGGTATCCTCCTTCGTGAATCTGCTCATTGAAAAGGGCTGGTGAAATTTCCATACTTGCTGGAATGGAGAACCATGATTTCTATTCTATCCCTGATTCTACCGCCAAATCAAAACTCACAGTGTTTCCTTGCATTTTTTTTGTTTATTTTCATTTGTCTGAAAATAAATATTTTTTAATATCTACTTAGAATTCGATGATATTATTTTTTTATATACATTCACCAATTCCCCATCAGTCCATTAACCGGGAATTCACGTTGATTCGTCAAATTCGATCCATCGTTTGCCAACGTTTCGGAGTTTATCGAAACGGTAATTTCACCAAAATTGTTGAAAGGAGTCAGGTTATGAGGAAGATGTTTTATTTTCTATCTGTGTTAATGGTCCTGGCCATGCTGTTCTCAGCGTGTGCAAAACCGGCAGAGCCACAGACCACCACAGAAGAAGAAACAGCAGCAGAAGAAACCACCGCGGAAGAGGCTGTTGCTGAAGAGGAAACCGCTGAGGAAGAAGCTGTAGAGGAGGAAACAGCAGAAGAAGCACCTGAAGTGGTTGTTCCTGTTGCGTATCAGGAAGCTCCCATGCTGGCAGAAAAAGTTGCCGCGGGTGAGCTGCCCCCGGTGGAGGAACGTCTGCCGGCAGTGCCGTATGTGGTGGGTCCGGGAACAGAAATTGTTGTTGAGAACCTGGATTACACCATCGGGCGCTACGGCGGAACCCTGCGCTCTGCCCATGTGGGCACATTCCAACCCGACTTGTTCATGGCGTCGATTGAGGGATTGATCACGGCGCCCGGGCTGGGCATCGAAGGCGTCCATGGCAATGTGGTCGAAAGCTTCACTGTCAATGATGATGCAACCGTGTACACATTCAAAATGCGCGAAGGCCTGAAATGGTCGGATGGTGTACCTGTCACCCGTGAGGATGTCGAATTTGCCTGGAATGACGTATGGATGAATACAGACCTGTATCCCGGCGGCCCAAAAGCTGATTTCCGTGCAGGCGGAACATCCAATGGCGCCCCCATGACGTTGGAATTTATTGACGATTGGACCTTCACCCTCAGCTTTGAGAGCTCTTACGGTTCATTCGTGGGCGTTCTGGCGATCAAGGGCTGGGCAAGCTACCAGGACTTGATCAAGCCAGCGCATTATTTGAAACCGTATCATAAAACCTATGCGGATGCTGATGAACTGGCAGCAGTCATGGATGAAAAAGGCTATATTGTTGAAGACTGGGCCAACTTCTTCCAGGCTATGGATGTTGGCAACTGGGATATGTATACAGAACCCGCAATTGGTTTCCCGCAGTTGTCGCCCTGGATTCTTGTGCAGTTGACAGAAGGCGCTGTTTTGCTGGATCGGAACCCGTATTATTTCAAGGTCGATGCCGAAGGTCAGCAGCTTCCGTATATTGATTCATTAATTTCCACCCGTGTTGATAACACCGATATGGTGAACACGCGTGGTATCGCCGGTGATGCAGACTTCCTGCGGCAGGATCCCAGCCTGGCAATGGTTCCCCTGTATAAGGAGAATGAAGAAGCTGGCCATTACCGCGTCGTTCTGCTGCAGCACCATACCGGGATTGCATATAAGCTCAATTACACCAACCAGGACCCTGGTTGGAATGAAGTTGTCAACGATGTGCGGTTCCGCAAAGCGCTGAACCTTGCGACCGACCAGGACGAAATTTTGCAGTTTGTTTATAACACCTTTGGGCAGGAATCGTTGATCACACCCTGGGAATATGACCTGGAAGCTGCCAACGCCCTGTTGGACGAAATGGGCATGACCGAGTATGATGCAGAGGGTTACCGGTTGAGCCCCAGTGGTTATCCTTTGAAAGTGCTGGTTGAAGCCTTCGATGGTAACCCGGACATGGTGCCGATTGCCGAATACCTGATCGAATACCTGAGCGACCTGAAACTCAATTCCCAACTGGAAATCCTGTCGGGCGAATTGTTGACAGAACATTACAATGCCAACACAACCATGATCGTTCCAGAGCGGGTGAACGCCAACCTGTGGGCAAGCGGCGCCTGGACGGACTGGACGCCGACCAATCAGTGGGGTATTGAATGGATGCGCTGGTATAACACTACCGATGAATACGAAGGGATTGAACCCCCGGCTGAGATCAAGCGCCTGTTCGAACTGGCGGAGCTCCGTGGCAGGTCTGTCTCCGGTAGCCCGGAAGACACCGCCTTGTATCAGGAAATTCTGGAAAGCTACAACACCAATTACTGGCAGATTATGCCGGTACAACGCTGGGATACACTGATCTTTAACCAGGATCTGCGCAATGTGGCTGAAGGAAGCGAAAAATCGATTGGTTCGAATACTGCCGGTGAATTATGGTGGTTTGATCGGTAATTGGTAAACGTCTGATTTTCTGAAATGCAAGGGTGGGGTGTAACCTCACCCTTGCATAACATATCAGGGAAGGAAGGTCTGAAGTATGATCAAATATACTTTGCGTCGCCTGATGATGATCATTCCGATGCTCGTGTTGATCTCCATAATTTCTTTTATTTTAATTGAACTTCCCCCGGGTGACTATCTCACTGTACGCATCATGAATCTTGAACACCAGGGGATTATTGTGAGTGACGCCGAAATTTTATCATTGCAGCGGCAGTATGGACTGGACAAACCCATGTATGCGCGCTACATCCGCTGGATCGAGAATTTTCTGGTCCGCGGAAATCTGGGGGTGTCGTTTCAATATGACCGCCCGGTGATTGATCTGATCAAGGAAAGGTTACCAGCAACATTAATCCTGGTTTCAGTGTCACTGATCGTTTCCTGGTTGATAGCGATCCCATTGGGAATTTATTCTGCAACGCATCAATATTCACCGGTTGATTATTTCTTTACCTTCATTGCATTTATCGGTCTGGGTACGCCCGGATTTTTATTGGCCATGATCCTGGCCTGGTTGAGTATCTCGTTTTTTAATTTTTCCCCGATCGGTTTGATGTCGGTCGAATTTATCGGGAAACCGTGGGATTTCGCCAAGTTGGCGGATGTCATGAAACATGCCTGGTTTCCCATTGCGATTATGGCCATTGGTGGAACCGGCAGCCTGATGCGCACCATGCGCAACAACCTGCTGGATGAATTGGGCAAACAATACGTGGTAACGGCTGTTGCCAAAGGTGTCCATCCCACCAAACTAATCCTCAAATATCCCGTTCGGTTGGCAATCAGTCCAGTAATTGTTGGCACAGCGGGTATTCTGCCGCAATTATTTGCTGGAGGTGGTTTGATCGCCATCGTGCTTGGATTGGAAACCATCGGCCCGTTATTGCTGGGCGCCGTATTGACACAGGACATGTACGTGGCTGGAAGTATTCTCACCATTCTCGGCTTTCTAACGATCCTGGGAAATTTCCTCTCAGATCTATTATTGGCCGCTGTTGATCCGCGTGTACGGTTGGGTTCGGGAGTTGCGCGATGATGAAGGACCACGAAATGACAGATAAAGATACTGCCAATACCACCGATGATGTGTTGGATGGGATCAGTACATTATCCAAGGCAGATGAAAAGATCTATTACGCTTCGCAATGGCAATTGATCGTCTGGAAGTTCGGGCGGCATAAGCTGGCTTTGATCTCTCTCATTCTTCTGACGATGATGTATATCATCGCATTCACACCAGGTTTCTTTGCTCCGTACTTGAAAGAGGAACGATTTAAGGGCTACCAGATGGCGAAACCATCACGGGTGCACATATTCGATGATGGGAAATTGCAGCCTTTCATTTATGACGTAGAACTGAAAATGGATCAGGAAACCTTCCGTATGTATTATGAGGAAAATCCGGAAGGCGATAAGTACCCAATTCGTTTCTTTGTTCGCGGAAGCGAAAAATATCCCCTGTTCATTTTCTTTCAGAGTGACATGCATTTATTTGGTGTCGATGAGGGCGGACCCCCGATCATGCTGTTTGGCTCTGACGGTTTGGGGCGTGATTTGTTCTCCCGGATTGTTTATGGCGCTACGATTTCGATGACCATCGGCTTGGTCGGGGTGACGATCAGCTTCCTGTTAGGCGTAATTCTGGGCGGCCTGGCGGGTTATGTGGGCGGCCTGTTTGACGCGGTGGTGCTGGTGATCATCGACCTGTTGCAGACGATTCCACAGACACCGCTATGGATGACATTATCTGCCGCCGTTCCGCGCGATATTCCGGTAGCCCAGCGCTACTTTATGATGACGCTGGTATTATCATTGCTAAGCTGGACGGGCCTGGCGCGCGTGGTGCGTGGCCGCCTGCTGGCGATGCGGGAAGAAGACTTCGCCCTGGCCGCCAAAGGCGCCGGCGCCAGTACGTTTCGGATTGTTACCAAGCACCTGATCCCGGGATTTACCAGCCATCTGATCGTTTCTGTCACCCTTGCCATACCGTCGATGATCCTGGGTGAGGTAGCGCTGGGCTTCCTCGGGCTGGGGATGCAGAAACCCGCGGTCAGCTGGGGTGTGTTACTGCAGGACGCGCAGAATATCGTGGCGGTGGCGCATCAACCCTGGTTGATCATCCCCGCAGCCGCTGTGATTCTGGTAATATTGTTATTCAACTTTGTCGGCGATGGATTGCGAGATTCTGCTGACCCCTATGTTCGCTAATCACTACAGGAAAGAAGACATGGCAGAGAACAAGAACCAACTATTGGTGGAAGTGGACGATTTGAAGACGTACTTCCATTTACATGAAGGGACCGTGAAAGCGGTGGACGGGGTGAGCTTCAACCTGTACAAAGGGAAGACGCTGGGGGTGATCGGGGAAAGCGGATGCGGGAAATCAGTCACGTCGCAGTCGATCATGCGGCTGGTGCAAACCCCGCCGGGGAAGATCGAAGGCGGGCATATCTGGCTGTATCATTACAATGAAGACGGGAGCGTGAAAGACAAAGTCGACATCGCGGCGTTGAAACCGGAAAGCAAAGAACTGCGCGCGATCCGGTGGCGGGACGTGGCGATGATCTTTCAGGAACCGATGACCTCGATGAGCCCGGTGCACACGGTGTATGACCAGATCAACGAAGCGATGATGCTGCACCTGCCGGGGATCACGAAAGAAGAAACACGAGCGCGGACGATCGAACTGCTGCGGCGGGTGGGGATTCCACAGCACGAGAAGATGGCAGACGCGTACTCGTACCAGTTGAGCGGAGGGATGCGGCAGCGCGCGATGATCGCGATGGCGCTGTCATGCAACCCCGGGCTGCTGATCGCGGACGAACCGACGACGGCGCTGGACGTGACCGTGGAAAGCCAGATACTGGAGTTGATCCGGGAACTGCAGGCGGAGTACAACATGGGGATCATGTACATCAGCCACGACCTGGCGGTGGTGGCGGAGATGTCGGATGACATCATGGTGATGTACCTAGGGCAGGCGGTGGAGAAAGCGGACACGAACGAGATCTTCGACAACCCGCTGCACCCCTACACGCAGGCGCTGTGGCGGTCAATCCCGACCATAGACGGGTCGCTGGAGCGGCTGGATTCGATCAAGGGGACCATCCCGAGCCCATACTACAAACATAGCGGGTGCCGATTCTACGGGCGGTGCGAAAAGCGGATCGAAGGGAAATGCGACGAGAGCTTCCCGGAACTGCTGGAAGTGAAACCGGGGCACCAGGTACGCTGCTTCTTGTATGAATGAGACAGCGGAGAGAAAGAGAACAGGAGAGCAAGTGAAGATGAATTCACAAGACATCATCCTCGATGTAAAAGGACTGAAGAAATACTTTCCGTTGAAGAGCGGGGGACTGTTCGGGAAAGTGCAGGGGTACATCAAAGCCGTGGATGACGTGACGTTCTACGTGAAGCGCGGCGAAACGATCGGCGTGGTGGGGGAGAGCGGATGCGGGAAGACGACGTTGGGGCGGTGCATCAGCCTGCTGTACGAACCGACGGCGGGAGACGTGAAAGTATACCTGGACGAAGGGGTACTGGACGTGGGGAACATGAACAAGGAAGAGACGAAGAAGTTCCGGCGGAACGTACAGATGATCTTCCAGGACCCGTACGCGTCATTGAATCCGCGGATGACGGTGTTGAACATCGTGGGGGAATCGCTGCTGGTGAATGATGTGGCGAAGGGGGACGAGATGGAACAGATGGTGGGGCAGATCGTGCAGAAGGTGGGGCTGAAGGTGGAACACCTGCGGCGCTACCCGCACAGCTTCTCCGGGGGGCAGCGGCAGCGGATCGGGATTGCGCGGGCGCTGGTGATCAACCCGCAGCTGGTGGTGGCGGATGAGCCGGTATCGGCGCTGGACGTATCGATCCAGGCGCAGATCCTGAACCAGCTGAAAGACCTGCAGAAAGACTTTGGGCTGTCGTACATGTTCGTGTCGCACAACATGAGTGTGATCCGGTACATGAGTGACCGGATCATGGTGATGTATGCGGGGAAACTGGTGGAGATGGCACCGCGGGAAGTATTGCTGAACCATCCGCGGCACCCGTATACGGAGTTGCTGCTGTCGGCGGTGCCGCGGGTATCGCGGCGGGGGAGCTTCCGGCTGGTGACACCGGGGGAACCGCCGGACCTGTTGAACCTGCCACAGGGGTGCGTGTTCAACCCGCGCTGCAAGTACGCGAAGGAAGTGTGCAAAGAGGTGGCACCGAGCCTGGTACAGGTGGGGCCGGATCATTTTGTGCGCTGCCACATGGCAGACGAACTTACATTGACAGGGATCTAGGTTCTATTCAGGATTGTCTACTACCTAAAAAGCCTGAGGCGTTCACCCAGGCTTTTTTCTTTAGAAACACAATTTTCCATCAATCGTATCGCTAATAATTGAACCCGCCGTGGAAATGTTCTTCACGCAGAAACCATTCTTCCGTTTGTCCTGCATCTGCAATATGCGCTTCTGCTGGTTGGAATGAATCTCCCACAATATCGAGCCAGCGTTCCAATTCCTGTTCCATTGCTGTGCATAACGCAGCATGGGCAGGATTGAGCACGAGGTTGTTGAGCTGGTATGGGTCTTCCAGGTTATCAAACAGGACAGCGCTGCCATGAAGCCAACGGGCATAGGTGTAGCGTGAGGTGCGCACCCCGCGCCAGGGCTGCATCCCGCGTGCCTGGTCGAAAGCACCGTAATTGTTGATGAAAACGGATGTAGGCAGGTCTGCTGTCTGACCCAAAATGGCCCGGCTGAGGTCAATACCTTCCATCGATGGGGGGGCCTTGATCTGCAGCAACCCCAGTATCGTCGGCGCAAAATCGACCACGCTGATCAGCAGGTCAGACTGTTGCTGCGCTTCCAGTGCGCCTGGCAGGCGCATGATTAATGGGATGTGGATGCTTTCCTCGTACGGCAACTGTTTGTTGCGCAGCATGTGCGACCAGAGCATATCACCGTGATCTGATGTGAATACCACCAGTGTGTTTTCCGCCAGGCCACATTCATCCAAGGCATCCATGATCCGTCCGACCTGTGCATCGAGTGCGGTGATATGGGCGTAGTATCCCGAAATGGCGGCCGGGTTCGGGCTGAGGACATTGGGGCGGAATTCGATTTCGTCAAGCGGATATTGATCCAGATAGCAATCTGGAATACGGTCGTAGGGATCATGCGGTGTGCCGAACGAGAGCCACAGGTTGAAGGGATGGGGATGTTCACGGCGCAGGAATTCGATGGCGAGATCGGTCTGTACTTCCGGCTCATAACCCGCCACGCGGATCAATTCGGGCGAATCATTCAGGTAATACTTCGGGTCGAGGTAGTCATGGTGGCAGTTGTAGGCAGCCCAGTAATCGGTGAATCCCTGTCGGCGTTGGGGTGGGGTGAACATATGACGGCTGATACCGTCCAGGTGCCATTTGCCGATGTACGCACTGCTGTAACCCGCCTGGTTGAGTGTAAAGGCAATGCCATTCGGGTCATGCGGCAGGCGAATATCATTGATGAAACAGCGCGCGTTGAGGGCGTGTTTCCCGGTGATCATTGAGGCGCGGCTTGGGGTGCAGACCGGGCTGTTGGCAATGGCGTTGGTGAACAGCACACCCTGGCTTGCCAGGCGGTCGAGGTTGGGTGTGTGAACATTTTCATCGTGCATGCACCCCATGGCAGAGGCGCGCATCTGGTCAGCAAATATAAATAACAAATTGGGTTGGTTCGGCATGGTTCTGGTCTCCATTGGTTAAAAAGCACCCGCAAGCCTTGCGGGTGCTTTTTCAAACAGAACGGGGGAAAAAATTTAGCGCGCGCCGCAAGCCTGGAGCGATGCCTGCAAATGGCCGCGGGTTTCCGCAGCGATGATGGCACATTGCAGCAATTCCAATTCCTTGGCGCCGATCACTTCCAGATCCACCGGACCGGTGTATCCGGCTTCGTGCAGAACACGGACATAACCCACCAGGTCAATATCACCGCGGCCATTGGCCTGCATCGGGGGTAAGCCGGGGTTCATCTGGCGGCCTTTGCAGTCGCGGATGTGCACGTGCTTTACTTTGGATACAACGGCAGAAATGGCCTCGACCGGGTTTTCATTACCACGCCAAATGTGGGAAGGGTCCATATCAACACCGAATGCCGGGGACGAAATGGCTTCCATCAATCGGAGTGTGGTTGGGGTGTTATAAATGCTGGCGCGCACGTGTGCTTTCACACACACAGTAACCCCATACTTCTCACCCAATTTACAGCATTCTCCAATCGCATCGACGGATTTTGCGAATTCTTCCTCGTCATCTGATACACCACCGGGTCCAGTATTGATGATCGGGATGCCAATCTCCACCGCGGCGTGCATGGCTTCTTCCATCACGGCCATATCGCGTGAGTTGGGTTGTTCCATCGCAAGCAATTCGAGATTATACTCTTTGGACAGGCGTTTGATCTCATCGGCAGTATCACGCCATCGGTCAATCACCAGGTGTTCGCTCATCCCGTTGATGGCGGAAATTTCGATGCCATCGTATCCGGCCATGGCGGTAACCCGGAAGGCGGTTTCTAGATCATAGCCGCCGAATAGTACAGAATTTAAGCCAATTTTCATTGTTTGTCCTTTTCTTTCAAATTTAACTCATTCAGATAGACGATGCGTTTTTCCTTGACGGAGGTAATCGCGGCAGCCAGCACTTTCTGCGCTTTTAAGCCTTCTTCGCCAGAGCCATCAATATCCTCTGGCGCCACGCCAGCCCGTACCTGATCCACAAAGGTGTGGATACGGCAGCGGAAGGTATCTTCAAAATCACCATAGCCGCCGAAAACAGGGTTGGTGTAAACCTGCTTGACCATCTCACCAGCCGGATACAGGGTGGCTTCACGCCACATGTCGTCGATCACGAACCGTCCGCCGGTGCCAGCGACTTCACAGCGTTCCATGGGGTGCCCGCGTTCGATTTCGTAGCTGCCGGTCAGAGAACCCACCACGCCGTTTTTGAACTGCATATTGAACTGGGCTGTGGTCCAGATGGTGCGCAGCGGGGAATGGGTTGCGAAACATTGCACGGCTTCCACATCACCGCAGAAATGCTGCATGATATTTACTGTGTGTGGGTGAAGGGCCTTGATCTGGAACCAGGGGGAACTTTCCCGCGGGTTCATGATCCACATCGACATGTTGATGAACAACAGGTGGCCCAGCCTGCCTTCGTCGAG
Organism: Anaerolineae bacterium; assembly: GCA_013314735.1. GTDB lineage: Bacteria > Chloroflexota > Anaerolineae > Anaerolineales > Anaerolineaceae > SpSt-1165. The sequence continues at coordinate 319,705 of JABUFD010000001.1, forward strand.
CCATTGTTTCGCCAGGCGGGCTGCCGGGGTAAAGCGATGATTCAGGTCAATCCCAAAGCAACGCTTTTTTTCACGCGCTTTGGCCACCATTTCCTCTGCCTGCCAGATCTCATTCGAGATTGGTTTTTCACAAAGCACATGGCAGCCGCTTTCCAGCGCCTGCATGGTGGGTTGGTAATGATCGGAACCATATTCAACACCGCCTGTCGCCACAGAAACCAGATCAGGACCAAGGGTGTCTAGCATTTTTTGTGCGTCATAAAACGCTGGAGCGCCGTAAGCCGCCGAAGCGGCGTCTGCGCGATCGTGGTCGATATCGCAGACGCCAACCAATTCGACATCTGGATGCTGTAGGTATAGACGAGTGTGCCGGTTACCGATTGGCCCCAGGCCGATCACGGCAACGCGGGTTTTTTGATCACTCATGCTGTTTGCATCCTTTCAAAGAGTACTTATTTTACGGTAACGATCTTGCCGGTTTCCCAGGATTCAATCGCTGCCTCAATCACACGCTGCACCTTCAGACCGTCGTAACCGCTGCCATCAATTTCCTCCGGCGCTGCGCCAGCCAGGTTCTGTTCCACCCAGCGGCCGATACGGGCATCGAAGGTTTCATTGAAGTGCATCATACCGCCGACAAAATCGAAGGTTTCGGTTTCCATTGAGAAACGGGGATAGTATGTCAGGTGCTGGCAGGCTTCCTGCAAGACGAAGCGTCCTTTGGACCCCACCACTTCGAGTTGTTCCAGGCCATAACTGCCGCCGGCATCATAGCTGCCAACCAGGTGGCCGATAATCCCATTCTTGAACATCACGTTGACCTGGGCATTGGACCAGATTTTGCGGCCTTCGCCTTTTTTGAGGAAGGTCTGCACTTTTTCAATCTCACCACCGAAGTACTGCATCACATCAAATGAGTGTGGGTGCAGGGCGCGCATATGGAACCAGGGGGAACTTTCATTGGGATTATTGATCCACATGCGCATCATGATCATGTTCAATTCACCGAGGCGGCCTTCTTGCACCCAGCCTTTGGCTTTCAATGCCGCAGGGGTAAAGCGGTGGTTGAGGTCAATCGCGTAGCGCAGGCCCTTTTTCCTGGCGGTTGCTACCATTTCTTCAGCTTCTTCGGTGTTGTTCGAGATCGGTTTTTCGCCCAGGGTAGGGATACCGGCTTCGAGCAGTTCCATCGTGGCCTGGTAATGGTCGCCGCCGTTTTCTACACCGGCTGTGGTCATGCTGGCTGCGTCAATTTCGATACCGCTGTTGACCATCTCCTGGATGGAATAAAAGGCCTTTGCGCCATAAGCCGCTGCGGCTTTATCAGCTTTTTCCTTGATGATGTCACACACGGCGACGATTTCACAATCATCCCGCTTCGTATACACCTGGGCGTGGCGGTTGCCGATGTTGCCCATTCCGACAATTGCGACTCGTAATTTCTTTGTCATTTGCTTACTCCTTATTCCTTATGATTTGCGTGATTGTGCCTGCAAACGGGTTGCAGTGCCGACATCTCCAATATGGAGTGTATCGTATGCCTGTTGTGAGGTCTTGAATGAACCAACTCCCTTATGACCATGCCAGTCACCCTGGTGGTGGATCGGGTTCGGAAGGCCAGTTTCTTTTTCGCGTTTGGCAATCCAGGCATCCATGCGGGCACGCAGTGCTTCCACAACGTCTGGCCGTTCCTCTGCCAGGTTGACCAATTCGTCCGGGTCCTGGATCAGGTTGTACAATTCCACTTCCGGCTTGAAATGGAAGTCTGGTTCGAGAGCGACAATTAATTTCCATTCCGGGGTGCGCCAACCGTGTTTGCGCATCCAGGTGCATTCGGTGATGTAAAATTCCGGGGCGTGCGACGCCACTTCACCATACATCATCGGTACCAGGCTCTTGCCGTCAAATTTAATATCGCTGTTGATCTCTGCCAGTTCCAGAACGGTGGGAACGAGGTCGGGATGTGTGCTGTAGCCGTCAATGACTGCGCCGGCAGGCACCTTGCTGGGGTAGCGAATGATCAGCGGTACATGCAATGTGACATCATACAGGCCATGATGATCGAAATAGCAGTCATGATCGTAGAGGGTTTCACCATGGTCTGCGTTCAGGATCACAATCGTATCGTCCAGGACACCACGGTCTTCCAGCACTTTCAGCAGTTTGGCGATCGAGGCATCCATGTAGGCAATCGCACCGTCATATTGGGCGATCACATAATCCTTGTCGGTGATTCCTGGCGGCATCCAGGTGGCGAAATAATCGCAGAACGGCTTGAATGCCATTACCGGATCCATGCTGCGGTTATCCGGGTCGCAGGGATCGCCATGGTAGAACATGCCGTCATAGGGGGCTGGCGGAAGATAGGGCGAGTGCGGATCCATATGGCGCAGGAAGAGGAAGAACGGTTCATCATTATCGATCAAGCGGTCCAATTCCGGGATGGTGACATCATTAAGGTTTCCCGATTTAAGAGAAGGACGTTGTTCCCAGTTGCCCCAGGCAGTGTAATCGATGTAATTCTTAAAGCCGCGTGCTGCCGGATTCCCGGTGAAACCCACGCATGTGGTTTCATAACCATTGGCGCCGAGGATTTCTGCCAGGGTGCTGACTTCGGGGCGCAACGGACCCTGGTGGCGCAGGGCGATCATCTGGGTTGAGATCACATCCATTCCCGTCAACATACAGCCATAACCGCTGGTTGTCGGCACATTGGGGCAATAGTTCTTCAGGAACAGGGTTCCCTCTTCCGAGAACAGGTCAATGTGCGGGGTGGTCAGGCGGTCGTATCCGTAACAGCTCATGTGGTCGGCCAACAACGAATCGACGCCGATCAGCAAAATATTAGGTTTCTTCATGGTAACTCCAATTTCCTTTCAGGTTGAATAGATTGATTGATATCTTGCGATTCGAACGGATAAAATTGCTCGATATTTTCGCGGTTAATGAAGATGTGGTTCAAATGGATCGCAGGGGGTACACTTTCTCCTTTCAGGATTTTTTCTGCCAATTGGTGTAATTCGTGGCCATACTTTTCAGGCCACCATGCCGTGGAACCAATGACTCTTGATCGCATAGAGCGAATTTCAGTGCGAATGTTTTCGTCGCACCCCTGTCCGACGATTGCCACATGGTCTTCCCGGTCGAGTTCGCGAGCCGCCTGAATTGCGCCGAATGCGGCATCATCATTGTGGGATAATATGGCAACGTGGTTCAGATGTGGGTGTGATGCCAACCAAGCCTTGACATTTTTCAGTGCAATATCAGGCTGGTTGCACCCATCCAGATGGTGAACGGATTCTTCAGGGATGGAAAGATGCTTTCGTAAACCTTCCAATTGCCCATACAAACGAGCGGCGACTACCTCGCCTGTTCTCTTGTCTTCCAATAACAGTACGGCATCAACCTGGTTGTGCCAGTTGTTGTTGGTCCATTGCCCCAGGGCTTCCCCGGCCAGGCGGCCGGCATTGTAATTGTCACCGCCGAAAAAAGTCGCGCCAACCATGGGGACATCCACCGCGATGACAGGAATGCCAGCAGCACGAAGCTTGTTCATGATCACCCCGCCCAGGTGTTCAAATAGTTGAAACTCGATCACCAGGTCAACGTTGGCGGCAATCATGTCATCCACATTCGCCATGGCCTGGTTGATGTCCATGCGGTTGTCAAGCACCACCAGATGGGTTCCTGCAGCGGCTGCTGCTTGTTCGAGAGAAAGCCGCACCTGGCGACAAAAGGGCAGTGAATCGCTGAGATTGGCAAATCCGATCTTCCATTCATGCACCGGGTGGCAAGCCGGAAATTCGTTATAGACACCATCCCGGCAGGTGATCAACATGGTTCCTTGCCGGGTAATTTCGTCAATCAGGCGGTTCTCCACGTGGGCATCTGTTAGCAGGATATCCACACCGCGGATGCCAGGAATGGAAACCACTGCATTGGTATTGAACCGATCCTGTTCCACCACCGCAATGACCCTGGTTGCCTGGCTGATGTAACCGGCCTTGGCCTGGGCGGTTTCGTATTCATTCTGGGTCATGCCATTGAGGCTGGTGTAACCGTCCGGACTTATCACTGCGGTTTGGATATGCATGGTACTCAACATGTCACATCCCAGGTTGCCGAGAACACGCCGTCCATTGGTTGAAACGCGGCCGCCGACCAGGAATACCTGATGCTGTTCATTATGCGCCAGCGCAGAGGCGATGTGAATGCCATTGGTGAACACTTTCAGGTGCTGGCGCTGGTCCAGCAGGGGTACAAGATAACTGGCGGTGCCGCAATCATCCAGGAAGATGGGTTCGCCATCACGGATTTGTTCCAAAACCCATTCCGCCATGAATTGATGGGCTGGACGGGTGGAATCACTGATACTTGCATATTGGCGTTTGGCCAAATATTCGGTGCGGATGTTCACTCCGCCGTGGGTGCGTTCCACCACGCCTTCCCGTTCCAATTTGCGGAGGTCATTGCGGATGGTTGCGCCGGTAACACGCAGCCTCTCGGCCAATGTATTCACCCGAAGCGTACCTGCTTCAGTCAGCATGGTGATCAATTGTTGCTGGCGTTGGTTATACATTCGATACATCGCTTTTTGTGAATACCAGGTGATTGCCTGCAATTCCAAGGGGGAACACAGTTAAAATTTTAACATAACGGTGTTGGTGCCTCAAGCAGCCCTGTTAAGTTGCACTCAAATGAAAAAATGTAAAAAAAATTTCGTTTTGTTCCATAACAAAGGTCTTGCTGACATTGCATGCCATCCGTATAGGGAGAGCGGTGGGTGTATAATTCGGAGGTATCCGGAGAGCCATTGAGGAAAACAACACATGTCAACCAGGCACATTCATCTTCACATTGGAACCCATAAAACAGCGAGTACCACCATTCAGGCGGGTTGTGTCCGTAACAAGGCTGTATTGGAAGCGGCCGGTTATCTGTACCCGGTAACGGGGATGTATATTTATGGACAACATAACATCGCCTGGGAAATGGCTCAGGGTCATCCCCAGCCCTGGAATCATGTTTCTAGCTGGGTGGCTTATCGTGAGAATGGTGGCAATCACTTGGATCTGATCAAGGAAATCGATCTCTCCGGGATTCAGAATATTATTCTCAGTTCAGAAGATTTCGACGGCTTGCACACTTCACGTATCCGACGACTCAGAGAGCAGTTGTCCGGGTTTGACGTGGATGTCGTTGTGTATTTGCGTGAACAATTATCCCTGTGGCAATCAGCGTGGGCGCAATTTATCAAATCAGGATATGTGACTGCCAGTTTTCAGGATTGGGCAACAATGATGCTGGACGCGCCATCCCACGTGCAGCGGTATTTTGGTCGTTATGACCTGTTTCTGCAGCCCTGGGCTGAAGTGTTTGGGCAGGCACATGTCCATGTCCGCCGGTATGGTGTTGATGCCTACGGTGGGACGATCTTTGCCGATTTCTTGAATACGTGCGGTATCACCGACCATTCTGGTTTTTTCACGCCAGGGAATGAAAATATCAGCCCGGGTTACCCGGTGTTGGAACTCAGCCGAGTGATGGGCAGCCGCTTTGCCGATCCTAATGTGCGCAACCGGATTTGTTCACTGGTGCAGGAATATGCGCAAGCCAATGGGTGGGGTAAAGGCAGGTTCCAACTGGCGGATGCAGACCTTGCCCGCCGGGTTCGCCAATTTTTTCAGCCCTCCAACACCCAAACTTCTCATACTTACCTCGGGTTGGATGAACTGTTCCCATTGCCTGCTGATGACCATACCGGGGTGGCCTTTTCTTTGGATGTCCTCGATCCGACTGTGTTGGCCGGGCTGGAGGATTATCTGGACAAAAACCTGCCGAAGGTTTCTTAATCAAAGCGAAAAGAAGTGCCTGCTGTAGGAGCACTTCTTTTCTATGTTGGAGTCGCGGTACATGACCTGTGACCGCATGACAGGTCAAAAAGGGGATTCCTGCCCTCTTTGAGCTGCAGATTAACGAGAAATCATATCCAGGCGCTCGCCATCTGGTGCCAGTAATTCAACCTGGATGGGCATGGTACCCAGTGCATGGGTGGAGCAGGCCAAGCACGGATCAAAAGCCCGCACAACGGCTTCCACGCGGTTGAGCATGCCTTCGGTCAACCGCGTACCGTCCACATAAGCTTTGGCGGCCTCGAGGACACCTCGGTTCATGGCAAGGTTATTGTTGCCGGAAGCGATGATCATATTGATGTGCTCTACCGCCCCATCCCGGTTGACCTTGTAATCATGGAAAAGCGTTCCCCGCGGGGCTTCGGTACAGCCAACACCGTGCAATTGGTTGACACCAGCTGATGCGCGTACGTGGGTATCCAGGATCGATATGTCCGAGAGGAGCTCCTCAATTTTTTCGATGCAGTGAAGAATTTCAATCAGGCGCGCATAATGGTAATAAAAACTGCTGTTGACTGCGCCGGGTTCGAGGGATCGGAAGTCTTCAAAGTAGCGTTCCGCCATTGGGGTACCGGCTTTCCGGGCAATATTCAACCGTGCCAGCGGACCCACCCGATACATCCCTTCGGGATAGCCCAATGGCCGGTAATAGGGAAACTTGAGAAATGTCCAGGGTTCCACGGCTTCAGCAATGATCTCAGCATACCGGTCAGGATCGAGACGATCTACCAGGATGTTACCGGCGGCATCCACCACACGGAGATGCCCATCATAATATTCCAATTCTCCCTCCCTGCCAATTAACCCCAGGAACAGGCTGTTAAATTGACCCATGTTTTGTGCATATTCCGAAAACTGGGGAAGCTGCCCGCGAAACCAATCGAGGTACTTGGTCGCAATTCTTTTTACCTCGGGAATTTCTGACAGTATCGCCTCCCGCAGGGAGGGTTCCAGGGGTGCATTCACCCCGCCTGGGATGACCCAATTGCTGTGAATCCGTTTGGTGCCCAGGCGTTCAATCACTTGCTGCCCGAATTTGCGCAGTCGAACACCTTCCCTGGCCATTTCGGGATTGGCTGCATGGATGCCAAACAGGCTGCGCTGGGCGGGGTCACTGTCCATTCCCAGCAGAAAATCAGGGGCAGAGAGATAGAAAAAGTTCAGGGCATGCGATTGCAGGATTTGGCCGTAATTCATCAGCTTGCGCAAATTGACCGCAGTTTTTGGAACCCGAACAGCCATAATTCCATCCCCTGCTTTTGAGGAGGCTAACAAGTGACTGACCGGGCAGATGCCGCAGGTTCGTGCCGTAATTCCGGGTAATTCGGTGTAAGGGCGTCCCTGCATAAACTTTTCAAAACCGCGCACCTGGGTGACGTGCATGTGAGCCTGATCCACTTTGCCATCATCGTTCAATGTCAGGGTGATTTTGGCATGTCCCTCAATCCGGGTTACATTCTCGATTGTGATTGTTTTTTCCATGGGTCACCTCTTAAGCGCCGAAACGGGTATAGCAGCTGACATCTGATTCACCACCAGCCAACAAATCTGTCAGGAAATGGTAGATGGCATCGGCAGATGGCGGGCAGCCGGGCAGGTAGTGGTCAACTTTGACAGTATGATGCAGGGGTTTTGCGCGGTCGAGCAGCACCGGCAGGTTCTCCCGCGGTACCTGGGGATTGACCACAGGCATATCAACATAGATGCTTCCCAGCATTTTCTCGGCCCCTTCAGGATTTCGCAGTGAGGGGATGTTGGCGGTGATGGCGCAATCGCCGAAAGCGATTACCAGTTTGCTGCGCTGGCGGATGGTTTTGATTTTCTTCAAATCCTCATCCGTGCTGATGGCACCTTCCACCAGGGTGACATCCACACCTGTTGGGAAATGCTTTACATCCACCAGCGGCGAGTAGACCAGTTCCACCTGTTCACTCAGTGCCAACAGGCGTTCGTCCATATCCAGAAAACTCATGTGGCAGCCGGAACAGCCGTCGAGCCAGATGGTAGCCAGTTTAATTTTTTGCATGTACAACCTCCCGTGTATTCACCAATCCAGGAACCAATTCATGGTTTTTTACCATTTCACCTGCGCCGAGGCCCTTGATGAACAGCGCCCCGGTTGGGCATACTTCCACGCATTTCCCACAGTTGGTGCAGGAGGATGCTTCACCCCAGGACTGGTCAAAATCAGTGATGATCAGGGTGGCAATCCCGCGGTTGCGCATGTCGCGGGTATGAGCGCCTTCAATCTCATCGCAAACGCGCACACAGCGACCGCACAGAATGCAGCGGTTGTGATCAATTCCAAACCGTTCGTGCGAAAGGTCGACGATCAACTGTGGATTGCGGTAATCAAAATTGACATGGTCAATTTTGTGGGCCTGGGCCTGGCTTTGCAACTCACAATGTCCATTGCTGACGCACACCGCGCAGGTGTGGTTACGTTCAGCAAACAATAACTCAAGGATCGTCCTGCGATACCGCTTGAGTTTTTCGGTATCGGTGCGAATCACCATGCCATCAGCGGCACGGGTGACACAGGACGGCAGCAGTTTATTGGTTCCATCGAGCTCCACCAGGCACATGCGGCAGGCACCGGTAGGGGTGACGCCTTCCTGATGGCACAGGGTGGGAATATCAATGCCATTGGCACGAGCCGTTTCAAGGATGGTTTCACCCTCTGCAGCTTTTATCGCCTGGCCATTAATGGTCAATTGGATTTCACTCATGGTTGATCTCCATCCTTTCCACAGCATCCGGGTTACGGCGGATGGCTTCGATGTATTCATTGCGGAAATATTTCAATGTGCTGATGACCGGATTCGGGGCGTTCTGTCCCAGTCCGCACAAGCTGGTGTTGCAAACAACTTCACACAACTCTTCCAATTTCTCAAGGTCGTTTTCCGTAGCCTTTCCTTCGACAAAAAGGGACAGCAGATTGTGGATTTGGGCTGTACCCGCCCGGCAGGGAATGCATTTTCCGCAGCTTTCGTCCATGGAAAATTCCATGAAGTAGCGCGCCAGTTCAATCATAGAGGAACTGTCATCAATCACAATCATTCCGCCGGAACCCATGATCGCACCCAGTTCATTCAAGGCTTCATAGCTGACCTGGGTATCGAGGTATTCGGCCGGAATACATCCACCGGATGGTCCGCCGGTTTGCACCGCTTTCAACTTTCTGCCGCCGGGCACACCTCCGCCGATCTCTTCGATGATCTCACGCAGGGTGATCCCCATGGGTACTTCAATCAAGCCGGTATGTGTAATCTTCCCGGATAGAGCGAACACCTTGGTTCCTTTACTTTTGCCGACACCGGTAGACGCAAACCAATCACCGCCTTTTTCGATGATCCTGGGCACATTGGCCAGGGTTTCGACATTGTTAATCAGGGTTGGCTGTGACCAAAGTCCTTTTTCCGCGGGGAATGGGGGGCGAGGCATGGGGTTGCCGCGATTGCCCATGACGGATTGCATCAGGGCAGTCTCCTCGCCACAAACAAATGCCCCGGCACCCAGGCGGAGATCGATTTCGAAATTGAAACCGGTTCCGCTGATGCCCGTTCCCAACAGGTTGTGCTTGGTGGCTTCCCGAATGGCTTTTCGCAAGCGTTTGATCGCCAATGGGTATTCAGCGCGGACATATATAAAGCCTTTTTCAGCACCAACTACGTAGGCCGCAATTGCCATGCCTTCGATCACCGAATGGGGATCGCTTTCGATAATGGAACGATCCATGAAGGCTCCCGGGTCGCCTTCATCGGCGTTGCAGATCACGTATTTTGGTGAGTTGCTTTTTTCGTACACAAATTGCCATTTCATGCCGGTTGAGAAACCCGCCCCACCGCGTCCCCGCAACCCACTGCGCTTGATCTCCTCCAGCGCGGCCAAACGGTCACCCTGGGTGAGCACTTTCAGCAGCGCTTTGTAGCCGCCGTGGGCGATGTAATCTTCGATGCTTTCCGGGTTAACAATCCCTGAATTGACCAGGGCGGTTTTTTGTTGCCGGGTAAAAAAGGGCAGATGGGTATCAAGCCGCAGGCGTTCTAGCACCTCGTTGCGCACCAGGTGGTCAATGATTTCCTCTGCATCTTCCGGGGTCACCTGTCGGTACAGGATGTCATCCGGCAGGATATTCACAACAGGGCCCTCGGCGCAGAGACCCATACAGCCAACCATTTTGGCCAGGATGACATCCTGTAGTCCTTTTGATTTAATGACTTCATTCAAACGATCCAACAATTCCATGCTGTTGGCTGATGTGCAGCCGGTTCCAGCGCATATATGGATCAGGTGATGATAGTTTGCCAGTTCATCGCTGTATTGTTCGGAAACCAATGTTAATGTGTCAAGATTCATCGTTCACCCACTCCCTGATTTTTTGCTTCATTTCATCAACGCTTAATTTGCCGACAATTTTTCCATCAAAGATCAATACCGGCGCAAGACCGCATGCGCCTACGCAACGGGCTCCAATGAACGATAATTTTCCATCCGGGGTGGTATCACCTGGATTTAAACCATATTCTTCGCGCAGGAACTCCACGATCTGGTCATTGCCTTTGACATGGCAGGCGGTTCCCGTGCAAACGGAAAGGGTGTGTTCGCCGGCAGGTTTCATCTGAAACAGATTGTAGAAAGTGGCCACACCGTATACTTTGCTGGCGGGCAGATTGAGCCTGGCGGACACGAATTGCATGGCTGATTCATCAACAAAGCCAAATGCTTCCTGCACAGCATGCAGGGTTTCGATCAGTGCATCGGCCTGGTAGTTGCTGCGTTTCATGGCTGTTTCCACGATCCGCCACCGCTTATCATCGCTGGGGAAAGCGGGTGTCAGGGTTTGTTTTATCATTGCATTCTCCTGGATTGAACATTCGCAGGGGTACAGGCAGGAAGGGGGTCCTGCCTGTACGAACCTTGTGTTGCGGGGCCTTATTTACCGTAATAAGCTTTCAAATAGAGATCACGGATTTCACTGATCAATGGGTAGCGCGGATTGGCACCGGTGCATTGGTCGTCAAACGCACGTTCCGCCAGGCCATCTACCACAGCCAGGAAATCAACTTCGCTGACACCGTACTCACGGATGCTGGAAGGGATCTCCAGCTGACGTTTCAATTCGTTGATCGCTTCCACCAGACGGCTCATTTTTTCACAGGTTGTGCTACCGCCCAACCCGAGATAGTCTCCAATACGGGCATACCGGCTTTTGGCAGATGGGTATTCATACTGCGGGAAGGCTGTCTGCTTGGTGGGTACATCTTCGCTGTTGTATTCGATCACGGTATTGATCAGGAGGGCATTGGCAACGCCGTGCGGGATATTGAATTCAGCCCCGAGCTTGTGTGCCATCGAGTGGCAAATGCCAAGGAACGCATTAGCAAAGGCCATGCCGGCCATGCTGGCAGCATTGTGGACCTTCTCACGGGCGCGCACATCTTTACTTCCTTCGCGGTAGGCAATGGGCAGATATTTGAAAAGGATGCGCAGGCTTTCAAGGGCGATGCCATTCGTATAGTCAGTTGCGAGAACGGAAACCATTGCTTCGATAGCGTGGGTGACGGCATCAATGCCGGATGCTGCGGTCAGGCTTTTGGGCATATTCATCACCAACTCGGTATCAATGATCGCCATATCAGGCGTGAGGGTGTAATCGGCAATTGGATACTTGATGCCAGTGCGGTCGTCGGTGACTACCGAGAAGGGGGTGACTTCGGAACCGGTGCCAGAGGTGGTGGGGATGGCGACGAAGATCGCCTTGTTACCGCCTTCCGGGAAATTGTAGATCCGTTTTCGGATGTCAAGGAAGCGCATTGCCATGCCATCAAACTTCATTTCCGGGTTTCCGTACAGCAGCCACATGATCTTGGCAGCATCCATTGGCGAACCACCACCCAGGCCGATCAAGACATCAGGCTGGAAACGCAGCATCATTTCAAGACCTTCTTCAATCGTGCTGAGGGTTGGGTCCGGGGTTACATTGTGAAAGCATTCCACATCCAATCCCATCGGTTCCAGGATGTCACGCACCCGGTCATAGAAACCCATGTCAAACAGAATTTGATCGGTCACAACAAAAGCGCGTTTCTTGTTGTTTAACTCCTGCAATGCAATTGGCAGGCAGCCATACTTGTGATAAATTCTGGGCGGTACGCGGAACCAGAGCATATTCTCGCGGCGTTCGGCGATAGTCTTAATGTTCAACAGATGCTTGACGCCCACATTTTCAGAAACCGAGTTACCGCCCCAACTACCGCAGCCCAGGGTGAGGGAGGGTTCCAGCATGAAATTGTAAATATCACCGATTGCACCCTGCGAAGCCGGCATGTTCACCAGCACCCGCCCGGTTTCGATCAACTCTCCAAAACGCTGAATGCGTTCGTGGTTCAGTTTGTTGGTAAAGAGCAATGAAGTATGACCATACCCGCCTTTCTGCACAATGTATCGTGCAGCTTCCAAACCTTCTTCGAAGTTTTTCACGCGGATCAACCCAAGCAGGGGCGAGAGCTTCTCGTGGGTAAAGGGGTCGGCATAATCCAGTTTGGGGCATTCAGCGATCAGGATCTTGGTTGCCGGCGGTACCTGCAAGCCAGCCATTTCTGCGATGGCCGCAGCGGATTGCCCCACGATGGCGGGGTTGACGGTACCACGTTTGGCATCGATGATGAATTCATCCACCAATTTCTTTTCCTTGCCGTTGAGGATATAGGCTCCATTTTCCAGGAACAGTTTTCTGACCTCAACATACACCTCGTTGTGAACGATGGCCACCTGTTCAGAGGCGCACACGACACCATTGTCGAAGGTTTTGGAGAGGATGATCGAATGGATCGCCATACGCAAATCGGCGGTTTCATCAATGAACGCCGGAGTGTTGCCGGGGCCAACGCCGATCGCCGGCTTACCAGAACTGTAGGCAGCTTTCACCATGCCGGGGCCACCTGTGGCAAGGATCATGGAGATTTTGTCATGCGTGAACAACTGGTTGCTCAACTCAAGTGAAGGCTCATCAATCCAGCCAATGATGTCATCGGGAGCCCCGGCAGCAACAGCGGCTTCGAGGATGATGCGCGCGGCCGCGATCGTGCATTTTCGGGCGCGGGGATGGGGGGCAAAGATGATTGCGTTGCGCGTTTTCAATGCCAGCAGTGCCTTAAAGATGGTGGTTGAAGTGGGATTGGTGGTGGGAATGATCCCAGCCAGAACCCCGATCGGTTCAGCAATTTTGACAATACCGAACGAATCATCCCTCGAGATGACACCACAGGTTTTCTCATCACGGTATTTGTTGTAGATGAATTCTGCCGCAAAGTGATTCTTAATCACTTTGTCTTCCAGGATACCCATCCCGGTTTCCACCACAGCCATACGGGCAAGTGCGATACGGGCGTTGTTGGCGGCGAGGGAAGCCTGGCGGAAGATGAGATCGACCTGCTGCTGGGTATAGCTGGCAAACCTGGCCTGGGCGGTGCTGACGCGGTCAATCAGGCGTTCCAGCGACTGGGGACTTTCGGTGACTGGATATGCAGGGACCGCAGAGGTAACGGTGAGGGTGGAATCTGTTAGCTGGGTCATGTAATGTCTCCTTGGAATAATCTATAATGTGATTTATTTCACAATATGAAAGTAAAAAAATTTAGCGGTTCTTCATCAGCGCTGGCCAGATTTCCTGGTCAAATTTTTCAGCCGCGTTATCGGGGGAGATATACTCAAAGCGGCGGCTGCCATATGCCATCACCACGGCACGGTCGCAAGTATCCAGGCAAAAGTGACCGGTCAATTCGATTTCGATTTCGGACCCTCGTTCTGCAAGCTTTGCCTGGATGACTTTGAGGATCTGTGCTGCGCCGTGGTGGTAACAGGCGCTTCCCATGCATAAATACAATCGGTCAGGTTCGGACATTGTACCTCCTGGTTCAGAGGTGGTGTGGTGGAGGATATCCTCCACCACACCGAAGGAAGAAGGATCAACCTTCTTTGACAATCTGGTTTTTCACCACTGTTCCCGCGATGATGGTATCACCCACCGGGCAGCGACCTTCAATGAAACGGGCAAATGCCTCGACCTTTTCTGGGGCTGCATCGGTTTTAATGTGCATTTTGGTACGAATCTCTGAGAAGCCGTTGCGCACGCCTGGAACACCCTTGAGAAAACCATCGGTATCCAGATCGCCTTCCAGTTCAATCCAGAATTCACTGAACGCAATATCATTTGCCAGGGCGAATGCAGCCGCGACAATGACCTGGCAGGAACCCAGCGCGCACAACAGGCCTTCCACCGGGTTCATCCCGGTATCAGTTCCGCCAAGTGATTTGGGCTCATCCATGATCAGTTTGAAGCCGCGGGATTCACTTTCCACAGCCAACCCCAGGGGCAATTTTTTGGATGTTGCGGAAAACGTTACTTGTGCCATGATGTCCTCTTTTCTGAAACTAATTGTGATTTATTTCACAATCAATATACGCCCCAACGCTACCCTTGTCAAGGGGTTTTGGGACATATTGTGAAATAATTAACAAATTATTAGGTTCGCATCCGGACAAACCCAGGTTGCTCCCTTTGGACAACCCTCATCAGGCGAATTGTAAGCGGAACGTTTTGATCTCGTAGGGTCGAATCCGGAATGTGACCTGCCTGCCCTGCACCGGCAGGGCAGCGCTAACCGATTCTTCTACCAGGTTGCATTCAATCACAGATTTCAGCTCAAAATTGAGCAGCAATGTATAAACATCCTGCTGCCCGTAGGTTTCATAGAGGCGCAGAATTAATCCATCGCCATCTTCTGCACCTTTCAGTGCCTCGATGATCACATTCTCCCGATCGATCGACAGGAAACTGAATTTTCTCGGAAGGTTGCCGGGGTGGCTGGTTTCTCGCGCTGACAGCACCGGGTTCACCAGGTTCCTGGCGTGATGAATCACACATCCCTCACGGAAATCGCCTGTGTGCCCAACCAGGCTGTAATGGAAATTGTGTTCGCCCTGGTCTGCCTCAGTATCCGGGAACGCAGGGGCGCGCAGCAGCGATATGCCAACCAGCTTATCTTCAACCGAGAACCCATTTTTGTGTTCGCTGATGAGGGCGATGCCATAATTTCCTTCCGACACGTCTACCAGTGAGAGGGCGGGTACCTCAAATTGGGCTTTCTGGTAGCTGTTGTTGGGGCGTGTGTCGCGTTCGATGGCGCCAAAGGGAATGTCGTAAACCGCTTTGGCGGTGTTGATATCAAATACAAATTCAGCTCTCAGCAGCCGGTGTTTTTCGTGCCACTGCACGCGTGTTTCGAAATCCAGTCGGTTGGTGGCTTTCCACAGGATAACATCCTGTTCCACCGTGCTCCGGCCAAACTCATAACGGAAAGTAGTCCACTCTTTAAGGGCATCTTGCTGTGGATGGCCGACCAGTTCACCTTTCAGTTCTGTGCTGGTTTCCTTATAATCAATATCAATATCCCAGGCAGCATTACTTTTTGGATAATCAAAGTAAAGCTTCAGGCAATTGCCAGGCATTCCCTGCGCCAGCAACTCCCGTTGCTGGCTTTTGTCAAACAGGCGTGTGATTTGACCTGTTGCATTGAAATTTACGCGGTATTTTGCATTTTCCAGGCAAATTTCTGGCTGGTCGAGTTCTGTCCAAGCCGGGTTGGCATTGTTGTCAATAAACCGGAATACCTCATAACCCATCGATGGCAGGTCATGTGCCTGAAACACCAGGTGCCCGTTTTGAAAGATACACGGGTGTGCTTCCTCCTTGGAATCGAGAACCACTCCGCAACAAGGATTTTCCCAGGGAACCCTGACGACCGCCGGAAGGGAAACCTGGTTGAGATTCCAGACAATGATTGGCTGCCCGGAACCGCTGGTGTCGATATGCTTGTGGAGATGCGCAAGATGATCGTCTCGAATGGCTTTTCCTTGTGCCAATATCCTGTCGTAGTCCTGGTAGGAATCGAGATAGACCTCGTGGATGGCGGAGCCGGGGAGGATATCGTGGAACTGGTTGATCAGGATCAGTTCGATATTTTCCTGGTATTCGTCATACCTGCAGGGTGTTCCCCAGATCTGGTTGAAACCAGTCAGGAATTCTACTGCCCTGTACAGCGCTTCACTCTGTCGGTTCAGTTGCTTGCTCCGGGCTTGTGAGGTGTAGCATCCCCGGTGGCCTTCCTGGTAAATTTCTCCCCACCATGTAGGCAGGTGAGGCTGATATGTTTCCAGCCGGGAGAAATATTCAGCAAAACCAGAGATGGTGACCCGCGCGGATTTATCCCACCGCATGCTGCGGATTAACCCCTGCAAATGGTTGTCATCTGCACCGCCACCCCCGTCACCCCAGCCAAAGAAGACCGGGATGTCTTTCAGCACATCAGGCTGTAAATTCGACTGCATTGC
This sequence comes from Anaerolineae bacterium, assembly GCA_013314735.1. Taxonomy (GTDB): domain Bacteria; phylum Chloroflexota; class Anaerolineae; order Anaerolineales; family Anaerolineaceae; genus SpSt-1165. Next base: position 336,012 of record JABUFD010000001.1, read on the forward strand.
ATATTGAATCGATTGTGGATTGCACTGGTAATTGAAACCGGGCATGGTCGCCGCCAAAACCCGGCTGCCATCAATGCCCTGCCAGTTGAAGGCGCTGTATGGAAACACATTGGTGTCGTTGTACCATCTCATTTTGGTCACCATAACTGCCTTAATGCCGCTTTTTTTCAGGATCTGGGGGAGATTACCGGAATAGCCAAAGGCATCGATCAGCGATTCGACGCTGGGTGTGATACCGAATGTTTCCTGGCAGTATTTCCTGCCGGCCAGGATGTGGCGTACCAACCACTCGCCGTTGACAAGATTGGTATCTGGCTCGACGAACAACAAACCACCGATTTCGATTTTCCTTTCCTCTATTTTCGCTTTAACATGGGAAAACACAGCCGGCGCGGCGGTTTCAAGCAGTTTGAACAGGTTCACCTGCGGCATCATAAATCGGTACTCATCAACCTGTTCCATATTCCGCAATACGCTGGTGAAGGTGCGTACCACTTTCCGGTAGCTTTCATTCTTGCGCCAGAACCATGCCAGGTCCAGGTGCGATTGGCCGATCATCCAAACCGTGAATTCATCCTGCTTTCTTCCCATTTGAGTAAGTTCTTCATCCAGGAACTGCCGCCCTTGTGCCGCATACGCCAGGAAACTCTTTCGATCCGCAATATCAAACGCCGAAAATACATGGGTCAGCAGGCGTGAACCCACCGCTGCAAATTCAGGGTGGGTTTGCCAGTACTCCAGAACATATTGGATATCGAACAGGAATTCCTGCGCCAGGAGGTCAACCGCGCATAACTCAGCCCGGGTGAATACCCCTGTCGTTGCCGCATCAAACCGCGATTCGCCAATTTCATTATGGCTTCGCCGGACGAATGACTCTACTGTAACATGGTAGGTTTCACCGCCTGTGGTTTGCGGGGCAAGCAAGACCCGGTAGTGGTTGGGGTCATTGCCCTGGTAAGGTTGGTCATCAATGAAAACCTGCCCCTCACCGCCAGTAACAATTTCCAGGTAGAGTGGGTATCCGCCGTAGGATTCGGGGACCTCAATGGTTCTGGAAAAGAAGCCTGTCTGACCTGTTTTTCCCCAATGGCATCCAGGGCTGACTGTACCTGCATCGTGCATATGGCTGTAGACCCCCGGGCTGACATACTCGCAGGTTCTTAAGCGCCAGTCTTGCAGTTCCTGCCTGGCATGGTATTTGTATGGCTGGAGTTCCAGCCAAATTTTTTGGAATTTCTGAATATGGGGCATGGTTCACCTGGCATCTTATTACGGGATACCATCATTGTACCCGATCTGATAATCGTAAAGTGTCTCCCAACCATTTGACGGCGTGGGCACGTTTCGCTATAATCATATTGTGAAGTTTGTCACGAATCGAAGGAAGCTGTCATGAAATCCGGTATTCCGATCCCGACATTGAACCGTTTACCGTTATACTACCGCGAATTCCGCCGTGCGGTCGACAACGGTATTGAAACCATGAATTCCAAAGAATTGGGTGCCCGGCTTTTTATGCCGGACACGCAAATTCGAAAGGATCTTTCATACCTGGATGAACAGGGCCGACAGCGGGTGGGGTACGATACCCGTACCATGGCGTCTTACCTCGAAGATTTCCTCGGCCTGATGGATGAGAAGCAGGCTGTGCTGGTGGGTGTCGGAAATCTGGCACGCGCATTGATCTCATATCCGGAATTCCGTCGATATGGACTCCAGTTCCGGGCGTTGTTTGATAACGATCCGGACAAAATTGGAAGTGAACTCGCCGGGGTCAAAATTGTCCCGGTTGAACGCATTGAAAATCTGGTTCAGCGCCTGAGTGTCCGGATCGGAATTATTACCACTCCCGCAGAGGCGGCACAAATGGTGGCTGACCAGTTGATTGCCGGCGGAGTGATAGCCATCTGGAATTTCGCTCCGATCACCCTGAAGGTGCCTGCGCATGTGTATGTTGTGAATGAAAACCTTGCGATCGATTTTGCCAAATTGTCGCACCATGTCCAGAAAGCCAAAGTATAACCTGGCAAGCCGAAAGGAAAACGATGACAGACGCAGCAAAGAGCCTCTGGCAATTATTGTGGGAGTATGATCCCAACGGGCTGGTAGTATTTAATGCCGCAATGGAAATCCTGGTGATTAACCCTGCATTTCTCCAGATTTTTTCTCTTGAGCAGGATAGTATCATCGGGAAGAATCTGAAGGAGTTATTTGACAATACCAATGATTTTCAACAGTTGATTCGTGGCAGCGAAGAGCGGATGGTTAAGGAAGCGTACCATCCGGAATATGGATGTTATGTGCAGAAAGTGTTGTTCCCGGTGCGCGATGAAAATGTGTATGCCTGTATTGTGGTCGATCAGACGGAGAGCTGGAAAAAAGAGCAGGAGTACCGCCAGATACAATCAGAAGCTGTGATGCGTTTGAATGAGCTGACCACCAAGCAGATGAGAGCCGCCCAAAAAATCGCCAGCCTGCTGGGCGAAACAACTGCCGAAACCAAGGTGAATGTACTCAAGCTGCAGCACCTGTTGGAAGGGGATTGAGCCGGTGGAGAACTTCATCGACATCGCTATCTCCCAGTTGAACAAGCACGGGGAGGAATTGTGCGGCGACCAGGTGCAGGTACACCGTAGTACTGATCGTACCCTGGTGGTTTTGTCAGACGGTCTGGGCAGCGGGGTGAAGGCCAATATTCTTGCCACACTGACGGCTGAGATTGCCATTTCGATGCTGCGCGAAGGTGCTGCCCTGGATGATGCCGTGCGCACCATCGTTGGCACGCTGCCGATCTGCCGGGAGCGAAAAATCGCATATGCCACCCTGACCGCACTCGATATTGACCATGAGACCATGCGTTTCAGGCTGTTGAATTATGAAAATCCGCCACCCTTTTACCTCAAACGCGGAGCCCTCCATGTTCTGGAGCAGCAGGAAGCATGGATTGATGGGAAAAAATTCTCTCTGTGTGAAGGTGTACTGGCTCTGGATGATTTCCTGCTGCTAATCTCTGACGGGGTGTGGTATGCGGGAATGGGCGTTACCTACAATTTTGGTTGGGGCTGGGACAACATCGCGCAATTTATGGCAAAGAAACTGGACGGAACCATCAATCATGCCGAAACGGTGGTTAATGCGGCAGCATCGCATACCCGGCGGCTTTACCAGGATCGGCCTGGTGATGACGCCAGCCTGGTGGGGATATTCAATCGCCGCCGGCGGAAGGCGATGGTGTTCACCGGGCCACCGCTGGAACCGGGGCAGGATGCGCAGGTCATTCAAAAACTGATGGCATTCAACGGGCGGCGGATTGTGTGCGGTGGTACCAGCAGCAATATTGTTGCGCGTGAATTGGGCGCCAATGTGTCCACAAAAATGGACACCCTGCGGGAAAACATTCCGCCGGTGGGTGATTTGCCCGGTATTGACCTGGTGACCGAGGGCATCCTGACGATCAATAAGGCGATCGAAATTATTAAAGAAGTTGATGGTGATTATTCCCAGCTGCCGAATGACCGGAACGCGGCTATGCTGCTGGCGTTGGAATTGCTCGTGGCAGATGATGTTACGTTTTTGGTCGGGCAAAAAATCAATGCGTATTACCAGAATCCGCTGTTACCGATGAGTGTTTCCATTCGGAAAACACTGGTTGACCAGGTTGTCGAATTGCTGCGAGGGTTTGGCAAAGAGGTCAGGGTCGAGTTCTTTTAAGGAAGTCCAAGGATCTGGTTCCCAATCCCAATTGGCAGGGCAGGTGCTTCATTTCAAGCACCTTTTTTTGTTCTAAGCCAAATCAGGTATACTTGATGATTGCTGGACCGCTTCATCACACGACATTTTCACCAGCCGAAGGTATTGCGCCATGAGTTTTCATCACCCATTTTTTCTCTTGATCTTTTTTCCGATATTTCTGATCATCACCGCTCTTCCGTGGAAAAAAGCCCGGGATATCCTGATCCTGATTCTGAGCATCAGTTTTGTCTACTGGTTGGAGCCGCAGGCATTTCCGCTGGTGTTGCTGATGCTGGTTGTTACCTATTTCATCGGCCGCGGAATTTCACGCGCGATTGAGGTGGAGGGCAAGCCCAAAGCCTGGATGTGGTCAGGGGTGGGGCTGCACCTGGCTGTGCTGATTGCGTTGAAACTCTCGGTGGTGCTGGATGTATTCCCTTCCATGCCAGCCGGTTACTCTTTTTTCTCCTTCATCGCCATGGCGTATCTGCTTGATATTCATAAGCGGCAGATTCCGGCTGAGAAAAACTTTTTCCATTTCACCCATTTTTTGCTGTTTTTCCCAAAATTGCTGGCAGGACCGATTGTACGCTGGAAACAGGTCGCAGCGGATGATGAATCCCCGCTGGTTTCCCTGTCAGAGAAGCAGGCGGGGCTTCGCCGTTTTATCGTGGGCCTTGCCAAGAAAGTATTGATCGCCAACCAGTTGGGCACCATCCTGGATGGAGGCATCTTCAACCAGCCAACACCGCAGATCACCACGGCCACTGCCTGGGTGCTGCTGTTTTTTTATGCCATTCAACTGTATTATGATTTCGCGGGTTACACCGACATGGCGATCGGCCTGGCGAAAATGGTGGGGATATCACTGCCGGAGAACTTTGACCAGCCCTACACCTCCCGTTCCATTACCGAGTTCTGGCGGCGCTGGCATATGACCCTGTCTGCCTGGTTCCGTGATTATGTGTTCATCCCATTGGAATGGCGCCGGCGCAAGCTGAAGTGGTTGAAACAATTCATGAACGCGCTGATCGTTTTCCTGTTGACCGGCCTGTGGCATGGGTTTACTGTGAACTTTGTGATCTGGGGTTTGCTGCACGGTGCCGCAACCGCGGTTGAAAATACCAAAACTCTCGGGAAACAAATGAAATCATGGAAGCCAATCTGGCAGCGGGTGTATACCTTGCTGGTGATCCTGATCGGCTGGGTGTTTTTCCGCAGCCCGAGCTTCGATTATGCCCTTCACTGGTTGAAAGCGTTGTTCGGGTTTGGCACCCGGGTTAATATGGTCGGGTATTCCGTCTTGCCGCATATCGGCAGCACCACCTGGCTGGCATTTCTGCTGGGGGTGTTGTTGTGTTTCCCGGTGGGGGAGTGGGTGCGGTGGCTGCTGGCGAAGGAAAGCAAATATGAAGGCGGAGCTGAAATCGGCCTGCATTTTGCCTACCTGTCTGTATTTTTGGTTTCATTGACCGTATTGTTCACCTCATCCTATTTACCGACGATTTATGGAAATTTCTGACATGATGGACAAAAAGCACACCTTCCACTACATCGCATTCTCCACAGCCATCATTCTCCTCACACTTGGCTTGTTTCTGATCAACATACCATCGCTGCAGAACCAGGTACGCAATGAAGGTCGCAGCGGAATCGATATTCTCCTGCGGCTGCCGGGAAGCTTCCGGGCGGCGGTTGAATCCAACGCAGGTTTGCGGGATTTCTTCATCCGCACCAAGCATGAATTCCAATACCGCGTGCTGCGCGAAAAGCGCTACCCGATTGTTTTGGGTGGAAAGGACGGCTGGTTGTACTACACCGGCGAACGCAATATGGATGACTACCAGAACGCATTCCCCATTTCGGATGATGAGCTGATGCAGATTTATTCCAACCTCGAAAGCATTAACCGCCGTCTCTCGATCCACGACAAGCTGTTCCTGGTGGTGATTGCTCCCAATCGCGAAACCATCTACCCCGATTACCTGCCTTCGGGCACGGCCCAGGTTGGCGACAATGATCGGCTGGATGCATTGATGGCCTACATGGAGAAAATGGGCGGGAAGACAAAGATATTGGACCTGCGTGACGAACTCCTGGCTGCCAGGCAAGACAATCCCCTGTTATATTTCAAAACGGACACTCATTGGAACCAGCTTGGTGCTTTCGTTGCCTACCAGGAGATTTGCAAAGCGATCCAGTCCAGTGAGGGATTCGAAGATTTTACCTGTCGCCGGGCCGAGGATTACACCATCGAATATATTCCGTATTCCGGGGACATGGTGAAACTGATGCCAACGCACCAGGTGATAACAGAATTGATCCCAAACTTCCTGCCCAATTTCAACTCTCCGGTGATTCAGGACCCGCCGCCGCCCTATGGGAGGGATCGCATCGAGTGGGTTTATACCCGCATCCCCGAGGGGCAATCACCCAATCCATATACCCTGGTATCCTTCCGCGATTCGTTCTCGATGGACCTGGTGCCTTTTTTACGGGAAGATTTTGAGGAAGCCACCTTTGAGTGGAATTTCCATTATAACCAGGACCTGATCAACGAAAAAGATCCGGATATTGTGATCATCGAGGTGGTGGAACGCTATCTCCATGCCCTGGCGTGGTTCACCAATTAATGTGAAACAGATCATACTCTATGACCCAAAACGCCCCCGATGGAAGCCATCGGGGGCGGATATTTTCTGTTACTTGAAATGGCCTAGCCAAAAATCTGGTGCATGCGTTCGCAGTAGTACTGCACATTTTCCCATTTGGCATCTGGAGGCAGACGGTGGTCGGGACAGGGGATGTAGCCGCCCAGTTCAACCAGGGGTTTCAGACGCTCAATTTCCTCATCAATGCGCGCATGATCATAAGCGAAGACGACCTTATTCATACCGCCCACGCCGCGCAGTTCTTTGCCATATTGTTCGCGCCAGGGCGCCACGCTAGCATGCCATGTGCCCACTTCGATCGGGAACATGGTATTCACGCCGTTCTCCAGCCAGATCGGCACCAACTTATCGATGCAGCCGTCACTATCGAGGGAGATGATGTTTATGCCAGCGGCATTGACCAACTCAGTGATGCGTTTATAATGCGGGCCCACCACACGCCGGAAGAAGCGCGGACTGACCAGTGGACCGTTTTTAAAACTGATATCCTCCCAGAAATGAGCGAAATCCCAGTCGGTATTATGCGCCAGGATGGTTTCCACGTTCTTATAAGAGAGGTCCGCCACTGTCTGGATGATCTCCTCCAATAAGTCCGGGTCATCTGCCATCATATAGCTTAATCCGACGACCCCCAACCAGTTGCGGATTTCACCGAGCAGGCTGCCGCACCATAATCCCAGAGGGGTTTGGCGATTCCGCATGGCTTCGGTGGGATGCAGGGCGGTGGAGGGAATGCGGTCCGGTGCCCATTGCAATTTTGGCAGGTAAAGTTCTTCCCACGAAGCGCGGTCTTTGAGGAGGTGGGCAATTTCGGCCGGGATGGAACCGGCTTCATCTTTTTCGAGGACGGTGGCGCCGTTGTGGTCCTGTACGTGGCGGGAACCATCGGGATTGACCTGGATGACCTTGCGTTCAAAGTGCGGTTTCAGGTTGGCATTCCCGCCGTGAACGGAATACCAGTTGAAATCGAAGCCAATGATTTTGTCCAATTCCTTATCCGCATCGTTACCGTCCCCCCAGCTTTTGGCAAGTTCCATGCTGATATGGCCTTCCTGGGCCCATTTTTCGAGCAGTTCGTTCCAATAACCAAAATGCACGATTGGCAGCCGGTCATATTCCTGGTAGTTCAGGATCGCGAGTGATCGGGTGCGGTTATTCACAATACTTCCTCCTGGTTTCCAATGCAATTAATCCATTTCACGATCGATATGATGCAGAATTATTTCTGTCAAAACATAAAAATATGCTTAACAAGTGAAATTCTGCGTCATTCACATTGTATTGTAATGAATGAAAATATTTCAACTCCAAAATCGGCATGAATGGCGGCACGAAATGAAAATTTTTTTCATTGCAGAAGGTAAAACCATGCAATATTTGTGTTTTCTCACAAACAACCGCAGATTTGTGCATAATAATAGCAGATTTGTACATGACTCTTCACAGGAGGCATGATATAAAAAAGTAGTTCCCAGAGAATGAGTGGTGTTGTGTGTTAATGATCAGGGGTTCACTCGTTCAGAGTGGCGATTCTGGACGAGTGAACAACACCACGGGAACAGGAGTGTTGTGGGCAAACGTTCTTGTAGAAAATTGGATACAGGAGCGAAGAAATTCACCAAACTTGCTTGAAAGGAGTCAGTAAGTGAAAAAGTTTTATTATGTTTTGTCCGTATTGATGGTCATCGCGATGCTTTTTGCCGCCTGCCAAAAGCCCGCTGAGACCGAAACCGCAGAAGAGGTGACCGCTGAGGAAACCACTGCGGAAGAAACCACAGCCGAAGAAGCTGAGGAAGCTCCCGAAGTAGAGGCCCCGAGCGCCTACCAGGAAGCCCCGATGCTGGCTGAAAAGGTTGCCGCTGGCGAATTGCCCCCCGTGGAAGAACGCCTGCCCGTGAACCCCTTCATTGTGGGTCCTGGCGTCCTGATCGTTGAAGGCGATATGCCCAACTGGCAGTCTGGTATTTATGGTGGCGAGCTGCAGATGGCCCACCGCGGCGATTTCCCGCCTGATGTCTTCATTGGTTCCAACGAAGGCTACCTGGCTGGCGCCGGTATTGGTATTGAAGGCGTGCAAGGGAATGTGTTCGAGAGCTTCGACGTGAGCGAAGACGCCCGCACCTTCACCTTCAAAATGCGCGAAGGCCTCAAATGGTCTGACGGCGAACCTGTCACCCGCGAAGACGTTGAATTTGCGTGGAACGATGTGCTCAACAACAAAGAGCTGTTCCCCTCTGGCGTTCCGGGCAACTGGGTTTCTCCTGTGACCAAGAATGCCGCCACCCTCGAATTCGTGGATGACTGGACCTTCACCATGACCTTCGACGATCCCTACGGCTCCCTCGTGGTTGTGATGGCGATCAAAGGCTGGGTTGGTTACACCGACCTGGTCAAGCCCGCCCACTTCCTAAAGGAATTCCACAAGGATTACGCCGATGAAGCCGAACTGGTTGAGAAAATCGAAGCGGCTGGCTACACCGGCATCGAGAGCTGGATCAACCTCTTCAACCAGAAGGACATCACCAACTGGGAAGCCCACCTCGAAGATGCAATCCCCTTCCCGCGCCTGTACCCGTGGATTTTGGTCGAAATGACTGAAGGCGCCCTGGTGTACGAACGCAACCCCTACTACTACAAAGTGGATGTGGAAGGCAAGCAGCTGCCCTATATTGACCGGATCGTGACCGCCCGTGTGGATGACGTTGAAATGGTCAACATGCGCGCCATCGCCGGCCAGGTGGACTTCACCCGTGAAAGCCCCGACATTCAGCAGATTTCTGTTTACAAAGAGCAGGAAGAAGCCGGCAATTTCACCGCCTACATTTTTGACAACCATGTGAACCCCGCCCTGATTGGTTTCAACTTCGAAGCCAAAGACGAGGCCTTCAAAGAGGTTGCCAATGACCTGCGCTTCCGCCAGGCTCTGAACCATGCCATCGACCGCGAAGAGATCAACCAGACCGTTTACTTCGGCCTTGCGTATCCCTCCATCGCCACCCCGTCGGATGAATCCGTGTATGATGTCGAAAAAGCCAACGCCCTGCTCGATGAAATGGGCATGACCGAACGCGACGCCAACGGCTTCCGCAAGACCCCGTCCGGCAAGGAACTGCTGGTCTACATCGAACAGGCTGAATACCTGGCCGAGCACACCACCATCTGCGAACTGCTGGTCGAATACTGGGCAGAAATCGGCATCAATGCCAAGATGGAAATCATTTCCTCTGACCTGCTGAACGAACGCTCAGCGAACTCAGAAACCATGGTTACCATCGGTTGGGCGCACGTACCGCTGTGGTCTACCAATGGTTGGAATGACTGGGAACCCAGCACTGCAGAGTGGAGCCGCTGGGCCAACACGCAGGACGAATTCGAAGGAATCGAACCCCCCGCCGAAGCCAAGGAACTGTGGGAGCTGTTTGAACAGCGTGCCACCATGCCTACCGGTTCTCCTGAAGAGCAGGCTCTGTTCCAGAAGATGCTTGAGAACTACAACCAGTACCTGTGGCGCATTTCCCTCTTCACCGGGATTAACCCGCTGATCATTTCCAAAGATCTGTGCAACATTCCGGAAAAGGGTATCGCGATCGCTACCGACTACTCGATGGAACAGTTCTTCTTCTGCGAAGGTTCCGGCCGCAATTAATCTGCAACTCTGAGCAATCAGATACAAACCAATGAAAACGGTGGGGATGGGGTATCCCTCCCCACCGTAACATTGATAGCCAAATACACAAATAGGGAACAGGGAGTTTGGAGCAGTCATTCCGATTGCTTTTCACAAGAGATGAAATCCGGAGGCATACCCCATGCTTAAATATGTATTACGCCGTTTATTAATGATGATTCCCATGCTTCTCCTGGTTTCGATGGTGGCCTTCATCCTCATCGAATTACCCCCTGGAGACTTCATGACAACCAAGATTACCAACTGGCAGTTGTCCGGTTTGCAGGTCAGCCAGCAGGAAATCGATGCGATGATCCGCCGTTTTGGTCTGGATCAGCCAATTCACATCCGCTATCTCACCTGGCTGCGACGCCTGGTGATTGACCAGGACCTGGGCATTTCGTTCGAATACCAGCGCCCGGTGGCGCAACTGATCAAAGAACGCCTGCCAGCAACCATGGCCCTGGCTTTTACTGCCTTGATTGCTTCGTGGTGCCTGGCGATCCCGATTGGAATCTATTCTGCCACCCACCAGTATTCAGGTTTTGACTACGTATTCACCTTCATCGGCTTTGTCGGAATGGGCACGCCTGGCTTCCTGCTGGCGATGCTGCTGGCCTGGGTCAGTATCCGATACTTCAATTTTTCCCCGATTGGTTTGATGTCGATGAGTTTTATCGGGAAACCCTGGGATTGGGCGAAGATCGTGGATGTGCTCAAGCATGTCTGGTTCCCGATCCTGATCATGTCGATCGGCGGTGCTGGCGGTTTGATGCGCACCATGCGCAACAACCTGCTGGATGAAATGGGTAAGCAGTATGTGGTGACCGCCCGTGCCAAAGGTGTGAAACCCACCAAACTGCTGCTGAAATACCCGGTACGCCTGGCGATCAATCCTGTGATCGTTGGCACGGCTGGCATTTTGCCGCATCTGTTCACAGGCGAAGGCCTGATCGCGATTGTTTTGGGCCTCGATACAATTGGCCCATTGCTTCTGATGTCGGTCCAACAGCAGGACATGTATGTGGCTGGCAGTATTTTGACCATTCTGGGCGCTTTGATCATGCTCGGTAACTTCCTCTCGGATATTGTCCTTGCGGCAGTCGATCCGCGGGTGCGCCTGGGTGAAGGAGTGGTACGATGACAATCGATAAAGAAAAAAACATCCCTATTGAGGAAGAGGAAGTTCCGGTTGAGATATTGGAACAAATTTCCGCCCGGGATGAAAAAATTTATTATGCTTCCCAGGGCCAGTTAATTGCCTGGCGGTTTCAGCGCCACAAATTGGCGATGATCTCCCTTGTGATTCTGGTGATCATGTACATCATGGCGATGGTGCCTGGCTTTTTTGCTCCCTATGGGAAAGACCAGCGTTTCAAAGGATATTCCTATGCCCCCATCTCCAAGATCCACCTGTTTGATGAGGAAGAAGGCTTTGTGGGGCCGTTTGTGTATGCCCTGACCCAGGAGATTGATCCGCAAACCTTTAAAAAGACCTTTGTTCCCAACGAAGATGGTACCATTTACCGCATCAGCATGTTTGTGCGCGGGACTGAGTATAAAATTGTTGGGAATTGGACAAGTGATCTGCACCTGTTTGGTGTCAAGGGCCAGAATGAGGGTGAGAATGTTGCCCCGATGTTCCTGTTCGGTACAGACCAGGTTGGACGCGATGTGTTCTCGCGTACCATTTACGGCAGCCAGATTTCCCTCACCATCGGTTTGATTGGTGTGTTCATGAGCTTTATCTTCGGCATCACCCTCGGCGGTCTGGCGGGTTATGTGGGCGGCCTGTTTGACGCGGTGGTGCTGGTGATCATCGACCTCTTGCAGACGATTCCGCAGCTGCCCTTATGGATGACATTATCTGCCGCCGTTCCGCGTGAAATTCCGGTGGTGCAGCGTTACTTCATGATGACGGTCGTGCTTTCCTTCCTGGGCTGGACGGGCCTGGCGCGCGTGGTGCGTGGCCGCCTGCTGGCGATGCGGGAAGAAGATTTCGCCCTGGCCGCCAAAGGCGCCGGTGCCAGCAACTGGCGTATCGTGATGCGACACCTGATCCCCGGTTTCTCCAGCCATTTGATCGTGACAATCACCATCAATATCCCTGCGATGATCCTGGGTGAGGTAGCGCTGGGCTTCCTGAGCCTGGGGATGCAGAAACCCGCGGTCAGCTGGGGGATTCTGCTGCAGGACGCGCAGAACATCGTTGCCATTGCACATCAGCCATGGCTGATGATTCCTGCCCTGGTTGTGATCGTCACCGTCTTACTGTTCAACTTTGTCGGTGATGGCTTACGTGACGCCGCTGACCCGTTCGTCATGTAATGAGAAAGGATAAAGAAGACATGGCAGAGAACAAGAACCAACTATTGGTGGAAGTGGACGATTTGAAGACGTACTTCCATTTACATGAAGGGACCGTGAAAGCGGTGGACGGGGTGAGCTTCAACCTGTACAAAGGGAAGACGCTGGGGGTGATCGGGGAAAGCGGATGCGGGAAATCAGTCACGTCGCAGTCGATCATGCGGCTGGTGCAAACCCCGCCGGGGAAGATCGAAGGCGGGCATATCTGGCTGTATCATTACAATGAAGACGGGAGCGTGAAAGACAAAGTCGACATCGCGGCGTTGAAACCGGAAAGCAAAGAACTGCGCGCGATCCGGTGGCGGGACGTGGCGATGATCTTTCAGGAACCGATGACCTCGATGAGCCCGGTGCACACGGTGTATGACCAGATCAACGAAGCGATGATGCTGCACCTGCCGGGGATCACGAAAGAAGAAACACGAGCGCGGACGATCGAACTGCTGCGGCGGGTGGGGATTCCACAGCACGAGAAGATGGCAGACGCGTACTCGTACCAGTTGAGCGGAGGGATGCGGCAGCGCGCGATGATCGCGATGGCGCTGTCATGCAACCCCGGGCTGCTGATCGCGGACGAACCGACGACGGCGCTGGACGTGACCGTGGAAAGCCAGATACTGGAGTTGATCCGGGAACTGCAGGCGGAGTACAACATGGGGATCATGTACATCAGCCACGACCTGGCGGTGGTGGCGGAGATGTCGGATGACATCATGGTGATGTACCTAGGGCAGGCGGTGGAGAAAGCGGACACGAACGAGATCTTCGACAACCCGCTGCACCCCTACACGCAGGCGCTGTGGCGGTCAATCCCGACCATAGACGGGTCGCTGGAGCGGCTGGATTCGATCAAGGGGACCATCCCGAGCCCATACTACAAACATAGCGGGTGCCGATTCTACGGGCGGTGCGAAAAGCGGATCGAAGGGAAATGCGACGAGAGCTTCCCGGAACTGCTGGAAGTGAAACCGGGGCACCAGGTACGCTGCTTCTTGTATGAATGAGACAGCGGAGAGAAAGAGAACAGGAGAGCAAGTGAAGATGAATTCACAAGACATCATCCTCGATGTAAAAGGACTGAAGAAATACTTTCCGTTGAAGAGCGGGGGACTGTTCGGGAAAGTGCAGGGGTACATCAAAGCCGTGGATGACGTGACGTTCTACGTGAAGCGCGGCGAAACGATCGGCGTGGTGGGGGAGAGCGGATGCGGGAAGACGACGTTGGGGCGGTGCATCAGCCTGCTGTACGAACCGACGGCGGGAGACGTGAAAGTATACCTGGACGAAGGGGTACTGGACGTGGGGAACATGAACAAGGAAGAGACGAAGAAGTTCCGGCGGAACGTACAGATGATCTTCCAGGACCCGTACGCGTCATTGAATCCGCGGATGACGGTGTTGAACATCGTGGGGGAATCGCTGCTGGTGAATGATGTGGCGAAGGGGGACGAGATGGAACAGATGGTGGGGCAGATCGTGCAGAAGGTGGGGCTGAAGGTGGAACACCTGCGGCGCTACCCGCACAGCTTCTCCGGGGGGCAGCGGCAGCGGATCGGGATTGCGCGGGCGCTGGTGATCAACCCGCAGCTGGTGGTGGCGGATGAGCCGGTATCGGCGCTGGACGTATCGATCCAGGCGCAGATCCTGAACCAGCTGAAAGACCTGCAGAAAGACTTTGGGCTGTCGTACATGTTCGTGTCGCACAACATGAGTGTGATCCGGTACATGAGTGACCGGATCATGGTGATGTATGCGGGGAAACTGGTGGAGATGGCACCGCGGGAAGTATTGCTGAACCATCCGCGGCACCCGTATACGGAGTTGCTGCTGTCGGCGGTGCCGCGGGTATCGCGGCGGGGGAGCTTCCGGCTGGTGACACCGGGGGAACCGCCGGACCTGTTGAACCTGCCACAGGGGTGCGTGTTCAACCCGCGCTGCAAGTACGCGAAGGAAGTGTGCAAAGAGGTGGCACCGAGCCTGGTACAGGTGGGGCCGGATCATTTTGTGCGCTGCCATACGTTGGATGAATTTGAACTGAAGGGGATTTAATCCCCTTCAGTTTCCACCCATCGCTGCATTCCGTTGGATTGGAATGAATCTTTATCGGTATCGTTAGGTTTGTTCGGCGAATTTGGTTCACTTTCGCAGTCACACTTTTCAGATGTGATTGAAGTGTTAATGCGCCTGGTGAACAAAGGACTGTGAATGAAACTGCAGGCAATTGATTTGCGATGTGATGATCGGCGAAACCCACTCGGTGTGGAGCGAAATACTCCACACCTGAGTTGGGTATGCCAATCCTCGAAGCGCGGTGAACAACAGATTGCTTATCAGATTCTGGTCGCTTCAGATCCGGAGAACCTGACAGAAGAAAAAGCTGACTTTTGGAATAGTGGGAGGGTTGATTCCAACCAGACCTACGGCATTCCATATAATGGGAAACCGTTATCGTCCATGTCGTTGGTGTATTGGACAGTACGTGTGTGGGGTCGGGATGGACGTGAAAGCAACTGGGCACAGCCTGCGCAATGGGGAATGGGAATTCTATCGGTGCGGGAATGGTCTGCTGACTGGATTGGTGCGGTGGATGAATCCGAGGCATTACTCCCGCCCGGACGGAAGTATCATCTTCACCGAATTGGTGATACACCGGATGATCCATGGGTAAAAGTAAATCCGCTGGCAAAAGCCAGTATCGAGGTGCGGAAGGAAATATTCATTTCTGATGGCCTGGAACGGGCGGCGGTGTACATCTGCGGCCTGGGCGCATTTGAGTTGTATATGAATGGCAGCCGTATCGGGACCGATGTGTTATCTCCCGCATGGACCGATTACGATCATCGCTGCCAGTACCTGACATTTGATGTCACCAGGCAGGTACTGGCGGGCAGGAATGTGGTTGGTGTCGTTCTGGGTAACAGCATGTACAATGTGGTGGGGGGGCGTTACAGCAAGTTCGTCGGTTCGTATGGACCGCCGAAGATGATCCTCCAGATGGCCCTCACCTATGACGATGGCCGATTGGAAATGTTTGTCAGCGATTCATCCTGGCATTGGCGGAAAAGCCCTACCACGTTCAATTGCATATTTGGCGGAGAGGATTACGATGCCCGGTTGGAGGATAGTGCATGGCTGGATACCGGCGGTGATCTCTCACAGTGGCAGCCAGTAAAAGTGGTGCAGCCGCCTGCTGGCAAGTTAACTTCGGAACGGATTGAGCCCCGAACCGTGCTGCGAGAAGTGAAGCCTGTCATGGTGACCGAACCGGCCCCGGGTGTACTCGTGTATGATCTGGGTGAGAATATTGCTGGCCGGATGCGGATTGGGATATCGGGTGAACGCGGCACGTCCATTCGGATGCTGCCTGGTGAGATGGTTAATAACCGGGGTTTCGTCAATCAGCGCAATATGACCAGTGGCAGGGACGATTGGACGATCGAGTTCAATTACGTCGTTGGCGGAAAGAATGGACGGGAGACCTGGGCTCCTCGCTTTTCGTATACTGGTTTCCGGTACATTCAGGTGGAATATCAACCTGCGCTGCCGGGTGGCAGCCTGCCAATACTGCACGAGTTGGTCGGGGAAGTGGTTGGTCTAAATATTGACCAGGCAGGTATGTTCAATTGTTCTTGCGACAACATTCGCAGTATCTATCGCCTCGTCTTTAATGCCATGGTCAGCAATCTGCAAAGCGTTGCAACAGATTGTCCGCACCGTGAAAAATTGGGTTGGCTTGAACAGCTGTACCTGATGGGGCCTTCGCTGCTGTACCAATTTGATCTTCGGAATTTTTTGCGGAAAGCATTGGTCGATATGCGCGATGCGCAGCAAGAACAGGGGTTGGTACCGGATATTGCGCCAGAGTATGTGATCTTCGAAGATGGTTTTCGTGATTCACCGGAATGGGGATCAGCGGTGATCCAATCTGCGTGGCAGTATTATCAGCACTACCCCAATCTGGCATTGTTGAGAAAACATTACCGCGCCATGCGGCGCTACCTGGATTACCTGACGAGTAAAAGCAAGGATGGAATCATCAGTCATGGACTGGGTGACTGGTATGACTTTGGCCCTGGGGCATTTGGCAGTTCACAGCTGACTTCGAGCGGAATCACAGCAACCCTGGTCTATTACGAAAATGTGAAAATCCTGGCGAAGGTAGCGAGATTGCTCGAACGTGACCAGGAAGCGGATGAGTTGGAACAACTGGCGATGACCGTTCGGGAACAATTTAACCGGACTTTTCTCTCGAAAGAAAGAAACCATTATGACCGCAACAGCCAGACAGCCAACGCAATGTCGTTGACAACTGGTGTGATACCTGTAGAATATCGCAATGCGGTGTCCGAGCAGTTATTGCTGGATCTCCAGAAGCGCAAATACCAGGTTACAGCCGGTGATGTAGGGCATGTTTATGTCCTGCGTGCGCTGACAGAAATGAATCGCCATGATGTTGCTTTACAGGCTATCCGGCGGGTTGAGGGGTTCGGTTATCTCCATCAACTACAGATGGGGGCGACCACCCTGACGGAAGCATGGGATGCTTCAGAATTGTCATCCCATAATCATATGATGCTGGGACACGCGATGGAGTGGTTCTATGCTGTATTGGGTGGGTTGCGGTTCGATGAACGCTTTCCTGATACCCACCAATTTATTGTCAGCCCGGAACCGGTATTGGATATTGAGTGGGCCTCTGTGCAGCATAACAGTGTATTCGGAATGATTCAAATTCAGTGGGCTTTACAGGATGGGGTGTTCTCACTCGAATTAACGGTACCCATCAACACGTCTGCCCTGGTGTACCTGCCGGTGGAATCTCCCCGGTTTGTGAAAGAGAGCGGTATTTCGGTATATGAAATTCCAGGATCGCGATTTGTAACAACAGAAAATGGCAAATGTATTTTTGAGGTTCAATCCGGCCAGTATGAATTCAGCATGGATTGGCACGATAAGGAATAGGAGAGGAATTGATGGATCTAAAAAAGAGAAAAGACCAGGTTGACCGCGAAACACTTTTACGGTGGGGCATTGCTTCATTTTTCTGGCTGGCAAGTTGTGGATTTGTGATCATTATCGGACAGCGGTTTTGGACAATGTTGTCCTATTATGTCGAATTTTTCTCTGACAATAAATACAACATCGCATTTACTGAAAGGGCTTTTTCCTACCTGTTAGCCCTGGTGGTGGGTGCTTTTTTTGTGTTCCTGTTTTTCAAATTCCTGGAGCCGATGCGTCAAGATGAGAAGATTTTCTTGATTGAAGATCATCCCTATTTTGCGCTGGCGTTCTATCAACGGATTGAATTACTCCGGATATTGAAACTGTTCCTGATTGTTTCCAGCATCAGCCTTGGGGCATGGCTGGTAACATGGGTATCCATCCTGGTCATCACCAGTATGGCGGGTTAAACTCACCGTACATTGCCGCGGTATTCCTTGGGGGTCAATCCTGTTTCTTTGCGGAATACCCTTGAAAAATATGCCTGGCTCGAGAAACCAGCATCCATCGCAATCTGGGTGATGCTGGTGTTCGGCTTTTCGTACAGCATTTTCTTTGCCTGTTCGATCCGGTAGCGGTTGATGTATTTATTCGGTGGCATGCCCAGTTCTTCACTGAAACAATGGGTCAGGTAATCTTCATTCACCCCCAGTAACTGGGCCAATTCATAACGGGAAAAAGTGTTCTGGTAGTTCTCGTGGATAAATACAATTGCCTGGCGTACTAGGTGACGGCGTTCAGATTGTCCCGATACTTCCTTCTTCAATATCGCCTCGAGCCGGTCCAACAGCGTGGTCGGGTCGATGACACCTTTTTGTAGTACAGACAGGACACCTTTTTCGAACAGTTTAATGTCTTCCTGGGTCAGCGCCTGGCCGGTGAGGATGATCACCGGTATATTCATCAATGCTGGTGAACGCTGTAATTCGCGTAGAACGCCAAACCCGTCGAGTTCCGGCATGATCAGGTCCAGCAGGATTAAATCCGGGACAGCATGCTTAAGAACATCCAGTGCCTCCACGCCATTATGGGCCAGGAGGATTTCACAGCCGGAGCAACGTGATTTGATCAGTTCCGATTCGGTGGCAAGCAGGTGAGGGTCATCATCCACGAGGAGAATCTGATGGCGCATCTCTTCTTCAGGAGCAGGAGTGATATAACGGGAGAGGATATTGGTGATGTCTTGACGATCAAAAGGCTTTTGCAATGTGCTGATGGGCGCCATGGTGTGCAACGCCTGGTGTTCAGCACTCAGGAAGATGATGGGGACCTGGCTGAGGGTTGGTTCACTCTTGATGGCCTGCAGCATAGCTGCCGATTCATCATCTGCTTCCTGCAAATCGAGCAGGATCAGGTTGGGAGGTTGTTCATCGATGTGGGAAAGTTCGGCGGCTACCGGTTCCAGAACCAGCACACGGTACTGGTTCTGCCCCAACAGGCGCACAACATTATTGATAATGGTTTGGTTGCGGCTGATCAACCAAACCATATCAGGGATGAGGGGCCGAACGCCGGTTGATTGTTCAGTTCGCGGATCGAGTGGCAGGAGGATCTCGAAGGTGGAGCCGTTATGCTCAACCCCGCTGGAAAATACCCGGATGCTTCCCTGGTGCAACTCGACAATATGGCGCGAAATTGCCAACCCCAATCCCATTCCGCCAAATCCGCGGCTGGAAGTGCGAGCCGATTGCTGGAACTCATTGAAGATCAATCCCTGTTCCTCAAGCGGGATGCCGATGCCGGTATCTCGTATCAGGATGCTGACGAAATCGCCATCTTTGTGGGCCGCGATGTGAATGGTTCCTGCTTCCGTGAATTTCACCGCATTGCTGACCAGGTTCAACATCACCTGGTTCATCCTGCCAGGATCAATCATCACTGTTGGCAATGTTTCATCAATGGAGGTGGTAACTGACAGGTTTTTCTCCCCCGCCAGTTGCTCCGTAATATCAGCGATTTCTCCAATGAACCTGTTCATGTTCACCGATTGCTTTGCCAGTTTGATTCTTCCCATTTGCGTGCTGGTCAGGTCCAGCACATCTCCGATCAGCGCGTTCAGGTACCTCGCGGACTGTGTAATGCGCTCCAGGTAGGTTTTTTGCCGTGCTGTTTGTTCTTGCTGCGTGCTATCTGCCCCATTTTGTTCCTGCAGAATTTCGGCAGCCAGCTGGGTATTATTGATAATCAGGTTGATCGGGTTACGAAGCTCATGGGAAACCAGGGATAAAAAGCGGCTTTTCAGGCGATTCGCCTCTTCCGCGCTGGCTCTGCGTTCTTCAGAGAGGCGCCAGGCATGGCGGATTTCATCACGCAATTTGATACCCTTCAATGCGCTGCCGATTTGGGTGGAAAAGATGGAGTAGATCATCCCTTCTGATTCGGTGGTGGTATTGTCTGTTTCAAATACGAGATAACCTACCTGGTCTTCCTCAACATGCAGTGCCTCAATGATGAATATTTGTGAATCGATCATATCCTGAATCGATTGCGGGAGTAGTTGCCGGCTGGAAAAGGTGATCCCTCCGGCAGGTAGTGGTACCTGCCGGCCATTACGGTACGCGAACAGTAAGGTCGCATTACCCAGCGGATTTTCAGGACTGTCATACGTCATCAGGTAAAATCCGGGGATTTCCATCCGGGGAAGCACCTGTGACAGGTTGGAAATGAATTGTTCAAATGACTGCCCCAGCATATTGGCGCGCTCAATTTCCCGCAGTACCTGGGTACGGGCAAGATAGAGCTGGTTGCGCTCTTCCAATACCTGTACTGCTTTTTGCGCAGTAATCACGCGTGCTTTTTCAAGCAAGTTCTCAAAGCGGAACAGGTTATCCTGTTCAATGTATGGCAATAATTCATTCCGCATTGCTGTGAGAATATGGTTGAAATCCATATTCTCTTCACCCAACCCGTTAAACTCGTTAATAATTTCCTCAAAGGCATCCAGGAAGGTTTCATCGGTCTGTTCTTCGGATAATGTATGCAGGAAGGTATTCAGCAACTGGTTGATCCAAACCCGCAGTCGGGTTCGATGGTGGATATCGGAAGCATTCAGCATGTTGCGAATGATTCGGCCGCGTTGTGCCCATACCGCTGAAAAAGGTAGTGCCCGGGGTGCGGCGTCATTCAAGCGGGATATCATCTGGTTTGCACAACCACAGGATTGACGGATACTGAGACCCAGTGGAATGTAGGTAAGCGATGGCACCGGGCGTCCCTGAATCTGGTCATGCAGAATGGAGGTGGACTGGTACCCCATGCGGTAAAAAGGCAGGCTGACGGAGGTGATTGCCGGCCGGGTCAGCCGGACTTGCTTCCCATCGTTATAACCATTGATGCCAACATCTTCGGGGACGCGGATGCCTGCATTTCGAAATTTCTCCAGCAAGCGCAAGGCTGACCCATCCACCGTTGTAATCAGGAACTCAAAGCCCAGCGGTTGATCTGGAAAGCGCCGTATACGTTCATCTAACTGGGTTTCCGTGAGTTTCAATGCTGGATCATAGATGTGGTATTCCGACATGATCTGTTCATACGCAGAAGTTCGGTAGGTGGCATGCCACATGGATTCATCCAGCAAGGCGATTTTCCGGTAATTGTGGACAGAAACCAGGTGATCAATCAGTTTTCGCATGCCAAAATAATTGTCGATCATCACGGCAGGATATTTCCCAACTTTTGTTTCCACGGTGACTACGGGAGTGTTCTCATATGATGACAGGAATTCGAGGAATTCCTCCGCTGTGGCGTTCACGCTGACAAAAGACTGCCAGGCCAGGATGCCATCAATGTGGCGATGATCAATCAGATCATAGAGAACCGCCTGTGGGTCCCGCGTGAATTCACTGCCGGAAACATACAGGAGGTTAATATTCCGCTCCAGGCCTGCATTCATCACTCCCTGCCAGAACCACCATTTTTCGACAGCAAAATTTCCTCCCGGTGACTGGGAGAAATAGGCAATGGTAGGTTTCGGCTGTGCGGTATGTGAAAAATAGGACCGGACTCCAGGGGTTGGAGTGGAATACGATGTCACGATTTCTCCTTAAAGGCAGGAAACAGCTGTAGGTTCAGATTATAACATGCCCCAGTCGGCAGAAAAGCGCTGCTGTGGATTAGTGATTTCAAATGAAAGGAATACCAACCACTCACAAATGCTTCACGAGAAACGAATATGCCTTGTCACCGCTGATCTGGTGGCGCCCGGTGAAATAATCCACTTCGAGGTGTTTTTGCTTTCCCCAAACCGAGTACACATTCTCTCTTCCCTTGTTCACCGCTTCCTCAACACCATTACGCGGGAAGATGTCATCATGATCCCCGGATTCCACCAGGATCGGGCGCGGGGCGATTAGGCCAACCAAGTCATAAATTTCACCAAAGTCTGCCAGCCCGGGGACATAGTTGCATTCACAGTGGTGCATCCCATAGATCGACTGCCGGAAATTGCAGTAGTAGCCGGAAATGACAGCGGCGCGCACCTTCGGATCGAGGGCTGTGTAAAAGAAGGTGAGCATGCCGCCGCCAGAGATACCCATGACTCCCAATTTTTGGAGGTCGATGTCACTCCGACTACCCAAATATTTTGTCAGGCTGAAGGCATCATGGATTCGCAATCCCAGGGCTGTTCCACCGAAATAGGAGGCGAAGCGTGCCGTGTAGGCACAGGTTTGCCAGCTGGAAAAGCCGTTTATCTGCGACAAGTCGGTCTGGCGTTCGCCGAAGCAGGATATTTCAGGCGCGGCTACCAGAAAGCCGGCACGGCAGAGAGTGACAGCGAAATCCTTATGGTAACCGTCCGGATTATCTCGTTCGCCACCATTTTCCCATAATCCCACGATATCTTTAACACCGTATCCGTGTCCATGGAAAGCCAGTACCGGGGTGTAGGGCGGCTGCGCCTGTTTTGGAACCAGCACGTAAAAAGACATCAGCGCATGTTCCCAGGTATGCATCAACCATTTTTGGCGGATGTAATCGCCTTTGTCGATTTCTTCCACCAGCCTTGCATCGTTTGGTGCGGGTGGAAGGTCGTTGAAACCGATCTTCTCACGAAGCCGTACCCTCACTTCATCCTGCCACAGAAGCGCCTCTTCCATCGTTTGGGCCTGGAAGCGGTAGGGAGCGTTTTCGGGTTGGTACAGGGCGGCCAGCCCATGGGTGGGCTGAAGTTCCGGGAAGTCGTTCGCATTGAGTACAGTACTGGCCATGAGGTATCCTTTTTCGCTTTCGTGTATGAAAAAGCCATCGACACTTTTACTTCGATGGCTTGATTATACTGGCGAAACGCCGATGTTATTCCAACTGAAAATTGGCAGTTTACTCTTTGTCGAGATCAAACCTTGCCTTAATGATGATATCCTGCGGATAGTTGCCAAATTTCCGCCCAAAGATGGAAATCCCACCGATATTATGGGCATCCTCCCTGGTACCAATCCGAACCCGGATTGCATCTTTCGGAGACAGTTTCAGGTGGTTGATGGTAACGGCAGACGAGCGCATTCCATCAATATAACTGCCATCGCGGGTAACCTTCCATAACTTGTGTTGGCCATATTGGGTATTCTGGGTTCCCCACCATTCCGGGGTGAGTAAGCCACGTTCTCCACCGTAGGAAGCCGGGCTGGTCCATGTACCAATTTCATTCCCATTGATCCAGACGGTGATGTCTGAAGCCCATTCGTTATTGTGGAGCGGGGCAGCAGAGCATGTCTCAAAACTGACTTCCAGGGTGTTTAGAAATACGTTGGGCGGAAGCCGGTTGGGGAACAGGTATTCAACAAATCCCTGGTGGAACCAGATCATTTGGGCGTAGATGCGGTCAGGTTCAAAGAAAGAGGCGGGATCATCCAGCTGCCCGATGATGCCGATTTCGCCAAGGATGCCGCAGGTGGGGCTGGCCTGGATGGTGGAATAGCTGCCAATGGGCATCGAGATTTCAATATTATCTTCTTTGGCTTTTAAATCCATCGGTAATTGGATGATGAATTGGTCAAAATTGCGGCTGCACATGCGGCGCAAGCCGCGGCTGGCAGGCTGCAATTCCGATTTAATCAAATTGGACTTCTCCAGTAAGTTGATATGCTGGGTTGCGGTTGAGATGGGCAGATCCAGGGCTTCTGCGATCTCCAGCACGCTGCGTGTTTCGGCGCCTATATAATTCAAGATCGCGATCCGTTTCTCATTCCCGAGCGCCTTCGCCACTGATTCGATGTCCAGCACCTTATCATCGTAGGCTGTCAGGTTGAGAACACGTCCAGAATAAGGTTCAGGTCGTCCAGGCATATGCTAATCTCCTATGTTTTGTCCTTTGAGAAAGTCACAAAAATATATCTGATTTCCGCTGCGGTTTGCAGAAATGATCTACATATTTATACAACAATCTGCAAAAATTGCAATAGTGAATTCACAAATATTGTTTGATAACACGCTGGAACAGTCGGAATCGAGCGTATTTGTACGTCCCAAAAGTGGGCTGTATTCTGGTTGGAACACCGCTGAAAAGGTGCCAGCTTACCCCTGAATCAATAAAATTTCAGGCGGTGGTAGGTATCCAGCATCCAGTGGTATGAATCAAGGTGAATTGTGGGTGGCAGGGAATGATCTTCGCAGAAAATGAAACGTGCATTACGCTTTTTCATTCCCTCGATCAATGTTGTTGTTTCACTCACAATCACATCACGATCATTGGTTTCCAACACCCGTACATCCAATCCGCCGATGAATGCCAGGGAATCACCGTATTGCCCGGCAAAATCAAACGGGTCATTATGGTCTGCCTTGCGTTCGATCGGGTTCAGGGCATCAAATCCGGCATCGACAATCAGCGGCATCGCCTGGGCGACACTACCACAGGAGTGCAGCACAACCGGTAAGCCGAAGGAATGGAAGAATGCAACCATTTCGGCATAGTAAGGAAAGATCAAATTTTTGAAAACACGCGGAGAAGCAAATATGCCGTTCTTATACCCGAGGTCTTCGTATAACCATATACCATGTGGCAACCCCACTTCATCAAACATGTAGCGGAAAGCTCTTTTGTAAAAATCAGTTGTCACCCGGTTGTAGTCATGCACCCAATCCGGATCGAGCAGGAGGCTTTCATACAGGCACACATCTCCCATCGATTGACGCATATTTTCCCAGATGAACTGGTGACCCATATGAACCCAACGGTTCGCTTCCATTCCCTCGTGGTAGCTTTTTCGCATATCTGACAGCTTAAACCGTTGGGGATTCCAATTGACAAGGTATGGACGGTAATCCCTCTCCCAAACCTCCCGACTGGTCATCTTGAAGGAAATATGTTCGGGGGTACCCATTTTGTGTTTCCAATATTTTAAATGTGCGCCCGAACCATTTTCATGGATCGCCCATTCCTCATTTTCTTCGATGGTTATCTTGTGGTCAATGAGTGGTTCCTGGTTAAACCAGGGACTGACACCGACCAGGTCATAATCGAACACTTCCCAGGCTGGCACTGGTTCAGGATAATCACCTTCGTTGACCACAGTGACCCAGTTTCCATCCTCAGGATCCCAGCGTGTTTCACCAACCCTGTGGTAAATCATGCGAGTTGGATATCCCTGGCGCACCCAGTTCACATAGGTCTCGCGCCAGGGAGAACCCATCAAGCCTACATAGTTGGCAGTGCCTTTGGTAATCAATGCGTGGATTGCTTGGGATGGCATCATAGTCATTGGGTGAAACTCCTGAACTCTTATCATTGGGGAAACATTGGACTTCGCAAGTCGAATGATGAATGCCCAACCACCGGCTGGATCAGCACAGTCAGGTGACCATGATCCGTTGGGGTTTGCCTTAAAATTGTAATGCGTCTACATAAATCCTGGTGAATTCGGGGTGAGCTGTTAGCTCAATATACTCATCACCGCGAATCAGTTCATCCACATGGGCGCGCTTTTCCCGCGAAAGTAGCAGGTGCTTGGCGCCGATCCCGGCCGCATTACCCACTTGCTGGTAACGATCTTTGGGCAAAACCGGGAACATGCCAATCGACACAGCATTTTCGAGGTCCAGGTATGTGCCGAACGCACCTGCGATGATGAACTGGTCGATTTCATCAGAAGATATCCCAGCCTCCAATAACAGCACCTCAACACCGGCGCGGATTGCGCCTTTGGCAAGCTGTATCTCATTGATGTCTTTGCGTGAGACCACAATTTCACCACCGGTGCCGCTTTTTTCGGCGGGAACCAGGATGTATTTGCGTGAACGTCTACCTTCAGATTCAACCCCCGGGGCGTCTGGGCGAAGCTGGCCGTTGGGATCAATCATGTGGTGCTTGTTTAACTCCGCCACAGCGTCCAGGATACCGGAACCGCAGATACCGATCGGAGCAGCCTTTTCGATGGTCTGGTAAAAGGCTGTTCCTTCGTCAATGCGTACCTTTTCAATCGCACCCGGCATGGCGCGCATACCGTTGGTGATATGAGCGCCTTCAAATGCCGGCCCTGAAGCACATGAACAGCTTAACAATCGGCCATCATGCGCCAAGCTGATCTCAGTATTGGTGCCAATATCCAGGGAAACGATCGTTTCACCCCGCATTCTGGATTTGATCACTGTATTGGTGGCCAACAACATCGACACATGGTCGGCGCCGACAAAACCGGCAATGTTGGGCGGCATATACAGGTAAGCTGCAGGAGATATTGCCAGCCCGATCTCCACCGCTCGTCTTTCGACAGCATCTGAGACACTGGCGATATAGGGGGCAGTACCAAGTTGTGAAACCGGGATGCCGAGAAACAGGTGGTGGATGGCTGTGTTCCCCACGAAGACAGAATCAACAATCTGTTCAGGCTGCGCATTGGCATATCGGCAGAGTTCATGAATCATCTCATTTAACCGATCGACCAGTCGTTGTTGCAGAAGTTTCGCCCCATCGGGGTGCTGGTTGGCGTAAGCGATGCGGCTGACAACATCTTCGCCGTAAGGTACCTGCGGGTTGCCAAAGCCAGCCTTGGATACGGTTAGCCCGTTTTTCAGGTCAACCAGGTAGCCAGCCATCTTGGTCGTGCCGATATCGACAGCCAACCCGAAAATGGGCAAATCCTGCGGCAGCACTGCGATCACTTCGGTGCAATTGCGCACCACTACCTGTGCTTGCCAATGCAAGGCGCGCAAAGTATTTGATAATGTCTGCAGCAGCGGAAAGCTGATGGTAGCATGGCGAATGCCATGGACTTCCAATGCGTCCTGCACCCGCAGCATATCCGAACGCAAATCGTGCACCGTGGGTGGTTGCAGGTTTATTTTGAAGGAATGAATCATTGGGTCGAGATCGAAAGGTTCTTCGGTGCCTTCGGTTTGAAGGCGCTGGGCGGTGGTAAGGGCTTCGGGTGGGATATTCAGTTTCACATTTGAAGTCGCCCGTGTCTGGCATGCCAGCCGGATACCCGATGACTTGTCAGCTTCAGAAAGGATATCCTGCTCCACCTCGCTCATCGGGGAAAGGTTTCCCTGCATGAGTTGCACGCGGCACTTGCCACACCATCCATCACCGCCACAAAGTGCGGCAATTTCCACACCGGCTCGCTGCGCCGCATCCAGAATGGTCATCTCCTCATTGGTAATGATCCGTAATCCCACAGGTTCGAGGTCTATCGTGTATTCTTTCATGATCTCCTTTTACGGCCGCGGTGCAGCTGGCTGGTTGGTTTTTCAAATGCTTGACGATTCCAACAGCCATAAAAAACCAACCTTATTGTAGTATTCACAGGTGGAAAAGGCAAACACTGTAAACCCGGAATGAAAATTTTAAAAAGGGCATGAAACTTGCACGACACCATCCAGCTTGAAAATCCGTTAGGCAATCCCTGTCTTGATTTATTGATCGATTTATTACGCTTATTTGGCAGGTGTTGCCTTTTGGTTTAAACGCAAAGCCGTGATTGGTTTCAGGTATAATTGAGGCGCGTTCCTCAATGGCTGATGCTGACCCACCCAACGGCAGGTATCCTATTTGAATGGTTAATGGTATGGATGGATTCCAAACTCACAAACACAAAACACATGCCCGGATGATCATGGGGTTATGTTTATTGACTGTGATTTTAATATTGCTTGTTCCTGGCTGCAGGTCATCAGATGTTCAGCCAGATGTCGTAGCAGTGAATCCAACCGCAACCCGCAGGTTTGTCGATCAGACGGCCGAACCAACCGCGAATGACCTACAGCCAACACAAACACCAATCGTGGCCGAATTTGATGAAACCAGTGCCAGCCAGACTCCGCAACCCAGTGAAACCCCCGATACCCGTCTGGATCCTGTTGATTGGCGGAATTGGCCGGTGGTGCCTACCGTTTCACCGAGAGCAATCGAAATTTACCTTTCCGGCCTGGCAAAGGGTACAAATCCGAACCATTTTTCGAAAATTGGCGATTGCCAGAACGTACCATCATATTTCCTGGCTGATTTCGACCGGGGACGCTACCGCCTGGGAGAGGATTACGCTGATCTGCAGGAAGTGATTGACTATTTTGAAGGTTCCTGGGAACGTGAAAGTGTGGCTGTCAAAGGTGGATTCAATGTTGCCAGTGTGTTGAATCCGCTGTTTTCCAATCCTGAGTTTTGTGAAAAGAATGAAACCCCTCTCGACTGTGAATTTCGATTACATAATCCCAGCATCGTGATCATCAGTATGGAAACCTGGTGGAACCATGATGATCCGACAAAGTATGAGTTTTACATGCGGCATTTGCTGGACAAAGTGATCGCGTATGGCGCGCTGCCGATCCTGGCGACAAAAGCCGACAATCTCGAAGGTGGGCATGTGATCAACCAGTCGATTGCCAATCTGGCGTATGAATATGATATACCAATGTGGAACTTCTGGGCGGCAGCGGATCCGCTGCCAGAACACGGCCTGCATGAGGATGGTTTCCACCTGACCCTTGGCCTTGGCAACTATTTTGATGACCCGGATAACTTCGCCGGCGCCTGGCCCATCCGAAACCTGACCGCGCTGCAGACAATGCAAGCAGTTTACCAGGCGGTCAAGGCAATCCAGTGATGTTCTATTATCTGTTAACCTACTGGCCTTCTGGGCCCATAGCGAGTGTGGAATGACGACCAGCAACAACCTTTTCCAATTTGAGATCGAAGCCGCGGAAGGCAATGCCCGTGCCGGACGATTTCACACGGTCCATGGTGATGTGATTACACCCATTTTTGCACCGGTGGGTACCCAGGCAGCGATGAAGGGTGGAATCACCACTGCGCAGCTGGCTGAAGTGGGAGCGAACCTGGTGTTGGCCAATACTTATCATTTACACTTGCGCCCCGGGGAAGACCTGGTGGATGAGCTGGGTGGCGTGCACCAGTTTATGCAGTGGCATGGTCCCATGCTGACTGATTCCGGCGGTTTCCAGGTATTCTCATTGGCTCAGATGCGCAAGGTTGATGAGGATGGGGTGACCTTTCGCAGTTATATCGATGGTTCCAAACGTCGTTTGACCCCCGAAAGTGCAATCCAGATCGAAGAAAAACTGGGCGCGGATATTATCATGGCATTTGATGAGTGTGCGGAACCCTATGATCATCGGTATTCACTGGCAGCAATGGAACGTACCCACCGCTGGGCGGTACGCTGTAAAGCGGCACATAGCCGCACAGACCAGGCATTATTCGGCATCGTACAGGGGGGCATTTTCCCCGACCTGCGCCAGCGTTCAGCAGAATTTATTGCCGAACTGGATACCCCCGGGATCGCCATCGGCGGACTTTCTGTAGGCGAAACCAAGCAGGAGATGCACACTGTTCTGGATCAGGTGAACCAGGTGCTTCCCATGGAAAAACCCCGTTACCTGATGGGTGTTGGATCACCGGAAGACCTGGTGAATGGCATATTGCGGGGAGTTGATATATTCGATTGTGTGCTCCCAACCCGCCTGGCGCGCCACAAGGCTGCCATGACGATGACCGGACGGGTGAACCTGTTAAATGCCAGCAACACCCGCGATCCACAGCCGATTGATCCGGAATGCGGTTGTTATACCTGTCAGCATTTCAGCAGGGCTTACCTGCGTCACCTGTTTGTGGCAAAAGAACCACTTGGAGGGACACTGGTTTCCATCCATAACCTGTATACTTTACTGGATCTGGTGCGGCGCTGCCGCGCGGCAATTTTCGAAGGACGTTTTACCCAATTTGCCAGTGATTTTCTGGCAAACTATCGCGTTTAGGAGCATTCACATGACCATCTTGCAGGCGATCATTCTCGGTATTGTTCAGGGCATCTCCGAATTCTTGCCCATTTCCAGCTCCGCCCACCTGGTGCTGGTACCAGAGTTGCTGGGATGGCAAATTCCAGCAGACCAGATCTTTCCTTTCGATGTTTTGGTGCAATTGGGAACGCTGGTGGCGGTGATCCTATATTTCTGGAAAGACTTGCTGCGGATGGTAAAAGCTTTCATTGGTGGAGTGCTTTCTGGCAAGCCATTTGCTGAACCGGACAGCCGCCTAGCATGGTTGATTATCGTTGCCACGATCCCGGCTGGTATCATTGGAATCACGATCAAAGATACCGTTGAGGCTGCGTTTGCCAGTGCGACAATCAGCGCGATATTTTTGCTGGTAACAGCCGTGATCCTGTGGCTGACAGAGCATTTCTCCCGTCCGCAGCGCAGCCTGGCACAGATCACCTGGTGGGATGCCGTCTGGATTGGACTTGCCCAGGCCCTGGCCATTTTTCCGGGGATATCACGCTCAGGCAGCACCATCTCAACCGGGTTGTTACGGGGAATTCGCCGGGAAGAGGCCGGAAGGTTTAGCTTTTTGATGTCCATACCGATCATGCTGGCAGCCGGGCTACTGGGTGGGAAAGACCTGCTGGAAGTCAATAACCTTGCGGCTTTTCTACCGGTGATGGCAATCGGTTTCATCACAGCTGGCGTGGTTGGATACGCTTCAATCCGGTGGCTGATGAAACTGATGCAAACCCATTCCTTTAAGCCCTTTGCTTATTATTGTGCGGGATTTGCACTCGTAGCGCTGGTTTTACTTCAGTTTTAACAATTTCTGGTAATGGCGAATGACGATCACGTTTCATATTCGTGAGATTGTGACCGAGTTGGATCTCGGCCTTGATCATCTTCCTCTCAAGAGAGCCCTTGAAGAATTGGGTCTCTCCAGCCAGGCATACCTGGCTGTGCGTAGTGGAGAACTGTTGACTGAAGGAGATATCCTGCACACAGGTGATGTGGTGCAATTAATTCCGGTCATCTCAGGCGGCAGCCAATGAGTTACATTCGCTGCCAGGTTTGCGGCCAGCGAGCCAGTATCCGCATGCGCCAGCACCGGTTAAATTACTGCAAGGATCATTTCCTGGAATGGATGCTGAAGCATACCGATAGTACCATTCAAAAATACAGAATGTTTGGCAGGAACACCAGGGTTCTGGTTGCTATTTCTGGCGGTAAAGATTCGCTGGCATTGTGGGACATTCTCTGGCGGCTGGGTTACCATGCGGATGGGTTTTATATCGATCTGGGCATTGATGAGGGCCTCGATTATTCATCACAATCGAGGCAGTTCGCTGAACAATTCGCCACATCGAGAAACCTGGCTTTGACTGTAATCGACTTTAAAAAAGAATACGGTGAAAGCATCCCAACGCTGGCTGCGCGCACCCAGCGCGGGAAGGGAAAACCGTGCAGCATCTGTGGAATGGTAAAACGGCACTTAATGAATCAGGCCGCGGAGCAGGGCGGTTATTCCGTGGTTGCCACCGGTCATAACCTGGATGATGAGGCTGCGGTGTTATTCTCCAATATGTTGGGATGGAATCAGACTCAGCTGGCGAGGCAGGCACCTGCGTTATCAGGCAGGGATGGCATGGCGGGAAAGGTAAAACCGTTGTTCCGATGCTACGAGCGGGAAACCGCAGCCTATGCTTTTTTGCAACGCATTGCGTATATCGAGACGGAATGTCCTTTTTCAGCAGGGAGCACATCCATTTCGTATAAACACCTGCTTAATCAGATGGAAGACCGATCTCCTGGAACGAAAATGCGTTTTGTGATGAATTACCTCAAAGCGAAAGAGGATGGTTTTTTCCATATTGAGAACACGAACGGACAGGATGAAGGACTTCATCCCTGCCCTGTTTGCGGCCAGGCGACCAGCAATCCAGATATGTGTGTGTTCTGCCGAACGATTGGTGGTACTCCACCTGACAAAGCGTATCGTTAACCGGTTTCATTTCCTGGTTTTTTCTTTCAAATTGCCAAAGCATTAACCTTGCTTTATAATGAACTCACTATATTCACGCCGAAAGGAGTTTTCATTAATGGCAAGTGTTACTTACAAACATGTATGGAAGCGCTTTGGTGAAGTCATCGCGCTCCGTGATCTCAACATTGAGATCGAAGACAAGGAATTCCTTGTTCTTGTTGGCCCATCTGGTTGCGGTAAAACAACTGCGCTGCGCTGCCTGGCAGGATTGGAAGAAGTTTCTGAAGGTGAAGTGTTGATCGGCGACATGGTTGTCAATGATGTTGCCCCGAAAGACCGCGATATAGCCATGGTGTTCCAGAGCTACGCGTTGTATCCCCACATGTCGGTATTCGACAATATGGCTTTCGGCTTAAAATTGCGCAAGCTGCCCAAAGCGGATATTAAACAGAGGGTGGAAGAAGCCGCCAGGATCCTGGGCATTGAGAAGTTATTGGAACGCAAGCCGCGTGAACTCTCCGGCGGCCAGCGCCAACGTGTTGCAGTTGGCCGCGCCATCGTGCGTGAACCCAAGGTGTTCCTGTTTGATGAACCCCTTTCCAACCTGGATGCGAAACTGCGTGTACAAATGCGCACCGAGATTTCGCGCCTGCATCACCGCCTGGCTACTACGTTTATTTATGTGACCCATGACCAGGTGGAAGCGATGACGATGGCGACCCGCATCGCGGTGTTGAATTACGGCGTACTTCAGCAGCTGGATACACCGCAGGAATTATATGACCGTCCTGCGAATAAGTTTGTCGCCGGTTTTATTGGCTCCCCCGCAATGAATTTCTTCAACGCCAAACTGGAACGGTACAACGGCAGCCTGGCTGTGGTGACCGACCATTTCACTCTGCCTGTGCCTGAGGACCGGTTGGCTACCTATGCCCAATACGAAGGCAAGGATGTTATTTTCGGAATCCGTCCAGAAGATATTTATAATCCCCAATTCACGCCTCCCGGAATTACCGTTGCCCCGGTCAAGATCAAGGTGGATGTCACCGAAATGATGGGGAACGAAATCTTTGTCTATTGGGTGTATGGTAAGGATGAGTATGTGGCGCGGGTAGACCCTCGCACCCGCTACCAGATCGGGGAAGAGGTTGAGGTGGTGTTTAATA
Source organism: Anaerolineae bacterium (assembly GCA_013314735.1). Classification (GTDB taxonomy): domain Bacteria; phylum Chloroflexota; class Anaerolineae; order Anaerolineales; family Anaerolineaceae; genus SpSt-1165. Next base: position 368,817 of record JABUFD010000001.1, read on the forward strand.
TGAACAACATGCAGCTATTTGACCTGAGTGTGGACGCGGAAAATCCACCGGCAATTCGCTAAATTCGTACGCTTTTCAATAAACGAGGCTGTCACTTTTGGGACAGCCTCGTTTGATTTGTGTGTGGAATACGCTTTTCACAGGTTTGTGTAGGTCAATGGCATTTCACCGTATCAATGTCACCGACTGGCAGCCAGTCATCCATGTTGCCATAGGCTGAACGGTCAATGGAAAACGGTTCGCAGGATGCGGCTTCTGTTACTTCAATCAACACAAGGTAACGTTTGCCGCTCCAGCGTTGGGCTTGCGCCGGGGTTAACTGCAGCGCCACTTGATTTTGTTGCACAAGGGTGTTGGATTCCTCCGGGCTCAATTTCTCAGAGTGGTAGGCCTGTTTCACCAGGGCTGATGCCCGTACCAGGCCTTCGCCGTTGTTCTGGATCAGGAACAGGCGATCGCCGGTGTTCACACGTCCATGGGGTAGTTTCCTGCCTGCCGCCCCGCGGATGATCATGGTTTTTTCCCCACTGAGTAGTTTTTCCAACTCATTGGCTTTTGCGTCAACATAAACAACATGGTCCATCTGGTTCGTTCCTTTCTACATTACTGTTTGTCTGGCTTCCATTTATCAATGAAAAAATTTTACCCATTCTTCAACCATGCCAGCACATTATCGTGCCAGTTTTGAAAACTTTTCTTTCACCAGTGGATAACTGTTTTTGGGGCGACGGTATTCATCGAGACAGCCTTTGTTGTTATAACCCCGCGGCCTGCCCAACAGGCGGCTGGTGGTTTCGATGGAGCGGAAATCGGCAAATACCCACAGGGCCAATCCGCACACGCGGTTACGCTGTTCAAACAAGTGGTCAATCACAATCTCATACAACTTGCGCTGGTATTGTTCACTCCAGCGGTCTTCGTTGCGATCGCGCCAGCCAGGGACAGCACCAGCCCCGATCTCGGAAATGATGAGGGGTTTGTCAGCCCACAGGCTGTCCACGTGCGCAGCAAGACGGTCGAGGACGGCGGGAATTTCTTCCAATTGCCCTTCGTACCAGCCGGGGTAACGGTTGATCGAGATCACATCCACCAGGTCAAAATTCAGGTCTTCAAATGGGTAACAGGTGGCATAGGTGACCGGCCGGCTGTCATCGAGGGAACGGATTTCAGAAATTAATGCCTGGTAGGCAGCACGGCAGGCGGGATCATCGCTGCGGCTTTCATTGAGAATGCCCCACAGAATGACAGAAGGATGGTTGATCGCGGAGTGCACCATTTCATGGAGATTGGTCACCTGGCATTCCATAAAAAAGGGATCATTAAGGTGTTCGGCGGTATGCTGCCAGCCAATCGACTCATTCCATACCAGGAAACCCATTTCATCGCATAGGTCGAGAAAACGCGGGTCTTGCGGGTAATGACTGCCGCGGATAAAGTTGCAATGCATGTCCTTCAGGTATTGCAGGTCTGTCAGGAGGATGGCGTCCGGCAACGCGTGACCGAAGTCGGGATGGATCTCATGGCGGTTGAACCCCAGCAAACGCAGCGGTTTTCCATTCAACAGCAATTCCTGCCCGTTGGTAGTGATGGTGCGGATGCCAAACCGTTCGGCCTGGTCATCCTCACCAAAAATCACACGCAGGGTATTCAAATGGGGGTGATCCGGTGACCAGAGGTGGGCACCTTCCAATTCAATGTTCAAAGAAAAACCCGCTCCATCATTGACGGTGATAGGCTGATCCATGACAGCTTCATCGTTGATCAAGAGGACGCAGTCGGCAGTGATTTCTCCGGTCGATTGCAGCAACACCTCCACGCCAATCTCCGGCGGTTCAAGCCCGGTGGTTTTTATCTGGACCCTCTCAATCCAGGCTTTACCAAGCGAATGCAGGACAACGGAGCGGGAGATACCGCCGTAGTGGTACCAGTCCATGTAGTCGAGGTGCAACGGGCAGCGCTGATAATTCAAGCGGTTATCCACCAGCACAGTGAGGTCCACCCAGCCATCTTCTTCAAGCTCGAAGTCGGCTGTAAACGGCCCGAAACCACCAATATGATCCTGGAGTTGTTCGCCGTTGATGAAAATGCGGCACCAGTGATTGACGCTGTCAAAGGCAAGCCGCTGCCTTCCGGCGGATGCGATGTAGACTGCCCGATGGTAGGCTGCCAGGCCGCGTTTTCCGGCGTAAGCTGGCGTGGCATCGAAGCAACCTGGCACCGCCATCCGCTCGGTGTAATCAATGTCATTCACATCGAGCGTATCAGCATCCACATCACCGAGGAAGTGAAAATCCCACAGCCCGTCAAGGGATTGTGTTTTTCGCAGTTCATGTTCAGGGAAAATTCGCATTGGTTCTCCGTTCCTGGTTTATGCCAGTTTGCTGGCGCTATCTTCTGTAATTTCATACTGCATGGGATCACCATTCTGCCATCGCAGGAATTCATCCACCATCAGTTGGCCCATTTTCTGGATTTCACCGTTCATAGCGCCGGCGATGTGTGGACTGAGAATTACATTGGGCAGGTCAAACAGGGGTGAATCGGCTGCCGGTGGTTCCGGGTAGGTTACATCCAGCAGGGCGGTTAGATCAGGTCGTTCCATCAAGACAGCAATCAACTCATTTTCCCGCACCACGGCACCCCGGGCGGTGTTGATGAACACCGCATGCGGTTTCATTTTGCGCATATGGCTGCCGGTGATCATTCCCTCTGTTTCTGGCAGCCAGGGTGTATGCAGGGATACCACATCTGCCGTTGCAAACAAGGTGTCGAGTGGAACCAGTGTCGTTCCGAATCTGTCTGCATGGTCCTGGTGCCAGAACGGGTCATACGCGATCACGTTAATGTCAAACGGCTGCAGCAGGCGCGCCACCTGCACGCCGATGGCTCCAAGGGAAATGATGCCCACGGTGCTGTGATACATGCCGGCAACCGGAAAGCGCTGCCAGGTCTGGCGATGTTCGCGGTATTGGCGGGTGAATGACCAGTAACCTTTAAGGCTGAGCAGGATTTGCGCCAGGGTAAAGTTGGCGACAAACTCGCCATTGACATGATACGCGCTGCTGACACGAATCCCCCGTTGCCACATCGCCGGTGTGGTGAAATAGCGAATGGAACCCGCACCGTAGAAAACGGCTTTCAACTTTGGCGCATGGGCCAGGATGTGTTCATCCAGTTTGACCATGCCCCAGGAGGAAAAGATCACATCGACTTCATTCAGTAGGGAAGGGTTGTCTTCGATTTCCTGTGCCGTTTGTGGCGGTGCGATAAAACTGACACGGTGGGAAAGGATTTCACGCAATTCCTGCGGATACACATTATCCACCTGGTTTGCATGCAGGATAAAGATACCTTTGACCATTATTGATCTCCCATTAATTGTTTGAAAATCGTAAGCCAATGATGGGCGATCAGGGCGTGCCCGGCCGGGGTGGGATGGACACCGTCCGCCGCCCAATACGCTGGATTGCCATTCTGCTGGGCGGCGACAGTGAACAATTGGTCCAACCGAACCAAGTGGGTATTAAATTCAGCAGCAAGACGGCGAGTGACTTCGATCTTTGGCTCAAGGTCTTCCCGCCAGGTTATGCGGTCGGGTGGGGTGGGCAGCACAAATGGTTCGATCAGAATGACATCAGTACCTGGCTGGATGGCTGTCAGCAGGTATCGGTAATCGGCTTCAAAATCGACAGCAGGGGTGGGGTCATTACTGTCATAACGCCGCCAGGTGTCATTGATACCGATATAAATGGTGAGGATATCCGGTGACAGATCCAGGCAATCGGCTTGCCAGCGGCTGCGCAGATCTCTCACCCGGTTTCCGCTGATACCTCGATTGAGAACCGTCAGGTGATGGGACGGGTATTTAAAGCGCAGGCACGCGTTGAGCAGGCTGACATAACCACTGCCTTTGTCTTCCTCATGATCACGGGCACGTCCGGCGTCTGTGATGCTGTCGCCAATAAAGAGTAAGGTTGCGTGGGGGGTAAGGTTCATGAAGCTCTCTCTTTCTGGTGAACGTCGTTTCAGGCGTCAGGCCTGGTATGGGATATCAGATGGTACAAATTCCGGCGCTGCCCTGCATAATCTGCCAGCATCCACCGTTGGCGGCAATCAGGTCCAGGGATTCTTTTGGTCCCCAACTACCCCTGGGATAGAGAATGGGGCCGGGTTTTTCAGGGTCTTCCGCGTAACGGATGACCGGGTCAATGATCTTCCAGCTTTGCTCAATCTCGTCCGCCCGGGCAAAGAGCGATGCGTCGTTATTCAAAGCATCCAGCAGCAGGCGTTCATAGGCATCGGGGAGTGGTTCGTCACCGTATGTGTCGCTATAGTAGAAATTCATGTTAACCGCCTGGGTGCCCTGGTAGGAATCCGGCAATTTGGTGGCGAAACTGAGATGTATGCCTTCATTGGGTTGGATGATGATGGATAGCACGTTGGCAGGGAGTTCGCAGTTCTGGTCAAAGCCAAACATGTTAAAGGGCGGGCAGCGGAAAAAAATGGAAATTTCCGAAGTTTTTTGCGGCAAGGCTTTTCCTGAACGTAAATAAAACGGGACGCCTTGCCAACGCCAGTTATTGATGAAGAGGCGCATGGCGGCATAGGTCGGCGTGCGGGAATCCGGGGCAACCCGGTCTTCGTCCCGGTACCCTTCATATTGTCCCAGCACCACATCGGTAATCGCGATCGGGCGAATGGCATGCAGCACCTTGACCTTCTCGTTGCGCAGTGCGGTGGCATTGAACGAAGTGGGTGCTTCCATTGCTGTCAGGGTCAGCAATTGCAGGATGTGATTCTGGAACATATCGCGCAGGACACCGCTGTGGTCATAATAGCCTGCGCGATGGCCGACATCCACACTTTCTGCCGCGGTGATTTGCACATGGTCGATATAATTCCGATTCCACAATGGTTCAAAAATGGCGTTGGCAAAGCGGAAGAACAAAAGGTTCTGCGCGGTTTCTTTGCCCAGGTAATGATCGATTCGGAAAATTTGCTCCTCCCGGAAGACCTTGTGTATAAATTCATTCAACGTGCATGCTGATTTCAGGTCATTGCCAAAGGGTTTTTCGATGATGACTTTGGAGCCTTTGTCATGCTGTTCCGACAACCCGCAGCCGCCCAGGTTGGCGACAATGGTTTCAAAGAAATCCGGTGCCGTAGCCAGGTAATAAAAATGGTTGCATAGCGAGCCATATTCTGATTGAAGGTGATCGTTGAGTGCATCATAATCCACCGGTTGGTCCAGATTCCCCTGGAAGTAATGCAAACGCCTGGCGAAAGATTCCCACATCGGCAGATCAAGGGCTTCGGGCAGAAACTTTTCCAGGCTTTCTTTGAGCAATTCCCTGAAGGACGCATCCGAATACGGGCGGCGCGCAAACCCGATAATATCGAGAGTCTCAGGCAGGCGGCCTTTTTGGAATAACTTGTAGAGCGCGGGGATCAGTTTTCGCTGGGTCAGGTCACCGGACGCGCCAAATATGACGAGAACCGAGCGGGCCTGGTTGAGGCAATTTTTTACCAATGACATGGTTCATTCTCTCCTGTTCAAAGGACATCATATTCCGATTATACCGCCAAGCACAGACATTCCGAGGCGTGAGGGGATGGTTAAACCACAGGTCAATTTTGAACATGGTGCCAGGAATCATACACGGCAGCCACGTTTTCCGGTTTTGCGCCAGGGCCAAATTCACATTGCCCGATCACACCGCCGTTGCGGTAACAGGCCTGGTACACGCGTTGCACCGCCTGGTAAATTTCCTCGACGGACCCGTTTGGCAGCAGATGCTGGCGGTCAATTTCACCCCAAAAAGTGATCCTGCCGCCGTAAGCTTCTCCCAGTGCTTCAATGTCCATCACAAACAACTGGCTGTTCAAGGCGTTCACCCCGATTTCGATCAGGTCCGGGTAAATATCGGCGATATGCCCATCCGAATGCATGAAGACGTACTTGCCGTAGGAATGGGCGATGTCGCAGTAATCGCGGTAGAGGGGTTTGAAAATGGAACGCCACATGCGTGGCGAGATCAGCAGGCGGTTCTGGGCACCCCAATCATCCATCAGGTTGACCGCATCGACATCCGTGCGGCACCAGCATTCCATTTGCTGCTGGTAGAATTCATGCATGCGGCTTAGCAGGATGTCGAATTCCTCAGGCCGTTCCGCCAGGTCACGGTAGAGGTTTTCCGAGCCGCGAATGTATTGCAGCTGTTCAAATGGTTTCGGGCAGACACCGCCGGTAACAAACTTGTCAGTATTGGCACAAAAGGCATTAATTTTTTCCGGGGTGATGCTGAGCCATCCCTTCGGTGGGATGACTTTGTCGAGATCTTTTTTCCAATCTTTCACCAACGGCTCTTTCACTTCACCAATAACACCCTCATGGATGTTTTCACGGATACAGCCCCATTCATCCACTGATGTGCCCACGGCATATTGGTCTCCCTGTGTTGGCGGTGGATCTTTAAGATAACCGGGTGCTCCCACCATATCCATCGGATAGCTGGTACGGATGTGGCGAATGACGTCCGCGTATCGTTTCTCTGCCCAGGGCAAGGTCCATAAATCGAGCGGGATTCGGTCAGGTCCCTGGAATTCCAGTGTGCGTTGAATGCGTTCTTTGCCAGTAATACTCACAGTTGTTCTCCTTGATTGGTTTTCTGCTTCTTCATTTTACGTGACATTCCCGGAAATTTCCACGAAATTCGACAGCCGTGATTTCAGTTATAATGAAGATGATAGTATTGAAAACAGTTGGAGGAAAAATGTACAAACTGGTTTTATTGCGACACGGTGAAAGTATTTGGAACCAGAAAAACCTGTTCACAGGCTGGACCGATGTTGATCTGTCAGAGAAGGGCGTTGAAGAAGCGACCGCGGCTGGAAAAGTGTTGAAGGAGGAAGGCTTTACTTTTGATATTGCCTACACCTCTGTGCTGAAGCGCGCTATCCGCACTTTGTGGCTGACCCTGGATGGAATGGATTTGATGTGGATTCCCGTAATCCGTGATTGGCGCTTGAACGAACGCCATTACGGTAGGCTGCAGGGCCTTAACAAAGCGGAGACGGCAGCGAAATATGGTGATGACCAGGTGTTGATCTGGCGGCGCAGTTATGATATCCGTCCCCCCGCGTTGGAATTGGATGATGAACGGCACCCGGCGCATGACCGCCGTTATGCTGATTTGAAGCCGGAAGAATTACCGGCGCATGAATGTCTGAAGGATACTGTGGAACGTTTCATGCCGATGTGGCATGATGTGATTGCCCCGACGGTAAAAAGCGGCAAGCGGGTATTGATTGCTGCCCACGGCAACAGCCTGCGCGCGCTGGTGAAGTATCTCGACAATGTTTCAGACGAGGACATCATCCCGTTGAATATTCCTACCGGCATTCCGCTGGTGTACGAACTGGATGAAAACCTGAAACCGATCACCCATTACTACCTGGGCGACCAGGAAGCGATTGCCGCGGCGATCAACAAGGTCGCCAACCAGGGCAAGGCAAAAAAGTAATCCCCCGGTTTTCTGATTTCTCATCACATCAGGAGGATGCCTTGGCGTCCTCCTGTTTTTTTGGCGTGTTGTGGTGGTTCATGTCAGGCGCGTTGTTTCTTCTGCGCCAATACGCCCTGCCAGATCAATAAACCTGCACCAAGCAGGGTGATTGAAAATGCGGCGATGAAAGCATCCATCCAGAACTTCTCCGGAAACAGGCGGATCAGGGTGTCAGAGGTGAGGAAAATCCAGGTTTCGCCTTCGAAAAAGAGATGGTGAAATTCGGTGAATAGCCAATCAAAATTGACGGCGACCCCGGCAACACCGAACAGCATCAGGGCGATGGTCAGCCATCCCCCGTAGCCAAGTGCAGTGCGGAATATGAGCCAATCCCCTCGAACCTTCATCACCATGGCAATCACTGCCAGCAGCCCGGTGATGCCATACCAGACAGCAAGTGTTGATTTCACCAGTATTTTCACATCCAGCATGTGGCTTAATTCGCGTTGGTTGTATATGGGGGTACCATCTTCAAAAGTCAGGTCTGCAAGGAAGTCGATCCCGGCATTGTTGGTCAGGTACACGATGGAAGGCCGCGCGTACAACAGGCGCTCCTCCCGGGTGAACCCATAGGGGTCTTCGGGAAAATTCGGAAGGCTGTACTGAAGCTGCGCAAAAGCGGGATTTATCAGAATACGTACAGCAAACATGATCAGAATATATGGGACGCAAAGTGCGGCAATCCAGCCCAGAACCCGGGTCAGCAGGAAATTTGGTTCTTTCATCTCAATTCTCCAGTGTGCCAAGGCCTTCTTCCAGGAAGAAGTTAATCATCAGATTATTCGTCATCCACTCAATCGGAGCCTTATCATCAGTGAATACAATACTGGGTTGGGGCGGGGGCTGCATGTTGGCATAGGTGGTGTGCATGGCATATTTAAGGATATCTGAAATTTCCGATTGGTCCCATAGCGCAGCCAGATTCTGGGTGAAGTTCTCTGTTGTGGTAGGTTGAACGGTGGCAAACAGGATGGTGTTAAAGGCATTTGGGAGGTCCATGGCATGCACAGAGGGAAAGACAGTATTAAGCGTGGTTGCCAGGGCATTCACCAGGCGGCGGTCTTCTGCAGTGCGGCCGACATTGATCACCAGAACCCCGTCCTCGGCGAGGTGATCATGGGCGATCTGGAAGAATTCACGGGTGGTCAGGTGAGGTGGAATGTAGGGTGGCCGGTAGGCATCGACACTGATGATCTGGTAGGTGTGGGGGCTGTGTTCCAGTCCCCAGCGCCCATCCTGTGCATAGGCGTTGAGGTTGGGCAGATCCATCCCAAACCAGGTCTTTCCGACCTCAATGATTTTCGGGTCGATTTCGTAGCCATCCACCACTGCCTGCGGATAGACCTGGCTGGCCTGCCGTGCGGTGGTACCGGCGGCCAGCCCCACAATCGCGATACGTTCCACGTGTTCGGGGTTGTATGGCGCGGGATTAAAGAACGGCGCAACCAGCACCTGCGACCATGGGCCGGCATAATAATATTCGGTGGGATGATAGACCGAGTGCTGCCCCTGGCCTTCATTGAGGCGCAGGTAACGGTAGCCATCGATTTCCAGTACCTGGATGTAATTGTAGGCAGATTCGGTTTCGTAGATCATGCCGGTTGATGTTTTTGTTTTGCCTGTGGTGCCCAGAATGGCCAACAGTGGGATCAGTATGGGAATCCACACATATGTCAGGGCGCGTTTCCAGCCACTGCCACGCAGCAGGCCCAACCATGCGGTCAACGCCAACAGCATCCCCAACACATTGAAGGTCAGGTAGGTGCCAAGCGTGGGAACCAGAAGCAGGCCTGGCAGGAAAGTGCCAATGAAAGATCCCAGGGTGGAGATGGCATAGATCCGTCCCGAGACTTTCCCCAAATCATCAGTGGAACTGCCAGTTTCCTGTGCCACCAGGCGGATTGAAAATGGAGATGCCATGCCCAGCAGGATGGTGGGTACCACCAGCAAGACCATCACCGCAACAAAGGCGCCGAGTAACATACCGATCTGGAGCTGATCGAATGCATTGGCTGCCATGCGCAGAACCGGGCGGGAGACAACAGGCACCATGGCAGTTGCCAGGCCAGCCCACAGTAAAATGGTGAAAAAGGTGGATGGGTATGGTGAACGGTCAGCCCATTTTCCCCCCAGGAAATTTCCTGCAGCAAGATAGATCAGGATCATCCCGATGATGGAAGCCCACACCAGGTTGCTGGTGCCGAAGACGTTGCTTAACAACCGGGAGGCAGCCATTTCGATGGCGAGTGATACCATACCAGCAACAAACACGGTCCAATACAGGGTTCTACGCATGTTTCGTTCCTTTGCCATATGCATGAGAGTACGAAAACCAGTATATCACAGGCAGGTTATCAGGATTGGGTAGGTGAATGGCAGCAGGACATTACCGGTAATAAAAAAGGAACTGAACTGGTTCAGTTCCTTCTGGATGATAACGATTCCGAATTCTTAAGCTTCGGCAGGCGCTTCCGGTGCGGCGTCGGCAGGTTTTTCCTTTTTGGTGATCTGTTCGAGCATGATATGACCTTTTTCCTGGAATTCTGCACCTTTTGCTTTGGCCTGGGCAGCGAGTTCTTCAATCTTGCCGCGGGCATCGGCCAGGGCAGATTCCGCCTGGGCATAGGTCTCTTCGAGGGATTTCCCCGCCTTTTCATACACTTCTACGCTTTTGTCTTTGATCAATTTGCGGGTTTCCTCGCCGGATTGTGGGGCAAACAACAGAGCGGCAATACCGCCCAACAACGCGCCAGTGAATAAACCGATAGCGAATGCACCAAATGTATCTTTATCTGACATGATATTCTCCTTTTTTGATTTTTATTGAATTCTATTCAGGTTGATAACAGGACCGGTGTTTACTGACCGGGACGAACAACGAGGTCTATCAGGCGTTTCAATCCTGCCATGTAGCCGTTCAGCTTGATGACGGGTTCCGAAACATTTTTGCTCAGAAATTCTGCGGTTCCCTTGAGGGTGTTGACAGTGTCATTGGTGGATTCCAGAATGGGGCGGATTTCGTGCTGTAACAGGTTGATCAAAACCGCGAGCTGCACCATCAAGAGGACAATCGCCACGCCGATGATCAGCATCTCGAGGGCGATGAAAATAATGAAAACGTCACGCCATTTGGCAGCTGTTTCAGCTTCACCCACCAGCAACATTACAGCTCCGGTGATGAGCAACCCCAGGAAAATCACGGCAGCGATTCCAATCAGGATGCTTTTAAATTTACTTTCTCCTGCTGGAATTGGTTGCGGAATGGTGGCTTGTGCAGCCTGGGTAGGGGTTTCTTTGGTTTCTTCCATCTTATTCTTTTCTCCGCGTCGAGTATGTTATTAATTATAGCATCATTCGGGACGGTTTTTTTAATATCTTATATCAAAATACAATCAATCTTCTGGAAATCTGTTGAAAATGTGGCATGAACCTTGCTCCTAAAAAAGCAATCCTGTTTTGTTTGCCCCTAACGATTCATTTATGCTAAACTAATTCCTATGAGCATTTGGTACAGTTCTTTCTTCAGTGTGGTGGTCAGCCTAGTGCTGATGTGGTTCTCCTCCTTCTTCCCGCAGGTCAATGCAAACCGGGTGGTGTTAAAATTTCCCATGGACAATGAGGTTCTGCAAGGAGAAATCACCATCACCGGTAACACGGATGTGATCGGGTTTGAGTCTTATGAACTGGTGTTCATGTACGAAAACGGCACCAATGACGGTGATACCTTTTTCATCATGAAATCGGACGTGCCGGTGAAAGATGGTGTGCTCGGTACCTGGAAAACCAATGAAATCTCGGACGGGAATTACCGGCTGCTGTTGATTGTCAACTATGAAGATGACAAGCCAGTGATTGAAACCGCCAATAACCTGCGTGTGCGAAATTACACGCCTGTTGAAGAGGATGAAGCGCTCCCTGCGGTAGAGGAAAGCGAACCCCTGACTGCAGATGAGCAGATCGCTGAAGAAACGAAAGAACCGGAAGTTCAAAGAAGTACATTGTTTGGCAGCATGCTGCGGGGAATGCTCTACACGGTGATTGTAATTGTGGTGTTAGGCCTGGCAATCTTCGGCTATACCCAGACACGCCGTCGGAGGTAATCGCTCTATCTGTTAAACAATCGCAGGAGACAGATGGAATGAACTTGTTCAGGAGAAAGAGTTCCATCGAACAGCAAGCGATGGAAACCTATTTGATTATTGGTCTGGGGAATCCGGGCCGCGAATATGCCGAAACCCGCCATAATGCGGGTTTTATGGTCATTGACCGGCTTGGAAAAAACCTGGGATGGGGATGCAACAAAGTGCAAAACAAAGCCCTGGTGGGCATTGGTAAAGTGGATGGTAACCGCGTGATTCTGTCCAAACCGCAAACCTACATGAACTTATCAGGGCAGGCGGTAAGTGGTTTGATGCGCTTTTACAAAGTACCAACGAGTAATCTCCTGGTGATCCATGATGATCTGGACCTCCCCCTGGGCACTTTGCGCCTGCGTCCGGGCGGGGGGCCTGGCGGACAAAAAGGGGTGGCCTCCATCATCGAGCAGTTGGGTACTGAACAATTCGGGCGCATCCGATTCGGCATCGATCGCCCGCCGGGGCGGATGGACCCCAAAGATTATGTGCTGCAACCTTTCCGCAAGGAGGATGCTGAACTGGTCATAATGACCCTGGACCGGGCGCAGGAAGCGGCCCAGAGTTTTATCCGCGAAGGTTTGGAAAGAGCGATGAACCGGTACAATGGACCTATTTAATACTTCCCAATCTATATTAAAACGCCTGCGATCCCTGGAAGACTATCTGGCAGTAGTAGCAGCGATTCGCGACAACAAACCAATTGATGGACTTTCCCTGATGCGCTCAACCCGTCTGCCGGTGCTCAGTTTATTGTATACCGACTTGCAGCGCCCGGTATTGTACCTGACGGATCGCAGTGATCAGGCATTTAACCAGTTAGAGGAAATGCGTTTTTGGCTGGATGAAGAGGCACTATTCAGCTTTCCGGCGCCGACGCCGCTGTTCTATGAACAGGCAGAATGGGGAGCGAAAACCCGTCATGATCGCCTGGCAGTACTGGCCCAGTTGGCACAATTCCATTTGCCAGGGGTCGCCAGGGTAGCTCACCTGCCGTTGATTGTCACACCGCTTCGGGCGGTGATGGCGCGCACACTAAGTCGCCGCGACTACCTGCGTTATTCAAGAACCATCAAATCCGGCCAGGAGATCACCCCGGAAGATATCCGACGTGACCTGGTGAACATTGGTTATGTGCCAGCGGATACCGTGTATGAACCCGGCTGTTTTGCCCAGCGCGGTGGTATTCTTGATTTCTGGATCCCTTCCGCCCCGCAGCCAATACGCCTGGACTTCTTTGGTGATGAATTGGAAGTCATCCGCCAATTTGATCCGGCTTCCCAGCGCAGTACCCAGACACTGGAAACGGTGCGGGTGACCCCGGCTAGAGAAATTTTGTTGGCAGAAGCAGAAAAACAGGGGTTGGATTTTCAGCACATAGATGAATTCCACCTGCCATTGGCGCACCCCAACCCCAGCTCGCTGCTCGATTTTCTGCCCAAAGACACCCTGATCGTGGTCGAAGACCTCAACCTCCTGCACGAACGGGCGGATGAGGTGGAAGAACATGCCATTCGCACGCGTTCTGACGCCATCCAGGAAGGTGTACTGGCAGAGGATTTCCCACGGCCTTACCTGGCGTGGGACGAACTCGACGACCGATTGCAGGATTTCCAGATCGTGCAATTGGGTTTCACCGACGATGAAACCCAATTAAATTTGTACAGCCATTTTTCCAGCGGGCCGCGTTTCAACGGCCGGTTGAAGGAAGTAACCGATGATCTGCTAAAACATGCCTATAATGGGGAACACTGCACCGTAGTTTCCCGCCAATCTTCGCGCCTGGCCGACTTGTGGGAGGATCAGACGGCATATCTCAATGTAGAATTGCAGCAGCCTCTGTTCATCGAAAACTCTCTCAGCGAAGGATGGGTATTGCACCAGGCAGATGGCAGTGATTTTTACCTGTACACAGACAGTGAAATTTTCGGCTGGGGACGCCCGACCCTGCGTCACCGCCGCGTAGAACAGGCGGAAACACCCGAAAATGCGTATGAACAATTTGTGCCCGGCGATTACGTGGTACATATCGACCATGGGATTGGCAAATATGTCGGTCTGGTTCGCCGCAGCCTGGATGGGATTGAGCGCGAATACCTGACGATTGAGTATGCCAACCATGATCAGTTGTTTGTCCCTATTCACCAGGCAGATCGCCTGACGCGATACATCGGCGCAGATGCACACCCGCCCAGGGCCGCCAGGATCGGCAGTTCCGAATGGGCGGCCACCCGTCAAAAAGTGGAAGAATCTGTGGTCGAGGTGGCTGAAGACCTGTTGGAAATCTATGCCAAACGCCAATTGGTGCCCGGCTTTGCCTTTTCTGCCGATACCCCATGGCAGCAGGAATTGGAAGCCAGTTTTCCTTACATCGAAACAGCTGACCAGATGTCTGCGATTGTGCAGGTCAAACGTGATATGGAACAAGCACGCCCAATGGATCGCTTGCTGTGTGGAGATGTGGGTTATGGGAAAACTGAAGTCGCGCTGCGAGCGGCCTTCAAGGCTGTGATGGACAGCAAACAGGTGGCGCTGCTCGCTCCCACCACCGTGCTGGCACAGCAGCATTTTGAAACCTTTTCACAGCGCCTGGCGGCCTACCCGGTCAAGGTCGAGATGCTTTCCCGCTTCCGCTCGCCAGCAGAACAGCGCGAAATTTTGCTGGCTTTGTTCAAGGGCGAGATCGATATCATCATCGGTACCCACCGCCTGCTGCAGCAGGATGTGCTGTTCAAGGACCTGGGTCTGCTGATCATTGACGAGGAGCAGCGTTTTGGTGTGGCGCACAAGGAATATTTCAAGCAAATGCGCACCGAGTTGGATGTGCTGACCCTGACTGCTACCCCGATCCCACGCACCTTGTATATGGCATTGACCGGGGCGCGCGACATTTCCACCATCAACACTCCACCCCAGGAACGTCTCCCGATCATCACCCATATTGGTCCGTACTCCGACCGGATCGCGCGGCAGGCGATCCTGCGCGAGATCGAGCGCGGGGGACAGGTGTTTTTTGTCCATAATCGCGTGATGACGATTGACGGCATGCACCTGCACCTGCAAAACCTGGTACCCGAAGCCCGCATTGATGTGGGGCACGGGCAGATGCCGGAAGACGAGTTATCGAATGTAATGCACCGCTTTACGGCGGGTGCCATTGACATCCTGTTGTGCACCTCGATCATCGAATCTGGCCTTGACATTCCCAATGCCAACACATTGATCGTGGACAGGGCCGATACCTTCGGGCTGGCGCAGCTGTACCAATTGCGCGGCCGGGTAGGTCGCGGGGCGCAGCGTGCCTATGCCTACTTCTTCCGCCACCGTTCCAAAGCCCCCACCCCGGATGGACAGGAGCGCCTGGAGGTGATCGCGGAAAATACCCAGCTGGGCTCCGGATATTCGATCGCGATGCGCGACCTGGAAATGCGTGGCGCTGGTGAATTGCTGGGCATGCGGCAGCACGGCAATATCAACTCGGTGGGCTTTCACCTGTATACTCGCATGCTGGCACAGGCAGTGCACCAGCTGCGCGAAAGCCGCCAGTTTGACCTGCCCGATGGCAGCCTGCCGCGGATCAAAGAAATCGCCATGCCGGTGGCGGTGGATTTACCGCTGGCGGTGGGAATCGACTTGAATTATATCGCCAAGCAGGATTTGCGCCTGAAATTGTATCGGCGCATCGCGGACCTGGAAGACCAGCACGCCATCACGGCGATGATCGAAGAATTCCAGGATCGCTTTGGCCCGCTGCCCGAAAATACACAGAACCTGTTCTACCAGATGCGGGTAAAATTGATCGCGGAGGAGTGCGGATTATCGGGCATCAGTATGGAAGACAATCGCATCCAGCTGCGATTCCCGCCGCTGCCGGAAGGTGTGAAACAACGCAGCCTGCCGGTGTTGGGGATGAATACGCGGATTGGTAAAAATGGGTACTGGATCATGGTGGAAAACGGTGCGGATTGGCGCGAACACCTGCTGCAGGTGCTGTATGAATTGGCGCGTGAATTGAAAATCCGCAACCTTTGATTCTAAACCAGGGAAGGATGCTGTATGAATACCATTGTAAACATCGTTGGCCCTGATTTTTATCTCAACGGCGCACCGACCTATGCTGGCCGAACGTTTGAAGGTAAACGGGTGGAGGGGTTGCTTTTCAACGTCAGGGCAGTGCAGGCGACCTTCGATGATGAGCATCCTGCCACAAGGCAGTTATGGGCTTATCCGGATACGAATCGATGGGATCCCCAGCGGAATACTGATGACTTTTGTGCAGCGCTTCCCGCCTGGAAAGCGAAAGGTGTTCTGGCATTTACGGTTAATTTTCAGGGCGGGGGACCGTTGTACAGTCCACCAGTTTATGGGCAATATCAGAATAATGCATATACCCTGGATGGTAAGTTAAAACCTGCGTACGCCCGGCGGATGACCCAGGTGTTGGAGACTGCTGATTCGCTGGGAATGGTCGTGATTGTCGGTCTTTTCTACTGGAAGCAGGTGGAAAAGATGGAGAATGCCGCAATGTGGCAGGCTGCCAGGAATGGACTGGCATTTTTACGTTTGAGTGGCTTCCGTAATTTCTTAATCGAGATCGCCAATGAAAATGGACAGGCCTATCCACACCGTGAATTGCAGCAGAAAGATGCCCATGTGATCATCGATCAACTTCGCGCCGAATTCCCCGAAATGTTGTTCTCCACCAGTTTTCCAGGGATGGAAGCCGGCACAGGCTGCAATATGCCGACACCGGCTTTGGTCGCCGCCAGTGATTATGTGTTGTTGCATGGCAATGAATGCCTGCCTGAGGGTGTTGCTGCCGGGATCAATTTTGTGCGGGCGATGCCAGCATATCAAAAGTGCCCGAAACCGATCATCATCAACGAGGATTCGCCTGGCATTCCGAACCTGAATCAGGCATTTGCCATGGGGGTCTCCTGGGGGTATTATGACCAGGGATATGGTGGCGCTGATGCCTATGGTGGGGACCGGTACATGGATTACCGCTCGAAACCGAGGGAAAGGCAGTATTCAGATTTGAGTGGTTTTCAGACCCCGCCGGTAAATTGGGGAATCAATACCGAAGAAAAGATCGCTTTTTTTGAACGGGTTGCCGAAATTACTGGCTGTGCATAGAACGAATACCGGTTCTTTCTAAGATATTTCCTATGTTTTTATTGTATATTGGAAATGTCTGATTCATTCGTGGACGTATTTTGATAGTATTAACGGTGTGATCGCACCAGAAAATGGAGCTTATGATGATAGAAGAAAAAAGCGCAGCGCCTGATTTTTCCCTGTTGGACCAGGATGGTGTGGAACGTACGTTATCTGAGTACCGAGGCAAACCGGTGGTGTTGTATTTTTATCCAAAAGATGATACTCCTGGATGTACCACCGAAGCCTGTGAGTTCCGGGATGATTACGACGAGTATCGCAAGGCTGGCGTCACCGTGTTGGGTGTCAGCCCCGATTCACCGAAATCGCATGCGAAGTTCAAGGCCAAGTACAACCTGCCATTCACGCTGCTGGCGGATGAGGAACATGCGGTGTGTGATGCGTATGGTGTGTGGGTATTGAAAAAAATGTACGGTCGGGAATATTACGGTGTGGCACGCACCACTTTCGTGATCGACGCAGATGGCGTGATCCGCAAGGTGTTTGAGAAAGTGACCCCCAAAGGCCACAGTGCAGAAATTCTGGCTGCATTAGCCGTATAAACTGTCAGCAACCATGGGCGGTTTTTTTTCCCATTCCCACTCGAGACGTTGGCAGAATACAGAAACGACCCACTCCCATGGCTCCGATTGAAAACAGCAAGGGGAATTTTTATTCCAGATTAATGCAGCATGGCGAACAGGCTTATTGAATGCGAAGCACTACCTGTCCCTGGTACCACAGTTCTTCAAGCTGGTAATAGCTGCGCTTTTCTTCCGAAAACATGTGAACCACAATATCACCCAGATCAACCACCATCCAGCCGCTTTCGGGCTGTCCTTCAGCCTTGGAATGCAGCCTGAATTTGTCACGGATATCCCGCACCAGGTCATTGGCAAGGCTGCGCAGCTGGCGGTCACTGCCAACGGTGCAGATCACAAAATAATCGGTGAAGAAAGCGACCGCATGCACATCGAGCACGACGATATCTTCACCGAATTTTTCCTCGAGGAACATGGCAATTTCGCGCGCCAGTTCTTTTCCTGCAATTTCGATTGTTTGTTCCATAAACTCCTGTTTCTGTTGTTTGACTTGTCAATGATGCGGGATCATACCCCGCCAGGATGCGGGATAAAGTCCCGCTGATCTGTCGGGTGGGCTGACATTATACCATGGTTAATATACTATACTTCTGTGATTAATTTTACGCGAACCAGCGGGGTATACACAGATCCGCCGGGTTTCAGCAGGCTCTGGAACAGGGTTACCGTGTCACAGTCCACACGCCCGAGGGGCGGCAGTTGTTGTTCTTTCAGGCGGTTCCCCAGGGCAGTGGTTTCCTCCGCCGGCAGGCTGCGGTCAACGCGGCCCAGGGTCAGGTGGGGGGAGAATGGTTTGTTGTCCGGGGAAAAACCCAGGCTGTTGACGCGGTGGTCCAGTTCCCGCTGCAGTGTCATCAGTTCTCCAGGGCGGTCGAGACCCAGCCAGACCACGCGCGGCGCTTGCCAGCGCGGGAACACGCCCAATTGTCCAATCTCCAGTGAAAACGGTGAAACCTGCGCGGCACATTCCGACAGAATGGTTTTGACCGCAGCAATTTGCCCATCCGGGACATCGCCCAGGAAACGCAGGGTCAGGTGGATTTTCTCCGCGGTTTCCCAGCGGATACCGCGTGGTATGTTTGTCTTGATCAACTGAATTTGCTGCCAGCAGGCTTCCCGTGCCTGGGCGGGTAATTCGAGGGCGATAAAGCAGCGAACACTTGACATATGATCCTCAGGTGGTGTTATAATGAAATTACAAACCAGTACCTGCACATTAAAACATAGAACTATACCGCATATTGCCTGCCAGGTCCTGACGAAGTTGAGTATACAAAGCGGCAAACAGGCTGTCAAGTTGACAATATTTGCGCAGGCGCAATTTTTTGTGGTATAAAAGCATTATTCACCCTGCCATACAGGTGATGCTGCCATCCGGTTTTGTACCAACACTTTAAGTATGGGTTCCGCGTTATCGCGGTGATGTGATAGGCTTCGGCCAAGACAGATCCGTGAATCAGGGACCCGCCCTGCTTCTTGCAGGTTCAAAACTTCGCAGCACACGGTATGGCGGGGTATTTTTTTAACGGTGCCGTTTCTCCAGTTCTGCGGCGATGTCCTGCGGGGTGATATCCTGCTGAGCCATCAGCACCAGCACATGGTAGGCCAGATCAGAGATTTCCTCAACCAGGCGTTCTTTTCCCTGGCCGCTGGCGGCGATGATCACCTCGGCGGATTCTTCGCCGACTTTTTTGAGGATCTTGTCACGCCCCTGCTGAAACAGGTAGGTGGTGTAGGAGCCTTCGGGCATCTCCGCTTTTCGGGCCTCGATAATGTCATACAGCGTCTGAAGATTCATCAGGTTGCATTCCTTCCAATTGGGTAAAAAAACAGGAGGTATTGCCGGTGTGGCAGGCCGGGCCAGCCGGATACACCAGGATCAGGAGAGTATCGGCATCACAATCGACCCAAATACTGCGCACTTTCTGGGTATTGCCGGAGGTAGCGCCTTTGTGCCATAATACCTGCCTGCTGCGCGACCAGAACACGGTTTCACCGCGTGCCATGGTTTGCGCCAATGATTCGGCGTTCATGTACGCCATCATCAGTACCTGGTGGGTTTGGGCATCCTGGACAATCGCCGGGATCAGGCCCTGGGGGTTCCATTTCAGGTCCATGGCACCTCCGCTTACATCCGCACCGGGACACCGTGGTCGGCGAGGTACTGTTTCAGGTCGGCAATGTGCATCACCCCGTCATGGAACAGGGAGGCAGCGAGAGCCGCGTCAGCGTTGGCGGTGGTGAGTACATCGGCAAAATGCTGCATGGTGCCCGCGCCGCCGGAAGCGATCACCGGCACATTCACCGCTGCAGTCACCCGGCGGGTTAACTCGATGTCATACCCTTTAAGGGTGCCATCAGCATCCATGCTGGTCAGCAGGATTTCACCGGCGCCTTTCTCCACCCCGCGTACCGCCCATTCGAGCGCATCCAGGCCGGTGGGTTGGCGTCCACCGGCAACAAACACCTCCCAGCGGGGGGTGGATTCACTGCCGGGCACACGACGGGCATCGATTGCCAGCACCATGCACTGGCTGCCGAACTGGTCAGCGCCGCGGCTGAGCAGTTCGGGGTCACGCACCGCGCTGGAGTTGATGCTGACCTTGTCCGCCCCAGCCAACATCAGCTTGCGCATATCATCGGTGGTGCGAATGCCGCCGCCAACCGTGAGCGGCATGAACACTTCGCGTGCTACGCGACGTACCACGTCCACCACGGTTTCGCGCTGTTCGTGGGTGGCGGTGATGTCAAGAAATACAAGTTCATCGGCGCCGGCGTCATTGTAAATGCGCGCCTGTTCCACCGGGTCGCCGGCATCACGCAGGTTGACGAAATGCACCCCCTTGACCACGCGTCCATTGTTAATGTCAAGGCAGGGAATGATGCGTTTGGCTAGCATGGCTGGCCTCCTTTGTAAGCAAATAATGCAACAGGGTCGAATCGCCCCTCGTAGAGGGCTTTGCCGGTGATCACGCCAGCCAGGCCGGCGGCAGCGGCCTGGTAGATATCGTCCCACCCGGCAACCCCGCCGGAAGCAATCACGTGCAGGCCGCTGCGCTGGGCCACTTCCTGCGTGGCAGGCAAATTCAGGCCGCTCAGCAGGCCATCCCGGGCAATGTCGGTATACACCAGCCAGGTAATGCCCAACTTGGCCAGGTGACGGGCGAAATCAGCGGCAAATAAGGCGGTTGCGTCCTGCCAGCCACGCGTGCGGACGATGCCATCACGGGCATCAATGCTGACCAGGATGCGGTCAGCGCTCCATTTTCGTACTGCTTCCGCCGCCAGCTGCGGACGGGCAACCGCGGCACTGCCCAGGATCACCCGCGCCGCGCCCAGGTCGAGCAGTTGTTCCATGTCCGCCGCAGATTGGATCCCCCCGCCGATTTGAACCTGGACCCCGGCTGCTGCTGCAGTTGCGAGGATGTGGGTGATGGCGGTGGTATTCTCGTTGTCATTCTCCCGAAAGGCTCCATCGAGATTGACCACGTGCAGCCATTGCGCGCCGGCGTCGATCCACAGTTTCGCAACGGCGGCTGGATCTTCGGAATAACGCGTGAGCCGCACTGGATCGCCTTCCTTCAAGCGCACGACTTTTCCGCCGCGCAGATCGATGGCGGGATATACGGTGAATGGTGGCATAAACGATTCCTTTCGGGTCATAGTTCCATAAAGTTCCGCAGCAGCTGCAGGCCGTTGTTCTGGCTTTTTTCGGGGTGAAATTGAACCCCATAAACATTGCCTGTACGGATCACACTGGCATACTGGATGCCGTAATCCGTTTGGGCCTGGATCACGGTGCTTTGTGAAGGCAGGCAGTAGAAGGAATGGTTGAAATAGAAGTAACTGCCATCCGGAATCTGCCGCAGCAGGGGGCAGGTGCCGGGATGCCAGACCTGGTTCCAACCGGTGTGCGGGATTTTCAAACCGCCCAGGTCGGGAAAGAACGGCACCCGGCCTTTGACCAGGCCCAGGCCGGGCCATTGGCCCATTTCTTCACCAAACTCAAACAATGCCTGCATACCCACGCAAATCCCGAGCATCGGCACCTGTCGCTGTACCAGGGCTTTGATTGGTTCAATCAACTGGCGTGTCTGGAGGCCTTTGATGAACTGGGCGAATGCGCCCACACCGGGCAACACCACGCGGGTGCGGCCGTTCAGGTCGTCCGGCCGATCGGTCAGCAGAACCCGGTACCCGAGGAACTGAAGCGCATTGTATACGGAAGACAGGTTGCCGGTTCCGGCATCGATTAGAATCACATCGTACTGCATGGGCCTCCTAGAATAATTCGCCTTTGCTGGAAGGAATGGCGCCTTGACGCCGTGGGTCAATGCGGGTGGCAGTTGACAGGGCACGTGCCAATGCTTTGAAGGCCGCCTCCGCCTGGTGGTGGGTATCACGCCCATAGGGGATGGATAAGTGTAGATTGCAGCGCAGTTCTCCCGCGAAACTTTCGAAGAAATGCGTGAACATCGAAACCGGGATGCCGCCGGCGTGCTCCGCCGTCCAATTAATGTGAACCACGGCATACGGCCGGCCGGAGAGGTCGAGGGTCAGCTCTGCCAGGGTTTCATCCATTGGTACGCGCACGTCAGCCATGCGCACAATGCCTTTCCTGTCACCGAGGGCTTTGAGGAATGCATTCCCCAGGGTCAGGGCTACATCTTCGATGGCATGGTGTACATCTACCTCCAGATCACCTGAAGCATTGACGGCAAGGTCAAACAGGCCATGCACTGCAATCTGGGTCAGCATATGGTCGAAGAAGGGGATGCCAGTGTTGACCTGGCAAGCCCCGCTGCCATCGAGATTAATTGAGGCCTCGATGAAGGTTTCCTGCGTGGCGCGTTGGACCGATGCCTTTCGTCCGCGATCTGGTGCTGGGCGGACAGGGCGCAGGGCACTACCCGCTGCCAGTGCGGGATTCCCCAACGCATAGAGCATGTCGATCAGAATATCGGTATCCTCGGGTTTGCCAATGCTGATCCGGAGGTAATCCTTGAGTCTGCCGCTGTTATAGTAGCGGGTGAAAATACCCTGGCGGATGAGATCGGCGTTGAGCGTGGCGGCCGGGCGGTCGTTGACACGGCACAGGATGTAGTTGCTTTGTGAACCGGGTACCGGATCCAGGTAAGGGATTTCCGCCAGCCGCTGGTACATCCGCTGGCGTTCCGCTTTGATTTTCTCGACATTTACCGCCAGGAACGGCAGGCTGCCCAGGGAGGCGGTGGCGGCCTGCTGCGCGGCGACATTCACATTGTAGGGCTGTTTGCAGTTCCATAGAGCGGAGTGCATCCAGCGCGGGAACGCGCCGTATCCCACGCGCAAACCTGCCAGGCCAGCCCATTTGCTGAATGTGCGCAGTACGATCAAGTTTTCACGCTCCTTTACGTCCTGGATGAAACTGCGTTCCTGCCCCAGGAAACCACCATCATCGCAAAATTCGATGTAAGCTTCATCGAGCACCACCAATACCGGCAAGTCAATGATTCGTTGAATTTCCTCACGTGAAGGCAGTGTGCCGTCAGGATTGTTGGGGGTGGTCAGGAAAAGCACCGCAGGGGATTCGGTTTCTATAGCGGCAGAGACCTGGTCGAAGGGGATCGAAAAATCCGGATTGCGCTCGATATTTACGATCTCACCGCCGTTGAGGAGTGTATCGAAAGCATACATGCCAAAGGTGGGCACCAGGTTGAGCACTTTTCCTCCGGGTTCGAGCACCAACCGAAGGATCAGGTCCAGCAATTCATCCGCGCCGGCGCTGGCAACAAGGAATTCCATCGGCACCCCGGTATAATCGGCCAGGGTGGAGCGCAGTATGCGGCTTTCCGGGTCAGGGTAAATATTGGGAAACGACAGGTTTGACAGTGCAGCCAGTGCTTCGGGGGCCGGGCCGTAGGGATTTTCGTTCGCGTTCAGCTTCACCAGGTCATGGATGGGACGTCCCAACCGCTCCGAAAGGATTTCGAAAGGTTCGATCGGTTGGTAAGGGGGGAGGTTGCGTAAACGTTCTTTGATGTTCATAAGCGCACCTCTGCGGCATTGGCATGGGCATCAAGGCCTTCGAAATGGGCAATCCGGGCAGCTGCCGGCGCAATCGACCTGGCAGTTGCTGGATCCATGGCGATCAGGCTGACAAGATGGATGAAATCGAGTACATTGATCGGACTGGAAAACCGGGCAGACCCGCCGGTAGGCATGCAATGGGATGGTCCGGCTGCGTAATCCCCCAGCACCTCAAAGGAATGCTCACCGACGAAGACACCGCCGGCGGCATGGAGTTTTTCCGTCCATGCCCATGGATCCTCAACTGAAAGGCACAGGTGTTCCGGGGCGTATGCATTGGACAGTTCACAGGCCTCTGCCAGGCTGGCAGTCAGCACCGCCCCCGAGCGATGCTTGAGGGATTGGCGGATGGTTTCGCGGCGTTTCCGTTCAGCAAGCTGGCGCTCCACCGCCGCCTGTACTTTCGCGATCAATGACTGCGAGGGGGTCAGCAATATCGCGGACGCCATGCTGTCATGTTCCGCCTGTGCCAGCAGGTCAGCGGCCACCCATTCGGGATTAGCGCTGTCATCGGCGATCACCAGGGTTTCTGTGGGACCTGCCAGGTTGTCGATGCCGACAGCACCGAACACCTTTTGCTTGGCGATGGTCACAAAGATATTACCTGGTCCGAAGATTTTATCCACCCGGCGGATGGTGCGGGTGCCGTAGGCAAGCGCGCCGATCGCCTGGGCGCCGCCGATCGCGTATACTTCGTCGATGCCCAGCAGGCTGGCAGCAGCCAGGATACCCTGGTTAACCTTGCCGGTGTTCTTTTCCGGCGGTGAGACCAGCACAATTTCGGTAACGCCTGCCACCTGGGCAGGTACCGCACTCATGATCACTGTGGAAGGGAGGGGAGCGGTTCCGGCGGGGATGTAGAGTCCCACGCGCCAAATCGGTCGCACCCACTGGCCGAGGGTACCACCAAGGTCGTTGGTGATCCAGGAGGTAACCGGTTGTTTGCGGTGGAAGTTCCGTACCCGTTCGATCGATAGTTCCAGCGCGCTACGCAGGTCTTGTGGCAGCGCTGCAAGGGCGGCTGAGATTTCGTCTGCGGAAACGAGCAGTGATTCCGGGGCAAATCCATCAATTTTGCGGGTATAGTCCAGCACGGCTTCATCGCCCCGCTCACGCACATCGTGCAGGATGCGGTCAACCACCTGTTCCGGGGAGAGGGTTTCACCAAAAACCTGTTGGATTCCTGCCTGCAAAGCAGGAGAGACCGGCAGCTCGCTCAACAGTCCGCGTTTTAGAATCGTATTTTTTGCCTCAGGTACTGAATAACACTGGAGGGGCATGGTTAATTCTCCTTCTGGATCGCTTTGATCATTGCGGTATAGCGGGGAGGTTCTTCTTCAAAAATGAACATCACCGGCAGAACCACCACACCGCTGCCGCCGACTTCTCGCAGAGCATTGACAGCCTGGAATAACTCTGTTCGACGAACGACCACATTGACAGCAAACCATCCGCTGCTGCTGTCTTCCACGAACACCGGTGAGATGGTAGGGCCTTGCAGGCCGTTGATCACGTCATTCTCAAATAATTTTCGGGCGATTGCCTCCGGTGACTCACCGCGCATGTTGGCGAAGACAGATACATTGTCCTTGCCACGCAGGTTGGCTTCGATGTATTCCAGCAGGATGCGCGCCACGCGTTGCGCTTCCGGATTCTTTTGCAGGGCTGTGATATTGCCGATCAGGCTGGCCTGGGAGCGGAGGATGATCCCGTCCGGGAGGGCACGCAGACGGTTGTCCTTCAGTGTCTGGCCGGATGAAACCAGGTCAGAGATCATATCGGCATAGCCAATCGCTGGTGCGGTTTCGAGTGTACCCTCCGTGGTTATCAGGTCGGCTTCGATTCTCAAACTTGCCAGAAAGCGGCCGGTGAGGGTCGGAAACTTGGTGACAATCCGCAGCGGCCTGCCCAACCGGACCGCCTTGCCGCTTAATTCCACCGTAGATGGGACATCTTCCCATCCCTCCGGCACGGCCAACTGCAAGCGGCATCCGCCGAATCCAAGCGCATCGTGCAGGATCAGCACCTGGTTTTCATCCCCTTTGAATTCCTCGATCACATCCAGTCCGCTGATGCCGAAGTCCATACTGCCATCGCGCACCGCATTGACAATATCGATCGGGCGTTGAAAAAAGATATCGAGCCCGGGAATTTCCCGAATGGTCGCCTGGTATTGGCGCGGATTGGGTTTATGAATGGTCAGGCCGCACTCCTGCAGGAATGCTACCGCACTCTCACTGAGAACCCCTTTGGAGGGCAGTGACAGGCGTACATTGCGTTGGCTTGGGCTGGGTAGATTACTCATACTGTTATTGTAGTCATCCTTTCACGAAATGGAATAAAAAAACCCCGGTGCGCTGACCGGGGTCGGGATTTTGGTTTAAGCAAAAAATTCCAGACGTTCCTGTCAGGCGCACTGGGGCTGTGAATGATGATGATGCATCTGGAAAACGACCTGTGATTTCATAGGCAAAAATGTATCAGAAATACAACACTTTGTCAATGCAATCTATTGGGCTGAATCGGTGTATACTCGAAAAAAAGAAATGAGACTGCATGATGAAAACGCTTGATCTGCTGAGGACTTACCCCGACTTGCCGAATGTGGATGGTGAAGGGTTTTTGTTTGCGTTTTCCGGCATGGATGGCGAAACGTGCAGCGCCAGCCAGTTCGTGCTGACACGACACCGCGAAGGGTATGATTTCCTGGTGGAAACACCGCAACGCCATCGATTGCGAATACGGTTGGGACGAACGGGAACCGTGCTTGTGGTAACAGGCGATGTTTTCGTGGTCGAATTCGATGACGCAATGTTGATTGTCAGTTTTTCCGCATGGCATACCCTGGTGGGACAACTGCCCAATGATGCGGTAGTCTCCTTGTTGGATGAATCTCGCAAACGCGTACAGGATGTTTCAAAGTGCAGCAAGCAGGATGAAACCCTGGCATTGGCACGCATGGGTAGTCGTTTCAGCCTGTCGTATGGGACCAGTCGAGTGGAAGCCGAAAGCCGTGCCCTGGCTGGTCTAACTGCATTGGTTGACGAAGTGATCCAACAATGCCTGGCTCCATATCGAAGTCTGCCGCGGTTGGCAGATCACAGGGACAGCCGTCTACTTCGGAAGTGCTTCAGCGTGATGCGGGTCAACACGCTGGCAGCAGAAGGCGTCTTTCCCCAGGCATGGTCCACCCCGGACCGGGTACCGCACAAAGACCTGTGGCTGTGGGATTCTGTGTTTCATTCTCTCGCCATGAACAAGGTGAATGCCGGATTTGGGTGGCATTTCTTGAAATCCGTGCTGGATCAGCAGGCACTGGATGGAATGATCTCCCATCAGGTCAGGGTGAACGGATGGAAAAGTGACATTACCCAAC
Source organism: Anaerolineae bacterium (assembly GCA_013314735.1). Lineage (GTDB taxonomy): Bacteria > Chloroflexota > Anaerolineae > Anaerolineales > Anaerolineaceae > SpSt-1165. Next base: position 395,719 of record JABUFD010000001.1, read on the forward strand.
CGCCAATCCTGGCATGGGGTGTCTGGGAAAATTATCTGGCACAGCAGAACCGGGATGTGTTGGCTTATGCAGCACCGCGGTTGGCGGCCTACCTGGACTGGGATGCCAGGCACCGCGACCGCAATGGGAATTCCCTGCTGGAATGGCAAATCGAGGGCGACCGCAATTGCCGCTCAGGGGAATCGGGAATGGATAATTCCCAACGATTTGATGAAGCTTTACTGCTGGATGCGGTAGATTTTTCTGCATTTGCCGCACTGGAGATGGCATACCTGGCGCGGATGTACGATGTATTGGGTGATACCGGGTCTGCCCAGGCGTGGCGGTCTCGATCCAGCCTGCTCTCAGGCGCGGTTCACCAGCAGCTCTGGAATTCGAAATTGGGTTTTTATTGTGACCGGAAAATGGACGGTACATTTTCACCTGTTCAAGCGGTGACAGGCTTCCTACCCCTGCTCCTGGATGACTTCCCGGCTGAACGGCTGCCTGTGCTGGTTACTGCCCTGCAGGATGAAAGCCGTTTTAATACACGCTTCCCACTGTCTTCTGTCGCTGTTTCCACGCCTGGTTGGAGCACCGATATGTGGCGTGGAGCCACCTGGATTAATATGAACTACCTGTGTATCCTGGGATTTGAGAAACAAGGAATGCCAGGGATAGCGAAAGAGATTCGACGGATTACCATCGACAGGATTCGTCATTATTACGAGCAAACAGGGGTAATCTATGAATTTTTCGATGCCAAAGACCAGATTTTCCCTGCGGAATGCGACCGGAAGGGGCGGAGAAAACAACCGTATGATATCCGGCGAAAAATGGATTCCATCCGTGATTACCATTGGAGTGCTGCCCTGTGTTACCTGATGCTTGCCGACACGGAGACGCCTTGATTTTGCAGGAAATTGATACAATTCTATGATGATTGGTCAACCAGAAGGACTGCCCATGACCCAAACCGAACTCGTGCCCTGGAATATCATTCCATTTCACCGCTACGAACCACCACAACCCCCACCCGCAGAAGTTGTCCGAAAAGGCCTGCAAGGGTTGCTGGCTCAGTTCTCCCGCAGAAAAGAATACCGTTTTGGCGTCGCTGACTTGAATGATCTCTCAAACGTACCGCCGTACCTGCTTAATCGGATTGCCGCCACTCCTTCACCGGCGGTGTACCTGTCCGCTCTGCGCCAGGCGTACGATGGTTGGGTGAGCCAGGAACATCCGTTAAATCCGGTGCAGGTGGTGGTGTATCCGCCCATGGGTTTTATGCTCGATTCACTGATTGAATGGGCCAGGGAACATGACTGGTGGGTGATGGAGCGACCGGCAGCACAGGATATCCTGACCGGCGGCGCTGGTTGGCTGGCGGAATATGAACGTAATCCCCATAAAGAGTTGTTGATTCCAGATCTGGCAACCCAGTTCCTGCGGCATCATAATGGGCTTGATCTGGTTCGTGGGCTGCTGAACTGGCTCTGGCTGCGTCAGCGCCACTGCCTGATCGGGTGTTCCAGTTGGGCATGGGCCTATCTGAGCAAAGCATTGCATATTAATACCATTTTGCCCCAACCGATGGTGCCTGCGCCAGCAGATGCCCGGCTGCTGGAAAACTGGTTCGAATTGCAGGCGGAAAAATCGGATAAATTTGGTGTTCGGTTCCGCCAGGTGAAAAATGGCAAGCCGGTGTTTGTAACGGAAGGGATTGATGGCGAAGGGGGCGGCGAATACCTGAAGCGGTTGGCGGCCCTTTGCCGGGGGAATGCCGGCGTGGCGTGGTCGGTATGGCGGGTGAGTTTGCAATATGGCATGGATGGGAAGCTTGATGACAGGGTTGCCTCTTCCGCTCAATCGGATCCGACAACGATCTGGGTCAAGGATATTGACAAACTTGAACTGCCGCAGGTGCCCTCTATGTCACAGGAAGTTGTGTTCATTCTGCATGGCATCCTTTTACACAGCGGATTATCCATGAATGATCTGATTGCGATTTTGCCGTTGGCGGAAACCGATGTGATGCAGACCCTGCAGTTATTAACAGCCAGCCAGGTGATTGACGAAATCGACGGCAAGTGGCAGGTCAGTCCCCTGGCCTACCCGGCTGTGCGCCAGGCATTGATGCTGGAAGGCACCCTGAGTGATGGGTTCTAAGGTGGTATGAAATGGATCCAAATGAGTCTGTTCAACTATTCCGTGATCTTGCGGAAATCAACTTTGTTAAAGCGCTATTCATTGTAGGATTCGCCTACCTGCTGACGCTGTTAATTGAAAAGGGATTGCCTTTTGTTACCCGCTATCTACCGGCCAAGATGCGCTTTGCCATCCTGCCATCAATTCCTGTGCTGCGCCTGGCGGTGCAGGTGGTTGCGGTGGTGTGGGTTGTGCCGTTGTTTATTCACCCAACGTTCGAGAGCCTGCTGGCGATTCTGGGTGCAGTCGGGCTGGCAATCGGTTTTGCCTTCAAAGACTATGTCAGCAGCCTGGTGGCAGGGGTGGTATCCGTTTATGAGCATCCTTATCGTCCCGGAGATTGGGTGGAGATGAATGGGGTATACGGCGAAGTATTGTCGGTCGGGTTGCGGTCATTAAAACTGGTCACGCCGAATGATACCGTGGTGATGATTCCGCACCAGACGATCTGGACTGACAGCGTTCACAATGCCAACAGTGGCGCACGGGAGTTGATGGTTGTGACGCACTTCTACCTGCGGCCGCAGCATGATGCCACCCGTATCCTGCAGAAATTAAAGGATGTCGCTTTGACCAGTCCCTTCACCCAGCTGCTGAAACCTGTGATCGTTGAAGTGCAGCAGGAACCATGGGGAACGCATTACCAGTTGAAGGCTTACCCGATTGACAGCCGGGACCAATTTTCCTTCCGCAGTGATCTGACGGTGCGCGGGAAGGAGGCAATCCGTGCGTTGGGCGGTGAGGAAGTGGAAGTGGTGCCCATGGTGGGTGAAGGCTTCGGGCGTTGACGAAGGTCATACGGACCCGGATGCTTGACAGAAAACAGGCTATGCTGTAAAATCTCTTTGCCTTGAAAACCGGGCCTGTAGCGCAGTTGGGAGCGCGCATCAATCGCACTGATGAGGTCAGGGGTTCGAATCCCCTCAGGTCCACTCAAGGGTGGTACGCTAACAAAATATGGGCCCATAGCGCAGTTGGGAGCGCGTCTCAATGGCATTGAGAAGGTCGCGAGTTCGAATCTCGCTGGGTCCACTCATCTCCCCAGGAGTAGTAGGTCATCCGCCAGAGAGCCGGCGAACGTGGAAATCCGGCAAGGCAGCCGCGGAATGCCATTGAGATTGAACTCGCCTGGATGCCGGTGATCACAATCCACAGCTGGATCATTGGCAGGATATGCAGGTGAAGCAGCCTCGGCTGTGCGTAGTCAGCATCGGGTTTGCCCGTTACAGCAACAAGAGCGGCTTGTTTCTATCAAGGCGGAAACAGGCAAGCAGGGTGGTACCACGGAAACCTTCGTCCCTGAACGGCGAAGGTTTCTTTTATTTTTTCCCTGTGGTAATACCAATTGACTGGTAGAAATGGAAGAAGCAGGAGCGAAAGCAATGAGAAACAGACAGGAAACACCGAACTATGATCCCGGCGCCATTGAAAAGAAATGGCAAAAGCAGTGGGAGGCGGACGGCCTTTACCATTCTGATATTGATGAAAGCAAGCCAAAGCATTATGCTCTGACCATGCTCCCCTATCCTTCCGGCGATCTTCACATTGGGCATTGGTACGCAATGACCCCTTCGGATGCCCATGCCCGTTTTATGCGAATGCAAGGATACAATGTCCTGTTTCCGATGGGCTTTGATGCGTTCGGCCTGCCGGCAGAAAACGCGGCAATCAAGAACAACATCCATCCCAAAGTGTGGACGTATAAGAATATAGACCGCATGCGCACTCAAATGAAAACCATGGGTGCGATGTTCGACTGGCGCCGTGAAGCCATCTCAGCCGATCCGGAATATTACCGCTGGACGCAGTGGTTTTTTACCCAGTTATTCCGGAATGGCCTGGCCTATCGCAAGGAATCACCGGTGGATTGGTGTCCAAACTGCAATACCACCCTGGCCCGGGAACAGGTATGGGGCGATGACCGCCACTGTGAACGTTGTGATACCCCGGTGATTAAAAAGAACCTGGTGCAATGGTTCTTCCGCACGACCAATTACGCGGAAGAATTGCTGTATTATGATGGGATTGACTGGCCGGAGACGGTCCGGTTGCTGCAAACCAATTGGATCGGTCGTTCCACCGGGGCGAATGTTACATTCAAAACGGCCGTTGAAGGGCATCAATTTGATATTTTCACCACCCGTCCAGATACCCTGTGGGGGGCAACTTTCATGGTGCTGGCACCAGAACATGAACTGGTATCGAAGATTACCACCCCTGCGCAAAAAGACGAGGTGGAAGCCTATGTGGAACAGGCTTTGCGCCAGACAGAAATCCAGCGAGAAGCCACGGATAAAGAAAAGAGTGGTGTATTCACGGGTGAGTATGCCATCAACCCTGTCAATGGGGAACAGATTCCGATTTGGATCGCCGATTATGTGTTGACCACGTATGGTACTGGCGCGATCATGGCGGTACCGGCGCATGACCAGCGCGACTTCGAATTCGCGCGTAAATTCGGCCTGGAAGTACGGGTCGTAATTCAACCCTCCGGAGTGGAGCCAATCAGTGGTGATGAGATGACGGAAGCGATTCCTGCCAAAGGCGACGGGGTGATGGTGAATTCCGGCGAAATGAGCGGGACACCGGGGGAGATCGCCATCCAGAAGGTGAATCAATGGCTGGAAGAGAGAGGGATCGGCCATGCAGAAACCCAGTACCGCCTGCGTGACTGGTTGATCTCCCGCCAGCGTTACTGGGGCGCGCCGATTCCGATGGTGCACTGCCCAAAATGCGGGTCTGTGCCTGTACCGGATCACCAATTGCCTGTGCTGCTGCCGGATGATGTTGAATGGAAACCCACCGGCGAAAGCCCATTAAAACTGCATCCCACCTGGCGTTTCACCACCTGCCCCACTTGCGGTGGTGAGGCGGAACGCGATACCGATACGATGGATACCTTTATGTGCTCCTCCTGGTATCACCTGCGTTATCTCAGCCCGAAGTATGACAAAGGGCCGTTTGATCCGAAGGAATATGATTACTGGATGCCTGTTGATACCTATACCGGCGGGATCGAACATGCCAACATGCACCTGATTTACACCCGTTTTTTCCACAAAGCCTGCCGCGATATGGGCATCACTGAAGGACACGAACCGATGATGCAACTACGCAACCAGGGGATGGTACTGGGTGAGGATGGCGAGAAGATGTCGAAGAGCCGCGGCAATACGGTGCCGCCGGACGAATTGGTGCAGAAGTACGGCGCGGATACTGTGCGCGCGTACCTGATCTTCTTCTCACGCTGGAACCAGGGTGGCCCCTGGTCGTACAGCGGGATCGAAGGCACCTCTCGCTGGCTGCGGCGTGTGTGGGCGATGGTGCTGGAGGCACCGCAAAACAGCGGGAGCGCCAATGAGCGTACGATCCGCAACTTGCGCCGAAAGGTGCATCAGACCCTGGCAAGTATCACGCGGGATTATGAGAACTTCGAATTCAATACCATCATTTCCTCATTGATGGAACTTTCCAACCTGATGATCCAATCCAAGCAGGATGGTGCTTCCGCAACCAGGGCATGGGATGAAGCGGTTGACATTTATTTGAAGATGATGGCGCCGGTCACTCCGCATATTGCGGAGGAATTGTGGGCTGGCCTGGGTAAGCCCTACTCGATCCACACCCAATATTGGCCCAAGGTAGATAACGAGGCCGCTGCTGAAGATGAAATCACCCTGGTGGTGCAGGTCAATGGCAAGGTGCGTGACAAGATCGTCGTTCCTGCGGATATCAGTGATGCTGATGCAGAGAAGACAGCCCTGACCAGTGACGCCATTGCCCGCCACCTGGAGGGCAAAACACCGCGCAAGGTGATCGTGATTCCGGGGCGGTTGGTGAATATAGTCCTGTAGCGGTGATGAAACCAGTTTCGAGATAAAAGAGCACCCCGGAGAGCCGGGGTGCTTCTTTGTTGTGAAACATGGATTAAAGGATGAATTTTGGCTGGTATACACCTTCCGTGCAATTCACCACGGCAGTCCAGATGCCCTGGATCGCCTGGACACTCCTCTGGAGTGATTCCTGTGTAGCCCCTGGGCAGGCGAGGATCTCGGTCAGCCTGTTGGCATAATGATCGGGCAGCACTGGGAATCGATCGATTACCTGCATCACCTGTTTTTCGCGGATGAAGTAGGTTTCGTTGAGGGCGAACAGGGCTTGGGTCAGGTTGGCGGCAATCCGCGACAGGCAGGCGGCGGTGTTATACACATCGCCTTTGGCGGAAAAATCACGGGCAAAGGCCAGGGTAAATTCCGCTGACCACAAAGAATCCTGGATGATGCGCGTTTTTAACAAGGGTGGGTAATGTTTCACCTGCCGTTTCAAGTTGTCGATCACACCTGCAGGGTCATACAGTGGAATACAGATGCTGGTTTCTGCCAGGTAGATCACCGAATAAAAACCATTGCTGGGCTGTTGGTCATAATCGTGGTGGCTGATACCTTCTTGCGCCTCGTCGATGGTTTTCCGTACCTGGAGCAGGTTACGGTAAAGGAAATCAACCTTGCCAACAGGAGTATGAATCCAGGCACCGCCGTTGACCCAGTCGCCCCAGCCGTAGAAGTCTGTCACGGTCACCGATCCTCCTTCAGCCAATACTTCTGCTGCCTGGCGGATGTCATGGATGAGGAATGGGTGTTCTGGTTCATAATACAGGCCGATATCGAAATCTGAATCGGCGTGCTGTGTCCCGGCGGCATACGACCCTCCGAGCGCGACAGCGGTAATTCCATCAATCCGTTTCAGTTGATCTGTAATTCGATTGAGCAGGTCTTTTTTGGGTGCTGGCAAATCTGGGAGTTGATTCATTAATCCTCCAATGGCGGGACAGGTTGATTCCATCGCCAGAACAGGAAGCCTTTATCCAGAAGCCGTTTGGAAAGCTGGATCGAAAATTGGTTATCATTCAGGTATACCGCGCTCTGGCGGAACCAGGTGCGCAGTCCCCATTGCCTGTAAGCAACGCTGGCCTGGACGGCCTGTTTCCATGCCGCGATGAAGTGGAAGATAGGCTCGCCTTCCTGCATGCGGTGGATAAAATTTTTCGGGAGCACTGGCTGGAACAACTCGGGAGAAAAACCCCAACGGAAATTGGTGCTGAATAACAGGCCTTCGTATACCAGGGTTCGAGCTTTCCGGCGGAGTATGTTGGCGGTCCAGATTTTCCCGTAGGGGTCGGAAGTACCTTCGATGAGCAGGCCGTTATCGGCCAGCGATTGTGCCATGGTGTGCCAGGCGGGAAGCACCTCATCCTCGGGGTATTGGCGCAGGACGTTGAAAGCGCGGATGATACGGGCGGATTCGCCGGGAAGGAGAGGGAGATTGAAACCGCCGAGGCGATATTGCGTATAGTCATCCTGATATGGAAGTGCGTTATTGACCCGCTTTGGGTCAATTTCCACTCCGAGGACAGGGATGTGTGGATTGACAGCCCGTAGGCGGGAGGCCATTTCGATTACCGTGGTGGCTTCCTCGCCATACCCAAGGTCGACGACAAAAGCCTTGGCGTTAAATGGGGCAGGTGGTGTGAGTAATTCACGGGCATACAACAACAAAAAGATATCTACGCGCCGCAGGCGGTTGCTGGCGGTTTTCCCACGGGTAATCACCCCTTCGGCGCCGGGAGGTGCCTTGCCGACGTTTTTGTTCATGCGGTTATTGTAACATCGGAACCTTTTTGCTTCTGATTTCGCTGGTGTGATTCTGTCCATGCTGTTAACGCAGGCACCAGGCGGGAGTGCCTGGTGCCTTTTGGTGATCCTGTTGGAGAGAATGACAGAATTTATTCGAAATTTACATCTGCCGGCATACCCGGTTTCAGAGCGTAATCTTCATTCTGGATCAGGATGCGGATGGCAAACACGGTGGCTTTGCGGCCCTCAACGGTTTGCACATTGCGGGGTGTAAACTCCGCCTCGTCTGCGATGTGCACCACTTCGCCGGTGAATGTACGGTTGGGGAAGGAATCTGCGGTTATGGTCACGGTTTGTCCCAGGCTAACCTGGCCGTACTGGTCTTCGGGTACGTAAACTGTCAACTCCACCTGATCCATCTGGGCGATCGAAAGGGCTTTCATCCCGGCTCCAATCAATTCGCCGACAGCCAGTGATTCCGAGAGGATGATGCCACCCACTGGCGCATACACGGTGGTTTTCTCCAACTGCAGGGCTGCCAGTGCTGCAGCAGCCCGGGCCTGTTCCAGCCCTGCTTGCGCCTGGGTAATGTTGGCATCTGCCAGGTTGACATTTGCCAGGGCAGCTGCAACCGTCAGCGATTGGTCACCAACCAGCTGTTGATCCAATGCGAGGAGGGCCATGTCCAACCGGTCTTCAGCCGCCTGAACCTCTCCACGTGCATCCAACAGTTCCTGTTGTTGATCTTCGTCCAGCAGGCGGTCATAGAGCAGCTGGTAGCGGTCCAGGTCAGCCTGGGCTTCGTCCAGTTGATCTTGCGCGACTTCTGTGATTTCGGGAGCAGCACCGGATTGCTGGTAGCCAGCCAACTGCTGTTGGAGCAAAGCAACCTGCACGCGGGTGTTGGTGAGGTCACTTTCCAATGATAACAGTTCATCGGCTCCGTTCTCGGCAATCCAGTCCACCAAGCTGGTGGTTGCATCTGCCAGGTTGCTGGTGGCGAGGTCGACTTCCGCGCGCAAGGCATCAATCCACTCCTGCTCAGTTGCGTACCATTGTGGCAAACCAGAACCGTCATCTCCGGCTGCTGTTTGGGGGGCCATCATTCCCACTTGCTGCATACGGGCGCCTTGCAGGGCAAGTTCGTACTGGTATTCGGCTGCTGTTTTTTGCTGGACGGCAGCATTTACGGCGGCTTCAGCTACAGCCAGACCTGCTATTGCCTGGTCATTTTGGGCGGATATGAATTCAGGGTTAATCCGGAAAAGGGCATCTCCTGTTTTAACCCTATCTCCAGCCTGAATCAGGACTTCCTGGATGGTCCCGCTGACTTCGGGACTGATATCAACCGAAGCTGCACTGATCGTGCCGGAGGCAGTCAGTGATGTCTCGTCCGCCGGCTGGCCGCAACTGGCAACCAGAAGGGCGATAACAATGCCAGCAAATAATATAGTGATCCATTTTCGTTTCATTGAGAAACCTCCGATGTGAAGTAAATTGTTAAATTTTCTTGCGGAATGCCAGTACACTGGCAACGAAGTACACCAACCCCAGCACAATCTCCATAATGATGGATGGCATCAGAAATTGAACAGCCACCCCCTTGACCATGATTCCGCGGATGATAACCAGGTAGTGGGTAACAGGCAGGAGTTCACTGAAGTAATAGGTCAGCCAGGGCATCGATTCACGGGCATAGATCAAGCCGCTGAGGATGATAGCGGGGATCAACACCAAACCGACGGCGAGATACATGGCCTGCATCTGGGTACGCGAGATGTTTGAGATCAGGACACCCATTCCCAGGGAGCCGATGATGAAAGGGATCGTCAGCAGCACCAACAGCCAGAAGCTGCCCTGCACCACCAGTCCGAAAATGTAGACCGAGATCAGTAAGGTGGCGATTGTGTTGAAGATGCCAACAGCCAGGTACGGGATGATCTTGCCCAGCACCAGCTCCCACGATTTGATCGGGGTGACAATCAGCTGTTCCATCGTCCCTTGTTCTCGCTCGCGTACAATCGCCAAAGCAGTCAGCAGCAAAGCCTGCACCTGTAAAACGATCGCTGTCAGACCGGGAATCAGGTAGATTTTTTCTGAACCATCCGGGTTGTACAGGGTTTTGATGGTGGTGGTAATCGGCAGTTCTGACAGGTTGATCCCCTGGATACCGCTGGTTTCCAGCTGCTCCATTAAAATCTTCTGTGTTGCCACCTGGCTGATGGTTTCCAGTTTCAGGTGGGCTGATTGTGCTTCGGAGGGGTCAGAACCGTTGACATAAAATTGCACACTGGTGGGTACGCCACTCTCGAGGTTGTTGCCAAAATCAGGCGGGATCAAAATACCGCCGGTGATCAATTCACCATCGAGCAGCGTCAGAATTTCGTCTTCACTCAGGACGTCATACGCCACCATGAACTCGCGGCTGGCGGTAAAATACTCGATGTAACGGCGGCTGGTGTCGGTCTTGCTTAAGTCAGCCACCGCCAACGCGAGGTCTTTGCTTTCACCGGAAACCCCGTAGCCCAGCAGGAGTAGTAGAAAAGCCGGGAGGATGATGATGATCGCCAATGTGCGCCAATCACGGATGATGTGGATGAATTCTTTGCGGACAACTGTCCATACACGTTCCATGGATCAGTCCTTTCTGGTTTGAATTTTATGCTGGTCCTGCTCGTCTACCAGGCTGATGAAAACATCTTCCAATGATGGTTCGATTTCCGTCAGGTCAGCGACATGGATGCCGCTGGCATGAAGCTTGCGCCGCAGGGCGCGCGTGTCAGAAGCAGTTTTCATCTGGACATGCAGGAGAACGCCGTGGAGTGAAACCTCTTTCACAACAGGCAAGGTGCGCAACAATTCTTCGGCAGCCAATGGACGGTCAACGGTGAGTTGGAAAAGATTGCCCCCGATCCTGGCCCGCATCGCATCGGGTGTATCAAGGGCGATCAGGCTGCCTTCATGCATCATTCCAATCATATTGCAGTATTCGGCTTCATCCATGTAATGCGTGGTCGCCAGGATACTGACCCCCTGGGATGCCATCCTGTAGATCAGGTCCCAGAATTCTTTGCGAGCCAGGGGGTCCACCCCCGCTGTCGCCTCATCGAGGAATAACATCCGCGGGCGGTGAGCGATGGCGCAGGCCAATGCCAGGCGCTGACGCCATGCTCCCGACAGGTTGGCGGTACGTTCCCGACGGAAGGCTGCCAGGTCAACTTCTTTCAGCAGTTCTTCCACCCGACCATTTTGCACCTTGCTTTGCAGTCCGTAGATCGATGCATAAAAGCGGATATTCTCTTCCACGGTCAGGTCATTATAAAGAGAGAATAACTGCGACATGTACCCGATGCGTTTTTTCACCTGTTCCGGGTGGCTGCGGACGTTGAATCCCAGCACAGTGGCCTCACCCCTGGAGGGCGGCAGAATACCGCATAACATGCGGATGGTGGTGGTTTTTCCTGCGCCATTCGGTCCCAGCAAGCCGAAAATTTCACCTTCGGGGATGTGGAAATTAACATCCTGCACCGCATGGAAGCTGCCAAAATGCCTCGACAGGTGTTCGGCGGAAACTGCCAGTTCTTTTATGGGCATCTTACTCCTGCCCGATCATCGGAGCCTTCGCGCCGTGCTTGAGGTAAACCAGGTTCATAAAAACATCTTCCATCGTGTGACTCACCTTGCGCAGAATCTGGCTGCGGATACCCTCACGGGTAAGGCGCCATTTCAGCAAGAGGATGGTTTTTTGCGCATTCTGAACTGATAGACGCAGGCGGTCGCCGATGGGGCGGTAATTCAACATGCCTGGCAGGTCTTCAACGGTACGGTACATGGATTTACGCGGGGTTGCCTTGTACTCAACCACATCAAATGGCAGCCGGCTTTCCAGCGCTTTGGGTTGGCCGGTTTCAAGAATCTCGCCCCGGTAGAGGATTGCCACCCGTGAGCAGCGTTCGGCTTCATCCATATACGGCGTGCTGACCAGGACAGATACACCCTGGTGGACAACACGGGACAGGATCAACCATAACTCGCGGCGCGATACTGGGTCCACACCGGTGGATGGCTCATCCAGGATGAGGATTTCAGGGTTGTGCATCAATGAGCAGGCAAGTGCCAGTTTTTTCTTCATTCCGCCCGAAAGGTCCTGGGCTTTGCGGCTCTGGAATGCGGCCAGACGCGTGAATGCGAGCATGGATTGCATGCGTTCTTCGCGGTCACGCTGCGGAACCTCATTGATGTCAGCAAAAAAGGACATGTTCTCCCGTACAGTCAGGTCGGGATACAGGCTGAAGTTTTGGGGCATGTACCCGATCCGCCGCCGGAAATGTTCCTTGTTCTTGCGCAGATCAAGCCCGTTGACGGTAACAGACCCGCTGGTAGGCGGGAGTGTGGTGGCAAGGATGCGCAGGATCGTGGTCTTGCCGGCTCCATCAGGACCGACCAGACCGACCATTTCACCGCGGTGAAGCTGGAGATTAACGCCGTGGACAGCATCTATCCCTTTCTTTTGAGATGGATAGTGCTTCGACAGGGATTGAATATCGATCAATGGATTCATCATTAAAACCTTTCTCAAGGGTTTGCCGGATTTAAAGAAACCCTTGATTTCTTTCACTATATTGCATCCAGAAGGTTTTTTATAGGTGCCAATCCCCACACAACCCGATGACACGGGTCAAGAGTAGAAATGACGCATGTCACATCCGGGGAAAATAAACGATTGATTACGAAACGGTTACGATTGAATTATGTTACACTCGAAATATGAAGCGTCCGCTGGAAGCCAATCTGGTTGCGATTTTTCGCCTGTTTGTGGGTCTCGAGATGGTCGCGCTCTCGCTGGTCCCGTTATTTGAGTATGTACTGATTGGCGAATTCCAGTTTGTGCATGACCCATTTTTTTCGCTCCTGTACCAATCTGCCCTCCTCTTTGTTTATCTTTCCATCCCCCTGTTTCAATATCGATTGCAGCAGATGTACCTGCCGTTGGCGATTATGGCAGCGGTGTTCATTCCATCGCTGATTAACCTGAATACGGTGCTGGAAAGCCTCTCGAGAGGCGAGGCAGTGGATATGTTGCATGTATGGGCGCTGCTGCCGCTGCTGATGATCCCGTTGGTTCCAATGGCATGGCAATATACATTTCGTAGTGTGGTAACCCTGTTTGGGGGTCTGGCATTTTTGGAAACGGTGCTGGTGATTTTCAATGCGGGTGGAATACGGTTCGAAATTCTCGATTTCATCTATGCGACTTTCATCCGGATGGTTTCCCTGCTGCTGGTTGGCTTCATGATCTCACAGCTGGTGAGGGTGCAGCGGCAGCAGCGGGATCAATTACGTACTGCCAATCTAAGGCTGACACGCCAGGCATTGGTGATGGAAGAAATGGCAACGGTGCAGGAGCGCAACCGGATTGCCCGTGAGCTGCATGATACCCTCGCTCATACCCTCAGCGGCCTGGCTGTGCAATTGGAGGCGGTGAAAACACTGATTTCGCCAACTGAACCCAATGAGGTGTATCTCATTGTCAATGAGGCATTGTCCAATACACGTGAGGGTTTGAATGAAACCAGGCGGGTATTAAAAGCACTTCGGGCAACTCCCCTGGTGGAGCTGGGACTGGCGCAGGCATTGACGCAGATGGCAGAGGGCCTGGGAAAACAACAAAACGCTGTGATGGAGATTTATATCAGCAACCGCCTTCCGTTGCTATCCAAACCAATGGAACAGACAATTTATCGCATTGCACAGGAAGCCTTAAAGAACGCCGTGCAACATGCCAACGCGAGAATCATTGCCCTCGATCTCGATTTCCAACCGCCGATGTTGACATTGCGGATTCATGATGACGGGGCCGGATTCGATCCTGCCAGGATCGATAACAGCCGTCGGTTCGGGATGGAGGGAATGCGCGAACGAGCGGAACTGGTGGGGGGGTCTTTATCCATCGAGAGCAGTCATAACCAGGGTACTACGATCCTGTTCAAGGTGGAGTTGTCCGAATGATCCGCGTGGTTATTTGCGATGACCAGGAAATCGTTCGCCAGGGTTTGCGGACTATTTTGAATGCTGATCCTTCACTAACGGTGATTGACACCGCCGAGGATGGCCTGGATTTACTGGAAAAGTTGAAATCCATTGAACCCGATATCATCCTGATGGATTTGAAGATGCCGGTGATGAATGGCGTCCAGGCAACCCGTCAGGTTCGTCAACAATATCCTGCTGTTAAGGTGCTGATCCTGACCACGTACGATGATGATGAATGGTTGTTTGATGCACTGAAAAGCGGCGCATCCGGCTATTTGCTAAAGGATACACCCGGTGAGAAATTGCGCGAAGCAATTATCGGAACAGTGAGCGGTGAATCACATCTGGACCCTTCCATCGCTGGGAAAGTAGTGCAGGCCATGCTGAACCAACAGCCACGGCAGATGCAGAAAACCAATATTGACCTCAGCCAGCGGGAGCAGGAAATCCTGACATTGATGGCGCAGGGTTTGTCCAACGCAGATATTGCGCGGTCATTGTTTTTATCGGAGGGCACAGTTCGGAACTACACCAGCAATATTTTTAGCAAATTGGGGGTCTCTGATCGGACTCAGGCTGTGATCACAGCTCTTCGCCTGGGTCTGGTGGATTTGCATCATTTGTGAGGATGCCATTCAAAACGGCAATCCGCTCCCGTTGTGGTTCAGCCAACGCCTGTGAATATGATACAATCAGGAGAATGTAACGGATCCTCCCGGAGTGCTTTGATGAGATACCTGCGAACCAATGCCGCCATCCTGTTGTTTTTTGCCATTCTATTCCTGATGGGTCTTGCGTGTTCATTCCCGACATTTGCCCTGGACACGCCATTGCCGACAGCAGTATTGTGCCCGACATGTGAACCCTGTGAATCGTGCGAGTTGGTATTGGAACGCGATACTGCAACGCAAACACCGGCAATACAACACACCCCTACCTCTGAACCCACAGTTACCCTGGTGCCAACCAGCACACTGCTCCCCTCGCCAACGCCGGAGACTTTTCCCTACATACTTCAACCCGGAACACCCTCTTACATACCCAACCTTCATCATCTTGAGTACGGAAGTAACTGGCTTGGTGTCGGCGGTCAGGTGTTTGGGCCGGATGGCATACCGGTGGAATATATTGTGGTTCGCGTGCGTGGCAGCCTGGAGGGGGAAAGTGTTGATCTTACCAGCATGACCGGGGTGGCGGATTATTTCGGTCCCGGTGGTTATGACCTGAAACTTGGCGATCGCGGCATTGAATCCACAGACACCCTGACCATTACCCTGTTCGATCTCGCAGGGAAGCAAATATCGGAAGAAATCCCATTTGCAACGCACCAACAGACGGATCAGGTTCAGATCGTGATTAACTTCATGTCGCGTCCCTGATTGATGGAACCTGGCTGTGAATAGCTGGTCGCTTAACGATTTTGTGTGGGCTTTCAAGGGGCTGCGCTGGCGCGCATGGCTTCTGGTAGCCTTGAGCGCCGCCCTGGCCATTGGTTGGCGCATGATTCGCCCCGTGCCAGCCGAAGCAAGTCTGTCCATTCCGGTCGTGATTCGTGGATCTCAACACAATCACCATTGGGATGAACTCAAAGTGGATGCTTTCTACCATGCTTTGTTCCAGATCATCGAGGAACAGCGGCCATCTCTAAGTCCGGCCAGCAGTGCATGGTTGGAATTAACCAATGAAACTTACCGCCTGGTGGTACGCAATGTGGATGGAGACCAGGCCGCAGCCGATGTGCGCCTGTGGGCCGCGGGTGCGTACCAACATCTGACAAAGGGCAGTGTGAACCAGTTGCCAGGCATCGATGGGGAAGCGCCTGGAGATTGCATTTCCGGGGCAGCGGCGGAAACAGGTTACACCTGCCTGTTGCCAGACAGTCTGGCTGCATCTGAAGAAGGTGGTTCAGCAGAAAGCCAATTTGCCATGCTTTGGGTAGGTGAGCCGGAAAAATTCCAACAGGAAATCCCGCCCCTTTTTCTGAACCTGCTGGCAGCTGGACTCAGTGGCGGATTGATGGGTATGATTCTGGCTGCGTTCGCTGCTTTTGTGCGGTTGTCCGAAACAATGAGGAAGCATGAAGCTTGACCGAATCCCCCCTCTCTTGCTGCGCAGTGCATGGTTTGCCCTGGTGATCCTGCTGCCGGTGACCAGTTTCCCGTTGGTGGTGAAACTGGTTCGGTCCGATGTTGTCGGATTGCCTTCCGGCATCATCCTCGGTGTGATAACGGCTGCTTGCTACCTCCCGTCACTTTTAAAAGGTGGGAAACTGCCTGTGCATGGCATTCCATTGCTGATGTTTGTTCTGGCGGCTTTGTTCAGTACCTGCCTCTCGGTGTTTTTATCCATCCCACCATATAAAGGCAATACGCCTCTGGGTGAAGGGCTTTCTTCTTACATCACCGTGGCGGTCGGCGTTTTCACATTCCTGGTTACTGCCCGCATGACAGAAAAACCCGGGAGATTACAATGGACCTTCCGCTTGTTGAATTACAGCGGTGCGTTTATCCTGGTGTGGTCGTTGGTACAGGCTGTGGTGTGGCGCCTGATCGGAGGCTATCCCTGGTATATCGAATTATTCCACCGCTTCTTTTCAACAGGTGTGCTGTATGCGGATCGTGTAACAGGTTTGGCCCTTGAGCCCTCCTGGTTTGCCCACCAGTTGAATATGCTGTACTTGCCCTTGTGGCTTTCAGCCACCATTTCCCGCTATTCAGCTCATCGAAGGCGAATTCTGGGCATTTCCTGGGAAAATGTGCTGCTGGTGCTTGGGGTGATCAACCTGGTACTCAGCATGTCACGCATCGGCTACCTGTCTTTACTGATGATGTTGTTTGTGTTCTTCGTTCGCATGAATGGCCAACTGTTGAATATTATCACCAGTTGGGCTGCAAAAAAAATGAACTGGAATGCTGATAAAACCGAATCCTTGAGCCGTTATCAGAAGAAACGGAGACGGCTGCGGGTTGGACTATTCATTGCCATGCTGTGTGTGTACCTCTCATTGGTCATTGTCGGAGCTTTGGCATTGAGCCGTTTGGATGACAGGATGAGTACCTTGTTCGAGGTTAATTTCACCCAGGATCATTGGCTGTATCGTTATCTTGGAAAAATGGATCTGGGTCCGCGGGTTTCCTTCTGGCTGGGAGGATGGCAGGTGTTCGAGTCACATCCAATTTTTGGGGTGGGGTTGGGCAACAGCGGCTTCTTCTTTATGGATGCAATGCCCGATTATGCCTGGTCTTTTCCTGAGGTGCGTTCATTGATGCTGGGTGGCAGTGGGGTCTTGAATCCGAAAAATTTATGGTCACGGCTGCTGGCAGAAACCGGAATTGTGGGATTTTTCCTGTTCGCAGCATGGATGCTCAGCCTATGGAAAACATCCGATGAGTTATCGCGCAAATCGTCTCCACTCCTGCGGCAGGTGGGATGGATGGGCCTGTTCGTATGCGCAGCCCTGACCACGGAAGGGTTCAGCGTTGATTCATTCGCTCTGCCGTACTACTGGTTTTCTTTAGGGTTGGTGGTATCGGCATATCAGCAGGCACAAGAAACATCAGAGCGCCTGTAATCTAGCGAAAATTGCTTTCATGATGGAATTGATATGAAAAGAAATTGGTGGGTAATCCTTCTTATTGTTTTATTGGTCGGTTGTTTGTGCTGCTGTGGTACGGTCATTGCAGCTGGATTGGTGTTCGCCGCCTCAGACGTTTCATCCGGGCTACCTGGCTGGATGGGTGAAACGCAGATCCCTTTCCCTATCGAAGGCGTTGCACCGCCCAGTGACAGGGCAATTGCCATGCTGCAGGCTTTGGCATCGGTCGATGTTCCTGAAAACGATCCCCGCGATCTGGCGATGCGCTTGCGTGGATTAACGCAAATTCGTGAGGTAATTCCTGCGTTGGATTACCAGGTAGGTGACCTGGAAACTTTTTGGGCAAGCAATATGGATACCGATGCGAATTTCCAGATCACAGCCCGTCTGGCCGCAGCCAGCGACCATGCCTATGTATGGATCGAGGAGGGTGTCGAATATGTGGAGGAAGACTTACATTCGCTGATCACCACATTTGAGTCTCAAATTTATCCCACCAATCGGGAATTCTTCGGCTCTGAATTTACCCCTGGGATCGATGGCGACGTCCACATCTACCTGGTGTATGCCGGAGGGTTGGGATCGAATATTGCTGGTTATTTTTCAGCGAATGATTCACTGCCGCCTGAAGTGTACCCATACTCCAATGCGCATGAAACATTTTTCTTCAATTCCGATGTGTTAAAGTTGGGGGACCAATACACCCTCAGTACCCTGGCGCATGAGTTTCAGCATATGATCCATTGGAATCAGGATCGCAATGAAAGCTCATGGGTGAATGAAGGTTTTTCAGAACTGGCAACCGTTTTGAATGGCTATTCACCAGGCGGCTTCGATTTGCTGTACCTGATGGACCCGGATGTGCAGCTGAACGTATGGCCGGTTGATCCTGCCGCACAAAGTGTACATTATGGTTCTTCGTTCCTATTTATGCAATACTTCCTCTCGCGATTTGGCGAAACGGCCACACAAGCACTGGTCGCCAACCCTTTGAATGATATGGCAGCGATTGACGCAGTACTGTCAGATTTGGATGTGCGCCATCCCGAAACGGATGAGCTTCTGCGAGCAGAGGATGTATTTGCTGATTGGGCGGTGGCGAACGTGGTTAATGACTCCACGGTGGCAGATGGTCAGTATGGTTATTCGGGATATGTACCCACGGTCCTGGATATTGCTTTTCTGCAGGAACGCTTGCGCAACTGCACCACAGCAGCATGGGCCGAAGGCAATGTAACCCAGTTTGGTGTGGATCGAATCGATATCGCATGCCACGGTGTATACCAGCTTGAGTTCGAGGGTGTTGGTGAGGTCGGGTTGCTGCCCGTTAACGCCTACAGCGGCGATTGGATGTTCTGGTCCAATAAGGGTTCTGAATCAGATATGACACTGACCCGTACTATTGACCTGCGTGAGGTCACGGCACCGGTGATGCTGGAGTACACCATGTGGTTTGACCTTGAAGAAGACTATGACTACGTGTACCTGCTGGTATCGCAGGATGGTGAGTCCTGGGAGTTTCTCGAAACTCCACATGGCACCGGAGATAATCCCGTTGGCAGCAATTTGGGATGGGGGTATACCGGCAGCAGTGAAGGCTGGATCAAAGAAACCGTAGATTTGAGCGCATTTGCCGGAGAATTGGTCATGGTGCGTTTTGAATATGTGACCGATGCCAACCTGAATGGGGAAGGTTTCCTGTTGGATGATGTCAACCTGGATGCCGTGGGATATCAGGCAGATTTTGAAGATGGTGATGGGGGATGGCTGTCCGAGGGCTTTGTGCGTGTCGAGAACCGCCTGGCACAGTCCTATGTCCTCTCCATCATATACGAGGATGCGGAAAGAACTGAAGTGGATACATTCTTTTTCGATGGAGGAGTTCTGGAAGAATTCGTTTTGCGCAATGATGTAATTTGGGATAGGATTACCGTATTGGTCAGCGGTACCACACGCTATACAGAACAACCCGCGGTATACCGTCTGCGGGTGGTGGAACTGGAGTAAACGAATGACGAAAAGAAATGCAGTGCCGGTTGTCTTGATCATATTGTTGGTGATCTGTGTCTTGTTTTGCTGCATATCTGTCGCTTGTGGGGGTTTAATGGCTGCAGCCAATACGATTTTTTTGTCCGCCAATCTGACACCTCCCTTTTCCAATGCAACCACGGTTCCCTGGGAAGCACCGACACGGCTTCCACCGACCAAAACACAACCTGCTGGTGAGGTTGTACCAACCACAACCCCGGAAGCTGTTCAACTCCCCCAACCCGAAGCAGAAGTACAGGCCGGTAATGGTTGGGAAACATTGCAAACGCTGGAAAATGCGATTGTGCCCGAAGCGGATCCGGAAGACATCGCCATGCGGTTTATGGGGATCGATAATATTCCAGCAACGTTGGATGAACCGCCCATTGCCTACCAAATCGGTGATACAAAAAATTTCTGGCTGATGGATATGGACACCAATACCAATTTCCAGGTCACAACCCGGCTGGCATACATCACACCGCACTCCTACTTCTGGATCGAAGATGGCGTCCGTTATGACGAGCGTGAGCTTAAAGACCTGGCGGAGACATTTGAGAACCAGATTTATCCCACCAACAGGGAATTCTTTGGCAGTGAATGGTCTCCCGGGATTGATAATGATGAACACATTTACCTGGTATATGCGCGCGGTTTGGGTTTCTCGATTGCTGGTTATTTTTCATCCGTCGATTCGGTTCATCCCATGGCGAATGAATTTTCAAATGGGCATGAAACTTTCATGTTTAATGCCGACACTGTTGGATTGAGTGAGCGATTTACCTATGGAGTGCTGGCACATGAGTTCCAGCATATGATCCACTGGTACCAGGATCAGAACGAAACCACCTGGTTGAATGAAGGGTTTTCCGAACTGGCTGCGTTGTTGAATGGATATTACGAGAGTGGGTTTGACAGCTTATATTTTTGGGATACCGACCTGCAATTGAACGATTGGCCCAATGACTCTTCTGCCACCACACCTCATTACGGTGCCAGTTTTCTGTTTGTGACTTACCTGTTGGACAGGATGGGTGACGATATTACCAAAGCCCTGGTGGCTGATGCTCAAAATGGACTGAAAAGCGTGGATGAAATTTTCCAGCAATTCCAGGCGGTGGACCCTGTTACAGGATCACCGATCGGGGCGGATGATCTATTCCGGGACTGGAGCGTTACAAATTACCTGCAAGATGGAGATGTCGCTGACGGACGCTACGTCTACACATCGCTGCCGTCTTTCCGCACGGCGTCCGTCACAGATACCATCTCCCAATGTGTACAGTCAGTAGATTCAACGGTGAAGCAATACGGGGTGGACTACTACGAAATCGAATGCGATTCCGATGTTGTGCTGCATTTCCAGGGAGAACAGAATGCGAAATTGCTTCCGATGGATGCCTATTCCGGTCAATACGCCTTCTGGTCGAACAAAGGGGATGAATCTGATATGCGTCTCACACGTCAATTTGATCTCACGGCGATTTCGACTGGTGAACCAGTAGCGATGAAGTACTGGTTGTGGTATGACTTGGAAACCGATTATGATTATGTTTATCTGATGATCTCAGAAGATGGTGAAGATTGGGACTTTGTCGAAACACCGCGCGGTACCGGGTATGACCCGGTTGGGAACAATTACGGTTGGGGTTATAACGATCGTACCGGCGGATGGGTTGAGGAAATTGTTGACCTTTCGGATTATGCCGGTAAAGAAATCTGGCTCCGTTTTGAGTATGTGACCGATGCGGCCGTGAACGGAGAAGGTTTGTTGCTGGACGATGTGTCGATTCCCGTGATCGGTTATTTTAGTGATTTCGAAACCGATGAAGGTGGATGGGAGGCGGAAGGCTTCGTACGCATTAATAATTCCCTTCCGCAAAAATACCTGGCAACAGTGATCCGTGAAAATAAAGATGGCCTGGTAACCGTGGAATCGATCGATCTCAACCAGGGGCAGGGGTTTGTGGTCAATCTCGATTTCTCCGGCACATTGCAACGCGCAACCCTGGTGTTGAGCGGCGCAACCCGTTACACCCGGATGGAGGCGGATTACCAGTTCTGGTTTGAATGAACTCCTCACATCAATCCATAAAAGGTATTCCAAACGCATCTTCTGATGGGGATGCGTTTGTGTTTGGTTCGGCTATTGACAGCTGTGGTGACAGGTATTAATGCATAATTAAGAATTATGTACTATTATTATTAATAATTAGTAGTTAAGGTTGAACCATGAAAAAAATACCATCATCTTCCATAACCCCTGAGCATATTTATCGTTCACGCCGCAAATTCCTGAAATGGATGGGCATTGGGGCTGCAGGTGCAGCCCTGGCATCTTGTGCTGTGGACGAAAAACCGGCAGCTGTTACAGCGCCCTCTGGAGAAAATGAAACGCCTGTCAGTGAGGAGCTCGAGCCACAGGAGGCGCCTACTGAAACACCGTTGCCTTCCGCCAGCCAGATGACCGATGAACTTGGGCGCCAGCTAACACGCTACGAAGATATCACCAACTACAATAACTATTACGAATTCAGTCTGAATAAAGGCGCTGTGGCACCCCTGGCAAGAGATTTCCCAACCCGCCCGTGGACAATCGAAGTGGATGGTTTGGTCAACACACCCACGATTTTTGATATGGAAGACATCTACCAGATGTTTGACGAGGAGGAACGCATTTATCGGTTGCGCTGTGTTGAGGCCTGGTCGATGGTTGTTCCATGGCTTGGTTTTCCGCTGTGGAAACTGCTGGAAAAAGTGGAACCTACCTCTGACGCCAAGTATGTCTATTTCGAAACCAAGCTCGACGAGGAAAATATGCCCCTCGTGAATCGTGATATGTTTGTGTGGCCCTATACCGAAGGCTTGCGCCTGGACGAGGCAATGCATGATCTCACAATCCTCTCCACTGGCTTGTACGGACAGCGCTTGCTGCCGCAGAATGGCGCCCCGTTGCGCCTTGTGGTTCCGTGGAAGTATGGGTTTAAGAGTATCAAATCGATTGTCAAGATCAAATTGGTTGCTGACCAACCGCGCACCTTCTGGAACAATTACGCGCCGCAAGAATATGGTTTTTACGCTAATGTGAACCCGAAGGTAGACCATCCCCGGTGGTCACAGGCTACCGAAACCCTTGTTGGTGCAGGTATTGGTAGAGTGGAAACCCTGTTGTACAATGGGTATGAAGAAGAAGTCGCATCGATGTATGAAGGGATGGACTTAACGGTCTGGTATTAAAACGAGGGAGCGTATGGATAAGAAAAAATGGATCACGATTATCGCAGCTGTTGTTTCGGCATTCACCTTCCTGTGGGTGTTTTTTGACCTGATCACGGGGCGGTTGCAGGGGTTTGTGTATTTTGAAATCATGCACCGCTTTGGGCATACCGCGATCATCATGTTATTATTATCATCCCTTTCGGTGCTGGCAAAAAACTACAGCCTGCCGGAAGGGTTTTTCCCACATCGTGTATTTGGGCTGTACGGCCTGCTGTATGCTGCCAGCCATTTTTTTGTATTTATGCTGAGCTTCGGCTTTGATCTCCAGTTGCTGATTACAGCATTTGTCAGCCAGCCATTTATTCTGTTGGGAGACCTTGCCCTGATCGTCTTGTTCGTCATGCAATTGACTTCCAGCGATAAATTCCGCAAGCAGCACCACAAAACATGGCGGCTGATTCATTATTTTTATTACCTCGGAATTGGGGCGATCATAACCCACATTTTCCTGGTATCAAAAGTGATCAAACCCGTTTTCTGGGTTTACCTGGCAGGTTTTGTCCTGATGGGGTTGTTGCATGCCAAATTTGTGCGGGACTGGATCAAGCCCAAGAAAAAAAGTGCCAGCTAAAACAAGTCAGCGTTTCATTTTTAAACCAACAACATCAACGGGCTGTTACACTGCAGCCCGTTGATTGATTTAAGCTTGATTTACTCTACACTATCGAGTTTGATATTCTTCCCTTGCCGCAGGTTTTCCAGTTCCTCGAGCAGTTCTTTCTGCCGCATTTCGCTGGCACTTTTTACATCCTGCATCAACTGGTTCGATTCCTGCTTGATCTTTTCTCTCAGATCTTTCCCTGAAAGGGGGGTGAACAATAAAACGGTAACACCTGTGAGCCAGGCGCCAACGAGCAATCCTGTTAAAAATGACCACACTTTTTTCATTCCAGTTTCTCCTTTTCACTCACTCGGGTGATGCGTAGTGTTTCGTCTGTACTACTTCCACTCCCATTTTACCCGATGCCTTCCAATTTTTCCACCTGCATCCATTTCAAGTGCCGAAACAGCCAGGGAGCCCCACCGCTGATCCAGGCCCCCAACATGCCATAGCGGATGAACCGCATCAGCAGCGCGATCAAACTTTCACCCTCGGGGGTTACATATTTCATGCCCAGATAAATCACCGCCAGGCCTGCCACCCCTGCCAGGTACCGAAGCGTTTTTTGGCGGACCGTTCCACCGGCATCCGGTATGCCCTGGTATTTCTCCATGAACCATGTCAGACCAAGCAAGGTGCCAAAGGTTGTTCCCGCTACAGTAAAGGCCCCTTCGACACTCATCGGGTTGATCTGTGTGTCGGGAGCTGCATTGATCGAGTTGACAATCCATGCTTCGGGCAAAGACCATGCACGGGAAATCAGCACCAGCAACAGTGGTAGGAAGATCATTGCCGCGGAAATGATCATGGTCAGGTTGATCCGATTGGATGAATTGCCAGTGACGAATTTCTTTGCAATCGGCTTCTCATATTTCAAAGCAACCACCACAAGCAGCGCGCCGGTGAGCCAGCCCAGTAAAACATCGTGCAAATAATGGACTCCCAGATGAATGCGAGACAGGCCGATGAGAAAGATGGTGAGGTAGCAAATCAGGCGAACCCATTTTTTTGTGCGCGTATGGCCAAACAATCCCCACAAACCGGCAGCGTTCTGTGAATGGCCAGATGGCATTCCAAAAGATGTCTCTACGCGCAGTGCCAGAACATCAGGATTCACCCAATACGGACGCGGTGTGCGAAAACTCAATTTGAGGATCATATTGGTGGTGTTGGAGATCATCAGCATCATTCCCAACCGCAGCCCATCGCGGTAGCTGATGCTCCAAAAGAAAAGCGGTAGGAAGAGCATATAGAAATACTCATCACCGAGGTAGGAGATCAACTGCATCAGCGGGGTGAGGAAAGCAAAGTGCTCTTGAAAAAAAATGTTGATGACACTCTCAAGTTGCCAGATTCCCTGCATTGCTCGGTCTCCTTGTCGCAAAGCTATTGATCCATTGGTAGGCAAGCATCCAGTGAACGTGGATTGTGGACGTTGCCCCATCTACTTTTTTATTGTACACTTAATCCGCAGGACGAGGTAGCCGAGTAATGAGTGTTCCATCTTCAGAGTCATCCACTTTCACAAACCTGGCATCACAAATTTTACGTGCGTCAGCGCAAATTCACAGCATTGGCCAGTGCCTTGAAGAGATGCCTTATACAACTGAAATCGGGAAAGCAAGAGAATTACTGGCTGCCCTTGGCGTGGAATATCGGCGAATGAAAGATTCCATCCAATCGCTCGAAGAAGAGCGGCACAGTTTTCATACCCTG
Organism: Anaerolineae bacterium; assembly: GCA_013314735.1. Classification (GTDB taxonomy): domain Bacteria; phylum Chloroflexota; class Anaerolineae; order Anaerolineales; family Anaerolineaceae; genus SpSt-1165. The sequence continues at coordinate 420,788 of JABUFD010000001.1, forward strand.
GTCAGTACCGGTAGGATCATAAATTCCACATTAGACCCCGATGAAGTTTTGTTGGTGGCGATGGATCAGATCATTCAACTTACCTCCGCTGAACGCGGGTTTCTGATGCTGCGGGATTCATCAGGCGGTTTGCAAATCGAAGTTGCCCGCAATTGGGAACAAGAAACTCTTGACAATGAAGAGGTTCGGATCAGCAAGACAGTCATAGATCGGGTAATTAACACCGGTGAACCCGTAATTACTACGAATGCACAGGAAGATCCGCGTTTTCTAGGGCAGGACAGCATTGTTGCGTATTCATTGCGCTCCATTTTGTGTGTTCCATTGACGCTAAAGCAGGAAAAAATTGGGGTGGTCTACGTGGACAGCCGCCTGCGAAGCGGTCTGTTCACAAACACCGACCTGAACGCACTGCAGGCCTTTGCCAACCAGACTGCGGTGGCGATCGAAAACGCACGCCTTTTCGTCAGCCTGCGGCATACCCTGGCGGAAGTGACGGAATTGAAGAATCTGATGGATGGCGTTTTCCATTCAATGGCGAGTGGATTGATTATGATCAATCAGGCAAACCAGGTTGTGCTTTGCAATCCTGCAGCAGGAGATATTTTGCGTACAAACGCAGACTTGCTGGTTGGTGCACCGATCCATGCCGTGTGTCCGGGTTTTGCGCAGGGGATTTCTGGACATATTCAGACCGTACTGACATCAGAAATGGCCCTGACCGGTCTGGAAATCAGCGGTAACCTGGCTGGAAATGAACGTCAGGACTTGCGGTTGTCTATCGCGCCACTAAAGGACAGTGAGGGGACAGTACAGGGTGCCGCGGTGGTGTTCGAAGATGAGACAGAACAACGCCGTCTGAAGGCCCAACGGCGATTGTTTGAGCGGATGGTTTCACCTGCGGTAATCAGCCAGTTGAACCCTGACCGCCTGCAGTTAGCCGGCCGCCGTGGAGTGATCACCACCTTGTTCGCCGATATCCGCGGCTTCACCAGTTTCAGTGAGACTGTTTCACCCGAAATTGTTTTTTCGCTGCTCAACCAGCATTGGGATTACGCGGTGGAGGCTATTCTGCGGGAAGGAGGCACCATTGATAAGTATCTTGGTGATGCGGTGATGGCCTGGTTTAATGCCCCTGTCCCGCTTCAGGATCATCCTTACCATGCGGTTCGGGCGGCATTGGCGATTCAAATGCGGGTCGCCAGGCTGCATCAAACGTTGTCGCCGGAGAATCACTTCCATTTTGGCATTGGCTTGCATATGGGGGAGGCTGTTTTGGGTCTGGTCGGTACCGAACAGCGGATGGAATACACTGCCATTGGTGACAGTGTGAATACTGCCAAGCGTGTGCAGGAATATGCCGCGCCAGGTCAGGTATTGATTACAGACCAAGTGTATGATGTGGTTCATGACCGGGTGGCGGCAAACCATGTCGCATCCATCAAGGTGAAGGGTAAGCGCAACGAGATCCAGGTTTACGAAGTCAAGGGCTTGCGAAGTCAACATTCGCCTCACACCTAACACTGTTTTACGAGAGAGCTGACAAGGCGGAGTCGCTCGGGCAATAATTCCCGCAATGCAGTTAAGGCAGAAAATCCACCGAGGGCCTCCATGGCGGTTGAGGATGACACCTCACCATAGCAATAAGCTTCGAGGGGATCGTATGCATTTCGCCTGCCGGCTGCATAACCGCCGCAAAAGGCAAACTGACTGCCAACCGGGTTGACCCTGCGCGTGAATGGATAGGCGGGGATGCAAAATTTCTTACGGGTTTCCTTGCAATACAAATAACCGCCTGAGAACTGGTTGTAGATGACCACGGATTCCTTGCAGTACTCAGATATGGCCTCAATCATTTCCCATGTTTTCATTTTTTGAATCGCATACATTGCGTTAAGATCGTCAAGGGTGAGAAAAAGAGTACGCACATTTGCGCAGATTTTACTGAACTCTTTCACCTTCAATGGCTGCATCCAGGAGGATGCAGGAAAAAATCCGATAAACGGAAAGTGTGATGAATTCATTTCAGCCAGGAGCGCTTCCTGCTCTGCACCAGGCATTGGCAGCAGAAGGAAATTGGACGCATCGCTGTGGTGGGAATGGATCCCACTGATATGGAAGGTGGCTGCAGGGTTGCTGTTGGTATCCTGGTCAGACAGGTACCGATTCTTTTGCCATTCCAACAGCGATCCGGGCATGGTCAGGTTTCGTCGGGAAAATTCGTGGATGGGATTCAAGCCGCATGTCCCCGACCAATCCGAAAAGGCCTGAAACTGGATCATGGAATACTCGTCTTCCGCGATCTGGATTCCGCTGGGGTCAATCCCAAGTTCGGCAAACTGTTCAAGCCACCGGGTTGGATAATCTGAACTGACGCGGCTGAGAATACTGATCTGGTTATCCCACAGCGCCAGCCCCGCGCAGGCGTACAGGGCAGATCCACCTGGCAGATCATATCGGCATGACCCATCCGGCAGAATAAGATAGTCGCGGGTCAATTGACCAGCGACTACATAACGGCACAAAGGATGTGTAAAAAATTGCCCCATTAAAAAGGTTCAGAAATGGAGGCGGGTCAGCGGGTCAGGAGTCGCAATACCCCCAGTATACCCAGGCCCAGCTGTACACCGGTTGCAGCATCCAGTTTGTCATCGTCTTGATCCTGATGGTTGTTGACGAAAATGAAAGCGCCAATCAGGCCGGCAACAGCGCCGATCACTCCACCAATGATGAAGGCTTTGGTGACCCATGCCTGCCTGGTGGGAAGGCTCAATTCGGCATCAGCGTTAGGCTGGAGTTGATTTTCGTTTTCCATACGGTTTCTCCTTTTGATTTACTTCTTCCTGGTGTGTGTGATGGATTGCAAAAAAACGTGTATTCCTTTGGCTGTTCCACCAGCTTTGATAACCGGTGAAACGATCGCATCAGACCATTGACCAACTTTCTGGCGAAAGAGGTTTGTGTAGTACTTTGCCATATTGGTGTATACAGGCGCTGCGTGGATCCCCTTGGCCAGGGTATAAGCCATGTAAAACAATGCTGCCGCAATCCCCAGAGCAAAGATGCTGATTACAGAGATAAAAATGATCAAAATCAAACTGGACCATTTCGAGTTGGTTCCTGCCATGTCGCCCTGGATGGTTGTCAGGACGGCGAACACGGTCACCATCAACACCAGTGCGATACTGAGGATCAGCGGAAAATAGATCTGCCAGAAAGTGGTTTTTTGATGTTTTTTGTATTCCCGGGTTTTTCGGATCACTTTCGGATCGATTTCCGGTACGGGTAATGGGGACATTGATTTTCCTGTGTGAACTTTCTAATTGCTTTCTTAACTGTAATGGATTTTTATGCTGCCGTCAATAAGCTATCGAGGGCTGCTGGTCTCTGCTTGCAGGTTTCCAAAATATGATTTGAGGACCTTCCTGTTTATTTGACGAATCCTGTATTCCGTCATGCGTTTTTTCATAGTACGGCTGTGCCACATGCCAGGGCGTATCATGCTACACGCCAGTGATTGTGGTAATCGCTTTGGGTTGGTCCGGTCCCCTCATTTGTCGGGATATCTCTTGGTACATATGGGGAATGGCTTTCATAGATCGAGGTTTTAAAAACCTGCCAGAAACCGGGCAGCATCTTGAATCCAATGGAAGGCAATCGCGGATTCAAGTCCGCGGCGACGGGCCAGAATCAGGGGAGGCAGACCCCAGATCAACGCCAGGACAGTACCCATTCCCAGTGCAGTCAGCGGTGATTGGAGGAAGAGATTATCGAAATGGGAAAAATTATGGATCAACATTGCCAATCCACCGGCCAACCAGATTGCCTGTTGCGGGAGCGGGTTTCGCAACACCAACCAGAGTAGGCCCCACAGGGCAAAGCGGTAAATGACTTCCTCCATCACGCCTGGCTGCAGGGCATCCAGAACAGCGGCAAACGGGTGCTGCCACTGGATTGGCCTACCCTGGGTGAAACTCAGGGCGAAGATATTCAGAACAGCCAACGGAAGGCCAATTGCCAGGCCTGACAGGATGCCCCGGCGCATATCTGACCAGTTACCGCTGGCGGCGTGGAATTGAACCGGGCCTTGCTGCCGCATAATGACCAGACCGCCCAGAGTTGCGATGGTTGTGAACAGTCCACGAATCACTGCCTGTCCGGTATTGCTGCTAACAATTCCAAAGAATGGATAGGGAGTGAAAAGGGAAGAAAACAACATGCCTGCGCAAATAGCTGCGCCCAAAATGAAGGCGGCTATCCAATCCCCTCTTCGCAGACTGCGATGATTCATCAAGAAAATGATGAGCGATCCTGCCACCGTGAGGGAATCGAAGATTTCGAAGGTGCGGGGCATGGTATTGGTGGAGGCCAGCAAGGTGCGCAGGATGAATACCCCGGCAATTCCTGATATCAGTAGAAAGAGTGTTAAATATTTGTGTTTCATCGGTACATCTCCTGGCTGGCGCTTGCCGCCAGCCAAACCAGTCTTTGCGATACCTCCTTGTACGATTGCCAGCTGCGTTCCTTTCGGTTCTCACTGATGCGACCGCCGTCGTGTCCTTGAGATAGTCCATAGGGACTACGCCATCGAGGACTGGTGTAGGTCGTTTGCTTCTTTTCAGGCAGGTTCCCGGCGGCAGGTGTTTTGCAGAATTCCCAGGCTTTCAATCGTTATTTCAATGATATCGCCGTCCTGCAGGAATACTGGAGGCTGGCGGTAAACGCCCACCCCGGATGGCGTGCCCGTCGCAATGATGTCACCCGGTTCCAGGGTTATACCAGCGCTGATATCTTCAATCAAGTATGGAATATCAAATATGAGTTGTGTTGTGTTGGAGTGCTGCATTTGGGTTCCGTTAAGGTGGGCAGCAATCTCCAGGCAATGGGGATTTGGTATTTCGTCAGCGGTCACCAGGAATGGACCCATGGGCGCGAATGTGTCAAATGATTTTCCCACTGTCCATTGCGTCGACCGTTTCTGGTAATCACGCGCGGTAACGTCGTTGAGAATTGTGTAACCAGCCACATAGCTCAAAGCCGCTTTACGAGGTATATGTTTTCCGCGTTTGCCAATCACGACGGCCAGCTCAGCTTCATAATCCACCATCTGGGAACAAGCCGGCAGCAAGATTTCGGTCTTGTGTCCGGTCAGGGAACTGGTCGTTTTGCTGAATATGGTGGGGTGCTGTGGTAACTCACGTCCGCCTTCTAACACATGATCTTTGTAATTCAAACCAACGCACAATATTTTACCTGGATACATAATTGGTGGAAGAAGGCGGACATCCTGGAGGGGCCGTTTTGGGGCGGAGGTTCTTGTTGCTTCATACAACCGGGAAATTATCTCAATATCCAGTATTGGCAGCAAGTCATCAAGGGTGGAGGGGAGCTGGGGTGAAAGGTCAGCCAGGCTGACCATCTCCATTTTCTCAGGATTGGGACAGATGACACCCGCCTGTGGCTTTCCCGTCTTCGGATCGATATACATTAAGAATTTCATACCTTACCTTTGGATATTCTGACTGGTGGTTACAATATTGTTAGGAGGTTGCTTTTGGAAAGTATTATAATCTTAACAGAGCTGCTGAATATCAACCTTCTTAATGACCAGGAGCATTTATGAAAATGAGAAAAACGCAAATATGGATTGGCGGAGGAATTGGCGCAGTAATGCTGATCGCGCTGTTAATCCTGTTGCTGAGTGGATGGGGACAGAAGCCTCCTGCTTTGGCGGTGCTGGCAGCACAGGATGAGATGATCGATGAACCAGCAGATGTCGCTGATGATGAGCAACTTCAGGAAGCAGAACCCACCGAGATACCCGAACCCACAGCGACACCCACGCTTGTCCTGACGGCGACAGCAACGACAGAGCCAACTCCGATCCCTGAACCGACACAAATCCCCACGCCGACAGTTCCGAGCGGACCATTTGGTCCTGATGCGGAAGACTTCCCACTGGGAATCAATCCGCTCACAGGAAAAATGGCCCTGGATCCCGCAACCTTGAGTTTCCAACCGGCCCTGGTCTCCATCACCAATTGGCCGATTAATGCCAGACCACAGGCAGGACTTGGTTCCTCAGCCTGGGTGTACGAGTTGTATATCGGCCAAGGGATGTCTCGCTTCCTGGCGCTTTTTTATGGCGCATTTCCCGGTGAGACTGCTGCGATCGACACAGCAGGTGGAGGGGATGGCAGCAGTGATGACGCTGGTGGAGGCGATGGCCAGCAATCTGCCGGCCTGGCGATTGATAATACCAATGCCGATTCGATCGGTCCGATCCGCTCCGGCCGGTTGCCATACGAGGGAATCCGGGTACTGAATAATGGATTTTTGGTAATGGCATCAGGATACAGCGGGGTGGTGCAGAATATGGAATCCTATACCAATGTGTATGGCTCGGATGCGACTGATATCAACAGTGCCATGATCCCGGCTTCGGAGTTAAAAACAATTGCCAGCGAGAATGCAGGGACATTAACAGAAGGTGCCTTAAGTGGGAATGTGTTCGATGCCCTGGCGCCTGAAGGTGGATTACCCGGTGAAACATTCTGGTTTATTTACAACACAATGAACCAGATCGCCTGGCGTTATGATCCCGCGCAGGGAGTGTACTATCGATATGCCGACCAGGCTGATGGAAAAACGTTTGTTCGCCTGACAGACCGGCTGGACGAGAGCAATGTTGATGTTGCAAATGTGATCCTGCTGTATGCCAACCACCGTTATTGTACGGAAAAGGCCTTTGATATCGATTTTCTCAATATCCAAAAAGCGCCAGCTGTCCTGTTCCGGGATGGACAAAAATATGACCTGTTCTGGACCACTCGAAATGGGGAGTTTGAGATTGCCACAGGAAAATACCGCCCTATCCGGTTCATTGATGATGAGGGCAATCCCTTCCCATTAAAACCTGGCTCCACATGGGTCATTCTTGTGCCGAATCGAACACCGATCTGGGAAGCCCCCCTGTTTGAAGATGTTCCTTATACTGAAGCAGTCTGGACCCCGGCTGAACCTGAAAAATTACTGTATCGCTTGCTAAATGCGGAGGAAGCCGGTTCGGGTGTGTGGGTGTCACGTTACTACCAATCATTGATGCTATATGATGCCAACGTATGTGCTGCCATCCGGTAAAAGGTGATCGTTAGACCCAACAGGAACAGGATCGGAAGGATACCTCCCGATCCTGTTTTTTGTCGCCCGCCCTGGCGGTGACGGTACCATTCTGGATGTGGCTTGCATGTCAGTTGGTGGAAAGAAACCATCCTGCCGTGTTAAAATGACTGGATGAATGGTCAAATATCGCCTCACCGGCTTTCACGCCGGACAATACTGCGCAACATGCTGTATGGTTTGTTCGGATTATTCCTTGCGCCCATCGCCGGATCGCAGCAGCAGAGCCGGGCAGAAACAGGTTGGTATGAGACCAGTGAGTATGACGTTGAGGTGGCTGGCCTGCCACTGGAATTGGATGGTTTGACAATCCTTCACCTGACCGATATCCACCAATCCACTGTCATCAACCGCGATCGCTTGATGGAATTGCGGGCTCACATTGAACAGTTGCAGGTGGATGCCATTGCGGTGACTGGCGACCTGACCTATCATTCAACGGATATGTCTGACCTGCAGGATTTTTTCCATGATCTGCCCGACCGATATCCGGTGTTGTTGGTGATGGGCAACCATGATTATTGGGATGGCGGTATACCCACGTTGCAACCGCTGTTGGATGAGGGGATTCACTTACTGTGCAATGACTGTTTCTACCTGGAGCGGGATGGTGCCCGTTTCATAATTGCCGGTCTGGACAACGTGTGGGAAGAGATGGATGATTTAAAAGGTTTGCTCGGCCGTCTTCCAGGCGAAGGACCGGCGATGTTGATGGTGCATGAACCGGATGTTGCCGACCAATGTGCGGCCACAGGCAGGTTCTTCTTACAAATTTCCGGTCATTCGCATGGCGGTCAAATTTGTCTTCCGGGTGGCTTCGCGCCAGTGCTTCCCTGGATGGGACAAAAATATTACCGGGGGTATCATCTGGTGGATGGCATGATGGTATACACATGCCGGGGAATCGGGATGAGCAAACCCTTTATCCGGGTGAATTGTCGCCCGGAGATTGTTCTGTATCATTTTCATCCAGGAGCCAAACCTGGTTTTCATCCTGTCGCAGCAGGACAAATAACAACATGAGGTTTCAATGAGACAAAGGCACCGAAAAACATACAATCGAATCCTTACCTTATTCATCATCGTCATTGGCGTCATAACGGCTTGCCGCCCTGGCCCGGTTAGTGAGCCTGTAGATCTGCCCTCTCCGGCGGCTGAAATCGCAACAGAAACCCCGACGCCGCAACCCACTGAGACCCCGCCCCCCGGGTTGGTAGTATTGGTGGCCCCCCAGAGTGTATCTGCCGAGGAAGTGAATCTATGGCAGTCACGCCTGGCAAGCCTGGTGGAAACTCAAGGCTTGGTTTTGGATGTGCGTGATATGGTGACAGAAGGGGATATCAGCCAGGAGTGGAAAGTAGTACTCTTCCTCGACAACCCTGAGCGGTATGAGGCTATCAGGGCTTCCGCACCTGATGTCCAATTCGTACGAATTGTGAATGATCCACAGCTGAACGGGGACGGGAATGGATCGGTGATTTATGACAGCAGCCTGGAGCAATCATTCATGGCCGGTTATGTGACCATGTTGGCAGCGCCAGATTTTCGGGCTGGCGGATTGCTCAGTATGGGTGATGGAGTGAATATCGACCAACACCAGCAAGCATTTATTAACGGTGCGGCGTATTTTTGCGGCAGGTGTGCTTCGGTGTATATGCCGGTAACGCTATTCCCGGTAACGACCCAACTACCAGGTTCGAGTGCTCCAGCCGCGTGGCTGGAAGCTTACAATACCATGAATTTGCAGTATATTGTTTATACAACCTATGTGGATGCTGGTGCAGGTAGTGATGAACTGTATACCGGGCTGACCACTCAAAACACTGTGATCGTTGGCGGAAGGTCACCGGGTGACACAGCGTTATACCGGTGGGCGGCAACGGTTCAGGTTACCCCATTCGCAGCCCTCGAATCAATCTGGCCAGCGCTGATGAATGGGCAGGGAGGACATTCCATCAAAGCTCCGGTGGAGGTGGCGGATGTCAGTGATGATTTCCTTTCCCAGGGGCGGATGCGGTTGGTGGATGAAACACTTCAGGCTTTGATGGACGGGGCGATCTTGCCCCTCTCCCCCGATTATCCCTGACCTTTTTTACTGTGATCCGGGTTGAACTTTCTTAATTTTCGGTAAACCCAGGGCAGCATCCAGGTGCGGATGGCGGCTTCCAACTGGATGCTGAAGGACATTTTGGAAGCTCCCCATTCTCGTTCAGCGAAATAAATGGGTATTTCGCCAATGGTAAAACCCAGCCGGTGGATGATATAGGTCATTTCAACCTGGTAGATATATCCATTGGACTTAATCAACGCCAGCGGAAGCGCTTCAATGACGTTTCTGCGGTACGCTCGAAAACCCCCGGTCACATCATTGGTTCTCAGACCTAGTATGGTACGGGCATAAAAATTACCCCAGGCTGAAAGTGCTTTGCGCCATAGGCTCCATTCCACATCCACGCTGCCGCCCTTGATGTAGCGTGAACCGATCACCACGTCATTCGCGTCCAGGGCTTTGATCATTTCAGGTAATTTTTGGGGGGGATGGGAAAAATCAGCATCCATCTGGACCATAATATCAGCACCGCTTTCCAGGGCGTGTTGAAAGCCCTGTACGTAGGCTGTTCCCAGACCAAGCTTTCCAGGACGGTGAATGACCTGAATACGATTATTCGCCTGGGCCAATTCATCCACCAGTTCTCCGGTTCCATCCTGGCTGTTGTCATCAACGACCAGCACATGGAAATCATCCAGCGGCAATGCCATCAGTTCGGGGATTAATCGCCGGAGGTTTTCAGCTTCGTTATATGTTGGGATGATAACAATTACCTTCATTAGTCCAGTTTACCTCAGGCAGTACTGTTGCCGGGCTTCGCTTTCTGAGTGTGGTTGCCATGATACTATAAAAAAAACAATCAGGGAATGGCTTCGCTCTGATTGTTTTTTGTTTGTCTGAGTATGAGATATTATTCCACGGGGAGTGGTTCTTTATAGATGGCAAATTCGCAGTCGTGGTCTCCCATGGCGTGGCAGGTGGTTTGAACCACTTTAAATTCACGTCCGTTTGACACCCATTTTAGACCTTCCTGCAGCAAGCCGGTTGCCATATGGCATGAAACCCGATCAGAAGTACGGCCCCAACAGCAAGGGCATTTGTGAATCGTATAAATGTAGTGATCACCGGAATCATGTACCGTTGAGTGCTGGTCGCTGGTGGTGGAGAATACTTTGGCCATGGCGGGAATGCCGACCTTCAGTTTGGTGCTCATTGGTAAAATTTTGAAGGCAAGGTCTCCTGCTCCGGCGAGGGCGCCGAAATTGCGCAGGCCTTCATTGAACACAGCCCGTCCTGCGCGTAAGGCCAGACCTCTGCCACCGCGCTCTCCATACATATCCAGCAATGCTCCCTGGATAGCGGAAAAATCAGCGAAATCAAACTCGCGTGCCAGGTTATCGGGAGGTGGATTGTTGATGAGGTGGGGAAGCCCGGCCAGGTTGAGGATCGAATGAAGTCCGTTTTTTCCCATCACATCTTCCAGCGCATGCAACGCCAGAAGGGCAATTTTATTCGGGTAGTACAATCCACTGGGGGGAATTTTGTTTGCCATTCGTTTTCTGCCTTCGTGACTAGATGAGTTTGGCGATGTCTTCAACGGCGCGCCGCATATCGAGGAAAATCAAACCCAATTTGGCATTCTTATGCGCGAGCGCGGTAAGGACGGCTTCTTCGCCAACGGCCATCAATACCACATACCCATCTTCGCCTTTGATGTAAACCTGGTCCAACACGCCGCGTCCCAATTCTGATGCGATCCGTTCCCCTAACGAGAGCATGGCAGCTGACATGGCTGAAACGCGGTCCTCCTCCACATCCTGAGGAAGAGAGGATGCGATTGAAAGCCCATCGACACTGACAATGGCAGATGCTTCAATATCGGGTGAAGATGCCTGAAGATCACGAAGCCGTTCGACCATCATTTGCGTACGAGATTTATTCACAATATGCTCCTCTACTGTACTTCATACCAACTTGGCTTGTTTCTTAACCATTTTATCCTGAAACGAAGGAAAGGCAAGCGGGGTATGCAATCGAAATTGCATAATGCATGCCAATCTTATTGTTACACAAAAATGCCTGCCGGTAAAGAGAGGCTGAACACTGGTTAATTCAGTACAAACCAGGGGTTGATAAAACCGCCGAAGTAACGCACTTCAAAATGGAGGTGGGGTCCGGTTGAGTTGCCGGTGCTGCCGCCGTAACCGATGGTCTGACCCTGGTAGACACTCGCACCGCACCGCACCGCGGTGTTGCTCAGGTGGGCATACAGGGTCTGATAACCATTGCCATGGTCGATCATTACCATATTGCCATAACCGGAAGTGTTCCAGCCGGAATACACCACCACACCACTGTCAGAGGCAAAAACGGGGTCACCAACGCCAACTGCGAAATCCAACGCCAGGTGGCCGGACCAGTAATCATTGCCGGAGAGTCGGTGCTGTGAGGTCGGGTAAACAAAAAAACCACTGCCGTATGCGCCATCTTCAGAAGTTGTACACCCGCCTGCGCCATATACGGTGGATGAAACACCAGCAGCGCCACGGGGGATGGTGGGCATGACCCATTGCACAAATTCACGGTACCCATCCGGGATCATCACCTGGGTTCCGGGATCTATTTGTGGATCTGTTAGATCGAGATTGTTGCCATCGAACAACAGGATATCCATCGGTTCAGCGTAATATTCCCCGGCGATGGCCTCAATCGTATCGCCTTCCTTCCAGGTATACAATACACCGTCCACCGGCGGGATGACCAGGTTCTGACCGACTGCCAGCATATCGGGGTTGTCCTGCAACACATCATAGTTCGCCCACAGGAGCGTTTCTGGTTTCAGGTTGAATTTGTTGGAAATGCCAAATATGGAATCGAGTGATTCGACCGTGTATGTGACAACTTCGCTGCGCGTTCGAGCAGATTGGATGGTTGTGGAATCCAGAGCACGACCAACACTTGAAAATGATTGCGGTACGGTAATTTCAGGGAGCGAGATATTCGGTTCGAGGGTGGGTGTCGGCAAAAGTTCTACCGGGGCCGGGTTCGGCTCGTTGGCTTGCGCCAGGGCAGCCACTTCGGATGGCGGGCGGAAGTAGAGTACGATCATCAAACCAACCAGAGCCAGCGCGATGCCCCATGCAATAGAAGGAAGCCATTCATTCAGAAAGGCATCTTTTACCGATTTACTGACAGGAGAAACCATGAGGCTGTTCGATCCTTTCACATCTCATGCGCCAGCGTTTCCAGGAAGGCGGCATTATTTTTTGCTTTGGCCATGCGTTGCAGGATCGCTTCGGAGGCGATGGCCGGATCCATGCCCGCACCGGTCGGCTGGGCTGCGATCATCTGGAGGTACATGCGGCGCATCAGCCAAACCTTTTGCAGTGTGTCTGGTGTCAGCAGCAATTCTTCGCGGCGGGTGGAAGAGCGTTCCATGTCAATGGCCGGGAAGATGCGGCGTTCCTGCAACCGGCGGGAGAGATGCAGTTCCATGTTGCCGGTACCTTTGAATTCCTCATAGACCACATCATCCAGGCGGGAACCGGTATCTATTAATGCTGTGGCGACGATGGTGAGTGATCCACCTTCTTCGAGGTTGCGCGCAGCACCAAAAAAGCGTTTGGGTGGGTACAGGGCGGAGGGATCCATTCCACCGGAGAGTGTACGGCCGGAAGGATTGACGACCAGGTTATAGGCTCGCGCCAGGCGGGTCAGCGAATCCATCAGGATGACCACATCGTAGCCTCGCTCCACCAGGCGCTTGGCGCGTGCCAGGGCAAATTCGGCGGTACGGACATGCGATTTCACCGGCTCATCAAAAGTAGAGGCGATCACCTCCGCTTCCACTGAGCGGTCCATATCGGTAACCTCCTCAGGGCGCTCGCCTACCAGTGCCAGGATCTGGATCACATCAGGGTGGTTGGCGGAAATGGCATTGGCAATGTTCTTCATGATGCTTGTTTTACCGGCTTTGGGCGGAGAGACAATCATACCGCGTTGACCGCGGCCTATCGGGGCGATCAGGTTGATCAGTCGTGTATCCAGGCGCATGGGATCATATTCCAGGTTCAGCTGCTGCTCAGGAAAAATGGGTGTCAATTTCTCAAACACCGGTCGGTAACGCGATTCCTCAGGGTGCAGGCCATTAATGGATTCCACCCGGATTAACCCATGGTGCCGCTCATTTTCGCGCGGTGGTCGAACCTGTCCAATCACCAGGTCGCCATCTCGCAGATCATAGCGCCGCAGCTGGGCCTGGCTCACATACACATCATCCTGGCCAATCCGGTAATTCAAACGCAGGAAACCGATCCCTTCATTCAATATCTCAAGTATACCTCCGCGGATGTCAAGACCTTCCCGTTCAGCCGTGTTTTGGACAATCCGCACCACCAGGTTTTCACGTTTCAGGCGGTTGGCATGCTCCACGCCCAATGCAGTCGCAATTCCCCGTAAATCCTGGAGGTGCTTTGGGAGTAATTCATTCACCATCGCGGTGATGTTGAGGGACGTGGTTCCAATATCGTCCAATTCGTTTTCTTGAACATTTTCCATACGGTCGTCTTCTTTTGTTGTGAAAAGGGGTATCAGTTTCGGATGAGAGGCGTTCTGTAATGCATCCATTGGTTGATGGGTCACAGCAGTACAGATACGCGGTTGATTATAGCATGAGTAAAAAACCATCACAAGAACGCTTACCCTACTGAAGGATGATGTTTTCCTCATCAATCTGTCAGTTTTCCTGCTCGTAACTTTCTCAATTGAACCCGAAGCTGGAGCATATCAAGCGGCTTTCATCAATGATCGACATAATTACCGGTTCATTCCGGTAGACCTCTGTGACATCATCAAAAACCTCGACCGCCTGGGTGCAGTAGCCAAGACCGGGGCGGTGCATACCGGCCAGGACCGATGCGTATGAATAATAGTAGACAACAGTGGTGTCTGTCAGAGGTGTGGGTGGGATAACGATATCCGGTTCCGTTTCCTCATCACAGAATCGAACCGCGCAGCTGACTTCCGCAGAGCAGCCATAGGTGGCGCATTGCAGGGCGGGAATGGATCCTTCGTAATTCCGCGCTTTGAAGTAAATGATGCCCAGTGTACCGTAAATATCCGGGTTGGAAGGATCATATTCGAGCACTTTTTCTACATTACGGGCGGCGATAAAAAACTCACCCATCTGTGAATAGGTTTTTCCGATCGCCAGGTAGGGGAGTGGGTCTTGTACTCCATTTTGCTCATTAATTGTGGCTGCCTTGGCGAAATATTCAAGGGCCATATCATAATTCTGGAGTTGGCGGTAATTGACACCGATTCGTATGTACAAAAAGGTCAGGTTCGGCATCAGGTCGGCTGCCCTCTTGTAGGCATCAATTGCGTCTCCGTAATAGCCCATCGATTCGAGGACGTAGCCATACACGCGGTATACGTCCATCACTTCCTCATTGCGGTTGAGGGCTTCTTCGATGTTCTGCTGTGCCTGGAGAATCAGGCTCTGGTCAGCCTGGATTTCTGCGTAATAGGCAAGCGCAAGTGTGTTACGGTTATCGAGTGTCAATGCTGCGATCGCCTCACGCTCTGCTTCCAATTGGGAGCTATCCCTGGTGGTTTTATCGAAGCTGGCACTGGCATACCAGTTGAGGACAAAAGCACGAACAGCATGCGCATAAGAGGAGGATGGATCAATCTCAATCGCGCGATCTGCTGAGGCAAGCGCGGTTTGCATGCGTTCCAGTCGCTGTGAGTCGGTGGTCATGGTAGAGGAAGAATAGGCCTGTATTCGCGCCAATTCGGCCCACATTTCGGCATTATCTGGTTCCAGCAGCAAGGCCTGATCATAAGAATCGATCGCTTTCTGCAGGTCGCCGGCAATGAAGAAAGTCTCACCCTGAAGCGTGTAATTGCCAGCTGTGCGGGTTGGAATCGGTGTGGGTTGGAAAAAGGGTTCGATCTCCCCCGATTGGAAGCTTCGCAGGACAAACAAACCCGCCAGGATGAATACCAGTAGAAGGATGGCCTTGTACGGGTTGGAGCGGGGGGAGGATTTTCGGAAATTGGGCTGCCTGTCCTGGAGGATCATGGCTCAGGGCTCCATCTCCGCATCGGCCGGGGTAGCTGTTGGCAATCGATTGGATTCGGCATACTCTTTACAGATGTTGATCATTTCAGCCGCATTATACAAGGCAATTTCATCGTTGGGCACACCCTGTTCAAGGGATTGGGAGATCTGGATGGCTTCAGCGCATTCACCGGTACGGGCAAGGGCGAGGCCATAGAAGTAATAATATTCAGCCGGCTTTCCGTAGTCGAGGGGGATGGGTTCCACCGGGCTGCCTTCCTCATTATCACCACCCCGCAGGGCTAGCCGGAGGGGTGCCACTGCATTGACATAATCCCGTGAGCGATAATAAAGGGAGCCGAGGTTTGCCCATAGTTGTGGGTCTGATGGGTCATCTTTCAGGGCGAGAGAGGCATATTGGATGGCGTTGGTGAAATCACCGGTGATGGCATACGCGCGTGAAATATAGAGGTCGGGCAGCGGGTCACTGGGATTGAGGGTATTGGCGCGGTTATATTCTTCGGTGGCATTCGCGTAGTCACCAATGGCGTAATACGTTCGTCCCAAAGCAAGATGGATATCCGCGATATTTTCATTAATCAGGATCGCCTGTTGATATTCATATATGGCTTCATCATAATTGCCCGTGTATTCCAGGATCAAACCGCGGGTACGGTGGGTTTCCAGGGTGTTGGGGGCAAGTGCCACCGCATTGCGTGAGGCATCCACTGCCTGGTCCAGGGTGTTAATTCCTCCCTGCCCGTTCATCAGCTGCAGTGTCAGCACTTCGCCGAGGAAGGCATATGCCATCCCGTTATTGGGGTCAATTTCTATCGCTTTGCGGATGGCCGATTCGCCTTCCAGGAATTTGCCTGAAAGCCCCATTGCCCAGCCCTGAACTGCATATGCCATGGCATTGTTCTCGCTCAGTAACAGCGCATCCTGCGCATTCAGGAGTGCTTTTTCGTAATCACCGGTGAATACTTGCAGGCGGGCGAGAAGGATGTGGGTATTGGCGTTTTGTGGATCGGATTGGATTGCCTGTTCAAATACAGGAATCGCCTGTGCCAGTTTTCCCTGCTGCAGGAATTCCTGTGCTTCAGATAAAATCGACTCCGGTTGCCGGGTGGGTGTGGTGGTGGGGATGAATAGAGGGTCCATCTCGGGTACCAGCATCTGGTTGGCATACACCAGGAAACCAACCGCCACCGCCAAAAGGAGGAGGCGAAATGGATTGGCTTTCCTGTGTTGCCGTCTGTTTAAATTCAGGCTGCTGCCTTTGAGATACATTGTAAACTAACCTTAAACTGCGTTGACTGCAGGCGTTTTGCTTGTTTGTGTTTAAATATTAACACGAAATGGGCAAAAATGACCGCCTTCCGGTGAAGAATTTCTTCATCTGTTGTGTGCGTGTAGTACAAACGTGTGTGAATTGCACACTACCAGGTCAGGGAGTGATCGTCTCTCACAGCAGTAAAGTGCTGGTACAATCATCGCATGCGATTTGATATTTTTTCCCTGTTCCCTGAAGTATTCGGAGCATATATCGAAACCAGCATTCTCAGGCGCGCCATCCGTTCTGCCGCGCTGGAAGTGTATCTGCATGATATCCGGGCCTGGACAACGGACCGGCACCATGTATGTGATGATACCCCGTATGGTGGTGGCGGGGGTATGGTGATGAAGCCGGAACCTGTTTTCACAGCTGTTGAAGATGTGCTGGGTGCGCCTCCGCAATGCCCTTTAATCCTGATGACGCCGCAGGGGCGGCTATTTACGCAGAAGGTCGCGCAGGAACTGGCACTGCTGCCAAGGGTAGCCATTTTGTGCGGCCGCTACGAAGGGATTGATGAGCGTATCCGAGAACATTTGGTGACGGATGAAATATCCATCGGTGACTTCGTGTTGACCGGTGGTGAGTTACCGGCATTAAGTATCATGGATGCAGTCATCCGCAACCTGCCGGGGGTTCTGGGAGACCCGTTGGGCGCTTTGCAGGATTCGCATGCCAGCGGATTGCTGGAATACCCCCATTACACCAAACCCGCTGAGTACCGGGGCTGGACAGTGCCTGAAATACTGCTCTCCGGCGACCATGCCAGGATTGAGCGTTGGCGCCATGAACAGGCTCTGCTCAGAACTGCTGAACGCCGTCGCGATATGCTGGAGGATTACCCGTTGAACCAGCAAGATCAACAATTCCTGGCACTTCATCAGAAAACAGATGAAAAATCTGCAGGGGATTGAGGGTTAAGATATTTGAGATTGTCACCTTTTCAGATAGAATTAGATTAACCAATCACCCAGATCATTCTATTTAATCGAAAAGAGGCAATATGGAAGAACGGAAGTTCAGCTATCCAAAAACGCTGTTGTTAGGTTTTGGTTTCTTTGGCGTCAGTGTTATCTGGTCGGTGTATAATGCCTTCGTTCCACTGATCCTCGACGGCCAATTCGGGTTGAAAGCGGGATGGATTGCGTTTATCATGGTGCTGGATAACGTGGCCGCCCTGTTCATCCAACCCCCGTTGGGTGTCTATTCCGATCGGTTGCGTTCACCATTGGGGCGGCGTTTGCCATTTATTGCGCTGGGGGCTCCATTCGCTGCTGCCGCTTTTGGGATCATCCCTTTTGCGGCGTCCCTGCCTTTGTTCATTCTCAGCTGCATCACCCTCCTGTTGGCCATGGCGATCTGGCGTACACCGGTAGTGGCTTTGATGCCGGATATTACGCCTTCGCGTTACCGTTCGCAGGCAAACGGGGTGATCAACCTGATGGGCGGGCTGGGCACGGTGATGGCAACGCTGATCGGCGGACCGCTGTATGATAAGAATCCGGCATTTCCATTTTTCCTGGGGGCGTTCCTGGTGGTGGTATCCGCCGGTTTGGTGCTGTTGGTAATCCGCGAACCGAAGGAATTTGCTGCCAAAAAGCTGCACCTGGCTGAGAAAAAAGAAGAAACTGACCTGGACCGCAATGTGCTGAAGAACCTGGGTGAGGTGTTTGCCCAAAAAGAGAAAAGCCCAATGTTCATCCTGCTGGCGATTCTGTTCTGGTTTGTTTCGTACAACGCAATTGAAACCTTCTTCACTTTGTATGGCGTGCACCACCTGGGTTTACGGGAAGGGGATGCCGCATTCCAGATTTCCTACATCGGCTTGATTTTCATGATCATGGCCGTTCCCGCCGGTCTCCTGGCTACAAAGATCAAAAGGAAGACAACGATCATGATCGGGATTGTGACGATGATCATTTGCATCATCTTAATGTATGTGATCCCGGCTGATGTCCTGACGATCCAGTTTGCTTCCCTGATGGGCTCCGGCTTTTATGTGCTCTCGATCATCCTGGTATTGGCTGGCATCGGATGGGCCTGTATTAATGTCAATTCACTCCCGATGGTAGTGGACATGACCGATGATGAGCATGTTGGCACCTACACCGGGCTGTATTACTTCTTTTCTCAGATGGCAGCCACCCTGGGACCGGTTGTTTTCGGGTGGACGATCCAGATATTCAACAATGACTACCGCTTGATGATGGCGATCGGCCCTGTGTTTTTGATCCTGGCATTCATCATGATGCTCAACGTCAAGCGTGGGGAGGCGAAAGGCTGAAATCAGCATGATGGCGGAACCTGATAATTGTTAACGTTTCTGCCAGAAACCTTTACAGATTGTTAAGGTCTTGCAGGATTGTCCAATCACCGTTATACTCAAAACGTACGGAACCCGTATACCTTTTGTTTACTCAATGATCTCAATTTATGGAGGAATGAGACGCATGTTCAAAAAAATTAGTGTTGTTTTTGCTTTTGTCATGGTTCTTTCCCTGTTCCTGGCTGCCTGCGGCCAGAAAAATGTGGATTGCACCCAAGAAGATGTACTGTGTGTTGGCCTGGTTACCGATGTGGGTGAAGTGGATGACAAATCCTTCAACCAGTCTGCCTGGGAAGGTGTACAGAAGGCTGCTGATGAACTGGGTGCTCATGTCGAATACATTGAGACCAAGGACGCCAAAGACTATGGTACCAACATCGGCCTCTTCGCTGAAAAAGGTTATGATGTGATCGTAACCGTTGGTTTCGGCCTGGGTGATGCCACCCGCGAAGCCGCAGCGACCCACCCGGATATCGACTTCATTGGTGTGGACCAGTTCCAGGCTGATACGGTTGCGAATGTTGCTGGCTTAATGTTCCCTGAATGGAAAGCTGGTTTCCAGGCTGGTGCGCTGGCTGGCATGCTGACCGAAACCAAGTTGTTGGCTGGTGTGTACGGAACGGATCTGGCCCCTGCGGTTGTCGCTTTTGCTGAAGGCTACGAAGACGGCGCACGTTATATTGATCCGGCGATCGAAGTTATCACCACCTACCACCCCGGTGGATTTGCCTCTGGCTTCACCGATCCCGAATGGGGCGGTGCGACCTCCAAGCAGGCCATCGAACAGGGTGCGGATGTGATCTTCGCCGCGGGCGGCAAGACCGGCAACGGCGGCTTGATTGAAACTGCCAACTACCCGGGTGTTTTCTGCATCGGTGTCGACACCGACCAGTGGGAAACCGTTCCTGAAGCCCATTCCTGCCTGGTTTCATCCGCGATGAAACTGATCGTCCCCGGTGTGTTTGATCTGGTTAAGTTATCCAGCGAAGGTGCGTTCCCGGCTGGCAACTACTTTGGTACCGTTGGGTTGGCTCCTTTCCATGATTTCGACAGCAGCATTTCCCAGGAAATCAAGGACAAGCTGGCTGAAATTGAAGCAGGCCTGCTCGATGACACCATCAAGTACGAAGATTTCCGCTAAGTTCTAACGAATATGACACAAAAAGCGGTATGGGTTTGCCCATGCCGCTTTTTTATAACCACGGTTTATTCAACTCATCACGCCTGGCTTCTTTTCTATCAAATCATTCAGATATGCTGTCGTTCAGAAATTCTTTTCAACGGATTAGGACGAAATCAGGTACAATAAACACTAAATTCCCCAAGGTTTGATTGGGTCGGGCAGCGGAAATGCTACCTGTCCGATCAGGAGAGTGAGACGTATGGCATCAGAACCCGAAACAAAGAAAACTGACTTTTGGAGGGCTTTGTGGCGGTCAATTGGTGTTCCGCTGGGTGCGATCGTGCTGGCGCTGCTGATTGGCGCGGTGATCCTGTTGATCTCCGGCGCGAATCCATTGCTGGCGTATTCAGCGTTGTTCCAGGGTGCGTTCGGTGGAGCTTCGCAGATCAGCCGAACGTTGGAAAAAGCAACACCATTGATCTTCAACGGCCTGGCTATTTCCCTGGCATTCAAGGCTGGCATGTTTAATATCGGTGCCCAGGGGCAGCTGGTGTTTGGCGCAATCATTGCTGCGTTCATTGGCTTTGCGGTGAAAGGCCTGCCCTGGTTTGTGCATGCGCCGTTGGCGTTGATCTGTGGGGCCATTGCCGGCGCACTGTACGGTTCGATTCCGGGCATGCTGAAAGCCTTCACTGGTGCCAGTGAGGTGATCACGACCATTATGCTGAACTATGTTGCCCTGAATATGACCGATTGGCTGGTGGGAGGCCCATGGCAGGATAAAACAACGGAAATCCTGCTCCCCAGGACGCCCGAAATTCTGGAAACTGCACGCCTGGACCAGGGACGCCTGATCACGAGCGGTTTGATCTTCGTCATTCTAAGCCTCTACCTGGCGCTGATGGTGTACCTGTTTGTAAAGAGTCATAAAAAAATTCGGATGGCCGGTAAGACCACCCGGGAATTTTTTACTGCCAATCTGGGTTCACTCCTGGTCGCCCTGATTCCTGTGATCCTGGTCGGCCTGTACCTGCTGGATTTGCTGCAGGTGGGCTTTCTCATCGCTGTTGGTGGGGCATTCTTCATCTGGTGGCTGCTGGAGCGTACCACCCTTGGATTTGAAATCCGCACAGTCGGCGCTAACAGCAATGCGGCGCGTTATGCCGGCATCAATGTCGCCCTGATCATGATCCTGACGATGGTGATCAGCGGTTTGTTGGCGGGTTTGGGCGGTGCGGTGGAAACCACTGGTGTGGATGGCCGTTTCGAGCCGGCATTCAACGTCGGTCTTGGGTTTGATGGCATCACAATTTCACTTCTGGGAAAGACCCATCCGCTCGGTAACATTCCTGCAGCCATCCTGATCGGATCGATGAAGGCAGGCTCCAACACGATGCAATTTGAGGCGGGGGTTCCCAAAGAGATTGTAGATGTGGTTCAGGCCCTGATGTTATTCTTTGTCGCCGCGGATATGATCGTCCGGTATGTCCTGCGCATCAAAGGGAAAGAAGAAAAAGTGTCCCTGACCAGTGGTTGGGGGCAGCATTAGGAGGCTATGATGGAAAGTGTGTGGCGTTTTCTGAAAAGCAAGCAAGGCATCACCATCATCGGTTTCCTCGTTTTGGTGATCCTGGTAGTGGTTTTCTATTCCATTTCACCCAACCAGACACAGGCGGTGTTGAATTCAATGATCCGCCATTCCACCCCGCTGATCCTGGGAGCTTTATGCGGCGTGATGTGCGAACGGTCAGGCATCATCAATATCGGGATCGAAGGTCATATGCTGCTGGGTGCGTTCATGGGATACATGGTGAACGTGTGGACCGGCAGCCTGGTGCTGGCTGTGGCGGCTTCGATGCTCACCGGTTCCCTGATGGGACTGCTGTTGGCGTACATGTCCATCAAGCTCAAGCTTGACCAGGTGATCGGCGGCACCGTGATCAACATTCTTGCCCTGGGGCTGACTGGTTACTTTTACACCGTTGGATTAACCACCTCCGGCAAGATTATGACGTTTCCCCTCGGTCCCCTGGCTGATATCCCGCTGATTGGCCCGGTACTGTTCAACAATGGTTTCATCACTTATGCTGCGATTGTGCTGGTGTTTGTGTTGCACTTTTTCCTGTATCGAACTCCATGGGGGCTACGGACGCGTGCAATAGGCGA
Organism: Anaerolineae bacterium; assembly: GCA_013314735.1. Taxonomy (GTDB): domain Bacteria; phylum Chloroflexota; class Anaerolineae; order Anaerolineales; family Anaerolineaceae; genus SpSt-1165. The sequence goes on from JABUFD010000001.1 coordinate 443,029, forward strand.
ACATCCAGAAGCGGCAGATACACTGGGCATAAATGTGATCCGCATGCGGTATATGAATGTCCTGATCGGCGGTGCGATTGCCGGGTTGGCGGGTGGATTCCTGACGCTAGAATCGGTGGGTTCTTTTGAACGTGCCATGACCAACGGCCGTGGTTTCATCGCGCTGGCGGTGATGATTTTTGGCAACTGGTCGCCGATTGGCGCATGGGGTGCCGCCCTGTTGTTCGGGTTTGCCACCGCCATGCAGACCCAGCTCCAATTTATGGGGATTGATATCCCGCACCAGTTTGTCGGCATGCTGCCGTATGTGCTGACGATTGTCGTCGTCGCGGGGTTGGTGGGGAGAACTCATCCGCCTGCTGCTGAAGGCAAAGTATTTGAGAAGGAGTAAACAGCAATGAACCAGGTTCCTGTTCTTGAAGTACGCCATGTCAGCAAGCAATTTCCTGGCGTGTTGGCGAATGATGATATCAATTTCAGCCTGAATAAGGGCGAGATTCATGCCATTCTTGGTGAAAATGGGGCGGGAAAATCAACGCTACTGAACATCATCTACGGTTTGTACAAGGCAGACCAGGGTGAAATCCTGGTGGATGGACAGCCGATTGAACTCAGCAATACCCAGGATGCGATCCGGCACGGCATCGGGATGGTGCACCAGCACTTTATGCTGGTGCCAGTGTTCACGGTGACAGAGAACATTGTCCTTGGTTCTGAGGTCACCCGCAATGGGATGCTGAACATGAAGGAAGCGCGGCAGAAAGTTACCGAGCTTTCGAAACGGTTTGGCCTGGAGGTGGACCCGGATGCGTTGATCGAAGAAATACCCGTGGGTGTCCAGCAGCGCGTGGAGATCCTGAAGGCGCTGTATCGTGATGCGAAGATCCTGTTCCTCGATGAACCGACCGCAGTCTTGACTCCGCAGGAAGTAGGTGACCTTTTCAAAGTGATCGAACAACTGCGGGAACGCGGGGTATCAATTATCTTCATTTCGCACAAATTGAAGGAAGTTCTTGCCATTTCAGACAAGATCACCGTGATGCGGCGCGGCAAGGTTGTGGGTTCCACCACACCGCGTGAAGCCAATGAACGCATCCTGGCCGAGATGATGGTGGGGCGCGATGTGATCCTGACGGTCGATAAAGAACCAGCCCGGCCTGCCGAAAAGGTGCTGGAAGTGAAAGACTTAACCGTTTTCAGCGACCAGAAGCATAAGGCGGTCGATCATGTCAGTTTTGATATCCGCGCCGGCGAAATCCTAGGTATTGCCGGGGTGCAGGGTAACGGGCAAAGTGAGTTCGTCGAAGCGTTGTCGGGACTGCGTGATGCAGCAGAAGGTGAGATGATCCTTAACGGCCAAAGGATGCCGTTCAAGCATCCCCGCGCCCTGGTGGAACACGCGGTATCGCATGTCCCCGAAGACCGGCAGAAGCATGGGCTGGTGCTTTCCTACAGCCTGATCGATAACATGGTGCTGTGCACCTACTATCAGCCGCCGTTTGCGAAAGGGTTCAACCGCCAGAATGACGCCATGCGCGAAAATGCAGAACGTCTGATCAAGCAGTTCGATGTGCGCACCCCAAATGCTGATGTGAAAGCCTCCACACTTTCCGGCGGAAACCAGCAGAAGGTGATCGTTGCGCGTGAACTCAGCCGGCCGGTGAAACTGCTGATCGTAAACCAGCCAACCCGCGGGCTGGATGTAGGTTCCATTGAATACATTCACAGCCAGATCGTGAAAATTCGCGACGAAGGGGCGGCGGTGCTGCTGGTTTCGGCGGAACTGGACGAAATCATGAGTCTTTCAGATCGTATCTCTGTCATGTACCATGGCGAATTGGTGGCGACGATGGATGTGAAGGAAGCCACCCGCGAGAAACTGGGACTTCTGATGGCAGGCGTAACCCCGGACTGATCCCACATACAACCAGGTACAATGCCGGTTATCCATGCCGGCTGTACCGAAATGCTCCTGAACCAGATCGAACCGTCGGATAATAGAACCGGCGGTTCACGGTATCAATGCCAAGGGGTGGGAACATTTTCTGCCCCGGAATTTGTGCTTGCTGTTCGGCAGGTTGTCATGGGGCTCAGATGTGAAATTTTCGGTTGTGGCTGGCGATTAACGCCAGTCACCCATCGGTTGTGAGGATGGTGTTTGGATAGCCGATGAGAGGTCAGGAGAGAAACAGGTGAATTTTTACTTCAAATGGAGTAAAATTTTTCAATAATGAACAACACAATAAAGGACAATCATTCCATCGCCAGTCAATTGGATGCGATTTTGATGCATCAGGATGGCTCAAAAATCGTTAATTTTCACCTGCTTGCCAGCGGTTGGGAATCTGATATCTATGTGGTGAAGAAACGCAAAAATGGACAGACCAGCGAACTTGTGATGCGGCTTTACTCACCCGGGATGAGTGCAGCCAATGCGACAAAGGAATGGCAGGTACTTCGTTTTCTTGTGGACCAGGGCTTCCCCGTACCCCAGGTGTATGATCCCGCTCCCGAAATTCGGATTGAAAACCGCCTGTTTCTCCTGATGGAGCGAATTGTAGGATATCCGTTGTGGTCAAAACTGCATTCCAAAAAAGATTACGAGGCCGGGTTGGGGGATGTGGCGGAATTGATGGTGCGCCTGCACCGAGTGAACCTGGCTCCCCTGGCTTCCGAATGGGATTTGCCCAACAATAGCAAAATGGCACTGCGTGGTATGTATGCGGAATGGCGTGGATTGGTCGGTGGTAATGAGAAAATCAGCGCTCCTGGGCTGGAACGTGTTTTGGATTGGCTCGAAAATGGGGTTGAAACTTTGCAGGATATTCCCATGGCGTTGAATCACCAGGATTTTCACCCCGAGAATGTCATGGTAGAAACTGCAACGCGCCGCAAAGTGGTCATAGACTGGACAGGTGCTCATGTGGGTGACCCGAGGATGGATGTATTTTGGGCAGCACTCCTGGTTGGACACCAGGCGAAGGAAGAATACTTTGACCTGATGGTTGCGGCGTATGAAGCGGCAGCCGGGGAACGCCTTGCTGACCGTCCGTATTTTGAGGCCCTGGTTTGTTTCCGCCGTATTGCCAGTTTGATGCTCTCCGCATTGATGGGGGCGGAATCATTGGGGATGCAAGGAGATGTCAGCACGCATATTGCCAGGCAAGTGCCAATCCTGCGAACGATCTATCGTCGCTTTATCACTGCCACCGATGGCATGCGGATTCCGGAAGTTGAGTCTTTTTTAGCACAATTCACCGCCTAAGATTTGACTGGCGGAACGCTGAACATTAGTGGTCTGAAAGGAATAGATGATGGAAAGAAAATCAGCCTACCTTGAGGCTTTAAAGAAATATGTGTTGCTTTTTGATGGTGCAACGGGAACCAATCTCGAATTAAAAAACTTGTCGCCTACAGATTTTGGTGAGCCACGGTTCTTCGGCTTGTTCGATGCCCTGCCATTTTTCACCCCAAACATCGTTGCAGAGCAGCACCGCGAATTTTTACGGGCAGGGGCGGACGTGATTGAGACAGACAGTTTCCGCTCCAATCGGATTACACTGGCAGAATTTGGCGCCGCTGAACGTGTGTATGATTTCAACCTGGCGGCTGCGGAAGTGGCACGGATGGCTGCGGATGAATTTTCCACCCCGGAGCAACCACGTTTTGTGGCTGGTTCGATGGGACCTACCGGGAAACTACCTTCTCTTGATGACCCGGAGATGTCCAGAATCAGCTTTGACGAGATCGCTTCTGTGTATGAAGAACAGGCGCTGGGCCTGATTAACGGCGGGGTGGATGTGCTCCTGCTGGAAACCTCACAGGATATCCTGGAGATGAAAGCTGCCATCACCGGTCTTCGCGCCGCGCAGCTGAAGCGGAATATATGGCTGCCAATCCAGGCGCAATTTACCCTGGACGCCAATGGCCGCATGCTCCCCGGCACCAGTGTGGAAGCGGCCTGGGCCATTTTGCGGGGGTTTGAAATTGACGTGATCGGCATCAACTGTTCCACCGGACCTGAGCACATGCGGGATACATTGCGGTACCTGGGCGAGCATGCCACTCTGCCAGTCAGCTGCATGCCCAATGCTGGCATGCCCTTGAATGAAGGCGGATTGGTGCGTTATCCGATGACTCCTGAACGGTTCTCTGCTTATATGAAGGAATATGTGGAAGAATACGGCCTGAACGTGGTCGGCGGCTGCTGCGGCACCACGCCGGAACATATCCGCCAACTGTCCGCGGCTATCGGCCGGCAGGAACCGAAGAAGCAGGATGTAACGAACGAAACAACGCTTGCCTCCCTGATGGCTGCCACCGCGATCCGGCAAAAACCCGCGCCGTTCCTGATTGGCGAACGGCTGAACACCCAGGGCAGCCGGAAATTCAAGCGGTTAATGCTGGAACACAATTTTAATGAAGCTTACCAGATTGCCCAGCAGCAGGCGGAGAGTGGTGCGCATGGCCTTGATATTTGTGTGGCCCTGACAGAAACCGCTGATGAGGCAGAATTGATGCATGCCATGGTGAAGCAGGTGGCACCGCGTTTACCGCTGCCGTTGGTGCTGGACAGCACGGAACCAGAGGTGATCGAAGAAGGCCTGCGGACCGCGCCGGGAAAATGCCTGGTGAATTCAATCAATCTGGAAGCCGGTGAGGCAAAAGCACGCCGTGTACTGGGGTTGGCCAAAAAATACCATGCGGCTGTGATCGCCCTGGTGATTGATGAGCAGGGGATGGCAAAAACCTGCGAACGGAAACTGGATGTTGCCCACCGTATCCATGACCTGGCGGTGCATGATCTCGGTATTCCAGCCGGTGATCTGGTCTTCGATCTGCTCACCTTCACCCTGGCCACCGGACAGGATGAGTTAAAAAATGCTGCGATTGCAACCCTCGATGCCATCCGCCAGTTGAAACAAGAGCTGCCGGATGTGCAGACTGTGCTGGGTGTTAGCAACATCAGTTTTGGCCTGCGTGAGGCTGCCCGGAAAGTGTTGAATTCGGTGATGCTGTATCATGCCGTTGAAGCAGGTCTGGATATGGCGATCGTCAACCCGGCAGGGATCCGACCATACCCCGAAATCCCCGCTGAAGAAAGGGAACTGGCGGATGATTTGATTCTCAATCGGCGCGATGATGCCCTGGCGCGCCTGATTGCATTCTATGAAGCATATGATGCTTCTTCGGATCAGGACCAGGCGGCAGCAGAACAGGAATTCCTGGCCCTGGATGCGGGAGAACGCCTGTTCCGGCGCATTCTGGAACGCAAAAAAGAGGGAGTTGAGGAAGACATCGATACTTTACTTCGGGCTTCGGAAAAGCCTGCCGGAGAAGCCGCTGTCGACATTCTCAATGAAGTGCTGCTGCCGGCGATGAAAGAAGTCGGCGACCGGTTTGGGCGGGGCGAATTGATCCTGCCGTTTGTCCTGCAATCGGCTGAGGCGATGAAAAAAGCGGTTGGTCACCTTGAGTTGTATTTTGATCAGAGAGAAAGTGTCAGCCGTGGGAAAATGGTGTTGGCCACTGTTTATGGTGATGTGCATGATATCGGCAAGAACCTGGTAAAAACAATTCTTGAAAATAACGGGTTTGAGGTGGTTGACCTCGGCAAACAGGTGCCGGCGGATGTAATTATTGAAACCGCTGTCCGCGAAAAAGCGGATGCGATTGGCCTCAGTGCCCTGCTGGTGAGTACCTCGCAGCAGATGCCCATTGTGGTTGAAAAGCTGAAGCGCCAGGGTCTGCAGATACCGGTGCTGGTAGGCGGAGCGGCGATCAACCGTGCTTTCGCAGAACGCGCCAGCCTGGTGCTGGACAACCAACCCTATTCGCCAGGGGTATATTTTTGTAAAGACGCCTTTGACGGCCTTGAGGTGATGAACGCCCTGTTTGTTGACCACCGTGTGCCTCCGCAACTGGTGGCTGTTGCTGGTAGTGAACTGCGCTCGGAGCGGGAGATCCCGGAGCCGGTGATCCAGCGGCCAGTGTTCCATAAAAACACGCGGATTGATGCAATCCCCGTTCCTCCGGTGTGGGGTACTCGCAAGGTGCCGGGCATCCGCACCCACGATCTGGCCACGATGATCGACAAACGCGAGTTATTCCGCCTGGAATGGGGAGTCCGCGGTGTACGCGGTGAGGAGCGTGAACGCCTGTTGGCTGAAGCCGAAGAACGATTGCGACGCATGGTGGCCGAACTGGCGGTCAATCCATGGATGGAGCCCAAGGGTGTGTATTCCTACATCCCGGTACAATCCCAGGGAAACGAGATTATCGTGTATGATCCTGAAGCAGCCCGACGCGGTAAGTACATCGAGTTCTGCCGCTGGGACTTTCCCCGCCAACCCGGTGAGAACGGGCTGTGCCTTGCCGATTATGTGCTGGATGTGGATACCGGTAAAATGGATGTCGCGGCTTTGCATGTGGTCACCGCAGGCAAAGGGGCATCGGAGCGGTTCGCTGAATTGCAGGCTGCAGGCGAATATACCGAAGCATTTTATGTGCATGGCTTTGCGGTAGAAATGGCCGAAGCGATGGCGGCCTATACCCACCGCCTGGTGCGGCAAGAACTGGGCCTGGCGCCTGACCAGGGGCAGCGCTACTCATGGGGGTATCCAATTTGCCCGGACCATTCACAACAGGTGGATGTGTTTGCGCTGACCCGCGCAGCAGACGTGCTGGAGATGGAACTGACAGCCAATTACCAGATGATCCCTGAAGAATCAACTGCGGCGATCATTCTGCATCACCCGGAGGCGCATTATTACACCATGCGCTTGCATCGTTGGCAGGAACGCGAAGGATAAAAACGAATGAAGCCACACACGAACCCGAACCGCTTGCAGGCCAGGCTGGCTGAGAACCGTCCCATCATGGTGGATGGTGCCATGGGAACCATGCTGAATGCCCGTGGGAATTTTTCGGATGAATGCCTGGAGGCGTTAAATATATCCCATCCATCCCTGGTGGCCCAGGTTCACCGCGATTTTATTGCAGCTGGGGCAGAAATCGTAATCGTAAACACCTTTGGCGCGAACCGCTACAAGTTGGCTCATTTCCACCGCCAGGAGGAATTACGGGCGATCAACGAGGCGGGTGTTACCATCGCACGCGATGTGGTTCTTGCAAGCGGGAAAGATGTGTTGATTGCCGGAGATGTAGGTCCGTTGGGAAGGCAGCTGTACCCGTTTGGCAGGCTCAGCGAGAAAGAGGCACGCGAGGCGTTCAAAGAGCAAATCGAGGTGCTGGCAATGGGTGGAGTTGACCTGTTGATGATGGAAACGCATACCAATCTGAAGGAAATCGTTCAGGCGGTGAGAGCTGCCCGTGAGGTTGCACCGCAACTTCCGATCGTCGCCTCCCTCACTTACCTGCGGGATGACCGCACAGCAATGGGTGATGCGCCGGTAGATGTGGCGGTAACGCTGCACCAGGCCGGGGTGGATGTGATCGGAGCGAACTGCAGCGGTGGACCAAGCCAGCTTCAACGGGTTTTGTTTGCGATGCGCCAGCAGGTGCCTGAGGCGGTCTATTGTGTCATGCCCAATGCCGGTTGGCCGGAACGGTCAGCGGGGCGTATCTTTTACCCGGACGCTGTCAACTACTTTGCCGAACAGGCGGTGGAATTTTGGTTGAATGGCGCCGATATGATCGGGGGATGCTGTGGTACGACGCCTGCGCATATTAGCGCGATGCGAAACGCTCTGGACACTGCTCCGGTGGAGCGGTTAGCGATTCCCGTCAATTTGCAGGATTTTCCGGTATCCATCCAGCCGGTCACAGCATTACCGCCTACCGGACTGGCGCAAAAGCTAACCAACGGTCAATTTATCATCACAGTCGAGATCAGCCCACCGCATGGTCACGATACCCGCAAGATCGAAGCTGCCGCCAATTTCTATAAAGAATGTGGGGTGGATGCCATTAATGTCACCGACAGTCCGATGGCGCGGATGCGGATGAGTCCCTGGGCGGTCTGCAACCTGATCCAGAATCGGGTGGGTGTTGAGACCATCCTGCATTTTCCGGTGCGTGGGCGCAATCTGCTGCGCGTGCAGGGAGACCTGCTGGCTTCGCACGCCACCGGTATCCGCAACGTGTTTGTGGTGATGGGCGATCCAACATCGATTGGTGATTATCCAGACGCGATGGACCAGTACGACCTGGTACCCTCCGGCTTGATCGAATTGCTCAGCCGGCAATTCAACCAGGGATTGGATTTTTCGGGGAAAACATTCGGTGAACCCACAGGCTTCTTTGTGGGGGGGGCTTTAAATTTGAATCCACCCAAACTGATCCGGGAGATCAACACCCTTCACAAGAAGATCGAAGCAGGGGTGAATTTCCTGTTGACTCAGCCTGTGTTCGAGGTGGAAAAAGTTCTTTTATTCCGGGAGGCCTATGAACAGCAACATGGGCCGCTTACTGTTCCCATCCTGGCCGGTTTGATGCCGCTGCGGGATGCGCGTCATGCTGAATTTCTTCACAATGAAATTCCGGGCATCAATGTCCCGGCCGCTTTCATCGACAGGATGACACAGGCAGGCGATAACGCAGGCGAAGAAGGATTGCGGATTGTGAAGGAACTGGCTGTGGCATTGAAGCCCTATGTCCAGGGAATTTACCTGATGCCGTTTCAACGCCACCAATCTGCAGCAAAAATCATTGATGCGATCAGATCCGCTTGAAATCGTTTGCGCCAGCCTGAAAATGTGGTAAGATATTCCAGTTATATTCAAAATTACGAATATGAAGAGGAATAATCCCATGGCAATCTCAATCAACGAAAAACGATGTCCCCAAAACCATCCATGTCCCGCGGTGCGTGTCTGCCCAACACAGGCGATCATCCAGTCCGGTTTCAAAGCGCCGACGGTTGACCAGAATAAATGCGTCGATTGTGGCAAGTGCATCCGCTACTGCCCGATGGGAGTATTCAGTTTCGCATCGTAACCATAATTCGTCGAATCTTCTGCAAGTGAGGGCATCAGGACAACTCAATCATGTTTGTCCTGGTGCTCCTTTTTGTTCATGGTCAGGAAAATTTCCCCAGCACGCTGGCCGGACGGTGGAGGCCTAACCACACTATGCCCCCGATTATGAAGGCGCACATCCCTCCCAGGATCAGGAATACCCACCCGCGAAGCATGGGCACCACTCGTATGCTGTACGTGGCATCAGTACCGGCAGCGAGCGGTAATACCGCCTTGACATTGATCAGATAAGTACCAGTTGCTGGTGCCCTGAAGGTGAGATGGTCATTGAATTCAGCCAAAGGCGCTGACAGGTCGGCATCCAGGAAAATACTCCCAACCAACTCCAGTCCTTGCATTTCCGGCATCACTACGAGGCGAATGCGTTGACCTTTGGTCAGGGTGAGCTGCATCCAGTCCACATCGCCGGCACCGCAGATATTGTGACCCTGGTTGGTGAACCACGATAGCCGGGTTGCACCCTGAGGGTGGCTGTCTGCGCTCGCAATGCTGTCGAAACTGTCAGGGGAACAGGTTGTGTCCAGTGTTGTTTGCGCCTGGGTAACACCTGGGAAAAGCTCATCGGAACCATCAATCGCTGCAGCACGCAGGCGGAATTCATAAATGGATCCCGGGTTGCCAGAGATGGTGAGAGAACGAGCGTCTGGTTGAATCCTGTCCAGGGTCTGCCACTCACTGCCATCGATTTTCATCTGGATCTCAAACCAGCGTACATTCCTGGAGCCTTGTTCGACACTCCATTGCAGGTGGATCAAGTTCGCACGCAGCAACGCCGGCAGGGGATCCAGGCGTGTAACCGGTTGATTCCCAGCGGATTTCATGACTGTGAAATCGGCGCTGGCTTCTATGGCGCCAGCGGGGTTGCTTCCAACCACGTTCAGCCTGTACTGACCGGGTTCCAATGTGCCCACCACCCAGTTGGCTTCAGTATGCCAATCACGGGTATTCAGGATCTCTTCGTTGCGGATGATTTCAGCGCGGTATATATCGGCATCACCCATCCAGGCAAATTCGATCACCTGGTCCGCATGAAACGACAGCGCCTGGGGAAGGAACAACTCCTGCGGGGCATCCGGGAAGTTGATCACACGCAGTGATGAAACCGTGTCAATGCCGGTCGGGTTGTCGCTCAGGTCGGGATCACTGTATCGGAAACTTTCCTGGGCACCTTTCAGATTGGTACTGACAAACAACACGGCCAGGGCATCGTTTCCCACCAATATGGAACGTACACGGTCATTGTCCATTCCCGCCACATAATCCATACTGGGATACTCCCCGATCTTCACACGGGTGCATTCACCCTGATAGTAAAAGTCGGTGAATAGGGCAATTTGATCCGGCGCAGGTGAACACGGGCTGGGCGGCAGTTCCTCGCAGGCAAAATTTTTGTGAATGGTAGTGGGTGAATTCTTAGTATCCACCATTTTCCCCAGGCTGTCACTGGCACCAACTGCCAGATCGATACTGCCGTTTTCCAGTCCCCAATCACAAAAGTTGAGCGTGGCGTTCCCTGCGGTGCTGTTCTTAACAACGTCAAAAGCCTGCCATGTCGAGGTTTTTTGGCGGAAATAAAAGGTGAGTGTTTTAATATCCGCTGGGCTACCCGCTCTTGCGGAAACGGTAATCTGACCAGCATTCACCAGTGTGCTGGGAGAAGGATTGATGATGCTGGCTGTTGGCAGGGGCGCGTCTGCGTTTTTCGAAACAAACCAATCGCCACTAACACATTGACTGCCGTATTCCGGGAATTGCTCAGCTTCAACACAGGTTCGGGGGCGTCCGCCATTCATCGATACCTCGTCGAAAGTGATATCGACTGATGTGCCCCAGTATGAGCTGGGATTGGTGTGAACCATAAAGTGCAGATGGTGGGCTGTGCTGGCGCCGGTGTCATCCGCGTTGCCGATGAACTGACCCTGGCGCACAGCAGCCCCAGGAACGCGCAAGGCGGGAGGAATGGAATCCTGTGCCAGGTGATAATAGATCTGATATGTGGTGGGTGAGGTGGAGGTATCTTCGATCAGGAGGTAATTGGTATTGGTGGTGTTCCCATTGGGAAATTCCCAGACTGCTTTCTTGACCACACCGCCCCTGGCTGCGGATACCGGGAACATGGTACCATCCCAGAAGTCGAAGGCGTACAGGCAGGTGGAAGGGCAGGTTTTATAAATGAGAACGTGGCCGATGCTTTGTGAGAGTTTGGCTTTTCGCCCTTCGGGGAACGGCAGCTTATAACCTGTGAAAGTCTTGGCATCATGGGGGATCGATTGGGTTTTCCCCTGGAGCAGACTTTTCTCTTCGGTGCTCATCAGGGTTTCCGGGAGTGACCATAGCGCGCTTTGCCATCCATCTTCATGGTGAAGAACGATTTTCCAGCTGCCTGGCGTGTAAGGGTTGTCAGATACGAGAAATGCCAGGGCTACCCCGGGTTCGGTTCCTTCTCGCAGGCCGGTCTGGGGATCGAGCATGGCGAACCAAATTTCCGCGCTTTGCTGATCTTCAGCGATTTCGATGTTGTCGATCTCGATCTCGAATAGCATAAAAACGATCTCCTGTTCTTTGCTGGCTTCCATTTTAAGCTCAAAGGCTTGCGAAATCACATCTTCCAGTTCAATGACGGATTTTGATGTGTCAGAAGTGCAGGCTGTGAGCAGGATAACAAAGCCAATGATGATGAAAGCGGACTGGAGCAGGTGTCTGTTATTCATATAGTTCCCTTGCAAAGCATACTATTGTTTCGGAATAAGATGCAAGGCATGTACCAGAATGGACCATCGGTTTATTGGGAGTGCCAAATGAAAAAACACCCGGCTCGGTAATATAACCTGGGCCGGGTGTTTGGGGTTGGTGGATATTTACGCTTTTTTGGTTTTATTCAATACTGATTTTGTGATCTCGGCGGCAATCGAAGGAATCAACAGCAAGGGTGCGATTTCTAACCATTGGACCAATGTCAGTGGTTCCACACGGAAAATTTCCGTATTCAGGCCGGGAACATACAACACGATCATCACCAGGGCAATTGAGATCAGCACGGCATAATTCATTGATTTGTTGCTGAAAATACCGATCTTGAGCAGGGGGAAGAATTCCGAACGGGAGGTGAATGCACGGAACAATTCCGAGGTGCTCAGTGTGATGAAGGCAAAGGTCTGGGCATACATCAGGCTGACCTGCATATCGAGGCTCAGTTCTTCGAAGGGAACCGAACCGGCGGCAACCAGCCCACGCCAAACATCGGCCACAGTCTCGCCGGGGTGGTGGTAACCGAGGAAGAAAGCGACCAGTACCACGGACGTGATCGCAATTGTCTGGACCACGACGCCAACCAGCATGTGCCCATTAATGATGGGTTCGTTGGTGGGACGCGGTTTACGGTCCATAATATCGGGATCACCCTTTTCAGTCGCCAATGCCAGGGCGGGAGCGCCGTCCGTCAGCAGATTGAGCCATAACAGCTGTAATGGGTTGAGGGGCATTGCCCAGCCAAACAATGTGGCCAGGAAAAGGATCATGATTTCTGCCATGTTGCAGGAAATCAGGAAGTACACGAATTTGCGGATGTTGGAATAAATGATACGGCCCTGTTCAATCGCCGAAACGATCGAGGCATAGTTATCATCGGTCAACACCATATCGGCAGTTTCCTTGGCGACATCGGTACCGGTGATGCCCATGGCCACACCGATATCGGCGCGTTTGATCGCGGGAGCGTCGTTGACACCGTCGCCGGTCATCGCCACCACTTCGCCGTTGGAGCGCAGCGCATCCACGATGAGCATTTTGTGTTCAGGGGAAACACGGGCGAAGACATCGGTCACCATCACTTCTTTCCGAAGGGTTTCGGTTTCCATATGGTTCAATTCGGCACCCGTGAGGGCGTGATGGTTTTCACGCAGCAGGGCGATGTTTTGCGCGATCGCTTTGGCGGTGTTGGGATAATCGCCGGTGATCATGATGGTGCGGATGCCAGCCTTGGCTGCCGTGAGCAGGGCGGGTTTGACTTCGTCACGGGCGGGGTCAATCATGCCCTGCATACCAACAAAGACCAGGTCGTTCTCAACTGTTTCCGGTTTGATCTCGTCCGGCAGGTCAACGCGGATGTGGGTGGCAAAACCCAGCACGCGCAGCGCTTTTTTGGTCATGGCATCAATGGCAGCCAGTACTTCAGCGCGTTTCTCATCGGTCAGTTCGCGAATCTGGTAATCATTGCCCAGGTAGTATTTGCAGTCTGAAAGCACGATATCCGGTGCGCCTTTGACACAAATGGCATAGTCACCTGTGAATGGTGCTTTTTTAACAGGGGCAATCGGAAGCGCACCGGGTTCGATGATCGAATGGATCGTCGTCATGCGCTTGCGGGTGGAGTCAAAGGGGATTTCCTGTACACGGGGGAATGCCTTGTGGGCTTCTTTCTGGAAGGCACCAGCTTTGGCAGCTGCCACAACCATCGAACCTTCCGTGGGATCACCAATGATGCGGTGGTATAGGTTGCCGTTCTCGTCTTTGCCGTTATCCAATGACGAATCATTGTTGAGCAGGCCGACCCACAGGGAAGTTGCCAGGCTGCCGTACTCGGCAGGATCAACCACTTCGCCGTTCACACTGAATTTCCCGGTCGGTTCATAACCGGAACCGGAGATATCGAATGTTACCCCATCGCCCCACATTTCAACCGTTGTCATCTGGTTCTGCGTGAGGGTGCCGGTTTTATCCGAGCAGATCACGGTAGCGGAACCCAGGGTTTCGACGGAAGCCAATTTGCGGATCAGCGCATGGCGCTTGACCATTTCACCCATGCCAAGCGCGAGGCTGATGGTAACCACTGCCGGAAGTCCTTCCGGTACAGCGGCGATGGCCAGGCCGACCGCCACCATGAACAGTTCAGTAATCTCACCGATTCCACGGGTAGTGGAGAACAATGCCCCAAAACCGCCTTCATTCATGCCCAGGCGGACAAAACCAATCGCGAATACCAGGCCGACGATGATCAAGCACGCCAACCCGAGTTGCTTACCCAGCTTATCGAGATTCTTCTGCAGTGGGGTTTCTTCTTCTTCCACCTCAGAAAGCATGCCGGCAATCTTACCCAGCTCGGTTTGCATGCCGGTGCCGATAACCAGCCCGCGGCCGCGGCCGTAAGTTACGGTGGTTCCCATGAAGCAGCAGTTGGTACGGTCACCGATGGTGGGTTCCCCCTCGATCACGCGTTCCGCGTCTTTGGTCACATCATGTGCTTCACCGGTCAGGGAGGCTTCTTCCACCCGCAAGTTCATGGCATCGACCAGTCGCAGGTCGGCGGGGATGAAATTGCCAGCCTCAAGGAACACAATGTCGCCGGGTACCAGTTCAGCGGAAGGAATATTGATGCGTTTTCCATCGCGCAATACCTGGGCTTCAGGGGCTGCCAGTTTCTTTAAGGCAGCCAGTGCCTGCGCGGCACGACCTTCCTGTACAACCCCCAGAACAGCATTCAGGATCACAATCGCCATGATCGCCCCGGCTTCAATGTATTCGCCAAGCACAGCCGAAACGACTGCGGCGACGATCAACATGATGACCAGGAAGTCATTGAATTGATCCAGGAGCATCTCGAGGAATGTGGGGGGACGCTTTTCGGCTAACTGATTTGGGCCGTATTCGGCCAAACGCCGGGCGGCTTCCCCGGAACTCAGGCCAGCTTCACTGGAAGATTTGATTTGGTTGACCGCATCTTCAGGTTTGAGGCTGTACCATTTTGTTTGGGTAACATCTGCCATTGTTTCAATCCTTTTCTTTCAAACAGTAAGTTTTTAACCAGCGTAAACTATAACACACTAAACAAGAATGATACCATGAATGAAATTCCTTGAATCAGGCGATTTTTATCATATCAGCGCGGTGAAAATGCGCTGATACACACCGACAGCGATCGGTGGGCACGATTGCTGTCCACCTGGAGTCCGCTTAAAAGTTGCTTGTGATCAAAGCGATGATCGGCAGCATGGCCTGGTGCTCAATCAGGATGCGGATACCAATGAATAACAGGACTGCGCCGCCCACAATTTCCATCCGTTTTCCAAACAGCGTACCAAGCTTCTGTCCCAGTAACAGACCGAGGATGGAGAACAAGATCGAAGTAATGCCAATCATCAAGATGGTCGCGAGGATATCATTCTGGAGCAGCCCCAGGCTTAATCCTACTGCGGCTGCGTCAATACTGGTGGCGACAGAGAAGAGAACCAGCGTTTTCCCACGGGATGGGTCTGGCGGACAGGTATCCTCTCCTGTGGCCAATCCGCCTACAATCATTTTGATTGCAATCCATGCCAACAAAATGAAGGCGATCCAGTGATCAAACGATGAAATCCAGCGCGCAATGGTTGACCCGGCGAGATAACCCGCCAGGGCAAATAATGCCTGGAATAGCCCAAAATGCCAGGAAATTCGGAAACGATACCGAAAATCCTGCTTGACATTGATCGTAGCGGCGCACATGGAAACCGCAAAACAATCCATGGCAAGGCCGATTGATAGGAGCAAAGTAGAAATAAAATTCATGCCGCATCCTGAAGGTCTGAGTTAACGCAGCCATTATAACAGGATTCTACACAAGCCAGTGTGAACGAAAAGTTTTGAGAAATATTCTGCCAAAGAAAAATCAACCCCTGCCATGCGGAAGGGGTTGATTTTCAGTCACAACCTAATATTGATTCCAGTGAACGCGTGCCGGGTTGTACTTGGTATTGGGTTCCGGCATGGTTTCGGGATAGCCGACATACAGGATGGCAAGAGGTACCACCTGCTGGGGGATTTTGAGGATGCGCTGCACCTTCAGGATCGTATCCACTTTGGGGTGGGTACCCAGCCAGACGGAACCCAGGCCAAAACCGGCAGCCGCAATGAGGATATTTTCGACGGCTGCGCTCAGGTCCTGTTCCCAAAAACTGTTACAGCGGGGGTTGTTGCCGATTTTGTCATTGTAGAGTACAGCAATGGCCGCAGGCGCATTGTAAGGACCGTGGGACAGGTTGGAACGCAGTTCCTGCATCACGGCCGGATCATCCACCGCGACAAATTCCCACGGCTGATTATTGCAGGCAGATGGCGCGGCCATGCCAGCCTGGAGCAAATCGGTGAGGATTTCACGAGAAACTGTTTTATCGAGGTACTTGCGGACACTCCGCCTGGAAAAGATCAACTCCAAAACATCACTCATCACTACTCTCCTTTCACACCAAATCTTATTCAAAAATGGGGGGGATGCCGAAAATTCGCATGACACCGTCCCAATCGTCAGTATACATCAATGCGCCGTCCGGATGGAAACCAATCTCTTTCGCGTAACCAGTGAGTCCCCGGAGAGTTGCCAGGAGTTGTCCGCCAGAGAGCGCCCATACATTGACAGTACCGTCATCGCTGACGGATGCCAGCACATCACCCGCCGGAGAAAACGTAACACCTTTGACGCGGAAGTCATGCTCATCAAACAGGTTCAACTGCTTTCCCCAATCGGCTTCATCACCGGTGATGGATTGCCAGAGACGTACCGTGTAATCGCTGGATGCGGATGCCAGCCTCTCACCATTTGGCGAAAATTGAACATCATAGATCACATCCTGGTGGCCTGTAATTTCCAGCAGTTCATCTCCATCCGTCAGGCGCCACAGGCGAATATCAGCATCATCGCCAGCACTGGCCAGCAGGCTGCCGTCAGGTGAGAAATCAAGGGTCAACACTCTGCCGATCCCATGCCTGATGCTTTGGGTAACTTCGTATGATTCCATGTCAAGAACATCAACGGCTCCATTTCCCCAACCGATTGCCAGCAATTTGCCATCACCGGAGACATCCAATGCGGTGACAAACGAGGTGTTACCGGTAAATTCCTGGGTCATACTCCCATCTGTGAGGTTCCAGAGCCGATACCCATCATATGATACGGTGAGTAATTTTTCCCCGCCATCGAGCAAGAGCGCATCATAAACAGAATTGTTATGGGTGTTCTCCAACGTGATGATCTCTTCACCGGTGTCAGCATAATACAGTTGCACATCGCCGGCCAAAGGTTCCGCGATAATATATGGGCGGTCACCAAGGTAACCTGCGGAGATCAATTGTCCCCTGTCAATACTGAGCAGCAGTTCTCGATCCGGCAATTGCCACCAACTGATCACAGAACCCCAGGTTGCGGAAACCAGCGTATTTTCTGATCCATACGCAATGGATTTCACGATATAGTTATGCGGAAGGCTTAATACCTGGTAACCCTGGTAGTTGTATTCGGCATCGAATACTTCCCAGACATAAACCTGGTTGTCGTCTCCAGCAATGGCCAACTGCTGCATATTTGGTGAAAATGCAACATCGCGCACAATATCAGGATTGGGGATCACAAAGGGATAGGGTTCTTCTTCGCTCAAGTTCCACAGGTAGGTGGTGGTATCCGCGCTGCCAGAAGCCAGGTACTGTCCATTGGCGGTATATTCAAGGGTGGTGATGGAACCCGTTTGCCCGCGCAAGGTGGCCTTTTTTGTTCCGGCCTGCACATCCCACAGGTAAACCAGGGTGTCTGAACTGCCAGAAGCGAGCGTTTTGTTATCCGGTGAGAACGTAAGATCATTGACGCGCCCGATATGGTCATCAAACGTCGAAACCATGGCCCCGGTGGAGGTGTTCCAGATACTGACAATGCCGTTGTCGTCACCGCTGGCGATGAGCATGCCATCGGGGGAGATATCAACAGCTAGCACCGCTCCCTGGTGGGCATCGATATCCTGCAAGATCATCCCATCTGCCATTTCCATGATGACCAGGCGTCCGTCCTGTAGGCCGGCGGCGAGATATTCGCCGTTCGCCGAAACATCCACACTGCGAACCGATTGGTTGGCGAGAAAAAGGACCTCATTATTCGGGTCATTGATGTCATAAATGCTGATCCCGCTGATCGTTGCGACGACAACCCATCGTCCGCTGGGTGTCATAGCGATTTCCTCTATGGTCCCCCGGCCGTACAATGCCAGGGGCGCCAGGTCGGAAGCATTTTCGACGCTGATGATTTCATCATTGAAAGGAATTAATGTGGCCACTGCCACCGGTAATTCAGGAGTGGCGGTGGGAGGTACGCGGGTGGGCACAGGGGTGATGGTGGGTGCGGTTGTGACCGTGGCCGTCGGTGGAACGGCTGCGGTTGCATTGATATCTGTTGCCGCCTGGTCAAGTGCTGCCTGAACTGTTTCGGTCGCATTCACCTGTTGCGCCGGTTCAGATTGGCAGCTGGTGATCAATAATGCGAGGACGATCAGCAGCGTTCCCGCAGCCAGAGGCATTTTTCGAGTTTCGTTATGAAAAATGGAAGTCATTCGTTTCTCCTTGAGAATACCATGGGTTGAGTCTGTATCACAGGATTGGAATAATTCTGCTAACCCAACCATGGATTGATTACCTACATTTTACCATTTTGCATACATCAATGCCGATTCGTTTTCTGAACGCCAACCAGGCATAGGGTGAAAGTTGATCAGATAGGGGGAAACTGCGGGCAGTTTGCTTTATGTTACAATTCGGCGATGATTTATTGGATGGAGAGATTGAGATGAAGAAGAAACATATCCTCGTGACCAATGATGACGGGGTGCACGCACCCAGTCTGCTGGCGTTGGTGAAAGCCATGCGCATGCTCGGGAAAGTGACTGTGCTGGCACCAGACAGGAATTGGTCTGCTGCCGGGCATGTGAAATCCATGAATCGGCCTTTGTTTGTGCGAGAAGTCAGCCTGGCAGACGGCTCACCAGCCCTTGCCACGGATGGAGCACCTTCAGATTGTGTTGCACTGGCGAAAATGGGGATCGTTCCTGAATCGATTGACCTTGTGGTGTCCGGTATCAATCCGAACGCGAACCTGGGGGATGACGTTACCTACAGTGGTACCGTAACTGCGGCGATGGAAGCGGTGATCAATGGGATGATGGGGGTGGCATTCTCCATGGATTCGGCTCCGCACGGGGAATTGCCTGATTTTGACATGGCAGCCGCACACGCACAGGCGATCGCAGCGCGTGTGCTGGCAGAAGGTTTGCCTGGCGACATTCTGCTGAATGTCAATATACCTTTCCAGCCCTCCATCGCGGTAAAAGGTATCAAAGTTACATATCAGGGGAAGCGGGTGTATAAGGATGAGTTGATCTGCTACCAGGACCCGCATGGAAATCCCTTTTATTGGATCGGTGGAGAACGGCCGGGTGGTGTTCACCAGGAAGGCAGCGATTACAGCGTGCTGGATGAGGGATATATCTCAATCACTCCACTGCACCTTGACCTGACTGCGCGGCACTTCATGAATACACTCAAGGGCTGGAATCTTTAACAGAATCATCCGCTGTTGAGCTCGTATCCTGCCTGGCGGATGATCACACTGGTGAACCACTGCTCCTGGAATGCGGTCAGAGCGCGGATATCCTCATCGGAATAGCTCATGCCCTCGGGGGCAAGCACCAGCTTGTCATCGTCATCATCCAGGCGGTGAATCACAGCAATGACCTGGCCGGTGTAGGTATCAACCGGCTGGTGTATACCCAGCAGGTAGGCATCCAGTGCTTCACCGTCTCCGCTGATGGTACCGGGAACATAACCATAATTAACCGGGTAAATGAAGCCATATTTGGGATGCCTTGAGCCGAGAGGGCGCTCAATCAGAATACAAATCGGTCTGCCAAGCATGTCAGCTGGTTGGGTTTGATCTGGGACTTTCATCAGGTTAATTATAGCGAGGGCCTTGACAAAAATTTGCAATGGAAATAATATTCAAAATAATGTAATTCAATATTTTGAAAGAGATATACATGGTCACCTTCGCTTCCATTTTACATTTGATTCAGTTCGGGATTGCCAGCCTGGGTGCTTACCTGGCAGCCCATGTGCTGTTGTGCCTGCTGCCGGCTTTTCTGATTGCCGGGGCGTTGTCCGCCCTGTTTCCCAAAGAAGCGATTACCCGTTATTTGGGGAAAGACGCTCCCAAATGGCTTTCTTATCCTGCTGCCGCGCTGGGTGGGTTTGTGCTGGCGGTTTGCTCATGTACGATTATGCCCCTGTTTGCCAGTATTTACAAGAAGGGTTCAGGCCTGGGGCCTGCGATCACCTTTTTGTTCGTTGGGCCTGCGATCAATATTTTGGCCATTTCATTTACCGGGGTGCAGATTGGGATGGATATTGCCATTGCGAGGGTGGTCCTTTCCCTGATCTTTGGTATCACCATCGGCTTGATCATGGCCTGGGTGTTCCGAAAGGAAGACCGGGAACGCCTGTTGGAACTGGAGAGAAGCAATGCTTTTTCCCAAAAAGCAAAAGTGCCAGCGAAAGTGTGGCTATTTTTCGGCCTGTTGCTGGCAATCTTGATTGCCGGAACTCTTCAGGTGGGGTTATTCATGAATTCGTATTTCACTTTCGAGGTAGCGGGTGCGTGGGCAGAAACAGTACAGGTTTGGCTGAACAGTGTCGTTCCTCCCAATGCCGCCCTCGGTATTGAAGGTGTCAGCGTGCATGGCTTGTTCTTGATAGGTCTGCTGGTGTTGATCGGCATCTTTGCGATGCCTGGATTGAATCACGTAGATGAAGGCTTCAACCGCTGGACCATGGCTGTGCTTGTACTGATCTCGGTGACATTGATGGTTGCTTCATTCCAGGTGGTTGTGGTCGAAGGTCGAGTCACATTCGGCGTCACTGGGAAACTGATCGCGGAAGTTATTCTTATTGGGATGGCCTGGTGGGCCGCCTGTACCAAATTTGCAAAACATGAGCTGCAGGATTGGTTATGGGAAACCTGGCGCTTTGTACGGCAGATCATACCACTGCTGCTGGTGGGGGTGTTCCTGGCGGGTGTAGCCCGTCAGTTGATTCCTGCGGCGTGGGTGGAAAGTGTGGCTGGCAGGAACACGATCCTGGCGAATTTTGTTGGTGTTGTATTTGGCGTTTTCATGTACTTCCCAACCCTGGTGGAAGTGCCGGTGGCGCAGACCTTTTTATCGCTGGGAATGCACCGCGGTCCGCTGTTGGCCTACCTGTTGGCTGACCCGGAACTCAGCCTGCAATCGATTTTGATTACCAATTCGGTGATTGGAAAAAAGAAGACCGCTTTGTATGTCGGGCTCGTATCCATTTTCAGTACCCTGGCAGGATATTTGTTTGGCATGTTCCTGTCCAGAATGTGAGTTTAATTCAGTGAGGAAAAAATGAACGTAAAAATTTTAGGAAAAGGTTGTCCAAAATGCAAACGCCTGGAAGAATTGACCCGCGAAGTTGTCGATGAACTGGGGATTGCCGTTGAAATCGAGAAGGTGACTGATATCAATGCGATCATGGCATATGATATCCTCTCCACCCCGGGGCTGGTGGTGAATGAAACTCTGGTCAGTTATGGACGCATACCGCAAAAAGAGGAAATCCGCGAATGGCTGCAAATGGTAGATTTATCATAAGTATGGAGGGTAGGGAGGGCGAGAAACCCCCAAGTCTGGCCGAATTTTCCTGTTTTCGTTGATTATTAGGATACAATTAAGCCATGGATGATTTATTCATTACCCAGAGCGAATACTTTAAATTGTTTTCCCACCCGGTACGGCTGAAGATATTGGAAATCTTGCGTCGTGAAGATGCCTGTGTGTGCCACATCAATGCCATACTGGATCTGCGTCAATCGTATGTTTCGCAGCAGTTGGCTGTGCTGCGTGAAGGTGGGATCATTGAGGATCAGAAATGCGGTTGGAACGTTTATTATCGGGTCATTGACAGGCGTATCTACGAGATCATGGATGGTGTCTTATCCATCATTGATCCAGATGGGACATTGCTTCGTGACCCATTGGCACTTCCAGCAGATTGCCCGTGTCCCCGCTGCCGGGACGGCGAGTGCGATGAAAAGGTTGCACAGCCGGAGACCGAATATTCAGCTGAGTGACTGCATCAACATTCAGAGTCCTGAGATGCCATTTCTCCCTCTTCCGGGGTGTTTTCCAAATCGGTATCTCCTGATTGCTGCGATTCGGCTTCAACCGGGTTAGATGGGTGGGTTTTGTGCCTGGGAAGACCGGCGAGACTGACAACCGCACCGATAACAGATACGCCTAGGATGATCGCCCCCCAGGTGCGCTGGTCGATGCTGTTAATTTTTTGCAGGAATGGCGGTAATGGCGTCGGCGTATTGGTCAGTGTGGGGGTATTCTGTGGGGTTGAGGTTTCCCGCGTGGGACGGGGTGTTATCGTCGGGCGTGGTGTTCGTGTTGGCGGACGGGGTGTATTGGTGATGGTTGGGGTGACGGTCGGGGTGGGGGCCCGTCGGATCAATAGCTCCTGTCCGGCGAAGATGACCGGATTGGAGGGTGAGATGCCGTTCATGGTGGCCAGTTCCAGTTCGGTAATACCGTAGGAAACTGCAATCAGGAACAGGTATTCCCCTGGCTGTACCACGTGCCAGATTGACCCGTCTTCGCGCGGGGTGGCTGTCATCAGCGGGGTAAACGTTTGCCCCGGAGCAATCCGTGTGGTCTGGCTGGCTGGCTGTGTGGGCGAAATTTGTGAACCGCCGGATGCAACGCACACATCCACCGTATAGTAGTACAAACCATCGGAACCTTTTGCCACACCGGCGCCAATCTCGGTGTACTTTGTATTGAGCAGGACAACATCGCGATGGACATAATCATTCCATAAAGTATAGACAATATAGGCAGCATCTTTGTCAGACGAGGCCACTGCCACTGCCTCATCGCAGGCGATTGAACTGCCGCCGCCGTATCCAACAGCAAAAGCGCGGTCGGTTTCGTTGCTTCCCCCTGGTCCCTCATGCGTCCAATATCCCAGCGCGGCCTGGTATTCGGAATGTGTCTGCGCGGCGATATTCAACAGCGTATTTTCGCTGAGGATGAGAACCCCATTTCCGCTGCGCAGGTCATTTACAGCCGCGATCAGGCTGTAAGCAGCTGCCTCCTGGTTGGGGGATGCCGATACATGCGGCATGGCGATTGCCGGAATGAAGAGAAAAATCATGGCCACTGTTAGGAGGGTTAACAAAACAAACGCAATTCGCTGCATAACGCAATGAATTATAACGTATCCCCTTCATAACGGCAGGCAAACAGCAGGCGAACGATTGCGGTTGTTGACCAGACTGATGGACAATGAGCAGGATCAACTTAAAACACAGAGCGAATTTTGCTGTCTCCCCTGCAAAACTCGCTCATTGTGCCCGGATCCCCTGACCCCGAGCCCATTTTCCACTCGATTTGCCTTGATCTTATCAGATCATCATGGACAGAATATGGACATAACGAGGTCAGTGGATCATTGAGGTGAATTTGGCGAGATAATTTTGTGCTATCGGGGTAATATTAGGATGTTGCATGCTCGCAGAGAAATCCTCCAACAATACCCGCAATCGTTCCCTGGCTGCAGGTTCCAATTCTCCCGTGAACTGCAGCAAATGCCAGCTGGCAGCGAGTTCCAGTGTACTTAACTGTAGATCGATACAAAGCTGGATGCACTGATGGATTAAATTGATCGCCAGCGCATGGCTACCGTGATTATGGTAATGTAATGCCAGAATTTGCCGCAGATACACAAGATAGATGGGCATTTTCCGGCTTTCCACTTCGTGCAGCAGCTGGCGGAGCTGTGGTTCAATGGGACCACTGATCATCTCCGCTGGATCTCTCGATACACACAGGTGGTAATAGCGGATTTGCGCCTGAATCCGTAAGTAGTGTTCGCCCTGCCGGGTGAATTCTGCGATCAATGCCTGCAACATTTGCATGCCGGCTCGCTCATCACCAAGCGATCCTTCCGCCATTGCAAGGCACATTGACGCCTCATCCAGGGCGAGAGGATTTGCTGCAAACTTTGCATCCTCGATAGCTTTCAAAAATTCCTGTTTCGCCAGCTCAATCGCATCGAAGCCAAATAGCAGCATCCCCTTCGCAATATGTGCGCGCATGGCGATTGTTTTTACCTTGTGCAGGTCAGACAAGGAAATAGCTTCAGTGAGCTGTTGCCACGCAAGACCGATCGCGCCAATCGCGTGATTAATGGATCCTGCCGATGTGAGAGCTGTCGCCAGGATGATGTTGTTATCCATTTTCCTTGCGAAGGTGATTACGTGGTCCAGGTTCTTGCTTACATCTGCTGTCGCGCCAAGGTGGAAGGAAATCCAGGCCATGAGATGGACATTTTCGAGGTGTCTTGCCGTCTCAAATTCAGAATCCGCGATTCGTGTCCAAGGGTGTAACTGATCATACGCGCTTAGAAAATCGGCTGACCGTAACAGCACGAGCGAGTATACAAAAGCTGCCCTTGCATGGGTATGCCTCCGCCATTTTTCATCAGCATCGATACTCTTAATGTCCATCAGGGCATCTTCAACCACCTCCAATGCTTCGATGTTTCGGTTACAGGCCAAAAGTACCAGCGCCTTTTCCGTCTTACACTCAATCGCCTCGCAGGTCACAGCGTTCGTTTCATAATAGGATAAGCTGCGATCAAATTCCTCCAGTGGCGTGGTTTCTCCAGGCAACAGGGTTAATTGTTGTTTCGACAAGCCGATCAGGTAATGGGCTGTGCCCAGCAGGTAATTACTACGAAATTGCATGCCGATTTTTTGCAAGGTAACGGCTTTTTGTTGCGCGCTCGCGAAAAGTGCAAACGACAGACGGTTTTTCACCCATTCCGAGTAGAAACCAGCAATTTCCACTTCACTCATTTTTTCAAGCCTGCCCATCATGAGGGTTTCAGCCTGAAGAAATGCTTCATTTGCATCTTTGGGTGAATATTGTGCAGCCGCATATTTCGCTGCCTTGATATAATGTTCCCATTCGGCTTGTGGTTCGCCGGCTTCATGATAGAAATAGGCGAGGACGGCGGCGATCCGATCAGAATCCCCCTGAATGGTTCTCTGAAAAGCTTTGATGATGGCAATGGCGATCGTCCGCTTTTGCGTCAGGGTCATGGTGTTCAGGATGTGTGCCTGGAGTAATGGATGAGTGAACCCATATCCATTTTCCAGGTCCATTTCCCAATGGGACCGGATCATCCCTGCTTGATCCAGTTCCTGGAAACAACGGTTCAACAGGTCAGGCTCAATCCCGGTGGAAACACTGAGTTGAGCAAATGTAAAGTGGCTGCCAATGACCGCGCCGTACTCCAACAATTTTCGCGTATCGGGTGATAATTTCGATAACTTTTGCTCTGCCCATAATGGAACTGAGGCACTCTGCTGCACCAGAATGTCTTCAAGGTTTTCGAACGTATCTGTTTTCCGGTCATACGCTGCCAGAATGGCGGTGATGGCTGCCAAAGGGTTGCCTCTGGATTCAGAAACCAGCATATTCAATACAGAATCAACAATGGGATGACCGACCAGGAGGGTGACCAGTGTATTCAAGTCGTCTGCCGTGATCGGCGAAATTGCTTGCCGGTGTAGCGTTATCTGATCAAAACCGATAAAGTGGTATTTGGCAGAGGAGAGGAAGGGTTCATCAGCGGTGACCAGCAAAAACCCGTGCGCCGGGAAAAAATCATTTTGGATCAGGTGTTTGAGGACCAGGAGGGTTGCATTATCACAATACTGGATGTCGTCAAACACCAGGCAAAGTGGTTGCTCACGTCCGAGTATTCTGAACAACGCCAACATGGCGTCGAGCATCTTTTGATGAACTTCTGCTGCCGGTAAAGGCAGCGGAGGCTCAATTGTTGGGAATTGGAGCAGCAGCCCAGGGAAAAGGGTGGCGAGCCAGGTGAGTTGTTCCATCGGCAACAGGTCCCATTCATCCACGGTTATATGCCTCTGAATCAGATCTTTGATTGCCAGATATGGGAGCAAACCCTCGAAATGGTGTGATTCGATTTGCAGTGGCCTGCAGTGGGATAAGTGCCGGTGGTAAAACTCGTACGCCATCCGTGACCTGCCGCTGCCTGTCTCTCCATATAGCAGGAATATACCCACGTCGAGCGCATCTGCCATTTGTGCAAATGCCTGCTGTTGACCGACATATGGGAGTTGATCGGGGAATCTTTTTTGCCAGCGGGATTCCACCTCGGAGGTGATGATGGTATTTTCCTGCCGGATTGTTCTCACCAATTCACCCAGAACACCCGATTCCAGGTCCAATTCTGCACTGTCATACAGATCCTCGATATATTTACAGTATGACCGGGCAAGTGAATACTGTTGAGCGCCTAACATCAATTTTAATAATCGGTAATGCAGCATGGGGTTTGGGTCTTCGGCGTTGACGATTAGATTGAGATGCTCTATGGCACTTACAAGATCCTGGTTGGCCAAAAAGGCTTCTACTGCCCTCTCTACCAGGCGCGCATACAGAAAATCGATCTCATTCCGAGTTTCAAGGAGCCACTTTTCAAACACATCACTGCTGGGGGTATTCACATGTTCCAGGAAATCATGATCGCCTTTGATTTGAATCACACTTTCCAGGGCTTCCAACAGTTCTGAAGGCAGCAGGTTGGGCGAAGGGAAACGAGCCAATTGCTGGTTCAATTCACTGACCTGCTGAAGAAATGATAGCGTGTCACAGGTGATCCGTTCCGGATCAAAGTACACCAGGTCTTGCCGTGTGATTAACATGGCCCGATCAGGCAAATGAGCACGAAGTTTTGAGAGATGTTCCCTGAGGTTGGCGGCTGATTTTTCGTCACTCACATCAGGCCAGAACGTGAAAGCAAGATTCCGCCGGGTGACAGGTTGACCCTGGGCAGCCAGGTAAAAAGCGAGCAAGCGCACATTTTTCCTGGGGATATCGAGCGGCTGTTGTTGGTAAAAAATCGCCGGTGCGCCAAACAATTGAAAATGTATGGGCAGGTTGTTGTGCAAGTCGAACGGCAGATGCTTATTCTCAGCTGAGTCATTCATCTTTCTAATTATAAGGGGAAAGCTCTGGTACAATCATGCCTTATGGATACGAAAAAAAGCACAACCCGCATTAAAACAGACCTGTTGATGCTGCTGGTTGCTTTAATTTGGGGAAGCGCATTCAGTTTTCAACAAGTTGCTTCACGCCACGTGGGTGCGTTCTTAATCCTGGGGTTTCGATTCCTGGGTGCTTCCCTTATTTTGTTGTTTGTTTTACGTTTTCGGTTATCCATCCCGCGGCGGTATTGGGGGAAAACTGTATTGGTGGGCATGTTATTATTTATTGCCAGTACTTTTCAACAAGTGGCATTGCCCTTGACCTCCGTGCGAAACGCCGGTTTCATTACCGGAATGTACGTGGTGTTTATTCCCATCTTCCTTTCGCTGTTCTGGCGTAATCGGTTGAAATGGAATGTCTGGTTGGCTGTCGCACTGGTGCTGGCAGGCCTGTACTTGTTAACTGCGAATGGAGGAGCTGCTCTCCAACGGGGCGATGCCCTTTTGCTGGCCTGCGCAATCTTATATGCGCTTCAGATGATATTCCTTTCCCAGTTGGTCCGGGTTGTTAACCCGGTTCATATCGCCGCAGGACAATTCCTGGTTTGCGGTACAGCCGGGATGTTCATGAGTACTGTGTTCGAGACCAACACAATGGCTGGATTTACCAACGCGGTTGGGCCACTCCTTTTCATCACTGTCTTTTCGACTGCCATCGCTTACACTCTGCAGGGTGTGGCACAAAAAACGGCGGAGCCAACGGATGCCGCCATTTTTCTGAGTATGGAATCGGTATTTGCCGCCCTTGTGGGGGCGTGGTGGTTGGATGAAACTTTGAATTGGGTTCAGGCGGTGGGTTGCTTCCTGATGTTCAGCGCGATGGTGCTCTCCCAGGTTCATTTTCCAGGGTCAAAGCCTGTAAAATATCAGGCAAATCGGCAATTGAGTCGATCACCGGGCATTCCGCCTCAGGAAACAATTGGTCCGGATCAACCAGGATAGGGTAAAGGCCTGCGCTACGGGCTCCGACGACATCGGCGTAATAGTTATCACCAATGTAAACGGCCTGTTCCGGTCGCGCTTGAATTTGCTCCAGGGCATAATGGAAGATGGCGGCTTCCGGTTTCATACTGCCAACCAGGCCGGAGACCACCACGGTCGGGAAGTATTCCGCCAGGCGTAATTGACGCAATTCTTCATCGATGGGTTGAGTGCGGTTGGTAATGATTCCCAGTTTATAGCCGGATTGTATCAGCTGTTCCAATATGGAATAACTGGATTCAGGTACATGATCGCGGTAATTGAGAAAACAATCATTAACAACCTGGTCATGCAGAATTGGGGCGATTCTGCTTACCTGTTCTTCATCATTAATGATAAGGCGGGTGTACTGGGCATAGAACTGCTGCCAGAACACTTCATCTCCGGCCTGGTCACGGGCTGCCAGGAATTCGGGAGATTGAAAGTAGTAATACACCCAGCGTTTAATCTCGCTCTTTTGCGCATTACCCAGGGAAATCCCCATCGAGGAGAAGAATTCAAATGTGAAATCCTCCCAACTGAGTACGGGGAATCGCAAGGTGCGATCAAAGTCAAAGAGAATGGTTGTAATTTCTGTCATACCGATCAAAATACCTGTAATGTGAAAGTATCAGTGTTATTCTATCACGCCGTAGAACAAGGGCAGGGGATCAATCGGCTCACTGCTGATCCGGTGCGCGTTCAGGATGCGTGCCCTGGCAGTATCAGCCAGGTTCCGGTTGTTCGCGTGGAGAACAAACAGGGGGTCTCCCTTGCGGATGGGGTCACCCACTTTGTGGAGAATGCTGATGCCGACTGAGGGATCGATATCATCCTGCTTGGTGATACGCCCTGCGCCCAGGTCGACCGCGCTCTCGCCAATTTCACGGGCATCAATCGCCTCGATGAAACCTGTTGCCGGCGAATCAATGACTTCGATAATCTCCGCTGATGGCAGCAAATCCGGATGATCCACGTATCGCACGTCACCACCCTGGGCCTGAACCAATTGCTTGAATTTCGCCAAAGCACGCCCCTCTGCCAGCGCGCTCTCTGCCATTTGACGGGCAGTGCTTAGTGTTTGCGCTTTTTTCCCCAACACCAGCATATGGCTGGCAACCACCAGGCAGTGTTCGACAAAATCTGCCGGCCCTGCGCCTTGAAGTGTTTCAATTGCTTCACGCAGTTCGAGGGCGTTGCCAACCTGGATGCCCAATGGTTGGTTCATGTCAGACAGCAGGCAAACCACCTTCCTGCCGCTGTGGCGGCCGATGGCAGCCATGATCTCTGCCAGGGCACGGGCTTCCTCAAGGGTTTCCATAAAAGCGCCCACCCCTGATTTCACATCGAGCACCATTGCATCAGCACCTGCTGCCAGCTTCTTGGACATGATCGAAGAAGCAATCAATGGGAGTGATTGCACCGTACCGGTGACATCACGCAAGGCATACAATTTCCCGTCAGCCGGGGCAAGGTTGGCACTTTGGCCGGTTAATACCAACCCGATGGCTGCCAGCTGCTCCATGAATTCGGCAGGAGTAAGATCGACCCGGTAGCCGGGAATGGATTGGATCTTGTCGAGTGTGCCACCGCTGAAACCCAGTCCGCGGCCGGACATTTTTCCCACTGCCAGACCGCAGGCGGCAACGATTGGAGCTACGGTGAGAGTGGTTTTATCGCCAACACCGCCGGTGGAATGCTTATCAACGGCTATCGGAACGACCGGTGATAAATCCAACCATTCACCGGAGTTAGCCATGGCGAGGGTGAGGTTGGTGGTCTCTTCATCTGTCATACCGTTTAAAAGCACCGCCATCGCCCAGGCTGCCGCCTGGTAATCGGCGATGCTGCCGGAGGTATATCCCTCTATAAAGAAATTGATTTCCTCTTTGGTGAGTTCCTGCCGGTCTCGTTTCTTGATAATAACATCGACTGCGCGCATGCAATCTCTCCTGTTGATTTATTCATTGTCAGACTATTCTATTATAATGGAAACTATAACAGCCATCGTGTTGCGTTCAAGATGATAGGGCGGAATTCGGTGAAGAGCGAGTGAATGGAGAATGGGTATATACCCCATCAACACAGGATGAATGATAATCAAGGAAACCGGCAATACTTGCAGGAGGCAATCGCAAAAGCGCAAAGCGGCAATCGGGAAGCGGCCAGGACTTTACTGCTGCAGCTGATCCAGCAAGAACCTGCCAACCAGGCTGCCTGGTTGTGGCTGGCAGACACATGTGACACCGCGAGTGAACGGAAGGCAATACTATCACGCGCCATTAAACTAAATCCGAACAATCCTGTTCTCAAACAAGCGTTGAACCGGATTGATAGCCTTGGTGATACGCCAACCGAAACGCCACAACTTACTTCCCCCAGACCGCCTGCAATGACTGGGAAACCAGGCACTCTATTTGAGGAACCAGATTTGGGCTGGCTGGCAGATCAGGACGAAACAGAAACTGGCGAGCAGTTGGAGACCATTTCTGATGAGGAATTCCATCAATTGAGCCAGGCGTTTTTCGCCGCGAAACATGATGAACCTTCTGAAGAAGTTGCTGTACCTGTGACAAATGATCGGTCATTGCCCCAGGATGATGCTGTTGATAAGAAACCCCGCCGTTCATTGCTTGATTTTTTACGGCGGGAAACAGAGGAACAATCCGAAACAACCATGCCATCGGACGAGAAGCTGGTAGAAGAACGCACACAAATCAAGCCTCCGACGGATGACAAGAAGAAGTCCCGGCAGAAGAAAGAGGCACACTACCAGGCGATTGAGGAGGAACTGAAACAGGCATTTGTTGAGGCGGAGGGATCCGCCAAAAAATATCGAGCACGGAGGCTGGTCCTGCCGAGATTTGTGAAAAAGCTTTTCCTGTACATTGGCATCGCATTTGTGATGGTCATGATCGTTCTGGGGGGATTGTTCATCATCGAACGCTACAAACAGCGTCGGGCGATCAATGGCAGCCTGCTGGATGTTGCTCCATTAATGACCCATACTGCAACACCGGACCTCCAGTCAACTGAGATTCAGCAAACACTCGAAGCCGCAGCAACGCCGACGCTGGTACAGTTTCAAGATATCGTTTCAGCGACCGAACTGCCGTTAACAGAGGATGAAACAGTGTTGATTTCCACCGGCAATATTACCAGCCTGGAGCGCATTGCTGATGTGGCATCAGCCTTTCCCGTCATCCTCGATGATCATTTGCGGCAATACGCTGTGGTTGAATCCAATCAAGCAGATATCTTTCTGGTAGAACCGGCTATGCTGGTGACAAACCTGTCAGTCGCGGAAGGAGAAGTCATTACTGGTGCTGCATTCTCACCTGATGGGAGTGTTTTTACTGTCGTGACCCGGAGTATGCAGATTTCAACCTGGGCTTTACCTGAAGGAGTCCTGCTAGGGCAATTCTCTTTACCGGATGATATCGCTGCCATGCTTGGGAATGCGCTGGCGTTCATTCCTGCGTTCAGCAGGTATCAGTTGCAAATTTCCGCGGATAACCAGACCCTGGCGTTTGGTTATTGGGGGTTGCTGATGGTGTGGGACATTTCCACCGGCACAGTACTGCACCAGGAAACAGCCCTGGTTCAGGATGGAGAATATTTCTACCAGTACGTTTTTCGTTTTTCACCTGACGGGCAATACCTGGCAGTTGCCAGTGCGGATGGGGTCACTCTGCTGACACTGTCTGACCCGGTCCAAGTCACACCTTGGGATGTTTCGAACGCGGCGGCGCTAGTGTTCCCTGATGATGATCATCTGCTGATCGTTATCCGTGAAACAGACCTTGCTGCGCCCCAAGCCATCCTGAGGGACCTCACCGAAGCGGAAATCGTATATACAGTCAACCTGTGTCCGTTCGGAACCTGCGAATTGGCTGCACCACCTTATCCCGCAGAACCAGTGCTGCTGGCTTCCCAGATGGGGGAATGGTTCGCTGTAGAAATTCGGCAGGGAAACGGGTCCGCAGTGCAGTTTTATCAGATACCCAGCGGTACCGCCATTTCAAGGGCCATAGATGGCCGCAAGCGCCCGTTATACGCAATGGGTGTATCCCCGGATGGCAGCCTGGCAGCGTTTTGGTTACTGGATGAAACCCTTGGCGTTGTTGGACAGGGTGATGTGGTCTTTTGGGATACCGAAAATGCCGAAAAGCTATCTTCTTGCAATGAATGCGGATACCTGTTCGGCGAAGAGCCGAGGATGAATTCGATTCAATTTTCAGCGGATGGTGGACGGGTTGCCTTCTGCGCGGCGGGTTACGGCTGTCGAATTTTCCATGCGTTGGTGCCGTAATTTCTACAGCACCATCCGTTTGGGGAGCAGGTTTTTTAAGGTGTTCCGTTGCCGCCTGCCGATTCCCAGAAATTCACCCGCTTCAGACTTCAGGATCAGCGCGTTGTCTTGCTCGCCACCCGGCAGGTCGAGTTGCACATCTTCACCGGACATCCATGCAGACTGTACTTCCCTTGGGCAAACCACCGCCGCGTGGGCATATTCTAAGAAAAAGCGGCTGATCCATTGATGATCGGGTTCCCAGCGGTTACCAACCCGTGATGCAACGGGCAGGCCAAGACTGCGAACAGGCACCCCGTTAAAATGCCGAAAATATTGGCCGGGAAATGCAAGAATTTGGTTCTTCATACACCATAATTCGAGATCGCTGTTTTCCAGGCTTTCCGCCAGGTCAACCCCATATTCTGAATGATAACTACGGCAAAGTTCCTGGATCTCAGCATCCGGCAGTGGTCGAAAGGCAGTCTGGTGGATGTCAAAGGTTGGCGGTGTCCGCTTTTTTTGGGGTGTGGTTTCACTAATTTTTGTGAAACGGGCACAAAAAAAACCTGAAGAACGCATCCGGTGCGGCCAGACCCGGATGGCGTGAATCACATCTGGATGAAACTGGTGCGATTCATCGGAAATCAGTGCCGGAGCGGGCTGCGGCAGGCGATGCTGCAGGTCCACCAACTGCACTGCTCCCTGATATTGGGTCAGCAGCCAATCGATCACAGCCTCATCTTCCTCTGGCATTAAAGTACAGGTGGCGTAAACAATTTGCCCGCCAACACGGGCAGCGTGGAGGGCACTTTCCAGCAATTTCTTTTGCCTTTGGGCCAGGCTGGCTTCCTCCTGCGAGCTGATGCTGCGCATCGGACGTGCCTCGGTACTGCGCAGGTTTTGCATGGAACAGGGGGCATCGAGTAAAACATAGTCGAATGTCCCGGGAAACCAACTGCCGATCTTTTCGCCCGGAAACTGGGTGATGGCATGCGAAGCGCTGCCCCAGGTTTGCAAAACGAGGCGTAAAGCGGTGATACGGTCATTGCTGGCGTCATTGGCCAAAACGAACCCGCGGTCCATTGTCTTGGCGATCATATGCGTGGTTTTTCCTCCGGGAGAGGCGGCCATATCCAGCATCAATGGAGACGGTATCGCAGGATCAAAATCGAACAATTCCACCGGCAACATCGAACTGGCATCCTGCACATAATAGCGTCCCAGGCGGTGTTCCCAGGTCTGCCCGATCGGGGTGGCAGCCTCTGAGACCCACCATCCAGCGGCACAGTATGGGATTGGTTCCACGGCCCAGCCATACTTTTGGGCGAATGACTGCACGCTCTGGAGCTGGGGTTGCAGGAGTTTCAGCGGGTTCAGCCTGATTGCCTGTCGCAAGGGCAGATCAAGTTCCTGCAGCAGAGCGGTGAAGTCGTCTGTGGATAAGAAACCACGGGCGCGCTGCAACAGCGCCGCTTCCGGGGTCTGCCCGGATGAATCGTGGGCAGACGGTTTTCCTTTCTTTTTCTTTGCCATGCCTTCAGTTGGTGACGTTGAGGAACAGGTTGCCGGTTGCCTGCTGGGTTTCCAGTGCCTTCGCCAGTTCCTTGCCCACCACGGGCAGGACCGGGATGTCATCGAGTGCATCGATCGGAAGCCAGACAACATCGATCTGGTTGGGGTCTGCGATCCGCGGCATTTGCGGTTCACTGCCCGGCTGCAATGAACACAGGAAAGTGAGGGTGATGCGCTGACGATCGCCGTACCGGTAATTTTCCCGGTCGGGAATATACTCCCACACAATCAACAGGCGTCCCACATTGACATCCGCACTGGTTTGCAGCGAAACACCTCGTTTCAGGGCATCATGCAATGATTCACCCGGGCGTACAGTTGCACCGGGATAAGTGAAGTGCATGCCGTTTTCGTCATTGATCTTAATCAATAGCACTTTGCTGCGTTGAAGAATGACACCACGGACATTCACGAGGATGGGCTTGCCTGTCATTGAAGAAGCGGACCTTTCATGGAGGATCGATTAATCTTTGTTCTATTTCATTATAGCATCGGAATCCGGTTATGTACGGTGGTTTCACTGTGCAATTCCAGGCAGAAGATCATTTCATTGCCAACTTCTGCCTCCACCAGCTTCCAAGGGAATCCTTTCACGGTATCGAGTACCATCTGGCGGTGATAAGTACGCAAATCGTGTTCACCGGTGAGGGAAGTCGCCGGGAGTGTCACCACCAGCCAGCGGCAATGGAGCTGCTGGCACAATTGGCGGCTGCAGCCACGCTCCCTTTTTTCCATGCGATGCAATTCTTTGAAGAGGAACGCGACATCACAGATGAGATCGGGAGGATGGATCAACACGTCGCGGTTTTCTGCCAGTGGCTGCAATCCGCGAGCCTGGAAATACTGGTTGATCAGGTCCACGCGGGGCTGGTGGATGTCATAAGCGTGGTAATGAATATCCACAGGAAGCTGCATCCATGGGATGGAAAATGGATGCAAGGCACAGGCGAGGTCCTGAACAACCCGGGGAATACCTGTGATCGAGAAGATCGCAGGATAAAACCTGTCCATATACGGCAGGCGTTCACGGCTGGAGGCATGGGTGGAGAGAATGGAACGGCAATACTCCTTTTCTTGCCCGGGTGAAGGTTGGCCAGCAAACAAAGCGGAGATGGCGTTTGATTCTTTCCCGTAATCGGGATCGCCCAGGTAGGCAGCAACAATGTTGTGCAATTTTCGCTTCGCCTGCTTGCGAGCATCTTTCATTTTACCGGTTTCTTCCAATGCTTTTTCGAGGATGTCACGAACAGTGCTTTCGGGGATGTCCATTTCCCGGTATTTTCGATTCTGGAGGATACGCTGTACTTCGAGGTCTAATTCTTCTGTCGGGGTCATTGGCTTTTCCTCCGCACATTGAGGATGGCGATTTTTGTGGGATGGTTGAACGGCGCGGGATCGATAGGCGGGCGATTATGGATGGTGTCGGGGAATCCTGTAACATCCGGTGGAACCGCAACCAGCTCCTCGATTGAAAGATATCCATCTGCGCACAGCGCTTGCAGCATGGCGAGATACTCCGCACCGCTGAGGAAGAGGGCGTTGTTGATTGCCACCAGCCAACCATTGTCATTGATCAGCGGTCTGACCTTGTTCACCAGGCGGTGGTATTCACGCTGCAGGTCCACTCTTCCCTTTTGGGTCGATGAAAAGAATGGCGGGTCGAGGATGACACAATCGAATAAATCCCCCTGGCGGTTCAGCCTCTTCATGACAGAGAAAAAATCACCAGCCTGGAAATCCGCTTTGCGGATCGTAAGGTCGTTTAGTGAATACGAAATTTTTGCCAGACTGAGGAAATCACGGTTCAAATCGGTCTGGATCACCTGCCAGGCGCCGCCGGCAGCGGCAGCTACGCCGAGGCTCCCAGTGTAGGCAAACGTGTTCAGCACCCGTTTGCCTACCATATTCTGTTTGAGCCAGCTGCGCACCTGCCGGGTATCAAGGTACAGGCTGGCATCCTGGTTCATGGTGAGATTGACCGCGTAGCGCACACCATGTTCCATCACCCACCGATCCGGTTTCCCAAGGACAATTTTTCCTTGTTGCTCTCCCGGGATGTCAGAATAGCGCGATTTAAGCACAACACATTGAATGCCGGGTATAGTTTCCCGGCACTTGGCGGTCACGGCATTTAGAAAGGCATCCTGGGGTTGCGGTGGATTACGGTAATCGAAGATGACCAGGGTGGAACCGTACCGATCGACCACCAGGTCCGGGTTGCCTTCATAAAAACCATTGAACAACCGAACTGCAGCGGGTTCTACCTGTGTAATGGATTCAGGTCCATTACGGCGTTGAATGGCCCTCCAAACCAGACCTGTCTGTTGTTCCTCATTTGGAAGCATCTGGTTTCCGCCCGGCGAACAGGATATGGTTTCCCGCCCCCAATGTGTATGGGGAGAGCGCGAATTCCAGGTTGCGTTCGAGGAATTTTTGGAACAGATCCGGTTCCATATTCCGGTACACTTCCTGCTGGTTATTGGAGAAACCTTCGGTGTTCAGGATTGCCAGGGTTTCAAATGGTTCCATTAACAGGATTACTTCTTCGGGACGGGCAAACCAGGCTGTGGTGAAACCGAGTTGGTGGTTGTTGATGCCGTGCTGCATCGTGGCCCATTCCTGCTCCAACCCCTGGGGGTTGTACATCAACACCGCCTGCAGCGCGCCGAACATGGTGCAGAAAGAAGTAAATACAACCCCTCCAGGCTTGAGTACCCTGAATGCTTCACCCACCGCTTTTTGCCTCAGATCAGGATTCACCAGGTGGTACAGTGGTCCCATCATCAGCAGGGCGTCGAGGTGGTTGTCGGGGTAGGGGAAGGGCTGGGACGCATCAAAAACTGTGGCTTGTTGGAGTGCCACGCCGCGTTCAACTGCTTTCGTCCGGGCAAAAGCGATGTTTCCGGGGGAGAGGTCCAGCAGATGAACATGGTATCCTGCTGCCGCGAGGTCAAGCGCATAACGCCCCGGTCCACCGCCGATGTCAGCGATCTGGCCGGGTGGTGATGGCAGGTATTTGTTGAGGATGAACGATGAGATGGCGTATTCCATCCGGTTTTTCTCCAGGCGCTCCCATTCTTCCTGGACGGTGTCATTGTAATACCGGCACACCCGCGGGATGTTATCAGGGTCGTTAAATGTCATCATCGTTCAATCAAGAGGGTTTCGATCATCGCATCCAACGCCTGCAGCGAGGGGGAGAATGAATTCGGGTCCTGACTGTTTAACATGCTTACTTCCTCATTGATGTAGGCATCCCAGGCGGTCTCCTCGTAATAGGGTGCCCAGTCGTTGCCGACCTCGTCGCCGGTCGCCAACAGGTTGGGGTGGTCAACCGGCAGGATGGCGGAAATGTACCAGCGCCCATCCGCGGTGATGCCCTGGAAGGTATAAAAGATGGCGGTGTTGTTAACCGGGTAAAGGGCCTGGCCGTATTGGGTCAGGTAGCGGATGCCGCTGCCATTTTGGAAATCGAGGTAGGAGATGTTGGAGCGGAACATGGCTCCGGCATTCCAGATGGGCAGGAAGGGGAATTCGGCAGGTTCTGCTGGGCGGGAGGTGACCAGTGATTGTAAGGTGCTCACATGCCAATAAGCGCTCTCTTCCAGCTCGATCAACCTGTCAACAGGATAGATCAGAATACGGGCATCATGGTAATACATCGGGTCCACGTAGTTAT
This sequence comes from Anaerolineae bacterium, assembly GCA_013314735.1. Classification (GTDB taxonomy): domain Bacteria; phylum Chloroflexota; class Anaerolineae; order Anaerolineales; family Anaerolineaceae; genus SpSt-1165. Next base: position 480,486 of record JABUFD010000001.1, read on the forward strand.
TAAAATGAACCAGAATATGTTCGGGCTCGGCGCGTTCCAGCCCCACCTCAGCGGGGATATATTCAGGAATGGTTTCGCCCCAGGCATTGGCGGCGATATCTGCGCCGTACAGAAAAGATACGCCTTCATAGGCAAAATTCGGTGTGATCGGTGGTTCGGTTGGAATGGGCTCTGGAGTGGGCTCTTCGATGGGTTCATCGACAGGGGTTGGTTCATCCACTTCTTCAAGCACTTCAGCTTGCAGGGTTTGCAGCGCCGTCAGGGTCTGCTGCAATCCCATCGCCTCTTCATCCGTTTCCTCCGGCAGCGTCCAGGGAAGGTTACAGGCCAACAACCCCAACAGGAAAGGGATTAATAACACAATTACGATCTTTTTCATCATACTCCTCCGATCCAAAAATCAGCACCACTTCTATTTTCTTATTTTTCAATCAGAAATACAAGCTCATTTGGATATGACCACTGCCGGATTATCCACCCATTTCCTTCGCATAGCCGATGAAACTGGGAGGTATAGAATTCCGGCATGCCTTTGGCACGGCCTCCCAGGCTTTTACTGGGGTAACTGACCAGTATAAACGGGGCAGTAATTTTGTCCAACAACTGCCTGGCGATATTTTTTTCAACCTGTTCAAGGCAGGGGATGGTCTTGAGGAGCAGCACCAGATCTGCGTGCTGTTCGGGGATGGCGTCAACCAGGTTGCCGACGGTTGCCGTGCCGGGGATGCGCATGTGGTCAAAATAGCTTTGGAGGAACCCAACCATGTCGCTGTAAATGTCGATTGCCCAATATTGCTGTAACGCTGGCAAATTCATCCAGGGAATCGACAACGGATTCAGTCCACAGGCAAGGTCAAGCACACGGTGAATGGTGGGAATACGGCTGAACACATCGTGATACAGGTTTTCCACTATCGGCAGCCTTTCGGCTGTCGAACGGTGATGGCGCATGGCTTCCAATGAAAATTGCCGGCAGTCGGGGTGGAATGGGTCACGAGGCAACTGTTGTAACTGTTTTGTCAGCAGGGAAACCGGGATGCCTTTCTCCTGGTACGCTTTCCCGACCTGGTGCAGCTTGGCACGGGTTTGCTTGATTGCTTCTCTATTGGAGCGGCCTTTTGCCAATTCGGTGGCCGCGATTACCTTGATCAGGCCGGGATCGATCATCTTGTAATCTGGATTCTTGATCACACCCTGAATGACTTGCTCGAGCGCTGCATCATCCATTACGGGAATCCCTCCGTTGATGGATGCGTTCAATCAACTGGCTCATAAAACGCAGGTTGTGAATGGTGGCCAGGCGGAACCAGAGGATGTCATTCATTTTAAACAGGTGGCGCAGGTACCCGGTGCTGTAATGCTGGCAGGTGTGGCAATCACACCACGGTGAGAGTGGTTGATTCGATTTGATATGCTTTTCATCATGAATGTAGAGGTAACGTCGCCATTGCCCTTCCAGGCCTTTTGACGGACCTTCAGGCGGGTTGGTAAAGCAGTACAGGCGCCCGTGCCGTGCGTCACGAGTGGGCATGGCGCAGTCAAAGATGCCGTAACCGAGTTCGTGCCCTTTGAGCACATTTTCTGGATGGCCAACACCGAGGGCATGCAGCGGGTAGTGCGGGGGAATCAATTCCCGCAGGTAGCCCAGCATATCTACCAGCAGGTTGCCCTCACCATCCAGCGGCCATCCGCCATAACCAAAACCATCAAAACCAATTTCCAATAATGCTTCGGCGCATTGTTTACGTAAATCGCGGTAACCACCACCCTGCACAACGCCGAACAGGCGCGGGCGGTGATTGTCGTCGAGTTTCTTTTGAGATACCAACCGGTCATATTCCTCACGACAGCGTGTTGCCCAGCGGATGGTTCGGGCTACAGATTGCTCCTGCTCCGCCCGGGAAGCATCCACATGGGTGCAATCATCCAGCGTGATCAGAACATCACTGCCATAACTGAATTGCAGTTGGATACATTTTTCCGGGGTCAGTTGGAAGTCGCGTTTGCTGCCTTCCGGTTTGAAGATAATACCTTGATCATTCAACCGCCCGAACTTTGGGTCCTGCCGGATGAGTGAATATGCTTGAAACCCACCCGAATCCGTCACGATCAACCCGTCCCACCCGGCCATGCTGTGGAGTCCGCCCAGTGCGTTCACAGTGCTGGTACCGGGTTTCTGCATCAGGTGAAAGGTGTTCATCACCACGGCAGTGATCCCACACGCTGCCAAATCCTGCGCATCCAGGCTGCGTACCACCCCGAAAGTGGCGTCCGGCAGGTAAATGGGGAGCGGCAGGTTGCCTTTTGTGGTGACCAGTTGATCGGGGGCTTGCATGTGGTTCCTTTCTCTGGCTATAAACATTCGTACCATGAGAGTTGCATTCGCTTTGATTATAGTGGATGATTGGCTTTTGGCTGCAGAATTCCGCCCTTTCACCATGCTTTTCCTGTATGATGGATGCCGGGATGACCAGAATGGCAGCTCTCGTGATAGAATAGCGGTTGAAATCGATTAACATCTGCGAGGTTATATGGAGAAAAAGAAAATCGCGGCATTGGTTCCGATGCGGCACCATTCCCAGCGGGTTCCCGGTAAGAATTACCGGATGCTGGCAGGCAAACCCCTGTTTCATCATATTCTCGACACATTGCTTTCCTGCCCCACGATCGACGTGGTGGCGATTGACACCGACAGCCCGACGATCATGGCAGACCTGGCGAAACATTATCCAGGAGTGGTGATTCTGGAACGACCGGAGAACCTTCGGGCTCCTGAAACCGCAATGAACGAAGTCCTGTTGTGGGATACCGCCCAGGTGCCGGCAGACTTTTACCTGCAAACCCACAGCACCAATCCTTTGCTGCGCTCAGATACGATCTCACGCGCCGTCGATACCTTCCTGGCGCAATACCCGGGATTTGATTCGCTGTTTGGCGTAACCCGCAAACAGATCCGGTTGTGGGATCAACTGACTCGTCCCATCAACCACAATCCAGCGATCCTGCTCCAAACCCAGGACCTGCCGCCGGTGTATGAGGAAAATTCCTGCCTGTATATCTTTTCGCGTTCAACACTGGAAGAACGGCGCAATCGCCTGGGTAACCGGCCTTTGATGTTTGAGATCCATGCGGCTGAAGCCTGGGATATTGATGAAGAGCTGGACTTCCTGGTGGCGGATACATTGCTGAGCCATCAATTGTCAAAAAAGGAGTAAACATGCCGACTGTCCTTGTGACCCCTCCCTATCTTCGGCGCTATTATGACCGGGCGAAAAAAATCTTTGACCACTACCGGTTGGATACCATTGTCAATTTTTCCAACGAGCATGTATTGGAGGAAGAACTGCTTCAGTACAATGGCCGGTATGATGCCGCGGTATGCGGTGATGACGAATTCACCGAAGCGATCATAGCGGCAAATGTGCCGCGGCTGAAAATTATTTCGAAATGGGGCACGGGGATCAATTCCATTGACACCCAGGCGGCAAAGCGGATGGGTGTGATTGTCGCCAATACCCCGAATGCCTTCACGTTGCCGGTGGCGGATACTGTGCTGGCCTATATGCTGGCCTTTGCGCGGCAAATTGTCTGGGTGGATCGTGAAATCCGTGCCGGGCGGTGGGAGAAATTGCCTGTTCACAGCCTGAGCGAGTGCACATTAGGTGTGGTGGGGGTTGGCAATATCGGCTCTGCCGTGATCCGCCGCGCACGTGCCTTTGGCATGAGAATCCTGGCGACGGATATCCGCCCGATCCGGCGGGATTTTGTGTTGGAAATGGGAATCAAACTGGTCACTCTGGAAGAGTTGCTGCGGCACTCCGATTATGTTACGTTGAATTGTGACCTGAACCCGACCAGTTATCACCTGATGAATGCGACCACACTGCGGATGATGAGACCCAATGCGGTGTTGATCAACACCGCCCGTGGACCGATTGTGGACCAGGATGCGCTGGTGGACGCACTGCAACAGAAATTACTGGCCGGGGCGGCATTGGATGTGTTCGAAGCAGAACCATTGCTGCCAGAGCACCCGTTGTGCCAGATGGAAAACGTATTGGTGAGTCCGCACAATGCCAACGCCAGCCCGGCTGCGTTGGAGCATGTTTTTTTCAGCACCTTCCGGCAACTGTTGGAAGGATTGCAAATTCCCTGCGATGACCTGGTAAAGGTCGGGGGTTTTCAAATTGAGGAGGATCGCTATGCCTGAGAACCGGGTGGTGATGATTACGGGGGCTGCAGGCGGTATTGGCCGTGCGGCTGTGCAGTTGTTCACAGAGAGCGGTTGGAAAGTGATCGGCGTCGATCGTTCTGACTTCGGGGTAAATTTTCCGGCCAATGGGTTGTTTATCCGATCAGATATCAGCCTGGAGAGCAACCTGCATTCGATTTTCGAACAGGTCAAGTCGGTGACCAGCACCCTGGACGCGATGGTGAACAATGCCGCTTACCAGGTAACCAAACCGATCCTCGAAACCAGTGCCGAGGAATGGGACCTGGTGATGGCATCCAACCTGCGATCCGTGTTCCTGGGTGCCAAGCTGGCGCACCCTTTGTTGAAACAGCAAGGCGGTGGGGCGATTGTGAATACATCATCGGTGCATGCCATTCAAACCTCGGCCAACATTGCCGCTTATGCTGCCAGTAAAGGCGGCCTGCTGGCGTTGACCCGCGCGATGGCGATCGAATTCGCGCCGGATAATATCCGTGTAAACGCGATCCTGCCGGGCGCGGTGGATACGCCGATGCTGCGGGCGGGCATGAACCGCGACCACGCCGGCGACGGCTCACTGCATGAACGGCTGGAAAACCTGGCGCGCAAGACTGTCAATGGCCGCATTGGTACCGCGGCAGAAATTGCCCATGGTATCTACTTTCTTGCGGACGGCAGCCAATCCTCTTTTATGACAGGCCAGGCGCTGGTGGTGGATGGCGGTGCCACCTGCAGATTGAGTACAGAATGAGCGTGAAAGACACCATTAAGAAAGTGACTCCGGCACCTGTCTGGAATGCAGCCCGGTTTGCCTGGGATGGCATTCTGCGCAGCCGTGACAGCTGGGTGGCGGCGACGCATCCCTGGCGGCGCGATAGCATCCGCAAGCTGCGCGCGCTGCAGGACATCCACCGCGGTGAACGCTGCGTGATCATCGGAAACGGCCCCAGTCTGAACCAGACGGATGTGCAAAAAATCCGTGGTGAGTACACCTTTGGCCTCAACCGAATCTACCTCGCCTGGGAGGAATGGGGATTCCGGACCAGTTTTTACCTTTCGGTGAATGACCTCGTGGTAGAACAATGCTCGCAAGATATCATGGCACTGGATGTGCCGAAGTTCCTCGCCTGGCGTTCGCGCCGATGGGTGCAGCCCCAGGAGAATTTGCACTTTCTGTACACGACTTATACCGGTCCGAAATTCGCCCAAAATGCCAGCGGTCGTCTGTGGGAAGGTGCCACTGTCACATACACCGCTCTGCAGTTGGCTTACCACATGGGCTTTTCCACCGTTGTTCTGATCGGTGTCGATCATAGTTTTGCTTCCCAGGGGAAACCCAACCAAACCGTGGTTTCCCAGGGGGATGACCCCAACCATTTCAACCCATCCTACTTCGGCAAAGGTTTCAGATGGCAGTTGCCAGATCTGGAAACCTCTGAAATCGCGTATCGCATGGCCAGGCAGGCATTCGAAATCGATGGGCGGCAGGTGCTGGATGCCACGGTAGGCGGGAAGCTCCAGGTGTTTCCGAAAGTCGAATTTGACACCTATTTTTGCGGTCATTCGCGGGTGTAATTCCTGTACAATAAGAGCGTCATCTTGACCAACTGGATTTACTGATGGAAGAAACCTATTATCCGGCAATCACGATTGTTACCCCGTCGTTCAACCAGGCGCAATACCTGGAGGCAGCGATCTGTTCCGTGCTGGAACAGGATTACCCTGATCTGGAATATTTGGTGATCGATGGCGGTTCAACAGACGGCAGTGTGGAGATCATCGAACGTTACAATGACCGGATTGACTGGTGGATTTCCGAACCTGACCATGGGCAAAGCGAGGCGATTAATAAAGGGTTTCACCGCGCGCAGGGAGATATTATCGGCTGGTTGAATTCCGATGATGTGTTGCTGCCGGGCACGTTAAAAATGGTGGCAGAAGCGTTTGAGACCCACCCGGATGCTGTGCTGGTTTATGGCGATGTCCATTCGATTGACGCTGCTGGCAAAATTTTTAATACCATGCGCTATGGCCAGTGGGAGTTGGAAGATCTGATGCGGTTTTCGATTCTGGGACAACCGGCGGTCTTCATCCGCCGCAAGCTGCTGCGGGCGCTGGGTTATCTGGAGGAGAGCTTCCACTTCCTGATGGACCATCACTTATGGCTGCGGATGGCGCAGGAAGGGGATATGTTGCATCTGCCAGCGGTGCTGGCATGTGCGCGTTACCATCAGGAAGCCAAGAATATCGCCCGTGCAGTGCAATTTGGCCCTGAAGCGTTCCGTATGGTTGGCTGGATGCGGACACAACCGCTGTTGCAGCGGCTGCTGTTGGACACAAAACTGGAAAAACAGGTTGAGGCGGGGGCATATCGCTTTCATGCCCGTTACCTGGTGGATGGCGGTGAATACCGCGCTGCCTTCCGGGCGTACCGTAAAGCGTTTTTCCGTTCGCCCACAGTAGCGCTGACTGAATGGCATCGCTGGTTGTTTTCCGGGTTGGGTTGTGTTGGTTTTGCCTGGCTTGCCCGGGTGTTTTACCGTGCCAAGCATGCTTTCACCAGCCGGACGGGTTAATCCATGCGGGTGACCATTGTAACGCCTTCATTTAACCAGGCGAAGTACCTGGAACGAACGATCCAGTCCGTACTGGCACAGGATTACCCGGATGTGGAATACATTGTGATTGACGGCGGTTCCCATGACGGCAGTGCAGCGATCATCGAGCAGTACAATGAGCGGTTGGCATACTGGCAGTCAAAGCCTGACAAAGGCCAGACCGATGCGATCAACCAGGGCTTTGCTCATGCGACTGGCCAGGTGATGGCATGGCTGAATTCCGATGACACATTGGAGCCGTGGGCGGTTTCGCGGGCAGTGGAAGCATTGAATCGGCATCCTGAAGCTGGCATGGTATACGGCCACGGCTGGTTTATTAATGCGGACGATGCCAAAATTGGCGAATTCCCGTCAGCGCAGACAGACTACCGCCGTTTGCGGCGGGGTTATGTCCATATCTGCCAGCAAGCCGCCTTCTGGCGGGCGGATTTATGGCGAAAAGTGGCTCCGTTGGATGACTCCATTTACTTTGCGATGGATTATGACCTGTGGCTGCGCCTGGCGCGGCTGGCACCATTGATCCACATCTCCGAGCATTGGGCGAATTTTCGCCTGCATGGAGATGCCAAGACGATTGCAGAAGATGACCGCTGTTGGCCGGATATGCTGCGGATTCACCTGCGCGATGGGGGCAGCCGTTTTTCCATGCTGTATGCCAAATACCTGCTGCGAAAAATGGCTGGTCCTCTGATTCGGTATCGCCGGAAGCAGTTGGTAAAGATCATTCATTAAATGTGAACACCACCTGCCAAACGGCAATAAAGAAATAAATTGGTCGTAAAATGAATGAAAGCCCATTGCACCTACTGGGCTACCCCATTTGTTGATTGGTTTGAAATTTCACCAGGAGCAAAGATGATTCGGAATCAATGGTATGCCGTGTTGGAATCCCGTGAGGTCAAGAAAAATAAGTTATTGGGCGTGAGACGAATGGGTGAACGCCTGTTGTTCTGGCGGGATGAAGCCGGGATGGTTCACTGCCTGAAAGACACCTGCCCGCACCGCGGCGCACAGTTAAGCAAGGGGAAGCTGGTGGATGGGCACGTGCAATGCCCATTTCACGGACTGGAATTTGACAGGGATGGTAAATGTGTCTATGTGCCCTCCATGGGAAAAGCAGCCGATATTGCCAGCAAGTTTGATGCGAATACCTACCCTGTTCAGGAAGCCCATGATTTCATCTATTTGTATTGGGGAACACCCGAGCCCACCGGGGTTTTGCCGCCGATTGAGTGGGTGGATGGGATGCCGGATGAAACTTTCTCTTTCACCACAGTGGTGGATCATTGGAAAGTCGACTATTCACGCGTGATCGAAAACCAGTTGGATGTGGCGCATTTGTGGCTGGTTCATCACAATACCATTGGTCGCGGCAACAGGCGGGTGGTCGATGGTCCCCTGGTGGAATGGTGCTGTGAAATGACTGAGCCCAACCTGATGAGTATCTGGGTGATGAATCGGATCGATGATGGTATATCTGTTGGCAAGCGGCCTGGTGAGGTGCAGAAACCCGACCGCCATCCTTCATTACAGCTGCGGTTTCCAAACATCTGGCAAAACTGGATCTCGGATGATATCCGGGTGATGGCGGCATTCGTCCCGATTGATTCGGAAAATGCCCGCATGTACTTTCGCTTCTATCAGCGCGTCGTGAATTTCCCTGTCCTCAAACAACTTTTCCTGGCATCGGCCTGGGTTGGAAACCTGACGATTGAGCGGCAGGATAAAAGGGTGGTGGAAACCCAATTGCCCAAACGTTCCGATTTACGGATCGGCGAAAAGCTGTTCCCTGCTGACCATCCGATTTTGTTGTACCGGCGGCGCAGGCGGGAACTGATTGATGCGAATAACGAAAAAGAGACAGGCGAATAACAACATTCCTGTCTGATAGATCGAAACGCTAGAAAGAGAAGGATTCACCCGGTGTTAACAGGTGGGCGGTCGTGCCTGTTTCTTTTTCGGCCTGTTGACACCATGCAGCGGCGTCCTGGTTGATCAGCTCCCAGGTACCAAAATGCATCGGGATCACGTGCTGTGGTCGGATCATTTTTAATGCACGAAGGGCGTCTACAGGGCCCATGGTGTAGTTATCACCAATGGGGAGAATGGCAGCAAAAATGCCTTCCTCACCGATCAATGCCATATCACCGAACAGGCCGGTATCGCCAGCGAAATAAATCTTCTTACCGGCATTGGTGGTGATGATGAATCCCGCTGCCAATCCGCCGTATGAACCGTCCGGCAGGCGTGAACCGTGCAGCGCAATGGTCAGCTTGACATAGCCAAACGGGTGCTGGAAACCGCCTCCAATCTGTTGGGCATGTGTTTTGACATGCTGCTTTCCCAACCAACCGGCAACTTCTGCATTGGCGATGATTGGGGCGTTTTCGCGTTTGGATATTTCCACCGCGTCACCGATATGGTCAAAATGCCCATGGCTGACAAGGATATAGTCGGCCTTGACTGCGTCTGCCTTGACTGGTGCGGCGGGATTTTGGGTAAAGAATGGATCGATCAGAATAGAATACTGCTCCAAAGTCAGGCCAAAGGTGGCGTGGCCATACCAGGTAATCTTGTTTTCCATTTTTTCCTCCTGGGCGATTGACGAAAACTGGTGAGATTGTTACAATGCGCCTTGCTTTCCTTCCATTTTACTATACTTGTTCAGGACAGGGTTTTTAACACACGAGGTGCCATGATAGATCATATCCGGCAGGCGATGCGGGCGGGTTACCCAAAACAATTCTGGTTGTTGTTCATCGGAAACATGATCAGCACCATCGGATCCAGCATGGTATGGCCGTTCACGATGGTGTACATCAGCGGGAAATTGGGCCTGCCGATGACCACGACTGCCAGCCTGTTGACCTTCCGTTCGGTTGCCGGTATTGCCACGTCACTCCTGGCCGGCCCGATCGCTGACAGCATCGGGCGGAAATGGGTGATGGTGGTGGGGTTGTTCATGTTTGGCACCACATTTGTGATGATGGATATGGCAAATTCCTTACCCGCCTTTGCCGCTGTGATGGTGTTGATGGGAATCTTCATCCCGGTTCACCAGGTAGGCGCGGATGCGATGCTGACAGACCTCATTCCCCCGCACCAACGGATCGATGCATATTCGTTGACGCGCATGGGACACAACGTGGGGGTTGCCCTGGGTCCGGTAATTGGCGGTGCTCTCGTGATGACATCGTATCGGCTGGCGTTTTACCTGGCTGCTGGTGGGATGATCTTCTACTCGTTGTTGTTGTTGTTTGGCGTGAAAGAAACCCTGGTTGAAAAAACACCCATTCGCCAGGCACTGCGGCCGGGGTTGATCTTCCGGGGATACCATGCCATTTTCAATGACCGTTTGTTCATGGTATCAACCATTGCCATTATCATTGTAACCCTGGGGGTTTCGATGATCTGGGTGCTAATGCCGGTGTATGCAAAAACGAACTACGCCATCCAGGAGAACCAGTATGGGTGGCTGCCGCTGACCAATGCGATGATGGTGATCTTTTTCCAATTGACGGTAACTCAATGGGCGAAACGTCTAAAACCGAACCAGGCGATGGCATTGGGAGGTGGAATTTACATGCTGGCAATGTTGTGGTTTGCCGCCAGCAGCACATTCTGGATGTTCTGGTTGGGATTTGTGGTGATGACCCTGGGCGAGTTGGTGTTGGTACCCACCTCGGCGACGTATGCTGCCAACCTTGCACCAGAAAAGATGCGTGGACGCTACTTAAGTGTGTATGGTTTACACTGGTCAGTGGCATCCGGGATCGGTCCTGTGCTTGGGGGCTTCTTCAATGATACGATTGGTCCCCGCTTTATCTGGCTGGGGGGGGCCTGGTTCCCGGTGCTGGGTGCACTGGTCTTTTTGTTGCTGTATTCGATGGAAAGGCGGGATCATCGTTTTGTCCCGGCGGTTGAGGCCAATTCTGAATAAATTCTGAATTCCAAACGTCGGTTTCCCGTGGGTTTGGGCTTGACCCGGATTTTTTGGATATGATATGATGGGGCCAAGAGGATTATCCCGATGACGGAAGATGAAATGAGCGTCACAACTGGTGACGAGATATCGCAAATAGAACAACAAAACCAATCCGACACAACCATTCAGTTGCTGAGCCGTGATAATTTTTGGCGCCGCATGGTGGAAATGGGTATTGCTGAAACCGTACAGCGGATTGGCACAGCCGTTTTATTAATTTTTTTGATCGTTTTAATTATTTTTGTTATGGGGAAGTATTATTTGCCGGATCAAATTGCCGCGCAAAGCGGAGAAGCAACCGCAACAGCGCAGCCGAGTGGATTGGTGGGGAATGCAGAAGCAGAACCGATTGATATTTCACTGCCTCCCCTTACAGAGCCTTATGCTTACGGCGCTTATCAGCAAGGGGTTGCGCGGCTTGCGAAACTGCATACGGATCTGCCATCCCGCCCGCGCTGGGAAGTTAGTACATATACTGTTCAAGAAGGCGACACGATTTTTGACATTGGAATCAAGTTCAACCTCAATCCGGAAACGGTGATGTGGGCAAACTATTATGTACTGGGCGATAATCCGCATGCCCTTTCTCCGGGTCAAGAGTTAAGTATCTTGCCAGTGGATGGTACCTATTATGAATGGCACGCCGGTGACAGCCTGAGTACGGTTGCCGAGTTTTACCGGGTCACTCCTGAGGCCATCATCAGCTGGCCAGGAAACCAGTTGAATCCCGATGAGCTGGGTGATTATGCCAATCCAGCGATTGAACCGGGTACCTGGTTGGTGATCCCTGGTGGTTACCGAGATTTCATCTCGTGGAGCGCACCATTGATTACGCGTGAAGATCCAGCCCAGGCGTCTATCTTTGGCCCTGGCGCGTGTGGAGCCGTATATGACGGTCCGATTGGTGATGGTGTGATGATCTGGCCAACGATTGAACGCTGGCTGTCTGGCTACGATTACTCACCCTCCACCAACCATTATGGCATTGACATCGCCGGCGACCTGGGATATGCAATATGGTCGGTGGATGACGGTGTGGTTGTGTATTCCGGCTGGAACAACTGGGGCTATGGAAATGTGGTGGTGATTGACCACGGAAACGGCTGGCAGTCGTTGTATGCCCACCTTGACTATATCAATTACGGCTGTGGTGATTACGTATACGAAGGCGATATCATCGGGGGAATGGGGTCGACGGGACGTTCTTCGGGTCCGCACCTGCATTTTGAGCTGCGTTCCACCGTCTACGGCCGGCCGGACCCCAAAGGGTTTTTGAACTAACCCACAGCCAGCACAAGATACTCCTTAATATCTGAACTCTTCTGTGTTCTCTGTGAGTTGCCTGTACTGGATGCTTATTTTATAATAGTAGCAACCATTTCATCATGAGCAAAGGTTCCATGGGCAACAAACATCTATTAAGCCGGTACCTGGTTTTAGGCGGTGTCATCATTGCCGCGCTTTCGTTGTTATTCATCCGGGTGGGTGATGGCGTGTTACAGCATGGCAGCACGATCCGCTTCATCAGTGATAATGGCGAATCGCTTTGGGGAACAGTTTATCAACCTGAAGTGGCGATACCCTATGGGGTTTTGTTATTGGAGGGATTTGGTTCGGATCAAATCACAATGCGCAACGCGGCGAAGTCATTCGCAAACATGGGGATGCATGTGTTTGCCTTCGATTTTTCCGGTCATGGGCGGTCAGAGGGGGTGTTGGGTTTCGATAATGCTTCCACAGATATTCAGGCACGGCAGGTGCTGACAGCCCTGGCAGAATTTTCAAAAACATCGGGTTTACCGGAAGACCACATTTTTATGATGGGCCACAGCCTGGGCGCAAGAACGGCTGTGCAGGCTTTCGTGATAGAACCGCAACGTAACACGGCGGGTCTGATTCTTTTTGGCCCGCAAATCAACCTGGTGGCAAACCAGCAGTCGGAATTTTTTACCGGAACCAATGATTCCGACCTTTTGTGGGTACGATCATTAGGGTCTGATATGCCCGCAGCCCCGATCCTGATTGTATCCGGCACATGGGAGGACATCCTGACTGTAGATGCTGGGGAAGCGCTGATGTTAAAATTAACTGATGGGAATCATTCTGATCCTGGCATCTCCTGGGACGAAAAGTTGGGGCAACATTCCCGGAATTGGGTCCTTTTACCCGGTGTTTTCCACAACTTTGAGGTGTTTTCGGGAAACGCTTTTTCAGTCGTGAAGCAGTGGCTGGTGGAGTCGCGAGGGGTGGAACTGGTATCTGTTGAAATGCCAGAATCGACCTTCCCTCGTTGGGTGTTATGGATTACCGGGATGGCTGGTCTGTTTCTGGTTGCCGGCGGGGGAGTTGCATATGGAAGTCAGTATCCGGCTTCTGGTTGGAACCAGCACCTGGTCATAGCCAGTTCTGCGAAATTTATTGCCGGGCGGTTCTGGTTATGGCTCCCGTGAATTTTAGTTGGTGCATTGGTTCTTATGCCGTTTGCATTTCTTCCGCTTGGGTTTCCGGCTTTGAACGTGTATTACATTGTTTTTCTCAGCGGTTACGGCATCCTGAGCCTTGTCCTGTACCGGATGGGCAGGATGCCTGGCATCGAGGAGAGAGCCGACCTGCGAACAAGCGGTATAACGGGAGACAAAAACCGGTTTGTGTTGGGACTTACCATCAACCTGATTCTTTTCCTGTTATTGGTTGGCTGGATTCGGTCGGGATGGTATTGGACACCGCCCCGTGGTGCCAGGGCGATTTGGCTGGTGATTTTCAGCAGCCTGACAGCATTGGGCTTTTTGGCATCATGGATCGATCGGACCATAATCACCAACTTGCCAGCATCCAGGCGTTTCTGGCTCAACCTGTCCGCTTATCTGCCGTTTTTCTTATATGTGGCAGGCATGGCCTTTCTTCAATCCTGGTCTGGTTTCCTTTCTGCCCTGCTGGGGTTGGTCGTGTTGTTCCTGGCGGATTTCCAGGGAAGAATGACGCTGCGCCTGACGGGAAGCGTCTGGCTGGCTGCAATATTTCCCGCTGTTCTCATCTGGTTGTGGGTCATGCCACAGGGAGTTTTATTCGGTTTCTAATCGATAGAAATTGTGGTGTGTGGTCGATCATTGGCGAACAACCTGGTCATCCCATGTTTGGGTTTTCGGGATGACCAGGTTGTTCAGATAAGGTTGAAACACTGATTCACTTCGACACAGTTCATTTGTCAGTTGCTGTGTGATAAACAGTCCCTGGCATATACCAGCTGCTGTTGCACAGCGGTTGGCGCGGTCCCTCCCCAGGCGATATGGCGTTGGACCGATTGGGAGGCGGACAACATCTCGTATACCCAGGACCCGAACAGTGGTGAAATATTCTGCCATTCCTGTAATGGCAGATGCTGGAATGGGGTGCCGGTTTCCTCTGCTTTTTTAACCACGGCAGCGACAGCATGATGCGCCTGGCGAAAGGGCAGGCCCCGTTTTACCAGTTCATCCGCCAGATCGGTGGAGACCATGTAAGGATGCAGGATTTCTTCCGCGCGATCCTGGTTGATTTCCAATGATCGGATCACCCCTGCCATCACTTTTAACATCAGGTCCAAAAGGTCAAAGGATGTAAACACCAGCTCTTTATCTTCCTGCAGGTCTTTGTCATAGGCGGATGGCATTGCCTTCAGGACAGTCATCATTGACATCAATTTACCAAGAATGATTCCGCTTTTCCCACGCACCAGTTCAAGCGGATCCGGATTTTTCTTTTGGGGCATGATGCTGCTGCCGGTGGAGAAGGCATCTGCCAGGGTGATCAGTGAAAATTCCTGGGTGGAAAACAGGATCAGCAATTCCGCCATTCGGCTGAGGTGGGTAGCGCACAGGCTGGCAATAAAGAGGAACTCCGCTGCGAAATCCCGGTCACCAACCGCATCAATTGAATTGGGGGTGATTTCCTGAAAACCCAGTTGCTGAGCAAGGGCTGCCCGATCAATTGGGAAGGAAGTGCCGGCGAGTGCCGCAGACCCGAGGGGCAGGACGGATGTTCGAGCAGCGGACTGGTGAAAGCGCTGCCGGTCGCGACTCAAAGCCCAGAAATGGCTGAGCCACCAATGTGAGAGCAGGACTGGCTGCGCCTGTTGAAGGTGCGTATAGCCGGGGATGATGATGCCGAAATCAAACTCTGCGCGTGCCAGGATCGTTTCCTGAAGTGACTCCAGACTGCCATCGAGGTACTGCAACGCCTCCAGCGTCCACATCCGAAAATCGGTGGCTACCTGGTCATTGCGGGAACGACCGGTGTGGAGTTTTTCGCCGGCTTTCCCGCACAATTCCACCAACCGGCGCTCGACAGCTGTGTGAATGTCCTCATCGCCAGGGGAAAATATGAACGTCTCCGCGGTGAATTCGGCGGCGATGCTTTCCAATCCGGTGAGGATTTTCTCCAAATCGCCATCATCGATTAAGCCGGCAGTATGAATCGCCTGTGCCCAGGCGATGCTGCCGCGTACATCCTGCTGCGCCATTCGTTGATCGATCGGCAATGAATGGTTCAACAATTCCGCCCATTGATCGAGGTTGCCATCCAGGCGTCCTGTCCATAATTTCATTACTAGACCTCCTGCAGTTAACTCAGTCGCGGACAATGGTTTTGGTGTCCAGGGGTTGGATATCATCCGCGCCCAGCAAAGCACGTACTTTCATCGGCAGACCGAATAGGCGGATAAAGCCTGCAGCGTCGCTCTGGTTGTAGACCTCGTCCTCACCGAAGGTAGCGAACTCAGGATGGTAGAGGCTATTGGGGCTTTTCCGACCCTGGACGATCACATTGCCCTTATACAGTTTCAGGCGCACAACCCCGCTGACCACTTTTTGGGTTTCCGAAAAGAAGGCATCGAGTGATTTCCGCAATGGGGTGAACCATTGGCCAAAATACACCAATTCGGCATACTTTAATGCCAGCAGGTCTTTATAGTGGATGGTTTCACGGTCAATCGTGATCGATTCCAATTCAGAATGGGCGTGGACCAGAATGGTACCGCCGGGGGTTTCATATATACCACGGGATTTCATTCCCACCAGGCGGTTTTCAACCATATCGCAAATCCCGATCCCGTGTTTTCCGCCCAATGTATTCAACTGTTCAATCAGTGCAGCCGGCGAGAGCGGTTCCCCATTCAGCGCGATCGGGTTGCCTTCGAGGAATGTGATTTCGATCATCTCAGCGGTGTCCGGTGCCTGTTCTACCGGGGTTGTCATACAATACAGCCCGTCCTGAGGGGCGTTGTCAGGGTCTTCAAGATCGGCGCCTTCGTGTGACAAATGCCACAGGTTGCGGTCGCGGCTGTACAGGGATGGGTTGCAGGCAGGAAATTCGATCTGATGGTCTTTGAGGTATTGCATGGCGTCCTCGCGGCTCTTGATGTGCCATTCACGCCATGGGGCGATGACCTGCAAACGCGGATTGAGGGCTGTGAAGGTCAGTTCAAACCGCACCTGGTCGTTACCTTTTCCAGTGCAGCCGTGCGCGATGGCCTGAGCGCCCTCTTCTTCTGCCACTTTGACCAGGTATTTGGCAATTAACGGACGAGCAATGGAGGTTCCCAGCAAGTACTTGCGCTCATAAATCGCACCGGAACGGATCATGGGAAAAATGTAATCTTTGGCGAATTCTTCTTTGAGGTCAAACACGACCAGTTTTGACGCTCCGCTTTTCAGCGCACGGGCTTCAAGGTTATCCAGCTCAACCACGCCCTGCCCCACGTCCGCGGTAACTGCAATGACTTCGCACTCATAATTTTCAATCAACCAGGGGATGATAACCGAGGTATCCAAACCGCCAGAATAGGCCAGAACAACTTTGTTGATTTGCGGGTGTTTCATTTATTTCTCCATTCACATGATGTTGGTAAAAATAAAAAGCTCCTCCCAGATGGAGGAGCCAGCAAGCTTAACACTGTAAAACGCCGATCATAACACCATCTGGATATCCATGTGTTGTGGTCGGGTTCGTCGGAAAATAGAGAATGCCGTTTTTATCGCCATGCTGTGATTCTAACAACCTCTTGTGCTTTGTCAAGAGGAAGCCTGCTTTTTGTTGTGAAACATTCCGTGAATGACACTTGTTCTTGTGAAACACAGAAACCTGCCCGAACCATTTCACAGACTGGGGTTTGGATTCGGGGCAATATTATTAGATTACAATTCCGAAATGCTGCTGTTGCAACGCACATTAAAATAACCGCCATATGTGGGATGATAGCTTTTTTAAATACGCTAATTGCTGTATATGGGATGCCAATCCATAAATCTTGATTAACAAAAAATGAAGCGAAGTCCCATTGAATTTTTAAGATTCAGGGTTTCTTAAATCATCAGAAATTTTTAACAAAAACAGGCGCTTTTGGCTTGAGGAAAACAGGGCTTTTTGTTAGAATTGGGAAACCTTGACCAATCATCCACGAGCATTATCATTTTGCAGTTCATTGGTGAGCGTTAGAAGTCGTTGTGGGAATTGTAAGAACTCGATAACAGATCGCTGATTTTGTATCTGTAGATTTATTATTGGTCAGTAGATGCGGGGGTTATTTTGTGTTCTTTATTGGAGGTCCGTATGAATGCTTCACAAGCCTGGCAGGCGGCATTAGGACATTTACAAATGCAGATGCCAAAATCGTCATTTGATACCTGGGTTAAAAAGACCGAAGTGGTTGATTACCAGGATCAGTGTTTTACGATTGGCGTGCAGAATGCCTATGCGCGTGACTGGCTTGAGAGCCGGCTATCCTCCACTGTCAGCCAGTTGTTGGGGGGGATCATGAATGAGCCGCAGGATGTAGAATTCATTGTGCTCCAAAAGCAGACTTTTCAAGATGCCCAGGATACGGTTGACGCAATTTACGAGGAACCGGGTGAAGTGATGATAGAACAAGTGTTGGACCAACCCACGGTAGTATCTCCCTCCATCATCAAAGGCCGTTATACGTTTGATAATTTTGTGGTGGGGCCCAGCAACCGTTTGGCGCATGCCGCATGCCTGGCTGTGGCGGAATCACCCGCGCATGCTTATAATCCATTATTCCTGTATGGGGGGGTGGGTTTGGGTAAAACTCACCTGCTGCATGCCATTGGCCGGCGTGTACAGCAAAAAGGGCTGAATGTGCTGTATGTTTCCTCAGAGGAATTCACCAACGATTACATCAATTCGGTGCGCAACCACTCCCCTATGGCCTTTCGTGAACGGTATCGCACGATTGATGTGTTGATGATTGATGATATCCAATTTTTAATGGGCAAAGAGCAGACCCAGGAAGAATTCTTCCATACATTCAACACCCTCTACCGCCAGGAAAAACAGATCATCATCAGTTCTGACCGCTCTCCCAAGGCGTTGGTCACGCTGGAAGAACGCCTGCGGTCACGTTTCGAGTGGGGGCTGATTGTGGATATCCAACCGCCCGACCTGGAAACCCGGATTGCCATTTTGCGTTCCAAAGCCGACAGGGTACGCCAACATGTGGATGATGATATTCTGGAATTGATTGCGCGCCGGATACAATCCAACATCCGCGAATTGGAAGGGGCGCTAAACCGGGTGCTGGCGTATTCAGACCTGATGGGGCATTCTCTGGATAGCAGCCTGGTGGAAACAGCACTGGTGGACCTGATGCCGCAGCGTAACAGCGTGGAGCCATCGGATGTGCTTTCGGTCGTTGCCAGGGTATTTGGCGTCGATATGGCATCCTTGCTGAGTCGGGGCCGTTCCAGGATGGTAGCTCTTCCGCGCCAGGTGGCGATGTATGTGCTGCGTGAAGACGGCAACATTTCCCTGCCACAAATCGGCGAAGCGCTTGGCGGGCGGGATCATACCACAGTGATGCATGCCTGCAGCAAGGTGGCGGAAATGATCGAAACGGACTCGAACCTGCGCCGAAAGGTGATAGAGGTGCGCGAACAGCTTTACGGTGGCATGACGATCGCTGTCTAAGCACGAACACGAGATCGATATCAAGAAAAGCAACGGGATTCCAGGGAAATTGCCTGGTGTTGTTTGCTGTATACCGCCAAAAACTCGCTATACTTATTTCCAAAAGGAAATGATGCCATGTGGAAACAATTGTTACATCTCTGTGCAGTGATGAGCCTGGCGGTGTTGGTCTGGCTTAGCGCGTGGTTAATGATCGCCGCCTGGATGATGGTGCTTGAGCCTTACCTGATATGAACCGGCGCATAGCCATATTCCTGCCTTCGTTGGTAGGCGGTGGTGCTGAACGGGTGATGTTGAACCTGGCTGAAGGATTGGCAAATACTCCGGGTTATACCGTCACCCTTGTCCTTTGTGCCGCTGCCCAATCCGAACCGCGGTATCCGGTGTCTTCGATGATTAACAAGCTGGCATTGAACCATCGGCACGTGTTTGCAAGCATCCCTGACCTGGTCCGCTTGCTGCGCAGGGAACAGTATGATGTATTATTGACTGCCCTAGAACATACAACCGCCGCCGTATATGTGGCAAAGATACTGTCCGGATCCATCAGCGCACTGTTCCCAACAGTGCATAACACCCTATCGAGAACCCTGCGTGGAAGCAAATGCTGGCAGGATCGCCTGCTTTGGTATGTGAGCAGAGCAATCTATCGCAGGCTGCATTTTCTTGGCGCTGTATCGAAGGGGGCGGCAGAAGACCTTCACCAGCAGATGGGAATCGCGTTTGATCACATACGGGTTTTGCCGAATCCCGTGTTGCGAGAGGGTACTTCACAGGGCCCTTTGGATTATGGTCTTCCGAAAGATGCCCTGGTAGCTATCGGGCGATTGGAACACGCAAAGGGGTTCGATGTTCTCATTCGGGCCTATGCACAGTTGGCGAATGAGATCGAAGAGCCTCTGGTTATCTTCGGGGAAGGTTCACAAAGAGAAGATTTATCTGGTTTGATTTGCCGGCTGGGATTGGAAGGGCGGGTTTTGATGCCCGGTTACCTGCCCAATGCAGCAGCGTGCCTCACGCAGGCGAAACTATTCATCCTGTCTTCCCGGGTGGAAGGTTTGCCGACGGTGTTGATTGAAGCCCTGGCTGCCGGAGCTCCAATTGTTGCGGCAGATTGCCCGAGTGGCCCTCGCGAAATACTCGATAATGGCAGGTATGGTGTTCTCGTACCACCTGAAGATGCTGCTGCATTGGCGGAAGGGATGCGGCAGCAGATGGCTACCGGCCGACCAGTCATTCCCAATCAACAGTATGTAGAGCAATATTCCATAAAAAATGGACTCAGCCTCTATATACAGGTATTTGACGAATTGCTTTCGGAGACGAAAGATCATGGGTGAACCGATCCGAATCCTTCATTTGATTTCCGGGCTGCATGTAGGTGGGGCGGAAACCATGGTGCTGCAGCTGGTATCCGAGACCCAGGGGGTTACTGCCAGCCATTTTGTGATTTCCATGACTGACATTGGTGAAATCGGTGAACGCCTCCAAATGATGGGGGTGCCGGTCGAGAGCCTGGGTATGCGGCGGAGAACTACCGATATCAGGGGTATGCTGCGTTTCAACAAATGGCTGTCTACCCACGAATTTGATGTAGTCCATAGCTGGATGTACCACGCAAATTTGTTGGCAGGTTTGCTTGTCCGCAAACCGCTGGTGTGGGCGATCCATAATACAGACTTATCGCTACGGTTTAGTGGGGTGCTAACGGTACTTACCAATCTGATGTGTGCCATTCTCTCTCATTTTTGTGCGAACCAGGTGGTATATTGTGCAGAATCGGCACGCGTCCTTCATGAAAAACAGGGATACGATCGGCGTAAGGGCTTGGTGATCCCGAACGGTTTCGATTTGGATCAATTCAAACCTGACACACATGCCAGGCAACGATTGTTGGAGAGGTTGAATCTGAGGGATACCCCTGAACTTCGGCTGGTTGGGCATGTTGGCCGCTTCAACCCGCAGAAAGATTACGGCAACCTGGTCTCTGCTTTCTCGCGGGTATGTCATGTGGATGCCGATGCGCATTTGGTCTTATTTGGGAATCAGTTGGAAGAATCAAACCGATGGCTGACAGAACGGATTGTTGCTGCGGGAGTGGGAGACAGGGTTCACCTGATGGGGCGAACCGAACATATCGAAACGCTCCTGCCAGGATTGGATGTGTTCGTTCTCTCCTCTGCCTATGGAGAAGCATTCCCGTTGGCACTTGGCGAAGCGATGGCTTGTGGTGTTGCATGTGTCAGTACCGATGTAGGTGATGCCAGGGTTATGTTGAGCAATGCAGGAAAAGTGGTACCTCCGAAGGATCCGGTTATGTTGGCGGAAGCAATCCTGGCACTGTTGACACAATCTCCGAATGAAATTCAACGTCAAGCAGAAGCTTCGCGGCGAAAGATCATGGAATCATATGATATCCATGCAGTAATTGATGCCTATCTAACCTTATACCACTCGCTGTGTATCAGGTAGAATAGAGTGAGAAATTCCAGTAAAGGCATGGTACACCCGGTTTGAAGAAAGTCATTCTGTTCGCGAACACCGATTGGTTTCTGTACAACTTCCGTTTGCAAACCGCAATCGGACTAAAACAGGCGGGTTATGATGTTGTGCTGGTCAGTCCGCCAGGCGAATATGTTTCCCGCTTGAAGGCAGCCGGTTTGCGGTGGATAGGATTCAGCGTTACTCGCCGGGGAATGAATCCTATCCATGAAATGATGACTATCCTGAAATTGGCGAACCTCTACCGGCGTGAGAAACCGTTATTTGTCGTCCATTACACCATAAAGGCTGTAATTTACGGGTCCATCGCAGCCAAACTGGCGGGCGTAACACACATTCTGAATACGATCACCGGACTGGGCTATGTTTTTACCAGAGGAAAAAAGATCGACCTGCTGCGGAATCTGGTGGAGAATCTGTATCGAATCACATTAACAAATACCCACATTATCTTTATCAGCCAGGAAGATCGTCAATTATTTCGAAATCGGCACCTGGTTTCCGGGACGAATGATGTGCTGATCGAAAGTTGTGGGGTCGATGCCGGGAAATTTTCCCCTCCGCCAGACCAGATGGTAGGCGGAAAACAACCGGTGGTTTTATTCGCCGGGCGACTATTGCGGGATAAAGGAATTATGGAATTTGCCGAGATGGCAAAACTGATCCATCACACGCAACCTGATGTGAAGTTCGCCGTGGTGGGACGGTTGGATACTGGCAATCCGTCTGCGTTGGATTGTGATCTGCTGAAGCAGTGGCAGCGCGATGGGATTGTGGATTACTGGGGTTGGCAGGATGATATGGTTACCATCTATCACCGTGCGACCCTGGTATGCTTGCCTTCTTACCAGGAGGGAATACCGAAAACATTGTTGGAGGCAGCGGCCTGTGGCCTGGCAATTGTTGCTACCGATGTTCCCGGTTGCCGTGAGGTTGTGCATCATGAAGTAAATGGCTTGCTGGTTCCTCCCCGAAACCCCGAAGCATTGGTTGCGGCAGTTGAACACCTGCTGGCATCGCCAGATGAGCGGGAAGAAATGGGCCAACGGGGGAGGGAACTGGTTGTTGAGCGCTTCTCTGACCAACAGGTGGTGCAGGCAACACTCGCTTTGATGAGAACGTTGGATCATCCTGGCAAGGTGGAAATCAACCGGTAACAGATGGGGAACCATTGTGAACAAATCCACGATTAATCAACAGCGATCCAAGCTCTGGACGTTCTATGGATTGGCTATGGTTGTTTCAGGGTTAGCGAGCGAGATCTTTTTATTCTCCATTCCTTCAGAGGGCGGGCCTTTTTGGGGGTTTTCAAGCGCGAGATTGATCCTTGGTGGTATTGTATTCCTGTTTTCAATGCTGGGCATCATAATTTGGGTGAAGCGCAACCACCTGACGCTGTGGCTGGCGGAACGCCTGGAGGTACTATCTGATCAACCACGTTGGTTAACCCTGCCACTGCTGGTTTTCAGCACAGGATTTCTCATCTCCTGGATATTGGTGTGGACGCCGATGCAACAGTTGGGCACCTACCAGTTCCTTTTTTTGCGAATCAAACCCCTCATTTTATATTTTTGTCTTTTCTCAGCGCAGAACCTCGCTGCGATTGCACTGGTGCAACACCAGTTAGATCCTGGCAGTTGGGACCGTATTCGGGGTTTGATTAAGAAACCACACGGCTTGTGGATCACCATATTCCTCATCCTGCTGGGAATGGTTTTCATTGCTTTGATCACTGGTTGGGGGTTCCATAACGATGGCTTTTATTGGAATGTGCCTGCCATACCGATGCGGATGGGTGAAATTGCCGTCCTGATCTACGTCGTGCTGTGGATGTTGTGGTTTGGTGAACGATAT
This sequence comes from Anaerolineae bacterium, assembly GCA_013314735.1. Classification (GTDB taxonomy): domain Bacteria; phylum Chloroflexota; class Anaerolineae; order Anaerolineales; family Anaerolineaceae; genus SpSt-1165. Next base: position 503,617 of record JABUFD010000001.1, read on the forward strand.
CTACAGGCACAAGCCACCCGCTTCGTTCGGGTCGACACAGTTCTGTTCGCGGTGTTGGTTGGGTTAACAGCAATAATCTGGTATTTTACGCCGATGCAATCGAGTTTCTTCGCACCTGGACCAGAGCTGCCCAACAATGATTATTATCCTTACTCTGATGCGGCATACTATGCTGGCGATGCACACCTGGCCCTGATCGGGCAGGGAATGGGGAATGGCGGGGAAGTTGATAAACCCTTGTATTCTGCATTTGTATTCCTAGTTCACCTGGTGGGCGGGATTGAAGATTACCAGCGCATTGCCGCTGTCCATGCTGTTTTTCTAGCCATAGGTGCAGGCTTGATTTACCTGATCGGTGCTGCAATCCACAAACGCGTAACCGGCATGGCTGCCGCAATAGCATTTGCCTTACTCGGGCGCAACATGATCCTTTCATCGGGTATGGCTTTATCGGCCAATCCCAAACTCTTGATTACAGGTTTTTTCTCGGGAGTGATTTTATTGCTGCTGACCCTGTTCATGATACGTTGGGTACAGTTCCCGCGGGAGATGAAATGGGTGCTGTATGCAGGTGCAGTGATGGGATTTTCTGTATATGCCCGACACAATTTCTGGTTTATCCTGCCCATCCTTATGTTGTTCATTCCATTGGTACGCTGGAAGGATAAAGGGGTGCGGTTTCAACCCGTTGCATTTTTGCTGGTTGCTTTCCTTGCGACATTTCTGCCATGGTTCATCCGCGACGCATTCCGTGATGACCTGCAGCCGCTGGATGACCGGGTGGAATATCGCCTGTTTTCTCGTTTTGGATTCACACCGGAACCACAATTAAAGTCTCCCGTTAATGATCACCAATTTGTGCATGACCGAACCGTGATCCAGTTTCGTTGGCGAGGATTTCAAACCGATTTGCAGTATTCCTTGCAAGTAACCAAAGATGGTACGGTTTTTTATACAGACACCTATCAACCAGATGAGGTTTGCACACTGAATCGCCTGTCTTGTGAAGTACCGGTGGAAGGTGATTGGTCTACCGGTGATTACCAGTGGCAGATCACAACAGTCAACCTGCACCAATGGCGGCGCGAAAGTGAATTGTTTACTTTTACTGTGGTAGAAGAAGGAGAAACGGGGTATTCCACATACCACGCCATTCCTGGCGCTGGATTGCTGCCGGTATTTTCCATTGACGGTCCGGCTGGTGATGAAAGTTTGTGGTCAATCGTGGTGGTGCCAATCCTGAATCATTGGTACCATAATCTCATCGCTGGTATCGTCTCACTGCCGATGCAAATCAACAATGCAGATCTACCGGGCATTTTCCATGGCGATTTCTCGCTTTGGGTTGAAGGACAGGACCTGGAATTGACTGCAGGTCAGTGGGGATTCCTTGTTGTCAACCTGACTGTGCTTTCGGTGGGATTAACGCAGGCGTACCGGCGCAGCAGTTGGGCGGGATTGATGCCTGTGATCTTGGTGTTGGGTTACAATACTGGCCTGGCCGTTGCCCGAACATCTGGCGGCCGTTACCTGAGCGCATTTTTCTGGGTTTTCTGGTTGTATTGGCTGGCCGGTGTTGTGTCAATTGCTGAACTGGTCCCTGCCTTTTTTGGCCGGGCACCTATGAAAAAATTCGAAGACGAAATGGTGCAGCCGGTTGAACCCGGGTTGGTGCGATGGAATTGGCAATGGCTGCCAGGATTGCTGGCATTGTTGTCGGTCGGGCTGTTTCCCGTTATCATCGACCAGTGTATACCACCACGATACCCTTTGCTGGAAGAGAAAGACCAGGTCGACCAATTTATCCAAAAGGTGCCTGGATATGGCGATTCAGAAAGAGAAATCCTCCTGGATAAGCTTGCCAACCAGCAATATTTGGAAATCAGGACTGGAAGGTTGTTGTTTCCGCGCTTCTATTGGGCTAACAAGGGAGGTCAATATTTGCAGACGGCATATGGCGTGTTGGATTATGACCGCCTTGTAATCACCATCGTGGGACCGCAGGGTATCAGTTATGGGATTCAGAGGTTATCGGAAGGTCAAATACCGGTTGCACCGCAGGCATCTGATGTGGTGATGGCCGGTTGCGCCAACAGTTTGGGCGTGTACGATATCCTTGGCCTTGTCATCGAGAAAAATGGGGAAACCTGGTATTATGAAGTTAGCGAGGTTGACACCTGGTCTTGTGATCGATAAATCAAGGACGATCTGGATTTTTCACCAAATATCGGCACATACTTTTTGAAAAAGCTTGACACGTCAAAAGAATCTTGCTAGAATCGTGAACATTATGGTGAAATCAGCAGAGAGCCGACGACGAAACGAACTATATCATCTTCCTCAATAGGAAGAGCTGTTCGTATGCTCAAAGCGTTTCACTCAAAAAGCAAATGGAAGCCTTCCTGACGGGAAGGCTTTTTGGTACATTTGCTCCCGTTTTTCCCCATCGAATATTCAGTTTAGTGCCAGAAACCGATCCCCGCAAATGCGAAGTGGTAATCGAAATGGTTGTTGTACATCGCAGGATTCCCTGGTGCAGGGCGGAGCGATGAGAAGAAGATCAAATTTTTATTTACAGGAGATAGTCATGAAAAAAGCTTTATTTGTAGTCAGTATTGTGTTGATGTTGGGAATGGTGCTGGGTGCATGCAGCCAGAAGTCAGATGTGTATACTGTTGGCACTGACGCGACCTTTCCACCTTTCGAAATGATGGATGATGACAAGAACCTGATCGGTTTTGACATCGAATTGATGGAAATGATTGCTGAAGAAGCTGGCATCGACATCGAATTCAAGAACACATCCTTCGACGCTATGCTCGCCGGTATGACCACCTGCCAGTATGATATGGCGGCCTCTGCGATAACCATCACGGATGAGCGTAAGGAAACCATGGCCTTTTCTGTGCCATACATTAACGCTGGTCAGGCGGTTGTTGTAGCTGCTGATTCTGCCATTACTGGCGTGGATGATCTGGTCGGAAAAACGATCGGTGGACAACTCGGCACGACTGGTTTGATGGAAGCAGAGGCGGTTGTTGATGCCACTGTAAAAACCTATGACAGTTATGAACTGGCATTCCAGGATGTTGCCAATGGGCAGGCAGACGCGATCATCATCGACTATCCGACCGCCCTGGCGTATGTAGCCCTGAACGAGGGCAAACTGAAAGTTGTCGGCGAACCCTTCACCGATGAGAACTACGGCATTGTCATTTGCAAGTCCAATACGGAATTGCAGGAAAAAGTGAATGCGGCCCTGACCACCTTGATTGCTGAAGGCAAAGTGGCCGAGTTGGAACAGAAATGGCTGGCTGGTGAGTAATTCGGTTGACCAAAGTTGATTCGATGTGGATGCAGGCTCCAGGCCTGCATCCACTTCATTCTTGATGAAAAATTGGGTCGAATATTGATCGGTAGTGCAGAAAGGTTGGTATCAGATGTCGGAATCCAAAGACACCTCGCAAAAGATGTTCCAAATTTTGGGTAATGAAACTGCGCCCCAAAAACTGGACCCCTGGTGGTGGCTGGTAGGTGTGGTGGTGGCAATTGTCGCCGTGTTGGTCGTGGCTTTTCCGGATCCTTACCGGTCAATGTTGGTTTTTTTCCTGGATGGTATGGGAATTTCCATATATGTCACAATGCTCAGTTTCATTCTCGTCCTTTTTGTGGGTTTGCTGGGAGGGCTGGGGCGCGTATCCAAAAATCCGTTAGTCCATGGTATTACCACGCTGTATGTGGAAGTTGTGCGCGGGATCCCGCTACTGGTTCAATTATTGTTCTGGTATTTTGCATTTCCATCGGTCATCCAGTCTATTGGTCTGACATTAAACATTGTTGCTTTCCAGAAATACCTCGCGGACCCAATCGGCATGGCTGTAATGGGTTTGGTTTTTTGTTATGCTGCTTATATGAGTGAAATTTACAGGGCTGGTATTCAGAGCATAGCAAAAGGACAGATGGAAGCCGCCCGCAGCCTGGGCATGACCAAATTTCAAGCAATGCGTTATGTGATCATGCCGCAAGCCTTCCGTGTGATTCTGCCGCCGGTGGGAAATGAATTTATTGCGCTGTTAAAAGATTCATCTCTGGTGAGTGTAGTTGCAGTTGCCGACCTGACCCGCAGAGGCCGTGAATATATGGCGGCCCACTTTAATCCAATCCAAACCTGGCTGCTGATCGGGTTGCTCTACCTGGTGATGACGTTGATTGCCTCCCGGATTGTCACTTGGGTCGAGAAGAAATCCAAAATGGAGTAAGCAATGAAAACTGAAAAAGAGCCAATCATTCACATTGAAAATGTCCATAAACACTTTAAAGAAGGCCAGGTCCGGGCATTGAACGGCGTCAGCCTGGATGTATATCCCGGTGAAGTAGTGCTGATCATCGGTCCATCTGGTTCTGGCAAGTCTACCTTATTGCGGTGTATCAACCGCCTGGAAGATATCAATAGCGGACATATCGAGGTTGATGGTATTCCTTTGACTACAGCAGAAAACATCAATGCTGTGCGTGCCGAAACAGGCATGGTATTTCAGCAATTTAACCTGTTCCCACACCTGACTGTGCTTGAAAATATTTGCCTCGCACAGCAAGTTGTGCGGAAAAGAAGCCACCAGGAAGCGGAATCGATTGCCATGGAATTGTTGGCAAAAGTGGGTATACCAGAAAAGGCCCACGCCTACCCGGGACAGCTTTCCGGCGGTCAGCAGCAACGGGTGGCAATTGCCAGGGCGCTTGCGATGAACCCAAAGATCATGTTATTTGATGAACCCACCAGCGCATTGGATCCTGAAATGATCCAGGAAGTGTTGGATGTGATGATCCAGCTTGCCAAAGAAGGAATGACGATGGTGGTGGTTTCCCATGAGATGGGTTTTGCCCGTGCCGCTGCCGACAGGGCCATCTTGATGGATGATGGTGTCATTGTTGAAGAAGCCACACCGGATGAATTGTTTGAGCATCCCAAAGAAGAAAGAACCAAACTGTTTTTGAGTAAAGTGTTGAAGTAGTCCCGATTAATAAAAATCCCAGGGAGCACCTGGGATTTTTTTATCTCCCCTGTGCCATTATAATGAAGCCTTACTTGACATACGCAAGGAAAATTCTATATGGCTCGTACAGAAGATGAGAAATTCACCGTCAAATATCCCCGGAATCGACTCCGCAGGGGATTGGTTCGGTTCATCGGCCGACTCGTCCTGCCGATGGCTGCCCGTATCCGAATTGTCGGCAAAGAAAATATGCCTGCCAAAGGACCTGTAATCCTGATCGGAAATCACGTTGCTGTCATTGAGCCGGTATTAATGGCAGTTTATAGTCCAGAACAGTTGGAATTTCTCGGCTCCGTGGATGTGCCCCATGAACCCAGTACTCAGGCAGCGATCGATCTGTACCAGATGATCCCGGTTTTTCGCGGTAAACCGGAAAGAAAGGCATTGAAACAGTCAATGGAAGTCCTTGCCCAGGGTGGTTTTCTGGCGATCTTTCCGGAAGGCGGTTTGTGGAGTCCAGGACAGATGCAAGCGAAAACAGGGGTCGCATTTTTAAGTCATCGTGCCCAGGCGCCGGTGTTGCCGATTGCGTTTCAGGGAGCAGACGGAGCGCTGAACGCTATTCTTCAATTCAAACGGCCGTCCATAACGATGACCATTGGCAAACCAATTCCCCCGCTAACGGCTGCTCAGGGGGTGGACTTGAAAGTCGAATATGAGACATTTGCCTCAATGGTAATGGACCAGGTGTTTTCCCTGCTGCCAGAAGCAGAGGCTGCAAGATTGCATGATTTGCAATATGAGTGTTTTTCGTTGGAAATAATAGTTGATAGAGATGGTATTCGTTTGGACATCCCGCCACTGATGGATATCGAGCATCGGCAGGCGCTTGCCATGCTGCTGCATCGCCCTATGATTTTGAAGATATTCAAAGTGAACTTGAAGCTGCCGGTGGATGCAATTCAACAATTGCACCTGAAACCTTCAACGGTTGCGCTGCGACTTGCGGTTGGAGAAATGGTCAAGTACATGAAGGACGAAGAGAACGGAAATCCTTACCTGCTGACCTATCGTTTTGGCATTCAAACCGGAAAAGAAATGCTGCAGGGGCTGGAGGAATTGTATAAACTGTTAGATTGGTGTGTAAATGAAGACCTCGAAATCATGGTCCAACCCATCCGCAGATTTTTTCTACAGTCACTTCAAAAGGAATTTATCCAGGTTGAACAGGGGGACTTCAATCATTGGCGATAACAGTATTAAGTGGCCTGTTTCACGACTAGAATCTGTTTTGATGCGTGAATAAGGTTTTCTCTCGCACTGTCTTGACCAATCTGGTGATGTTGGTTATAATTCAACTGTTGAATTTTAGGCAGCCATGACCAATCTCTCCTCTCAAGATCGCGACCTTGTTCTTCTGGAACAGATAGAAAAAAATCCCAATGCCACCCAGGCCACGCTTGCCGAACAACTGGGGGTTGCGGTTGGGACAGTCAATTGGCATTTGAAGCGGTTGATCGAAAAGGGATACGTAAAGGTCAAGCATGCAGAACGGCGAAAGTTAAAATATATCATCACGCCCGAAGGGATTGCGTTGCGTGCCAACCTGACGGTCGATTTCATCCGCAGTTCGATGGAAATGTACCGTCTGATCCGTCAGCGGATGAAATCCGCTTTGCAGGAATTACAACAACAGCAGGCATCTGTTGTTCGCCTGCAGGGTGGCAGCCCGGATGTGGTTGATATCTGTCGTTTGAGCTGCCTGGAATCCGGAATTCACATCACGGAACAACGGGATCACTACCCTGTGATACAAATTGACCATTTAAAAATAATTGTTCATTGGCAAGATGGAGCTCACCGAATAAATGAATGAACAAGTAGAAATTCCTGTAACTTACTTGCGGCCTGGCCGCGGACTTGCGGCTTTAAATTTGAGAGACCTGTGGATCTACCGCGAACTTGTATTTTTCATGATCTGGCGTGATGTCAAGGTCCGTTATAAACAGACATTGTTGGGTGCCACCTGGGCCATTCTGCAGCCAGTGGCGACCATGATCGTATTCAATATCTTTTTTGGAGAATTGGGGAAAATTCCTTCGGATGGGATACCGTATCCATTATTCAACTTTACTGCACTTTTGCCATGGCAGTTATTTTCAAAAGCTTTAAACGACGCAGCGCGATCGTTGGTGCAGAATAGGCATATGATCACGAAGGTCTACTTTCCACGGATGGTTTTGCCCATTGCTTCGGTTTTGTCCGGCCTGGTGGATTTTGGGATTGCTTTCGTCATTCTTATTGGCATGATGATCTTTTATAAAACCCCCTTTACATGGGCCATTCTAACAATTCCTTTGTTGTTGGTGTTGGCATTGACTTTTGCGTTGGGGATTGGATTATGGTTCGCATCTTTGAATGTTTTATACCGGGATGTGGCTTATGTGATGCCCTTCATTTCACAATTCTGGATGTTTATTTCACCTGTGATTTACCCATCAAGCATGGTGCCTGAACAATTCCGTTTTCTATATTATCTGAACCCAATGACAGGTGTGATTGAAGGGTTTCGGTGGGCAATGCTGGGCACACAAACATCGTTCCCGGCATCGATGCTTATATCATCGATCGGAGTCACCATTGTTGTGCTGGTGAGTGGTTTGTTTTATTTCAGGCGAATGGAACGTCTGTTCGCGGATATGGTATAGGCTGGTGAATCAATGAGTGGATCAACATCGAAGAATTCTGATATTGCCATCCGCGTGGAAGACATCGGGAAAATGTACCGATTGGGTTCTTCCGTTCTGGCGTACCAGACCTTAAGAGAATCGCTTCCCGGCTGGTTGAAACGACAGTCGTCTGAAAAAGATGAGATTTTGTGGGCGCTGCGCCATGTTCATTTTGAAGTTAAGCGCGGTGAGGTGATCGGCATTATCGGGAAAAATGGCGCTGGCAAAAGCACTTTACTGAAAATCCTCGCCCGTGTGACCGAACCAAGTGAAGGGTATGCCGAAATCCACGGAAGAGTGGGATCACTGTTGGAAGTAGGAACTGGATTTCATCCTGAATTAACGGGACGCGAAAATATCTTTCTGAATGGCGCCATTCTGGGGATGCGGCGTGCAGAAATTACCGCGAAATTGGATGAAATCATTGACTTTTCAGAAGTGGAAAAGTTCATCGATACACCCATTAAACGCTATTCGAGCGGTATGCAAATGCGGCTGGCGTTTTCAGTGGCCGCCCACCTGGAACCGGAAATACTGGTGGTGGATGAGGTGTTGGCTGTCGGTGATGCAGATTTTCAACGGAAATGCCTGGGGAAGATGCAGGATGTTTCCCAACAAGGCCGGACAGTGTTGTTTGTAAGCCATAACATGTCTGCCATACTTCGCCTGACGACTGAAACCCTGGTTGTTGATCACGGCAAGATCATCATGCGGGCTCCAACGGAACAGGCGGTTGATTATTATCTTTCACAGGGACATGCAGAAGAAGGTATCAAGCAATGGACGCCTGACGAAATCCCTGATGCTGCTGCGCCGTTCCGACCCATCTCGATATCGGTCCGGAATACCGGAAGCGCACCCTCTGATTCTGTTCGGTCCATCGATCCAATCGATATTGAAATTGCCTATGAATTGGAGGAATCTGTTAAGGGGCTTCGGGTTGGTTTTTACCTGATGAACACCCGCGGTGAATATATTTCCACTTCTTTCGATACTGACGATCCTGCCAAGTTTGAGAGCATGGGGACACGGGAAAAAGGGATTTACCTCAGCAGGTGTACGCTGCCGGCGGACCTGTTGAACGAAGGGCGATTTGTACTCGGTGTGAATGCCAGCTCATACCGCATCCGCCGTTATTTTCAAGATGAACAAGCTCTCACCTTTCATGTTGATGCATCCGGTGCCCCCGGTACGCATTGGGCAGAACAACGATTGGGCCCATTACGACCCAGGTTAGAATGGAGCATTGAAAAAGAATGACAACAGAATCTACACCCAACCGTGAAACAATCAAAAAAATTTTAGGATACATTCCCATGACGGCGGAGATGTACTATATGCTTCGCCAGCAGGGACGTCCGTTGCAAACCCGCTTTAACTTGTCTTCTCTGGAAAAGCATCTGGGAAAAATCATGGCAGAGGCAAAGTCGATTGCACCGATCATTCCGCCAGGCGACCGCAAAAAGATATTCATTTTTGCCTCACTGCATTACTGGATTGAGCACGCAGCCTTGATGGGAATAGCTCTTGCCACCCAGGGGCATGAGGTGACACTGGGTTTTACTCCATACGCCGATTGGCGTATGGAATTAAACCAGTTTGATGTACGCCAGCAAAATGTATACACCCGTCATGTACTTCAGCAGGCTGAACCGTTGCTAAAATCTGTTTCATTCCTGCGAAAAGCGGCACAATACCGTCAATTGCCTGATAGTGTTCTAGAGATGATTCATCAGGTTAGTGTATATGACACCCAGTACACCATCCGGGATGAGAAGATTGACGAAGAGAGCGAACTGTTCAGGCTGCGGGAAAAGCGCAACACCCAGGTTGCGCGGGTGGCCGCCTGTTATTTTGATGAGAATCGTCCTGATGTTGTGATCGTTCCCAATGGAACCATCCAGGAAATGGGCGTTGTTTACCAGTATGCCCGGCACTTAGGCATTCCCGCCATGACGTATGAATTCAGTGACAAGCGTGGTCATATGTGGCTTGCCCAGGATGACGAGGTGATGCGACAAAATACAACGAACCTGTGGGAAACGAGAAAAGACATCCCGCTGACGCAAAGCCAATTGAAGACTGTCACGAATTTGTTTTCAGCGAGGCAGAACGCAACGTTATGGGAAAATTTCTCCCGCCTGTGGCAAGGAAATGCGTCGGAAGGCGGAGAAGCCATTCGGGAGAAACTGGGTCTTGACCAGCGTCCGGTGGTCCTTTTGGCGACCAATGTTCTGGGTGACAGCCTGACGCTTGGGCGCAATTTGTTTTCCAAGACAATGGCGCAATGGGTGGCTCGAACGGTCCAATATTTTGTGGGACGCCCAGATGTGCAATTCATTGTGCGCATCCATCCGGGAGAGTTAATCACAGAGGGCCTGGCGATGGCTGATATCATCAGGGATGTGATCCCGGTTTTACCGGAACACATCCATATGATTGAGCCGGGTGAGAAAATAAACACGTATGACATCGTAGAGATTGCCACTCTTGGGTTGGTTTTCACGACAACTGTCGGGTTGGAAATGGCGATGTGCGGGAAACCGGTCATCGTCGCCGGTGATACCCATTACCGTGGACGGGGATTTACGTTCGACCCGGACTCCTGGGTGAATTACTATAAAACTTTGGGGCGTATTCTGCAACGGCCGCAAGATCAATGGCTGACGGAAGAACAGGTGGAACTGGCCTGGCGGTATGCTTACTCTTTCTTTTTCGAATATCCCCTACCATATCCATGGCACCTGGTAGGTGTGTGGGGTGATTATAAGGATATGTCACTGGCGGACATATTTTCGGAGAAAAACTACCAACTGTATCAGCCGACATTTGAGTATCTTGCAGGAAGAAAGATTGACTGGTCCAGGCGGATTACCGACCTTTCAGAAGGTTAAGCTCCTATGAGTACTTCAGAAAAAAGAATTCAAGCGGATGTGCGGAATTTTTATGACCAGGTTGGCTGGCAGATGGAATCAGATGGCTTTTATCAGAATGCGGTCTATGAAGACTTGCGTCCGGTTTCACGCGAATATATTAACCGCTGTCACCTGCGGGTGAACCGTCATCTTGCGCCGCAAGGACGATTCCTGCTGGATGCTGGAAGCGGTCCAATCCAGTGGCCTGAATATTTAACTTATTCTGAAGGATACAAGTTCAGGGTTTGCGCCGATCTTTCGATCGAGGGTCTGAAGGAAGCGCGGAAAAGAATTGGTGATCATGGCTTGTTCGTGGTGGCTGATGTGGTACACCTGCCATTCAGTGATGAGGCGTTTGACGGAATTGTTTCACTCCACACGATCCATCATGTGCCATCGGACGAAAAAAAGAACGCTTTCCTGTCAATTTATCGAACATTAAAATCCGGAAAGAAAGCAGTGGTGGTGAACGCCTGGCGAAAAACTGATTTCATGAATCGATGGATGTGGTTGATAAAGTTGAGCGACCGGGTGTTGTTTTTTGATTTGGAAAAGGCTGTTCGAAAAATCCTCGGGAAACCCACAACCGGGCTGCGTTCAACACCAGAGCCAGCCTCCCGGACAGAAGTACAAAATATTCCCAGGGGTACCTATACCCAGCATGATCACTATGAGGCCTTTGTAGGGCAATATCGAGAATTGTTTGCTTTCGAGGTTTATCCTTGGCGGAGTGTGAGTGTGCGATTCCTGAGGGCATTAATCCATCCCTTCCTCTTTGGCAAATGGATTCTGCGTAGGATTTATTCACTGGAAGAAAAATACCCTGATCGGTATGGCCGTGAAGGTCAATATCCGATGATTGTGATTTCAAAATGATGGAAAAACCAAAGCTGCTCATTCCGGGAATCAGTGGTTTGTTGGGGCTAAACCTGGCATTTAGTGCTTTACCACAATGGGAGGTTGTTGGTACAACCCATTCGCATCCACTCGCAGGGAGCGAATTTACAACAATCAACTGGCAGTATGACAAGGCGGGTGACGCGAAGCAACTTGTCGAGCAAGTGAAGCCGGCCCTTGTGATTAACTGTGCTGCCGTTGCCAGCCTCGATGCCGCAGAGCAAGCGCCTGAATTTGCCAGGCGATTAAACACAGATTTCCCGGGAGAACTGGCTCTGGCCTGTCACAATTTAGGGATTCGTTTTGTACAGTTGTCAACTGATGCCGTATTTGACGGGCAGAAGGGCGACTATACGGAGGAGGATCGGCCCAATCCCATCAACACCTATGCCCGTACCAAGCTCGCTGGGGAAGAGGCTGTCCTGACCTGCAATCCGGATGGGCTCATCGCGCGGGTGAATTTTTACGGATGGAGCTTAAGCGGACAGCGGAGTCTGTGTGAATTTTTCTACAACAATTTACGAGATGGAAATCACATCAGGGGAACGGTAGACCTGTTCTACAACCCCATGATGGCAAGCGACCTGGCAGACACATTATTGGAGATGGTTTCCCAAAAACTGTCTGGAATTTATCATGTTTCCACCGCTGAACAAATTTCCAAATACGAGTTCGGCTACCGCCTTGCCGACCAATTTGGCTTCGACTCCAGCGTGATCGAGAAAGCCTCGTGGAAAGACCTTGCGTTGGATGCAAAACGAGCCCCTAACCTGACCTTGAATGTCTCCAGGTTAATCAAAGCGCTGGGACATAACCTGCCGACTGTAGATGATGGATTAACCCGACTACATAAACAATTGCGGAATGGGTATCGTGACACAATCAGAAAACTCGCCATTGTGGTGAAGTAATAATGGTAAATCAATAGGAGTGTTATGGAATTCAAAATTGGCAAACACCGGGTGGGAGGGGAAAACCCAACATACTTTATTGCGGACATTGCCGCCAACCACGACGGGGATTTGAACCGGGCGAAGATGTTAATCCGGTTAGCAGCTGAGTGTGGTGCGAACGCCGCCAAATTTCAAAATTTTCGAGCGCCTGAAATTGTGTCTGATTATGGCTTTCGCCACCTGGGCGGCCAGCAATCCCATCAGTCGGCATGGAAAAAGTCGGTTGTTGAGGTGTATGCTGATGCCTCGATCCCCTTTGAATGGACGCCCGAATTGAAGGCTGCCTGTGATGACGCGGGTATTGATTACTTCTCCTCGCCGTATGATTTTGATGCGATCGAGATGCTGGATTCCTTCGTGCCGGCATACAAAATTGGATCGGGTGATATCACATGGTTGGAGGTGATTGAGAAGATGGCGAAACGGGGGAAACCCGTAATCCTCGCAACGGGGGCTGCCAATATTGGTGATGTGCAACGAGCAGTCCATACCATTTACAGGCACAACCTAAACCTCGTTCTGATGCAGTGCAACACCAATTACACTGCTGATCCAAAGAATTATGACCATATCCATCTGCGTGTACTCAATACATATAAGGCGATGTTCCCGGAAGCCGTGTTGGGGTTATCAGACCATACTTATGGCCACGCAACGGTGCTGGGTGCGGTTGCCCTGGGAGCGCGGGTGGTGGAAAAGCATTTTACCGATGATAACAACCGTGTTGGACCGGATCATAAATTTGCAATGAATCCGACAACCTGGACTGATATGGTGGAAAACACACGTTTGCTGGAACGTGCACTTGGTGTGGCCGACAAATTTGTCACTGGTAATGAACAGGACACGGTCATCATTCAGCAACGTTGTCTCCGTGCCAAACGTGCCATCCATAAAGGAGAAACAATCACGCGTGAGATGATCTCGGTCCTGCGCCCGGCGACTCCTGGTGCCATCAAACCGTATGAGATTGAGGCAGTGATTGGTACTGCTGCGAGTGTAGATATTGCCGAAGGGCAAGAATTGTCCTGGACCTTGCTGGTTAATCCATAACCGGAGCTGTTTGCATGCGTGTGTTGTATTTCAGCCGCGATTATACCTCCCACGACCACCGATTTCTGAATGCGTTGGCCGAAAGCGGGCATGAAATTTATTCGGCGCGCCTGGAACGGCGCGGATCCCCACTGGAAGACCGCCTGCTTCCGGCAAATGTGAAGCAGGTTGTTTGGGAAGGCGGCACGAAGCCGGTACCGCGCGGCGAATATCCACTGTATGCCCGGCATTTTCAGCATGTATTAGAGCAGATCCGGCCGGATGTGGTTCATGCGGGACCCGTGCAGGATGCCGCGTTGGTTGCTGCCATGGCGGGAGCCGATCCATTGGTGACCATGTCATGGGGGTATGATATGCTGGTGGATGCGCGGAGCACGCAGGCACTGGAGGCGGACACGCGTTTCGTCATTCAGCGGAGCAGCATGATGGTTGTAGATTGCGACGCCGTGAAAAATGCGGTGTCGGGTTTTGGGTTTGACATGCCCAGGGTTGTGCAATTCCCTTGGGGGGTTGACCTGAACCACTTTCAGCCTGAATCCCTTCGTATCTGCCGGAAGCAGTTTGGTTGGCCAGAGGAGCGTTTTGTGGTTCTCTCCCTGCGTGCCTGGGAACCTATTTATGATGTGGCTACGATTGTGGAAGGCTTTATCCAGGCAGTCCGGGTAGACCCATCCCTGTACCTGGTCCTGTTAGGGGGGGGCAGCCAGCGTGATCAATTGCAACAACGGCTGACGGAAGCGGGGGTGATGAAAACGGTACTGTTTGGTGGGAGAATTGCTTATCAGCAATTGCCGTGTTACTACCAGGCGGCCGATCTTTACGCAAGCGCATCCCTTACAGATGGATCTTCAGTTTCGTTGTTGGAAGCTTTTGCCTGCGGTACCCCCGCCCTTGTTTCTGATATCCCCGGCAACCGTGAATGGTTGGATGAGGGTGGTGAAGGATGGTTCTTCCCGGTTGGCGATGCCGATATGGTGGAAGAGAAAATTCTGCTTGCTGCCGGGAACAGGTCACAACTGCCAAATATGGGACATCTCGCGAGGAAACGTGTTGAGCGCTATGCAAATTGGAAAGAGAACTTCCCGAAATTGATTGAGGCATATGAAATGGCCATACAGTATCAAAGGAGCCTGCCATGACTGTTCCAAAAACCAATGACCGGATTGTGTGTATTATCCAGGGCCGCATGGGCAGCAGTCGCCTGCCGGGGAAAGTACTGCGCGAGATTGGCGGATTGCCGATGCTGGGCTGGATGATTGAGCGCATGCAGATGAGCCGCCTGGTAGATGAAACCTGGGTGGCGACCACTACCAGCACGGCTGATGATCCGATTGCAGCGTATTGTCATTCGATAAAAATTCCTTGTTTCCGCGGTAGTGAATACGATGTGCTGGACCGTTTTTACCAGACCGCCCTGCGCGCGAGGGCGGATGTGGTTGTAAGGCTGACGGCGGATTGCCCTTTTATTGATCCCGAACTGGTCGATGATGTGATTGAGGGCTTGTATCTGCAGGATTCGGATTTCTGTGCCAATCGGCTGCCGCCGCCATTTCACCGTACTTTTCCGATCGGGTTGGATGCCGAGGCTGTGCGTTTCCCGGCGTTGGAACGGGCCTGGCGTGAGGCTGAAACCCAGTATGAGCGCGAACATGTGATGCCCTATTTTTATGATGACCCTGACCGTTTCAGTGTGACCTTGCTGCACAGCGATGAGGATTTTGGCCAGTATCGCTGGACGGTGGATACACCGGAAGATCTGGCGTTGCTCCAGGCGATGGCTGTGTCTTTCAACGGAAAACGCGATTTTTCCTGGTACGAGGTGGTGGAGATGTACCAGCGCCACCCTGAATGGCAGTCTATCAATGCCGGCATTCACCATAAAACATTTTTCGATGTCGATGACCGTGCCAACAACGCGGGCGGAGCAGGGACTGTTGATGCATAAGATCACCGTTTTTACTTCACCAAAACCATTTACCAAAAGCGCGCATATCAACATGATCCAGCGGAATGCGATTGGGTCCTGGGCACACCTCGGCGGCGATGTTGTGGCAATGGTCATCGGAGATGAAGAGGGTACAGCGGAGACTGCTGCCGATTTTGGCATTCTGCATGCCAGAGACGTACGCTGCAATTCTTTAGGAACGCCCTACATCCCGGCCATGGTTGAACTTGCCCGGCAGCAGACCGACAGCGATATTCTTGCTTTTGTGAACGCCGATGTCATTTTGACCCAAAAATTTGTCGAAGAAGTGCAACGTGTAGCCGCCAGGTTGGATCAATTTTTGCTTGTCGGACAGCGCTATGACCTGAAGGTCAACGCGCCATTGGATTTTTCAACAGATTGGCAAAAAGAGATTCTGGCCTTGAATATGAAACATGGCAGGCTGCACGGGCCTTCAGGGAGTGATTACTTTGTCTTCCCCCGCACCTGTTACACCCATATTCCCGAATTGGTGATCGGCCGGGCGGGTTGGGATAACTGGATGATCTATGAGGCGCGGCAACGAGGATGGAAAACCATCGACTGTACCGCATCCATCCCGGTCATCCACCAGAACCATGATTACAGCCACCTGCCAGGCGGACAGATACATTTCAGGCTGCCCGAATCCAATGAAAATGTCAAAGCCGCCGGCGGATTCCTGCACATCTTTCCACTGACGGACGCCGATTATTTTTTATCTGAGGGCGCTATCGAACGGCGGAAAACCACTTGGAAAAATTTCTGGCGCGAGATCGAGATTCTACCACTGGTACGTTGGCACTCGGACGCAATCGGCAAGGTGTTCTTTTATCTCGCCCACCCCAAACGAGGGTGGGCGGCACTCATCGGCTGGGTTCAGCGCCGAGCAGCAAAGTGGTTCCATTTGGGTGAACCGGAGGGTAAATAAACCATGCGTATTGGGCAGAATCCTGCAAAAAAAGCAAACACTGTTGCAAAACCGGAACGCATTACGGTGGCGGTGTTGAATTACATCCCGGTAATTGGTGGATTTTTCAGCGAAATGCCGGATGTGTTAAAAATTTGCCTCACCAGCATCCGTCAACATACTGATCTGCCATTCGATCTGCTTGTTTTCGATAACGGTTCCTGTGAAGAGGTTACGCAGTACCTGGCGGATGAGAAGAACAACGGAAATATCCAATACCTGATCCTCTCCGAAAAAAACCTGGGCAAGGGTGGTGCCTGGAATATGATTCTCAGTGGTGCACCGGGTGAAATCATCGCCTATTCGGATAATGATATCTATTATCGCAAGGGGTGGCTCTCCCATTCGCTGCGGCTGTTGGAAACCTACCCCAATGTGGGTATGGTAACAGCCCGTCCGTTTCGCAGCGACATGGCGGTTTGCAGCGCGACCCTGGCGTGGGCAGCAAATACCCCAGACGTTGTTTATGAAGAAGGCAGTTTCATCCGTTGGGAAGATTACCGTGATTTTAACATGAGCATTGGCAATTCAGAAGAGGAACTACGCACGTATTTCCAGCAGTCCGTGGATCGCAGAATGACTTTTCGGGACCAGACCGCTTTTGTGGGTGCGTCTCATTGGCAATTTCTTGCCTATAAAACAATTTTTAATCCATTCCTGCCGTTCAGCATGGAGCGCCCGATGGGGCAGGTGAAACACCTTGACCAACAGATTGATGCGCAAGGGTATTTGCGTTTGATGACTCCGTATCCCTACGCGGTGAATATCAGCAATTCCCTGCAGCATACCCCCGAAATACCTCCCGAATTTGTTTCGGATGTGCTTGGGAATACAAATCACGCTTCTGGCAGGGATTCCAACACATCATTTGTCCGCAGGATGCTGGATGTCGATGTGGTCAAGCGGTTTTTCATGAAGTTGTATAATTTAATTTTCGACTGGTATATAAAAAATGACTGAACCCACAAAAACCATTTTTCTCATTCTGGATCATGGTCTGGGCCTGGGATGTTTCTTTGAAACAGAGCTGGCGCAGTATCTGCTGGAATGCGACTTGCAGGTGGTTGTTTTTGTGCAGGAAAGTATGCTGGATTATGTCAGGACAGCATATCAAAAACCAAACCTGATCTTTGAATCGATGCGTGATGGTGAAATTCAACGCTACCGGAATTCACGGCATGCCGGAATGTATGAACTGGTGGAACATGTTCGCAGGGCAAGCGCGAATCATGTGATTCCATTGACCTATGTGGATACCCACCGCAAGCGTAAGGAATTTGAGTCAACGGGGCGGCGCCGGTGGACAATCAAACTGATGCGTCCTTTCATCTATCTCAACCGCTACTCAAGAATCGCGCGCTGGCTGTTTCGTAAATTGTTAGCGGTAATGGATACCCCGTCCCTTTATCGTGACCTGTTCGAGATATATCAGCCCGTGCTGGTGGTTTCGCAAACTGCGGGGTGGCGGTTGGATCAGTATATGCTGCGTGAGGCTTCACGCCTGAAAATCAAAACAGCGTATGTGACGGTAGGTTGGGACAACCCCAGCAGCCAGGGTCTTCCAGGCGCATTTATCGATCAGGCCAATGTCTGGTCAGAAATTCACCGTTGGGAACTTTCCAAGGGGAGTGATTGGAACGAAAGCGATATTCACGTGGGAGGGATGCCCCTGTTCGACGGATATATCTCACACCAGTGGTTGATTGACCGGCATGAATATTTCCGCATGCATGGTCTGGACCCGAATAAAAAGCTGATTGCATTTGCCGCCACTGCCCTCAGTATCACCCCGAACCTGCATATTATCGAAGCGCTGGTGAAAAGTGTTCACGCTGGCAGGATCAACCAACCCGCCCAGGTGCTGATACGGTTCCACCCCAATCACTTTAAGGAACAGGGTCATTACCGTGAGGAATACCAGGCGATTAAAGAACTGGTCGCCAAATACCCGGACGACATCAAATTTGTCGAGCCAAAAGAAACGCCGGGTGGCATTGAACGGTATTCCGGTGAGGATTTTCCCGAAAAAGCTTCGATGATGTATTATTGTGATGTGATGGTGACCATCTACTCCACCATGGTGGTTGAAGCGGCGTTGGTGAATACGCCTTTCATCAGCGCATGTATACCGATTGAAGGTGGATGGGGCAAGGGCAAATTCTCTATCGACCTGCGGGAGGTGCCGGCATGGCCAACCGCATCTCGTGTCAACGAGATGAAAGCAGGCAAAACGGTTTTTACCACGGATGAATTGGTCAGCGCCATCAACCAGTACCTGGATAATCCTACTTTAGATCAGGAACAGCGCCGGGCATTCGTCAGGAGTGAGTTAACCTACCTTGATGGGGAAGCCACTCGTAAAACGGCACAGTTCATCCTTGGATTGCTGAAGCCATAAAGGAGGCAAGTTATGAACGTCCAAAAGGAGTTTGCCATAGGTCAAAAAATGGTAGGGGAAGGGCACCCCTGTCTGGTGGTGGCAGAGGTCTCCCAGACCCATGAAGGATCCCTGGGCAATGCGCATAAGTATATTGACGTGGTCGCGGATGCCGGGGCGGATGCGATCAAATTCCAAACCCACATTGCCCATGCCGAAAGCAGTGCTGAAGAACCTTTCCGGGTGAAATTCAGCCAGCAGGATAATACCAGGTACGAGTATTGGAAGAGAATGGAATTTTCCCCGGCGGGTTGGGCCTCCCTGGCAAATCATTGCCAGGAGCGTGGAATCCTGTTTCTCAGCTCTCCTTTTTCAGAAGAAGCTATCGATCTGCTCCATTCTTTGAACATGCCTGCCTGGAAAGTCGCCTCCGGCGAAGTGACCAATCCGATCCTGATTCAAAAAATGATTGATACTGGCCTTCCCATCCTGTTATCCAGCGGCATGAGCAGCTATGCCGAATTGGATCGGGTGGTTGCCCAAATTCAGGCGGCATCTGTTCCATTGTTGATCTTTCAATGTACAACCAAATACCCGCCGCCGGTGGAAGAAGTGGGGTTGAATATGCTGGAAGTGTATCGCAACCGTTACGGCGGCATTCCGGTGGGTTTGTCTGACCATTCTGGGACGATCTTCCCCGGCCTGGGTGCGGCCATGCTTGGGGTGAATATGATCGAAGTTCATGTCACCTTAAGTGACAATCTCTTTGGCCCTGATGTGCCAGTATCGCTCAACCCGGAGAAACTTAAAATGCTGGTGGATGGCGTCCACTTCCTCGAAGCGGTGAATCGCTCCCCGGTCAACAAAGATTTGCTTGCAGACGAATTGGCACAGATGCGCCGGATTTTTGGCAGGAGCCTGAGTGTCGTTCGCGATCTGCCAGCCGGGCACGTAATCAGCTGGGATGACCTGAGCTCCAAGAAGCCAGGCTATTATATCCTGGTGGAACAGATTGATGATGTCATCGGAAGAAGCCTGAAGCGGGATTACCACCAGGGAGAATTTCTGAAAACAGAGGATCTTGAATCGTATGCAGCGTAGAAAAATTTGCGTCGTTGTTACCGCACGTCCCAGCTATTCCCGTATTCAAACCGCACTGCAGGCGATCAAAGATCATCCTGAGCTGGAGTTGCAGCTGGTGGTTACCGCCTCTGCTTTGTTGGATCGTTATGGCCAGGTGGAAAAAACCATTGTGAGCGACGGATTTTCGATTAATGAACGCGTTTTCATGGTGCTGGAGGGGGAATCATTGGTCACATCTGCGAAAACAACCGGGCTGGGTGTGCTCGAACTGGCGACCGTTTTTGACCGCCTGGAGCCGGATATCGTTGTAACTATTGCGGACCGCTATGAGACCATGGCAACTGCCATTGCAGCAAGTTATATGAACATTCCCCTGGCCCATATTCAGGGCGGAGAAATTACCGGCAATATTGACGAAAAAGTGCGGCACGCCATCACGAAGTTGGCCGATTACCACCTGGTGGCGACCGAACGGGCGCGGGATTACGTGGTACGGATGGGGGAAGACAAGGAATTTGTGTTTGTGACAGGCTGCCCTTCAATCGACATCGCCTCAAGGGTGATTCATGATCCTGGCTCATTGATCAATCCGTTTGAGAAGTACGGTGGTGTTGGCGCTGAGATCAACCTGGACAACGGTTACCTGGTGGTGATGCAGCACCCTGTCACCAGCGAATACCAGCTGGCGCGGCGGCAGATCACCGAGACGCTGTACGCGGTTTATGACCTGGGCCTTCCGACCTTATGGTTCTGGCCGAATGTGGATGCCGGTTCGGATGCGACCTCCAAGGGCATCCGCGCTTTCCGTGAGCAACACCAGATTCCCAATATCCATTTTTTCAAGCAAATTCCACCGGATGATTTTTTGCGGTTGCTGTTTCACAGCCAATGCCTGGTGGGCAACTCTAGCGTGGCAATCCGGGAATGTTCTTACCTGGGAATTCCGGCTGTCAATATCGGAACACGGCAGGATGGGCGGGAACGTGGCAGCAATGTGATTGATGTACACTATGACCGAGGCAGCATCCGCGAAGGAATTCAACGCGCCATTCAACTGGATCGGACACCCGGTAACGCACTCTATGGGAATGGACAGGCCGGAGAAAAAATTGCCGCGGTCCTGGCGGAGGTTCCGCTACGGTTCAGCAAACGCCTGACCTATGTCGATGAGGAAGCACAATGAACCCAAAAATTCTGGCGATCATTCCAGCGCGCGGGGGCTCCAAAGGCGTCAGTCAAAAAAACATCCGGGAGATCGGTGGCAAGCCCCTGATCCAGTATGCAATTGATGCCGCCCTGGCAATTAAAGCGGATCTCCATCGAATCATTGTGAGTACCGATGATTCCCGCATTGCTGAAGTGGCAGCGCAATGCGGCGCGGAAGTGCCATTTCTGCGTCCCGCCGAGCTGGCACAGGATACAACTCCGATGATCCCTGTATTGCAGCATGTGGTTCGCTTTGTGGAACAACAGGAGGGAGCGGCTGTTGATTGGGTGTTGCTGCTACAGCCAACCGCCCTGTTCCGGACTTCCCAGGACCTGCAGCAGGCGATTCACCTGGGTTTACAGGGCGGGTGTGATTCGGTGATCAGTGTGGTGCAGGTTTTCTCCACACATCCGATCCTGATGAAAAAAATTGTGGATGATTGCCTGGTTCCTTTCAGCATTGAGGAGAAAGAGGGAACCCGACGGCAGGATTATGCCCCGCCGGCTTACATGCGCAATGGTGCCATTTATTTCTCTCGGCGGGACAACATTATGAAACACAACTCCATCTGGGGCAGCCGCATCCGCCCGTACATCATGCCGGAGGAACGCTCCGTCAACATCGACAGTCTGATGGATTTTCGCCTGGCGCAGCTGATGATGGAAGACAAGGACAATGGCTAAAAACCACCCTCCCAGAATATTGATTGTCGAGCCGGATGGCTATGCCGAGGAAGCGCTTTCCATTTACCGCCAGTTGGGAACGGTTGAATTGGGTGATTTCGGCCAGCAACCCCTGCCGCCGACAAAAGATATTGACGTGCTTGTGGTCCGGCTGCGCCATCAATTGGATGCGGCCTGGCTTTCCCAAACCAGGGGCCTGCGCGTGATTGCCACCCCGACCACCGGCCTCGACCATATTGACCTTACCGTTGCCAGGCAACGGGGGATTGAGGTGATCAGTCTGAAAGGCCAGCTGGCATTTTTACGCTCCATCCATGCAACGGCTGAACATACCTGGGCTTGTTTGTTAAGCCTGATCCGCCATATTCCCCCTGCCTGTGATTCCGTGTCGCAAGGGGTGTGGAATCGGGACGCATATCGCGGGAATGAACTGTTTGGAAAGACCCTGGGAATTTTGGGATTGGGACGAGTTGGTGAAAAAGTAGCCAGGTACGGGATGTGCTTTGGGATGACAGTGGCTGCGTATGACCCCTACCGCGAAAATTGGGTGGAGGGCGTGGAACGGCTGGATAGCATGGACGACCTGCTCGCTTCCAGCCAGATCCTTTCGATTCATGTTCCGTTGAACGAGGAGACCGTCGGGTTGATTGGGGAGTCACAACTGCGGAAGCTGCCGCAGGGCGCGTTCCTGTTGAATACGGCCCGTGGTGAGGTCATCGATGAAGCTGCCTTGCTGCAAGTATTACAGGAAGGTGGGTTGGCGGGAGCAGCTTTGGATGTGATTTGCGGTGAACGGCAGCTGGATTTTGAAACCAACCCCTTGCTGAACTATGCCCGGGAAAACGATCATCTGCAGATCACACCCCATATCGCCGGGGCAACGTTTGAGTCAATGATGAAGACGGAAGTGTACATCGCTAACAGGGTGTATAATACCCTTAAGTAATAAATTATCGGTAAGATGTAGCGAGGGTGTTTTGACTGATCAGAAAATCAGTGTTGTTGTGCCTGTATTTAATACAGGGAAATATCTGGCAGCAGCTGTAGAATCTGCCATGAATCAACCTGAAACAGGAGAAGTCATCATTGTGGATGATGGTTCCACGGATGACTCCTGGTTGGTGGCGAAAACACTCAGCCAAAATTACCAGCAGGTACACATTTTTCAACATGAGGGCGGAATAAACCGGGGGATTGCAGCGACCCGGAACCTTGCGATTCGTCAATGCCAGTGCCCGATCATCGGCTTTCTGGATTCTGATGACGTCTATTTACCGCATGCCTTCACCGCGGCGCTGAAAATATTGGCAGACCCGGAGGTGGACGGCGTATATGGGATTGTGAGTGTTGCGTATTGGGAGAATGGGTGTCTATCGCTTGCAGAACCACCGGAATATATCGGGATTCGTCAGCGTGTAGCGCCGGCAGATTTGTTTGAAGTACTGGTCAATGGCAGGTTGAAGAGTTTTCACGCCAATTCACTCCTGGTAAAAAGGACCTTGTTCGAAAAAACGGGTTTGTTTGATGAGAGTTTGGTCTTGAAGGAAGATGTAGAAATGTGGATTCGTATGGCAGCCATGGGGAATCTGGTTCCCGGTGATTTGGTCAATCCAGTAGCCATCCACACCTATCATAAAACACGTTCCATGAATCGAATGGCGGACGTTCTTCCGCGGATGAATAAAAAATACCGCCTGGGCTTGTTAACATGGATCACAAGAAAATTTCCACACGACCATGATAAGATTAGGTTGATGGAAATTCGGGTAGGCGCAGAGTTTCTCCAGAATAACCATCTGTTCTTCTTGTTAAGACCAGGTTTTGCTCTCGCAATTTTATTATACTTGGCAGCCCTCCACCCGCGGATTGTGTTCAATTGGGAAGTGTGGAAATTAGCCATTAAATATGTCTTCCCTTCGCTTTAATCAACAAAATAAAAACACCAGGAAAACACCTCCAACCAATGAAAATTTTTCTCATTACCCATAATCTGATTCCGCAACCCACGGCATTTGGATCAGCGATCCATGTCTGGTCGATCCTGAGTACCATGGTAAAACGGGGGCATCAGGTGCGGTTGATTGTGTACGATGCCGGTGCCAACTGGCAGGAGAGAACCGCGCCCGAAGTCATCCACCAAATCACGAAATTGGGTGTGGAATTGACCGTATTGACCAAAAAGAAGGCCGCGTTTCGGAATAATTCCCTCGTTCAGTCCATCTCCGCAGTCTTCAAACGGTTGATGTCACCTGGCGCGATCGATTACTATGCCGGCCCCTTGTTTATTGAGGATCTGCGTGCTCTGGTGCATCAACACCAACCAGATGTGTTATTCGCATACACATTTGATGCTGCGTCACTGATTACTGGAATAGATGGCGTAGTTCGCGTGGCTTCCGTGGTAGACCTGGACCATATCGCCCGCAGGGAACGTCAGTTTAAAAAGGCAGGATTCCATCCCATCAATACGTTGAAACATTGGATTGATCTAATTCTGCTTGCCAGAATGCCGGGGGTGATGGTCTCCATTTTACGGCAATGCGACCTGGTTTTTGAACATGCCTCTCATCACAAACAGTGGCTGAAAGCCCAGGGATTGCAAAAAATTGATTATCATCCTGTTCTGGTGCTGGATTATGCAAGCAATGTAAAGAAGAATTTTGAAACCCGAATTGATTCACAAAGACCTATCAAAATTTCCCTGGTCGGGAAAGTGAATGGCGTTGCCACGCTGACTGGTTTGCGCCTGTTGGCAACAGAACTGTTGCCGATTTTGCGCCAAGATCCCGCCTGCAGCGATTGTGAAATCCATGTGATCGGAGGCGGTCAACTTCCTGGAGATTTGGCCCAGCAACTAAATGATGACCAGATAATCATCCGTGGCTTTGTGGAGGACATTCAGGCAGAATTCCTCAACAGCGATATCATTCTGGTGCCCACCCCGATTGATCTGGGTTTTCGAACCCGAATTGCCGAGGCTTTTTCGTATGGATGCTGCGTGGTGGCGCATTCCGCGAATGCCGAGGGGATGCCTGAACTTCGACACGGTGACAATGGTTTACTCGGGGATACAGGCGCGTCATTGGCTGCCCAGCTGTTACGGGCGGTGAAATCAGCTGACCTTCGCCGTCAACTGGGCGAAGCAGCGCGCAAGACTTTCGAGAGAGAACTTTCCGGCGATGTGAACAGCGACCTGATGTTGGAAAAGATTGAAGGACTTGTCAGGCAGATGCACGACAAAAATGCGTTTAAAGTTCTCACGGGAGAAAATCACCAATGAAATTTCTCATTGCGGGATTTGGTTCCATCGGTCGGCGGCACTTCCGCAACCTGGCGGCCTTAGGTGAAAACGATATTGTGCTGCTCCGCACGCACCGCAGTACGTTGGATGATGATGAAATCCATGGGGTACCGGCGGAATCAACCATTGAAGCAGCGTTGAAGCACTGGCCAGATGCGGTGATCATTGCCAATCCCACGGCCAACCACCTGGCAGTGGCCATTCCTGCCGCGCAGGCCGGCTGCCATATCCTTGTTGAAAAGCCTGTGTCTGATACACTGGATGGAATTGACGACTTGCGAAGTGCGCTTGCCCACCATCAACGGCAGCTGCTGGTGGGTTTTCAATTCCGGTATCATCCTGGCCTGAGGAGGGTCAAAGAACTACTGGATCGGAATGTGATTGGCCGTCCATTATTGGCACGGGCGCATTGGGGCGAATATTTGCCAGACTGGCATCCATGGGAGGATTACCGCGGCAGTTATGCTGCCCGGAAAGACCTGGGCGGCGGTGTGGTGCGGACGCTGAGCCATCCCCTGGATTACTTGCGGTGGCTGATGGGGGATGTAGAGCAGGTTAAGGCAATCACCGGTAACTTCAGTGATCTGGAATTGTCCGATGTGGAAGACATGGGTGAAATCCAATTACGGTTTTTGAATGGAGCGTTTGGCAGCTTGAATGTGAACTACTTTCAGCGCCCAGCGAGGCACGACCTGGAAATTGTGGGAACGAAGGGTACCATCCGTTGGGATAACGCGGATGGCGCATGCCGGTGGTGGACGGATAATGCTGGCTGGCAGGTGCATCCATTACCGACAGGGTTTGATCGGAATGACCTCTTCCTTGCAGAGATGCAGCATTTTATCGCCATCATTCGCGGTGAGGTGATCCCCCTATGCGGATTGGAGGATGGCCTTGCGGTGCAATCTTTAATCCAGCAGGCATTGGCTCCAGCGCAATAAAACATCTCGCCAGATGGTGAAGTTCCTTCCCTTTTTTCATCTTGATGCTCATGGTATACTAGCGGCGGAGGAATAGAACGATGCCGTTGGTCAATATATTGGATCTGGGCAAAGCATTTGGACCAGATGATATCTTCATGGGGTTGACTGCCTCGGTGCCGCACCGCGCACGAATTGGCATTGTGGGTGCGAACGGGGTGGGCAAAACCACCCTGTTACGGATCCTGGCAAAGGAAGATGTGGCAACGGAGGGGACGGTACATCACGCCAAGAACCTGCGGATTGGTTACCTACCGCAGGAATCGGTGTTCGAGTCATCCCTGAACCTGTGGGAAGAGTGCCTGACGGTATACAAGGACCTGTTAAGCCTGGAAGCGGAAGTCAACCGCCTGGCACAGGCGATGAGCGAGAACCATGCTTCTGAAGAACTGATCGAAGCATACGGTAAGCGCCAGGCGGAATTTGAGCGGCTGGGCGGCTACCGCTACGATACCGACATCCGCATCACGCTGACCGGGTTGGGATTCATCGAGAAAGATTACCAGCGGCCGTTGGAGCAATTCTCCGGTGGCGAACGCACCCGTGTGCTGCTCGCAAAATTGTTGCTCTCCAGTCCGGATTTGTTGTTGCTGGATGAACCCACCAATCACCTGGACATCAATGCGATCGAATGGCTGGAATCTTTTCTGCGTGATTGGGAAGGCGCCGCGCTGATCGTTTCCCATGACCGTTATTTTCTCGACCAGGTAGTAAGCGTGGTGTGGGAAATGACACCTGTACTGGAGCTCTACCGGGGGAATTATAGTGCCTATTTGCAGCAGCGCAGTGAACGCTACGA
Source organism: Anaerolineae bacterium (assembly GCA_013314735.1). GTDB lineage: Bacteria > Chloroflexota > Anaerolineae > Anaerolineales > Anaerolineaceae > SpSt-1165. Next base: position 530,521 of record JABUFD010000001.1, read on the forward strand.
GCGCCGGCTGAAGGAATATGAAGCTCAGCAGGAGTTCATCGACAAGGAACAGGAGTATATCACGCGGCACATCGAGGGGCAAAACACCCGCCAGGCACAGGGGCGGCGTAAGCGCCTTGAGCGGCTGCTGAAAGAATCGCAGCTGGCGCGGCCGATTGACCACAGCCGGACTCATTTGCATATCAACCTGGCGCCAGTGGTGCGGTCAGGTGACCTGGTGCTGCGAACATACGATCTCAAGATTGGGTATCATGATGATGGTGAGGTACTGTTCAACGTACCTGACCTGGTCGCCAAGCGCGGCGAATGTATTGCCATTATCGGCCCCAATGGCGCAGGGAAGACGACATTTCTCAAGACCGTGTTGCAACAATTGCCACCCCTGGCTGGGAAAACCCAGTTGGGTGCCAATCTTCAGCTGGGGTACTTCGCGCAGGCGCATGAAGGCCTGGTTGCTGAAAATTCCTTAATGGAAGAAATTGAGCGTTTCGCACCGGAAAAACTACCGGCAGAAATTCGGAACTACCTGGCCCGTTACATGTTCACCGAGGATGATGTGTTTCGTACGGTGGATACGCTTTCCGGCGGTGAGCGCGGGCGGCTGGCACTAGCGGTGCTGGCACTCACCAGTGCCAACCTGCTCCTGCTGGATGAGCCGACCAACCACCTGGATTTACCTTCGCAGGAGGTCCTGCAAACCGTCCTTTCCGAGTTCCGAGGGACGATCCTCCTTGTGACCCATGACCGCTACCTGGTGGACGCGCTTGCAACCCAAATCTGGGAAGTCAAGCCCCAGGAAAAGACGCTGGAATTGTTCGATGGGACATACAGCCAGTACAAAAGCTGGCAGGCAGCGCAGAATGCGTTGGCACAGGAACAAAACAAATCTGAGAAATCTCGGCAAGTGGAACCCCAACGCGGCTTACGGGCAGTGACGCGTGAAGAACGCGAGCGCAAGAAGCGCCAGTACCAGTTGGAACTGGAAATTGCGGAAACGGAAGCACTGCTGCAAACCCTGGGGCAAAAGTTGGAACATCCGCCGCGTAATCTGGATGACCTGCATCAACTGACCAGTGAGTATGGGAAAGCTCAGAAACAACTGGACAGGTTGTTCAATGAATGGGCTTCCCTTGCGGAGCAAGGCGGGACCGACACAGCCTGACCTGCCGCCTTTCGCATTTGCGCTTTCATTCGATTTGCCATGGCGACTGTTATAATGGGGATGATTCATGGCGATACAGGAGTAAACGATGGCAAAATTCGCGCGGTTGGATGTGTTGAATGAAATCATGAGGATCGGGATGGTGCCGGTATTTTACCATTCCGATTTTGAAACCGCACGGGAGGTGATCCTTGCCTGCCATGCGGGTGGCGCACGGGTTGTGGAATTTACCAACCGTGGTGACAATGCCTACCGCATCTTTTCAGACCTGGCGGCGGATCTCGCAGGAAGTGCCCCGGATGTGATCCTTGGGATCGGTTCTGTACTCGATGCGGGAACAGCTGCGTTGTACCTATCATCCGGTGCGAATTTTGTGGTCGGGTCTGTATTCAATCCGGATGTCGCCAAAGTGTGCAACCGGCGCAAGGTGGCGTATATCCCGGGCTGTGGAACCCCGACAGAAATTTCCACCGCTGAAGAAAGCGGTGTGGAAATTGTCAAGCTGTTTCCTGGGTCGCACGGCGGGCCTGAGTTTGTCAGGGCTGTACTCGCGCCAACGCCCTGGAGCCGGATCATGCCCACGGGCGGGGTGGAACCCACACAGGAAAGCCTCAATGCCTGGTTCAAGGCAGGTGTTTGCGCAGTGGGCATGGGCAGCCAACTGGTACGGAAAGAGTGGGTGGTGGAGCGGAACTTTTCCGCCATCCAGCAAACAACGGCGGATGCTATTGCGATGATCAAAGATATCCGCGGTTTATAAAGGATCGGAGGAATGATGAGTGAATTAACCACACGAGAACGTGTTCTTCGTATGTACGAACATCGTGAGGCGGACCGTGTACCTATGCAGGATTATCCGTGGGATACCACCCTGGAACGTTGGCACCAGGAAGGTCTTCCGGATGATGTCTCATATGTTGATTATTTCGGGTTAGATCACTTTGGACACATTGGGGTTGATATCACTCCCCGCTATCCTGAAGAGGTAGTGGAAGAAACCGATGAATACACCATCGTGAAAACGGCCTGGGGAGCGACGCTGAAGAATTGGAAACATATCGCCTCTACACCGGAATTTTTAGACTTCACCATTACCGGGCCGAAAGAATGGGAAGCTGCCAAAGCACGCATGCAGCCGACACCCGACAGGGTGCCCTGGGACAGATTGCGGAAACAATACAAAACCTGGAAGGAGCAAGGTGCCTGGATTACGGCAGGCTTCTGGTTCGGTTTTGATGTAACCCATTCCTGGACGGTGGGAACCGAACGACTGTTGACCGCGATGGCGATGAACCCGGAGTGGTGCATGGATATGTTCCGGCACTACCTGTGGATGTGCACCAGCCTTATGGAGATGGTACTGCAGGAAGGCTACAGCTTTGACGCCATCTCCTGGCCGGATGACATGGGGTACAAATACCGCCAATTCTTTTCCCTGCACATGTACCGCAACCTGCTCAAGCCTTTCCAGCAACAGGCAATCGAGTGGGCACATGCCCGGGGTGCCAAAGCGCACCTCCATTCCTGTGGGAATATTGTGCCCTTCATTCCTGAATTAATTGAGATCGGCCTGGATGCCCTCAACCCGTTGGAAGTGAAGGCCGGCATGGATACCCTTGCGCTGAAAGCACAGTACGGTAGCCAACTGGTATTGCATGGGGGGATCAATGCCGTGTATTGGAATGACACCGGGAAAATCGTTGCCGAAATGGAAGAAAAGCTGCCAATTCTGAAACAAAATGGGGGGTATATTTTCGCATCCGACCACAGCATCCCGGATTCGGTCAGTTTTGCGGATTTCACCCACATCGTAGCCATGTACAAGCAATTGGGCGCATACTCATAAATTTCCGCATTTCTCATTCAAAGAAAGATTCATTGATGCTGACATCACTGCGAAAAACGCTTTCCCCTAATCTGCGGGGCATCCTGGTTACGATCCTGATCTTCATATCTACCGGGTCTTACATGCCGTTTGTCAACCTGGCATACGATCAGCGTGGGTTGACCGAGCAGGAAATTGGCATGGTTGGCGCGCTGCCGGGGATTCTGGTCGTGTTGGTGACCCCGCTCGTTTCGCGTGTGGCAGACCGCAAACGCATCCGGGTAATCCTGACCGGGTTGGGTTTCCTGGCGGCCGGGGTGTTGATCGGGCTGCAAATGGTACCGCTGGGTTTCTGGTGGATCCTGGTATTACAATTGTTGATTGCTTTGTTTTCAGGCTGGCTCAGCCCGTTATTCAGTGCAGTGTGCGCCCGTATGGCAAAGAAGTACGCGATTGATTATGGGAACTGGCGCCTGTGGGGATCATTCGCTTTCGCGGTATCGGCATTCCTAATGGGGATGGTCTGGCAGCGAGTGGGGATCGAATGGCTTTTCCTGGGTACATTCCTGTTCTATATGGTGGCAGGCCTGGCAAATTTCCTGATGGAAGAACCAGACCCGGAACCAGAACCAGATCCGGTCTCAGGTTCTTCCAGTACGGCAGGAAAACCAGAATTTTCCAGCAGAAGTTGGCTGCCGCGGGATATCGTGGTGTGGCTGTTTTTGGTGGCGGCTTTTTTCTCCAATATGGGGATGGGCACCTTTAACCAGTTTTCCGCCATTTACATGATGCGCCTGGGCGGGACGGCAACCCTGGCGGGACTGATGCGCACTGCATCCGCACTGGTGGAAGTGCCCACGATGTATTTTGCCAGCAAGCTGAGCCGGAAAATTGGCGAATTGGGTGTGTTCTCCCTCAGTGTTGGAATATTCGCCATCGCCTGGTTCCTGTTCTCGGTGGCCACGGAACCCTGGATGTTGATTGCGATCACCGCATTTCGCGGGTTGGGGTTCGGCTTTGCCGCGGTGAGTGCTGTCACTTACCTGGATTCCAAAGCACGAGCTTCTGAAGCAGCCAGTTACCAGGGATTATATACTTCATTGGTTTTTGGCGTGGCACCGTTGCTTGCTGGACCCTTGTTCGGGTCGCTGGCACAGCAGGTGGGTTTACCGCTGACGTTCCGTTATTCCAGTTATGTGGGGGCGCTGGGCCTGGCATGCCTGGTACTGGTCTATGGCATCCAAATCCGGCGGCGACGGAATTAACTTTTCTCACTGACATGTTGCACATCTGGAGAAATCACACCCAACCCGCTTGAAACGTATCTGGGCTTGTGGTATATTTATGAATAATTAGATAAATATTTCACAAACTAACCGATCCTATTGATCAGACAAGGAACGAATCATGCAGAATTATGATGTGGTGGTGATTGGCGGAGGGCCTTCCGGACAAAGCGCGGCGGTTCGGCTGGCGCAGGGTGGTAAACGCGTGGCAGTGGTGGAGCGTGATTTCATCGGCGGAATTTGCGTCAACTGGGGTTGTACACCCAGCAAAGCCATGATCGAATCGGCGAAAATCGCTGAGCACGTCAAGGAAAGTGCCCATTTTGGGGTGGAGGTCAGCGAATTCCGTATTAATTTTGCGCGCATAGCTGAACGCCGCAACCAGGTGGTGGTAGATGTGCGCCATGCCACTGAAGATCTGCTGCGCCATCATCGGATCGACATTTTCCAGGGCGAAGCGCTGATCGAAGCACCAGGCAAGGTGCTGGTGAAAGGTGGTAAGCTCGATATCGACGGCGAGACGATGCATTATGATGACACCGAAACTGTGCTATTGTGCAATGATATCATCATCGCGACTGGTTCCGCGCCGTTGGTGCCGGCCGGGATCGATGCTGCGAACCCGTTCCTGGTGAATTCCAACCGGCTGATTTCGATTGACCGCCTGCCAGACTCTCTGACCATTGTGGGCGGGGGGGTGATCGGCCTGGAATTTGCCACCATCTTTTCCAACCTGGGCAGCAAAGTGACCGTGATTGAATTCCTCCCGCGTGTCCTCGCGCAAATGGATGAAGATATTTCCAGCGAAATTACAGCTATCATGGAAGCGAAAGGTGTTCGTATCCTGACCAACCACCGCATGACCGGGATCGATATGCAGGGAGAGGTAACCGCGGAGAACCGTGCCACCTGCGAGTTGGTGCGGGTGAAATCCACCATGACCTTGCTGGCGATCGGCCGGAGAGCTGTGGTCCATAATGAGCTGTACCAAAAGCTGGGACTGGATTTCACCATGCATGGAATCGCGGTGGATGATTACCAGCGCACCAATGTGAAAGGGATTTGGGCGATCGGGGATGCAACCGGGCGCTCGATCCTTGCGCATGTGGGCATCCAGCAGGGGATCGTCTGCGCGGAAAACATTATGAAGCGGGAGGGTGATGCTCTGCGCCTGATGGACTACAGCGTGATCCCGGCTGTGATTTACAGCCTGCCGGAAATCGTGTGTGTAGGTATTGTCCCACAGGACCTTACCGGTGTCCAGGTGGTGAAAGTGCCCTTTGCAAAGAACTTGCGCGCGGCGATCGAGGAGCGCGGTGTCGGTTTCCTCAAGCTGTGGATCAGGGAGAATAAAGTCATCGCTGTGCAGGCCATCGGCTACACCGTATCCGAAATCATCCAGGAACTGGCGAATATGATTGCCCTGGGTACAGATATTGAAGAAGTCGCCGAAATCATCCATCCGCATCCAACCTACGCTGAAATCACTCGTTCTGCCCTGGAGTTTGCGTTGGGGAGAGCAGTGGATTTTTACCTGTAAGATAGCTGACCAGGAATCTGAAAAATATCAAACGGCCCGTTGTTTTCGGGCCGTTTGATTTGTTGGGTTTCACCAAACTGGAATGACGAAAGGCAATCTGTCAGGCGGCGATGACCGCTTCCACCTTGCCTTTAAATTGGCTCATATACAGGTTGTAATAGAACCCCTGCCGCTTGAGCAATTCATCATGCGTGCCGGATTCGATGATCTCACCATGGTTGATGACCATGATCATATCGGCTTTGCGGATGGTGCTGAGGCGGTGTGCAATCACAAAACTGGTACGGCCTTCCATCAGGCGCAGCAGGGCTTGCTGGATGTTTACCTCGGTGCGCGTATCCACCGAGCTGGTGGCTTCATCCAGGATCAGGATGGAGGGATTGGCCAGCACGGCCCGGGCGATTGCCAGCAGTTGGCGCTGTCCCTGGGAGAAATTGGCACCGCGTTCTGATAGTACCGTCTGGTAGCCGTCCGGCAAGCGGTGAATGAACTGGTGGGCATTGGCCAATTTGGCGGCTTCGATCACTTCTTCATCGGTGGCGTCCAGGCGGCCGTAGCGGATGTTCTCCATCACAGTGTCTGCGAACAGGAATGTATCCTGCAGCACCACACCCAATTGGCGGCGGATATCGAGCTTTTTGTACTGCTTGATTTCATGGTCATCAATTCGGATTTCTCCGTCATTGATATCGTAAAAGCGGGAGAGCAGGTTGATGATGGTGGTTTTCCCGGCACCAGTGGGGCCGACGAGGGCAATGGTCTGCCCCGGTTCCGCATGCAGGCTGACCTTTTTCAGTACTGGAACGTTTTCTTCATATCCAAAATCAACCTGATTGAATACAACACGGCCTTTCACATCATCCAGCGAGAGGGCTTCTGGAAGGTCTTTCAGTTCGCTTTCCTCATCCATCACTTCAAAAATCCGTTCCGCACCGGCAATGGCAGACTGAATCTGGTTGTAAATACTGGCAATCTGGTTCAGCGGCATCCCCAGCCGTCGGGAGTAGGTAACAAAAGCGCCGATGGTGCCGATGGAGGCGAGATTATTGATGGCAAGCAATCCACCGGCGGCGGCAACAATGGTATAGCCTGTGTTCATCACGAAATTATTCAATGGCCCCAAAGCACCGGAGAAGACCTGGGCATAAATGGCGGCCTTTTTTAATTTTTGATTGGTCTGATCGAAACTCTTGATCGAATTTTGTTCCTGGACATAAGCCTGCACCACCCGCTGGCCGGAAATGGTTTCTTCGATGATCCCATTCAGATCGCCCAGGTAGGTCTGCTGATCACGATATCCCTGCCGGGTGTGCCTGGAGATGTATTTCGTCATCATTACCATCAATGGAATAATTAGGAGCGAAACAAACGCGAGGGGGACATTGATCACGAACATCATTACCGCGACGCCGACCAGTGATAATACGCTGGAAATGATCTGGGTTGCCGATTCACTCAACACACGCGAAATGTTCTCAACATCGTTGGTCAGGCGGCTCATCAATTCCCCATGGGGGTGTTGGTCGAAGTACCGCAGCGAAAGCGTCTGGAGGTTTGCGAAAAGGTCTTTGCGGATGTTGCGGATCGTACGCTGGGAAATATAGGCCATCAGGATTGCCTGGAAATAGCCAATCACGCCCTCAACCAGGGCAACAGCGATGATCAACAGACCGATGCGGAGCAAACCAGGAATATCACCCTCCGCAATGAATGTGTCAATCGCAACACCAAACAAATACGGATTAAGCAGCGATAAACCAGTGGTGACCATCACCAGAAAGAAGATCAGTACCAGGGTCCATTTTTCTCGCCTTAAGTAAGTCCAGATGCGCAGCAGGGTGCCTTTGATGTTTTTTGCTTTTTCTGGTTTGCCAAACAGGAAAGCACCATGATGTTGTCCAGGCCCCCGACCTTGTGGCGATCTGGCCGGAGCGTTGCGAGATGTGGATTTTTCAGATGGCTGCGGCATGTTCGAGGATTCCTTTCCCGAGCTGTGATTCAAAAATTTCCTGGTAAATGGGGCTGGTGGCCATCAGCGAGGCATGGTCTCCCTGTGCGGCGATTTCGCCATCATTGAGCACAATGATCCGGTCGGCATTCAACACTGTGCTGATGCGCTGGGCGATCACAAAGCTGGTGCGGTTGTGCATTATCTCTTCCAGGGCGGTCTGGATTTCGATTTCTGTTTCCACATCCACCGCGCTGGTGCTGTCGTCCAGGATCAGGATGGAAGGCTTCAGTAACAGGGCGCGTGCGATGGCGATCCGTTGTCTCTGTCCACCCGAAAGGTTCACACCGCGTTGCCCGATCTCGGTATCGTAGCCGTCCGGCATTTCCATGATGAATGTATGTGCCTGGGCGGCTTTGGCAGCGGCTTCCACTTCTTCATCGGTGGCATCCGGGCGGCCGTAGCGGATATTATCGCGGACAGAGCCGGAGAATAGCACTGACTCCTGCAGCGCAATGCCAATTGTCTTGCGCAGTTCGTACATATCCATATCCCGAATATCCACCCCATCCACCAATATCCGCCCATCAGTAACGTCATAAAATCGGGGGATCAGGTGCATCAAACTTGATTTTCCTGATCCTGTCTGACCAAGTATGGCGATGGTCTCACCGGGGTGTGCTGTAAAAGAAATACCTTTCAAGACCGGATCAGTATGTTGATTGTATTGGAAACAAACATTTTCAAACTGCACAAACCCGCGGTTGGTAACATTGGACAGGGCTTTGTTTTTGTTTTTGATGGCAGGTTCTGTGTTCAATATTTCATCTATACGTACAGCAGAGGCGGATGACCGTACCACATTGGTAAGTACCATGGTCACAAAGATCAGGCTCATCATGGCACGCATCAGGTAGTTGTAAAATGCAATCAATTCCCCCGTGGTCAATACGGAGTTGGTCACCTGAATACCGCCAAAGTACACCGCTGCGGCAATGGCAACGTTGATCGTCAGCATGAAGATGGGATGGATGGTGGCCAGCATCTTGATTGCATTAATGGTTGTGTCCATCAGGTCTGTATTGCTTTTATCGAAGCGCTTCATTTCATGGTCACTTCGATTGAATGCTTTCACAACGCGTATGCCAGACAGGTTTTCCTGCATCACCTCGTTCAAATTGTCCAGCTTTTCCTGGACGATTGCAAACATGGCTGGAACTTTGCGGGTGATGTAGAACAAAGCCAGGCCGAGCACAGGCAGCATGATGACCAGGATAATAGTCAGGCGCGGGCTGGTGATATAAGCCAGAGAGATGGAGCCGATGAACAGCAATGGAGCGCGCACCAAAATACGCAGGCTGGTGATTAACAGATCCTGGAACTGGGTGATATCGTTGGTCAGGCGGGTGATCAGGTGGCCGGTTTTGAAGGTGTCCAGGTTTTGAAAGGCAAAACTTTGCACCTTGCGGAAGACATCGCTGCGGAGGTCGGTTGCTGCTGAGACCGATGCTTTTATGGCGAAATAACCATTCGCGGTACCGCCAAACGCGCCCAGAAGTGCCAATCCAATCATTAACAGGCCGGTGGTGATGACCACGCTCATGTTTTTCTGGGCAATGCCCACATCCACAATTTGCACCATCAAATACGGCTGGAGCAGGTCCATGAATACTTCCAATGCCATCAGGAAAGGCGCCAGAGCGGCCGCCTTCCAATAAGGTTTTAGATATCGACAAAGTTTCCATAACGATTTCATTCGTGTTGTTTCCTCTTGCTGTCAGCTGCAGTGATTGGGAAGATGTTTTTCGATGTTCTCATTCAGGCGTCGTAAAAGGAGCATCAGGGAGGCTTTCTCTTCCTCGCTGAAACCTTCCACCTGGTCGGCCTGTACCTGGACGAACATTTGGATCACCTGGTTATGGATTTCGGTTCCCTTGGGGGTCAGAAAAACACGAGAGATGCGTTGGTCTTTAAGATCAGCGCGCCGGATGATAAACCCTTTTTGTTCCATGCGCTGCACCATTTTGGTGATGGTGGCTGGCTGAACATTCAACTGGCTGGCAAGTTCACCATGGGTCTGCCCATCCTGTTCATACAAGGATGCCAGCAGGCGCGGCTGGCCGCGGTAAAGCCCCAGATTTTCAAGACGGGAACTCACCAGTTGATGATGATGATGGCCAACACGCCAGATCATAAAATCAATAGGAGTCAGTTCGTGTAATTTCATACCATATCTCCTGGTCGAAAAAGATTAGCCGGCTAATAATTAGCCAACTAAATAATATTACAGGTAAAAAAAACCGTCAAGTTATCCGTTTTCATTTTTTCCATAGGTAAAAGTGAACAAGCAGGAGATTCGCGTTTATAATTCCATTGATCGACAGGAGGTCAGGATGAAAAAATTCATCATCGTTGCCGGCAATATCGGAGTGGGCAAATCCACCCTGGTTTCGTTGTTATCCAACCATTTGGGGTGGCAAGCGTTTTTTGAACCGGTCGTGGAGAACCCATACCTGGCGGATTTTTATGGCGATATGCCGCGGTGGGGGTTTCATTCACAGGTTCACTTTTTGATCAGCCGGGCAAAAATTCATCAGATGATCATGAAACAGGAGCAATCCGCCATCCAGGACCGCAGCATTTATGAAGATGCCGAAATCTTTGCCAGGAACCTGTACCTCAACGGCCTGCTGTCAGAGAGGGATTACCAGACATATACTGACCTGTATCAGACTTTGATGGAGATCATCACACCGCCTGATTTGATGATCTACTTACGTGCGGGAACCGAGACTCTTCAACAGCGGATCGAACAGCGGAATCGTTCCTATGAACAAACAATCCAAAGTGATTATCTTTACCGTTTGAATTCGATGTATGAGGATTGGATTCACCATTTTGGTTTATGCCCGGTGTTGACCATACCGGCTGAAAATCTCGATTATGTTTCGCATCCGCAGCATTTGCAGCTGGTTGCTGATAAAATTCTACAACGCCTCAGCGGTGTGGAAGATGTTGTCTTTCGCAGCGAAGAAATTCAGGAGTCATTGGACAGCAAACCATCAACGGAAGGAAATCAACATGGAACGCCAGGAAATTAAATTCAAGATTGTGCGCACCAACCCGAAAGGGCTGCAATATGAATTCTGCAATGATGTGATCATCACGTATGACAAGGAAAATTTTTACCTGCAATTTGGGCAGATTGCCCCGCCCCAGGTGAGTGGTAAAGATGAATTGGAAAACTTTACCCTGCTGGGCTCGATTGAATCCCAGGCCATTTCGCGGATTGTGATCGATAAAAATACCATGCCGGGATTTATCCGTGCCTTGCAGGAGAATTATGAGAAACATGAGAAAATCACTCCGCTGACAGCCGAAGATTCGTTATAAACCGGAGTGAATTTGGTGGACAGGCTCAATCCAATTCGGGTGGGCGTCAGGGCGGTCATTCCCAGGGATTTCGACCAATTGCCGGATACGGACATTTTAATGGTGAAATTTGATGATGACAGCGGACCGCATTACAACTATCCTGGCGGTGGCGTTCAGGCTGGTGAAACGCTGCACCAGGCGTTGCTGCGGGAAATTGGCGAAGAAACGCAGGCTCGTGTCTCTGTGGCGCAGATGCTGTTGGCCTATGAGTATGTATCGCCTGGCGGTGAGTGTGGAGAATCAGCAACACAAAAATTGGATATGGTTTTTCTCTGCTGCCTGAAGGACGCTTCACCGATTGGCATGCCAGATTGGCCCGATCCTTTCCAGGTGGGGGTTGAATGGCTGCCGCTGGCGTCATTGGAAAATTTCCTGATCTACCCGCCCATTGCCGGGAGGGTGCGGGATCGACTCAAGGTTTCGGCTGTAAGTGACCCTTATGTTGGCAATTGTTATCACTTTCCACTTTTTACTTGACAGCATCACTGGCATTTTCTATAGTTAACAGTAACAGTTCTGTTTGCGTGCTGTAGAAGAGGAGTAGACATGCAAAAGAAAAATATGGCCATCATCCATTACCAGGTGGGTGAAATGGATGGTGTTTCTCTTGAAATTGAGAAGTGGAAGCATGTATTTGAATCAATGGGTCATACTGTGACCCTGGTTGCCGGGCACCTTGGGTCTGCCGAGGGAATTCAGCTCGAATGCCTGTATCATCACACACCGGTCGCGGAACGCCTGCGCTACAACATGCTGTGGGAGCGGCGTGATTACCCGGATGATGCTTCATTTCGCAGGGAATTGGAGGATGAGGCACAGCGGGTGGCGCAGGAATTTGGTACCGTGGTGGAGAATCACGGGATAAATTTCCTGGTGGCTGAGAACATCTGGTCTGTGCTGGCAAATCCGGCAGTCGCACTGGGAATCGGGTGGGTGATGGAGCAATATCATTTGCCCACAATAGCGCATAGCCATGATTTTTACTGGGAAAAAATTGGCGATTACGCGTTGACCGGACCCACCCCGATCGAGGTGGCACAAAAATATCTGCCTCCGCGTAACCCGCTGGTGCGGCATGCAGTCATCAACCAGCGTTCACAACGCCAGGTATGGGAGCGCATGGGGATACCCTCCCAGGTGGTTCCAAATATTTTTGATTTTGATGAAGACTGGGTGGTGGATGACTATAATGCAGATTTTCGAGCCAGCTTTGGTATCCGTGAGAACGATATTGTGATCCTCCAGGCGACCCGGATTGTCCAGCGGAAGAGCATTGAGCTGGCTGTGGATTTTGTGAAAGCACTCAATACCCCCGAACGGCGGCAGCAGCTGGTGGCGCAAGGATTGTACAATGGGAAACCATTTACTGCGGAAAGCCGTATCATACTGGTATTAGCGGGTTATTCGCAGGATGATGATACCGGATGGTATGTGAAGCATTTAAAGCAAAAAATCGCCGAGAGTGGGATTGATGCCCTGTTCATCGAGGACTGGATTGGCGGTGACCGAAGGCAACGCGATGGACATAAAGTGTATTCGCTGTGGGACAGCTATGTATTCGCCGATCTCGTTACGTATCCCAGCATCTGGGAAGGCTGGGGCAATCAACTGCTCGAGGCATTAAAAGCCAGGTTGCCTGTGGTGTTATATGAATATCCAATTTATGAGGAGGACATAAAACCGCGCGGTTTTGATTGCATCTCTCTCGGCAGCCAGTTAATTGGGAAAGACACTCTCGGCCTGGTGCAGGTTCCAGCGGCAGTGATTGAGCATTGCGCTGATAAAGCTGTCATGGTTCTTTCTGATGCAGAAGTTCGCCGTGTAATGGTGGAAAAAAATCACCAGATTGCGAAACAATGGTATTCCATGGAAGCCTTGCATGGATACCTGGTGAACCTGCTGGCGCAATTTGACTGAAGCTCTTCAATCTGGCAGATCGACCTGCGAAAGGAGGAAATGAATGATAGACAACCATCGGAGAATTCTGGATATCCTGGCCTTCCTGTATGGAAAAGACCAATCGCTACGATTGGCGGAACTGGTGCGCCAGAAAATTGACCGTTTTCGGGCGGGGCACCTGGCAGAGCCATTCTATGATCCCGCCTTTCGTGTAGATGAGAATGATGTGATCATGATTGCCTATGGTGACATGGTGCAGAGCGAGGGTGAAAAACCACTCACCACCCTGAAACACTTTGCAGTGAAAACACTCAAAGATGTGATAAACACCATCCACATCCTGCCATTCTTTCCGTACTCATCCGATGATGGTTTTTCTGTGATCGATTACCTGCAGGTGAAACCCGAATGGGGAGATTGGGACTCCGTTGCCGAGATTGCCAGTGAGTTTGACTTAATGTTTGACGTGGTGGTAAACCATATCTCACAATTCAGCCGGTGGTTTCAGGCATTCCTGGCACAGGAAGAACCTTACCAGGATTATTTCATCGCCGTTGACCCTTCGGTTGATCTCTCCCAGGTATTTCGTCCCCGCGCACTTCCCCTGCTGACCGCCTGTCAAACAACCGCTGGTGAGCGGCATGTTTGGACTACCTTCAGTGCGGATCAGGTCGACTTGAACTTTTCCAATCCCGCCGTTTTGATGGCGATGTTGGATGTTTTCCTGTTCTATGTGGCTCATGGTGCGCGTTTTATCCGACTGGACGCGGTGGCTTTCATCTGGAAAGAAATCGGTACCAACTGCCTGCACCTACCGCAAGTGCACCAGATCGTTGAGCTGATCCGCACTGTGCTGGATGAAACTGCCCCGCAAGTGGTGCTGATCACTGAAACCAATGTGCCGCACCATGAAAATATTTCGTATTTTGGTGACGGACATCACGAAGCACAGATGGTTTATAACTTCTCACTACCGCCGTTGGTCCTGCACAGCATCCAAACCGGTACCACCCGAAAGCTAAAAGACTGGGCATCCAGCCTCGATCTTCCCACCACCGAAGTCACATTCTTTAACTTTCTTGCGTCTCACGACGGGATTGGGTTGCTGCCGGCGCGGGGCATTTTGAGCGATGAGGAAATTGATTCGCTTGCGAATCATACCCTGGCCAGGGGTGGGCGTGTTTCTTACAAAAACAATCCGGATGGAAGCACCAGTCCGTATGAAATGAATATCAATTACCTGGAAGCAACGCGACCGAGTGGTGGAGAGGAAGCTGCGGAACAAACAGCCAGGCGGTTCCTTGCCACTCAATCGGTGCTGCTAGCCTTGCGAGGGGTTCCCGGGATTTACTATCATAGCCTTCTGGGGTCTGAAAATTGGGTGGAGGGGATGTTGACCACCGGGCAGAACCGGACCATTAATCGCGAGAAGTTGCGTTATTCAGAACTGATGGCTGACCTGGCGAATCCGGACACCCTTCGATACCACGTTTTTACTGGTTATAAGGCATTACTGGCAGTGCGCCGTGCTGAACGTGCTTTTGACCCGCACGGGGAGCAGGTCGTTATGAATACACCAGATTCGATTTTTGGCTTGTACCGGCGCGGCAGAAAAATGGAGCAGGGAGTTTTTTGTCTGGCCAATTTCACCAACCTGCCGGTGACAGTATCGATGGAACCAGGATTATTTGAAAATGCCAGCCGCGAGTATATCGATCTGTTGAGCGATACGCACCATTTGTTGTCTGAAGGATGTCTTTCACTGTACCTGTCGCCTTACCAGGTGATCTGGCTGAAGGCGTTTTGAATTTCCTGAACGGTGTTCGGATAATGCATTTTTTCCTGGCTGCGCTATAATGAGTTTAATCGATGAAAGGTTATCATTCAGTGAGGTGGAGACCATGTACTTGAAAAAAAGTTCCAGACGGATACGAACATTATGCAGTGCAATGCTGTTATTGGCGATCCTGTTGGGGGGATGTAATTTGCCCGGGGGAAACAGTAAAACCCCCGCAACTCCGACGGTGGCGATACAAATTCCCCTGGTGACGGTCGCCCTCGACGACAGTGGCACAGAACCGGAAGAGGAAACTGCGGAAGAAGCGGTGGTGCCCACTGAAACCCCGGTTGAAGAAGCGCAAACCGAAGAAACCGAGGTGGAAGCGGAAGAGCCAACCACAGAAGCTGAAGACCAAATTGAACCCACTGCAACCATAGCACCGGATGAAGCACTCGAAACACCGATGCCCACGCGCATACCGCCCAACGCCTCCTCCAACCCGGACGCGACCGTTTACTTCACTGGAAACACCAATTGCCATGTGAATGATGATACGGAATCTGCGATCAGCGCGGTGGTCATTGCGGGCAATGCCCTGGGTGCTGTGGATCGAAATTGGAACTTCTACCAGGTGCACCACCCGACCAGGCCTGGACTGTTTTGCTGGGTAACCGGCCCTGGCATCTCTCCCAATAGTGCGGCGTATCACCTGGGTGACTGACAGACACCGTCAAATACAATTCATGGTATGATGGAATTCAAGGGAGGGCGGAAGCTCTCCCTTTTTATACCAAGGAAATGGTTGCGAACCAGACTGAACAAAATTTGGAGGTAGCATGTTAACATACCCGATCCCAATGGTGCCGGGTCCGGTCAGTGTCCCGCGTGAGGTGATGGAAGCGTATCTGGTGGATTATGGTTCTGCAGATATCGAGGTTGAATTTCTGGACCTGTACCGGCAAACTGTCCGGCAAATGCAGGTGCTGATGGGAACCCGAAATGACGTCGTGCTCCATACCGGTGAAGGAATGATCGCATTGTGGGGGGCACTGAAAAGTGTATTGGTTCCTGGTGATAAAGTTCTGGCTGTTTCTACGGGCATCTTCGGCAGCGGTATCGGTGCCATGGCGCAATCCATTGGAGCAGAAGTGCGCACAATTCAGTATGGCTTTAACCAGACGTTGGATGATCTGGAAGAAGTGGAGATTGCCGTCCGTGAATTCAAACCCAAAATGATTACGGTTGTGCATTGTGAAACACCCTCTGGCACTTTGAATCCCATTCAAGCACTTGGCGCGTTGAAAGTGAAATACGAAATCCCCCTGTTATACATGGACTGTGTGGCCAGCATGGCAGGGACACCGGTTGAAAGTGATGCCTGGCATGTGGACCTTGCATTGGGGGGTTCCCAGAAAGCATTATCAGCCCCGCCCAGCATGTCGATGGTTGCGGTCAGTGATGCTGCATGGAGGGTGATGGAGCAAGTGGGGTATGTGGGGTACGATGCCCTCCTGCCGCTGCGTCGCGCCGCCGACACACCGGGTCAGTTTCCGTATACACCCAACTGGCATGGTGTGGCCGCTTTGCATACCGCTGCCAGGATGATCTTGAACACCGAGGGATTCTCTGCCTGTATCCAGCGTCATGCTGAGGTTGCTCAGGCCGCTCGAGAGGGATTGATGGCGCTGGGTTTGGCGTTGTTTTATGCGGAAGGGGCGATTCCTTCCCCGACAGTGACAGCGGTGAACGTTCCGCAAGGATGGAAATGGGAAGACTTTGATGCAGCATTGCGTGCCAAAGGCCTGGTAGTTGGGGGAAGTTATGGACCGATGGCCGGCAATGTTTTTCGGTTGGGGCACATGGGAAGTCAGGCGAGGATGGACCTGGTAACCCAGGCACTGGATGTCATTGCGGCGGTCATATAACACCGCGGGAGGAATTCGGAAATTCAGAAGAAACCCTCTGATTTGTTATAAAAGCGAGGGTTTCATTGTGCAATATGAGTGGCGAAATCATCCACTTCTTGCGGCTGCATGCCTGGTTAATTGCGGGTGGCGTACAACTCGATGATCTTCAGGATTGTCTGGACGCTTTGTTCCATTTCTTCCACCACCGCGAATTCATACCGTCCATGGGCGTTGTAACCGCCAGTGAACAAGTTGGGGGTGGGAAGGCCATGATAACTCATATGGGCGCCGTCCGTACCACCGCGGATGGGGGTTACCTTCGGTTCGATGCCCACCAACTGCATTGCTTCCATGGCGGTTTCAACGACATGCATGACCGGCTCGATCTTTTCGCGCATATTGTAGTAGGAATCTATTAGTTCTACTGCCACGGTGTTCGGGCCATGTTTCTGGTTGAGATATTCAGCCGCGGCTGCAGCCAGGGCTTTCTTCTGTTCAAATTTTTGCCTGTCATGGTCGCGGATGATGTAGGTGAGTTGTGCTTCTTCCACGCTTCCGTTGAAACTATGGAGATGAAAGAAACCTTCGCGTTGTTCGGTATACTCAGGTTTTTCCTGTACAGGTAGCATCCCATCATATTCGATGGCTACGCGGGCGGCATTGACCATCTTGTTCTTTGCATCGCCTGGATGAATGGAGCGGCCTTTGACCCTGACCACCGCAGAGGCGGCATTGAAATTCTCATAAGTGATGGATCCTGCCGCCCCGCCATCGATGGTGTAGGCAAAATCCGCGTCAAAAGTTTCATAATCGAAATTCAACACACCGCGCCCGATTTCTTCATCTGGCGTGAAACAAACTTTGACCGTGCCGTGCGGCATTTCAGGGTGTTTGACCAGGATTTCCAGGGCAGCCATAATTTCAGCAATCCCCGCCTTGTCATCAGCACCTAACAGTGTTTTCCCATCGGTGGTGATCAACGTTTTTCCAACCAGTCCGTTCAGTACCGGGAATTCGGTCGGAGAAAGGATAATCGCATTGTCTTCATCCAGCGGAATCACACCGCCCTGGTAAGTGATTAAGCGGGGTTTTACGTTTTCCCCGCTCAGGTCAGGGCTGGTATCGAGGTGCGCGTTCAGTCCGATCGACGGAATAGATTTACTGGTGTTCGCGGGTAATTCTGCCAGGACATGGCATTGTTGATTCACCCGGACATTGACCAGGCCCAGTTCCAATAACTCCTGCTCCAATAACCGCGCAAGGTCAAATTGATTGGCAGTGCTGGGGTTGCCGGTGGCATGATGGTCGGATTGGGTGTTGATCGTTGCATAACGGAAAAAACGTTCAACGACAGTTGTCATGGGGCCTCCTCCTAGTAAAAACGGCCAACGTGTGGGCTGACCGTTTGTTGACTGTTTTTCTGCTGTCCAAAAAACCGAAAATTATTCTTCTTCTTCTTCGATGGAACGAACTTTCTTGAATCGGTACACAATACGACCGCGGGTGAGGTCATAGGGTGACATTTCAACTTTCACCCGGTCTCCCAGCAGGATGCGGATATAATTCTTCCGCATTTTGCCTGACAGGTAAGCCAAGATTTTCATTTCGTTGTCATCCAGTTGGACCAGGAATTGGGTCGCTGGTAATGCTTCAATAATCGTACCTTCTACAGTAATTTTATCTTCTTCTTTTGCCATTCGCTCCTCTTAAACTTATTGTTCGTGGACAGCACTCACTGACTAGGATTTATTCTTCCCTCGGGCGGGACCGGCGCATCGCTTTTTTCTTTGCCATGCGGTTTTGTTCGCTTTTCGGCACATACCAGCGTTTATTGCGGATGGTACTCAACACGCCGCTTTTCACAACCTGTTTGCGAAAGCGACGGAGCAGCGAATCCTGTCCTTCTTCTGATCGTAGAACTACAGTTGGCATTTCGGATTTCACCTCCAATCCCGCCAAAATTGATTGAGAGATCATCAAAGAAAAACCCGGCTGGCGTCGACATGCCCAAACCGGGTATCCTTCTCTTCCAGCACTCTTTCGGAGTTCTTCAATAAAATCTCCTGCAGCTTAATTTATTAATTCAACACAAATAAATACGTGCGGAACACGCACGTATTTATTATATCTTAAGTTTTTGTCTTGTCAAAGTTTTGCTGTGTGATGGTGTCACCAGCTACAACTGATCCCAGGCCGTTTTGATCCTAATCCAGGTGTCACACAAATTTTCGGGAACAATCCGGGTCTGGCTGATGGTGGTCAGGAAATTGGTATCTCCATGCCAGCGAGGCATCAGGTGGAAGTGAAGGTGAGGGGCAATGCCTGCACCGGCTGCGGCGCCGATGTTGGCGCCAATGTTAAAAGCTTCCGGATGATAGACCTCCCGCAGGATGACTGTGCTTTTGTTGAGCAGTTCCATCATCTCGGCTCGTTCAGCAGGCTCCAGATCCTCATAACTGGGAACATGCTTATAAGGGATCACCAGCAGGTGACCTGTATTGTAGGGATACCGGTTTAAAATCACATAGGCTGTTTCACCGCGGTGAATAACCAGGTTATCCGGGTTATCCACTGTTTTCAACACCTCGCAAAACACACAGCCATTTTCTGTTTTGTTGCTGAGGATGTATTCCATCCGCCATGGTGACCAGAGATAATCCATTTTGTTTCCTTTGACCCAATGAGAACCGGCTTGATGTGGTTCGTTTTACCCTAATAAGCATTATATCATTGGTGTTGGCAGGAATAGGCACCTGGTGAGACTGCCTATGAAATCACTGCGCCTGGGGAACAGGTGTTTGTTTGCTGCTCCCAATTCATGCTATAATTGCATCCGGCCCATTCCTGCCCCAGTAGCTCAAATGGACAGAGCAAGGCACTCCTAACGCCTAGGTTGTGGGTTCAATTCCTGCCTGGGGCGCCATGCCAATTATTGAAAAAGCCAATGGTGATCATCCATTGGCTTTTCTAATTCAAAACCGGGAGAAATTGGACTAATTATCAGAATAGCGCTGGTTTTTGCGCATCTTCCGCTGCGCATTCTTTTTATCGATTCGATTCAGTTCGCTTTTGGGCATGAACCATCGTTTTTTTCGTAACTGGGCAAGATTCCCACTGAGCATGACTTTCTTTCGAAAACGGCTGAACAATTTTTGCTGGCTTTCGTCATCACGTACAACAACTGTTGGCAAAATAGCCTCCTTTTACAAATACCGTGTTTCCCGGTTCGGACATCACTGGATTGTGATTAACGGAGGGATTATATCATGAAACGAACCGTCTCGCACTTTTTTTTAACATTTAACCATAAATAGGGGTAGGAGAAAAAGACCAACCTAGGTTGAGCTCATCGGTACAAGTTTTGACCAGGTCCGCCAGTGGTGGGATCTGATGCAGCCTGGAAATGCGGTCCTTCAAATAACAGTAGAAACTCACATGCAATTTCTTCGTCATCTCTGCCAGTTGTAACAAAACTCACCTAATTTGTTTACTTACTGGCTTTAAGAAACGCTTTTGCCTCCTCGGCAATTATATCTGCTTTTTCATAATGAACATAATGGCCAGTAGCGAGATGCATATATTTACTAAAAAAATTCGTAGAAAGATAATCTGTTAATGCTTCCTTCCAACCAGTTACGTTTGCTTCCTGGCCATCAGAAATAAAAAAGTACATGGGAGTGTTGATAGGGACTTCATTATTCGCTACAGTTTCGGCATTAACTTTCAAATAGTTTATTTCTCTTAGCATATCCTTTGTGAAAGCACTTTTGTAAAAAACTGCCAGATATTGATTTTTATCTTCCTCTGATATTTTATCTGATTCCATCAAAGGTAAGTTTTCACCTACTTCAGATTCCGGCATAAACCTGGATAGACCCAATCTGGATATGAAATACATTAAATAAATCTGTATTTTCTGAGGTTCCGGAATCAGGTCAATTGTTTCAGGTGTACATGGATCCAAGCCAATAATTGCTTTTACTTCATCAGGATATTTTTGAGCCCAATAAATTGCCTCTAACCCTGACATGGAGTGGGGGAAGAGTACATATGGAGCCTTCTCCCCCGAAAGCTCCAGCACCTTACGGGTCTCTTCAAGCAAAGTATCTACATCCCTTGGACTATTTGATGTCTCACTCCAGCCATAACCTGATTTCTCTACCACCGCAATCCGATATTCATCTATCATCTTAATCCATAAGGGCTTAAAATCCAATGTCGGATTACTGGTACCGTGCCCAGCCATAAATACAAGGGTAATATCCCCTTCACCTTCTGTATATATATGAAATTTTTTATCATTTACTTCCACAATTCTGCCTGGCGGTAGATATTCTTTTGCTTCTTCTCTTAATTGATTCGTATGATTAATAAGAAGTGCAAAAAATAAAACGACTGGTATGAACAATAGAATGATTATTATCGTTCCTGGAATTTTTAACATTTTTTTCTTCCCGCTCAAAATCGCACCTCACCTTTCTGTTTTAATTAGTTAGTAACATTTTCATTGTAAACATCAAACAACTGGTCAGCGGAACACCAACACGATCTTGGGTGGCGAACACACACCTGGCTATGTGCCTGGTAAACACGGGCTGCTATTGGCATCCTTCTCCTTATTTAAAAAGATTTTAAATTATTCTATCCAGTTGAGTTACTGATAGTATAATAAAAATTTTTTATTATACTCACGTTAAGCACCTTCTTTCTTTTCGATTTCAAAAAATCTAGTACCTGTTTGCCCTCTTACTCATCATTCTACCAAGCTTGATCGGGAAGAAATAAGCTAGCCTTACCTGGATAGTTTGCATAAAAGAATGACAAATTAAAAAGCCTGGTCTACCAATATTCTTTGTTAATCCAAGTCCACCTTTTTCAGGATTAGCTATAAATTCATCTGGAACAGGTAATGGTGAGGAAGATGATGTTTTAGTAAGAGGTGGATGCGCTATATGAAAAGTTATCCCAACATCTTGATATTCAATGTTTAGACATTTTGCCAGGGATTCAATTGCGGCCTTGCTTGTTGCATAAGCGCTAATGTTTTCAAAACCCGTTATCCCTACACCAGATCCTGTACAAATGATTTCCCCTTGTTTTTGTTCTTTCATAAATGGCAAAACGGCATTTGTAAGATTTATAGCGCCATAAAAATTTACGTTGTAAACGCCTTCAAAGTTTTCCTTCGGAGTTTTTTAGAAACATGTGAATGAACATTGACAAGCATTATGAATTACATATTGAATTGCTCCAAAAATTTTCTTTACTCGCCAAACCTACTCGTTTACCACTTCTTTATTTGCAATATCACAGGTGAAGTAAACCAAACTATTCTTATGCTCATTTTTGGGTTGTTCAAGATTACCCGTATTAATATCTAAAACTGCAACCTGCTTACCTTCGCGCAGTAATTGTGAAATCACATAAAAACCTATGCCCTCGTTTTCCCCTGATATCAAAAAAGTTTCCATCACGCAACCGCTCTAAAAATTTGAGGCTTCTGTTGAATCCCTTCTTTTAATAGCTTAATAGATTCATCTACCAGACTTTCATACATATTTTCATCAATCTTTTCGATAACATCAAATCTGTCTCGCATATGATCAGACAAAGACACAGCAATACCAGTTATCATTTGGGCTGTAAATGGAATATTCAAGTCAGGTCGTATTTCTTCCCGAGCAACCTTCTGAAGTAAAAGGTTTTCAAGAAATAAATTGCTGTTTTTTATACTCTCTCCCATAATTATTTCCTTTAGTTTTGAGTTTGCATTTTTTATAAATCGGTCTGTTAAACCTGACAATTTGGGATTTTCTTTTTGAAATTTTAAGCCCCCCAGGAATAATGCCCGAAGCAGGTCAAAAAAATTCATGCTTTCTCTATTCACTATTAAATCATTGAGATATACCAGTTTCTTTTCGCTTGTTATTTCCATGATAAAGCGGAATAGGTCTTCCTTACCCCCGAAGTACTGGTAAAAACTACCCTTTGCTATTCCCGACAAATCGACAATCCGGCTTATGCTGGATTTTTCATAACCATATTCATAAAATTCATCAATTGCTATATGAATAATTTTGTTCTTCTTCCCCTCAGGCAAATTGGTAAACGTTACTTTTGGCATTTACACATCCTTTCATTTTTTGGATTTCCTGCCTTTAAAAAAATACAATGTGATTCCTATTGCGATAAAAGTCGGTAAAACAGCTACAAATCCTGGCATTTATGCTTGGGAATACTCCTTGTTATCTTTATATCAAGACATTGAAAAAATAAAAATTTGTTTTAGCAACGGTAAAATTTCAATTATTTCGGCCATACTAAACACCAGCCTTTTTCTTTTTTCTGCTAATACACCCAAAGACCCAGATACAGGAAAAATATTCCTAAGATCCCAACTGTTAGATCAACAAACCACAGTTTCTTTCCCGCATTATCAATAAATGAAACAAATTTTGCGGCGGTCTTCTGCCAACTGAATAGCATGTTTATGGATTTTAATGATGCAATAGTAATAAATGCAGTTAGTATCCATCCGTTTGTTATATGGCTTATTAATGTTCCTATCCACACAAGAATTAAAAGCGCTAAAGCATAAATCAATAAAAAGTTTACCGCTGTCGTACGCTTTTTCTGTGCATATTGCCTTCTTGCCCATTTGTAAAACTGCTCATGAAAAAATACACCAAAAAACACTTTAATAAAGGCAGATAAAGCCAGAACCATACTTAATAATTTAAAAAAATTTAAACCCATTTACCATTAGTCCTTTCAACAAACTTACATTATGTGACTATACAGTCATGTGACTGTATAGTCACATAATATCTCACGGCTGATTTTTTGTCAATAGAAACGCAAAAAATTGGTATCATCTCAATAAATAGTGGTAGGAGAAAAAGACCAACCCAAGTTGAGTTCTTCGGTACGTGCTTTGACCAGGTCCGTCAGTGGTGAGATTTATTGCGGTCTCAAAATGCGGTCCTTCAAATAACGGTAGAAACTCACTTACAATTACTTCGTCGTCTCTGCCAGCGATGCGAATATATCCCATGACCTTGCCTCATCTTCAGTAGGTGGCCTAAAATTGACATCTCGTTTCCGTGCCCGCTGCCGTATCCTCAGTTCTGACGCATTGTTATGTAACGGCAGATCGGGATGTTTCAACACCATCAACAAATTGTCTTTTTTTGCTTTGGTCTTTGTGATCCGTTCGTCCAATGCCTCATATCCGGTGTGAATTAAGCATAGATCATCAAATTCTTTCTCTAATCGCAGACCGTCTTCCGCGGTTGGTTCTTCACGGTAATTCAATGACTGGTGATAATACTCTCAGAAACGTTTCAGAAAATCATCCAGTAATTTGCAATGCAATGCACTCACGGGCATCACCTTCTTGTAATGTTTGCCTTCATGTACCCAGCACAACATCATCGCTATCCCCCGCCAGTTGGATTGAGGCGCATCATCACATACAAGGACTTCCTCCACCGACTTATCGTTTTGGGCATGATAAGCAGCAACCGCTGCCGCATCCAGCAACATTTTTCGTTGTTGTTTGCTCATGTTTGATAAACTATCTTCCATCCGTTCGACAAACTCCGACTCTTCCCAATCCTGTTCGCTTTGCCGTCCTTGAATGATATTCCATGCTTTTTTTGACCACAGGATGCCCGTCAAATAACCAATGGCTTCTTCGTTCAAGCGATAGATGGGTTTTTATCCATTCCTCGGCACTCTTAGCACACTTCGGCGTTCTTTGCTGGCGCAGGTATGGAAACTGGTGTAAACCAGATTGCACATCACATGATATGGCAATGCTGGTTCTGTTCATCCAACCGCGTCAAGGTACCATCGCTTTGTTGCCAGAGACTGCTTTTCAAGCCCGCTGCATACACAGCTGCACTTTCTTCATGAAAGACGGCTTGCTTTTTGATCAACAGGTTCGAGATTGCCCCCGCTGATATCCCGATGCCCACATTCTGAAAGAATTCCTGGATCTTCGGTTCACTTGTTCCAACGCCATAATTTAACACCACCGTCATCGTTTGGATCCCCTTTCCAAATTGCCCTTCATACCCCGCTGGCAACTCGGCCATATAACTTTTGTGCGGCTTTACCGAATAGTATTTCTCTTTCCGATACCGCACATTATCAGTTTTCACCACAATATCCTACATCACCACAGGCACGTACCCTTTGAATTTCGCATCTTCCGGCAAGCTTGTTGGATCTACTGTGACCACTTCTTCCCGGTCGTTCTCAATTTCTGCTTTCTTGCTTTTCTTATGCCGTGCTCATTTGTTTTGTGTTCTGTTTCCGATGAATGTTGGCTTATTGGGGACTTTGGCGTATTCCCTCTGGTTTTGGGTTTCCCTTGCTCCCCTACAACCGGTTCACTGCATCCCGCAATTGTTGGTTTTCTTCTTTCAACTTTCGCAGTTCTACGCTTTGATTCTCAATCATATTCATCAGCCGACGAATCAATTCGCGGATATTTTCGTCTTCGATTGCGTACAGTCCCAAGTCACCGATCAGCATGTCTTAAATTTACTGCCTGATGTAAAAAATTAAAAGACCTTACCTTCTTTCTGTTTCCCCTATTTTTTGAGATGTTACATTTTACATATTAAAAGCGATATGACTTTTTTTCCTGTCCGCGCTGACTTTTTTTCATTTTACGTAACGCCTTTTTCTGATCGACCCGTTTTTGTTCACTTTTGGGCATGTGCCAGCGTTTTTTTCTGTATTGTGATAGGGTACCGCTTCGCATTACCTTTTTTCGAAAACGGCTGAGTAATTTTTGTTGACTTTCTTGGTCACGCAGGATGACTGTGGGCAAATGAACCTCCTATGTTTGGAAACGGAAAATGGACTGTGACAACCAGGCGCGATTCACATCCGACACATTCAAATTTTGATTACCGGTTTGGAACCTCCCCCCTGAGTGACCCGATGTCAGTTGGCGGCTATCTTGTGATGATAACGCCAACGAATATATATGTTTGCATCAGGATTATACCACATAAAAATATGTTGAGAACGGTCTTTCCGGTACTTGAACAAATGCGCTGCATTATAATGAGAGTTATACCAAGTTCAGGAGGTCATGATGAAGCAGTATTGTTTAACCAGCACGGATTTATCTGTCAGCCGGATTGCCTTTGGTTGTATGCGGCTGGCGGGCAAAGAACAGGAAGGGCTGCGTGCGGTGCAGGCAGCGATAAACTGCGGGATCAATTTCTTCGACCATGCTGACATTTATGGCGCCGGGAGAAGCGAAGAGGTTTTCTCCCGTATTCTTATCAGAAATCCGGGGCTGCGCGGGAAGATCATCCTCCAATCCAAGTGCGGGATCCGTTTTGCTGATACCCCCCAGTTCGGAATGCCGCCGCGATTTGATTTCAGTTATGATCACATTCTTGCTTCTGTCGATGGCATCCTGAAGCGACTGGGTACAGATTACCTCGACATCCTGCTGCTGCACAGACCCGATCCGTTGGTCGAGCTCGAAGAGGTGGCAGCAGCTTTTCTCGCTCTGCAAAAATCAGGAAAAGTTCGTCACTTTGGCGTCAGTAATCACAACGCCTCCCAGATCGCATTGCTGGCTGGCAGCCTCCCGATGCCGATTGTTGCCAACCAACTGGAAGTCAGTGTGGAACATAATCAACTGATCGAGGAGGGGATCATTTTTAACCAGAATACCCCGGACAGTCCCGTCCGCGGCAACGGCACTCTCGAATATTGCCGTTTGCATCACATCATGATCCAGGCCTGGTCTCCGCTCGCGGGTGGGCGCTTGGGGAGGCCGGTTGAAACCCTGTCTCCAACCGGGTATGCATTGATTTCAGTGTTGCAGGATATTGCGCATGATCACCAGGTGAGTGTTGAGGCGATAATGATCGCCTGGTTGCTGCGCCATCCTGCGCATATGCAGCCCATCATCGGAACGATGAACCCGGAGCGTGTGATCGATATCTGCGCGGCTGATGAGGTGAAGCTTAGCCGCGAGGAATGGTATCGGATATACAACGCCTCAAAACCATATCGCCTTCCCTGATCAGGCTGTTATTCTCTGGTATCGGTGTGCAAATAACGCTCAACCCGCCGCAGGTTATTTTGGACACCTTTCACATTGGGATGATAGGGAGAAAACAGGGTTTCCAGCAGGCTGACTGCCTCACGGTACATATCAGCCGCTTTTTCCCACATTTTCAGGTGTTCATAAACAGCTCCGATGTTATTCAAGTCGCGGGCGATGGCTGGATGCGGTTGAGTTTGGTACCAGGCACGATCAATTTTTAAGCCTTTCAGGTAGGATGCCAACGCTGTTGATGTGTTACCGCTTTGCAGATGTACATTCCCGATCTGGTTATACAAGGATGCACTGTACCGATGTTCTTCTCCAAAAACTTGCCTGGCGACCGCGAGTGCTTTTTCATAATTCACCAGAGCTAGCTCCAGGTTTCCCATTTTTTCCTGTACATTTCCCAGGCTGCTCCATGTGATGGCACACTCTGCATGAAATTCGCCAAACACAGCTTGTTGAATATCGAGTGTTTTTTGGTACTGCGCTTCTGCCTCTTCATATTCATCCAGATAAAAATGGATGCCGCCCAAATGGCTCAATCCGGCAGCGACTTCCTTGCTGGATTTACCATAATACAGTTGATCAATTTCAACTGCTCGCAACATATCGGCTTTTGCGGCCTCGTACTGTCCCAATTCACGCATCGTATTGGCACGGTTGATCAGATCAATCGATACCTGTGGATCCTTCATACCAAATATCTCTTCATCAATGGACAATGCCCGGTTAAAGTATGAAAGCGCTGTGTCAAATTCCATAGCCCTGAAGAGTACTGCACCAAGGTTGCGAACGTCCTCAGCCACTTCGGGCGATGATGTGCCGAAAATTTTTTCATTCAAAGAGAGGGATGTTTCCAATGCTCTCCGGGCGCCTTCCAGGTTTCCCTCATCCATCATCCGAAGTGCCGGGTTGTCTGCCGGTTGTTTTGTCATCAACTGTCCTTTCATCGCATTACGGGACAGATTATAGTAGACTTGCATTTGAAATTCAACTTTTCCCAATTAAGATTGATGGTTGATCAGGAAGGCTATTCTCCATGTCAGGTATAGGTCGCCCCTTAATCCATCGGCTTCTGTGGTTTGATTCTGGTAAAATTAAGCGGAAATTGAAGTGGCAGGAGCAAATGATTGTTTGAAATTATCTTTTTAGGAACATCCGCCTCGGCGCCTTCGGTGCGTCGTGGTTTGCCTGCACAGGTAATTAAACATGGTGAACATCGTTTTCTATTGGATTGTGGCGAGGGAACACAACGTCAAATCCTGACATCTGGGATCGGTTTTAAGCGATTGAACAACATTTTAATCACACATAATCACCTGGATCACATCCTGGGGATTGGTGGATTGGTGTCAACCCTGTCACGTTGGGAAACAATGGACGCACTCGATATCTATGGATCCGCCAGCGCGCTGGAACGGATTGACGCGCTGATCCACCAGGTTGTACTGCGCAATGCGCGCCCGGTGATGCCAATTACGCTCTACCCAATTGAACCCGGAATCTTTTTCGAAAAAGATGAACTGATGGTAGGCGCTTTTTCGGTGCAACATCGAGGGGCGGACAGCCTGGGCTACTTGTTTTCTGAAAAGGGAAGGCGTCCATTTCTTCCTGAAATGGCCGAAGCGCTCTCAATCCCTCCGGGTCCGTGGCGCCGCGATCTTGTCAATGGACAAGCCATTTCACTGCCGGACGGCCGCATCATCCAGCCGGATGATGTGCTGGGTGAATACCGGCCGGGACTGCGGGTCGCTTTCACCGGGGATATCGGAGACATTGACGCTCTCGGGGAGATCATTGATGGTGTCGATCTGCTGGTTTCAGAAGCAACTTACCTTGAGGAAGATGCGGCCATGGCTCAGCAATTTGGTCATTTGACAGCAAAACAGGCAGCTATGTTTGCGCGTGACCACCAGATCCGCCAATTGGTCCTTACCCATATCTCCCGGCGTTATCGCGAAAAGGATGTTTTCCGTGAAGCGGCAGCGATCTTCGCAAACACAACGGTGGCGCGCGATTTTGACGCATTCATGGTCAAACGTGAGGATGACTCTGGCACTCCTGGTGTGGAAGAATAAGCTAACAGGTTCGTGGTGACGAGGCAATTTGGCCATCAGGCTGCCATTCAGCCACTTCGATTGTTGCATCACGGAACCCCAGCAGGTGGTGCAGTGCGCTGCCCAGTGTCTGGTTCGGGTCAGTGCTGATATATCGATTGTGTATGCCTGACGGGTTGGTATCCACAGATATGCCGGATTCCTGCAGCAGGTACTGAACCCGCCTGGCAATGGCAGGCGCGGGATCGATCAATTCAATTTGATCACCGACGATCTCACGGATCAAAGGGCTGACAAATGGATAATGGGTGCAGCCAAGTACGACTTTATCGATCTGCTTGGACAGCAACGGGAGCAAAGCTGTATTCAAGATGGCACGGGTTGGCTCGGTCGCCAGTTCACCCTTTTCAATTTGTTCCACCAGGCCAGGAACGGTATCCTGGTATACGATCACGTTCTGGGCGTGTTTGTTTTTAACCGTGATGTATAATCGGCCGTGAAAGGTGCCCGGGGTTGCCAGGACAGCGATTCTCCCGGTTACGGTGCGTTCTGCTGCCGGCTTAACCGCCGGCACCAGTCCGACAAAAGGAATTTGTGGATGCTGTTCTCGAACCGTCTGCAAGGCAGCTGCAGAAGCTGTGTTGCAGGCAATCACGATCAGTCGGGCACCTTCACGGATGAGAAAATCACAGGCGGCATTGGTGAATTTGCGGATTTGGGGCAGAGGCCGCGGTCCATATGGAACATGGTACTGGTCAGCGAGGTAGATAAAGGGAACAAGCGGTAATGCTGACTGAATTTCTTTCAGCACTGACAGACCACCAACCCCGGAATCGAAGATGCCAATCACGTTACATTATCCTTTACGGGCTGCTTCGACGAATGAGATGAACAATTTTTGCATCCGTTCATCTTCCGGCAGGCACTCCGGGTGCCATTGAACCGCAACCCCATACGGATGACCGCGGAGGATGACCGCTTCGATCAGCGCGTCGGGTCCAAAGGCAATTGGGTCAAGGTTTTGTCCCAGGGTTCGGATGCCCTGATGGTGAAGGCTGTTTACGGGTATTTCGGGTTGTTGGAAGATCGAATCCAACACGCTGCCGGTGGTAATGCTGACATTATGTGCATAGTGGTCACGCGGCCAGTCCGGGTAATAATCATGCTTAATGGCTGCAGGGTGGTCATCCATCACATCAGCATACAGTGACCCTCCCAGCGCCACATTGATGATCTGGATGCCGCGGCAGATGCCCAAAAAGGGGATGTTTCGTTCTACGGCAGTTTTCACCAGGAACGATTCCTGCCGGTCACGATCGCGGTCAATGGTGTGAATACGATCGTCCGGTTCTGCTCCATACCATTCCGGGGCGACATCACCACCGCCAGTCAACACAATACCAGATAATATTTCCAGCTGATCGATAATGATTTCTTCGCGTAAGCCCATTGGCAGCAAAACAGGATTCCCACCCGCATTCTGGATGGATTTAACATAAGCTTCGCCTAGTGCGAAAGTGGAAGGCTTTTTAGGATCGCCAAGCCGTCCAATGGTGATACCAATCAAGGGAGAATGGGATTGAGCCTGCATTATACTTTGCCTTTCTTGACGTTGGCAGGACTGTTGCGAGTTGGGGTTCAGGCCGGATTCGACATATTGTATCATTTTACTTTGATTCACTGTAACTTTTTGCCGATGTACGGTGGGTGTGTTGATAAAAAAACAGCGGAAAGTTATCCGCTGTCTGTCTGGGTTCGATTGCTTTTGGTCAGAATTTATTTGGAAAATTTCTGCTTGAGGCGTGCGTTCTTGCCGGTGCGTTCGCGCAGGTAAAACAGGCGAGCACGGCGAACTTTGCTGTGGCGTTCCACTACCACTTTTTCAATGCGGGGGGAACGGGTCAGGAATGTGCGTTCAACACCGATACCATTCGAAGCCATACGGCGTACAGTAAAGGTTGAGCCAGCGCCATTGCTGTGCTGATAAAGTACAGTGCCTTTGAAGACCTGGATACGTTCACGATTGCCCTCTTTGATTTTCAGGTGGACTTCCACCAAATCACCGGTGCGTAAATCTGGAACATTGGGGTTCTCTTGGGGTTCAATCGATTTAATAATGTCATTCATCTTTCAACCAATCCTTGTAATCTCACGGAGTTTTCCTGCGATAAGCACAAATTTAATCAGCGTCCCACGCGGGGGCGAAGTTTCAGTATACCATTGTTGGGTAAAAGGGTAAAGGGAATCCACCAATTGTCCCGATCATCAGGGGCTTTTCGCTCTAGTGATGGAGAGAGGACCCAAGCGTTTTCCGTTCTGATGAAATCAGTGCCTTCCCAGGCACCCTTAAATTGCCAAGCACGATTATACCAGAAAGGCAAATTCTGTGGGAACACTTTCGGCCTTTTCAGGCGGTGGGTGGCCTTTGGATTGATCTTCTACCCATTTTGCTTGAAGAATATTCGATATAATTGGTGATATCGATGATGAAAAAGCGTTATGGAATCATCCTGCTGTGTGGTTTGCTCGTTGGTTTGGCGATTGCGGTTTTTTCCGGTCTGCTGCCGTTGAGGGGTTTGCAACTCGCAGCACGGTCAACAACGGTTCGAGGGTACCTTGCAAATCCCGCTCGATACGTTGATCAGGCTGTCACCGCTTTATCGCAATGCGGAGAGGCTCCATTTCTTATGCCTACCAGTGGGTTAATCGGTTATGTATGGGATGATTCATTTCGGTCCTTGCATCACCACAGCGGGTTGGATATTTTCGGCCCAACGAGGATTGGTGAAACGCCGGTGTATGCCGCCTATGATGGTTATTTGCACCGCGAACAAGATTGGGAAGCAAGCCTGATCTTGCGTATTCCCGAAGATCCGCTCCGCCCGGGCGAACAGATCTGGTTGTACTACAAACACCTCGCCGACGCAGATGGTCTCTCGTTCATTGAACCAGGCTTCCCGCCAGGTACGCACGATGTCTTTGTGGCGGCAGGGACCCTGCTGGGTTACCAGGGTAATTATTCCGGCGATCCCATCAATCCAGTGGGCGTGCATCTCCACTTTTCGATTGTCCGGAGCAGTTCTTCGGGCGGGTACTTAAATGAAACCGAGATTCACAACACCCTGGATCCATCGCCCTATTTTGGCTTCGCATTGAACCAAAAATCGGTGGGTGACCGAATTCCTGTGTGTCCCTGATTTATGCTATACTGCATGTAACCTATCGGAGGAACATTTATATTGAAGAACCCGAATTTGATAGCCGATTCCACCAAATCATTGCAGTTATTGTATGAGCTCAGTGAACAGTTGGCGAGTGCGCTGGACCTGCAGACTACAATTGAGCAGGTGATGGCTTTGTCGGCACAATATATCGGTGCGGAACGCGGCAGCTTGGTGGTGCTGGATGTTGATCAGGCCCCATTGGATGCGGTATTAATTTATGAGGGGCGGATGCAATTTAACAATGCCGCTCAGTTTGCAGATGTGGTAAAACGAGGTCTGATCGCGTGGGTGATCGAGCACCGCGAGGCCGCATTCATCAATGACACCAGTCAGGATGACCGTTGGTTAAAGCGCCAGGATGATTCTCCGGAACAAACTGGCGCCAAATCTGCCATGTGTATTCCGCTGGAAGCCCGTGGTCAATTGGTGGGTGTGCTGACAACGGTCCAACCACAGCCCAATCGGTTTACACAGGCTGAATTTGATTTCTTGAAGGCTGTGGCAGATCAGGCCGGTGTCGCCATTCATAATGCATTGTTATTTGACAGCCTGGAATCGATGCACCGGCAATATTTTGAGTTGTTTGAAGACAATATTGCATCGATTATCATGACAGACCCGGAAGGGAAAATCACAAAAGCCAACAGGGCGGCCTACGCACTCATGGAACGCATCGGCAGGGAGCTTGTTGGCACATATATTTCTGACTTTCATCATATTCCAGTTAATCTGGTGGGGCACCAGTTTGATAAATTGTATGGCGGCGACGTTGTTACCTACGATTCGGTGCTCGAATTTCTGCACGGCAGTACGATGCCTGTGAAAGTCTCTGTTCGGATGCTTCCCCGCGATATTAAGGGCAGCATCCAATGGATATTCGAGGATATCTCAAGCCAAAAAGAGTTGGAAACCATGCGCCATGATCTGTTATCCATGGTGTATCACGACATTCGCTCACCATTGGCGAATGTGATTTCAAGCCTGGAATTGTTAAGGGTGATGGTTCCCGTTGAGGAAGATCAGAACGTGGAAGATGTTTTTTCTGTGATCTCGCGCTCTTCCAACCGCATCCAGCGCCTGGTAAGTAATTTGTTGGACATTGACCGACTAGAAACGGGACAGGCAATTGTCAATGCCAGGATGGTGGATCTGAATGTCCTGGTTGATGTGGTAACCGAAGATGTGGCGCCGTTGATCGAAAGCCGTGACCAACACTTCACCCTGCAGATGGATGAGGGTGTGGATGAGGTGTGGGCAGATGAAGATATGCTTCGGCGGGTGCTGATTAACCTGCTGGAGAATGCATCAAAATACACCCCGGTGGGCGGTGATGTTCAATTTTCGATTGTTCGCGAAGCCGATGGGATGCTGCGGTTTCTCATCGCTGATACCGGATCAGGAATCCCATCTGATATGATCCTGACCATTTTCGACAAATTTACACGCGTGAATCCAAACCGCGGTCCCAAGGGGATCGGGTTAGGACTGGCCTTTTGCCGGCTGGCGGTGGAAGCCCATGATGGGCGGATATGGGTCGAAAGTGAAGAAGGGAAAGGCAGCCAGTTCATATTTGAGCTTCCTTATAATGATGGCTCGATGCTGCATGCAGATGTGTGAGAAAAATTCCACGTCGAAGGCAAAGATTATCGTGTAAAATGAATGGCACGGCAAAATATGTGATTGCCATTGCCAAATGATATGCTTCCCATGGAGTTTCTTATGCAGGAAATTACCAACAATGTTTTTTTTGAAACAAGTTATCCAGGCGTGACCCTCGGAGCGATCAATACTCCCCAGGGGCTGCTGATGATCGATTCGCCCATTTATGCGGAGGATGCCCGTTCGTGGCGGTCGGCACTGATGAATTTTAGCAACAACGGCAACCGCCTGTTGGTTGCACTCGATGCCCATCATGACCGCAGTCTTGGGCTTCGCAATCTGGAATGCCGATTAATCGGTCACGAAAGCCTTACTGATGCCTACGGATCGCGGCCGGTCTCGATTAAAGCACAGGTACAGGAGTCTGGGGCCGAATGGGAGGCATACGGCGGCCTGGGCAGTATACGCTGGCTTGTGCCGGAAATTACCTTCAGCGATGTCATGATTCTGCATTGGAACGATATGCCAATTCGGCTGGAGTATCATCCGGGTCCATCCACGGGAGCATCGTGGGTGGTGATCCCGAAATGCGGAATTGCTTTTGTGGGTGATTCGGT
The DNA here is from genome assembly GCA_013314735.1 of Anaerolineae bacterium. Lineage (GTDB taxonomy): Bacteria > Chloroflexota > Anaerolineae > Anaerolineales > Anaerolineaceae > SpSt-1165. The sequence continues at coordinate 564,887 of JABUFD010000001.1, forward strand.
CATTTCGGACCAACCTCCTTTCCTGGCGGATGCCAACATTCCCATTTGGATCCAGAACCTGAAGGTGCTCTTAACACCGGCTTTTCAGAACTTCACTCTGATCAGCGGCCGGTCAGGGTTGGTTACAACGAAAGAGGTACAGGATCAAATCCGATTTCTAGAAAGAGTTGATAGTTCACTGCGCAAATACACCCGAAAAAGCCTGACACCAGCAGAAACCGAAAGCCTTGCCGAGAAATTCATGACCAGTTTCACGGATCGAACCATGTATTTTGACCGATTAAAACACGGCCTGTTCGCATATTATGAAAGGCACTTCCCCTCCATGCATGAGTAGCAGGATGATGTTTACAGGATCACTATTAAAGGGAACCGCTGGTGGTAAGAGTACTCCATTTCGCTGATGCGCATATCGACATGGCCAATTTTGGAAAACGCAATCCGGAAACAGGATTGCCGTTTCGTGTCGAGGATTTCCTGAAAGCTTTGGATACCATTGTTAACCATGCGATTGAGAAAAGTGTTGACCTGGTTGTTTTTGCGGGAGATGCCTATAAGGATCGTACGCCCGTGCCAACCTTCCAGCGGGAATGGGGGAAGAGGATCATGCGGCTTTCACGAGCGGAAATTCCCACATTGCTGTTGGTGGGTAACCATGATACTTCACCCGCGCAGGGCAGGGCACACACCTTGCAGGAATTTGACACATTGGATATCCCCTTTGTCCGTGTGATCTCTCAACCGTGTCTGCTGACCCCGGATGACTTATGGGGGAGGCAAATCCAGGTGATCGGGTTGCCATGGATATCGAAATCGAGGGTGGAAACGGCCCGTAAGAATTCAGGTAATGACGAACCGGAGGCGTTGGATGATGAGATCAGTACCAGCATTGGTGACTTGATGGAACATTTCCTAACCCAGGCTGATCCCAATATACCGCTGATGCTGACTGCGCATGCTTCGGTGCAAGGTGCGAAATACGGACGGGAACGGAATGTGATGCTGGGGAAAGACCTCGTCATTTCTCGATCACTGGTGAGTGATCCCCGGATCGATTACAGCGCGCTGGGGCACATTCACAAACCTCAGAATTTGAACGAAAATGCCCATCCGCCGGTAATTTACCCCGGAAGCATTGAGCGGGTAGATTTTGGTGAAGCGGAAGATGATAAATTCTGTATCATCGCGGAGATCGAGCATGGTAGTACGCATGTGGAATGGATCCCGTTGAAAGGAAGGCGCTTTATTGACCGTTTTGTGAGAATAACCGCAGATGACATATACGTGACACAGAAAATGATCAACGCTCTCCCTCCGGAAGCAGAAATGGCAGAGGCTGTAGTCCGTCTTACGGTCCAATACCCGGAGGGATTTGAAACTCAGATTGATGAAACTGCTGTCCAGCAGGCTGCCGAAAGTTGTTTTGATTTCAAGTTTGTCAAACGTCCGCAGCTCGAGGCACGCAGCCGGTTGGGAGTTGATCAAAATCTTGCCAGTTATACCCCGCTGGAATTATTGGGATTGTACCTGAAAACGAAAGACACGCCTGCCGAACAATTCGCTGCGCTGCTGGCGCTGGCAGAAGAAGTGTTTACGGCGGATGATGTGGCGGAGGATGTTTAGATGTCAAGCCCAATTGCCCAGGTTGCCATCATTTTTGGCTTGATCGTGCTTAATGGGGTGTTTGCCATGGCGGAAATTGCCCTGGTTTCGGCGCGTAAGGGCCGCTTAAAACAAAAAGCAGACGACGGGGATCCTGCCGCGCAGTCAGTCCTGCGCTTGCAGGAAAATCCCAACCAGTTTTTGTCAACCGTGCAGATCGGAATATCTACGATCGGCATTTTATCTGGAGCACTTGGTTCAGCAACCCTGACCAGTGACCTTGCGTCTGTTCTGACGGGATGGGGGCTGGGGGCGGCTGCTTCTGAACAGGTTGCTTTTGTTATCATTGTACTGCTGACCACTTACTGCTCACTGGTGATTGGCGAATTAATTCCCAAGCGGTTGGGCATGCACAATCCTGAGATCATCGCCCAACGAGTAGCTGCCCCGATGGGTTTCATTTCCAAAATCACCTCGCCGATCGTGAAGTTCCTGGGTTTTTCGACAGAACTGGGCTTGCGAATTTTAGGTGTAAAACCATCTACGGAACCGGACATTTCCGAGGAGGAAATCCGGATGATGCTCACCGAGGGAACCGAAGTGGGGGTATTTGAGGAGTCAGAACATGACCTGGTGGAAGGTGTGTTCCGGCTGGGCGACCGCCGTGTTGACATGATCGTTACACCCCGCACAGAATTAGAATGGCTTAACCTTGAAGATACCCTGGAAACATGGGATCAAGTGATTTTCAACACAAGGTTTAACCAGTTGCCGGTCGTGGAGGGCGAATTGGATCAGGTTATTGGCGTGATCCGTACCCGTGATCTTCTGAAAAAACGGCTGACCGGTGAAAATTTTGATCCCCGAGAGATGATCCTTCCGGCGGTTTTCATCCCGGAAAGCATGCCTGCGGTGACCGCATTGAACTTGATCAAACAACAAAGCTCAAATATGGCCATGGTAATTGATGAGTTTGGAGGTTTGTTGGGGATCGTTACCCTGTTCGATATCATGGAATCAATAATGGGCGATATTGCGGTGAGTGACGTACCGGGAGAGGGCTCTGTTGTTGAACGAACAGATGGTTCATGGCTGGTGGACGGCTTGTTGGCTGTGGACGAATTGAAAGAATTGTTATCTCTCAACCAACTCCCAGATGAATCGGCGTATGGCTATCAGACACTGGGGGGGATGATTATGGCACATATGGGGAAAATCCCACGAGTCGGGCAGCATGTGGAACTTGGTGATTACCGATTTGAAGTGGTCGATATGGATGGCCGCCGTGTTGATAAAGTGCTGGTCAGTCGGCATGGAAACCCCTCAGGCTTGTCAGGAAGCACAGGAAAGGGTGGTACTTCAGCATGATACCGATCACGCTTGATCTGAAAGGTTTCCTTTCTTACCGTGAAGCTGTGCAATTGGACTTCACCCACTTCGATATGGCCTGCATCACCGGGCAGAACGGCGCAGGGAAATCATCATTACTCGATGCGATGACCTGGGCTTTATTCGGCAAAGCGCGCAGTACGGATGATGACTTGATCCATATGCAGGAATCAGAGACCGAGGTCTGCCTGGTGTTTGATTATGAAGGGCAACGGTATGCGGTTACAAGGCAAAAAAAGCGTGGTGAATCAAAAACCATGCGGCTTGAAATATGGGGGGATGACAACCAGAAGTGGGTCAATTTCTCTGAAGCAACCATGACAGCTACCCAATCCAAGCTCGAACGTATCTTGCGTATGGATTATGACACGTTCATCAACGCCTCTTTCTTCCTGCAAGGAAAAGCTGACCATTTTGCCCAGCAGCGTCCGGCTGACCGGAAACAGACCCTGGCAAAAATCCTGGAACTGGAAATTTGGGATGAGTATCAGAAACGAACTGCAGCCTTCAGGAGGCAGCTGGAAACCCGCATGAATACCGTCAACACCCAGTTGGGATTGATTCGGGATGAACTCGCAAAAGAAAAAGACCTGGTTGAACGCCGTGATTTGTTGCAAATGAAGTTAGTTCAGTTGGAGGCAACAGCTCGGGCACAGGAAGAAGTCGTATTACAATTTCGGCGCCAACAGGAACAGGCTGGAAGACAGAAACAGCAAGTCGAGTTGTTGAGGCGGAATCTGGAAAACGCACAAAAGCGTGTCAACGATCTGACAGAATCGTTGCAACGATACCAGGCTGAACAAGAAGACCTCGTCCATTTGCTCGCGGATGAAGAACGTATTCGCGAGGGCTATTTAAAATGGCAGCGGGACCAGGCTGAATTGGAGTCTTATGATCAGATGGCCGGGCAGTTTGAACAAATCCGCGCAGAACGTGAAGCCCCGTACCAGATCCTGACTGGGGAGGAGGCGAAACTACAGGCACAATGTCAACAATTACAGGCCCAGGCTGAAAAAATTTCGGAGATGAGGAATAATCTCACCCAACTTCAGACCAAACTGGCAGACACTGAAGAAGAAGAAATGGCAGTGGAAGCCGAATGTTCCCGGTATGTTGTTCTCGAAGAGCAATTTGATGATCTGGGTGTTTCCATCCGGCAGGTTGAAATGGAACGTTCTCGCATGCTCCGTGATATGCAAACCCTGAAGGAACGTATTGCCAGGCTGGAATCGGTGGAATCGGCGGAATGCCCGACCTGTGGTCAACCATTAACGAAAGAACACCGCGCCGATATCCTCCGCGAGATGAAAGTACAGGGACAGGCGCTGCGCGACCAATTCGAGACGGGCAGTGCAGACCTGGATGCTCGAAAGATGGAATACCAATCGTTGGATGCGGAAATTAAAAGACTGCACCGCCTGGAAAAGGACCAGTTGCTCAAGGGGTTGCGGCCCAAACTGGATTCTCTGCGCCTGACGATCGGCAATCTGACGCGTGACATTGAAGAATGGGAACATACTGGCCAGCCATCACTGGTAACCATTGAACAAGCCTTGCAAACGGGTACATTCGCAATGGAGGCGCGCCAGGTGCTGGACGATATCGACCAACGGCTGCGGGAATTGGGATATGATGCCCGTGCACATGATCAAATGCGCCAACGAGTGCGTGCAGGAAGGGAGATTCAACAAACATGGGAATCTCTCGGAAAAGCACGAGCGACACTCGAAACGGTGCAGCGGATGATGATCGAACAACAAAGCCAACTCACAGCAGCCGGCATGGAATTGGAAACCGCAAAGCTGGCGTATGATACCGCGCAGGACCAATACGAGGCCTTGTTGCAGGGGGCAAATGGATTCACGGAAGCCAACCGGCAATGGCTGGAGATGCGCAATGCTGTCAGCCAGACCAGCCGTGAACTTGGCGGTGCGGAACAACAGGTAAACTCGCTGCAGGGGTATCGTGACCAACAAACGATGTATGCCAACGAAAAACAAACTCTCTCATCGAAAATAGACCTTTACCGCCAGTTGGAAGATGCTTTCAGTAAGAATGGTATCCAGGCATTGATGATTGAACAGGCTATTCCTGAAATAGAGGAACAGGCCAACGACCTCCTAAGCCGGTTGTCATCCACCGGTATGATGGTTCAATTCAGAACACAGGAAGCTTACAAAGATAAGCGGCGCACCGACATGCGGGAAACACTCGATATTGTGATCAGTGACAATGCTGGCGTCCGCAGTTATGAAATGTACAGCGGTGGCGAAGCCTTCCGGGTGAATTTTGCCATTCGGCTGGCATTGTCGCGCATGCTGGCAGGGCGTTCAGGCGCGCGGCTGCAAACATTGGTGATCGATGAGGGATTTGGCAGCCAGGATGCTGAAGGGGTCCAGCGTTTGGTTGAAGCCATCAATGCGATCCAGGAGGATTTTTCCAAGATTCTCGTGATCACACACATGGAAACATTGAAGGAGTCATTCCCGGCGCAAATCGAGGTGGTGAAAACCCCGTCTGGTTCCCAGTTCCAGGTATTGGTATAAAGAGGATGGAGCCTTTGCTGCCGTACCGGGTTGGTCTTCAGCAGCGGATGGTACCGATCTATCGCGCTCCATTTTTTGATTACCTGGCACAGATATTTACGAATGGTCTTTCGGTATTTGCTGGAAAACCCCGTCCATCCGAATCTGCGACCCTGGCAGAGGCATTGCAACATGCGCAATTCACAAAGGCAAACAATATTCACCTCTTCAATGGCCGTTTTTACCTGTGCTGGCAGGTTGGATTATTGCGGTGGTTGGGGGAGTGGGATCCAGATGTGCTGGTGATGGAAGCAAACCCACGCTACCTGCACAGCCGTGCTGCTGTACGGTGGATGCGGGAACGGCACCGTCCGGTGGTGGGCTGGGGTTTGGGCACAGGCGGCGTTTTGTCGGGAAAGATGGAGCAGGCTGTATGGCATGCTTTTCTGAGCCAGTTTGATGCCATCATATCGTATAGCCAGACAGGTGCTGATCAATACCAGTCAGCCGGGATCGAGCCTGAGCGGATTTTCATTGCACCCAATGCAGTACAACCAGCGCCAAGGGATATGGTAAGGCGTCCGGATGGATTTCATTCCAGCGGAGCTGTGATTTGTTATGTCGGCCGGCTGCAAGCCCGAAAACGAGTTGATCGATTAATCAAGGCATGCGCTGCTGTGCATGCGTCCACGCCGCTACAGTTATGGATCATAGGCGATGGTCCGGAATATTCATCATTAATCAACCTCGCCAAAGAAATACTGCCCACGACCCAATTTTTTGGCGCAGTGCATGGGGAGGGCGTAGGGGAATTGCTTAAAAAGGCTGATCTGTTTGTTCTTCCGGGAACGGGAGGCCTGGCGGTGCAGGAAGCGATGTCTTATGCATTACCGGTCATTGTGGGAGAGGCGGATGGTACACAGAGCAACCTGGTTCAGGATAGGAATGGTTGGCTGCTCCCGGATGACAGCGTTGAAAGCCTGGCACAGGTGATCATAGCGGCACTTGCTGACCCGGCAGGCCTGCGGTTGAAGGGGGAGCATTCTTTTGCAGTTGTCAAACAGGAAGTCAACCTGGAACGGATGGCTGAAGTTTTCCTCCAGGCGCTTGCATTTTCTGTTGAGGGAAAACAACCATGAAGATACTGGTGGTAGCGGATGGGAGAAGCCCGATCACACGCGGCTGGGTGCGCGATCTGCTGGAAACAGGGCATAAAGTTATCCTGGTTTCCAGTTTCCCGTACCAGGCGATTCCAGGTGTAACAGAATCTCATGTCATTCCGATTGCTTTTTCGCAGTTCGCCGGAAGCCAGGCGGGACAAGGACAGTTCTCGCAGCGAGCATCTGTTATGAGACGGCTGCTAAAACGGTTTCGCTCAACGTTCCAATCGATGCGTTATTTCCTGGGACCCCTTACCCTGGTGTGGTATCGCCCGCGGTTTCGGCGGTTGGTCAGTCAGGTCAAACCAGACCTGATTCATGCCCTTCGCATCCCTTTCGAAGGCATGTTGGCAGTGTCCACCGCACACCAGGTCCCTCTGGTGATTTCAATCTGGGGAAATGACCTGACATTGCATGCGCCAAAAAATATCCTGATGCGAATCCTTACCCGGCATGTACTCAAACGTTGTGCCGGACTGATCACAGATGTAGAACGCGACCTGACCCTGGCGGAACGCTGGGGCTTCCAGCGGACTGTGAAACCGGCGATGGTGGCATTGACTTCTGGTGGGATTGATGTTGATGCTGTTCAAGCAGCCGGCACAGGTCAATCTCCCCTTGACCTTCCTGACGGCACTGCTCTGGTTATCAATCCCAGGGGAATCCGCCCTGGGTATGTGCGTAACGACACCTGGTTCGAAGCTATTCCACTGGTGCTGGCACAGTGGAACCAACCGATACTGTTTGCCTGTCCTTCCATGGCGGGACAGCCAGAGGCACTTGAGGGGGTGACTCGTTATGGCGTCGAACAGTATGTGCATCTGCTCCCGTTTCTCAGCCAGCAAGAGTTATGGCAGTGGTTTAACCGGTGCCAGGTGATGGTTTCGGTAACCGAGCATGACGGTACCCCGAACTCTTTGTTGGAATCGATGGCTGCGGGAGCCTTCCCCATTGCAGGTGATATTGCTTCATTGAGAGAATGGATCACGCCCGGGGTCAATGGGACCCTCATTGACCCATCATCTGCACCGGCGTTGGCTGAAGCCATTGTTGAAGTCTTACGGAATCCTGTGATGCAACTCAAGGCAGCAGAAATCAATCGAACGCTTGTTCGTGAACGGGCAGACCGGAGGAAAATCCGGCTGATGCGTGAGGATTTTTACTCCCAGATACGGAACCAGTCGGAGGCTGAACCTTCTGCCTGATCTGTCAGGGCGATAGCCTCTATGGTGATGATATCATTGGGCTTTAGTTCGCGTGCGGCAAATCCCATCATTGGAAATGAAGTGATCCCGTTCTGGTCGGTACTGGCAGGACGGTATTGCTGGCGGGATTGATCCGGATATATGGCGTATACGGTGACGGAAGCTGACTGCACTGGCTGACCGCTTGCGTCAATCACCTGGATATAAACCTGTTGAATCTGGTCTTTGGGGCAGAATGGCTCCTCAAAAGCAATGTACACTTGCAGGCTTTCCTGTGGATGTTGGATGTGGGTCAGTGGTTGGATCGCTTCGGTCTGGGTGATGGATTCACGGTATGGTTCCTGGCTGAGGAGATACATTTCGCCGAGATTGGCCAGGCTTACCTGTCGTCCTTCTGGGGCGGCAGGATCCCATATCAGGCACGCGTTCTCAAAATATTGGAAGAACCGATCTGTTGTCTGATACACATTGGACACCGGCGCGCCAAACAACTCGTTACCTCGATGACTTTCGTAATACATCCGAAATGCTGCGCATACCTGGTACGGATTTTCGGGAAACTGTATACAATCCTGGTCAATAATGACTTCAGTCCCAGACGCCTGGTCAAGGAACCATTTGCCCAGCGGAGTGATGGACACTCCGGTCGTGTTTCCCTGATCACTGACAGTCTCGAGGCGGGCTTTCTGGAAATATTGCACGGTACTGCCAGTCGCTGGATTGGTGTAGGGAAGGCTGACGGGTTCACCAGCGAAGGATGCATCTTTGGATAACGATGAGAACCATGATAGAAATACCTCTGGTACCGGGTATTCTGCATCACGGTACAGGGCGATTTGCGCTGTTTGCGTTGTTTGCAGGCGATATTCCAGCAACGGGGGATAATTGCATGAAGCCAGCAACAATACAGCAAACAAAGTTGATATGGCAAGGATTCGCTTGAACCTGATTACATTTTGTTGAGACATGACCCTCTTCAATTAATCCACAAAGGTGAAATTATGTCCCCTCTCAGGGTATCCATTTTTGATTATACACATTATTTTCCTATACGCAAGAAAAACCATGCCATCAAACCCTTGGTGGGTTCCTTACCGCATGCAGTTACCTGCATTGTAGCCCTCGTGGTGTCCCCGGTAGGTGTATAATAACGCCATTGAACAGGAGGAGTGAATCATGCCGATCAACCATCTGGAAATTCGCCCGCAGGTACAGCGCCTGGCAGCAGAAGCTGCCCGTTCCATCAAAGAGTCGGTAAGTTTCCTGGCAGAGCTGCGGGCACAACTGGCATCCCTACAGGATCAGGTGGATACCGTTGATCAGCATATCAAGTTGGCAGAGGAGAAATTGCCCATGCTGCGCTGTGCAGCCCCTGTTATGCCGGGGGACAGGTTGTTCACGGTAGTTCCCGCACCTGACCAGAACAAACCACTGCCCGATATGATCCTGCTTGCCTCAGATGGATCGCAGATCAATCCTTCGCGGCATGATGCGGTGGAAGTGGGTTTGATTAACCTGGGGTTGATCCGCATGCTGCCGGGAACGGGAAGAACACCGGATGTGGTAACCCGCAGCCGTCTGTTGTACCCGGGAATGGAAGGCATTCTGGATGATTCCCTCTCCGAAGATCTCGTGGCAATCATGCGGGATGTGGAAGAGCGCAAGTTCCTCGCTGAAACAGCAGCAGCGGCTGTGCATGAACTGGCTGGTGATTATGCGGGAGAAATTTTGCCAGTGGTTGCCTGTACGGATGGCCCATTGGAATTGTTTCGCGAACCGCGCGGCGGAGAGCAACAACGTAAGCGCTTCGACCAGTACCTTGAAGCCCTCAATGGAATGGCGAAAATTGGGGCGATTCCCGCTGGTTATGTTGACAAACCCCGTGCCAACCTGTTGGTTCGGATGCTGGAAGTGATGACCAGCAAGCCGGCGGATCTGGGTGAAGCAGGGACGGAGCGAAAATACCCAGGGGTGGACGATACCACACTGTTGCAGCCCTGGCTGGAACCGGGTTGCCGTACCAATGTCTTTCGGCTGGTATCCCGTTCTGCCACCCAATTTTCTCAAAAGGCTGTCAAACTGACATTGTACTTTTTCTATCTTAATGTCGGTTACCTTCTCCCCTCAGGTGAAAGGCGCGACCTGTATGCACGCGTCGAGGTGCCTGGCTGGGTGGCCCACAATCCCGCACAGTTGTCTTTGCTGCATCAGGTATTGCTTGATCAGTGCCGGATATTGGGAACAAACCCCTACCCCTATGTCCTGCATCGTGCCCATGAGATCGCCCTCGTGCAACTACAGGAGAAGGAGGAGTTAATGCGGATGGTGATGGCTGAGTTGTTGAGCCTGGGATTACCGGTTCCAGCAGCATCGATGAAAGGTGAGAACAAAGCTGTCGGGTACAACCACGGGAGGTCAAGATGATTGAAATCGGCAGACTGTTAAGGAGCAGTATCACCGGGTGTGTGTTCGGTACCTGGGTGGATCAAGTGCGTGCTCCTTACCTGGGGGGGATGGTCAGGATCGCCCTTGATGAGGATACTTGTATCATTGGCATTGTTTATGATATACAGGTGGCAGATGACGGACTCGTACAACAAATTCTCAGTGCCCAGTCGATCCGTCCGGAGATCATTGAAGACAATCGCCGCAACCGGAATGTACCGGTGGAGATCAGTGTGTTGTTCATTGGTTATGAAGATCGACAGACAATCTCGCATTTGCTTCCCCCGCGTCCACCGCTCTCTCTGGATGAGGTACATGCCTGCAGCAGCCAGGAGATGGATCGTTTCACCAGGCATGGGTTGGGATACTTCCGCCACATCCTGCGTGACCCGCTCCTGACGGCGGGAGAAATTCTGGCCGTGCATTTGAAAGACCTTGCAAGGATCAAAGACTGCGCATGGTTGCGGTCCGCTGTGCAGGAATTGATCACCCTGCTGCGGGATGATTACCCGCGCCTGATGGCATTGATGAGTGCGCTGGCAGACGCCGGACTAAATTTGCGGCTGGATGCAAACGGTGAACACGGAGGATAGCATGGACCTGGAGAAAAGCATTGGCTACATCGTCGGCGGCTCCTTGCGGGGCAATCTGCGCGCGCGCCTGACGCGGAAACCAGAGGAGGTGCAGGAAGGCAGTTTTGTGGTGATTGATGGTGTACCCTGGATTTTTTACGGGCTGGTAACTGATTTGCAGCTGGGTTCAACCGACCCTCGATTTGCGGATGAATACCTCGAATCCCGCATTGACCTGGACCTGGCGAATATGCTCCAGGGGCAAACCCTGTACACAAACCTGGAAGTGATGCCGGTTTTGATGCAGGAAACCTATCCCGAAGGGAGCTTGCCGACGGGGGCAGAAGCCACTGCTCCCGGTCCGGTGAAAACGATTCCCCAACACCACACACCGCTGCGGCTGGCAGAGGCGAATGATATTGAAGCTATTTTTGGCAGTCCACAAGATCCCGGCAATTTTGTCGTGGGAAGCACGCGAGAGCAAGGACATCCGATTTGCATTGACCTGAACAAATTTGTCAAGCGTTCCTCTGGCATCTTTGGCGCAACCGGTACCGGGAAATCGTTCCTGACCCGGATGATCCTGGCTGGTCTGGTGAACTACAATGCAGCCTCGGTGCTGGTGTTTGACATGCACAATGAGTATGCCTACACCGATATTGATGCCGATAAAGGCAACCAGGTGTACGGTCTATATGATAAATTCGGTGAAAAAGTACAGGTGGTCGGGCTGGGAGCCGATGCCACCATCCACGGCAAGAAACCCATCAGCCTGGAAATCCGCGAAAGTGATATTCAACCGGAAGATATTCTCTTGCTGACCAAGGAGTTGAACCTGCGGGAAACCACCGAAACCACGCTTTCAGCGCTGGTAACCAGCTTTGGGCGTGAGGAGTGGTACAGCAAATTCAAGGCCATGAAGCCCGGTGAGAAAATTGTGGCAGCAGATGAGAACGGCGAGAAAACCATCTTTGCTCCCAGCAGTGTGGAAGGATGGGCTGACAGTGTGGGAGTCAATCGTACTGCTGCGCTTGGTCTGCACAGTAAGCTGCGGCGGTTGTTTGACCAGAACTATATCAAACCTGCTGACCGGATTGCATCGGATGGCTTATCGGTAATGATCGATAACCTGAAGAACAAGCGGCATGTGGTGTTGTCTTTTGGGAAATATGAGAATGACCTGGATTACCTGCTGGTGACCAACCTGATCACACGGCGAATACGGGAGCAATGGGTGGAGCAATCGGAAAAATTCCGTACAGACCGCACCAAATTTCCTGAGCCACGCCCGTTGGTGATTGTGATTGAAGAAGCGCATAAACTGTTGAGCGCAGAGATGGGATCCCAGACCATTTTCAGTACCATCGCGCGTGAACTGCGCAAGTATTTTGTGACCCTCCTGGTGGTCGATCAACGGCCTTCTCAAATTTATGATGAAGTGATGTCGCAGCTCGGTACGCGAATTTCCGGTTGGCTGGGCGATGATGCCGACATCAGTGCGGTCCTTTCCGGATTGGCGAGTAAAGACCAGCTGCGCGGGATGCTTTCGCACCTGCAAGAAAAAGAGGAGGTGCTGCTGCTGGGGTGGGGGGTTCCGATGCCGTTGCCGGTGCGTTCCCGCCGCTACGATGATGATTTCTGGCAGGAACTGCTGGGGAGCAAGGACCGGAAACAAGGCACGAAAAAGTCAGAAAGTGACCTGATCAACTTGCTGGGATATTAATGGCCAGAGGTCAGAGCTCTTACCAGGTAAAGTGGTAGAACAAGGCGACCAATCCGCCGAGGATGATCCCACCCAGCACCTGGGTCGGAGTGTGGCCGATCACTTCTTTCAGCTTGTCCTGGTTCAGGTGGTGTCCGTCAAAGATTTCCGAAAACAATAAATTTAGGCGTTCCGCGTGGATGCCCGCTTCACGGCGGACATGGGTTGCGTCATAGATCACGATCACGGTCATGGTCAGTGCCACTGCAAAGATCGGAGAATCCAACCCATCTCGCAGAGCAATCAGTGTGGATGTGCAGGTTGCCAGGGTGGAATGGGAACTGGGCATACCGCCGCTTTCAAGGAATAAGTCCCAGCGCCATTTGCGGGTACTGAGGTAGTGGATCGGCACTTTGAGGCTTTGTGATAACAGCCATGCAGTCAGAATGGCGAGCAGGTATGGGTTAAGGAGTGTGGTCAAGAAACCATTCATGGATTTTTAATCCTGGGAGATATCTTCGTTGTAAGTCAGAGTCTGGATCTTTATCTCGGCATTTTTCAGCAATTCAGCGCAGTAACGAGCCAAAACCTGACCGCGTTCATACAATGCCAGGGACTTCTCCAGGGGGTTGGTTTCATCTTCCAATGATTGGATCACTAGTTCCAACGCATTGATTGCTTCTTCATAACTCATTTCAGTGATCGATTTCTCTTTTTCCATCGGGCTGCTCCTGTTGATCGAAAATTTCCGTGATCAGGCTGGCGAACCGGCCATCGGAAAGTGTGACATGCATTGGTTGGCCGGTGTGAACATCGGTGATGCTGCGAATAAGGCTGCCATCTTCAGAATGGATGATGGCATATCCCCGGGCGAGGATGCCGGCAGGATTCATCGAATGCAGCCGGCTCAGGATTGATTCAAATTTCATCCGCTGCTGCCGAAAATATACCCTTGTAGCAGTTTGAAATCGGCGTTCCCATTCATCAAGGCGCTGAATCTCATTCTGAATGCGGAAGGCAGGCGAAACCAGCTTCAGGTGCTTCGTGAGATTGTTGAACATAAGGAACGCATGCTTGAGTTGTTCCTGCATCAAGCCATTTAACTGTCCCAACTGCGCTCCCAACTGATCGGCGAGATCATTGATGTTAGGAACCGCCATCACAGCAGCACCGGTTGGGGTTGGCGCGCGGCGGTCGGCGGCGAAATCACTCAAGGTGAAATCGGTTTCGTGACCTACTCCACTGATTACCGGGGCGGTGGAAGACGCCACTGCCCGCACCACCCGCTCATCATTGAAGCACCACAAATCCTCCAGGGAGCCGCCGCCGCGTCCGACCAGGATCACATCCGGGTGAATGCGTGTGTTCAGGGCATTCAGCGCGCGAACAATTTCGAGCGGGGCATTCTCTCCCTGTACTGCTGCCGGGGCAATGACCACTTCAATCATCGGACAGCGCTGCATCAGGGTGTTGATCATATCCTGGACGGCAGCTCCGGTGGCAGAGGTTACAATACCGATGGTTTTCGGAAGGAAAGGCAAGGGACGTTTGCGTTCCTCCTCGAACAATCCTTCTGCTTCGAGTTTTTCTTTTAGCGCGATGAATTGCTGATACAGGTTGCCTTCACCGATCGCCCGGACCATGTCAACATATAGCTGGTACCGGCCGCCCTGTTCATACACACTGATCGATCCGCGCACTTCGGCAGACATGCCGTTTTGCGGTAGATATTTTAACCGCTCAGCGGTGGAACGCCAGATGACACAGTTCAGGGTGGCGGTATCATCTTTGAGGGTAAAGTAAATATGACCTGAACGCGGTTGCGAAACATTCGAAACTTCACCCTGAACCCATATTTTTTGTAGGAGGGGATCGCTCTCGAGCAGTTGCCGTAGATAATGGTTCAACTGCCCGACTGTCAGGATCGGCGGTTCGAGGCTCTGGAAAAGGTCAGGCTGGATCATGGGGTGGTTCCTGTATTCATGCTGTTCCAATTGTACCCGAAGCGCAGCTTCACGAAGAGGGGAATGCCCCATTTTCCATGGAACAAACCGTCGCTGCCACGAGAGTACGATTCAACATCCTTGGTGATAATGCAAATTTCCTGCCTATTTGCCCTGAACTCAAGGGGTGATCGGGCGGTAGATGCCATATTCATCCGTATGGGCTATTTCCTCCAGGCAGGATTGGTGATTCCCTTCAGCCAATGGCACAATGATGTGAGTCACACCATAACGTTGCACCAGTTCCGGCAGGCGTTGGCAGGCTTCACCCCACGGTAAACCACTGTAGAAATGGTCCACTTCCTGGACACGCTCATACCATTCGAGGACACCCTGTGAACTCTGCGGAGCGGCTTTATATTCGACCACGATCGGCATGCCAGTTTCCAACCGAAAATCTTGCATTTTCAGCGGAATCAAATATACCTGACCCTCGTAGGGGATGGCTTTCACCGCGGCAAATAAAGCGCTTTCGGAGGATTGCTGGCGAGACTGATAGGCGGCAGCGAATTTATAGGCCCCGACCCCTGCCAATACTACCAGACCAGCGGTTGAAAGGGTTTTTACCCAGAGGGATTTCTGCCGGAAAAAAGCTGTGCGGGTTGTCAACCATTGCACTATTGCAGCGGCGAGGATGGTGGTAGAGAGGGGAACAAGGATCACCGAGAATCGCCAGGGGAAAAGCATTGCAAGGGTGTTGGATTGAGTGACGCCCTGGACTGTGGTCAGAAAAATTGTGGCAGCTCCGGTTATCCATAACACAGGAAAAATCGGTCGGCGACGGGTCACCCACAGTGCACTGCCAAACAGTAACAGCTTCACCAATACCCGGGCATCGAGCCAGCTGCCAATGATCATGTGGTGCGGCTGGCGGTAATCCACCACGATTGCCTGCCCGGCAGCATTTATCTCTGAAGGGATGCCGGAAAATTGGAGAGCGGTGTACACCACAATCGGCAGCACCAGGATCAAGGCAAGCAATCCCAGACGGATGGAATGTCTGTATCCTGCAGTCTCCCGCCAGCGGATGATCATATAGGTCAGGGTCAGTACTGCACCGCTCAACAGGTAGGTGGGATGGACGAGAGCCGATGCAGCCAATGACAGGATGGCAGGAATATCGCGCCTCTGCAGAAAGAAGGAAACCGATAACAGCAGGAACACACCAAACACACTCGGTTGGAATACATCCCCAAGCAGCCTCTGGCCGGCGACGCCGCCTTCGATCAGGTATTCCCAGTCGGGATGAACCAGGCGTGTGATTAAAAAACGAAGCGCTGCAGAATGAGTCAACGTCACGAAAAACCCAAATAAAAAAATTCCCCTGCTTTCATTCAGTGCCGGAAAGATTTTAAGGCATATGCTATATAGGCTGTATAGATACAGCGCGAAAATGAGAAAATAGGCCAGGTAGAAAATGACTGGTGAATGGAACAGGCGCACGGCAATGGTGACCAACCAGGAGAAGACAGGTACCAGGTCGGTGGTCGAAAACAGCCAATCATTGCGCAAAGCGGGCAAGGAAGCACGGGCAAGGCCGAAGAAAAAATACTGGTTCTGGTTGGAGGTGAACAGCGGGGATTGCGCATAGGCGATCCCAAAAAGGATGGTCCATAAGACCATGCCCGTCGCCTGCCTCCAATCCTTTTTTGTTCTCACAGGTTGTTGTTGGTCTGCCATGGGCCGTGTTTCCATGTGGTGATTATAACACCGGGGTTTCCTTGTATAATGAGGGGAGCATGTTGATGAGAGGTCAGTTATGTTGATGTCAGAATTTCCCATTCTGGAATTTGATCCTGAGAAGAAAGCGAATATCGAACCCCGGCACTATGCCACCCAGTCGCCAATCCCACCCGGTGTGGTGTTGTGCTTCTTTCATGAAGTGCTGCGTGAGCTGGTAGATGCGGGAACTTTGCAGACAGTAGGGCATTTCGGTACCGAGAATGGGCCCATGCCGATCTATGAACTGGAATTCCAGGGTGGCAAAGTAACCGTGATGAATCCCTTCGTTGGTGCGCCGATTGCGGCCGGCATCCTGGAGGAATTGATCGCTCACGGCGGACAGTACTGTATTGCTGTTGGCGGGGCAGGTGCGCTGAAAAAAGAACTGGTGGAAAGTACACTGGTCATTCCGACAGCCGCTGTACGGGATGAAGGGGTGTCCTACCACTACCTGCCTCCTTCGCGGGAGGCGACTCCCCATCCGACAGCGGTCCAGGCGATTGTGGACACCTTGAAGGAGCACCAGATACCTTTCCATTTTGGGAAAACCTGGACCACCAGTGCCTTCTACCGGGAAACCGTCGCCCGGCGAGACCAGCGTTTAGCGGAAGGATGCGAGGTGGTTGAAATGGAAGCCGCTGCCTTTTTCGCCGTGGCGCAGTTCCGGGGTATTCCGATGGCGCAGTTCTTATATGCCGGTGACCTGGTAGTGCCGGAAGGATGGGATGGGCGCGCCTGGAACAACCGCCTGGACCACCGCCGCAACCTGTTCTGGTTGGCTGTGGAAGCGTGCATACGGCTGGGCAGGCTGCTGACGGATGCATAAACATCTCCTTTCGGCCAGGACGGTTTACCTTGTCGCTTCTGGCGGTATGTCCTTCTTTCTGACATTGATATTCACATTAAACCTTGTCTATCATGTGAAGAGTGTCGGATTGAACGCATTACAGCTGGTGCTGGTGGGTACGGTGTTGGAATTATCGACCTTTCTGTTTGAAATTCCAACCGGTGTAATTGCTGACCGCTACTCCCGTCGCCTTTCCACGATTATAGGATTTTTTGTCCTCGCCGCTGGCTTCCTGATCGAAGGCGCATTCCCAACATTTGGCTCGCTGCTGCTGGCACAAGTGGTGTGGGGCCTGGGATACACCTTCATCAGCGGCGCGTTTGATGCCTGGGTTACAGATGAGGTGGGTGCCGAAGCGGTAGGGGAGATATTCATTCGCGGTGGACAGGTGGGAACCGTTTTGAGCCTGTTGGCGATTCCTTTAAGCATCCTGTTGGGGAACATATCGCTGAACCTCCCCATCCTGGTAGGCGCCGGGTTGCTGGCTGTGATGGGGGGATGGCTGGCAGTCGTGATGCCGGAGAATCACTTTACTCCGACTGCCGGCGAGGAGAAGGGATTTACGAGGCTGTGGGAAGGATTCCGGGATGGCTTGAGCAGCCTGCATGGAAACCGGGCTGTGCTCCAATTCATGGGGGTAATGTTGTTTGTAGGGCTGGCTTCAGAAGCTTATGACCGCATGAATTCTGCCCATTTTCTAACCAATTTTCACTTTCCACAACCATTCACTTTTACCATCAGTGATGAAACATGGTTCGGGATCCTCGGGCTGGTATCAGCGGTTCTGACATTAAGCATTGCTGAATGGGTCCGCAAGTGTTTGGATTTGCGGTGGCACCAAAAGGTGCTGGGTTGGCTGATCACTGTCAGCATGGTGACGGCATTGGCAATCCTGTGGTTTGCGCTGGCACGGTCGGTGCTGGCGGCGATGGCTGCGTTCTTGCTGATTTCTGTTTCGCGAAGCGTGCTGCCGCCGATCCAAAATGCCTGGATCAACCAGCATATTGAATCCCGTCACCGCGCAACCACGCTATCCATGAGTTCCCAGATGAACGCGTTGGGCCAAATTGCCGGCGGCCCTATATTGGGGTGGGTCGGGAAACAGGTTTCGATTGTTGTGGCGTTGGCAGTATCGGGAATTCTCCATTTCGGGCCGGCGGTTTTGTTTGGCGCAAGTTATCGGGATTCCATTGATAATGGCCATACACCGGTCAAGGAATTCGATGATTGACAAAGCATACTTCTCTTGATATAGTTTTGGTATTGTTCTGTCTGAATTTTGAAAGGAGGTTTATGATGTTGAAAATGGAAAATAACGATATCAACAACACAAATCCTCCCTGGGCAAACGGATAACCAATTCCTGTCCACGGAGAAATTCTCCGTGGATTTTTTTGTTAATACAGGGCTGCCGCGGGATGAATGATCGCCGCGGCTTTATCACTTCGATGAAAACGAAAATGAGCAGTCATGAAGGTAAAGACTTTAAATCACTATTTTAATGAATACGATATGGATGATGCGAGCCTGGCAAAATTGAAGGTTCGCAATGTTGAACCAGCCGAAAAGAATCAAAAAGCATCGCGGTTGGTGGTCCACACCGGGCAGGATGATCTTCTTGTCAATCGTGCGGATGACCTGGAACTGGTTGAGTCGGGTTTCCAATTTTGTTATAAACCCGCGTTGTATGAATCCAGCTGGTTATTTTCCTCTTTGAGCGGTTTTTATGCCGACCAATGGTTTACAGATATCCTGCGCAAGGTGAAGGGAGGGAAAGAAGCCTCGGTGTATTTATGCAGTGGCGGGCCGCATGTGGACGCAGAATTCCTGGCAGCCAAGGTGTATCGCCCACGCCAATTCCGCAACCTGCGCAAAGACCATATTTACCGGGAAGGCAGGAGCCTGCTGGATGGCGACGGCCATCCGATCACGGATGATGGTAAACTGCACGCCATCCGCAAGAAAACGGACTATGGGAAGGAACTGATTCATTCCTCATGGATTGAGCACGAAGTGCAGGCGATGAAAGTATTATCGGCGGCTGGGGCTGATGTGCCGCGAGTGTATACCAGCGGGGGGATGGCAATCCTGATGGATTTTCTGGGCGACGAAAACGGCGGTGCGCCAGCGTTGGTGGAAGTCAACCTCTCCCGCAAGGCTGCCCGGCGGTTGTTTGACCAGGCAGTCCACAATATCACTTTGATGTTGAAAAACGGGGTAATCCATGGTGACCTCTCTGCTTACAATATTCTGTATTGGAATGACACCATTACCCTGATCGATTTTCCCCAGGTTGTCTCACCCGGGCAGAACAACGCTGCCAAAGAGATCTTTTTCCGTGATGTGCAGCGGGTTTGCGAGTATTTTCAGGCACAGGGGGTGCCAGGCGTCCATAGCGATCGGCTGGCAAAAGACCTGTGGCGCCAATATGGGGTATCGCAAGCCGTGTTGATAGACCCGGCGCTGCTGGACCCGGATGACCCCCATGATGTGGACTTTTGGGAAAACAAGCGTACAGAGCAAGGGCTCGATGCCTGATCTGAAAAACCTGGCTCGACCGCAGGTAAGACAAAAGGAAAACGGACCGCAATTTTGGCGGTCCGTTTTCATGAATGTGTTTAACTGATATGTCTAAGCTTTCCGTTCATTCAAAATCCGCGCCATTTCCGCCGCATGGTACGAAGATCGTACCAGCGGTGCGCTCTCTACCGCGAGAAATCCCAATTGCAAGCCATAGGCTTTCAAGGCCTGGAATTCTTCCGGCGTGTAATAGCGGTCAATCGGCCAATGCTGGCGGCTGGGCTGCAAATATTGCCCGATGGTCAGCAAGTCAACATCCCAGGATCGTAAATCCTGCATCGCTTGCTGCACTTCATCGATGGTCTCTCCCATTCCGACCATGATGCCTGATTTCGTCAGCACATCGGGAAGTAGTTGTTTGGCATTCACCAGGGTGTCCCGTGACCATTCCTTGCGTGATTGAGGCTGAATCCATTTGGAGAGGCGATCCACTGTTTCCAGATTGTGGTTTAACACATCCGGCCGGGCGTCCATGACGATTTTCAAGGCTTCAATGCTGCCCTTAAAATCCGGGATCAGGACCTCAACCGTGCAGCCGGGTCGCACTTCACGGATGCGTTGGATACATGCTGCGAAAATGGGTGCACCGCCATCATCCCGTTCGTCGCGGTTGACGCTGGTGATCACTGCATGGCGCAGGTTCATCTGTTTGACCGTCTGGGCCACCCGTTCCGGTTCTTCCCAGTCCAATTCACCTGGCATGCCGTGCTTGATATCACAGAAGCGGCAGCTGCGGGTGCACACATCCCCCAGGATCAGGAAGGTGGCAGTGCCGCTATTGAAGCATTCCCCCATATTGGGGCACCCGGCTTCTTCGCACACGGTGTGCAGGTGCGCACCCCGCAGCATATCTTCAATGCGTTGATAACCTTCGCCTGTTGGCGCTTTAACCCTGATCCAATCAGGGCGACGTTTGGGAGTAATGTCGATTGTTACTTTTTCCGGGTCAATCCGGCCACGGGTTGGTTCTTTTGCCATTGATTACCTCCATGGGAAACAAGCGTGGAGCTTGGTGAATGCGGATATCATGCGCTAAAATTATACCTGAAACAACACCGCCTCGGATGGGGCTGGCAGTTATACGAAACGAAAAGGATTCTCATGTTATACCTGGTTTCCACCCCGATCGGTAACCTTGGCGATATTACCCTCCGCGCCCTGCAAGTGTTCAAGGACGCGGATTTTGTGGTCAGCGAAGATACCCGTCATACAGGAATCCTGCTGCAGCATTTTGAGATCAAAAAACCCCAGATTTCCTTTTATGAACAGAACAAGGAAAAAGCGCTGCCACGGATCCTTTCGCTGTTGCAGGAAGGCAAAAATGTGGCGATGGTGACAGACGCCGGCTCTCCGGGGATCTCTGACCCCGGTTATCTGCTGGTGCGCGCGGCGGTGGAGGCAGGGATTGAAATGACCGCCATTCCGGGCGCCACCGCGGTGATCCCTGCCCTGGTGCTTTCTGGATTGCCAGTGCATTCCTTCACATTCCGCGGTTTCCCCCCCCATAAAGGAGGACCCCGCAAACGTTTTCTGGCGGTGGATGCGGAATCACCACATACACTGGTGTATTACGAAAGCCCATACCGGCTTGTCAAAACCCTGGGGGATGCCATGGCTGTGTTCGGCGACCGGCCGGCAGCGATCGCCAATGACCTCACGAAAAAGTTCGAATTGGTGCGCCGGGGAATGTTATCGGAACTGATCAAATGGCAATCCGGTGAAACACCGCGAGGAGAATACACAATCGTGATTGCCGGGAAAGATGCCCGTTTATGATCCACCGTTTTTTTTTACCGGCTGAGGCATTTCAGAAAGAGCGCATTGTGTTTCCTGGAGAAACCGCGCGCCAGATTGAGCGAGTACTGCGGTTGCGCGAGGGCGACCATGTCATCGTGTTAAACGGCCGGGGAGATGAATATGTGGCACGCCTGTCGCTTGGCGATGTCGTGTCGGGAGAGATATTGAATCGGCAACAAGCTGCAGGCGAACCGATGGTATCAGCCTGGTTGTACCTGAGCTTAAGCCAGCGAGAGAAGGTCGAGTGGGTGCTTCAAAAGGGGACGGAACTGGGGTGTGCCGGCTTTATCCCAATAGTTACCAGCCGGACGCTGGTACAGGACGCATCTGCGGTTGAGAAAAAACGTGCACGTTGGGAGACGATCTTGCGGGAAGCTGCGGAGCAAAGCGGCCGCGGAAAAATCCCCCAGTTGGCGAGAGTTTTTCCCTTCGCACAGGCACTTGGCGACGGCCAACAACGCTGTGAACTGGTATGCCTTCCGGATACCGGGCATGAATATCCATCGTTGCAGAGTGTGGTAAAACAGGTAAAACCGCAATCGGTGGCGATTTTTATCGGTCCTGAGGGCGGTTTCTCGCCAGAAGAGGTTGCGCTTGCCCTCGAATCGGGTGTATATTGTGTTACATTAGGACCGCGAGTTTTACGAATGGAAACTGCAGCCCTGGCGGCCTTAACCCTGACAATGTGTGGATTGGGCGAGATGGGAACGGATTAATCCAGGTCAAGTGGTGGGCCAGCCGGTCCGAAATCCAGCACTTCGCGCACCTGGGTGGTCGGATGTGGTTCTCCTACGATTCCTTTTTGTTCAAGGGAGTCGATCAGACGGGCAGCGCGTGTGTAGCCGATGCGGAGCCTGCGCTGCAGCATTGTAGTAGATGCGCGGCCTTCTTTGCGCACCAGGTCAATGGCTTCATCTTCCAGTGGGTCGATCTTATTGTCGATATCCCACAGGCTTTCCTGATGCATTGGCATGGATGGGGTGATGGCTGGTGTCGTACCGGTTGTACCCTTTTTCCTGGATGCCAGGGCTTCCTGTGCCGTGGTCTGCCAATACCTCACAATGGATTCAATTTCATCATCTGAAAGGTATACCCCCTGCAGGCGGAACGGTGCGGGTGCATCAGCAGGTTTGAACAGCATATCGCCGGAACCTAGTAAACGTTCTGCGCCGTTCTGGTCCAGGATCACACGGCTGTCGATACCGGTCGCGACATTAAAGGCAATCCGCGAGGGGAAGTTTGCTTTGATCAGTCCGGTAATTACTTTTGTGGATGGCCGCTGTGTCGCCAGGATCAGGTGAATCCCGGTGGCACGGGCGAGCTGGGCAAGGCGTGTAATTGCAGCCTCGGTTTCACCAGGGGCGGTCATCATCAAGTCGGCCAATTCATCGATCACTACAACAATATGCGGAAGGTATTCTTCCGGGCGTTTCTGGTTAAAACCCACCAGGTTGCGCGCGCCGACCTTGGAGAATTTGTGGTAACGGGTTTCCATTTCGCGCAATATCCATTGCAAAGCGTTGACCACCTTGTCCATATCGACTACGACCGGCGTGAGTAGGTGGGGAATACCATTGTAGCCTGTTAACTCTACCCGTTTGGGATCTACCAGCAGGAGGCGCAGATCACGCGGGCTGTTAAAGAGCAGGAAGTTGCACAAGATGGCATTAATGCACACCGATTTCCCTGCACCCGTTGTTCCGGCGATCAGGAGGTGCGGCATACTTTTCAGATTCGCGGCCACCGGCCGCCCGGTAACATCCTTGCCGAGTCCGAAACGCAGCGGTGACCGCAGATCGCGGAAAGCCTGACTCTCAATGATCTCAAGCAACGTCACCGGTTGTGCTTTGGTATTGGGCACTTCGATGCCGATATAGCTTTTTCCCGGGACTGGCGCCTGGATGCGAACACTTTGTGAAGCAAGCGCCATCGTCAGGTCATCGGCGAGTGATACCACCTTGTTGACACGCACCCTGACCTTGTCGCCGGAGCGCTTCTCGTTAAAGTCCGGTTCGATCCCAAATTGGGTCACGCGTGGGCCATGAGCAATTTCAACCACATGCCCGGGTGCGCCCAGGAGGTCAAGTGTTTCCTCAATGATCCTGGCCTGTTGTTCCACCTGTGAATCATCGTCTTCAAATTCCGGGATTGGTACAAGGTGTTGGGTTACCTCCGGCAATGACCAATCAATATCCGGCGGAGGGGCGGTAATGGAGTCCTCAAACAGATCGTCATCCACGTTGCCGTGCGGCTTATGGGAGCTGATCGATGACTCATGCGTTTCACCGTTGACTTTACGGCCATTTGTCTCCGGTTGTGTTTCGCCGATGCTGGTAATGGGTTTAAACACTTCGGGAAGTTCGACTCTGTCATCCTCATCAGTTTCTTGCATTTCGGTTTCTGATGGCAGTGGTTGACGGAAAAGTTGATGAAACCTTTCGATTGCTGCGATCCGCAGGGGTTGGGTTTTCAGCCAAAGACGGGCGAAGGTGATGTCGAAAGTAAACATGATCCCCATCCACAGCAGGAAGAGGTTGATGAAAACGCCCCCCGTAAAGCCAAACCCCGATACCATTGGTAAAGTGAGAAGACGGCCGAAGGCACCGCCGCCCTGCCGGTCAGCAACTTCAACCAGGAATAGCATGGCACCCATCTGCATCCAGATCAGCAGGCTGAGATACAGGATAATTACCCCGAGGATACGTTCCAGGGTGATAGCCGGCATCACTTCTATCCTGCGGAAAACAAGCCAGAGGCCGATCAATATCAAAAACACTGGAACAGCATAACCAGACCAACCGGTAACCCGCAGGATGAAATCGGACCATTGTCCGAAGATGTTCTTGCCATCTTCCACCAACATTCCTATCAATGATATCGCCCCCAAGACGGCGATCAGGATGCCAACAATGTCAAGGCGTTGGTCTACTGTGAGTGCGTGAAGGCGTTCGGAGATGCGTGTGAACGCTTGTACCACCGGATTGGTTGCTGGAGAGGATTTGCTGCCGGACCGTGCGCCAGCGCCGTGTTGACCGGAACGGTTTCGGCTGCTGGTTGTGCTTCGTGTACTCCCGCGGGTAGATGAAGTAGGGCGTTTTCTGGTTGCCATGTGAGTAGTATATCATCAAGGGATGGAAAGGATATGCGTTGAACCTGCATGAATGCTCGCTTGTGCCAGTACCTTCCTCATGATAAACTGGTTAAGCTGGCTTGCGTCAACAAGGAGGTCGAATGCCTGAAACTTTATACCTGATCGATGGGCATGCCCTGGCTTACCGGATGTACTTTGCGCTGATGAGCGTGGGTGGTGAACGCTTTACGACCAAATCCGGTGAACCAACGGCCGGAACTTATGGGTTTACCCAGGCGGTGATGCGATTGCTGGAACAGGAGAAACCGGAATACCTGGCAGTTGCATTTGATGTGGGGAAAACCTTCCGTGATGATCTCTTCCCGGAGTATAAAGGAACGCGGGAAAAAATGCCGGATGATTTGCGATTGCAGATCGAACGCATTCAACAAATTGTGGATGCCTTTGGGTTTCCCCGGCTCGAGGTGGCAGGTTTTGAGGCAGATGATGTGCTTGGCAGTGTGGCCCGGTATGCGGTGTCTGAAGGTTTAGGGGTAAAGATCATCACTGGCGACCGTGACCTCCTGCAACTGGTCGATGACCGGGTGATTGTGAACCTGCCGGGCCGCAAGACCTCGGACACCATCGATTACACTGCCCACCAGGTAAAAGAGTATATGGGAGTCCGCCCCGACCAGATCGTTGACTACAAAGCGCTTGCCGGCGATTCATCCGACAATATACCCGGTGTGCCAGGCGTGGGTGATAAGACCGCCAAAAACCTGCTGGAGCAATTTGACTCCCTGGATGGAATCTATGCCCACCTTGATGATGTTCCCGCCCGGTATCGGGCAAAGCTGGAAGAGGGAAAACAATCTGCTTACTTGAGTTATGACCTCGCCCGTATCCGCACCGATGTAACAGTCAGTATCGACCTGGAGGCTGCCCGTACGAACCGCATCAATTTTGATGCAGTGAAAAAGTTATTCCATGAACTGGAATTCCAGTCACTAATGCAGCGGTTGGAAAACCTGCCCACGTTAGAAAACCCTTATACGGAATCCCGCACGCCCATGCGGCCCGGGCAGCTTTCGTTGTTTGAAGAAACGCCCAGGACTGACCGGATTGGGGTGGCTGCTCCGGGGGGGGGGGACACAATTGTGGTGCAGGACCTGACAGCACTTGACGCACTGGTACAGGTTCTGAACGCGTCGCAACAAATCAGCCTGGATACCGAAACAACCAGCACGGATCCAATGCTGGCAGAGCTTGTGGGGATTTCATTGTCTGTAACGCCCGGTGAAGGCTATTACATTCCTGTCGGCCATCACGGGAGTGGGAAGCAATTGTCGATCGAAACCGTGCGAAAAGCATTACAGCCATCACTAACAAATCCTGGTATTCAAAAAGTTGGCCATCACCTGAAATATGACGTGCTGGTGCTGGAACGCCATGGTTTTACGGTTTCACCGCTGTCATTCGACACAATGCTCGCTCAATGGATTCTGACACCCGCCATCCGCGGCCTTGGTCTGAAAACAATGGCTGAGGAAATTCTGGGTGTCCAGATGACACATATCGAAGATTTGATCGGTTCGGGAAAAGACCAGAAGAACATGGCGGATGTCGCGATTGAGGAGGTTGCCCCTTACGCCGCTGCCGATGCGGACATCCCGCTGCGGCTGCGTGAAGTGCTTGAACCCCAATTGCGGGAAGCGAATGCGGTCCAGGTGTTTGAAACTATTGAAATGCCACTGATCCCGATTCTGATAGAGATGGAACGGGAAGGCATTTTACTGGATGTGGGTTTTCTTAAGCAAATGGACCAGGAGCTGGCGGTTCGCCAGGCGGAGCTTACAGAAAACATTTTCCGGGCGGCGGGGTTTGAATTTAACCTGAACTCAACCCAACAGCTTGCCGATGTATTGTTTGACACTCTCGGATTGACCCCACCGCCACGCACCAAGAAAACCAGCAGCGGTAAGTATTCGACCAACGCGGGTGTGCTGGAAGCGATGAGCGGGAAGCACCCGGTGGTGGATTGGGTCTTGGAATACCGTGAGTTGTCGAAGTTGAGTTCCACGTATCTGCAAGCCCTTCCGCAAGAGGTTAATCCAACTACTGGCCGGGTGCATTCTTCATTCTCGCAGACGGTAGCGGTTACCGGGCGCCTCAGCTCATCCAATCCCAACCTGCAAAACATCCCCACCCGCACCGACCTGGGGCGGCAGGTGCGTAAAGCATTCATTGCCGGCCCAGGGAAATTGCTGCTGGCAATGGATTACTCACAGATTGAACTGCGGATTGTTGCCCACCTGGCACAGGATGAATCCATGCTGCGTGCATTCCGCGCCGGCCAGGATATCCACGCGGCCACAGCGGCGGCGGTGTACGGGGTGCCCTTGAAGGATGTAAACCCCGATATGCGCCGGCATGCCAAGGCGATCAATTTTGGCTTGATTTATGGGATGAGTTCGTTTGGGTTATCCCAATCCACCGGACTGACCGTGGGTGAGGCCGACACCTTTGTCAATGCGTATTTTAAGCAATTCCCCGGTGTGAAGCGCTATCTGGATGGGATCCGGGAATCGGCGGCGATGAAGGGTTACGTGGAAACGATGTACGGACGCCGCCGTTATTTCCCGAATCTTAAAAATGAACGCAACTCAGCACTGCGCAATCGCGAAGAGCGCGAGGCGATCAATGCCCCCATCCAGGGGACTGCTGCCGACATTATCAAGGTTGCCATGATCCGGCTGCTGCCGGCGTTGGGGAAAGCAGGATTAAAGGCACGCCTCTTGCTCCAGATTCACGATGAGCTGTTGTTGGAATGCCCCGAAAGTGAGGTGAATCCGACGCTTGATTTATTACGTGAAGTAATGGAAAATGCTATAGAATTACCTATACCCCTGACCACGGAAGCAAAAGTTGGCTTGAACTGGGCGGAAATGGAAAAAGTCCAGGGTAAGACGGCGTAACTGAGGAGCAACATGGCTGAAAATCGGCAAACTTATCAAAAGGCAATGAGCCGCGGAAATTCGGCAGCCTGGGACCTGGATTGGGCCAGCGCGGCGGAATTTTACCAGCAGGCCTTGGATGAATTTCCGGAGAATCCCATGGCGCTGGTCAGTATGGGCCTGGCACTCTATGAACAAAAGAAGTATGATCAGGCGCTGGTATATTACAAAAAAGCAGCGGTTGCCAACCCGGAAGATCCGGCATCTCCAGAGAAAATTGCCGATATTTTTGAACGCCAGGGCCGCTTGAAGGAAGCTGTTCAATCCATCATCCATGCTGCTGAGCTGCACCTGAAAGCACATGACGCCCAAAAAGCGATCAGCTGTTATGAACAGGCGATCTCACTCGACCCGGCGAACCTGCATGCCCATACCCGCCTGGCGTTAATTTTTGAGCGTATGCAAAAGAAAGACCGTGCTGTCCAGGAGTACCTGGCGGCGGCGAGTGTGCTGCAGCGAAGCGGTAACCTAGCCAGGGCAGCTCAAACGGTCGATCATTGTATTGCCATTGATCCAGAGAACCCTGACGTGATCGCCGCCAGGGATTGTCTAAAAAACCGGCAGATGCTGCCGGAACCCAGACGTCCCAAGAATGTGAGTGCATCCCTCCGGATGGCTGAGGTGATGGAGCCGAAAAAGGATCCCACGACCAAACAACTGATCCGGACTGATGATACTCTGCCTGTTGATTATTTCCGCCAAAAGTCACTGGTAGTTCTTGCTTCCTTCCTGTTTGAATCGCCAGCCAGCATTACCTTCACGAACAATAAATCGCATAGCCTGAGTGAGAGCCAGCGCAATGATGTTTCGGTTCTGCTCAATAAAGCGGTCGATGCCATGACCCACCAGCAGGACCGGGAAGCGGTTGATGCGATGGAAGCACTGGTGCGGATTGGGGTCAACGAAGGGGCGATTTTTTACAACCTGGGGTGCCTGTTGATCGATACCCAGCCACGAAAAGCTGTTGAATATCTGGAGCATTGTGTGCGCAGAGATGATTATGCGCTGGGTGCTTTTTTGCTGTTGGGCCGCTTTTTCTACCAGCGGGGTGGCCTGAGCAATTTGCGCCGGGCGGCGACCTTTTACATCCGTGCCCTGGGAATCGCAGATTTGTATACGGTCGATACCACCAAACATGCCGCGTTGCGTGAAGCCTATACCCCCATTTTGGATACACCACAGCAACTCCAGGATGAAAAAGAACTGAAGAGCTTGTGTGAAACCATAGAAACCCAGGTGAACCGGAAGGATTGGATGCGGTACCTGTCGAAGATTCGGACCCAACTGCCGGAAACAGACCCCAAAAATCCGGCACCGCTCAGTGATTTAATGCTGAAAACCAGCAACGGACAGGTGCTGGAGGCCATTGCCTACATCCAGGGATTGGTTGCAAAGCAGAAGTATGATTCTGCCATGGAAGAGGCTTTTTATGCCTTGAATTTTGCCCCGAGTTATTTACCGCTGCAAATCGAACTCGCCCGTTTGCTGGCCTTGCGAGATGAAGTCCCTTTGGCAGTACAGAAATACCGACTGATCAGCCGTTTGTATCTGCTGCGAGGCGAACATCGCCAGGGTGCGCGCATGCTGGAAGAAGCACTGGCACTGGCACCATCAGATTATGCTCTGCGGACCACGCTGATCGAACTGTTGATTGACCAGGAGCGGTTGGAAGATGCCCTGGGACAGTATTTAAAGCTGGCAGAAACGTATGAGATTTTTGCGAATTTTGACCAGATGCGAAAAGTTTTATTTGATGCCTTGCGCCTGGCGTCAAGGATGGATCGGTCGCGTGACTGGAGCCTGCGAATTCTGAACATGATTGCTGATATTGATATGAAGCGATTGGATTGGCACCGTGCCCAACGAGTTTATGAACAGATCCGCACCCTTGCGCCAGATGACCCATCGGTGCGGCAGCAGTTGATCGGGGTGCACTACCGTCTGGGGCAGGATCAAAGTGCCGAACACGAAATTGATGACTTTATCACGACGGTACGCAACACCCGTCAATTGGAGAGCGGGGTGGAATTCCTCAACGGGTTGATTGAAACCTGGCCGCATAAGTATTTTCTCAGGGTAAAGTTATCTGAAATTTATGGCAGGCTCAACCGAAAGGAAGAGGCATTGGACCAACTGAACATTGTGGCAAGTGCCTATCTTGATGAAGGAGATACTCCCAAAACAGTTGAGGTACTCCAACGCATGATGACGATTGACCCGGAACATGCCGGTGAATACCAGCTGGTAATTGACCGGGTTCGCAAACAGGGAAAATTGGATGGGTGACCTGGAATGGATGAACTGGCGATTATACAACGGGCACAGCAAGGTGACCTGGACGCTTTTAATCAGCTTGTCCTGACCTACCAGTCGCTGGCATTTAATGTCGCTTTCCGCATCCTCTCCGATCGGGCTGAGGCGGATGATGCCACGCAAACTGCGTTCATCTCCGCCTTCACAAAAATCGATCATTTTCAGGGTGGGTCCTTTCGGGCATGGCTGATGCGGATCGTAACCAATGCCTGTTATGATGAACTTCGCCGTAAAAAGAGGCGTCCCACTGTTGAACTGGAACCGACCGATCCTGAGAGCGGAGAGGAATTTGACTCACCTTCCTGGCTGGCAGATGACAGTGTATCTCCCGAAGAAGCAGCCGAATTGACGGAGCTGGACCAGGCGGTGCAGCATTGCCTGGAAAATTTGCCGGAAGATTTCCGGGTTGTGGCAGTGATGGTGGATATCCAGGGAATGGATTACCAGGATGTATGCGAAATTGTCGGTACCCCGCTGGGCACCATTAAAAGTCGGGTATCGCGTGCCAGGCAGCGTTTGCAGCAGTGCTTGCAACAGTTTCAGGAACTTTTGCCGCTGAAATTTCGTTTCCAAAGTAACAAGGTGATATGATGGATACGAAACGGCTCACATACAGGGAATGGCAGCTTCTTTCGGATTTTCTCGATGGTAATTTGTCCGAAACGAGGAAATTGGAAGTTGTTGAAAAGATGAAATCCGATTCCGGGTTCCAGGAGGCGTATCAGCAATTGGTGTGGACGCGCCACCTGCTGCGTAACGCGCCTGAACATCGTGTGCCCCATCATTTTACACTCACACGGCAGATGGCAGCTGAAGCACAGGCGACGGCCAGGCCAGTCAACATCACCCGGTTTTCATTGCGTTACAGCCTGGCTTCGGGCTTTTTTGCCTTGATCTTCGTGGTTTTATTGGGTGTACGCCTGCTGCCGATGTTTAACCGCACTGCACAGACCGCCATGATGGAAAGTGTTCCCGCGGCTGAAAGCGAAATGGCGGAAGAGGCTGCCGAAGACACCATGTTGGAAGCGATGGCGCTGCCAGCAGATGCGGAAATTGCGGAGGAAGAAGCATTGGTGGAAGAGGAGCCCATGATGATGATGGAGGCTCCCGAGTTGGTTGAGGAATACACCCAGACGGCGACCCCGGAGGCCGCACCAACACAAACACCTCAGCCGGAAGGGTTGGGCGGATTTGACGATCCTTCCGGCAGCGGCGGTCAGGCTGCGACTCCAACATCTACGAACACCAGCATTCCAACCCCAACGCTGACAGAAACAATTCCTCCCACGCTGACACCAGAAGCGGATAGGCCAACGGCGAAGATGGAGGAGGATGAGGCTGGAGGTGATCAGGCAGAAGCTCCCCAGGCTTTCCTGGAGGAAATGGACACATTGCCAGACCATCCGGAAGATCCGTTTGGCGATACTCAGGGACGGAGAGTGCCCAGGGGCACCAATACCTGGCTCCAGGTGGGAATCATCAGCAGCGCTGCGATATCCGTCCTGTTTCTCACCCTGGCTTTTGTCCGCAGAAAACACCGTTGATTGGATTTTATGGTATACTTACACCTTGCGCCCAACGGCGCAAGGTGTTTCGTTGATTCCGTAAGGGAAAAATCCAAATTCTATTATGAGCGAGGGTAACCTGAAAGAAGGTGAGAGGCGCTCGAAGGAAGGTATCATGGAAAAAGTGGTATTACAAGCCACCAAACGTAATGTAACCGGACGTAAGGTCGGTGCGCTGCGGCGTGAGGGGAAACTCCCCGCAGTGATGTATGGCAGCAAATTCGAGTCAGTGCCGATTTTGCTCGATCTTCACGATGCCACCCTGGCATTGCGTAATGTTTCTTCGTCAACCATTGTCTATATCAACCTGGATGGCAAGGAATTTGCGACCCTGGTACAGGACAAGCAGCGCAACTATATCATGGGCAGCCTGATGCACCTGGATTTCCGTGTGGTCGATATGAATGTTGCGGTGAATGTCATGGTTCCCATCGAATTGGTGGGTGAAGCACCTGCGATTCACTCCATGGGTGGTATGTTGATGCATGAAATGATCGAAGTTGAGGTCCAGGCATTACCCGGTGACCTGCCGGAATCCTTCCAGGTGGATCTCTCCACCCTGGTCGATTACGACGCCAGGATTACTGTGGCTGACCTGACGGTTGGTAGCATGGTGACTGTGCTAACAGACCCTGAGCATATTATCGCTTTCGTGGCGCCTTTGGCTGAGGAAGAAGAGGCGGAAGAGGTCGAAGAAGAGCTGTTCGCCGAAGAATCCACTGAGCCTGAAGTGATCGAAAAAGGCAAGAAGGAAGAAGAAGTCGAATAATATTCGATTTCATGAACCGATATATGATGAGGGTTGGCACTCACTGCCAACCCTCATTGATTAGCCCAATACCTGTTTCACAGCAACTTGCCTGTCTTCTTTCCAGCGGCATCGTGTTCCCTGGTTCATCTCTTTTGCAAAGCAGCGATTGCATGAAATGCAATCGGCGGTATCTTTTTCCTTGTTTTGGAATTTATGAATCAGGTCTGGTTCACAAATTAATGGCCGGCAGAGCGATATCATATCTGCATCACCGCTCTGCAAGGTGTCATTCATTTCTGCCAACGAACGGAATCCACCCACACAAAAAACCGGCAGATTGGTGAATTTCTTTGCCATTCGTGCCCACGGACGAAAATAGGCTTCATCTTTTGGTTTACTGACCGTACTCATGGCGTTGAACCGAAATCCCCCGCTGATTTCAACCCCGTCAAACCCCCAGCCTTCCAGACGTTCGACCACCCGCATTCCTTCTTCAAGGCTCAACCCTCCGGGGACACCATCCTGTACCCCCAGTTTGATGAAAAGAGGAAAATGCCCGGTGACCGCGGTTCGTACGGCTTTGGCGACTTCGCTGAGGAAGGTCAGGCGTCGGTCAAATGAACCGCCCCAACGGTCGGTACGGCGGTTCACTGCAGGGGAGAGCATTTGGGAGATAAAGTATCCGTGCGCTCCATGCAGCATCATTCCATCGAAACCAGCCTTTTGCACACGCAAGGCGGCTTGCGCATAAGCATCTATCAACTGTTCCAATTCATCCGCAGTGATCTCACGGTTATCTGCGGTTGTGTTTCCGTGATCAGCGAAGGCAGATGGTGCGAGGTTGATTGTGTTTACGCCCATGGCGCATTGTAATCCGCCGAAATTGATCTGCGCAATGATGCGAGCGCTCGTGTGGTGTACCATTTCAACCACATCCTGCAGTACGGGAATTACCTCATCATTATCAATCGCGGTCATCTCCGGATGACATTGTCCGCGTCGGTCCACATACATATGTCCAGTCACGATCAAGCCTACACCGCCTTCGGAGAGCGCCCGGTAATGCCCGGCATACGATGGCGTTGGAATGCCGGTAGTGTCATCCGCCATTCTTTCAGCGGTGGCGCTGCGCATGATCCGATTCTGGATTGCCAATTGTTTGATTTGGATCGGGCTATAGATATCCATGAGGTATCCTTTCTGTGTTCATGATATGTGTTGGATGTTCATTTCATCATCATGCACCGGTTTTGTCAATTCAAAGGCAATTCCTTAAGGTTGTGTTACAATCCCAGTATGTGCAATCGAGGGAGTCGTGTTGTATTTATGGGTTCGCCTGCTTTCAGTCTACCCATCCTGTCCATGCTGGCTGCCGAATTCGATGTGGTTGGCGTGGTTACCCAGCCGGATCGTCCCCGGGGTCGCGGCAAGCATCTGCAACCATCGCCGGTGAAGGTGCTGGCGCAAGGATTGGGGCTTCCAATAATCCAACCAGCCAAATTGAGAAACGACATCCAGGCAAAAAAGCAACTCGCATCGTGGCAGCCAGCAGTGATTGTGGTGGCTGCGTTCGGCCAAATTCTGAAAACAGATGTATTAACCCTGCCCACCTTTGGTTGTATCAATGTCCATACCTCGCTGTTACCTCGCTGGCGGGGAGCTTCACCGATTGAGAGTGCAATCCTGTCCGGCGATACTGTTACAGGGGTTACAATCATGCAGATGGATGAAGGTATGGATACGGGACCGATCCTGGCACAACAATCCATAGCCATTGATCCGGAATGGCGGGCGAGTGAACTTGAATCGGCATTATCCAACCTGGGGGCGTCGTTGTTAAAAAAAGTCCTGCCCGACTATCTCGCCGGGCAGATTTCTCCTGTTCTACAACCTACGGATGGCGCAACCCATGCTCCACTGCTGCGGAAAGAAGACGGGAAGATTGATCCAGATCAATGTCTTGCGGTTATCATGCGGCAAATTCGGGCGTATTATCCATGGCCTGGGGCCACAATTCCCTTTGGTGGACAACCGCTGAAAATTATCCGAGCTTCTGGTATTCTTGATGACGGTGCCATTGCTGGCTGCCGTGCGATTCGAGAAAATTTACCGGCCATCGGTTGTGCAGACGGGTGGATTCTCTGCGAAGAATTACAACCGGCGGGGAGGACAGTGATGTCCGGTTCAGTTTTTCTGCGGGGTTACCGTGCGAAATGGCTGGAGGGACAATTGTAAATCATGCCGACGCGTTCACATCCGAAATTTCGCTTTCTATGTTTTGGGGTGGGGGCGGTAGGAATCTATCTTGGCGTGAGCCTGTTGCAGAACGGGCATTCCGTGGTGTTTGTCGATCGTCCAGAAAGTGCGGAACTGGTGCGAAAAAAAGGGTTGATGCTGTTCACTGGGGACCGGCGGTATTTTTTTGCCAAACCCGATGTACAACCAACGATTGAGGATGCATTAACGCATGGGCCATTCGATGCTGCCATCTTCGCCGTCAAAGGGTACGACACCGACCGGGTTTTACGTTACCTCCAACCGTATCAGGTCGCTTTGCCTGCATTTGTTTGTATTCAAAATGGCGTTGGTAATGAGGCGAAATTGGTGGACCTGTTCGGTCCTGATAAGGTCATACCAGCCGTGATGACGACTTCGGTGCGGCGGTATGAATCGGGTGTCGCGGAAGTGACAGCCAGCCGAGGAATTGGTATTGCCGGAAGGCATCAATTGATAGACGCATTGATCCATGCATTTAATATGGCTGGCTTGAACGCGCGCCTGTACCATGATCCGGCAAGTATGAAATGGTCAAAGCTGCTTTTAAACCTGATGACGAACGCGAGCTGTGCCATTCTCCAGATGTCACCCGAAGAGATTATCCGTGATCCCGAACTGCGCATTGTTGACATCCGGGCAATTCAAGAAGGTGTTGATGTCATTAAAAAACAAGGCTTGAAATTACGAAATCTTCCAGGGTATCCCATCCGGTGGATTAATATGATCATGAGAGATGGTGTGTCCGAGGTGCTGCGTGACAGGATCCTGTCCCAGATGGTATCAGAAAGTTGGGCTGGCGCGAAACCGTTATTAGCGGTTGACCTGAAACAAGGGAAGACTGAAAGTGAAGTAGAGTGGATTAACGGAGCAGTGGTACGGCATGGATTACAAAGTGACATTGCGACCCCGGTTAATTACGCCTTGACGCAAATCCTCAAAGGCGTTGCAGCTGGTACGCTCGAAGCTGAGCGGTTTGCTGGGAATAAAGCAGCATATCTCTCGTATATTTCGAATCAACAAAACCAATGGAAATGATCATAGGAGAAACAGGATGTCAGGAACACCAGAATGGGTACAGGATGCGGTTTTTTATCAGATATTTCCCGACCGCTTTGCCAACGGAGATCCGGCTAATGATCCGTTTAATGTGAAACCATGGGATGCCTTGCCAACGATCAAGGGCTTTCACGGTGGTGACTTGCAGGGTGTGATCCAAAACCTGGATTACCTGGTTGACCTTGGGATTAATGCCATTTACTTCAACCCCATCTTTCAGGCGGCTTCCACCCACCGGTATGATACCTATGATTATTTGAAGATCGACCCCAAATTGGGGACGATGAAAGACTTCTCCGCCATGGTTGAAGCATTGCATGCACGTGGAATCCGGATAGTGATTGACGGTGTTTTTAACCACTGTGGGCGCGGTTTTTTTGCCTTCAATGATATTATGGAAAATGGGACAGATAGTCCGTACATCAACTGGTTCCATGTAAAACAGGTACCGCTGGACGCATACAGTGAAGGGGAAGCGGAACATTACCTGGGCTGGTGGGGTTACAAAAGTCTGCCGAAGTTTAATACAGACGAACCGGATGTACGGGAGTACTTGCTGCGCGTAGCCAGGTTTTGGATTGACGCGGGGGCAGATGGTTGGCGGTTGGATGTTCCGAATGAGATTGACGATGATGCCTTTTGGGCAGACTTCCGCCACGTGGTCAAGACAGCCAATCCTGAAGCCTACATTGTCGGAGAAATTTGGGATGGCAATCCGCGCTGGGTGGGGGAAAGTCACTTTGATGGATTGATGAATTACCCGGTGCGTGATGCCGTTTTTGATGTGCTGTCTGGTGAAAATAATGCCAAAGAATTCGCCGGTCGGGTAGAAAAATTATTGACAATGTATCCTGATGAATACGTGCGGTCGATGCTGGTTTTATTGGGCAGCCATGATACCCGGCGGATTTTGCGCAAGTTTGAGGGGGATAAAGCAAAAGTAAAATTGGCCTACTTATTTCCGTTTGCCTATCCGGGCGCGCCGTGTGTGTATTATGGCGATGAAATTGGCCTCGATGGCGGAAAGGATCCGGATTGCCGCCGGACATTCCCCTGGAATAGGGAGGCCTGGGATGATGATTTACGGAGTTGGATAAAACAGTTGATCCAGATGCGCCATGATGTACCAGCCCTGCGGCGTGGTGAAATGAAGCAAGTTTTTGTGAGCAAGTCCTGTTATTCGTTTACGCGCACCTACCAGGGGGAAACCGTTCTGGTTGCTTTCAACTTCAGTGGAAAGCAGCACCTGATCGAGTTTGACGCTCATCTGGTATCTGATGCTCCGTTACTGGGGCTCAAGGATATACTTACAGGCGAACAAATTTCGGTTATCGGTGGAAACGTTCAACTGGGACTGCCGGCGCTGGGTGGGATGGTGTTAAAACCGATCTAGGATTCCTTCTCACGGTGGGTAAAAAACTTCTGCCATTCGTAAAGTTTGTTTAAAGCTTCGATCGGTGAAAGGGTATTAATATCCATCGATTCCAGTTCTTGCAGCAGTGGGTTTGTTTCCGGGAAGAGTGCCAACTGATGGACCTGGGTCTCCTCAATCCTGACTGCGCTGCCGGAGGAGGCTTCCAGTTGTGTCAATATTTCAGAGGCCCGTTGGATTACCGGGCGGGGCAGGCCAGCCAATTGGGCGACATGGACACCATACGAACGATCGGCTGCACCTGCGACGATTTTGTGCAGGAAGACCGGTCTTCCATCGGCTTCACTGACGGCGACATTGTAATTACGCACGCCGGGGAGTATTTCACTCAACTGGGTCAGCTCATGGTAATGGGTGGCGAATAATGTTCGGGCGCGGAGTGCGGGGTGGTTATGGATGTATTCGATGATCGCCCAGGCAATCGACAATCCGTCATAGGTGCTGGTGCCGCGCCCGATCTCATCAAGGATCAGGAGAGATCGGTGAGTAGCATTGTGGAGAATATTGGCAGTTTCCACCATTTCCACCATAAAGGTGGATTGCCCGGCATGAATCTCATCCTGGGCGCCGATGCGGGTAAATATTCGGTCAACCACGCCAATTTCCGCCTTCTTTGCCGGAACAAAACTGCCCAGTTGTGCCATTAACACGATGATCGCTACCTGGCGCAGGAAGGTGCTTTTCCCTGACATATTTGGGCCAGTGATGATGCGGATGTACTCACCATTCTCGAGTACGGCATCATTGGCAACAAAACGTTCACTGGAAAGCGATTGTTCCACAACGGGGTGGCGACCCTCAATGATATCAATGTGGAGCGAATCCGTCACCGTCGGACGGACATAATCGTGAATGGCAGCGGTATCAGCAAGTGAATTGAGCGCATCCAGCTCCGCCAACGCCCTGGCAGTGCGCAGTAATAATTCAGCGCTGGCGCCAATCGTCTGGCAAATCTGCTTAAAGACGCGGTTTTCAATCGCACGAATTTGTTCTTCCGCATTGAGCACCAGGGTTTCGTACTCTTTCATTTCGGGTGTAATGTAGCGTTCCGCATTGACAAGGGTTTGTTTGCGGATATACTCCTCCGGGACGTTCACCGCCTGAGCGCGTGATACCTCTATGTAGTAACCAAATACCTTGTTGTAGCCCACTTTGAGTTTGGCAATTCCTGTACGTTGGCGTTCCACCATTTCGAGGTTGTCGATCCAATCACGGGCATGTGTAGAAGCCTCAACAACATGGTCCAGTTCCTCGGAATATCCGGGGCGGATGACACCGATGTTTTGCAAGGTCGCCGGTGGATCATCACTGATGCTTTCATTGAGCAGCGTCAGTTCAGCCTTGCAGATGGAAAAATCAGCCAGGATATGTGACAATGCCGGAAGTGGTTCTGAAAACAGTGCAGAAATGGATGGCAGGTCAGCCAGGCTGCTGCGAATGGCGACCAGGTCGCGGGGAGAAGCAGTCCCAGAGGCGACGCGGTTGGTCAGCCGCTCCAGATCACCCAGTGCTTTCAAACCATCCGCGAGCTCAGCACGCAGCAATCCTCGGGTAAACAATGCTTCTACCCCATCCTGGCGCTTTTGGATTTCGTTGACATCTAAAAGCGGCTTACTGACCCATTGCGCCAGGAGCCGCCTGCCCATCGGAGTGCGGGTGCGGTCAAGTACATGCAACAAGGAGCCTTTGCGTTCCCCTTTTCTCAGGGTTTCGGTGAGTTCAAGATTGCGGCGGGTTACCGCATCGATCGCCATGAAGTCGCGGGCATGGTAGGTTGACAGTGTGGTCAGCAATTGCAATGCGGCAGGTTGGGTTTGCTGCAGGTATTGCAGAATAGCACCAGCTGCCTGGACAACCACGCCATGTGACGACAGGCCAAAGCTATCCAGCGAGGCAGCGCCGAAATGCTGCAGGAGCACTTCACGGCAACGTCCGCTCTCAAAATGCCAGGCTGCCCATTGGGTCTTATGGCCCCGCAGGCCATCCATTGGCAGGAAATCATCTGCAGCGAGGATTTCCGCAGGCTGCAGACGGGTTGCTTCAGCACGCAGTAAATTGGCAATATTTGGCCCGTCAAAGGAGGTCGCGGCGAATTCGCCCGTTGTGATATCGACATAGGCGAAACCAGCCTGTTTGTCATCACGCCAAACTGCTGCCAGGTAATTGTTGCGTTCACTTTTCAACAATTCCGGCTCCAATACTGTCCCCGGGGTCACCACACGAACCACTTCGCGGTGAACCAAACCTTTTTTTGGTGGGTCACCGATCTGTTCGCAAATGGCAACATGGTATCCTTTATCGATCAAACGGGCAAGATAGGTTTCAGCCGCATGGTAAGGAATCCCAGCCATGGGAATTCGAACCCCTTTCGCGACATTGCGTGAGGTCAGGACAATCTCCAACTCACGTGAGGTGGTTTCTGCATCTTCATCAAAGGTTTCGTAGAAATCACCGAGGCGGAAAAACACGATGGTATGGGGATATTCCCGTTTTATGTCAAGGTACTGCTGCCGAATGGGGGTTACGTTGTCATCAACCATGG
Organism: Anaerolineae bacterium; assembly: GCA_013314735.1. Classification (GTDB taxonomy): domain Bacteria; phylum Chloroflexota; class Anaerolineae; order Anaerolineales; family Anaerolineaceae; genus SpSt-1165. The sequence continues at coordinate 604,459 of JABUFD010000001.1, forward strand.
TTTTATTCTATAAGTCCCTGCCAGTTTTCGCAAGGGCTCAGGTTGGGGTTGGGGCGGTTTCGGGTATAATTGGCGCAGCCATCGCATAAAGCAAGCAAGGAGGCATCGATGAGCCGAGTGATCAATCCAGAAACCGCGGGGAAACAACGCAAAATTCTGCTGCGTGGGGTGGTGTTGGCCATCCGCACATTAATGCAGCAGAAGGTACAGGATGAATTAAGCCGCGATTTGGCAGCCTTTATTGGTCTTGCGCTGTTGGAGATATACGAAACAGTGAATGCCTCTGTCGCCGCGTGGGAAAAACGTGATTATTGGGTGAAGGCGGACCGGTACCGGATGGAATGGCGTTGGACAGAGCAATATGGCAAGCCTTTATGCGAAGCGGTTCTGCAGGAAGATTGGGCAGTGATTCCCGGTTTGATTGCGCAAATTGCCCAACGGGTGATGACTGTGGATTTACCGCAACGCCACCGCCTGGGAGAACCATGGATTGGGGCGTGGGAACAGCTGCAGGATACTTATCCATCTTCAGCGCGCTGATGAGGTTTGCGACTTTCTGCATTCAATTTCGTTAATTAATTGAGTCAAACGAAAGGAATTCAGAAAATGGAAGGTAACTCGAAAAAACTGCGTCGTTCAAGGCATAACCGTGTTGTCGCTGGTGTGTGCGGCGGCCTGGCCGAATTTTTTGGCATCAGCTCATTCTGGTTTCGGCTGCTATTTTTCATTCTTTTAATCCCGGGCGGCCTGCCAGGCATAGTCCCTTACATGGTCCTGTGGATTGTCATTCCCCGGCAACGATAAACCTGGTCGAAATGACGACCTGCCTTGCGAGATGAGAAAAAGCGGCTGCCCAGAATGGGCAGCCGCTGATGTTTCTTCGAACCGGTGGATTATTTTTTAAGGATCATTCGCGCATCAACAACCGATACGCCCTGACCTTCTTCGTAAACAATTACCGGGTTGGCATCCGATTCGCTGACCTCATCGATCAGGTCGAATACCATGTTGGAATAATTGGCAATGGTCTTTGCCAGCGCGGCACGGTCCTTGGGTTCTTCACCGCGCACACCTTTGAGGATCGGGGCGCTTTTGATCTCATTGACCATCACATTGGCCCGTTTTTCACTGATCGGTGCGACACGGAAGGTGACATCTTTGAGGACTTCGACGAAGATACCGCCCAGGCCGAACATAACGGTCGGACCGAAAGTCGGGTCGTTGATGGAGCCCAGGATGACCTCTGTTCCCCAGGGTGCCATTTCCTGGATCACAACACCATGCAAATTGGCAGCAGGATTGTAATTTCGGGCGTTTTCCATGATGGTGTTGAAGGCCTGGCGGCATTCTTCAGCATTCTTGATATTCACTTTAACACCGCCGGCATCGCTTTTGTGGAGGATTTCGGGGGAAACAATCTTCATCACAATCGGATATCCGATGGTATTTGCCATCTGGATTGCTTCTGCCTCTGTAGCAGCAAGATCACATTTGGGAACAGGCAGTCCGTATGCTTCGAATACCTTCTTGGCTTCAATCTCTGTAAGGGCATCACGTCCATCAGCCCGGGCGGCGGCGATGATCTTCATTGCTTTTTCCTTGGCGCTGCTCGTGTCGGCCTTGGTGAAGGTCGCATCATGTTCGCGCATCAGGGCATATTCCCGCAGGGCTGCCATGGCATTGACAGCAGAGTCAGGATCATCATAGGCGGGAATGCCTTGTTCCACCAGCCATTGCATGGCGGCTTCTGTTTTCTCACCACCCACAAATGAAACGGTGAGAGGCTTTCCTTTCACACCGGATTCATCAATAGCCCGTTTAATCCCTACGGCTACATCCATCGGGTCCGTAACAGCCACTTCACAGTATAAAACCGTGAGTCCATCCACCCAGGGATGGGCGAAGGAATTGCGGACCGAATTCTCGTACCATTCTGCAGATGCCTGACCGGTGAGGTCGGCAGGATTCTTGGCAGAACCAAACTCAGGCATGTGCTTTTTCAATTCTGCCTGCACATCTTCCGGCGCGAATTTGAGCGGAATACCGTAACGTTCCGCCGCATCGGTCGCAAGCACACCGACACCACCACCGTTGGTGATGATCAGCAGATTTTCGCCGTTCATCGGGGGTTGCAGGGAAAGCGCCAGTGAGCGATCAAACAGGTTATTAAGGTCTGACGCCTGGATCACGCCCGCCTGTTCGAAGGCTGCGCCATACACTTTGGCTGCACCAGCCAGAGAACCGGTATGGGAGGCGGCAGCAGCAGCACCATGCGCAGACACGCCCGATTTCAAAGCAATAATCGGTTTGGTGGCTTTTTGGGAAACTTCCATAAACTTGCGGCCGTTTTTCAAGCCTTCGATATAGAGGGAGATGGATGTTGTATCATCATCCTGATCGAACCATTCAATCAGGTCCGCGAATTCGATATCCGACATATTCCCGATGGAAACCAGTTTGTCAAAACCAACACGACGCGTGAAAGTTGACATATCAATCGCGATCAGCAAAGCACCGCTTTGCGATACGAGGGCACCCTTTCCGGGCAATGGCAGGGTGGGCGCAAAGGATGCGTTCATTTTCATTGAGTTGGACAGAACGCCGACAATGTTCGGGCCAAGAATGCGCATCCCATATCGATGTGCGATTTCGACCATTTCGCGTTCCAGGTCTGTTTTACCAACTTCACCAAAACCCGATGTGATTACGACCAGGCCTTTGACCCCTTTCTTACCGCATTCTTCAATTGCGTTCAGCACCAGTTTGGCTGGAATGGTGAAGACTGCCATGTCCACTTCACCAGGCACTTCCAGGATGCTCGGGTAAGCCTTAAAACCCAGAATTTCACTGGCACCGGGATTGATCGGGTAGACCGCGCCTTCGTATTGGCTGGTTACCAGGTTGTCCACCACGGTATACCCAATTTTGCCAGGTGTGGCAGATGCGCCGATCACCGCGATACTTTTCGGTTTCAATACAGCATTCAAGACATCAAGTTCCACGACAACTTCCTCCTGCGGGAATAGAAAATAGTAATGATTCCAGGCATAGCCCGCCTGTTCTCCCGAGATTCGGTGTCTCCCGGGATATAATGATTGTGTATTTCTTCAATACTATTGTAGATTAAGATTGTCAAACAAATGTACTGAACATGCGAAACAAAAATCACAAATCACCTGTATGATACCAGAGAAACATTAAGAAGGAGCCATCCATGACAAATGTGCAAAATCATCTACAGGAAATCAAAAATAGTTTGATCTCATCTGTTTTTCAGGCAGCTAATCCATTTCTTGCCGTCTGCCGCACACTGCACCGGGATGGAAATTTGCTCAATGCTGGCGGCCATATCTACCAGCTGGACCAATACCGGGAGATTGTGCTGGTTGGCTTTGGAAAGGCTGTGATCAATATGACATTGGGGACTGTGGACGTGCTGGGAGAATGCGTTAAGAAAGGTTTTTTAATTACCAAGCATGCAAGTGATGAAGAAATTGGCCGGCTGCCGGAAGGATTCATTGTGCGTACAGGGAATCACCCGGTGCCGGGAGCAGACTCCTTTGAGAGTACACGTCAACTCTGGGATTTTCTCGGGGAAATTGATGCGCGTGACCTCGTGCTATGCCTGATCTCTGGCGGTGGTTCAGCGCTGTGTTCACTGCCTGCAGCGCCTGTCACCACCACTGAGATGCAGGAGATGACACAACTGCTGCTTTCCTGTGGAGCGGAAATCGACGAGATGAATGTGCTCCGCAAGCATATTGATGAGGTGAAAGGCGGCGGGATTGCCGCCAGGGTGGCTCCTGCTGAAATGATCACCCTGATCCTGTCGGATGTCATTGGCAGTCCATTGGATATCATCGCCTCGGGACCAACCGTGCCTGATTCCAGTACCTATGAAGACATGGCTGGCATTCTCGCAAAGTATAGCCTGTCCAATGCGGTGCCGGCGACGATAAATGAACTGCTGGCTGCTGGCCTTGATGGAAGGCGGTTTGATACACCAAAAGCCGGGGATCCGGTGTTTCATCATGTCAACAATCTGTTGGTCAGCAGCAACCTGGCTGCCTGCCAGGCGGCTGTGGCTACCGCTGAAGATTTGGGGCTCAATGCAATGCTGCTTACAACTTCGCTGCGCGGTGAGGCTCGGGTGGCAGGCCGATTTCTGGCAGGGATTTTACAGCAAATTCATGCCACCGGTCAGCCGATTCCCAGGCCGGCTTGCGTTGCCTTGGGGGGAGAAACGACAGTGATCCTTCGGGGGAACGGCCTGGGTGGACGCAACCAGGAACTCGCGTTGGCAGCAGTTCGTGACCTGGCTGCCGTTCCGGATATTCTGCTGTTCACCCTGGCAACGGACGGAGAAGATGGCCCAACCGATGCTGCAGGGGCGTGGGTCGATGGCGATACCCTTGCCAGAGGTCTGTCTTTGGGCCTGTCACCGGAAACATATCTCGACAATAATGACGCCTATCATTACTTTGAAGCGCTTGGGCAGTTGATAATGACCGGCCCCAGCGGGACCAACGTGAACGACTGCGCATTCCTGCTCGCTGGTTAAGCTTTTTTGTAAAAGAAGGCCCCAAAAAAAGCTGTCCTCAATCTAGCACGAGAACAGCTTTTTCAGGCGAACATTTACGAACGGTACCGGTTATTTATCCATTAATGCTTCCATGATCTTCTGAATGCGGTCAATCATCGAGACCGGATCCGGGTGCAGACCTTCCTGCAGCAAGCAGTCTTCATATACCTGACGAATGATCATGTGGGCGAGGGGATCATTGCGGTCCTGCTCCGAGAGTTTTTTCATCAGCGGGTGTCCGGGGTTGATTTCCAGGATTTTCCCGGTGCGCTCATATTCACGGTCGAGCATTTCATACACTCGCTGCATTTCCTGTGTCATGGAGCCTTCGGGGTCTACCAGCCGGGCCGGCGATCGTGTCAGGCGGGTGGTTACTTTGACATCAATAACTTTATCAGCGAGGACATCGCGGATGAAATCCACCAGGGGATTGACCTGATCTGTTTCTCTGGCTTCGTCTTTCTTTTCCCCATCATTATCAGGCTGGTTTTCCCGTCCTTCATTGGCGATATTGACCAGGGGTTTGCCTTCGAATTCCTTCAGGCGCAACAGGACGAAAGGATCAATGTCATCGGTCATGAATAGTACATCAAACCCATCCGCTTCGATTAACTCCAGGTGAGGGCTGTTTTTGATCGAGTGTTCATCGTCCCCCAACAAGTAATAGATTTTTTCCTGGCCTTCCTTCATTTCCGCAATATAAGTGGACAGCTGCAGAAAATCATCAGGATGATGCAGGCTGCGGAAGCTGAGCAGGCTCTGCAACTGCTCGTGGTTATCTTCATCGGTGGCCACACCTTCTTTGATGAAGTTGCCATAGGTTTGCCAGACCTTCTTAAATTTTTCAGGCTCTTTCTCTGCCATCCCCTGAAGATGACTGACCAGCCTGCCGCTGAGCAACTTTTGTATTTGACGCATCACGCGCGAAGATTGGATCGTTTCCCGGGACACATTCAACGGAATATCTTCGGAATCCACGACACCTTGCAGGAAGCGGAAAGCGCGCGGGAGCAGGTCGACATTGTACTCCTGGATCAAGACCTTACGGGCGTACAATTCCAGACCTTCCTGTTGGCGCGGTGAAAACATCTGGCGTTCTGGATGTTCTGGTAGATAAAGGAGTGCATACAGTTGAACCGGGGCGTCAATCACCATGTGCAGGTGAGTGATCGGTTCGTAAAAATCGAGGGTGTATTGACGGTAGAAATCCTCGTATTCCTTGTCTTCGGTGGACATCGGTGATTGGCGCCACAGTGCTGTCCGGCGGTTCACCGGTTCTTCACCGTCATTCAAGAAGATGGGAAAGGGGATAAAATCGGAATGTTTCTTGATGATGGTTCGAATGCGCTGTTCTTCAAGAAATTCATCCGCAGTGTCATTCAGATGCAAAATGATGTCGGTGCCGCGGTTGGCTTTGTCGGAATCGCCCAGAGTATACGTTTCATTACCATCCGATTGCCACAATACAGCCTGGTGCTCTGGTGAAAAGCCGTGGGAATGAACATCGATGTGGTCGGCGACCATGAACGCCGAATAAAAGCCGACACCGAATTGGCCGATGATGTCCGGCAGGCTGCTGTTACTTTCCTGTACTGCGCTTAAAAATTGCTTGACACCGGAGTGGGCGATGGTGCCCAGGTTGTCGACAATTTCTGTCCGGCTCATTCCTATGCCGTTATCACTGATAGTGAGTGTGCGTTTTTCCTTATCCAGTTTGATGCGTATGTTGGGTTCGGCTTCCGGCTCAAGGATATTTTTCTCGGTCAACATCAGAAATTCCAGACGGGTGAGGGCATCTGATGCGTTTGAAATTAATTCCCTCAAGAATACCTCGCGTTCGGCATACAGCGAGTGGATCAGGATTTGCAGCAGCTGACGGGTTTCTGCTTTAAATGGGATGTTTTGATGATTTTCCTCTGTCATGTGGTTTTCCTCCTGGTTTTTTCAATAGGGCAGTAAAACCCTCCAAGAGAATTTTAAGCCCTCTTTATAAAATTTTTATAAACGCGGTTCACCAGTGAAGTGGTTGGCGGTACCGTACTGGATAAATTCATCGCATGCAATCTGCTGCCAGTACGGGTCCAATCCGATCGATTCGTTATCGGTGTAGTATCCGGCAATGAATCCACCACGCCCGTCCCACAATTTTTCCAACATTTCACGCGCCTTGGCACGGATGACTTCTTCTGACCGGGTCTGCAGGGTGGTCTGGATATCCACCGGGCACCAGTAAGTGATTCGGGCTTCTGCCTGGTGAGCTGCCAGCTGGTCAATGCCATGCAGGTCAGGCTGATCGAATTGGAGCACGTCAATACCGGCCCGGACCAGGTCTGGCACGATCGCGCTGATCTGTCCGCAGGAATGCATGAAAACCTTCAGGTTTAATTGGTGTGCCAGTCCGCAAAGGACTTCAAAACGAGGCAGGAATTCCCGCCGCCACATCCGAGGGCTGATCAGGGTTTGCAGTTGGGTTCCCCAGTCCTCCGGGAACATCACGCAATCCACCCCGGCGGCGGCATAATTTTGGATCATGTCATACAATACCTGGTCAACCCGGTCATTGAGGCGGTGGATGTTCGCCGGATCAGCTGCCAGTTCCAACAGGTAATGGTCCAACCGCCGGAGTTTACGGGCAATATTGAAGGTGAAGCCCGGCAGCCCGCCGATCAGCCAATGGTCGGGAAACCGTTTCCGCATCTCTCTGACATCACCATAATCCTCCGGGCGTGAGAAATCCGGGAACTGGTACTGATCAATCAGGTCCAAAGATGGAAGGACGCCTTCCACCACCTCTCCCTTTGAGGTTTCATCAATCCTTCTCCATCTGTTTCCCCATTCATCCAGGCGCACCCAATTGCCCGCGGCATCCTTGGACCAGTCCGTTGCAAATGTGACAGCATTTACAGAAGCCCAAACGAAGTCTGATTCACCAAAAGACCGGGCTACGCGTTCCGGTGATTGAAAATTCAGGGTTTGGGCTACGATCTCAAGTGATGTAGGCATGGCACTCCTTCATTGTCTCTGATGTTAGAAATCTGTTAATTGTTGGTACACAAGATTATAATGGGGTTTAGATAGGTCAATACTGAACAGTGGTATGCGAAAGGTGAACTCGCTAATGAAAAAAGGATTGTTGATCGTGAATACAGGGAACGGAAAGGGGAAAACGACCGCCGCCCTGGGTACATTGGTACGCGCTTGGGGGCATGGCATGAAAGTGGCGATGATTCAGTTTATCAAACATGAGAATGCCCACTTCGGTGAAATCAAAGCAGCACGGAAAATAGGAATTGAATGGCATGTTACCGGGGATGGTTTCGTAATGCCCGGACAGGACCCAACCGAAGCGATTCGGCGGGTGAAAGAGGGTTGGAAGATGGCCCAGGAACGGATCGTTTCCGGTGAATATGATGTGATTGCGCTTGATGAGTTCACCTACGCGCTTCATTTTGGCTGGTTGGACACCGGAGAAGTGCTGGAGTGGATTGATCAGAATAAGCCGGCAGAACTGCACTTGATCATAACCGGACGGAACGCGCCTCAGGCATTAATCGATGCCGCCGACCTGGTAACAGAAATGAACCCGATCAAACATCCATTTGACAAAGGGATCAAGGCGCAGGTGGGGGTGGAATTCTAAGCCAATGAAACTTCCGCCGAAAGCCTGGCTCGGGTTACTGTTCCTGGCTGTTTTTGTGTTAATCGCGGGAGTAATCCTGCTGTTTGCCTTTTTGTTATCGGGGGAAAGGAACCCTGGTGGGATTAACGCAACCCTTTCGGCATTGTTGACACAGGATGCGATAGCTGAAGCCGTGGCTACGCGGGTGGCAGAAGAAGTCGCTGTAAAACCACAGCCAGCACCGACCACCCCCCAGGTTTCTTCCGGTACCCAACTGGCAGAACCCACGCAGGGAGTCCAACCATCTTCATTCAACTACACCAGCCAGCCCGGTGACAGCCTTGAAGGCATCGCAGGTCGGTTTGATGTGTCTGTGAATGAAATTTCGCTCGAAGGGTCATTCTCGGATACGGCATTTCTTCCATCCGGGCGGGAACTACGATTCCCATATCGGCAGCAAGACTTCAGCCCCGCTATACTGATCTTCCCGGATTCTGCGATTGTCTATGGTTTGCAGGATGTTGATTTTGACCTCCCTTCTTTTGTGGCTGCGGCCGGCGGTTTTCTGGCGGAATATGAAGGTGATGCGCGCGGAGTAACGATGAACGGGGTTGAGATTGTCCGGCGTGTTGCATTGGAGCACTCGATCAGTCCCAAACTGTTGCTGGCTCTGCTGGAATACCGCAGCGGGTGGGTGTATGGAAATACACCTGCCATGGCAGGGGATCGTTATCCCATTGGATATTCAGCTACCAACGCGGAAGGCTTGTATGAAGAACTCTATATCTCAGCCCGGCTGTTGGGCTATGGATACTATGGATGGCGTGACGGCAGCCGTACCAGTGTAAAATTGCCGGATGGGGAATCCATTCGCCTGCACCCGGCCCTTAATGCAGGAACGGCTGCGATTGCCAATGTGTTTGCCGGGTTGGAAAAGCGTGCAATGTGGGAACAAAGCCTATATTCATCGGGTTCAATTGTTACACTCTACACCGAAATGTTTGGCGACCCCTGGCTGTTGCAGACGCCGCAAATTGCGGACTGGCTCACGCAACCCGAATTCCAGTTGCCCTTTGAATCGGGCGACCCGTACCACCTGACCAGTGGTCCACACCGTGCCTGGGGTTTGGGGTCGCCCTGGGCGGCAGTGGATTTCGCCCCGCAGGACGATGTTCCCGGCTGCGCTGTTTCGCCTTTTTGGGTTACTGCCGCCGCCGCAGGACGGGTGGTCCGTTCTGAGAATGGGGTGGTGGTGATTGACCTGGATGGTGATGGTTTGGAACAAACGGGTTGGGTGATATTTTATTTGCATATAGCAGAATCAGACCGTGTTCAAAGTGGTGACTGGTTGGAAATGGGCGGACGGGTCGGTCATGCTTCTTGTGAAGGCGGTTCAGCCACAGGCACCCATCTTCATATCGCCCGAAAATACAACGGAGAATGGATCCCCGCCGATGGAGCGATTCCATTCATGATGAGCGGTTGGAGGGTGGTATTTGGTGAATCGGAATACAAGGGAAGCATGGTACGGGGAGAAGAAACAGTCACTGCTCATCTGCCGGTCAATGACCAATCGCGGATTATGCTGGAACCCTGACACAGATATCACTGATACATCACTTCAATATGCGGGGAAGCTGGTCAAACCAGCCAAGGCTCTCTATAATTGTCTATATGATATCAATGCCCGGCATTGAATGAGAGGACCGCAGAATGAAGGAAAAACTACTGAATATTGGCGAATATCGCCCTATTTATCTTTGGGGCGGACCCGGAACGATCCGTATGAACCGGGTGAAATTCATGAACCAGCCGGTTGATGAATTCACCCACCTCGAAGCCCATGAGAAAAGCGGCGCTCAGCGGATTGTGGATAACGTCTATTCCAATTGGGTCCATCTGATGTATGATTGGGGATTCCCACCGGAAATTGAGCAGGAAGATTTTGAAAGTTTCTCTCATGGTGCCGAAGCATACCATCAATTAGGGGTGAAAGTATTCGCCTACATGCAGACCAGCAACTGTGTCTTTATGGACAGCTATACCGACAAGGATTGGTATGCGCTGGATGGTCATGGCAGGAAAATTTACTATTACACCCAGCGGTACATGGTGGATCTGTTGAACCCGGAGTGGCAGGAACACCTGCGGGAAATGATCCGGGGAGCCATTGAACGCGGGGCAGATGGCATCTTCTTTGATAATCTGTGGTTTGGTGCCATGCCTGTTTCGATGATGGGGGCCTGGTTGGGAGAAGCAGGTTGTTTCACCAGGATCAACCGGGAACTGTACCGCACGGAGACTGGAATGGACATTCCGCAGGACGTGAACAACGATTCTCCGGACGTGCGCATGTTCATTCACTGGCGGGCGCGAAAATTAACCGGTGTTTTGGCGGAACTCGCGGGGTATGCCCGCACCTTGAAACCTGATGTGTTGATCGGTGCGAATGATTTTGATGTCGTAATGCGCAGTGCCACCATGATCTATGGTATGAACCTGTCCCAACTGGCTGGTGTACAGGATATCACCATGATCGAAAATTACGCCATCCCGAAATGGGTTGATGGTACCCGGCCCAAACTGGTCAATAACGCACTTACCATCCGTGTGGCCAGGGAATGGGTAAAAGACCAGGCTCATCTCAGCGTACTGTCATATGATGATGGGATTGGATGGGATGGAATGTACCCGCCGCGGCGCTTTTTACAAACGATGGCAGAAGCAGCGGCTTGCGGGGCCAGCAACACAGTCAAAGGTACGGAGTTTTACCATGATGGCCGACACACCGTGTTAAGTGCCGAAGAATTTCGCAGGGAACAACTAGCCATTGGTGAGTTCCAACGCTGGCTGGAAAACCACACCCACTGGTTCTCGGGTAAGAGGGAGAATCTGGCGGAGGTGTTCCTTTCCATGCCGGAAGACGCATTGGTGTTCCACTGGCACGAAACCGCCCCAGTATTTTTTGGCGTCGCGCAAACCTTGACTGCTGCAGGAATTCCCTGGCGCTGTGTTAACGATCCGGCGGAGATTAAGGATGGATGCACCGTGTTCGGATTCACCCCACTTTGCCGGGAGCGGTTTAACGGTCGGAATGGATACCAATACCTTCACATCCCTGATTTGCAGGGTTGGGAGAAAATGGGCAAGAAAAGCCTGGTGAAACGACATCGGTGGCTGCGGAATCTGCTTCGTCTGGGGATTGAACCGTTATGGCATGCCTACTTTTCCTCCAAATTGGTGCGGAAGGTGATTGACGGTTTACGGCTGTTTCGGTTATTCACCGGCACGCCCTACTTTAACCTGCCCGCCCCTGATCAACAGCACGCTTTATTGGCGCAGATAACAACCTCATCACCGATCGTTTCCAGTTCCCAACCGATGCTGATTGAGAGCTGGCAGTCTGGCGATGAATTGCAGGTTCACCTGGTCAATTACAGCCAGGAGCCGCAGGAAGTAACTGTTGATTTCCGATGTGACCTGGATGGGTGCTATGAGATGTATCCCCCACATACCGGGCAAGGAGCAGTCCTTAACCAACAATTCTCTGGCAGCACTGTGACCGTAGTCGTGGATCTTTATGTGGTCTTTACAGGTAAGAAAATTTTGAGGTGAGAATGACAACGCATACTGCGAAACTATATATTGTGGCAACGCCGATCGGAAACATGGAAGATATCACGCTGCGCGCGATCAGAATTTTGAAGGAATGTGATGTGATCATTTGCGAAGAATTCAAACCTGCCCGTCGGCTGTTGAAACGACTGGAGATTCCCGACAAGGAACTGCTGGCGATCAATGAGCATAACGAAAAGGCAGAGGCTGATGCAGTTCTGTACCGAATGCTGCAAAACAATGAGAGTGCGGCATTAATTTCTGATTGCGGCACCCCGGTCTTTTCCGACCCCGGGGCGACCCTGATCGCACGGGCGGTTGAGTTTGGCATCACGGTGATTCCGATCCCGGGGGTTTCGTCGTTGATGACGACACTCAGCGTTCTGGATTTCAATCCGGATTCTTTTTTATTTGGCGGCTTTCTTTCCCGTGACAGCGCGGAGCGCCAGCGGGAGTTGTTCCGATTGAAAAAAGCCAACTTGCCGGTGGTCCTGATGGATACTCCTTACCGGCTGGGTGCTGTGTTGGCAGACGCTGCCAAAGTATTTGGCAAAGGCCGGCAGGCTACCCTGGCATGTGATCTGACCACCCGGCAGGAGCGCATCCTGCGCAGCACGTTGGGCGAGTTGTTGACCAGGATGGACGGGAAGAAGGCTGAGTTCATGCTGGTGATTCACCCCTACCTGGGGTAGAGGTTTCACTGGTTGCTGGCCATCAAGGGGGGCAAGTTGGCTTTTTCTTATCTGTGATATACTTATGAAACCCTGATCACCTGAACAATCGAGGTATTGATTTTGTGCGTGTATGCTGTTTTACGCGGCGAATCCGTGTGCACAGGTGACCGGGAAAATGACCTACCTGACACATCTATTCACGAGGAGACCTATGAAAAAAGATTTCTTGGCGATTACTGATTTTTCTTCTTCAGAACTGCAATACATGCTGGAACGTGCTGTCATTTTGAAGGAGGAATGGAAACAGGGCGGTAACGCACCGATTCTGAAGGGGAAGACATTGGGGATGATCTTCCAGAAACCCAGCCTGCGGACAAGGGTCAGTTTTGAAATGGGGATGAATCACCTGGGTGGGAATGCCATGTACCTGTCACCTTCCGAAATCGGTTTGGGACAGCGTGAATCAGTGGCTGATGTGGCCCGGGTGTTGTCGGGTTATGTTGATGCCATCATGGCGCGTGTATTCTCCCATCAACACATCCTGCAGCTGGCGCAGTGGTCATCCGTCCCTGTAATTAATGGCCTGAGTGATTACAACCATCCCTGCCAGGGTATGGCAGATGCCCTGACGATCATCGAGGAATTTGGATCCCTCAAAGGAAGGAAGGTTGTGTTCGTTGGTGACGGTAATAATGTGGCTGTCTCGTTGATGTTCATCAGTGCCAGGTTGGGCGCTGATTTTGTGATCACCGGACCGGAAGGCTATGATATGCGTCAGGCGGATATTCTCAAAGCGAGGGCACTCTGCGCGGAAAGCGGAGGTTCAGTGACCGAAGTCCGTGATGTTCAAGAGGCTGTCATTGGGGCAGATGTGATCTATACAGATACCTGGACCAGTATGGGGCAGGAAGAAGAAGCCCGGAAACGTGAGATGGTTTTCCCACCCTACCAGGTGAATGAAGCGTTGGTTAACCTGGCGGCGAAGCATGTGATTGTGATGCACTGCCTGCCTGCACACCGCGGACAGGAGATTACGGACGATGTGGCGGATGGCAGCCACTCGCGCTTGTTCCCACAAGCCCATAACCGGATGCATGCGCAAAAGGCAATCCTTGAATATGTATTCAAATAAAGCATAGCAAGGAGATGCTGATGGATTCACAATACTATATCGACCTCGAGAATCAATTCGGAGCCCAGAATTACCATCCTCTGGATGTGGTGCTGACACGTGGAGAAGGCGTGTGGGTGTATGACGCTGAAGGAAACCGTTACCTGGATTGCCTGAGCGCGTATTCAGCGGTCAGTCAGGGGCATGTTCATCCCAAAATCCTGGATACCCTGGTGTCCCAGGCCAGGCAACTTACTCTGACATCCCGCGCATTCCGCAATGACCAGTTTTCGCTGCTACTGAAGGAAATTTCCCAGCTGACCGGTTATGAGATGGCGCTGATGATGAACAGCGGAGCAGAGGCGGTAGAAACCGCGATTAAGGCAGCCCGTAAATGGGGCTATGTTACCAAAGGAATTCCCCGCTACCAGGCCGAGATCATTGTGGCAGAAGGTAATTTTCACGGTCGCACGACCACTGCCATCTCGATGTCAACCGAACCCGCGTACCGATTTGATTTCGGGCCATTCACCCCGGGTTTTGTGACTGTGCCATACGATAATCCTGAAGCGCTGCGCAGTGCAGTCAACGAGAACACCGCAGCGATTTTAATTGAGCCGATCCAGGGCGAGAATGGGATCAACATCCCGCAGCCGGGCTACCTGCGGTTTGTGCGGAATTTTTGTGACCAGAACAACATCCTCTTCATTGCGGATGAGATCCAGACCGGCCTGGGAAGGACCGGGACGTTATTCGCCTGTGACCATGAAAACGTCCGCCCGGACATCATGATTGTGGGAAAGGCATTGTCCGGTGGTTTCTACCCGGTTTCGGGGATCCTGGCGGATCGCCCGGTACTGGGTTTGATCCAACCCGGTGAGCATGGATCGACATTTGGTGGCAATCCACTGGGATCGGCAATCGCTAGAACAGCATTGCAGGTCCTGGTAGATGAGGATATGGTTGGCAATTCGCAACGGTTGGGTGAGTATTTCCTTGGACGGTTACAACGGATTGAATCAGGGCATATCCAGGAAGTGCGCGGTAGAGGACTGTTTATCGCGGTGGAATTAAAAGAGAGTTCCGGCGGGGCGAGGCGTTTTTGCGAAGCACTGCAAATGGAAGGTATCCTCGCCAAGGAAACCCACTCCACCGTGATCCGTTTTGCACCACCGCTGATCATTGATCAAGCCACAATAGATTGGGCGGTCCCCCGTATTGATAAGGTGCTGATGATGGATTGAGATTTGATCCTCATTTAGACGAAATCGAACCGGCTACGAACGCGGTTCGATTTCGTCTAGCATTGGGGGGGCCGGTTTGAGTGATTCGCTTCTGGATCATACAACATTTCGATCTGTTCCATAATGTGGCGTACCAACCGTTTTTTTTCCTGCTCATAAGGTTGGTTTGGATCGAATTGGACTGCCGCACCAACAGCTATTGCAGGCAGGTTGGGATTGATAGCTACCGGTACGATACGCAGGGACTCCCGCAATTCCCGGAAATATTGCCGGGCGAGGTATAAAAACCCGGTGTTTAATGTAAATATGTGCTGAAAGCCTTCTGCCGTTACTCCTTTCTGTTCCGGGAAGATTAACAGGTTCTGGCGGTTTTTCAGTGCTTGCATGCTGAGATGAAAGGTATCTTTGATCCGGTACTGATTCTGGTAAACCGGGATTGGATCAGTACTGTTCATTACATTTTCGATCAGCGGTGCCAATAAACTCGCATATAAACGGCTGAGCCTGGTGTCCAACTGGAGCCTTCCTGCAAAAAAAGTTTCTGCCACGTACTCAATGATCGCATCTTTTTCCAGCATTTTATCGATGATCCAGGGCCTGCAAGGGACGGGGAAGTAGGTATCCATCAGGATCGGCCCGGCCAGCCGTTCATGGTTGGCAACAAACAACTGTGGCGTTTCGGTTTCAAATTCAAATCCGTCAGGCAGGTAAATGCGTGGTTTTTTGGAAAATAGCCGGATCAGGGTGGAGACTATTTTGTAAGCCAGAGTTTTCAATGCAGCTCCTTTCCATAAAGCCAATCTTCCCAATAAATTATAAAGGCATGGACGATCGTTACCAACAGGAGGAAAGCTTGAAAATGAGGGTCAAGCAGATTCGTTTGAGCTCTGAAAAGAAAAAGGTATACTTAATCCAATGCGAGTCTTTCGGAGGAGTACGCAATGCAAAGAAAAGCGAAAATCGTAGCTACCATCGGGCCAGCCAGTGATACACCCGAACGGTTGAAGACATTGATCCATGCTGGAATGGATGTTGCCAGACTCAATTTCTCACATGGCACCCACGAAGAACATGCCCAGAAAATTCATTTGCTGCGGCAGCTCTCGGAAGAGACACACAAACCCATCACTATTTTGCAGGATTTGCAGGGTCCCAAACTACGGGTAGGCAGATTGCCGGTGGGTGGGATAGAGCTGATCGCAGGACAGACGGTGGTCTTGAATTCGATTGACCCGGATGATGAAGCAGAACTTATGTACAGTCAGGAACGGGTAGTGATACCGCTGACAGTGCCTGACCTGGCCAGTGCTGTCAGCCCTGGCAACCGGATTTTAATGGATGATGGTAACCTGGAATTGGTTGTCACCGGGACTGAAAAGGACGATGTTTGGACACAGGTGGAAGTGGGTGGTTTGTTGACCTCGCATAAAGGGGTGAATTTACCCGGCGCGAAGTTGAGTATCCCCAGCATCACCGACAAAGATAAGGCTGATCTGCGCTTTGGCCTGGCCGAAGGCGTCGACCTTGTGGCGATTTCTTTTGTGAGTACTGCGGAAGATATCCTGGCGGTCAAAGCCCTGGTAAAGGAATATGCACCTGACCGGCAGGCGGTGCCGATTGTGGCAAAGTTGGAGCGGCCGGAAGCGATTGACCATTTGGAAGAGATCATGAAAGTAACCGATGGGGTGATGGTGGCACGCGGCGACCTGGGGGTGGAAACGTCAGCTGCCTCCGTGCCAATCATGCAGAAACGCATTATCGAGATGGCTGCCAAGTACAATCGGTTCGTGATCACAGCCACCCAGATGCTGGATTCGATGATCCACAATCCACGGCCAACACGCGCAGAGGCGTCTGATGTTGCCAACGCCGTGTTTGATGGAACCGATGCCGTGATGCTCTCCGGTGAAACCGCAACAGGGAAATTCCCTGTGAAAAGTATTCAGTATATGGATGAAATCGTGCGGGAAGCAGAGCTGAACTACCAGCGGTGGGGCCATGCTGTCAATCAGCAGCCAGCCAGTGAACTGGATGCGCTGGCCCTGGCTCGCGCCGCACTTGCTCTGGCACGTGACACGAATGTCTCCGCGATCGCGGTTTTCACCCGCTCAGGCAAAACGGCCTTACTGGTTTCCAAGGTCCGTCCGGATGTTCCGATCTTCGCTTTCACCCCGGACCCGCAGGTGTACCAGCGCATGGGAGTGTATTGGGGCATCAAGCCATTCTTGATCCCATTTGCCACCAGTGTCAAATCGATGGTTTCCTACGTGGAAACGAGCGTCATTGCGCAGACATCATTAACCCCCGGACAACAAATGGTGATCATTTCAGGTTACCCGGTCGGTGCATTTAAGCCCGCCAACCTGGCACTGTTGCATACCATTGGAGAAGAATTGGGATGATTCCTGCCTGAGGCTCAGGCAGACGCTTTTAGAATTGTAACAGCGGCATTGGCCAGAACGGCTGCGCCGATGGGAAGCGCGTCCTCGTCAAAATCGAAGCGTGGATGATGGTGCGGGTAATTTACCCCTTTATCCGGGTTGGCTGAACCCAGGAAGAAGAAGCATCCTGGTGCTTCATTGAGCCAGATCGACATATCCTCAGACCCCATGGTCTGGTGTTTTTGGTCAATGATTGCGTCCGGGAGTAATTCCAGTGCAGCATCACGCGTGAGACGGGCGATGCGTTCATCATTCGTAGTCGACAGGATCGGGTCTTCAAAAATGATTTTCGCCTCGCAGCCGCAAGCCCGTGCTGTATTTTCCACAGTTTCCACAAAACGCCGGTTGAGGATAGCCCAGATCTCAGGTGTAAATGCCCGCATGGTGCCTTTCAGCGTGGCGCTGGCGGGAATCACATTGGAGGCCGTCCCCGCGTGCAGCATGCATACACTGACCACGGCTGATTCCAGGGGGCTGATGGAACGTGACACAATGTTTTGCAGTGCTACTGTCACCTGTGCTGCTGCAAGGACCGGGTCAACCGCCAGATTGGGCAGAGCGCCATGACCGCCTTTCCCCTGGATTTCCACCTCGAAAATTTGGGCGCCAGCCATCAATGGGCCACCATGGATAACCATTGTGCCAACCGGCATTTCATTCCACAGGTGCAATCCCAGGCTGTAATCGGGGCGAGCCCATTCCAGCGCACCGGCTTCCAGCATTTTCAAAGCGCCAAAACCACCTTCTTCCGCAGGTTGAAACAGGAACAGAATCCTGCCCGGGAAGGTCTCCCGTGCTTCTGCCAGTAGCCGGGCAGTGGTGAGCAGGATGGCGACATGGCCATCATGGCCGCAGGCATGCATTTTTCCCGGAACCTGGCTGGCGTAGGGAACCTCATTGGCTTCGGACATCGAAAGCGCATCCATATCTGCCCGGATCATTAAGGTGGGGCCGCTTCCGTTTCCTTCCAGCAACCCGAGGACACCCGTTGAACCGACGCCAGTTTTGACCTCCATTCCCAGGTGGCAAAGGGTTTTCTGCACGATACCAGCAGTGCGATATTCTTCGTGTTGAATCTCAGGATGCTGGTGAATATCCCGCCGAATGGCAGTCGTCTCAGCCTGCAGGTTGAGTGCTTTTTGTAAGAAATTCATCGGATGATCCTCCGTTATTTGCCTTAACCTGTTTGACCCTCGCTGGAATCCTTCCTGCGCCGTTGATCAGGGTTGCGGCGGGGACGCCGGTTTTGCCCATCACGCGCGCCGCCGGGTTGATTGCCATCACCCCTGCCGCGTGGTGGACGGTTTCCCCCACGGTTCTGGCTCGAGGAACGGTTTGATCGGCGGTTATCCGTTGGTTCTTCTTCTCCGGGTTTGTCAGCAGGAGCCGGAGGTTGATACCCGGAAGAACGGCGGGGGGCTTCCTCGCGCGGGGCAGGACGTTGTGTGACCGTAACTTGTTCGCCGGTGAATTCTTTGAAACCAACATCCGGGATATCAACCATTACGGTACCCTTCAACGGCAACACCAGGCTGACCCTTCCCACTCCTTCGGGGGTCTCTACCCACTTGGATTTTTTCGGGAGGCCTTTGCGGCCTTCGACATACTGGTCATATTCATAGATCAGGCAGCAGCGCAAGCGGCCGCACATACCGGTGATTTCTTCCGGCGTGAGTGATATTTCCTGTTCCTTTGCCATTCGGATCGAAATTGAGGTGAATTCATTCAAAAACTGCGAGCAGCAGCGTTCATTCAAACCACAGGCGCCGATTCCACCGAAAATTTTTGCGACATCGCGCGGACCAACCTGCCGGACATTGATCGAGGCACCATGAAATTGGCGGATTAAAGCTTCGCGGATGGGGTGAATATTAATTTTTTCATCCGACAGCGATGATACCAGTACATTCAGGCTTTCACCGGAATACCCATATTCGACGTCGATGATCTTGACGTTTTTAATGCGGTTTTCTCGCAGTGCTTTCCTGGCGAGTTCGATGGTTTCTTCTTCCTTTTCCAGCCATTCCGCCTGTGCCCTGACGTCATCCTCCGTGGCCTTGCGAATGATGGGTTTCAGGTTGGCATAACTATGATCGCCTTCCGGAGGTGTAATCATCTGTGCCACCCGGCCTAATTGGAGGCCGCGGCTGGTTTCCACCAATACATGGTCATTGATCGCGAGGTCGCGGTCTTCATTCGCTTTGAAGTTGTATAATTTTCCAAGGCGGGTAAATTGGATGCCGATAATGAAATCTGTGTTGTCCTCCATGGGTTATCCTTCCGTGATCACTTCCGCATTGGCCGCGGCCTGGATACTGAGCTGCTGCGCCAGGTTTTCTGCGATGGAACGGAGGGCACGGGCGGCAGGTTTTTCGGGATCCGAAACGACAATCGGTTGGCCAATATCACCCCCGACACGAACCTGCGGGTCCATCGGGATTTCACCGAGGAAGGGGGAGCCGGTTTCGAGCGCCAGTGTTTTTCCGCCGCCGTTCCCGAATACATCCATCCGCGTGCCATCGGGCATTTCCAGGTAGCTCATATTCTCAACCACGCCCAGAATGGGTACATTGAGTTTGTTGAACATTTTCAGACCACGCAATGCGTCTTCCAATGAGACTTTCTGGGGCAGGGTGACAATGATCCCGCCGGAAAGAGGGAGGGTCTGGGTGAGGGATAGCTGGATGTCACCGGTTCCTGGTGGTAGGTCAACGATCAGGTAATCGAGTGTTCCCCACTCAACGTCGGCAACAAACTGGCGGATGGCGTTATGGAGCATTGGGCCACGCCAGATCAGGGGTTGATCCGGTTGGACGAAAAAGCCGATTGAGATGATTTTGACACCGAAGGATTCCGGGGGAATAATCCGTTCACCTTCCGAGCGGGGTGGTTCGTCCACATGCATCATGGTAGGGATGTTGGGACCGTAAATGTCGGCATCCATCAAGCCAACTTTGGCACCCGATTGCGCCAGGGCTACCGCCAGGTTGGCGGAAACGGTCGATTTCCCCACACCACCTTTGCCAGAAGCAACAGCCACCACATTGCGGATGGGCAGTTTGATCTCGCGGGAAACGCCATCTGAACGGACTTTGGCAGACATTTCAATCTCGATTTCGCCAATATTTGGGATGGTAGAGACTGCCTGATGGGCGTCTGCTTTAATCTTGTTCTTCAATGGGCAGGCAGGTGTAGTCAACACGATCGTAAACCGTACGGCATTGTTATCCAGAACTTCGACATTCTGAATCATATTCAGGGTGACAAGGTCGCGTTTTAAGTCAGGATCAAGTACGGTGCTGAGAGCAGCAATGACTTGGTCTTTGGTAATGGAAGCGGACATGATTTATCCTTTCTGATTTGACCGATCCAGGTCAATGTGATGCTTTTGCAGATAAGCCAACATGATGCTGCGTTTCTTCTGGTACAGGGCGACCAGCGCCTCATCGCTGTCACGGAACCGCTGTACGGCGGAAATGGCACAGGTGGCACAGCCGCGCATGGCGCGGAAGGAATATGAGTTGCATGAATTACAGCTTCCCAGCTCAACCATCAACAAGCCAAATCCCAGCTGGTCTGCGATGGTCACCTCATCCGATAACAGGTGATCAATCAGAACCTGCCATGGTTTTCCCCGGAGGTCCCGTAATTCGGGGATGAGTCTTAATGGAAATATCAATTCCGTGTCTGCATTCATGCCTGGTCACTACACTGCCATCCAGTGGCAGTAATTTTTATAAGAATTGCACGATTTATTGTAACATCCTGAAAACAGATGTCAAGAAGGGCGATTTTCATTTACGCCTGTCAGTCCAGTTCCAGTTCTGCAACGGAACTGATCACGGTGTTCGGGCGGTATGGGTAATTCCCGATATCTTCCACTTTGCTGATGCCTGAAAGCACCAGGATCGTATCCATGCCTGCCTCAATCCCAGCGATCACATCCGTGTCCATGCGGTCGCCGATCATGGTGGTGTTCTCGGAATGAACCCCCAGGTAATTCAGGGCGGAGCGCATCATCAGTGGATTGGGTTTACCGGTGAAAAAGGGCGTTTTACCGCTGGCTTTTTCGATCAGGGCCGCCATGGCACCGCAGGCCGGCACAACACCGCTTTCTGACGGTCCGGTGGGATCAGGGTTGGTGGCGATGAAAATTGCCCCTTCCATGATGAGTTGGATCGCTTTGGTGATGCGCGGCAGGCTGTAGTTTTCTGTTTCACCAAGGACGACATAATCGGGATCCATGTCGGTCAGGATGTAGCCTTTGCGGTGAATGGCGTCGGTCAGGCCGGATTCGCCCAGTACATAGGCTTTGCCGTTTGGTTTTTGCGAAGCAATGAAATTGGCAGCAGCCATGGCGGAGGTGAAAATCTGGCCGGCATCGATTTTCAGGCCGATGGTCTGCAATCGGTGTGCAAGGTCGCCGGGTGTGTACGAGGGGTTGTTGGTGGTTACCAGGAACTTTTTTCCTTTTTGCCGCAGCCTGTCCAGAAATTCATTTGCACCGGGAATCATCATATTGCCGTGGATTAAAACACCGTCCATATCGATCAGGTAGTTTTCTCTGGTCGTCATTGCCTTGTGCCGCTCCTTCTTTATTTAATAAATTCTTTAGAATAATGTCAAATATTCAGAGAATCGGTAATTCTATGGTATACATGAAAGTATAATGGAAAGCCAGTTACCATAACTAATTATAGGCGATGAAAAAGAAAACTCAAATAAACCGGAGAGATTTCCTGAAGCTGGGGCTGCTCACGCTTTCCAGTTTGGCCTTTGTCCCATTCGCGGATGAAGGGGATCAATATCGGGAGGAAAACCTGGGGCGCGTGGCCACGACGCAGGTTTCGGTCTACGCGGCACCCTCTGACAGTGCCCGCATCGTTCACCAACGTTTCCGAGATGAGCTGGTACATATTTATGAAGAAATTGTCGCTGAAGATGGCCCGGGATACAATCCATTATGGTACCGGGTGTGGGGGGGCTATGTCCATTCTGCGCACATCCAGCGCGTAAAACTGTGTTTCAACCCGGTGCTGAAGTCCATTCCCGAGCAGGGACAATTGGTGCAGGTGACCGTTCCCTGGTCCCAGGTGATCTACCGCAAGGATGAGAAGGCGGAATGGCGAAACATTTACCGGCTCTATTACGGTTCAAATCACTGGGTGATTGGGGTTGAGGAAGGGCCGGACGGAGAAGCCTGGTACCGGATTCAGGACGACCTGACCAAAGATGAATATCACGCCCAGGCGAGGCACTTGCGCCCGATCCTGGCTGATGAATTGCAGCCGATCAATCTGGATGTACCGCTTTCTGAAAAGTTACTCGAGGTTTCAATTGCGATGCAGGAAACCACCGCTTATGAATATGGAAAAGTGGTGCGCAAAATGAAAATCTCCTCCGGGATGCTGAAATCCGTACCGCAAGGCGAGGTGCCGACGGCGACACCCAAGGGAACCTTCCATATCACCTCTAAAATGCCATCCAAACACATGGGCGGTGGCCAATTGACAGACGACCTGGAAGCCTATGTGCTGCCGGGAGTGCCCTGGGTGAGTTTTTTCGAAACGGTAACCGGGGTGGCTTTTCATGGTACTTATTGGCACCACAACTTTGGCACTACGATGAGCCATGGCTGCATCAACATGACCAATGAGGATGCGCGATGGGTTTACCTGTGGTCGCAGCCACCGGTGAATGATGACCAATGGCTGCACAAAGGATTTGGCACGCGAGTGGTGGTGTATTAGTCCCGCAGGAAATGATAGAAGACCTGGTTTCCGAGCAGCCTGCCGCGCGGTGTTAGACGGATAGCCAGGTGGTTGTTGGTGAATTCCAACAGCCCTTGTTTCGTCAACAGCGCGATCTGGCTGCCGAAACATTCCAACGGGTCGATTCCGTACCGGATTGTGACATCCGCTAGATTGACACCTTCCTCCGTGAGGCGGAGGCCGAGGATCATGTGGTCATCGATTGCCTCCTGCGGGGTACGGGGCGTGGCCTGGGTGGTAGCTGGCCCACGGGGAAATTCAGCAGGCTGGGTGGTCTCACATGCTTTGATGTAAGCAGTGAGTCCGGGTAGATTGACCAGGCGTTGCTCTGCCAGCAAGGCATGGGCTCCAGCGCCAAACCCGAAATAAGGGCGATTTTCCCAGTATTGGCGGTTATGGCGGGATTGGAATCGCTGACCCGGGGCATCCAGGGCCCAATTGGAAATTTCGTATTGCGCGTAGCCATTTTGCAGCAACATGCCGGCAGCGGCTTCATACATATCGGCAGCCAGATCGGGATCCGGTTCGGGTAAGTCTCCGCTTGCAACACGGAGTGCCAGGGGGGTGCCGTCTTCCAGTTTCAGCGCATACAGCGAAAGGTGTTGCGGTTGCAGTTCCACTGCATCTTGAACTGTGGCCTTCCAGGATGCCAGGTTCTGGCAGGGTAGGCTGTAGATCAGATCGAGGCTGATATTGGTAAAGCCAGCTCGACGGGCGAGGTCGACAGCTTCGATTGTACCGGCATTGGTGTGGATTCGGCCCAGCATACGCAATTCTTCCGCGTTGCTGGTTTGCATTCCCAGGCTGATGCGGTTGATGCCGGCCGCATGGTATCCCGCAAGTCGATCCAGCTCCAATGTGCCCGGGTTGGCTTCCATGGTGATTTCCACTCCTGGCAACAGGTTGAAAACGTGGGAAATGGTACCCAGGATATCCTGGACCTGCTCTGGCTGCAGCAGGCTGGGGGTTCCACCGCCAAAATAGACCGTGTGTACAGGCAGGGGTTGGTGCAAATTCGCCGTTGTTGTTACGATCTCTGTACAAAGCGCATGCACATAGCGTGGAATCAATGAGGATCGCCCGGCAACTGTGTTAAAATCGCAATACGTACAGCGTTGTTGGCAGAAGGGTGTGTGCAGATAGATGCTATAAGCATGGATGCTGCCTGCCAGGACGGAATCGTGCGAATGCTCCATATGGTATAATTTTATCCTGCTTTCAGACTTTGAAAGGGACATTTCCGTACGCGAGAACGATATTTATGGCTGATCAATCCAAATCAATGAAGACTTGCCCGACCTGCGGGACCCGCCTGGAAGCAGACGCCAAACGCTGCGTGGTGTGTGGACGCAATTTCCATGATGCCGAGGAACCGAAAACCCAGCAAAAACGGGAACGGGAAGTCCGCACCCAGAAAATGCCAGAAATCACCCTCAGTCTGCCGGTTGCGATCGGACTGGTGGTGCTTGTATTCCTGATCGGGGCAGGCCTGTTTTTTGTTTTTCTTAAAGAACAGGATGTGATTGTTGAACCAACCATCACTGTCACGCCTTCCCAAACCCCAACCATCACCCTGACACCTACTGCAACCTTAACCTTTACGCCAGAACCAACCTGGACACCTTTACCCCCGGTGGATTATGAAGTCCAGTTCGGCGATAACTGCCTGGTGATTGCGACCTTGTTTGATGTTTCTGTGCGCAGCATCATCCTGGAAAACAACCTGAATGCGGAATGCACCGACCTGAACCAAGGGCAAATCCTGAAGATTCCCCAACCAACCCCTACCGCTTCACCGGAGCCAACATCCACCCTGAGTGCGGCAGAAGCGACCGAAGCAGCCTGTGAGAAACTGGATTACACCGTGGTTGCCGGTGATACCCTGAGCCGGATTGCTGACCTGTATGATGTCAGCATGGATACCATCCGCTCTTATAATGAGTTGACCTCCGACACCGTGTTTGAGGGCCAGCGGTTGAAAATTCCGCTTTGCGAACGCCTCCCAACCCCGGGACCCACCCCGACTCCGACCCTGCCGCCGCCGTATTACGCCCCGGCGCTGCTGTTGCCTTCCGATGGCGCTGCTTTCATGAAGATGACCGACACGATCACCCTGCAATGGGAAAGCGTGGGCACGCTGCGCGCGGGTGAAGCGTACGCGATCTCGGTGTTGGATGTGACCGATGAGGATGGCATCAAAGTGACAGAATATGTGACCGATACCAAGTTCATCGTTCCCGAAGGTCTGCGCCCGAACGACAGCATTCCGCACATCTTCCGCTGGTGGGTGGTGCCCGTCCGGCAGATTGGTACCACGGATGATGGTGAGCCGATCTATGACGCCGCTGGGGAAATCAGTGATGAATATGTTTTCAGCTGGTGGGGGATCGGCGAGTAAATCGAATGTGTAAATAATGACTTTGATCGAACCCCGGAATCACAAATGTTCCGGGGTTTTTTCTTTCTGCCTGGTTGTATAATCAAACCCATGATGACAGGAGGAACAGGATGAAACCAGTTGCATTGGTCACGGGGGGCGCAAGCGGGATCGGTTTTGGGATTGCCATGGCGCTGGCGAGGGCAGGATACGACCTGGTATTGTGCGGTCGGCGGGATTCCTCCACCGCGGCGGACGCTTTGGCGCGTTTACGAACTGCCAATTGCACGGCGCTGTACCATTCGGCTGATATCGCAATCGCTGAAGAGCGCCGGCAATTGATCGAAACAGCACGGGCGCATTTTGGCGCGCTGCATGTGCTGGTGAACAATGCCGGAGTTGCGCCTGCGGTGCGTACCGATTTGCTGGAAGCAACCGAAGAGAGTTTTGAGCGGGTGATGCGTATCAATTTGCAGGGGCCGTATTTTCTGACCCAGCTGGCGGCGCGCTGGATGGTGGAGCAGCACCATGCAGATGCCCATTACAGTGGATGCATTGTGAATATCAGCTCCATTTCTGCGGAAGTGGCTTCGATCAACCGCGGAGAATATTGCATTTCCAAGGCCGGGGTCAGCATGGCAACGAAATTATGGGCGGTGCGCCTGGCGCAGTACGGCATTGGGGTGTATGAGGTGCGACCGGGGATCATTGCCACGGAGATGACTGCCGGGGTGAAGGACAAGTATGATCGCCTGATCGATGAAGGCTTGCTGCTGGAGTCGCGTTGGGGCACGGCGGACGACATCGGTAAGGCGGTGGCAGCACTGGCCACGGGGCAAATTCCTTACGCCACCGGCCAGGTGTTGACACTGGACGGCGGGTTGACCATGCCGCGGCTGTGAGAGACAACCAGTCATGATGAAGCAGGTGGATGTATTGATTGTCGGCAGCGGCGCGGCGGGTTTGAATGCCGCCCTCCAACTGCATTATCGTGGGATCACGGACCTCCTGGTCCTGACCGATGGGCTTGAACACAGCACTTCGATCAATACCGGCAGTGACAAGCAAACGTATTATAAGCTGGCATTGTGTGGTGATGCGTTGGACGCCCCGGCAGCCATGGCAGCGAGTTACACAACGGGCGGTGCAATGCACGGCGACCTGGCGCTGGTGGAGGCTGCGGTTTCCCCTCGTGCTTTTGCGCACCTGGTGGAGCTGGGGGTGCCATTCCCACAGGATGCATTCGGGCAATATGTGGGATACAAGACGGACCATGATCCGCGCCAACGGGCAACCTCGATCGGGCCGTACACCTCGCGAGTGATGTGTGAACGGATGGTCGCACGCGTGCGCTCGTTGGGGATTCCCGTGCGGGAAAAGTGCACCGTGGTTGAACTGTTGACGGAGCCCCTGGTGGATGGAAAACGATCCGCTTGTGGGGCGGTGTTTGTGAATGAACACCAGCAATTGGAAGCCATCCTGGCGCGGGACATTGTGTTCGCCGTTGGCGGTCCGGGCGACCTGTACCGCGACAGCGTGTACCCGCCCATGCACCGTGGCGGGATCGGGCCGGCGCTGCTGGTAGGGGCATGGGCGCGCAGCCTGCCGGAAAGCCAGTTCGGCCTGGCATCGACTGCCTTCCGCTGGAATGTGTCCGGCAGTTATATGCAGGCACTGCCGCGGGTGGTCAGTACCGCGCGGGACGGGTGCTGCGACGTGCGTGAATTCCTGCTGGATTGGATTCCAGACACAAACGAGTTGTATTCCCTTCTTTTCCTGAAAGGCTACCAGTGGCCATTTGATGCGGCACGGGTGCCAGCGGGTTCATCCCTGCTGGATTTGTTGATCTACCACGAACAAACCGTAAAGCAGCGGCGGGTGTTCCTGGATTACCGAACGAACCCGAACGGGCTGGATGTGGGGAGCCTGGCGGAAGAGGCGCGTTTGTACCTGGAAAAATCTGGCGCGGTGGGTGAAACCCCGCTGGAACGGCTGCGGCAGATGAACCCGGCTGCAGTGGAGTTGTACCGCACGCAGGGGATCGATCTGGCGGTGGAGATGTTGGAGGTCGCTGTGAGTGCACAGCACAACAACGGCGGACTGGCGGCGGACCGCTGGTGGCGATCCGAGAATATCCGGCACCTCTACCCGGTGGGGGAAGTGAACGGATCGCACGGGGTGAAGCGTCCGGGTGGATCGGCGTTGAATGCCGGGCAGGTGGGAGGTTTTCGAATTGCCGAATATATTGCGCATAGCCGGTATGCTGAACCGCAACAGCCGATCACTCACATTCATCAACAGGCTGCATGGGTGATGCTGACGAAGCTGCAAAGCTGGCTGGCGCTGCCCGGCGTCACAGATGCAAACACCGCCATGGCGGAAATCCGCGCACGGATGAGTGATTGCAGCGGTATCCTGCGCCATGCTAGCCAACTGCAGCAGGCAGTGGATGAATCCTGTGAGCTGCTGCAATCCATCCTGCAGAACGGGGTTGTGGCAGGTTCAATCCGGGAACAACTCTACCTGCGCCAGGCTGCTGCGACTTCGCTGCTGTACCTCGACGCGGTCCGCTTCCAGGCGGAAGCAGGGGTGGGCAGTCGGGGTTCGTACCTGATGCTGGCAGATTCGGGGGAATCCCTTCATCCTGCGTTGCCACTGTCATGGCGAAAAACCGCCGAAAATGTACATTTTCGCTCCCAGGTTCTGGTCAGCTGGTTGGACGAGTATCAACAGCCGCGACACCGCTGGGAAGCATGCCGCCCGGTGCCCCAACCGGAGCACTGGTTCGAACGCGACTGGGCCGATTTTCGCGATGGAAAAGTCTTTGGGGAGGATGCGGGTACGGTCTCATTCTCCTGAATCCATTTGGACCCTGTGTTTTCGATCTGGCAAGGTTAGCGAGTCGCTGTAGTGCTTTCACAGGTCACCCGATTTGGTTTGACCCGTTTTTTTCCCTATTTCAGCATTCCCAGGACGATTTCGGCAGCTTGTTCTGCGCCGTTGGTGTGCACGATGCATGATGGGGACAGCGCCAACAGTTCGGGAACGCGTTCTGTCCATCGGCCGGCACGGTACTCGCTTTCGGTGATCTCGATCGAGGGGATATGCTGGCGGATATAGCGGGATAGCACTGATGCTTCCCGGAAACGCTCCCGGCTGATGAAGGCAAAGGGGATGCCGGCTTGCACCACTTCGGCGATGGTCGAGTAGCCGGCTTTGCCGATCACAAAATCTGCCGCGTTGATCAGATCGGGGTGATAGAACTCCGAATAATGCGGCAGGAAAATGCAATTACCCGCATGGAGCAGGCGGTCGCTCCCGCCGGGAATGAGAAAGGCGGTATGTGGAAAGGCGTGCAACTGATCCAGCGTCTGGAAATCCTCGGCAATCCCGCCCATCGAGAGCAGCACAACGGTTTCTTCAGCTTCGATCCCCAGCCGGGCGCGCGTTATGGCGCGCGGGGTAAAGGCGCGACGGGCGATGGGGTAGGGTACGAAATGGGCGTTTTCCACCGGCGAGCAAAGCGGTTCGGATTGAATGCGCACATCAGCCTGTTGAAAATCGGCAGCCAGGTGGGCGATCAGTTCTGCAAAGGCGGGATAGTCTGCTTCATATGCCTGGTAGATCCAATCCCAGGTGAAATTCTCCACCAGGACGGATGGAATTCCCGCTTTTTGCGCCGCGAGGATGCCTGACGGGGCAATATCACATATCACCAGTGCGGTGCGGTTTTCAACCAGTTTTGCGGCAAGGAGGTCGAGGAGGGCATCTGGCACCGGGTAGAACTGGTGCAGGGCGGTCAGGGTGGCGGGTATATCTTCCGTAAAGGGAGTAGATTGGAGAAGGCCGATGTCGGTACGGGTGTCAATCCAGCGAAACCAGGTGATTCCGGATTGTTCAAAAAACCAGGCAGGTACGCTGGTGTACAGGTCGAAGTGCAGATCATCTCGCAGGGACTGGCTGGCTTGCATTACCGCGGCGGCACGGGCGGCATGCCCGAAGCCGTGGGGTGAAATGAAATAAGCAATCGTGGTTGGATTCAAGCGTGCCTCCAGGTCTGGTTTCGTACGGGTATTTGACCCCGGGATGTCCAGGGTTCCGGCTGATCATGCCAGGCAGGTATATTAATAACACCAAATCACAAAGTTTGCCCCGAAATAACACCGGGCAGCCTCTTTCGCGCTTGATCGTGCATTGATATCAGTGGTTTGGGTGTAGAAAGGTGCGGATGGGCTTGCTGCGGTGTTTCCATCGGTGAAAATTCGGGTACAATAATGCCCTGCTCGCAAATACATTGGATTCGTTGAAAAGGGCATAGAACACCATGACGCATATTGAACAAATCGCCAAAACCTATCAATTACAGCCGCGCCACGTACAGGCGGTGGTGGAACTGCTGGATGAAGGCAACACGATTCCATTCATCGCCCGTTACCGCAAGGAACGCACCGGTACGATGGATGAAGAATTTATCCGCAGTGTGGCGGAGAGCATCGAACGCCTGCGCACACTGGATGAGCGACGTGAGGTGGTGCTCAACTCGATCCGTGAACAGGAGAAATTGACCCCTGCGCTGGAAGCGCAGATCCATGCTGCGAAAACGATGACCCAATTGGAAGACCTGTACCGCCCCTACCGCCCCAAGCGGCGCACGCGCGCCAGCATCGCCAGAGAAAAGGGGTTGCAAGGGCTGGCGGATATCATCCTCGCGCAGCCGACCGCCAAAGTGGCGATCGAGATCATGGTGAAGCCATTCCTCAACGATGATGTTCCGGATGTCGAAAGTGCGCTGGCAGGCGCGCGCGACATTGTTGCCGAAACGATCAGTGACCATGCCGGGGTGCGGGAACTGCTGCGCGAAAAGGCGATGGAATTCGGCGAGATCATCAGTGAAAAGAAAAGCGACGCCGAAGATGAACGCAAGGTGTTCGAGATGTACTATGATGATGCCTGGCGGGTGGACCGCATCCGCCCACACCAGGTGCTGGCGCTGAACCGGGGGGAGAGCGAAAAAGTGCTCAAGGTGAAGGTGACGGTACCGGAACGGGACTGGCAGGAGGCGGTTGAAACCTACTTTATGGGTGACCGGCGTTCGCCCCTGTTTGAACAGTTCACACTGGCGGTCTCAGACGCAGCCGATCGCCTGCTGCTGCCGGCGATCGAACGGGATGTACGCGGTACATTGACTGCGACAGCAGAAGAACATGCGATTCATGTCTTCGCTGAGAATCTACGGGCACTCCTGAACCAGCCGCCGATTGCGGGGCAGGTGATCCTTGCGATTGACCCGGGGTTCCGCACCGGCAGCAAGGTGACGGTGATCGATCCCACCGGTAGTGTGCTGTATACCGAAACAATCTATCCGCATCCGCCGCAGAACAAACGCAATGAATCACTCAAAGCACTGGCGCTGATGGTGAAGCAGTACAATGTGACCCTGATCGCGATCGGGAACGGCACCGCTTCCCGTGAAACCGAAGCCCTGGTGGCCGAAGTGTGCGGATTGTTCAAGCATGTCAAATACCTGATCGTAAGTGAAGCCGGGGCAAGCGTCTATTCCGCCAGCAAACTGGCAAAAGAAGAACTGCCCGGGATGGATGTGAGTATGCGCGGAGCGGTATCCATTGGGCGGCGCGTGCAGGACCCGCTGGCAGAACTGGTCAAGATCGACCCCAAGGCGATCGGGGTGGGCATGTACCAGCACGATGTCAACCAGCAGGCGCTGGGTGCCAGCCTGGGCGCAGTGGTGGAAAGTGTGGTGAACCAGGTGGGGGTGAATGTCAATACCGCTTCCCCGGCGTTGCTGACCTACGTGGCAGGGATCGGGCCGACCCTGGCGGAACGGGTGTACGCCCACCGCGAGGAACAGGGTCCCTTCCGCAGCCGCAAGGAGCTGATGGCGGTGAAGGGGCTAGGGGCAAAAGCCTTCGAGCAGTGCGCCGGGTTCCTGCGCATCCGCGGCGGGGAAGAGCCGCTGGATGGCAGCGCAATCCACCCGGAGAGCTACGCCGTGGCGCGTAAAGTGATCCGCGAAAGCGGGGTGGATTTACGCGCCAGCGCGGAACAACGCAAAGCGGCGTTGGACGCATTTACCCGCGGCAAAAAGCTGGCGGACCTGGCACAGCATTTTGAATGCGGTGAACCCACCCTGGCGGATATTCTGGAGCAGTTGGTGAAGCCCGGACGCGATCCGCGTGAGGACCTGCCCGCACCGATCCTGCGCAGTGATGTGCTTTCGATGGATGACCTCACCGATGGACTGGTATTAAAAGGCACCGTGCGCAACGTGGTGGATTTTGGGGCATTTGTCGATCTTGGGGTGAAAACCGATGGCCTGCTGCACCGATCGCAAATCCCACGCGGGGTGAGTTTAAAAGTGGGCGATGTGATCCAGGTGGAAATTCTGCAGGTGGAAAAGGAACGCAAACGCATATCCCTGGCCTGGGGCGGATAGTCAGATAGTCTTGATCACAAACATCGTCTTTCCCGTTCAAGCGGTGTGTGAACTTAACAAATCCGTGGGAGAATCTCTCCGGAAAGTGAATCAACCAACCGGGTACCGCCGATGAGGGTGCGCAGGAGGACTTTGCCGGGGTCGGCAGCACGCACTTCCCCCAGCAGGGCTGCCCCCTGCCCATAGGGGTGGCTGCGCATCGCCTCCAGGGCAGCATCGGCTTCCTCCGCCGGGCAGATCACGATCAGCTTGCCTTCGTTGGCGATATACAGCGGGTCGAACCCGAGCATTTCGCAGGCAGCCTGCACCACGGGTTTCACCGGCAGGCGGTTTTCATCGAGCCAGATCGACACCTTTGCCTGGTGAGTGATCTCGTTGAGCGAGGTGCCCAGCCCACCGCGGGTGGGGTCGCGCAGGACGTGGGTGTGGGGGGCGGCTGCCAGGACGGCAGCGATCAGGTGGTTGAGCGGGGCGACATCGGATTCCACATCGGCATCAAAACCGAGTTCGCCGCGTGCCGCCAGGACGGCGATGCCGTGGTCACCCAATGTACCAGAAACCAGCACCTTGTCACCGGGCCGGGCATACTGCCCGCCGATGCGGATGTCATCCGGCACCCAGGCGACACCGGCGGTATTGATGAACAACTGGTCGGCGCTGCCTTTTTCCGCCACCTTGGTATCACCGGCGGCAATCTGCACCCCGGCTTCATCGGCTGCCGCGCGCATGGAAGCCGCAACCTGCGCCAGGGTTTGCATGGGCAGTCCTTCTTCCAGAATGAAACCGGCGGTGAGGGCCAGCGGAATTCCGCCGGACATGGCAATGTCATTGACCGTGCCACAGATCGCCAGCCGGCCGATATCCCCACCGGGGAAAAAGAGCGGGGTGACCATGTGCATGTCGGTGGAGACTGCCAACCGGCCAGGCCGGGGCAGATCGGCGGGAAGGGGTACCAACCCGAAATCATTCCCGACTTTGAGGGCTTCGTAATCGAACACCTGCTGGAACAGGTCCCGGATCAACTCCTGGCTCATTTTCCCGCCGGCGCCATGCCCCATGACAATGGTTTCATTATGTTTGAGGGGTATCGGGCAGACCGGCCCCTGCATGTGTATGGTTTCCATGGGTTGCTCCCTGCCTATTCGGCGATCCCACTGCGGGAA
This sequence comes from Anaerolineae bacterium, assembly GCA_013314735.1. GTDB lineage: Bacteria > Chloroflexota > Anaerolineae > Anaerolineales > Anaerolineaceae > SpSt-1165. The sequence goes on from JABUFD010000001.1 coordinate 637,510, forward strand.
AAGTTGTAGTACGCGGCACAGGCCCCTTCGGAGGAAACCATGGTAGCGCCTAACGGGGTGCGGGGGGTGCACAAGGTCCCAAACGCCGGACACTGGTGCGGCTTTTTGCGTCCCTGCAAGACCTCACCGGAAATGCAAATTTCCGATTCCTGGGTTTGAATATGGCCGACATCGAATTTTTTCTCAGCGTCAAACGCGCCATATTCGGGACGCAGACACCAGCCGCTCTGCGGGATCATCCCGATGCCGCGCCATTGTCGGTCGCACACCTGGTAGACCTTGCGGATCATCGCCTGGGCAGGCAGATTGCCCTCCTGGGTGACCACACGCGGGTAGGCGTTGTGCACCTCGCAGGTACCGGCTTCCAGTTGGCGCACCGTCATCAGAATGCCATTCAGCAGGTCCAACGGTTCAAAACCGGTGACGACGATGGGGATGCGGTATTGTTCCGCTACTGGCGGGTATTCCTGTGTGCCCATGATGGAGCACACATGCCCGGCCGCCAGAAACCCCTGCACGCGGTTTTCGGGTGAACCGAGGATGGCATGCATCGCGGGGGGCACCAGCGCCTGCGAGACGAGGATGGAGAAATTGGTCAGGCCCAGGTTTTGCGCCTGGATGACCGCCATCACGTTGGCTGGGGCGGTGGTTTCAAAGCCGATGGCGAAAAAGACGACTTCCTTGTCCGGGTTTTCACGGGCGATCTTGACCGCATCGAGCGGAGAGTAAACCGTTTTCACCTGTCCGCCCGCGGCGCGGATCGAGAACAGGTCCTGGTGGCTGCCGGGCACACGCAGCATGTCACCAAAGGAGGTGAAGATCACATTTGGCATGGCGGCAATCGCCAGGGCTTTGTCGATCAGTTCAAGGGGGGTGACGCACACCGGGCAGCCAGGGCCGTGCACCAATTCAATTTTCTCTGGCAGGAGTTGGTCGATGCCGTACTGCATAATGGCATGGGTCTGCCCGCCGCAGATTTCCATGATGACCCAATGCCGGGTGGTAATGCGGTGGAGTTCATCCAGCACCGCCCGGGCGTAATCGGGAGAACGGAAATGTCGCAGAAGTTCCATCGGAACTACTCCGCCGGTTGGGTTGGCATGCGCAGCATCGCGTCAAACTTTTCCAATTCGGCAAAAGCTTCCAGTGTCAGACGGGCTTCCTCTTCGCTGAGGATGTTCAGGCCGAAGCCGGCATGGATGATGATGTAATCGCCGATTTTGGCTTCGGGCAGGGTTTCAATGCAGACTTCCTGCGTGACCCCGCTGATATCGACCTTGCACATACGGAGACCGCCGCTTTCGCTGGTCTCAATGATTTTTCCGGGAATTGCCAGGCACATAGGGTTGTCCTTTCAAGAACGGGTTGGTTTCAATTCTAATACAGAAGCCGCCCCAGCTAGTTGTCCCAGGGCGATTCCGCCATCATTGGTGGGAACCTGCCGATGGGTCAGTACCTCAAAACCGTGGGTTTCCAGGGCTGAAACGGTGCGGTTGAACAGATAACGATTTTGCCAGACCCCGCCGCTGAGAACAACCGTGTTGAGCTGGCGTTCCTGCCGCAACTGGCAGCAGATGGTTTGGGTCAACTGGACGATGCTGTTGTGGAAGCGTGCCGCGAGGACCGCCTGCGGGATGCCCTGCAGAATCTCATCGAGAAACGACGTCCAGAACGGGTCCAGATCGATTTGGTGAGAAGTGGGATCCACATGGATCGGGTACCAACCCCGTTCGGTTCGGGACGCCACTGCTTCCATCTCGATCGCTGCCTGGCCTTCGTAGTTCACCACGTGGCGGATGCCGATCAGGGAGGATACGGCATCAAACAACCGGCCCATACTGGATGTCAGCGGGGTGTTGACCTGACGGGTCAGCTGGTTGTCCAGCACGCTTTTTTCCTGCTCGGTCAGCGCGATGCAGGAGGGGAGGGATTTGTTCCAGGCCATCTGCGCCTGCCAGAGATGCGCCAGCGCCATCACGGCGGGTTTGCGGGTGGCACGGTCGCCGCCGGGTTGGGGGACATACGGCAAATGTGAGGCGCGCTCATAATGGTGAATGTTGCCCACCAGGAATTCACCTCCCCACACCGCGCCGTCGGTGCCATAACCAGTGCCGTCGAAAATGCAGCCGATCACCTCCTGCCGGGTGTCCCAGCGTTCATGTTCCGCCAGGCAGGCTGCCAGGTGGGCATGATGGTGATGGATTTCCACGAGCGGCAGGCTTTCCTGCTCGGCACGCCTGTGGGCATAGGCAGAAGCCAGGTAGGCGGGATGGAGGTCACAGGCGATCGCCTGGGGCTGGATGCGGAACAGTTTCTCGAAATGGCGGATGCCTTCGGTGAAGGAGCGTTCGGTTTCATAGTTTTCCAGGTCGCCGATGTGATGGCTGAGGAAAGCATACCGCTCACGGCTGAGGCAGAAGGTGTTCTTCAGCTCCGCCCCGGCAGCCAATATTTGGGGAAACTCGCGGTTGAAAACCAGCGGATCGGGGGCGTAACCGCGCGAGCGGCGGATTGGATAGAGATCATTCCGCAGGACCTGTACCACGCTGTCATCGGTGCTGATGTGGATCGGGCGGTCATGCAGTAAAAAGCCGTCCGCCAGTGGTGAGAGGCGCTGGATGGCGTCATCGTCTTCGTAGGCGATCGGTTCTTCACTGAGGTTGCCGCTGGTCATCACCAGCACGGGCGGGAAGCCGGTTGCTGGTTCCATCAACAGCAGATGCAGCGGGGTGTACGGCAGCATAAAGCCGAGGGTAAGCTGCCCGGGAGCCAGCTCCGCCGGCAGGCTGCAGCCCGGTTTGCGCTGCAACAGGACAATCGGTTTCTGGCGTGATATGAGGATTTCCGCTTCCTGCGGTGGTACACAGCAATGGGTTTCAACCGTTTCGAGGTCGAACGCCATCAGGGCAAAAGGCTTGTCCGAACGGCGTTTGCGGCGGCGCAGTTCTGCCACGGCAAACGGGTTTGCGGCATCACACGCCAGGTGGTATCCGCCCAACCCCTTTACTGCGAGAATTTTACCGTTTTGGAGTGCTTTTCGTGCGTTCTGGATGGCATCGTCCTTGCGAGCAAAGACCGCGCCGTCCTCTTGGTACCAGACTTGCGGTCCGCACACATCGCATGCCACCGGTTGGGCATGAAATCGCCTATCAAGCGGGTTTTCATACTCCATGCGGCAGTCAGCACACAGCGGAAAATCCGCCATGGCGGTATATGGCCTGTCATAGGGAATATCACGGATGATGGTGAAACGTGGCCCACAATTGGTGCAGTTGATGAACGGGTAACGGTAACGACGGTCGGCAGGATCGAACAATTCTCGTCGGCAGTCTTCGCAGATCGACGTATCCGGTGACACCGGGATAAATTCCCCGGCCTGCGGCAGGCTGTGGCGGATTTCAAAGCCGGTGAAGGATTGAGGAGGTATGCTTTCCTGTTGAATCTCATCGATCTTTGCCAGCGGGGGCATTTTAGCGCGCAGGTCGGCAGAAAAGGCCGCCAACTGGGCAGGTGTGCCATCTACCTCAATCTGCACACCGCTGGAGCTGTTGAGTACCCAGCCATTGAGGTGGTGTTCCCGGGCAAGTGAATAGACAAAGGGGCGGAATCCGACCCCCTGAACGATCCCCCGTATGTTGATCCTGAGTCCATCCAGTGGGGTTGTTTCCATCCTGCGGGTGGTTCTTTCTATCGGGGCGGTCAGTGGGTATGTGTATGCTCCCGGTGGTGCCGGTGCTGATGTTCGTGGATTCTCTCTTCCAGCCAGGCTGTCCAGGCGGCAATGCCTTCACCCGATTTTGCGGAAAGCGCGAAGCTTTCCAAACCGGGGTTGAGCATTTCCAACCCCTGCAGGAAGTAATCCATCTTGAAATCAATATAGGGCATCAGGTCGGTTTTGTTGAGCAGGATCACGTCAATCCCGCGGTAAATGTTGGGGTATTTGTAGGGCTTGTCATCGCCTTCCGGCACAGATGCGATCACCACATTGGCGTGGGTGCCCAGGGCAACCCCCGCCGGGCACACCAGGTTGCCGACATTTTCGATGATCAGGAGGTCCAGTTCATCCAGTTCCAGTTCATCCATGCCGTGCAGGGTCATGTGCGCATCGAGGTGGCAGTTGCCGCCTGTATTGATCTGGACGGCAGGTACACCCTTTGCGATGATCTTGTCAGCATCAATCGTCACCGGGGCAGTATCGCCCTCGATCACGGCAATTTTGTAGCGATCAGAAAGTGCTTCGATGGTCTTGAGAATGACCGAAGTTTTCCCTGCGCCGGGGGAAGCCATGATATTGATGCCGAACACACCGGCCTTGTCAAGTAGTTTGCGGTTGTGGGCAGCCAGCTGGTCATTCTGGCTCATGATGTTTTCGACTATCGAAACATGGTCGTGAGTATGGTCGTGGGAATGGTCGTGGCTATTGCACATGGGTGGTCTCTTCCTTTGTGATTTTGATGCTGTCCACGTAGAATTCTTCGCCTTCGATGATCTTGAAACGGGCGGAATCACATTGCGGGCAGGGCATCAGTTCCTTCAATTGAAATTCATGTCCGCAGTTGTTGCACTTTGCGCGGGCAGGGATGCGGCGGAAATGCAGGAGCGATTTTTCACACACGGTGTCTTTGGTGATGAAATCCCAATAAAATTGCACCGAATCATCGATGATGCTGGATAGGTCTCCAATCACCAGGTAGACATCTGTCACCCGTGTGGCGTTTTCCTGTCGTGCGAAGCGGGTGGTGATATTGAGGATGCTTTCAGTTACTGCCAGTTCATGCATGCGGTGATTATATCACGCGGCCTGCGCCAGGCGTTGAATATTAATAAATTATTGCTTGTAAATTGGCATGTCTTTTCGTGAAAAAAGTCACATTCAGGGGTTTTCATCGAGCCATGCGAGGATGCCTGCCACAGCTTCCTGTGCCAACACGGCAGTACGAGGCGATAATGATTGTTCGAAACCAAAGGCATATCCGCGAACGGACATCAGCATGGCGTCTGGGACATGGCCATTCACGGTTTGCGCCAGGGAAAGCAAGCTTTGCGGATTCATGTGGTGCGTCAGAGGGGAGTGTTCGTAGAGGGACTGGAGTGGGATGAATTGAAGTTCCTCCGGGATGGCACCGGTGTGGGCGTCGACAAAGCAGACCGCATCATATTGGGCGAGGATATCAACCATTTCGGGCAGGAGCTGGAGCTCAAACAGGAAATGCGGGTATGCGCCTTCTTGTGCAAAGGATTCGCTGTATGGGCTCGATGGGCAGGTTCGTCCCAACCCCGCGGCAACGCCACACAGGATATGCCAGGCAACGCCATCGTCGCCGCGGTCAAAATTTCCAATTCCTATGATTAAAACTGATTGTTCCATGTCGATACGCTCCGAACCAGGGGATATGTTACCAGAAAACCAATCCAGCCACAAGAAAGGCTTGCCTCGAACGGAGGCTACCGGTACAATAGCAATATGAGCAGTCTGGAAGACCAAATATCACACCGCTTTGGCTGGCGGATGGCATCGACCTTTGGAGAGCGCGAGATGCAGGTGATGCTGGAGGCCGGCCAATCCATCGGGGCCATGATCGAGCGGAAATTGCCCGGCGTGAATGGTGATAACTGGATTCGCCACTATCTTGGTCGGGCAGTGATCCACCGTGGGGGTTTACCGCAAAAAGTAGTATCATTGGCGAACAATGGGGCGGACATCTCGCTGGTGTTTGTCAATTTTCATGTGTGGCTGTATCCGCGCCTTTTCCAAACTTACAAGCCGGAACGCTGGTTTGTGCACGAACTGGTGCATGTGCTTGACAACGAAATCCGCCGTTACGGGGTCTGGATCGGCGGAGGGCCATCGGATGAATTGATTGTAGCGATGGGTGGAAAACCGTCCGGGCTGCGCTGGGGCAACGGAAAATCCCTGGCGGCCACACTCCCCATGGGCAACCTGTGGGCAGTTCACAACCACGGCATGTCACCGAAATACGGTGATAACTCGAGCGCGGATTACTTCGCTGAAGCCTTCACCTGGCTGGTCTACGATGAGAGCAAAATTCCGGAGAATGCGTTGGTCTGGATGAATCGTTGGCTGGCAACCACAGCGGTTCCCTAGCCTTATGGACATACATTTAAAAAGAAATGGCCAACGTTTCTGTTGACCATTTCCAATTGGGTTGTTTTATTCTCGTTTACTCAAGAACGGTCACATTGACCGCTTTCTTGCCTTTGTCACCCTGCTCAACAGCGAACTCGACGCGCTGGCCTTCGACCAGTTCGCGGAAGCTGCGACCATTGATGCCGGAATAGTGCACAAAGTAATCTGTGCCGTCTTCGCCGGAAATAAAACCATAGCCTTTTTGGCTGTTGAACCACTTTACGGTTCCGTGCTGCGTGTTGCTCATTAAAAAAATCTCCTACAAAAAAAGAAAAAAAGCAACCTGTGTCAGGTTACTGCCGGATTTAACCCAGCGATTAACATTATACACGAAATTTCCGTACCGGCAAGATGGAATATGATGTGAGTAACGGTACCTTCACGTTTTGGGTGTCAACCTTTCTTTCCGATGTATGACGTTGCTGCATTGATACTGTTCTGAATCCGGCAATTACTGGAAGTGGTATGCAGGAATCAGAACCCATCAATCGGAATACACCAGAGCAACCTTTCTTTATCATTTCTCAAAAGAGATCAACAATTGGATGCAGTAGTTGAAAGAAATGAAAACAAATAAAATAGAATAAACCGATAGAAATTGACACTGAACATGTTCATTTGTATACTGGTGAAAAGATTGATACTGAACAGGAGCAAATATGGACACTTTGGAAAAAGCGTATGCTGTCGCAAAAGAACAGTACGCAGCATATGGTGTGGATACAGAGGCAGCATTGGCCTGGTTGGACAAGATCCAGCTTAGTATGCATTGCTGGCAAGGTGATGACGTGGCTGGCCTGGAATCCACCGGCGAAGCCCTCAGCGGTGGGATTGCAACCACTGGCAACTATCCGGGACAGGCACGCAATGGAGATGAACTGAGAGCTGATCTTGATCTGGCCTACAGCCTGATTCCCGGCACACACCGGATTAACCTGCATGCCAGCTATGCCGAAACCGATGGCGTGGTGGTTCCGCGCAACGAACTACGCCCCGAACATTTTTCCCGCTGGGCGGATTGGGCCAAGGACAAAGGGCATGGCGTCGATTTCAATCCAACCTTCTTCAGCCACCCACTCGCTGCAAGCGGCTTCACTCTTTCCGATGTAGATGCGGGTATCCGCCAATATTGGATCGAGCATGCCATTGCCTGCCGTGAGATCGGCGCTGCGTTTGGTAAAACACTGGGCACCCCGACAGTGACCAATGTCTGGATTCCTGATGGGATGAAAGATGTCCCTGTCGACCGGTTGGCACCGCGCGAACGGCTGGTGAAAAGTCTGGATGCGATTTTTGAAAAGGAAATTGATCCGGCCTATAACCTGGATGCTGTGGAATGCAAACTGTTCGGGCTGGGTTCTGAAAGCTATGTGGTGGGTTCCCATGAGTTCTACATGGGGTATGCCGTCAGCCGCGGCAAACTGCTGACGCTCGATAGCGGTCACTTCCATCCTACTGAAGTGATCTCTGATAAATTGTCCTCGATGTTCCTGTATGTTGATGAAATCCTGCTGCATGTCAGCCGCGGTGTACGCTGGGACAGCGACCACGTGGTGACATTGAATGATGAATTAAAGGCGATTGCCCACGAACTGGTAGCCGGGAATTTCCTGGATCGGGTCCACATCGGCCTCGATTACTTCGATGCCAGTATCAATCGCATCGCTGCCTGGTCGATCGGTATGCGCAACACGCAAAAAGCCCTGCTGATGGCGATGCTGGAACCGCTGGAAGTAATGCGCTCGTTTGAAAATGCCGGCGATTATACCAAACGGCTGGGCTTCATGGAAACCTGGAATGAAATGCCCTTTGGGGCGGTCTGGAACCAATTCTGCCTGACACACGGTGTCCCGGTTGGATTCGATATGATGAAACCGATCAGCGATTATGAAGAGAAGGTCCTCTCCAAGAGAGGGTAATTCTCACAAAGCAAAACATCCCAACAACACAGATGAATCACTCATCTGTGTTGTTTCATTTCATAGGATTCTTTCGATTGTGGTAGTTGGTAGTCGACCTTTTTGTCATGGATTCTCACCATCTGTTGCCGCTGGGTGATGATACGGTAGAACAGGGCGGTAGCAAAAATACTTCCAGTAGACCAGTAAAGGGAATTCATCCACAAGGTTTCACTGTCTGAACCAGCCATGATACCGTGGATTAATATGCTGAGGAATACGATGTAACTAAAATAGTGCACGAGGCGCCATGTGCGCTTACCGATACGTTTTTTAAGGAAGTGGCTGATGAAAACAATGACCCAAAGGTAGAAGCCGATCTGCCCCATGCCAACCCATACAGGAAGATAATTGGTAGACCCAAATGGGAGAAAAATTTGTATCAACGTATAATTCAAAAACCGGTCGCCCATGAGAATCAGAGCATGCACAACAGAAAAGCAAAGGCCCAGAATGCTCAAATATTGGTGCACATCCGAAGACACAAGTCCCCCAGGGATTGCACTAGCTAGCTTGCTGGTGATGCCAACGCCCAATGTCATATTTAACCAGAGCAATAGGTAAGCAACAATCGCCGTTGCCCTGGAAAGATACCAAAAAATGTGCTGTTCCTGGCTCATGAGAGATGCGTTTAACGTTGGCACCCAGTTAAGAATCGCATAATAAGCAGCCATTGCACCTGTTGCTCCAGCCATGATCCATATCAGCAGCACTGGAAATTGGGTTTGTTTGATGACATTACTTTTTTGGGTTTCCTGTTGATGATTCATCGATTATGTTTCCTGTAGATATGCCGAATGCATGGTCTTTTTCGTTGCAGGTTGCTGTGGTGATGGGGATTCCCATATAAGTTTTGGGAATTCCTGTGTCTGGCATGTTATGTAGGGGTGAAAATTCCGGGTCATTTTGATTGTCTGGTCATCAGTGATAATCAATGCAGCATGGTCGGGTTTCTCCTTAATCCATTCCAATCCTTTTTCGCTGCCCAAGATTAAAATTACTTTCGTAGAAATTTCTGCAAGCAGTGTGGTAGGCGCAATGACTGTGACGGAAAGTACATCAGTGTCTGCTGGTTGGCCAGTACGTGGATCTATAATGTGATGAACCATTTGGCCATCCACTGCCCATTTACGGTAGTCTTTACCAGAAGTAGCAACACCGCCAAGTCTGACATTAATTCTCTCAATCTCACGATTATCACTCAGAGGATCTCTGATTCCGATTTTCCACGCCTGTTCGTGCCGTGGTTGGGCCGTGATGAAAAGATCGCCACCTACATTGACAAGTGATGGTCCAAAAGCACGCAGACGCTCTGCGGCACGCTGAGCAGCCCATCCTTTTGCAATGCCGCCATAATCCAATTGCATACCCTGGGGTATAGAGATGACACGGTCTGTCGCATCCATATATATGTTGGATACATTGGGAATATTATAGATCGAATTCTGTGAAAAATCGCCGGCTACAGCCTTTGGAGAATGGCGCATTCGGTCAAAATCATCTGTATAACCCGCACGCATTAATGCAGGCAATATGGCAGGATTCACCAATCCATCAGAAATTCTGACAGCAAGGAGAGCAAGGCGGGTTACTTCCCACAATGTTTCACTTGCCAGGAATGGTTTCCCTTCGGACCGGTTCAGTTGGCTGAGTTCACTATCCTTGCGAAATCGACTTAACGATTGTTCCCAATCCTCAAACCATCCGGGAACCTGCATGAGTGCTTGTTTTGTTCGAGAAGATGGATCGTCAACAATTGCGGTTACATGGCAACCCATGGCGCGAAATTGAATTTGCTGTATCATTTTGATGAACCTGTGGTTGTGACAGATGTTGGCTGCGGACGAGGTTGTTGTGGTATATCTGGTTGTTGTGGCTGTCCAACCGTAACGCTCTCAATAATGGGTGCTTGATGTTGTGTCGGGGGAAGAGGGGTTGGGGCTGATACTTCACGGATATCGCCCGGTATTATTTCTTCTCCAGCCGAATTGACTTGGGTGTCGTCTGCCAGTGGCTCCCAAACCAAGGGAACTAACGTAGGCAGAATGAAGTCATTTGTTCCTGTGTCACCCCATGGTTCACCGATCAGGGTTTCCTGATTTCCGCTGCTATCTGTTTGTGCCTTTTTCGCAAAGAGATTCCAGAAACCCAGTACCAGGGTTATAGAGAATGTTGTTAGGAGGAACTTAATCCCAAATTGATTGTTTTGCTTCATGTGATTTGCCATAACATCAACCTTTTAATCATCATCTTCATGATCGTCATCGTCATCGTCATCATCATACGGAGTTCTTGTGGTTGAGGGATTGTCATCATCATCAGTTGTGGCTTGTGGAGTGGGTTTTGTGTCATCTTTGACATACATTTGAACATATACAATCTGCCCCGTCTGATCCACATATACGAAATGTCCAGCGTTGAAAATGATCCGATAGACAGGCTTTCCATTAATACTCACCACATCGGCAAGATAGATTGAAGATAACCCCAGGTAATTTTTGGCGATTTCAGTTGCCTGCTCGAGGGTGATTTCATCCGTGAAAGTGATTGTTCCATTGAGCAGGACTTCGCCGGTTGTGAAGCTTACGTAGATGGCACCTACTTCATATTTCACTTCATAAGCAACTGTACCTTCAAAATTAACCAACTCAGGAATGCCGATCTGGGATTCAGGTAGCACAGCAACAGTCTGCGCTATCGTGATGGCTTCCTCGGCGGTCAATCCAACAGACTCTGTTGGTTGTACTTCATTGGTGCCTGCAATAGCGGCAAATGTCGCATTGGCTGCCATCAGTTGTTCATTTGCCTGTTGAATCAACTCCTCATACGCCTGCTGCTGGGCCTCATATGCAGCCATTGTTGCCTGGTAATTAATTACCTCTTGAACAGAAAGAGTGTCATCCATTTTGGATGGGAATGCATTGGCAGATACTGTACCAATCACCACCATCACAAATACCAGGAAAAAAACCCCAACCGCTGTAGGTATCTTGTTTCGCATGTTAATCCTCTAAGAAAAGCATAGCAAAGACGGAAATTCGTTTTGTTATATAGTTATAAGCAGCGAATATTGGAAAACCGTGAAAAAAGCATGGAATATTTCCAATCAATTTCCAATGTTTGTATAATAAATTTATGAATTATTTATATCTCTGTCATGATCCTGGGCAGGAGGAACGATGCGGATACTCATAATTGAAGATGACAAACGCCTGGCAAAATTGGTAGCAGAAGTTCTAACCGACGAGCATTTCAATGTTGATATTGCACATGATGGAAACATAGGGCTGGAAATTGCGATGCGAGGGGGGCATGATGTGATAGTGGTTGATTGGATGCTCCCAGGACGTGATGGCGTCAGTATATGCCGTGGTATTCGAGCCGCCAAACTGCCTGCTAGAGTCCTGATGCTAACCGCAAGGAGTATGATCGAAGACCGGGTCGCAGGTTTGCAGAGCGGTGCGGATGATTATCTGGTGAAGCCATTTGCTTTTGAAGAATTGATCGCAAGGATCCAAGCTTTGGGGCGGAGGGATTTATTCAATACAGATCCGATGGAACTGCGAGTAGGTTCATTGGTGATGGATCTTTCTGCCCAGCGGTTTCGACGTGGCAACCAAGTACTCACATTAACCAAAACCGAAGGGGATTTGCTGGAATATTTTATGCGGCATCCGGGGCAGGTCTTAACGCGTGACCAAATTTTGGATTATGTATGGTCTTATGATCGGCATGTCAGGTCGACAATGGTAGATGTGTATGTATCGTATCTCCGGCAAAAGTTGGACCAACCCGGTTTACGCGATCCACTGGAGACAATCAGGGGAACAGGATACCGACTGGAGCCGAAGTATGCTTAAGACACTGCGGTGGAAGCTTACGTTTTTTTACTTTATCATCGCCTTATGTTTGATTGCTCTGGTTGGCGGAGGGGCTTATTGGATGCTCTCGCGCTATTTCCAGCAAACCACTGATATGGCACTCCAGTATCGAATGGCCCAGGAGTTAAGTCGTTATGGTGTGCATATGCCATCTGATATGGCCTCAACAACTGCCAGATGGTGTGAGCGGAACCACTTACCGACCCCTCTGATACAAACAAATATTGGTGAAAATGCAGAATATGAAGACAATGATGAAGATGAATGGTATGAAGATGAAGCGTATAATGCTGACCTTGCAACAATTTTTGTGTTTCCCCTTGATAAAGATGGTGCCATGTTATTCGATCCCAATCCGGTTTCCCCAAGAGTAGCACCGGTTGTTGATGCCGTTCTCAGTGCTTCGGTGAATGGCTGTGATTGGCGGACAGTCAACCTGGATGATGGACGTGCTCTTCGTCTTTTTACCTATTCGCTGCCCCCAAATACGGCACCACAGGTGCTTCAGGTTGGGAGGTTCATGGAATATTCAAGAAGCGTCTTGCGAACCTTGATGGTGGGCATACTTGGTTTGGCAGGTTTCAGCACCTTCGTGCTTGGTTTTGGCGCATGGTATCTTGCAGGACGTTCGTTAAAGCCTGCCCAACGGGCATTTGATCAGCAGCAAGCATTTATTGCGAACGCAAGCCATGAATTAAGAGCGCCATTGACTATTATCAGGGCAACAGCTGAGGTGGCGATGCGGCACACGGAAATTGAAAAGCAAAAGGCGTTACTCCACGGATTGGTGGATGAGATTGATCATATGGCCTCCCTTGTTGAAGACCTATTATTATTGTCTCGATTGGATGCAGGGAAATTGATTCTTGAGAAAGAGGATGTTTCTATTGATGAGTTAGTTAATGGAATCATTCACTCAAGTCAGAGCCTCATGGAAAGCAAAGGGATTGTTATTGACCAAACCATTCAACCAATATTGGTTTTTGCTGATCAAACACGGTTACGACAGGTACTATTGATTTTGTTAATTAATGCGATCCATCATACACCTGTTGGTGGGAAGATCCACATTTCAGCAGACACTGATCCTAAAGGGATAACACTGGTTGTTGAAGATACTGGAGAAGGTATCAGTTCTGATCATTTACCTCACGTGTTTGAGCGTTTTTACCAGGGTGATTCGACAATGCAACAGGATTATCGAGGTTCAGGATTAGGCCTTTCGATTGCAAAAAGTCTGGTTGAAGCCCATGGTGGTAGCATCAGTATTCAAAGCAAAGAGCGCGTTGGCACCCAGGTAACAATTCTGCTTCCAGCGAAAAAACAGTAAGAACCCGGGTCAGCCTGTACGCCGCATTCTGTCCAGCACCGAAGTGCCTGTGTGACCATCTCTCTTGGCGGGATGTTACCATACCGCTCCAGCAGTCTACCCGGTGCTCAAATGAAACGGGCAGCTTCTTGCACCTGCTTGACCTTGCTCCGATCGGGGGTTACCTGGCAGCCCTGTTACCAGAACTCCGGTGGTCTCTTACACACACCGTTTCACCCTTACCGGACCGAAATCCGGCGGTTTGTTTCTGTGGCCCTGTCCAGGGATATGCTCCCTCCGGGTGTTACCCGGCGACCTGCCCTGTGGAGTACGGACGTTCCTCGGCTTACGCCGCGGTCACCCGGCTGACCCGGGTTAAATTAATCGTATAGGTTTCTACCTTTGCCGTCAATGGCTGGGATACTTATTTTTTCTTATTCAGAAATCCACCCAATAAACTCGCGGCATCATCCAACCCGAAACCGGAATCATCTTTACCATCGGTATCCTGGTCTAGAAAGTCTTCAAGGTGATCTCCGATGGCGGGGGGAAGTTTATCTGCCAGGAAGTTCAGCACCATGCGAATGGCCTGTTCAGCCTGTTCTTCACTGATTCCGACCTTTTTGGCAATCATTTTGCTTAACTGTTCCATGTGACGCTCTCTTTCTGTTGTATGTAGGTTGAATCGTATCAAATTTCTTGCAATATTTCACGCAATCGCTGGGGGAAGTCGGTAATAATTCCGGACACTCCCGCCTCAATCAGGGAAACCATCCTTTTCTGTTCGTTAACCGTCCAGATGTTGACATCCAATCCGAGTTTCCTGGCGCGACGGATATGCCCACCAGTGATGGAGTAAACCGGCGGATGGTAGGCATAGCAACCCAGTGAAAGGGTTTTCTTCAAATCCCACGGTTTTTGTATACCCACAAGGGCAGCTGTCTTGATTCCGGGAGCGGCTGAATGGCACTGTCGCAGGTAGCGGTGGTTGAACGATGAAATGAGTACCTGATTTTCCATGCCCATCGACCGGATCATTTTCACAACGGATTCCGCAATCGAGGCATCCCAGGGCGTACCCTTCATGTTTTTGATCTCCACATTGACTTGCCAGTGGTGATCTTTGGTAAATGACAAGGCTTCTTCCAGCAATGGGATCGGCGCACCGCGAAAGCTCGCGATGTCAGCAGCACTCACATTCCCTTCCTGTATCTGACCAAATGGATCTGTATCAATATAACTGGAACCTGCATCCAGTTGCTGAACCTCCTCCCACAAAAAAGTGGAAAGGTGATCGGTTTTTCGTTCGGGGAATACCTGATCGATATTGGTGGTGCGCTTGAAATTGTCATCATGCAAAACAATTAACGTACCGTCTTTCAGAACACCGCAGTCCAATTCCCATGCGTCGGCTCCCAGATCATACGCTTTCTTTGCTGCAAATAAGGTGTTTTCCGGTGTCACGGATCGGGCACCACGATGAGCGATGTTTTGAATGTCTTTTCGCATATTTTGTCTTCCTGGCCAAATGATAGGTGCTGTTTGCGGAGGATGGAATGTAGAGGCTGTTCGCCTGAACCCATTGTAACAAAAGAATGTAATTTCAGTATAATTGCGGTATGGAAATTCAAGTATTGAATAACGAACTGGTTTCCCAGATTGCCGCGGGGGAAGTTATTGAACGGCCGGCATCGGTTGTTAAAGAATTGGTGGAAAATGCCATTGATGCGGGAGCCGGCAAGATCACCATCCGGGTTGAAGGCCACGGCCTGCGGTTGATTGAGGTGGCGGATGATGGAGAAGGAATCCGGTTTGAGGAGTTGGAATTGGCCGTCACTCGCCATGCCACCAGCAAGCTTGCCAGTCTTGAGGATCTTTACCATATCCATTCGCTGGGGTTTCGCGGTGAAGCACTGGCTTCGATCGCTTCAGTGGCGAGGCTGCAGCTGATCTCTCGCAATGCACAGGCAGAAACCGGCGGAGAAATCCAGGTGGATGGAGGAAAGGTCACTGCATTAAGGCCTGTTGGCGTACCGCAGGGAACTGTGGCGCGGGTGGCGAATTTATTCTTCAATGTGCCTCCACGGATGGCTTTTCTTAAATCGCCTACAACGGAGAAAAGCCGGATCAATGACCTGGTTTTTCGTTACGGGTTGGCATATCCTTCTGTCCGCTGGCAATTGTTCCAGGACAATAAACCTGTTTTACAAACCAGCGGTAGAGGAGACCGCCGTGAGATTCTGGCAGAGTTATACGGAGTGGCTGTTTCACACGATCTGATCGAAGTCAGCTTCCAGGAAAATGATTATCAGATCAGCGGCTACATCAGCCCTGCACAAATCACCCGATCCAACCGCCGGGAGATCACCGTTTTTGTGAACGGCCGTTGGGTGCTGGATGGCGGGTTGACAGCGGCGCTGATGCAAGCTTATGGGCATTTGCTTCCGCCCCAACGGTATCCTTTGGCAGTCCTTTTCATCAACATGGACCCCCTGGCAGTCGATGTGAATGTTCATCCTGCGAAGGCTGAAGTCCGATTCAGAGACAGCGGGCAGGTATTTACCACTGTGCAGCGTGCCATCCGGCGAGCTTTCATGGCATTTTCACCTGTAGGTGATGCAAATCAAACGTCTGCACTTCATGGTGGCAGGACATCTGGAACAATCGCAGGAACCACAAACACAATCGATCCAGCCTGGACATTGGCGCGTTTGATGCGTGACGAAACCAATCAACCTTTAACTGGCACAGAACCGGCCAGGACTGTTGACCCGGCAACGGGCGAAGTATCGTTTATTGCGGATGGCATGGATTTGCTGCGGTACATCGGGAAAATGCGGGATCGTTATATACTCGCAGAAGCACCCGATGGACTTTATTTGATTGACGGCTGTGCGGCATGGGAACGTATTCTCTACGAACGCTTACTGCAATATTATGATGAGAAGCGTGACCAGACAGCGGAGCGTGCTGCAACATTTGATATTGCCAATAGCGAGGGGTTTGATGAGTGGCTGCCTGTATTCAAACGCCTGGATATCCACATGGAGACTTTTGGTCCTACAACAATTCGCGTGAGACGGACGCCAGATATCCTCACGATAGAGGATGTGCAGTTAGTGATGACCCAGGTTATGCAGGAACTGCCAGGCGCTTCCCGGCTGCTGACAGTGGAAGAAAAAATGGAATGGCTGCTGGCACGGATTGTTTACTGGGCTGGAAGCCGATACGGGACAGATGAGAACATGCCATCTCCGGCGGATTTATTGTCTCAACTACAGGTTTGCCGTTCACCTCGGATCACTCCTTCCGGAAAAGCAACCATGATCCATCTTTCTCTGGATCTGCTGACACGGCAATTTGACCATTGATTCACCCCTGGAAACACACGGTACCAGCCCTCGCTCAGGACAAAGTTGTCGGGAGCAGCATTGTGAACGTGGAACCCAGGTTGACTTCGCTATTAACCCGAATTGATCCGCCATGAGCTTCGATAATTTGTTTGCAGATCGATAATCCCAGACCGGTGCCATCGGCGACCGCAACAGCGTTGGAACTGCGGAAGAAACGTTCAAACAGGTGTTGAAGATCATCGGGTGACATCCCGATGCCAGTATCGGTGAATGATACCTGCACCTGGTTTTTTCCCAAGTTGTGGGCTTTGACCTCAATCCTCCCGTGCCTGCTGTTGTACTTGATCGCATTACTGAGAAAATTTAATATGACTTGCTTAATCTTTTCGCGGTCTGCTTCGATGGATGAGAGTTGGGGTTCGATATCGATCATTAATGTCTGGTTCTCGTGATCGATTTTCGATCGAACAATTTCGATACATTCTGCCAATAAATCAGCGAGATTGAAAGTGGTTGCCCGGAAGAAAATTCTGCCGGATTCCAACCGTGCAAAGTCAAGATAATCACTGGCCATCTGGTTGAGCCGTTCTGTTTCTTGCTGAATGGTTTGAGCGAGGGATAGGCGCTGGTCATCTGACAGGCCTGGTCGCTGCAGGAGATAGGCAACAGTTGACATGGAACCCAGTGGGGTGCGAAGTTCGTGGACCAATTCGGATATCAGGTCAGATTGCTGGAACAGGCGAGTATTATTAATCGCAACTGCGGCCTGGGATCCCAGCAATTCCAAAAAACCCTGATCCTGTAAGTCAAATGTCCCGCTGCTTTTGTTTAACACCTCAAGTACCCCGATCAATGTGTTCTGGGTAATCATCGGGACTGCAATAATGTTGCGAGTGGGAAAATCGATCTTTTTAGAAACGTTTGTGAACCAGCGTTTGTCCTGATGTACATCTTCGACAATCACTGACTCCCGGTTGGTTGCCACCCAGCCGGCGAGGCTTTCTTTGGGAACAACCATTGTATGTAACAGAGCTTCTTTGCTGGCGTTGGTCATAGCCGCAAAGTGCAAACCCTGGTTGGGTTCATCATACAGCAGTATGGAAGCTGCTTCAGCCGATGTCAAATCTTTTGCAGTATGAATGATCTTCCGCAAAATCGTGTCCAGGTCAAATGTCGAGGCGAGGTCTTTAAAGATGTCGATGAATTTCTGGTAAATCATCAACATCTCACCAGGATCCGTGGGTGTATCCCGGCGCAGTTCCCCATCCATTGCTATCATACCAGATTCATTCCTTCCCAGACGGTGCGTTTTCCCGGGAATTCTTATATTCCTGGTATCGTTCCACCAGTTTTAGGGATGCGTTCACAATTTGCTGCGAAACCAGATCATTCGGCCGCAGGAAACTGATCGGTTTATGGGCGTTTTCTGCCTGGTAGGCCTGTTCTGGTGAAGCAGGGATCACATGTGCTATCGAGTGATGGATTTGTTCTTCCATCTGGCTCAGGGTCAGTGAAATTGATGACCTTGCCTGGGATATGGATGCGAGTGTCAATGGTTTCAAACTATCGAATTCATAGGCAGAAACCTGGGTGATTAATTTCCTCGTTTTTTCGATAATTGATGGGAATGGGGCCGTGATCAGGATCAATTCATCGCACTGCGAAAGCATGCGAGCGTAATTGCTCCAACACATGGTCCCAAAATCCAGAAACAGGAGGGGCGCCAGGTTGGATAATTCTTGTACGACCAATTCTGCCTGGTCAACAGCCTGTCCATATTTGATATTTTCCAGTTGGTCTGATGCTGCCAGAACCAGAGGACCGTAATTCATACGGATTAATTCTGTTTGCAGGCTTTGCCCATCAATTTCCGGGATGGGCATCTTTAAGAAATCTTCCAGTGTTTTCTTGGATTCCGAACCGTAAAAATTTAAGAACGAACCATGACCTGGAGTCATCTCTGCCAATACCACTCTGGAATGGAGGTGTTGGGCTGCGTTACAGGCCAGGTTTACCGCCATGGTGGATGCACCCGCACCGCCGACTGCTCCCATAACCCCCACAGTATAACTGGCTGTGCGGTGGGTTGGTTCAGGTGATGTGCTTTTATCCAACAAGGTTTTCACATGAGAGATCAATTCCGCAGGATGAATCGGCTTGGTGAGGTAATCATCCGCGCCTGATTCGTAACCGGTGACCTTATCGTCAAGCTGGTTGCGAGCGCTGAAAATCAACACAGGGATATCCGTGGTTTTTTTGTTCTTTTTCAGCCGTTTTACGACCTCAAAACCACTGATATCAGGCATCATGATATCAAGAATGATCAGGTTAGGATTCTCCGTAATGGCAAGTTCAAGAGCCTGGGTGCCGTTATTGGCATTGATAACCTGTAATCCCTGACGGCGCAAAGCGATGCTGATTAAACGAAGCGTTTCGACTTCATCATCCACGATAAGTATTTTCTTGATCATTCATGACCTCTCATTTTTGTTACGGCGTTCGGCCTTGTATCCAAATGATGGCAAATTACTTTGGATTGGCCTGATAAATGAACTCAATGAAACCTAGGAATGGATTCCCTTTTATCATACAATATTTTTTAATATGATGCTACTAAATTCTCCCTCTTTTTTAATTGAAAATGCAGCTTGCTGAGGATTTTCTCTCCGTCTTTGTGCATGAATGCGCAGGTGACAGCCAGGGGTTGTACTTGGTGTGTGTATCCGGCGGGATGGACAGTGTTGTTTTACTGGACCTGGTGGTGGGTTGTGAGATCCCCTGCATCGTTGCGCATTTTAACCATCAACTGCGTCCCTCTGCAAACAAGGAGGAAGCTTTCGTTCGTTCCCTGGCGCAAACATATCAGCTTCCTGCACTGGTTGCTGGCTGCGATGTGAAGACAGTGGCGGTAGAAAAGAAAACCGGGCTAGAAGAGACCGCAAGGCAGCTGCGTTATGACTTTTTCTTCCAGCAAGCACGGAACAATGGTTGCATGGGCATTCTCACTGCACATCATGCAGATGACCAGGTGGAGACGGTAATGATGCATCTCCTGCGCGGAGCGGGAATAGATGGCCTGGGCGGGATGGCCTACCATGGCATCCTGCCCGGCTGGGATTCCAAAATTCCTGTATTGCGGCCACTTTTGGGAGTATGGCGCGATGAAATCAATGAATATGCACTGACGCAGGGTTTGGGCTATATTGAGGATGAATCAAACACTGACACACGGTTTTTCCGGAACCGCCTGCGGCATGAAGTGTTGCCTTATCTGGACCAGGTATCGCCCGGGGTCAAGAAACGTATATGGCAAACGGCTGCCATTGCCGCAGGGACCCGCTCCATCACCCAAATGGTAACAACGCAAGACTGGCAATTGTGTGAAGGTGGTCAGATCGGTGGAGTTATTCAAATGAGTACCGCGCGATTCCGATCATTACCCGTGTACCGTCAGCGCAATTTACTTCGCGAGGTCTTGCGGTTGGCGATGCCACAGCAGCGTGACATTGGCTTTGGGGTTGTTGACCGGTTGATCGCATTTCTGGAGAATCCTTCTGAACGGAAGGTATATACCATCGATGATCAACATTCCGCCCGGATTGATGGCAGGCACTGTTTTTTGGGGAACTCCCGGCAGATCGAAGATCACTTAAAACTGGCTCATCCACAATGGAATCAGGATACATTCCTGATCAAGGTTACCTGCCAGGGGGTACTCAACTTGAGTAATGGATACCAAATATCATGGGAACTGCTGGATTACCCGGATGTTCCTTCCGGATTTCGAGATCAATATAACCCGGAGGAAGCATGGCTGGATGCGGCAGTATTCGATGGCGCTATTCTGTTACGCCATTTTGTGCCTGGGGATGCAATGGCACCCCTGGGAATGGAAGGACGAACGGCCAAGATTTCAGACTTACTGATCAATCACAAAATCCCTAGACCCGTGCGGGAATGCTACCCGGTTATCACTTCAAAGGATGGGGTCATTTGCTGGCTGCCCGGTATCCGTCAGGCAGAATATGGAAAGATCACCGGCAGAACCCGCCATACTCTCCATTTGGTGATCAGTAACAATGATGGCAGTGGATAGATTGCTCCCCGGTGATTAACTTGCGCTCGCTAACCGCTGTAATTTCATTTTTAATTCACGAAACTGGATGGCAGATACGCCAAGCTTGATCCGGATTTGTTCGGGGTCGGTTCCATTTTCCCAGTCACGCAGCACAGCTGTCCAGCGGCACATGTCGAAAGAAAGGTGCTTTTCAATCCCTGCCCGTTTGCCGATATCTTCCAGCAGGTATTCCAGCCGGCGGGGAGACCAGGGAAAAAGTTTTTCGTCCGGTTGATATTGAGCCAGGTATTCCTGGTAAGCTTCAACCCATTCTGCATTTAATTCCAGGCGGCGTTCTTTATAACGGTAAGCAGGATTGGCATACCGAATATAGAGTGCTGCGCCAGCAGGAGAGTCAAGATCGAGATGATTGATATTAATTTCGCGGCACTCACCTTTTTTTATGCCTGTTAACAGAAGTAGAGAAAGCAGCGTAAAGGGACGGGCATCAGCGGGGGAATCACTTCGGTACGCCTGGGCGGCTTCAATTACTTTTGCTTCTTCCTCATGTGTCAGCACCAGGGGGAGAGGGCTGATGACGGAATGCTGGACGACCTTCTCTGATGGGTCAGCCAGAATCACACCCGCACCCTGGAGCCATCGAAAGAACGATTTCACCGAGGTGATTCTACGGGCCAATGTTTTTGGGCTGCAGGATGTGCCCCGCCCGTTTTGGAGCCAGTCGAGAAACAGGTTGATATCATTGGTATGAATACCGCCGATAGCCTGGTCTGGCGGGAGAAAGCCGGCAAACAAATTCAAGTCACCGATGAATGCTTTAATGGTGTAAGGGGAACGTCCTTTGTCATCAAGAAAAATTTCCCATGCCTGAATGGCAACATTCAGGGGGGTATCACTGGTTAACCGGGTGACAGGTTTCGCATTATCGTTCATCAGCCCCTCCTCGGTGGTGGATGGAAGTAAATCGCCGGACTAATTGCGCATAGATAAGGCTAGTTTACAGCAAAATGATGATCAAGTCAATCTTTTTGCTGTGAAGGTGGGCCGTCTCATTCGGTGAAAAAAGCCTGCTGAATGATCGGGTCAATGTAGTAATGATTAGGCAATGAAACGTATGCGCCATTGGATTGCCTGGTATCAATCACTTCAGGCGGTTCCAGCGTTTCCCGGTAAATCGTATTCATATCCAGAACAGACGCTACTTTAGCCAAACCAAGGACAATATCCAGTGGAATGTTTGTTTCAACATAATCCGCGTAGATATCGTACATGCTGGGTATTTTCGCAAGGACATCGAGGCTGATCATACGGTTGAACAGGGCCTGAATCACTTCCTGAGCACGGCGCAGCCTGTCATAGTCACTGGTGCTATAGCGGGAGCGGACATACCATAATGCCGTTTCGCCGTTCATCAGCATTGTACCGGGATAGACCGTACAATACCCGTTGGATGCTTGTGGTAATGAACACTTGTCACTTAAAGTTTGTGCGATCTCGACTTCTACCCCGCCCAGATTTTCGACCAATGCAGTGAATCCCTGCATGTTAATGAGTGCGTAGTAATCAGGACGAACGCCAAAGTTTGCCTCAAACATATCCTGGGTTGTGCCGAAACCGAATTGCATGGCGGTGTTGATCCGGTCGCACGATTCAACATCATACCCGCTGTAGGTGCCGGGGATGTAAACACACAAATCGCGCGGGAAGGATACCACTGACACCTTGTTTGAGATCGTATTGATTCCCACCAACATGATGACATCAGTGCGAAAACCGCTGTCAGGGCGGTAATCGGAACCGAGCAATAAGAAGTTGATCTGGCCTTCCGGGATATCCAAACCGATCAGGGCTGTTTCTGTTTCGGTAGGATTTTCATCCGCGCTATTCTCAATTTCTGCTACAGGGGTATTCTCCACCTGCTTTGCCTGGGGTTGGAATGGTGTGGCGGTTGGCTGAGCATTGGGGTTGGGAGTTATTAATACCCAATCCCGTACCGAACGGTTGATAAAAGCCATCGGTACTGCCTGCACGCCGCAGCCTGCGATCAAAAGTACAATGATTAATGTGAAAAAAAACGTTGCCCAGAACTTTTTCATGTTGAAACTCATCACCTTCTCATGGCTCAGATTTGGTTGGTGCTGCTGTAGTTTCCGTTGGTGACGGAGATGAAGATTCTTCTGTAGGCTGCCCGGTCGGTTCGGGCGTGTCTGTCGGGATGTCTTCGGTAGCCATAATCGTTGGGGTTGGCTGTGGTGTATGGGTTGGCTGGGGCCTGGCTGTTTCAGTAACATCCGGTGTACTTGTGGCGACATTGGGAACCCACAATAATTGACCTGATATGATTGTGGTGCTGTTCCCAAGGCAGTTTGCCTTTTGAAGTAATGAAATTGATACCCGGAATTTCAAACTGATGCGGTAGAGATTATCACCTGATTGTACTGTATAAAGACGCCACCCAACAGGCGGTTGGCATTGGACTGAAAAACTGGTCGCAGTTGCTGTCATTGAAGGGGTAATGCTTGCAGAGGGAGTGGCCATGAGTGGTTCTGTTGCCATTTTCGTGCCAGTGACGGTTGGCGTTGGCGAAGGCATGGTGGGTGAATTTTGGGGTAAAACAATAATCCGCAAGGTGGACGTGGGGTTAGAAGTTAATGGCGTGTCAGAATCGGCGGCCAGGGTGCTCTCCACTTGACCAAGCCCTGCAGCACCTGCTCCGATAATGACAACCATAAACCATGCCAGAAGGAGAAGCGTACTGGCACCTTGCCGGATCAGGTTACTCATGCTGGGTCAATGCCTCGGGAGGAGAAGGTGGGCGAACCGATCCACTCTTATGGATCGAACCATCGGGCGAATGTTTCACAATTTCGTCATTCCTTTCTGCACAGGAGATTAACTTATTCACCTGGTCCTGAATGGTACGGGTTGACGCATTGATCTGTTCAAACAATTGGGCAGCACTGTCGTTTTCGTCCATGTGGGCGGATAACAGGTTTGAACAACCGGTGATTGTGCTGATCGGTTGAAGTATGTCCTGGATGAGAGAGATGATGATCTGGTTGTTTTCCCGGATTCCCTCACTGACCATGTCCTGTTCCAGTTGGATGGTGTGGATCATCTCCTGCTTCTGTTCGATTTTATCTCGTAAATATTCCACTTCTTCCAGCGTGCTGATCATCTCAGCCTGGAGATTTTCGATGGTCAGGGAATCCCCTTGATTTTTTGCCAATGCTTCCAGCATCGTCATTCTCAGTTTTTCGTTTTCCTCCTGAATGCTGGATAATATCAGGCTGGCTTCTTCACTTTTACTGCGATGTTTTTCCAGTTCCACAAAAATCTGATTGATCTTCTTGTAGTTCCGTTGGTTGATTTGTGCCAGGTGGTCGAAAAAGTCCTTCATTTTCAAACTGTTGAGGAAGCTTTCCTCGAGCATTTTCTGAAGGCGCGACTGTTCTTTCAATACCGATTGCGCGGTACGAATATCTTCCAGGAAATATTCAGCTTGCAATAGGAATGATTCCCCGTCTTGCGCATCATCATTCGGTGTCTGGAATTGATGGAGGTTCACGATTTGTTCCTGGATGCTCTCCAGGACTATCACACTCTGCACCTGATTCTGTTCCAGAATGGCGTTCATTTCGGTGGTTCGGTAGAGGAGATCCTTGGCACGGGCAAGAGTCTCATTGAGATGGGTCTTTTCATCCAGGGGCTGGTTTTCCTGTGGTTGCAAATACGCGAGTTGTGATGGTGTGGGCTGCGCCCCATGCAGGGCCTCAATTTCCAATTGCAAGGATTGATTTTCACGAATAGTTTGTTCCAGTTCTGCGTGGAGCAGGCTGTTTTGGGTTTGGGCATGGTCAAGCCATGCTTTCAGAATCTGGATGGTCTCTTTGAAACGTTTGCAGCCATCGCTTTCCACCGGCATGCTGACAATTTGGTCAGTCATCCGAACCAGGTCATTTTGCAGTTCTTTGGCGCGTTCTTTCAGGTTTTCATGTTCATTGGAAAGGCGGTTGAAGTTTTCCTGGAGGTCTTGAAAATTGAACGAAGCGATCGAACGGAAATCGGGCTGCTTTGATTCCAGCATGCGTTGGATCGTTTTCTGGAGTTGTTCTTCGCGTTGTTTTTGGTGAAGCAACAGCAGCAGTGAGTTGACAGATGATGCAAGGGCTGCCCGGTTTACATCATCCCACTGGCCTTTCGTCCTGGCTGTCAGAATAAGGCTGGTCCTGGTTTCCGGCTGCAAGGGAAAGGGCAGCACCAATATGTCCGGAACGCCGAAAAGATTAAGTCGCCTTCCAAGCGTTCTGAACTCATCACGGAATCCCGGCACGGAATCATATGTCATGATGAATTGTGCTTCGAGGGCATGTGAGAGAAATGGGATGGTTTCCGGTTCACACTCAACCACTGGGATGGCTTCAACGGGTTCTGTTCGTTGGGGGCCGGCAGGGATACCCTCGATCACAACTGCGGGTGAATGGCTGCAACTTTTCACCAGGTAGCAATATTTGGCATCTGCCAATTCGATCAGTATGTGGGGAATGGTTTGTTGGAAAATTTGAGAATTACTTTCCGACAGGCTTTTTAATTGACGGTTCAGGGCTGTGATAGCGGCATTACCGGCGGGTGATTCGCCCTTTTTCCCGGTTGTAGTTATCATCACGGCAGTCATTTGCGGCATCATGGCGAGTAAAAACAGAAAACCCAGGCGAACCAGGGCAGTGCCGTCATTTTGTTGCTGGTTCAAATAGATGTGTAACGATAAGGTGATTGTCGGTACAAGTAAGGCGAGCAAACTTTTCAACCAACCTGAAGGCCTGCGCACAACCATAACCAGCACACCAGTGCTGAGCAGCACCAGGACGGCAATTGCGGCATACCAACCTGATGCACTAACGGGAAATGCCTGATTATGGGTACCAGACCACCAATTCTGGCTGATCAACCAGAATGCAGCAGCCGTGGCGGCACCGAGTGCGCCAAAAATGGCGTCCCAAACCTGGTGTCGCACTGGAGTGGACAAAATCCAGGAAAAAGCAATGGCAATGACTGCATAACTGAGCCATTCAACAATTGGCAAAACTGCTGGACCATGCACCAATTCCTGCCACGACATCAGACTCAGGGTAAATAGGGCAAGCAATGCCAGCAGCACAATTCCGTTGGCGAATCCATACCTAGTGCGGATTTGAGGGCTCATAGATTCACGGTTGGACAGGATAGTCTGCAAAGTAAACGTGCAGGCGAAGACAACAACAATGTAAAAAGCCATGGTCCCGGCTGGTGCCAGGAGCAGTGCTGAGAGTTGGGTTATGAATGCATACATTGTGTTCGTTGATCTTCCCTTCGCATCAATGACCAGTATCCCACAACAATTATAGCATTGCGTCTGTGCAAGAATAGCGCCAGAGTGCAAAACGTTTGCTTTGGAAGTGGAGCACAGATAACTTGACAAAATGACCAATTGGTATAAAATAATGAAGCATTAGAGCCGAAGTGGCGGAATTGGCAGACGCGCTACGTTCAGGGCGTAGTGAGAATTGTTCTCGTGTGGGTTCGACTCCCACCTCCGGCATTAACCAGGTTGAAAGACCTGGTTTTTTATTATCCTGTTTTCGTTCCTCCTGCTATAATGAAATGAATATAGAATCTGGACGGATTTGTAAAATATGAAACAGCCAGACCTGCTTCGAAACTTTTTTAAGAAAACTTTGGTAAAGCAACTGATCCTTATTGGCCTGGTAGTTGCGGCATTTTTCTTCTTGTTGAATCTTAATTACCGGTTGAGCAGTGTTTTTACCAACCGCCGCACTGTTGAAACCCTGCAGACAGAAGTAGTGGCACTGTATGCCACAGATATTGCTTTGCGTACCGAGATAGCTGAAGTGCAGTCAGAGCATGCGGTTGAAGAATTCAGCCGTGAAGCCGGATATATCCAGGCTCAGGATGTTCCGGTAGCTGTTGTCGGGATTGAAGGCGATCTGCCTGACCTTTCCGTACCGGATGAACCAGCGGTAACACGTACATACGAAAACTGGGAACTTTGGATGTACCTTCTGTTTGGCAAGGTTTTCCCTTAAATGTAAAACTGGGAGTTCCACTTTGTGTCGGAACTCCCATAATCCTTTATTGTTGGCACTTATTGACCGTTCTCACCGGTTTGTGCCTGCTGGTTATAATTTCCCCGGCCAATGGAATAATAAATGAACCCGTTTTTCTGCATCACCTCCGGGTTCCAGAGGTTGCGGCCATCCACGATCACCGGCGAGCGCATTGCGGATTTGACCTGCTCAAAATCGAGATTTTTAAACTCATTCCACTCTGTCGTTAATACCAACGCATCCGCGCCACTGACTGCTTCAATGGCACTGCTGCATAACACCACGGACTTTTTCTGGTATTCTTCGCTGAACACCTGACGGGCATTATCTATCGCCTGCGGATCATAGCAGCGAACAATAGCCCCCTCGTTCTGGAGCAAATGGATGATTTCCAGCGAAGGTGCTTCACGGATATCATCTGTGTTGGGTTTAAAGGAAAGACCCAAAATGGCAATGGTTTTATCGCTTAAGCTTTTAAGCACTTTTCGAAGGCGATAGACCACCTGCCGCCGCTGGTTGCGATTGATTTCCATCACCGCCTGGAGCAGCTGTGGATGCGTGCCGTGAAGGACTGCCATATGAGCAAGTGCCTTAACATCTTTGGGGAAACACGAGCCACCCCAACCGATGCCGGCGTTGAGAAAAGCAGAGCCAATGCGTTTATCCAAACCCATTCCGACTGCCACCTGTTCCACATCTGCGCCCAGTTCCTCGCAGATATTGGCGATTTCATTGATGAATGAAATCCGGGTTGCCAAAAATGCGTTTGACGCATACTTGATCATTTCTGCTGTGCGCAGGTCGGTGATCACCACCGGGCAGCGCAGGCTGAGGTACAGGTGGGCAACCGATTTGGCGGCCTCCTGATCGGTGGAGCCCAAAACCACACGATCCGGTACCATAAAATCGTTGATCGCAGATCCTTCCCTGAGAAATTCCGGATTTGATACAACTTTAAAATCCAACGGCTTACCTGCACGGCGTTTACTCACCACCTCAGTAACCCAATCACCGGTACCGACAGGGACGGTGGATTTGTTAATAATGATGATTGGATGGTCAATCGCATCTGCAATCCCTTCGGCTGCTGAGCGGACATATTGCAGGTCAGCTTCGCCATCGGCTCCTGAAGGTGTACCCACCGCAATGAAAGCAAATTCCGCATCTTCCAAGGCTTCATCGTAACTCATGGTAAAGCGAAGCCTGCCTGCATTCACATTACGAAGCACAATCTCGTTTAATCCGGGTTCATATATTGGCATGATCCCCTGGCTTAATTTTTCAACCCGGTCCGGGTTTACATCCAGGCAAAATACCTGGTTACCAAGATCTGCGAAGCACACCCCCGTAACCAGACCGACATAACCTGTGCCCACTACACAAATATTGCTCATACGAAGCTCCTTTATTATCTCCTGCTCGGGTTTCAGCAGGAATCATGATTGCTATCTAGATTATATCTGATGTAAGGGTTTTCCATGGCGCCAGCGCGCAGCTGAGATTTTTCTCCCCTGGAAGTTTCGGGTACAATACAGAAGATAGTGTACATCGGTGGAGGTGTGATCTGACAGCTAAAATTCTCGATGGCAGGAAAATTGGGGCCGGGATTCGCGAAGAGGTTCGCCAAGCGGTTGATAGGATGGTGAAGGATGGATTGCGCCGACCGGGGCTGGCAACTGTATTGGTGGGAGAAGATCCTGCATCTCAGCTATATGTCCGCATGAAACATGCCGCATGTGTAGAGGCAGGCATTGAATCGTTCCATTACTCACTGCCAGTCACTGCCTGCCAGAGCGCATTGGATGCGGTGATAGATCATCTCAACCAGGATGATCAGGTATCGGGGATACTGGTGCAACTGCCACTTCCTGATCCTTTCGATGCAGAGCAAACGTTGCGCAGGGTGGCGCTTGCGAAAGATGTGGATGGCTTTCACCCGGTCAATATTGGCCGCCTTGCACAGAAAGGCCGCACAGCTCTTCTGCCGCCCTGCACGCCCCTGGGAATTCTGACATTATTAAAGCTCGAAATCGGGAACCTTGCCGGAAAGAACGCGGTTGTGCTGGGGCGTTCGAATGTGGTAGGCATGCCAACCGCGTTGATGCTGGTCAAAGAGGATGCAACGGTGACCATTTGCCATTCACGCAGCGAAAACCTCCCGGCAATCTGCCGGGGGGCAGATATTTTGGTATCGGCTGTGGGTAAACCTGCATACGTTAAAGGTGACTGGGTACGCGAAGGTGCAGTGGTGATTGATGTGGGTATCTCCCGGGTGCCGGATGAACGCAGTGTA
The DNA here is from genome assembly GCA_013314735.1 of Anaerolineae bacterium. Taxonomy (GTDB): domain Bacteria; phylum Chloroflexota; class Anaerolineae; order Anaerolineales; family Anaerolineaceae; genus SpSt-1165. Next base: position 666,634 of record JABUFD010000001.1, read on the forward strand.
CGCGGTTACCGCATGGTGGGAGATGTTGATTTCGCTGAAGTTTCGAAGGTGGCTTCAGCGATGACAAAAGTGACCGGCGGGGTTGGCCCCATGACGATTGCCATGTTAATGCGCAATACACTGGCTGCGGCCCAGATGCAGCAGGGGATGCAACCGGCGTAAAAACAACCAGGGCCGACATTGCTATGGGGTGTCCGCGAGGGGTGTGTGCCATTTGATATTGTCTGACAATTGACAAGGTTTCGGCCTTTGGTTAAACTGAAATAACAAATGACCTTGAATGTCGGGCCATATCCCGTTGGTTGGCCACTAGAGTAAGGTGATCACCATGCCCACACTGTTAGTCAAAAATGCAACTGTACTTGTGACGATGGACGCAAACCGCCGCGAAATTGATGGAGGGTGTTTGTTCATCAGGGACGGTTTCATAGAGCGGGTGGGAATCCTGAAAGACATGCCGCAGGAAGCGGATGAGGTGGTGGATGTTTCCGGTCAACTGGTGCTGCCGGGATTGGTCAATACCCACCACCATTTTTACCAGACGCTGACCCGGGCACTGCCTGGGGCTCAAAATGCCAATCTGTTCCAATGGCTGACCACATTGTATCCCATCTGGGCGAGGATGCGACCGCAGGATATCCGGATTTCGACGCAAACCGCCATGGCGGAACTGGCGTTATCGGGCTGCACAACAGCCTCTGACCACCTGTACCTCTTTCCCAACGGTTCCCGCCTGGATGATGAAATTGAGGCTGCCAGAACCATCGGCATTCGTCTGCATGCTTCGCGGGGATCGATGAGCCTGGGCCAAAGCCAGGGCGGATTGCCGCCTGACAGCGTGGTCGATACTGAAAGCGCGATCCTGCAAGACAGTATCCGCCTGATCGAGACATATCATGATCCCTCTCCGGGTTCAAAATTACAAATTGTTTTGGCTCCCTGTTCGCCGTTTTCGGTGACTGGTGCACTGATGCGTGAAAGCGCAGCACTCGCCCGGCAATACCGTGTTCACCTGCACACTCACCTTGCTGAAACGCAGGATGAAGAGCAATTCTGCCTGGAAAAGTTTGGACACCGCCCGCTGGCATATATGGAGAGCCTGGATTGGGTGGGCCGCGATGTGTGGTTCGCACATTCCGTGTGGATCAACCATGATGAAATCGAAGTGTATGCCCGAACAGGATGCGGTGTGGCGCACTGTCCAAGCTCCAACATGCGTCTCGCTTCTGGCATTGCTCCCATTCCTGGGTTTTTACAGGCGGGAGTGAATGTTGGGTTGGGAGTGGATGGTTCTGCCAGCAACGATGGTTCTCATATGCTGGGTGAAGCGCGACAGGCAATGTTGATTTCCCGCATTGGGGCAGGGATGAGCGGCGCGTCACTTTCCGGGAAGGACCAACCCGTTTTGATGACTGCCCGGCAGGTGTTGGAAATGGCCACGATCGGTGGAGCACAGGTATTGGGACGGGATGATATTGGCAGCCTGGCACCCGGAAAATGCGCGGACCTGGTCTGTATCGACCTGAACAAGCTGGAGTTCAGCGGCGCGCAGGAAGATCAGGTGGCTGCCGTGGTGTTCTGCCAGCCAGTCAATGCATACCATACTATTGTCGGTGGCGAATTCGTGGTGCGCAACGGCGAACTGGTCGATTTTGACCTTGAGCGCCATGTCAAGGCCCATAACAAAGCATCCCGGCGTATCATCCGTGGTGAGGAGTAGTATGAAAAATTTGCACCTTGCAGATCGACGCGCCCTGGTCGATTGCGCGATGGGCAGGATCCCCGCCGATGTTGTAATTATGAACTGTCGCTGGGCCTGTGTCCAGTCCGGCGAAATCATCCCGAATTCCATGGTGGCAATTCTGGGTGAACGGATTGCCTACATCGGTTCCTGCCAGGATGTCATTGTTGCCCAGGCGTATCAGGTTCTGGATGCCAAAGGACAATACCTGGTACCTGGTCTGTTGGATGGACATATGCATGTGGAATCAGGCATGCTGACGGTAACAGAATTTGTTCGGGCGGTTGGCATCCGGGGTACAACGGGCATGTTCATCGACCCTCATGAAATTGCCAATGTTTTCGGCCTGGATGGGGTGCGATTGATGGCCGATGAAGCCAGCCAACAGCCGATCCATGTGTTTGTGCAGGTGCCTTCCTGTGTTCCTTCTGCACCAGGTCTGGAAACACCTGGTGCGGAGGTGACCGCTGCTGATGTAGATAATGCCCTGGGTTGGGATAATGTCATCGGCCTGGGGGAGATGATGAATTACCCGGGAGTTTACCTGGGCGATGCGGAAGTTCACCGTAAAATGGAATACAGCCGCAAGGCAGGAAAAGCGATTGGCGGGCATTATTCAACCGACGACCTGGGACTGCCGTTCCACGGGTATGCCGCCGGTGGGCCAGGCGATGACCACGAAGGAACACGGGTTGAGGATGCGATATCCCGCATTCGCCAGGGAATGTGGCTGATGATGCGTGAGGGATCCGGTTGGCACGATGTGGCTGTCCTGTCGCGGGCAATTACTGAACATCATTTGGATCCCAGGCGGTTTCTCCTTTGCACCGATGATTCTCATTCTCACACACTGGTCACTGAAGGACATATGGACCGGGTGGTGCGGTTTGCCATCTCGCGCGGCTTGAGTCCCATGCAGGCGATTCAAATGGCAACGATCAACACTGCGGAACGTTTCGGTTTGGATGATCACCTGGGGATGATCGCACCAGGCCGGTATGCTGATTTATTACTGATGCCTGACCTGACCCAGATACGGCCAACCGTGGTGTTTGCCAAGGGCAGAGAGATTGCCAGGGACGGCGTGTGGGTGGTGGGTCTTCCTGAAATGACCTACCCGGAATGGACGCTCAACAGTGTACATTTATCTCAAACCGCCAAAGCAGGTGATTTCCGAATTCGCGTGCGTACGCCATTACCAATGGTAAAGGTCAACGTAATTGGTGTGATCGAGAATCAGGCACCAACACGTCACCTGGTCCATGAGATGCCGGTCATCAATGGTGAAGTTAAGGCGGATTGGCGCAATGACCTGGCAAAGGTGGCGGTGCTCGATCGGCACCATGACAGTGGGCGAATGGCGACTGGTTTTGTGAGTGGGTTCGGTTTTACCGAACCCTGCGCAGTCGCATCAACCGTTGCCCACGACTGCCACCAATTGATAGTCGTCGGCACAGAGGATGAGAATATGGCGATTGCAGTGAATACCCTGCGGGAATGCCAGGGAGGCCAGGTGGTGGTCCGTAACCAGCAGGTGATCGGCCTGGTACCGCTGCCGATTGGCGGGCTGATGTCGATGAAAACCGCGGAAACCGTTTCTCGTGAAGCAGATTCGGTACTGGCTGGCATCCAGGCATGTGGCTGCCGGTTTCAAAATGCAAACATGCAGCTCAGCTTGCTGGCGCTCGTTGTCATACCGGAACTGCGGCTTTCGGACCTTGGCCTGTTTGATGCTGCTCATTTCCAAATGATCCCATTAATTGATTCCGATAAAGGGGGTAATCATGATTGAAAGCATCGATCGACGTGAAACATCCTTCCACAAACTTCAGACCGAACTTGGGAAGGTGATCGCCAATACGCCTCCCGGTGAACGCCTGCCCTCAGAACCCAGACTCTCCAAGCAGTTGGGGGTCAGTCGTGCCACGCTGCGTGAAGCGATGCGGGCGTTTGAGGGGCAGGGAATTATCCGCCGGAAGCAAGGGGTGGGCACATTCGTCATCAGCCATACTCATGTGATAGAAAGCGGCCTGGAGGTTTTGGAGAGCATCGAGACCATTTCCAAACGGCTTGACCTGCCTGTGTCGATGGGAGAAAAGACAATAACCTTCATCAGCGCTGATGATGAACTTGCGTTAATGTTCGATATGCCTGTTAGAACGCCGTTGGTGAAGGTAGAACGTGTGATCAATGTTGAAGATCGCCCCGTGGCTTTCTTAATTGATATCGTTGTAAATGACATTTTATTGCCTGTTGACTTGCAGAAGGGATTCACAGGGTCTGTCCTCGATTTTCTCATCCGCCGCGGAAATCCGACATTATCCCATTCTGTCGCAGAAATCCAGGCGGTAGCAGCGAGTTCTGACATTGCACGATACCTGGAGATTCAACGGGGAGATCCTCTGATCCAATTATCGGCAAAGCTTTATTCGGATGAAGGACGGATGATTGATGCCTCCAGCAGTTATTTTTTGCCCGGTGTCTTCCGATTCCAGGTAGTTCGACGGGTTGGATCGCTGTAAGCGAAAAGCAGGAAAGATAGAGGTATAAGCGATATGGATAGAGCCAAATGGGCGAATCAGGTGGCCAATAGGATTAGCAGCCAGCGCGATGAGATTCTCGACTTCATGTTCAACATAGTTGCTATTCCGAGTATGGATTCGCAAATCCAAAAAGTGGGCGAGCGGATCGCGATTGAAATGACGAAATTGAAGTTCGATGAAGTCCGATTTGATGTAATGGGGAATATTCTGGGGCGGATTGGAAATGGCCCGAGGACGATTGTCTATGATTCCCATATTGATACGGTGGGTATCGGCGATCCTTCTGCCTGGGCATGGGACCCCTTCAAGGGCAAAATTGTGGATGGCTACTTTTATGGTCGGGGAGTCTGTGATGAAAAGGGCAGTACGCCAGGAATGGTGTATGGTCTGGCTGCATCAAGAGACATGGGCTTGCTGGAGGGCTTGACTGTTTATTATTTTGGCAATATGGAGGAATGGTGTGATGGTATTGCACCTAACAGTTTTGTTGAAATTGACCCGGGAATTCGCCCTGATTTTGTGGTGATCGGCGAACCAACGAAAATGAATGTGTATCGGGGACACAAAGGCCGGGTGGAGTTGAAGGTCACTGCCAAAGGGAAGTCTGCACATGCAGCCAGCAACCAGCTCGGTGATAATGCCATTTACAAGTTATTACCGTTAATTGATGGTATCAGTAAGTTAGAACCAACTTTGGGCAATGACCCTTTTTTGGGACACGGGAAAATTACCGTCTCTGACATGCAGGTGATAACACCCAGCATCAATGCCGTGCCAGATGAGGCAACCATTTTTATTGATCGCCGGATGACGTTTGGCGAAACAAAAGCCATGGCGATAAACCAAATCCGTACGTTGATACCAGAAACATTGAGAGACAGTATTTTTATTGAAGAAATGTTTTATGATGAGCCCTCATATACCGGATTTCAATTCCCGGTAGAAAAGTATTTTCCTGCTTGGGCATTGGAAGAAACTCACCCATTGGTTCGGGCCGGCCTGGACGCACGGAAATTGATCGGATTACCAGAGATGCCAGCAGGAAAATGGAATTTTAGTACGAATGGGACTTATTGGGCGGGGAAGGCAGGGATACCTGCTATTGGTTTTGGCCCGGGAGATGAAGAAACTGCTCATACGGTCAACGAAAACGTAGCGATTGACGATGTTGTGAAAGCAGCAGTATTTTATGCAATCCTGCCCGGATTGTTGTAATTTCAACATGATTAACATTTATCTAGTTAAGACAGAAGGAGATTCATTCATGATAACCAATTTGAGAGGGAGAGACTTGATCGGAGATCTTGACTTCTCCAAAGAAGAAGTGGAAACCGTGTTGAGTGTGGCGTGGGATTTGAAGATGAAGCGAGCGCTTGGAATCGAACATGCCATTCTGCGTGATAAGGTGCTTGCGATGTTGTACTTTTTCAGCAGCACTCGCACTCGGGCTTCGTTCGAGGCTGGAATTGCGCAGTTGGGCGGGCACGGTGCATTTATCGAGAGCCGCACTACCCAAATATCACATGGTGACACCGAAAAAGAAATGGGGGAGATTTTCGGCCGCTATTTCGATGGCATTGCCATCCGCCACTGTGATTGGGGCATCGGTAATCGTTACCTGAACCTGGTGGCGGAAGCTTCCAGAGTACCGGTGCTCAATATGCAATGCGACGTGTATCATCCTTTCCAATGTCTTGCGGATTTGATGACGATCATGGAGAAAAAAGGGCGCATGCTTCGGAAAAAGAAAGTTGTAGTGTCCTGGGCGTATGCCGCCAGTTACAGTAAACCGATGTCTGTACCGCAAAGCCTTGTCTTACAGTTGCCGCGGTTTGGAATGGATGTTACCCTGGCACACCCGCCAGAATTTTCACTGATGCCTGAGATCATGGCACAGGCTGAAGCAGAAGCCCGAAAAGCCGGGGTACATTTTGAGGTTGTTCACGACATGGAAGAAGGATTCAAGGATGCCGATGTCGTATACGCCAAATCATGGGGGTGCATGAATTACAGTACCGACGCAGATGAAGTCAGGCGGATTACCGACAAATACAAAGATTGGATCACTGATGACGCCAAAATGGCACTTGCGAAGGAAGACTCCATCTACATGCATCCGCTGCCGGCGGACCGTGATATCGAAGTGACCAGTGCCGTAATGGATGGTTCGCATTCTGTGGTATTCGACCAGGCAGAAAACCGCCTGCATGCACAAAAAGCCGTAATGGCATTAACCATGAATTAAGGAGACAATGAATGTCAGACAAAAAAGTTGCAGTAATTGCGGTTGGGGGGAATTCGCTGATCAAAGATAAACATCATCAAACCATTCCGGACCAATATGCTGCCGCGCAGGAATCGATCGGTCATATTGCTGCAATGATCGAGGATGGCTGGGATGTGGTCATCACGCATGGAAACGGTCCCCAGGTGGGTTTCATCTTGCGTCGTTCCGAATTATCGATGCATGAGCTGCATCCAGTTCCGCTGGATTACTGCGGCGCGGATTCACAGGGAGCGATTGGCTACATGTTTGAGCGTGCCCTGTACCAGGAACTGAAAAAACGGGGAATTGCGAAACACGCTGCGGCTGTGGTGACCCAAACCGTGGTTGACCGGCTGGATCCTGCCTTTGACCATCCGACCAAACCGATCGGTTCGTTTATGGATGAGGCCACTGCTCAACAGCAGGCAGCTGAGAATGGCTGGGTGGTGGTCGAGGACGCCGGGCGCGGCTGGCGGCGGGTGGTAGCTTCACCCAAGCCGGTGGACATTGTTGAGGCCCCTGCCATTAAAACCCTGATCGATGCCGGGATCATCGTGGTTGGCGTCGGTGGGGGTGGCATACCGGTGATCAAGAAAGAGGATGGCAGCCTGGAAGGGGTGGAGGCCGTGATTGACAAAGATTTCGGATCCTCACTGCTGGCGACAGAAATTAATGCCGATATGTTCATCATCAGTACTGCTGTCGAACAGGTGTACATCAACTTCAACAAACCGGATCAGCAAGCGATATCCAAGATGACCGTAGCTGAAGCGAAACAGCATATTGCTGATGGCCACTTTGCCAAAGGCAGCATGCTTCCGAAAGTGGAGGCGATCATCAAGTTCCTTGAGAATGGCGGAAAATCCGCCCTTATCACCGATCCGGCCAACATCAGCCGGGCATTGCGTGGTGAAACCGGTACGCTGGTCGTTCCCTGATAAATTTTTTTTCAAATCATCCCAGAGATGGTGTATGCCATCTCTGGGAAATCATGTACAATACGTATAAGCACCATCCATATGCTGCACACATTACCACCGGATGCCTGGGGGTTGGTACGGGGCAAAGTGATCCCATAAAAAATTTAACCTTAAAACTTGTCTAAACAACCAGTTTTATATGTTGATTAAATGCTCACTGTTGAGTACAATCGCATTGTTGTCTGGTCATTCTTCAGGAGGTGGAAACGGAAAATTTTGATCGTCTTGAGAATGTGTTGTGTGTTTGTCGTATTCCGGTTGTTATAGATATGGAGGAACTCATTCAATGAGTAAAAAAGTTTTGTTTGGTTTGCTGACCATGATGCTGGTTTTTGCCTTGATCCTGGTTGGCTGCGGTGAACAAGATACCCCGCAGGCAGAAGAAGAAGCTGCCGCTGAAGAAGCACCTGCTGAAGAGTCCGTTGCAGGTGGCTTTATGATTCCTGAAGTGGTTGATGGAAAATTCAACATCGCCATGGTACTGATTGGACCGCATGATGATGGCGGCTGGTCCCAGGCGCATTATGAAGGTTTGATGTATGTTGCCGAGAACATGGACAATGTCAATACTGCATATGTCGAATTGGTCCCGGAAGGTGCCGATTCGGAACAGGTGACGCGCTCCCTGGCTCGCAAGGGGTTTGACCTGATCTTCACGACCTCCTTCGGCTACATGGATGCCACTGAAACTGTTGCAGAAGAATTCCCGGATCAGATGTTCATTCACGTTTCGGGATACAAATCCAACGGCAGCAATTTTGGCAACCTGATGGGCGCCATGGAAGATATGAAATATCTGGCTGGCGTGATTGCCGGGGCGCGTGCGCACCAGGACGGCCAGACCAAGATGGGCTATATGGCCACCTTCCCGATTCCGGAAGAGCTGCGTCTTGGGAATGCATTCGCGCTGGGTATGAAAGAATTCTGCCCGGAATGCACGATGGATGTGCGCTGGATCAATACCTGGCATGACCCGGTCATTGAAAAAGAAGCAGCCGCTTCACTCTTTGACAGCGGTGCCTATGTTGTCTTCACCGGCGCTGACACCCCCGCCCCCGCTGATGTAGCGACAGAACGTGGAGACGTTTACGGTATCACCTATGACTGGTCTGGCTCCTGCACCGCAGAACGCTGTTTGACCGCTCCATACTGGAACTGGGGTTCGGTGTACCTGCAGATTGCTGAAGGCACCCGCGATGGCACCTACACTGCCGGATGGCATTACTTCGATGCTGACAGCGGTGGTCTGGGGCTGTACGGTTTCATGGAAGGTCAGGAGTTGACCCCTGGTATGCAGGACCTTGACCCGGAAGTGATCGCTTATGTAGAGGAAACGCTTGCACAAATGCTCGCTGGTGAGTTCGATCGGTTTGATGTTTTCGCTGGTCCGATTATGGATAACCAGGGCAACATTGTTGTCCCCGAAGGGGAGAAAATGGTTCAGGCTGATCTGGATCAATTCCCTCCCGGTGCTGAAGGCCTGGAATGCACCTACTGCATGTACTGGTGGGCTGATGGCGTAACCGCTGAACTTCCAGAATAGCAGATCGTTTTATCGCAAGGGACAGCCGTAAACAGGCTGTCCCATTTTTACATCAAACAATCCATTAACCGGGTTGTTTGATGTAAAAATGGACTATGTTGTGCAATCGTGTATGAATTCTTCGCTTACAATATTGTCTATGCGGACGAGATGATCCGGAAACTAAGTGGAATTGAGGTTGTATGGTGGATGGTAACCCATTAGAAGCAGCAGAAACTGTTGTGAAGATGCGCGGCATCGTGAAACAATTTCCCGGTGTCGTTGCCAATGACCATGTGGATTTCACCCTCTACCGCGGCGAAATCCATGCATTATTGGGGGAGAATGGTGCAGGCAAAAGTACCTTGATGAATGTCCTCGCCGGTATCTACCGGCAGGAACACGGCCATGTTTACATCCACGATCGAGAAGTTCACTTTTCATCTCCCCGTGATGCCATCATGGCTGGGATCGGGATGGTGCATCAACACTTCATGCTGGTTCCTTCACTGACTGTGACCGAAAATATCCTCCTGGGTCTCGATGAACCTCGATTTGTGATGAACCTTGATCGGTATGATCAGGCGATTGCTGCATTGAGTGAGCAATATGGGCTGCGGGTCGATCCCAAAGCGAAAGTCTGGCAGCTGAGTGTGGGTGAGCAGCAACGAGTGGAACTGTTGAAAATGCTGTACCGCGGTGCTGAAATTTTGATTCTGGACGAACCGACGGCGGTCCTGGCACCGGTGGAAATTGATGAGCTATTCCTGACGCTGCGCTCCATGGTCGCCAACGGGAAATCAATCATTTTCATCTCGCATAAACTGAATGAGGTCCTGGCAATTTCAGATCGTTTGACCGTGCTGCGACGCGGACAGGTGACGGCGGATGGAATTCCACTGCAAGGGATCACGCGGCGCGACCTGGCACGCCTGATGGTTGGGCGCGAGGTGATTTTTGAGTTTGAAAAGCAAGCCCATGCTACTGGCGATGATGTTCTTTGTGTTGAAAACATCTGGTCAAAGAATGACAAAGGGTTGGATGCCCTGAAGGGCGTCAGCTTTTCGATCAAGGCCGGTGAAATCGTGGGTATCGCGGCGGTGGCTGGCAATGGCCAGAGTGAATTGGCAGAGGTAGTAACCGGCTTGCGCCGCAGTTCCAAAGGAACAGTGCGCATTTTGGGGGAAGATTTTACCAACAGCCCTGTGCGGCGGGGTATCCAGTTTGGCGTCGGGCATATTCCCGAGGACCGCACCCATGTGGGGACCGCACCCAATCTGGATGTGACAGATAATGTGATCATGAAAAACTATGCCCGTGAACCAATAGGTCATGGGATGGTGGTGGATATGGGTGCCGCCCACTCCTTTGCGAAAGATTTGCGCGCATTGTACGATATTGTGGTACCGAACATTGACACACCTGTCCGGCTGCTTTCCGGTGGAAATTTGCAGCGGTTGATCCTGGCACGCGAATTGTCAGGAAATCCACCTTTCCTGGTGGCGGTTCAACCCACCCGGGGACTGGACGTGGGCGCGATAGAGGGCGTGCAACGCCTGTTGTTGAAACAGCGCGAAGAAGGAGCTGCGATCCTCCTGATCTCCGAAGAACTGGATGAATTACTGCGTTTGAGCGACCGCCTGTTTGTCTTCTATGAGGGAGAAATCATGGGAGAAATCACCAATGTCCATACCAATGATGATGAGCTTGTGGAACAAATCGGGCTGATGATGACCGGTACGCGCATGGACGAATTACACCTGGAGACAGAAGGAGCTTCCCACCATGACTGAATTGAGTGTGAAACCCGGTAAAAAATCCTTTTTCCCTTACCGGATTGGCCTGGAACCACGTATGGCGCAGGTTTCATCCTGGCTGCCGGCATCACTGTCGCTGGGTGCTGTAGTTGTGGCACTGATGATCGGCGCACTGATCCTGGCACTCGGCGGCGGTAATCCATGGGCTACGTATGCGCACATCGCCAGGGCTTCCTTTGGCTCACTGGGTGTGCTCTCGGATACACTGGTGAAAGCAACTCCTCTCATTTTCATCGGGCTGGCGTGTTCGCTTGCATTCCGCATGCGCATGTGGAACATTGGTGCTGAAGGGCAATTTTATATGGGCGCTTTCGGGGCAAGCGCTATTGTGCTGTTGCCGGTTTTACCAGCTGAGGCACCACGATGGCAGTTCTTGATCCTGATGGCCATATCGGGGATGTTCTTTGGCGCGATCTGGGGTTCGCTGCCCGGCTTGTTGAAGGCAAAATTTAATGTCAATGAAGTCATCTCGACCCTGATGTTAAATTATATTGCGATTGCTTTTTGCAATTTCTTCATATTCAATGTTTGGAGCGAAGGTGGATTCCAAATGTCTCCCAAATTTCCGAAAAATTCCTGGCTTCCTCGATTAACCGATTATGCCAGCACCGTACCTGAATTTGCCGGATTAACCACCCATGCAGGATTTATCCTTGCCGTCCTGGCAGCGGTTGTGGTGTGGTTTATCCTGCACAGGAGCAAATGGGGGTATGAAATCCGCTTGGTTGGTGACAACAAACGTGCAGCGGAATACGCGGGTATTCGCATCAGCCGCAATATTGTGTTTGTGATGATGTTGTCCGGCGCATTGGCCGGCCTGGCTGGAATGTCCGAAATCAGCGGGGTTGTGCATCGTTTCCAGGGAGCCATTTCACCGGGGTATGGGTTCACCGGGATCATCGTGGCGTGGCTGGCAAAATTGAACCCTTATGCAGTGATTCCTGTATCGATACTTTTTGGTGCCCTGATTCTGGCAGGACGTGAAATTCAACCATCAGGCATCCCGAAGATGATTCAAGGCATCATCCTGGTATGTTTAATCGCCAGCGACTTTTTCCTGCGCTACCGGGTGCGAATTCGCAAACAGGTGGAGGCGTAAACATGGATATCCTTGTTATTTTGCAGGCGGGCGTGGCAAGTGGTACTGTCTTGCTGTTTGCCACACTCGGTGAGATTCTTTCTGAACGCTCTGGCGTTATGAATCTTGGGGTGGAAGGAATGATGTTGGTCGGAGCGATGAGCGCCTATAGCATCGCCGTGCACCTGGGAAATCCGTGGTTGGGTTTGGTGGTGGCAATGCTGTTCGCAGGGATCATCTCCCAGATCCATGCTTTCATCACCATCACTCTCCATGCAGACCAGGTGGTCAGCGGCCTGGCGTTGACGTTTGTGGGCACGGGCCTCAGCCTGGTGCTGGGTGAAGGTCTCAACAAGGCGGGGACAGTTGCATTACTTCCGACTCTCAGCATTCCCTTATTGGAACATATTCCAGTGATCGGTGATATTTTCTTTAAAAACCACAGCATTATGGTCTATATAGGTTACCTGTTCATCCCACTGACGTGGTACTTTATTAATAAGACCCGCCCAGGGATGCACCTGAAAGCGGTTGGTGAATTTCCTGCTGCTGCTGATTCACAGGGTATTAAGGTGTACAGGCTGCGTTATCTCTATGTATTTATCGGCGGGATGCTGGCAGGCCTGGCCGGTGGGACGATCAGCCTGGCGATATCACCGGGCTGGTTCAGCGAATTGACCACCGGAGGACAGGGATGGATTGCAGTTGGGTTGGTGATTTTTGCCCAATGGAACCCGATCCGTGCGGCAGCAGGCTCGTACATTTTTGGCGCTTTACGACGGTTGGTTCTGGATATCCAGGGGCCGACCATGCTGTTGGGATTTGCCAACCCGTTTTTTTATAATCCCTACCTGGGTTTCTTTCTGCAGATGATCCCGTATGCCTTCACCATCGTTGTTCTGGTGATTGGATCACAGGAGGCGATGCGTAAACGGATCGGAGCGCCGGCCGCCCTGGGTGAACCATATGTTCGAGGGGAACGCGGGAAGTAATTTCGTGGTATATGGGTGTTTACCGGACGGGTGGTATTTGCCTGTCTGGTTTTTTTTCGATCAGAAGTGATGGAATTCACCCCTCACAAAGATTGTCAGACAATTGGAAAATCAGTATAATTCCTGGTAGCCAATGACTACATCCACGGAAAGGATGGCCTGATGCGAGACGATTTCATAGGGTATCAATGTTCTCTGTGCGGCAAGGAGTATGAACCTGCCGATGTGCTGTACACCTGCCCCGATGATGGTGGTAACCTGGATGTAATCCTTGATTATGCCGCCATCCGAAGGAAAACCACAGTCAATCAAATCATAGGTAGCCATGAAGAATCTCTATGGCGCTACCTGCCATTGCTGCCGGTTTCTGATCCTGGCGGCGCTGACACCCCGCTGCATGCTGCCGGGTGGACGAAAGTCTACCAGCCGCCATTGTTATCTCAATCTCTGCATCTCAGGCATTTCTGGTTGAAGGATGAAGGTCGCAATCCGACAGCGTCTTTCAAAGATCGCGCCAGTGCCATCCTGGTGGCCAGGGCCCGTGAAATCGGCGCGGAGGTAATCGTAACCGCTTCCACCGGCAATGCCGGGGCGGCTTTGGCTGGCATGGCTGCCGCAGTGGGGCATAAAGCGGTGATCTTTGCCCCAAAAACCGCCCCGCCAGCAAAAATCGCACAACTGCTGGTGTTTGGGGCAGAAGTGATCCTGGTGAATGGCACCTATGACCAGGCATTTGACCTGGCGGTGGAAGCATCAGATAAATTTGGCTGGTATTGCCGGAACACAGGGTATAACCCATTTACTGCAGAGGGGAAAAAGACTGCCAGTTTTGAGATTTGGGAGCAAATTGTGAAGCCGCATCCCGAATTACGGCAGCCAATCAATGTGTTTGTTTCTGTTGGTGACGGGAATATTATATCCGGGCTGCATAAAGGGTTTAAAGACCTGATGGCATTGGGTTGGATTGATGCCATGCCAAAATTGTTCGGTGTTCAAAGTACAGGATCGGCTGCGGTAGCCAATGCGTATTTTAATCATTCCGAAACAATAGTGCCTGTGCAGGCGACCACCCTAGCGGACAGCATATCTGTTGACCTGCCACGGGATGGGGTGCGTGCGATTCGAGCTGCCACACAAACCGAAGGCGCATACCTTACGGTGACAGACGATGAAATTGTGTCAGCCATAGCCCAAATTGGGAAAGCTGGCATCTTTGCCGAACCCGCTGGAGCCGCAGCCTATGCTGGCTTGATCAAAGCAATCGCTAATGGCATGGTGTCAATTGATGACCCTGTGGTGGTTATCAACACTGGTTCTGGACTGAAGGACGTGCGTGCCGCCAGCATGGCGGTAGCGGCAGCACCGGTGATCGAACCAGATTTCAATTCACTGAAGAATTACATGGCCAACAAGGAAAGATCATGAAACCGACAATTTCCATTATAGCTCCCATATACAACGAACAGGATTGCCTGCATGAGTTGTACCGGCGTATTCGTGAGGTGATGCATTCTGCGAAAGAGGACTGGGAACTGGTACTGGTGAATGACGGTTCCAAAGACCGCTCCTATGAAATCATCCGTGAATTGGCAGCAGCAGATCCCGAGCATGTTCGCCCGGTGATTTTTGCACGTAACTTTGGGCATCAAATTGCTGTGACTGCGGGTATGGAATTCTCCCGCGGTGATGCGGTGGTGATCATTGATGCTGACCTGCAAGACCCCCCCGAGTTGATCCTGGAGATGATCGCGAAATGGCGTGAAGGATACCAGGTGGTATATGCGGTCCGCACCGAACGGGAAGGGGAGAGCTGGTTCAAATTATTTACCGCCAAACTGTTTTACCGGATTGTGTATAAAATTACCGATGTTGATATCCCGCTCGATACCGGTGATTTTCGCCTGCTGGACCGGAAAGTTGTTGACACGATGAATGCCATGCATGAGCGCCACCGTTTTCTGCGGGGGATGTCCTCCTGGGTGGGATTCAAACAAGTGGGGGTGGAATATAAACGAGCAGCCCGGTTCGCGGGTGAAACAAAATACCCGATCAAAAAAATGTTGAAATTCGCACTGGATGCCATCACCAGTTTTTCATACTTTCCCCTCCAGGTTGCAACCTACCTTGGGTTCATTTTCGCAGCCATCAGTGTGATCGGTGTGATCACCGTGGTGGTCATGCGTCTTTCCGGTTCGCAGGAATTTCTGGGGCAAGCAACCACCCTGGTAGCGGTGTTGATTTTTAGCAGTGTCCAATTGATCTGCCTTGGCATCCTGGGTGAATACATAGGACGGTTATATGACGAGGTCAAGGGGCGGCCGCTTTACATAGTGAGTGAAACCCCCGATGATTTCGCGGAACAGCATCTCACCAATTCAATCCATGAGGAGTAAATGAATGTCTAAAATTGACCTGACGATCTATCCCGACAAGCTTGAGCATGCCGTAAAACGTGCGCGGGAACGCAACATCATCATTCCGACCATTGCGCAAATGAAAAATCCAGCACTGGTTCCGGACCACATCAAAGCAGAATTGGCGCAATTGGGATTGTGGGATGTCACGCCGCGAAACCTGTTCCGGATCACCTGGAAAAATGAGCCCAAAAGTGCCGGCGGGTTGTACGGCGGCGTGAATTATATGGAACTGCCGAAATCATTGACCGGTGTGGATGCCCGGATCATCGCCCTGGTAGGCAAGTGGTTTCCCACTGGTGCACACAAAGTTGGCGCTGCTTACGGATGCCTGGTACCGCGCCTGGTTACCGGCCAATTCGATCCGATTCATCAAAAGGCAGTCTGGCCTTCCACAGGGAATTATTGCCGCGGTGGCGCGTATGACAGTACCCTGCTGGCCTGTGAAAGTATCGCCATCCTTCCGGAAGGGATGAGCCGGGAACGCTTTGATTGGCTTCGCACGGTTTCCGGGGAAATTATTGCCACACCGGGAACAGAGTCGAATGTGAAGGAAATCTTCGACAAATGCTGGGAATTACGCGCTTCGGGACAAGACCTGGTAATCTTCAACCAGTTTGAGGAATTTGGTAATTATCTGTGGCATTACGAGTTGACTGGCCATGCTTTCGAGGAAGTACTCGCCAGGGAATTGGGCGCCGATGACAAATATTTTGGCGTTGCTCTTACGACTGGTTCTGCTGGCACCATTGGCTGTGGTGATTACCTGAAGCAACTTTTCCCGGGGAGCAAGATCGCGGCAAGTGAAGCGCTGCAATGCCCCACCCTGGTCTACAATGGTTTCGGCGCACACCGGATTGAAGGCATTGGGGACAAACATGTACCCTGGATCCATAATGTGCAAAACACCGATATGGTCATGGCGATAGATGACAATGCAGTGGTGAACCTTTCCCGTTTGTTCAATGAGGTTGAGGGTAGGAAATACCTGGTTGAGCAGGGAGTCCCTGAAAACCTGGTTTCCAACCTGGACCTGTTAGGATTTTCTGGGATTGCCAATCTTTTATCATCGATCAAGATGGCAAAATGGTACGAGCTGACTGAAAATGATGTGATTCTGACTATTTTTACCGACAGTATGGAACTTTACGGCAGCCGTATTCATGAAATGCGTGAAGAAATGGGTGATTACACCAGGTTTGATGCAGTAAAAGACTACCACCGCTGGCTCCAGGGAATCACAACCGATGCCACCATCGAATTGAGTTACCCTGACCAGAAACGGGTTCATAACCTGAAGTATTACACTTGGGTGGAGCAACAAGGGAAGACCTATGAGGAAATTCAAGATCAATGGTACGCCCCGGATTATTGGACCGAAATGCAGTCCCAGGTGCCGGAAATTGACGCATTGATTGAGGAATTTAACGCCCGTGTCGGGTTGATCTGACGATAAGACATCAATCGACAAGCCTCCAGCGAAATCTGGAGGCTTTCTTGTGCAGCAGCATAGCCTCGAATTATAATGATAAAAATTTTTATCGAGGAGTCACAATGAGTATACCGAGAAATGAATATCCCCGCCCCCAATTTGCCAGGACTGATTGGCTGTGTTTAAATGGTGAGTGGGAGTTTGAAATTGATGCCGGAGATAGCGGTAAGGAGCGTGGTTTACTCGCCCGAAAACTGACCCAGATCATCACCGTACCCTTTTGTCCGGAAAGCGAATTATCAGGGATCGGTCATGTCGATTTTATGAATGTGGTCTGGTACCGAAAACGGGTGATGGTGCCGGCGGAATGGGCGGGGCGGCAGGTGCTGCTGCACTTCCAGGCAGTCGATTATGATGCCACTGTGTGGGTAGACGGGGAAGAATTGGTTCGTCATCGTGGCGGTTCGACACCATTCACCGTGAACCTGGGCAGTTGTGCCGGGAACGAGGTTGAGATCGTAGTACGCGCACGTGACTTTCAACAGGAGTTAAAACCACAGGGAAAACAGTCGCGGCTGTACCACAACCATACCTGCCACTACACCCGCACTACCGGCATCTGGCAGACGGTGTGGATGGAACCCGTGGCAGAAACCTACCTGTTGCGCACAAGGATTACCCCAAACCTGGCTGACCATAGTTTCTGGATCGAACAGCCAGTATCAGGTACCCAGCAGCAACTGCAATTTCAGGCGGTTCTAAGCCAGGACGGGGTTGAAATTGCGCGACAGACGGTTGATTTGGGAAAGGCCTTCCAGGTTCAAACCCGGTTGGAGATACCCCAGGAACTGGTTCGGGTCTGGGAGCCGGGTGATCCGTATCTGTACCAACTGAGTTTTTCTCTGGTAAAGGACGGTCATGTGATTGACCGTGTCGAAAGTTATGCTGGTCTGCGAGGTATATCCATTGAAGGCCACAAGGTGTTGCTCAATGGAAAATCCGTCTTTCAGCGGTTGGTTCTGGACCAGGGGTATTATCCGGATGGCATCCTGACTGCCCCCAATGAAGAAGCCCTGGTGCGTGATATCGAACTCAGCATGGCTGCCGGTTTCAACGGCGCCCGGCTTCACCAGAAAGTATTTGAAGAACGCTTCCTGTATCATGCGGACCGTTTGGGCTACCTTGTGTGGGGCGAATTCCCCGATTGGGGTTGCAACCAGGGCGGGCCTGCGGGAGACAATCAGCAACCAGGCGCGACGTATATTACACAATGGCTTGAAGAGCTGGAACGGGATTACTCGCATCCCTCCATTGTGGGGTGGTGTCCCCTGAATGAAACCTGGCAATGGATGAAGGATCAGATCACGGTGCTGGATGATGTCACCCGTGGGATGTTCCTGGCGGCCAAGGCCATGGATGGGACCCGGCCCGTTTTGGATGCCTCAGGATATGCGCATCGGGTGCCTGAAGCGGATATCTATGACAGCCATAACTATGAACAGGCACTTGATAAATTCTCTGCAACATTTAGCCTGCCGGTGGTCAAAGGACACGTGTTTGAAAATGAGGTTCCTGAAGGGCGCCAATCACTCCCGTACCATGGCGGACCGTATTTCCTCAGTGAGTTTGGGGGGATCTGGTGGAATGAAGCCCTGGCGCAGCAGATGAATTCCGGCACGGACCGTGAAGTTTCATGGGGTTACGGCGATCGGCCACGCAATATCGAAGAAGTGTATGAGCGCTTTGAGGGCATGTGTAATGTCCTGTTGGACAATCCGGGTTATTTTGGTTATTGTTACACCCAATTGACGGATGTTTTTCAAGAGATGAATGGTATTTTCGATTTCCAACGAACCCCCAAATTTGATCTCAGGCGGCTTCATCAAATTCAAACCAGAACAGCAGCCATCGAAGCAAGTGGCGCACAATAACTTTTCCAACCGGCATACAGTGCCTCAGCTGTATGCCGGTTCTGTTCTTAAAATGTTCCTAAACCTGCCATGCCGATGATGCTTATGGTATCATAGTAGGCGTCTTATCATCTGATTAAATGTATTTAATGACATGATAATAGCTTGTCAATGACTTATGAAAGGGTTCGATAATGGTAGACAAAAAAAACCAGGAAAGCCCAAACCACTTCAATTTACCAAAGAAAATTGAGCGTTTGGGTGAGCTTGCATATAACTTGTGGTGGACTTGGAATCCGGATGCTGCACGGTTATTCTCGCTGATTGATGAGGCATTGTGGGATGAAACCAGGCACAATCCGGTGGACTTTCTCCATCGGGTGGAGCGGCCCAGTTTGAATGCCGTGATGGATGACGATGCTTATATGGAAAATTACACCGAGCAGGTGGCTCTATTTGAAGAGTATGTGGCAGCCAAAGAGACATGGTTTTCCAGGCAGCATGCCGAAGCAGCCGGGAAGAAAATTGCCTATTTTTCATTTGAATTTGGCTTGCATGAATCTGTGCCGGTGTATGCCGGTGGTTTGGGTGTGCTTGCTGGTGATCATTTGAAAGAAGCCAGCGATCTAGGTGTTCCGATCATTGGTGTTGGCTTCATTTATCGCCAGGGGTATTTCACCCAACATATCACCGAAGATGGCTGGCAGGAAACTGGACATTACATTCATAATTTTAATGAAATGCCTGTGGAGCCGGTACTGGATGGCGATGGTGAACCACTGATGATCTCTGTCCAGCTTCCCGGCCGGGAAGTGTTTGTTCGTATCTGGCGCGTACAGGTTGGGCGGGTGCCATTGTATCTGATGGACACTGATATTCCGAAAAACACCTACAACGACCGTCAATTGAATGCGCGCCTCTACTCCAGTGATCCGGAAGTACGAATTTCACAGGAAATCATCCTTGGAATTGGTGGTGTGCGAGTGCTGCGTAAACTCGGGTATGAAATTGATGTCTGGCACATGAATGAAGGTCATTCAGGGTTCCTCGCATTGGAACGCATCCGTGAATATGTCGCGGCGGGGAAATCCTTCCAGGAAGCGAAAGATACTGTTCGTAAACGCACGATTTTTACCACCCATACACCCGTTCCCGCCGGGATTGACATGTTCCCGGTTTGGCTGGTGGAGCGCTTCTTCTTTAACATGTGGTCTGAGCTGGGGATTGACCGCAATGAATTCATCAACCTGGCGAAGCAAACCGTGGAATGGGGTGATTTCTTCAGCATGGCGAACCTGGCACTGCGCCTATCCGCCCATGCCAATGGCGTTTCAGAACTGCATGGCAAGGTCTCCCGCGAAATGTTCAATTTCCTGTGGCCTGACCGCGAACCGGAACAGGTGCCGATCACGCATGTAACCAACGGGGTGCACACCATGACCTGGCTCTCCGAACCCATGGCACGCCTCTACGAAACTTATCTTGACAAAAACTGGTTGGATCACCTTGATGATGTGGAGATGTGGGAAAAAGTCGCTGATATTCCCAATGAGTTCTTATGGAAGATCCGGCTGGAGCAAAAGCGTAAGATGATCCGTTTTCTGACAGATCGTGCCCGAAGGCAATGGTTGACAGAGGCGGTGCATCCGGTGCAGATCATCGCCGGGGGAGTGATGCTCGATCCTGCCGTGTTGACAATTGGTTTCGCGCGGCGGTTTTCCACCTACAAACGCGGTAACCTGATTCTGAGAGACTTTGACCGCCTGTTAAAAATCATCAATGACCGGAATATGCCGGTTCAGATCGTGTTTTCTGGCAAAGCGCATCCCGCCGATGAGCCCGGGAAGTTAATCATTCAGCAGGTCTACCGTGCCGTAAAGGATGCCAAGACCGGAGGTCGGATGGTTTTCGTGGAAGATTACGATATGAATGTTGCGCGATACCTGTTACAGAGCGTTGATGTTTGGCTGAATACACCGCGGCGGCCGAATGAAGCCTCCGGTACCTCCGGGATGAAAGCAGCGATGAACGGTGCTTTGAATTTTTCGGTGCTGGATGGCTGGTGGCATGAAGCTTACAATGGCAGCAATGGTTGGGCGGTCGGGGACCTGACTGATTTCCCCGATACCAACCAGCAGGATGACTATGACGCTTCGCATCTGTATGATGTACTTGAGAAAGAGATTGTGCCATTGTATTACAACCGGTTTGGAAACAGCGTCCTGCCTGATGCCTGGCTGCAGCGTGTGAAAAACAGCCTGCGAACGTTGTCTCCCCAATTTTCCATGCGGCGCATGTTGAAGGAGTACATTGAGAACCTGTATGTTGATGCCCTGTCATAACAGGTACTCTACGAACTGAAATGGATATCTGGCGGGGACAGCGTATGTCGTTGTCCCCGCTGCTCGTATCAATGACTCCAAATTCAACCCGGGAGGTAAAGAATTTACAGGTTAATTTTCTCCTGATGCAGCGACCTGATCAGATTGGTTGAGTTTTCCTTTGATATAATGGTGATTGTTTTTGGCTTCCTACAACCCTCCTTAAAAAGAGAGAGCCAGTTACGCCGATACTGGCTCTCGTTTGATAAGGAGGAGAAGAAGAGAAGTCACCCTAAATCTATTGTACATCGCCTGGGAGGTGGTGCTTGACGGGCTTCCCATGACAACAATACGTTTCCCATACGCTTACCCACGGAGGAATTGTTTATTATGCGCTTGAGTCAGTATTTCGGAAGAACACTACGAGAAACCCCCAATGATGCTGAAGTTGCCAGTCACCAGTTGTTACTGCGAGCTGGATATGTCCGTCAGACCGGGACGGGCATTTTCACTTCTCTGCACTTTGCCAAACGGACCCTGTCAAAAATCGAAGCTATCCTGCGGGAGGAGATGGAAAAAATCGGGGGTCAGGAAATCTCAATGCCGGTTGTGGTTCCCGCAGATATCTGGAAGGAAACAGGACGCTGGTATAAAATCGGTTCTGAAATGGGTCGATTTTCTGACCGCAATAGCCGTGACATGGTTCTTTCCATGACACATGAAGAGGTCGTGGCAGACCTGGTGCGTTCTGAAGTGCAATCGTATAAGCAGCTGCCACGGCTGGTGTATCACATCCAGACCAAGTGGCGCGATGATCCCCGTCCCAGGGCAGGTTTGATCCGTGTGCGCGAATTCACGATGAAGGATTCCTACAGCCTTGATGCCAATTGGGAGGGTTTGGAGCAGCAGTATCAAGCGCATTACCAGGCATATTTTAACATTTTTCATCGCTGTGGACTGCCTGTGATCTCGGTGCGGTCTGATACTGGCATGATGGGGGGAAAACTGGCTCATGAATTCATGTACCTGACGCCAATAGGGGAAGACACATTGATCCTGTGTGACAACTGCGGTTACACTGCCAACCGGCAGGTGGCTGTTTTCAGGAAAGAGGCGGCACAGCCGGAACCCACTCACCTGATTGAGAAAATCGCAACTCCAGATACCAAATCGATTGATGACCTATCAAAATTGCTGGAGATTCCAAAGAAGAAAACGGCCAAGGCGGTATTCATGGTTGCCACCCAGGTGGAAGATGGCCAGGATGTGAACCGCCTGGTATTTGCCGTCATCCGTGGTGATCTGGATGTGAATGAAACCAAACTGTCGAATGTGGTGGGAGCCAAAGCGCTGCGGCCAGCCCAGGACGACGAGATCAAAGCGATCGGGGCTGTACCGGGATACGCATCACCGATGGGGCTGAATGGCACTTTGGTGGTGGCAGATGACAGTATCGTCGGTTCACCCAACCTGGTGGCGGGGGCAAATGAGTGCGGGTATCACCTGCGAAACGTGAACTACGGCAGGGATTTTTCGGCCGATATTGTGGCAGATATCGCTACCGCCGAGGAGGGGTGTATATGCCTGCATTGCGGTAAACCGCTGCGGACTTCACGGGGCGTGGAAGTCGGCAACATTTTCCAATTGGGCACGTTTTACAGTGACAGTCTGGGTTGTGCTTTTCTCGACGCACAGGGCGAGAGCCATCCTGTAATCATGGGATCGTATGGCATCGGGGTTGGGCGCTTGCTGGCGAGTGTGGTCGAGGAACATCATGATGACTCCGGCCTGTGTCTGCCAGTCAGTATTGCGCCGTACCAGGTGCACCTGGTCAGCATTCGTGGTGCCGAGGCGGAAGCTGAGTCGTTGTATCATCTGCTGCGGGCGAATGGTATTGAAGTATTGTTTGACGATCGTAATGAACGACCGGGTGTTAAATTCAACGACGCCGATTTAATTGGTATTCCTCTGCGGGTGACTGTCAGCAGCCGGGCTCTGGAACAGGGCGGATATGAATTCAAACTGCGCCGAAGTGAGGAAAAACAAATCCTTGCCAGAGAAACCATCGTCGAAACGATCCAGGGGAAGATCAACGAGTTGCAGGAGGAGATAAACCGTACCGTACAACCGATTGTTTACCGCTGATTCCCTTCGGTATGGGGATTGTTCTGTTACAATCAATTAAATAAGCATAAAGGATAGAGAATGAAATCTGGTTTTGTTACACTGGTGGGGAGACCGAATGTCGGCAAATCGACGTTGGTCAATCAATTATTAGGGCAAAAGATCGCGGCGGTATCTCCCCGCCCGCAAACCACCCGTCGCCGCCAGCTTGGAATTCTGACAACCGATGAATACCAGATCATCTTCATGGATACGCCCGGAATTCACAAAGCTAGTGACAAGCTGGACCAATTCATGAATGACGAAGCCCGTGAAACCTTGCTCGATGCCGACCTGGTGGTGTGGATCGTTGATGCGAGCGTACCTCCGCAACCCGAAGATGACCTGGTAGCCGGAACGTTCCTGGAATTGGGTGAACGCCTGCCTGACGTGATCCTGCTCCTGAATAAAGTGGATCTGCTGGATTCTGATACTCGTGCTGCCCGGCTTGCTGCGTATTCGGCATTGTTTCCTGCCGCCCAACCGCTTCAGGCCAGCGCTTTGCGTGGAGAAGGTCAGGATGAGTTATTGGAAATGGCGGCAGTAAAATTGCCTGAAGGGCCTTACTATTATGACCCTGACCAGATCACGGACCTCTACGAGCGTGACATCGCCTCAGACCTCATCCGCCAGACTTGTCTGAACATGCTGCGGGAAGAGGTGCCGCATGGTATCGCCGTGCGGGTGGATGAGTTTGCTGAACGCGATAACGACCTGACCTATATCCATGCCACCATATTGGTAGAACGGGAATCGCATAAGGGGATCGTGATTGGCAAAGGGGCTGCGATGCTTAAGAAAATTGGCACCCAGGCCCGGAAAGAGATTGAGGAGATGGGGGGATACCCGGTGTACCTGGATTTGCAGGTAAAAGTCAACAAAAATTGGCGTAATAAACCTGAGATTCTGCAATTCCTGGGATATTCATTAAAGCGAGGAAAATAAGAAATGACTGCCGGGGGGTTGGCTTTGTTTGCTTTCGGATTCGCCCTGTTGGATTGGTATGCGGTCTGGAAGGATAAGTCCCGTTGGCGTTGGCTGACAAAGCCGATGCCGATGATGTTATTAATCATCCTGGTGGGAGTGCTGCGGCCTGGATACCCATTCCCGGTGAATATTTTCTGCCTGGGCCTGTTGTTAGGCCTGGTTGGTGATGTTTTGTTGTTGTTTAACGGTGAAAAGTTCTTCCTGCTGGGACTGGCCGCGTTTCTCGGCGGGCATTTGCTGTATATCCTTGGTTTCAACATCGAACCTGTTGGAGAGTCATTCGGGATGGTGATCTGCCTGGTACCGATTGCTGTCGGTCTCGCTTTTGTTCTGCGGCGGTTAGTTCCGTTTGTGAACAGGAAATTGCGCGTAGCGGTGTGGGCTTATGTGCTGATCATCCTGACCATGTGGTATTCAGCCATGCTGACGGCATTTCGTTCTGAATGGGAGACGACTGCGGTTATCCTGGCAATTTGCGGCGCAACCCTGTTTGTGATGTCCGACACAATGCTGGCGATTGGGAAGTTTATCAAGCCTGTTTCCGGGTTATGGGTGATGGTCACTTACCACCTGGCGCAGATGGCGATTGCGGCCGCTGTTCTATACCAATATTAGACAATTTGCCGGTCATCATTCGTATGATGGATGTCGATTTCTTCTTTATGGAGGGTGTGCCTGGTATTTTTGGGGGCGTGATGGTGGAGTGGTTGAAATCCCTCGCCAAGGGCTTCATTGGCCTGTCCTATGACCATGAAGGCTTCCGGGTCAGCTTCACTGACAATGGCTTTTAGCTTGGGGATTTCCGCGCGGGTCAAAGCGCAAAACAGAAGCGGGCGAGCCTGGTTGGTGTATGCCCCTGTTCCGGGCAGGATGGTTACGCCCCGTTCCATGCTGTGCAGAATCTGCTGGGAAACTGCATCGGGCTGGTTGGTGATAATGATGGCAGTACGGAATACATTGCCGCCCTCAGAAACCATCTCAGCAGCCAGTCCGTTGATGTAGATCACAACCACCCCGTACAGCGCCAGGTCCCAGCCAAATATGAAACCACCGGCCAACACCACAGCGGCGTCGACCAGCAGGTAGGTCTGGGTGATGGGGATGCCGGTGGCGTTGTTGATGATGCGGCAGAGGATGTCTGACCCGCCGCTGGTTCCCTTTCCGCGGTAGATGATACCGCACCCAACACCATACAACACGCCGCCATACAGCGCTTGCAGGATCAGGTCGTTGGTGATCCCGTTTGATGGGAACCAGATTGCCAGCAAATCCGTGAAGAGAGAAAAAGCGGCCACAGCCAGGGCTGTCCGCAGGACGAAACGTAAAGCGCCAAGGTGGCGCCAGCCAAGAATAAAGAGCGGAATATTGCCCAGAAAGATCATTGTGCCAATTGGGATGTTAACCCATGTGTCGGCAATCTGAGCAATACCACTGACACCGCCGCTCACCAGGCGTGCCGGGATCAGGAAAATGCGCATGCCCACAGCCTGGACGACCGCCCCGATGATAATGATGAAGTAATCACGCAGATTGGGCCAGGAAAAGTCGAACTTGAATTCCTTAATCTCCTGCAGAAAAGTTTGTTCGGCCATTCTGCTCCTGTTGGCTTACTTGAAATTGTAGATGCCGTTTTCGACGGGGTAGGTTGTGCCACAATTGTCGCATGTGAGCAGTGGCGGGGTATCTTCTAGGAGATGTTTGCAGGCAGGACAGCGGAAAAAAGTGTCCGGCGCTGCCGCCGCTGAATTTCCAATGGCCCGGTTACGGGTGAACACACTCGGTGAAAGTTGAACAAAATCACCTGTCCATTGCAGTACCTGATCTAAACCGGCAAGAACCCTGACCGGTACCAGTTTTTTCACCGCGCCCAGGCGGAAATGGGACACTGTTAACTGCCGTTCCACGGCGAAATTGGCTTCGTAAAGCCATTCGCGAATGGAAGCAGGATGAAAGTCATAATTTAATTCCACAAATTCGACCGGTTGACGGTCAAACGGCGACCATGCTTGTTTTTTCGTCCAGTAACGAAAGATGGATTTCAGGTTGTGCTTGTTGGCGTATTCCAGAATAAAGACAGAATTCTGTCGAAGAAGGTCACGTACATTTTGAATCACCAGCGGTGCATCTGCCATATGATGCAGGGTGCGAATCATCGTGGCCGCATCAAACAAACCATTGACAAACGGCATTTTATAGATATCTGCTGCGACATAGATGTAACGGTTCGAATTTCCTAGTTTTTGACGGGCTTGCTGAAGTTGTGTACGTGAATAATCAAGCAGCACAATCCGATCAAAGCCCTCATACCGGGGGGTGTTTCTACCTGCGCCAGCGCCCAACTCCAGCAATAATTTCCCGTGTTTGGGGAGCAATTTCTTTAAAGCTGCCTGTTCGGCAAGGTCCTCATAGGCACGGCCGCCTTGCTCCCAAAAGATTTGTTGGTAGTTGGAGCCCTCGTAATCACAGATAGGAGGTGAATCTGTCATGCGTAGTCGATCCTTTGATTGATGATTCTGTCGTATGGTTTGAAAAATCGCATCTTAATTTTACCCGACATAACCCCGAACAGCGGTGATGTCTGGCAGAGGGTGAAGAATTGAAGGGCGAATGTCAGATATCTATCAACAGTTGTTGGTGATCAAAGAAAACGCCCGGGCAGGTAAACCGACGGCACCCGGAACATCTACCTTATCGCTGCTTCCTCTCGGACCTGGCGAGGTTCGATAGCATCCGCCGCGTCGGGCCCGCCCAGACGCAACGTAAGGATACCACAAGTCAGCCGGATGTCAATTTGAGGATCAGTATGTGTTACAATCTGGTTTCGATGGAGAAGGAGGTCCGCGATGGACGCCGCATTTGTTCCTGGGAAACAACTGAGCCAGATGTTGTTTGATGAAGTGGTGCAGCCGCTTTTGGCACAATACTATCCGCGCCTGGCGTACTCTGCGGGGTTGTTTGGTTATGGTTCTGAAGTGCTTGGCTTTGATACGCCGATGTCACGCGACCATGATTGGGGACCCCGACTGCAGGTATTCATCCGAAACTCGGAACCGGCAACACTTTCCCAGGAATTGTTTGATTTTTTCGCCATGCAATTACCGCATCAATTTCACGGGTACTCCACGCATTTTGGCCCACCCAATGAAGCAGACAAAGGCACAAGGCACCTTTCCTTGCCGGATACGGAGCGTGTGTCCCATCGCATTGAAGTGCATCGATGGAGCGATTACCTGGCAGATTACCTGCCGGTGAACCCACTCATGCCGATGACATCGGTGGATTGGTTGTTGATCCCCTCACAGAAATTGCGCACGATAGCGAATGGCAGCCTTTATTGTGATGGTACCGGTGAGTTGAAGCCGGTAATCGAATCACTGGCTTGTTATCCCAAGCAGGTGCGGTACTACCTGCTGGCTTCCGCCTGGCAGCGGGTGGGGCAGGAAGAACACCTGATGGGGCGGAGCGGTTGGGTGGGTGATGAATGTGGCTCCTCGCTGTTGGGTAGCAGCCTGACGAGGACGCTGATGCAAATCTGTTTCCTGCTGGGAAACCAGTACGCGCCGTATCCCAAGTGGTTTGGCACTGCCTTTCAGCAGCTTGCCTGCGCGCCTGTGTTGACACCGTTACTGCTTGCAGTAGAAACGGCTGATTCCTGGCATAAACGCGAAGCGGCCTTCTGCGCTGCCTCGTCAATCATTGTTAAAGAGATGAACCAACAGCAATTGTGCGAGCCGCTATCTACAAATTGTACGCTGTTCTTCGGTAGACCATTTTCGGTCATCTGGGGCGGGCAGATTGCCGACAAGCTTAGAGCTTCCATCCATGATCCCGTTCTACGGGCGCTGCCCTTGATCGGAGGTGTGGACTTGATCACATCCTCTACCGATGTGCTGGAAAATACCCAAATGTGCCAGCGAATGCGTGCATTGTACGTCACTGACCAGGGTACCGACTTCGTTGGCCTCCCGGATGAATGATCCGTGATCAGTCGAGGATTTCCAAACGTACAATGGATGCCAGAACTTTTTTAAAACCGACATCTTCAAAAGTGATATCGACTGTTTCTTCTTCGTCATACACACGGCTGTCAAGGACGATCCCTTCACCCCAGCTGGGATGGCGCACACGCATCCCGGGGTGGTATTTTTTCTCCGTCTCCGGCCGGTTTGCACCGGGGACACGGAACACTCGGGTACCAGTGTTGATGCCAGAAGCGCCACGCTGAGGACCGACATACTGGTTCCAATCTCCACCAGAGCTGCCTGCAGCACGGTGGTGGTGACGGGTGCTGCCAGGGCGTCCGGCGACTTCGAGGCATTCCAGCGGGATATCTTTGAGAAATTCAGATGGTTCGCAGTCAGAATAAGATCCGTATCCCGAGCGGCGGTCAGCCCTGGTGATATAGAGCTGGTTTTCTGCACGGGTCATACCCACATAAAACAGGCGGCGTTCCTCAGCCAGCTCTTCTGGTTCGAACAGAGAACGGGAATGGGGAAGGATTTCCTGGTCAAGGCCGACGAGAAAAACGGTGGAAAATTCAAGGCCTTTGGCAGCATGCAGGGTGAGGAGTGTTGGGGCATCAGCCGCCTCAGGAAGTGTGTCCTGGTCGGAAACCAGTGCCATGTTTTCTAGAAATACCTCCAGTCCGGCTTCTTCATATTCATAGGTTAACCGGCGGAGCTCATGCACATTCGCCATGCGGTCGGTGGCATTTTCGCGGGTGGATGAATTTTCTTCCAGGTATTGCTCGTAGGCGATGTCTTCGATCACCATGTCGAGCAATTCGGGCAGGTGCAGGTCATTACGGGCATCAAGCCAGCCGGCAAATTGGCGACCGAAAAAGGCAAGTGTATTCAGGTTGCGGCTTGCAAAATGACCCCAGTGCTCCGATTTGTCACCTTCCAGCCCAAGTGACAAAACCAGTTCACCCGGTGAAATGTTGGCTGCGTGGGCTGCGGCAAGCAAGTCCTGGAGTGTTTTGGGGCCGATACCGCGTTTGGGAGTATTGATGATGCGGGAAAAACTGAGTTCATCTGCCGGGTTGTGGATCAGCCGCAGGTAAGCAATCAAATCCTTAATTTCTAGGCGGCCGTAGAACCGCTGGGCACCCACCAGTTTATAATCGAGGCCTGATTTCAGAAAGGCTTCTTCCAACAGGCGGCTCTGGGCGTTGGTGCGGTACATCACGGCAAAATCACTGCCTTTGGCATTACCATGATCCATCAGGCGGCGGATGGTATCGACCACGAAAACGGCTTCATCGCGGTCATCATAGGCTTCATGCAGGATGATCTTGTTCCCTTCGATCTCCCGTGCGGCACGCAGATCTTTGATAGTCCGGTTGGAGTTGCGATTGATCACCTGGGTGGCGGCATTCAGGATCACCTGTGTGGAGCGGTAATTCTCTTCGAGCAGGATTTTTTTTGCGTTGGGGTAATCCTTCTCGAACCGGAGGACATTGCGATAATCCGCACCGCGCCAGCGGTAGATGGATTGATCTTCGTCACCAACAACGAAGATATTGCCGTGGTAACTGGCAAGGTGGTTCAGGAGGGCGTATTGGACCAAATTGGTGTCCTGGAACTCATCCACCAACACATGTTCAAATTGCCGGGCGTAGGCATCCCTTACGGCTGGATGTTCGTTGAGTAATTTTACTGACCAGAAAAGCAGGTCATCAAAATCGAGTGCGTTGTTGGCAAATAAGGTTTGCTGGTAGCGTTGATAAACTCGCTGAGTTACTTTCTCGCGCTGGGTGTCAACCGAAAGCTCATCGGGTCCAACCAGGTTGTTTTTGGCATTCGAAATATCAGAATGTACCGTGTACGGGCGGAATTGTTTGTCATTGATGTTCTCTTCCTTGAGAATATTTTTAACAATCCCGATCTGGTCATCACTGTCCAGAATCACGTAGTTACTATCAAAAGGCAAATAAGCCGCTTCTCTACGCAAAATCCGGGCACAAGAGCTATGGAATGTGCCCATCCAGATACCGCGCATAGATTCGCCGACCATGCTTTCCACGCGTACCTGCATTTGCTGAGCTGCTTTGTTGGTAAAGGTTACCGCCAGGATATGAAATGGGGCAATCCCCAACTGCTGCACAAGGTAGGCAATGCGATGTGTCAGCACGCGTGTTTTGCCGGATCCGGGCCCTGCCAATACCAAAACCGGGCCTGAAGGTGCGGTAACCGCTGCTTTTTGCTTCTGATTCAAATGATCCAATTGCATGAACAAACCTTTCAGTTGTGTGTCTGTATTGATGATCCAATCATACCCCAATCGAGGCGGACCTGTGCCGGGCTGTGCCCGTTTGATTCTACCGCCAGCTATGGATGACTGTCAATTGCAGGATACCGCGTTCGGCACCATCCTGGGATTGACAGCCCAATGCCGGTCAATATCAGGTAGAATGAAACGTGAAAGGAATCAGCAGAATGGATTGGAAGATGATTGGGCATGAATGGGCAGTACGGATGCTGCAAAAGCACATTGAACAGGATCAGGTACGGCATGCCTACCTGTTCAGTGGCCCGCACGGAATCGGCAAGCGAACATTGGCGTTGCGCTTCGCCCAGGCATTAAATTGCACTGACAAAGATCATAACGGAAACCCCTGCGGCAACTGCCGTATCTGCCGGCAGACCATGCGAATGGAACATCCCGATCTTTCTGTGGTCGCACTGGCCGATGATAAAACAGAAATCCTGGTGGAGCAAGTGCGGGAATTGCAGCATGTTTTGTCACGCAGCCCGTTTGAGGCCAGGTACCGCGTGGGCCTGTTGCTGGATTTTGAGAAGGCCAATGCGAATGCACAGAATGCGTTGTTAAAGACCCTGGAAGAAGCGCCGACCCAGGTCATTCTGATGATGACGGTTGATACTGTAGATAACCTGCTGCCGACAATTGTTTCCCGCTGCGAGATACTGCGCCTGCGCAGCCTGGAACTGGCGAGGCTTGAGACAACCCTTGCGGAGCAATTTGATTTACCATCAACAGACGCCAGGCTGCTGGCACATGTCAGCGGTGGTCGGGTAGGGGAGGCACTGAAGCTGCATCAGCTACCTGAGTTGATGGAAACGCGGAAGCAGTGGTTGGATGAAATGATTGATGCGATGCACCATGACCGGAATCATCGCATGGATTATGCAGAAAAAAAATTTCGCCACGGCGGGCGTGAGCAAATGCGAATTGCCGGGCAAATCTGGCTGACTTTCTGGCGGGACGTGGCAATGCGTGCTTCTGGCGAAAACCCGCCTTTGCTCAACCCGGATTATGAAGCGGAGATTGACCAGGTGGCGCAGTCCCTGGGTTTGCAGACGGCTGTTGAGTTTTTACAAACACTTCATCAAAGCATGGAAAAACTCGATGATAATGTCAATATCTGGATGCTGGCGGATGTAGTAATGTTACAGCTTCCTGATAGGGCGGAAATTTAGATCAAATCGGTTGATAACCCTCCAATGAATAAAACACCGCGTGTGTTATCAGGCGGTGTTTTGTTGCAACATTGTGAATTGAGTGACAGTTAAGCGATGGTTTCCAGGAATTTTTGCGCCACAACGGCAATTTCCCCGGCCAGTGAAATGCCGGTCAATTTGCTTTCGGGATTGACAAGGTTGGCGACCACGATATTGGCGCCGTTAAAAATTGCGCTGCGGGCTTCCCGGATGTCAACACCGCCTGCAACGGAGATCAAGGATGGCGATTTGCTGCGGATGCGGTTAATGTGGCGGTATTCAATCAATTTGTTTTTATTGATTTCCTCATCACGTCCACGATGAAGCACAATCACATCAGCAGGTTGTTTTAACGGCCTCAGGATGGTCAATGGGTCTTTGACACCAATCAGGTCAATCATGGATAAAATACCATTGTTTTTGCAGGTTTGAATGAAGAAATCCAGCGTGGGCGTCGGGGCAGAACCCAGGCAGGTGACCGCGTTCGCTCCCGCCTGACGGGCCATGATCACTTCTTCCATTGCGCCATCAGCAACCTTCATATCAGCCACAATCACGCCCTGCCATAGTTGCCGCATCAGGCGGATGCCATTCAACCCCTCACGCTTAATGTAAGGAGTGCCAGCCTCAATAAAGATATTCAGCGCCTGTGGGATGACCGGCACCACTTGCCTGGCCATCTGCATCGTATCGTTAAACGCTATTTGCAGATACCGATGTTTGTTATCGAGCGTGACCATGGTCTACACTTTTTTTGTGGTTTGCTGAACGAGGTCAGCCACATTGGAGGGGACAAACAGGACGATCTTCTCGGAGGGATCGGTGGAGATATCACGCAGCGTTTGCAGGGTGCGCAGGTGGAGTGCCCCGGGATTCTGGCCCAGGATTTCAGCTGCGGTGGAGAGATTCTGGGCTGCTTTCAACTCACCTTCCGATGCGATGATCATGGCGCGGCGTTCGCGTTCTGCTTCTGCCTGTTTTGCCATGGCGCGTTTCATCTCCGCTGGCAGCTCCACTTCCTGAATCTTGATCGATTCCACATCCAGTCCCCACTCATTGGTTTCCGTATCAACAATTTTTTGGATCTCGTTGGCGATGGATTCGCGTTCGGTAAGGACAAAATCCATCTCAGCGTTGCCGATCACATCACGCAGGGCAGCCTGGGTGTATTGGCGGATGGCAAACATGTAATCCTGAATGTTGATGATTACCGCTTTCGGGTCAATCACCTTAAAGTACACTACCGCGTTGACAAGAATCGATATGTTATCCTTGGTCATTACTTCCTGGCGGGGAATATCGGCTGTTTGGATGCGGACATCCACCACGCGCAATTTTTGAAAAATTGGAATGACAAATGTCAACCCTGGTTCTCGCATTCCCGCGAATTTGCCCAGGGTGAAGACTACGCCGCGTTCGTACTGCATCAACACCCGGATTGCGGTTCTCAATAAAACCACAACGGCCACAAAAATGAAGGCTGCGGCACAGATCAGAAAAACACCAAAACCAGAATTCATTTTTTTTCTCCTTGGTAAGTTCCGATAATGAATGATAACCGCAGAAGCGGCTAAAATGCAAATCTGCGGGCGGAAGGTTTTTCCGTGTCCCATACACCGGGGATGGGTGTTCCGCAGTACTCACAATGGCCATCGGGTGTCAGGTGATAGTGGGTGACGGTGAAACCGCGTCGAATAATCACCGGTTTCAGGCATTGTGGGCAATGTGTATTTTCCAGCGATCCCACGCGTCCGGGCAGGTTTCCGGCGTAGACATAAATCAGACCTGCTTCCTGCCCAATCTCCGAAGCCTTCAGTAATTCATCTGGTGATGTCGGTGGGTGTTCCTGCATTTTATAATCGGGATGGAAGGCAGTCACGTGCCAGGGGGTATTGGGTGAAATCGAAGCAATCGAACGGGAAATGGCCCAGAGTTCATCGGGTGAATCATTCCAGCCGGGGATGACAAGGGTGACAACTTCGACCCATATGCCCAATTCCTGCGCATAGGCAATAGTATCGATCACATCCGCCAGGCGGCCGCCAAGCTCGCGGTAGTGCGATTCTGTCCCGCATTTCAAATCCACTTTGAGCGCATCAAGGTTGGGTTTTAAAGTATCTAGTCCCTTGTGGGTGGCAAATCCATTCGACACATACCCGGTTCGCAATCCTTTTTTCTTTGCCAGGGTGAAGATAGCCTCTGACCAATCCGCTGTGATCCAGGGCTCATTATATGTGGAAATGATCGCTTTTGCGCGGTTACGGATGGCTGCGGCCACCACCTCTGCCGGTGTAACGGGCTGAAGGTAATATGGGGAAACCTTTCCATATGGCTCATTCACCGCCTGGGCGGTGATCCAATTCTGGCAGAATTCGCAGGTGAAATTGCATCCGAGCATACCGAAGCTCAGTGTCAGCGAACCAGGCAAAAAATGGTTGAACGGTTTCTTTTCCACCGGGTCCAATGCCATACCAGTGGTGTATCCCCAGGGTACCTTCAGCACGCCTTTTTCATTGAAACGTACCCGACAAACACCTCGCTGGCCGGGTTTCAGGACGCATTGGTGGGCACAGGCATAGCATTTGACCCTGTTCCCGTCCAAAGGCTCAAAAAACGTGCCGGTAACTGTCAATTGGTCAAGCTGTTCGACCAGTGAGTGAGAAGATATCGTTCTCATTGCTTATTCGATTATATATCCAAATGAATCAAATGATGGAATGACTGCATCCAGCAGTATAATTAACCGGTATTAACCCAAGGAGAAAGATATGAAAATCATCAAGCAGTGCGGCTTTGGATTGTGGATTTTCTTCCTGGTCTTAGGCATAACAGCCTGTCAGTTTGGAAATCCGCCTGTTGAAGACTCGATGGTTGAGCCGCTGGCGGAGTTACAATCTGCTCCCGTGCTCACCATAGAACTGGCCGGGCCGATGAAAGCAGCCAATGCCGAGGTATCTGGGGCAGCCATTTTCGATGATAAGCTTATCTTGCTTCCACAATATCCTGACAACTATGGAGAGTCTGAACAAGAAGGGAAAATATTTTCCCTTCCTTTGGAAACAGTCCGCATTTATCTTGAGGAAGGAGGTGGTGCGTCTGCGCTTCGACCGGATGAAATCGTCATGGAATTCAACGGCCTGCTGGACGACATCCAGGGGTATGAGGGCTTTGAAGCGGTGGCTTTTGCCGAAGGATATGCTTTTTTTACATTGGAAACCAAAGGGGCAGATGGCATGGTGGGGTATGTGGTACGCGGTGATGTACATGAACAGGCGGGAACTGTCACTATCATTCTGGATCCAGGGAGTATGACTCCGATCGTGCCACAAACAAACTTCAGCAACATGACCGATGAGGCGATTCTGGTGTGTGACGGGCAGGTGATCACTTTTTATGAAGCCAATGGTGAATCGGTGAATCTGGACGCAGTGGTACATATTTTTGATTTTGATTTGAACCCACTCGGTGAAGCCGGCATGGTAAATTTCCCGTACCGGTTGACGGATGCCAGCCCTGGTGAATCGTGCAATTCATTCTGGGCGATCAATTATTTCTTCCCAGGGGATACACACCTGGCTGATGACGGGAGAACCGACCCGTGGTTCCAGGGTGATGGATCACCGGATACCAAAATCCCAATCGAGCGCATTGTGTCTTTGTCGATTGATGGCGCAGGCAATATTCAATATGGCACGCAAGGTGGTTATGGACTGGAACTGCTTGAAAACCAGGAGGCAAGGAATTGGGAAGGCCTGGCATACTGGGAATCGATGGGGTTCCTGATCGTGACCGACAAATACCCGGGCACCATACTTGCCTTTGTGCCCTTTGGCCAATAGGCTGGGATATAATAATCGAAACATTCGACCAATGTGAGGAGTGATAATGGACTCAGTAAAAGTGATTGTTGCTGGTGCTGGAAGCCGCGGAGCGGGATACAGCCAATATGCCCTGGAGCATCCCGACCAGATGACTGTTGTTGGCGTCGCTGAACCGCGCGACTATTTTCGTGAAAAGATGGCTGCCGAACACAATATTCCATCTGATAACGTATTTTCTGATTGGCGTGAAATGGCCGCACGTGAAAAATTCGCTGATGCGGTGATTATTGCCACCCAGGATGCCATGCATGAAGAGCCGGCCCTTGCCTTCGCCGAAAGGAAGTATGCAATCCTGCTGGAAAAACCGATGGCACCAACGGCCGAAGCGTGTGAGCATATTGTGGAAGCTGTGAAGAAAAACGGGAATCTATTTGCTGTTTGTCACGTCTTGCGTTACACCGCATATACCCGAAAACTGAAAGAACTGCTGGCACAGGGTGTTGTTGGCGAGATCATCGGTATCGACCGGGTGGAACCCGTTGGATTCTGGCATATGGCGCACTCTTTCGTGCGGGGAAACTGGCGGAATGAACAGGAATCATCATTCATGCTGTTGGCGAAATCCTGCCATGACATGGACTGGATTCACCATGTGATGAGCAGCAAATGTACCGCGGTCAGCAGTTTTGGATCTTTGCGCCATTTTGAGCCTGGGCAAGCACCAGAAGGCGCGGCCCTGCGGTGCCTGGATTGCCCGTCCTTGGTTGAGAAGAATTGCCCATATTCCGCCCTGCGGATTTACCTGCGAGGCTGTGTTGAACGTGGATACACTGGCTGGCCGGTTGATGTGGTAACACCTGAACCAACCATCGAAAGTGTCACCGAGGCGCTTCGG
This sequence comes from Anaerolineae bacterium, assembly GCA_013314735.1. GTDB lineage: Bacteria > Chloroflexota > Anaerolineae > Anaerolineales > Anaerolineaceae > SpSt-1165. The sequence goes on from JABUFD010000001.1 coordinate 702,976, forward strand.
GTTGAGCCGTATGGCAGGTGTGTTTATCACTGTGATAATAACGTGGTTGACCACCAGGTGGTATCAATGGAATTCGAGGGCGGCAAAACTGCCACATTTACCATGATGGCATTCACCCAGATGGAACACCGTTCTGACCGTATTTTCGGTACACGCGGTGAAATCAAAGGCGATGGCTCAAAGCTGTCCGTATATGATTTTCTCACCGATACCACCCAGGTATACGACACCGAACTTCAGGACAGCTCTATTCTCGGTGGACACGGCGGCGGTGATTATGGGTTGATCCATGCCTTTGTCCAGGCAGTGGCTGCCAACGACCAGACGTTGTTATTGACTGGCGCAGATGAGACTTTGGAATCGCACCTGATGGTATTCGCGGCGGAGCAGGCCCGGTTGGACGGAAAGGTGATGAACCTGTAAATGACTGAAAAAGTGCTTCTCGATACCGACATTGGCAGTGATATTGATGATGCGGTTTGCCTGGCATATTTACTTGCAAACCCTGACTGTGATCTGGTTGGCATTACCACCGTAAGCGGTGAAAGCCAACGGAGAGCGCAACTGTGCAGCGCGTTGTGCGTTGCTGCCAAGCGGGAACTCCCCATCTTCCCGGGCAGCGAATCACCCCTGTTGGTGGATTCGCGCCAACCTTCTGCACCCCAGGCAAGCCGATTGCCTTTCTGGCCGCACCGGGAAATTTTTCCGAAAGGACAGGCGGTCCCTTTTCTGCAGGAAATGATCCATTCCTATCCACATGAGATCACCTTATTGCCGATTGGACCGCTGACGAATATCGGATTATTGTTTGCCATGGATCCGGAGATTCCATCGTTGTTGAAGCAGCTGGTCATCATGGGTGGAAAATTCACCTGCGCGCATGGATTCCGAACCCCTGAGTGGAACATCTGGAACGATCCCCATGCCGCTGAGATCGTTTACAGGGCCAATCCACCGCTGCATCGCAGCATCGGCATTGACGTTACCCTTTCGGTCAGCATGAACGCTTCGGAGGTGGCTGAACAATTCCAGCATCCTTTACTGCGGCTGGTGGCAGACCTGGCTGGTGTTTGGTTTGAACATGCTGAGAAGATGATCTTCCATGATCCACTCGCTGGTGCAGTGATCTTTCAGCCGGATATCTGCCGTTACCAAAGAGGTGAAATTGCGGTTGAATTGGAAAGCACTCGTCTTGAGGGATATACTCATTGGGAACCGGCGATGAACGGCAGCAAGGAAATTGCTGTTTCCGTCGATTCCGAGGCTTTTTTTAGCCATTTCTTTGCACCGTTCCAGTTATCGATGGAACATTAAGGAGTTTAACATGAAGAAATTAATCCTGATGCGGCATGGCAAGTCCAGTTGGAAAGATGAACATCTCACCGATTTTGAGCGGCCTTTGAAAAAACGGGGTCAGCATGACGTCATTCTCATGGCGAAATTGCTCAAACAAGAAAAACTCATCCCCGGCTTGATTCTTTCTTCCCCTGCCATGCGCTGCCGTGAAACAGTTCTGCTGGCAAATGAAGTGTTTGGCCTGCCAGAAGAAGCGATTGTTTGGGATGACAATCTCTATATGGCAGATGAAGAAGATTACCTGGCTGCGCTGAAAACTTTGCCAAAGGATGAAAAGATTGTCCTGATATGTGGTCATAATCCTACCATGGAGTCCCTGATGCAATCGATGACTGGAACCATTGATGTGATGAGTACTGCCGGGGTGGCGTACATCAAATTGGACCTTGAGGCATGGGGTGACATTGATGAGGAAGTCGATGGACGTCTCAAAGCGTTGTGGCGCCCCAAGGAGATCAACGAATGAGCAAGGTCAAAAAACCATACGGCATGTGGGTGAGTGAATTATCGGCTGAAATGTTGGGAAGCGCGCTGCGGTTCAACGATATTCGCTGGGGAAAAGATAATACACTGGTATGGATCGAGAACCGCAATGGCCTCGGGGTTGTAGTAAGTGAACTTGCGGGAGATGGGATGCGAGATCTGTGCGGTGCTGAGAATGCTCGCGGTGGAGTCGGATATGGAGGCGGTGAGTTTGATGTGGTGGGTGATCGTCTTGTATTTGCGGCAAAAGACGGAAAACTGTACACCCGAACGACAGGCTATAATCTTCCGAAACCGATCCTGCCTTGCTTTGGTCAGGCAGCAGCCCCGGCCATCTCGCCTGATCAGCAGTGGGTAGTTTTCGTGCACAGTGACGGACAGCAAGACGCACTGGCGATTGTGGATACTGCGGGTAACATGTGGCCTCAGAAGCTGGTGCACGGCGCTGATTTCTATATGCAGCCTGTGTGGCATCCATCTGGCGAATCTCTGGCGTGGATTGAGTGGGACCATCCCAATATGCCATGGGATGGCACACAACTTCGCCTGGGGCGTCTGGAGCGCACAGGTGGCAACACAGCGGTCATCTTTTCCATCGAGACTATAGCCGGGGATGCCAATGTGCCGGTATGGCAACCACAGTTTTCGCCTGATGGGCGCATGTTGAGCTACATCATTCAGGACGGGGAATGGGACTCATTGGTGCTGTATGACTTGCAGCAAAAAACGCGCGAAGTCCTGGTTGTTGGAGATGGTTTTCATCTGGCAAAACCTGCCTGGGTGCAGGGAAATCACGAATATGGCTGGACCTTCGACAGCCAGCGGATCTATTATCTGCGGTTGGAAAACGCTTTCACCACCTTATGGTACGTTGACATCAACGAAAAACAACACCGCCAAATCGATACCAGCCCATACAGTTACCTGCATCAACTGAGCGTATCGGGCAGTGAACGCGAATCCCTGGCGATGATCGCTTCAGGGCCCGCTGTTCCTGACAGAATCGTTCGCTATGACAAGGGAGCATTTTCTGTCGTCAGGCGAAGCAGCATGGAGAGCATTGACCCGGGCTATTACGCGGTTCAGAAGCCAATCTCCTGGCAGGCTGCAGATGGAACCAGGGTGCATGGCATTTATTATGCCCCAACCCATCCAGCCATTTTTGGGGAAGGACTACCGCCAGTAATAGTCAATATTCATGGTGGGCCGACCAGCCAGCAGTATATCCGTAATCATCCAACCGCCTCGTATTTCACTTCTCGCGGTTATGGGTGGTTGGAAGTGAATTACCGCGGCAGTACTGGTTATGGACGTAGTTACCAGGAAGCGTTGAAAGCCCGTTGGGGTGAGATTGATACAGAAGATGCCATCGCAGGAGCGCAAGCCCTGGTTGATCAGTCCCAGGCAGATCCAAAACGGATTGCCATCATGGGGGGGAGTGCTGGCGGTTATACGGTGTTAAATGCTCTGGAAGCAGATACCCAGGTATTTGCTGCAGGTATTGACCTGTATGGCGTGAGTGATTTGTTTGCATTGGCCACTGACACCCACAAATTCGAACTGCACTATACTGATAGCCTGGTGGGTCCATTGCCTGAGGCGGGAACCTTATACCGCCAGTGGTCACCCATCACTGGCGCAGATCGAATCAAGGCACCCGTGGCGGTGTTCCAGGGCAGTGAGGATGTGGTTGTTCCACCGAACCAGTCCGAGGTGATTGTGCAGGCGCTTCGCCGAAATGGTGTTCCCCACCTCTATAAAGTTTACGAAGGTGAGGGACACGGCTTTCGAAAGGCAGAGTCGATCAAGGACTACTTGAAAGAAACTGAGGTATTTCTGCAAAAGCACATGTTGTTTGTGTAATCTGGTTCTGACATCTGATTTCACCAAAAGTCAGATGCCAGAATCTCTATCCTGCTCTGTGATGTCCCTCACCGGTATATCAGGGTTGGACACCCCATAAAATGACAGTATTATCAAAAGAACCGGTGAGAATTCGGCGGTTGTCGGGAGATAAGGAAACAAAACTGATCAGGTCTTGATGGCCTTCAAAGGCAGCCACCAAAGCACCCGATGCTGGATTCCAGGCACACAGTTTGTTTCCATCCGAACCGAACAACAAGCTGCCATCATTGGTAAGTGCCAGACCCCTTGCGAGAGATTCAGTGGTGATAAAACCAAGGTCTTCTCCTGTATTTCGGTTCCATACTTGAATCCCGGGATGGTAGTTGCCCTCCCAGGTACGGGCTGTTGCAACCACTAATATTGATCCGTCCGCATTGAGTGTGTATGAATTGATAAAATCCTCGTGGTAGAAGGTGGTGGATATTTGTTGGCTGTCCATATTTTGTACCATGGCAGTCCCGCGAGAGACCCAGATCAGATCATGCGAGAGCGGAGCATACGTGACCGAATACACCGGGCCGGCAAATTCAAAACCGGTAAATATTCCCAACTGGTGACCGGATACCAGGTCGTATTCCACCGCTTTGATCTCATCCATCGAAGATACCAGGATACGCTGGTTGTCCATTGAAAAATCCACCGAGTTGATTAACATAGACACTTCGATGCGTTGAACAGCGGCCGATGTTGTTGAGTCGATAATTTCCACTGTCTCCATATCGCGAGTCAATGCGATCAAAGTGCCGTCATGTGAAACATCAAGAAATTGGGCAGATTGATCCAGTTGAGTAGAATTTATCGCCGAATTGGAGGTAAAGGTAAATGTTTTAAGCGTTTCCATTGAATAAGTGGAAAAAGAAGGGGCGTCATTTTGCCATGCGGCAGCCATGGGATTTGTCATGGGGTATTGGATGATCTGTTGGAGCGATGACACCGAATCGAGATCGAGTTCACGGGGCGGGTTTGCTTCCGGCGAGGGTATCACAGGATCTTCCTGTGTGGGCTCCAGGGTCTGGGTTGGTTGATCTATCGGCTGGGTGGTTGGTTCGGGCGCTGCCGGTGTTTCCGGTTGGGGCGTGAAGATACCACATCCGGCGGTAAACAGCAGGATGATGCCAATCAATGTCCACTTCAAGTACCTTGTGCGCATACGACCTCCATGTGTTTCTACATCCATTGTACACCTATCCGGTCAGGCAGTGTTTTTCCAGGCAGAATGCTATTTCTCACAATTGAGGTGGGATGCGAACAGTCATCAAAAAAGTGGTTGTAGCGGAATGTTGAATTTCGAGGTTGATGGAAACGAAAATCAGGTCAGGTACTCCCGCAGCTGGTGGGACCGGGTGGGGTGCCGTAGTTTGCGCAGTGCTTTGGCTTCTATCTGCCGGATGCGCTCCCGCGTTACATTAAAATAACGGCTGACTTCTTCGAGGGTGTGATCTTTACCATCCACCAGGCCGAAGCGCAATTCCAGTACCTGCCGTTCACGGTCTGACAACACAGATAAAGCTGCCTGTACCTGTTCTTTGAGTATTTCACGTGCAGCGGCATCCATCGGTTCAAGTGCTTCATCATCTTCGATAAAATCACCCAATTCATTATTTTCCTCATCGCCCACAGGACGGTCGAGGGAAATGGTATCATCGGCAGACTGGAGGATGCGTTGTACCTTCACACTGGCAGCCTGCCAGCGCTGCAATAAGGCAGGATCTGTTACCTTGCCGTCACTGGAGAGGACGGTTTTGATGCGGTTAATATCTTCTTCCGGCAGGATGTCAGATTCCAACGCCAATTCTTCAAAAGTAGGTTCACGGCCCAGGGTCTGGATCAACTGGCGTTGGACGCGCATCAGACGGGTGATGGCTTCGAACAAATGCACTGGAATGCGGATGGTGCGTGCTTGCTCAGCGATATGCCGGCTGATGGATTGCCGGATCCACCAGGTGGCATACGTGCTGAATTTGAAGCCGCGGGTGGGATCAAACTTATCCACTGCGCGCAACAAGCCAAGGTTTCCTTCCTGGATCAGATCGAGGAAGGAGATACCGCGGCCGGTGTAACGTTTGGCGATACTGACCACCAGCCGCAAGTTGGAACGGATGATGAGGTTGCTGGCTTCCTCCCGCAGGAAGAGAATCTGATCCATCGATAACAGCATCCGATCCTGATCGGGCAAGCGTTTTTCAATAAACTTGCCATTCACCAGATCATTGTTATTGGCCATTTTCTTGGAAAGGTGTTCCAGAGTTTGGGGTGGGATCATATACAAACCCAAAAATATCTCATAAATACTAGAGATAAAAAGGTCCCATTTCTCGGTTCGGGCATTCTTGTGTTTCCATGCCTCCTGATCGAAATAACCACGCAGATACGATTTGGTATCTGGTCGCCACTGGCCACGGAGTTTTTGTGCTTCTTCCAGCATGGAGGAGAAATCGGGATAATCCTCATCATCAAGGCTGAGTTCATCAATGGCTTCCAGGAAGGATGCGTAAGCAGAGGTGAAATCTTTGATGATTTCTTGATGAACCGACAGCGGCATGCCATCGTCTTCAATGATGTGTGCCAATTTCCATTTCTCGATGCGCTTGCCAGCCTCGAATTGGGATGCCAGTTGAAATTCACTATCAGCACTGAGCAGCGGAATCAACCCAATTTCTCTCAGGTATAATCGGACAGGGTCATCAGTACTGCCAGCACGAGCCAGGGCAGCGTTATTGAGGATGGTCAGCGGATCATCGCTGTTGTCTCCCCAATCTTCATCGTCGGATTCTGTTTCGTCGTCTGTGTCGGAAAGGTCATCCTCCCCAAGTTCTTCATCTTCCACATCGAGCGGGAGTTCTTTGCCATCGATATCATCAGCAAGATCTTCCTGGGTGAATTCATCATCCAGTTCATCCATGGAACCCGACATTGTTTGGTCAGCAGGTTTCTTCTTCACTTCTGTCTCCTCCAGGGTGAAAACCAGGGTCTTCTACGGCGGTATGTGGTGATTACCAGGACAATGTGTATACTATACCACAAGAGTGCTCAGGCAATGATAAGCGGTTTTCGAAGGGCTTTGTCCAATTGCACTTTCCGCGCGCTTTCCCGCGCGAAATCTATTTGCATTTGTTGGAGTTCTGACTGGTTCTCCAGATCCTGCAGCAGGAATTGGAGCTGCTCCAGCCGTCGAGCCGTGTACAACAAGCGCAACCTGACAAAGCCGCGAATGGCATTTTCCCTGATCTGGCGTTGTCCCGGTTCGCCTTGCACCAGTGGTTCGTTCAGGCGTGTCCATAGTGCGTCAACCAGCTGTTCGGCTTGCGTTCGGATGTAATCTTCAGGGTCCTGTTGATCCTGCTCAAAGGCATTAAGGATAATGGCGGCCATTTGCTGATGATCGATATGGTGAAAATCGCGTTCCTGCAAACGCTCCAGGTTGAAGGATAGCAGCCAGCGGTTCAGTTGGTGCAAGGTTTCGGGAAGGCGGACCAGAAGCTGCAGAATGATAAATTCCAAATCAACTGTGATGGGAGTTTTCACAGGGGCAGTTTTCAGCACCGTTGAATCTGTTTGCTGCAGCATGGCCTGTGGTTTTCGGGCTGGTTTCTGTCGTGAGGCATCTCCTGTTATGATTAATGAGCGTTCATCCACTTTCAACATACGCGCGAGCCGCTGGCGGTAGTCCTCCCGTTCGACAGTGTTGGGAACATCCTCGATTAACGGCAATACCATGTCTGCGATCTGACCTTTCACTTTTGGGTCATCCGTATCCTGGTTCTTTGCCAGGGTTTCCATCACATGGATAACGATCGGCCGCGCATTGCCCAATATGTCTGACCAAGCCTGGGGGTCCTGAAGGATGATTTCATCCGGGTCGAGGCCCTCGGGCAGCTGGCAGACACGGATATCCGCCTGGAGTCGAGCTTCCTGGTGCAGCAAGCCACGGGCATCAAACGCCAATTCATTTTCATGGTCCATGGTCTGGCGCGCAATTTCGAGGCCGCGCAGAGTGGCCTTCTCACCGGCAGCATCCGGGTCAAGTGCCAGGACGATATGCTGGGTAATTTTTTTCAACTGACGTAACTGCTGGACGCTCAGGGCAGTACCCATCGGGGATACCGTGTTGGTGAATCCTGCCTGGTGAGGGATGATCACATCCATGTATCCTTCCACAATCACTGCCTGATCAGTGTCCCGGATTGCCTTACGCGCCAGGTCCATACCATACAGCAGGTGACTTTTATTGAACAAGGTTGTTTGTGGCGAATTTAAATATTTAGGGATTCCATCAGGATCGAGTGTCCGACCGCCGAATCCAGCCATTTTCCCGCGTGCATCACGAATGGGAAACAGTATGCGGTTGCGAAATTTGTCATAATTGGTGTGTCGTTCTTCGTTGGCTGTGATTAAACCAACGTTAAGGAGTTCCTCTGAGGAATACCCCTGTGACAAGAAGTGATCCATGGCATCGCTCCATTTGTCCGGGGCAAAGCCAATACCGAATTTTTCGATGGTTACGCGCGTTACGCCCCGGCGTTCCAGATACTGCCGGGCAGGCTCGCCATCCGGCGTATTGAGGAGGCGATGCTGGTAGAACAGAACTGCTTCCTCCAGCAGCTGGCGGAGACGGGAATATTCTTCAGCCTGTTCCTGTTGTTTTGGTGATCTGGGTTCCAATTCGACGCCCGCACGGTTGGCCAGGTATTGCAGGGTTTCTTTGAAATCCCAACCCTCCCGCTTCATCAGGTAAGAGAAAACATCACCGCCCTCACCGCAGCCAAAACAATGCCATGTACCGGTTTCTGGAAAAACCGAAAAAGCTGGTGTGCGGGTATTGTCATGAAATGGGCAGAATCCGGTGTAGGATGAACCTGCACGTCGCAGCCGGACATTTTCCGACACCACATCAACGATATCTATTCGTTCCTTAATTTCATCGATAACGCTCATGGGTTTTCTTTCCTGGCTTTGTCACTGGGCTCATGGTTGGGAAGACACAATGTGTCGTCAGTTAATTGTACGCTAAAACGATGTCATCACCGGGTTGAAAAAGGAAGGGATGGTATACGCCATCCGTTCCTTTTGTGAGAATTCGGTGGTGGTCGAAGATTAAAACCCCTCGAGACACGATAAATCGGCACAGCTGTCGGCGAAGGCAGAAATTTTCTGCAACAAGGCCAACCGGTTTTCACGCAAGCGCTGGTTCTCATCCATTACGAGCACGGCGTCGAAGAATGCATTGACCAGGGGTACCATCGGGGTGAATGCTTCAAGAAAACGATCGACATCAGTATTCCCTTGCAGCAATTGGGCGGTATCGTTGACGGCTTCAGCCAGGGTGGTTTCCTCGGTGGTTTCAAGGGCAGACATATCGAGAGAGAACTGCTGTGATAACCCGCGTGTGATGCGAACGCATCGCGAGAATGCGGGTAGAATCCCGTTCCAATCGGTGCGGTTAACCCAACTTGTCAATTGCACTGCGGCACGAGCTGCCCCTGCTGGATTCATCGATTGCCTGGCCAAAACAGCATCGACGATATCATATCGATAATTCAGTTCCAGCAGGTAGTTTTTTAACCGTGCCTGGAAAAATTCCAGAATGGACGCCTTGTCTTCTGGCGAGCAGCTTACTGGCTGATGTCTCAAGGCGCATTCGACAGCTGCAACGAGGTCCAGATCCAGATTCCAGGTGATCAGGCTTTGAATCAGGCCGATGGCTGTACGGCGCTGGGCGAAGGGATCTTTTGCGCCACTAGGTGCCAATCCGGCTGCAAACAAACCGGAAATGGAATCCAGACGATCAGCCAACCCGATGACCAATCCGGCCATGCTGGATGGTGACTTGTCGCCCGTATATCGGGGCAGGTAATGCTCATAAATTGCCTGGGAAACGTCATCGGGTTCACCGGAGAGATCTGCGTAATAGCGTCCCATGATTCCCTGAAGGGATGTCATTTCGACCACCATCTGGGTTGCCAGATCCGCTTTGCAAAGGTGTGCAGCACGATGAATCGCTTCTGCCTTTTGAGCGGCTCCTGGAATTATCGCAGCCAGGTCATTCACCAACTTTTCTATGCGGTGGGTTTTGTCGAGCATCGAGCCCAGCTTCAGTTGAAAGGTCAATTTTTCCAAATCGGGCAGGTAGGACTCAAGGTCTTTTTTCCGGTCTTCCCGAATAAAGAAAGTGGCATCGGCAAAACGCGCTTTGATCACCTGTTCATTGCCATCAATCACGACCTCCGCATGTTCCTGGTTTCCGTTGCGGATCGTAATGAAGTAATTCATCATATTTCCGGCGTCATCAAATACCGGGAAATATCGCTGGTGTTTTTTCATGACTGAGATCAACACTTCCGACGGGAGGGTCAGGTGTTCTTCCGAGAAACGACCTAATATGGCAGTTGGCTGTTCCACCAGGTTGGTGACTTCATCCACCAGTGAGTCTTCCAGATTGGTGGTCGCATTCAGGTCAGCCAGGAGTGCCTGGACCTGGCTAAGGATTGCCTGTTTGCGTTGTGCCGGGTCGAGAATAATACCCTGGGAAGCGGTAATGGTGAAATAATCCTGAGGATCACTGACGGTATAGCTTTCGTGGGCTGTGAAGCGAAGCCCGCGGCTGATCCGGTCAGAAAACAAACCAGCAAAACGAAAACGCACCAGGCTGCAGCCGTGCAGTGCCAGTAACCAGCGGATGGGTCGAGAGAAACTTTTCTGGCTCTGGTTCCAGCGCATTGACCTGGTGAATTTGATGGAATCCAGCAAGCGTGTCAGTGCCGCCGGCAGGATGTCTGCAGCAGCCTGGCCTTTCTCAAACACTTCTGCGACGGCGTACACCCCGCCATCCATTTCACGTGCCGACAGTGACTCCACCGGTATGCCTTTACTCTGGGCAAAACCAGCCGCGGCACGGGTCGGTTTGCCTTCGGCGTCAAAAGCGGCACGGGCAGGTGGTCCTTTGACCAGGGAAGTCTGATCTGCCTGCCGAGTGGCAAGGTATCGAACTGACAACACTACCCGGCGAGGTGTGCCGAAGACATCGAAGGTGTCGTATTGCAAACGCAAATCTGCCAACATCGCGCCAGCAAGAGTTCTTACCTGATCCATGGCACTGTCGAGATCTTCCACTGGTAGTTCTTCAGTACCAATTTCAAGGATAAAATCGGCGGCATCGTCCGTTTCCATTTCATCCTCAATTTCAGGCTGGTTAGGTGCTTCGGCTGGGTTGACTGACCAGGGGAATCCCAGGCCCTCCCGCTGTTGAAGGTAGGCTTCAGCGACACGGCGAGAGAGATCGCGCATACGGGAGAACATGGCCTGGCGTTCAGTGACCCCGACCGCGCCGCGCGCGTCGAGGATATTGAAGGTGTGAGAGCATTTGAGTACGTTGTCATGGGCGGGCAACACAAGACCATGAGTGAGACTGTTGTTGGCTTCTGCTTCGAACAGGTCATACATCTGCCGAACACGTTCCACGTCAGCAACTTCAAAATAATAGGTGCTGTGTTCACGCTCTCCCTGCAAATTTACGTCACCGTAGGTGCGATGGTTATCCCAGGCGATATCACGGAAAGATTTTACTCGTTGAAGGGCGATGGCAATCCGCTCAAGGCCGTAGGTGATTTCGACAGCAACCGGATCCACCACAAAACCGCCAGATTGCTGGAAGTAGGTGAACTGCGTGATTTCCTGTCCATCAAGCCAGACCTCCCAACCCAACCCCCAGGCACCGAGTGCGGGTGAGGTCCAGTTGTCTTCGACAAAGCGAATATCGTGTTCACGGGGATCAATGCCAATCGCTTTCAGCGAGTTCAGGTAAAGCTCGACAGGGTTGCCGGGATCGGGCTTGAGAATGACCTGGAACTGGTAATGTTGCTGCAGGCGGTTCGGGTTGTCGCCATAACGGCCATCATCGGGGCGGATAGAGGGTTCCACATACGCCACGTTCCACGGTTCAGGGCCTAACACGCGCAGAAAGGTTGCCGGATTATAAGTACCGGCACCAACCTGGGTGTAATATGGCTGCCAGATCAGACAGCCGTTCTCTCCCCAAAATTTTTGCAGTTCCAGGATGATGTTCTGAAAGTTCATAGCTTCGGTCATGTGTCTTTCCTCAACGTAACGGTAAAGTGAAGTAATTGTTGGAGATTATACCATTGGACCTTTTTCATTCGTTGGAGATCTGGCGTGAGATTTCTTCTGCCGATGCAAGGGCACTTACCAAGCCCAGGCCGCGCCAGACTGAATCACCAGAGAAGAACAGCCTGTCAATGAGGAGGGGACGGATCGGTTGGTAATGAGTTCCCCAATCCATATCATAGGTTTCCTGAAGCAGCCGGGGGCTGGTGATCTTTTCATGGACGATGGTCTCTTCAAAACCGGGCAGCAAGGTATTCAGCGCCGACAGTACTTTCCTGCGAATGGTTAACATTTCCTTGCTGGTATGTTCTATCAAAGAAAGATTGGGCAGGGGGGTTATGACGACCATGGTTTCCGTGCCATCATCCGTTGCCTGTGATTCGATCACCCCGGGAAAATAAATATATATCCAGGGAGAAGATGCGAAACGATCAGTGTGAAACACGGATTGCATGTTATTGGAAAAGCCGTCAGGATGGATGATGGTGTGCAAGTTGAGTTTTTCACGGTGCGGTATATCTCGCACCACCAGGTACATGACCAGAAAACTGCACCCGAATTTTGGGCCTGCCTGGATTGGTTTTGGCCCAGTCCGAATCAACCGGGCTTGAGTCTGGTATGGAGACAGGTTGGAGATGATATAGTCAGCCTGCCGAAATTCACCATCTTGGAGGCGAATCCCTGTGACCCTGTCTTTTGCGACCTCAATCTGATCTACCGCCGTACCCAGGTATAATTTTCCACTTAACCGTTGAAAGTAATCAACCAGTAGGCGGACCAGATTCCGCATTCCGCCTTGCAGGTAGGCGATTCCCCACTGGCGCTCAATGGCATGGATCATGGCAATTTTGTCAGGTGAAGTATATGGATTCTGGCCGAAGAAAATTGGATGGAAGAGAAATCCTCCCTGAATAAGGGGATGAGAGAAGTGGCGTTCAACGAATTGAGCGTATGTTGCCTGCAACACAGGAACAGCTGATGACAGGCTCCGCCCAATGCCCGATTTGATCTTCTGCATGCCTCCGTTTGTGCGCTCTGGCTCCAGTTGCAGGTTGTTGCGGTAGATGCGCGCGGTTTCATGCTGGAAGGCGTCATACCGCCTTGCGTCCTCTGGCGAAATTTGGGCAATGCTGTTGCGAGTTTGTTCTGGCTCTTGATATACGTCCAGGCACCTGCCGCCTGAGCTTTCATACACCCGGTAGTGTAACGGCAGCTGATTCAATTGTAGCTGCTGCCGAATATCTTCAGGCGCTTTTGAGAACAGATCTGAGATCAAATGCGGCATGCGCAGAATGGTTGGTCCAGAATCGAGCCAATAGGATTCCAGATTGACGCCGGCTGCCTTTCCGCCCGGCCTGGAATTCCGTTCGTAAATCGTAACCTGGTGGCCCAGGGCTGCCAGCCGGCAGCCGACGGCCAAACCTCCCACACCGCTTCCGATGATGGTAATACTGCGCTTCATGTCAGTTTGAGTGCGAGATGCGCCCGTTGATGATCGTCATCCGGACTTGAATACTTTCATCAAGGAGAACCAGATCAGCATCTTTGCCAACAGCGAGGCTTCCTTTGCGGTTGGCCAGTTTCATCGATCGGGCAGGATTGATGGTAACCATCGGCAGGATTTCTTTCATCGAAGTACCTGTGGCATCAATCATGTTACGCAGTGCCGTTTCCATGGTCAGGGTCGAACCTGCCAGTTGTCCGCCGGGCAGCCGGGCTGCGCCATGATGGATGGTGATGATGCGATTGTCAACCGGGTATTCACCATCCGGTAAACCGGTTCCGCGCATGGCGTCGGTGACGAGGATCACTTTTTCTGATCCTTTCGCCCTGTAAACCAGTTTCATCACAGCAGGATGGACATGGATGGTATCGGCGATTAACTCACAGGAGAGTGCATCCAGTGTCAGTGAAGCGCCAACCGTTCCGGGTTCACGATGATGAAGGCCTTTCATCGCGTTGAAGGTATGCGTCACCTGGGAAACCCCTTTTTCCACGGCAGCGACCATGGCATCAAAATCGGCATTGGTATGACCGGCAGACACCGTGATACCGCGTCTTACGCATTCATGGATCAACCAGTCATTTTCGGGGATTTCTGGCGCAAGGGTTATCAGTCGAATCACATTCAGATCAAGAAGTTCCTTCAGCCGTTCAGCATGTGGCGCGTAGATAAATTCAGGGTTCTGCGCCCCGGCCATGGCCGGATTGATGAACGGCCCTTCCAGATGAACGCCCAAAATGGCTGCTCCTTCGTGATGCTGATCCATTTCCTGCCTGGCCATTTGCAGAACTGGCAGCAGGTCATCGATTCCCGCCGCCCAGGTGGTCGGGAGGAATCCTGTTACACCGTGACGCGCGTAAAAACGCCCCATTTGTTTCAGCAAAGAAGGGTCTGCATCCATGGCTTCTGCGCCCAGTGCACCATGAACATGGATGTCGAGAAATCCGGGAGTCAACAGCAACCCTCCCCCATCAATGACCTGGCAATGAGCGGATTCAATCATGTTGGGCGGCTGTTCAATTCCGAAGTTCTGGATGATTCCATTTTCACACAGCAGCCAACCGAACATGTCAGTAGAAACGCCATCCATCAGGTGTACATTTTTGATCAGTAAGGGGTTTGCACTCATATTTACCTGCCTTGTTTGTTTCCATTGCTTTCTTCCAAACACCAAAAGTATAACAGTTTCGAAACAGAATATCGATATCAGACTGTAAGTTTCACGGTACAATCATGACATGCCGCCAAGAGTCACCTTATTGTCCCCATCCATTCGTCCTCTTGCACCTGCGACTGACATGGGCGCAGCGGCAAATTTGATCGACCTGTGTTTTGGTTACCAGATGGATCAGGATGGGTTGGATTATCTGCGCTATATCCGCCAGGTGGCTTCAGGGGCGCGAACGATGCGCTGGGTCGATGGTTCCATGGAACGCGTGACGGTGCCGTTGTTTGGGTATGTTTGGGAAGAGAACGGGCAGATTATCGGGAATATCAGCTTGTCACCGTTCCAATGGCGAAAATCCTGGTATTACCTGATTGCCAATGTGGCAGTTCATCCTGACCATCGTCGGCGTGGGATCGCCCGTATGCTGACACGCCAGGCGATCGAACACTGCGTGGTTCGACAAGTATCCAACTTATGGCTCCAGGTGAAAGATTTTAACCAGGGGGCGATCAACCTGTACCATTCCCTGGGTTTTGTGGAACGTGAACGGCGGACAACATGGCGCAGTCAGGCTGCGCTATCCTCCTCTGGAGATGTTTCCAGCAAAATCCACGTCATCCCGCGCCTGAAGCGTGATTGGGAGTCTCACCGAACCTGGTTGGGAGAAATGTATCCAGAGCACATCCGCTGGTATTTTGGCCTCCATACCGAGGACATGGCGCCTGGCTTGATCCGCCATGTGGAAAATTACCTGCTTTATGAGCAGGTGATGCATCATTATTCTGCTTATCATCAACATGAGCTGGTTGGTCTGATGACACAGCAACCGGTCAGCAACCGGCAGAACCATCTCTACCTGGCTATACCCCGTGGTGACTATGAAGTGGAAGCTACAACGCATTTGCTGCTGTTTGCCCAACGCATGTTTGGCGGTGAAAAAGCATTACGGGTAAATTACCCAGCCGGGAAAGGCGTCCCAGGGTTTGAAATGGCAAATTTTAAACCAACCAACACCTTGATCTGGATGGAATACCCGATGGTACAATAATGGTGAAATAGAAAGGAAGAAAGACATGAAGAGTTTTTTGATTCGATTAATCATCAATTCGGTGGCAGTGTACGCAGCTATTGCCATCATGGACGGTCAGGGCCTGACAGCCACGACGGGTGTATGGTATTCGTATGTGGTTGTGGGCTTTATATTTGGCGTGGTGAACGCGCTGCTCCGCCCACTGATCAAATTGTTGACCTGCCCCTTGATTGTGTTGACCCTGGGTTTGTTTACCTTGTTGATCAATACAGGGATGTTCTACCTGACGGGCTGGCTGGGAACAGTCATCACGGGTTTCGGCTTCACCGTTGACACTTTTTGGGGAGCGTTCTTCGGCGCTTTAATCACCTCGATCGTCAGCGTGGTTCTTAGCATTTTTCTTGATGACGATAAAAAGAAGAAGAAACATCGGAAAACCGAATAAATCCGGCTGGCAATGATACAATAACAGGCTGAAAACACACCTGTTCAGCCTGTTATTGTGGTAATTCCCTGAAGCTGGCGAATATCGAGTGGCGCAAATATCGACCTTACCTCATGAAAAGTATGAACCGCGTGACGATTGCGATTGGTTCTGGCGTTCAGTGGCTTCTCCAATGCTATCCTCTGACTGGATTTCACCGTTCATACTGTGGTAGGTTGGTTCAAATCGGGGGCGAGGGGGATTTGCGGATGCATACCGGGTGTGTTGGCCTGTGTTACGGGATGGCCGGGCACTGATGGGCATCGGCATCGGGTCACGTTGAGACCTTGTGGTTCCTGTTGGTTCACGACGGGTGGATTGAGGTTTGACCGGGTCCTGGCGATATTGCTGTTGAACACGTTGCGCAGGCCTGGCAGCATTCAGGATTTGATCACCTGCCGCAGAAAGGCTGCCGATGACCAGGACACGGGTCACCCAAACCAGGATCGCGACAAAGATTGGAACCACCTTCAGGATCGTATCGGCCTGAACGATGGCAGTTGATGCGGGGGTGTGGTTGGCAATCGCCATCGAAACACCCCACCACGTTAACGAAGCGTTCATGGTTGCTGCCAACAGCCATGCCCCGAACAGGTACCAGATCTCTTTTGGCTCTTCCTTCCCGGTTTCCGGGGTGAACATACGGGCAATACCGGCAAAATCAACGGCGCAGAATGCGATTGACAGGGCGGTGGCCCAAGGGATACCCAGGAACTTCAAACTACCGAGGAGGTCGCGAAGTGCGAATTGTGTGGTACTGAAGTTAAACACCTCAAAAAATAACAATGCAACAATGATCAGGATACCATATACCAGGCTGCGTTGATCAGGATGTTGTTGCATACGTTGGAAAAACCGATTTTGGCCGTTTGACATGCTTTTTCTCCTTGAACGACACTTAATATGATTATAGAACAAATGTACTAATTAAGCAATGAAACTAACCAAACTCTCATCTATTGACAAAATGTATACCGATCGGTATAATGACGGGTATGGATGCAAAGCAATTACTTGAACAAGCTGCTTTAACTCTCTTTTCGGCGAAGGGCTACGAAGGTGTGGGCGTTCAGGAAATTGTCGATCATGTTTCCCTCACCAAACCCACGCTCTACCATTACTTTGGTTCCAAGGATGGCCTTTTCCGCACCATCATCGCACGGGGAGTTTTACCATTGGAACAGGAGCTGATACTGGCAGCCAGATATGCGGGTGACCTGACAGGGACCTTGTCAACCATCGCAAGGTGCTACTTCACTTTTCTGGATCGCCATCCGGTGTTCTATCGGTTATGGCTGGCGATACAGACTGCACCAACAGACTCGATCATGAAGCAATTGGCGGCTCCGTATTTAGAACATCAAATCGAGGTAATTGAAACAGTATTCCAGCAGGCAGTTCGCGATCATGGCAATATGGATGGCAGAAGTACAATCTATACGATGACGTTCATCGGAATGATTAACAGTATAGCCAATCTGGTTCTGGACGGTACGTTGGAAATCGATGAGGGCATGCTCTACCGTGTGTTGCACCAGTTTGAACACGGCATTTACTCGTAAAAATTTTTTTATCGAAAGGAATATACCGAACGGTATAGAGGTGAATGATGAACCATCATTGGAGTTCAGAAAGTGTTTTTTATCACATCTACCCGCTTGGATACTGCGGGGCAGAGCATGAGAACGATGGCAGCCTGGCTGTGACCAATCGGCTTCATGCCATCATCGATGTATTGGATGACCTGGTCGAGCTGGGGATTACTGCAATCTACCTGGGGCCGGTTTTTGAATCTTCTTCTCATGGTTACGATACCACCAATTACTTTCAGGTTGACCGGCGGTTGGGGCAGAATCATGATCTGAAAAGATTATCTGAGGAAATTCATCTGCGGGGGATGCGATTGGTGTTGGATGGTGTTTTTAACCACGTGGGGCGCCGGTTCTGGGCATTCGAGGATGTTAATCAAAACAGGGAGCTTTCGGCATATACCGGATGGTTTGTCGACCTAAATTTTCATGCGTCCAACAGGTATAATGACAATTTTTCATATGCCTGTTGGGAAGGACATGCCAGTCTCCCCCGGTTGAACCTGCATAACGATTCGGTAACAAAACATTTGCTCGATGCTGTGGGCTATTGGATCGATGAATTTGACATTGATGGCTTGCGTTTGGATGCGGCAGACTGTGTTCTGCCGTCCTTCTGGCAGCAATTGCGTCAGTTCACACGTCAGCGCAAGCCAGAGTTCTGGTTGATGGGTGAAATCATCCACGGCGATTACCGAAAATGGGCAAATCATGAACAATTTGATTCTGTCACGAATTACGAAGCGTATAAGGGGATATGGTCGAGTCTGAATGATCGCAATTTCTGGGAAATTGCCTATACCTTCAACCGGCAATCGGGACCGGAAGGAATTTACACTGACCTGCCGCTGTATAACTTTGTTGATAACCACGATGTGGAACGCATTGCATCCATTCTCATCCATCCGGCTCATCTGTCACTGGCTTATGTGTTGATGTTTACCATGCCAGGTATTCCATCCATTTATTATGGCAGTGAATTGGGTTGGGCAGGGAAGAAAGCCGCCGGTGATTGGGGGCTTCGCCTCCCGATGCCGGCAGTCGCGGAATACCGGCATCAGCGGGAGCAATCATCAGTGTCTCAGTTGATCCGACATCTGGCCCTCACGTGCCGAAACATCCCGGCGTTGCGGCATGGAACCTACCACCAGGTTCATGTCAGTTCAGAGCAGCTGGCATTTGCCCGCATGGATGGTGACCAATGGGTACTCGTTGTGTTGAATATGAACAGCGATCCGGTTGAGATCAACATCCAACTGCCAACAGGAACGAATGGTACCTGGTTTGATCAACTGAACGGCGAAGATTTGGGAATCCGGTCGGAGAATTCAGTCGTCCAAATTCCTGGAAATTGGGCAAGAATCATTACCATCAAAAGGTAACAGAAACTGCCAGGGAAAAAATTAC
Source organism: Anaerolineae bacterium (assembly GCA_013314735.1). Lineage (GTDB taxonomy): Bacteria > Chloroflexota > Anaerolineae > Anaerolineales > Anaerolineaceae > SpSt-1165. The sequence goes on from JABUFD010000001.1 coordinate 722,023, forward strand.
CCTGGCAGTTTTATGATTGATTGTTTCAAGGACTAGGGCAAAGTGAAATGCAACAACCGATTGTTGGCGGCATCACTGACCCAGAGGCCGCCCAACGGGTCAACTGTGATTCCACTGGGCAGGCCGAAGCCATCCTCGCCGGGTGAATAATCCCCCCAGGTCTGGACAAAATTCCCGTCACTGTCAAATTGCAGGATACGATATCCTTCGGGATCAGTCGCATACACGTAACCCATACCATCAATATCGATATAGGGTTTGTTGTCAAGAGACTCACTAAACCAGCCATAGATATCCCAGGTAGCCTCAGGCCCAAAATACTTGAAGGTGACATCCACCAGGAAGCTTTGAATCCTTCGATTCCAGGTATCAGCAACAAATAGTTTCCCGTCCGGGGCGATGGCAAGCCCAACAGGTTCGTCGAACTTTCCGGGGTCGAAACCGGCTCCGCCAAATTCGGCGAAAAATTCACCATCTTCCGTGAAGACCACGACCCGCTTGTTACCGGTGTCGGTAACGTAAACCAGGCCTTTCTGATCAACCACAACGGAACGGGGTCCCCACATTGCATCAGGTGTTTCGGCAGTTCCGAAATATCCCCACATCGTTATGAAATCACCTTCAGCTGTGAACTTTTGGATGCGGTGATTCCAGGTATCAGCCACATACACGGAACCATCTGGACCGACTGCGACATCCCAGGGTTCATTAAAAGTCCCACCTGGCGCGCCCGTGTTGACAGCATCACCAAAACCACCCCATTCGTTAATGAAAACGCCATCGAACGTGAAGTGCTGGATGCGGTTGTTCAGTGAGTCTGCCACATACAGGCTTCCATCCGGCGCTGCGGCAATACCGCGCGGTGTATTGAAGCTGCCTGGTTCTGAGCCAAAAGAGCCGAAGACAAAATCGCTTTGGAGATCAACCACATTCCCGATATATGGATCTTCCTCAACAGTGAATTCGAAACTGGGGCTTGCGCCGTATTCCCACATTTGGGCAACAACATCTTTGCGGATGTAAAAGGTGAATTTGTCTGCCGGTGACCAGGTTTCGAGGTTGGTGGCTGTTGTGTTCTTCACTTCTCCATACCTGGTATAATCGCGATTGAGCCAGATGTTGAAGATTGCTGTTCGCAGCGGCGGGTCCTGGAGCACTTCCCAGGCACGCTTCAATGAGAAATTAAAGTAATCCTGGTTTGGCCACCATAGGCGGGTATATTCAAGCTTGACATAGTTGTCTTTGACAATAGAGTCGATCTTGCTGATTTTGCCCGTGGACGCAAGGATAACTGCCGAATCTGCTATATCGCGGGTAGGTTCTTCACCGAAATAATTGACATTGGTGTAGTCGCGGAAATACCACCAGTACGGGTATAGACTGTCGTTGTCGTAGGAGATATCCAGGTCTTTTCCACCGGTAATTCGGTAAGAAATGGATTCGATTTGAGAGAGGATTTCTTTTGGGGCGGGTGAAGCATGCGCATAGACAAGGTATTCTGTTGGATACTGATCATTGACATAAGCCGCCATATAAGCTGTCCGAGCTGTTAAGAGCGTCATGCCGATGAACAAGGTCAAAACCAACAATTGAACCAGGTGACGGCGTTGCAATCCGCGCAATGTTTTGAGCATGAAAAATAATGAGGCACCAAAAGCCAGTAATGCGAGTAGGAATGTGCTTGTATCCTGGAGTTGCTGCAATTCTTTTCCCTGGAACGGCGGTGTATCGCCGAACAGTGCTCCGAGTATGCCCAGGAAACTGATCAATACCAGTGGCAGCAGCAGGAGTGTGAGGGCGTGGCGAGGCTGCAGGATCTGTTTCCAATCAATCCGTTCGATCAATTGTCCAAGCCCCCAGGCGGCTGCCAGGCAGAACGGCAGGGCAATATGGACTGTCAGCCAGGGCATCCGCTCCCCGGCGATGCTGAAGACCACCAGGTTCATGATCGACCAGAAGATGAGCAGAGCCGGCACGGGAACGGCAGCCCTGTCAGGGTGATGACGTTGCACCAGCTCTCCAGCGGGTGTACCTTCATCAACCCCGAGCGAATTTGGTCGACGGGCTGTTTTAAGCCCAAACCAGGCAGCAACTGCAAGGCCTGCAATTGAGAGGTATTCGTAAAACGGCATTTGCAAGAGGGCGTAGTAGAAAAGCGGCTGGGTGCCGCGCTCCACGCTTTGCTGTACCAGCCAGTAGCCGAGGGCACCGACCAGGCCGGTAAAAAAGCCGCGGCCATTGGTAAAAAAGGTGGTGTAGAAGACGGTGAAGATTGCGTAGAAGATGATCATGTGGCTTGACCACTTTTTAAAATTCCACCAATACCCCAGCGCCATCGATATCCCAAGCATTACTGCCAGCATGATGGCAGTACGCACGAGACCCTGGTTGGTATAATCCAGCGGATCCCAGGCAGGGAAGAAACTACCCATCAGGCGAATAGGAAACGCGACCAGAAGTGGAAGGACAAGGGTTCCCAGCAGCATCAAGAGGTCAAAGGAAGCTTCGTTGCGGATGCTTTCCCATCCCAGGTTGCGGATCAGGTAGATCACATCGGCCACCGCAGCAACCAGGAAGGCTGCACCGAAAATCAGGGCGAGGGTCATGGTAATATCGGAACCCCCGGCCTGTTCAATTGCCGTTCCACTTTCATTGACCTGTGCCTGCGATGCATGCCACACCTCAAAACCGAAAGCGATGGCAAACAAGAGTATGGCAAGCACGGAGAAAACCACAAAGTTCTGGCGAAGGGTTTCATTGCGCCAGAGCGGATTGCGTACCAACCTGACAAAGAGGAAAATCGCCAGGAATATCATCAATTCGGCTGTATAGATATACGCTGTTTCCTTGGCGGTGAAATGCAGCGCGGTCGTTATCGTCAACAAAAGCAGGGATGCGTTGTCTTTTCGTTCCAAATAACGGAGAACTGCATAGAGCATCATCACTGCGAATAATTCGATGAACGCCTCGTTTCGAGTATACCTGCCATAAAAAAGCAAAAATGGCGAGATCAGGAAGAACAATCCCGCCAGAAGAGCTCCAGTACGACCGATGTAGCGTGGAAAAGCGAACAGGACAAAGGCGATCGCAGCGACACTGAATAGTGCTGCGGGGATTCGAGAACTGAGGTCGCTGTCGCCAAACAAGAAATAGGAAGCTGCCAACAGATGAAATTGCAGCGGTCCATGGGTAACAGGATCATGGGCATATCCCCTTCCCATATACAGGTCATAGGCGGGCACAACATGATTCACTTCGTCATGCGCCATCACCCGTTCGCCCACCTGGTAAAAACGGCTTACGAGCGCCAGGATCAATAAAACGGCCACCAGTACATTTTCCAATGATAAGTGTGGAAAAAAGTGAAATGCCGGCCTGTCCAGCACGCAGACCTGCCTGGTAGAATCCTGGTTCGTATTCAAGATTGTTGGGGAGGTTTGATCGGGTTTCTGTTCTGCCATAACATCACTCCAGGTTGTAGTTAATTATCGGTTTATTGTATTACAAAACGCGGTGGTTAAGGTCTTATGGAGCCCTTTGTGTGAATGATATTGGTTAATCATTATGTAATCGATTGCGCAACCTGGCAGGCATATTAGCGAGCCGCCTCAGGGAGGAACACTTTTCTCTTTCCTCAAAAATTCGAGTATACTACAGGGAAATCCGCCTGAATTAAAATCCAAGGAGAACACCATCATGATCACTTCCAACCGGTTCTTGCGGTATTTCATGTTTGCACTGTTATATTTTGCACAGGGCGGGATTATGGGTTATTTCGCCGCGTTGAACTCGGTGTACTTCTTGGATTCCGGGTTAACGATTGCCCAGGCTGGTATGATTGGCACCATCGCCATGATTCCATTTATCCTAAAAATTTTCCTGGGCATGCTCAGCGACAAAGTCAGCCTGGCGGGATGGGGACACCGGAAGCCTTATATCGTGATCGGTTTACTGCTTCAGGCTGGATGCTTGCTCACCTTCCTGGTGATCTCACCGCAGATGCAATTTGGCTGGTATGCCGGGCTGGCTTTTGTTCTGATGTGTGGGATGGCATTGTATGATACCTGCACCGATGGTTATGCTTTGGACAGCACCCCGCCGGAAGATGAAGGACTCGTTCAGGGATTGATGGTGGGCGGGAGAGCCGCCGGGACGATCATTGTTGGTTTGCTGGGGTTGCTGGCCCAGGCGTATGGATGGAATGCGGTATTCATTGCCCTGGCATGTTTGACCTTGCTGCCTTTACCTTTGACATTGATATCCATCCGTGAAACAGAGCGTCCGGTGGAGCGCAACTTTGATTGGAAGGCCTTTTCCTCCTTCCGAAAAAAGCCCGTAGTTGCCCTGGCTTTATTGGGTGCCTTATACTCGTTTTGCATTTACGGTGCGTATGAGATTGTCGCGCCAGCGTTGAGCGAAGGATTTCACATGGATATCGCCCCCACCAGTTTTATTATCTCGGCGTGGGGGATCGGGGTGGTTATTGGTGGATTATTAGGAGGGGTGATCAGCAAGCGAGTGGGTCTACAGCCATCCGTGACTGCTGCGGCTGCCCTGGCGATGGTATCAACACTGCTGCTGGCTTTTATCCTGAATCCGACTGTCGCGTGGATTGTTGTCCCGATTTTCGGGATTGCATTTGGTTATTATGAAACGTTATTTTTTGCCCTGGCAATGCGCGAAACCGATCCTCGCATCGCTGCTTCGATGTATGCGATCCTGATGGCGGTGGCCAATATTGGCACAGGGATCGGGTTGGGTCTGACCGGGTTCCTCTCAGAAGCGTTTGGATATTCAACAGCCTTCATTGTACTGGGGGTTGCCAACCTTCTGGCTTTCCCGCTGTTATCGATGATGGATGGAAGGCAGTTAAAATCCAAGCTCAAAACCATGTAATCGGGGAAGGCCGATGGACATTCAAGTCGTTCTGTTTGATATCGGAAACACGTTAATTAATGATGACCATACCCAACCCGGGAAAATGATTGATTGGCAGCGGTTGGAGCCCATAGCGGATGCGCCGGGTGCAATTCACACGATCAGTCGATCAAAAGCATGTTTTGCTGCTTCGAATGCACAGGATTCAATGGGGCAGGAGGCATCCCGCGCGTTGGAAAAAGCTGGTTACAAGCATATCTTCCGTGATATTTTCACCAGCCGAAGCCTGGGGTTGACAAAAGACTGTCCGGAGTTTTACACCGAAATTTGCCGACTGATTGGTTTCCCGCCTGCCGCAGTTCTGATGGTGGGTGACGATTTGAACCTGGATGTGGCGTCTGCGGTTGAGGCTGGCATCAAAACCTGTTTCTACAATCCGACCATGGATCGGGTCAATGCTGCCTGTCTGCCTTTACAGAATGGTGAATTCCATCATTTTGCTGACCTGCCAGGGTTGCTGACCTCTGGCATTCATCCCTCGATTGAAACATGCCTGGTCTGGTTAGTCCAATCCGGTGTATCGCAAGGTGTTTTGCAGCATGTGATGATGGTGGCTGCGGTGGCGTATTGGATTGCACTCAGGTTCTGCCGCAGCGGCACTAAGGTTGATCCAATTCTGATCCACCGCGGCGCACTGCTGCATGATATCGACATATTACACCCCGCCTCCTCACGTGAAGCCCACGGGAAGGTCGGGGCTGCGATTCTGATCGAAAAAGGCTATCCTGCCATCGCAGAAATTATCCGCCGGCATGTTCCACCATCAACCTGGTCGCAGGAGCTTGCACCACAAACCTGGGCGCAGAAAATTGTCTTTTATGCTGATAAATTGGTAAACCATCAAAGGTTGGTAACGCTGGAGGAACGAATGCGGGGATTAATGGAACGTTACCCGGCCAACCGGGAATTTCTAATCGAAAGCACTCCCCAAATCGAGGTGGTGCAAAAAGAAATTCTTGCCGTGCTTGGTATGAACAGCGATGATTTACACCTTGCCCTTTCCACCTTCATCAAAGGACGGGCATTACCCGGTTAATTATTCGATATTTACGTAATTGTAGATCACCCGGGATAGCTCTGCTATCAAAAGGTTTGCCTGATCGAAATACAATTGCACCGGATGCCACAAGTAGACGCACAAAACATAATTTCCCGCTGGTGAGTAAATGATCCCCACATCGCTGATGGTATGAATCAGACCATCAGCTTCGGTGATCCAACCGTGTTTGTGGGCGATGCGGGTTCCGTCCGGCAAGCCGGCCTGGATTAATACACCAATGCGGTTACCTGCGAGATAGGAGATCATTTGCTGGCATTCGCCGCGAGTAATCTGGTCTGGATAGAGTGCAAGCAATGCTCCCCCACCTGTATCCGCGCATTGGTAGAGGTCATCCAACAACATACCAATTTCGGAGGAAGTCGTCTGGTTATACACATCGGGAGTAACGTCAATGTCCTGGCGTGTGTTGGCTGGTGTGTCAACCAGGGTCAGTAAAGGAGCACCGATATAGTAAAAACCAGAAATGAAGGTGTTCTTCAAGCCGAGGTTCTGGATGTTCTCTGTGACGAGCAGAGGCCCAAAGTTACCGCCTAATAATTCCATCAGCCGATCCGAAGGGGTGTTCTCAGACTGTTCGATCATTAATTGTAAGTCGTTGGCAATGGAGGGTGACAATGGTAAATCTTCCTGAATAAAAACCGATATCATGATCGGGATTTTCATGGTCGAGGCGGCTGTGAATGCAATATCCGGTGCAAGGTCTTCGCCATCCTGAACGGCGAAGTGAACTTCGTTCCGTGTATTCAGATCCAACAGGTAAATTTCAGCGATTCCATCGAAATCGCTCAACTCAATTTTTCGTTTTAACAGCGCCTCAAGATATTGGTAGGATGGACGCGGTGGATCGACCTGGTTGAAAACCAGGTTAGCTGATCGATTGGTTGCAGAAAAAAAAGCCTGTTCAATCACGGGAAGGCTGCGGGGGACATCAATCACGGTTCCCGGAACGCCGGCATCGAACACTGAGCTGCCGCTGAGCGAAACAGCCGGGACTGCCGGGCGATTATAGCGGGGTGCGATCTCAGAATTGAGGTGGTTGGCAACCAGTTCTGTCGATAGTGATGCTCGCAATGGTACTGATTCCGGTTCGGGCAGCCGGCCCCATAAATAATCCCAGAAGGCATCCCAAAACGGCTGATCGAGCCGCTGCAGGTCAGCAGCAGTTAACATCCCTTCCATATCCAACTTAAAACCTGCAACTGCCGGATTGATCTGAAACACCTGGTCCAGGTAATTGACCTCAACTGGCAGACTGTAGACCTGAGATATCCGGTCGGCGGCTTGCTGCTGGTTTAAACCACCTACATTCACCTCGGCGATTTTCATTCCGATGGGGAATGCGCTGCGCAGGCGTGAATAGGAAACCAGCTGTAAACCCAAAAGCAGGGCGGCTGCAAAAATCAAAAAAAGCGCCACAAATCGTAAAATCAGGAATGCGATGTGTTGTTTTTGTCTCATAAATTTTTTTCAAGAGGGCGGATAAACGCCATCCGGGATGTTTTCATTCAACCACAATTCTGTCATTGTACCAGATGCGCCAGTGATTGTCAGGTATAATGAGGACGGCGATTCCCTCCCGCATGGCTGCCGTATGCCAATGGATGCGAATTGAATCCCTTTATATCAACTCAAAGGATGAACCGATTCAATGACTGAGAAAAGGAAAAGTGTATTTGTCAGTGGCTGTTTTGATATGCTTCATAGTGGCCACGTTGAATTTTTTCAACAGGCATCCCAATTCGGCGATCTATATGTGGCACTGGGGTCTGATAAAACTGTTTACGACCTGAAAGGCCGGGTGCCTTTTAATACAGAATCAGAACGACAGTTTATGGTGCAATCGTTAACCTGTGTGACCGAGGCGTTTATCTCAAAAGGTTCTGGTTTCCTCGATTTTGAGCCTGATCTGCGGGAGCGGATGCCGGATATGTTTATCGTGAATGAAGATGGAAACACGCCTGAAAAAAGGCTGTTGGTCGAATCTCTGGGGGTTGAGTACAAAATCCTGCATCGAGAACCCCACACCGGACTTCAACCTCGCTCAACCACTGCCATCCGCAGTGAATGCCGCATTCCTTTCCGAATTGATATTGCAGGGGGATGGCTCGATCAACCATGGGTATCGGAAAAGTACCCGGGCGCAGTGATCACGGTATCACTCGAACCCACAATCGACTTTAACGAGCGCAGCGGGATGGCCAGCAGTACCCGTCGTTCCGCCATTGAAATATGGGGCAACCACCTTCCTTTGGGTGATCATGAGAAGAACGCGAAGATATTGTTTTGTTACGATAATCCCCCGGGGACGAAAGAAATTTCCGGATCGCAGGATTCGATTGGTATCGTAATGCCAGGGTTGAATTATGCCTTCTACGAAGGCACCTATTGGCCGAGTCGGATAGAGTCGATCTATGATGAGCATTTGTTGGATTTTGTGGAGCGCTTGTTCTACCTGATCCCACTTGGTCCGCGCCATGATGGATTCAATGTGCTGAACAATACACACATCAGTATTCAGGGCGCAAGAAAACTGGCAGAGGCGGCTGATGGGGTATGGGAGGCAATTCAACGGCAGGACGCGAAGGCGTATGGCATGTGTTTCAGAAAGTCCTTTGAGGCTCAAATCGAAATGTTCCCCAATATGATGACCCCAACTGTTGCCAGGTTGATCAATGAATATAAAGATCAGGCCCTGGGATGGAAATTGTCAGGTGCTGGCGGTGGGGGATACCTGATATTAATTGCTGATAAACCGGTTGAAAATGGAGTACGGGTGGTTGTTCGCGGCAGGAATGGGTCATGATTTCCATTGCATCGCTTCGTTGACAGTGGATTGTGGCTGTGTTACAATCTGTCCGAATCAGCCGCCCCCATCGTCTAGTGGCCCAGGACGTAGCCCTCTCAAGGCTAAAACGGGGATTCGAATTCCCCTGGGGGCATCAAAACACTGTAACAACCAGTGTTTTTTTGTTTAAGTCATTAAGCTGCCAGCAAGGGAGAGATTATCTCTTTGCCGGTGCTAGCCTAGGGAGAATATCGCTCTTTCCATGGGCTTAATTCTTCGAATTTGGTCTCGATGGTGCGAGTGATGTGAACCCCCAGACGATCACAAACAAAAAGGTGGCAGTCAAAACGATGGCGGCACCAGATGCAATCGACAGGTAATAGGATAAATACAACCCCGCGAGCGCACTGAGACATGCCATGCCAGCCGCAAGCACCATAATCACCGGCATGCGTTTTGATAACAGCGAGGCAGTTGCGGCCGGGGTAACCAGCATGGCTACCATCAAGGCAACGCCGACCGTTTGCAGGCTGACCACGATTGTTACTGCAATCAGGATGAAGAGAAGGTAATCCAGCATTCGCACAGGCAGGCGTAAGGTTGTCGCCATAATGTGGTCAAATGAGATAATCAGGAATTCTTTGTAAAACAACACCACCATGCCCACCACGATGCCCCCCAGGATACTGATGCGGAGCAAGTCACCATTCGAAACTCCCAATACATCGCCAAATAGAAAATGGCTCAGATCCGCGGTGTAGGATCGTACCGTTGAGATCAACGCCACGCCCAATGCGAACATACCGGCAAAAATGATGCCAATGGCGGTATCTTCTTTAATTTTTTTGTTCTTGCTGATGGCACCGATCCCTAATGAGCTCGCAATGGCTGCCAGCAACGCCCACCAGAAAACAGGTCCACGTTCACCGCCGCTGGAGAGATACCCAATGGCTACCCCAGGGAGGATGGAATGTGCCAGGGCATCACCGAAGAATGCCATCCCTCGCACAACAACATAGGTGCCCATGACGGCACATACGATACCAACCAGGACAGCAGCTGCCAGACCACGTGTCATGAAAGCATAGGAAAGCGGAGCCAATAGAAAATCAATCATTTTGATTCTCTCCTTCACAACAGGTGTCACCCAGTGTCAGCATCCCTTCGGGGGTCTGCACCATATGGAGATGACCTCCGTAGGCCTGGATCAGGTTCTCAGAGGTAAATACCTCGTCCGGGGTTCCAAAACCAATCTGGTCGGTATTCAACAGGAGCACACGGTCAAAGTGTTCTGATGCGAGATGCAAGTCGTGAAGTGAAACCAGGACTGTTACAGAACGAGCCTGAAGTGTACCCAGAATGGTGAAGATGTCAGCTTGCGAATTCGCATCCAGACCGGTGAGTGGTTCGTCCATCAGCATCAGTTCAGCCTGCTGCGCCAAGGCACGCGCAATAAACATGCGTTGCTGTTGTCCGCCTGAAAGCTGGTTGATCTGTCGTTTCGCCAAAGACTGGAGGCCTACAGTCTCGATTGCGTCCATGACAATCTCCCGATCAATACCGCGTGGTTTTCGGAACAATCCCAATTGTCCGATCCTACCCATCATTACCACATCATAAACCGACACAGGGAAAGCCCAGTCGACATTGTTGCGTTGAGGGACATATGCGATACATATATGCTGTCCTGGTTCATGCCCAAAAATGTTGATCATCCCCTGACTGGCTTTCTTTACGCCGGCAATCAATTTCAATAAGCTGCTTTTTCCAGCACCGTTCGGACCAATGACTGCAACCCGCTCACCGCGTATGACAGAAAATGTAATTGAGCGCAAGGCTGCGCCAGTTTCATACAGGATGCTGACATTGGCAACGGAAAGGATTGGTGCAGCAGGATCATGAGGGATGGTGTGCCTTGTATTCAGCTTGACAAGGGGTTCGGTTTGCATGGTCACTTCCCTTCCAGCGGTTATTGCAAAGCTGTTACAAAAACGTTTGTATTGTAACGTATGTACTCAAGGTATGTCGGCGCTTCACCGCCTGGATCAGACAACGAACCTGTATAAACGGTGTAGAGCTGAACACCTGTATCCTGGCTGATACGTTCTGCCAATTGCGGATTGATCGTATTCCCGATAAAGATTGCCCTGGCATTGAGCTTCAGGATTGCATCTTCGAGTGCAGCGATTTCGCTGGCAGATGCCTCTGCAGATGTGCTGAACGCCGGGATGATCGCGCCGACCTGTATGAATCCATATGCATCTGCGTAGTATCCAAACAGCTGATGATCGGTAACGATTTCGCGGTTTTCCTGCGGGATAGTTGCCACCTGTTCGCGAACCCATTGATCCAAATCCTTCAGTAAGGTTTTATACGCTTCCGCGTTCGCCTGGAAATCGAGGGCATGACCGGGGTCGGCTGAACTCAATGCCGCAGTGATATTGTCTACCCAAACCAGTACATTGTTTGGATCGGTCCAGGTATGCGGATCAATCTGGCCATGGTCATGGTCTTCTTCTCCATCGCCTTCGGCATCATCGGTGTACTCACCTTCGTGTTCATCATTTTCGGTACCGTGCACTCCGACAAGGTATTCAATGCCGTCCGATACATTGATGACTTCGTCCTCGAGCTGGTTACTGACGATCAGTGGTTCAAGAAATTCTTCCAAACCAGCGCCGTTGGCAAAAATCAAGTCTGCGTCCACCAGGCTTGCCATTTCCTGTGGATTCGGTTCGAATTTGTGGGGATCCATTCCGGGAGGCAGCAGCACAGTCAATGTGATATGATCACCGCCGATCGTTTGAACAATATCACCGACAATCGTCGTGGTAGAAACAATCATGAGGGATTCCGATGGCGCCACAGGCGTGCTTTGGCAAGCGGTAACCAGTAGAACGCTCAAGGTTAAAAGAAAAAATTGGAAAATTGGTGCCTGATGTTTTCTAAACATACGAACAAGTCCCTTTTATTGAAAATGATTTTCAATAAGATTGTAAAGATTCCCGATATGAAAGTCAAATTAAGGAATAATTTTTAATAAAATTCTTACATCAGGAAATGCATTCAGGGCAGCGACCAAACAATTGCAGCCAATGATCAGTGACTTGATATCCTGAGAATGCTTCCACTTTTTCAATTAATCCATGGATGTCGTCACCACTGAAGTAATAAACCTTGCCACATTGTTCACAGATCATGAGGTGTTGATGACCTTCCAGTCCAGCCACAAATGCATGGCAGTGCTCATTACGGTGTACACGGGTGACCAAATGCAAATCTTCCATTTTCTCCAGGGTGCGATACACAGAGACCAATGAAAGGGCGGGGTACTCTTCGCTTGCTTTTTCATGGAGGGTGGAGGCATCCAAAGCCTGGTCACTCTGTGCGAGCACTTTAATGACTGCGAGCCGCGGTTGGGTAAGGCGATATCCATTATCCTGGAGAGCTTTGATCCAGGAATTGTAGCGAGAGGTTAATCGATCAAATTCAGCCATCAACTTCGTTCAGTCCCACCTGATTCCACTGGTTCCATGTGGACATAAGCACGGTCAACCTCCGGCATGGATTCAATTAATTGGGTGATTTCATCGCAGATTTCGTGCGCCCGGGTAAAAGGCAAAGCAGGATCGATGGCACAATGCATGTCAACAATCAAATGCGGTCCAACATATTCGGTAATCAGGTGGTGAATATTCTTGATCCCTTTGACAGAAGCTGCTGTCTTGATGATCTGATCACGAATTTCAGCATTGGCGCTTCCGCCGGTTAAAAAGACCAAATTTTCTCTGCCTGAACGAATGGCAGCCGTGATGATCCAAAGCCCAACAACGATTCCAGCGATAGGATCAAAAATAGGTGCCAGGAATGTTGAAGCAATAGTGCCCAGGAAAACCACAATTGACGTTAATATATCTGTCAGATTATCCACTGCGATGGCGCGAAGCGATGGACTGTCCTGTTGACGTGCAATATTTTTAATAAAAAGGTACATAACAACCTTTACCGCTGCACTCGCCAGTACCACCAGCGAAGGGAGAGAGATTGGTATTGCCTTCGCCCCTTCAATAAATGTCTCAACGGCGTTCCGTCCAGCTTCATATGCCGCTATCGTCATTGCAGCTGTGACAACCAGCCCTACCAGGGGTTCAAAGCGGCTGTGGCCTTGCGGGTGTGATCGGTCTGGCGGTTGGGCTGCAATAAACAAGCCCACAGCCACCATGAGGGAGTACAACACGTCAGAGATCGAATTGGCTGCATCTGAGTATAGGGCAGCGCTTCCTGTTATTCCAGCTGCAATTGCTTTGCCGACGGCCAGGAAGACATTACCGGCTACAGTGATGAGAATGGCGAATGTATATAATCTCTTCCGGTTCTCCTGGTTCGATTCGGGATGGCGAATTTCTATCATATCTTAATTGTACTTTCTTTCCCTTACTCTGCACAACATCGAGGTGATCACAATCGATAAAAAAAAGCCAGGGACACTGGCTTTCGTACTAATGCGTATAAATAAAAGCTTATTCCTCAGTTGGGATAGCTGCCAGGAATTGTTCCAACACCTGCCGGAGGGCACCTTCCGGGAGCGCGCCAGTTTGTTGGTGAACGACCTGGCCTTTGTGGATAAAGAGCATAGTGGGGATGCCGCGAACGCGGTACTGGCCAGCCCACTGCTGGTTTTCATCTGTGTTCACTTTGGCAACCACCAATTTCCCGGCATATTCTTTGGCCAATTTGTCGAGGGTTGGAGCTACCATTCGGCAAGGGCCGCACCAGGGCGCCCAAAAGTCGACGATGACCGGCAGTTCATTTTGTAGAACAGTTTTTTCAAATTCCATATCCGTTACGTGGATGGGTTCAGTGTGCATAAGTTCCAATTCCTTTCCTATCAGGTGTCACATCTTCTGTATTTTTTCTCATAATATTCAAAACTATGAATATAATAATGGGCGAATGGATAAATGTCAAATATAAAATTTGTTAACGATTAATCATAATCCGGCTTCATCAGGACTGGCTTCCGAGCAGTTTTCGGAATCAGTCGACCTGTTTGTTGCAAGTACTGTTGGTACTGGGTGCCAAAATATTCCAGCATCATCCTTTCTTCGGCTCTGACGCGGAAGAGGTACAGCGGAAGAAAGCTGACCATTCCGCTGAAACCTGCTGCCCAATTCGGGATGATCAATGCCTGTGCGATTGTCATCATCCAAACCGCTGCATAAATAGGGTGCCGGATCGATGCATATAGACCCGTGGTTACCAATTTCTGGTTGTGAATGATTTCAGGACTCAGTGTCCAGTTGTGGTTCAGGTCGTGGTGGGCGGAAGCCAATATCCAGAAACCTGTAAGGTATACAACAAACCCCAGCAAACTCGCCGGAATGGATGGAAGCCGATGCGCAGCAGACACCAGGTCGGTACGCCAGGCGATGATCGGTAGACCCCAGGTGCCGGCAATCATGATGATGAACAGCAGCCGTTCCCACAGCATCCCACGATTCACCAGCACGTCGTGCTTTCGATGATGCTGAATTTCACGCAAATAGAATTTTCCTCGGAATAATTCTGTCGCAATTAACAAACCAAGGTGGCAAATGAAGAATATGTTCCGGTCTGCCAGAGGAGAGATTCCTTCCATACGGTGAATTGTAGCACAAGCGGCATGGGAAGCCTGATTAACAAACCTGGGAAAATGTAAAACACAAATACTTGAGGATGATATAATAATCCCCATTAAAACATTTTGGTATGGAGAACAGGTATGTCTGAAGAAATGGGTGATGGCGTCAGGTCCAATTTTATCTGGGATATGGTTGATGAGCACAATGTTTCCGGCCGTTTCGGTGGAAAGGTTGTGACCCGTTTCCCGCCTGAACCCAATGGTCAGTTACATATCGGGCATGCCAAAGCAATTTACATCGATTTTGAAACCGCCCGACGGTATGGTGGTCACTGCAATTTACGCATGGATGACACCAATCCCAGTAAAGAGGAAACAGATTACATCGATGCTATTCAAAGGGACATCCACTGGCTGGGGTATGATTGGGAAAACCGGTTTTTCTACGCCTCCAGTTATTTCGAACAAATCTACCAATACGCGGTCCAATTAATTCAAAAAGGCGCTGCCTATGTGTGCGATCTGAGCCCTGATGAAATGCGCCAATTCCGCGGAACCCTGACTGAACCGGGAAAGGAATCCCCATACCGGGAGCGCAGTATCAGCGAGAATCTCGACCTGTTCCAGCGGATGCGAGCAGGCGAATTTCCAGAAGGTTCCCGTACCCTTCGTGCAAAAATTGATATGGCCTCCCCCAACTTGAATATGCGCGATCCGGTGATTTACCGCATTATGTTTGCGCACCACCATCAGACCGGTGATGATTGGTGCATTTACCCGATGTACGATTTCGCCCACCCGTTGTCTGATTCGATTGAGGGGATCACTCATAGTTTGTGCTCCCTCGAATTTGAAGACCACCGTCCATTGTATGACTGGTTCTGTGACCAGTTGGAAATCCACCATCCGCAACAGATCGAATTTTCACGCCTGAACCTGACCTATACTGTAATGAGCAAGCGTAAATTGCTGAAATTGGTGACCGAAAAGCATGTCAGCGGTTGGGATGATCCGAGAATGCCCACCTTGAGTGGGATGCGGCGGCGGGGATATACCCCCGAAGCCATCCATGCTTTTTTGGAACAAAATGGAATCTCCAAAACGAACAGTGTGGCGGATGTTTCCTTGCTGGAATACTGCCTGCGCGCTGATCTGGAAAACCGCGCGCCGCGGGTGATGGCTGTGCTGGACCCGGTAAAGGTGGTGATTGACAATTACCCGGAAGGGCTGGTGGAGGAATTTGAGATACCACTCTACACGCAGAATCCCGAATGTGAAGACAGCCGCCAGGTTCCTTTTACCCGGGAAATTTACATCGAGCGGGATGACTTTATGGAAAATCCACCGAAGAAATACTTCCGCCTTTCGCCTGGTACTGAAGTGCGGCTAATCAAGGCCTATTACATAACCTGCACTGGTGTAGTGAAAGATGATGCCGGCAACATCATCGAAATCCATGCCGAGTATGATCCGCTTTCGAAGGGCGGCATGTCAGATGATGGCCGCCGCGTCAAAGGCACATTGCATTGGGTGAGTGCGGCACATGCCGTCGATGTTGAACTAAGACTGTATGATCGACTGTTCAATGTTCCCAATCCCGACGATGTACCTGAAGGCGAAACATTCCTTGTGCACCTGAATCCCGATTCGCTGAATGTAGTTACCGCCAAAACCGAGCCTTACCTGCAAAATGCTGAACCCGGTTTGCAATACCAGTTTATGCGCAAGGGGTACTTTATTCAAGACCCGGATAGTACCAATAATCACCCTGTTTTTAACCAGGCGGTTGCGCTGCGGGATTCATGGGCGAAGCAAATGGCACAGGGTTAAACACGGTACATTATGGAATTGTGTGTCGCGCTGGCGCAAATTAACACCATGCTGGGCAAAGTCCAGGAGAATTGCGAAAAACACCTGGAATATGTAGAAGCAGCAGTGGCTGAAAACGCAGATCTGATCGTTTTTCCCGAATTATCTTTGACCGGATATGTGCTGCAAGACCTTGCTTCAGCCGTAGCGATTCAACCATATAAAATAGACCATCCAGTAATGCGGTCCTTGACGGAAGCAAGCCGGAAAATTGATCTCATTTTCGGTTTTGTCGAAGAAGATGAACGCAACCGGTTTTTCATATCATCTGCTTACGCATCCGGCGGTAAAATTCTGCACATCCATCGTAAGGTCTACCTGCCGACATATGGGTTATTTGATGAAGGTCGGTTTTTTGCCTGGGGCGACAGCATCCGTGCATTTGACACCCGATTTGGCCGGGTGGGTATGTTGATTTGCGAGGATTTCTGGCATGCTTCACCGCCATACCTGTTGTGGCTGGATGGTGCCGATGTGTTTTTCCTGCTTTCAGCGTCGCCAGGGCGTGGAATCACTGGAAAAGAGGAGGTCGAAACTTCTCATTGGGTAGACCACATCAACCAGGCTTATGCCAGTTTGTTTACGTCCTTTGTGGTGCATACCAACCGGGTTGGTTATGAAGACGGATTGCATTTTTGGGGCGGGGCTTCGGTGTATGATCCCAACGGGAAGCAAATCGTTCGAGCCCCCGGGAATGAGGAATGCCTGACCATTGCCACCCTGGATTTAAACCAGCTGCACCGTACCCGTGCCAGGCTGCCATTGCTGCGTGATGAACGGACTGCCCTGGTCCAGCAAGAATTAAGCTGGATATTGTCAGACCAGCATAATCAATCAGGGAGATAGCGGCCATGCCAAAAGTTATTCGTGCAGAAAAGAAGTCCCATCCCGGATTGTTGATCGATCCTGCGCTGGCGAGGCGTATCCTGGTTGGATTTATTCGCAGTGAAATCACCAGAACCGGGATGCACAAGGCAGTGTTGGGATTATCGGGGGGGATTGATTCTGCTCTGTCGTGTTACCTCGCGGTTGAAGCACTGGGTCCACAAAATGTGACCGCTGTGCGGATGCCGTACAGAACATCCTCCCAGGCTTCACTTGACCATGCACAGTTGGTCATAGATGCGCTTGACATCCCATCATTGACGATCGATATCAGTGGCATGGCTGACAGTTTGATTACACAATTTCCTGAAATGAGCCGCATGCGCCAGGGAAACATCATGGCCCGTTGCAGAATGATCGTATTGTACGACCAATCAGCCTGTCAGCAGGCGCTTGTGGTGGGTACAGGCAATAAAACTGAAATCCTGCTGGGGTATTCCACTCTGTTTGGAGATTCCGCATGCGCCATCAATCCGTTGGGTGATCTTTACAAAGCCCAGGTACGCCAGCTTTCCCGGGCGATGGGTGTGCCGGATGTGATCGTTGATAAGGCACCAACCGCTGACCTGTGGGATGGGCAGACAGATGAAGGGGAACTCGGTTATACCTATGAGGACGCTGATCACCTGCTATTCCTCTTGATTGATGAACGCTATACACCTGAAGAGTGCGCAGCAGCCGGTTATGACCGTGATTTCGTTGATAGAGTGGTGGAACGTGTGCGCCGCAACCAGTTTAAACGGGTGCTCCCGCCGATCGCCAAGTTATCCCACCGCACAATTGGGTATGATTACCTGTATTTGCGGGATTGGGGGACCTGAAAACCATTTTCAAGGAAGCCATACAGGCAGCACACCCGGCGAGTGCAGCAATTGACGTTGGCCGTTTCCACGATTCCAGAGCCAGATTTCGGGTTTGACATCGCTTTGGGACACATCCAATCTTTGGTATACCAGAAAGTCACCGGTGAGGTCGAATGAGTACCGGGCATGGCTGTACAATTGCTGGTCGGTGATCTTCTCGATATTCCCACTGGTAATATTCAACATCCATAGCTGCCTGGTATTCTCACCGGCCACATTTTGACGGGCGAAAACCAGACTGTCTTCTCCCGGAACCATAGCTGGAATGCTGTACTGCCCGTCCAATAAAGCGGGATACTCCAGGGGAAGGAACTCACCTGTCAGGAGGTCAAGCCGGCACAAGTGCGAATAGGTGTTGGTAATATTGCGATGGGTATGGCGCAGATAAATCGAGCTGCCATCATTTGACCATGCTCCCAGGCTGATTTCCTCTTTCTGGAACATCCTGGTTGAGCGATCATCAAGGCTGAAAACCAGTACAGTTTGCGTTTCAGGATCAAAGACTGCGATCCGTTTTCCATCCGGTGACCAAATAGGTGGATCCTGTAATGGGCTTGAGAACGTGAGGAGGGTGGTCTCTGAATGGTCAAGGATATTGTACAGTTGGAGCTGGACATTGGCGGAATGATATTCAAGGCTTGTGAAAACGAATGCGGCTGCTGTGGGAGACATGGAAAAATGATCACACAATACCTGATCGCATTGTTCGATGATCCTGCTTTTGTTGCGTTCGGTGTCGAACAGGAATGTTGATGTCATGTTCGCTTCATCCTCAGCCTGCCATAATAGCCATCTGCCATCGAAACTTGCATTCAATTGAAGGATATCTCCGATGACAGGCAGCACTTGTTGCATGGTCTCGTTCTCCTTGATGATGATCGCGTTTTCGTCAGGATCGAACAGTGCGATACGGGGAGATCGGATGGTGAAGCTGGCAGAGAATGGTTTCCGCAATTTCATTCGGTTGGCCTGATCTGTAAAGGGATCAATTGTCAGGCGGATTGATTCCCCATAGGTCTGCGGAAGCTCGGATCGAATCCAAATCTCGTTGCCCTCTGCCACGAGGTCAAAAGCAAGGGGAGGATCCAGGCGTATATGGCTTTCGAGGAGCTGGTCATCGGGTTGTGGATTAACGGTCAGCAGAATGTTTATATAAGGACCAATCGTTCCCTGCGTGGTGTTGATGTGAAGCTCATTGTCCCACGGACGAAGTAACAGGAAAGCCGCCAGGATTACCAGGATCAATCCTAAAAATCCCAAAAGTCTGCTTTTCCGGGAAAGTTTGCTGAGTTGTTGTTTACCGTATATAAAAATCTTCATGGCAGGATTGTACCCAATCAATGCCCGACAGACATAAATGTTGGGCAATCGACGAACGACCAGCACCCACCTGGAGGGTCAGGCTGGAACGATGATGTCTGGAAGACACCATCGGAAACGATCAGGGTTTGCTACTCATCCTTTGAATCTTCTTCAGATTTCCGCTCGAATGGATTCGGGAAAGAGTCAGGCAGGTGGATTTTGCGTGCAGTATCCTTAACTGTTTGCCAACTTTTTTCAAGCAATGAGGGATCCGGGTGGTTAACCGCGACTGCCGCGAAGCCGACGGCTGTCGGGCCCAGATGGGCTCCCAATACGGGATTGACTACCATGGTCTCGGGATTGAGTCCTTCACAGTTTAATCCCTGGCAATTTTGCTGGAGAAGGCTAATGGCATCGGGATTGTTGGTGTGGAGAAAAGACATTTTTTCAAATGGGGACAGTTTCTCCGTCAGTTCTGCCAGGCGTTCGAGTCCTTTCCTCATTGTGCGGAACTGTTCAGCGCCAGGTTTACCCCGGTTCATTTTGAGCATGATCCGGATTTTTAACACAGAACCCAGGGTTGTGATGAATTGACCCATGCGTCCACTGTGTTGCAAATGATCCAGATTATCAAGGATGGCGAAGGTGTAGGTCCTGGGGATCACATCATCGATAACCGTTTTGATCTGCTCCATGGATTGCCCTGCTTTTGCCGCCCTGGCGGCGGCCTCAACCACGAAGCCGGCGCCTGCGCTCAGGTTCTGGGAGTCAATCACGGATACAGGGAAATCAGTGATCTCCTTTGCCGCCATATGCGCGCTGTTAATGGTTGCGCTCAACCTGCCCGAAACGTGAATCGAGATCACGCCATCGTATCCTTCAGCCTGCGCTTTGCGGTAGGCATTCTTAAATGTTTCCGGGCTGGGTGCGGATGTTTTGGGATAGGGCACCATGCTGTTCAGGGTTTGGTAAAATGTCTCACGAGTGATATCAACGCCTTCGAGGTAACTTTTATCACCGATGTTGATGTACAGCGGAATTGATTCAATCAAATCCCGGTCAGGTGATTGTGGATGGATATCACAGGATTTATCTGTAATAATTTTTATCATGACTGTAGTACCGCACCTTTCTGTTCATTTCGGAACTTAATATGATTGTATTGTAAATGACGAAAAATACCATAAGAATCATGTAAAAAACCACCGCATCAGACGGTGGTTTTTTAGTAATTTGTTCTTAAATTTACGCTTCAACTGGTGCCATCTGGTCAGACTTTCGGAAAACGACTTCCTTGCCAGATTCGGTTTCATCAATATCAATCAGAATTGTTTGACCCGGTATGAACTCTCCGCTCAACAGGCGCTTGGCAAGGGGGCTTTCCACATATTTTTGCAGGACACGGCGGAGAGGACGAGCACCGAAGTCCTGGTTGTAGCCTTCATCCGCAAACCATTGGCGCGCACTGTCGCTGAGTTGCACATGCAGATGATTTTCTGCCAGGCGCTCCTGGATTTCTTTCATTTGGAGGTCGACGATTGGCAGCATTTGTTCATGGGTCAACGATGAGAAGATTACGACCTCATCAATGCGGTTAAGGAATTCCGGGCGGAAAGCGTTTTTTAACGCCTTTTCGATTTTTTCCTTGGCTTCCCGTTCTTCTTTTTGCGTTGTTCCTCCAGGCTGCAGGAAACCGAGTGCACCGCTTTGGCCGATATACTCTGTGCCCAGGTTGGAGGTCATCAATAAGACGGTATTGCGAAAGTCGACAACGCGGCCCTGACCGTCAGTCAGGCGGCCATCATCGAGAATCTGCAATAATGAATTCCAGACTTCAGGGTGGGCTTTTTCAATTTCATCAAAGAGGATAACGCGGTAAGGGCGTTTACGTACCAACTCGGTCAATTGTCCGCCTTCTTCGTATCCAATGTAGCCGGGAGGAGCGCCAAACAGGCGGGAGACGGTATGCTCCTCGTGGAATTCGCTCATATCCAGACGCACGAGGGCGTCGATATCACCAAACATGAACTCCGCCAGCGCTTTCGCCAATTCTGTCTTGCCAACGCCGGACGGACCAACAAAGATGAAGGAACCGATTGGCCGGCGGGGATCCTTCAACCCGGAACGAGCACGACGAATGGCGTCGGCAATCACACCGATCGCATGGTCCTGGCCGATGACGGATTTATGGAGACTTTCCTCCATGTGTAACAGGCGCTCCGCCTCAGTTTCCATCATCTGTGCTACCGGGATACCGGTCCACTGGTTAACGATATAAGCAATGTCATCGACACCGACAATTTCATCCAGTTTCTGTTCCTGTACCCATGATTCCTTGAGCCGGTTGAACTCTTCTTCCAACAACAGGCGCTCATGTTTTTTCACTGCAGCCCGTTCATAATCGCGTTCAAGGCCAGCTTCTTCTTCCTCTGATTTGAGCAGGTCAATCCGGTTTTTCAGGTCCTTCAACTCAGGCGGGAGGGAGTAGAGCGCAACGCGCAAGCGAGCGGCGGATTCGTCCATCAAATCAATGGCTTTGTCCGGCAGGTGGCGGTCACTGACATAGCGGGATGACAATTGCGCGGCTGCCGTCAGGGCATCATCGGCGAAGCGGACGTTGTGGTGATTTTCATACCTGGCCCGAAGACCCTGCAGCATACGGATGGTATCCTCAACACTGGGCTCTTCCACATAAACAGGTGCGAAACGGCGTTCGAGAGCGGCATCTTTTTCGATATACTTGTGATATTCATCAAGCGTGGTGGCGCCCACACACTGCAATTCTCCACGCGAGAGCGCCGGTTTCAGCATATTTGAGGCGTCCATTGCCCCTTGCGCAGCACCGGCACCGACCATGGTGTGAAGTTCGTCGATGAACAGGATGATCTCGCCTTCGGAATTTTTAACTTCTTCAATGGCTGCTTTCAAACGCTCCTCGAATTCACCCCGAAAGCGGGAACCAGCAATCATTGCACTCAAATCCAGGGCGATCACTTTTCGCCCCAGCAAAATTTCCGGCACATCATTCGTAATGATCTTCTGGGCAAGTCCCTCCACGATGGCTGTTTTTCCGACACCCGCTTCACCGATCAGGACAGGATTGTTCTTGGTGCGGCGCGACAGGACCTGCATGACACGCAAAATTTCTTCATCGCGGCCGATGACAGGATCGAGTTTCCCTTCACGCGCCATCAGGGTAAGGTCGCGGGAATACTTCTCGAGAGTGCGATAGCGGCGTTCTGAATTGCGGTCGGTTACTTTTTGTCCCCCACGGATTTGCGCAATGGCTTCATCCACGCGGTGGCGGGTGGCCCCAATTCGTTCCAATACCCGGGCTGCAGGGGTGTTTTTCTCACTGAGAATGGCGAGAAACAGGTGTTCCGTGGAAACAAATTCATCGCCCAAACGACTGGCTTCTTCATGGGCGAGTTCAATGATGCGTTTGACGCGCGGGGTGATAAAGACCTGACCCATACCACCGCCAAAAATGTTCGCTTTGGGTGTACTGCGAAGGATATAATCGAGGCGGTCTGTGATGATCAGGGGATCAATTTTCAAATAATCCAGAATCTGGGAGACAGTACCTTCCGGCTGCTCAATCAACGCAAGAAGAATGTGCTCAGTGTCAATCTGGTTATGTCCATAACGCTGGATAATTTCAGCAGCTCGTTGAGCTGCTTCCTCAGCTCTTTCTGTAAATCCATCAAATTTCATCATCTGGTTTTCCTTGTGGTATTCTTGTGCGTTTCTTTTCGCTTCCTTTATCTTATTATAAGTGGACTTTATTAACATAATGAAAGAAAACCGTTTTAGCGTATAATCATTTTATGAATATGGAAGCCCTTAAAAAGCATGCTGCGGCCCTGTTCCATGTTCACCTCACAGAACACCAGCTCAAACAATTGATGTTGTTTGAGGAGGAGTTGTTGCGGTGGAATGCGAACATTAACCTGACAGCCATATCTGATTCGGATGGGGTGCGCAGTAAACATTTTCTTGATTCAATGTCAACCTATCCATTGCTTAAAGAACGTACTGTCCGGTCGGTGATTGATGTCGGTACTGGTGCAGGATTTCCAGGATTGGTCATAAAGTTGTTGTTGCCTGAGATTAAGCTGACATTGGTGGAATCGGTTGGAAAGAAGCTGCAATTTTGTGAACATATCTGTACCCAGTTGGGTTTTACGAATGTAACATTTGTGAACGCACGGGCGGAAGAAGTGGGACAGGAAGCCAGGCATCGGGAACAATATGATGTCGCCATCGCCAGGGCCGTTGCCCAACTGCCCATTCTGGTGGAATACCTGGTGCCATTGGTCGGTTTAAATGGCATCGTGGTTGCCCAAAAAGGAGAAAGCGGTCCGGCTGAAGCACAAAAAGCGGAGTATGCCATTCGTGTTCTGGGCGGGCACTTACGCCAGTTGATTCAGATCAATGTACCAGAGGTGGTGGAGGATCGCTACCTGGTGGTGATTGACAAAATTGCCACCACGCACGATCGTTACCCACGCCGGGTGGGCATGCCGGCCAAGCGGCCACTGTTGCCCGAATAAATCAACCTTCCGTCAGGATACCACCGTGGATGCGCCAGATGTGGCTCCCTTGCAGGGAAGCGGGATCAAACAAGTTCAGGTCGGTTGTGGTCAGGAATACCTGGTCTCCCTTCTGCAGAAAGGCAACCAAATCGTTCCGACGCTGTTGGTCCAATTCCGCGAGGACTTCATCGAGCAACATCACCGGATATTGCCCGGTGCGAGCTTTCAACCATTGCGCTTCGGCGAACTTGAGGGATATTAATGCTGTACGGATCTGACCACGTGAGCCATAAATACCCAGGTCTGTCTCATTGGTGAAAAAACGGATTTCATCGCGGTGCGGTCCGATGCTACTGATACCTTTGCGAATGTCGGATTTCCGATGCGACTGCAGGGTTGCTAAAAACCTTTTTTCAATATCGTTCAACGGGTAGTGCCCACGAGCTACGTGGAGATCATTTTGCAGCGCATTGAAAAAGTGATTATTGTCAACCTGTTGTGGGCCAGCGGGGTCAAATGAGGGTACGTAAGCAATTCGAAAACTGTCTGCGGTGTGGCTGAGCTCGTGATGAATGAACTGGGCTTCAATGCTTAATTCATCGATTACACGGATACGCTCATGAATCAAGCGTGCGCCCAGTTTTGCCATTTTTTCATCCCAAATATCCAGCTGGCTGGTGGCAGAATTTTTCTTTTCCTGGAGAATTTTTAACAAAGCATTACGTTGTTGAACCGCTTTGTTGTATTGACCGAGGGTGTTGATATATATAGTATTCGCCTGGGCAACCATCATGTTGATGTACCTTCGACGTTCTTCAGGGCTGCCATCGATGATGGTGGTCATTTCAGGGAGGAACAGAACCGCGTTAAATTTTCCCAGTGCTTCTGTGCCCTTCTTTTTGGCGGTGTCGAGCAGAATCTCTTTGGTATAACGCGGTGTCCCAGAACGATCCTGTTGGACGATTAGCCGGATTTCCAGGTGTCGCGTGGCATGGTTGGTTTCAAAATCTGCCTTGATATGGGCGACAGCCGGATTCAGTGCGAGTGTATCAAACCGGATCAACTGCCTGTCCATGGAGGCATGAAAGGAAGAGAAGGTTGCCAGGTAATATATCGCTTCTAGCAGGGATGTTTTTCCCTGCGCATTGTTTCCCGTGACCAACAACACCTTGTTTGGAATGGTAATGTTGAGACTTTCGAACAGGCGAAAATTTTTCAGGGAAAGCGATTTGAGCTGCATGGATCATTCAATCTGGGTCGATTTTTCCACCCTGATTTGCTGGGCTTCGATTTCCTCGGTATTTTCATGTTCAACCATTGAGAGTGATGTGGCACGGTCGGTAAAAAGAATACCGTTGAGGTGATCGATTTCATGTTGAAAAATCCGCGCCAGCCAACCCTCAGCTTTAATTTTAATCGGTTGGCCTTGCCGGTTTAAGCCTTTCACCTGGATGGCTGCATGACGTTCCACTTCACCGATGATATTTGGAATGGAGAGGCAGCCCTCAATGCCGATCTCAGTTTCGTCGGATGACCTGGTAATTTCCGGGTTCACAACCGCATAAAGTTTCTTGGGGGCTTCCTCATCTTCGTCATCGCCCCATTCGACGACAATGATCCTGCTGGAAATGCCGACTTGTGGCGCGGCAAGACCGACACCCGGGGCGTCATGCAGGGTGTCAACCATGTCATCTATCAATTGTTGGATGTCCGGGTCAACTTTTTTTACTGGTTTGGCTTTAAGGCGGAGTACTTCCGCCGGTACTTTTGTGATTTGCATAACTGGCATATTGATAACTTTTCCTATATTAATTTACCGATGATTGTAATGCATCCAGCGGTCCTTGTCCAATTCGTTTCAGCCGATGAGAGGGAGATCACCCGCCGTCTTGACCACCCGGCGGGTTGGTGGGATGGGTTATTGAATGGTAGACATCGATCCAATCCAGGATGGCTTCACGTTCGCGCCGGATTTCAGTCTGGCGCTCCTTTTCGCGTGCAAATTCTAGCCGCCGGGAGATTTCCTGCTGAACGGCTGATGGGTTGGCGACATAATCAAACGTGAAAAGTGAATCACCGATACGGATGAATACTGTGCCAAAGTTGAAAATGAGACCCAAAAGGCCGATGCGTTTGAATTCAACAGACTGAATCGAACTGAGCGGGGCAGCCCTGCGGTCTTCCTTCCCAAGGGGTTTCTGATTGAGGTCAATGACTTGACGGTTATTGACAATATAACGATCGTTGCGCCAATCCCAATATTGGTACCCCGCAACAACACCGCTGCCGATTCCAACCAGTCCAATGGCTGCGCCGGCAAATGCAGGCTGGAAGGGAAGTTCCGCGAAGCCCGCACTGATCACCATGGCGGCAAGAAAAACCAGGCAAGCCATGGATAAGAGAAATGGGATTAATGCCCTTTTTACCAGGATCAACCAGTGTGTGCGGTAGGTGACTTCATCACCATTCACCGAACGCAGTTGAAACAAGGCTTGCAGGAAGGCATTGATTGCGGAGAAAAAACCGCCTTCGCTCAAGTCAGCAGGTGTGGCAGGTTCGGATGGGCCGTTGTTGGTTCCCTGCGAGGCACCGGTTGGGTTGGCGTAACCCAACCGGCGGCGCATCTCGTCCAGTTTTGCCTGGCGGTCAAGTACGTTGTGAAGCTGCTTGCGTCGCGCTCTGACATCTTCAAGAAAGTCATTAACCAGATCAGGATCCGGAATTTTTTCGAAATCAATGTGGCCTGTATATGTTCGGATTATGATGTCGCCAAATCCAATCCGGGCAGCCCAAAAAGAACCGATTTTTTTTGTTATCGATTGAACAGCATCCAACGATGTTTCTTCTTTGGTTTCATATAACAGGATCACCCGGTTTCGGCTGATCACACGGCGGTCTGTAATCACAAAGAAATCATCTGTCCAATCCAGGTAGATATAAACGATTGGCAGGATGATCGCGGCCGCCAGAACGGCGAAGATAGCGCTGAGTGACACCGGGTTGATTAAGTCGGAAACCAGCAGGAAGAGGTAAAGGGCGAGAACCATGACCCCGCCCAGAACGGGCAGCAGAATTTTGAACCATAAGAAAATGGGATGTTTGCGTGATGACCAGAAGACCATTTCATCCGCCTGTCGCCAGCTTAATCGCATGCCCAGCAGCGGATAATAACTGTCGGTCAACATAGCGAAAAACCGTTCAACCAGTGGATGGTCATCCAAAAACGGGAATAGATCCTGTTGATGAATTGCCAGTATAGTGCATTGTGAGAGGGCTAACGATTCAGTTTCATAAAATTGCCCGCCAATGGTGGCTTCCAGGCCGAAAAATTCACAGGGATCAATTACACCAAACCGTTCCAACTGGTTGTTTCCGCCCATACGTTTCAATTCGACGTTACCACTGTAACAGAGGTAAAGCGTGGTGGCAGGCGCATTCATTGGTTGGAGCACCTGCCCATTGGTCAGAGAAACGATATGTACTTTGTCTGCCAACTGGCGAATATCACCAAGCGCCATTGAGCGAAATGGATATAGTGCCTGTAAAAAGGTGGTAATTTCCATACTGGACAGGCTCATTCGGGGTTGCCTCACTTGCTGTGCCTTAGGTGGTCTGAAAATGATTATAACTGAAAAGGGGTTTAAGATATTTATCAGAAAAGCATATAAAATTTCTCAGGGATGCGGAAGCATGATAGAATAACCATCTGATCAGATTAATTTGAGGTGAAAGATGGAAAACAAACCGAATGCTGTTGCCCAGGATGTCGTTGTCAGCCTGGATTATGTATTAACCGTGGATGGCGAAATTGCCGATACGACTGCCGGGCGGGACCCCCTACCATATATTCACGGACACAATAACCTGATTTCCGGCCTGGAAAAGTTGCTGGAAGGTATGGTGGTTGGTGAGAGCAAATCCGTGGTCGTTCCCGCTGTGGAGGCTTACGGTGAGGTGGATCCAGAAGCATATTCTGATATGGACCGCGCAAAATTTCCTGATAATTTTGAGTTCAAGATTGGGAAAACCATCCGCCTGAATGCTGGTGATGGCCGAATCCTCTCCGCCCAGATTTGTGAGATTGGTGATGATGTGATCAAACTCGATTTCAACCATCCTCTCGCTGGCAAGGCTCTCAATTTCGATGTAACCATTGCCGATTTACGAGAGGCTTCTGAGATCGAATTGACCTACGGACGTGTTAATACCGGTGGCTGTGCCTCCTGCAACGGCAGTTGCTCGAGCTGCGGATAACCTTCCATTTTACGAACCATCTACTACAGTCAGCCAGTGACCGGTTACACTGGCTGACTTTTTGTTGTTCGAACTTATTGTGTGGCGCAGGCAATGCACGGGTCAAACGCCCTGACAACCCGTCCAACCGCTTTCTCCAACTCCATATTGATCTGGCCATCCTTGATGTACCGTTTCGCGGCGACTGTGAGTGCGCGTTCGATGGCAAGGATGTTGTGGACAGTAGGGATGACAAACTCAGCGGAGGTGATTTTCCCGCCTTCAACCGCGTAATGATGGATCAAAGGCCCGCGCGGCGCCTCTACCAATCCATAGCCCTCTCCGTCTTTGGGGGTATAACCGACGTGGGTATCAGTGCCATCCAATGGCTCTTTTAAAATCTCGATAGCACGTTCAATGGCATTGATCAACTCGACACCGCGGCACAGATCATAAAGGAGGATCGGATGGGCGGGTAAACCGAATGCGCGCTCAATTCTTGCCATGTAACTGTCGGCGATCTCTGTTCCCATGCTTTGAGTCATGTTGATACGCGCCAGGCTGTTGGCACGCATGATTTTCCCATTGAAACTGGTTTGCCCGGCATAGCTGTAGTCATTGTCGTTGAACACCAGGTGGTCGCGAAATTGGCTGGCAGCAAAGGTGTCGATTACCTGTCCATCAGGCGAAAGCACCCGGATAGTATCGGTGTCATAGACTGGATTAATAGCAGGCGTTGAGGTAATGTAATATGTGGGTTCATCATCCCCCCAGGTACCAATACGCTCCTTTAAGCTGGTGGATAACTGCCAGTAATGGTTGAACAGAATGCGTACGACCGGGATGATTGTTTCCAGTTCAGCGAGCATGATCTCTGCTTTTTCCCGTTGAATCCCGCTGGTGACACCGCCCACCATGGTTTTGATTGGGTGAATGAATTGACCCCCTGCCAGGGTGATGAGATCGGTTCCGGCTTTTCTCACACGCAAGGAGCATCGCGCGATATTGTCACAGATGCCCTGCACCGAGATATTGCTGCTTTCGAGAGAGTGGAAGATCGAGGGGACATCCAAACGATCTGGCATGGTGAAAATGAAGAGAGATGTGGCCTGGTTCTGGATTAATTGACCCAACAGCAGAAGTTCACGAATCCTGCGCGCCAGGGGGGGCGGAGTTACTTCAAAAATGTCCTCCAGCGCTTTCACCGAGGCTACCTGGTGGGCCGTAGAACAAACACCGCATATCCGTGGTGTGATCACCGGCATCTGCTCAGCCGGAGTGCCTTCAACAAAGTGCTTGAACCCACGCATTTCGGTTGCCTGAAAGTGGGAGGATATGACCTGCCCGTTCTCGACTTCGATTACAACCTGGGCGTGGCCTTCAATACGGCTGACTGGAAAGGTTAGTCTGGTCATGGTCATTACAGGATTTTCTCCTTTGGTCGGATCGGCCTGGCTTTTTGGTCATAATCGGCGAATTGAAACAGGAACAATGATAATTGGGGAGATCGCATTACTTCCTGAATTTCTTGGGAGGGAACGTTGGTCATTGATTCGAACACTTTTTGAATGCTGGAGAACCAGTGTTCCGCATCTTTTTCAATGAAGGCATCTGAAGGGCCACGGCAGCCCACGCAGGGATGGCCTGGTTTGGTACAGAGGGCGTCACAACCGGCACGGGTGGATGAACCCACACAGGGATATCCCTGGTTAATCAAGCATATGTCAGGGTCGGGGCTGCCTTGTTGGGCACCAAAGAAATGGTTTGGTTTCATATCACGCAGCTTTTTCCGGCCGCATTCCTGGCAGACGGTTTTCTTCTGGGTGTAGTCTGGGTCGGGTGTCAGCAGCTGCATGAACAACTGCGGAGTGGGCGGACATCCTGGCAGGTAACGGCTAACAGTGATGAAGTCGTCAATCGGGCGGCATTTGGGGAGCATCCGCGGC
This sequence comes from Anaerolineae bacterium, assembly GCA_013314735.1. Lineage (GTDB taxonomy): Bacteria > Chloroflexota > Anaerolineae > Anaerolineales > Anaerolineaceae > SpSt-1165. Next base: position 752,059 of record JABUFD010000001.1, read on the forward strand.
AGATGGTGCCGTTCAGCCTGGGAGAGAAACAGATCGCGAACATCGTCGCGGTTGCCCAGGTTGGTCACCCCGCCCGAAATGGCACAGGTCCCAACAGCCACCACCTCATTTGCGTGATGGATGGCATGTGACAATTTGTAGAGATCTTCTGATGTTTGGACCCCGCCACTGACCAGCAAGATGTCCACATCAGGAACATTGTCTGCCGAGATCACCAGTGGCATGTAAACGAGTTCGTATTGGTGAAGCCAATCTGTCGCATTTAACAACGACACCTCACATCCTGCACATCCTGAAAGCTGCAACACCGCAAATTTCGGTAATTTTTGTGTCATTATTGGGAACTCCTGGAAACGGTAACGATTGCCCGGCAAACATGCCGTGGCAGATTCATTATATCGTGTAACATCCGCGAATTGCGTGTTGCGATTTCAATCAAAGCAGGTTACTGGCTCAGAAGGAGATTGTTGATCCGCATGGTTTACCAGTGCGCCGTGGGGAGGGATGACCGGGTTTTCCTGCAGGAGGATGTCATTGGTGTTTACCATCCACTGATGGAGTTGGGTAGCCAGCTCAAGTTTTGTTGCTTGATATTCTGCCTGATCCGCCAGGTTGTGTAATTCGGTGGGATCCATGTTGAGGTCATACAAGAATTCGCGAGGGAGTTCTTTCTGCGCATAGCCAGATTGCAGCCACAATGATTTGGATGGACTGTCATCGATATTGGGCAGAACGGGTGTGGTACGGGTGTCGAACCTGCGGATATACTTATACCGTTGCGTTCGGATGCAACGCATTGGCTCATAGGCTGCATGAAAGGTTACCTCGCCGAAAATGGCGTGATTGATTTCTTCCTTCCCTTCTTCAATTAGTGGCATCATTGACTTACCTTGGAGCCAGCCCGGTTGTTCGATACCCAGAAAATCACAAAGCGTAGGGAAAATGTCTACGTGGGAGACCATGGCATCAATCACTTTACCGCCTGTAAATCCGCCAGGACCTCGCATGATGAGCATGACGCCGATGCCATGATCGGTCAGGTTGCACTTCATTCCAGGAAACGCGATGCCATGGTCGGTGGTTGCGATCACGAGTGTATTTTCTGCGAGATTCAGCTCATCCAGCAGGTTGAGTATGTCACCAACTCCGCGGTCATACATCCGGGCAGATGCCTTGAAATTCGCCATATCTTGCCGTGTTTGGGGGGTGTCTGCGATCGGTATAGGCGGCATGGTGTACCTGGGATCTTCCTGCCAGCCAGAAACAGGGAATTCCCGGTGGGTCTCAACAAACCCGACTGAGAGGAAAAAGGGTTGATGGTCGCCAACACTCGCCTGGCTCCGCAAGAACGGGGTAACCATGGCGGTTAATCTGTTTGCATCCAAGCGAGCATGCTGTTCTGCAGGCAGGTCACCTCCAAGGATTAGGTCGTAGCCGATCTGATCTGCTTTGCTTGCGACATGTTGAACACCAGCAAGGGCGGTGAAGTAACCAGCCTGGTGTAAAGTATGGACCAGGTGTTGCGAATAATCATTCAGAGCAAATCCACGATGTGCCAGTCCCAGCATCCCAGCCGAATGGGGGGCTAGACCAGTCAACAGCGCAGCTCTGGATGGCGAGCAGGTAGGCGCAGCGGAAAATGCTTTTCGGAACAGGACGCCCTGTTCTGCCAGTTTCTGCAAATTTGGAGTTGGAACTGCAAAGCCATACGGTTCGATGTACCGTCCTGTATCGTGGGAATGAATGTAAACAATATTCGGTTTCATATGATCTCTCTTTCTCTGAACAAACGAACACATTCATATCTGTTAATCTGTTCAACGATTTACTCCCAATCTCCAATTTCGATTATATTTGACATGGGCGGCATCGTCAAATACACTGGACATCGCCATCGGCATCTGGAGAATTGAGACTTGGAGTGGTTATGATGGAAACTGTGTGGAAAGCATTAAATCGTGAAGAGGTGAAGCGCGCTGTTGAGAGGCGGCACCCTCCTCGCATCCCTTTGGTCCAGGCGAAATGGTGGGGGGAAGGGCTGGTAGAACAATATGGAGGCCAATTGCAATTGTTCGATCGATATCCCGAAGATGTGGTCTTTGCCTGGATCGATCCGATCGTGTACTCTAAAATGAACCTCTCCTGGCAGATGGATGATACCGGTGCGCACGATTCCAGGGCTGTGCTGGCGGATTGGGAGAAGCTTGATGAATTCATTGAAAAACTCCCAAAGGCTGCGAATGACCCACGGTTTGAGGACTTACTGCCGATTGTAGAAAGGGCTCATCGGGAAGACCGATACTTGATGTTTGCCTGGTGGCGATTATTTTTTGAGCGTCCATGGGGAATTCGGGGAATGACCAATTTGCTGATGGACTACTACTTATACCCCGACCAGATACATCGGTTGAATGCAGCTCTTTGTGATGTATACCTTGATTACATACAAACCGCCATTTCCTTGCTGCAACCGGACGGGTTCTGGTGTAGTGATGACCTTGGCACGCAGAAGGCCTTGTTCATGAAGCCGGCCACCTTCCGGGAATTTCTCAAGCCCTACTACCGGCAGGTCGGTGAGTTAACCAAGGGGAATGGACTTCATTGGTGGCTGCATTCATGCGGCAACAACACTGATGTACTGGAGGATTTGATAGAAACCGGATTGGATGTCTTCCATCCTGTGCAAAAACATACAATGGATGAGCGGCAGGTGGCGGAACGGTATGGCAACCGGCTGACTTTCCTGGCCGGGATCGATGTCCAGCATGTGCTGCAGGAACAAATACCCGAGGGTGTGCGTAAAGAGGTCAGGTTCTTAATCGACACTTTTGACCAGGAAGCAGGCGGGATGTGCATTGCCGCGGGCAATGGGATTGTTGCCGGGACACCCTTCGATAATATTCATGCTTTTCTGGATGAGAGCCTGATTTATGGTGAAAAGCACCGCCAGCAGCGGAATAGTGCATGAACCCTACAGACCACCGGTTGCTGCAGGTGTCAGATGCACCGTTTTCGTGTAAAATTAGACCGATGAACTATTGCGAATTCAGCCAAGGAGGCCATAATGATTAATGACCTGTTGCATGATGCGGAACTGCGAATGAAAGGGGCGATTGAAGCGCTGGAGGAAGGGTTGCGGCATATCCGCACCAGCCGCGCAACACCAGCATTGGTAGATGCGATTGAGGTGGAATATTACGGTATGCCGACAAAAATGAACCAGCTGGCAACAATTTCCATTCCCGAACCTCGCCAGATCATGATCAAGCCTTTTGATGCCAGTACGGTTGATTCTGTGATTAAAGCGATTCAGAAATCCGACCTGGGGATCAATCCATCATCCGACGGCAAAGTCATCCGCCTTAACCTACCCCCGCTGACAGAAGAACGCCGTTTGGAATTGGTCAAAGGGGTGCACCGCCGTGTGGAAGATGGCCGGGTATCCATTCGCAACGTGCGCCGTGATTGCCTGAAAGATATGCGTGATTTTGAAAAGGAAAAAATGATTTCAGAAGATGACCTGAAAAAGGGCGAAGAAAAGCTGCAGGAACTCACCGACATCTATGTAGAGAAGATGGGTGAAGTTGGATTGGCTAAAGAATTTGAAATTATGGAAGTCTAAGCCTTGGCCGCGACACTTGCTCCCCTGGAACCATTAAACCCCGCACGAATCCCCCGCCATGTCGCCATGATCATGGACGGCAATGGACGCTGGGCGAAGCAGCAGGGAAAACCACGTCTGTTCGGTCACCAGGCTGGGACCGAAAATTTGCGTGAGATTATCAAGGCCTGTGTTGAATTTGGTGTTCGTTACCTGACGGTATATGCGTTTTCCACCGAAAATTGGAATCGCCCCGATGATGAGGTGAAAGGTTTGATGCGCATTCTTGCGGATGCCCTGGAGAGAGAGCTGCCGGAATTGCACCGACAGGGTGTCCGACTTCGTCATATTGGCCGCCTGGAGCGGCTGAACCCGGTGTTAATGGAGAAAATCCGACAGGCCATGGAATTAACCAGGGATAATGACCGCCTCGATGTGATCATCGCCTGGAACTACGGCGGCCGGGATGAAATAGTGGCAGCGATTGAGAAAATTGTCAGTCAAGGTTACCCGGTGGAACAGGTCAATGAAAAATTGGTGGCGGATTCGCTTTTTACCGCTGGCATCCCTGATCCCGATCTCGTCGTTCGAACATCGGGGGAATACCGAACATCCAATTTCCTGTTATGGCAGACCGCGTATTCTGAATGGTATTTCCCTCCTGTATATTGGCCGGATTTTAACCGGGTGGAATTTCATAAAGGGCTGCAGGATTATGCCCGGCGAGAACGCCGATTTGGCAAGACCTCTGAGCAGTTGGCTGGCTGATCGCAGTTACGGACACAATTTGTTTAGACAACGCACACTCACCGCTCTTGTGCTCCTTCCCCTCGTCGGCTTGATGGTCTGGCTGGGGGACTGGCTGTTTACCATCTTTATGGCGATAGTCCTGGGGATTGCTGTGTTTGAGTGGTGCCGAATGTTTAAGTCTCGTGGATTTGCACCCCCACCCGCATTGCCCATCGCTGTAACAGGATTATTCATCTGCACCGTTGGTTTGGGTAAACAAATCTGGCTTCCGATCATATCGATCGCAGCCCTTTTTGCAATTCTGCTTCAGGCGATCTTGCGGTATGAACAGAAACATGACTCCGCACCGGTTGACTTTCTGATCAATCTTGGTGGGGTATTATACATCGGTGGTCTTGGTTTGCATTTTCTTTTCGTTCGGGAGCTACCTTCAGGCGGATTGTGGTTCTTGTTTTTTGTGATGGTGACGGCAGTAGGGGACACCGGTGCTTACCTGATTGGCCAGCGCTGGGGAAAACATAAAATGGGAAACCGAGTCAGCCCTAACAAGAGCTGGGAAGGATACCTTGCCGGGATAGTGACTGCTGGTTTGGTCGGTCTGGTGTTTGCGATTGTTGCAGGAAACTGGTTCCCGCTGGATGTGCTGGAGGGGACAGCCTTTGCTGTTGCGCTCTACATTGTGATCCCGATCGGCGACTTTGGCATTAGCCTGTTTAAGCGTTGGGCTGGCGTAAAGAATACAGGTAACCTGTTACCTGGTCACGGCGGTATCCTTGATCGGATTGACACCCACCTGTGGACAATGACGATGGGATATTACATTTTAAAATTTTTGGTATTTGCAGGATAAACCCATTCTAATTCGCGGACAAAATGGTCAATGTATTGGTCGATTCGATCGATGATAACTGGGTTCCAGCGCACTGCATTGGCAACATACCACTCGATCCGCTCCAGGTGGGCGAGGTAAAGAGATTCCGGCGGGAGGTAACGCAGCGGGGGGATCCCCATGGAATCGAGAAAAATGAACGCATCAATCAACGGCGAGGATCGTACTGGGCGTTGCCAATCGAGAATGGTAATTGAGCCATCTGGTTGAAGCAGAACGTTATCCTGCCCCAGGTCGCCATGCGCATAGCCGGTGTTGTAGGTTAACGTGTCGATGACACCCTCGTCTTTCACCAGCTTTTGCAGGAAATTGACTGTCTCCATTTGGGTGATGATGAAATGTCGGTCTACAACCAATTTTCGCATATCATCGATCATGCGCTGAAAACAATGGTTAAAATCGTGTGGGGTTCCGATTTGTATTCGTGTGGGCAAGTTCGGCTCATGAATGGACTGAATAGCTTCTTGCAGGCTACCTAATAAATCAAGAGATTGTTTTTCATTCAGGTTCGCCTGGGAGGGGTGGATCCCGGCGATTTTCCGATAAATGAGGATCTGCTGATGGGGTGTAAGGTCAATGATATGATCACACTGCGGAAGGAAATCCCTGTGAGGCGTCTGGTACCAGACACCCTCAATATTGAGGGGTTCCAGCATATATTTCACAATCCATTTTTCCTCATTTTCACCAGATGCTTCAACAACCGATGATAATGGCCATTCCCGCAGCGTTTGTACCTGGTTGATTGGTTGCTGGATGATCTGCTCCAGTTCGGTTTTTGTGTATATCATTAAGTTGAAAAAGGGATGTTTTTCCATTGGCGACCATTCTTAAAATGACGATTCATCTACAATTTGCGAAAGAGGGCTTGCCTATTATACCGTACGGAAAAATTTGTTTGACATCTGAACCGGATTCATGTAAGATAACAGCGTAATTGAATAAAGCCCCCAAGGCAACTTCTATCCAGAGAGGTGGAGGGAACGGCCCTATGAAACCTCAGCAACCTGGTGAAACCCATTTCCAAGGTGCTAATTCCGGCAGATCATCTTCGTTGAAGATGGCAATCCATTGGATGAATCTGGATGATAGGAGGACAGCCTTTCACTTGGAATGTCCCCCTGAAAATCGCGCGGGGCATTTTGTTTAAATCCTGAATGGAGGAATAACTTATATGAGCAACACGTTTATGAACTCAAAGAAGTACCTGTTCACTTCTGAATCGGTCACAGAAGGTCATCCTGACAAAATGTGCGACCAGATCAGTGATGCGGTGCTGGATGCCTGTCTTGCGCAGGATCCGCGTTCCCGGGTGGCCTGTGAGTGCGCCACAAAGACCGGTTATGTGATGATCCTGGGCGAAATCACCACCGAAGCTTTTGTCAATTTTGATGAATTGGTTCGCGAAGTGGTCAAGGGTATCGGATATGACCGGGGCAAGAAAAGCTTTGACGGCGCAACCTGTGGCGTGATCTCCGCTATTGCCCAACAGTCCGGTGATATTGCAATGGGTGTCGACAAGGCACTCGAAGCCAAAACGGGTGAGATGAGCGATCAAGAAGTGGAAACCCTTGGTGCGGGTGATCAGGGCATGATGTTCGGTTACGCGTGTGATGAAACCCCGACCCTCATGCCGGCTCCCATTTACTATGCCCATAAATTAACCCGGAAATTGGCCGAAGTACGCAAGAATGAGACGTTACCTTTCATTTATCCTGACGGTAAAAGCCAGGTGACAGTGGAGTACAGTTATGGTAAACCAGTACGCATACCGACAGTCCTGATCAGCACCCAGCATGCTGTGGAGGCTACCCAGGATGAAATTCGTGAAGCGGTCACGGAGCAGGTGATCAAATCGGTGCTACCGGCGGAACTGGCGGATTACGGCGATATTGAAATCTATGTCAACCCCACCGGGCGGTTTAATATTGGTGGGCCGTTGGGTGATGCGGGTCTGACCGGGCGCAAGATCATTGTCGATACTTACGGTGGGATGGGACGTCACGGTGGCGGTGCTTTTTCGGGGAAAGACCCGACAAAAGTTGATCGTTCTGCCGCTTATGCCGCGCGTTGGGTTGCCAAGAATGTGGTGGCTGCCGGGTTGGCAAGCCGCTGCGAAATCCAGGTCGCATATGCGATCGGTGTGGCGCACCCCCTGAGCATCAATGTGGAAACATTTGGCACCGGCAAAGTGCCAGATGACCAGATTGTTGAAGCGATCCGTTCCGTGTTTGATCTGCGCCCCGGCGCGATTATCCGCGATCTTGACCTCCGCCGACCGATATACCAGCAGGTTGCTGCCTATGGGCATTTTGGGCGTGATGACCTGAACCTGCCCTGGGAGCAGACGAACAAGGTACAGGACCTGCGAACAGCAGCTCATTTCTAATAAATCTCACAACAACGCCGGGATCGGAATGATTCCGGCGTTGTTTTATCGCATTCACTCAGTGGGACAGGAGAGGGAGATATCGCAATGCCAACACACAACCGTTTATGGTATCAGAAGGCCGCAGAACATTGGACAGACGCGCTTCCATTGGGCACAGGACGCTTGGGAGCGATGGTGTTTGGTGGTGTTGCTACGGAGCGCATCAGCCTGAATGACGATACACTCTGGTCAGGTGAACCAGGGCAGAATGATTATTACGCGAATATCGATCATACTGATGTTTACCAGGCGGTTGTTAAGCTGTTGAAGGAAAAGGAGTACCGGGCGGCCCATGATTTAATTAGTGAGAACTGGATGGGTCGGGTGGTAAATTGTTACCAGCCATTGGGTGATCTATTGATTCGATGGGAACATGGCAGTCAGGCCGAAAATTACTGCCGTGACCTGACCCTGGAGACCGGCGTCAGTTGTGTGGAATACACAATCAATTCCGTCACATACCGTCGCGAATATCTTGCGTCAGCCCCTGATCATGTGCTCGGTCTCCATTTCTCCGCCTCATCGCCTGGGAGGATTACGATGAGTGTGGAATTGGTCTCCCCGCATGTCCATCACCACTCAAATCTCTGCGGATACTATTGCTTGCACGGTATTGCCCCAGGGCAGGCGATCCGGTACCCATTTGATCAGCTTGAAAGCTACAAAGGAAATCGCCATGCCAAGTATCCGGAAGTGTTTACTGAAGATGGCAGTGTGCGTGAAGATGCGCGTCAAGTGAAATATGGCGGAGAGATTGATGGCAAAGGGATGCGGTTTGCGGTGGCCCTGACGTACCGGGTTGTTTCGGGCCATAGCAATGTGGTTGATGGAAAATTGTTGATCGAAGGAGCTGATGCCGTTGAGCTGTACCTGGCAACGGGAACTTCTTACAATGGGTTTGACCGCAGCCCAAGCCGAGACGGAAGGGACGAGGTATGTGAGGTCCTGGAAAACCTTAAGGGTTTGGACGGGAAGACGTGGGACAACTTTCAAAAAACCGCTGTTGAGGAGCATTCCAGACTCTTCGGGCGGGTGAGTTTTTCTCTCGATTCCATGAACAAGAAGGAATTTTTGCCTACTGATGAGCGTATCCGTTGTTTTGACGGGACCGATGACCTCGGGTTGATCCCGTTGTTGTTTCAATACGGGCGTTACTTGATGATTTCCGGATCGAGACCTGGCAGCCAGCCGTTGAATTTGCAGGGGATCTGGAACGACATGATCCTTCCGCCGTGGGCCAGCAATTACACCCTCAACATCAACACGGAGATGAATTACTGGCCTGCAGAAACCTGCAATTTGTCCGAATGTGCCGAACCATTGTTCAGGCTGATCCAGGAACTGGCAGTCAAGGGGAAAAAGGTGGCTGAATTGTCTTTTGGCCTGACTGGCTGGACTGCGAACCATAATTCAGATCTATGGCGGGTGGCGAACGCGGTTGAGGGGAATCCGGTCCACTCTTTTTGGCCGCTGGCTGGTGGCTGGCTGTGCCAACACCTATGGGAGCATTACCAATTTTCTTGTGACCGAACCTTTCTCGAAACCACTGCCTATCCCTTGATGGAGGGAGCGGCTCAATTCCTGAATGGCTGGTTGATCCAGAACGAAGATGGTGACTTCTTAACACCGGTGGGCACATCTCCTGAAAACCATTTTCGGGTTCCAGATGGTAATGGTGGGTGGATGAGTGCCGCCATGAGCAGCGGACCAACCATGGATATGGCTATCATCCGGGAATTGTTCACGAATGTGCTGGCTGCGGCAGATGAATTGGGAATTCAAACCGCATTCCTGGATGAGATCAGTGACAAACTACCCCGATTGCTGCCGTATCAAATTGGTAAGTATGGGCAGTTAATGGAATGGGCGCAAGATTTCGAGGAAGCTGAACCGCACCACCGGCATACATCACACCTCTATGGTGTTTTCCCGGGGAATCAGATCACACCAGAAACCGCGGCTCTTGCCGAAGCAGTGAAGGTTACCTTGCGGCGGCGAGGGGATGAAAGTACCGGTTGGGCGAAAGGTTGGCGCATCTGCCTGTGGGCACGGTTGTTGGATGGCAACCATGCGCATGCCATGATTACCAGTCTGCTGACATTGGTGGAATCCCAGGGAGACCAGCCGAAATATGGCAGTGGCGGTGGGGTGTATGCCAACCTGTTTGATGCGCATCCGCCATTCCAGATTGACGGCAATTTTGGGGCAACAGCGGGAATCGCAGAAATGTTGCTGCAAAGTCAGAATGGTGAAATCCACCTGCTGCCAGCTCTGCCCGATATGTGGGAAAGCGGGTCTATCAATGGACTATGCGCGCGTGGTGGATACCAGGTGGATATCACCTGGAGGGAACATCGGTTGCATTCCTGTACGATAAGGGCGACCTCAGGCAGTGGCTGCATTATCCGGTATGGTGAAGCGAGAATTCACAGTGAATTCGACCCCGGTGGTTCGGCAACACTATCATTGCGTGATTTTAGCGGTTGATTCTTGACCAGGAAATAATATCGCCAGATATTGGCTCATCATCAGTTCAATGTCAAACACATCTTCCGCGCGTTTCCGCGCGCCCTTCCTGAAGGTGTCCTGATGCTCGATCACTGTGATTGCATCATCAATGATTTGATCGAATACCGGTGGTTCAAGTTTCCAATGGTTGCTGCCGTAGGGTGCACAGCGTCCTGACCATTCGGTCAGCATCTCGGGGATTGCTCCGGTGGCAAAACCTACCACTGGCAGGCCGCAGGCGAGTGATTCGACCACAGTGTTGGGACATGAGCCATTAATATCCGCTGAAAACAGGAAATGGGCTGATCTATCAAGATGGGGTACCTGCTCACGCGGTACCGCTCCCTGCCAGTGGATCGGAATGCCAGCAGTTTTGTCCCAATATTCCTCCAATGCTGGATCCAGCCTGCCAACCACGACCAATTCCAGTGGTTTTTCCAGGCGGGGAGCGAGATGTTCTGCAAAGTGAATGGCGTTTTCCAGTCCTTTTTCCTGTCCACCGCCCATCCGTCCTTCAAGTACCAGCATGCGGACACGATCTTTGGGTGGAAATTCTTGACCATCGGGTGAAAATTCCTGGAGGTCGATGGCATTGAACACGATTTTCATCGGTTTTTCAGCCAGGCCGTAAAAAACATCCCACCATTCTTTGGCGAACTGACTCTGGTAGATCAATGCGTGCGCCAGGAATTTTCGGATAATCTGCATCAGCCAGTTATTGATCTCGGAGCGAATAAAATGTTTCACCCCGGTGTTCATGTGGCGATGATGCCAATTGGGACCATCCAGGCGCTGGACAATCCGAACACCTTTCAACCGAGCGAGAAGAAGTTTGAACAAGTGGCGTGATCCGGCAATCACCAGGATTACATCCACATTGCTGCCAAGCGGATCGTTGGTGATCTGGTATCCGCGTTCACGTGCTTTGCCAGTGAAACGGGCATAAAAAGAGGCAGGACCAGCCAGGGTTTCCAACTTGGGCAGTACGCAAATTGTCTTCATACGGAAATGTCAGGCTTCCCTGTCAGGGTCGTGAAAGTGCATCAGTGCGGTGACAATTTTGTGGGCTGCATTGCCATCGCCAAATGGATTGAGCCGCGATGCCATTTCCTGATACGCAGACGGATTGTCGAGTAATTGACGCATGCTGCCAATGATAACCTCGGGGTCACTGCCGACCAGTTTCAACACGCCGGCTTCCACCCCTTCCGGTCGTTCTGTTACATTGCGGAAGACAAGAGTCGGGATGTGAAGGGCTGTGGCCTCTTCCTGCAATCCGCCCGAATCTGTCAGCACCAGGGTTGCATTGCGCATCACATGAACCAATGAGAGGTAGGGCAGCGGATCCATCAGAAAGATATTGGATTGATCCGACAGCATCTCATATGCTGCTTCCCTGACATTGGGGTTTAAATGTACCGGGTAAACGATGTTGATCTCATCCTGGTAGATTTGGGCCAACCGTTTTACTGCATGGAAGATGTTACGCAATGGCTGGCCAAAATTCTCCCGCCGGTGGGCAGTCATCAGGACCAATTTTTTTCCGGCTTGATTCACGTTCGCCAATAAAGCATTCGTTTCCGGGTCCGGTAGCCGTGCTGTGATTTCATTAAGGGCATCTATGACCGGATTGCCGGTCACGCATATCCGCCAATCTGGCACTCCTTCGCGCAACAGATTGGTACGGCTGTGTTCGGTCGGGGCGAAATGCAGGTCGGCGAGTGTGCCAGCCATACGGCGGTTGCCTTCTTCAGGAAACGGCTGCCATTTGTTCCCGGTGCGAAGTCCGGCTTCAACATGCCCGAAATTGACCTGGTGATAGTAAGCCAACATAGCGGTGCAAAGCACTGTGGTGGTATCTCCCTGTGCCAGGATCCAATCCGGCTGGATTTGCCTGATCACCGGGGAAAGATGTTCCATGATTCGGGCTGATAGTAGTGGCAGAGTCTGGTTGGCCTGCATCAGGTCGAGGTCATAGGCAGGCTTGAGCCCAAATAAATCCAACACCTGATCCATCATTTCACGGTGCTGGGCGGTGACACACAGGATGGACTCGATGCCGATATGGTTCTGCAGTGCTTTGATCACTGGCGCCATCTTCACCGCTTCCGGGCGGGTGCCGATTATGGATAAAACTTTTAACATTTCCTGATGATCCCTTCGAAGTGATACCGCCAATTGTAACATGGCGGATGGCAGTAGAGAGATATGGCGGAGGGCTGCCGTTACCGGGGCATAACGAAAAAAGCGCCGAAACGTCATTCAGCGCTTTTTCTCAAGGTTGATTGTTATTTAATAAGCGGTAGTATGGAACGATCAATCTCTTCTTCGGACTGAGGGGTGGGCACATCGGCGAACAGTTTCCAAATTTCAACATGCTCAACCGTTTCACCTGGTTCCAACCAGCAGAGGGGTCCGAGCGTCTCCAGCTCGAGCATAGCCTCGTTGGTGAAGGTTTCTACATTACAGCCCATATCGGCATAATCAAAGGCGGGATTGAAGTCAAAGTATTTCACAAACAACAAACTCTGGTTCACGTAGGCAGCCCATCCATCGGTTACGTTTGTGCCGGCTTTTTGCGCAATTTCGTTGCCTTCCTGTGATTGCAGCAACATATACTTTTTTCCCCATGTCCAGCGCGGGTCAGACATGTAGGTATACGGCCACAGGGTGATGGTGTTGCTGGGCAGCAGGTCGCCATCGGTATGAGAGCCGCGTTTGGGGAAGGGAACAATCGCTTTTCCGCCGGGAGCCATAACGGACAGCGCCCAGGGTGCCAGTTCGACCGCCCACAGGTTGTGGTTGATGAGGCGGTGAACCAATTTCACTTCTGCGTGAACAGGATCGAGATAAATATCGATCTGTTTCTCAATCCCGGTGGTTTTTTCTGTACCCTGAACCAAGCGAATAAAGGTTCCTAAATTTTCAATTTTCACCGGCAGGTTATCCGGCTCATAAGTTCGGGGTTGCCCTTCCGGGGCATGCCATAAACGGTGACCTCCATAGATGCGCCATTCGTCCCCGCCAGTTTTCCCAAGCATCTCATCGTAATTCTTAAATACGTTGGTACCACCGGAAAAACCAAACCAGATAATCCGAGGTCCAACATCCGTGGTCACCACCAGTTCGATGGTTTCATTGGATAACCGGTAACAATTGTCCCATCCGTGATAATGGATTTTTTCCATTGCCTACTCCTTATGATTGATTATTGATGGATTAATGTTAACTCATTTTCTGCTGTCATACAAAAGTGATGGCAAAAAATGTGAGTGCGTTTCGTCTACTGTTGAGGTCAGGCAATCACGGATGAAGTCTGCTGCAATGCGATTGGCTTTTTCCGCCTCGGGGATGACCATGTTGAATATGCTCCATACATGTCCCATGTTGGGTTCAACCAGCAGCTCCACATCCACCCCGGCGATGGAAGCACGGTCGGCAAAACGGATCGAATCATCAAGCAATATTTCAATACCGCCAGCGATGATCAGCATGGGGGGAAGGCCGGACAGATTTCCATATAATGGTGAAATCAAGGGGAGAGTTGGCGAGTGATCGCCGCAATACAGGGCGGCCGATTTTTCGAGGTTTGACCAGGTTAATTGTGGGTCCTCGCTTGCCAGGCGAATGATGGAATTCCCTGTACCGGCGAGGTCCAGCCAGGGAGACATCAGCAGGGCGCATGCAGGGAGAGGGACACCTTTCTCCTTCAAGTATAAGAGGAGAGACGCTGTCAGGCCACCGCCGGCAGAATCTCCTGCCACTGCGATTTTCTCTGGGCGATATCCAGCGGATAACAACCAACGATAGGCGGCATAGGCGTCATCCAAGGCGGCGGGGAAAGGATGTTCTGGCGCCAGCCGGTAATCAACCAGCAGGACACGGGTACCGGCCTGGTCTGCTAGGTGCTGGGTGTACAGGCGGTGAAAGGTCGGCGTTCTGACCACGTACGCTCCGCCATGCAGGTACAGGATCACATGGCCTTTGTCGATCTCAGTTTCGGGGATCACCCATTCCACAGGCACGCCTTCGATATGGATCTGTTTGTCAGCGATAACATCCTCTTCTCTCAGGATGACTTTGCGCAAGATATCCATCACTTCACGTTGTTCTTCGATCGTTTTGTTGGCATTCACCCAGCGGTTGATTCGCGCCAAAAAGTAAAAGAACCGGCTCCTGAGGCTGGGGTAAATAAACCCGAAATATTCCAGGAATATGATTGTGATGCTGCCCGAAAGAAGAGCAATCAGGATTTGTTTTCTCTTTCGTTGATTTTCAGGAGTACTCATTTCACTTCGCCTTCCATTCCCTGTTTGTCGGGTTAAGTTTAATCGATTTTGAGGCTTCTGACTGCCGATATAAAAATGGATTTATAATGGATGCAATGACTTTACCATTAGGAGGTAAAATGGCGAAACTGTATTGCGAACCAATGATCGAGATTACACGGGGAGCATTGGTGGAATCGATCCATTTCGGTGCCATGGCTGTCGTGGATGCCAATGGCAGGCTGGTTGCTTCTGTTGGAGACGTGAATGAAGTCCTTTATCTGCGTTCTTCGTCAAAACCATTTCAGACGATGCCGTTGGTGGAAATGGGTGGTTTGGAAGCCTATGGCCTGACGCAGAAGGAACTGGCAATCACCTGTGCCTCACACCAAGGTACGGATGATCATGTGGACACATTGGTTGGCATGCACAAGAAAATCGGTATTACGCTTGAACATTTGCAGTGTGGTATCCATCCGCCAGCTGACCGCGAAACCTATGATGCGATGATACTGCGGGGTGAAATGCCGAATGCGTATCGCCATAATTGTTCTGGAAAGCATACCGGCATTCTGGCGCAGGCGAAAATGCAGGGGCACACCCTCGATGACTATATGAAACCCGAACATCCAACCCAACAACGGATTATTCGAACCTTTGCTGAGATGGTCGGTATGGAGCCACAAGATGTGGTGTTAGGCATCGATGGGTGTTCTGTTCCGGTATTTGGAGTCCCATTATGGAAAGCAGCTTTTGGGTATGCCCGGTTGTGTGATCCTGCCAATTTGCCTGAACCACGCAAAGGCGCATGCAAGATAATTACCGCCGCGATGATGGCACATCCTGAGATGGTCAGCGGACCGCACCACAGTCTGGACACCACCTTGATGCAGGCTTTACCGGGAAAGGTTGTTTCAAAAGGAGGGGCGGATGGTTATCAGGCGATCGGGGTGCTGCCCGGGGTGATATCACCGGAGAGTCCCGGGTTGGGGATTACGATGAAATTTACCGATGGCGATGCGGAATCCAGGGCGCGCGGCGCTGCTTCGGTAAAAGTGCTGCACGATTTGGGTGTGTTCGAAACCATCCCGGAGATACTGCAGGAATTCGCTGAGCGTGCCATCCAGAATGTGCGTGGCTTCGATGTTGGAAACATACAATGTCGGTTTTCCATCTCGGGTTAAACGGATGAATGGGTTATCACGGGAGGAACGGGCAACGGCTGTACGTGAACATCTTCGAGCGGCTTTCGGCATGCCTGACTGGGAAAAGCGGGATGCATTGGATGAACTCATACTGACCGTGTTGTCACAGAATACCAACGACCGAAACAGAGACCTTGCTTACCAGGGGCTGCGCGCGAAGTTCAACACCTGGGAACATGTTCGAGATGCAACGCCAGAATCCGTCATTGACGCCATTCGCATTGCGGGTCTGGCAAATCAGAAGGGTCCGCGAATTCAAGCAATTTTGCAGACTATTACCGAGCAACAGGGAGACCTGGACCTTTCCTTCCTCTCACAGATGCAACCGGGTGATATGCACGCCTGGCTGACCGCTTTAAAAGGTGTTGGGCCTAAAACGGCATCGATTGTTATGCTCTTCTCTTTGGAGACACCTGCATTCCCGGTTGACACGCATGTTTACCGGGTAAGTGGTAGGATCGGTCTGCGAGACCAAGCTACCAGTGTGGAAGCGGCACATGAAACATTGGCATCACTCTTTCCACAGGATTCATATGGTGAGGTGCACCTGAATCTGATTCGCCTGGGGCGCCAAATATGCCATGCGCGAAAGCCTTCCTGCCCCACATGCCCGGTGGCGGATTTGTGCCTGTACCCACAAAAAACAGCCTGATCGTCATTCCGGCTGCGGGTACAGCACGGTGTTCTTACCGCGGTGAGTTTCCCATGGGTAAATGATAAACCTGTCAGTAATGTCTGCGTAATGATCCGGCCGTTCCTGGCCGAACAGGTTTCTGTACGGGTTAAAATGCAGTACGCAGGTAGTCGGGTTACCTCCCGCGCATTCCACCCGGATTTTTACAGAGGAGATTGTGCGTCCGGAACCCCACACGTCATCGACGATTAACACATTTTGCCCCTGCAGCAACTCATCACCAGGGAATTGGAGAAACTTGGGCCAGATGGTAAAACGTTCATCCTTGGCATGGTGGTCGCGGAATTCCCATTGCGCGGGGAAATCGACAGAGGCGGTGAGGATGGTAGAAATGTCCATGGTTTCTGCCAGCAGACCGCCAGGGATAATGCCACCGCGGGTGATGACCACCATGGTTTGGTATTCACAATCAAACTGAGGCAAGAGGCGGTCAATCAGTTTGGTTACATCATCCCACGACAATACTAATGGTGCGATATTCGGGCGGGTTTCAGTACTCATAGGAAAATTATAGCACCTGCCCTGACAGTTTGTGTTGAAAATATTCACCCGTTTCGAGATCAAACAAACCGAAAGTAGGTGTATGGTAACCCCTTGCATGTGCTGCGCCAGGATTGATGATACGGCAATTACCAATAACAGCAGTCCTGGCGGTGTGGGTATGCCCGGTGAAAATGTACCGATAACGGCCGGATCTGGCCATCAATGAAAGCTGGTGTTGATCATGGCCATGAACTATGCCAATGGGAATATCATTCAACACCAGTGAAAGTACCTGTGATGCCTTACTGCCCATTGCCTGGTGGATCAGACGCTCGCTGATTTCCCCGCTCAGGTAGTCACCGTTGCCAAAGCTTAAATAGACTTGAAATGTCTCAAACAAATCAACCATACCCGGGCTTGTCAGGTCTCCGCAATGAATAACCGTATTGGATTGGTAATTCCTCAACTCCCAAAGGATTTTTTTGGTTGTTTGCTCGTCATTATGGGTATCTGACATCACTCCGATGTTCAAGACTCCTCCATGGTTTCCCATCACGTACCTGAAAATTCAGGCAATGCTGCGATGCATAGTTCTTCTGTGAATATGCTACACTAATATTATCAAACTGCACATTGTTAGGAGCGGAAGAACCTCTGATGAAACAACTAAGATCAAACCTGGTAATGATGGTAGGGTATTTCTTCCTGTTGTTTTTGCTCTTGTACGGAGGATTCGCATTCCGGTATGAATTAATCTCCATATTTGTTGTGATCCTGATTTCGGTGATGGTCTCATTGGACATTGTTACGTTCAAGGCAGCCCACTTTTCCCGCCGCCTTCCCTGGTTAATCAGCTATACGTTTTACCTGGTGTGGCTGCTGCTGACAACGGATTTTGATCCAGTTAATAATTTTCAAAGTGTCTATCGCATATTTACCGAAATGTTTGTGATTACTATTGGGCTATCGGTATCCGGGCAAATATCCCGTTTTCTGGACGAAACACAGGTGATCTTACGTGATGTGACTTTTTCGACATTGAAGCCGACGATTCTGGTGAATCAAATGATGGTTGATATCGAAAAAGAAATCAGCAGAGCGCGGCGGTATGAGCGCCCTCTGGCACTGCTGGTGGTGGATACAACGGCGCGCTTAACTGTTGAGTCCAGAGGTGGGCGGATTCACCAACTCCAGGCTGAAATGCTGGATAACTACTTTGAAGCCCGGGTAGGCCACGAAATTTTAAAATTAACCCGCGGCACGGATATTGTTGCCAAAGCAGAACCTTTTGGCCGTTTTTTAATCCTATGCCCTGAAAGCACTCTTCAATCGGTGGTGTATCTGGGGGAACGTATTGATGTAATTATTGATGAAAAATTAGATGCCGAAGTGCATTGGGGGGTCGCAGAAATCAACGCCGACCTTTCCACATTCACTGCCGCGTGTGAAGCAGCAAGCCGTGATTTGATGAATCGTTCTTTGAATGAGGGTGTTCGATTCAAGGGAGACAGTGACCTTGCGAATTTCCTGGCAGAATATCAGAAGGATGATCCAGACCAACAGGTTGCGGATCGTTAAAGAAACGCCTTCGTCTACATAGGGCGAAAATAGCTGTAATGATACAGGATTTTACCGTCTCGGGTGCCCAGGGTGTCCGTTCCATTTTCAATTCTGTGGGTTTTTCCATCTGCACGCCAGGTGATATGCCGGGTGTTGCCGTTGGATTTGTAACCAGTTACTGCAAACTTGCTTTCGGGTGCGGTTTCAGTAAAAAAACGCGCATAATATGATTGCAATGCAGCAGTACCCTGAACGGTTTGTCCGGCCGTAATCAGCACTGCCCTTGGATCGTACAAATTTGTGATCAACTTTGGGTCATGCGTGTTGAGTGCCTGAAAGAATGCCTCTGCAATATCTGTCTGAACAACGGACCGCTGCCAGTCAAATGAAGCGGCTGCGTTCCATTGCGGTTGGAGGTAAATCCTATGGTCCCAGACATACAGGTTCACTGCTTTTAAATGCTGTGCAAAGGCGGCATGGAAAAATTCAGAAACATCTGAAGGGCTTGGCAGCCATCCACCCGTTTTATATAAGGATCCGGTGGGGATGATTTCGCGGATCGGGCTGACTGATCGAAACTGTTCGAGCGAGCGTTCCAATTGGGCCGCTGGATTATGGGCTTGCTCCCAGTAAACCTGGGGCATATTGTAATCACAGGCACTTAAGAATTCTTTCCACGGTAATTCAGGGTGGAATTTTGGATAACGGTAGGATGAAAGGGCCACAGGTGTGTTTCGCAAACCATTGCGCAATTGTTTCATGAACGCTGCCGCTTTGGGAGCCATGCCAGGTTGTTTGAATTCCTGTTCCGCGTTAATCACATAACCATCGAGATGCATTTGTTTAACACGCTGTACTGCGATATTTGCTTCAGCAACCGGATTGAAACCATAGATGTAATGCCATCCCCAGACCTGAATTCCCCGGCTGCGGAGCGCTTCAGCAACAGGAGGCACCAGGTCCTTTTTGTTAGTCGGGTTGACATTGTAAGCGAGCATTCCGTTTGCGACTTTGATGAGAACATGCGAGAATCCCGCCCTGGCAGCTGCGTCAGCAATCTTTTCTGGATCGCCATTTTCGCAGCGAGGGAGCTGCCAGATCCATATTCCTTTTCCGGTTAATGTCATAGCCAATCCTCCAAATTGGGCTGGGAGTGGCTGTGGGTGATCAGGCGATGGTTCCACTCCCGTTTTCACCAGCCAGTCCGATCTGGCCAGCGATGCTTCTCATGGATGCAATTATATTGCCAACATGCTCCCACAAATCGACACCGAATTCCGCGGCGGCAGCTTCCATTTCATAGCGATTGGCGCCGGCAGCAAAGTTAAAATTCTTCCACTTCTTTTTCACGGACGAAACTTCAAGATCATTAATCGATTTTGAAGGGCGGACAAGGACACAGGCAGTAATCAATCCGGTAATCTCATCACACGCATAGAGTGCTTTGGCTAACAGGGTGGTACGAGGGACACCGGTATGTGAGCCATGGCCGAGAATGGCCTGAATGATTTCCTCATCAACGCCAAATTCACGTAGAATCGGCGCACCTTGTGAGGGATGGCTGTCTGCATCAGGGTGGATTTCCCAATCGAAGTCGTGAAGCAATCCGGTGATCTTCCATTGCTCAACATCCTGCTGCAATAGCACGGCGTAGTAACCCATGGCTGCTTCCGTGGCAAGCATATGGTTCACCAGGTTCTCGCTTTGTATGTATTGGCGCACAATTTCCAGGGCTTGATCTCGGTTCATTGTTTCAACTCCTGATAAGAATCAATTGGATTCAAATTGAATGGGCTCGGGATTTCCCAGTACCGGCAAGGGGCGGGTGAACCAGACTTCCACAAGAGCAACCAGGGTGGCGGGGAGTTCCCGCGTGTTCCAAATCAGTCTTGATCGTTTGAGGTAGTAAGTCAGGCTGGCATCGAAACCCTCAGCATCCATTCCCAACTGTCGGCAAGTGAACAATGCCCTGGGCAGGTGGAATCGTTGCGTTACCAGTATAGCCCGTGAGACGCCAAAGATTTTCTGTGCACGGTAACAGGTATCGTAGGTCCGGCGTCCGGCATAATCCAACACAATATCCTCCGCGGGAATACCGATGGATGTGGCGTAGGCGTACATCGCGCCGGGTTCGTTATATTCTACAAAGCGATTGTCACCACTCATCAATAATTTTTCTACTTTCCCGGCATTGTACAGCGTCGCTGCCGCATCCACCCGGTCCTTCAAAACGCGTGTTACTGTTCCCTGGCGGGTCAGCCCGGCGCCGAACACGATGGCAACAGGCGCTTGTTCAACATCGTCAATGTGGCGATGAATCTTTCCGGCTGACAGCAAACCTGTGATCAGGCGGGGCGTAGCAAACAGAATCACAGCAAAAACAACGGCTGCGAAGAACGCACGTCTAGCTTTTTTCCAGCGCTTTTTCGAGGCGCTGACTGATTCTGTTTTCGATGTCCTGTTCATTTCAGATATGTTCCAGCCAGGAAGGATTCGCATATTTTTCTGCCATCAACGCATGAGCCCGGTTAATCTCGGTTTCGGAAGGTAACTCCTCGACAAAATTCAGGTCAAGGACTTCTGCAAACGCCTTTTGGAAAGCCTGTGCAGCCTCTTGCCATGATGGTACCGATTTTGCGACAGATTCAAGTGTAACCGCATGTGACAGGAGACGGTGCCGCGCCTGTTCGCGCGCATCCTCGTCTGGATATTTTAGGACAGAAACAATACGTCCAAGGTCACCGCAGAGCGGTAAGGCACCATGCTGCAAAACACCTCGGTACTTTCTTGCCTGTGCGCTGCCAATCAATTTTTTGCCATGTACAGTAATTTCGTAATTGGACGGGACCTCGAAGCAAACTGCGGCGTTTTTTGGGGCGTCCGTTAGGTGTTGGTATTCCTGGTCGGCACGGGCCTCGAGACCGAGAAGTGAAAGTGCGCGCAGGAGAGCCTGGGAGAGACGGCGGTAGCTCTCAATCACCCCGCCTTTCACTCTGGGTTCATTCAGAGGGGCGATGACGGAATAGGTTAATTCATCGGCATGAAGGATACCTCTGCCACCGGTAGGTCGCCGTACCAGAGACCAACCGAAGGCCTGCAAACGGTCCGAATCGACATCATTGAAGGGCTGCGCATAGCCCAATGAAAGGCAGGGAGGTTCCCACCCATACAACCGCAAAACAGGCATGGCCCCAAATTCACCGACACTTTCCAGCAATGCTTCGTCCAGGGCCATGTTCCATGACCCTTGTGATGGTGTTGTTTTTATCAATCGCCAGGTTGTCGTAGGCATCTATTGTATACTTTCTGAAAATACAAGATAATACTTGGCATTACCGCTGTCAAAATCACATTATACATGGAAATTTACCGCTGTGTTTGTCATGCAGGTAAAGCGAAGGCGTTCGTTAGATATTCGTAAGTTAATTTTGCAAACGGTATAATACTACTATATTGAGCGCAGGAGTTGCTGATGATACCTGATATTCAACACGAAACATCCAAATCAGATACTGTCCAGGTTTTCCTGGCGAATGGGGAAATATTGCGGGGAAAGCGGGGAGCAACCCTCGAAAACTTCCTGACCGCGTCAAGTTCGTGGGATGAGAAAGACCAATACCTGGGCGCGATTGTAAATGGTAAGTTGCGTGAGCTTACCTACCCGGTTGAAATTGAGATCAATGTTAAGCCAATCCGGATGTCTGACCGTGACGGTGCATTAATCTACCGCAGGTCACTCACCTATATCCTGGAGGCTGCATTTGAGGAATTGTTTCCCGACGATGAATTGATCGTTGATCACTCGGTCCCCACCGGTGGTTATTTTTGCCGTGTAAAAAACCGAAATCCCCTCACCTCGGCTGAATTGGTGCAGTTACAGGCGGTGATGCAGGAACTGGTCAAGAAGAACCTGCCTTTTGAAAAATTGCAGGTCAGCCTTGAGGAAGCCGTTCGAATTTTCGAGAGTAAGGGATTTGAGGAAAAAGTAAAATTGCTCAAATTTCGCCATAAAAAACACCTGGTGATGTACCGTCTGGGAAACCACATGGATTATCACCACGGGTATATGGTCCCTTCCACTGGTTACCTGCACACCTTCGGTCTGCAGGCTACTGCGAATGGATTCGTTCTTCGATATCCGAGGCGTAATGCGCCGGACCGGTTGCAGGCGATGCCAGAAACGGATAAATTGGTGGAGACATTTCAACTCTACAGCCAATGGCTGAGCCGCCTGGGGATTGACTGTGTAGGTGCTTTGAATGAGGCAGTGGAATACGGAAATATCCGAGAACTGGTGTTGGTAACAGAGGCTTTGCATGAGCAGAAGATCGCTGAAATCGCCGGAAGGATTGCCGATCAACGTGATCAGATTAACCTGGTTTTGATAGCAGGCCCGTCATCGTCGGGGAAAACCACCAGTTCCAAACGTCTGACTGTCCAATTAATTGCGAGGGGAATCGTTCCCTATACACTTGAGCTGGATAATTATTTTGTCGATCGCGAACTCACACCGCGTGATGAAAATGGGGAATTCGATTTTGAACAACTGGGCGCGTTGAACATCGAGCGCTTGAACGCCGATTTAAGAAAGATGGCTTCGGGCCAGCGAGTACAGCTACCCCGGTTTGATTTCCATACCGGTAAAAGTGTGAATGGGGAAGAGGTGCGCCTGCGTAAGAACCAGGTAATCATCATGGAAGGTATTCATGGTTTGAACCCTGGATTACTGCCAAGTTTTCCACAGGAAAAGTTGTTTCGTATTTATGCCAGTTGCCTGACACAATTGAACCTCGATCGCTACAACCGGATTTCAACTACAGACACACGGTTGATCCGGCGAATTGTTCGGGATGCACGTGAACGTGGTTACAGTGCGCAGCAAACCATCGGAAGGTGGGAATCGGTACGCCGCGGTGAAAAACGTCACATTTTCCCCTACCAGGATAATGCGGATGAAATGCTCAACACAGCTTTGGTATATGAGCTATCAGCTTTGAAACCGCTGGCGGAACCATTGCTGCGCCAGGTGGATTACCAGAGTGAAGAGTATATAGAAGCGAACCGACTTTTGAGTATGCTGGAGTGGTTCCTGCCATTAAATCCAGAATTGATTCCCGATAATTCCATCCTGCGGGAATTCATTGGAGGGTCAATCTTACGGGACTTCAATGTGCAGCATTTGCAATGATGAACAAACGACCCGATCAATCGATATCATAATGAAACTCGCACCGCCAGAAATGGCGGTGCGATTGTTTTCGGGTAATATCCTGTGCGACGGAAAATTTGGGTTTCAATGATCCCCTTTCTCTTCCAGGTATGCATTGTACGCAGCCACAAGCCGCTTTACCCCTGTTACAATTGAATCTGGTGAGGCATTTGAGAAGTTGAGGCGCATCGCATTTATCATCGCGTGGTTACCGGGGAAGAATTGAATCCCGGGAACGAATGCAACCTTTTCTTTCTCCGCATAAGCCAGCAGTTCGGTGGTATCAATCGTTTCGGGAAGGAAGGCCCAGATAAACAATCCGCCTTTGGGGTGGGTCCACGTGCAGCCTTCCGGCATGAATTTTTCCAACGCATCCAGCATGATGTCCCTGCGTTGGGCATATACCCGCCGAATCAGTTGGACATGTTCGTCGATAAAACCGTCTTTGATCATTTCATACGTAACCACCTGATTGAAGGTGGCAGAATGAAGGTCCGCTCCCTGCTTGGCCAGGTTAATCTTGTTGATTACATTTAATGGCGCTATCACATAAGCCATGCGCATACCCGGGGCGAGAACCTTGGAGAACGTGCCAAGATAAATGACATCACCACAGTAATTCCCGGGGCAATTGCGATAGTATGAATCCAGTTTAAGTAGTGAATCAATCGGCTCACAGTCAAAATTAAGCTGCCCATACGGATCATCTTCGACGAGTGGTATCCCGTAATGGTCAGCGATTTCCAGGATACGTTTCCGCCGCTCCAATGTCAACGATACCCCGGTGGGGTTGTGGTAATTCGGCTGTACATAAGCAAATTTTGGGCCGCAACGGGCAGAATTTTCAAATTCTTCAGGAATCAAACCATCATCGTCAATTTTCGTTGCGATGTACGAAGCACCGTACGCATTCCAGGCTTGAAGTGCCCCAAGATAGGTAGGGGATTCCACCAGAATATGGTCGCCTTCATTGATGAAAACGCGACCGAGCATGTCGAGGGATTGCTGTGAACCGCTGGTGATGATAATGTTATCAGGAGACACCTTAATGCCAATCGGGTTGTTTTCAGCGATCCATTCTCGTAGTGGCGTGTACCCACCTGTTGTACCATATTGGAGGGCTATACTGCCTTTTTCTTTCAAAACCTTGGAACAAGCCTCGTCGAATTGCTGGCAGGGGAAAATTTTTGGTGCAGGAAGACCACCAGCGAACGAAATTACATCCTCCATTTCGGTGAATTTGAGCAACTTTCGGATGGGTGACTCTTTCATGAAATCGATTCGCTTGGAATACCTTGTATCCCATGTTGTTTTCATACCCTACACTCCTTCTGTGTAATTTTGCCTGACTGGAGACAAATTAATAACATTCCTGAAAAAATCATCAGCAGGCGATGCCGATGCCTGCTGATGGAATCACTTCATTTCTTTTTCGCAAACATGAGGTAACGTGAGAGGACTATTGCGCGCGAAGGCAGGGAGAACCGGTCGCCGGGAACCAATGCATTTGGCATTTTCCCAATTTCATCTGGCGAACCCTGGAAGATGGCAATTTCGGTGTTTTCAGCACTAAATTTGGATTCAACGAGTGCCATGCCGGAGAAATAGCCTTCGGTGTCAATGGCACAGCTGGTTACACGTCCAATCACGCGTCCTTTGTCGTTCAGCACCGGGTCACCGAGGTGGGCTTTTTTGGTGCGTTGATCCAAAAACCGGAAGCGTACCAGCTCAGTCTGCCGCGCAGCTTCCTGTTCCAAAAATGCCTGGCGGCCGATGAACCAGGGTTTATACGTTTTCACAAAGTAGGCAAATCCCGCCTGACCGACTGTCAGGTGATAGGGGCCATCGAGCTCATGCCCGTAAAGGGGCAACCCATATTCGGTGCGGAGCGAATCCCGTGCGCCCAATCCGCATGGCTTCAGGCCTTTGGACGTTCCTGCTTTCATAAGTGCGTTCCAAAAATCAACAGCCTGGTCAG
Organism: Anaerolineae bacterium; assembly: GCA_013314735.1. Lineage (GTDB taxonomy): Bacteria > Chloroflexota > Anaerolineae > Anaerolineales > Anaerolineaceae > SpSt-1165. The sequence goes on from JABUFD010000001.1 coordinate 777,635, forward strand.
GGTGTACGAACAGCTCAAAGGAGATCGTTTCGCCGGTATAGCCTGTCCGGGACACCACCAGCTCGAATCCGCCGATGGTTGCCTCACACAGTTGTGATCGGCTGAGGTTCTTCACTCGTGCTATGGTCTCGCGGTCCGCCCCAAGGCTGAGTAAGATATCCTGTGATTTTGGCCCTTGAAGCGCAATATCAACCTTCATATCTTCTCCCGCCTGTGGGTCCTTCAGGTTTCGAAGGAAAACTTTTCGCCCAAAGGCACGAGCGCCGGGTGACTGATGATCAATCAGGGCGGTTCCTTGCTGTACAGCAGCCAGCCATGCCCAGTCTTTTTCTTCGTTGGACGCGTTGACAACAACCAGGTATTTTTCTACCGCACGGCGGTAGACGATCAGATCATCGATTACCCTCGCATCGGGGTCAAGGAAGTGGGTATAACAGGATTCACCAACCTCGAGCGCGCCGATGTCATTGCCGCAGACTGAATCAAGGAAGACCGAAGCACATGGACCCTCGGCCTGGAAAACACCCATGTGAGAAACATCGAACAGACCGGCAGCTGTGCGTGTGGCAACATGTTCGTCGGAGATCGAGGTGTATTGAACCGGCATTTCCCAACCGGCAAACTCCACCATTTTGCCCCCCAACGAAACATGGGTATCAAACAGGGGGGTTCGCTTGGGTGTGTCCCGTATAGGTTCGTTCCAGGAAAAAACGGGCAATGGTTGGTCAAAAACCTTCTGTTTGCCGATGTAATATGGTTTCCGGGCACAGATGGATTCGCCTTCGGTTGGCAGATCGGGAATGTCAGTGGATCCATTGATAGTTACCGGGCCAGGGATGCGGCGGAGCAGGTCATCATCAAAGCCAATGTATGCGTCTGACAGGTCACGTAGCCAGGCAGCAGCCACAGCCGCTTCTTCCACTGCAAAAATGACCTGGAATTTTTCTGCGCCTGTGCGGTGAAGCCAGCCGTTCACAGCACCAGAGGGCATAAAAAGGGTGGTTTTTTGGGTTTCACCGACCAGCAGTTTCTCAGCATCACTGGCGAAGACAAAGTTCACAAAATCGAGTGTTTTACCGCCATAAATATCATACGCCGCTTTGCCATTGACAGCATTTACCGGTTCGTCAATAAAATAATTGAACGGATAACCATGGATGGGTTCTGAACTGTAACTATTGGCTTTTTGGCACAATGTCCGGACGCGAAGTTTTATCGTTTCGAGTGTATGAAAGTCCACCTTGGCGCGGGTTGTTGTTCCTTTACGAGCCTGAATCTGGTACGGGGTGATACTGGTTAACAGGTCTGCGATGATATCAGCCAATTCAACCATATCTGTTTCTTCAAGACCGCGCTGTGTGACCCATGGGGTACCGAAGCGGACGCCACTTGCGGATAAAGCGGAGCGGTCACCAGGGATGGTATTGCGGTTGACCGTGATCCCGGCAACATCGAGGATACGGGCAGCGAGGTCTCCATCCAGCGGAGTGCCATCCGGGCCTTTCACCGATTTGCAATCAATATTGGCGAGGTGAGAATTGGTGCCGCCATAGGAAATATGCAAACCCCGTTCCTGAAGCCTGTTCACCATGGTTTTACAGTTTGCCAGGATTTCGCGCTGGAGGCTGACGAATTTTGCAGTGGCGGCGAATTTGAAGGCGGTTGCGAGGGCGACAATGGTGTTCAGATGGGGACCGCCTTGTTCGCCAGGGAATACTGCGCGGTCAATCTTGCCGGCGAGGGCTGCGTTATCCGTGATGACGCAAGCGCCACGGGGACCACAGAGGGTTTTGTGGGTGGTGAAAGTAATCACATGCGCATAGCCGACTGGTGACGGAACTACCTTTGCGGCAACCAACCCGGCAATGTGTGATATATCGGTGACCAATTTAGCGCCGGTTGCATCGGCGATCTGGCGGAAACGTGCCCAATCTGGAATGATGGGGTAGGAGGAATAGCCGGCAACGATCACCTTTGGTTTTGCCTGGAGTGCAAGTGCCTCAATTGCATCATAATCCAATTGTTCGGTGTGGGGATCCACCTCATAGGAAACAACATGGTACAGTTTCCCAGAGCGATTAACGGGGGAGCCGTGGGTGAGATGACCTCCATGAAGTAGATTCATCCCCATCAGCGTATCGCCGGGTTCCAGCAAAGCCTGATAGACTGCATTATTGGCGGGAGCGCCGGAGAGCGTCTGGACATTAACGTACAACTGGTCAGCAGGAACCCGCTCTGTGGCGAACAATTCCGCACAGCGTTGGCGTGCCAGGGCTTCTGCAATATCGGCAAACTCCACCCCTTTGTAATAGCGCGGGTCAGCGTAACGCCTGTAATGGGTCAGCCGGGAGGGATAATCAAGGATGTCCTCCTGGGACATGTGACGGGTGATTTCGTGCGGGTAACCCTCGGCATAAACATTCTGGAATTCTGAACCCATTGCTTCCAAAATGGATGGGGGAGCCATACTTTCACTGGGTATTAATATTAACCGATTACGCTGGCGATCTTGCTCATGATGGATCAACTCAGCTACTTCGGGATCAAGCTCTTCCAAAGAACCTTTAAATAAATAATCACCCATGAACATCCACTCCTTGTAATTTGCCATTCTGTGGTCAATTATGACCCGTGTGTGATATGGTTTATGCCTGCCTTAATTCTAATCTCACCGGTGTGGATGGTCAAGTGCAGTACACAAGGGCATGCCTGAGATAAGGCATGCCCTTGTGGATGATTCATTTTCTGTGCTCCAGTTATTCCGCGGGTGCAGTATCAGCTGGGTGGGTTTGTGGTTCAAGGCAGATATGACTGAACCAATCGACCACTTCGATATCGTGATAGAAAACCAGCAGCAAAATTCCAACAACGAGAGAGATGAAGTTTCCATACAGGATACAGGCGATATCCAATATGGCAATGGTTTGGTCTGGTTTGCAGGGGCGTGGTGGATTGGAGAGTAATTTTGCCGCGTAGGCAATTTCGAAACCACCCAGTATGATAGGCAGGATCGTGATCGGCAGGCAGCACAACCCGATAATGGTCACTGAAGCAGCAATGGTCACGCCTATTCCCCAGAAAACATTGATGATCCCATTCAAAAGGGAGAGAACAGCGATCAGGGTGATCTTGTCCGGCCGATAGACAGCATTCGATACATTATTGTTTGACATTTGTTTTTCCTTTCCTTCGATCGATGGAGATGGATGCGGGGATACGCATCCATCTCCGTTGTTAGCACAAATTACTGAATCCAGCCCTGTTTGATGCAAAAATCCGTGACGACCGGGATGACAACTTTCTCACCGGCATATGCTTTGATGCCAAGATAAATGGCATATCCGAGGAAGGCGATACCGACACAGAAGCCGACAAGAATGAAGGACAATGCGAAAGTGAGTACCCAGGCTACGATACCGATCACGAGCGATTGTATGGCATGGTAGCGGATAAATTCACGGTTTTTCTTGTCATCCAACAGGAGCACAATCACCGGGACGATTGGTGAGATGATGTAGCTTAACAGAGACCATAATTTGTCATCGTCGGTTACATCGGGGGCGGGAACGAAATTTTCAGACATAAGGACCTCCAGGGGCATTGACTAATACTATATTCGAAAAATGGGTGGAAAGGTTTCAAAACAAATATCTAGTTTATTGTATCAAAAAACTATAAAATACCAACCATGAAGTAAGCATCAGATTTAGACCGTCAGGAGGATTGTTCCAGTGCTGCTGAAAGTGTATACAAGACGATGGAAGCGGCGATTGCGACATTGAGTGATTCTTTAATCCCGCGCATGGGTATTTGAAAAATTTTATCCGTTGTCGCAAGCAATGCGGGGTCAACACCTGCAACCTCGTTGCCAAAAATCAAGCACAATGCCGTTTCCTTTGTGAGATTCAGAAAAGACTGCGAAAACAGATTGTCTGCGCATTCTGCGCCTTCCATGGCAATGATCCTGACACGATTTTCCCGCAATACGGCAACACGATCCACCGCATTCGGGGCGTACATCCAGCGGATGGAGGCTTCTGAACCCAAAGCGGTTTTACTGAATTTCGGATGTTCCGGGGTCGGGGTTGTTCCGCATAGAATAATTTGGGAAACAATCCCGGTACCATCGCAGGTACGGAAGATGGATCCAGTGTTAAAAACGCTGCGAAGATTGTCCAGCAAGACGAACACCTGCGGCCGACATGGCTGCAATTGGGATGGGTTACGATTTTTTTGTTGGACAATGGGGGCAGCAAATTCGGTGACACTCCCGCATAGGGGACAGAGTATCGGCAAGGCTTTCGACTCTGACATTGGAAAACGGAAACGGCAGGCCGGGTTGCTGCACTGGCGGAAGTGCGGTTTGAATGCCATATCACCCATGCAGGCAGGCACGCAGCATCTCTTCTGTGATTGTACCTTCTCGAAGGATCTTGAAACTTTCTGCCCGTGAACAATCCACCACGGTGGAGGGTTTTGAACCCGGGGTCTTTCCGCCATCCACAAGGAGGTCAACCATGCCATCCAATTGGGCAAGTACATCTTCGGCTGTCAGGGAATTCGCAGCGCCAGAGCGGTTGGCTGATGTAACCGCCAATGGTCCGGTTTGCAGAAGCAATGTGATGACAGGCTCATAATCCGGTATGCGTACGCCTACGGTGGGTAGGCTTGTGACCAATGTAGACAGGATAGGACTTTTCTCAAACAAGAGCGTTATAGGGCCAGGCCAAAAAGCCCGGGCCAATTTCATTGCCTGAACATTTTCCATCGGTTCGTTGCACACCAGGTCCAGGTGGGATATGTTGCCAATCAATATCGGCAGTGCTTTTTCGTCAGGTCGATTTTTAACCTGGTAAATTTTCTTCAAGGCAGTGTCATTTTTAGGATCTGCCGCAATTCCATACACCGTATCGGTTGGAAAGGCAATAATCCCACCGCGCGCCAGGATCTCCGAGGCTTGCTGCAGGGCTGATGGGTTGGTGATTGAAATGGTTTCTGTCATAGCTTTTCTATCCGCAGGACACGCTCGATGCCTGCCAAATCTTTAATCAAGGTGATTTTACCATTGGGTATGTGTGTTGTCGCCATGTTGTATATCTGAAAGGATTGGTCTTTTTCAAATTCCAACAGTGCCAGGCCAGGCATTGATAGTTTTTCATCAAGTGCGTATAACAAGTTCCTGACCAGATCAAGGCCATCATGGCCGCCATCCAATGCCAGGGAAGGCTCGAAACGGCTGACAGAGAGCTGTTTTAATTTGGAAGATGGGATGTATGGCAAATTGGCCGTTACCAGATCCCATTTCGAGGGCGAAAAATGCAGCAAATCTCCGCATATCCACTGGATGGAATGCTTGGCAAGGATTTGCAGCCCATTTTGACGGGCAATCCTCAATGCTGGTAAGGAGCAATCAGAACCAACGACCAATCCAATGTTGGCATATTTCCGGATCGAGATTGGGATACAGCCGGATCCTGTGCCAATATCAATATAACGCAACTGGAGTGGCGAGTGAAAACTCTTGATCCAATCCAGTGAGTGTTCCACCAGCAATTCTGTTTCCGGGCGTGGAATGAGTGTATGGGGTGTCACCTGAAAACGATCACCATAAAAATGCCAGTAACCCAGCAGGTATGGGAGAGGATAACCAGCCACGATCTTCCTGACAGCGTCATCGAGCGCAGTGATCATTGGTTGTTCCAGGATGAACTCTGGATAAGCCAGCAGCCAGGAGCGGTCCTGGTTCAAGTGATGTGCCAGCAGTACCTGGCTGACCAAGAAGGCGTCATCATGCCCTGCGGTAGCCAGCGTTTCGGCGGTCTTTCGACTCCACGCCCGGATGGTCAGTGCTGATGGCATGGCGGGTTATATGCCTGCGGCTTCAATTCGTTCTGTTTCATCTTTGAGGATCAGTTCATCAATGAAAAGGTCAATCTCGCCTTCCATCACCACAGGCAGGTTAAACGATGAAACGTTAATCCGATGATCCGTCACGCGGCTCTGGGGATAGTTATAAGTGCGAATCTTTTCGGAACGCTCGCCGGTACCCACCTGGGAGCGGCGGTTGGCATCCAATTCTTCCTGCCGTTTCTGTTCTTCGATCTCATACAACCGGGCTTTAAGAATGCTTAAAGCCCGCTCCTTGTTTTGGAGTTGGGAGCGTTCATCCTGGCAGGCAACCACCATTCCTGTGGGGATGTGTGTCAGCCGTACCGCGGTGGAGTTCTTCTGGACGTTTTGTCCGCCAGCGCCAGCAGATTTGTAGACATCTATTCTGATATCGCTTTCTGGAATAGATATATCGACATCGTCAACCTCAGCCAGAACCGCAACGGTAACCGTGGAGGTGTGAATACGGCCCGATGTTTCCGTCACGGGAACGCGCTGAACACGGTGCACACCCGACTCGAATTTCAAGCGTGAATATGCCATTTTCCCTTTGATCAGGAAGATAATTTCCTTCAGACCGCCAATACCCGTTTCACTTTGAGACAAGATTTCGATTTTCCAACGTTTTGCGTCTGCGTAACGCGAATACATTCGGTACAGATCTGCGGCAAACAGGCCGGCTTCATCACCACCGGCTCCGGCACGGATTTCTACGATCACATTACGTTCATCCCGTGGGTCTTTGGGCAGCATCAATTTCTTAATTTCAGCCTCAAGTTGTTCAATTTCCGGCTGCAGTGTCTGGAAATCGCTTTGCGCCAACTCCTTCAAATCATCATCATCCGAATTCAACAAATCACGGGCTTCCTCAAACGCCGTTATTTTTTCCACATATTCACGTCCGATGGTTACCAGGGGTTCCAACTCCGAACGTTCTTTTGCCAGGTCGGCAATCTCCTGGTAATCTGCATGGGTTTGTGCCAGTTGTTCATTAATCTCCTGGTATCTTTTTTCCAGGGATTGAATCGTGTTAAGCATGCTCATTTTTCCTTTACTGCGAAATCAAGTTTCAATTATATCAGGAACATGCTTGATATGATTGCCCGCATGGCGGATTGCACTTCTTCAATTGGCAACAGGCCGTCGATGATCGTGATGATTTCGCCTTGTTCCTGAAAAGCCTGCATGGCTGTTTTATATTGTTTTTCGACAGTACGCAGCATCGATTTCTTTTCGAATAATTCGAATTGCTTGTTGCGGTTTATCGCAATACGTGCCAGGCAAATATCCGCAGGTACATCAAGAAACAGGGTGATGTCCGGCATTAAGCATGGTTGATGGATCATCTTCAACCATAATCGTTGAGGTTCGCTCATCTGGCTGGCCTGGTAGGCGAAGGATGAAAGGTAGTATCGATCGAGGATGACCCATTCACCATTCTTGAGATGATGAATGATCCCATCATGGCTGTTATACAGATGATCCAGGCGGTCTGAGGCATACATTCCTGCAAGGGTGATCGGGTCCATGGTCAGCCGTTTATTCAGGACAGAACGGATCAAGGCTCCGATCGGTCCGCGGCTGGGTTCGGCTGTCAGGAGGGCCGGTTTACCCAATTCAGATATCACCCATTGGTACAGCAGTGAGGCCTGGGTGGTTGTTCCGGCACCATCCAACCCCTCGATGACGATCAATTTTCCGGGATAGGAGGATGCTTTCATATCAACATCTCCCTCCATTCTATAACAAATTGGTCAACTTGGGCAATAAATTCATCGGGTGTACGAAAACTGACCCCGTCCCACAGATTTGGCAGGCGGGGAGGGGGCGTTGCGCTCTCGGCGGATAGGATTAGTAAGTCAGGGATTGGGAGGATGGACATGACCTCAAAAAGCCAGGTCGTGTATGGCAACTGCATTTCAGCCTGGTCTCGTAGTAAATCCGATAAATTAAAATGGACAAGCGTCACATCCTGTTTCGTCGGTGTTTTACTGCTGGATACATCGAAGTAATCGAGTGCATCAACCATGGTCAGCGCACCTGTTGTCCACGTATCGAACGTCAATCTTCCCTGGTCAGAGACCCGCAACAAGTGTCCGATGGGGCCATCGGTTGGCAGGTTGACGGCAAGCACGGTCAACCCCGCTGCTTTCAGGATGTTGATACATTGATGGCATTGGGAAATATTACTTTTTCCAATGCCATCAAGGGTTATATAGAAAACCAATCGTGGTTTTATCATCGTTCCCATTTGTTTCGTAGATTGCGTACCGATTTTTGGGGGATTATCAACAATTACGAATTTCGGTGCAGCAACCAGGGTTCCTGGGTCATTTTCCAATCAATGATCTCATCAGGCTGGAACCAGATTGCGATTTCTGCTTCTGCAGATTCAACCGAATCAGAGGCATGGGTCAGGTTCCGATCTCGAATGATCGCAAAATCATGGCGGATGGTTCCCGGGGCGGCTTCTGTTGGGCTGGTGGCCCCCATTGTTTGGCGTACTGCTGTGATCACCTCTGGGGCAGCCCACACCATGGCAACCACAGGACCGCTGGTGATATAGCGGATTAATCCTTCATAAAACGGTTTTCCTTCATGGACCGCGTAGTGCTTTTGTGCCAACGAAAGATCTGGGAATACGATTTTCAACCCGACCAGTTTCAAGCCACGATTTTCCAACCGTTTCAGGATTTCTCCTACCAACCCGCGCTGGACGCCATCGGGTTTGACCAATACCAGTGTCCGTTCCAAAATCAATACCTCCGTCAATTCAAAAAATCTTCTGCTTTGTTGTAGGCATCCAGTGCCTTGATCAGATCATCTTGCTTAAAATACGCATCGCCCAATAAGATCCAGGAATCGATCTCGATGGGATGATAATGGTTGATATCATGCAATAATGTATCAATCACCTGATTGAGGTTTTGTCCTGATTTCACCTGTTCCCGAAGCAGTGTATGTGCCATGGAGAAATTGCCTTCGGCGAGCCATTGCTGGATACTCTTGAAATCTAGCGGTTCGGGTTCTGGGAAACCCGTTTCTTGAACTGGATTGACGGCAATATCTTGCGATGAAACTTCAGGTTCAGTTACCGCAACTCCATCCACATCGCTTTCCTGTTTTTGTTCCAGTTTCTCCAATGGGCGGGTCTCTTCCATCTCAAACATTTCTACCCGCGACTCTTCATCCAGGTCATCCGCAGGTGTATGGATCTTCTCGGGGGCAGGCAATACCTGGATGCCACTGGTTTCAGGTATATCTGATATCCAATCCGGCAACTCATCTTCACCGAGATTGTCGGTGATGGAAATTCCTTCTCCGGCAGAATATTCCTGTTCCCACACATAGGGTGGCACCTGCTCTACTGCCTGTTCTGTTGGCTGTTCTACCTCCTCATCCATTGCAGCAGAGACTTCATCGGCGAAAAATTCATCAATGAAACTTGCCGCAGGGGTGTCTGAGCCAATGGGCTCCTGGACTGTTTCATCTGATTCCTCTTCAAAATTGAGAGATGACTCACCTTGATCTAATCGATCCTCACGTTCGACTGCCTGTTCAGGAGCAGCATCGGTAAATGTGAAACGCTGCGCCTCATCCTGGGCCCAATCCATTTCCGGTAAATTTTCGAGCCATTGATCGATTTCATCTTCTTCGTGATCATCCCCTGACTTAATGAAATCAAGAACAGCTGTGGTACTCATGGTTTCGTGGGTATCACCTTGCGGTGTAAACTCCTCTACTTCGAGTTCATCAACCACAGCCTCCCATTCCTCCTCCACCGAGGAAGATTCGATCACATCTGGCTCTTCGACAGGAGATAAATCGTCGGTAAAAACTTCAGGAGCATCCGATGTAACGATTTCATCTACATGTTCTGGTGGTTTTACCTCGTGCAGCCACGGCGGTATGTCCTCAAACGCATCTTCCAGTTCAACCTGCTCTTCACTGCTTTCGAACTCCGCAGTGATCGATGGTTCCTTTTCGCCATCACTCAACCACTCAGGAACAAATTCCTGCTCAGGATCATATTGTGACTCCGCCACCTCGGCTTTCGGGGTGAGGCTTTCTGGTCCACCGTGCTGCTGAATCCAATCTGGTATTTCTTCGCTCCGCGATTCGGGGGCTGTGCTCAATGTCTCTTCGTCTGCCCCTTGCTTTGCAGCAAGGCCTTCCAACCAGGCAAGGGCGGAGTCAAAATCGAAATCATCCTCTTCTTCTGCGGCGGCGATGTTTTCAGAGCTGGCTTCGGGCGAAATAACGTCTGGCTCTGTGGGTGGTATATATTCTGATGGTTCATTGTCTTGGGAGACTGCAAAATTGCCTTGTTGCGGAAGTTCAACATCCTGCTCGATAGATTGCTGTTCTGCTGTGTTGTCCGGCATCAACCAACCCAGTTCATCGGTTTCACCTTTGACTGGTGCAGGTTGTTCCTCTTCGGTATGAATTTTGCCATTATTTGTGGGTGATGTAATTTGCTCAAGCCATTCCAAATCGGCATCGATGTTTTCACCAAAGATAGGCTGGCTTAACGATTCCGGCAGTGGAATTTCTTCTTCAGCATCGTTACCTGTTTTATCCATTTCCAATACAACATCGCATGCGCTTTGGGTTTCCTGATCGAGTAAATTATCCAACCAGGCTGTTTCCTCTTCCGTGTCGACATCAGGTTCGTCGGATGGTTTCTCACTTAGCAGGTCGACAGACTCGGGCGGCGAAAAGCTTTGCAGCCATTCAGGAATATCGGTTTCTTCTAACTCATCGATTGATTCGATGGTCTCCAACTCATCCGATAAACCATCATAGGCGTTGATTTCCTCAATCTGTTCTTCTTCCGATTTTTCTTCACCATGCTCCCAGCCTGCATCTTTCATCCAATCAGGAATCAAATCATCGTCCTGAATTTCCTCATGGTCATTTTCGCTCATTCCAGCCTCCTCCTCATCAGTTTCATTCCGATTTTTTGTTTGTCCATCACTCACGTCGAAAGCAGTCGTATCAGACAAACCGATCTGCGAGAAATCCACATTGATGGAATCATCCGGTGAGACAAAGTGTGTTTCAGAATCCCCGCCGTTGGATTCGGTGTCGAATTCATTCTGTGCAATTTCTTCGAGAAATTCAATCCCAACAGCATGATCAGATACCTGGTCAACAGTCATTGAACTGCTGACATATGTTGTGTATGGATCCAACTCATGAAGGCGAAGTTTATATGGGTCAGCCTGACCTGTATTGCCCAATATCTCAGCCATCATCGCATTGGCATCATAGGAGTAAGGCAACTTGCTTAAAACCATTTTACAGGTTTCAGCTGCCCGTGCCAGATTGTTCTGCATGTAATAAATACGCGCCCTAAGGATGAGAAGATCCATTCGCTGGGGATCTTCTTGCACCGCACGTTGGATTTCGGCAAGGGCTTGTTGATATAAACCGCTGCGGATGTTGATGCGGATTAAAGCACCACGTGTGATATAGGGTTTTGGTGGTGCGTAGCCATCACGCATCGAAAACAAACGCTGTAATTCTTCGTGAACAGCTTCCGTGGAACGAACCTCATAGGCCCGTTCCATATGCCATATGGCTGCATCGAGATTGTTTTCCGCCTCATTGACAACACTCAGGCCGATATGGGCAATAAAATCCTCCGGGTTGACGGATAGAACGCGCAAAAATAGGTCAACGGCTTCCTGGTACCGGTTTGCCTCGAGCAAGGCTTGTCCCAAGAGGCGGTAGGTATCGAGATGCTTCGGAAATTTTGTCAGAATATGTTTACAATGTTCGATCGCCTCGTACTCCTGGCTGTTTTCGATCATTCCCTGGATATCCCGAACGTACTCTCGTAATGAAATGATTGCCATTTTCTGAACCTTTTCTCGGATCCTCAATAAATGTATTCTAATCCATTATAATTCGAAATAGAAATTTTACGAAATGGAACGGAATGCAGAAATAATGGATCGGCATATTGTAAACATCGAGAAATTGGTATATGGCGGTGACGGGATGGGACGCCTTGCAGATGGGAAAGCGGTGTTTGTTCCTTTTGTCTTACCGGGTGAAACCGTTGAAGTTAAAGTCACTGATAGCAGGCAACGCTTTGCCCGTGGTGCCGTAATTACCATTCTCGATGCATCGCCTGACCGGGTGTCGCCACGCTGTAAGCATTTTGAACAATGTGGCGGATGCCACTACCAGATGATGCCCTACCCGGCGCAGGTGGCAGCGAAAGAGTCGATTGTGAAGGATCAATTTGCCCGGATCGCTGGTCTGGAAATTGATGATATCTTATCAGTCATATCAGCAGAATCCCCATGGCAGTACCGTCAGACGCTGGAGTTGCATATTGAGGGCGGCAAACCTGGTTTTCTGGCGGCCAACAGCCATGCGATGGTTGCGGTGGAGGAATGTCATTTATGTCCCGGAACGTTCGATGATATTCGGAACATGCTCGATTTTGATGAGGAGAGTGGGATCCACACCGCCAGGGTGCGGTGGGGAGATGTTGACTTGATGGTCGTTATTGATGGTGATGCGGAGATGATGCCGGAAATCGAGGTGGATTTCCCGGTTTCCATCGTTTTCACAGGTGGGGATGAGGAAAGTGGTATCGTTCTGGCTGGTGATGATTACCAGACCATAACTGTACTGGATACGCCGCTGGTGGTTTCAGGCACCTCTTTTTTCCAGGCCTCGGCTGCGATGGCCGGCGAAATGGTAACCTCCCTGCTGGATCACCTGCATCCCGGCAGCGGCGATGTGTTGCTCGATTTGTATTGCGGAATTGGCTTGTTTTCACGTTTCTTCGGCGAACGTGGCGCGGTATGTATCGGGGTAGAAGCTTCCAGCAGCGCTGTCAGTAATTTTGCTGCCAACCTGGATCATCTCGATGATGTTTCGATTTATGAAGGACTGGTTGAAGATGTCCTTCCTGGATTGGATATCCATCCTACCATATGCATTATTGACCCTCCCCGCGCCGGAGTAAAACCCAGCGTACTTGACCAAATCATCCGGCTTCGGGTACCACGGTTGGCTTATGTAGCTTGTGATCCCGCCACACAGGCGCGTGATGTTAAACGTCTGGTCTCGAATGGATACCGGCTTGAGAAGGTAATCCTCTTAGATCAATTTCCACAGACCTACCACATCGAAACAATCTGCTTTTTGCATTCTGTTGATTAACCCATTCCTTCTTCTCAGGAATCTGGGGTGGGCGTAAGGGTTGGTGTAATGGTGGGTGTCAGCGTTGGTGTTGGTGTTTGGGTTGGCGTGGGTGTGCTGGTAGGCATCGAGGTCGGCGTGATGGTGGGCGTGGGGGCAGAATAATTCAGGCGAATAATTGTGTCGAGGCGGGTATTATTTTTGCTGAAGAGTGAGAGTTTTAATGCCAGAGCGCCGGATGGAATTTCACTCAGATCAAGACGGTGAATAAAGGCAGGTGTTTCATGCAGCTGGTTGCTGGTAAGAATCTCCACCCATTTTTCATTGTTGTTGCTGGACGAATAATAGAGGGTAAACCGGTCGAATTGCCCTGTGGCGTTCACGACAGCATAAATTTCAAGTTCGGCTTCGTTGATGATCTCACCTTCACGGGGGTAGGCAAACTCCACCTGAGCTTGTGGGTCCTCGCGTTTGCACTGATTCTGGGGGATAAATTGGATCGGCTCGGAAAATCCAATCCCGGATGCCCATTGGCGACCTTGATCTGTGCCCTGAATCCAGGCCACAGCCTTCTCATCGGTCACATTGAGAACGGGTAGGACTTCCTGTTTTCCTGTGCATTCATTGCTGGCGAGAAGGCCGGTCCAGGCATCAATTCTGACATCTGCCCAAAAATCTTGTTCTTTTGGCAGCGGAGGTTGATCATAGGCGAAAAATTCACGCCGCTGGTCAGGGCAGGCATCGGATGGTTCCGTTCCTGAAAGTGTACAAATCAATTGTTCTTGAATCCCTGGAGGAGGGAGGAACACGCCTGGGGTATTAATGGTCAATTTTGGTACTGCATACTGCATGAATTGCGACCAGATTGGTGCTGCACCGGTCAGACCGGTGGTGTCTACCATTGGGGTATAGTCGGCGTTTCCGACCCATACTCCAACTGATAAATCGGGTGTATAGCCGAGGGTCCAGTTATCGCGGTAGTCATTGGTGGTGCCCGTTTTGGCGGCTGATTGGAAGGGGAGGCGCAGTATTGAATTAGCGCCAAACATTGGCGTTCTGGCGTCATTATCGCTCAGGATGGAACTGATCAAGAAAGCATGTTCCGGGCGGATAACCTGTTCATACGAAGGGGGGGCGGCTTCATAAATGGTTTCACCTTTCCGGTTTACGATTTTTGTCACAGCGACTGGTTCAACTTCCATCCCATTGTTGGCCATGATCGCAAAAGCCCGTGTCATTTCCAACAGTGATACATCACCTCCACCCAGCGACAATGATAAACCGTAATCATTACGGGTTAATGTGGATATACCCATACGTTGCGCGAAAGGGATAAATCCGTCAGTTTCCGGAGTCTGGGGGTTATCGTACACACCTACGAACTGTAAAGCGCTTACAGCAGGTATGTTGTATGAATTGGCAAGGGCTGAGCGTACTGTGATTGGGCCGTGGTAACGACGGTCATAATTGATAGGTTTGTAGGGGGGGGAGTAGTCATCTGGCAGCCCACTGGGCGAGAATTCGAGGGGGATATCCCATAACAGGGTGGCAGGGGTCCAACCCTTCTCGAATGCTGCCAGGTATACCAATGGTTTGATCGATGATCCGGGCTGTCGCGGTGAAACAGCCATATTGACCTGCCCTGCATAAACCTCATCATAAAAATCGGGTGAACCGACCATGGCAAGGATCTCGCCTGTCCCAGGCTGCATGGCAACCAGGGCGGCATTATGGGCGTTGTTCGCGGCCAAAAGGGCGACCTGTTCGGCAACAATGGATTCTGCTTTCTCCTGCAATTCGGGATCGAGTGTGGTGTAGATGGTGAAGCCTGCCTGGTAAATGGTGGTTTCATCGTATTGGTCAAACAGCCATGAACGGATGTAATTGACCCAATGGGGATAGCGGATCTGGTACCCGGAAGGGACAAATTCGTAGGCGAGAATCTCTGTTAAAGCAGCTGCAGTATCGGCGATTGTGACGCATACACGGTCATGCTTGCTGCTGACATAGATGCAGCCCTGTTTCTGACTGGCCTCTTCCATCAGGGTTAATACCTGTGCCTGGCGATTGATGGCACCACTGGGATTGGTGTAGATATCCCAAATGGCTGGAGCCTGCGGAAGGCCGGCCAGGAAAGATGCCTGTCCAAATGTCAACTGGTCAGCAGTTTTGTTGAAATAGGTACGGGCTGCCGCCTCAATACCATAAGCCTGGTTACCATAGTTAATCTGGTTCAGGTAAATTTCGAGAATTTCTTCCTTGGAATACAAGCGGGTCAGTTCAGCGGCAACAACAATTTCCTTTGCTTTGCGGCGGTAAGAAATTTCAAAGCGTTCCTCAGGGTCAAGCAAAATGATCCTGGCAAGCTGTTGCGTTATGGTGGATGCGCCTGAGGCAATTTCATGGGCGAGCAGGTTCTTCACCAGAGCACGTGTGATGGCAATCGGGTCAAATCCCGGGTGGTTGTAATATTCCCTGTCCTCCGTGGCGATCGTGGCGGCGATCAGTACAGGGGACATTTTTTCGAGCGGTACAACTGTTCTGCGACCCGCATAGGGATCAATAATTTCATACAGCAGATTCCCGTTGCGATCCAGGATGTACGTTGTTTCAAATTGCGCCGCGCGTTCATTCAGTGTATGGACATCGGGGAAATCATCTGAATTTTTGATGATCTGGTACTGGATGAATGCAAAACCTGCAACAGCGCTGATTGCTATTATTACCATGAAAGCAGCTGCGATCATCAGGCGAACCAGGCAGGTGAATCTCCGTTCTGCTTTGGCAGAATCTGGTTTTTCCGACAGCCATGTCTTCACCTTTTGAGATGCAGTGACCAGAAATCCCTTGATTTTTTCCCTGAACCCTGGCGTTGTTGTTTGCGCTTTGGGATGGATTTCGGTATGTTCCGCCTCTATCTTTGCTGAATCGTCGAAAACTGGAGCATATGGTTGCACCCGAGGCCGCGCCTCAGGTGCGGAAATGGGTTTGATGGGTATGTGGTGAGTGGGTTCCTGCCTTTCGCCATACCATCCTGATGACATATCAGGCGCAGGGGTGGCATTGGTTTCAGGTTTGTTATCGGTATCAGTCATGGTTTTTGATTGAAAAAATATTAATACTCTATGGTAAAATGATATTAACGATGAGGTGGAAGACGATCCATCTTCCTCTACACTTCTGATCACCATTATAACAGCCCATTTAAATACCAACCAAAGGCAAATCATCATGAATACTTCCCCATCGAAAGAAGATATTGACACTTTGCTGGTCGTCATCATTCAGGCGCAAGATGCTGACCTGGCAATCAGCGCGCTGAATAAGTTGGGCCAATCGGTTACAAAGTTGCCCAGTGTGGGCGGTTTTTTACGCCGGAAAAATTCCATGCTTCTGATCGGTTTATCTGAGGGGAAAAAGGCAGCTGTTTTTGACGTTCTCCGGGACACCTGTCGACAGCGCGTGGAATTTATTGCGGTTCCGTTGGAGAGCACCCCGTTACCATTGCCTGCTCCCACCCCGATCAACGTGGGAGGCGCCACCGTTTTTTCGTTGAAGATTGAGCATTACGAGGAGATATAGCAATGAAACTAATTATGGCGATTATGCGAGATTCAGATTCCGATACAGTTTCCACCGCGCTGACCTCTTCGGGTTTTCGCATCACCTCCGTCGCTTCAACTGGAGGCTTTTTACGCAGAGGACAGACGACAGCCATGATCGGTGTTGAAGATGATCAGGTGGAAAAGGCTCTGGACATCATCCGTTCGAGCTGCACACAACCGAGTGCGGAGGATGTACGCCATACGATTTTGTTTGTTCTCGATGTCAACCAATTCGACCATTTTTAGGTCGGTCAACAAATCAAACAAGGAGAATACACAATGAATTTCGGCTTAGCTTTTTCATACCAATTTCAAGATCCAGACTGGATCAAGAAAATACTGCTGAATGGCTTGATCACGTTGATTCCAGTGGTCGGACCGTTTTACCTGACTGGCTGGATGCTGGAAATTGCCTCACGTTTTGCCAAGTCAGATGATGTGCTGCTGCCGGAGATTGATTTTGGCAAGTACATCTCCAAGGGTTTTATGGCAATGGTGATTGGTCTGATCTATATGCTGCCAACCTTGATCATCATTTTGCCGGCAATTGTTGTCCCGATGATTTTCATCAACAATGGAGATGACACAGTTGCCACCATCATGGTGATCCTGATGATCTGTTGTTATGGGTTGGGATTACTGGTTTCGATCGCTGCAGGCTTGCTGCAAATGGTTGCAATTGTGGAATTCGCTTTGAAGGATTTCAAAGCTGCGTTTCAATTCAAAACTCTCTTTGCCATTTTCAAAGCAGCGATTGGTCCTTACCTTCTGACAATCCTGGTTGCAGCATTCGGCGTGCCGATCATCACCAGCCTGGGCGGTATCGCCTGTGGCATTGGTGTTTTGTTCACTGCGCCCTATAGTGTGACAGTGATGGCCTCGATGCTGGGGCAGGCCCATCGTGCGGGAGCCAATGCGCAGGTGGTAGAACTCTAAACCTGATTCTATGTATGTGAAAAAACGGGCTATCGCATGCCGATAGCCTGTTTTTTTTATTGTTACTCAATTTCGTTAGAATTATTCATCTTCTCCGGACTCCCGACTGGGTTGCTGCAACTCCAGTAAGTTCCCATGCAGGTCGATCACGGCGCGGAAGCCCGTCATCCCCATGTACATGCGATCATTTTCAGGAATTCCGACTTTTTGGAGCATTTCAAATTGCTGATCCAGGTTACCAAACTGGTTTGCCAGTACAGCTTGCGAAAAGGGGTCATCCTGGCCAAGTAATTTTGCGGTTTGTTCAATGATCAGGTCTTTATTGTCTTCAAATTGTTTTTTTAGAATGTCATATATCTGCCGGTCAACTTCAATCGACGGAATATGGCGCAAGAAACCATCATCATCGACGACATAAAACGTTTCTTTACCGATGATCCGGGTTTCGGCCGCATTCCCATTCTCGTCAAAGACCAGTCCTTCAAAAATCGCATGAATTGTCATATTACCTCTATTCACTTATTCATGGATATTCACCAGGGTATTGATCGAAGCGAAATTGAACATCCATTCTGCATCCTCCAGACGCATATTGATACAACCGTGGCTCATGGGTGTGCCGAAATTGTTATGCCATGTGGCGGCGTGAATTCCGTAGCCTTTATAAAAGTACATCACATGCGGTACGGCCGGCAGATAATACCCGGGCCCCGACATATCAGCGGCTTCATATTTCACATAGATATAGAACTGACCAGTAACTGTTGGGGTATACACCGTTCCCGATGAGATTAGAAACTGGTTGACCAAATCCTGTCCCCGATAAGCATATAACATCTGATCGCTTAAGTCTATATCAATCCAGTGTTCATCTACATCCACATCGACTCCCTGGGTGTAGGGCACTGGTGTATTGGTCGGTACCAGCGTCGGTGTTGGGCTTGGGGTATGGGTGCTGGTTGCTGTAGGTGTCATAGTTACTGTTGGGGTAGGTGTTAATGTGGCTGTGGGGGTATGAGTAGCCGTCGGGGTGCGTGAAGGTTTGAAATATGCATCTTCCGGGCGGGGCAGAACGGCCTGATAGGAAAAGAAGGCCAGTACATCAACCGGTTTCACCTGATAGATACCGTAAATAAAAAGTCCCACGATGATGCCTGCCAACACCAATATCCCGGCAATAGTGGAAAAACGGACCGCAACGGGCATGCGTTTACGGGAAGGTGATGGTTTAGGCGGTTTCAGGGTGGTAGGAAGAGAAGTGTCTTTTTGTTGTAGTTGCTCTTTTTGCAGACGATTTGTCGCCCATTGCATAGCCTGCGCAATCTTACCACTGGCAGGCAAAAACATGGCAGCCTTTTGGAGATAAGCAACTGAAGCCTGGGGTGAACTGACTGCTGCCAGGATCAACCATGCGGTTTCATCACGTGGATCGAGACGCAAGCTTTGCATAGCGAAGTGACGGGCGTTGGTATGATCACCTGCATGGTAGTATTGAATCGCCAATCGGCGGGATTGGTGAATCGCTGATGACTCGGCAGTGCTGGCTGTCATGGAATCAGTTATCCTCATTTCCGGATTCGATATCCGTTCTGATGGTTTCATTGAAGGCATAACAGCGTATTCCGGCGGCAATCGCGGCTGCAATTCTGTCAGGCTCCTCAACCAGAATTTTCTGATCCAGCAGCAGGAAACCAGTCTCGATAATGATGGACGGCGTTCTGGGATCGAATTTCTCAAAGGCATGGTACTGCTGCATATGTTCGGAAGTCGTGTTCAAGAACAACAGTCCTGTCCCTTCATAATACCGGTTTCGCATGCAACTGGCCAGGCGCTCTGTTAATTCAGGGTGAGTTGTGTTAGGCGCAGCTTGCAATTGATATCCTGTCGCCCAGTCACCATACCAACCGCAGGAATCACTGTGAACAGAAACAACGGCGAGGGCATGATATCCTTTGAGGCGCGGGTCCAATTCTTCGAGGAGGTCTACCTCAAAACCATCCTGAATCAGTTCCTGTTGGAGGAAGGTGGCAATCCGCATGTTTACATCTACCTCTTTAAGGGTTACCTTGCCATTTGCATCGGTACACACCGCACCGGGATCATCAACACCGTATTTGTCGTAGCCCCAATGCCCTACGATGATCCCTATGGTGCGGCTGGGTTGGTTCACCGGGTTAACTGTAGGAATTACGGGCACGTCCGCGTTGGCGCCGGTCAGGTTTTCCCAAAAGGCAGGTTGGTCGGAGAGGATATTGGCTGGTGTCCACATGGTAAATAATGAGGCGAATATCACAGCAAAAAACAACACCATCTTGAAGGACCTGGCGAGGAATTGGGCGGTTGATTGTGTGTTGTCGTTGATCATAGGAATGAGGTTTCTTTCGTGCGGTATAATCAAACTAAGTCTATTATAAGTTGAGAATGGATTTGAGTCCAAGTCGATCAAGGGAGGTGTCTGTGTATGTTGAACCTTTCTAATGAAGATAAGAAATACCTATTAAGGGCTGCCAGGCAAGCAATAGAGCTGGCATTGAACCATGGGGATTATCATCCCTTCATCGATTCAGCACCCGCGCACCTGGCCACACCCGGCGCCAGCTTTGTAACCTTGACCAAAAGTGGAAATCTGCGAGGATGTATCGGGACGCTAAAAGCATATCAACCTTTGGTGCAAGATGTATGCGAGCATGCCATCGCCGCAGCACTTGAGGATTATCGATTTTCGCCGGTGACCAGGCCGGAATTGGATGAACTTGAGATTGAAATCTCGTACCTGACCGAAGCGAGCCGAGTCTCATATAATCAACACGGCGAATTGTTGCAGAAAATCCGCCGGGGGGAGGATGGTGTCATACTGAAAGATGGCCACCGCCAGGCGACTTTTTTACCACAGGTGTGGGAACAATTACCCACTCATGAAGAGTTTCTGTCTCACTTATGTATGAAAATGGGAGCGCGGAAAGACGCATGGAAAACACACAAATTGGAAGTGGAGGTTTACCAGGTATATCATTTCAGTGAAAATGAATTTCCACGATACACCCCTTGACAAGAAATTGACCCCGTGTATAATGGGGCTAATTCAATAGTTATGGCGTTGAACAGGAATAGTAATCATTACAGGTTTACCCCAGAGAGCAGCAGACTGGTGAAAAGCTGTGTAAACCAAGATGGTGAATGGGCCTGGGAGCTGCAGGGTGAACTGATAGTAGCCTGAGCCGGATTTGCCTCCGTTAGCATGGCAATGGATATAAGCGTAAGTCGTATCCAGATGAGTGAGGCTGGCTGTCCTGTGTGCATCACACAGGATTTTTTTGTAAGAGCCTAAAGCAAGGTGGCACCACGGACGGGAATTGAGCCTGTTCGTCCTTCGGGATGAGCAGGTTTTTTTAATTGTTAATCAATGGAGGAACCAATGACAGACACAATCCGATTCAATCTGAATGAAAATGATATCCCCAAATTCTGGTACAACATCGCCGCAGATCACGGGTTAGCCCCCACGCCGGTGTTGAACCCGTTTACCATGGAGCCTGTGACCCCCGAATTTTTGGGTGCCCTGTTCCCAATGGCATTGATTGAACAGGAGGTAACCAGAGAGCGGTATATCGCAATACCGGATGAAGTGCGTGAAGTATACAAACTCTACCGCCCAACGCCCCTGGTGCGCGCGAAGCGATTGGAAAAAATGTTGGGCACTCCCGCACACATTTACTACAAATATGAGGGTGCTTCTCCATCCGGAAGCCATAAATTAAACACAGCGATTGCACAGGCATACTACAATAAGATTTCCGGTACCAAAGCGCTGACCACGGAAACAGGGGCGGGGCAATGGGGTTCCGCGCTATCGATTGCCTGTAACTTCTTAGAGATGGATCTTGAAGTTTACATGGTCAGAGTGTCATACGATGCAAAGCCTTATCGCCGGATCCTGATGCAGTTAAACGGCGCCCAGGTGTTTGCCAGTCCGTCGGAACGTACCCAAAGTGGTAGGGCTATTTTGGCAGAACACCCGGACTCTCCCGGTTCGTTAGGGATTGCCATATCGGAAGCTGTTGAAGTTGCGGCAACCTCCGGCGGACTAAAAAAATATGCCCTGGGATCGGTGCTTAACCATGTCCTTCTTCATCAGAGCGTTATTGGTGAAGAAGCGATCAAGCAGATGGATCTTGCTGATGAATACCCGGATGTTGTGATTGGCTGTGTAGGCGGAGGTTCGAATTTCGCCGGGATCGCTTATCCGTTTTTGAGAGAAAATATCGTCAACGGCCGGACAACACGGTTCGTTGCTGTCGAACCAGCCGCAACCCCTTCCATCACTCGCGGCAAGTATGCCTTCGATTATGGTGACACTGCAAAGATGGCGCCAATCGTTAAAATGTTCACACTTGGTTCAGATTTTGTTCCCGCGCCGATCCATGCCGGTGGATTACGGTATCATGGAATGGCACCTTCATTAAGTGCCCTGTGTGATGCTGGAATGATTGATGCTGTGGCGGTACACCAGGTGCCAGTCTTTGAAGCTGCCCAACTCTTCATGAATGCCGAGGGGGTCTTGCCTGCGCCAGAGTCATCACATGCCATTCGGGTGGCGATTGATGAGGCGTTAGAAGCAAAGCAAACGGGTGAAAAGAAGGTGATCCTGTTTAACCTTTCCGGGCACGGTCATTTTGATCTGGCTTCTTACCAGAGTTACCTTTCCGGTAACCTGGAAAACTACGAGTATCCTGAGGAAGTGATACGGACCATTTCGGAACGTTTGCCCAAAGTGAATGCCTGATTGAGCTTCCTGCCATGGTGTTACTGCCTCCGGTTTCTGTTGCCAGAACGACCGGAGGCAGTTTTGTTAATTGGGTAATAAGGGGAAAGGTATCTGAATTCACGAGGCAATCGGGAGGGTCACATGAAAGATTGTCCCTTTACCGAGTTCACTCTCAAACCAAATTTGCCCGCCCTGCATTTCCACCAGGTTTTTGGTAATATTCAACCCCAAACCGGTGCCTGGCACATCACTTGCTTTCGCCCCTTCCGTGCGGAAAAATTTCTGGAAAATTCTGCGTTGATCTTCAGGTGCGATTCCCATACCGGTATCTTTGACCTGGATATGAACTACCTGTGGGGCACCGTGTTGATCCCAAACATTGGTTCTCGCCTGGGCGGTGCAGAGGATGGCCCCTTGATCGGGAGAATACTTGTTGGCATTCGAGATTAAGTTGGTCAGTATTTGCGCGACACGGAAACGGTCCACCCAGATTTTGGGTAAATCCTCCGGAATCTCCACCACAAGCTGTTGTTGTTTGGCATCCAGCATGGCTGTTTGTGCACGGATGACCTCATCGAGAGTGACCCGCAAATCAACCGCATTGAAATCCAGTTTAAGTCGACCGGCTTCAATCCGGGAAACATCGGAGAGGTCCGATACCAGCATATCCATTCGTTCTACATTGGAACGGATCGTTTGCAGAAAATTCTTTTGAGGATCGGTTATCGGTCCGACAGCATTTGCCAGCAAAAGATCGGTGTAGCCTTTGATCGAAGTCATCGGGTTTTTCAACTCGTGGGAAACAAAAGAGACAAATTCACTTTTTGCCACATTGGCATCTTGCACCTGTGAATAAAGTTCCGCATTGTAGATGGCAATCGAGGCATGGTCGGAAAGGCGGTTGAGGAATCCCATAATTTCATCAGCAACCGGGTGTTCATTATATTGTTCCAATACCAGGACACCAATCACAGCCTGCTCACGGGTGATGGGAATAACCGTCTGACGTTTCGCCGAGGACAACAATGCTTCAATGGGGTTGCGAATGAGGACAGATTCGGGCTGGGCGTTATCAATCACTCTCGTCATCGTGGTAAACGCCGAAATATCAATAACTTCGTTTGCTGTGAGGAAGTGATCTTTCTGGTAACCCTCTGATGCCATAACCCTGATTTGCTGGTCATCCTGAAGATAAGAACCGATAAAGGCGGCATCAGCATGGGAGCGCTTGAGGGCATGGTCGAGCGTGATGCGCATAGCTGTGCGAATATCGAGACTCGCATTTAACTCACGGTCGATATTCTGCATGATCGACAGGTCTTCAACGCGTGCCGTCAGGGCTTCATCTGTTTGTGTATACAGGCGTGCGTTTTCAATGGCAATTGCTGCCTGTGCCGATAAGGCCTCGAGGATTTCCTGGTCTGTCGTATTAAAGGGTTGGCCGTCCCGCTTATTAACCATTTCAATTACACCGATCGCCTGTCCCTGGGTGATCAATGGCGCTGCCAGCATGGATTGAGTGGAAAAGCCTGTGCTCTGGTCAACAGTCTTATCCCACGCGGTGGAGTTATTGGTTGCATTATTAATGACCGAAGTTTTTTCATCCACCGCTCGCCAGGCGATGCTTGGTCCCTTTTCGAGAGGGCGATTCTCAAGTTTGGATGCAACAGGTCCGGTTACGACTTTGAAAATTAGCTCCTGCCGGTCATCGTCAAACAACAACAGACTGCCAGCCTCAGCATTCAACATTTCTTCGGCTTTCTCGATGACCATTTTTAACAGAAAGGTCAAATTGAAGGTCGCGCTAAGCTGCTGGGCAACATCGTTCAGGGCTGAAAATTGACCTGCACGCTGGTTTGTTTCCTCAATTAATCGTGTTTTGACAATCGCACCCGCGGCCTGTCCCGCAATGGATTCAAGCAGTTTCTGGTGGGTTTGCGTATAGACAACTTCTGCATCTCGAGAACCCAAAGACAACACGCCAATCGTGGCATCTCTGGATTTTAATGGCGTCCCTATCCAGTGAAATAGGTTTCCATCGGTTGTGACCCCAAAGCTTTCGCTGAAAGCGCTGGTGTGAATTGTGTTCCCTGTAGAGAGGATGCGCATGGCGGGGGACGAAGGAGATTGTAGAATTCGGATTTCTTTCTGTTCGTTACGCTGGTTGTTTTCAACAACAAACAAATTCATGAATGAGCCTGTGTCTTCATCAAAGAGCTGCACCATGAAATCATCAGCAGGGACAATCTGGGTGGTTTGGTAGTATATCAATTCCAGGATGTCGTTTAATTCCAGGGTGATATTGACACCTTCGGAAATACGGCCAAGAACATCCATTTCGGTCAACCGGTGCTCGAGGTGGGTAACGACCATACTTCGTTCTATGGCGATTGCACCCTGGCGGGAGATCGTTTGAAGAAAATTAACTTGCGGTTCTGTAAACGGGGTTTGGTTTACATCACGATTAATGGCAAGCCAGCCATTGGGAAGCTGGTTGTTTCGCGAAGGCAGTGCGATGAACAGGTTGCAACCGATCAAGCGGATGCGTGATTGATCGCTGGCGAGTGACGCTGGAAAGTGATTGTGATCCAGTAAAACGCTTTCCTGCTCTGATAAAATTTGTACCAGCATGGCGTCTTCTGGAAATACCACCTCGGTGCTGGCACCAGCTATTCCACCCGCAGCTGGGTAAAATATACCTTCTTCTTCATCATGCAGGTAAACATACACAAATTCCGGGAATATGCTCTGTTGTATATGGTCGCATAAAATCCGGGCAATTTCTGCGGGGGTCAACATTTTCGTTAGCTCGATGGAGAGTGCCTGGAGTTCATTTTGGTACGATGCCTGACTGCGATAAAAGAGCCGGTGTAAACCGCGTTCCAGAACCTGGCGCAGCGGAAAAAATGCAATTGCAATGATGAATACTGCAATCGCAATCACAAGAGGATTTTGCGCGTCAGTGAATTTTTGAAAAACGAGTGTCAGTCCAACTACAATTAATGCATAGCTGATAGAAACAAGCCCTAACATGATTGTATACAGAAATGCCTGATTAACAATGAATTTGGGTTTGTTCCGGGTATGATTCCATTTTGCCATAGGCCAAGTCCTCAATCCGAGTTGGTTGCCTTGAACACGCCTGCTGAAGATTGTGTTGTGCAAATTATGCGGGATTCAATCAATTCGTATGGAGTATAGCTTAATTTGCTCGAAAATGGAAACCAAACTAGAACAATGTATTTGCCAGTTCGTTTCTGTATTCACGCATCGTAGGTGTGTCACTTCCCATCCATTCCAGAATGGAAAGGAAGATAGCGCGTGCTTTCCCATCGCGGTAATTTTTGTCTGTTTTGATAATTTCCAGCAATCCATCAAGGGCTGCATGTACATTTCCCATGTGAGCCAATCGAATAGCAGCAATAAAGGTGTTGTCCAATTCGTTCGTAGTCGGCAAATTTTGTTCGAGAAACTGCTGCATGGTGTTGACATATTCCAACAGCAGATTGGCCTGAGACGATAAACGGCTGACAGGAAAATGATCTAAAATCCTGCCAGCAGGTTCCACCTTGTTTTGGGCAATCAGGCTTTTTGCTAAACCTAATAAGGCTGTTGGCTGGTTGGGATCGTTCTTTAAAAATTCACGAAAACTTGATTCAGCAGCAACCCACTCACCATCCCATAACTGGTTGTTTGCTCGTTCCAATACCAGATTTTCCGTATTCAGGTCGCTGAGTTTCACAATCATTTCACGGATTTTTGCTTCCGGGATAATGCCAACATACTCATAAATTACGTTGCCAAAACTGATCGCTTTGATGGTGGGTACTGAGCGGACATTGTAAAACAAGGAAAGATTGGGATTTTCGTCAACATTAACCTTGGCCAGGCGGAAGCTGCCCTGGGCTTCATGCACCAGGCGTTCCAACATGGGAGACATCACGCGGCAATTCCGGCTCCATGGTGCCCAAAAATCTACCACTACCGGGGTGTTTTGCGAGAAGGATATCACTTCGTACTGGAAGTTGTTCTCATTCACGTGGACGATCAAATTGGATGCGGGGGTCATGGCTTCAATCAGATTCCTTTCTACTACTATTGTACCCCGACAGTGTAAGAATCACATCGGATGAAACCAATGATTTATTGATATTCGATTTCAACCCAATTGATGTCCACTGAATGACCGGTGGTGTGGGTCGAGATCACATCAAAACCGAGCATACCAGAGTCATACAAAGGATCAATTTGCATGTCATACACTGCATCCCCGTCGATGAAAAGCGTAGCCTGATTATTCAACAACCTTAATTCATAGACATGGAAAACGGAAAGGTCAATGCCTGGAATCGTGACAGCCAGCGGGAGATCGATGGAGGGTGTATTAACCGAGGAAGAAGTAGACACCCGCCAGCCAGAAATATTAACCCCGGATGTGGTTCCTTCCACATCAATCGTGTAACCCCGGATGATGGCCCCACTGCTTGAAAATGTGGCCCTTAGCACAAAGGAGAAACCGTCCGGGCCATTGACCCCCACAGATCTGAGCTGCGTTCGCAAGACCGCGTCGGTAAAAGATTGGTCAAGATAGGTGATGGCGGAAAAGAAAGGCTGTGAACCCGGACTGCCCCGATAATATACATCATTGAAGAAGGTCCATCGGTCAGCAGGGTCCTCCCAACCTGGCGCGGCGCCATCAAAATCGAAGGATAGTGTGGTGTGTGCATCTACAGTGAATTCCCAATATGGAGTCCAGGGTGCGTAATTGATGCCGTTTTTGGCACGGGCATGCCATTTGTAATCACCATCCGGGAGAGCAATTGAGGGTTGATAAATACATGTGCCGGTACAGGCTGCCGCTGGCACAAGCTCAAACACGATGATATTGTCATCCAAATCACGGATTTGGAACTGGTAATACGTAGGGCCGGCGACTGTGTTCCACGCAAACGCAAGCGTATCGCTGGTGAATACAGCCTGGTTTGCAGGTGAAATAAGTGTCGTCCTGGCTAACTGTTGGTAGGTGTAAGTATACGTTGTCGACCAATCGCCTTCTGTTCCGTTTCGGATTGCCCTAACATTCCATGTATAGGTACCAAAACCCGGCAATGGATGGGGAATCCGAAATTCGCAATACAGGGTATCCTGGCACGATGCGAGGCCAATTTGCCACGATCCAATCGCAGAACCACCAGCCGCGTTTAACTGAAGCCGATAACTGGTAACATTTTCCAGCGGGAACCATTTGAACGTCGGGCGAGCGCCATATATGGTTGCATTGTTACCGGGAGATCGCAGCCTGGGGGCAGGTGGTGGTGTTGTCACGGAAAAGCGCCAATAGACACTCCAAATGCCATAATCTTCCGTACTCCAGGCGCGAACATGCCACTTGTAGTCACCATCCGGCAGAATATCAGGCAACGTGAAACGGCATGTGTCAGGGAGGCAGGCTGATGCTAGCAACCTATCGGAGAAAACGACAGCGTTTGTTGTATTATTCCTGATCTGGATTTCATAGGATGCAGTTTCCGCGGGAGCAATCGGATACCAGAAAAAAACCGGTTGTTCATTGATGTGATCTGTCTGGTCAGCAGGCGATGCCAAATCAGGTGCCGGAAGACGATTCAGAGTGAAGGCATTGCTTGGACTCCATATTCCAGGAGCTTCATCGGCAAACCCTCGGACTTTCCAGGAGTACTGGCCGTATTCCAGGGGGGTTGGGAACCGGTAGGAACAGGATGTGTCTGAACAATGAACCTCTGGCAGGATTTCCTGGAATGTGGTTGTGCCGCGGTCAAGGTCGGACAACTCCAGTTCGTAGTTTTCAGCATCTGGAACAGGCAGGAAGGAAAACAGAGGAGAAGGGGTGTATACGATTTGTTGGTGCTCGGGGGAGGAGAGTTGCGGGGGAGGAAGGGTTTGAATGCTGAAGCGTGCGTATGGGCTCCACAATCCATACACTGTTTTCTTGCCCCTTACATGCCATTTGTAATCGCCATCAGGCAAATTTTCCAGGGGAGTGTAACTGCATTGTGGGTCCTGACAGTTGACCGCATCTGTCACTTCTGTCGAGAACACGATTGTCCCGGCTTCTGTCAATAGCTGTACAAGGTACGTTGGTGAGTTGGTTAGCCGATTCCAACCGAGTAGAGGCGTATGGTCATATACAATGGCCTGGTTGGCTGGCAGGGTTAAAACGGGTGGCTGCAGTTGGAGGTAAAAGTTATTGTAGGCACTGAAACTGCCGATGCCGATGGAATTGATCCCGGCTACATGCCATTTATAATCATCTGGCGGCATGGTGATGTCGGGTGAATACGAACACAAAACATCCGTACAGTGGGCTTCCGCATTCAATATAAAATCTGCCAGGATGGCGTTGGTATCGCGCTGTTTGATCAGCATTTGGTAATCGCTGGCGTCAGGCTCTGGCAGCCAGGCATATACCACCGGCGGGACAGAATGGACGCTGCCATTTTCTGGCGTCAGGATGGTGACCTGGTCAGGCGGTGAGGGGGGAATGCGAAAATCACTGACCCATTGCGCAGTCGTATTAATCGCCCGCCGGTTGTCTGCCGCATTCGGTAACAGGTAGTTGACCCCCAGGGGGATGTCATTGATCCGAATGTCAGGATTGGACCAATAATTAATCCTTGAACAGGTCCCAGATGCGCATTCCGATGCCATAATGGTGCGAAAAGCTCCGTTGGGTGCCTGGTATCCGTATGCATACGGGAAAGCGCCTTGATCGTAGCCTGCCGATTCCCGGTCAGTCTGGGCGCCAAGGATGTGCCCGATCTCACGGGCCATGGCATATCGGCTGGCAGCGCAGCGCCAATTCACCAGGGCAAAGGCATGCGACGGTGAATATTCTGTAAAGTTGGTGATCATCCACGACAACCCGCAGTAGGTGTTGTTGTCCACTATGTACAGCACAATGTCAGCGTAATGTTGATCCCTGGTGGCGTGGATTGTATCAAGGCAGCCATCTGCCATTTCTGTGATGCAATACAAACCTGAGGGATACGACGTCGGCTCTGTACTGACTTCCTGGGTATGGACGATTGATATATATGCATTGATATTTGAGTTGAGAAACCCCTGGTTGACTTCTGCGGCCGCCAGGTATACGAGGTTCAGAAGGTTAACACTTCCACCACCAGCATTTTTCGCTGCGGTTGAGTAAATGACCATCACATCAATTTGAGGTCCCGAAGCCAGGGGTGTTTCGCCAGCATCCGTGGAGATCAGCACTTCATGTTCGACTATACGTGCGGCCGGTAGTTCTTCATCGGTTTGATAAACAGTGTGGTACTCTCCATTGTTACGGATGTAGAATGTCCCTTTTTCGCTGCGTATATTCATGGCAATGCTGCTGCCGTTGACCGACAGGATAACTTCACTCAATGGTTCATGATCGATTATTCCAACCTGGGTATAGGCATTGGGATGGTGGAATACGGGGGCCTGAAAAAGAACAGACATCGCCCGGCCCGGGAATACATTCAGGATCAACCGGCGCTCACCTTCTGCATCAGGCTGGGCGATTTCAGCGATAGCACCATAATCAATCGATATAGGCCTTGATCTTTCGATCGTTGTAGATGAATCAAAAAACGCAGCCTGGTTCATTTCTGATTTTGGTAGGTTCAGATCAATAAACGCCCGGTTCGGTTGTATGATTGAACAACCGAACAATGACATGGCCAGGATCACCAGTATAATTAATTGAACTGGCCAGTGGTGATGTGTTTTGAAATTTCCGGAAGCATGATTCTGACTCATCATTTAAGTATTATGCCATGAAATCACAAAATTGCACTTGCTCCAGTGTGTATGGAACTATGTCTATAGTAGTGGAGGAATCGGAATGAGGCGGATTGGAATTTTGGGTGGGATGAGTCCGGAATCGACTATAACGTACTACAACCGGATCGTACACCGATATATTGAGACCTATGGCAATCACAGGTACCCGGAAATACTCATATTCAGTGTTTGCTTTGGAGAAATGATTCCATACATGGAAACCGGGCAGTGGGCAGTGATCGCGGAGATGTTGGGCAATGCTGCGCAAACATTGGAACAGGGTGGGTCAGATTTTATCATCATTGCCACCAATACGATGCACAAAGTCGTCGATAGTGTTCAGGCAAAAGTCCAGATTCCGGTTCTGAGCTTGCTGGATGTGATTGGCAAGGAATGCGCCGAAAGAGGTATCCATACTGCCGGCTTGTTGGGTACGATGTACACCATGACGGATGGTTTCTATCAGGAATCATTGGCGAAGTATGGGGTTACAGTGCTGGTTCCCGGAGAAAGGGAATGCGTATGCATTAACGATGTGATCTTTAATGAATTAATTGCAGGGGTAGTCAACCCCGAATCCAAACAGGGTTATCTTAATATTGCGGCTGATCTGATTGCCAGCGGGGCGGAAGGTTTGATCCTGGGATGCACAGAAATACCCCTGTTGCTGGGGCCAGGTGATTTTGAGGTTCCGGTTTTGGATACGACAATTCTACATGCGGATCAGGCTTTGTTCTATGCCTTAAGGAAGTGAACAGCTGGTTTGAATGAAAACGATTCAACCAGCTGTTCACTTTATCTGTTGAGGTTCACCCGCCGCCTTATGTCTCGGTTGGTTCCGGGGTGGCTGATGGGATGGGTGTATGACTGGGTTGCGGCTGCGGGGTTGCTGTTGGTGCAAGTTTGCCTACATCGACCTTTACATAGAAGGAGGAGGCCGCATTGGCATTGATGCCGAAGACAATTCCTTGTGGTGAACGGAATTTGAAATAGGCAGTGTACGTACCCTCTGTTTGTGGCGCTTGCAATGTTACGCTGATATTGATTTGTGCCCCGGCAGGCACCTCGATTCCGGTGGTGAGTGGGGTCTCTTCTGGTGCAGACAAGCCATCAGAGCTGACAAGGATGATCTGGTAATTGGAGGTCCATGTACAGGTGCCCGTATTCATCATTTTCCAGGTTTTGGTGAAGGTTTCGCCGGCAGAAACCATTGCATTATCGGGGTAGGTGATGTCATCAACGAAAGTCGCAATATTGGTGCAACTTGATTGGGTTGTGACCTGGGTCTGTGGTGTATTGGTAAGGGCAGGCTTGGTCTCGGTGTTGCGCGGTTGTTCCGTCTCGCGGTTTGTAGGTGTCCGTGTGGGTGTGGATGTACCCGAATTGGTGGCCATGTTGGTTAATTGAGCCTGAACCGTTCCCGCTGCCTGGGTGTACACTTCCTCAGGTGACTGGGTGGTTTTCGTTCCCGCCGCACAGGAGGCCAACAGCAGGGCAAAGAGAAGAATGGCAGCCGTGTATTTTAAAAGCCGGTTCATTCTACCTCGGTTTGTTTGACAGCTGCGCTGACTTTCACCATGCGATCACCCTGGCGAATGGCGTTTACCACATCCATTCCCTCCACAACTTTACCAAAGACAGTGTGTTTGCCATCCAGGTGAGGCTGAGGGCTATGGGTGATGAAAAACTGAGAGCCATTCGTATTTGGACCTGCATTTGCCATAGAAAGGACACCCGTTTCATGCTTCAGCGGATTACCTTTGGTCTCATCAACGAATTCATAGCCCGGACCGCCGCGGCCGGTGCCTGTCGGATCACCGCCCTGGATCACAAAGTTGGATATTACACGGTGAAAGGTCACGCCATTGTAAAAGCCTTCATTAGCCAGAAAGACGAAACTGTTGACAGTAATTGGGGCATGTTGGGGGTAGAGCTCGATTTTGATCGTGCCCTTGTTGGTTTCCATGTTTACGACATAGGTTTTTGCCGTATCGATTGTCATTGGGGGTTGTTTCTTATATTGCATGGTTCATTCCTTTTTGTTTATTTTCCACTCGCCGTTGACCAGCAGGTGGGCTTGGTTATTGTAAATCCTCAACGATATAATTTTCAAGGTGGTCCATATCGGCTTGTTCTTCAGGCAGGTATTTACCGCAGATGGAAATCCCAGCAGCCCGGACTGAATCCGGACCATGGGAGTTCAGTGGGTGCCACCAGCGAAGTGGTTTTCCTTCATTCAACAGACGGTAGGCACATGTTTCAGGCATCCAGTCGATTTCCGCGAGGTTGCGGGGGGTCAGGATGATACAGGTGGGCATGATATCGTGGCGGTGGATGTAATCCGTGCAGCGGCAGGTTTCGGCCTCTAGGAAGCGGCAGGCGACATTGGTGTAGAACAATTCATCTGTGTCTATGTCCTGGATCTTATACAGGCAACAACGGGCGCACCCATCGCAGAGCGATTCCCATTGTTCCAGGGTAAGGTATTTAAGAGATGTTTCCTGCCAGAATTTTGGGTGCGCAAATTCTTCTGGAAAGATATACAAACCATTATCATCTGGATCAAAGTCAATCACCTGGGTGACCGCTTCCAGGTTGATTGGTCCATAAACGTGGGGAAACAACTCGGGCAGGTCTTCTCCTTGTTCATACCTTAACGGGAATTCCAGTGTTTCTTCCGTGATTTGCAGCATTTTCAAACCGGTAGTCTCTTTGAAGATGTTGTTTGCCACACGAGCGACCTGGTCTGCTGTGGAGCAATGGATGAAGCCCTGCGATTCGAGGCTGGCGCAAACATAGATACCTGTCTCCGTGGCATCCTCCCAATCCTGCCGCAAAGCGATGTGATAGATCATTGGTTTGCACTCTTTTCCAGGATCGCACGGGCATCCAGTGCCAATACCCCGTGGGGCAAGGCCAATAGGGGATTGATCTCGATCTCAGCCACACCGGGATGGTTAATTGCCAGGTCACCTATTTTCTGAATTACCTCCGCCACGGCATGGAGGTCAGAAGGCTGTGCGCCTCGAGTTCCCTGGAGCAATGTCCCGGCAGCAGTTTCCATGATCATCTTTTCTGCTTCAACCAGGGAGATTGGTGCAACCCGAAAAGCAATGTCTTTGAACAATTCCACGTAAATCCCGCCGAGCCCAAACATCAGCAACGGCCCGAAATTCGGGTCGCGTTTCATGCCAACAATTACCTCGATACCGGCTGGCGCCATGGGTTCGACCAAAACACCATACAGACGGGCTGCAGGGTGATGCTCCCGTACCGAATCCATGATCTGCTGGTAGCTATTCCAGGCTTCCTGTTCGTTGTGAATTCCCAGGCGGATACCACCGCTGTCGGATTTGTGAAGGATATCGGGTGAAATGATTTTCATGACAACAGGGAAACCAACTACGGCTGCTTTATGGGCGGCTTCATCCTGTGAGGAGGCAGTTTCAGCAGGTACCAGAGGAATACCATAAGCCGCCAATAACGGCCTGGTTTGGGTTTCTCCCAATACAGCAGAATCAGCTAATGCCAGCAATGAGGTTGCCTGCGGAGCAACGGCCAGGAAGGGCTTGCTGGAATCCTGTCTGGATTGACGATATCGGTGATAAGCTGCCATTTTTCCCAGAACAATGGCGCATTGCTCGGGAAAGGCGAATGTGGGAACGTGGTACTTTTGGAGCACCCGATTTGCTTCCAGCAGGCTGGCATGTCCCATCATGCAGGCCACGATGGGTTTGGCAGAACGGTGTGCCATTTCGCCGATCACAAGTGCCACCTCGGCCGCTGGCACAAGGGCGGTGGGTACCAGGATCGCAATGGCAGCATCCACCTGCGGATCCGCCATGGCATGGTCAAGAGCGATGCGGTATTCATCGGGCATTGCCCCGCCCAGCATATCGATCGGATTGTCAACCTGAGCGGCAGGATTAACATGGGCACGGATGGCACTTTTGGTTCTCTCGCTCATTTCGGCCAGGCACATTTGCTGCAGGTCGAGGGCGTCCGAAGCGAGGGCTGCCGGTCCGCCGGCATTGGTGACAATGACCACCCTGTTGCCTTTGGGCAGTTGTAACATCTCGAATCCAGAAGCAATTGCATATAGATCTTCAAGCGTTTCGGCGACCACAACACCGCTTTGCCGGAAGGCTGCCTGGTACGCAGCGCCAGAGCCAGCCAGTGAGCCGGTGTGCGAAGATACCGCCCTGGCACCGGCTTCAGTCCGCCCGGATTTGATTAAAACCACTGGTTTTTTGCGAGTTACCTCCTTGCAAACTTCAATGAAGCGGGAGCCGTTTTGAATCGATTCCGCGTAGACAGCAATCACTTTCGCATTTTCATCCGATGCGAGGTATTTGATCATGTCTGTTTCAGTGACATCGACCTCATTACCTAGACTGATGAAGTGAGAAAAGCCCATGCCTTTGTCCAGCAAGTAGTCCACCGCTCCACCGCAAACCGCACCAGATTGGGAAACAAATGCGATGTTGCCTTTGGGTGGTAATCCGTTGATGAAGGTGGTGTTCAAGCCAGAATATAGATCAACGATGCCCACACAATTTGGGCCGACCAATCGAATGCCATGCTGCCTGGCATTGCGCAGTACCTCCTGTTCAAGAACGCTTCCCTGTTCACCCACCTCTTTGAACCCGCCTGAAATGACAATTACTGCACGGATACCGCGAACTCCGCAATCATTGATCGTCTGTGGGATCAACCGGGCCGGTAATACAATAACAGCCAATTCAACAGGGTCAGGCACATCCAGGATGGAAGGATAGCATGCCTTTCCCAGTATCTGATTCGTTTTGGGATTGACGGGATACACTTCACCTTGGTATCCGTACTTCAACAAATTTGCAAGTATACCATAGCTGAGTTTGTCCGGGCTGGCTGATGCGCCGATGACGGCAACCCCTTTTGGTTTAAAAAATTGCTCAATTGGCTGCATGTGATTCCTCCAGTAACTTCTCAACGATTTTAACATGGTTCTCTGTCTTTTCAAACCATGGCCGTCCGATGAATTCTCGATGTTGTATATATATTCAATATTGCGAATGCGAACTGGCTTTCGTGGTAAACTTTTAACCATCATCGGGTTATGAAGGAGACTATTGTCATGAAATATCGAAATTTTGGGAAAACCAATGATCTGGTTTCTGTGTTGGGTTTTGGATGTATGCGTTTCCCAACCATTGGCGGTGACAGCGCCAATATTGATGAAGAAAAATCATTTGCGATGCTTAAATATGCAATGGATGCCGGTGTGAATTACTTTGATACCGCCTATCCTTATCACCGGGGAGAAAGCGAACGACTAGTTGGGCGTTTCTTCCAGCAGGTGGGAGGCCGGGAAAATGTACATATTGCCACAAAGTTGCCCAGCTGGTTGGTGAAGTCACCGGATGATCTGGACCGATTGCTGAATGAGCAGCTGGAAAAATTGCAGATGGACTATATTGATTATTACCTGCTGCATGCCCTTAACAAAGACCATTGGCAGACGATGAAAGATAACGCCGCGATTCAATGGGCTGAAAAAGTAATGGCAGCGGGGAAGATCCGGCAGTTGGGGTTCTCATTCCATGATGAGTATCCGGTGTTTGAGGAAATTCTAACAAGCTATGACTGGTCATTTGCACAAGTGCAATACAACTACATGGATATCGAGAACCAGGCAGGCGCAAAAGGTGTTCATCTGGCCGGTGAGCGGGGGGTATCCATTGTTGTGATGGAGCCGCTGCTGGGTGGCCGCCTCGCCAATCCGCCCCAACCAGTTGCTGCCCTATGGGATCAATCTGAAACCAAACGAAGCCCAGTGGATTGGGCCCTGCAATGGGTTTGGGATCAGCCCGAAGTCAGTGTTATCCTGAGCGGCATGAGCACTCTGGAACAGGTTCAACAAAACGTTGAAAGCGCAAAACAAGCGGTTGTTGGACAGCTGACGCAGGCGGAAAAAGAACTGATATCCGATGTAAGGGTTGAGTATAAACGACTATCGCCGATTCCCTGCACCAATTGCCAGTATTGTCTTCCCTGTACCGTTGACATCAAAATTCCGGAATTATTCGGCATGTACAATGAAGCCCGAATGTATGATAGCCTTGAAAGCACCCGTCAGTGGTATGGCCATGTTGATGATGCGGTAAAAGCTTCTGCCTGCATCGATTGTGATGCGTGCGAACCGAAATGCCCCCAAAATATTGTCATCAGCGACTGGATGGTGAAAGTTGCCGCAGTGATGGAAGAGGGCAAATCTTTCGAGGATGTGATGTAGTTCGTCGCATCGTTGGAATTGAAAAGGGATGGTGCCGGGAGGCACCATCCCTTTTTTTATCCCTGGCAAATTTTTGCCAGAGCATGCCTAAGCCTCATTCGGAACCAGTTTCTTGATACTGCCGGAGCCTGAGATGCGTTGGGTGACAGCGGCAGCGCCGGTGTATTTGACAGAACCAGAGCCACTGATGCGAACCTCAAGCTCATCATCAACCCATACCTTCGCATTGCCGGAACCACTGACATGAATCCTCGTTTTCGATGATTGTAATTGGGGGGCTTGATAAGAACCTGAGCCGCTGATGCGGACGGATTGCTCGCCAACTTTACCGTTTTCTGCAATGAACTTCATCGATCCGCTGGCTCCTGCCTCGATGGAATCTGCGTTGAGGCTGCCGAATTCCACGTGGCCAGATCCACTGGTAGACATCACCAAGGATTTGGCAGAGACATCCGAAAAACGGGCATGCACCGACCCGCTGTTGGAAATTTCCAGTGTTTCATTCACATCCAGACGGGCAATCGACGCTTTAACCGAGCCCGAATTGGACAGGTGCAACGCACTGAGTTGGAATGGTGACATATCAACGCGTAACGCACCGCCAAAAGTCACCTTGGTGAGATCCCTGGCTGTGACACGGTAGGTAATTTCATCCCTGGGTGAGAGCCAACCACCACCGAAGAGCCATTGGAACAGGTTGGTCATACGCAGCCGGATTGACAACTCATCGTTGGCATTGTCGACTTCCAACGATTCAAATATGGTCTCTGGCGCTTCAATCGTCAGGCTTTCTTCATCACCTTGCGACAGATACACCTCCCCGGGTCCGCCGATATGAAGGCGGGTAAAGTTTTTGACATCATAGGTTTTCGTGATCGTTTGAGACATTTTCGTTTTCTCCTGTTAGGTTTCCAGTACTATTATATAATTTAACTTAATTGCCAGATTAAGTCAAGAAAATTTAATATACTATCGAAAATATCAAACACTAATTGCTAGAATAGTTAATTAATTGTTTCTATGTTGACGTAATGCAAAGAAAACGAGCATTCATTCCTGAATGCTCGTTTCAAGGTGGTAATTGATGTATCCGGTCGGAATCCAATTATTGTTCTGAATGATGGATTGCGCGCCAGACCCGTTCAGGCGTTAATGGGAGGTGGCGGATCCAAACACCGGTGGCGTTATGCACGGCACTGACCAGGGCAGGTGCAACCCCATCAATGGCAATTTCTGAAATCGATTTCGCCCCGTATGGTCCGCTGGGCTCATCTGTCTGCACAAAAATGACATCCATATCGGGGAGTTCGTTGGCCTTATAGACATGATATTTCCCCAGGCGGTCATTGATCATGCGGCCGGCTTCATCAAAGTAGGTTTCTTCGCTGTGGGCAAACCCCAGCGCCTGGGCCATACCGCCTTCAATCTGGCCAGCGGCAGTGATAGGATTCATCACTCTTCCGCAATCCACCACCATCAGGAGCCTGTCAACCCTGATCTCGCCTGTTTCGGTATCCACAGAAACCTCGGCGAATTGCGCGGCAGTCGGTGGCGGGCTTTCCAGGCTCATATTCGAGTCAGAAGCGATGATCTGATGCTGGTTTAACTGGTGCAGGCTGGACAAGCCAATATCCTGCAAGGTAAGATGGATGCCGTTCGGTGCGATCACTTTGCGATCAATTAACATTAAACCATCGGTGTTGTCGAGTCCCAACATGGTGGCCGCATGTTGGAGGATTTGCTTCTTTATCTTTTCTGCGGTTTTTCGCACAGCCCCTCCGCTGATATAGGTGGTTGAACTTGCGTAAGCGCCTTTGTCGAATGGGGTGAAATCGGTATCGGAAGAGTACACAATGATATCTTCCACCGGAATATCGAGGACTTCCGCCGCAATTTGGGCAAGGATCGTATCGGAACCGGTACCGATGTCGGTGGCACCGACCATCAGGTTGAACGAACCGTCATCATTCATTTTCATCAATGCGGAAGCCATGTCGAGACCTGCCACGCCTGAGCCGTGGAACATGATCGCGAATCCGATCCCCTTTTTCACCACCAAATTCGGAGATTGCTGGCTGTACAGCTTGCGCTTGTTATAAAAATCAGTTGCCTGTGTACCGATGGCGAGTGCTTCATTATGGGCGGAAGTGTTCATCGCCTGATCATATCCTTCGCGGCCTTCACCCAGTTTTTTTGCCATATGCATTGGTTCGCCGACTTTCAGGACATTGTCCAGTTTGAACGCAACCGGCTCCAACCCCAGCTTATCTGCGATTTCTTCCATCAGGACTTCGACCCCGAATTGTTCCTGCATGGATCCATACCCGCGGAAGGCCCCGGCAGGGGCGGTGTTGGTGTACACCACGTCGCAAATGAAACGGCTATTGGGGGGATTATACAGTGTAAGGCCTTTGAAACCACCGACCATTTGTACTGTCAGGCCGTGAGAACCATACGCGCCTGTATCGCCGATCAGTCGAAGTTCTGCGGCAACCACTTTGTTGCTTTTGATTCCGATTTTGTAATGGATTTTGTGTGGGTGGCGTGTACGGCCGCTGCTGAATTCCTGGCGGCGGTCATAGAACAGGCGCACCGGTCGGCCGGTGGCAATGGTCAGGTGGGCGCACAAGTCTTCCAACAGGATTTCCTGTTTTCCGCCAAACCCACCGCCGATGCGGGGTTTAATGACGCGAATACGCTTCACCGGTAAACCGATCAAAGGCGCAATAATCCGGCGCACATGGAATGGCACCTGGGTGGATGTGCGTACCACCAGCCGCTCGTCTTCATCCCACCAGGTAATGCAGGCGTGCGGTTCGGTCTGGGCGTGATGTTGTTTCGGGGTGTAATACGTGCCTTCAAAGACATGGTCAGCCGATGCGAAAGCGCCATCAGGATCACCAACCTCCGCTTCGATGTGGTGAACGATATTGCGGCTGGGATCATAAATGCCCTCGGTGTCCGGTTCATCATGGATCACAGGGCATCCGTCGAGCATGGCTTCTTCCAGTGAAAGCACCGGTTTCAGAACCTCGTATTCCACTTCGATCATGCGTGCGGCTTTACGGGCAAGTTCTGGTGTCTCCGCGGCGACCACGGCAACCCGGTCGCCGACATGGCGCACTTTGTCATCGAGACTTACCTGGTCATAAGGAAGCGGTTGTGGATAGCTTTGTCCACCAGAGGCATATTTGATGCGCGGCAGATCAAGATGGGTGAGAACTGCATGTACGCCAGGGAGTGCGCGCGCTTTGCTGGCATCAATGTTCCTGATCCGGGCATGGGCATGGGGGCTGGTCAGCAGTTCAGCGTAGAGCATGCCATCTAGCTTGATATCGTCCGTATAAGCGGGTCGACCGTGGGCGAGTTTCTTTGCATCCACTTTTTGCTGCGGTTGTCCAATGTGCGTGGTGGGTTCCATGGAAGTTGGTGTGAAAACGAGCGGAGGCAACGGGCCCAGGTTCGGTTCTGTACGGTAAAACTTCTCCGGTAAGCGGATTGAATCCATGTCCGGGGGAAGGTCCAGCCGAATTGGTTCAATGGGCGGGACCTCTTCACCACGAAGCACCGCCGCGGCCCGTTGTACTGCTTCGATGATGCGCACAAAGCCGGTGCAGCGGCACAACACTCCTGACATCGCTTCGCGGATTTCGTCTTCGGTGGGATTCGGATTCTGATCCAACAATGCTTTTGCTGTGAGAATGTGGGCCGGTGTGCAATAACCGCATTGAATACCACCGGTTTCCATGAATGCAACCTGCAGGGGATGAGATTGACCATCAGTAGCCAGGCCTTCAACAGTGGTGATGCGGCGGCCTTCCATCTCTTTTGTCAACAACAGGCATGAACGAATGGGTTTTCCATCCAGCAGGATGGTGCACATGCCGCAATCTCCCTGGTGGCAGCCGTCTTTCACGCTGACCAGGTTCATGCCTCGTAACGTCTCCAGCAACTTCTCTTTTGGTTCCACCTGCAATGTGGTGGCCAGACCATTCAGTACCACGTTAACTTGATGTCGTTTCTGTTGCATCTTAATTTCCCTCCACGCATTGCTGGTAAGCCCGTTTGACTGCAACCTGCACCATGGCACGGCGGTATTCTACGGAGCCCTGGTAATCGGCTTCCGGGGCAAGTTCCTGGTCAACCATGCTCAATAGTCGATCCCGGGTTTCGCCATCCATTTTTTTTCCGGTTAAATTCTCGGTACCTTCGAGCAGGTAGGGTGACTTTGTGTGTGCACCTGTTACCGCAGCCCGACACCGGGCAATGTGCCCGTCCTCTATACTGATCGATATGTAGGCTGCTACGATCGGTTCATCTGCCGGTGTGGCGCGGATTTCAGAATAGCCGAGACGGATATTCTCTGCTCCTATGGCCAGAAGATAACCTTCTTCGGTTTCGGTCATTTCCAACACCATCAGGCATGCCTGGAATTGGGGGAAGCGGTGCAGGGAGCGAAGCGCTTTTTCTATCGAAGTTTCGTTCCGGGTATGCCAGGACACCATTTTGTGAAGCGTGTTGTGTAGCATGGGTGGGCATTGTGAATATTGGTATAGTTGATCAAGAGTGCAGTCTGGTGCAATCCGAAGATAGCCAGAATTGTTGTCATTCGGATTGGCTTCAAAGGTTACCATCGTTCGGTTCTCCATAGGTTCCTTCCCTTTGGTTTCAGTATGGTGATTGGATCACCATCATTATACAACAATCAACGCGGATGCCTCGTGATCACAGGTAGGATCAGGTGAGAGATAACATCGGTTTTAATTGATTACGCATGATCACAATCACCACAGCCATGGCTCCCCCCATACCGATTGTTGCCATGAGCCAGACGGGCAGGAATGTCAGGTATTGAACTGCCAAACCCAACAGAACAGCCATTGTGACGGTGGAAAGGAGAAGGCGCGGCAGCCCCGTCATAAGATCCAGTACCCCTGGGTGTTGCC
The DNA here is from genome assembly GCA_013314735.1 of Anaerolineae bacterium. Lineage (GTDB taxonomy): Bacteria > Chloroflexota > Anaerolineae > Anaerolineales > Anaerolineaceae > SpSt-1165. The sequence goes on from JABUFD010000001.1 coordinate 819,023, forward strand.
GATTAAGGATCACCAACAGCAGCAACGATTCTACTGTGAACACGATCGTGTTCGCCCAGGCTATACCGGCAAAACCAATCCAGCGCGATAAGACCTGTGCCAGGATGAAGTAGGCTATGGCATTGAGCGCTGCGGCGATCAGCGGAATTCGGGCATTTCTCTTGGCGTAAAAAGAACGCGATGCGACCTCCAGTAATGAATGGCCCATCATACCAGCGAGGTAGACCTGGGCGGCGACTACTACCTGTTGTGTACCGGCATCATCAAAGCCGAAGGCAAGCTTTGCCAACGGAAAGAGGCCGATTGCCAGGAAAACGGCTGCCGGAATGGTCAGGATCAGCAATGTTTTCAGGGAGAGGTTGATCTTCCGGGTAAATTCCTTGAATTTTCCGAGGGCGTACTCTCCCGAGAGGGAGGGTAGAATCGCAATGGCGACAGCAGTCCCCAGCAATGTTTCAGGTACCTGCATGATGAACCAACCCAGGTTCAAAGCGGTCACTGAACCTTCACCCATACCGGAGGCGATCGCATCACGGACGATGAAGAATGCCTGGATAAAGAGCATTGTCAGCACCCGGGGACCGAGCAATTCCATTACCTGCCGCATAACGGGTGAATTCAACTGCAATTTTGCCTCCCATCGGAACTGATATTTGATCAATCCAGGAATCTGCACAAGCAGATGCAGCACCGATCCGATTATCACCCCATACACCAACCCATGGATACCCAACCCAAGCGTAGGGAGTGAAATTCCTGCTATCCGGTATCCTTCGGCTGGTGCCAGGAAAATGACGCCAAATATTTGCCCCAGGTCGTAGGCAGCCGGGGCTATCGCCGGAAGCAGAAAATGTTGATGGGCTTGTAGGGCAGCCATTACCAGGCCGCTGAGTGAGAACACCATTACCGCGAGCAGATTCATGCGCATCAATTCGACAGCGAGTTGTTTTTGTTCTGCCGGAAATCCCGGTACGATAACGTTTGAGATCAACCACGGCGCGAGGAAGTAGGTAACAAAGGCCAGTAACCCGGTGACAAGAAATGCGAAGTTAAGCACCTGGGAAAACACTCGCCAGGTTTCTTTATTTCCCCTGGTTTCCAAGTAGCCAGCCAGTATCGGAATGATGGCAACTGCGAGCGCACCACCTGATATCAACGCGGATAGCAGGTCGGGGATGTTATTTGCGGCATTGAAAACATCCATCTGGTAAGTGAGTTTAAACTCCCTTGATACCAACAGCTGCCGGGCAAATCCCAGCACTTTATCAATGGCGAAGAAAAAAGCAATCAGGAGGGTGGAACGGGCAATGTGCTTCATTGTTTGGGCCTCAAAGTTTCTCCCGAACAGACTACGACTGGCGGGATGGATAGATTCTGGTTAAACTTGGTTCCATGGAAACCATTTTACCCGAAGAGGAGTGATTATGAACCGGTTGGAGCAATTTTCAAACTACAGGCGCCGCATGAATGATCGGATTATGGAGACCGATCATCGGGGAGTTAAACGGTTTTTTAACCTTGATACGGCGGCTTATTCAGACGGTGCTCTGGATGGGAAGACCAAGGAGCTACTGGGCCTGGTTGCGTCGATGGTGCTGCGCTGTAATGATTGTATCGATTACCATATCCAGCAATGCCTGGGTGCAGGATGGACAGAGGAAGAATTGTTTGATGCTTTCAATGTTGCCCTGGTCGTGGGAGGAAGTATTGTGATACCTCACCTCCGGCACGCTGTGGAAAGCGTGGACATCTGCCTTGGGCGTTACGGCTCCGTTGATGTGGAGTAACAGGCCTGGCCAACCAACAAAAAACCAGTGGAATCACTGGTTTTTTTTAATCTTCTCAGGTCACAATCAGGATTTTTCTTTTTTCTTCACCAGGGTTGGTACTTCCTTCGGCGTGGTTGGAGGGGAGGCCGGCTGAGGTGGCAGGGTTGCATCCTGTTCAGGTTTCTGGATATAACCGGCATCCCTCAAAGCCGCCTTAGCGCCATCCAGTTCGGGTTCCGGATGAATGGTCTGGGCACTTTTGATCTCATTCTGTGCTTCGCCGATGTCCTGTTTTAGTGTGTTGGCGGTATCCTGAATGTCTTTCATCGATTCTTCGAGACCAGTTTCATCCACCAGTGTTTTGGGGATGTTGCGAATGTCTCTGGATGTCTGCCAGATACTCGTCCAGATTTCAGAATGCGTAATACGGCGGATGGTGCGTCCCAATCTCCCGGCTAGGTCGACAATCTGCTCCGGTCCAAGAAATATGATCATCACCACCAGAATGAGGATGACTTCCGGTATTCCAAAGTTAAATAATTTCATGCTTCAGGATGCTCCTGGTCGTCCTTGCTGTCCGGGAACGACAGCACTACACACCAAGGGAAATATCTGACTCTGGCTTATTCTTTGTTTTCTTCTGAATCTGATTCTTCCGTTTTGTCTTTGGCGTCATCGCCTTTCAGGCCTTCCCGGAAGGAGCGGATGCTCTTTCCCAATTCACCGCCCAGTTTCCCAATGCGGCCAACACCGAAAACCAACAAGACGATCACCAGGACGACGATCCATTCCCAACCTCGTAAAAATTGTAACATCGTGATTAACTCCTTTGTTAATGATTGATTCAGGGGTGACTTATGTAAGCGCATCCGCTATGGTGAAAGGCAGCGGAAGCTTGATAATTTTACTCATCTTCATTGCGTCTGGCAAGCCAGGTCAGGAAGATGCTAAGTCCATATAAAGCGGTTAATGGAATCATCAGTAAACCCATATTGATGGGGTCTCCCGTCGGGGTGATTACCGCTGCCGCAAGGGCGATCCCAACAATAGCAAACCGCCACTGTTTGGACAGGTCGGTGGAGCGGATAATTTTTAATTTTGCCAGGATAAATGCCACCACTGGCGTCTGGAAAGCAACACCCACCCAGAACATCAAGCCGGTCACGAAATTGACATAATCCGATACCTGCGGAACGGTTTGAACTCCCATGAAGGTTAACAGCACAGGGATGGCTGTGGGGAGCATGATGTAATACGTGAAGGCAACTCCGCTAAGGAACAAGACTGTCACGGCAGGTATCCCGAAGTAAATCCAGCGTTTCTCGTTATCCTCCAGGCCTGGCATCACGAATGCCAGCAGTTGATAGAGAATCCAGGGCAATGCCAGAATGACTCCTGATATCAGCGAAATTCGCATGAATGCGGAGATGGTTTCGGTCACCTGGATGGCTTGTAGCGCATCCAGGCCACCGGCTGGCTGTGCAAGGATTTCCAGGATTTGCTGGGCAAAGACAAATGAAATGACAACTGTGATTATCAGACCGATGACAGCCCAGGTGAGTCTCTTTCGTAATTCATCAAGGTGTTCCCAGACGCCTGATTCCATGATGATGGTTTTCAGGTTGCCGAGGTTCAATTTTGTTCGGTTGACTGCCATACGTTCGGTAATTCCAATCCTATCCGATTTGTTTGAAAGTATTCGCCAGCGTCGGGTAGAGACTATTATAGATGGTATAGTGGTTTTTGTACACATCTACCTGTTCCGGTATAGGGGAGGTATGCCCGGTGATCTGAATGGTGTTGCCACAGGCTTCATCTACTGTAGGCCAAATTCCAACCCCAATCCCGGCCAGTAGACCTGCGCCAAACGCACCGCCTTCGACGCTATTGACTGTCACTAACTCAGCGTCGAGAATGTCTGCCAGCATCTGGCGCCAGATGGCGCTGCGTGACCCGCCACCGGATACCCGAACCTGGCGGATGTTCTGCAGGCCGGAAGCTTTCATCAATTCAAAGCTGTCTTTCAATCCAAACGAGATACCCTCAAGCACGGCACGAGTGCAATGTGCGAAGCTGTGGCGCAGAGTAAACCCGATAAACCCACCGCGCGCGAGTGGATCAGGATGGGGAGTGCGTTCACCGGTCAGGTATGGAAGGAAGTATAATCCTTCGGATCCAGCAGGAATATTGTCCACAGGTGCCAGCAGGTCATCGTACGAGGTATCAGAGGCGAATGTGTCACGATACCATTTGAGGCTCCCGGCTGCGGACAACATCACACCCATCAGATGCCAGCGTCCGGGGACAGCATGGCAGAAGGCATGCAACCGCCCCTGTGGTTCAATGAACGGACCATCTGTGGTTGCGAATACCACCCCGGATGTACCCAGGGTGAGAGATACGACCCCCGGTACCACAGCGCCCATTCCAACCGCCCCCGCGGCCTGGTCCCCACCGCCACCCACAACCGGGGTGCCCGCAGCCAATCCGGTCAACGCTGCACTTTGCTGCGATACCACACCGGTTATTTGAGTGCCCTCAAAAGTTCGGGGTAATAATTCTGCCGGGATGCCTAAAGAATTCATAATTTCAGGTGACCAATCCCGAGTCTTGAGATCAAACAGGATTGTACCTGAACCTCCTGCCCGATCCGAGGCGAATTCCCCTGTCAGCTTGTAGCGCACATAATCTTTTGGTAGGAGGATATGGGCAACCCGTTTCCAGTTCTCAGGTTCACATTCCATTACCCAGAGTATCTTGGGAGCAGTGAAACCGGTCAGGGCGTCATTGCCGGTGATATGAATCAACCTTTCTTTTCCTACTGCTGTGCGAATATGGTCACACTGTACTCCTGTGCGTTGATCATTCCACAGGATGGCAGGCCGGATAACATCACCATTGGCATCCAATAAAGTTAATCCATGCATTTGCCCGGTTAACCCTATTGCCGCGATGTTCTTTCCTGGTATACCGGTTCTCTGCAGCAGTTTTTGGATACTGGCGGTGATGCCGTTCCACCAGTCTTGCGGATCCTGTTCAGACCAGAGCGGTTTTGGTGTGGAAAGCGAAAGCGGTGTGGTCTCCACGCCCACGACCAGCCCATTGGTGTCCATCAATAATGCCTTGGCGCCGGTGGTCGATATGTCGATTCCCAATAAATACTTCATGAATAACTCCATCGTTCGTGGTCAGTGTTTATTTGCCGATTTAATGGAACTCTTGGAGCGGGTTTCCTGCAATTCGTAATCCGGAAGGCGGTGATGAATAAAGTCAAGCGACAATTCAATCACTTCGCGGGCTTCATCGGGTGTGGTTGTGCCGATGGTAACCATGTCCTGTTCACGGATGGTGTTCCACACATAACCGAGACCGACCACAGGCATCAGTCGACCGGCGGCAAGGGGTTTAATGGTGATGACGGGCTTTTTTGCCTGGTGGATGACACGCATGATCCAATCCACTTCAACCTGCATCAAGAAGCCAGCGGCATTGTAAATCTGGATGTAGGTTTCCACGTCTGCCCCGCACTCATCGGCGATCTGGACGCTTTCAGGCATGTGAGTGGACAGTCCTGGAATCATACCGCGGTCACGGATCATACGGGTATATTTATCAAGATCACGGAAATTGCGGTGGAGGCGGTCAATTAAAACATCGGTCATTGCCTGGTGGGGGAAACAAAAAGTCGCACCCAATTTCTGACAATCATCAAAAACCTTTTCAGCAGGTTCGAAAGGCGAACCGTTCGGCATAACATCATAGAGGGGAGTGAGGATCAGGATTCCTTTCCGTCCGGTGCGGTCTTGCGCATCTTTGACGGCATCAGCGATGAGCGGGGAATAAGGGCACATGACGGTGTCTACGCCATATTGAAAGAAGGTGGTGATGATCTCGGCGATGCGCTTGCGGTCCTGGTACGATTTGATGAAGTTGTCCTTGGCTTTACTGGTGTGCGAATAGCCAAGGAACCAGTTGGTGCCGATGATCAACCGGGAAACAGATACGCCGCCCACCGTGGTTCGCGGAAATTCATTCATAAGTGACTCCTTTTCGTCCTGGTTGGAAAAATGGGTGACCTTTATTTTAACCGAATTTGGCGATTCTTGAGTAAATGAACAGTCTAACTGTGACCTGGGCGGGTGTTGAGAGATGGGATTTATTTTCTGATAAAAAGAATGCGTATAGTCATAATTTGCTTGCAGTATGAGCAATTTTAGTTTTTATTTGTTTGTTTCTCCCTCTGTCATGGCTCTGAACCATGGAGGGTTTGTTATTGGTCACAGGTGTTAAAAGCAACCTGGAGTGATTCCAGGTAATTCCTCCGAGGGCGGAATTCGTGACCGACATAGCGGTCGTATCCCTGATCGGACAGCGCTTTGCAAATCCCTTTGTAATTAAGTTCCTGGTGATCATCAAAGTCAAACCTGCCAGGGACTCCGGCGGTATGGATGTGGCCGACCCATTGGAGGTTGTTTACCAGGTTTGTAATTATGTTTCCTTCCATGATCTGCATATGGTAAATGTCAAACAATACTTTCACATTGGAACTGTTGACCGATTTCACTACCTCAAATCCCCAATCACTGTGGTCACAATCATATCCTGGATGATCAACAAGCGAATTCAGCAGTTCCAGGTTCAGGTTGATCTCCAGTTGTTCGGCATGGGGAGTAAGGTCAGTAAGGCAGCGAATGCAATTATCGAGCGCTTCCTGGCGGGGTTGGTCAGGGTTGCGGTTACCACTGAAACAGATGATACCTGGAATATGGTACTGATGCGCTAATTCAAGTGATCGCATCAGTTCATCTTTGATTCGGGGATGGTTTTCGCGGCGATTCATCCCTTCCGCAATGCTTTCATGTCCGGTGAAGCTTGCGATGACGAGGTGATGCGCCTGGCAGAGTGACCAAATTTCATCGATATGCTCGGGGAACTGCCAGAATTCGACAGCAGCGAAACCGAGATGCGCTGCCTGTGCGAAAAATTCCTGGTTGGATATACTTTCCGGCTTCAAAATCGGTACACACACCGACTGTTTGATCATGGTTGACTCCTTGCGAAAATGTTTTCCGAATAACAAAGGAAACTTGCTATATGCCAGTTCCCTTTGTTGGAAATGAGTTTGGTCTATTCTTTAAAGAATTGGGCGCAAACGGCGCCTGGGCCGGCATGCACCATGATGGCCGGGGGTAGATTGTAAATGGGGATTGCTGGCAGCTGTAAACAGGCAGCAAATTCCTCGGCCAGAGAGGTGGCCAAAGGGAGGGCATTGGCATGGCACAGGGTCAGGTGTCCGTTACTGGAGCGGGGGTATTGATCCATTACCAATTCCTTCAACCTTGCGATGGCTTTTTTCTGGGTTCGCTGGCTCTCCACCGGTGCAATGCTCCCCTCTGAAATGCCTAGAATTGGCTTGATTTCGAGAACACTGCCTATGAGTGCTTTGGCGGTGCCAATCCGCCCATTCTTGTGAAGATACTCCAGTGTATCAACGACAAAATATGAAACCTGGCGTTCTCGCAACGATGCCAAACCTGAAAGAATCTCATCAGCCGACATACCCTGTTTTGCCCAATCGATCGCGATCCGGGTCATACTGCCCTGGATAGGCCCGATGCCCTGGGTGTCGAACAGGCGGACATCCGCCTGGGGAAATTCCTGCCGTGCCACTGTTGCCGCCCGTAGGGTTCCTGACATTTTCTCGGATGGTAAAATGATGATCAGTGTCTGGTCCTGATCAATTGCCTCCTGGTAAACTGGATGGTAAAGTGCCGGGGGTGGAGCAGATGTTTTTGGCAACACTGATGCTGCTTTTAACTTCTCCAGGAACTGTTCATGGGTGATCTCATGGTCGTCACGGTAACTTTGTTCGCCTTCAAAAATGACAATTTGGGGCAAGAGGGGGATGCCCATTTCAGCAGCTTCCGCAGGAGTAATACATGAGAGGGTGTCCGAAATGATCTTAATCATCAGCAATCTAATCCTTTCGAGGTTGGAGTTTAACCAAGGGGGTTTTTACAATTGGGGCAATACTGATAGCGGTCTGCGGCAGAGGTGACAAACCCGCAGAATCGGCATGTGGTTGGTTGAACTTCTCCCAATGGAGCGCCGCAGGCAATGCAATGGGATTCACCCGTTTTCACTGCTGTCCCGCAAAACTCACATGTCACGCGCCGGATTTTCTCACTGAGCTGTGTGCCAGCGCCGGCGAGACGGGCGCGGTTGTCGATCACCGACCATACATTATCGACAATTTGTAATGATTCGATATCCTGGGCGAGGTCATCAAGGCGTGATAACAGGTTTAGGGGGTTCAATACGGTGGAGATTGCCGTTACGCCCATACTGGCAGCCACACCGAGCCACTTTTGTTTGTCAACACTGACCATAACTCCATCATCAACATCATTCAAGTTGACGGTTAGCGCAGTCTGCCCTCCGCTGCGAAGTGCACGCTGGGTAGTGATTTGGAGGACTATTTTATTGGGCTTACCGAAGGTTTGTACCATGAAATTTCCGCGGTGAAATTCCGATTTCAATGCCCTCGCAAGATCGACTGCTTTTATATTTCCGTGATAGATTCTGGTGCTGATATTGTTTTGCATTTTTTCCGTTATAATTCGTAGACTATGAACAAGCAACAAAGGAACAAAAACCTCAGGAATCTGAAAGTTATTATACTACTTGTATTTACGAGTTTATTCCTGCTTAAGGTGCAAAATGCAGCTGCACAACAAACAACACCTCCAGTACCGACGGTTACCGGAACTCCACCTGGACCATTTATCCGGGTGAAAGCAGCAGGACAGGATCAAATCAATGTGCGTTCCGGGCCAGATTCCACCGTATATCCTGTTATCGGTGTCCTGTTGGTGGGGCAGGAAATGCCCGCCAAGGGAATCACGCAAGGAGGCGATTGGGTCCTGATCCAATACCCGGGGGTGCAGGGCGGCGAAGGATGGGTGTACAGTACATATGTGGATTTGATCGGTGGGAATGTTCCCATCGTCCAACCGCCATCTACACCTACCCCCCAATATACGCCCACGATTGATCCTACCCTGGCAGCCCAGTTTGCCTTCACGACCGAACCAACACGCCTTCCAACCTACACGCCAGCTCCACCGGTGGTGATTCCAACATTCGAGGACGTGAAACCGGTAACGCTGGTGGATATCGGTGTTCCGATGGGTTTAATCATTGTTGTGGTTGGGATCGTTGGTATTTTGCTGGCCCTGGTGGCATTCATACAAAGGCGGTAAAGGGATAATGGGCGTAAAAATCGTTGCAACAAATCGCAAAGCGCGTTTTGAATATTTTTTGATTGAGCACTTTGAGGCAGGGCTGGAATTAAAAGGGAGCGAGATAAAATCGATCCGCGCTGGCCAGGCATCATTGGCCGAAGCCTATGTACAGGTGGATGGCCGGCAGGCATGGCTGGTCAACGCCCATATCGCACCGTATGAGGAAGCCAACCGTTTCAACCATGATCCCAAGCGGATGCGGCGTTTATTGCTTCACAAAAAAGAAATCCGCCAGTTGTGGGACGATGTTCGGAAAAAGGGAATGACCATCGTCCCTGTCAGCATTTACTTGAAAGATGGAAGGGCTAAACTGGAGATCGCACTGGCGAAGGGGAAGAAGCTCTACGACAAGCGGCAGGATATCCAGAAACGTGACATGGAACGCGAGATGGGGCGAAGAAACCGGTACTGATTTGGTTTTCAGGTGCCGATCAATCCGGCAGCATTCCTTGATAACGTTTGATTAATTGGTCAATCAGTGCGTTGTATTCGGGGTTGATCACTTTTCTGGAGGGATCATCATCGAACCAATGGATGATCTCGCGTGCTCCCTGGGAAAACGGAATAGTGGCCTGGTAGCCAGGGACCACCCGTTTAATCTTGCTGTTATCAAATATGCAGGAATGGGTTTTTTCTCCCAACAGTCCATCCCCCCAATTCTTCTCAAAAGCGGCGATGATCTCTGAAGGGATATGAACGATATTCGGTTCAACCCCGGCCGCATGCGCCAGGATTGTGAAAATCTGGTTCCACGTCAATACTTCATCGGATGTGATATGAAAGATTTCACCCAGGGCGCGCTCGTTACCCAACAAGCCGACAAAGCCTTTTGCAAAGTCAGCAGCGTGGGTGAGTGTCCAGAGTGAAGTGCCGTCTCCGGGTATCACGACCTGTAATCCACACCGCATCCTGTCTATATCGGTGTAGCGTCCATGTAGAGGCAGCCGGGTTTGGTCATAGGTATGCGCCGGGCGGACAATGGTGAAGGGGAAATGGGTTTTACGCCAGTGTTTGATAATCAGTTCTTCACAGGCGATTTTCTGCTTCGCATAGTCCCAAACGGGGTTATCCAGCAGGGTGGATTCCGTGATCGGAAGGTGGCTGAGTGGTTTCTTATACGCTGCCACGGTACTGATGAATATATATTGTCCAGTCTTGCCAGCGAACATATCCAGGTCACGCTGGACATCCTGGGGGGTATAGGCAATCCAATCGACAACGACGTCGAATTTCCTGTTACCCAATATGGACAGAATATGGCCTGGATCATGGATATCGCCGTGAATCTGATTAATGCCAGCAGGAATCGACCGCATTTGGGTGGTTCCCCGGTTCAACAAGGTGACATCGATACCCATTTGATGGGCCAGGATAGTGGAGGAGGCACTGATCGTTCCCGTTCCACCGATAAATAAAACCTTCATTTCCGCTCCTGTCTTGTGACATGTGTGTTGGTACAAGTTCATTATACGATGAATGATATCTGATTAACATGTGGATCACTACGATGAAAAAGCCAGCATTACTCAGCTGGCTTTTTCATGAAACTGGGAGCTAACCAGTAGTTATATGTTCTTGCAAAAGGCAATCAATTGGGCGATGCTGGAAAAGTTTTGTTTGTTTCTTTCACAGCCGGAGAGTTCCCATGTATATTCATTGCCTTCATTTTTCACATAAACACAGTGGGGAGCACTTGGTGATTCATCGACAATCCAACCGATCCTTTCAAAGGCATGTTGGGTCCAATGCCGGGCCAGCAGATCATCTCCAACAATGGATACATGGTTCCCCTGGTGCCCAGGAATATGAAAGCTTGCATTCAGGGGATCGAATTCGAATTTTCCAGATGGATTAAATGCCTGTTGATAACGCCCGGAAAGGATATGGTCTTCAGGTGCCCCATGTGAAAGTGAACCATCCTGATCCATCAAGAGGATGGTATCTGCCGTGTTCAATGCCAGCTCAAGGTCATGGGTGGAAAGGAGCACAGCGCAATTCTTTCGCAGAACCAGGGTCTTTAACATGTGAAGGATGTCAATGCGATGGGGAAAATCCAGAAAAGCGGTAGGCTCATCCAGAACCATCAGGATTGGTTCCTGGGCAATTGCCCTGGCAATCATCACCTTTTGCCGCTCGCCGTCTGATAGCGTGTGAACCTGCCTGGAAGCGAGTGCGTTGGCATGTGTAAGGTCGAGTGCGTTGAAGATTGCTTCTTTATCGTATGACTCCAATTTACCAAGCCAATTGGTGTAAGGATGCCTGCCCAGGCTGACCAGGTCAAAGACGGTCATATGATCGGTCTCAGGCGGTTCGGTTAGCACAATCGAGATTAATTTGGATAATTCCCTGGTGGGGATTGATTTCAGGGGAAGATCATGCAGCCAAATTTCCCCGGCCAATGGACGCTGTAAACCGATCAAGGTCCGGAGCAAGGTGGATTTTCCAGCCCCGTTGGGCCCAATCAAGCAGGTGAGAGTGCCCTGGTGGAATTCAAGGTCAATACCCGAAGCGATTGTGGTTTTAGCCGCATTTTTTTCGTGGTAGCCGACGGTCAGTCCGTGGGTGTGGAGAATGATTGGTGTGTTCATCGATTCCCCCTTTGACGATGAAGCAGCACCCACAAAACCACCGGCACACCGATCAATGAGGTTACTACGTTAATTGGGAGAACCTGCTGGTGCCCAGGGAGCTGGGCGATGATGTCGGAAACGACAGCGATCAGTGCACCTAGAATGGTTACGGCGGGGATCAAAAATTTATGGTCGTTGCTGTCAAATATCATGCGGCTGATGTGCGGGACTGCTATCCCAAGAAACCCGATCGGTCCACAGAAAGCTGTGGTGATGCCTGCCAATAATGACGAAGAGAGGATGGTCAGCATACGAGTATGCTTGATGTGCAACCCCATGCTTTGGGCGTAATGCTCTCCTAGAAGAAGTGCATTTAAAGACTTGGACAAGCCCATGGCAATAAGCAGGCCCAGCAGGATTACAGGGACGAAAATTCTGATCTGAGACCAGGTGACGCCGCCAAAACTGCCGAAAGTCCACGACAGGTAGGTATGAATTTTTTCCGGGAGAGAAAAGTAAATTAAAACAGAAACGATGGCACTGGTTACATATCCGATCATTAAACCGATTAACAACATGGTGGTTGTGTTCCGGGCATTGCGGGAAACAAAAAGGACCAGAAATAGGACCAATGCCGATCCCAGACAAGCAGCCAGAGCAATGCTGAGGTCACCGAAAAAACCGATCCCTGCCAGTAACAAGGTTCCTGTGGTTCCTGTGGCGAGTACTACCAATGAAACACCCAGGCTGGCGCCAGAGGAAATTCCCAAGATGTAAGGGTCTGCCAAGGGATTTTGAAACAAGGTTTGCATTTGCAAACCACTGACAGCGAGGGCAGCGCCTGCCAGTAAGGCAGTGATTACCTTTGGCAGGCGGAATTGGATAACAATATTGGTCCAGGTTGACTTTTCCCCTTCTCCTCCCAAAAGGATGGTGATGACATCATCGAAGGGTATTTTTACCGAACCCAGCGAAAGGCTGAGGATGATTGAAATCAGGCATCCAAACAGGATCACAAGGAGAAGCAGATGTCGGGCAGAATTTCTTTTCATAATTTTACGATACCAGACAGGATGCCAACCGCATCCTGTCTGGTGTTTATGATGGTTTATTGGCTGGATTTTACTTTCATGTAATAGGTAAATTCAAAATCAGGGTCGTACATCTCCATCATCTCCGGATGAAAAATGGCAAAAAGATCTGCCAGGATTTTGTCGGGGTAGGCTACACCGCTTTCGAAAAAGTCATTACCGCCAGTGGCTGACATGATATTTGTGTTGTTGAACATCATGCCGGTTTGGTAGGCGGCGAAAGTTGCGTAGCGTTCATCACTGGCGACCAGGTCGTCCGCAGTAAATGTATAACCGCCTGGATTCAGCCAGATTTCTCCGTTTTCGCCTGCGACATCGTACACCTCTTCAAAACTGAGGTAAAGCGAACCAGTCGATGGATCGTCCTCCCACAGGTAAGCACCACCGGCGTCCGTCACAAAATTGGACATAAACGATTGTCCGCCAGGCACGTACCAGGTACCCTCAAACGCGGTGTTCATAAATACCAGGGGTTTGTCTACCGCCGTCTCCGCCAATTCCTTAATTTCATTGTAACTTGCAACTGTCTGGTCAAAAAATTCGGCTGCGGTTTTTTCCTGGTTGTAAAACAAGGCGATGAATTTACCCCATTCCGCACGACCCAGCGGGGTGTTTTCCATATAATCGCCATTGATGACCGTGGTGAGGCCTGCCTGGATCAATACAGGATGGGTATCGTAATCCGGAAATCCATATCCTGAGGTCATCACCACCTCTGGCTCCAGATCCAGCAAGGTTTCGACATCGATGCCTGGGCCATATCCCACGGCTGGTAAATTATCGGTGGTGATGATGTCGAGGACTGACGGATTGGTGATGTAGGTGGCATCGCTAACGGCCATGATGCTATCCAACTGCCCGTAGAGGTCGAGATATGGGAGAAAAGTGGTTGACAGGGGAACGATCGTTTGAATCGGGACTTCGATGATTGGTGCTTCGCCATATCCTGTGGGCGCTTCCGTTCCGCGTTGCACCAGGATGTAGGTAAAGGTTTCATCCGCAAAATCCCAGGGTTTGGTTACGGTGACAACCTTGTAATTGTCGATATACTCAACTGAGAACCCAGTGGCATATTCAATGACAGCCTTATCAGGAAAATATTCCACTATTTCAGGGGTAGCTGTTACAGATTCTGTCGGTTCCAACGTTGGCTCTTCAGCAATCATTTCGGTTGCTGTTGGATCAGCTTCCTGCTCAACAACCATTTCTGTTTCGATCACTGCCAGTGGTTCATCGGGTTGACATGCACTCAGCGCCATTAACAGTACAAGGGAAGCGATCAAAATTGCTTTCAATTGACTCATTTTCATATCTCCTATGAGGTATAAATAAAAAAAACTCAACTTCTGATCGAGAGTTGAGTGATGGTGACCATGCTTTTTTAGGGTTTGCATGGAGAACCCTAAACTACAAGATGGTTGAAACCTCACCTCCTTAGCTCGAGAAGGTTTACTGGTATTTGACCTGGAAAGCGACCTGACTTGCAGTGATCCTGCTTACAGTTGCGGCACAGTGCTGGACTTTCACCAGCTTCCCTTTGATACACAGGCCTTCCGATGCCTGTGAAACCCGGTCAACGTAGATTGGTAATGTACCTGACCATCATATCATCGATGTTTGTATTCGACAAGGAGGTGGAAACTACAAATTCACGTAATGAAAGACCCGGGTTCATGACTTCGACTGGATGGCCCTTTCCTGTCTGGGGGAAATGGGTGTCGGAATACTGTATAATAAACAAGCTGTTTTCAACCTTTACACAGCCTGTCAGAGAACAAAATGGAGCAATTTTTAACCATCATCAGTCCCCTTCTAAGAAAGGGTATGACCATCGTTCTCATCTGCACGATGGTATTGGGTGTTTTCGTTGTTATCGTGAACATGGTGATGGTGGTCATATTTCCCTACAGCATTGATTATGGCGAGGGACCTTTGTTGGACCAGGCGGTGCGAATTCACGAGGGAGAACCGGTCTACCGAGCCAGCATCAGCGAATCGCCTTACACTATAACGAATTATCCGCCGGTGTTCATTGGCATTCTCTCGTTGTTTAACAGCCAGGAATCATCATCGTTGTTGCCCGGACGAATTCTTTCGATACTGGCAACCATTGGCTCCGCATGGATGATCTACCAGGTTGTCTTCCTGGGCTATTCAGATCGGCTTGCTTCCTGGACCGCGGTTGTACTATTCCTGGTCTTTCCGTATGTATTTCAGTGGGGCAGTTTTATGCGGGTTGATAACCTGGCACTATTTTTTGCCATAACGTCGCTGTATGTAATGCTGCGATGGCAGCAGAAGCGATGGGTGATTCTGCCAGTTGCTGTGCTGCTGACATTGGCTGCCTTTACCCGGCAATCCTACCTGTTGGCAGCTCCATTTGCCTGCGGTGTATATTTGTTATTGAAGGATTGGAAACGCGCGTTTTTTCTTGCGGGAATCACGCTGCTCCTTGTTGGCAGCCTGTTTACGATATTTATGATTACCACTGATGGTGGTTTTTGGCAGCATATTGGTGTGGCCAACCAGAATGAATTCCGGTGGGAGACGGTTGAATGGTATTTTCGTGACCAGTTGGGCGGTCCTTTCGTGATCATCACCCTGGTGTCGATTTTTTTCTGGCTGATGGGGTGGAAACACATTGACAAATGGAAATTGGCAGCACCTTTCTTGACCGGGGCGGCGGTTTCCGCACTCACGGTAGGAAAGATCGGGTCGAGTGTGAACTACCTGCTGGAATTGGTGTCTGCAATGGCCATCTCATTTGGCGTGTTGTTTGCCTGGCTGCGGCAACCGGAAAAGGAAACAGCGAAGTGGCTGAACCATCGCATAGTCCACGGACTGGCGGTTGCGTTGCTGAGTATGATGGCTGTTGCGCAGTTGAGGACCATGTTGGAGATTGACCTGTTGGAAAAGCTGGATTCCATCAAATCGCGCTGGGCTGCATGGGAAGAATTGGAGCAGATCGAGGAATTAATCCAAGAAGTTCCAGGTCAGGTTCTGTTGACGGAACAAATGAATTTGCTTCCGCAGCTTGGAAAACGTATTTATATCCAACCATTTGAATATACCCAGCTGCATCGAGATGGAACCTGGGACCAGGTTCCATTCGTTGCTGAAATTGAGAAACAACATTTTGACTTGATCCTGATGCACCAGTGGGATGGCGAGCGATGGACCGATGCGATGCGGAATGCGATCTGGCATCACTACAGTGCTGCAGGCTACCTGGCACAGACTGTGGTATATGTTCCTGTGAGTGAGGGGCAGACCGGCAGTGATGTGCTGGAATGTCAGCCGCCTTCAGGATGGATCACGCCAACGAGCGGTGCCATGGGTGCTTTCTGGTACACCCGTCAGGCATTCATTGCCAGTGGATTACCGTGGGGGAAGACGCCGGTCTATGCCGTGGCGGATGGGATTTTGTACCATTTTCCAGGCTGGAACGGTGCGGTTGCCATTCAGCATGATGACCCACTCCACCCGGATCAGAAAATCTGGACTTTTTATGGCTCGATGCGCCATCCATGGAATGAGGAAGAAGAATATATTGTCGACCGATTCCCGATGAGTTTTACAGGCTTCCCGGTTGAGCAGGGTGAGTTAATTGGTTACCAGGGAGCAGTGGAACTGCCAGGAACTGACCTGACCTCTCGTCTGCATTTTGCGGTTGTGCCAGCGGATGAATCCGGATTTTTCCCGGTTGCGTGGTGGGAACTTCCGATCAACCCGGATGCCTACCAGCCGGACCTTGAGATTGATGATCCGCTTGCCATCCGGGACACCCGCACCTACCTGGGGATTGAAGGGAACACCAGCAGCGGTAGTTATGTATACTGGTATCCGTATCGATGTGTAGAATCGTTGGAGGGAAACTGATGGAAGCCTTCCTGGATAAAAACAGAAATCAGATCATTGGTTATGGATTGTGGTTGATCACCAGTATTTTCTCATTCATCGCATTGAATGCATTGGTAACAATGATAACGCGCCTGTTTACCTATTTCTGGGTTGGCATCGAGGTGCCCAAACTATTACTATTTCTGCGCCAATTTGCGATCCTGCCGGTGGGTTTGACGGTTCTGGCCCTGGTGAGGTATGGCTATGATGTCGTTGCGAAGAATGCAGTGAGTCGTCCTGACCGCATCTGGCACTTTTATACACGTATCCTTGCCCTGGAATTTGCGGTCTTATACATGGCCGCAAAGATATGAGGCATTGCTGCCATTAAACGTTTGAGGGCTATCTGCAAGTGATGGAATCTCATGGGTGTTCTACCAATTGGGTGTCTAAATCCAATGGCTAAATTCGGGCCAGTCATTTTCTTTCTGACCTTATAATGATGCCAAACGAAAAATTATTAATTATTTATCAAAAAAATATTTCCCCTAACGAAATTCAGGTGCTACTATGTCACTTTTCTCTTCCCCCAGTATTGAAAAAATGAAAGCAAAAGGAGATATCAAAGGTCTTCAGAAGGCCTTTCATGCACATGAACAGGACCGGGTACCAGAATTTGATGATGTGCAACGGCGGTTTGATGCTGCGCGAGCTTTACATTCGCTTCAGTATCAGCCAGTTGATCCAGCAGAAACAGCTGCTCTGGCAGTCTTTCTGGAACAGTGGGATCAAGCTGTAGCAATGGGCAAGATTGCAGTCCCTCCCTTGTTGTTGCGGATGAAATACACAATGGTGTTTGGCAATCCTGATAAAGCGATTGAAACGTTGGGCAGGATTGGTGATCGCCAGGTTGTGATGGAATTGTCGATGCTTCTTCCGAAAGGCAATACATTGCTCGATGCTACTGCCCAGGCTGCTTTTATTGCCCTGGCACGCATTGGCGCCATCGATGAATTGCAGCGCTGGTTTAAAAACCGCCAGGAAATCCCCCAGCGAAGCGCTCTGCGCCTGATCCGCAGCCTGAACGAGCCCCTTATGGTGCGGTTGTTGATGGAAGTACCCACCTTTGAATATCACTTCAGCAAACTGGATGAAGAAATTATTGTTTCGTTGGCACAGGCGGGTTCTTCTGCAGTGCAACTACTGGGTGGATATTTAAGCGCCTCCAATTTCTATGCTGGCAGGATTGCCGCGTTGGCACTGGGTAAAATGAAACACCTTCAGGCACGTGACCTCCTACGCCAACGCGTAAATGATCCTGGTCTTTCACCGGGGATCCAGGGAGTTATCAGGGAACTCCTGGAATAACGATTTTCTTCGCCCAGCATAGCGCAATATATACAAGCGGGTGCTGGCCCTGGCCAACCTCCCGAACCTGCGCTTCCATGACCTGCGTCACACCGCTGCTTCACTGATGCTGAACCGCAACATCCCGGTGATCGTTGTCTCCCGGATTCTCGGGCATTCCAAACCGAGTGTCACCCTGGATGTCTACGCTCACGTGATGACGACCATGCAGGAGGAAGCCGCGCGGGTGATGGATGACCTGGTCAGCCCTGTGGAACTGCAGCTGGAGCGGACACAAACCGCCATTGTGACACGGTCATGAACCTGCAATCATTTTATTGATAGCAGATCCATTGACAGGGGAATGTTAGCGAAGCATGCGGTGGGCGGTGGAAACCTTAACAAATGGTACATAAAAACGGTTGCACCCGTTGCACCCGCTGCTTTTGGGAGATGAAAATACCCCCCAGTTGTGGGGGGTGAATGGGGTGGAACCGCCAGAACTGGCGCCCCTGGCAGGAATCGAACCTGCAACCGACAGATTAGAAGTCTGGCGCTCTGTCCATTGAGCTACAGGGGCTTATCTTTGTGCAATTTTACCACCGGTTGGAGTGGTTTCTCTGTTTGGGGCTAGGCCTGAAACGGCCTTATGCCCATGTATACCTTGTGACCGCCAATTGTCCGCAGTATGGTAGTTGCGTCTTTCCCTGTCAACGTTTCTAATTCGCGAGGAGTGAGGGCTGTATTGCCGTTGGCCAAAAACATGCGGAACACCGCTTCCACCAGCGTGGTTTGTGGGGTGCAGAATTCGGGTTGCCGGGCGCAATGTTCAATCAGCATGTGTTGGAGGGCATCAACCTGCTGCACTTCTGCTGTTTCCGGGTGAATCCAGTCAATTGTCTCTTTTGGGTCAACCTCGGCAAAGTATGCTTTATGACCTTCACACAAGCATTTTTCAAGGTGGACATGCCAGTCGTGTTCGTGGGTCTTCCACCAGTGAAAATCGATGTGGAAGGCAGTATCCACAGTGGGTTTCAGTAAACTGAACAGGGGAGAGTCGGTCATGCGTTGCTTCCTTCCTTTCCGGTGTCGCTCAAACGGTAATACAGATCTCCCTGGTGTTCCACCCAATCTGCCCGATTCAGCAGCTTCAAAATCGCCCGGGGTGGACAACGCAAAACGAGGTTGGTTGCCGCATATAATTCTTGCGCATGCACATGTCCTTGTGGATTGAGTTTCATTAATTCACGCATTAGGTGGTGTACGGTATTTTCAAAATTGCGCTCGGTGACATGTTTCATCCAGACGCCAGCCAACTCCTCTGGATTGTCAACCGCAATCACCATACGTTCGTTGTAACCAGATTTGACAGATTGCATGTCCATGGCGAAATTTAACTTTCCATCAGGGGTTATCTTTGCAATCCGCAGCCATTCACGGGAAGGATTTTTCCGTTGGGTTCGGATAATGACTTCTCCAGGATTCTGGCCTTTGCGGATGTGAATAACCGAGCCAGGGATCAATTCCATTTTTGCGTACCATTCTTTTAAGCCGCATACGTACCGGAACGGTCGCACAACCCATCCAGGGAAAGTTTTCTTGGTTTGGCCATCAATGAAGGTGAAACGGATATGGGGTGTTTCTATTGAGGTGGGAAAAAAGTTTTTTAGCTGGTTGGAGAGTGGAAGCGTGCCTGCCCTCCAATGCGGATAGATCAGGCTGAAGGTCAGTTCTTTGTTCTGCTCTGCGTCTCCTATGAAGTCATCATACTCATCCGCGATCATTCCCTCAAACAACATGATTTGATCATCCATACTGGCGTCCTGTCCGTTGGTCGGCAGTTGAGAGATCAGAATTTCCGGCTGTTCATTGACTTCAGCTGGCTCCATCGATTTCAGGAACCACATAACTTCACCTGCTGGCCCAACCTCATCAAATCGTCGGTCATGTTGCATGGCAACATTGAATGAAAATTCGAGCAATGCCCTGTTTTTATCCTGGAAACCCACCTGTTCGATGATATCATGGGTCGACACAGGTTTTTTATCTGCAAAATCAAGCACTGCTTCCGCCAGGTTGAGATGTCCCATATTGATGTCAATCAGTAAGCTTTCAGGGAACCATAATTCTGCAATGGTGGAAAATATTCCCGATTCTGACATCTGCGTGGTTAGCATGGTATCGATTAAATTTCCATACTTGCCGACCACGTGTTCCGGGTTGAGGTTGGGGTCTTCAGCATCAAACAGGATTGGTTGATTTAAGTCATGTTCAGCCACCTGAGAGGCGAATTCACGTATTTCACCGTCTTCAAATTCCACTTTGATCACTTGAAATGAGGGGAAATCGGGATTCTTTCCCGGACGGATACCAATGACAGTCCCAGTTTTCATCTCGTACGCCGAAAAATGCAAAGCTTCTCCAACGCTATAGGACTCTTTGGGCATATACAAGGCAGCTCTGGACTGCATTTTCTCCAGACGTTTACGTTCAGCTGAAATTTTGCGTTCGATGATCGCATCACGAAGCACGCTGATTTTTTGAGGAACTTCTTTTTCCAGCAGGAAATTGTACAGGAATTCAATATCTTGTTCGTCAAGTTTGAGATTTCGCCAGAAATCTTGACTCAAAGAATTGGATTGTTTTTCCATAAATGTAAGACTCACCTTCGCATAATTTTATTTCTATATTATATCTTAATTTTTAACGGCAATTTCCATCCAGCCATTGAAGCGGATTAATGTGGACGCCATTGGCAATAATCTCATAATGTAGATGGGCGCCAGTCACCCTGCCGGATGCGCCTATCTGTCCAATCAATTGGCCAGCAGTTACGGACTCCCCTTCTTCCACCAGGATCTGGTCTTGATGGAAAAAACCACTATAAACCCCCCAGCCATGATCAATATAGGTCGTATTTCCCCGAACGGTCAACGATCCTGTATATGTGACAACTCCGTCAGCAGGTGCATAGATGTTAAGCGAAGCGCACACACCGTAGTCAATTCCAGAATGGAAATTGTAATAAAGACCATCATTATAACTACGATTTGTTCCAAACCATGAACGGATGCAAACAGGTTGGTCAACCACGCACTGGAATGCATCTCCAAAATATTTTACTGGCGTTGCTGCCGAAATTTTTTCCAGGATCATCTGTTGTTCGGCATCCATGGTGTCAGGGTCGATGGTTATTGGGTCTACGAATAATGATTCTGATGGATAGCTGCTGTCTTTGATGAGAACCATTTGTTCGTGAGAGAAAACTGACTGGTCTGCTTCATTTCCACTGACATTAAGAACCAATAATCCAGGGGCTTCCTGGGCATGGATACCCTGATATGCTGTATAAATGCCAGGTTCTTCCTCAAAGAAATGGAGATCGTGTTCGCCCAATATTCCGTGGAGGGTTGTCATTGGCATGTTCGTGTTCAGCCTGATCACAGCCACATCTCCCTGGAATAGCTCATCTGGTGTGACTGACAAGGACCAATCAAAGGAATACTGTGGGGAATCGGTCTCTTGCATGGATCTGATAAAAACCGGCTGACCGGTTGGGTAATCCCAGGAATTGGTTTTCTGGTTTTGTTGATTCAGTTGCCAGAGATTCAGATTCCCAAGAACTGCCAATTCCAAGGGGGTTTGGAAGGGGACCTGGCCAATTTGCCAAATCGAAATTTGGCCATTGTCAGAAATCGGAAGGATTAGGTTAGATCCCGCATATAATTCGCTCATGCTGGATAATTTATTGATGCGGATTAAATCCTCGCTGGGAATTGCATATTCAATACTAAAGCGATGTAGTGAATCACCCAGGCTAACTGGCATGGTTGTTAATACCCCCGTGATGCCTTCCATCCCCGGTAAAATGATTTCAGCCCCAATCGGAATTGCATTCGGATTCTCGATGTTGTTGATTTGTATTAAATCATCAATTGAGAGTCCGAATCGATAAGCAATCGATGCCAGGGTGTCACCGGGTTGAATGATATAGGTAGGATATTGTTCAGGATCTAACTCCTGCGCAGACACTGTTGTCAATGATGCAAAACTCATCGCCAGGATCAATGTCATTAAGAGAAAGGCCATCCTGGTATTCTTCATTGAATTTCCAGCCTATCACCTATTGTAAAATCATCATATCGAGCAGGATGGGTTTCCAGGATATACATGGCAGGAACGTGCGGGATATATTGCAGATGCCATTTTCGAGCGATGACCTTATCCACTACACACAACTGATCATCCATCCAAATGACTGCGATGTCGAAACGCATACATAACATGTGAATAGCAGCATCGAGGCGTGATTCAGATTTGTTGATAAACAGCAATCCATACTGTTCCGGGATCGATTTCTTACCCATTAAACCGATAAAGCGCTGCATAAAAGACTCAGCTTTTGTGATGAGTAAATCGCTGCGGTCAGGCTGGGTGATGTTCTTTAGATGAAAATTTGGCATAACATTCCGATATGGCATTTAGCCATTACCACTACAGGATTTTACCACAATGCAATATTGAAATTGCATTGCTGGAATTGCTGACATTTGGTGAAAGTATGTGATAATTCAAGATATACGCCAAAGGAGCAGCCTGATGTATCCAGACAGGAAACCCGAACAGTCGATTGTTTTTTTGTACACAGAACAATATGCTGAGACGAAAGTTTTTTGCGAAACTACAATGGGTTTCCCATTGACACTTGATCAGGGTGGTTGTTGCATCTACAAAATCGGTACCGATGCCTATCTTGGGTATTGCAACCGGCCCATAA
Organism: Anaerolineae bacterium; assembly: GCA_013314735.1. GTDB lineage: Bacteria > Chloroflexota > Anaerolineae > Anaerolineales > Anaerolineaceae > SpSt-1165. The sequence goes on from JABUFD010000001.1 coordinate 841,721, forward strand.
CGAGTCCCAAAAACGGTATACTGATTACCCTGGTGTATGACGAAGTTGATCGCTGGTACAACCACCTGGTATCCTGCGGTATTAAGGTCAAAGGAAGTCCTAAAACCAATGATCTTTTTGGCATCTACCACTTTTTTTTCGAAGACCCGAATGGATATACCTTCGAAATCCAGCGGTTTTTAGATACGTTTCCACCTGAAACATCATAAAATGAGGCCGACAGATGAAGAAACAATTAAAATGGTTTGATTTTTTTACCATCAATATCAACTATCTGGCATTAACGACCCGCTCGCAGGTATTAGCACCGCTCATCATTCCTGTTTTGGTTCAGCAATTTGTGGGAGAGTCCTCAAAAGGAACTGCGGTTGGAACGATTCGCTTATGGGCACTGATGGCTGCGCTGTTGGCGCAAGCACTATTTGGTATCATTTCCGACCAAACGCGGCATAAATTTGGTCGACGTCGGCCTTTCATCTTCTGGGGAAGCCTCTCAGAGGTTGTCGTGTTTATCGCTGTCGGAATCACTGCCGGCGCCTTTTCCGGAATGACAGGATATGCTGTATTGTTTGCACTCTATATCTTTTCCATGCTGACCTCGAACATGGGCCATGCTGCCACACAGGGTTTAATTCCAGACCTGGTTCCAGATGAGAAACGGGGGTTTGCATCAGGAATTAAGGCATTGTTTGAATTACCATTTCCTGTGATCCTGGTGTCTTTTTTAATGGCGCCTATGGTTTCCAGTGGTAACATCTGGGGTGCAATCATCGCCACAATTGTGGTGCTGGTTGTTTGTATGGGGCTCACCATGCTGGTTCCCGAAGAAAAGTGCGACGCGCCCAAAGAACCCACCGATTGGAAACCTTTCATAAATTTGGTGTTGATGACAGCGCTCTTTACTGTGACAATACTGGGGATGGGCGAACTGGTAAAATTTTTCAGTGCTGCAACGGAACGAATTGGTGGGCATTTGCTGAATGGTTTGGCAGGGGTTGTGGGGATGTGTGTCAGCGTTGTGATCGGTGTGTGGATCAGCATCCGGGTTGGGCTGGGTTTTAAGGAAGCCTCGGCGCAACCCAGGTATACGTGGTGGGTGATCAATCGGCTGGCATATATGGTTGCGTTAACCAACCTGAGCACATTCATGATCTATTTCTTTCAGGAGAAATTCGGTTTTGCAGGCGAGGAAGCTGCCGGGCCTGCTGCACGGGTGATGATGTTGGTTGGTGTATTTGTACTGATATTGGCTGTGCCAACAGGCTGGTTGGCAGACCGGGTGGGGAAAAAAATGTTACTGGTAATCAGCGGACTTGTTTCAGCAATTGGTGTGGCAGTGATCGTTTTTATACCCAACATGACTGCAGTTTATATCGGCGCATTCCTGGTTGGTGCAGCTACCGGGGTATTTTACTCAGCGAACTGGGCATTGGGTACCGAAATTATTCCCAATGATCAAGCCGGAAAGTACCTTGGCATTCAAAACCTGGCTGGGGCTGGGGCTGGGGCAATCGGAGCATACCTTGGCGGACCGATTGGTGACAGTTCAGGGTACACCATATTATTTGGTATTTATGCTTTCATGTTCTTGTTGTCGGCCATTGCGTTGATTGGCATTAAAGAAACTAAGTCCAATCGTGGCGATGTGCTTGGGGTATAATGAACAAAAATGATATTGATGGGAGATGATATGTCTGAACAAGTTAGGCCCCCTGGACAAACCACCGTGTCCCCAGAAGTCTTAATCGATATCGTCCGACTGGCTGCGTTGAGTGTCCCGGGAGTTCATTCCCTGGCACCTGTGCCTGATGGGATGAATCGAATTTTTACCCGGGGCGGGAATGATGGTGTGCAGATCACAATCGTGGGTGATACAGTCAATACTGCGGTTTACGTCATCGTCGATTTTAATAAAGAGGTGCTGCCCATATCACATGAAATCCAACAGGTAGTAGCACGGGCAATTACCGAAATGGTTGGTATGTCTGTTGGCACAATTGATGTGCATGTGGAAGATATTCATTATCAGCCAGGAAAAGAAGACTGACGATGAAATCCAGAACAAAAGCGCGTAGTATCGCATTACGTGCCCTGTATGAGTTAGACCAGAGCACCCATGAAGTAGGCACTGTAATGGAAAATTTGTGGGAAATGGAGGAAAATCTGGATGTGAACATCCGCGATTTTTCTCTGGAAATTGTTTCTGGTGTCTACCCGATCATCCATGATCTGGATATTGTGATAGCTGAGCATGCGCCCGAGTGGCCAATGGAGCAAGTTGCGGTGATTGACCGAAATATCCTGCGGATTGCTGCATGGGAGTTTGCTGTCAGCAAACGCACCCCATTGAAGGTAGCGATCAATGAAGCCATCGAATTGGCAAAGGTGTTTGGTTCAGATTCCACCCCTCGTTTTGTGAATGGGGTTTTGGGGAGCCTTGCGAACAAACAGAATGAGATCTATCAGAAATTTCTAACGCACGAATCATAAACAGCTGGTTTATACATTTCGGCATGAAACCTGCAGGAAGCAATCCTGGTTGAATTGACTTTTACAGAGCAAGCATCATCGATGGGAGGTTTGTGTTTCATGAAACGAATATTCCTGGTAATTTTCTTTCTCCTCGTCAGTGCTGGATTCGTTGCCTGTTCTCAGGATTCGGAGACAGAACCAATTACTCAGGAATTAAGTGAACATAACAATAATCCTGAAGAACCTCGTGAATATGCGGAAGTAAAATTTCGCGTGCGGGTACCTGCAGACACCGACGATGGAAAAGGTGTATATCTTCACCTGCTGGATGAAGTAACAGGATTGCCTCTTAATCCCGTGACTTATCATCTTACAAAGGACCAGGACAATGTTTTTATCGCAAACATCGGGATTCCCTTACACTCAGTAATTCGATATCGATATACGCTTGGCGAGAGTGTCGCGGATACAGAATTGTCGGCCTCAGGGCAGCCTGTGCGTTATCGGATGGCTGCTGTTGACCAACCATTAAGCATTGATGACACCGTCGCTGCCTGGGGAAACCAGGTGTATATAGGAAATACAGGAATGGTGCAAGGCCATGTTCTGGATTCCGGAGGATTTCCTGTTGGAAATTCCCTCGTGATTATCGCTGGCATGCAAACCCGCACGAATACAGACGGCAGTTTCTCATTCGAATTGATCCCGGTTGGCACACACTTGTTGACAGTGTATCATCCAGAGGGGCGGTATTCATTTTTCCAACAACAAGCAACAATTGGTACGGATCTGGTAACGCCGGCAGAAATCGTGGTTGGTTCCTCTTCCATGTCCCGGGTGACCTTGCACCTCACGGTACCTGATGATGTGTTTGCACAATTGCCCGTGCGGTTGGTGGGAAATACACCATCCACCGGCAATACGTTAAGAGATTTAACAGGGGGAACCAGTATCGCGGTCGACCAGGCGCCCTATCTTGCCTACCATGGCGGACGTGAATATTCGATTTCCATTGATCTTCCGGTTGGTTTCGACTTTCGTTACAAATACAGCCATGGTGATGGGTTCTGGAATGCAGAACAAAGCAGTTCCTCCCGTTTTCCTGTTCGCCAATTGATCGTGCCAGACCATGATATTGACCTATATGATGTAGTAGAGTCCTGGAATACGAGTGACAAAGCCCCACTGTCCATCATTACCACGATTCCAGAAGGAACACCACTTGACAGTACTGTCTCCATCCAATTTCGGCCGTTCGAATGGATGGAGCCAATTCCTATGTGGCGCATTGATGATCAACGTTGGTTGTATGTATTGACCGCTCCTCTGGAATACTTCACTGGTATGAATTATCGTTATTGTCTCAATGGTGATTGCGATACAATGCCAGAAGTAAACCAGGATGGGCTGCTTATTCAGCGAAAACTGGAAATTACAACAGAACCTCAAAATATCGAGGATGTGATCATGGGGTGGCGGCAGTAACGTAGATTTTGGCTAGATGAAGTAAAGCAGAACAAACGCGCTTGTAATCAAGAAAGGCCCGTATGGCAGAGCATACAGGCCTTTTTGCTGTTTATTCAAAAAGCCCACCACAAGCACAATCGCACTTACAAGGCCACCCAGTAGAATGCCAACAAACAACCCGCCGATGATACCAGGCCATCCAAGCAGGGCACCCAAAACAGTCGACAGGGTTACATCTCCAAAGCCTAACGCAACATCATCAATCGGTTCATCGCGGCGTTTGTTTAACATTTTTATAAACACGAACCCCAGAAGATAGAAGAGAAACATGATCACAAATCCCGCCAATGCACCAAGGAAGGTCGACCAGAAGCCAACTCGCAGCATGCCAATGGTGGCAGCCAAAACAAGACCGAAAACACTGGTGCTATGCAGGATCAGGCGATGTTCAAGATCGATAACGATGACAAGGACAAAATAGGAGACCAGCAAAACGGAAAGCCAGATATTAATTTGCGGGTCATTGAAGAAAAAAAGGAAAACATTTAATAATGGAACAGCTGCGAACACAATTTTGGAGCGAATTTTTTCCTTCTGAGTGCAGTAACGGCAATGTTTGAGAAACAAGAAATCATCAAGAGGCCGTTCTTTTTCACAGTGGTGGCAACGGGGGCGAGTCAGTTTTCGGTACTGGGGCAGCACATCTGCCAGGTAATTAACAAGCGTTCCCAGAACCAAACCGGTCAGCAGCAAAAGTATAAGCAGAAGAATATCCATTGGTTAATCCGTTAAATTGGCAAATAATCAGGAATGTGAATGTTTGATACAATCTTACTATAGTTATGGCAACAACAGAAAACCCCACGCAGGCAAAAGTCAGCCAACTTCTGGCGCAATGGCAAAGTGACCGGACTCTGTATCCCAATATTGTCTATTGGAAACAAAGCGATCCTGTCGCAGCTGAACTCTGCCCATTTCCTGAGGAGATGGACAACCTGCTTGCGCAAGGTTTGAGAAACCGGGGTATCCGAAATTTGTATTCCCATCAAAGGGAAAGCTGGAATGCAGTGCATGAAGGGCAAGACTTGGTCGTTGTCAGCGGAACAGCCAGTGGAAAATCGTATTGCTATCTCCTGCCAATTCTGCACCGATTGGTTCATTCCTCAGAAGAAAAAGCTTTGCTGATGTTTCCGACCAAGGCACTGAGCGCCGACCAATTCGATGAAGCCAGGGAATGGGGAGCATTCATCAACCGAAGTGTACCAGGGCAAATTCGCCCCGCGATGTATGATGGTGATACTCCATCAAGCCAACGGCCTGCGATCAGGGCAAATGCTAACCTGTTATTTACCAATCCCGACATGCTTCACCTTGGGATACTGCCGCACCACACCCAATGGGAGGATTTTTTTCGCGGACTTTCCATCGTTGTGATTGATGAGGTTCACGTTTACCGTGGGGTATTTGGTTCCCATGTTGCCAATGTAATCCGCCGCTTGCGGCGAGTGGCGAGGTTTTATGGGAGAGAACTTCAATTTATCCTTACTTCAGCAACAGTTGCCAACCCATTGCAGCATGGAAGTCGCCTGATCGATAATCCGTCGATTCGCCTTGTTGATCGTGATGGCGCTCCCCGTGGCGAACGGAATTTCCTTTTTTATAACCCCCCGGTGATTAATGAAGACCTCGGTGTGCGCGCCAGCGCATCGGGTGAAGCGATGCGGATCACGAGTGATCTGTTTCGTAACCGTATTCAGACGATCCTGTTCTCACGCACTCGGCGCGGTGTGGAAATCATTCTGCGGCACTTAAAAGATCGGCATGGTGATACCCTGGGAGAATTCCGGGCATATCGCAGCGGGTATCTGCCAGAGGACCGGCGAGATACTGAGCGCAATTTACGCAACGGCACCACACGGGTGGTGGTGGCAACTTCTGCGTTGGAGCTCGGTATCGACATCGGTGGACTCGATGCTGCAGTATTGGTGGGGTATCCGGGCACAATCTCGGCGACATTGCAGCAAAGTGGCCGGGCCGGCCGGGGCATGGAACCTTCCTGTGCGGTAATGGTTGCATCCGCCAATCCATTGGACCAGTACCTGGTTCAACACCCGGATTACTTTTTCGGCAGGAATCCAGAGAACGTATTAATTGATCCGGATAACTTATTGATCTTGTTGAACCACATAAAATGTGCCATGTTTGAGCTTCCATTTCGGAAGGGCGAACAAATGGGTTCATTGAACCAATCTCTCCTATCCGCATTGCTCGATTTGCTAGTACAAAGCGGTATGGTTCATGAAGGAGTGGATCAGTACTTTTGGATGGATGCGGATTATCCCGCATCCCACATATCACTGCGTTCTTCAGCTGAGAGCACCATATTGCTGCAAACGCAGAACGAAGGGAAACCTGTAACCATCGGGGAGGTTGACGAGTTGAGCTCGTATTGGATGACCCATCCAGATGCAGTTTACCTGCACGGGGGGGAATCATACCTGGTTGAGAACCTGGACTTTGAAAAAAAAGTCGCCACTCTGACCCCTTTTTGGGGAGATTATTATACTGATCCGGTGAAAGACATAAAAATTGAACGGATATCTGTTCTCCGTGAGAAAGAGGCCGGGCAGGTGAAAATCTCACAAGGTGAAATCATGGTGCACACGCAAGTGGTGGGGTTCAGAAGGATGAGGTGGGAGACCCGTGAGATAATCGACACCCATGACCTTCTGATGCCGGTGAATACATTGCGTACCACGGCTTATTGGTTTCAAATTCCCACCGATGTCATCGATGTGCTGCGTTCGGATGCTTTATGGAGAAATGACCCCAACCAGTATGGACCAGCATGGAATGCCATCAGAACCCTGGTGAAGCGTCGGGACCAATTCCGTTGTCAATTGTGCGGTGTTCCTGAGGGTGGTGAAATCAGCCTGCATGTTCATCACAAAATCCCTTTCCGCGCCTTCTCCAATGCAATGGAGGCGAATCGGTTGGATAACCTGGTTTCGTTGTGCCCTGCGTGTCACCAGGAAGCAGAAAAAAATGTGAAAATCCGCAGTGGTTTGGCAGGTGTTCAATATGCGATTCATCATCTTTCTCCTTTAACGTTGATGTGTGATATGGCTGACCTGGAAGCCGCGCATGATGCCAAAGCAAGCTGGGCGGCTCAAAACGCTTCAGTCATCCTGTATGAATTGATTCCGGCCGGGATCGGGTATGCTGAGAAATTGTTTGATACTCATGATGAATTGTTGAACGATGCTTATGATCTGGTCAGCCAATGTCCTTGCAAGGAAGGCTGCCCATCCTGTGTTGGGCCTGCGGGTGAAAACGGATTAGGCGGTAAAGCAGAATCTCTTGCTTTAATGCGGTTGCTGTCCAATGTCGATGGCAGGAATGATTTGGAGCGGTAAAGCATGGAGAACTTATCCGATAAATTACGGTCACTGGGCATAACCCTCGGCACTGGGCGAGTCACAGTTCCCCGAGCGCCTACCGAGAAGGATTCGATCGAGAGCTATGTTCCAGGCGAACCGGTCTCGAACGAATGGGGAGAGGTTTTTCATATCTGCAGGCAATATCCAAAGACAATGGTCCATGGTGAGCAGGCATTATTCACAGATATGGATTGGGACATGATCTTCCGGTGGGCTAAAATTTTGCTTCCGAGCACAAACCCCGTTGATCAAATGGTTTTTCTCGATACGGAGACGACCGGTCTGGCTGGCGGGGCAGGTACATTTGCCTTTATGGTAGGGATTGGGATTTATCAAGGTTCCCACTTTATTTTGCGTCAGTGGTTCCTGCGGCAACCTGAAGAAGAAAAAGCCATGCTGGCGGAAATCGACCGTATCATAGTATCACACCCAATTGCTGTGAGTTACAACGGAAAGGCCTTTGACGTTCCATTACTGCACAGCCGTTTTATCCTGAACGGTTTCACCTCGCCCTTCCGCCAAATTCAGCAAATCGATTTGCTGCATCTGGCGCGCAAGTTATGGAAGAATCGACTGGCTTCACGCACTTTGAGCAATATCGAACAGGAGATTCTAGCATTCAAGCGATCTGAGGAAGAGGTGCCTGGGTGGATGGCCCCCGAATTGTATTATGATTACCTTCGCAATGGAAATGCGGCCGGTGTTGCCCCTGTTTTTTACCACAACGCGATGGATATTGTTACCCTGGGCGCGTTGTTGATGTATACAGCGAAGATACTGTCTGCTCCCAACCAGTTCAGCAATCTCCACGGATTAGACCTGGTGGCTTTGGCCCGACTGCATGCCGAGTTGGGGGAACCAGTTTCTGCCATTCAGTTGTATGATTCCGGCTTGAGGAGCGGTGTCCCGGATGAGTTTTATGTTGATTGCCTCCTGAGGCAGGCAGATGTCTGTAAAAAACTTGGCGATATTAATCAAGCGATACAGTATCTGGAAAAGGCAGCCGACCAACAGAGTGTGCCAGCCTGCGAAGAATTGGCAAAATATTATGAACATACGGAACGCGACTACGAGGTTGCCATACGGTATGTCAACCAGGGGTTAGAAATCATCGAAAGAATGCCCGGTAAAACATACCAGAAATCTCAACTGGACCGCACTTTTCAACATCGGCTGGAGCGGCTTTTGGGAAAGTGGCAGCGAAAAAACGAATGTGAGAAGGGGTTATAAATCCTTGTCAATTTGCAGGAGTGTGCGGTATAATCGCAAAGTCAAACGGGGCGTGGCTCAGCCCGGATAGAGCGCACGGTTCGGGACCGTGAGGTCGTGAGTTCAAATCTCTCCGCCCCGACAACAGGCAACCAACGTACATACTTTTCGCCAAAATGTCGAAATATGTGTACGTTGGTTCCTTTTTTTCAGAGAATCCCATCAACCACCAACCTCATGGTTGAAAAATGATTCCCGGTAAAAAATGTTACCAATAAGTACCAGAAATCACTGACCTGTCCTATGCTTTTATTTGACCTGAAGGTATCCCTATGCTGCCCCGGTCTGATGAATTTGCCAATATATAAATCAGGCGGGTCTGGTTATGATTATGTTAATGGTAGGTCTTATTTGAAAGGCTACGAAATATGAACCCACGTAGAAACCCCATCATAATATTCCTTTGTTTACTGCTGGCAGGTTTTGTCCTGACTGTCATGGCAATTCGGGCTGGCGGCGATGAACACGAGCCGTTCATCGGCGGGGGAGAAGAACTGGCCGCAGACACCCAAATCCATCGGAATCAAGGCTTGTTGGCAGATGGATTGCTGGTATATGGGCCTGATGCTGTTGGTTTTGACGTCCATGCCTTTGTTACTGAACAGGGGGGGCACCTGGCTGGTATTGCTGAAGATATAAATGGCCAATGGATGGATGGAGCGGCGATCATAACGAAAGTCAGCCAGGAGTATTCGGTCAGCCCAAAATTATTGCTGGCAATCATTGAGCACCAGAGTGGGTGGGTGTCACATGGAGAGGGAGATACCGAAACAGGATCCTATCCGGTTGATGGCAGCGGTGTTCTGGGTGAAGGATTATTTGTGCAGCTTTCCAGGACGGCGGATTTGTTAAATTTTGGTTTTTATGCTTGCAAGGTAGGTGCTCTCGATCGGGTCAGCTTGACTGATGGTGTCGAAATTGATCTCCCGGATGACTACAATTGTGGAAGTGCGGGCGTATACCATTTTTTTGCGTCGATCTCTCGCCAGGAGGCATGGAATGCGGCAATTACCAATGGAGGATTGATGAAGCACTATGAAGGGTTATTTGGTCCCATTGCGAATTTGACCACCGTATGGGATTCAGAAGTGCCAGTCCAACCCAGTTTGCATTTGCCATTTGAGGTCAACAAGCCATGGGCATTTACAGGTGGGCCGCATTCCGCATGGGGGCGTTATGCAGCCTGGGCTGCGCTTGATTTTGCACCGCCAAAAGACCGGTTGGGTTGTGTGCCCAATGACGAGTGGGTAACAGCAGTGAGTGATGGAGAGATTGTTCGGTCGGAACCAGGTACAGTCATTTTGGATCTGGATGGCGATGGACTGGAGCAGACAGGGTGGGTGATAGTATATTTTCACATGGAAACTCGCGACCGAATCGGAGCAGGCGTGACAGTGAATTCCGGTGACAGGTTGGGGCATGCCTCCTGCGAGGGGGGGATATCAACAGGTACTCACCTTCATATCGCCCGTAAATACAATGGTGAGTGGGTTCCAGCTGACCAGGAAAATCCCTTTGTGCTTGACGGTTGGGTTTCAAGGGGAACTGGTATAGAATATAATGGTACTTTGCATAAACAAGAAGAGGTCATTGAGGCATTGGATGGCAGGCAGGAAAAAAACATCATTACAAGGTAACCGGTGGTTTAACCTCGCCGTGGTTATCTGCGTTTACCTTGCCTCCCTTGCCTGTTCTCAAGATACCATCAGCCTGATATCACTGACCGAAACCGCTGCGGTCGCACAGGAATTGGGCATTACAGTCGCTCCGCCCAATGCAGTGGTTGCTGAAGAAACCCAATCTGCAACCGGGGAAATTTCAGGCGAAATGGTATTCGCAGAAGAGGTTGAATGGGACCCTTACGAAACCCCTGCACCTTTGGTGTTGCCAACTGTCAATATGACACAGAATCCGGCATTATCCTATATGACCCAGCAAGGGGATACGTTGCAAACCATTGCCTTGCGGTTTAATGTGCTAACAAATGAGATCACCGGACAGGATGCCATATCAACGGCTCATTATCTGCCAGTGGGTATGGAATTATTCATACCCAACCGGTTGGGAGACACAGGACCGCTGGATGTGCTGATAGCAGACAGTGAAGTGATTTACTCTCCTTCGGCAGCGAATTTTGATATCCAGACTTTTGTGGAAAATGCCGGAGGCTACCTGGCAGGTTATACAGAAAGTACACAATTTGGAACGCGCAGCGGTGCAGAAATTGTACTTCGGGCGGCTACTGTGTATAGTATCAATCCCCGGCTGTTGATGGCCATATTAGAATACCAGAGCGGCTGGGTCTTCTCTCAACCAGCTACGGAGAGTCAGCGATTATATCCGATGGGCTATATCGACAAGAACCATTCGGGTTTGGATAAACAACTTGCCTGGGCATGCCAGCAAATATCCAGCGGGTATTATGGCTGGCGTTCAGGTATCCTTCTGCGGATGGAATTTCCAAATGGCGGCAGTTTTCGCCTTTCACCTTTCCTGAATGCCGGCACAGTGGGGGTGCAGTCCTTTTTCGCTCAGTTGCAAAATGTTGAAGCCTGGTATGACACCATGTATGGTGTTGGCAATATCTTCGATTTGCATGCAACCATGTTTGGGAATGCCTGGGATCGAGTACAGGAAACGGAACCATTGTTATTTGACCGGGTGCAATCACCAGCTTTTGAACTACCTTTTGCTCCCGGACATAGCTGGAATTTTACGGGGGGGCCGCATGAGGCATGGGGCGAAGGAACTGCATGGGCAGCTCTCGACTTTGCACCGATGGGGGTTTCGGGGTGCAATCCATCCACCGATTGGGTTACCTCAATTTATGATGGCCTGGTGGTACGGTCTGAAGACGCAACTGTTGTTGTCGATTCCGATATGGATGGTTCGGAACAAACCGGGTGGGTCATTTTTTATTTTCACATTCAGACTCAAGGGCGGATTCCTGCCGGGGTACAGGTGAAAACTGGTGATCGATTGGGGCATCCCTCCTGCGAAGGCGGGAACGCAACTGGTACACATTTACATATCGCCCGGAAATACAACGGCGAATGGATACCCGCGGGTGGACCAGGGTTGCCATTTGTGATGAGCGGATGGCAGGCATTCAACGGCCCGGCTGTTTATCAGGGTTTATTGGTAAAAAATGAGGAAATCATCAAAAGCAGCCGCGTCAGCTCCATCGAATCGAGTGTGAAACGCCCAGAATATTAAGGGTCATCGCGTGGAAGGTGAGAGTTCAACCTGCAGGCGGCCAATCCCTTCAATCTCAACAGCGGCGATATCTTTGGGTCTAAGCACTTGCTGGGGGATGGGGACACCACCTGTCAGGATCAAATCACCAGGTGTGAGGGTCATGATCGTTGAAATATAGGCAACAGCCTGGTTGATTGAGAAAACCATCTCATGGGTGGTGAACATGCGGATGAGTTTCTCATTGAGATAAGAAGCAATCACCAGATCGTCAGGGTCGATTTCCGTTTCTATCCATGGTCCTACTACGCAGAAGCCGTCAAATCCATATGCGCGGGTTATGTTGGAAGAGGTATCTGGCAGCACCAGGTCAGCCGCATAAAAATTAAGTACGCAAGTGTAGCCAAAGACATGGCTGGCCACAGCGTCCAATGAAATCCATCTGCCTTTCTTACCAATCACAACCCCCAACTCAGAAGTAAAAGTGAGCTGATTGGTTTGGGGCGGTATTTCTACACTGCTTTTATGCTCTGTTAAGGTGTTTGGTGGTTTTAGATAGATCTGTGGCATTTCCGGAAGCTGGCTGTCCTGTTCCACGTTACCGGTCAGGTAATTCTGACGGAGCCCAACAATTTTAGCCGGTTCCATCGGGGGGTGTAGATGAACCCTTGATAACGGTAATAGGGCGTCAAGTCTGCGATGGCTTCCAAATGGGTCGCCGTTAATACTTCCAACCTGGTCCTGGTACAACCAGCCGTATGAAATAGGATCGGTTCTTGTAGAATACCTGAGAATTTTCATTTGCATTTCCAGAAGAATGACAATATGGGATTGTACCACGATCATCGATATGCCTGTGATTGCGTGACAAGCGGCGAAAATTGTGTATAATTGGTCTGCATGGGCGGTTAGCTCAGTTGGTTAGAGCGCTTCCCTTACAAGGAAGAAGTCGTAGGTTCGAGTCCTATACCGCCCACTAAGAGCTGCCCGACAATGGCAGCTCTTTTGGGTAGTCGACTTTCTGTTTGGAGGACGGATTGTTCCTGGATACACAATTCCGTAGATTTAAGGTAACCCCCGAATTTTTTGCCTGTCCGGTGCAACAGCGATTTGATTTGGGGATTGTGTCCGCTGTTTGGTGTGATGTGGATGGTTCGTTGTTGGTGTTATCACGTGGCAGGCCAAGACTGACACGTTGGTCAGCGAATGGTGACTTCATTGGTTCACTAGCCGATGGGAACATGTTGGGCGCTCACGGCCTTTGGGGCGATTCGACTGGCGAAATCTATGGTACTGACCATGAAAACCACGCTGTTTATCATCTATCTCCGGACGGAAACTTCATCGGCATTCTGGGAACCCCGGGCATCGCTGGGCGCACTCCAGGAGCGCCGTTTAACCAGCCGACAGATTGTTGCTGTGATGAGCATACTGATGTACTCTATGTGGCTGACGGCTACCAGAACACTCACATCCATGGGTTTCAAGGGACGGAACACCTCCTGACCTGGGGAGAGCGGGGTGATGGTCCCGGACAGTTAATCTTGCCTCATTGTATACGTCTTGACCGATCCCAACGGCTGTGGGTATGTGACAGGGAGAATAACCGGATTGTTGTGTATTCCTTGCGGGGTGAAGTCCTTTTTGTTTGGGATGATTTCTTGCGACCTGCAGGCGTCTGGTTGAATTCTGATGCCGGATTGGTCTATGTGGCTGAATTGGATTACCGGATGAGCATATTAACGATGGATGGAGAGCTTGCAGCACGATGGAATACGAATGAGATTGGTTTGGCGGGAACTCCCCATTCTATCTCTGTCGACCTCTGCGGTGCGATATATGTAGCGCACACCAATGTGGATGGTGTGGTGGTTAAATACCAGCCAATCAATCCGTAATTCAGGATGATTAATTCTACGTTAACAAACCCATGATATAATTAACTATAAGATATTCGGGGATGACAGGCTTCGACGGGGGAGGCTGGTCCCGGATGGCGAGCCGAGAGGTGCCGACCTCGAAAAATCAGCACAACCAATTAAGTGCCAACAATCGCACTACATACGCTGCTATGCCCCTGGCTGCCTAAGCCACGGCAAAACAGTAACGGTCATTCATGACCTCGTCTGCCTGCACCGTACTCCAGCCGGTCGTGGGATCAGGCGTAACAAAGTTGGAGTGCCATACGTAGCGCCGCGGATCGTGTGAAAGAGGGCTCTCGGGCTCAAGCGGCTTGACCTGGCTGCGGTTTGTCGCCTTTCCAAAGCCGGGTGAGAACAATAAGGTGACTACGCTCGTAGAGGTTCGAGGGTCGAATCTTTCGGACGCGGGTTCGATTCCCGCCATCTCCACTAAACACCCCTTTCAGGGGTGTTTTTTTATTCATTTCATCCTGAACCATCCGGCATGAATTTTCCAGGCAACTGGCAGTGTTCCGGTATAATTGGTGCAGATTGATAAACCAAATGGACAGGATGGAAATATGATACTGGCAATGATCCCTGCGAGACTGGGCAGTCAGCGTTTGAAGCAGAAGAATCTGCGAACATTGAACGGTATTCCATTGATCACCCGCGCGATACGGAAATGTAAAGCAGCCGGGGTGTTCGATGAAATCTGGGTCAACTCAGAGCATACTGGTTTCGCAACCATCGCAGCGGAGGAAAACGTTCTGTTTCACCAGCGGCCGGCATACCTGGCCTCCAATACAGCAACCAGCGAAGATTATATCTATGAGTTCTTGAAGGCACATCCGTGTGATATCGTGATCCAGGTGCATTCCATCGCGCCTTTACTCGGTGTGGATGCTGTGAGAAGCTTTGTGGAAACGATGCAAATTAGTAATTATGATGTCTTATTAAGCTGCGTACTGGAACAGATCGAATGCGCAATGGACGGGGTTCCTGTTAACTTCTCGTTTGAGAAGAAACAAAACTCCCAGGAGCTCTCACCTATTCAGCGCGTCACCTGGAGTATCACCGGATGGCGCTCATCCTCATACACAACCGCGTATGAGAACAAGCGCTGTGCGACATATGCAGGCAAAGTTGGCTTTTTCCCCATTGATCGCCTGGGAGGGCATATTATTAAGTATGAAGAAGACCTTGAAATTGCCGAGTACTATATCAGCCTGATGGAGAGTAAATAATGGATAAATTGGTTGTCGCCATTGGACCATCCTCGTTTGCTAAAGCCAGCCGTGTACCCGCAGAGATGCTTTCTGCGGCCGGGATTGTGGTCAAGCCCAACCCGTTTGGCCGTAAGCTGGAAGAGGAGGAAGTGCTGGAATTGTTGAAGGATGTTGATGGATTGATCGCTGGTTTGGAACCTTTAACCCGTCGAGTAATGGTGGCCAATCCCCGCCTGCGGGCGATTGCCCGGGTTGGCATAGGAATGGACAATGTTGATCAGGATGCGGCAAGCCGGTTGGGAATCAAGGTCAGTAACACCCCAGAGGGTCCTACAGAAGCGGTCGCAGAAATGACGATTGCTGCCTTGTTAGATATCGGGAGAGGAATAACCAGTGCTTCACGCAATCTGCATGCCGGGTTTTGGAGCAAGGAAATTGGGTTCGGCTTAAGAGACCTGCCGGTTTTATTGATCGGGTTTGGCCGGATCGGGAGGTTGGTTGGGGAACATTTGCATCATTTTCACGCGCACGTCATGGTATATGATCCCTGGGTTGATGGGGGAGCATTACCAGCCTGGGCAGAAAAAGTCGCCCTATCCGATGGGCTTGCCCGGGCTGATGTGATCTCACTCCATGTTTCCGGCACGGATCAGGTGTTGGGTGCAGCAGAATTGGCGCAGGTGAAGCAAGGAGCCGTACTGCTCAACAGCGCAAGGGGAGGTGTGGTGAATGAGGATGCCCTGGCTGACGCCCTGGACACCGGCAAAATCGCCGCAGGTTGGCTGGATGTGTTTATGGAAGAACCTTACCATGGAAGGTTGCTTGATTACCCCCAACTGCTCTTAACACCCCATCTATGCAGCTATTCAAGGCAGTGCCGCTTGGCGATGGAAACACAGGCTGTTGAACATCTGCTCCGGGATCTTGGGGTTTCTTGATGGTGGAAACAGATGCACTTGCCCTCGCTGTATCTACTGTCAGGGCGGCTGGGGATTTCCTGCTTGGACAATGTCGAACTCCGGTGAATGTTTTATCTGCCGAAGGGCGTGACATCAAGCTGGCTGTTGATCGTGAATCGGAATCCATTATATTAACTGCGCTTCAGCGCGATTCAGATTACCCCATCCTGACTGAGGAACGAGGAAAAATTGGGGCGGTTGCTGAAGGTGGACAGCCGTACTGGGTGGTCGATCCGTTGGACGGCTCTTTAAATTTTAAGAACGCCATCCCGTTTTATTGCGTGTCCATCGCCCTTTGGCGTGATGGTGACCCGTTGCTGGGCGTGGTATATGATCTGCCACATGGCTCCCTGTATCATGGTACATGTGACACAGGTGCGTTCTGTGACAGTGACCGAATTCAAGTTTCCGGTCAAAACGACCCAGGGAAAGCCGTTTTGGCCACTGGTTTCCCAACAAAGCGTTCCTTTACACCTGACGCATTGCGCGAGTTGATTGATCAATTCAGCACATTTAAGAAAGTACGGATGCTGGGAGCAGCTGCGCTTTCATTGGCATACTGTTCCGCCGGGAAGGTGGATGCCTATTGTGAAGACAACATCATGTTGTGGGATGTGGCGGCTGGCATCGCGCTTGTGAAAGCAGCTGGCGGATGGGTGTCATACGAAAAGTCGGACACCCTGGAGTGGGGGCTGAATGTTCGCTGTGGAAGTACCCCCAGTCTGTTTAACAGGATAGGAAACAATGCATCCAATTGAGATTTGGAAAAAGCGCAGACGGATACTGCCAGTAATTGTTCGCCCTTTGCGTAACGTTGAACGTTGGCTGGCATATCGGTATGGGATAGTGTTGCATAGCAACGAGAAGGAGCTCTTATCATTAAGAGAGAAACATGCAGGAGAGCGGTGTTTCATTATCGGCAACGGGCCCAGTTTGCGCATAGCCGATCTGGATCGCTTAAAAGGCGAAATCACCTTTGCCTCCAACAAAATCTACCTGGCTTTTAATGAGACCAGTTTTAAGCCGACCTACTATTCGGTGATCGATACCTATGTACTACAAAACAATCGTGATGAAATCCGCAAGGTGGATGCGTACAAATTATTTGCTCACTATTTTGAGGGTGAATTTCCATATCGCGAGGTGGTGTATTTTCGCAGCATTGGTGGATTTGTGAAAGGTTTTGGGGCAGAACCAGTGTGGGGCAAGGATTTTTTCGGCGGACACACCGTTGTTTTCTCACAAATGCAGTTGGCCTGGTATATGGGAATTCGTGAAATATACCTAATTGGGATGGATCACACCTGGCACCTGCCTGACCAGGAGCCAGAGGAGTTTGATGGCTTTGATTACTTACTGCGAAGTGGTGGGGAAGTGAATCACTTCCACCCTGATTACCGAAAACCCGGGGAAAAGTGGACATATCCCAAGGTAAAAGAGCAGGAAGAGTCGTTTCGCATAGCAAAATCGTTCATCGAATCCCACGGCGGAATCGTAAAAAACGCTACACGAGGTGGGGCATTGGAAATTTTTGACCGCGTTGACCTGGACGATATTTTCGAATCCAGATTCCCAGATTAATCAACCGCACTTGACCACCACTCCAGCAAAGAGGGAAGTTCAAACAGATATTGAATCGTCTTGTCGGGGGTTATCCCATCATCGTGGGTGTGAATACTGGAGGGGGCCGCCCAACGCCTGATCCAAACATTTTTAATACCTGCCCTCCGAGAGCCGATAATATCCGCGCTCAAAGTATCACCGATCATCACCGCTTCATCGGGTTGGCGGGAAAAAAGGTCCAGTGCATGGTGAAAAATGGCGGGGTGTGGTTTGCGGTAACCAAATTCTGCTGATATAACGACATGCTCCAACAGTGGGCGAAGGCCGTGGTTTGATAACTGCTGGTATACATCCGGCGCATGGGAGGCATTCGAGATCAATCCAAGTTGAAAACCCATGTTCTTTAGAATTTCCAGTGTTTCAAGGGCAAACTCATCAACGAACCAATGACTGCCTGTAACGCTGTAAAATTGATCTAGTGCTTCGTTGATCTCGGACGAAGCCAGCGATAGCGCATATTCGGTTATGAGTAGTTCATCCAATAACACGGATGTTGTAACCTCAATATTATCGATGTCTCGCGATATGTAGTAGTCCTTAAGTGCCTTTGAAAATTTTTGGGCGAAATCATCATAGGAGGATACATATCTCTTTTCGTGCAGCAAGGTAGACAATTTTTTTATGGCGAGCATCATTGTCGTATCCCAGTCTCCCTGGAAATAGGACAACGTGTTTCCCAGGTCAAACAGGATCAGTTGAAATCGTTTCGCCATCTGATCACTCTGAAAGGATGGGTTGGCATGGCTGGGCTCCGTCAACAGGGTCGGGTAGTGGAAGTAATTTTTTCCAGATAAGAAATACTGCAACTAGCATCAAGGCGGCAGCGGTTAACCCGATTGCCCATCCTCCAACATTGCCAATGAGAAGGCCGCCAATGATGGGACAAACAATTTGAGCAAAGGTTTGCGCCGCTGCGGATAAACCCAAAGTGCCGCCAACATCTTCCTTGATGACCGATTTTGACAATTGAGAGGGTAATGTAGTGTTTACTACGCCAGCCAATAGGGCAATAGGAATAAGGTTAATGATCATCCAAATAAAGCTGTTGGTAAATGTGTAGAAGATGAAAGAAATGGTCAGGATGACAACACCAAACAGGATGAGTTGACGTTCTTTGAACCGGCTTGTCAGCCGGCCGATCGCAAATCCTTGCACAAACACCTGGATCACGCCCACCATCGTCAGCAGATAGCTGGTCGTTTGGGCCGTGAATCCCAGTTGATCTTTTGAGAAGAGAGCGAAGCTTGAGGTGAAAAGAGTAAAAGCCAGGCTGAAGGCAAGCGTGATTTGCAGCAATTGGCCCACACACGGTCGTTTAATTTCTTTGAGCAGGAGCTGTAAGGTGAAGGCCGTTTGCGGGTTTCGCCTGCGCTGTGTTTGTTCCTCTTTACTGATCGATTCTGGAAGCCAAATGATAACAAGGACCAGATTGACAAGGCTTAAACCTGCCGCAAGAAAAGCGGGAACTGAGAATCCGAACCGGCTTAGGAAACCGCCCAATGCTGGTCCGAAGATGAAACCCAGGCCGAACGCTGCGCCAATAATCCCAAGACTTTTGGCCCGGTTGCTTTCATCGGTAATGTCGGTGATGTAGGCCCGTGCAAGAGAGACATTTCCCCCCAAAACGCCATCCATAATACGGCTGATGAAAATCATCCCGAGGGTGTTGGCCAAACCCAGGATGAGGAAACTGACAACTGTGCCCAGTATACTAAAAATCAATAAAGGCCGGCGGCCGTACCGATCGGACAGTCGCCCAATGATCGGTGCAGCAAAGAACTGTGCCAACGCATTGGATGTCCCCAGCAAACCAACCAGTGTGGCATTGGCATTATAGGTTTCTGCATAATAAGGGAGCAACGGTAAAATCAGGCTGTACCCCAGCAAATCAATAAACACAAAAAAGAATATTAAACCGAGGCGGCGTTTTCGATCTTTGGGGTCCATTCCTTGCCTCGTTTTACAGTACCAGGATGAGACCCAATACAAGTTCAAGGATCAAGCTGATAAGGTTTGATGACTCTGCCGTGGATTTGTCGACGATATACATCGATATGCCCCGAACAACCGCCAGGCTAAGATATACAACGCCCAGGAATAAATAGGCATTAAGCAACATTGTTCCAGCGCCCAAAGCAATGAAAAGTGCGCCAAAGATGACCCTGATCTCGGTTATACCTCGCGCGCCGGAAGCTTTCAGTCCTGTGAAATCGTAGATGGAACGGGGTTTCACCAGGGCAAAGACACCAATGGCAAGTGTGGAAACCGCTGCGAGAATGCGCAAGACGGATAAAATCATATCTTTTTCCTTTCTTCCTAACCCTGGTAATGCTTGCCTAACCAGAACTTTTGCCAATTCTCTTTCGCGTCAACCGCTGCCAGAAAAGAATACAGTGCACCAGTCCAGAATCCCAGAACCATCATCAGGATTACCCAAATAATTGTCATGGGTATGGATTTCTCACGGTAGATGATCCAACCGGAGAACAGGATAAAACCCACATATAAATCCACCAGTGAAACGATCCCCCATGGATTGGCGATGATCAGCGCGCCATCTGCTGAAAAGTTTCCGTTGGTAAATCCATTAATAAGGGCTGCGCTCATTGCCAATACACCAACCAGAGAGACCCACTTAACCACCTTCATTATCCGACCTCCAATAATTTCACGATATTGATTATGTTTTTATATTGTACATAATAAACATAAAAAACATGTAAACGCAGGATTATATAGTGCCTTGGAGTGCCTCAAGCGCTTGCTGATGGACCAAACCATTCGTCGCCAGAATTCCGGTATTGTTAAGCAGCATGCGTCCGCAGGTAAAATCCAACGGCTTTCCATCGATGTCTGTAATGATTCCGCCAGCCTCTTCCAGTATGATCGATCCGGCTGCCTGATCCCAAATTTTTTCTTTGTAATCCATCCGGTTTGGAGAAAGCATGCGCAATAGAAGGTCTCCCTGGCCTGATGCCAACAGCACATATTTCGCCTGGCTGTCCATCGCGATGGCGGGAATCCGAGTGCCCAGCCGGGCAAGAAAGTCCTCCGTTCTTCCCGTATCAGTATGGCCGCTTTCAAAAGACCTGAGGAGCCGGATTTTCGAGGTTTGATTGACACTCGATACCGTCAATCGTTTTTTACCGTTGCTGTCATCTAAAGGGGATATCCAGGCTCCCTGGCCCCGAACAGCAAAGGCTATGCACCCGACCGAAGTCCCATCAGTGGTTCCCGACGGCGAGAGATTGGGGCATCCCAGGATTCCGATTTGCACTTTGGCATTTTCAATGAAGGCCAGTGCGACCACGTATTGATCACCGCGCAGAAAACCTTTTGTGCCGTCGATGGGGTCCAGCGTCCAATATCGATCCCCCGGCGACATGTTCCCGGCATCGATCCAATCCAGAATTTCTGGTGGGGTGGCCTCCGGGTACTGGAGGTTGACATACTGTACTATTTGTGCAAGCGTGGATGCGTGCTGCGGTTTGCGAATCTCATCTGCATTTTCTTCGCCAACGATCACAGTGGCTGGCAAATAGGTATGTAACATCCGTGAAACGACAGCCTGGGAAGCGAAGTCAGCAATGGTAACTGGCGAATTGTCCGATTTATTCAATGCGTCGATGATGATTTCACGTTGTATCCGTTGCACCAATCGACTGGCCACCTTGACGGCTGCTATGCCATAAGTCAGGTATTGTTCAAAGTCGAATTGCATATTTTTATCCTGTTTGATTGGTTTCCGAAACCGTTGTATGATTTGGAAGAAATTGTAACACTCAAAACCCCTGAATTAAGTCACCAGGAGGACGTATGATTATCCGATCCATCACCTTTTTTACCAATATAGATGAAAACAACAAATTGGAAGACAACTTTACTGTACTGTTGACCAAACTGAGCGTTCGATTACGAGATATGTTGACTGCGCATGGCGATATGGTTCAAAGCATACGCATGGCAACCAACTCATTTTGTCACTTCCTTTCATTGGGGGATGCATCGAAAGCCATTCAGAAAGCGATAGAACTCGAACAGGCTGCGATATATGCAGGGGTCGATTACCTCTCACTGGGGCCAGCATTGCCCGGTTTTCCTGGCAGTTATCGCCTGATCCCAGAGATTTTGGGTGAAACCAGACGAGTTTTTTTTACAGGGGAGATTGCCAATGCAGAATATGGTGTTGATCTTTCTGCCATCCATCAATGTTCTGCCGTGATCAAAGCACTGGGTGAGTTGGAAGAAAACGGGTTTGCCAATCTTTTCTTCGCTGCAACAGCGAATCTTCCAGGGCGCATTCCTTTTCTGCCTGCGGCTTATCAGAACGGAAATGGGAGCGGATTTGCACTGGCAATTGAGGCTGGAGATGTGGCTGTCTCAGCAATCATGAGTGCAGGGACACTGGAGGAGGCCAGGCATTCCTACATCGAGCAAATTGAGTGGCATGCAAAACGCCTTGAGCAATTGATTCAGGAAATTATCAAAGAACCGCAATTTGAAGAAGTTGAGTTCTACGGGTTTGATATGACACCTGCACCATACATTACAGAGGAGCGTTCGGTTGGCACGGTATTGGCCCAATTAAGCGGTGTACCTGTTGGATCCCAGGGTTCTTTGGCCGCGGCAGCTTTTTTGATGGATGCCCTCGATCAGGCACGGTTTCGACGGTCAGGTTTTAATGGTTTAATGATGCCCGTGTTGGAGGATGTTGTGTTGGCAAAAAGTGCGGCCGATGGTACCCTCAGCATCCGCGATTTACTGCTCATGTCCACAGTTTGTGGCACCGGGCTGGATACGGTGCCGATCCCAGGAGAAACCAGCACACAGGCAATAGAAGCAATCCTGCGTGACGTGGCATTTCTGTCATCACGATTACAGAAACCACTAACTGCCCGATTGATGCCGATTCCCGGAAAGAAAGCCGGCGAAATGACAGCGTTCCAGTTTGATTACTTTGTTAATACCCGCGTAATGCCAGTGGATGAACCCCATTCCACCGGCAAACTGCCATCCAATGGGCGGGTTCAAATACACCCCAAATCAAGTTATGCGGTAGATGCGAAACGTTTTGGCTAATCCCTGTCGTCTTTCATGGTGATATAAATTTTTGAGGAAGGGCCTTCCCGGTTTAATCCCCGAATACGGAACTCATTCTTGTAGGCCTGGATCAAACGTAGTAATTGGCTATGGCCATATGTGCGGGGGTCAAAGCTTGGGTCCAATTGCCGCAGCGCATTCCCGATGTCACTGAGAGATGCCCAATCATCATCACCCGCGGCCATGTCAAATGCGCTCTCCAGAAGCGGGATTGGATCCGGCGCAGCGCTCTTCTCAGCTGCCTGTTGAGCAGCTGCTGGTCGGCGCGATGTGCGTTTGTTGGCGGAAAAGTTTTCTGTGAAGAGGAATACATCACACGCGTTCACAAAAGCGCGTGGGGTGGTTTTCTTCCCAATTCCCATGACGAAAATTCCGGTTTCACGGATGCGCGTAGCCAACCGAGTGTAATCTGAGTCACTCGATACCAGGCAGTAACTATTTACAGCACCACTATAGAGAATGTCCATCGCGTCGATGATCATGGCGCTATCTGTAGCGTTTTTCCCGATTGTGTAGCGGAACTGTTGAATAGGTTGAACTGCAAAGGTGTGGAGGGTGTCTTTCCAGCCATTCATATTGGCTGTGGTCCAATCCCCATAAATACGGCGAATGGTGATTGTTCCGTATTTGCCAGTCTCTGCGAGAATGTCACTAATCAGTTTGGGTTGTGCGTTGTCGCCATCAATAAGTAGTGCGAAGCGGCGATTGCTTCGGTCTGTGGGTTGAATTGCCATTGGGCTCCTTCAAAATCTAATATCAGGCAATTTCGAAACTTCTTACTCCATCAATATCGGCGATATCTTCGATCAATGTGTCCAGGGCCGCATGATCCCTGGTGCGAATATTAATCTCTATCCCGATACGTTGTTCTTCCATGTTCTTTTTTACACTGAAAGAAGTGGATTCGTAATTGCTGTCACTGTAAACCGAGACAACCTTTTTAATTTCTTTTAATAAACCAGGCCGATCATCAGCTTTTAACGATAATTGGATGGTAATGAACGGCTGAATCAAATTTTCTTCCAGAAGGTTGATCAATGTCAGCACAACCAGCAGGATGGCTGTTGTGGCAACTGCCGGAAAGAAGTAACCGGCGCCGACACACAGACCAACCACTGCCATGGTCCACATGGATGCGGCAGTGGTCAAGCCCTTTATTTGTGCTCCATAACGCAGAATCGCACCCGCGCCGAGAAAACCAATACCTGAGATGACCTGGGCGGCAATCCGTCCCGGATCGCCGATGGGATTCGAGGAAAATATCATTGGCGAGTTAATCGAAAGTACCATGGCCAGGCAGGCACCGATTACAAGGATGATATGGGTACGTAAACCAGCTGGCTGGTTCTGGTATTCCCGTTCCAATCCCACCACGCTGCCCAATACACCGGCAAGGAGGATTCTCAATATGACTTCTGAATTTGTCAGCATGTTCCCTATAAATAAAATTGTTGTCTACTCTATTGATTATAGGTGATTCGGTGAAAAATTGACAGGGTAGTTAAAAACTGAAGGGCGGCTTTATAAGCCGCCCTTCATAAAAACATTGGTTCCGCTTAATTCATTTGTGACAACTGATCCTGCAGGATCACGTCGGATTCATCATCGGCAGCGGTGAGGGATTCAGTCACATCGGCGCCATCGGCGATGGCTGCCATGTAGGATTCGATCACGTCACGGGCAAAGTCATAGCCAGGGACTGGGGGTTCGAAATAGCCGAACGGGAGCATGTCGAAGGCGGTCTTGTAGGCGGGGTCTGAAGCGAAGTAATCCGTCAGGCCTTCCGCGACGCTCTGGCGAACGGGGAAGTATTGGGACGCGATCGCCCAACGGGCCTGGATCTCGGGGCTGGTGTAGTACTTGATGAAGAGCCAGGCAGCGAGTTCACGTTCGGGGGTGCTCTTGGGCACAGAAACCGAAGCACCGTAGACGTTCATGACGGGCTCATCGGTGGTGTGCGGGATGGCCGCGACAGACCATTCGAAGTTGGCGCCATCGGCCACCGCGCTGCCGTAGTAGGGCAGACCGGAGGAGGAACCGACCGTGAAGAGGAGGGAACCATTACCGAAATCGGTCTGGTCGCCATAGGCTTCGGTCACGAGCTGGGCGCAGCCTTCGTTGAAGAGGTCCTGAATGAAGGTCCAGGCTTCGATGGCGGCGGGGGAGTCATAGGTGTATTCACCGGCTTCATAATCGAAGACATCACCGCCGAAGGCGAAGGTCCAGGAAGCGAAGCGGGAAGCATCAATGCTGAGCTTGTAGCCCATGGAGCCTTCCACGGTGGCACCGGAGAACGGGTTGGCGGCAGCGGCGCAGGCCATCTCTTTGAACTCAGCCGGGGTGGTGGGGGGAGCGCTGTAGCCCAACTCCTCGAGCCAGTCCATGTTGTAGTAGAGCACTTCCATGGAGCGGTTGGGGGGGAAGCCAAGGCGCTGATTGCCGAAGTTGGGGAACACATCCTGGGCGAAGAAGCCGGGGAAGAAATCGGCTTTCTCTTCTTCAGTAAGGCCCCAGACAGCGGAATCAACCAGCGGGTTGAGGTCGGTCATGGCGTCTGCCAGCTGGTAGGTCGCGGCCTGGTTCTGGTAAGCAACAACGATGTCGGGGACGTCCGGGGTGTTGAGGATGGGGAGCATCTTGTTGAAGATGTCGCCATACCCACCCTGGTTTTCGGCCACGACGGTGATGCCCCATTCGTTGGTGGCATTGAAGTCAGTCACGATCTTCTGCAGTTCTTCTTCGCGGGCACCGGAATGCTGGTGCCAGAACACGATCGAAGTCGCTGGGGTGACCTCATCGTAGGGACCGGCCTCGACAACAGGTTCTTCTGTGGGTTCCGGGGGAACAGGCAGGCTCTGCATTTGTTCTTCCAGGATCACGTCCGATTCATCATCGGCAGCGATGAGGGATTCAGTCACGTCGGCGCCATCGGCGATGGCTGCCATGTAGGATTCGACCACGTCACGGGCAAAGTCATAGCCAGGGACTGGGGGCTCGAAGTAGCCATACTTGAGCATGTCGAAGGCGGTCTTGTAGGCGGGGTCTGAAGCGAAGTAATCCGTCAGGCCTTCCGCGACGCTCTGGCGAACGGGGAAGTACTGGGACGCGATCGCCCAACGGGCCTGGATCTCGGGGCTGGTGTAGTACTTGATGAAGAGCCAGGCAGCGAGTTCACGTTCGGGGGTGCTCTTGGGCACAGAAACCGAAGCACCGTAGACGTTCATGACGGGCTCATCGGTGGTGTGCGGGATGGCCGCGACAGACCATTCGAAGTTGGCGCCATCGGCCACCGCGCTGCCGTAGTAGGGCAGACCGGAGGAGGAACCGACCGTGAAGAGGAGGGAACCATTACCGAAATCGGTCTGGTCGCCATAGGCTTCGGTCACGAGCTGGGCGCAGCCTTCGTTGAAGAGGTCCTGAATGAAGGTCCAGGCTTCGATGGCGGCGGGGGAGTCATAGGTGTATTCACCGGCTTCATAATCGAAGACATCACCGCCGAAGGCGAAGGTCCAGGAAGCGAAGCGGGAAGCATCAATGCTGAGCTTGTAGCCCATGGAGCCTTCCACGGTGGCACCGGAGAACGGGTTGGCGGCAGCGGCGCAGGCCATCTCTTTGAACTCAGCCGGGGTGGTGGGGGGAGCGCTGTAGCCCAACTCCTCGAGCCAGTCCATGTTGTAGTAGAGCACTTCCATGGAGCGGTTGGGGGGGAAGCCAAGGCGCTGATTGCCGAAGTTGGGGAACACATCCTGGGCGAAGAAGCCGGGGAAGAAATCGGCTTTCTCTTCTTCAGTAAGGCCCCAGACAGCGGAATCAACCAGCGGGTTGAGGTCGGTCATGGCGTCTGCCAGCTGGTAGGTCGCGGCCTGGTTCTGGTAAGCAACAACGATGTCGGGGACGTCCGGGGTGTTGAGGATGGGGAGCATCTTGTTGAAGATGTCGCCATACCCACCCTGGTTTTCGGCCACGACGGTGATGCCCCATTCGTTGGTGGCATTGAAGTCAGCCACGATCTTCTGCAGTTCTTCTTCGCGGGCACCGGAATGCTGGTGCCAGAACACGATCGAAGTCGCCGGGGTGACCTCATCGTAAGGGTTGGTTTCAGCAACAGGTTCTTCTTCGGTTGTTGTCTCTTCTGATGTTGTTTCTTCAGCAACCGGGGTTTCTGGTGTTGCTTCTTCACCCTTCTTGCAGGCAACAAAAACCATTGCCAGCATCAATAAAACGACTACTACTAAATACAATTTGTTTCTCATATTACATCTGCCTCCTTAAGGGATTAAGAAACAAAATTTAACGGAGACTGGTCTCCGTAAACCACACAATATCGTTATCCTTTCAATCCGGTAGTTGCAATGCCCTCCGTAAATTGTTTTTGCGTAATGAAGTATACGATCAAAATCGGTATGAGCGTGATCACAGCACCTGCCATTAATAGGTGGGTTTGGGGGCCGGCTTCTGTAACAAAATTCCACAAGCCAACCATTATTGGTCGTTTCACATCGCGTGTGGTTACCAATAGCGGCCACATAAAGGAGTTCCAAGAACCGATAAACCCGAATAGCAGGACGGTCATAATCGGTGCTTTTGAAATGGGGAGAACAATCTGAAACAGGTAACGGAGATGACCTGCCCCATCGATGCGTGCCGCGTCATACAGTTCTGACGGCATTTGCTGGAAGAATTGCCGCAACAGGAAGATGCTAAAGGCATTTGCCATAAAAGGTATAGTCAGGGCTTGCAATGTATTCAACCAGGAAGCCCCGAAGGTAAAGTTCTGGAATTGGCAGGCCAGAACCTGACCACCTGCGCCCACGCACGCATCAAAGGCACGCGAATCCACGCCTGGTAGTGGGATGATGGAGCCGCGCACCAGCAACAAGGAGGGAAGTACGGTGACTGATTCCGGCACCATCATGGTTGCCAGGAGGATGGCAAAGATAATATTCTTGCCAGGAAATTTGATGCTGGCAAATGCGTAACCTGCCAGGATCGAATTGATCATCAACCCAAGCAATGAAACCGTGGTGATGATGACGCTGTTTTTAAAGTAAACGCCAAAATTGGCTTGTTTCCATGCCTCAGCATAGTTGCCCCATTGCGGTGTCTGAGGGATCCAGGCACGGTTGATGGTTTCACCCAGTGACATAAATGATGTGGAGATCATCCAGAAGAAAGGCGTCATGGCAATTATGGCGCCTACGATCAGGATCAAATACAAAATTGCCCGACCGATGATGCGAACAAGCCTGCTATGTTTAGCCATAGAACACCTTCTTTCCAAGAAGTTTGTTTTGCGCGAAGGTCAAACCGGCGATGATGATGAAAAGGACGATGGCTTGCGTGGCAGCATAGCCAAAGTTGTTGGCTTTGTAAAAGGTATCAAATATGTTGAGGCTGGCGGTAATCACGCTGTTCTGGGCGGAGGGCACCCGCATCACATAAAGGTGGTTGAAGGCTTTAAAGGTGCCGATGAATGATATCAGCAACAGGTAGAATGACACCGGCGAAATCAGGGGAAAGGTGATATGCCAGAAAAGGTGCCACCCATTCGACCCGTCAATCTCGGCGGCTTCATAGATTTCTTTTGAAATGCTTCCCAGGCCGGCCAGGTAAATCACAGCATCATAACCGGCAAAAGTCCAGACGCCATAAATGGCGATGGTGATCAATGCCAGGCTGGGTCCAGCGATGAAACCTTCGAGATTTGATCCAAAGAGCATGTTAATGAAGGAATTGGGTTCGTACAACCAATCCAATGGCTGCAATCCCAGGTTGCTGAGGAGAATATTCGCTAATGATGTTTCGCGGGGGCTGAAGATGATTCTGAAAACAACGGCGGTGGATACTGCTGGCGTGACATATGGTAAAAAATAAAACATGCGGAAAACTTCTTTTCCTTTAATGTTCTGAAAGAGGATGTATGCCAGGACAAGACCAATTAATAATTGGGTTGGCACTGTCAGCATTGAATAATACAGGGTGATGGTTAGTGATTTAAAGAAATTGGCATCACCCGTTCCCGTGAAACTGTTCCAGCCAGTAGAAAATGCCACCCCGAATGCGATCAGCAGCATGGCGGCAACAATCTTTAAAATTCGTTGAATTTTCTTGTTGGTGGTGAAAGCGCTTTTCCAAAAGAAGAAAGCGAGTACCAGCAGAACGATGCCTGCAGCAAAAATTAACAGGCCCCTCGGTTCCCCAAACAGTTTGGTGTAATTCTCCCACCCTGTAAAGGCACCTTTGGTCACCCGCCAATTAAATGTGCTCATGTAAATGGAATAAAAGATCGGGAACAGTCCAAAAACCCCAATCACCAGTACGGATGGAAGAATTAACAAATATCCTAACAGCGATTCCTTCACTCGTTCATTGATCTGACGGTGTAACTTCGGCTGGGTAAATGTCGTTGCATCATTCATGTCATGAAATCTCCTCAGGGTTACTGAACCGCACCTTATTAACTATATCATTGAACAAAACCATTGTGTCTTAAAAATATGAAAACAGTATTTGAATACTTTGTTAATTTGGTTCATTCCAGGAAAAACGGGCCAAAACGGCATCATGGTCTGAGAGTCTTTCCCGGAAAGGCTGCTCAGAGTTCAAGTGAATGATGTTGAAATATGTTAACCGGGCATGAATTCCTGCGCTGAGCAGGATGTGATCCAGCGCCTGCGCATTCCCTTCGTAGATGTAGGTATACCGTTCGTTGGGGGGGAGTGAGAAAATTGGATTTACCAGCCCCGCATTCTCCAAAATTCTTAAAGGAGGCGAGAACTGGAAATCGTTCAGGTCGCCTGCCAGGATCACATTTGCATCAGGTGAGGTGGTCAGGATTTGCTGGATAAATGAAGCAATTACCTCCGCCTGATCAATCCGTTGCACTTCGCTTTCCAGTCGCGGTGGTTGTTTTTGTCCAAACAGTGGGGTGTCACCGCCTTTGGAATTCATATGCATGCCAATGACAAACAGGGTCTGGCCCTGATATGTAAATTGAGCGATCAAAGGCTTGCGGCTGGAGCGAAAGGCAAAATTGGTGGGGTCAATCCTGACAGGGCTGTAATTCAGGTTAATGTCATTTGCTGTGACCATCAGTTCGGCTGATGTTTCAAAATCTGCCTGTCCAACTTGATATAACAGCAATCCTTTGTCCTCCCGGTACAGAAAGCCGCCCCGAATATTTCCACCGTACTCACCACCATCGCGATCATCTTTTGGGGCGACATCAGTATATTGATATACCGGACCGCCTGCCTCAATGATTGCATCGATCATCTTCTTTCCAGTAAGGTCTGCCTGTGTTTCGTTACTGTTCATGATGCCATCATTGTCCTGTATTTCACTTAACACAATGATGTCTGGCGATCGGAGATGGTTAACCACATGATCTGCGAACATTGCAAAGCGTTCGATGGGGTCTGCAGCATTCAGGTTTTCGACATTGTAGCTGGCAATGCTCAATTCATCCGGTTCTGAATCTGGTGCGGAATTAATTTCGATTGGATTGGTGATGAAGCCGGGCTTGGAGATGGGTTGGATTTTGTACATGCCAAATGTATAATCCACCACCCCGATGACAGAGCTGCCTTCGAAAGTGGCACCTACCGGCACCGAATCAGGCAGGCTTCGCAGCGCATCATCAATTAAAAGTCGTTCCGGGTTGTAGTCATTTTCCGATATCACCAGTACGCCACGTTCCGAAAGCCCTGTAGCAAACTGGCCATTTTCCGGTACAACCGCCAATTCTTTATACTTATTGATCGGAGCAACCGATACAGGGTTGGCGATTTTGACCAGCATGGCTTCCATACTCTCATAAAAGTCCAATCCGTCATGTTCGGGGTCGAACAAGCTTAACTGGTCATCATCAATGATTTCAGTCGGGGGCATACGTCCATCAATACCAATCAGGATTGGCTCAGGTAACGCATTCCCATTTGAAATGATTTCGTACTCAACATAGACAATTTCGGTAATTGAAAGCTCGCCCTGCCCGCCGGCGGGATAATGTTCAATAACTTGCCCCTGGACGATGACCGCATCGCCTGGTTTTACTTTTTGCAAACCAGGGTTGTATACAAAGATGCCTTCTGAAGTCCTGTCATCATCATCCGGATGGGGGCTTTGCATATAAAAACCTTCTCCGCTGATTGTGGTAACAATCCCAACCACATTCTTCACATCCTGACCTTTGTAAGGTGAGATGTGAGAAGCCCCCTGAATTTCAGAGATCAGCAAATCACCTCTGGGTATTGAAGTGCTTTCCTCCGTTGGTGAAGGTATGCTTGTACGGGTAGATTGAGGAAGACTGGATGGCTTCGTCGGTTCGATCGCGTCGGTTGGTAAGGAAGCCGGGTTACATGCAATGAGTAATAGGGCGAGTGCGATGACAAAAAGCAGCCTGATGAATTTCATCCTTCCTCCTGATTTGATTGCCTGCACGGGAGAAGTATAACAAACAATTCATAAATTTGGGGAAATGACCAGTTTGCGATGGAACATCCTTTTATGACGATGGGAAGTGTCCTTACACCAGATGCAGAAAACGCGACTATAATTTCCTTATATACAGCCATTTGGTCCTTTTGTCATGAAGAGGAGGAGAATATGAATAACAACATCATCCCGCCATATCTGGATTCGAGTTTGTCAGTTGATGAACGGGTGGATGATCTGGTTTCCAGGATGACAGTGGAAGAAAAGATATCACAAATGCTCCATCAAGCGCCACCGATTGATCGCCTGGGTATTCCCGGTTATAACTGGTGGAACGAGTGCCTGCATGGAGTCGCCAGGGCAGGCACTGCCACGGTATTTCCACAGGCAATTGGCATGGCAGCCAGTTGGAATCCTGACCTCATTTACCGTGTAGCCTCAGCTATTGCAGATGAAGCACGCGGCATGTTCAACCACAAAGGCCGTGTCCATGTACATGGGATCTACGAAGGCTTGACCTTCTGGACGCCGAATATTAATATCTTCCGCGATCCTCGTTGGGGCAGAGGACAAGAGACATATGGCGAAGACCCAAAGCTGACCGGGGAGCTCGCGGTAAAATTTATCAAAGGTCTGCAGGGGAACCACCCCCGTTACCTGAAAACAATTGCGACCCCAAAACATTTTGCTGTCCACAGTGGGCCAGAGGCGGATCGCCATCAGTTCAATGCCAAGGCCACCTGGAGAGATATGCGTACTACATACCTCCCTGCATTTCAGGCCGCAGTGCAAAGTGGTGAAGCGTATTCTGTGATGGGGGCTTATAACCGCACCAATGGCGAAGCCTGCTGCGCGTCGGAGACGTTGCTGCAGCAAGTTTTACGGGAAGAATGGGGTTTCGATGGGTATGTCGTTTCCGATTGCGGGGCGATCAGTGATATCTACCGCCATCATCACCTGGTAGAAACCGCGGCTGAGGCTGCCGCGCTTTCTGTAAAAAACGGCTGTGATTTGAATTGCGGAGAAACGTTTGCATTCCTGACTGAAGCTTTTGCGAAAGGTTTGATCACAGAAGCAATCATTGACCGTTCTGTCAAGCGTTTGTTTAAAGCGCGTTTCCTGTTGGGACTGTTCGATGCCATCGAGGAGGTTCCTTTTAACCTGATACCAGCATCGGTTGTTAACTGCCCTGCCCACCAGGCGTTGGCTTTGGAAATGGCAAGGGAGTCAATGGTATTGTTAAAAAATGAGGGTATCCTCCCTCTCGATCGCCAACATTTGCAATCCATTGCGGTTATCGGTCCCAAAGCAGATGATGAATTGGTGTTGCGAGGTAATTACTATGGTGATCCGGCACAGGCATACACGATCTATGCCGGTATTCAGGAACGGGCAGGCGATAAGATTTCGGTTCGATATGCACCTGGATGCAAACTGGCTTCCATGGATACAACCCTGTTTGCTGAAGCAATATCGATTGCCCAGGAATGTGATGTTACGATTGCGGTGTTAGGTCTGTCGCAGTTATTTGAGGGTGAAGAAGGCCAGGAAGAAGGCAATCAACCAGGTGAACGAAGCCTGGGTGACCGTACCACCCTCGGATTGCCGGGTGTGCAAGAGGATTTATTGAAAGCTCTTGTTGCCACGGGGAAACCGGTCATCCTGGTTTTATTGAACGGCAGTGCAGTGGCAATTAATTGGGCCCAGGGTAACGTCCCAGCCATTCTCGAAGCATGGTACCCGGGCCAGGCCGGCGGACTTGCGGTGGGAGAGGTGCTGTTTGGCGATACCAATCCCAGTGGACGCCTTCCGGTTACCTTCTACCAGAGTGAAGCTGATCTTCCTGCCTTCGAGGATTATGCCATGGAAGAACGGACCTACCGATATTTTTCGGGAAAGTGCCTGTACCCCTTTGGGTTTGGGTTAAGTTACAGCACATTTGAGTATTCGCAGTTGCGGATGATGGCACCCCTTCTACAAAAGGATGAAACCCAGGTGGTCACGTGTGTCGTGACGAATACCAGTGATGTCTGCGGGGATGAGGTTGTTCAGCTCTATGTATCAGATGTGAAGGCGAGTGTTCCCGTTCCGAATTATACCCTCGTGGCTTTTGAGAAAATTCACCTGCGTCCGGGACAATCCAAGACGTTACGGTTTGAGATAACACCCGAACAGCTGCAATGCTATTCTGATGATGGCGAAGCTTTTAATGAACCAGGCGAATTCAAAATTTTCATTGGCGGACACGCTCCAACCATCAAGGGATGTGTAGCAGATGTAACGCCGTTGTTGAATACATCATTTACTGTGGTTGAACAGCTGGTGGAAACCAAGCAATTGTTCATGCCATCCAGTGCGGCTTTTGTCGAGTTGCCATACCTCCTGTATCAGCCCGACGGTTTCCAGGCGGGGCGAAATGGGTTGTATCCTTTGCTGTTATTCCTGCACGGAATGGGTGAACGGGGCAACGACCTATGTTCCATTCGAATTCATGGTCTGCCACGGGTGATCGAAAATGGTGGGCGTTTCCCATTTTTTATTGTGTCTCCCCAGTGTCCGAAGACCACCGTGTGGAGCGAAATCAGTGATTCAGTGAATGCCCTCATTGATCAGTTGATGGTCGATTATCCCATTGACGAAGATCGAATTTGGATCACTGGCCTAAGTATGGGCGGTTTCGGCACCTGGAAGATGCTGGTAGATTACCCGGAACGATTTGCCGCTGCCGCTCCCATTTGCGGAGGTCTGATGGATGCGCGATATCAGCCTGAGATTCTCAAGCGGTTGCTGAGAATCCCGATTTGGAATTTTCATGGTGATATGGATCCGGTGGTACCGGTCGAATCGTCTGATTTTCTTGTAGAACGAATCCGTGAATATGGCGGCAAAATCCGGTATACACGGTATCCTGGATTAATGCATGACAGTTGGACGCCAACATATGATAACCCGGCTCTCTATCGTTGGTTGATGTCAAAGCGCCTGGAACAGTGATACGTATTGATCGAACATTCAGAGGACCCGCTCTATTGCGGGTCCTCTGTTTTATTCGATAGGGGTAGTTCTATAATTTTGGGAGTTCGATCGATTGCTGATACTGGTACTTGCCCTTCTTGTCAGCATAGGATATTTCACATACTTCGTCACCTTCGAAGAATATTACCTGGGCAATCCCCTCATTGGCATAAATTTTTGCGGGGAGTGGGGTTGTGTTGGAAATTTCCAGCGTTACGTATCCTTCCCATTCTGGCTCGAATGGAGTGACATTGATGATGATCCCGCATCGGGCATAGGTAGATTTACCGACACAAATGGTGAAAATATTGCGGGGAATGCGGAAGTATTCCACTGTTTTTGCCAGTGCAAAAGAATTTGGTGGAACGATGCATACATCACCGCAAAAATCCACCATTGACCGTGGGTCAAATTGTTTTGGGTCAACTGTGGCGGAATATACATTGGTAAAAATTTTAAATTCGTCGGCAACACGGATATCATAGCCATAAGAAGATACGCCATATGAAATGACACCAGCACGGACCTGTGATTCAACAAAAGGTTCTATCATACCGTGTTCCAATGCTTGCTTTTTTATCCAATGATCTGGTTTGACGCCCATTCTGAGCCCTCCTTAGTGTTTTCGCAATTATAGCTGATTTATGGCTGAGGGATACCCCAATCACTCAACTGGTAGATACGGTTGAGAAAATTTATTCTTTCTGTTTCGTCCATCAACCGGGGTTTTGCCCAATCGATGAAAACTGTCGTTGTCAATGATACATTGACCAGGTGATTCTCATAAACTGTCAGGCGATCAATAAATGCATCCCGATAATTGGCGCCCTCATTATATTGATCGAAGAAAAGGTTCCCCAACCCGTAGTGAATGAATGCAGGGGTGGAGAAATCAAATGTTTGTGGCTGATGAGCCTGAGATCCGATGATCACAGCCGCGCCCTGGTCCGCAAGGAAGTGGAAATCGGTAATGATCTCCTGGGTCGGTGTTGGCTGATCATATTCCTTGTGCTGGATGGTGATGATGGGGAGGTAACCCTCATCAGTCACTGACTGGATTTGTGCTGATAAGGTCTCCCAATCGCAGAACCAGGTCCCTGGAGAATTTGCTGATGACTGGGCATATCCGGGAGATTTTGCATTGCAGCCGATGAATGCCAGCCGGTTTCCATTATGTTCGATTCGTAAAGGTTGCATTGCTTGTTCAATGTTGTAACCTGCGCCATATACCAGAAATTGTCGTTGT
Source organism: Anaerolineae bacterium (assembly GCA_013314735.1). GTDB lineage: Bacteria > Chloroflexota > Anaerolineae > Anaerolineales > Anaerolineaceae > SpSt-1165. Next base: position 877,073 of record JABUFD010000001.1, read on the forward strand.
TCATACAAAGTCAGGGTATCCATTAATGCCTGATTTCCCCAGTCATGAAGGTGGTCTCCCGTCATTTCGATGATGTCTGCACCAACCGCCTCCAACAAGCTGATGTATTCAGGTGCGCTGCAAAAAGTCAGACCCTCCATCACATATTGCGGGTAAGGGCAATCAACAGCAAATGACACCTCGTTACTGATGTGGGTGAAATCTGCCGATCGGAGGATATCGCCAACGTCTTCAGCGGGATATAATACACCGTGTTTTTCCATCAAAACAGCGGTTGCCCGGACCAGGGCGGTAACCCCGGTCATATTTACGGTAGTGATTTTTTCCGGGTGGAAGTTGGTGATCGCTGGTATATTGGTGAGGTTTTTTGGCGCTGCTGATATGGGCACACGCAGCAAAGATTGTGCCTCTGTGAATGGGTCCTGGTCATCTATCCGGATCAACTTCCATTGCCACGTAACTTCCTCAAATGGCAAAATTGCCCAATGACGGCAGGTTGTATCCTGCCAGACTGCATTGTGGAGATCTGCGACATCATTGATGATTTGAACCTGTCCGCGTGGTTCACCCAGGGTGGTTGTCAACATGGCAAGGGTTGTCCCACTCATCCCAATGGTGATGGGTGAGTCTTCTTCATTAACCATGATGGTTGACCAGGCTTGCAGGAATTCGCGGGTTGTTATCGAGTCCTGTAAACAGAAAAACGGAACTGCCAGAAAATAACGCCATTCACCGATCGTTTCACCCTCAGTACCGGGTTGGATGAGAACATCTGCCGAAGTTGAGTCCTGTATCAATTGCCTGGAGGTGATATTTTCCAGCGACGTTGCCAGTGGCATGGGCAGACTGGGCGATAGCCATACTGTAGGAATGGAGGTCGGGGTGGCAGAGACTTCCACTGTCAATGTCGGTTCCTGTGGCTCAACCGATTCCGGATTCAGCAGAGGAGTCTGCGTGATGGTATTTTCGAACTGAGCCAGCGGTGTACACGCAAGGCATAAAAAGCAGACGAACAACCAGCGAATCCGGCTACGATGTGGAGCAAACATCAGGGGCAATCGCCTTCAAAAATTGCAGTGAGTTGTTCCATATTATGCAAGCATGATACCGTTCGTTCCCCGATATTTTTTTGAATGTCAGCAACAAACTGATGGTCAGTACATAGGGTATACTGGCATTGAATGATTGCGGCGATACACTCAAACGCGGAAAATGCCAATCGGCTTGCCGTAATTAATGGATGGCGACCCGTATTTTCACAATTTTCACCGACCATTTGGGCTAATGGAAGAATAGCACTGCAATGCGCGGCAAGAGTGGTCAGGCTCTGAATTCTCAAACGGCCATAATTCTCTTTTAACTCCCGCATTTGTGCGGCTTGTTCCGGATCAAGGGGCTGGTTAATAGCTGCATCTACTGGGGCAGCAGGTTCAAGACCTATTGATTTCTCTGCAAGGTCGAGTTCCTGTCGATGTGATTCAACACGTTCAATCAAGGAGATCATGCGGCTCCTCATCTCCGGGGAATCACTTTGTTCGATCGCTTTTCTGGCAACCATGATTATGAGGGCAATCGCTGTTGCAGCTGTATGGGCAGCGGCGGTGATTTCTCCTGGATGGTCACTAATTGATGACAGGCTATCAAGGAAAGAAGGTTGGCCGAGTGTGTCTCGTTCGATATCGTCCACTGTGCCAGTTGTTAATTTGGATTCAAGGATTTGATCAAAAGTAAATTGGTCCAATTGGAGATACCACCGGGCAGAGTCGAGCAAGGCTCTCTGCGGAATCAAACCCACAAGCTCACTATGATGGATGGCTGTACCATATCGTTCAGCCTCGCGCCGGATCATTTCAACGGTATGGTGAAGCGATGTCTGTTTGAAGTTGGTCAGGTTCATGGAAACCTGAGCCATACCATTAACAAGCATACCGAGCGCTTTTACGTAATGAAGACCGCCGGAGGAATGACGAATGACTGCAGCAATTTTTTTGGCAATGTTGATGTCATTGGATGTCAGGTACACGTTGAATGCAATGAGTGGCTGGCGCGCGCCTACCGCTGTTGCTCCTGCGGTACTTAATCTGGCAGGACCAAAATCTGGCAGGCGCGCAGGATTGGTTGTAATTTCTCTTTTCAAACCTTCGTACTGACCCCGGCGAATGTTCTCCAGGAGCCTGCGGTCATCGTGTGTGGCTGCTTCTTCATACAGGTATACCGGTATTTCCAATTCCGTCCCAATCCGGCGGCCAACCCGCCTGGCGATTTCCACACATTGTGTCATGGTCGCATTCCGAATCGGGATGAATGGCAACACATCGGTTGCACCGATTCTGGGGTGTTGGCCTTCATGGTGCTCGAGGTTGATTAAGCCGGCTGCACAAGCAACACACTGAAAGGCTGCCTCCTCTATACTTGCAGGTGACCCCAGCATGGTGATCACCGTACGATTGTGGTCAAGGTCAGAATGCTGGTCGATGATGACAATACCACGAACACGCAGAATGGCATCGCGAATTCGTTTTAGTACTTCAGGGTTACGGGCTTCTGAAAAGTTGGGAATACACTCGATGATTGAATCAGGCATTCTACCTCGGCAGTAAACAAGGGGGATATCATTGTTATTATACTCAGTTTCCTTTCAGATACGGTTGACGGACAGACTGACCTTACCCCCTTCTACAGGCAGAATGATTAATAATCATTCATCTACATCCATGTTTTCAAATCATGGATGTAGCGAATTTGGTATACTGATAACTGTTGTCACCCAAAATGATTCAGGAGGAAATGAATGTCGAAAACATATGATGATCTTCAAGCAGGATTCGCTGGTGAATCGCAGGCCAATCGAAAATACCTGGCCTATGCAGAAAAAGCGGATAAAGATGGCTATCCCCAGGCTGCCAAGTTATTCCGTGCTGCTGCAGCCGCAGAAACCGTTCATGCGCATAATCATTTTCGCGCGATGGGCATGGTGAAAACGACTCAGGAAAACCTCAAAGACGCGATTGGCGGTGAACACTATGAAGTCACCACCATGTACCCTGATTTTATCGAGGATGCCCAGGCAGAAAACGAAAACAAGCAGGCATTGCGAAGTTTTGAGTGGGCACTGGCGGTTGAAAAAACCCACGAAGCTCTTTACACCGAGATGCTTGAGAACCTGGAAGAATTACAAAAAGACCTGGTCGATTATTATGTGTGTTCTGTGTGTGGACATACACATGTCGGCGGTGCTCCTGATGAATGCCCTGTGTGTGGCGCAAAGAAGGAAAAGTTCTTCCTGGTAGATTAGGTTATTGACTCAGAGATTCCCAGACCTCCTGCCTCTCGGGAGGTTTTTTGTTATCATAATTTTGTGCTATTGATAGAGCAGTGATCCAGTCCCGAGAATACAGTCACAATGGTAGAAGATACTGACCAATCTGGATTTTTCAATTAGCTATATAATACAAAAAAGGTTTGATCTTATTTCACAAGGAGTCAAGTGTGAGTACTTCCGATACTGTACTACGCTACAAACCGGTTGATTCGAGCCAAAACTGGCGGGAATTGGCCATGGGTGATCTGGTTCGGGTTGGCCGAAATCCTGATTGTGAATTGGTCTTAACGGGTGGAAAGGTATCTCGGTTGCATGCAGAATTTCGTACTGAAGGAAGCCGTGTTCTGGTTAAGGACCTGAATTCGTCGAATGGCACATACATCAATGGAGTAAAAATTCAACCCGGCATTGATGTTGTTCTACAGGCAAACGATGTCGTCCGCATTGGTGATACAGAATTCGTCGTAAATCAACCCTCTGTCTATGTGGGACCAAACCCGATAACATCCGATCTGGCAGGTTCGATGTTATGGTATCGAATCGAACAAGGTGAATGGAAGCAAGTGCCTTTTGACGAAACGGTGACCATCGGCAGAGACAAAGATTGTGGACTGACAGTGGATGAGGGACATGTATCGCGGGTTCATTGCAAAATTGAGGTGCAGGATGGGAACTATAGTCTGATAGATTTGGGTTCACATAACGGTACACGGCTGGAAGGCCAAACCATTCCACCCAACCAACCAACCCGCATTTATCCGGGACAATATTTCAGTATTGGCCGGGTTACGATGACGATTGTCAGTTCATCGCAGCAGAAAAGATTCCAGCAAACAGCAGAAAAGAGCCTTCTACAGGTCAATCCGGTCGTATATCATCTCCCCGCCGCGCAAAAGATATCGCCTCCCGCAACGCCTGTGTCTTTAAAGGCGAAATCCAAACCGATCTGGCCGTGGCTGTTAGGGATCGGACTCGTCTTGATGATGTGCATCTGCGGCAGTATTGTGGGTGTGTTGGTATTGATTAACCTGCGAAGCCAACCAGTGATATTTACTGAAGATATTGAACCTGATCTGTTCACGACAGAGATGGCTGAATTAGATACTGATGAGCTGTTGGATGATCTGGATCATGAGCTCCAGGAAGAGACGCCGGAACCCGTCACTCCTGATTTCACTGAGACACCAACGGCTGAACCTCATCCGATTCCAGAGACAAAATGGCTCATTATATTGTATGAAAATGCAGATGATGAAATTCTCGAATATGATATTGTCTTTGATGTCAATACAGCTGAATTTATTGGCTCCAGCGAAGAAGTTAAAATTGTGACACAATTGGACCGTTACATTGGATCCTATGATGGCGATGGAGATTGGACAGGGGCAAGGAGATATGAATTAAGCCAGGGTGACAACCTGGATCAAATTACATCACCTGTACTGGAAGACCTGGGGGAGGTGGATAGTGGAGATGTGCAAACCCTGATCGATTTTGTTATCTGGGCAATAGAAACCTATCCGGCTGAAAACATAGCCCTGATCTTGAGCGATCATGGAGGCGGCTGGTTCGGTGGTTATACAGACAGCGATAATGGCAATACCGATGGTATTTACCTGCCGGCATTGGACTCTGCGTTGGGTTATATTACCCAAAGAACCGGCATTGAAAAATTCGATTTGTTTGGTTTTGATGCCTGCCTGATGGCGCAGCTTGAGGTCTGGTCAGTCATCGCACCTTATGCTGATATCGGTGTGGCATCTGAAGAGACTGAAAGTGCCACTGGTTGGGCTTATGCCGCTTTTCTGCAGCGATTGGTGGAGAATCCGGGCATGGATGCACGAGCGTTGGCGGCAGCGATTGTTGATACTTTTGTCGAGGACGACTTGATGTACCAAATTCGTGACGAAGACCCTGGATACGCAATGTCCTCCTCTACTCTCTCTGCCATCGATTTGAACCAGTTGGGTGGGATTCACCAGGCCCTTAACGAACTTGCTTATGCGATGCAATCTGTCGATCAGGCGGCTGTGGCTGAAGCGAGGAGCTATTCCATGTCGTATGTTTTATTCAGCGATTACGAAGCATTTTTCCTTGACCTGGTGAACTTCGGTGAAATGGTTTGCAGCTATTCGGGTGATGCATCCGTCTGCACTGCTTCTGATACCTTAAGCCAGGCCGTTTCAAATGCCATATTTGCAGAAAAGCACGGCAGTTACATGACCGGCTCCAATGGAATCACATTTTATTTTCCGGATTCCAGTTTCTTTGAGGTCACCATGGATGACTCGTATGGATTTGCTTATCGACAGCATGCAGGGGTCTTTGCGGGGCAGTCGGTATGGGATGAATTTTTAGATTTCCATTATCTTGGAAGGAGCCTGCCATGACACATCAGTTTCTGTTGCAATATCGAAAAGAAGGGGACGACCTCTGGGAAAACCTCTCATTTACTGACTCAATCACTGTTGGATCAGAAACAGGTGAGTTGACGCTGGGCGATGGAGAACTGAGCGCAAGTCATTTCGAACTGAGAGTGAATCCGGCTGGCATTTTCCTTAAAGATCTGGATTCAGAAGGCGGGAACACAACAATCAATGGAAATACGCTCAATGCGGGCATTCCGCTGGCGATCGAACCAGGCGAGGAATTCGTTGCTGGCAGGTACATTTTTCGATGGTTGCCCGTCAGCCTGCAGGACACGGCTTCCCCCGAAGCAGGAACTTCGACAGTCAAGTTGGGAGACCGGGTCCGACAGGCAGCAACAGGAATCGGCAAAAGACGGTTGCTGCTCTTTGCGGGCGGTATCCTGGCGGCAGCTGTTTTCGGTGCGTTGTTGGTCTATTTCGCGTTGATCAAACCCCGGCTCCCAATCCAGCCCATCAGCCAGACGGCAGCAGTGGGTGAAGAACGATCAACACCGACACCTGTCGAAGGAGGAGAACCAGTCCAGGCGACGCCCACCTTTGGACTTTCGGTTACACAAGCGGTGGGCATTCTGAGTGAAACGATTGTTGCTCCCGGAGAAGGTGCGGTTGACTTGCAAAGTTTGAATTTGTCAGGCAGCGGGATATCATTAAACCAACTATACCAGCTGGCGATGGATCCAGATCAAGGCCTGGAAATGGTCATGGATATATATGGGGAGAATATCGCTTTTGCCTATATCTTTTCGGGCATTCTGGTCAACGATCGGGTGCAGGCGGTGTTACTGGAGTATATTCAAGCTGATGAAACGCAGTTGGTTGATGGTGTTGTGGCACCCGACTGGGGGGATGATCCAGAGATACCGCTTGACTTTGAATGGCACCCTTACGTGAACAAGCTCACAGATGGTGAAAACGAAGTGGTTGTCTTGTTGCAGCCCGAAAGGTACGCTGTATCAGCAGATGCTATTGTCTACCGGGTGGAAGGGATTTATGAGCCAGAAGGAAGCATGACAAGGTACGATGCCATTCTCCGGTTCGATGGCACAGGAAATCTGTTGGATGTAATGACGTATGGCGTACTGGGCACAGAGAGGGGGACACCTTATAAAGTCAATCCCGAGGAGGGAGACCGATTTGTTGTCTATGACCTGGAATTTCTCATAGATCCGGATACAGAAGAGGATGTTCCTCTGACGATTCCTAATGCTTACCTTTCGCCAGAACTACAATTATTGTTGTTGAATGCGCTCAAAACGGAAGCAGGTTTTGGATATGGCCAAGGTGAGTTCACCAGGCGGGAAGGTGGCGCCATTGTTTTTGCCAGCGAGCCAATTCGCTGGTTCAAAGATGAAACGTTTTCTGGTGAATATGCAGCTGGTTTTGCGGTCCAGGACCTGGATAATAATTTTTATGTCGGTTACATCCCGGTGGTTGTCAGTCAGCCTTGAGTTTTGCATGATAGGGTGGAAATTGATAGCTTTTGACAGGTGCTATGAAGCTACCTGGCATTTATAATTGGTGAAAAATGGAAGGATAACTTTGATGAGACCAGTTGTGGTATTGGGCTACGGCATGATGCCTGTTGATGAGCATTGGAACCTCTCTTTACGGGAACTTGCCGGAAATGCGGCATTAAGCGCGCTGGAGAACGCCGGTACACCTCCTATTGATGCGATCTTCATCGGGAACATGATGTCTGGTACGGCCAACCACCAACAACATCTCGGAGCGTACCTCGCCGATTGGATTGGTATGCCAATGGTAGAAGCCGTTCGGATCGAGGCCGCTTGTGCATCAGGTGCCGCAACCTTTCGGGCGGGACTCATGGCGGTTGCTTCAGGAGAAGCTGATAGTGTGCTGGTAACGGCGGCGGAAAAAATGACCGATAGCCCATCTGATGAAATTTCGGCTGAACTGGCCACTGCAGCGGATGCAGATTGGGAGGTAGAGACCGGCATCTCGTTTGTTGGTTTGAATGCACTTCTTATGCAGCGTTATATGCATGAATATGGCTGGACGAAGGAACATTTTGCTCCATTTTCGATCAATGCCCATGCCAATGGCGCCCGTAATCCGAATGCCAGGTTCCAAAAGGAAATTGGCCTGGCAACATACATGAACGCTGCAATGGTCGCACCGCCGATCAACATCATGGATGCATCACCTGTTGGCGATGGCGCTGCAGCCTGCGTTCTAATGGCGGCCGACATGGCAAGCCACTTTTCACAAAATGCAATCATTGAGGTCGCTGCATCCGCTTCTGCCACTGACAGTCTTGCTGTGCATGATCGGAATGATGCCCTGTGGTTGAATGCGGCGTACCGATCGGCCATCGATGCGTATAGCCAGGCGGCCTTATCACCAGCTGAAATCGATCTGTTTGAACTGCATGATGCCTTCAGCATCATGGCCGCCCTTTCATTGGAGGCTGCCGGTTTTACGGAACGCGGAAGTGCACCCAGGATGGCACTGGATGGGGAAATTGGGCTCCTGGGCCGACTTCCGATTGCGACGATGGGTGGTTTGAAGGCTCGTGGCCATCCGGTTGGGGCAACAGGCATGTACCAGATTGCAGAAGTCGTGCAGCAATTAATGCATGAGGCTGGAAAAAACCAGGTAGATGGTGCCCGGATCGGCATGGCACAAAATATCGGTGGCAGTGGTTCGAACATCCTTACCCACATTCTCCGACGGGTCGATCTATGATGCGGGGATTTTTTGACCCGATTACTGTGCAAAAGCATCGGCAAATCACATATCGCTTATCAGAAGGTGAACGGTTAACCTCACCATATCAGGCAGTGGCGTATGTGAATGAACGGGGATTCATACTATTCCATCCCGCAAAAAACGTCGTGATGCCCTCCCTGTGGGTTGCAACGGCAGGTGACAGGCCTGTACCGAATGAGCATGATGATCCTGGACAAATCACGTGGGCATGGAAAGATGATCTGCTTGATAAGCGAACGTGGTATTATGGGCGTTTGCTTAACCAAAAAATGAGCATAATTGCGTTGGATATGCTCCCTAAGTTTTATGCACTTTCGCCAAATTACGGTGATTACTTAAATGATTATTTGCTTCAATACAAAGATGGCACTTTGACGTTTGAGTGCAAAAGCATCTATGAAACCCTTTTATCAGAAGGGCCAATGAATACACTAATGCTTCGTGAAAAAGCTGGATTGTGGGGTGAGAAGAATCAGTACCGCTATACCCGATCTTTGAACCAATTAATGCAGGAGATGAAAATTCTGCCTGTCGGAGTGGCTGCAGCTGGACGCTGGAATTATGCTTTCATTTATGATATATTGCCGCGCTATTTTCCTGCCCTCGAAAGCGAGGCCGGTAAAAATTCTCAGAAACAAGCAAGAATGGAAATTCTCGAACGATATTTGGAATCAGTCGGATGCGCAGAGTTGAAGGACATAGGCAAAATTTTCCGGTGGAGCGAATCGTTAATCATAAAAACGCTTGATCATCTGATTCAGGAAGGGAAGATCGCCAAAGCACGGTGGAACAATGACGCCTCGTCACAAGCTTATGGATTGGTGAAATTGTTGATATAATCCTCATGAAGAACTGTAGCACTCGATGAACCCCAGGCAGTTTTTAAAGACTGCCCCAATCACCCCATAAATTACACCGATTCATGCCAGGAGAATGAAGATGGAATTTCACATTTCTGGATCCGCCCGGGTTAAGTATCAATTTGACCTTGCATTATTTAAATCCACTGGCGATGCCGTATTTGCTGACATTCATGCGGCTCAGCTTTTTGCTCACAAAATGAATCAAAAACGTGTTTATGTAATTTCTCCACAGGAAAGTGTCCAGGGGAGTGATCTTTATGCGATGGGGTTGTTGGATGAGATTTATCACATCATCCTCAGCCGCTATGAGCGGGGTATAAATCCGGACGCGATGGGAAAAGCGTATGCTTTTCTGGCGGAAAATCTGCGGCTGGATCAAATGGATGATGCTTTGCAGTTGTTTAACCTCGAATTTCCACCATTAATTGTGTATCAGAACAGGGCTACTGTGACGGAATATCTGTCATTGAATGAAAATGGCAGAACAAACCGGATCAACTCACTGGAAGAGATGCTTGTGTTGTGGCTTGAGAATCAAAATCCAGCTTTTGAGCCATTTTCTGAATTGTTTAATGACGACCGCTTGATTCAGGAAAGTGAATACAGGGCGATTCAGAAAAACCTGTATGCTTTTTTCGACCAGCAACCAAAATTCGGCCCAAAACAATTGAACCTGGTTGACTTCATGCTCGAGCCTTCACGCTTATACCCGCATAGTTTACGGGCACAATTGGAGTACATCCAGGAGAATTGGGGCGATGTAATCGGTGACATCCTCGTTCGCCTGGTGCGGTCATTGGATTATATCCGGGAGTATGAAAAAGTTCATTTCATGGGGCCCGGCGAGAGCCATGTGCCGGAATACGATCTCCTGGCGGCAGGAGAAGTCGATGTGATCAAGTTCGCGGAAGATCGAGATTGGATGCCCCGACTGGTTCTGCTGGCGAAAAATGCCTATGTATGGCTGGCCCAGCTGGCAAAAAAATACAACCAGCCGATCCATTTTCTCAGTGATATTCCTGATGAGGAACTGAATGAATTGCGGGAACAAGGGTTTACCGGATTGTGGTTGATCGGGTTATGGGAACGGTCAAGCGCATCAGCGAGAATCAAACAAATGTGCGGTAATCCTGAAGCGATTGCATCAGCGTATTCTTTGTATTCGTATGATATCGCTGAAGAACTGGGGGGGAACCTTGCGTACGAGAATCTGCGGCATCGCGCGATCCAGCGGGGCATCCGCCTGGGGAGTGATATGGTGCCCAATCACATGGGCATCGATTCCCCCTGGGTGATCCACCATCCTGATTGGTTCATCCAGTTAAACTATCCGCCATTCCCGGCTTACCGTTTTAACGGGCCAAACCTTTCAAGCCATGGAGAGGTGGAAATTTTCCTGGAGGACCATTACTACGATCGAACCGATGCGGCGGTTGTTTTTCGCTTGCGGGAAACGCAAAGTGGGCGAGAACGGTATATTTATCACGGAAATGATGGAACCAGTATGCCGTGGAATGATACTGCACAGTTGAACTACCTGGATCCTGCGGTACGAAATGCTGTAATTGATACCATCGTGGAGGTCGCGAAGAAATTCCCGATTATCCGTTTTGATGCGGCCATGACACTGACGAAACGGCACTACCAGCGCCTTTGGTTTCCTGAGCCTGGAAGCGGGGGCGATATTCCAACAAGGTCGGAGTATGGCCTGACGAAGGAGCAATTTGATGCTGCCATGCCTGAAGAATTCTGGCGCGAGGTAGTGGCAAGGATTGAACAAGAAGCCCCCGATACCTTATTGCTGGCTGAGGCTTTCTGGATGATGGAAGGATATTTTGTTCGGTCACTCGGGATGCACAGAGTGTACAACAGTGCTTTCATGAATATGCTCCGTGATGAAGAGAATGCGAAATACCGCGAGTTGATTAAGAAAACACTGGAGTTTGAACCCCAAATTCTTCAGCGCTATGTGAATTTCATGAACAACCCTGATGAGAAAACTGCGGTTGAGCAATTTGGAAAAGGCGACAAATATTTTGGCATCTGCATTCTGATGGCCACCTTCCCTGGTTTGCCAATGTTTGGACATGGGCAAATTGAAGGTTACTCCGAAAAGTACGGAATGGAATTTAAAAAGCCTTATTGGGACGAATTCCCTGATCCATACCTGGTTCAAAGGCATCGAGATATCATTTTCCCGTTGCTGCATCAGCGAGCGCTGTTTTCGTCGGTTGCCGATTTCCGCCTGTTCGATTTTTACCAGGAGGGAGGCGGTGTTAATGAAGACGTGTTTGCGTATACCAACCGGAATGGCTTTGATCGTGGACTGGTGATATACCATAATCGGTTCGCAGAAACCAGCGGATGGTTGCGTATATCTGCGAGCTTTGCAGGCAAACAACCTGGTGAAAAAGAATTTGACCTCAGGCAATCCACACTGATGGAATCCCTGGGATATCAGCCTGGTGTGGGTCGGTTTATCATTTTCCGAGATGCTGTGTCAGGTCTCGAATTTATCCGGTCGTCCATCGAGATGAGTGAACAAGGACTCCATTTTCATCTGCACGCTTATGAATCGCATGTGTTCATCGATTTTCACGAGGTTTTATCAAATGAGGATGAACCTTATGAGACTCTGTGCGAATTTCTGGGTGGGCGCGGGGTGCGAAATATGCGTGAAGCTTTGACTGATCTGGCATTTCAGGCGGTCAAAGCACCATTCCGCGAGATCGCCAATCCGGGATATTTCCGGTACTTGCTGGGATGTTGCACTTCCAGCGACCCACATTCTCCTGCAGAAACTCTGCGGGAAGTACGGCGAAAGATGGACTCGTTCCTGGATGGTATCGAGCAATTTAATGGGCAGTGTGATAATCGGGACTTCATTCTGAATGGCACCATTGCGAGCGTGGGTGCGGTTATGGAGCTCGCTAAACAACCTGATACCCTGGAATTACCCGGTATGCGTTTTTATAACAGGGCGATCCAATTAATTAAGCAAGGTGTCGAACAAGACAGCCGCAGCTATCTGATTCTCCTTTCATGGGCATTCCTTCGGCACATAGGTTCATCTGCAGGGATGAGTGAATTTGAACTAACATCCAAATACTGGATTGATGAATGGGAATTAACAGGCGTTCTTCGGGATTCATATCGAGCCATGGATTACTCTGATGAAGAATCGGAACGGATGGTTGACACCGTAAAAATTCTGGTTGCGCAACAATGCTGGTATGAACGTGGGGAGAAAATGACTGTCCATGACATACTGGCAGGTTGGCTGAAGACACCTGATATTCAGCGCTTCATCCATGTGAATACTTACAACGATATCCAATGGTTCGGTGGTGAGCAATTTGATGAATTTGCATACTGGATGTTAGTTTTATCCACCTTGCAATCTATGGCTGACTCAAAAGCCACAGTAACGGATATGGTGGAACACACCATCGGGGCGTACGAGGTTTGCATGCAACTGGACGAAGCGAAAAAAGCATCCCAATACCGCACCGACCAGTTGTTGAAATCCATCCGCAATTACTGATGGCCGATCCGGCAATTACCAGGAATTTTGCGCCCCACTGCTTTTGATAGTCACTAATTCCTGGTCGATGCGGTGTGTAAACACCGTCGCCGCACTCAATCCTGATCGCCACGAACGAACTCCATCCAATAAGGTGATCGCTTTTGACGCCAAATCGATTCCGGTTGCTTTGTAGGTCAGCCAACAGGCATGTGCTGCATACGCAATGTTGTTGCGCGGTTCGATTCGGTCGAAATCATCGAAAAACCACCCGCAAGAGGTGAACATACGCTGCCTTTCATACTGGGCCTCCAGGAGCAAAGAAATGGTTTGGATTTCCGAAGTAGTTAAGGACTTGATCGAAAAGGTTGTGATTAGCTCTTCCAGAGAAACCTGCTGATGAAGGACGTGAATGTAACGATTGCGAAGTTCCAATGGGTGTTTCACCAGCGGTGAAACTGTTTCTTTGTAGACTGTATTCAGCCAGTCTCCCAGTTGGCTCATTGTTGTCCGCAATGGAGCTTTCCATTCTCCATGGGGTGTGCATCCGCAGGTTTCGGCCCAACGTTTAACGCCATGATGGCAGCTCCATGATGTCAGTTCGTTTATCTCAATACATTCCTTGACCTCATTTTCCTTTAACCAGCGAGCTGGAAATGTGATATCGATATCCGGACTGTAATGTGCGTTATGGATAAGCCGCTGCAGGAACTTATCGCGAAACGGCTGATGGTGTCCATACAACTCGCCATCAGATGCAATCGTGATACACTGTGGTCGATCGGGTTCGAAATCATATCGGGGCAGAAGAGAATGTGGAAGAAATCGATCAGCATCGACCGTTAATTCGGGATCAAAGCTGACACGAGAGCTCAGGTAGCTGTCGTAAAAGAAAACAACGATATCATTTCCCGAGGCTAATTTTACGCGATAAGGATAGCGATAATCAAAATCATTACCTTTTGCCTGCCATGGCGCCAGAATCGTAAACCGAATTCCGTTTTGGGATAACACTTCCATTGTTTCCATGTCTATGGCGGATTCTGGCAGCCACATACCCTCGGGACGATGACCATAGATGTGGATAAAATCCTCGATGCCCCACCGTACCTGGGTTACTTTGTCATCGTATTGCGCAAGGGGCAGAATCGTATGGTTATATGCCTGTGCCATGGCGTTACCCACCCCGTAATTCTTCACATTGGAACGATCTTGCTCAACAATACGGGCCATTGTGCCTGGATCTTCGCCAATCAGCCATTCGCAGATCGTTGGGCCGACATTGAAACTGATAAACTCAAAATTTCCCAGTTTGGAATTTGGCTGATAACATTGCGCATTGATCCGTTCGTTCCAATTGTGAAAAGGAAAAGCTCCTGGTTCCTGGGGGATTTCACCTGTCTTTGGATCTTCGCGGGGCGGCTGGTAAAAATGACCGTGGATACAAAAGCTTTTCTTGGGTGGCATTGGGGTTTTCCTGTTCAAACGGATTAAAGGGTGGCTATGTAGTTTTTTAACCGGGCTGGCATAATACCGAACTGCCGCGGCAGAACATCCAGGGGGGCGGTTCGATCGACCGCAAGGTAATCGAGATCAAATGCTGAAAACGGCAGATTCTTCCAGATCAGTTCCGCCAATAACAATCCTGACCGAATTGCGTTACCGGGGAGTGGTAAAAAAAGTTTGTGTTTCTTCTGATGCCGCAAGAGCATCTCACAGATTTCACGAAAGGTGAAGTATTCGGGTCCGCCCATTTTTATCACCTGATTGTAAAAATGTCCACTATCAATAACATGAGTAATGGCTGCAACCAAATCTCCAATAAACAGGGGGTGGGTGAGGGTTTTCCCATTTTCTGGCAGAATCGAAACAAAGGGAATCAAACGCAAAAACTTAACCAAACGTTCAATAAAATGATCATTCCTTCCATAGACGGGGCCAGTTTTTAGGATTGTGTATGGAAGCCCACTTTGGGCGATCATGTTTTCGGCAATCCCCTTCGCCCTCAATAATGGGAAAGCAGACGAGGGTTCAGCGCCCAGGTGGCTGACAAAGACCAGTTGATTTACTTTTTTCTCTCTCGCGATGTTCACTAATGCGCGTGTCCCTTGAATGTCAATGTTATATAAATCTGCATGTGACCCCCGATGTTCATCTGTTGCCAGATGAATGATTGTGTCAACATCCTTCAGTGATGCGCGTAGATTTTTCTCATCTGCGATGTTACTGACAGCAATTTCGAATGGTATATTCTTTGGAAAATCGACCAGTTCCTGGTTTGGAGGTAATAAAAGCCTGATCGCACGATTCCATCTGGCGAGTTCGTGGATTAAGGCATTTCCGATAAAGCCTGTTGCGCCGGTTATAAAAATCATCGCTACGATTATAGCAGAAGTGATTAAAAACACCCGCTCTCGGAAAATATTCTAACAATGGCATAACATCAAAAGCATGGCATGAATATTGCATTTTGGCAATGGAATGGAATCGAGGTGAGTATGACTGAAATTCAAAACTGGGAATATGGACTTCATTACGCTGGCCAGACTTTTGAGGCTTCTGATGGTGAAGACATACTGTTTAACCTTCCGCATGGCGTTACCTGGGTTTCGAGTGATCTTGCTCAGTATGCGCAGTTGATATCGTTGGCGTCAGCAAATAACCACCGGATTCTGGTTCAATACGATATTCGCCGCCTCGAACGTTATGATCGAACGTGGACATCTGAGGTCGCAACACTCCAGAAGGCGGGAATCCAATATATCCAACCATCCGGGCTGCCCAACCAAAAAGAATATTATGATCGTTTGTGGGAAAAAGAAAGTGTAATCCAGCGCTATTATCATCTCTTTTCCCGATTTGCCAGGTTTTGTGCGAATCTTGGCATGCAGGTTGTCTTTCCTTTGCTGCAGCCAGGCGGGGATTTTTGGGATACAGTATTTCTGCGTGCGATTCTCAGCCGGTTGGTTGCCAAAAAGGAACAGATCATCATAGACAACCTTGTGCTAAGCGCCAACGGGGCTACTTGTGGCAAACCGTTCGCATGGGGTGATGGTGGAGCCAGGAGATGGCCGGAAGCAAGGCCTTATCATACTCCGGCAGGTTCTGAAGATCAGATTGGCATGAATACCTGGCAATGGTATCAGGACATTGCCCTGGATGTCCTGCAAAAAGAGTGCCCGATGTTTATTTTCCATACCGGGAATCCAACATTATCGTCCACAGATGTCCCTGACTTCAAAAAAATTCTCACCATGTTCCCTCCGCGCAGAGTGAGCAACCAGGCGGGGAAGCCGTCGCACCTGTGTTTATTCGATATGCGTTGGATGGGAGACCTGGCCGAGGCATTCGATAATATCCAGGAACCTGTCACTGATGACAAAGTTCAAATGGAAACCAAAGAAATGGCACCAAAGCCGAAATCCGCAGCAGAAAAGTTGCCTTCACCCTGTAAAAATGGGCCTGACCCAATGGCGAAATGGATCAAAGAATATTTGTTTTTACCCAAATATTCCTGGGGGGTTGCCGAATGGCACCTTGACATCGTCAAGCCTTACATTCAAAACCATGGGTGCACAATGGGGTTTTCGCTGGAAGAGGCAAGCCATGCAGAAAGAGTTCTTCTGATTGGCGCGGAGGAGATGGTCGATGAATATGCAATTCAACACCTCCGTGACAGTGGCTGCGAAGTGATCCTGATCAATGGTGATGGTACAGAAATTGCACATCAATTGGTTGAGCTGTGAATCAACAAGAAGGAGCGATGAATATGGAAAACCAGTGGGATGGCAATACACCGAAATTGAAAGTGATTGGCCTGGGAGGCGGAGGTTCCAATGCTGTCAACCGGATGATAGAATTGGGCATCAATGGCGTTGACTTCATTGCTGCCAACACCGATATCCAGGTTCTTCGCACAAGTCATGCGCCAAAGCGTATTCAACTGGGGCCAAAATTGACCAGGGGCTTGGGTGCGGGTGGAAACTGGCAGGTTGGTGAAGCTGCCGCCGAAGAGAGTGCCTCCGACATCCGCAATGCGCTGGCGGGTGCAGATATGGTTTTCCTGACAGCCGGTATGGGTGGCGGGACCGGAACTGGTTCCATTGGGGTTGCTGCGCGTGTGGCGAAAGAAATGGGCGCAGTCACTGTAGCGATTGTGACGACGCCGTTTTCCTTCGAAATGAGACATCGGGCAAAAACTGCCCAGCAGGGAATCGAACGATTACGACCGCATTGCGATACCTTGATCACTGTACCCAATGATAAATTGTTAACTGCAGCAGCCGCAAATCTCCCCCTCGATATTGCTTTTCGCCTGGCTGATGACCTCCTGCGGCAGGGGATTCAGGGCATTACAGAGTTAATCACCCATCCGGGTGTAATCAATGTTAGCTATAACCATTTACTTAATCAATTCCAGAGCGGCGGTGGATCAGTGTTGACTATCGGTCAGGCATCTGGTGAGAATAAAACGTTAACGGCGGTGCGCCAGGCGCTCTCACATCCGATGCTGGATGGTGTATCTCTGTCGCAGGCCAGCAGTGTTATCGCCAATTTTACAGGCGGACATTCAATGACATTCCTGGAGGTCGCTGAGGCATTGTCATATTTGCATGATAATACACCACTTGAGACAGAAGTGATACCGGGTGTGATGAATCGTGAGGATATGGGTGATGATGTGGAAGTAATCCTGATTATTACAGGTATCGCCGGGGAAGCAGTCAACATTTCTCAATCACCCGCTGTCCAAATTGCCGATTTGGAAGCAAGCACCCCGGTTAACTTTGAACAACATGACAGCAAGGTTCAAAATGTGCAAGTAGCAACGCAACGGCTAACGACAGGTTTGCCACGGACTGCCTATAATCCTGCTGCATCCAATGATCTGGATATCCCTGCATTTTTACGCCGCAAAGCGCATTAATCTGGTAAGCTTGTAACAAACGGGAGTAGAACCGATGGATGCCAAAATCCGAAAGGCTGTTTGCGATAAAATTTACGAGCAATTTCCAGAAATGGCAGGGATAACGCCCAAAATACAACCGCGCCCGAACAATCAAGTCTTGATGATTTTCGAAACAAAGGTGACTGTAGGCACCGGACAAATGTTGAAGCGAGCAGTTCGTGTGGTCGTAGATGAAAAAGGGAAGGTTGTTAAGGTAACAACTTCACGTTAGCTCTGATACAATTAGGCGTATGCGGACGAAGTATGCCTATTTAATCCTTTTGATCGTCGCTGCCGTATTGTTGTTTGCGGCTGCTTTGGCCGGGATGTGCATATTTAGAATCGTTCCATTCTGGCAGATCCCATCTGCACAGGAGCAACAAACCTATCACTTGATTGTGGTTCAGACCGATTCTTTATTTAATCAACCTCTCACATTTTTGGAGATGACCTCAGTTTATATCAGTCGTGAGGATAATTCGTTGTCGGTCATCGCTGATCAAACCAATGTTATGACTGCACCGGATGCAGATATCGCCACATTCCGTTCGCCGGCTCAACTGGTTCGATATTTAGAACGATCACAGGTGACTGAAGAAGCGGATGCATTCCTCGTGGTAGACAGTGAGTGGCTGAATACTTTCTATTCTGTATATGAAAAATATAAAAACCATCCGGATTCATCAATGGATACTCAGATTTGTGAGATACTACCGTTATTGACAGAGCCAGAATGGGATATGTTATTCGCTTCTGAAACCGGGAATAACTACCAGAACCCGTCAATTTTTCAAACGGTGAAGGAACTGACTCGCCCTTTTGATAATTGTTATTATGAATACAATGGTGATTCAACAGCTGGAGTGAATGATGGAAACTAATCAATATTGCCCTGAAGGCAACCGTGAACAAATTCAAACCCGTTTGCTGATCCTCGGTGGAGGGCCTGCCGGTTTTTCGGCCGCAATTTATGCGGCACGTGCTGAACTTACACCCATCCTGCTAACAGGTACCGCGCTGGGAGGCCAGGCTGCTACCACTGACATGATTGAAAATTACCCAGGATTTCCTGAGGGAATCAACGGACTTGAGTTGGGTACTTTGTTTCAACAACAAGCGGAACGGTTTGGCGCGCAGGTTGTTTATGACAGCATTACCAGCGTTGATTTTTCAGAGATTCCGTTCCGTTTGTGTACCTACGACAAAGAATACCTTGCCGAATCTGTTGTCATATCTACCGGTGCAAGACCCAACCATCTGAATGTTCCGGGGGAGACGGAATTGACTGGTAAAGGTGTATCTTATTGCGGTACCTGCGATGGTTGGTTCTTCCGAGGGAAGCATGTGGTGGTTGTTGGAGGCGGCGACAGCGCTTTGGAAGAGGCATTGTTTTTAACACGATACGCCTCGAAAGTAACCGTGGTTCACCGACGAGATTCATTGCGTGCCGGAAAACTGTTGCAGAAACGGGCTTTCGGCAACCCGAAAATTGAGTTCATCTGGAACACCGTGCTGACCGAAATTGTTGGAGCAGGCGAGGTAAAACAGGTTGCGCTAAAGAATCTGGAAACCTGTGATGAACGCCTGTTTGATACGGATGGCGTTTTCATATTCATCGGGCATACCCCCAACGTTGGAATATTTGGCGGTCAACTGGCACTTGATGAAAATGGCTATATCCAAATCGATCGCTACATGCGCACCAGTATTCCCGGTGTTTTCGCTGGCGGCGAAGTTGCCGATCACCGTTATCGCCAGGTGATCACATCATCGGGGATGGGAGCGGCTGCGGCAATTGAGGCCATCAAATTCCTCGAAGAAAAAGAGACAGAAAAAGGGGAAACTGAACCCTGATTGGTATGTACTAACGTTGCCGGATGTGTCTCTTTGACCGCTACATGAATGAGATAAGACCTGGTTCCCTAATAAGAGAACCTGGTCTTCTTTGATCAATGTGCCCACATTTATACAAAATATTCCTGGTTGGTGATGTCCATCAGGAAACTGGTGCCCGGTACTGGATGGGATAAAGCAAAATTTTCGGCAATTGTGGCAGCCACATCAGAAAAGGAGTTGCGATCTCCCAACCTGACCGCTCGTTTTACCTTCGGGCCGAAAACCAGGAGGGGGATATATTCACGGCTGTGGTCGGTGGAAGGGGTGGTTGGGTCAACGCCATGATCTGCCACGATCATTACGGCATCTCCCAGTTTGAGGTGTTGTTGAATGGTTGGGATGTAAGCATCAAATTTTTCGATCAAATTCGCATAGCCACGAACATCGTTTCGATGCCCGTATATCATGTCAAACTCTATCAAATTCGATATTAATAATCCCGAAAAGTCTTCATCCAAAAAACGAATCCCAGCCTGGATGCTTTCGTTGTTATCGACGGTGTGATGTGAGTGGGTGATGCCGCGATGGCCAAACAGGTCATCAATCTTTCCCGTCGCGTAGACAGAATACCCTGCAGCAACCAGGAGGTCAAGCAGGGTATGTGCCGGCGCAACAAGTGGGTAATCACGACGGTTGCTGGTTCTCCGGAAAGTTTCTTTTGTTTCACCAATGAACGGACGGGCAATTACTCTGCCAACTGCATGGTCGCCGGTAAGCAAATTGCGTGCGATCTGGCAAATTTCATATTGTTCTTCGATTGGGATGATCTGCTCGTTGGCAGCAATCTGGAATACAGAATCTGCTGAAGTATAAACAATTAAATCGCCAGTTTCCAGGTGCTGTTCACCCAATTCTTTAATAATTTCTGTACCAGAAGCGGCCTTGTTGCCCAGAATTCCGCGGCCTGTGGCCTTTGAAAAGGGCCGCAATATTGATTCTGGAAATCCATTGGGGTAGGTTGGCATCGTTTTCTCAGTGATGACGCCCATCAACTCCCAATGACCAACGACAGAGCCTTTCCCCTTTGATTGTTCACGGCAGCGTCCATAAGCACCCACGGTGTCCGTTTTGGGAGTGACGCCCTCAATGCTGCTCAGGTTCCCTAAACCCAAACGCTGAAGGTTAGGCACATTCAAACCGCCTACCTGCGCGGCAGTATTCCCCAGTGAATTCGAACCTGCGTCACCATAATCGGCAGCGTCTGGCGCTTCGCCGACACCTACGCCATCCAGCACGATTACAAAAAAGCGATCAAATATCATGTAGTTATCCTCTTTGTGTTCTTATCATTGATTATACCGAATGTATAATCTCATTTCCTGGAAGTTAATCGGTTTGGTAAACCACCATCAAGGCATTACAATAACCATATGAAAACGCAAAACACATCCAGGATTGTGACCAAAACAGTAATGCTGTTTCTGGTAATTGGCACAATAGCGGTGAGTGTGGCTGGATGTCAGCAGGAACCCGAATCCCATATGCCGAAATTCATCGATATAAAAACACCAGTGACACAAACCGCTGACGATGTTTTGCCTACACAAGAGCCTTTCATGGCAAAGACAAACGATGAGACTGATCCAGCCAAAAGTGTGGATGCGATTGCTTTTGATGTGAGATTCCCTGAGATGCTGGTAAGTTTTTTATCAGGCTTCACGGTTACCGGGCCAGAGACGGAAGGGAGTGTGCGATTTTCCGTTCGGGAACCGCTGGATGATCGTGTCATCGTTTGGAAAGGTGATTGGATTTATGCAGCAGCCACCGCATTTCCGACAATTCGTGACGATATAACCAGCATGGAGCTGCGCTCAATTTGGAGCGGTACATGTGGTTCAGGTTGTCCATTTAAGCAAATATATGTCAGTGTTGAAACATCCAGAATGATTTCAAGCATTTGGGGGGTGGGCGGGGAAACTGTGGCTATACTGGATCAAGATCAAATTACCGACCAACTCTGGCAGGATGGAAGTGCAGTGGCGTTGGTTCCGTTCGATCGAATCGAACCCCAACAAAAAATCTTATCGGTGGATGGAATTCATCCCCTGGAGCGGGGATTGGACCTCGATTCGTATGCTTTGGTCATTCCTCTTATGGGTTCAGTCAGTAGCGATCAAACACAGTTATCCAGCGAATTAATGGCTGCGCTCGCCAACCTGCCGAACACCAACCGCGATGAAAGGTATCTGTCGAATGTGATGATGACTGGGGTCACAGCCCTTGTTCGTGATACGGCGAAGGGTATGTTGGAATTGGGGGTTGATTACCCGGCAAATGATATCGGGGCACTACTGGTCGGGGCAGACATAACGCATATATCGAATGAAGTGTCATTCGATGAAAACTGCCCCATCAGCCGGGGTACTTTCAGCCCTTCGCGTTTCTGTACTCCTCCAGAATTTTTCGATTTACTGCTTGCGACTGATATTGATGTTGTGGAATTAACCGGTAATCACTTGTTGGATTATGGAGAATCCCCATTTCTTAACACATTACAGATGTACCGGGATTCAGGAATCCAGGTGTATGGGGCTGGAGAAAATTTGGCCGAAGCACGAAAACCTTTGCTTATCAATGATCACGGAAATTTGATTGCCTTTGTGGGATGCAATACTGCAGGCCCACAAGAGGTTTATGCAGACGATAACCTTCCTGGTACAGCGGCCTGTGACATGGCTTGGTTACTGCAGGAGATAACTGCTTTACGATCGCAGGGATACCTGGTGATTGTGACCTTCCAGTACTATGAATCATGCCAGATGGAGCCAATGTCAGGGCAAAAAGTGGATTTTTCTGCGGCAGCAGAAGCAGGTGCAGTAATTGTCAGCGGAAGCCAGGCCCACTGTCCTCAGGCGATGACCTTCAATCACGGCAGTTTTATTCATTATGGCCTGGGTAACCTGTTCTTTGACCAGATGTGGACAGCATATCGCCCGGCATTTCTGGATGTTCACACCATATATAATGGGAGATATATCAATACACGCCTGGTGACGACCATGCTGGAGGAGGCGATGCGCCCGAGACTGATGGACAAAGAAGAGCGATCTCACTTTCTTGAACAAATTTTCTCAATGTGTGAATGGGGAGGATCGGAAAACGAATGATAGGCTATCCGATTAAGAAAATGGCAGTCAGCTTCTGGATCCTCTTACTATTCTCCGCATGCCTCCAAACCACTCTGACACCGCCTGAAGGTGGAGAACTCCCTCCAGAAGAGGTGTGGACTTACGCATCCGGCAAGCCACTCAACATCACGGCTACACCTTTTCAACCCGAAGATATCACCAGCGTTGATTATGGGGAGGCCGATGGTCAGACTGAAGAAAGACAAAGCACAGAGGAAACGGCTGAAGTGCCAGTGATCGGGGAGGACATACATGTGTATATCAGCAGTTCTGTTCCCCAAGGATTAAGGGATGCATTGCTTACAGCGAGGCCGGAGGTGGTCGAGGGTTCGCAAATGGATTCCAATAACCAGCTGGTTCATGGCGATGAATGCATATCACCCAGTCTGTGGGTGTATACCGCGGTTGTTCCATTCCCCAATACGATAGATTCGGTCAGTATGAATGATCTCCAATTGTTGTGGCGGGGCGAGACCCCTGCTGGCCTCGCTGGATTTGTCCTGGCGATCTCGCCGGCAACCGAAGCCTTACTTGTTGAAACCTGGGGGGAACCATCGAGGGGAGACTATATGGTCGTTCCTGCTGATGAACTGGTTGATTATGCCTGGGCAAGCAAGCATGTGATGAGCTTGGTTCCGTTCGATGAATTAAACCCACGCTGGAAAGTGCTTTCTGTTGATGGAAGTTCGCCGTTGGACCAGCAATTTGATCCAGCGAGGGATCCACTGACGTTTTCTTTTTGCCTGGTGGGTTCAATGGGCACAAATGCCACAGGTCCTGATCTACCTTTGACCAACCGTGATCCAGGAAAACTTACCAGCATAATGATGACCGGTGTTACAGCACTGGTAAGAGCAACTGCACATCGGATGGAGACCCATGGAATTCACTATCCAACTGATGAAATAGCACCTTTACTATTGGACGCAGATTTTACACATATCAGCAACGAGGTCGCATTTGCAGAAGGCTGCCCATATCCTGATCCGTATCAAGCTGATCTGCGATTTTGTAGTGATCCAAAATATTTTGAACTGCTGGAGTATCTCGATATCGATATCATCGAATTAACCGGTAACCATATTCAAGACTGGTCACGTGAAGACTTTGTCAACACACTGATCATGTATGAAAATGCCGGCATGTTGTATTATGGCGGTGGAAGGAACGCGGAAGCGGCCGGTAAACCTTTGTTGTTGGAGCACAATGGGAATAAAATTGCTTTTGTAGGTTGTAATGCAGTCGGACCGCCTGGGGCGTGGGCAGGAGAGAGCACTTCAGGAAATCTGCCATGCGGTGACTACGAATGGATTCGAAACCTCGTGCAGGACCTCGTGGATGAGGGGTATTTACCCATTGTCACCCTGCAACATAATGAATTCTATTCGTTGATGAAAACCGGACCACAGATACGTGATTTTAATCCACTGGCCGAAGCGGGAGCTGTAATTGTCAGCGGCAGCCAGGCGCATTATCCAAATCCTTTTGGTTTTGTGGGAGACCATTTCATCCATTATGGGCTTGGAAACCTGTTTTTCGACCAGATGGATGCATATGTGGCATTTGGCATCCAGCGCCAATTTGTTGATCGCCATTTTTTTTACAATGGTGAATATATCGGTACGCAAATATTCACTTTGTACCTGGAAGACTTTGCACAACCGCGGCTGATGACCCCGGAAGAACGGGAAGCATTCCTGACAGAGGCGTTCCTGGCAAGTGGATGGTAAAAACCGAGAATGAGGAAAGTATGATGAAGATAATTGATGTCTCTCTGCCAATCTGCTCTGAAATGGTTGTGTGGGAAGGTGACCCCAAGCCGAGGATACACCACGACACAACGATTGCAGAGCAGGGAACCATCCAGGTTTCATCCATCTGTATGGGGGGGCATACCGGAACACATATTGATGCCCCGGCACATTTTATTCCCGGGGGAAACGGGATTGATCAATTGCCGGTATCACTCCTGGTCGGCTCGGTACAGGTAATCAAAGTAGATGACGAAAATGGCCTGGTTTCTTCACAACATATTCGAGAACAGGTCCAGTTCCCGATACCACTTCGTGTATTACTAAAAACCCAAAATTCTAACGAAGGATTGCTTGATGCTCCTGATTTTTCGAGGCAATATGTAGCGTTGAGTCTCGAAGCGGCAGAATACCTTGTCGCCGCCGGGGTAAAGGTTGTCGGAATCGATTACCTTTCGATTGCGCCTTTTGATGATGTTTATCCTGTCCATCAAAAATTGCTGCAGGAAGATGTTGTTATCATTGAGGGTTTGGACCTGCGAGGAGTGCGCCCCGGTATTTATACCCTGGTCGCACTGCCGTTAAAAATTATTAACGCAGACGGTTCACCGGCACGGGTGTTGTTGCTGGGTGAGGAATGGCCGGAAGCTGGTGATTGACGTCAGCCTCAATGATCGAGATACTGGTCGGTCAGAATACCCATCTTGCGTTTTGTCTCTGGAGGGATTGCTTCTTTGGCTGTCATGATGGCGTCACGGATAGCACCCTGGCAGGTGTGGGTTGGATCAATGATGGCCGCTAACTTTTCGATGGCATTTTGCGCATATGCAGTATTCTGTCGTAGAACAGCAATGACCTTGTCGACTGTAACAGGCTCCTCACTCTGGTGCCAGACATCGTAATCTGTTACATGTGCCATAGTGGTGTAACATAATTCAGCCTCTTTTGCGAGAAAAGCTTCTGGGCAGGCAGTCATCCCGATCAAAGACATCCCCCAGGAACGAAACACCCTGGATTCTGCTCGTGTTGAAAAACGAGGGCCCTCAATGGTAATCAGTGTACCTCCGAGTCTGACTGGGGCACCGACAGATTCGACGGCCTGAAATACCTGGGACGAGAGTTGGGAGCAGTATGGGTCAGCCACAGACACGTGACCAACCAATCCATCGCCAAAAAAAGATTGTTTCCGAGTGTCACGGGTGAAATCAAACAATTGGTCGGGTATCACAATTGTGCCGGGGGAGTATTCCTCCTGCAATGAGCCCACCGCACTGATGCTAACGATTTTCTTTACACCGATCATCTTCATTGCGAATATGTTCGCCCGATAATTGACTTCTCCAGGCAGGAGAAAATGACCAATGCCGTGCCTCGCGAGGAATGCGACCCTGGTGTTGCCGATGGTTCCAATTGTGATAGGACTGCTGGGTTTTCCGTAAGGGGTATCGAGGTCTATCACTTCAGATTCTTGTAATTGTTCCATATTGTACACACCGGATCCCCCGATGATGCCCAGGAATGGTTTACTGTTCATTGGTTTTCCTTTCTGTCTGTCCAGGTTTGATAGGGGTTGACCAAAATCAAAGTTACTCACATTTGGTAAGTGACAAGTCACTGCTCTATAACAGAATCACAGGCGACCGGAAAGAAATCCGCATGAATGCACCGCTGCAAATCTACGGGATTAATCTCGATCTGATACCCGCGCTGCCCGGCTGAGATGATGATTGCATCCAGAGAAAGGGCTGATTCATCAATGATAAAGCGGAAGCCTTTGTTTAACAATGCCAACGGAGAGATGCCTCCCACGCGCAAACCGGTTAATTGTTCTGCCTCATCTTGTGTTGTCAGGTGTATCTTCTTTACCGAAAGGACGACCGCAGTCTTTTTTAGGTCAACGGTCTGGTGTGCCGACACATTCACCAATACCTTATTAGGTTTCGGTTGTTCGTGTTTAATCACAATTGATTTAAACACCATTGCAGGATCCATCCGGAGGATCTCAGCCACCTCAACAGCACTTAACTTGCTTTCAGTGTTGAGGGTGTGGAGCTTGAAATGGATCTCATTTTGTTTCAGATAGCGTACGACGTTATTTTGTAATTTTTCCATTGCAGAGCAGTTGGTTTTGTGTATGTTGAATGCATGTTGACGGATGGTGTATGGGGCTTTATAATGATGATTGCTTAATTACCAGGAGGTCATGTTCACATATGTTTGAAACTTACATTGATATCGCGCTTATTATAACTTCAATTGCCTTAATTCTTAGTGTTGTATTACAAAACAAAGGAATTGGCATGGGCGGCCTGACCGGTTCCGACGCAGGTGGCGTGATCACAAAACGCCGTGGCATCGAGAAAACGCTGTTCTGGATTACCCTGGGTCTCAGTATATTGTTCTTTGTCTTGACCCTTGTTGCAGTAAAAATTGGCAGTTAATAATACCCTGGGAGCAATTCCCGAATTGGAACTGTCTCTGAAAGAGCGGCCAGCTTTAAGAGCGGTCGCTCTTTTTATCGAGAGAAGGATATGAAAAAATTCCGTTGGCAAATTATCATCATTTTCCTGACCGGCATTGTTGTGGGAATTTTGCTGCTTCTGGAGCAGCCACCGCAACCGGATTTGTCACAGAGTGAAGGCATCCAGCCCATTGTAGGCGGTGTGTATACTGAAGCTTTGGTTGGGAACCTGGAACGGCTCAACCCGTTACTAGATACATACAATTCACCGGATCGTGATATTGACCGGCTGATTTTTAGCGGGTTGATCAAGTATGACGACCGCGGCCTCCCAGAGGGTGATATGGCAGAATCGTGGGGGGTTTCGCAGGACGGTACGCTTTACAACTTCTCGTTGAAGGAGAATATTTTCTGGCATGATGGGCAACCGTTTACAGCCAATGATGTTGTTTTCACGATATCCCTGTTAAAAAATGGCGGGATGACCATTCCGGCAGATATTCAGTCTTTCTGGCAGGATATTGATGTCACCGTTTTAAACGAAAGAAATTTGCAGTTCGAATTACCTGAACCCTTTTCACCCTTTTTGGATTACCTGACTGTTCGAATCCTGCCTGAGCATTTATTGGGAGGATTGACGTATGAAGAGATTGTGAATTCCTCGTTCAATTTACAGCCAGTGGGAACCGGCCCATATCAGTTTGCTTCGTTGGTTGTAGACCGCGACTGGATTACCGGGGTTGAGCTGGTGGCCAACGAGAATTATTATGACGGTTCTCCTTACATCGAGCGTGTCGTGTTCCTGTTTTACCCTGATGAGGCATCTGCATGGCAGGCATATCAGGATGGGATTGTGCAGGGCCTGGCGTCAATATCACTGGATATTCTCGATGAAGCTTTGCTGGAACCAGATTTACGCTTATATTCTAGTCGGTATCCTGAATTCACAACAATTTTTATCAACCTTGACCAACCTACTGCGCCTTACCTTTCTGACCTTAACCTGAGAAAAGCGTTGCTGATGGGGCTGAACCGCCAATCGATGGTGGATACCATCCTGGGAGGGCAGGCTGTGGTCACTGATTCTCCCATCCTACCCGGCACCTGGGCTTACTACCCGGTTGCTGACCCCATGGAGTATGACCCGCAAACCGCTGCAGATTTTCTGGATCGTTCCGGGTTTGGTTTGGCCGAACGCGAAACAGATAACGGTGAGGTAGATATCCTGCGCACTAAAGATGAGCAATTTATCAGTTTCACGCTTTTGCACCCGGACCAGGAACCCTATATCGCAATGGCTGAAAAAGTACGAGAAAATTGGGAAGCCTTGGGAATCGAAGTTATTCTGGAAGGTTTACCGTATGACATATTGGTTAATGAACGGCTTGCGCAGCGGGATTACCAGGCTGCCTTAATCTCCATCAACCTGGCACGAACCCCTGATCCAGACCCGTACCCTTTTTGGAACCAGGTTCAGGCAGTCGGTGGGCAGAATTATTCCCAATGGAATCATCGAATGGCGAGTGAATACCTTGAGAAAGCCAGAGTAATCACTGATATTGGAGAACGCGAACGGCTTTACCATAATTTTCAGGTGGTTTATCAGCAGGAATTGCCTTCATTAATTCTCTTTTATCCCATTTACACTTATGGTGTAAGCGATGAAATTCAAGGGGTCCGCGTCGGTCCGTTGTTTGATTCAAGTGACCGCCTTTCAACTTTCACTTCGTGGTTTTTGCAGGCGGAATACCAATAATTGCAAAAATCATAACACGGCGCTGGACCTAGTCCAGTGACGCAAGTGGTTCATATCAATTCGATACAGGTAGATAATGATTGGTAGCATTGTGAATTTCTTTGCTGTAATTGTAGGGGGCGGTTTGGGCTTGATGCTGGGTAACCGGTTAGAGCAACGGGTGCAAAATTCAGTGATGACTGGCCTGGGTTTGTTTACGATGCTGTTGGGCACGATGAATTTTTTTGAAACTCAAAACGTACTGGTTGTGTTGGGCGCTCTCCTTGCCGGGACATTATTAGGCGAGTGGCTGCATATCGAAGAGGGATTGGCCAGGATTGGCGCATGGTTGCAGAAGAAGTTTGTTCCCAGGGCGGAAGACGATGCACATTCCAGCCGGTTTATCGAGGGATTTGTTGTCGCTTCCCTCTTGTTTTGCGTCGGCCCGATGGCGATCATGGGCTCGATCCAGGATGGTCTGAGCGGTGATTCGACAACGTTGTTAGTTAAATCGATTCTCGATGCTTTTGCGGCGATGGCATTTGCTTCAACACTTGGAATTGGTGTGCTTTTCTCCGCTGTTATTGTGCTGGTATACCAGGGGGCGATCAGCCTGTTGGCTGTGCAAATGCAAAATTTGATCACTCCATTGATGATGATCGAGTTAAACGCTGTCGGGGGTGTGCTTCTGGTAGGTATTGCAATTCATTCTTTGCTGCAAATTAAAAAGATCCGAATGGGGAGCTTTCTGCCAGCATTGTTTCTTGCGCCTTTAATACAATGGGTTATCTCTGCCTTACCCCTGGGGTAAATCCAAATTCGTACTCGCTTCAGTGGTGGTTGAAGGACATGGCGTGAGGGTGTTCTCGTCTGTGTGTGAGAGGACAGGAAATGTTTCACCAGTAAGCGAAAACCCGTTACGGTGATACAAAGAGATTGATGCAAGATTGTCCGCCTGTGTGTTTACCGATAAGCCCCAAACTTTCTTTGCGATATAATGATGCTCAATATGCATTAACAGGAGTGAGCCCAGGCCGGTTCGGCGGTACTGTGGGTGAACAGCCAGGCGGGATATGTGAGCGGTATACTGGTTTTGTGAACTTAACTGGTAAGCGATCATTTTTTTACCGTCAAATATTCCTGTCCGGTAATCTGTTTGATCAATTGCATACCGAATTTCGTTCCCGCACAATTGCCAGGGCGGTGAGAAACAAATTTGGTCCAGTTTTGCAACCGAAGAAGCATCCACAGAGGTAATGTCCGATAGTTTGAGGTCACCTATAATAGGCGGAATTGTCGGTACTGATTGAGTTTGCAGGCGTTTCTCAAGAGTAACTATAGATTGCGCCTGGGTAAAATGGCAGTGTTTCAACAGTTGTTCGTACCAATCCCAAAAGCAAACCGTATACACACTTTGCCTTGTTCCCCGTAGATGCACCTGCCCAAGGGAGAAATCCAGGAGCTGGGCACCAATAGAGAGCGGATCTCCCCCCTTGTGAACCGCGCATAGCCTGACCCATGTGTTTCCAGCTGGGTCATAGGGGATACAGATTGCTCCCATTAATTTCCCTTTTTCACGGAGGAAGGCAACACTCCCCTCAGCAATTCTTTCAGCGATTCCACTCCAATCCAGATGGCGGTGATTCAATGACTCCTTGTCCAGGAATCGCTGAAGCTCAATAATTTCGGTATCGTTGGCAATGGTGAAAGTTCCCATCCTTAACAAATGTCAGACACCAAAGCCGAATTTGAGCATAGACCGAATGAATTTGTCGAAGATGGATGGGTGAGGTTTCG
The DNA here is from genome assembly GCA_013314735.1 of Anaerolineae bacterium. Taxonomy (GTDB): domain Bacteria; phylum Chloroflexota; class Anaerolineae; order Anaerolineales; family Anaerolineaceae; genus SpSt-1165. The sequence continues at coordinate 907,656 of JABUFD010000001.1, forward strand.
ATTCAATTGCTTTGATGTAAGCCCAAACAGCCGGTTTAATCCTGAAAAGTCTCATGTTAATTAAAGCGCTTGCTCTCAAGCAGTGGTAATATTCATCCGGGTAATTGACCGTATTGATATTGGTAACCGCTTGTTGGTAGAGATCCAGAGCCAGGCGATATTCCTTCTGGAATTCATGGACAGCAGCCAAATTCCCCTGTGTCAACCCAATTTGGTCCTGGTTCTTGACTTTCAGGAAATAATCCAGAACAGCATTTAAAGTCGCCATAGCCTGTTGGGGATTGCCAGCAAAAAGCATGCAGACAGCATAATCGCGTTGGGTGATCTGGTATTCGACGGCATCCATTGTGTCACCATGAGTGTGTAAGAGACTGGAGAACAAATGTTCAGCCCTGGCATACTCTTTTTGTGCAAAGGCATGGAGAGCTGTGTTGCGCAGTTGTTCGACCGTGTGCGTTTCCATATACCTAGAAGGTGATTTCCAGGATGCCCTCGGCAATCGCCCTTAATTTCTCAGCTGACATCGAGCTGAGGTGCATAGCAAGGCGTAAATAGGGCTCGTTACTAGGGTTTTTAATAAACTGTTGGACTTCATCGGGAATGGATTTCAGTATGTTTTGCATTTCCTGGGATTTGTTCCAACGACCAAGCTTTCCTTTCTGCGCGTAAAAATCTTTCATTCGAAGATCCAACACATAAACGATTTGCTCCAGTACCGGCAGTGGAATTGATGCCTCTCCAGATTCCAGTTTTAAGATCGATTCGGTATCCTGTCCAATTTTTGTAGCCAATTCTTCCGGTGATAACCCTTTTTCCAGTCGGCGTAGTTTAATCTTTGCTGCTATTGTTTTGGTTCGAAGGTTAAGAGCTTGATAGTATTTTGTTTCATCGCCAAAATCGTTACCTGCGCCGTCGATTTGATCAGAGAAGAATTGTTCTATGGGCTGGTTGAGGGAAAAAGCCAAAAGTTCCAGTTGTGGAAGGCTGATGGGATACTCGCCATTTTCTATTGCCAGGTATGATTTATGATCCAGAAACAGAATATCTGCGCATTGGTTCGAGGTCTTTCCTGCCTGTTCTCTGGCATGTTTGAGCTGTATCCCCAATTTCTTCTGGTGAATTTCCCGTAATTTTGCAAACTTCATGTCATTTTTCATTTGCTTCAACCTTTCGATGGTACGGATCATGCGTAACTTTCTTGAGTGAGGTCGGGCATTATATACCCGATTCCGGGCCGTGTTACGATGTGAACGGGAGATTGGGTATTGTCCTCCAATTTTTGCCGTAAACGGGCGATACTTACCCAGAGGATTTCCTTCTCATCCTGGTAGTGACTGCCCCAAACCGACACCAGTAATTTTTCTGCTGTGAGAATATGTCCGACGTTGTTGGCAAATTGAATCAGCAACTTGTACTCCGTAGATGAGAGGTTGACAGGTTTACTTTCTTTCCAAACCTCGGCCCTGGCGAAATCGATTTTTAAATCACCATGGGTAAAAAAGCGGTTGGGTATTACCTGGTCTGCCGATGTGGATCGGCGCAGGACTGCTCGAACCCGTGCGGTTAATTCCTGGGCAGAAAATGGTTTGCTGATGTAATCATCCGCACCCAGGTTCAGTCCTTTTACACGATCAATTTCATTTGACAGCGCGGTGAGGAAGATGATTGGAACATTCGAGAATTGGCGGATACGTTTGCAGGCGGTTAAACCATCCATCACCGGCATGATCACATCCAGAAGGATTAAATCCGGTTGGCGGGAATCCAAAACGTCAAGAGATTGCTGTCCATCTGCAGCTTCCAGGACTTCATACCCATCTGCTTGAAGATTGATTCTGATGAGATCCCGGTAATGCTTTTCATCATCCACGACCAAAATTAATTGTGCCATACTCAACCTCTTTCTTTCATCAACTTCTGGGTTGGCGCTTTGGGGATGAATATTGAGAACGTGGTACCTTCACCCGGTGTTGATGAAACCTGGATGCTTCCCTGGTGGCGCTCGATGATCTGCTTCGAAATATACAAACCCAGTCCAACACCATGGTTTCCGGGTGAAAATTCTGGGGTTCGGGAGAATCGTTCGAAGATTGTATTTAGACGTTCAACAGGGATCCCTTCACCCCGGTCTTCAACTTCGATCCAAAAACCGTTGTTTTCTTTCCTTATTTTAAACCAGATTTCCAAACTTTTTGCATGTTTCCATGCATTCTCTACCAGATTCAGAATGGCCTGGGTTAACTTTTTTTGATCCGCGAAGATAAATGCAGGCCTGTCCTGCGCAAAGATGTGTACATCCATTTCAGGGTGGCGAATTTCATTACTGCTCTTCACCTGCTCGAGGATGACATACAGGTCGACATTTTCATATTTTAACTCGTAGGTGCCACTCTGCAAGCGGGAAGTCTCAAGCAGGTTTGTGATCATCCCTTCGAGGTGGTCGGTTTCTGTGTTGATTACTTCAAGGAATTGCTTTTGAACCTGCACCTCCCACTGTACATCATCGCGGAGCAAGGTGGTCACATACCCTTTGATGCAGCCCAACGGGTTTCTTAAATCATGGGTGATGCCTGATATGAAATTGTATTGTGATAGGCGTTCATTCTGAATTGAGTTCAGTTCATTTTCGATATATTCATAGATTGAAGCGCGGATTTTGGTGTTGGTGATGGAAAAAATCAACTGAAAAAGTTGCTTTTCGACTGGCGAGAAATGTGAACCTTTTCTGGTATATACCATGCCGATTTCTGTGCGAGAGACTCGTTCGGCAATTGCATATTCGTAATAGTCGTTACCACCAACCTTTTCTATCGTGTCACCATCAATTCTGGATTCTTTGTCCACCAGAACCTGCAACCTTCTGAGTTGCTGATAAGCGCGTTCTTTGCATTCACTGTCCTCCCCAAAACAGATGTTAATTTCCTCATCCAGGTGGTAATTCGCAAAATTTACCAGCCAAATATCGAGATTGAAAAGTACCTGGATGCGATGCCAAAACCTGGCATAGTCCTCTTCAGTATTGTTCAATTGATTGAGAAATTGTAACAATTCCAATATGTTATCGGTGTGTAATTTGGCCTGGCCTTCCTGTTGAGCATCCATCATATGTCAATCCAATTCACTCACCTTCAGACGAAAGCGAAACTCTGAACCTTTATTGACTTCAGAACGAACCTCTATTCGAGAGTTATGTGCTTCAAGAATTTCTTTTGAGATTGTCAAACCGATACCTGTACCACCAGCCTTGCGGGTGGTAGAGCCATCCAGTTGATGGAATGCCTCAAAAATTTCATTGAAACTTTCCTTGGGGATACCAATTCCTGTATCAGTAACAGAAAATTCAACACTGTCCTTGATCTGTCGTGTCTTGATCATGACATAGCCATTCTCCGGTGTAAATTTTATGGCATTATTAATTAATTGCCTGAGCACCCAGAGAATCTTGTCACGATCAGCAATGACATTTGGCGTTGTTTCTTCGCACTTCATCAACAAGTGTATCTTTTTCTCAATGGCATATTTCCGATTGTTTCGTATTGCTTTGTTACATAATTCAAATGGTGCAATGGGTGTCGGTTGAATGATCAATTCATCGTTTTCGATCTCGGTAAATCCAATCAAGTCGTTGATCAGTTCCTCCAGGCGGTTTGCAGCATTTTTCATCGCATCGAGGGCTTCAGATTGATCGTTTGTTAACGCACCAAAAGTGCCGTCAAGCAGCAAGTAGGTATAGCCCAGAATATGGGTCATCGGGGTGCGCAATTCATGTGATATATTCGAAATAAATTCCCGTTTATTGGCATTTAACTCATTGATCTTTTTGATCGCACTTTCCAGTTCTTTTGTCCGTTCCAGCACTCTTTTTTCCAATTGCTGGTTTGTCGCTTCCAGGGCGTCTTTTAATTTGATAATCAGATCTGTTATGGCAATATCAAGCTCGTCCTGGGAGATATAACCTTGCTCCAACAGAATTTGACCAACAAGGGGAGGTTGGAGATTGGTGAAATCTCGTTTAAACTCTCTCTGGATTGTTAACGCTGTCCTTAATTGTGCAGGTGTGATCATACCTAATTCCACCAGGTAGTCACCGATTTTTGGAACCAGAATTTCTGGTGTCCGTGTTGAGGTGTGGTGCGTATTTACTTTTTCCATACCCACTCTCCATCAACCATGGTGGCAAGCACTCCCAGCGATTTGATCTCATCTACTGGCATATTATACGGGTCGTGATCCAACATAATAAGATCACACAATTGGGAGGAGGCGATCCTTCCCAACCGCCCGGCATTGATTGTTGTCCTATGGGGTGTAAGGCAGAATGATTCGATTGCCTCTGACAGGGTCAATTTCTGAGATGGGTGCCATCCTGAAACCGGTTGATGTTGGCGATCCTGGCGGTTCACTGCGGCATGCAGACCGAGGAAAGGGTCAGGGTATTCGACCGGAGCGTCAGAACCAAAGATTAAAGATATGTTTAACTCTCTTACTGTGCGAAAGGCATATACATTTTCGCTTCTCTTCCCCCAAAACTTTTCTGAAGCTGGAATGTCGGAACAAAGATGAATCGGCTGCATGGAAGCAACCGCACTGGTTCGTGCCATTTTTATTAAATCGGCGGGGGTAACACATTGAAGGTGTTCTATGCGGTTTGGCAGCAGAGGCAGCCTGTTTGTCAGGCAGAATTGCTCCAATTCGGTGAGTGCTTCAATGACAATTCGGTTCGCCAGATCCCCGATGGCATGAATGGCCAGTGTCAATCCACTTTTGGCTGCTTTCTGGCCTATTTCCAGCAATTCTTCTTTTCCAACCAGGAGCATGCCAGATTGCTCTGATTGTTCATACGGTGATATCATAGCCGCAGTTTGGGTGCCAAGTGCGCCATCCATGAAAAGTTTGACAGGACCCACATGAAGGTGGGCATTGCCATAGTTATGGGATATCCCCAGCTCGATTGCTGCATCAAGCGCTTCAACCGGTATGGATTTGTGGACCCGCAGAAGTAATTGATCATTCGAATTAAGTGTTTGCAGGGTTTGATATGTCGTCCGACGGTCAAAATCGTGAACGCTGGTAATTCCATACGAAAGCAATTGTCGCTGGGCTTCCAGCATCTCTCTTCGCCGCTGATCAGGACTTTTCTCGGGTATGACGGATTCAACCGACAGTACTGCGTGCTCGTATAGAATGCCGTTCACTTCGCCTGATACTGGATCTCTCCCGACTTTGCCACCCATCGGATCAGGGGTACGGTTATTGATGCCGGCCAATTGGAGGGCAGCCTGGTTCGCCCATGCACTATGAAGGGATTTATTGGTTAAATATACAGGTTGGTTGACACCGGGAACCTCGAGGTCGTTTGGATTCCAGGGACCATCTTCCCAACCGTTCTGGTTCCAGCCGTGGCCCAGAATCCATTCATCTCTTTTTTTTTCGCTTGCTGCTGCTTGAATCAGGCGAATGCATTCTGCTTTGGTTGAGGTTTCGCAATTAATTTTTTGGAGAAAATCGGCGTAATGTTGCAGGTGAATGTGGGAATCGGTAAACCCCGGTAAGATTGTGGCGGCATTCAGGTTTTCTTTCCGGTTACCGGGCCTTATCAGACTAAGAATATCGGCATTGTTTCCCACAGCTACAATTTCAGCGCCATCAACGGCGATCGCTTCTGCTTTGGGCATGCGCGGGTTGAGGGTTAGAAAATTTCCATTGTAAAAAATTTTAAGCATGACCTGTGGATTCCCCTAGCAGTTGTTCAACCAGGTGATTCAATTCTTCATCGGAATAATAATGAATCGTTATCGTACCGCCGCTCTGGGTATGCCGAAGATTTACCTTTGTACCGAGCATGGACCGGAATTTAATTTCCAACTCCTGAATCTCCGGGGAGGTTTTTTCGATCACCACCGGTTTCGGTTTCTGGTTGTTCATTTTTCGAACCAGCTGCTCTGTCTCACGGACGGTCAAATCCAACTTGATGATGGTTGCCAGAGCGGCCGCCTGGCTTTGTGCTGTGGCCAGACCGAGCAAGGCACGTGCGTGTCCTTCCGATATTCGCTCCTCGGCAAGCGCCTGGCGAACAGTTTCTGGCAGTTTTAACAAGCGAAGTGTATTTGTAACTGTGACCCTGCTTTTACCTACTCGCTTGGCAATATCTTCATGTGAGAGCGCGAATGATTCAGATAATTCCAAATATGCTTCTGCTGTCTCGAGCGGGGTTAGATCTGCCCGTTGGACATTCTCGATTAAAGCAAGTTCAAGACTTTCCTGTTCAGAAGCTTCACGGACGAGTACGGGTATCTCGACCAATCCAGCAATCCTCGATGCGCGCAAACGCCTTTCCCCAGCAATCAGGACAAATTGATCAGAATTATCCTCATGTGTGACAATTAACGGCTGGATGATGCCGTGTTCACGAATGGAATCGGCAAGTTCCTGCAATTTATCATCATTAATGGAGTGGCGCGGTTGGCGAGGATTGGGTACGATGTTATCCACCGACACCATCAAAGGCTGGTTTGCAGCATTTTTAGTTGTGTTAATCGTTTCTGGCACCGGAATTAATGCATCCAGGCCTTTCCCCAAACCACTTCTTCGTGCCATACCTAATCCCTTCTGTCGATTTCGGAGATCGGCAAACCCGCGGGTAGTTTAATATCAATGCCATCCTGCCGCAAAATTTCCTTTGCAAGTTCGTGGTAGGCAGCGGCTCCAGAGGATCCTGGTGCATGGATGGATATTGGCACACCAAATGATGGTGCTTCAGCCAGTCGAATACTGCGGGGGATGATGCTTTGGAACACCTGGCTGCCAAAATAGTTTTGAACTTCATTGACGACATCTGAGCTTAAGTTGGTCCTGCTGTCAAACATTGTCAGCAAGACACCGCGGATGGCCAGTTCAGGGAAGAGAGACATGCGGATCCGATCAATTGTTTGAACAAGCTGCCCTAATCCCTCAAGGGCGAGATATTCACACTGAACAGGGATAATCACACCATCGATGGCAGCCGTAAGGCCATTGATGGTCAGCAAACTAAGTGAGGGGGGGCAGTCGATGAGGACATAATCGTAGCGATCTTTGATTGCCACCACTGCATCCCGTAAGCGGTATTCCCTGTTTTTCATATCAATTAGCTCCACTTCAGCGCCAGCCAGAGCAGGTGAAGATGGCAGCAAAGACAATTTCACGCGAGGGTTATGAAGAATAGCTTTTGAAGGTTCTGCGATTCCGATCATCAACTCATAAGTGCCATTTTTAATTTGATTCTTGTTGATGCCGAGGCAGGATGTCGCATTTGCCTGAGGATCGTTGTCAATCAATAAGACACGCTGACCGTAGTACGCCAGGTATGCTCCCAGATTGATGCTGGAGGTGGTTTTTCCGACACCACCTTTTTGATTCACAAATGTATAGATTCTCGCCATATCAGGTTCCTAAATATCCTTACCAACCTTTATATCATAAATCTCAATTTCTTCTGCATCCGGGACGCCCATCAATCCTTCACGGGTGACTGACCGGGCAGCAATTGCAGTGGCGAAGGCGGCGGAAATCCATGGGTCGCCGCATTGTAAGTATTTGCAAAAAAAACAAGCGGAGAAGATATCGCCGGCACCGGTAGGATCTACCTGGGGTTGTTCAGGGGCGTGAAAATATTCATATGATCCATTGAAATATACCCGGCTTCCAGCAAAACCTTCAGTCACTACCAGAACCTTTGCCAGGTTTACGTAGCGTTTCACAATATCTTCGTTATAACGCACATCTTCATTGCTCAGGATTGTAACTTCTGCCTGGTGCAAGGCCTGTTCATCTTCTTCCCACGCACATGGAACTACCTGATGATTTTGATCAATCGTCCTCAACCATCCCTGTGGAGTAAGGCAAATCAGGCCTTTTGTAAAATGGTCAAGGATGTTAATTGGTACTTCTTGCATGATGGGACCGAGATGAATGATGGCAGGGGATTTCCACGACTCGGGAATGCTCTCAAAATGGATTTCGGGTGCTTTCTGGTGGAGAAATTGAATACGGCCGTGTTCCGTCTGGATGTTCTCAAAGGTTGAACTTTTTTCATCAAGGGCCAATGACACAGGAATCCCTTCCAGTTCTTGAATTGGTAGCGAAAAATTTCCTGCGGTTACTATCCCAACCTTGAAGCCCAACCTGGCTGCGGTCAGAGCAGAATAGGCTGCTGTTCCACCCAATTTCCAGCCCGTAGGAGTGATATCCCTGGTTAGGTGCCCCAGGACAACATAATCCACAGGCTCAAAGTTGGTCAATTTGGTCATCCTCAAGTTCGATGAGTTCGTCTGACTCGGATTGGGCAGGAAAATTGCCTTCACTTGTTGCATGCGTCTGGACGGTTTGCAAAGAAGGAGCTTCGTCAACTGCCACATTGACCCGGGCAATCTCTTTCCCACAAAATGCACAATATGACCAACCCATTTCGAGCTTATGTTCGCAAGCTGGGCAGGTATCATATAGCATGGTTCCGCAGAAAGGGCAATTCTCCCAAATTTCTTTTGCAGCTCGGCCACATGCCGGGCATCGAAGGTCGTTTTCCAATGATTGGAGCAATGCTTCTTCTTCGAGGGTTTGTTGGAAAGACTCAGCAATGGTGGCTTTGGGTCGCAGGATCAGGTAAATGACGACCCCAATGTAATTCAGGAGAACGACAGAACCAATCGACAAGATTCTGATCAAGGGATCTCGAGACCGCTCCGAAATATCACGGCCTGTCCACACGATCAGGCTTAACCAGATGGCAATGAAAAAAGCTGCCGCCAGGGCAGATATGATCAGGATCGGGGTACTTAGGTTCGACAGCATGATTTCGTTCAGGCTCCTGGAATGTATAATGATAAAATTATAGCATGAGCAAGATAATCGCATGGCGTAATTCGCGTTCTAAAAACAGGCTGGGAGATCAGGAGTGGTAATGGATAACCAACGCGCATACAAAATTACCGAGTTATCAACGGATGAACGTCCTAGAGAACGTCTTGCTGAACTGGGTCCAGAAGCATTATTGGATGAAGAATTGCTGGCAATCTTGTTGCGTACAGGCATCCAGGGCGAGAACGCAGTCGAAATGGGACAACGCCTGCTGGTAATGTTTGGCGGAATCCAGGGAATCCACCAGGCGGCCTTTGAGGATTTCTGCAGCGCCAAGGGGATTGGCCCAGCCAAAGCGGCTCAGATAAAAGCAGCAATAGAACTGGGACGAAGATTGCACCAGGGCAGTGTGGATAACAGACCGGTAATCAATTCACCGCAGGATGTGGCCAACCTGGTACAGTACGAAATGATGGCTTATTCCCAGGAACATTTATGGGTATTGCTGTTGAATACCCGGAACCAGGTAGTCAGGATCGATAAGGTATATAAGGGGACACTTAACTCATCGACGGTGCGGGTTGCGGAATTATTCCGCAGCGCTATTCGGCAGAGCGCAGCCTCGATCATCATGGTACACAACCATCCTAGCGGTGACCCGGCGCCAAGTCCGGAAGATATCCGGTTGACCCGGTCTGTAATCGAGGCAGGACACTTGTTGGATATAGAGGTGCTTGATCATATTGTGGTCGGATTTTCCGGCAAATTCATCTCGATGAAACAAAGGAAGATGGGCTTCACAGTATAGTTCGTTTGACAAAAAAAACTGTTCATAGTATTATTGCCTTCGCGCTTGCGCAAGGCGAGGTAGCTCAATGGCGGAGCAGCGGACTCATAAGCCGTCGGTTGTGGGTTCAAGTCCCACCCTCGCCACTCAAAAACAGTCGGTGACCGGCTGTTTTTTCATTTTCGCACCAGTCTCTCGTGTGTCAATTCCGCCCGGAATAATTGCTCCTTCATCATGGTTAAGGTATGATGATAACTGCATTGATTGAACCCTGGAGGCAGTCATGGATCCATTTGGTTGGCTGAGAACCCGTTTTCGCCGTTTACCTCGGAAATATATGATAACGTTGCAAAAAGAGATCACGGAGGCTTCGTCACCGGGATTTGAGTTTTATGTATTCGTATTGCTGTCCGGGACTATCGCCACGCTTGGCCTACTCACCGACTCCAGCCCGGTGATAATTGGGGCGATGCTGCTGGCACCTTTAATGTCACCGATTATAGGCATTGGTATGTCAACGGTGTTGGGGAACGGTGCTTTGTTGAAAAGTAGTTTTTTTGCGCTTATCAGAGGAGCCATGTTGGCAATGCTGCTGGCTGCCTGCATCACACTCCTAAACTCCATTATGCCTTTCCTGGCGATGAATGAAATGACCGGCGAGATTCTGGCGCGGACACGACCTTCGCCAATTGACCTTGTAATTGCATTGGCGGGCGGGCTGGGTGGCGCGTATGCCCTTTCAAAGCCCAATCTGTCTGCAGCCCTACCGGGGGTCGCCATATCCACCGCACTGATGCCTCCGTTATGTACGGCTGGTATCGGACTTGCCACCGGCCGTCTGGATGTAACTGGCGGGGCCTTTTTATTGTTTATCACCAATGCATCAGCAATCGCTTTTGCTGCAGGATTGGTTTTCTTCATTCTCGGTTTTAGCCCGGAAACGATCCATTCCAATGTAAGGAACCATGGTGCAAAAATTCCCGGCACAATGGTCCTGTCAGCTGTGATGGTGATCGGGTTGCTGCTGCCACTGACATTGTTCGCATTGAGCAGTATAAAAGAAACCAGTCGAGAGAAGATTGTTTCTGATGTGATTGCCTCTGAAATTGGCACACGTGAGGGTACACAAATTGTTTCCACCGTGTTTGGCAGGCGGGACAACATGGTTACCATCGATTTGACGGTGCGTACTGAGGGACAAATCAGCCGATATACAGTCAATGCATTGAAGCAATCGATTGAGGAAATGCTGGGCGAACCAGTGGAGCTGGTGATCAGCCAAATTGCGATTGTCCGTTTAACACCAGAAATCACCCTGGAAGCGATATCAGGGGGAAATGATTGAAACCGCTGTGACCAGGATGGTATTACATCCTGCATCTGTCCAATATGTGGCCTCACTCTGATCAACCATTTTGCTGATCCGGTCGATCTCAACCCCTGTAATCGAGACCTGATCCCACTTTCTTAGCCGGTTTAGAATAATTTCGATTTCAGCGGTAGCAGGAACTATGTGGAGCAAATTGATTGTCCCTTCAGGCTTTTCCGACGTCAGTGATGCCCACCGAAAATGGTGGTTGGTAACTGAAGTTGATACCACTGTGCGATCCGCGAAATCGCCAGTCGTGACGAGGATATCATGTGACAACATCGGAAAGGGCAGTGAATTGATCACCGCTGTATGGCGTATTGTTCCCGTGAAGGTTGACTCATAAGGATATTGATATGTGATTTGCCAGAAATGAGAAGAGGATTCTTCATACTGAAGCACCTGATAGTTTTGGGAAAAAACTGGCTCTTTTCCCGTAGTCCCCGCAAATAAATCTGTAACAGACCCCGGGAAGAGAAATGTTATCATTAACAGCAACAGTCCGCCTACAGAAATGAAAATGATCGGGTTTGTGATGTGAAGCAAGCAACCCAATGGGGCAAATAATAAACTTCCTGGTTTGGGTTGATCTTTGACGGGCATTGGCGGTAGAAAGGGCTTTCTGGTCGTTGAAAAAGCTACCGATTTGTGTTTTGGAAAGGATTTATAAATTATACGATAGATCAACGGATTAACGCCCCCCGGTTGATTTTTGGCAGGTGTGGTATATAATGATGAAATGTTTGACGGCCCTTTTTGTGGAAGATGATACTTTACGGAGGATGATATAAGTTCTTTACCTGATCATAGGATACAAGCGCAAGGCTCAATCGAGTGACGAGGAAGAAGGTTCTTCACTGCGAAGTGGAGTTAACCGGCAGGTTTGTTCTCACCGACCTCCCGGGAAAATCGAAAGATCAGCGGATGCCTTCCGGACCAATGTCCGATCCTGTGAATGAAAGCGAAACAAATCTAAATCTTGTACCTGTCAATCGCAGGTATGGTAATGTTTGTGTATATTCATAGGAGTGGAATATGTGCGGAATTGTTGGTTATGTTGGTGAACGGAATGCGACAGAGATTATCCTGAATGGTCTGCGCCGTTTGGAATACCGTGGGTATGATTCAGCCGGTGTGGCTGTTATTCATGATGGGCTGATCGAACTTCGGCGTGATGTCGGGAAATTGAACCGACTGTCAGATGTCCTTTTGCGTGATCCGATTGCGGGGAGGATTGGCATTGGACACACCCGGTGGGCGACTCATGGTGTTCCTTCAGAGCGGAACGCTCATCCCCACCTGGGACAAACCGGCAAGGTTGTGGTTGTTCATAATGGAATTGTTGAGAATTTCATCACACTGAAAGAGCAACTGCTAAGTGAGGGCGCTGTATTTAAATCGGATACTGATACCGAAACGATAGTTTTGATGATCGAACGATATATTAACCGGGGGATGGGGCTTGTGGAGGCGACACAAACCACCCTCAAACAACTTCGTGGTGCTCACGGCGTGGTGGTGCTTTCGGTCGATGAACCAGACAAAATTGTGACGGCAAGGATTGGTAACGCGGGTGGGGTTGTCATTGGATTTGGCGAGGGCGAAATGTTCGTTGCTTCCGATATCCCGGCAATTCTCGAACATACTCGCCGCATGGTTTTCCTGGAATCCCAGCAAATGGCTGTGATCCAGAAAAGTGAAACAAAAATCATGACGTTGGATGGAGAGGCGATTCCGTATGAACCGAGTGTCGTGGCCTGGGATCCGGTATCGGCAGAAAAAGGCGAATACCGCCATTTTATGCAAAAAGAAATTCATGAGCAGGTGCGCTCATTGACAGATACACTGGCTGGCCGGGCTGATTTTGAGCGATTTGACATCCAACTGCCGGATTTACACCTGAACGTGGCTGACGTACGGAAAATGGATAAAATTTTCATCACAGCCTGTGGCACAGCTGCGCATGCAGGAATGGTAGGGAAAATCCTGATTGAAACAATTGCGCAGATACCTGTGGAGGTGGAGATTGCTTCCGAATTCCGCTACAGGGAACCATTGCTGACTGAGAATATGGCTGTGATTGCCATCAGTCAGTCCGGTGAAACAGCAGACACCCTGGCTGCGATGGCGTTGGCGAAGAGTAAAGGGGCGAAGGTATGGTCTATCGTGAACGCGATCGGCTCTCAGGCGATGCGCGTAGCCGACGGCTTTATTTCGATGCAAACTGGTCCGGAGATTGGCGTGGCTTCGACAAAAGCATTTACCGCACCGCTGGTTGATCTTTATATGATGGCAGTAGTGTTGGGTGAAATGCGGGGAGTTATAACTGTTCCTGAGAAAAAGGCATACCTGGAAGCGTTGAGACAGGTGCCTGACCTGGTGAGTCAGACATTGGACCATGAACATGAGGTCGTGGCTGTAGCGGAAATGTTGAAAAATTCGCAACATGCTCTCTACCTGGGGCGTGGAATTAATATGCCAATCGCTTATGAAGGGGCGTTGAAGCTGAAAGAAATTTCTTATATCCATGCCGAAGGATATCCTGCCGGCGAAATGAAGCATGGCCCAATCGCACTCATTGACCAGCAGATGCCAGTTGTGGCAATCTGTCCTCGGGACCAATGGTACGAAAAGATGATCTCCCAGATAGAGCAGGCCAAAGCCCGTGGCGGGATTATCGTTTCCGTGGCTGAAGCAGGTGATATCCGGGTGGAGAGGCTCTCCGACGCGGTTCTGTGGGTGCCCAAAGCGCATTGGTTGTTAAACCCGGTCGTCACAGTCATCCCGTTGCAAATTCTTGCATATCATATTGCTGCTTTGCGTGGCCTGGATGTGGATCAACCGCGGAACCTGGCCAAGTCCGTTACAGTCGAATAAGGTTTGCATATTGTTTCCCATCGTCCTGTTTCGAGTATAATTTCTCAAATGAGAATAAATCGAGAAAGTCGAGGAGAAGACCTGTGATGGAAGATTACCGCGTTCTTGCAAAAGAACTGTGCGACCTTCCAGGATTGTCTGGTTATGAACATCCTGTTCGGGACCGGATTCGTTTATCCTGGGAACCGTTGGCAGATGAAGTGTGGGTGAGTCCACTGGGCAGTTTGCATGCAATCAAACATGGATGTGGTGCTGAACCGCGCCGACGTCTTCTGGTGGCTGCGCATATGGATGCCGTGGGAATGATCGTGACAAAAATTGAGAAGGGTGGATTTTTACGTTTCACCAGTGTTGGCGGTTTGGACCCACGTATACTGCCGTATCAACCAGTGTGTGTTCTTGGGAGAGAGCTGCTCTCAGGAATCATTGCTGCACCTTCCGAACGGCAACTCCCGGAGTCGTTGCATGGAAAAGCATTCCCAATGGAATACCTGTTCATTGACACCGGATTGGATGAAGAGAGGGTGAAATCACTGGTTCATCCTGGCGATATGGTTTCTTTTGCCAACAAGCCAATCGATATCGATATGGACACGCTCATGGCACATACACTCGATGACCGGGCATCAGTAGTTGCAGCCACTGTTGCATTGCAGTTGCTACAGAGTCGAAAGCATGAATGGGATATTGTTTTTGCTGCGACAGTCCAGGAGGAGGTTGGCTTGAAAGGGGCGAGAACATCAGGATTTCAGGCACAGCCAGATCTTGCGATTGCTGTTGATGTCGGCTTCGCGAAAGAACCGGGCGCAAGTGGCTACTTCCTGTTGGAACCGGGTTCCGGCCCAGCGATTGCCTGGGGACCAGTTTGTCACCCGGGTATGGCTGAGATGATTCTGTCCATGGCTGACCAATTGACCATTCCGCATACAAAGGAAATTAATCCATCTGGCAGAACAGGAACGGATGGTGACGCAATCAGTCTTGTTGGCACGGGCATTCCAACCTCAGTATTCTCAATTCCCTTGCGATTCATGCATTCCCCTGTTGAAATGGTGCGGTATGAAGATATGTACCAGACAGGACGTTTGATTGCCGAATTTGCGGCTTCATTGGACAAAGACACGATGCCCAATCTTCTCCACGATGATACAGCGGATGAGGAGGAATGAAATGACGCAATGTATTACTCCTGAAATGATCGGTTTGTTAGAAAGACTTTGCAATGCCGATGGCGCACCTGGCAATGAACGGGAGGTCAGGCAAATCATTGCCAACGAAATTCGTGATGTTGTGGATTCCATCGAAGTTGACCAAATGGGCAACCTGATTGCCAGCGTTACAAACGGCCAACCCAGGAAGAAGGTTATGCTTGCCGCCCACATGGATGAAGTGGGTTTCATGGTCGTGAAAACGGGAGATGATGAGTTTTTTGAGTTCCGCTCCCTGGGGGGGATCGACCCAAAAATTTTACCCGCCAAAACGATTCGGATTGGGAAAGATAAGTTTACGGGTGTTATCAGCCCTCGTACCGCCCATTTGACAACAACCGAGGAACGAAAATCTGTAGTTCCGCTTGATAAATTACAAATTACCGTTGGCTCTTCGCATAAAAAGAAAGTGGTACCAGGTGATTATGCCTGTTTTGACACTCCATTTGTCGCTTCAGAGGGTGTCATCACGGCCAAGGCCCTCGATGACCGTGTGGGGTGTGCCAATGTGATCTGGCTTCTTAAACATCCGCCAGCTGATACCGAGTTATTTGGGGTTTTTACCGTGCAGGAGGAATTGGGATTGCGCGGAGCCGGGGTGAGTGCGTTCCGTGTTAATCCTGATCTGGCGCTTGTGTTCGATACAACCCCTGCTGTTGAACCACCACTCTTGGATGATGATGACTTGAACGTGCAATATAACGTTCAGACAGGAAAAGGTCCTGCCATCTATACCTTGGACGCCAGCCAGGTGCATTTCGAACCTTTCATCCAGTTGTTTGTGAGTGTGGCGGAATCTCTTGGTCTCCACTACCAGTTGCGTCAACCAGGTGCGGGTGGAACTGATTCAGGCGCAATCCACCTGCAACGTGCGGGTATCTACAGTCAATCAATTTCTGTGCCCGTGCGTTATTTGCATACACCACGGGGAATGATGCGAATCTCCGACTGGGAAGAGACCCTGAAGCTGATCGAGGCTGTCTTAAACAAATTACCAGAATTTGATCCACGGGAGAAGTAGAATGAAAACCTTGTTGAAGATATTGACAGAATGTGCAAGCCCTACCGGCCGCGAACTGCCGATTCGAAACCTGATCCGGTCGATGGTGGAGAGCCTGGCTGATGAAGTAAGTGTTGATGTGATGGGAAACCTGATCGCCCGGAAGGGATCGCTTCAGCCGGGTGGGATGAAGATCATGTTATCCGCACATATTGATGAAATTGGGATTGCGGTAACCCATGTTGACGATAACGGGTTTGTCCGCTTTACAAATGTCGGGGGTGTGCGCCCCTATACCTGTTATAGTGGAAGGGTTCGATTTTCGGATGGCACAGTAGGTGTGATTGGCATGGAACCAACCACATCGGTAACAGAAGTGCAGCCATTGTCGAAAATGTATATCGATGTTGGTGCAACGAACCCTGCAGATTGCCCGGTTTCGGTCGGTGATTTTGGCGTTTTTGACAGACCTTTTGCCGAATTGGGCAATGGGCGAATTGTCTCGAAAGCAATGGATGACCGAGCTGGTGCCGCGGTTTTGGTCCGTTTGCTGGAAATGATGCCTGAGAATCCACACGAAATTTATTTTGTGTTCAGCACGCAGGAAGAAGTCGGCCTGCGAGGCGCAAGGACCGCTGCTTATCATATCGATCCAGACCTGGGAATCGCGCTTGATGTTACTTTGACAGGGGACACACCCAAGTCGGCAACAATGGATGTCGCTTTGGGGAAGGGCCCGGCAATTAAAGTAAAAGATAGTGGGATGATATCCAGCCCGGCGCTGGTCAGATACCTGACGGAAATTGCTGTGAAAGAGGAAATTCCATATCAGATGGAGGTTCTGACGGGCGGTACCACGGATGCGGCAGCCATCCAGGTTTCCAGGGGAGGGGTTCCTTCTGGTTGTATCTCAATTCCATGCCGGTATGTTCATTCACCCTCCGAGGTGGTGGACCTGGCAGATATGGAAAATGCAGTTCGATTACTGGTCGCTGCCCTCGGACAATCGATTTTGTTGGGTGACGCCTGATCGAATCACTTTTTACTTGAGTGTTGATAAGCCCCCTCCGATCACAATCCATTTCGATTGAGGAGGGGGCTTTGCCAATCATGTGCCGGTTGTGTTGGTTACAAGATCACTCTTGGACCTTTACGGTGGTTACCCCTTGATGGTAGCGGTTGTGAATTTGTGGAATCAGGTATTGTTGAAAGGCCTGTTCAAGATCAAAATCGGGAGTCCAACCCCAATCCCGTCTTGCGGCAGAATCATCAATATCGCCAGGCCACGAATCCACAATAATCTGTCTGGCGGGATGGATCGAATAATGGATGTTTGCTGAAGGAAAGGCATTGATGGTAATTTCGGCGAGTTGTTCTGCTGATGGGTTGAAACTGGTTACATTATATATCAATTGGGAGAGTGATTCGCGCGGTGCGCTCTCCAGTGTTAATAACGATTTCACCGCATCGGGCATGACCATAAATGGGAGCCGGGTGTCCGGGCGTACAAAACAGTTGTAGGGCAGTCCTTGCGCCGCGTGATGAAGCATTTCCGGGCCGTAATCACTGGTACCACCAGTAGGAACTGTGATCGCCGAAATTAATCCGGGAAATCGGATTGCACGAAAGTCGATATGGTGGGCTTGCTTGCCCTCATTGAGTAAGCGGTAGTGTGCTCCATAGTATGCGCCAAGGTTTTCGCATGCCAATTTATTGATGCCGTACATGGTTACGGGGCTCAACGCCTGGTCTTCCCTGACTTTTCCCGCTTGTTGCTTGGCTTCTGGCGTTGGGAAACCATACACCGCGATGGAACTGGGATAGATGAATTTCGTTTCATATTGCATCTGAAGGGTTTGCTGCGCCGCCAACTCGAGTAAAATGGCTGTTCCCTGCACGTTCACTTTCTGTGCCTGCAACGGGTTCATCTCGGCACGGGTGGAGAGAATGGAGGCAAGATGGAAGATAGAGGTAAAGTGATAATCTTGAAAAATTTCGACAAGGTGGGCTTCGTCCAGGATGTTGCATTGAATAAATTCACAGCAGCACTCTGCCAGGCAACTATCCAGGGGAGAAAGGTCCAACGCGACAATATTTCCATTCCCTTGTTCATAAATTTTTGTAATCAGCGAATGGCCAATCTCACCATTTGCACCTGTGATTAATATGCAATCTTGTTTCATGAGTCCTCTATCTGTTATGGCAAAAAAATTCGGAACCAAAACCGGGTTCCGAATACTGGTGAATGATTAAATATTCGTAAAAGTCCCGGTAGTCATGGCAGGTGTGACGGGTAAATTTACAGCGAGTCGGCGTATTCGATCCTTGGACCTGGGTTGGACGCGTAAAACAACAACGGACATATCGTCCTGTGGTCGATTTTGATCAAGGCGAAGTGCCTGTGAGATCAGCTGATCGGCCAGGGTTTTCGCAGAAGGCTCCTGTAGTTCCAGGAGGGAATTCAAGAGTAAAGGAATATCGAGTGATTCATCGTTGTGTCGGCCTGCAGTAAGAAAGCCATCTGTGCACATCACAACGGTGAGTCCTGCTTCGATGGCAATTTCCGATACCTCCGGGCTGATACCGTGCTTGTTCCCAATCGGGTTTGATGAACCACTGAGGACTTCCGTCCGACCATTGCGGGTGATGAAGAGCGACGTTGGATTGTTGCGGCTGACGACAAGTGTATTCGATTCCAGGTCGGCGGACAGAATATCGAGGTAGGCGTTGGCTTCACCATGGTATACAGAAAAAAGATGATCCGATGCAGCCCTGGCGGCGGCGCTATCCCGGACACCTTCTGCGACCAGGCTGATGACTTTTCGGACCGCCAGGCTGGAAACCTGCTTGGCGCGGTAGCCAGTGGTTTGCCCGTCGCAGAGGACAACCGAATAACCACCTGCCGGGCGCTCTACGACTTCCAATGTATCCCCGCTGACATCCGAGCCAAATTTGTTCGTTTTTGCTACCGCTATTTGAATTTCCATATGTCCAATTTTACTTGAAAATGTAATGAAGGTTAAGGTTCATGGCTGTGACAGTTAAATATTCAACCAACGGGCCGCGGTTTTGGGAATATCACGAAGCGATGATACTTTTCGCTGGCAAGGCGGCAGTGAATCAAGAAAAGCGCGACCGTATGATTTTGTCAGGACACGCCGGTCGAGTACAATCACAATTCCGCGATCTGTCTGGGTGCGAATTAACCGGCCAAAACCCTGCCGAAATTTTAAGATCGCTTCCGGGAGACTGTATTCAAAAAATGGTGATTCAAATGTTTCTGAACGCGCGGCTATGATCGGATCCGATGGAACATCAAAAGGAAGTTTGGTAATTACGACACAGGTCAGGTCATTTCCTGGAATATCGACCCCTTCCCAAAATGACCTCGTTCCCAGCAAGACCGCATTTTTTGTTGTGCGAAAGGTTTCCACCAAAGAATTGGCAGACGCACCCTCACCCTGGGTAAATACCTGGATGTTCTTATCGGCCAGAACCGGGGTGATCGCTTTGGATACTTTTTTTAATTGGGCATATGAAGTGAACAGCACCAGCATATTCCCACCGATGGCTTTGGCGGTATCCACAATCGTCTGGGCGATTGATTTTAAGTACGGTAATTCCTGATGAGGTTCAGGTATATCATTTGCAATATACAGCAACGCGGCATTTTCATAATCGAACGGCGATCCGAGTGTGAGCTCTTCGGCATCAGCGGCATACAGCCGGTTACGCAGGTAATCAAATTCACCATTGGCTGTGAGCGTGGCGGATGTGAGGATGACAGAATCTTTTTTGTGCCAGATAAATTCCTCCATTAATGGCCCGACATGAAGTGGTGCCATCTGGAGACTCAGGCGGTTTCCACGGGGATCCAATTCGGCCCAATAAATAAAATCCTCACTGGGAGACATGAGCATACCGTCCATGTTTTTCTGTACTTCAAGCAGGTTCGTCAGGGCAAAACCGAGACTGGAAATGACATCCACCAGGTCTTCCTCATAAGCTTTTTTGAGGTTGCTCATGGTTCTGTGAATTTCGTCCAGGAGGTTTATGAGGAGTGTGAGGGTTTCGTTGCACTGTTCCCATGTGATCTCAACCTCCGTCCAACCTGGCATGGTGCGAGTGGCAGGGATAATCCGCACCTGCTGGCTGTAGACCCCCAAAGGACGTCCTTCTCTTGCTTCGTTGAGGAATTCGTCCATGCAGGCAAACAAGTTTTTAATGTCCTGTTCCAGACGAAACGACAGGTCTGCACAGCGGTTGACAGATTGGTCGAGATAGGCATAATCTTGAGGAGACAGGTAAGGAACGGTAGTGGCAAGTACGCGGTTGAGAATTCCGCTTCGTTTGCCGCCCAATTCTCGAAGCTGCATTCCAAATTCCTGTTCTGAGATGCGATAGCTGAGGGCATTGGTAGAGGCATCCTCAATATGATGAGCCTCATCGGCAATGATGTAACTGAATGGGGGCAACACCCGGTTGCCGGTGGCGATATCGGCCAGCAACAGGGCATGATTGACAATGAGGATATGGGCGGAAAGGGCTGCCTGATGTGCCTGGTGGTATGGGCAGGAGGTGTTGTTTAAAATGCGAGGGCAATTATCAAAATCACAGCCCTCAAAATCTGCGGAAAGTCGGGACCAAACGACCTGTTCATACGGGCCATTGAGGTTGATTTGAGATTTGTCGCCGCTCCCTTTTTCGTATAGCCACACCATTACTTTGGCAAAAACACGCATTTCTGTTACATTTTCCGGCGGATGAGAACGGCTCATGATTTCCAGGCGGCGTGGACATAGATAGTTCCCGCGCCCCTTTAATACTGTTGCCCGTAAATCCAGATTCAAAGCGGAGCGCAGGTCGGGGATATCCTTCTTAATCAATTGGTCCTGTAGATTAATGGTATTGGTCGAGATGACCACACGGGTATTATTCTGCATTGCCCATAAGGAAGCAGGGATCAAATAGGCGAAAGATTTCCCGGTTCCTGTTCCTGCTTCGACCATGAGATGTTGCCCGGTGGAGAGGGCTTCTGTAACGGCCTCGAGCATCTTCACTTGTTCGGGACGATTCTCATAATTTGGAAAATAGCGGGAAAAAGGGCCACCATAATCAAGGATGGAAACCACAGCATCCATGTCAAGCGGGATGAGGTTGTCATTGGGTTCCAGCGGTTGAATCAGGCTATCATCATCGGCCTCAAACATGGGACCGAAACGAAAGTCAAATAATTGACCGGCGATGGGGCCATATTGTTGCGTTTTCAATAACTGCTGCAACGGCCAGAGAGCGCCCCAGCCAAATGGTTCACCGAGTCGGACGAACATGGCGATCAGGTTGAGTGGCAACTCACCAGCCAGTTCAAACAGGCGTTGGTAGAGATGACCAGTCGCCCTGGCATCATCCAGGGCGCGATGAGCATCCTGTAAAATCACACCCATCTGTAAACAAAGGGCTCCCAGGTTGTACCGACTGGCTGTGGGAAGCAAAAAAGAGGCCAATTCGTAGGTATCTATGGCGATATTGTGGCCAGCGATGCCCTGGTTTTGTAGAAAGGCAAGGTCAAAGCTCACATTGTGTCCCACCAGGGGGGAATCGCCGATGAAGTCTTCGAGTTCCTGGATAACGCCATCCAGTACAGGGGCATTTTTTACCATGCTGTTGGTGATGCCGGTTAATTGCGTAATCTCGGGGGGGATCGGGCGATTGGGGTTGATTAATGTACTCCACTCGTCTTCAATCCGGTTACCATTGAATCGGACTGCGCCTATTTCGATAATGGCATCACGGGCCGGATCCAAACCAGTGGTTTCCAGATCAATCGCAACGATGGAAGTCATGGGGACGATTATACCATCGAAACAGGTCGCCTGAAATTGTCACTGGAATGCCAAATGATGCAGCCTGGATCAATGCTTCCGGTTGATTTGTTCAGAATTTCTGTGTGAGCCGCTTTCCTCGACATATGCAATGCTTTGGTGGCGGAAATAGGTCTGGTACAGGTTGGCATAATGTCCATTTTGATCCAACAAATCCTGGTGGGTTCCCTGTTCGATGATTCTCCCTTTCTCAATGGTCACAATACGGTCTGCAGAGCGGACTGTTGACAACCGGTGTGCAATCAGGATTGATGTTGTTTGAGCCATGATCATATTCAAGGCTTGTTGGATTTGCCATTCGGTGAATGGATCAATGGAGGCGGTTGCTTCATCGAGTATAAAAATTCCTGGCTTCATCACCAGAACCCGCATTAAGGCGACCAACTGCCGCTGTCCCATTGACAGTTGACCGCCTCTTTCTCCAACTTGCGTATCCAGGCCATTTGGCAGCGTTTCCAACCACTCACCATGCCCAATTTGAGAAGCGATTCGTTTTACTTCTGCAACCGGCAAACCTGGAACGCCGTACCGGATGTTATCCAACACGGTTCCAGAAAACAGGAAGGGAATCTGTGATACGATCCCTAGATTACGACGGTAATGGTGTATATCCAGCGTGCGGATGTTGATACCATCAATGAATATGTCACCGCTCTGGAATTCATAAAATCGCTTGATCAACCTGGCGATAGAGGTCTTGCCTGATCCAGTGTGGCCGACAAATGCCACTGTTTCACCTGGTTCGATCTCAAGGTTAAAATTCGTCAGAACAGGTTCGGTCGGTGTGTAGGAAAAATTGATATTGTGAAAAACTATCTTCCCACACAGATTTTCCACCTTCTGATGCCCCGTTTGAACTACTGTTGGCGGAGAGTCGATCAAAGCGAAAATTCTTTCAGCTGCCGCCAGACCATTTTGAATATTCGTCCAGAATGTGCTGAGGTTCAGAATCGGGAAAAGGAAGCGGTCGAGGCTTTGCAGGAACAAATACCAGGCCCCGATCGAAATTGCCCCCTGCACAGCGCTGAGGCCGCCGAAGTATACCAGCAGGGCTGTAGATATACCGCCAATAATCCGAAGTGAAGGGAACATCAAATGGAGAGCCAAACCACGTTTGACATTAACCGTATAGGATGTCTGATTCGCTTCAACGAATTCATCATAAATGCTGTGTTCCTGCCGGAAATTTTTGGCGATGGCAATTCCAGAGACAGTTTCTTTGATAGTGGAATTCACGTTTGCCATTGCTCTCATGCCCTGTTGCGTTGCCTTCCGGGCTATCTGGCGGTAGGCAAATGCAACAGCCATGGTCACAGGGATCACCAGCAGGCTTAACAAAGTCAAACGCCATTCTATTCCAAACATGACAATCATTAATAAAATAGCTTGAATCAATTGGTTGATGACATCAGATATGATCGACACCAGATTGCCAAATTCCTGGGTATCGGATGTGATGCGAGAAACAATTTTTCCGGAGTTGACTTCATCATAAAAAGATAGATCATGATGAACTGCGGCATGAAATGCATCGCGGGAAAGATCGACTATGACACTGGCAAGGATGTGGTACAAAATGTACCGGTTGGCTACACTGCTCCCAAATGACAGAAGTGCCACCAGAAGCAAGGCTATCAATAAAGCTACAACCCCCTGGTCTTTTCCGGTTGCAATGATGTCCAATCCATTGGATATTATGATTGGTTGCCCTGCGTTTAGGACTGATATGAAGATCACGGTTACAGCCAGGAATGTCAAAAATTTTAAATGGGGCGAGAAATATTTGACTGCCCTTTGGAACAGTTCTTTGTCTGTATACTGGCGGTCATATTTTTCAGTAGTCAGGCTGCCAAAAAATCCCATGAATGTCCTTTTATTACTGGCTGAATATGTTGCGGTACGCCTGTGACTGTGCCATCAGTTGCAAATGCGTC
Organism: Anaerolineae bacterium; assembly: GCA_013314735.1. Lineage (GTDB taxonomy): Bacteria > Chloroflexota > Anaerolineae > Anaerolineales > Anaerolineaceae > SpSt-1165. Next base: position 931,548 of record JABUFD010000001.1, read on the forward strand.
CCCGATGCAACCAGTTGCCCTTTCTTCAGCACCAGGATGTGGTCGGCCCATCGAATTTGCGATAAGCGGTGCGTGATGATGAATGTTGTCCTGCCTTTTGCTGCTTCAAATATTGCCTGTTGTATTTTATCTTCAGTAGCGCTGTCGATCGCACTGGTGCTGTCGTCGAGAATGAGAATACGCGGTTTGGTCAGAAAAGCACGGGCAAGCGCAATACGTTGGCGCTGACCACCCGAGAGGGTTGCCCCTCGTTCACCAACAACGGTGTCATATTGTTTATCAAGCTCCATGATAAAGTCATGAGCTTGCGCCGCTTTTGCTGCCGCGATGACTTCGTCAAAAGATGCTCCCGGGCAGCCAAAAGCGATGTTTTCAGCAATGGATTTGGAAAACAGGAAAATGTCTTGCTCAATCATTGAGATATTGCGCCGCAGTGATTCCAGTTTCCAATTCCTGACATCAACCCCATCAATGCGGATTGAACCTTCCGTGCAGTCATATGTGCGGTTGATCAATCGGACCAATGTTGTCTTCCCATATCCAGTTTGTCCCACCACGGCTATCGTGGTTCCCGGGTCAGCTGTGAAGTTGATCTGGTGAAGTGCTGGTTTGTCACTGGCTGGGTATTGAAACGAAGCATTGACAAATTCTACCTTCCCAACCATTGGCTGGGTGTAACCTTCCAAGTTCTGATCGAGCACATTCTCAGTATTGATTAATTCCAGGATACGGCGGGCACCCGCAACTCCAAGCGAGATGCGGGTATAGGCAAATTGTGAGGTGAAGGTTGGGAATCCCAGCATAATGAGAACACCGGCGTATGCCGCAATTTGGCCCAAATTGATCATCCCGTTGAGATGCAGCAAAACAGCATGGAATAAACCCAGGGCAATGGATATATTGAGGAGAAGGGGAGGGATGAACCTGGCTTCCAGTTGCCCCTGGATGACGGCAGCGGTGCGATACCGTTGAATATTCCTGGAGAATAATGTGACCTCATCGCTTTCCCGTGCTGCTCCCTTTACTACCTCGATCCCATCCAATGCTTCTGAAAGTCGCGTATTCATAATACCAAACGCCTCCCGAACTTCCCGAGAGAGCGTACTCATCTTGTGTAAGTACCTGGCCAATGCAGTGAAGTAAATCACGATAAAGACCGCCGGGATGAATATTAATTGGGGATGGAAGTCGGGTGCCAGGAATAATGGGACAAACAGGAAAATGATTGATCCTAAAACTAAATTTACCCCAGGGCTGAACATCATATTTACCTCTCTGACATCATTGGTGGCACGTGCCATGATATCACCTACTGACTGTAAACTATGAAAGGTCATGTTCTTTCCCAATAATGAAACATATAACTCATTCCGGGTTTGCCGTTCAATGCGTTGAGCGATAATTTCAAACCCAAAATTGCGAAGCATCATTAACAGGGATCGGGCGAGTTGTGATAATGCGATCCATATTGCAATTGACCCAAACGCAGCAAGATCAGGTGATTCTTGTTGAATCTGGTTCATGGCATCACCAATCAATAAGGCGGGTACCGAGGCCATGGCTGCATTACCAGCCGCGCCAAATAATGCGAAGAGAATGATATACCATTGATGTCTGGTGTGTGATAGAATCCAGCGAACTGGACTACGCAAATCTGTAGAATATTGCCTTCGGATCGAAAATTCTGTAAAAGCCGCCAACAGCAGTTCTCCTTGTCAGGATAAAATTGTACCATTGCCTTTGGTAGACAAATAAACGAGAACTAGCAATGGATGGTATGGATGAAATTTTTATTGAGTGCCTTTGAACCGTTTGGGAATAGTACGATTAATGCATCCATGGCAGCGATTCGTATATTGGAAAGCACGATCGCTGACGCTGGTTATGTCACGCAGATGGTTCTACTTCCTGTCGTCCATAGGGAAGCAGGCAGGATTTTGATATCTCACATTGAGGAATTTTCACCAGATGTCGTCATCTGTTTTGGAGAGGCGGGCGGTAGAGCACAGATATCATTGGAGAAGGTGGCGGTCAATTTGTGCGATTTTCGGATCGCCGATAATCTCGGTAACAAATTGATGGATGTGCCCATACGTGAAGACGGTCCGGTTGCCTATTTTGCAACGTTGCCTTTGCGGTTGATCGAACAAGGGTTGTCAGCTCGCGGGATACCTGTCGAAGTCTCACTTACCGCTGGTGGTTTCCTGTGCAATGAGGTTTTTTACACTTTGATGGATTACCTGTCAATCACCGGCTCACGAGCAGTAGCAGGATTTGTGCATTTGCCGATATTGCCAGAAGCGGCAGCTGAAAAGCGGGTCAACCTTCCCAGTATGTCAGCGTCAGTAACCAGCACAGCTATCCGAGCCATTCTGGACATAGTCCAACAGTCGATTGATCAGATATGAGGTCTGGGTGTGGAATGGTTGCGGTGTGGCAAAAATTTTGCGCCGGGTGTGGTTGAGTAATGAACTTTTCAGGCGGTTAATTGCTTCGCCTGGGTTTGCCAATTCTCACAATTGAATACCTTTACCCCGGCATTGGACAGGATGGTCTCGATTTGTTCCTGCGAGAGTTCGCCCAACTGGCGGAATGAGGTAATACCTGCCTGATTCAATGCATATTCAGACTTCCGTCCAATTCCCCTGATCTGCTTCAAATCATCGAGACTGGATAATCCTGGTAAGGACGGTAATTCGAACACTGCTGATTCCAACAGGATTCGTTGTTGGTCCTGGAGAGGGGGTTTGTGGGATGGACGATCGACTGGCTGCGCAGAAAAAATTTGTCTTTGCCGTAACCTGGCAAGAATGATAAATGACAAAACCGCGGTAATCAGGGTAAAAGTTCTAACAATAATGTTGTTTTTCTGCATCTTATCTCCAGCCAGGGGGGCCAATTAATCGCTAGATGAATCTCTGCAGCGATTATACCTGCTTTTTAGGAATCTGGATACTGTATGATCTAAAGGGAATGGTGGCCTGGTTGAAACAAAACCCCTACCTGACTTACCTGCGTCGGCGGAAAAGGAGGGTGGCGTAGTACAGGATAGTCATCACAGCCTGCACGGCAGCTGCTACATATGTTAATGCGGCGGCATCCAACATCTGATCAACAGCTCTGACTTCTGCGTCTGAGAAACCCTGGCCGGAAGCCAACCATTGTTTAGCTCTTTTTGATGCATTGATCTCGATTGGGAGCGTAATTATCGAGAAGATGGCTGTAGCGGCGAATAGAACCAAACCTATGATTGCCAACTGGAAACCGAAATCAGAGTTGGCCATCCAGTATTCCAGCATCAACCCGGCAAAAAACATGATTGGGCCCAACCAGCTGCCGAGGCGGACGGTTGGTATGATCATGGTTCTGATATGTAGTGGCGCATATCCGTGGGCATGCTGAATGGCATGACCGGCTTCATGCGCAGCGATTCCGGCGGCTGCGATGCTGCGTCCATGGTAGGTCTCCTGGCTCAGGCGAAGGACCTTTTTCGTTGGGTCGTAATGGTCGTTCAGCCGTCCTGGTATTAACTCGATGTCAACATTGAACAATTGGTTCTGGTCGAGCATTTGACGGGCTACCTGGCTCCCAGAGGCACCATTCCGTAAACCTACGCGGGAATACCGGTTAAAAGTGGATTGAACCTTAAACTGGGCATACAAGCCCAGAAGCAATGCAGGGATTGTAAAACACAGATACAACAAATAGTTACCACCAAAAAGCATATTCATCTCCTTTTGATATAAACATCTTGCTTTTACTATACACCAGGTTTGTTAATGGTAAATTAGATAAAAAACACCTGTGGGATCACCACAGGTGTTCAGCGCACCCACCGAGATTCGAACTCGAGTTTTATGCTCCGGAGGCATACGTTCTATCCATTGAACTATGGGTGCCAGGACAATCCCAATTTTACCACGGGTTTACTTGTGCGTCATAGTGTTACCATGGATCAATGAACCTGTTTGACGAGACAGAATAGCCAACGAATTTCGAAGTGAGGCTATTCTCTCGGCATTTGTGATTTCATTTCCGTGTCGATCCTGCTGCCATTTTTTGTGAGCCAGTTCTGCACACACCTGGAATAACCTGCGGAGCAATTTCCTCTCAGAGGTATGTCGAAGGCTTGTTTCGCGGAGTAATTTTTTCTGGCTTTGTTTGTTATAACTATGAAGATATAACCAATCGGAGAGAATTCCGGTTTGAACTTCCTCAGCCAGGTAATGTTTGATTCGGGCTTTTTCTTGTTGATTGAGCAAAGCGATGAGGATTGCAACCAGTGCCCATCCCAACCAATCAATCGATGCTGCTTGCAGCATGCCGATATCTCCTGAGCGCAGGATGAGGAAGGGCGATATTGTGTTATGTACTGCATGTGCTGTAATTGCTATCGCAACTCCAATCATTGGAGCCACAAATTTTATGACTTGTTTTTTTAGAATTCCGTGCACATGCTAAACCCATACCCGTGAAGGCGGTATAAAATGGATGCTGCCATCCCACCAGGATAATACGGATTACTGCAATGTTGGCCAAACCATCTAACCCATCTTGGAAAAACCCCATATTCAGAATGTAATAGAAATTTTCTGTGGCTGCAAATCCCAACCCGGCGATCGCACCATACACGATCCCATCCAACAACGAATCGAACTCATGCCTGGCAAGCAGGAAAATTGCCAGGACAAAACCACCTTTAAAAACTTCTTCTATTACAGGTGCTGCAACAGAGGCAACGGAAAAATTTGTTATTGCCTGTGACTGGCTAACCCAAAAAATGGCTGCTCCGATCAGAGAATTGAGCACAAAAGCGAATGCTGCGGTGATTAGTGAACCCCAGGTAAAACCCGCCACGAGAAACCCCATAGGTTCCTTCTCAAACCGATCGAACCAGAACACGACACACGCAAAAACCAGCATGGGCAAGTAGCCCAGAAGCAGAGAAAGTATGACACCCTGTACCATAACTTTTCCCCAGTTTAATCGGTAAGGTGAATTGCTGTTCGGGTGAACCTGAACTCTGATGGATCATATCCCAGGGCTTGAATCACTTCATCAGGCCGCCCTGTTTGCCCCGGCAGTGATAAAAGGCTCATAGAAAGAGCTTCACCCTGCATAGAGTCGACGATGATGAATGCCAGTTGAAGAATTAACGGGCGTAAATCATATTCTTTTTGCCGCCTGACACGAAGCAGTTGATTTGTGGATAACAAATGGTCAATCTCTGGTTGTATTGTGGCGGAGAGTTTCCCCATTAATGGTTGCGCCAGATAATCAACATGATGTACGCGGGTTTGTATTGATGGTTCATTACCCGGTATGATTCTGATACTTGTGATCTCAATACCTGGTTGAGGTGTATCAACCAGGTATTGCTGGAGGTTCTCCAGACTGATTGTACTGTCAATCCAGATATCAATAACTTCTGCATCACTCAGCATGCCCAATGGAAGTGGGGCTGCCTGATTCATTCTCGGTTGCGGATGGAATCCCTGGGAGTAAGCCAGTGGAAGGCCCGTTCTGCGCATCCATCTCTCCCAGATTTTGTGCAGGTCGAGGTTCGCCGTATAGCGCAGCGCCTGACCTTTTTTGTAGACAATGCGGAAACGAGTTTGTTGGTTCATTTTAATTTACCAGAATCTCCGGGCATTTCCAATGATCACCCGGATTTTGCATACGAAGGTCTTGATAAAAGGGTAATATTCCACAAGCGAAACATTGTTCGCGGCAATCCTGCCGTAATTCGCCAGCCAGACTGCGTTCGTATTCTGCAAGCAGGTAAGATCGATTTACGCCCGGGTTGATATGATCCCATGGAAACACCTCAATTTTTTCTTTGTTGCGGTGAATGGCTGTTTCAGGGTCGATACCTGCATGGGAAAAGGCCTCTGTCCAGATATGAGAACGAAACTTGTCACGCCAGGCGTCGAATTTCGCACCGTTTTGCCAGGCATAAAGTATGGCATCTGCCATCCTCCGGTCACCACGGGTCAGCATTGCTTCAAAAATGGTTTCATCAGGCTGCGATAAGCTGTACTTGATCGCCCGGCTTTTGATATGCTGCCGAAAAATCTCTTGCTTATGACGAATTTCCTCTGGTGTGTTTGTGCGAACCCATTGGAATGGAGTATGGGGTTTGGGGACAAAGGTTGCTACACCGACATTGAGATTCGCCCGGTTGCCTATCACCTTCCGCCCTTCAGCCAGAACCTGGTTGCATAAATTGGCAATCGCGATGACATCCTCATCTGTTTCATTTGGGTGGCCGATCATGAAGTAAAGTTTGATGGTTTGCCATCCGCGCTGGTAAATTTCTCGTACTGTTGAAAAAAGACTCTCATCATCGATGACTTTATTGATCGTGCGGCGTATGCGGTCAGTGGCGGCTTCAGGGGCTAAGGTAAAGCCACCTGGACGTGCAGTGCGAAGCTTTTCCATCAAGTCAACTGAAAAAGATTCAATCCGTAATGATGGCAGTGAGATTGTCAAATTTTTTCCTTCGAAGCGACTTTGGATACTGTCGATGAGTTCTTCGATGTGAGAATAGTCTGATGATGACAAGGAAAGCAATGCCACCTCTTCGTATCCGGTATTCTGCAGTGATGTTTCAATGATGGCCAGAATTTCGTCAACCGATCGTTCCCGAACCGGGCGGTTGATGAAACCAGCATGGCAGAAACGGCATCCACGTGTGCAGCCACGCATGATTTCGACCGCGATCCGATTATGGACCACATCAATGTTTGGCACCAATGGTCTGGCAGGAGCCACCGGAAGATCTGGTGACATGTGCTTATGCAGAACGGCAGGTAACGTTTTATCGATTGGAGTCACAGCAGTTAACTGCCCTGCCTGGTTATACTGGGGGCGATATAGAGACGGAACATAGACACCAGGTAAATTCGCAAGCAGCTTCAATAACTCAGTTTTCGATTGACCGGTTGAGCGTGAGTTATGAATTTGATCAATAAAGCGATCCATGATGTATTCACCATCGCCGAGGATGAATGCATCGATGAACCTGGCCATCGGTTCCGGGTTATACGCCGCATGCCCTCCGGCAATGATCAATGGGTATGATTGTGTCCTTTCTTTTGCATCTAATGGGATACCAGCCATATTGATCATATTTAACACATTGGTATATATCGATTCATATGGCAAGGTGAAGGCAATTACGTCAAAATCAAGCAAAGGATGTTTGCTTTCGAGTGCATACAATGGAATCTGGGCATCGCGCATCACCGTTTCCATATCGAGCCAGGGAGCATACACCCGCTCCGCCAGTGCATCCTCGCGCTTGTTGATGATTTCATATAAAATTAACAGGCCCAAATTTGGCAATCCAATGTCGTAGATATCGGGGAAAGCAAGGGCGACTTTAATCTGGTCCCGCCATTCTTTTCGAACCTGGTTAAGCTCTCCGCCGATATAGCGGCCTGGCTTTTCCACCGACAATAAATGCTTTTCCAAAAATAGTTCGATCTTTTCAGGTGGGATTGTCATTAATTCATTTTTCACAGAATTTCTATTACTTCGCTTTCAATAATAATTTCAGGATTTTCCTGTTCAATGTCGGTAACCATTTGCTGCAGAATTGCCTGTATCGCCGCAGCTTGAGAATTCACGACAGCGCAGGTAAGAATGGATGAATGCCAGGCATCTTGTGCGTCGGTTTCTGCAATCGAGACGTTATATTTTTTCCTGATGCGATTCTGCAAGGGCAGTAATGAGTGCCTTTTTTCCTTCAGGGAATGGACGTAGGGCAGGTAAATTTTTAGGGTCAACAGACCAACAGCCACGGAAATATCCTTTCTTTTGGGAATCATTTTATCGTTAAACGTACGGCATGTCATGATAGAATTGGATTTCCATACCGAAACGTAGAACGGAAGATCGAACCAGCCCATGACTCCAGAAACGAGCCATTCAGAATTCAGGTCTGCACTGGATTATCTATACTCCTTTATTGATTACAGCCGAATCAAGCAATCTGAGGCTGCCAATGGTGAATTCAACCTGGAGCAGATGAAGAAGTTTCTTGCGATGTTAGGCAACCCTGAACAGCACGGTAAGTACATCCATGTTGCCGGCACCAAGGGGAAAGGGTCAACAGCCAGCATGGTCGCCAGTATCTTGCGCGCCGCTGGATATCATGTGGGATTGTTCACCTCACCACATATGCAGCACTTCACCGAGCGGATTCAAATTGATGGTGTGCCAATTTCGCGGGATGATTTTGTGGTCATAATGAACTTCTTTCGTCCATTGCTGGAACAGTTGGGGCGTATTACATGGTTTGAGATCACAGCCGCAATTGCCTTTTACCATTTCGCCAACCAGGATGTTGATTTCGTAGTAACAGAGGTTGGATTGGGTGGACGGTTGGATGCTACCAATGTCATTGATCCGTTGGTGTCAGTCATCACCTCGATCTCTTACGATCATATGAAGATTCTTGGTAACACCATTGCGGCAATCGCATCTGAAAAGGGGGGGATCATCAAGCCAAATCGTCCTGTCGTTGTAGCGCATCAGTATTTCCCAGACGCATTGAGTTCCTTGAAAGGTATTGCGGCAAATTTGGATGCGCCTGTGTACCTGACAGATGATCTGGTGAGGATTCAGCCTGAGCAATCTCATACCGAGGGCCAGGTGTTCCAGGCGACGTGGCATACTCCTGACGGTATGCATTCTGGCCTGTTCTCTCTCCCCTTGCTTGGCAATTTCCAACTGGAGAATGCAGCTTCAGCGATTTTATGCATTGCGGTGCTCAACACCATGGGTTATTCGATCCGTGATGAAACGATACGAGCGGGATTGAGTCATGTATTCTGGCCGGGCCGGATGGAAATTGTCAGCCGACAGCCCTTGGTGATCATCGATTCCGCACACAATCCGTATTCTATTCAGCAGCTACTCGAGAGCCTGGATCAACTCGCGAATGGCCGTGAAATTGTGTTGTTATTTGGGGCTTCCAGTGACAAGGATGTGGTTGGGATGCTTAAGTTGCTGTTGCCAAGATGCGAAACAGTTTTTTTCAGCCACTCCGTTCATCCGCGATCGTATGATCCCACAGAATTGAACAAGTTGGCTAACAGCCTGGGGTATAATGGAACTGCAATATCCCCAGTGGAAAAGGCGGTGAGTGCATGTCTGGAAAGGTGCGGAGAAGATTCATTGCTCCTTGCAACGGGCAGCATTTTTCTTGCCGCAGCGGTACGCAATGTCTGGCATCACTACTATCAACCACTGCCTGGATTTTTCGACGAGGAATAACAAGGAGAGATATGAACGAATGGTATCCGGCGAATGAATTGCGGGATGATGATACCTTGCATGAGCGTGCAGAAGAGTTGTATGAGGTCCCAAACGCCAGTGAGGATGAGAATGGAATTGTCGAATGCCCGGTACTCTTCCTGCGTGATATGTTGGTTTTTCCTCATATGGTCTCTCCGATCTTTGTTACACAGGGGCACAATCTGTTGTCGATCCAAGAGGCACAATTTAATGACCAAACCTTGATCTCCCTTGTGCAAAAAGATGCCAATATAAATGAGCCTTCCCCTGATGATTTTTTGCCGATTGGTGTTGAGGTCGCGGCTGGAAGATTGCTGACCCTTTCTGATGGGAATAATTCAGCTCTGATTCAAGGTCGGCGTCGGGTGAAAATCATAGAATTTACCCAATATCAGCCGTTTTGCATTGTTAAAGCCCAGGTCATTGATGAACACGTTGAGTCTACCAACCAGATAGAAGCCTTAATGCGCACAACCCGACGACTGTTTGAGAGCTGCGTTCAATTAGATCGAAGCCTCCCGGATGAAGCCTATCTATTTTCCCTGAATATTCGCGAACCGGGGTGGTTGGTGGATATGGTTGCAACGGCGATTTCATTACCGTTTCCACAACGCCAAAAATTGCTGGTCACCCTGGAACCGGCCACACGTTTACGGTTGATCAATCGATTGCTGGCTGATGAGCTGGATGTTCTCAAACTTGAGGAGGAAATTCAACATAAGGTTCAGAACGAGGTGGATCGAAGTCAGCGTGAATATTACCTTCGCGAACAGCTTAAAGCTATTCAGACAGAGCTTGGCGAAGGTGATATTTGGACTTCGGAATTGAACGAACTGAGAGAAAAAATTACCGCAAAGGGTCTGCCAGAAGAAGGGAAGCAACGGGCTCTCAAAGAAATTGAGCGGTTAACACAAATGCCCCCAATGTCGCCTGAGGTTGCCATTATCCGCACTTATGTTGAGTGGATGTTGGATTTGCCCTGGGGCGAAAAAACGGAAGACAACCTGGATGTGAACCATGCATCCCAGATCCTCGAACGTGACCATTATGGTTTACAACGGGCAAAAGATCGGATTCTCGAGTATATAGCGGTGCGGTCATTGCAGCCGAAAGTCCTTCGCCAGCCAATTTTGTGTTTTGTGGGTCCTCCGGGAACGGGTAAAACATCGCTGGGGCAGTCGATCGCTGAAGCTTTGGGGCGGAAATTCGTGCGTGTGAGTTTGGGTGGGGTAAGAGATGAAGCAGAGATTCGTGGACATCGGAGAACATACATTGGCTCAATGCCCGGTAGAATCCTCCAGACAATGAAACGGGCTGGGACGATCAATCCATTATTTATGTTGGATGAAATCGACAAATTGGGTAATGATTACCGTGGCGATCCTTCTTCAGCCTTATTGGAGGTGTTGGATCCTGAGCAAAACAACACATTTTCTGACCATTACCTCGAAATTCCATATGACCTATCCAATGTGATGTTTATTACCACCGCCAATAATCCTGCGATGATTCCCTCCCCATTGTTGGACCGTATGGAAATGATCGATTTCGTTGGATATATTGAAGAAGACAAACTGGCAATCGCTGAAAAGTATTTGACCCCACGGCAGCTTGTCGAATCCGGGTTGGATGAAGCTGATATTCATTTCCATGAGACTTCGATTCGTAAAATAATCCGTGAATATACATATGAAGCAGGTGTACGGAATTTGGAGCGGGAAATTGGGCGGGTGTGCCGGAAAATTGCGAGGATGAAATCCGAAAACAAAGACATACCACATCGGATCACTCCCAACATTATTGAGAAATTCCTTGGCCCACCCCAGTTCTTTGTAAATGAGGCGGAACGTGAAGATGAGGTGGGCGTGGCGACTGCAATTGCCTGGACGGAGAATGGGGGCGATATAATGCCGATTGAGATTGTTTTGATGGATGGAAAGGGGAATCTGCAAATCACAGGGCAAATTGGCGATGTGATGCAGGAATCTGTTCAAGCCGCATTGTCCTATATCAAGGCGCGAGCCAAAGTATTCGGGATTAAAAAGGATCGGTTCGAATCAACTGATATTCACTTGCATGTTCCCGAAGGAGCGGTGCCAAAAGATGGACCAAGTGCAGGGATCACAATTGCCACAGCGCTGCTAAGCGCATTCACGAACCGCAGAGTACATCATGAGATTGGTATGACAGGTGAAATCACCTTGCGGGGTCATGTCCTGCCGATTGGGGGGGTACGAGAAAAAGTGCTTGCTGCTCATCGAGCGGGGTTAAAACGTGTCATTTTGCCAGATAAGAACCAGAAGGATGTTGTTGATATTCCGAAAAAGGTACTGACAGATATGGAGTTGACCTTTATTCATAATATGGATGATGTCATCGACATTGTGTTGTACGAAGCACCGATCAAGAAAGAAAAAAGTCCTGCACCGTAAAAATTGTATGTGAGGACTTGGTTTCTGTTGTTATGGAAAGATTGGATCAAGCATATAATTTCAGACTATTCCTGTTCCCGTTGTGTCTTCACGGTCGCAATACCATTCTGAACTTGTTGGGTTAATTGCGCCAGCTTGGCCTCAAACTCCTGCAGAGAATGAATGATATACTGGTCAGTCTCTGTTTTCAGGCGGTCGCGTTCTTGCTTGGCCTGTAAAATGATCGCCTCCGCCTGTTTAACAGCCTCCTGAACAATCTCCTCTTGATTGACTGCTTTGGCGGAACGTTCCCGTGCAAGTGCAGTAATCCGGCTGGCTTCTTCCTGAGCTTGTGCCAAATAACGTTCTTTCTGATTGATAATTTGTTCAGATTTTTTTACTTCCTCTGGAATTGATACCCGCATTTGGTCAATGATATCGAGCATTTTGTCTTCATTCACAATGACACTATGTGTGAATGGAACAGAATGACTTTCATTAAAAAGATCTTCGAGGCGATCGATGAGTTCTAGTATATCCATTGGTTTGCTCCTGAATTCGCTATTGGAATCGAGTCATGCAAGGTTCGCACCAGATTATGATTGGGTTAATTATATAGTGATTTTTATTAATCTTTTAATGAATTCGGGGTTTGATTTGAAAAATCCCCCTTCGCGGCGGACTTTTGCTTCAAAGCAGTTTCCACATTCTGCGGGACCATTGTGGAAACATCGCCATTCAATGAGGCGATTTCTTTTACTGTAGACGAACTAAGGAATGTATGTTGTTCATTGGTTATTAAGGATACCATTTCAATTTCCGGCTTTAAACGTTGATTCGCCAGGGCGATCCGAAATTCATGTTCAAAATCTGAAAACACCCGCAATCCTCGCACAAGGACCTGTGCGCCAATCCTGGTGCAAAAATCAACCGTCAATCCCGAATATCCGATCACTTCAATATCATCGTAGGGGGAGAACACTACTTTCGCCATAGAAATCCGTTCTTCCGGTGAAAAGAGGAGGTCTTTCAATGGTTTATCATATACTGCAATGATCAGGTGGTTGAAAATTTTTCGAGCCCGAAGCGCAATATTGATATGTCCATAATGGATTGGATCGAACGTTCCTGGAAAAACAGCCTTGATCATTTAGCTTTGATCTCCTTCTTCTAGATTCCACCATTGGTGGATGATTTCTTTGAGATGTTCATGTTCGAGTTTGTCTAATTCGGGATCTTTTTGATGGATATTTTTCGCTTGTTGGCGTGCCATTTCGATCAGGTGGGTGTCAGTCAGTGATGCAATTTTCAATCCGGAATAACCCGACTGTCTGGTACCAAGAAAATCCCCGGGCCCTCTTTGTTCCAGGTCTTTTTCCGCCAAAACAAATCCATCATTGGTCATGGCCATCACCTGGAGACGCTCATTTTCAGCGGAGTCATCATTGTCCGGGAGTAGAAAACAATACGACTGTTGTGAACCACGTCCCACTCTACCGCGAAATTGATGCAACTGCGCCAGACCGAATCGGTTAGCACCCTCAATCACCATAATGGTAGCATTGGGCACATCCACACCCACTTCGACGACAGATGTCGATACAAGGACATCGTATTGTTTTGATCTGAACTTCTCCATCACTTCGTCTTTGTCTGCTGGTTTTAAGCGACCATGCATCAAACCGACCGAGAAGGCCGGGAACACTTCCTTCTGTAATCGTTGCTGCTCTTCTACCGCTGCTTTTGCATCGTCATTTTCCCCTTGTTCTACCAGGGGGTAGATAACGAATGCCTGCCTTCCATGGTGGATTTCTGTTCGAATGAATTCATAAATGGATTCGCGGTACTGCGGAATTATCACCTCAGTTTTTACTGGTTTCCTGCCAGGGGGCATCTCATCCATGATGGAGACATCGAGATCGCCGTAAACTGTGAGGGCCATCGACCGAGGTATGGGAGTCGCGGTCATAACCAGGAGATGCGGGTTTTCGCCCTTTTCGCGCAACCTGGCTCTCTGCAAGACCCCAAAGCGGTGTTGTTCATCGATGACCACGAGTTGTAGTTTCTGAAATTGAACAGGGTCTTCGATCAGGGCGTGTGTGCCCACAACAAGTCTGATTTCACCATTGGCCAGGGCTTCTCGAATTCGCTCCTTTTCGCGGAGGGGTGTACTGCCCAGCAGTAAAGCAATTTCCTCTTCCCGGATCAGTGCATCGGGTTCCGCAGTCAAAAATGCTCGCATAGAATTGTAATGCTGCTCTGCCAGAATGGACGTCGGTGCCATTACGGCAGCCTGGCATTGGTGATGCAGTACGATCTCAATGGCAGACATTGCGACAATGGTCTTGCCAGATCCAACATCACCTTGAATGAGGCGGTTCATTGGACGGGGCTGGGACAGGTCCTGTTGGATTTCGCCGATTACCCTTTGCTGGGCAGCTGTTAACTGAAAAGGAATTCGTAACCTGCGTTGATCCAGCCACCCGGAAGGAACAGGATATCGATTGGCAATCTGACTTTGCCAACGATGTTTTTGAAGGATGAGCCCCATTTGTAAAATAAAAATTTCATCAAACGCCAGGCGTTTTCTTGCCTGTGCCAGCAAATCCTCGGATTCGGGGAAATGGATATGGGTCAGGGCTTCACCAATCGGGAGCAGACTTGTTTCCTCCCTGCATTGGGAAGGGATGTATTCAGATATACGGTCTGCCCAGTAGCCCAGAACCTGGTGAATGACTTTTCTCATCCATTTTTGCGTCATGCCAGCAGTAAGCGGATATACTGGAACGATCCGGTTTGTGTTGAGTTGTTCCTGATCCAGCGGCTCCCAATCAGGATTATTTAAAGTCAATTTTCCTAAATATTGCTCAATTTTTCCTGACATCACGATCTGATTTTTTGGTTTAACCGCTTTTTCAATCCATGGTTGGTTGAACCAGGATACCCGTAGATAACCTGTGTTGTCAGTAACTACTGCTTCGGTAATTTTAAGACGACGTTTCCCGATATCGCGGGTTTGGATATTCTGAACAACCCCCATTACCGTTACTTCATCGTTGACTTTTAACTGGTCAATCGTTTTAAGGTGGGAATAATCATCGTACCTTCTGGGGTAATGGTGCAATAAATTTCCCAGCGTTCTAATTTCCAACTTTTCAAGGCGTTTCGCATTCTGCGGTCCAACGCCATGGAGTACTGTTAACGGCGCTTCAAGGCCAATATTGGAACCCGATGTCCGAGCAGTGGTATGTGGCTTGTTGGTATGATGGTGTTGGACAGGGTCTTTATTCACCTGCCGTTGATCCATTTTGGTTGCCGGAGAGGTGTTTTTTGCTTCGCTTGTTTGCGAAGTAGAAAAATTTTTTAGTTCATGAAAAAGAGACTTTGCTTTTTCAGCCCGATCGGATGGAGTTAGTGATGCATATCCTTCCAGGAAACGACTTACTTCATCTATCAATGGTGTTGGTATATGGTCATCGGATGCCTCGCTTTGCCAGGTTGGGAGATACTTACCAATACCACCCAGGATGGCATCATTGTGAAATCCATTGATAGATTCCAACTTGAGGATTTTTAAAAATTTGATGAATGACTCTTCCATCCCATTTGGTGTAGTGTGGATAACCTGCTATTCATTATCGATGACAATCAAGCCCTGACATGTAGGGCCAAACAGCATCGATATTGGTAATGATATTTTGTGTTCTGAAAAGTCGACGTTCCGGTATGCTTCTTTCAGGCTATCCCTGATTAACTTGGCTGTGGCAGAGTAAATGGTGTATCCATACACAAACGCGACATATTCAATCGACTCAAATTCTCTTATGTATTCCAGAAAACAATCGGTAATATGACGCTTATTGCGCATTTTATCAGTGGAGATAAATTGCCCATCTTCAATGGCGAAGTTTGGCATTAATCCCAACTTTTCGCCTACATAAGCCTGGGAGATATCGAGCAATTGGTTTTGATAGAGATAAGAGAGTGACGGGATGTTGAACAGGGTATAGATGTGGGGAATTTTTGCATAGAGAGCCTGAACAATTTCCCTTGAGGGAATGTCGTTTTCCGCCAATTGGGCCGCCATTTTCACAAGGTAACCCTGACCAAGTGAAAGTGTCTGCGAATCTATCATCTGTACCCGGGACTGCCGATCAATCTTCACGGACGCTTCGAGGAAGGTTGTGTACATACTGGTGAGGGAGGAAGATGAAAAAATGGCAATAATTTCATCATACTGTTCCAGCAACGATGTTATGAATTTTTTTTGGGTTTCACTGTCCGGAGGTCTCAACTGAGGCCCCGTAATGCGGTCTACAGTTTCAGGTAAATCTTGCGGTTTAATTTCACTTGTGTCACTGACGAAAGCGCCCTGGTACGAAATGGTTAATGGCGAAAGGCGAATTCTGTGTTGGCCTGGAAACCGAATAGAAGGATATTGAATGAGGTTGTCAGTGATGATGCAAATGCTGGGTTTCATTATTCTATGGCGATGATGAATTGGTAGAATGGCTGACCACCATCGTGAATCTCGACCTCATGTTCAGGATATTGCGATTCAACTTTCGTGACCACCATATTGACTTGATCCTCCGTGATACCACCACCACAGAAGAAAGTGATCCTTTCACGCTCATCCATGTTACAGTCTGCTAAAATACTCATCGTTGCATCTGAAACATCGATGCAGGAGCGGATCAGTTTCCCGTTATGCAAAGCTATCACCTGGCCTTCCTGAACGTGAACGCCATTTATTTCCACCGTTCTTGTGGCAATGGTAACCTCACCTGTATCAACGTCATCGCACGCATTGATCATATCTTCTACCACGGTTTCGAAATCCATTCCCGGCATCAGGCGCAACAAAGCACTGATTCCCTGAGGAACGGTTTTACAGGGTATCACCGCCACTTTTTTGTCGACCATGCTGGCAGCTGCCTGGGCTGCGAGGATGATGTTCTTGTTGTTTGGCAAAATGATGATTTGGTCCGTTGGTAAATCGGCGAACGATCCTATAATTTCCTCCGTGGATGGATTCATCGTCTGACCGCCTTTGACAATGGCTGCCACCCCCAGGCTGGCAAAGATCTGTGATATTCCGGCACCCGGAGAAGCTGCAACAACAGCTATCTGGCCTGGTTCGATTGGTGACAATGCTAGAGGAGGTTCTTTTAGATTAGTGGATTGGGATTTCTGCTGCATCTGGTCCATCAAATTTTCAATATAAACTTTGGTAATGGTACCAAACGACATGGTGAAATCAATCGGTGTATATCGATTTTCAGAAGGCACATGGATGTGCATCCGGTACAAATTGTCACCTTCTCCCACCTGGATTGATGTGCCAATTTGCTCCAATTCATTATAGTATGTCTGGAGATTGAAAGCGTCGTGGGGACGAAAATCGATGACGACTTCGAAATCCTGGCCGGGTTCAATCGTTTCCATCGTATCCTCCATTTCCATCGCCGCGATGGGAGTAACTTCAACCTCTGATTTTTCGAGACTTTCGCCTCGTAAAAATTTCGCCATCCCCTCAAAAATGTAGTAAAGGCCTTTACCGCCAGAATCAACCACCTTGGCCTGTTTCAAGATCGGTAGAAGGTTAGGTGTATTTTCGACCGAGCGTGCTGCAGCTTCCAAGAGAATTTTGAGAATATCGTCGACCGGAAGTTCGTCTTTAATATTTTCTTCAGCTGCAGCTGCTATGTCTTTGGCGACGGTAAGGATGGTTCCTTCCACTGGCCGCACAACGCCTTTGTAAGCGGTGTTCTTGGCTTCGATAAGCCCAGATACCAAATCAGTTTGCGTCATGGTTTCGTTGCTGTCCATGGCACGAGCGAACCCGCGCCATAATTGCGAGAGTATCACCCCGGAGTTTCCACGAGCACCCATTAAGGCACCCTGAGCAATGTCGTGAGCCATTTTGCCGAGGTTCGTTTCTGTAGAATTTTTCACCTCATCATAAGCGGCTTGCATGGTAAGTACCATGTTGGTGCCAGTATCGCCATCTGGTACAGGAAAGACATTCAACGCGTTCACAATTTGTTGATTTACTTTCAACCAGGACAGACCAGCATGAACAAGCAGCTTGAAATCCTGGCCATTGACCTCAACAACCCCTGTTGTGCTAGTAATAAATTGACTACTCATAAGACTTAGGAGGAACCTTTCTGCGTTTGGGATGTGGATATTATGATTAGTCGGGATTGCTGATTCTTAACCCGCGGACGTGAACATTGACTTCGGCTACAGCAAGTCCGGTAATTTTCTGAACGCGGTAACTGATGTTATCCGCGACAATTTTTGCGACGGTTTTAATCCTGGTTCCATATTCGATGATGATGTATACCCCGATGGAAACCTCTTTCTTCTGGTAGTGTATGTCAACACCCAGGCATGGATCTTTCACGATTGCGTTTGCCAATCCGTGCGCAAAATTTTTCGGAGCCAATCCGACAACCCCATATGTTTCGCTGACGGTACGATGTACAATGCTGGCGATGGCCTGGTGTGAAATATAGATGTTACCTTTTACTTTTTGACTTACATTTTGCATATTCGTTCGATCCTCAGGTTTGCTTGATAAAAGGGATAAGCTGTGGTATCATCATGTGCTGTTGATTTGTTATCATTCCTCTTAAGAAAGGATTTTATCATGGCTACGTGTGAAATTTGCGGAAAGAAAACTGTTTTTGGCCACAACCGCAGTTTTTCCATGCGCGCGACGAATCGAAAATTCCGCGCCAATCTTCAAAAAGTTACCCTTTTTGAAAGTGGGAAGAAAACCCGAAAGACGGTCTGCACTCGCTGCTTGCGCACCATGGCGAAGAGTTAATTTGTCGAAATTCTCGATACCTGAAAAATCGCGGAAATCCTGCGATTTTTTTGTTTTCAATGGCCTTTTCATTATTGCCAACAGGAGCGGATTGCTTCGACGCCTGCGCTGATGCCGTCGGGATGGCTGAAAATTGCGGAGGCTGCGACAATGGTATCTGCACCAGCTTCCAATATCGGCGAAAGGGTTTCCTTGCTGATACCACCATCAACTTGAATCCGAATCGGCCTGGCGATAGTGGCAATCATTTGTTGGGCTTGCCGGACCTTGTTAACCATGGTTGCGATGTGGGCCTGGCCAGAAAAGCCAGGGTTCACAGTCATCACAAGGACCATGTCGACCACTTCAAGCACATTTTCTATGTGCTTGATGGGAGTGCCCGGGTTCACAGCAATGCCTGGATGTACGCCCATATCCCTGATTGTTTGAAGGGTTCGGTATACATTTGGATTGCTTTCGATGTGGATTGTCAACCATGACGCTCCTGCTTTGGCAAATGAAGCAATATGGAGCTCTGGTTTTTCGATCATCAAATGGACATCCAATGGGAGGTCTGTAATTTTCTTGCAGTGGCTGACGATGAACGGACCCATGGTAATGTTCGGTACAAAATGGCCGTCCATCACATCGATATGGAGCCAGTGGGCGCCACTCTTTTCCAGGACGTGGACATCCTCCTGCAAATTAGAAAAGTTCGCTGAAAGAATGGATGGGGAGAGTATGATGTTTTTCATGAATCGTTACTTGCCAGGGATGTTAAAATAGATATAGATCCAGAAGGGTACCAATCCCGCTACTGCCAGGGTAGCCAGGAAAGCGATTAGAATTGTGACCCAGTCAAACACCATTGGCTTTTGGGTCTTCAATGATTGTTCTGCATTCAGTGCGTCGCGATATATGAGAGGCTTCTCGGATTGTTCCATGGGTTGTGAAACCGTACTTGCTTTTGGATTTGTGACAGCCATGGATTGAGAGATGGTTCTCAATGTCAGTGATTGCCGTATGCTGAAGATGGCGCTGCGAAATTGGGTGGCAGACCGAAAACGTCGTCTTGGATCCTTGCTGAGTGCTCGCAATGTAATCTGGCTCAATTCCTCTGGTATCTCAGGATTTAGATTCATTGGATCATTGGGGTTGATATCTCGGTGCATTGCCAGCAACTGATTCACATCATTTGCGATGAAGGGGGGGCGTCCCGTCAACAATTCATACAAAACAACACCCAACGAATAAATATCTGACTCTATTGTTGGGCTGGCGCCAGTGATTTGTTCCGGTGACAAGTAAAAGGGGGAGCCCCAAATGACGGATGAATTTTCATCCTGGTTGATCTGTTGTAAAATTCGCGCGAGACCAAAATCAGTGATCTTTAGTTGATTCGCCTGGCTGAGGAGAAAATTGGAGGGCTTAATATCACAATGGATTATGCCATTGTCGTGTGCGTGCTGAATGCCATTACAGGCTTGAATCATCAAATCCAAGGCGTCTTTTATGTTGATTATCTTCCGGGTCTGAATGTAATGTTTCAGGTCTGACCCGGCTATATATTCGAGTGCAAGATAAATCCGATCCTGGTCTGTATTGATATCGTAAATTGTCACAATATTGGGATGTGATAACCTGGCAGATGCCTGAGCCTCTCTCGAAAATTGTTCCCGGATTTCAGGGCTGCGGGAGTACTTTTGCCTCAACAACTTGAGAGCAACAGTCCGATGAAGGTCCTGGTCAAGCGCCTTGTAGATGACTGACATACCGCCGGTACCGATTAATTTCTCAATCTGGTACCGATTTCCTATCATCGAGGAGGAAGGTGTCTGATCTTGCATGATAAAAAATTATATCATAGGTGGTTCTCCGATAGGGCAGGTATGGGTGATTGAATTAATCATGGCGGTACTCCTGTTAAGCATATGCGATATAATGACTTCAACGAGGTTCTATGGAAATTCGCAACCCAAACACAAGAAAAAATATAACACGTTCGATATTTCTTTCCATACCGATCGGTGCTGCGCTGTTGGCTGCTGGGATGCTAATGTTATGGACCTTACGTCCAGCGGACGCATCTATTCCATCTACACCTGTAATAACCAAGATCGCTGCGCCCAGTGCCACACAAACATTCGCTTCCGCCCCTGACAATGCTGAAGCGGTGGAGGGGTCATCAACTCAGATCGTGGTAGATGGCATCACAATTGGTACGGTAGTTCAGATCACAGGAACAGAAGGTGCCGGTCTCCGGCTGAGAAGCGATGCCGGTATCAATCATTCTGTGCAATTCCTCGGAGAAGAATTGGAATTGTTCCAGGTTGTTCAGGGACCTGTAGATTCCGATGGGTATACCTGGTGGTATCTGGAATCACCTTATGACTCCGCGCGAAGCGGATGGGCAGCCTCGCTCTATTTACAAGTCCTTGACCAATAGTAATTCGAGCTAATGGTCGGGTTCCATTCCTGGTGCTTGCGCAAACAGACAAGAGGGGAGTGCAATTTTTAAGCCTAAAAAACACTGGTGGGAAATTATTCACACGTCGCAAAGAATATGGGAAATATTTTACTTAGTGTATAATCTACTTATTGTTAACCATCCTATTTGCTGAATTTCAAGCATCCCAGGGGAGGGTATTCTGCAAGAACGTATCATAACCAGGGTTTTTCCTGAATCAGAGAATAAAAGGCCCGGACGCCTGCCCGCAAAGAGCCTGTTAATGCGCCGGTATTTAATACAAGATGTAATTGGCTCCGGTGGGATGGGCGCAGTTTACCGTGCCCGTGATATGCACTTTCCAAATGCTGTAAAACTGGTGGCGATAAAGGAAATGGTGAGTTCCACCAATGATCCCAAAGTTAACCAGATGATGATTAAAAATTTTGAACGTGAAGCCAATTTGTTGGTCACATTATCACACCCATCGATAACAAGTATTTATGATTACTTTTCCATCGATCAAAGGGCATATCTGGTAATCGAATATGTATATGGGAAAGATCTGGAAAGAATCCTTGATCGCCTGACAGACTTTATCCCGGAAGATCAAGTCATCAAATGGGCGATTCAACTGTGTGATGTGCTTGATTACCTGCATAGCCATGAGCCTGAACCAATTATTTTCCGTGATATCAAACCTTCAAATATCATGATTAATCGGCAGGGAAATGTCGTTTTAATCGATTTCGGAATTGCAAAGACATTTCAAATTGGGCAGAAGGGAACCATCATTGGCACAGAGGGATATGCTCCACCTGAACAGTACCGTGGCGAAGCAACACCCTCGGTAGATATTTATGCACTGGGTGCCACACTGCATCATGTACTAACCCGTCATGATCCCACAATTGAGCCTCCTTTTACCTTTGAGCAACGGAAAATCTCATCCTTCAATCCAGGTGTAAGCCGGGAGTTGGTCGCTGTGGTTGAAAAAGCGCTTTCCTATGATGCTTCAGATCGATATACGTCAGCCCGTGAGATGAAAGAGGCATTGATCCGGGTTGGGCATCAAACTGGATTATTGAGCGGCATTGACGCTTTATTAAATCGTACACCAGGGGCAGATTTGTCGTTAGCCAGGGCGATTGATCCATCATCAGACCAATTAATTAAGCCGGTGTGGACGTTTCGGAGTGAAGATGAGATTCGTGGTTCGGCTGTGGTATTGGAACAGGATGTATATATCGGCGCTTATGACAATAATGTGTATAAAATAAACGCATCAGATGGGCGATTTGTTTGGAAATTTCCCGCTTCAGGCGGTATTGTGAGCCAACCCGCTGTTAATAATGGGACGCTTTTCTTTGGTTCTGAAGATGGGAAGGTGTATGCTGTACGGTGTTCAACAGGCAAAGAAGCATGGTCATTCAAAACGGGAGGACCTGTCAGATGTTCTCCTTATCTGGCTGAAGATCATGTATTTATTGGCAGTGATGATTGTAATTTATACGCCCTGACACAAGCTGGCGGGCGCCCTTCGTGGAAGGCTGAAACAATGGCACCGATACGGTCAAAACCGTATGTTACCGATGATCGGGTTGTGGTTGCGAATATGAATGGGGAATTGCTTTGCACCGATACAGCCGGCTTTGTGAAGTGGCGATTCAGTGCCAAACGCAGCATTTTATGCAGCCTTGCTATCGATGATGATGGGATTCTATACTTTGGTTCATTGGATGCCACATTTTATGCTGTCGATGCGAAAACGGGCTGGCCGATGTGGCGCTTCCGAATGGATAAAGGATCGGTATCTTCGCCGGTGATCGATGAAAAATTTGTTTATTTCGGCTCTGCAGATGGAAAAGTATATTGTTTGAACAAATCCAATGGGAAGCAGGTTTGGGCGAGCACATTCTCGTCACAAATATCCGGTTCGCCTTATATCAATAAAACCCATCTATTTGTGGGTGATGCGCAAGGATTGTTTTATTGTTTGAAAAAAGACTCCGGCGAGGTGGAATGGTCATACCAAACAGGTGGCCCAATCACATCCGCTCCGGTATCTTATAATGAATTGCTGATTTTCGGTTCTGCTGATAAAAATTTGTATGCCTTATCCATATAGGTAGTTTCAAGAAATCAAAATATCAAGGTGGGCAATGGTACAAAAAAACAACAACACCCAGAAAAAACAACTCGATAACAGTGGGGAATGGAACGAAGGCCAGGACAGTGACCAGGATGTAATATCTGATCCGACGATCTGTGTGGCCTGGGCTCAGGCACTGGGTCATCGTTACCACCACAACGAAGATTCGCTGTTCGCCTATACGGCCACATTGCAGACTGAAAAAGGTGAGCAGCATTTTGGGTGTTTTTGTGTGGCTGATGGAATGGGTGGATATGAGAATGGGGAATTGGCATCAGCAATGGCCGTTGAGAAAATGGGAGAACATGTTTTGCGGAAAATTTTCATCCCAATGCTTGTCCCGAATGAAGTGTTTGGACAAGAACCAATACTCCAGGTGTTGGAAAATGGGATGCTTGAGATACACGAGGGTATCAGTCAAAAAATTATGGATGGCGGTTCAACAATGACAGTTGCCGTGTTGGTGGGTGACCATCTATCAATCGCCCATGTTGGTGATACAAGAGCATATATTATCCGTGAGGGTGCCGATATTGAGCAAATTACAGAAGATCAAACGCTTGTTCAACGGTTAGTCACGCTTGGGCAAATGACTGAAGAGGAAGCCAGAAACTACCCACAGAGGAATGTGTTGTATTACGCATTAGGCCGTGGGGATAATGTTGAGCCATTCCTGTTATCAAAAAAGGTGACCCGGCAAGCGTACCTCTTGCTTTGTAGTGACGGATTGTGGGAAGTTGTTCCTGCGGAGGACATACAAAATATCATATTGGCGCAACGAGAGGTCAATAAAATTACTCACGCGCTGGTGAGTCAAGCGGTGAATAACGGCGCCATGGATAATGTAACCGCCCTGGTTGCAAAATTGTAATATGCAAAAGATACTTTTTTCATCATCAACCCATTTTGGTGGAGATCATATACCTGTTTTAAAAGAACCGCAGGTTTTTTATTCGCTTTTGGCATGTTCTGCGGATATCAAAAAGGATGATGAAACCCGAATATCCTTAAACGTCTGCTTTGTTGTCGATTGTTCTACTTCGATGCGTGGTCTTCCATTGGAATTGATGAAGAAAGCATTGGCAAACATCGGGCGTTGGCTTCATCCAGATGACTTCTTGTCGATTGTTTCATTTAATGACAGGGCAGAAACCATCATCAAGACCAGCAAGGTGTCTGAAATTGAAAACCTCTCCCGGAACCTGGCAAAAATCCATGCCCTGGGGGGCACCGAAATATACCAGGGGTTAAAAAGGGGGTATGTCCAATTAATCCGTACTCCAAACTTTAAACGTACGATCCCTCATCTTGTTTTAATTACCGACGGGCGTACTTATGGAGATGAGGAAATGTGTATGCGCCTGGTAAAAAGTTCAAGGACTGAGGGCATTACATTTTCTGCTGTTGGGATCGGTGATGAATGGAATGACGAACTGTTGGATCAGATGGCAGGAATATCCGGTGGCGAAACAAGGTATATCACGAACACAAATATGCTGGCGCGTGAGGTTGAATTGCTGATGGTGAAATTTTCTCAAAGTACAGTTCCATCCACCTCCCTGGAATATAGAATCCATGATCGCTGTGAAGTATCCAATATTTATCGCTTATCGCCAGATGTAACGCCATTGGTTGGTGTTGACAATGTTTGTACTTTTGGGACGCTTGTTCCCGCATCACCAATTCAAATTTTGTTTGAATTTCGGATTCACCCGATTCAGCTCAGCCAATCCAGTTTGACATTGTTAGAAGGGTCATTAAAAACCAACGGAAACAATCCGGAATTCCAGCAAGCATCTCACCCTGTGAATATTTCTGTACCGGTCCAGGCTGGTTCTACGAAGACAGCTTTACCATCCAACCAGGTGATGAGCGCTGTATATGCGGTCAGTATCTACCGGATGCAGGAAAATGCCAGAAAAATGATCCAACAAGGTAACATATCTGAGGGGGTGAATGTGCTGAAAAACCTTGCGCGACAGTTGAATGCCCAGGGAAACAAACAGTTGGCTGATCAAATTGAGCGGGAGACTGTTTTCATATCGGAGCATCAAAGTTATTCAGAGGGAGGGGCGAAGCAAATAAAGTATGCCACCCGGTTGTTGACAGCGGAAACCCAGCAAGTTGTCATACGTGATGCGACCAGGAAGGTGGAGCGCAGATGATAAAATGTCCAAAATGCCAAGCGAACGAGGTTGAGGGTGCGTTGTTCTGCTCAACATGTGGTGCCTCGCTAATAGGGCAGGTATCGGTGACTGAACCAGAAGGACGAAAGCCATCAGAAAAAATTGTTGTCAATTTTATAGACCTATCAGAGGAATGCGGTTTGTCTGGTAAAGAGAAATATGTCTTTGGAAGGTCTGTTCCTTCACGAGGCACGCACCGATTAGACCTTGACCTTAACCATTATGGAGGATACGAAGCAGGAGTGTCCCGGCAACATGCGTTAATCAAAGTGGATGGATATCACATCAAGGTCGTGGATTTGAATTCATCAAACCGTACATTCATTGATGAAGAAGAGTTATACCCCGGCAACGAGTATGAGTTGAGTGCCAATTCTGTGTTAAGATTAGGGAAGTTGAGAATGAAAATTCGCCTGGCGGATTAAAAGGAGATTACTGTATGCCATTAGTGTTGGTGCACGTAAAAAATGAAGACCCGATTCTGGGTGAAGTTGATGAATTGCCTTCACCGCAAGATAATTTGATCATCATTAAAAACCCCAGGCGGCGTGATGGAAAAGATGTTCATTACCTGGATTCAACAGTGACAGTGGTTATCTTTCCATACGAGAGAATCAATTTTGTCGAGATGCTGCCCGGAATGGAAGAAGAAGAAATTGTGACATTTGTGAGGGAGTGATGCCATGAGTGATGATAGCTTGAGGAACCGTCGAATATTGGTTGTGGATGATGAACAACGAATGGCGCGGTTCATTCGTCTAAACTTAGAACATGATGGTTTCATTGTCGAAGAAGCATATAACGGAATGGGTGCGATTGATCGGCTGCGGGATGTAATCCCCGATCTGGTACTGTTGGATGTCATGCTACCTGACATTGATGGATTCGAGGTGTTACGCATCATTCGCGAGTTCAGCCAGGTACCTATCATCATGTTGACTGCCAAGGGAGAAGAAGACGACCGCGTGAGAGGTTTGGAACTGGGTGCCGATGATTATATTACCAAGCCATTCAGTCCTCGCGAATTGGTGGTTCGGGTGAAAGCGGTTCTGCGGAGAACCGAAGGCGCGGGCGGAGTTCAGCATGATGTCATCCAGGTTGATGATCGGCTTCGAATCGATTTTGATAAACGGGAAGTGTGGGTGGATGATGAATTGGTCAAGCTGCGGCCGACTGAATATCGACTTTTGTACCATCTGGTTCAAAATTCCGGTTGGGTGCAAACCTATGACCAATTGCTTGCCAAAGTTTGGGGTTATGAGTACCGTGATGAAACGCATTATGTGCGTTTGTATATCAACTACTTGCGTCAAAAATTGGAAAAGGATCCTTCCAATCCACAATATATCTTAACTGAAAGAGGGGTTGGGTATCGATTTGTTGATTATCGGCGTTCAGCGTTTTCTGAAACCTCGTAATCAACACCAAGGAGTACAGCCATGGCAAAGATATTTGCGATCGACGACAACGAAATCAACCTGAAAGTGGTTAAAACTACGTTGGCCCAGGTGGGTCATGAGGTGGTTACCGCTACAAATGGGGTGGAAGCGTTGGAGAGGGTGGAAGGGATCGCTCCCGAAGTCATTATTTTGGATATCAGCATGCCAATTATGGATGGATATGAGGTCTGCCGCAAATTGCGTGAAAATCCAGCCACGGCCCAGATACCTATCATTATTCTCACTGCATATAATGCTCTTGAGGACAAAATCAAGGGCTTTGATGCCGGGGCTGATGATTACCTGACGAAACCATTCCAGCCAGCGGAGCTGCAGGCGCGGGTCAGTGTTATTCTGCGACGAAGCGCTGTCGCTCAGGTGACACCGAAAAAAGCTCCCATGACGGGTAAAAATGGAAAAGTGATCTCATTATTCTCCATGCGTGGCGGGAGCGGTGTCAGTACGATCGCTGCTAACCTGGCATCAGGACTTTCGAAAATTTGGAGTGGCAGTGTAGCCCTGGTCGATCTTTCTCTGGCGATGGGCCAGGCAGCATTGATGTTGAACCTGTCCTTACGAAATACCTGGGTTGACCTTGTCGGTATCCCTCCAGAAGAGTTGGAACCCGAAATTCTTGAAGCAATCCTGTTAAAGCATGAAAATGGCGTTCATGTATTGGCTGCTCCCAGAAGTATTGCGGACGGCGAGTTGATTACAGGCGAAATTGTCGGCAATGTCTTAAGATTGCTGCGTTCAATGTATGATTATGTTGTTATCGATCTGCCTTCCATGTTTAGTGAGGGGACACTACAGGCTTTCGATGCATCGAATGAGATCATTTGCCTTTTATCGCCGGAGTTGGCTTCTGTGCGAGCCATGATTGGCACGTTGGAAGTCCTTGATGAACTGGAATACAGCAACAATAAAAATATTATCCTGATGCTGAACCGGACGTTCGATAAACATGGCCTGGCCCGAAAAAATATTGAAAAAGCGTTGAAAAAGCCAATACAAATTTATGTTCCTTTTTCTCCGGAAGAATTTATCAATTCCATTAATTTCGGTGTGCCGATTGTGATGGGGGATCCCGAAAATGGTTTGGTTGAATTGTTTGAAGATCTTGCATTTCTATTGAGCACCGACGGTGACAAGGACCGCAAACCGTTGAACCCGACAGAAGCATACCTTCGTGTATATGATCGGATAGAAAAACGCAAACAAAAGCGCAAGTGACGGCGCCCAATAACAGCACGAGTTTCTCATTTTCCCTTGACCATCGCGGCACCGTTTGGTAAAATTTTCTCCGTTGTCGCCTCCATCGTCTAGGGGACCAGGACGCAGCCCTTTCAAGGCTAAAACGGGAGTTCGAATCTCCCTGGAGGCACTTCATAAAGACTCTGCACGCAGGGTCTTTTTTTTATATCGTGACACATTCCTGGGCGAGAACGTTACAGTAGGCAGCAATTCAAATTATAATAGCGTCTATATTGGAGGTGCTGTTGAACGCAATATTATCTACATCGAATAAAGATGGCCTGGAGACATTCGCGTCTGGCCTGATTCATGAGGGCTTCCGATTATTTGCTACCGGGAAAACCTCACAATTTCTCCGGGATCATCACATTCCTGTAACTGATATCGAAGCACTGACTGGATTTCCAGAAATGTTAGGGGGACGTGTGAAGACTCTTCATCCGGCGATTCATGCCGGCATTTTGGCACGCGATCATGCAGAGGAGAAGCAAACAATCCGGGACAATGGCTGGTTGTTATTTGACCTGGTGGTTGTGAACCTGTATGATTTCCATTCAGCATCCCAATCAGCATCCCAAAATCATGAGAATGTTGAAGAGGTGATTGAACAGATTGATATCGGAGGTGTAACGTTATTGCGGAGTGCTGCGAAAAATTTTGAGCGGGTCGGCGTGGTTTGTGATCCCGAAGATTACCCATCAGTCTTACAGCGGTTACAGAGTCATACCTTTGATCTTGGATATCGTAGGTCCCTGGCAGCAAAGGTATTCGGCAGAATTGCCGCCTATGATCAGGAGATTGCCAAGTACCTGGGCGCAGAGTCGCCTGTCAACCCGGGACAGGGATTCGAGAGTTACAAGCTACGGTATGGTGAGAACCCCCACCAAAAAGCATGGTTTTATGCATCACAGCCATCAAAACTTCCATTCGAAGGTTTGATTCTGCAAGGCAAAGAATTATCGTTTAATAACATCGTTGATATTGATTCCGCAATCCAGGTAGTTGCGTCTTTCGGTCAGCCATGCGCCGCAATCGTGAAACATGCTTCACCCTGTGGGATCGCTTGTGGGGTCTTGCCACTAGAGGCCTATAATGCAGCTCTTGCCTCTGATCCTGTTTCTGCCTTTGGCGGAATTGTGGCAATGAACTGTAAAATTGGTCAGGAGGTGGCAGAGCAAATGACTCAGATGTTTTGCGAATGTGTTGCCGCGCCTGATTTTTCCGATGAGGCACTACGGGTATTCTCCAGGAAGAAGAATTTGCGTGTACTGAAAACGCCCTTTGCCAACCGTATCCCGTTTCAAGTGAGTTTCAAATCTGTTTTGGGTGGATACCTGGTTCAAGAAATGGATTTTGGCGATCCTGAGGGCGAAAGTTTGTGGCGAGTTGTTTCCAACCGTTCACCATCACCCGAAGAAATGGATACAGTCCGTTTTGCCTGGCAATCCGTTCGGTTTATGAAGTCCAATGCGGTTGTTTTATGCCAGGGGCAGGCAACGGTTGGCGTGGGGAGCGGTCAGCCGAACCGGGTGGATTGTGTGAAACTTGCTGCAGAACGGGCAGGGGAAAAGGCGGTAAATTCGGTTTTGGCGAGTGATGCTTTTTTCCCATTTGCAGATTCGATCGATGCTGCTCATCGGATCGGTGTTCGTGTCATCATTGAACCCGGTGGATCTGTGCGAGATCAAGAAGTGATTGACGCAGCAAACCGTTATGATATTGCATTAATTTTTACAGGTTGTCGGCACTTTCGCCATTAATTTTAGGAGACAGGATTATGAATGAGTTGTTATTCGAAAATTTAGAAGGATTAACGTTTGACGATGTTCTGACAGTGCCGAATTATTCCGAGGTGTTGCCCTCTCACGTAGATACCCGATCACACCTGACACGGGATATCTTCCTTAACATCCCGATTGTTTCCGCCGCGATGGATACCATAACTGAGGCGCGGTTGGCGATTTCGATTGCGCGTGAGGGTGGGATTGGAATCATTCATCGAAATTTTTCCATCGAAGAACAGGCTGCTGAGGTTGATCGTGTGAAGCGAAGCGAAGCCGGTATGATTACAGATCCGATCACTCTGCCACCTACTGCAAAACTGGCAGAAGCAGATGCGATCATGGCGAAGTACCATATCAGCGGCATCCCCATTGTCGATCCAGATACAAATCGACTGGTCGGTATTTTTACTAACCGCGATTTTCGATTTGCCTCCGGCCATGATCTCTCCAAACCGGTGTTGGAATATATGACTCATGATAACCTTGTCACCGCAACTGTGGGAACAACCCTCGAAGAAGCAAAAAATATTCTCCAGCAACATCGTATCGAAAAGCTGCCTTTGGTTAATGAATCTTTTGAATTAATTGGTTTGATTACGGTTAAAGACATTCAGAAAAAAATTGATTATCCTCATGCGGCAAAAGATGGAAAGGGCAGGTTGTTGGTCGGTGCAGCGATCGGGGTTGGACAAGATCTGGAGGCGCGTGTCCGCGCTCTGGTTAAGGCGGGTGTTGATGTTGTGGTCATAGATACTGCACATGGAGATTCTTTGGGCGTGATCAACGCTGTCAAACGAGTAAAAAATCAATGGCCAGGGTTGCCCGTTGTGGCAGGTAATGTGGTTACAGGAGAGGGCACTCAACGGTTGATAGAAGCAGGTGCGGATGCTGTTAAAGTTGGCGTTGGCGCTGGTTCCATCTGCACAACCCGTGTTATTGCCGGTACAGGTGTGCCCCAGATGACGGCAATTTACCAATGCGCTCGGGTTGGAAAAGCATATGGTATTCCGATCATCGCGGATGGTGGTATTAAATATTCCGGTGATATCGTTAAAGCAATTGCTGCTGGCGCTGATTGTGTCATGCTAGGCAGCATGATGGCCGGGTTGGATGAGGCCCCCGGTGAAGTCATCACCTTTGAGGGACGCCAATTTAAAGAATACCGCGGAATGGGAAGTATGGCTGCTATGCAAGGACACGGGAAGGATCGATATGGATCAGGGCAGACCCCTGGAAGCAAATTGGTGCCTGAGGGTGTGGAAGGGATTGTGCCTTATAAGGGAAAATTGCAGGATTTTATTTTCCAATTGGTTGGTGGACTTCGAAGTGGGATGGGATATGTGGGGGCGAGAAATATTAATGAATTGAAAGAAAATACAAGGTTGATCAAAATCACGCATGCTGGCTTAATCGAAAGTCATCCCCATGACATCACGATTCTGCGGGAAGCTCCAAATTACCAGAGTAAAAAGTGAAAACTAACTCTTTGTTGAAATCGAATGCCAGGGCAAGATTGTCGAGATGGAGAAGTCCGGTTGCAGCCTATACTGCACTTGTGGTGATTTTGTTGTCTTCCTGGTATATTTTTACGGCAGTTGGTCAATACCCCGATTTTATTCTTCCCGGGCCAGCCCTGGTGTGGCAACGATTTCAAACCGCCTTGATGAAAGGGCGGTTGCTGTTCCATTTTCTTGTGACTTTATGGGAAGTAGCTGCCGGATTGTGCCTTGGCACGTTTTTCGCCCTTATTACAGGCTATTTGTTATCGAAATCCAGAAGGCTGGAGAACTTCCTTTCGCCGGTGCTTGTTGCAAGTCAAGCTGTTCCGATTGTTGCTGTGGCACCACTCTTGATCATATGGTTCGGTCCGGGATTGTTCTCGAAAATCCTGGTTTGTTCGATTATCATTTATTTTCCGGTCCTGGTTAATGTCGTTGCTGGCTTGAAAAGCGTTCCCACTGACTTGCAAAATTTAATGACATCATTAAACGCGAACCGTAAACAGAAACTTGTGTGGCTTGAAATACCTGCAACCTTACCTTACTTTTTTACCGGGATGAAAGTTGGCGCAACGCTCTCTGTCACAGGGGCGGTTGTGGGTGAATTCCTGGGTGCTGATAAAGGGTTGGGTTTTTTAATTAACGTGGCCAGGGGGCAGTATGACACAGCATTGGTCATGGCAATTATCATCATCCTTGTCCTTTTTGCCCTGGTGCTTTATTATCTGGTTGTGCTGATTGAAAAAATCATGGTTCGATGGAAGGAATAATTTTTTGAAAACACACGCACGCCTTCTCACCACTTTTATACTTTCTCTCGTATGGATGTTAACCGCCTGTCGACCATCATCGCATCGTTTAGAGACCATTGACCTGGCTGTTGGATACATCCCCAATGTTCAGTTTGCTCCTTTCTATGTCGCAATGGAAAAAGGTTTTTTTGAAGATGAAGGGATCGATATCAATCTAATTTATGGATACGAGATTGACGGTGTTAGCCTGGTTGGTGCTGGCGAATACCAATTTGCTGTGGCATCAGGAGAACAAGTTCTGCTGGCACGCGATAAAGAACTTCCGGTTGTGTATGTCATGAACTGGTATGACGAATTCCCTGTGGGTATCACCGTGTTGAAGAACACCGGAATCGATGAGTTAAGGGATTTACGCGGCAAAACGATTGGTACTCCTGCATTGCAGGGTGCCAGTTATATTGGAATGGAAGCATTGCTCCATGCTGCCGAATTGACGGAAGATGATGTTCAGGTTGAAGTGATTGGTTATGCACAGGTGGAGTTACTCAGTACCGGTCAGGTTGATGCTGCTGTAGTCTATCTTGCCAACGAGCCGGTTCAATTGGAAGCGGCGGGATACGATGTAACAAGTTTTCATGTTTCCGATTATTCAGAGCTGGTAGCTAATGGATTGGTGACAAGCGCAGATACTATTCAAAATCAACCAGAACTCGTAAAAAGAATGGTTCGTGCGACATTCCGCGGTATGCAGTATGCGGCTGATCATCCTGAGGAAGCGTACGCCATTTGCCTTCTGTATGTTGAGAATTTGCCAGAGCAACCCACAGGGCAACAATATGATGTCCTGACCCGATCTATTGCGTTTTGGTCGATTGAGGATGGAGGAAATTCAGAAATTGAGCAGTGGCAGAACACCGATGAATTGCTTCGTAATTTGGGTATGATCACAAAGACATATCCTTTGGAATCCATTTTTACCAACCAATTCCTACCCTGATCAACATGCCGCAAATTCGCGTGGTCGATGTTTCTCATTCCTTCCATACTGAACAAGGGGATTTCCCTGTTCTGAAACCGCTCGATTTCATTATTGAGCGAGAACAATTCTTGTCAATCCTGGGGCCATCTGGGTGTGGAAAAACAACGTTGTTAAAAATACTTGCCGGTTTGATCCAACCATCGGCCGGCGGGATACAACATGAAATTGATGGTGAAGCGGTTGATGACTTGCGGGTTGGCATGATGTTCCAACAGGCGAATTTGATGCCATGGCGGACCATTGTGGAAAATGTGTTGCTCCCGCTGCAGCTGAAAACACCCCGGCTGCACAGAAGCGTTATGGTGGCCAGAGCCATATCCATCCTTGAAACAGTAGGCCTGTGTGGGTATGAAAATATGCGGATAAATGAGATATCTGGTGGTATGGCGCAACGGGTAGCCCTGGCCAGGGCAATGATCCACGATCCTCAGTTATTGCTTTTGGATGAACCTTTTGGCTCACTTGATGCGTTGACGCGAGAGTCGATGGGGGAGGAATTATTGCGTGTATGGCAAACCCACAAAAAAACGGTTGTCATGGTTACCCATTCTGTATCCGAAGCCATTTTGTTATCCGACCGTGTAATCGTATTCTCACGCAGACCTTCCTCCATTGTTCTGGATATAGAGATTAAGCTACCTCGGCCTCGGGAGGCAGGCATTCGTTATTCGGCTGAATTTTCTGAATATTCAGCCATGATTCACACCTCCATCGCGCAATAAAAGCTCGAACCTCTGTTAATGGAGGTTCGAGTGGGTGGGGTATTTTCCTGACCGTTGGTGTTGTCAAGTGTTCACTTTGAATCATCAGACGATTTGCTGATTTGCTCAGGCAGTGTGGTTGGCAATAGCCTCCAAAGCCATTTCCCGGAAAGCCTCCAGCGCCATAGCGCCCGGGTTGTCGCCTGACCGAAGGCGTAATGAAACCTGGTGATTCTCCATTTCTGCATCACCAACAATCAACATATAAGGGATCTTCTGTTTCTGGGCATCGCGAATTTTCGCATTCATACGGTCTGCGCGGTCATCCACAGAGATACGGAGGCCGTATTGTTGTAATTCCTTTGCAATGGTATGCGCATAGTCATTGTGCCTGTCTGCAATTGGAATGATCGTCGCCTGTGTGGGCGACAGCCAAACTGGAAATGCTCCCGCATAATGCTCAATCAGGATACCAAAGAACCGTTCCAGTGATCCCAACAAAGCGCGATGGATCATATATGGGCGGTGGGGTTGGCCATCATCACCGACATAGGTTAGACCAAACCTTTCGGGCAGGTTGAAATCGAACTGAATTGTTGACAACTGCCATTCCCGGCCAATCGCATCTTTAATTTTCAAATCGATTTTTGGGCCATAGAATGCACCACCGCCTGCGTCGACTTCGTACGGGAGTTCCGCCCTTTTTAATGCCTCTTCCAGCGCCGCTTCTGCATCTCTCCATCGTTCTGGTTCTCCCACCGATTTTTCCGGTTTGGTACTGAGATATGCCTTAAATTCTTTGAAACCAAATGAACGCAAAATATGCAATGAAAAGTCCAGGACGAAGTCAATTTCATCCGGCATTTGTTCCGGGAGGCAGAAGTGATGAGCGTCATCCTGAGTAAATCCTCGCACACGCATCATGCCATGGAGAACCCCTGAACGCTCGTAGCGATATACTGTGCCGTTCTCCGCATACCTCAATGGCAGATCTTTGTAGGATTTCAAGCCTGATTTGTAGATGTGAACATGAAAAGGGCAATTCATAGGCTTGATGAAATAATCCTGACCTTCAACAGAAATTGGAGAGTACATATTTTCCTTGTAGAAACCAAGGTGTCCGCTGGTCTCCCAGAGTGATGCTTTCCCAATATGCGGTGAGTAGACAAAATCATATCCGGCTTTTAGGTGCTCTTCATCACAGAAATGCTCTGCCAGTTTGCGCATCAACCCTAACTTGGGGTGCCATAACACCAGTCCTGCACCAACCTCATCATTAACCGAATAAAGGTCCAGATCTTTCCCGAGACGCCTATGGTCGCGTTTTTTTGCTTCCTCCAATTTCCATATATAGTCTTTGAGGTCTTTTGGATCCAGCCATGCGGTACCATAAATTCGCTGCAGCATCTGCCGGTTTTCATCACCACGCCAATATGCACCGGCGACACTCATTAATTTGACGGCTTTGGGGTTGATTTTCCCCATATTTTCAACATGGGGTCCTCGGCAGAGGTCAACAAACGTATCGCTCTTATATAACGAAATTTCGGGTTTTTCTTGGATTGGATTCCCATCTTCGTCCATTCCACCTTGTTCGAGCCCATCAATCAGTTCGAGTTTGTAGGGTTGATTCTTAAATACATGCCGGGCTTGTTCAGCTGAAATGACTTCACGCGTAAACACATGGCGTCCCTTGATGATTTCTTTCATTTTATCTTCAATGAGATCGAGATCATCGCTTGTTAATGGGCGGGGTAGATCGAAGTCGTAGTAAAAGCCATCTTGAATCGCTGGACCGATTGCGAATTTGGCTTCCGGGAATAATGCCAGAACTGCCTGTGCCATTACATGGGCAGTAGAATGACGCACCCGATATAATTCTGATTGTTCATATTCATTCTGTAATTCTGCTGCCATTTCTATATCCTTTCTTAAAAATAAAAAAATCCCGTCCCAATGGGGCGAGATTATGTCACGCGGTTCCACCCATGTTCGAACAAAAATGTTCCTCATGCGGGTCTTTAACGGGACGATCCGGTTACCTTACTCCAAAAATTTGTTTCCGGTTTCCGCTCGCAGGTGGTTTGTTTTCGCTTAATTTGCCGGGGACTTTCAGCCGCTGATCCCTGTTCTCTGTCAAATATACCCGAAACATGTCCTGGTCAACGCGTTTATTGTATTGTGTGGGTGGTATAGGACTCGAACCTACGACCTTTGCGATGTCAACGCAATGCTCTAACCAACTGAGCTAACCACCCGTTAACGTTCGATATTATATCTTAAGCACATCAAAAAATCAATGAAATCAGATGTCCAGGTTAATCACTTCCCTGGCGTGTGTCTGGATAAATTTACGCCTGGGGGGAACTTCAGAACCCATCAGCATGTCGAAAGTGCGATCGGCCTGGGCAGCATCTTCAATGGTTACCTGGAGCAGAGTCCTGTTTTCTGGATTCATTGTCGTTTCCCAGAGCTGCTCTGGATTCATCTCCCCCAGACCTTTGTAGCGCGACAAAGTTACTTTCTCTGAACCATCCAGCTCCTTAAATATTTCTTCCCGCTGGGCTTCTGTATAGGCATATCGGATTATCTTTTTATAGGCAATCCGGTACAGAGGAGGTTGGGCAATATACAAATTGCCGGCCTCAATCAATTGCGGCATGTAGCGAAAGAAGAAGGTCAACAACAGCGTACGAATATGACTGCCGTCAACATCTGCATCCGTCATAATGATAATGCGATGGTATCGGAGAGTTTTGATGGAAAAAGAGTCACCAATTCCTGTGCCAAGTGCAGCAATCATCGCTTTGACTTCGTTGTTTGATAATATCTTGTCAAGCCGTGAGCGTTCTGTATTCAGAATCTTTCCCCTCAGGGGAAGGATCGCCTGAAAATTACGGTCCCGGCCTTGTTTGGCTGAACCACCCGCAGAATCACCCTCAACAATATAAAGTTCGGTATTGGCGGGATTCCGACTGGAGCAATCGGCTAATTTCCCGGGAAGGGTCATCGATTCTAGTGCGGATTTTCGGATGACAAGGTCGCGTGCTTTTCGTGCTGCATCGCGTGCTCTGGCTGAAGTCAGGCATTTGGCGATGATGCTTTTGGCCGCGTTTGGATTCTCTTCCAGGTACATATTGAAAGCCTCATATACAACCTGTTGGGTCAGTGTCTGTACATCAGCATTCATCAGTTTCACCTTGGTTTGTGATTCGAACTGGGGATCCGGATGTTTGATACAGACGATGGCAGTTAATCCTTCACGAGTATCATCACCAGTAAAATTCACCTCCGCTTCTTTCAGCAGGTTACTCTTCCTGGCATATTCATTGATGCTTCGGGTGACGGCTGATTTCAAACCAGTTAAATGGGAACCGCCATCTATCGTGTTAATCGTGTTGGCGAATGAATACACAGATTCTGCATAAGCATTTGTGTATTGGATCGCTGCTTCGATTGTGATTCCATCTATTTCTTTTTCTGCATGAACGACGGAGTGGATTACTTTCCTGTTTTTGTTGAGGTAGCGCACAAATGAAGTGATACCACCTTCAAAATAAAAAGTCATTTCCTTCTGAATGCGTTCATCAAACAGGGAGAGTTTGACCTGTCTTGTTACAAATGCCATTTCACGGAAGCGTTGAACGAGTGTTTCAAAGCGATATTCTACATCATTGGTGAATAGTGTATGGTCGTATCGGAATGTTGTAGTGGTTCCTGTCTCACCAGGATCGCAATCACCCGCAATATCTACCGGCATCACCGGAATCCCACGCTCATAACGCTGTTTGTATACTTTGCCATCTCGTTTGACTTTTACTTCACACCATTCAGACAGGGCATTTACCGCAGAAACACCAACTCCATGTAAGCCACCGGATACCTTGTAGCTGCCTCCGCCAAACTTTCCACCCGCATGAAGGGTGGTCATCACCACTTCAAGAGCGGATATTTTCTTTTCGGGGTGAATATCAACGGGGATTCCCCGCCCATTATCTGTAACCGACACAGATTCATCGGGGTGGATGGTGACTGTGATGGTATCACAAACGCCGGCCAATGCTTCGTCAATGGAATTATCCACAACTTCATAAACGAGGTGATGAAGTGCTTTGATATCGGTGCCACCAACATACATGCCTGGACGGCGTCGAACAGCTTCGAGTCCCTCAAGTACTTGAATATTGTTCGCTGTATAATTAATACTTCCGCTGTTTCCCATCGGTAATTCTTTCTTCTTTCTACCTTGTGCAGTATCTATTT
The DNA here is from genome assembly GCA_013314735.1 of Anaerolineae bacterium. Classification (GTDB taxonomy): domain Bacteria; phylum Chloroflexota; class Anaerolineae; order Anaerolineales; family Anaerolineaceae; genus SpSt-1165. The sequence continues at coordinate 969,594 of JABUFD010000001.1, forward strand.
GGATTTCGTTCATGTTTCTGTTTTCGCCCATAATCCAGCAAGCCACAATTTTAAGGCAGAATAATAGTGGAAACTGGATGCCAGAAGGGCTGTACCAATGAATGCATGGCCAACGATCCCCACCAACAAGAGCCACGATGAGGTGCCGGGAATACTCCAAACCAGGTTTAATCCTTGATATAGAATGTACACAAGGAAGATGAATGTTATGGATTTGGGTACGGCAAAGAGCACTTCATTTTTTGATATAGGATATCTGAATGAAAGGCCCATTACTTTGTATGCTGACTTGATTGATAGGTAAAAAGGCTGGTTGGAAACAAAAATTCCATGAGCCCCGAATACAAGCGGTAGGCAGAGCCATACAAGCACAGCCATTCCTAACAACAAAATGAATTGTGCAATCGTTGGGCTGAAAACTGAAAAAATTGCAGCTGCGAAAACCAGCATGAAACCGGTTAGCGACAGAATGAGAAAGAGACTGACCATAAACAGCAGACTGTTCAGCAATTGCCGCAGGGCGTTATTGTTTTTTTGCACAGGCCTCTCATTTTGATGATTGGATGCTGCGGTTGCAAGTTCACGAAAAAAAATGGTACCAAGTATGATTCCGAATAAAGATAACCCCAGCCATATCAACGACAACTGGGTGATATTTGTTAACTCTATTACGCCAGAATTATTGAATGGTGAGGTTACTGTTGTATTTGAGGCAATCAGGGATGGAACGCCTACGGGAAACGTGATGGCTGACGAAAAGTAGTTGGGGTTGCCAAATAAATCGCTTAATCCCTGGGTAAATGTTGAAAATTGGTCAACTTGAGCGCTGTTTGTCAGGATACCTGACCAATTGTCAGTTACATCCTGGATGGAGGTAAGGATGAAATTCTTAATACTCAGCTTAGGTCCAAGCCAAAGAAACAGATCGACAAATAGAGGAAAAAGAATCAGGTACAAATTCTTGGATGCAATTTGAAAACCCATAGATATGGAATCAATAGCTTTTGGGGGAACAAATTTACCGATCATCTCACGTTCTTCCATATCCCCTAATTTTACCACGAAACCTTCCTGCGATTCTTAAGGTTCCCAGGTGAGGAACTGATGGAGGATGCGCAGGTTTATGTCGAAGTCGGAGTCTTTGTGGTTGGACAGTTCAATATCGACAGCGGGGATGCCAATTGAAGCAAGGTAATCTGTGAATTGCCCTGTAAACTCGCATCCTGTAAAGATGGGGGGATAAGGATAAGGCGCAACTTCTGCGATAAATTCTGCAAGGCTAGTGGATATTTCTGTATCAGGATAACCACCCGCAAAAATGCCCAAAGCTGCGCTGTGGTAACTGATGACAGCACTCAGATTACGCTGGAGGATGAAGTCATTCAGGGCTGTTACCTCCGGTTCAGAAAATGGCGCAATACCGCCTGTGATTGGTAGATATTGCCAGCAACCATCAGGGTTCCAGGTGGGTTTCCAATTCATATCCCAATTACGATTCAAGTCGACGTTGTTGGCGTTGGATCTGCCAGTGTACCCATGAGAATTCGACAGTCCATCAGGGTTTAGCGTGGGCAGTATGTACAGGATCTGATTCTCAGGGATAACCTCAGGGTGGAGTTCGAGGTACCCGATTAATTCGAATGCAAGATTGGTGGTATTGTACTCATACCCCCCGTGTATACCAGCAATAATCAAACGTTCCTGTTCGCCAGAACCAAAGCGGTACATTTCCAAAGGAAGCCCGTTGACCGAATAGCCGATAATGAAGGGGTTGCCTTCTTCGAGGTGGTTGGGCTGATTAATGATGTTTGTTGGTTGGACACCTGCCTGGTTTGCGGCATTTGTGGGTTCCTGTACCGCCAATGTAGGGGAAACTAGGTAGGTATCTGTATCGATAATCCGGTAATTTGGGGTGGCTGTTGGCACAAAATTGGGCAATGGAGTGACTGTTGGATAGTGTGTGGGACGATTATCTGGCGTTGAGGAATATGTATCACCAGGCAAGTCGGCTTCACCAGGCATATCGAGTGGTATTTGCCCTGATTTCGGAAATTGAGGCGACACACAACTTGAGGTTAGAAACAAAAAAACAGCCAGCAGAAAATTTATCGGAATTGGTTGGGGTTGTTTGCTAATTTTCATTCGACTCAAAAATGTATTCCCTGTATTGAATTTCCGGATCACGTAGCGCCAGTCTGTCGATGACGATGGATTGGGAAGTGGTTGTAGTGAATGAAACGCTTGTGAGGTCCTCCTCGGTAACGCTGTAGAATAATGATAAATGTGGATGCCACACACAAGCAGGAAGATACCACTTCTCAAGCAATATTCGTGGGAGAAAACGAAGGAACAATCTGCGAACGTCTTTATATACGTGCCGAATTTGTGAATTTTTCTCAACGAGGAGAGCCAGGACACCAGCCCTCTTCCAATACTTTACCCCAAGAAGCTGGACACGGAATGGCTCCAATTCACCAGCATATTGTTTGAGCCGGTAGCACAAGTAGGGAGTAATAATAGGATTACTGTATTGTGCAATGGTGATATGGAGCCATGGAGTAACGACTTTCATCGCATGATATGTTATACCTGCTATCTGGATGATTGCATTCTGCGAGGAAGCATCGGGGCAAAGCGCAATGATATGGGTTTTTCTGTTGGGTATGCTTTCTTGATCCATTGATTGTACCTGTATCACATTATAGTAAGAAACGTACATAACCCCTAACAGTTTTCTGGATTTCTTTGCAAAAAAGGAAATGTGCGTGGTATAATCGCAACTCGTAAGCGAAGGTGATTGTTCGATCATCTCAAAATGGAGAGGTTGCATAGTCCGGCCTAATGCGCACGCCTGGAGAGCGTGTGAACCGCAAGGTTCCGTGGGTTCGAATCCCACCCTCTCCGCCAAAGAAAAAACCGGCAACGCCGGTTTTTTTGTTGTCTTTACTTTGTGTAACGAATGTTTTTGAACCTCAGTCGCCCAGATAGTCCCGTAATTTGTGCCTGACCGAGGGGTGGCGGAGACGACTGAGCGCCTGGGCTTCTATTTGTCGAACGCGCTCCCGGGTCACACCCATCTTGCGTCCTACTTCTTCCAATGTGTACGCCTGGCCATCCAGGAGGCCATAACGGAGTTGCAGGATTCTGACTTCACGCGGTGGCAGATCATCCAGCACCTGTGATAAGTGTTCTTTAAGCAGGTTGTAGGTGGCTGATTCATCCGGTGCAGGTGCTTCATCATCTTCGATAAAATCACCAAGGACAGAATCTTCTTCATCGTCGGTGGGCGTCTCCAGAGAAAGTGGACGACGGGCAACCTGAATCATGTTCTCGACCTTTTTCGGGGTCACTTCCAGAGCTTCTGCCAGTTCTTCAACCGAGGGTTCGCGCCCGAGCCGCTGGGTTAATTGGTGCTGTAAACGGAGCAGTTTATTAATCTGGTCACCCATGTGTACTGGTACGCGGATGGTTCGGCCTTGATCGGCAATAGCCCGGGTGACTGCTTGCCGAATCCACCATGTGGCGTAGGTCGAGAATTTGTGGCCACGGCGATAATCGAATTTTTTCGTCGCGCGGATCAGACCGATGTTGCCTTCCTGAATCAAATCCAAAAAATGGACGCCTCGCCCCATATATTTTTTTGCAACGCTGATGACCAGACGCGAATTTGCCGTGATCAAATGCTCACGGCCTTCCCAGCCATCTTCAATCAAACGCCGGAGTTCGCTGCGGCGAATCGGTTCGACTTTGCCGCGCGCGAGTTCTTCACGAGCCATTCTCCCTCGCTCAATACGCTGTGCCAGATCGACCTCTTCTTCCGCTGTAAGCAGGGGAACCCGACTGACCTCTTTGAGGTAGAGGCCGATGGTGTCATCTGTGTCGATATTGGCCAGGTCATCTGAAAATAACTGGGGTTCATCAACATCATCATCAAGCTCTTCATCGGAGGGTTCTTCCAGGGTTTCATCATCGATGTAGGGTATACCGGCAGACATAAGCGCACTAAAGGCTTCTTCCAGTTGCCCAACATCTTGCTCTGCCTCTGGAAAATAGACCAGAATGTCATCTATTGTTAAGTATGATTTTCTACGTCCGTAATCGATTAAACGAGCAATTGCGGAATAATTCAGATCATCATGGTTAACGCCTAGAATTTCCTTTTTCATTAAATATCAACTACCTCTCAATTTGCGAAATTTAAGGATAAATCAACTCATAAAAGATGCCCCATTCGAGCTAATTTATCCCTTTGTTCATTTACAACTCAAATCTATAACCTAGAATACACTTTTTTTTTACAAATTACAATAGTTTATGAGCAATCTATTATTCCATTTCGCTGGGAATTGGATTATGATTTAACATTCTTGGTTCTATCAAATGCCGAATTTGTTGTCTGGTTTTGAATCTTTCAGCGAGTAAACGACCCCGTCATATCAGTCGGCCCTTGATTTTGACTGGAATTTTTTGTGAATACCGATTTCTCACATAAGCCGTTGAGGAATGTTTCATATGCATTCGCATCAATCGGCATTCTTACCGGCTTTTCCTGAAAAGATGAATACAGAATGGCGTTTCCCAACGAGACTGAATGTATGCCTTCAGGAGCAGGGGCGATCAATGTCTCATTGACCTGGATGGCGTTCACAAAATTCTGGAGTATATCTCGATGGGGATGGCCAGTGTCTGCTGGATATGGAATGGTTATCGGCCAATTTTCAACCTTATCAAAGGCTTTTTTCGACTGATGAATGGCGTCCAACATGGATGTGCGGTTGCGGTAAAACAAAATTGAATTATTCTCACAGACCAGTTTTCCATTTTCACCAACAATCTCCAATCGATTTGAGCCTGGTGATTCGGCGGTTGTTGTGATAAAGTGTCCTACCATACCGTTCTCATGCTCAAAGTAGCCAGTTACTTCATCTTCAACCTCGATATGATGGTATTTGCCAATGCCGGTAAATCCCCAAACCTTCGCCGGCATGCCGACCAGCCATTGATAGAGGTCAAGATTATGGGGGCATTGATTCAAAAGCACGCCCCCGCCCTCACCTTGCCAGGTGGCACGCCAGCCGCCCATATCATAATAGTATTGTGTTCTGAACCAATCGGTAATAATCCAGGTGGTTCGGATGAGTTTGCCCAATTCACCCGAAGCAATTAAATCTTTGACCTTGCGCCAATAACCCAGGGTGCGCTGTTGAAACATGGCAGCGAAAACAAGTTTTGGAAATTTTTCCGCGGCCTTGTAATACGCGGCAATCATTTTCTGCGCATCGGCTGCGTGAACCGCAATCGGTTTCTCTGTAAGTACATGTTTCCCATTCATCATGGCCTCTATGGCGATGGGGGTGTGGAAATAGTGGGGGGTTGCGATCACAAGGCCATCAATCTCTGGGGAATTGATGCACTCCTGCGCGTTTGTAAAAAAAGGCACACCCAGTTTTGTTCCTGCCTGTTTTGCTTTTTCAGGGATGATATCACATACAGCAGCCAGTTTCGCGTTGGGTATTTGCTGGATATCATTAGTGTGGGGTATACCCATATTTCCCAGACCAATTACGGCTAACTTGATTTTGTCTTTCATAAACCAACTCCTTGTTTTGATGTGATTGTGTTTCCCTGTTTGGCACTTTGGTTCAAGCGGATTCGCTGTGCATTAACCTCATTTTCCATTGCAATAATTTCTGCGACACTCAAAGGCCCATCTGGCATTCCGGGTTGGGTACTTCGTGTTCCTTGATTTGTGAGGGGATACCCAAAGAATTCGAGCACTGGTTTGGAAACGAGATGGATGTTATGGAGTTGCTCTTCCGTGAGTATTGTTCCCCATTGCCCCGCTTGACCAGCACGAGCATGTTCAGGTTTTTCCGCATGCATTACCTCGAAGCTGACCATTTTCTTTATTTCGCGCCGTTGGCTGGCAGGAGGATCAAATCCCAAGAATTTGGCAAGAGCTCTTAATTCTTTGTCAAAATTGGCCAACAACCTTTCATAAAACACGAAGTAAATGGGTAACTCATCTTTGTGTTTTAGGTAACTGAGGACATGTTTTGACCAATTATGAACCAGTGCAAAATGCCGATTCTGCAAGAATTCTTCAGCTGTATTGCCATGTGGAGTAGGGCGGTAAGTTTGCATTTTTTCGCTGAACATATACCTGGAATTGGAGATCAATACATCACGCGGGTCGCGGATGATATATACTATTCGATCGATTTGTTTATATTGATCAAGATGCGCATTGACAAAATGGGAGTGGGTCCACAAGTGGGAGTTTTCTGAAAGGTAAGCAGAAAAATTGTGAATGTGGAGGGTAGATTTGTGAGAAGGATCCCAAAAAATGCCTTCATCCAGGAATTGCACAACGTCATGATTGAAGGTCTGGTCAATATCGTGAACGGAGGACATGGTAATGAAGTCGCGGTATTTCGCCACATAACTATGAAACGGTGTACGGGTTACGTCAAAAAGACCGCGGATGGTGCGGTATACCCATAGGTTTCCACTCCGGGGAATGCCCGCCTGTAAAAAAACCATTACCTTGTCCCTTTGCCTTTCAGAAAATGGATGATTTGTGCGACATGGAAGAAATTATACATTTTCTTCAGCAATGTGCGCAGCCGTGCCTTGGCCCACCTGCCAAATTGCTTTAGCGGGATCACCCTTTTTAGGGTTAGTAACATCTTTTTTCCGTATTTCGATAGATCGCGGTGGGTCTTGATAACTTCGTGCCTGAGTGGCAGAAGTCGATTTCTCACATATTGTGCCAACCCCTGCGCATAGCCATAATAAAAGCAACTAAGTTTCAGATATTCCGCCCAAACACCCCCGGCAAAATGAACAATTGTTGGCACTTTTCCGGAATTCCGGTGAGACAACATCAGGGAAGAAGAGGAAAGTGAATATTCTTTGTAAACGTCATTACACAGGTGTACTACCTCAGAAGGGGGGAGCAGGCAAATTTTGTTAAAGTTCATATTTTTCCGGACGAAACATCGGAAATAATCCTGATCGTGCCATGCGTTTTTTCGAGGATACGCGGGGTCCGTAGTCCCGTAATCCGCGAAAGGTTCCGTTGTCATAAATTCTACCAATTCATGCAGGAAGGTTTCTATCGGGCGAATTCCACCGGCAAGTACCCCCGTATTGATTTCATGATGATAATTCGAGAATTCCTCCTGCGTGAAATGACCGTTCTGAATTGCCCTCCCCAATTGTGATACAGCTCAGGGAATCTGGGCTGTCGGATTCACCTGAGCGCTATAACAGATCTGGTTTAATTGAATAGGAGATAAGAGGTCGGGTAAGGAACGTTGAACCAAGATGTCAGGGTCGAGATAGCACAGGAAATTAAAATCAACATCAAATTGCAGAATTGCTTCAAGAATAAACAGGGGTTTGGCAATTTTTCCCAGCGCGTGTTTCTCTGAACGAAGTAATGTTTCCCAATAGTTAGACATATCCTGAGGTATCAGGTGATACAGAATCGATCGCTGTGTTAAAATTTTCAATGATTTGGGTGACAATCGGTCGGATAAAAAAATAAAACGTCCCTGGAAATTTCCGCGATTGGGATCCCGGAGTGACTCTACCATTCTAACAAGGAATGGTATTTGACCATCATTACCGTTTGAAATGACTAAAATGCGTTTCTCCATACCATTAAAAAAGGTTCTCGAAATCGACGAATTCGAATTCATGTAATGCGCTACCAGGGGTCGCGTTAAATATAGTTACCCCACGGGATTCGAGTACATGCCTTGCATGTCGATATGCTTGCTCTGCATAAACCGGACGTGGTGGAACAAAAAACCTATCTTCGCCTTGTGTGTAGCGCTGGTCGAAATGAGTGGGGTGGGATGCATCTGATGAGCGCCAAAAAGCGGGTTGCGATTTTGTTTGAGCCTGACGCCTGAATGGCTTGATGATTTTCCTGGCAAGATCGACAGTCATGCGGGTCAGTGGATTTTTATCAAACCAACGATTTCCATCAATCATGCCCATCTTCCTTTGATCTAAGCTGTAGTTATGGTCCATGCCAACCAGATAGATCGGATTGCAGCCCATAATGGCTGCGATTTGAATCAAGAAGTAGGAAACACTCCAACCCAGATATAGCATGTCAGGCCCTGAGGCAAACGCCGGTTCTCCCGGCTTAACGCCAAATTTGTGGGGAACCGGACACGCATTTTCGAACTGAAACAAAGGTAAATATTGAAACGGGAAGAACTTAATCATATTTACCGGAACATTATCCTCATATTCATGTTGGTAGTGCTCAATTTGAAGCCGATCAACAATTCCCCAGTAGGTAAATTGGTAACCCCACCCGTCAAAACCGAGATAGCATCGGTTCGAACCAAATGTAATTTCATTCTGCAGCAACGACATATCAATTTCGTTCAAGCTTGGGCCGTTACCAACAATGAATGCACGGTGTCCCTTATGCAGATTGATAAACTCGTCCAGCAAATACGGAATCTTCAAGAGGCGTACCCCATGATAACTATATAGTTCAAAAACGCGGAAGCCCAATTGCCATAAAATTTTGATGGTTTTGTAATTATCTTGAATTTTGGGGAAAACTCCGCCTTCGATAAATTTGGCATGATCGACGTTATAAAACCCCGGGAGGATTACCTTTGCCGATGAGTGTAAATCAAGTTTGTTGGCAACGGACGCATTTTCGCCAGGATGCTGAGGATGAATGGGGAGTATTTGAATCAATGCATCGGAAGGTAGCAGGATTAGTCTATGAACAGCTTCCTGAACAGCATCAAACTTCATCTGAGTCGTCAAGATTATCAGAGGTTGATCCGGGGTATATTGTTCTCTCATCCATTCGACCAGCAAGTCGATACTTTCTTTTGCCATCACAGCGACGTATTGCAATTGCCACACTCCACAATCGATTTATCAAAATTATTATAAGACAGAAACCCAGGTATCATGGCAATTCATTTGTTTTTTCTTTCACCAGGTAAATTCCAGGGATACTAAACACGGTAATCCCGACTTTGACCAGAATGTTCGACAGGACAATCGACCAGACCACTTGTGGAGGATAGACTCCCCCGAAAGCTATCCAGCAGAAAATCAGCGAATCGATGGGTATGCTGACTGCGTTTGACACAAGTACACGCAACCATTGCTGCTTATGTTGATGTCTGTTGACCCATGCCTGGTAAATTTCGGTATCTGTTAATTCTGATAATACTTCGGCGATGATCGATGCAATCACAATCCGCCAGACCGGGCTAAGCACACTATTAAATGCATCCTGTGGACCGACACTTGGATCAGCAGGAAGAATGGAAACAAGCCAGAACATGAAGGCCATCAAGAGATTGATCACTCCACCTGCCATCACGATCATTCTGGCGTTTTTTACTCCAGCTGTTTTATGAACCATATCGCGAAGGGTAAATGTTAACGCATATATCAAGGTGCCCCCATCAACAGATAAGCCGGCGATCTGGAGTATTTTTAGGCTGGATATATCTGCAATCATTTGGGCTGCTATGTAAGCGGTAGCGATCAGGATTGGTTGCATCAGGAAATTCCTTTTGTTTATTCTGTAAAAATCATTATAATTTATATTATGGTATTCACCCAGTTCATCAAGGGAGACTAAATTATGGCTTACAAATTGATCGCGCAAAAAGGACCTTCGGCAGGGACATCTTATACCCTGGATCAACAAGAAATTTTTATGGGAAGGGATTTGAGCAATGATATCGTTGTGAACGACCCGGAAATTTCGCGAAGGCATGCCCGTTTCTACAAGCAGGGTGATCGTTTTGTGGTAGAAGATCTTGGCTCAACGAATGGTACGGTTGTCAATGGCCAACGGATCAGAGGCCCGCTCCAATTAAGCAACCAGGACCACATAACAATTGGGCAGAGCATTGGCTTTACCTTCATTGATGATAAGCCGCCCGTTATAAATTCGGACGCTACTGTGGCGGCCGATGCGTTTATCCCTATGGACCTGGACGCAACGATGATGGCGTCTGAAAAGGACGCTCTTGATATTTCAACACCGCCCGTTTTTGAGACCCCTCCGCCTCAAATTCCGACAGAATTTTCCAGAGCACCTGACTTTTCTCAACCCGAACCTATCCCAAGCCTGGAAACGCCGCAATGGCAGCCACCTGCTCCGTCGTCGCAGCAGCCTGTGAAACCGACATCAAAAAAACCGCAAGCCGCCGGAAAGAAGAAGATTCCCATCTGGTTGATAATCGTGGTCATTTTACTGTTGCTGGCTTGCCTGTGTGTAGGGGGGTTGGTGGTGATTGACCAGATGAACTTGTGGTGCGACATTCTGCCATTCCTGCCGGGTTGCCCGGTCATTTGACCCAGGAGATATCGATGGTAAAAGACCAGGAACCAACTTCGATAACGCTTTCGGAAACCGGAGGATTTAATTACAGTATCTGGCGCACTGAAGAGCCAGATGGAGAAATAACCTACCAACTGCAATTGAACAACATCACCATTCATTTTTTTCAAGAAGAGTGGGATGAATTTTTACAGTTGGTACGGCAACTGCCAAAGAAATGAGTCAGGGGAGCAATGTGATCCGGTAATGGCAATAGGCTGATGGATTGTTGCGAAATTCCTGCAACGCTGATGGAATGTAATCCATCAGCGTTGTTGCCGTTAATCCGTCTCTTACGGTATCTTCTGCTGCGAGATCTCCTGCCAATCCATGGAGAAAAACTGCTGTGCGGACAGCCTCCACCAATGAAATTGATTGGCAACTGACGGCCGCGATCATTCCGGTGAGCACATCACCTGTTCCGGGAGTTGCCATTCCATCATTACCGCTCATGTTATACCAAACCGAACCATCGGGAGTGCTGATTATGGTTCTTGCCGATTTCAGGACAATTGTCGCGTTCCATTTTCTTGCCATCTCTGGAACCAATTCGGGGGCATATGCCAGAATATCTGAGATTGATCGTTGTGCCAGCCGGGACATTTCGCCTGGATGGGGGGTAAGGATCAAAGGTCGTTCGAGTTTGACCCCAAGTAATTCCATATTCTGACTGAGCAGAGTCAGCCCGTCACCATCGATGATCAAAGGAGAAGAAAAATCGGCAAGCATCACATTGCGGAGGAGCTTCTCTGCTGAAGGCGTAAGTGAGAGACCACAACCAATTGTTATCACGTCGTGCTGGTTGAGCAGTGAGGCAATCGTATCGAATGCCTTATCACAAATTGATTTGTCGGATGACTGGGGGAGGGGAATCATGACAATTTCCGGCCCGAGACCGGCGATAATTGGGCAGATGGCTTGAGGAGCAGCAACCCTGGCGTAACCGCCACCACTTCGCAGGAAACTCATCGCGTTAAAGTAAGGTGCGCCGTAATAGTTAGCAGCCCCTCCAATAAATAGTGCCTGTCCAAAAGAACCTTTGTGACCCGCGGGATTCCGTGAAGGGAGATGAACAGGATCATTCACCATTTCATCGCTGTTGAATTCATAATACGGAGCATCGAGGGGGGCAAAATAGAGTTTTTTGGATTGCGCGTAGCCACTATAAATTAATGATCGTTTTATTAGACCAAAAGAAATTACAAATGAACAGTTTTGAACCCCGGGGGAAGGAAGATCAACTGCTGCGACAGCAATGGAAGCGCCTTGAATCCAATCAACAATGGCACTGTATTCATCGCGCAATGGAGGTTTGACGCCAACCCCAAAGAGAGCATCGATGATCAAATCAAAAGATGCAGGATTGAGGGATGAAAGATCCACCTCCTCGAATGCAACCAAGCGGAGGTGTTCACTTTGAAAGTGTTTCAGCATTTGGAATTGTGTCATCCAGGCTGCATGATTCGTCTGATTGCCTGGAGGGGGGGAGATAAGTGTTACATCACCGCCCGAGCACAACAGTTTTCGTGCAATTACCAGCCCATCAGCACCATTATTTCCGGGACCGCAGAAAACAATGAATTTCCTTCCTTGAATTATTCCTATTTCTTTGCAAACAGCCTCTCGGAATGCATTACCAGCATTTTCCATTAGTATTAACGAAGGGAAGCCAAACTGTTCAATAATTTGGTGATCAATTGCCAATGCTTCATCATTTGTGAATACGTACATGGTCTGTCCTTTGCCACAACCTTAGGGTTCACTTATAATATACTACCAATGAGACTGTGGAGATACGAGATTGCTTGCCAGTATAAAAGTCATTCAAACTACCGCCAAACAACAACTCCAATATAGAACTGCAGTTTTCGCTGGCCTGGTAACAAATATCGCATGGGGCATATTTCGATATTACCTGATTAATGCTTTTTTTTCTGAAAGCCCAAGCATTAATGGTTTTACTCAAAGTGCAGCTCAAACGTATGTGCCATTAACGCAGGGATTAATGGTGTTTTTAAATACTTTTGGTTCGATGGAAATCAGCCAGGCGGTTCGGCAAGGGGATGTTGCAGTAAGCCTGCTTCGACCCATGTCATTCCTGAAATATTGGATGTCTTATTATGCTGGCAAATCATTCATTAATTTGTTGCTGAGAAGCATTTTGCTGTTATTGGTTTTCCATTTACTTTTTCCGATCGGGACTCCTGCAACACCATTGCAGTTCTTTTTCTTCTTGGTCTCCCTTACCCTCAGTTGGTTAATCAGCCATTTGTGGATAATCGTAATTAACCTGTCTGCATTCTGGGTGACAGATGCCACCGGAGTTCTGCGGATGGTGTTTGCAATTCAGCAATTGTTAACAGGTATGTTATTTCCTCTCCGCATTCTACCTAACTGGTTTCAGGAGATCGTCCGATTTACTCCGTTTCCTAGTATGTTAAATACACCTATCGAAATTTTCACAAATATAGTGGGCGGTGCCGAGTTAACATTTATGGTCCTTCAGCAGCTCGTATGGGTTGGTCTGCTGTATGTGGGTGTGAAACGTGTGTATCGGGCGGGAATTCATCAATTAGAAATTAACGGTGGGTAAGACAATGGTTCTGACATGGAAGTATGCAGTCATGTATTTCCGTTTATTGTCTATGCAGGTCCGATCTCAGGCAAGTTATAAAGCATCGATGTTAATGGATGTGATCAGCACTTCGTTGTATGGACTGACGGAAATCATCGGGATTTTAATGATCGTTAATCGATTGGGACATATTAGTCATTGGACAACCTGGGAAATGGCATTTTTATTGGCTATGGCCGAATTCTCTTTTGGTATGATGGACCTTATTTATAGCGGATTTGACCCTGATTATTTTGCCCCGGCTATCCGCCGTGGTGATTTTGATGTATTCTTGCTTCGGCCGTACCCGGTCACACTTCAGGTGTTGGGTTCCCGATTTGTCATGAGAAGGTTAGGACGAATTTTAATTGGTTTCAGCGTAATGGTTATAACATTGATCAACCTGAAAATTGCATTGACGGTCGGTATTTGCGCTTACATGATAATAATTATTTTCTCCCAGGTAACCTTGTTCGGTTCCTTCTTTATCTTTGGATCGACGATTACCTTTTGGACAATAGAAAGGATCGAAGCTGTAAACATCATCACCTATGGAGGACGCGAGGTGATTACATATCCGATGGAGATATTTCCTGTATGGTTAAGGCAAATATTCACCTTCGTCATACCGTTCATATTCATGAATTATGCACCTGCGGTTTTTATTCTTGGCAAGCAAGATATGCTAAGCTTACCCCATTACGCTCCTTTTCTGGCCCCGGTGATCAGTGGGGTTTTTACACTGCTAACCATTTGTTTTTGGAAGTATGGAAAGAAACATTACCAGAGTTCAGGCACATGAAAGGAACTGGTTTATTGAACGCCATCATACAAGTTGACAACATTGTAAAAAAATTTCGTGGGCGTAGTTCACTCTTTCGTAAACTAAGTATCCCTGAAACCATTGCTGTAGATCATATCAGCTTTGTCGTTCCTGCTGGTGAGTTTGTTGGATACCTTGGACCAAATGGAGCGGGAAAATCGACCACGATAAAAATGCTGGCCGGATTGCTGGTTCCCACATCGGGCTCGATCCATGTTAACGGGTTGGTACCATGGCGAGATCGCACGCGTTACGTGAAGCAGATCGGTGTAGTGTTTGGTCAACGATCTACATTATGGTGGGACTTGCCTTTGATCGATTCTCTGGAGTTGATTCGCCATATGTATGATGTTCCGCTCGCAAGGTACAAAGACAATCTGCAATTTTTCTCACGCTTACTCGACCTGGACGAATTCCTTCTTCAGCCTGTCCGGACATTATCGCTGGGTCAGCGAATGCGCGCAGAGTTAAGTGCGGCATTATTGTTTGACCCGAAAATCCTTTTCCTGGATGAACCGACCATTGGGCTCGATATCGTTGCCAAAGACCGCATTCGCACCTTTCTCGCCGACATTAATCAGCGGCGGGAAACGACAATCATCCTCACAACCCATGACTTATCGGACGTGGAAAAGTTATGCCGCTCAATCATGATCATTGACCATGGTCAAATTGTTTATGGGGGGAGCCTGGCTGGTCTTGCAGAACGTGTTGGCGGAAGCACAACAATGATTGTTGATGTAGTTGAAGAGCCGGTTGATTTTTGCTTTTTTGGCGTGAATAAGGTTACAATAACCAACAGGCGGTTGGCATTAGAATTTCTGCCTCAGAATGTTAACGTTGGCGATTTGATAACGGCGATCTCCCAGGCGTACACGATCCGAGATATTGAATTCAAGAAACCTTCAATAGAAAGTATTGTGATGGAGATCTATGGGGAGGCGAGATAAATAGGACGGACTTAAATGGATAAAGCCACCGAAGGGAATCGAACCCTTGACCGGGCGCTTACGAAGCGTCTGCTCTGCCGGCTGAGCTACGGTGGCAACGGATAGATTATACCAATCATACCTAAGCTTGGCAAGAATTCAAAAATGCGTTGCCAGCTGGTTGCGTTATGTTCGCTTAATTCCTGGCATGTGCCACAGTGGCGATCGCTTTAAGATGAGCGGGACTTGTTCCACAGCATCCACCAACGATACTGGCTCCCGCGGCGATCCAGGCAGGTACCCTGGCACTCATATCATCTGGTGAAATGGAATAAACTGAGTTACCTGCTTCATCAACAGTGGGTAAACCAGCATTTGGCTTAAACCATATCAGGCGTTGGCTTGCAGAGTGAACCAATTGCAGAACTTCAAAGTTCTCTTCGAGGGAACGCCCACAGTTTATACCCAGAATATCGACCGGCAATTTTCCGATTTCTTCCGCAAATTGCTCCGGGCGTACACCCATCATCGTACGTTTTCCCCGGTCAAATGAGAAAGAACAAACAAGTGGTATTGATGGAGACACTTCCCGTACGGCTTGAATGGCCAGGGTGGCTTCAACCAGGTCAAATTGGGTTTCGATCACTACCAGGTCAACATTTGCCTCTATCAGTACCTCCGCCTGTGCTCTTATGGCCGATAGGGCATCATTTGTTGATAACGTTCCAAGCGGTTGCAACAGTTGGCCAAGAGGACCAATTGATCCACCAATATAAACCGGGAATTCACTGACAGCCTGTTGCGCAAGGGCAACTGCCTGGCGATTAATTTCCACGTAACATTCATCCAGATGATGTTGAAGTAAGCGTGTCGGCGATGCACCAAAAGTGCAGGTCAAAATGATGTCAGAACCACTGGTAACGAAATCGGTATAAAGCCCATGGATCATATCCGGCTTTTCCATGATCCATCTTTCGGGGGATTCACCTTTCTCCAGACCGCGTTTTTGTAAATTGGTGCCTGTTGCCCCGTCACTGACAAGGACATCTCCATTTTTCAAGCGGGTTATCAAATCAGGTTTTGTACCCATGCTACATCCTCCTCTGGCATCATCTAGATACATTCATTATAATCCGTTTCCTGCGGAATGTTTGTTCAAAGGAGGGTGCATGGCCTTCGTATTATGTGACAAAAGAGCTGCGAAGCAAAAATTCGCAGCTCTTTCTGTTTCCATTAAAGTAAGGTGTCTACAGGACCTTGTATTTACGCGGCCATCAATTTTTTGGCCAACGAAACCGCCTGGCTGGCATCAGGGGCATATCCATCTGCGCCGATTTCTTTGGCGAATTGGTCAGTCAGCGGTGCTCCGCCAACCATCACTTTTACCTTGCCGCGGACACCGGCTGTTTCCAGAGCCTCAATTGTTGCTTTCATATTCGGCATTGTCGTTGTCAGGAGGGCTGACATAGCCAGGACGTTGCAACCATGGTCACGCACTGCTTCTACAAACTGTTCGGGTTTAACATCTGTACCCAGATCAACAATTTCAAATGAAGCACCTTCTAGCATCATGCAGACTAAATTTTTGCCGATGTCATGGAGATCGCCCTTCACAGTGCCGGCAGCAACTTTGCCGATGGGTTTGAAGTCTTCCTCGACCAGAATTGGTTTCAGGATGGACAAGCCGCTTTGCATAGCTCGGGCTGCAATCAGCATTTCGGGAACGAAATATTCGCCTTCCTCAAATAAACGCCCGACTTCAGCCATCGCTGCCACCAGACCTTCGTTCAGGATTTTGTCTGCGCTTAAGCCGGACTCCAACGCTTCCTTCACTTTGGCTTCAGTAACTTTCTGCGCGCCATCAAGGATGCTTTCAAAAATATTCTCAATGATTTGATCCATTTCATACCTCCAAGTAGAAAAAGACAGTAGTGGTTAGCTCCAGCTGCGATTGTACCACGTTTGGCCAAACTGGTACTAAAAAAATGAAAAGGAGGAAGTTCATTTGAAAAAGAGCACCGTTCATCAAAACTGTCGTCATTGTTGGCGAAGCAGAAGAGAAGCGAGGAGAGGGATGTCTGTTGTTCTCTGACTCAATTTGCAGATATCACTTCGGCCGAAAACGATCTGATATGTTAAAAAGGTCAGCGTTCCTGGTTCAATATACCCTCCGATGGATTGACAAGTGAGATTAAAATGGCTATACTATAGTTACTGATTATTTAAAGAAATCAGTAAATATGATTAAATTTGAGGACCCAATGGAACAAAAAGACCTGACAGACCAAAAGCATGAACATTCAAAATTGTCGGTTGTTACCAAAACAATGTTGTTGAATGAACGCATCGCACAGGCTGCAAACAATGCGGCAGCGCAATCACGATTTTCAGATTACCAACAGAGAAAATCCGATCAGACTTTACGCAGGCAACGGTCTGATCTGGGGTTATTTCAGGAATTTCTCGCATTTGTTGGTGTGCAAATTGATGTCCACTTATTTGAAGATGCGGCAGGATGGCGGTCTGTTTCCTGGGGTCTCGTGGAAAGTTTTGTTCGTTGGCAGCTTAAGGAAGGTTATGCGATTAACTCGATCAATGTCAGACTCTCTACTGTGAAAAGCTATGCGAAATTAGCCATGCAAAGTGGCTTCCTGTCTGCCGAAAGCTACGCCATGATTCGCGCGGTAACAGGTTTCGGACATAAGGAAGGCGTGCGGATTGACCAGCGACGGGAAAATGTGCGTGTTGGGCTAAAAAAAGAAGAGGCTGTTGTAATATCCCCCATACAGGCGGCATTATTAAAAGATCAGCCCAATACTCCTCAAGGCCGCCGTGATGTTTTGATGATGTGCTTATTCCTGGACCATGGCTTGCGTGTCGGCGAAGTGGCCTCACTCATAACTACCGATGTAGATCTGCCGAACGGTTTGCTGGTGTTTTTTCGAGAAAAAGTGTCAAAAACGCAAAAGCACCGCATGAGTCGAGATACTCTGGATGCTTTGAATCGATGCGTGGCATATCATGACCTGTATATTGGTGGCCCCCCCCTCCCCTTGCTGCGGCGCAGTATGAAAAACAAAGAGTTATCTGCACATGGAATGAGCGAACGCGGCATAACGCATCGCGTTATGGTTCTGGGAAAACAAATTGGATTGCTTGGGCTCAGCGCGCATGACTGTCGGCATTATTGGGCTACTGCAGCTGCCCGACATGGCACTGATCCCTTTGTGTTACAGGAGGCGGGAGGCTGGGCTTCGCTGGCCATGCCACGTCGTTATATCGAGGAAAACGATATTGCCAACGCAGGGATTCGCTTAAACGATGATGCATATGAATAAACCAGGGTAAACGGCGTTTACCAGCGCAAATCCCGTTAGTACATAGTACACGGAACCACCATGAAATAAGAAAGCGACGGGCGATAAGTCACCCGTCGCTTTCTCTACAAGAAATCAACAAAAGAACGAATCACTTGTTTGAGAACCAATCATAGGCATAGTATGGTCCGCTGCTTTGGAAGCGGATGGCGATCAAGTCGTAATCTACCAGCCCTGCAGGAATATCACAAACCACCTCAAAAGAACCGCCTTCACCAGAATTTATCGTTTTGATGTACGTACCGCCGACACCTTTGGTACCGAATGCGCCCATCGTAATATCAAAATTCGTATCTGGCGGAAAATTATGGGTTGTGATTGTTACTGAGACGCCAGGTGTAACTGATTTGATGGATGTGGTTGGAATTCCCGTATAACCTGGAATCGTTTCATAAGTCGTTGGCTGGTTGACGAACCAGTCATATGCAAAGTAGCCACTCCCGTTATCCAATCGGATAGCGATCAAATGATTCTCAGCCAATTCTTCTGGGATGTCATAGGTAACATCAAATGAACCACCATCGCCTGAATCGGTATCTGCTACTTTAATTCCTCCAATTCCTCGTGTGCCAAATTCTCCCATTGTTACAGCAAATGTCTGATCAGGTGGGAAATTATAGGTGCGCAATGTCACACTCTCACCTGGAACAACATTGAGGATCGAAGTGGTTGGGATGCCAGTGTAACCTGGAATTGTTTCTTCAGAACTGCCAGGCTGATTCACAAACCAATCATAAGCATAATACCCTTCAGGACTTTGCAACCGGATTGCGATCAAGTGGTTATCTGCAAGACCTTCCGGAATGGTATAAGTCACTTCAAAAGATCCACCTGCGCCTGAATCTGTGTCTGCCACTTTGGTACCGCCAATACCACGGCTACCAAATTCTCCCATTGTAACGGAAAATATTTGATCAGGCGGGAAATTATGGGTGACAAGTGTGACTGATACGCCGGCTTCCACTGATTTGATTGTCGTCGTGGGGATGCCAACATAGCCGTTAATGGGCGTTGGTTCTTCTACGATTGGCTGGTTGTTGTCATTATTGTAAAACCAATCAAATGCGTAGTAACCGTGGGGGCTTTCCAGGCGGATCGCAATTTTATCTTCATCAAGCAGAGCTGCTGGGATTGTGAAGGTTTTTTCAAAGCTTCCTCCACTGCCAGACCCAAAGGTATTGACGATGTATCCCGCGATTCCACGTGTTCCGAATTTGCCCATTGTGACAGTAAAAGTCTCTTCCGCAGGGAAGTCATAAGTGCGGATGGTGACAGATGTGTCTTTCACAACGTCAACAATGCTGGTTGTGGGAATTGCTCCCGCGACGATAGGTTTGTATGTTAGCGGTACCAACAACACTGCTAACAGTAGACCGATCACAATCTTATATACAAGTGATTTTTGTTTTATCCATTGAGTCAAAGTCCCACCTCCTGTGTTAGGGTTTAAAAAGTTAAGTGGTTTTTTCATATTTTAGCACTTTAATTGTACTTTTTAACAATGACTTTCCTGCGCGCTGATTTGATAGGAACTCATATGAAATGCTGAAAAAAAGCCATCCAAAAAATTAACCCAATATGTTACTATACTAAAAGAAATTTACTGAAAGATTTTTTCTGATATGAAAGGAGTAGGCTCTATGGCAAGACCTGTAACCTTGTTTACCGGTCAATGGGCAGATTTGCCCTTTGAGGTTGTCTGTGAGAAGGCGAAGTCCTTCGGTTATGATGGGTTGGAAATCGCGTGTTGGGGAGATCACTTTGATGTCAATGCCGCATTAGAGAACGATCAGTACACCAAACAAAAATGGGATACCCTGAATCGCTGGGGATTAAAGTGTTTTGCAATTTCCAACCACCTGGTTGGTCAGGCTGTATCGGATCGTATCGATGAACGTCACAAAAGCATTTTACCCCCTCACGTCTGGGGTGATGGGTTAGAAGCCGGTGTACAAAAGCGCGCGGCAGAGGAAATGAAAAACACCGCCAGGGCTGCAGCCAAATTTGGTGTGAAAGTCGTACCAGGTTTCACTGGGTCTCCTATATGGTCTTTGCTGTATTCGTTTCCGCCTGTATCACCAGCGATGATCGATGACGGCTATTCGACCTTTGCTCAACAGTGGAATCCGATTCTTGACGTGTTTGATGAGGTTGGTGTCAAATTTGCACTTGAGGTGCACCCTACAGAAATTGCATTCGATATCGCCTCTGCCCAGCGGACACTGGATGCTGTGAATTGGCGGGAAGCATTTGGTTTTAACTTTGATCCCAGTCACATGGGTTACCAGGGTGTGGATTATGTGAAATTCATTACCAAGTTCGCAGAAAGAATCTACCACGTCCACATGAAGGATGTCGGATGGTCGTCAGTACCCACAGAAGCCGGTGTGTTCGGTGGCCATCTCGAATTCGGTGATCGCCGCAGGTTCTGGGATTTCCGATCTCTGGGGCATGGGAAAATTGATTTTGAAGAAATTATTCGTGCGTTGAACAGCATCAACTATCAGGGACCATTATCTGTGGAATGGGAAGATGGTGGAATGGATCGAGAATTTGGCGCGACAGAGGCCTGCGCTTATGTGAAGAAAATCGATTTTCCCGCTTCAATGATCGCTTTTGACGCCGCCTTCGAAAAGAAGGATTAACAAAAGGAGGACCTATGACTGATAAAGACCAGGTTGGATTTGTTACCATGGCCGGGAAAAAGGCTGAAGGAGAATCACCGCATATTGGCGTGGGAATGCTTGGTTATGCCTTTATGGGCAAAGCACATACCAATGCTTATAAAAAGCTTCCTTATATGATTTATCCCTCTCCCGCCGTTCCCGATCTGGTTGCAATATCCGGACGAAATGAAGCTTCTGTTTCCGAAGCAGCCAAACGGTATGGTTATAAAAAATATTATACCGATTGGAAGGATATGTTAAGGGATGATGAGGTGCAGCTTTTTGATAACGGCGCTCCGAACATCCTGCACGTAGACCCCTGTATCGAAGCAGCGCATGCCGGCAAACACATCATTTGTGAAAAACCACTTGCAAGAAACACCAAAGAAGCCGCCCAGATGCTGGAGGCTGTGGAAAAAGCGGGTGTAAAGGCGATGACCGCTTTCAATTACCGGTTTGTTCCTGCCATTCGCCAGGCATATGAACTGATTCAATCTGGCGCGCTGGGTGAAATTTTCCATTTTCGTGCGCAGTATTTACAGGAATGGATCGTTGACCCTGGGTTCCCGATGACCTGGCGCTTTGAAAAGGCAACAGCCGGCAGTGGCGCGCTAGGTGACCTGGGAGCGCATATCATTGACCTGGCCCGGTTTTTAATTGGCGAACCGAAAAAGGTATCAGCCATGACCAAAACATTTATCAAGGAAAGACCCCTGGCTGACGGTTCTGGCACCGGGACGGTGACGGTGGATGATGCCTTCATCAGCCTCGTTGAGTTTGAGAATGGCGCGATCGGCACTCTGGAAGCTTCGCGTTTCTGTCCGGGCAGGAAAAATCACCAGGTACTCGAGATCAACGGATCAAAGGGCTCATTGACATTCAATCTGGAACGATTCAATGAACTGGATGTGTTTTGGAAAGATAGTCAGCCCAAGGAAACCCAGGGTTTTACCAATGTTCTTGTCAGTGAAAGCTACCATCCCTTCTGGGAGAATTGGTGGCCACAAGGGCACATCATCGGATGGGAGCATACATTCATCCATGAAATCGCTCATTTATTGGATTGTATTGTGAATGATAAAGACCTGGCACCTTATGCCGCAACCTTCGAAGATGGTTATAAGAATGCGGTGATCTGCGACGCGATTCTGACATCAGCAGAAAAGGAAAAGCAAATAAAGGTAAAGTATTAACCAAGTTTAAATCAACCGGGATTCTGGCTTTTCCGAAGAAAGGTCCAGAATCCCATTTTTTATGCGAGGATGAAATGAAAATTGGTATCATAGGTTGTGGAAATATCGTTGGCGCTTACATCAAACACTCGCAGAAGTTTATCGATATCATGAATATCGAAGCTTTTGCCGATGTAGATCTTCCCAGGGCGGCGAAAGCGGCTGCTGATTATGGTCATGGCGCTGTGGGATGTTCCGTTGATGCGCTGCTGGACAATCCTGAAATTGAACTTGTGATCAATCTTACTCCCCCGGCAGCTCACGCCGGGCTGGCAATGAAGGTGTTGATGGCAGGCAAACATGTGTATAACGAGAAGCCGTTGACCATTGACCGTGAAGATGCAAGGAAAATGTTGGATTTGGCAGCTGAAAATGGCCTTCGTGTGGGTTGTGCGCCAGACACCTTTCTGGGGCCTGGCATTCAGACAGCCATGAAGGTGTTGGATGATGGATTAATCGGATTCCCTGTTGCTGCTTTTGCCCAAATGGCCGGACATGGGATGGAAGCATGGCACCCGAATCCGGAATTCTTCTATCAGTATGGCGGTGGTCCCATGTTCGATATTGGCCCATACATTTTGACCACATTGGTTGCCATGTTTGGGCCGGTGAAACGGATAACCGGCTCAACCAGGATCAGTTTCCCGGAGCGCACCATCACCAATAAGGAGCGTTACGGGCAAACGTTCAAGGTAGAAGTTCCCACCCATATCACGGGAACGCTTGATTTTGAAAATGGCGCAATAGCAACCATTATTACCTCGTTTGATATGTGGCGTCATGAACTTCCGCGGATTGAGATCTACGGCAGTCTCGGTACGCTCAGTGTTCCCGATCCGAATCAGTTTATGGGCGAGGTAAAGATGTGGCGTCCTGAAGTCGGAGAATGGGAAACCATCCCATTATTGGACTCGCGAGAGGAAACGGGAAGGAGCATTGGTGTGGCAGACATGGTCTGCGCAATTCGAGACAATCGTCCGCATCGCGCAAATGGTGAAATGGCGTTCCATGTTCTAGACCTGATGCATGCCATTCATGAGGCTTCGTCTTCGGGTAAGCATCAAACGATGACCTCCACCTGTGTCCGTCCTACAGCATTAACAGAAGAACTTTGAACCACTTGAAAGGAAATGATAATGAGTAAGAAAGCGTTATTTGTTTGGGGGGGATGGGAAGGCCATGAGCCAAAACAGTGTGTTGACATTTTCGCCCCCATATTGGAGCAGGATGGATATAGTGTTGAAGTTCATGACTCATTGGACATTTACCTGGACGTTGAACACTTAAAACAGATGGATTTGATCGTACAGGCTGTAACGATGTCTGAAATTAAGAATGAACAACTGAAAGGACTGCAGGAAGCCATCGCCAGTGGCGTTGGGTTTGCGGGATGGCATGGTGGTGCCGGTGATTCCTTCCGCCAGGCAACCGATTACCAATTTATGGTTGGCGGCCAATGGGTAGCCCATCCGGGTGGTGTCATCCATTATCGTGTGAATATCATTGACCACGATGACCCGATCACGGCCGGCTTGGCAGATTTCGAAATGCATTCAGAACAATACTACATGCATGTTGATCCTTCGAATGAAGTCCTTGCCACCACTACATTTACTGGCGAACATTGTCCCTGGATTGATGGCGTCGTTATGCCGGTTACCTGGAAACGAACCTGGGGGAAAGGCCGTGTGTTTTATTCATCACTTGGGCATGTCGCCAAAGATTTCGACGTGTTCGAAGCGCGGGAAATGGTTCGGCGTGGTCTGCATTGGGCAACCCGCTGATGGAGGAAAAAATGAAAGTCACCACGATCGGAGTCATTGGATGTGGCAATATTTCATCAAACTACATCCGTAATGCACGTCAATATGACAACATCAAACTTGCAGCATTTGCTGACATTGATCTGGATCGGGCAAAATCGAAAGCGGAAGAAAATGGCGGGGACGCCATATCTTGCACAGTAGACGAGCTTTTAAACAATCCCGAGGTATCCATAATACTCAACTTGACCATTCCAAAGGCGCATTTCAGCGTTGCGAAAGCAGCATTGTTGGCCGGGAAATCAGTGTACAATGAAAAACCACTGACGATCACAAAAGAAGAAGGAATGGAACTGTTGCAACTGGCTGGCCAGAGAGGTCTGCGGGTGGGTGGTGCACCAGATACTTTTCTTGGTGCAGGCATTCAAACCTGCCGCAAAGTGATCGAGGATGGCTTGATCGGATTTCCTGTTGGGGCGACCGCGTTCATGATGGGTCATGGACATGAGTCATGGCATCCGGACCCCGAATTTTATTATGAAGTCGGCGGGGGGCCGATGTTCGACATGGGGCCGTATTACTTGACCGCACTGATTACCTTGTTGGGTCCAATCGAGAAGGTCGCTGGATCAACCCGGATCAGTTTCCCGGAGCGAACCATTACCAGCGAGAAAAAATTCGGCAAGAAGGTGAAAGTTGAGGTACCTACACATGTGGTAGGCCTGCTGGACTTCCGCAATGGCGCTATCGGGACAATCATTACCAGTTTTGATGTGTGGGCGCATCACATGCCATGCATCGAAATTTATGGCAGCAAAGGTACGCTGGTGGTTCCTGATCCCAATGGTTTTGAAGGTAACGTGAAATTATGGACTGAAGCAAGTCGCGAATGGTCAGATGTCCCCCTTCTGGCTGCTCGCAAGTTTACCGGCCGCAGCCTGGGTGTGGCAGATATGGCCTTTGCCATTGCCAACCAAAGTGAACATAGGGCAAACGGAAAACTGACATATCACGTTTTAGAAACTATGCATGCGATTCACGAAGCCTCCAACCACGGGAAGGTGGTGGAATTAAGCAAGGTCCTTACAGACAAGCCGCAGCCCCTCTTCTCAGATTCAGATCTGAGTGGTTAATTCGGAAAAAGCTGCTTGACACCATATCCCACACATGGTAATATTATTGCCGTTGGGGGCGTGGTGTAGCGGCTAACATGCGGCCCTGTCAAGGCCGAGATCGCGGGTTCGAACCCCGTCGCTCCCGCCAATATAAAGAAAGAGTGTGGCAAAAGCACACTCTTTTATTTTTTGATATGAGGTTTGAACGATGAAAAGCCACAGGAAAGAATTATGGTTTCATCTCCCTGAGCGAGTAGGTTTTGTTAATATCACTCAGGATGTGTCAAAAGCGATTTCAGAAAGTGGGATACTGGAAGGTATTGTTCTGATCAATGCAATGCATATTACCGCTTCTATTTTCATCAATGATGATGAGGGTGGTTTGCATCACGATTACAAAACATGGCTCGAAAACCTTGCACCACACTCCCCCACCGACCAATACTGGCACAATCGAACCGGTGAGGATAATGCTGATGCGCATCTGAAAAGGCAAATCATGGGGCGGGAAGTCCTGGTAGCGATCACCAATGGCAAGCTTGATCTCGGTCCCTGGGAACAAATTTTTTATGGCGAGTTTGATGGAAAACGCCCCAAACGAGTTCTTATGAAAATGATTGGTGAGTAAATAGCAGTATATGCCGATTAAATGAATATGCTACAATAGCATGTTGAGGTTTTCAGCTATTTTGGTATAATCTTATTAGAAAATTAATTCTAATATTCTGGAGAAAGCCTTCCAGATTAAGGTAACCAATGCTGTTTACCAATTTGCACTTTTGAGGAGCTTATGACACGATACAGCGCAGACCAAATTATCGAATTGGAGTTCCTGGAGGCGGTTCGCCGCAGGCCAGGTATGTATATTGGTAACAACAATATCCACGGTTTGCACCACATCCTTTTGGAAGTGTTGGATAACTCTGTCGATGAATGCACCGTTGGCGGAGCTACGAAAATAATTGTGACCATTGAGAAGGACGGCACAGTCATGGTTGTTGATGATGGCCGTGGGATGCCGATTGATTGGCGTGAAGAGAGTCAGATGAGCGTACTCACCCAGGTCCATGTAAAACCACACGCTGGCGGGAAATTCGGAGGAAGCGATTCGGCTTATTCCAGCTCCGGCGGGTTGCATGGTATTGGATTGAAATGCACCAATGCCTTCTCCAAATTTCTCGAAGTTGAAGTACATCGGCATGGACTTATCTTTCGTCAAAGGTTTGAAAACGGCGGGATTCCCGTAACAGAGGTAGAGATATTTGACGCTTCACAAAAGAAAATCGGCGAAATCAACGGTGATACACAGCTCAATCTTGTCAAAAAGGGAGTTGCCACAGCTTTAATTATCAAGGGAAAACGGGTATCGGTTGAGCCGATCGAGGATTTAGGGACAGGTACAATCACACGTTTTCGACCTAACAGGGATTGGTTCACTCGTGACATGAACTGGCCTTCACCAGAAAAACATGTGCCATGGAGCTTTGAACGTCTCGACAGTCGATTCCGTCAAATTGCACATTTATATCCGGGCGTTCGGATTGAATTTAATGATTTGCAGGCCAAACCCGAACACCAGGAGATCTATTTTTCCAAGCATGGCCTGCTTGATTATATTGAATATTTGAATGAGGGTGAAAAAGCACTTCACAAAGCTATTCTTTTCCATGAGAAGACAGAAATCGATGCAGAAGGGAGCCAGGCCGAAATTGAGACCGAAATTGCGCTTCAATATGCGGGAGAGGAAACCCAGATCTATAGTTTTGTGAATTCCATCCCTACACCACTGGGCGGAACCCATGTCAGTGCCTTTAAGGCAGCTTTAACAAAAGCAGTTAAACAGTTTGCAACCAACAAAAAACTGTTAAAAAAAGAGCAGGACTTCCGGGGAGATGATGCCCTGCTTGGTCTAACGGGTATTGTTAAAATCACCATGACAAACACCCCGCAGTTTCTTTCCCAGACCAAGGAATCCTTAACAAGCCCTGAAGTTCATGGGCCGGTATTCACCGCCACTTATAATACTTTGTTGGATTACCTGGAGAAGAACACTGCCACAGGCAAAATCATCGTTAACCAGGCCATGGCAGCTGCCCGTGGGCGTGAAGCAGCCTCCCAGGCGCGGAAGTTGATGATCAATCGGTCAGCGATGGATGCAGGTGAATATGTCCTTGGAAAACTGGCTGATATACAGCGCAGAGGCGGTAAATCCGTTGTCCCGATCGAACACACTGCCCTCTACATGGTTGAAGGGGATTCTGCTGGTGGGTCTTGCAAGCAAGCGCGTGATTCACGCTACCATGCCATTCTTCCGCTGCGGGGAAAAATTCCCAATGTGGAAAAAATGAAGTTAAACGACATGCTGAAGAACAATGAAATTGCCGCAGTAATCGCCGCGATTGGCGCTGGGGTTGGTCGTGATATGGAAATTGAGAAGATGCGTTATGGCCGGGCAGTCGTTTTGGTAGATGCCGATGTAGATGGATCACATATAGCCACACTGTTGGCCACATTATTCTGGCGAACGATGCGTTCGGTCATTGAAGAGGGTCGGTTTTTCATCGCGCGCCCTCCTCTGTACCTGGTGAAAAATCGGAAAACAAAGCAAGAGGAGTATGCCTATTCTGAACCTGAACGAGTTGAAATTGTTAAAGGGTGGGGTTCTGGAAATGTGCAAATCCAGCGGTATAAAGGTTTGGGGGAAATGAATCCGGATCAACTCCGCAAAACAGTCTTTGTTTTACCAGGAAGTGTTCCCCAAATGAAATCACGAGGGGGAAACGGCTCGACTCATTCGGCGACAAGTCAGTTGACACTTGATGATTTTGCGAGGCAGGATGTCAGGATGGTGATTGATGATGTACACCGCACCCGCTCCATTATTGAGAAATTAATGGGCTCCTCTGTGGGGCCTAGAAAAGAGTGGCTGATGAATACCAATTGGGATGAAGAGGAATAAGGATGGCTGAACAAATGATTAATAATGAAGTTCATTCAGCAGCCCAACCACTGGATGAATTTATCGAGAGCGCATACCGCCGGTATGCGATCCTGACGATTTTAGACCGTGCTTTGCCAGACGCGCGTGATGGTTTGAAGCCTGTCCAGCGACGCATTTTGTATGCGATGCACGACATGAATATCACATTTAGCGGCCCGCATAAGAAATCTGCACGTGTTGTGGGTGAAGTGATGGGTAAGTATCATCCCCATGGAGATCAGGCTATATATGACACCATGGTTCGTATGGCGCAGGATTTTTCCATGCGTGAGCCTCTCATTGATGGGCAGGGAAACTTTGGCTCCATTGATGGCGATTCTGCAGCAGCTATGCGTTATACCGAGGCAAGGCTGACCCGGTTGGGTGAATCAATGCTGGATGACATCGAAAAGAATACAGTAGACTGGAAACCCAATTTTGATGACTCTCTTCGTGAACCGGCGGTACTGCCTACCCGGTATCCGAACCTGTTGGTTAATGGTAATAGTGGCATCGCGGTAGGTATGTCTACCTCGATCCTCCCCCATAATCTTGGAGAGGTTTGCGATGCAGTCGTTTACGTGGCGAAAAATTGGAAAACACGTCAAAAAATTACGGTCGAGAAATTAATGGAATTGATCCCCGGTCCCGATTTTCCAACCGGCGGATTGCTTTACCGGTATCGTTCAGATAAGGATGAGGAAAATGTGGACATGATTAAAATGGCATATGAAGAGGGCAAAGCTACCCTCGTATGCCAGGCTCGGGCTGAAATCCGCCGGGAAATCGGTGGGGGGAAGTCCGAAATTATTGTGACCGAGTTACCATATCAGGTCCAGAAAAACACGATATTGGAGCGTATTGCAACAAACAAGGAAAAGTTCCCCGGTTTGACTGATGTGCGTGATGAGTCTGACTTCAACGGCATGCGAGTTGTCTTCGAAGTTGGGAGAAATGCAGACCCAAATGAGGTGCTTGATCTGTTATTGACACATACCCAAATGAGATCTAGTTTATCCCAGAATGCACTCGCATTGGTTCGGGTAAAAAATAATGGCGATGATACATACGCAGAACCACAATACCTGACGCTACGTGACTTCCTAGAGGAATTTATCAAACATCGCCTTGAGGTAATCAGCCGGCGCGCAAAATTCGATTTGGAACGGGCAGAAGCCAGGCTTCACATCGTAGAAGGTTTGGTGAAAGCATTAAGCATGATTGACGAGGTGGTTGATATCATTCGCCGGTCGCAGAATGCCGAAACTGCAAAAGCAAACCTGGTTAAAAAACTATCGATTACAGAAATACAAGCGCAGGCGATATTGGATATGCCATTACGACGATTGGCATCATTGGAAAGAAAAAAGTTAACCGATGAAGAAAAGGACCTGAAGTCCCAAATTAAGGATTTGAAAAGCGTCCTCGCCTCAGAACCCCGGCGACTGGATATTGTTTGTGAAGAATCTCTGGAAATCAAGGAACAGTATGCCACCCCGCGCAGGACGATTATCATCCAATCAGAGGAAGGCCATGAAGCACAGATTACTGTGGCTGATCTGGTAACCCCAAAAGAAGACCAGTTAATCATTCTCACCCAGGAAAAAATTCAACGAACGGATGCGAAAGGGTATCGGGAAAACATCCAATCCGGGAAACCTACCACCCGTGCTGTCGATATTATATTTAAAAAAATCATAGCCCAGCCTGATGATGAGGTGATCCTTGTTACATCAAAAGGCCGATTATGGCATGGCGCGGTTGGGCGGATTCCATTGGAGACCTCCTATCAAGAGTTTGGTTTGCAGCCGCAAGAAAAAGTAGTTGCCACTGAAATCGCACGCAAGGATTGGTTTTTGGTTATGATAACGACCAGTGGAAATGGGAAACGAGTGGCAATGGAAGACTGCCTTGACCCGCGCAACGAAGGTTCCTGGGCAAATATCATCGGTCTTGTTGGAAAGGATGATGAAGTTCTTTTTGCTGGCATTGCTTCTGAGCAGGCACACATTATGATTTGTACTGGTGGAAGCGAAGAAAACGCCCCCAGAGTTCTCCGTATGGAGGCGTCAGCGATCAATCCCCAGGCCACCTCTTCAGCAAAAGGGATGATTGCCATCAAAATGATGGATGACATCCTTGTAGCAGCCGGAGTTGCTGAACCTGACCAGTGGATCACAGGAACGGCGGTGGTTCTTTCGGAAACAGGTTTTATCAAGCAAGTAAATCTTTCAGAGTTTCCCGTTAAAGGGCGCGGGACACAAGGCGTCCAGGTATGGCGAGTAACTAAAAAGACAGGCTTTGTCATTGATTTCACGATCAGTAATGGGAAAGCACCGCTTGATATCTTTTCTGCCAACAAAAAACGATTGCGTTTGAAACCGGAAGATATACCAAACACAACCCGGGTGGCTGCAGGACTAGATCTGAATCAAGCCTTTGGTGATCATGGAACATTATTCATGGATGATCGCATTATGGGGATTGCCAGTCTCTAATTAGTTAGCGAACGAAGCTGTACCCAGCCCTGGAGAAAAACAGCCTGCATTTTCAACAGGAACGCAGGCTGTTTTTTCGCTCTGCCAATTATTGGTGATGAGACGATATGAATGTCAGGACCTGTTTTTGTGGAAACCCTGACGCAGTAACAACACGTATGCGCCTAAAATGACAAGGGTAATTGAGCCCGTATTGCCAATAAATTTTCCAGCATCGGAAGGATTACCACCAATATACAGGCCCCATCCTGTAACACTGATCACAAGCGCTGGAATTAATGGCCACCATACAGCTTGTGAATAACTTCGTTTGGAAAAAAGAGTTATGCATGCCCATCCAATACCAAATACAACCAGCATAACACCTGTTCTGGCCAATGCGTTTGGTTCAGCTGTACCAGGATTCCAACCAAGGTAAACTCCCAAACATGAACTTACTAACAGGCTGCCCGGGATGATCAACCCAAACAATCGCTGTCCAAGGCCCCAGAGCAACATGCCAAGACCAATACTTACGCCGATAAAGACCATGTAATCAAGAAAGGATTGTCGTGATGACAGGAAGCTCAGGCCAAGACCGACACCAGAGAGTGCTGGAATGAGGAGCCAGTAATCTGCATAGCGATTGAGAACATACCTCACGATACCAAAACTGAACCAAAAGCACCCGATAATAAGAAATACGATTCCCAAACGGGTTCTTACATTCCATCCCAATTGGGTAGTAAAAAAAACCAGGGCTGAAGCGCCGAGGAAAAATGCTGCCAGGCTGAAAGAAATGAATGCTTTTCTCTTTTGGGAATAGCCATACACAAATGCCGAGACCGTGAGAAATGTCAATGGAATGATAATTATCCATCCTGTTTTCAAGCGAAGATCGACAAAGATCGTGATTCCAGTAAGGATGATCCCAACACCGGCCCAGGATGGGATCCCTCTGAACTTGCTTTGAATTTTGCTGTTTTCCATCCGTTTCATTCCGTCACAAATATTTCGTATTTAATGTAACAAGGAACGCAGCTTTCATCATGTGACTGGAGTCATATTTTGACAGAAAGAGATTTCCTATTTTACAGGATACCCAATTGTTGCGCATTAATCACTGCCTGCATTCGATCTCTGGCCTCAAGTTTGGACAGAACAGAACTCACATGGTTTTTCACTGTCCCTTCTGCAATCATCAATGTATCAGCAATTTCTTTATTCGATGCACCTGTTGCCATGAGTTGCAGAATTTCCATTTCACGGCTGGAGAGCGGCACATCGAGGATCTCAGCTTGATGTTTGCCGGTTCTGGGCAGCCTTGAAAATTCCGCCAGAAGTTTCGACGTGACAGAAGGCTGTAAAAAGCCCTCACCACGAGCCGTGGTATAAATCGCCTCAAACAATTTCTCAGATGATACATCCTTCAACAGGTAACCCATCGCGCCAGCACGAAGCCCGTCAAATACCGCATCATCGTCATCGAACGTCGTAAGTATGATAATTCTTGCAATACTGTCATTGGGAATCGCTGCGCGAATTCTGCGTGTTGCAGTCACTCCGTCAAGCACTGGCATTCGGACATCCATAAGTACGACATCCGGTCTTTCTTGTACTGAGAGCCGAACCGCTTCTTCGCCATTTCGCGCTTCGGCAATAATTTCAAAATCATCGTTCACCGAAAGGAGAGTCTTAACCCCCTCGCGGAATAACGCCTGATCATCAACCAATAAAATTCTGATTTTCTTCTTGCTCATCCCGGCACTCCTATGCAGATATGAAAGCCATTTCCTGGCTCTGTCCTTATTTCGCAGTGGCCTTTTAACAAATTGACACGTTCTCCCAACCCTATGAGACCGAATCCATCACCTGGATTGGATGCACCCTGGCCATCATCATCAATGCACAAAGTAATCCAACTCATCTCTGTGAAATCTAATTTGATCGTCAAGTTTGATGCTTTTGAATACTTATTCGAATTATTGATACCTTCCTGGACAGCCCGGTAAAGCGTCCAGTTTGTTTGCGGACTTAATTGTTTTTCCTCACCAACGAGTTCAAAAATTACTGTCATCTCACCAAATTCGGTGTGGTCCAGCAGTCGTTGAATGGCTGCGGATAACGGTATATTTTCGAGGATTGGAGATCGCAATGTGGAAACACTGTGCCGTACATCTTTCAACGCATCTTGAGCTAGATTTTGGGCTTTCTGCAGTGCATCTTCGGCCTTTTCTGGTTTTTTTAACAAGACCATGCGTGCGGCTTGAACCTGCATGTAGATTGAAGTAAGGTAATGTCCCAATCCGTCATGGATTTCCCGGGCCATCCGGTTTCTTTCCTGTGTGATTGCCAACTCCTCAACCTGCAATGCGTAATTGCGTAGATGAGCATTCGCATCTTCCAATTCTGCGATCAATCGGTTGATTTCAACGCGTGAATGTTCTTCGTTTACTGCCATTTGCGTGAAAAAAACAATAAATATTTGGGCTACAAAAAATAATGGCAGCGAATTAAAAAACGTATTAAGGCCATTGGGTTGTTTTAATAAAACGAGAATAATCTCTCCCAGAATGATGCTGTTTACCAAAACCAGGCCAATTCGGGGTAGAAGAACCACGCTTTGAACCACAAGCGGTAAAAGAAGCAACGCGTTCAAACTCAAGTTGCTCATTGTGCTGGAACCAATCATTAAGATTGAACCGCTGAGGATCAGTTGAACAAAAAAGTAACCCGCCCTCATCACAAGCGCATCAGATTCCAGTATATAGCGGTAACCATAAATCCCGACCATCAGATAGGCAATTCCCAAAAGAATCATCGAGATCAGTTTGGTAATAGAAAGATTTTGGGCAGCACTAAATATTGCAAAATAAGCAGCCAATACCACCAGCAGAAAGGCGATATCGGCACCATTGCCCAATTGAATTCTAGTTTTATTCATAGTTTCATTATATCGGAATAAATATGATCAAGGGTAAGCTGTTACAAAACGTCACAACGCCCAATCGTTGGTGATTGAGCGTTGTGCTTCATATCTATTTGAAATTATTGCCGCGATTCGATCAACGCAGCTAATTGTTCCAGCGTATCAAATGTATCCGAATTTAGTTCTGAGTCGTCAATGAGAACGCCGAACTCATTTTCAATCATGATAGAGAGATCGACAAGACTGAATGAATCTATCAGTCCACTTCGTATGATTGACTCACCTGGTGTGATATCTCTGCCTGGTTGCTCCAAAATGTCTTCACAAATTTTATTCGTTAATCGCTCTAATACTGATGCCATAAGGTTCTCCTATTTTTACTCTTTCCAAATTAGTGTTGCAATTGTCATAATCGATTCCGCAGTAATAGTTATTGAATCCTCCAAAGGAACAACCAAACCTGTTTCCACTTCGGTTAAGCGAATGCCAATTCCATACTCACCTAGCGAATTGATAAAGGTACCTCCGGTAATAATGTGAGCGCCATCGGGAGACCATGTGAGAGAGGGGCTCAGGTAATCGGCTGGTTGGTATTCATCAACCAATCCTGTCCGAACATCAATGCGGTAGTGCAGAATTTCATTCGCTTTTCCATAATAATCGCTCCTGACCATTTTTAAAACCACAATGGATGTGCCTTCTGGGTTCCAAGCGTAATCTAGAAGCACGTTGCCATAAAGACTTACAAACTCCGGAGCGGTCACCCCCAGGGTTAGGTAGTAGATGGTCTCAATATCATCCTGGCTCAGATAGTATAAGTAATTGGTACCGCTGATATCTACCTTTGGGTCTCCTCCGGTGATGATGACTGTAGTATCTGCTGATAAGATGTTCGTCCGGAATAAAGTCGCATCGGTACACAATTCGGAAACGCAATCAGTATAATCTGTCCAGTACACAAATCCATTAGAAATACTGACAACCTGCACGTCTGACGAGTCTGTTGCCACTAATAATGATTTCATATTGGCATTGACCAAATATATCCCTGGTTTTTCATCCACTATTCCTGCAGCAACAATCTGTTTTGTATCAATAAAAAGGGCACTGTCTGAAGTCATACCAAGGTCGATCTGTTGTTGTCTTTCAGGACACACCGAATCTATGCACAAGATCGACAAATCTTTAGTGTCTTCGTTTTGCACGAGGATGAAACCATCCATACTATCGAGTAAACGATGCCCATTACCCATCAGTTTCACAACCGAACCTTGTGCAGGTGAGATGGCATAAATACCTGCAGCATACCGGTGATTGCCTTGCAGAGTTTGCTCTAGCTGCAAGAAAATTGTGCCTTCCAGGTTGGGCATCGGGTTGAACGATTGGGAAAAATCTTTTTCTGGAGCATTAATTTCTTCATCGATATCTGGAGCATTGTCCGGTTCATAAACTGTGTTATCTGAAATCTCTGCATTTGCAGACCGTAAAAGCGAATCCAAAGTTTTTAGTGCTGTATAGCTTCTCTCGTTCCATGCGTCAACCGTAATATGGAAACCATCACGTTCCGGATCAATACCCTGGTATGGAAGTGCCTGGGCAGCAAGCCAGAAATTCCATAAAGGAATATCGTACTCATACGCCAAACGGGCTGTGGCCAAATTGATGGAATGATCTCCTTCTACATTGTCTGCTTTCGTTGAAAGGATGGGGAGCACGCCCTGGCTTATCGCGTACTCAACAATGTTTCGCATATATTGCTCATACCTTTCCGGTGTGCGGCCATCCCACCAGACCTCCAGGCTGATGATGATCATGCTGGGATTATGTACCCGTATCTCACATGCCAGTGGATTCTCGCCCGGCTCACAAACCTCCGGGTCCGCCCTAAATGGTGATAATACAGCGGCTGCATTAAAACCGCCTTTGACTGCATACCCATCTCGGTTAAAAGAGCCGGCAAAATGATCGACTGTTTCCAACAAAAGAGCATCCTCTCCGGCCAGGATATAGCGCCCAGGTAGATCATAAATGCCCAAAAGCACTTCGCGAATGCTCTGACAGTCACCGACTTTGGAAAATGAATGCGGATCACGTCCTGACGCGAGGCCGGATTGATAAATTTGCATTGCCCTTCCTGAAAGCGTCGGAACAACTGGCCAAGTCATCCATTCACTCGGGTCCAAACGAATATCAGGCGTAGGTGTAGTCGTGACAGATGGTTGGTCTACAGGAGTTTCTGGATCGGGGGTATTGTTGACCTGGTCTGTGCCCGGACTGGTTGTCTCATGTGGAGTGAGAGTCGACTCTCTTGTTATTACTGGTAACATCTCAGATTCTTCACTGCTGTTTGCCGATTCACTGGTGGTTGCTTGGCAACTACTCAGGAAAACCCAACCCAGTAATAGAAAAGAAACAAGAATGCATACTCCAACATGATGTTGTGGAATCGAAATCAGTAAATATTTTGGTCTATTCATTTGCCTATTATAACGAAAACTACTGCTCAGGATTCAACGTACGCCATACGGAATCTAACGCCTGCAAACTGGTCAACCTATGAATCATGATTCCTTGTTCACTGAGGTATGTATCATCGTTGGGGAGCATACCCTTGTTTTCGACATCCTGAACCGCAGCCCAGAAATTGAGAACAGGGACTTGATATTCATACGCGACTTTAACCAATTGTTCATTAATGACTGCGTCACCTTCTCTGGAATCTGCTTTGGTGGAAATAATGGGTACAATGCCCAGGGTGAGGAGTTCCTCAACGATTTTTCGTAAATACATCTCATTGCGCACTTCCCAATGGGTTCCAAGATTGATAAAGACGATACTTGGATTATGTTGCCGTATTTCACATTCCAACGGGGTTTCGCCAAAAAGGCAACCGCTACGGTCATCGTCGATCCATCCTTCCCACAAAATAGCTGCCACCGTGGTTCCATTCTTCACAGTTACGGATTCTCGTGAAAAAGATCCCTTAAAATGCTCAATTGTTCGTAAAAGCTCAGGCTGGTTAGCAGCTTCAATGGGGTCGTCTTCATAAATACCCATATAAACGTCAGGTAAGCTTTGGCAGTCACCGAACACCGAAAAAGCATACGCATTCCTGCCTTGTCGGATACCTTCCTGATAAATTTCTACCATGCGTGGTGAAATTTCCGGCAGGACCGGCCAGCTCTCCCAATCTTCGGGGACGGGAGGGGAATAGAGGCTAATGGATTCCTGTGTTCTGTCCGGCGGCAATGCCGTCTTCTCATATGTTGAAGGTGATTCTTGTGTCTTTTCGGTATCGGTCCCGACAACAGTAGGTATGGTCAGCGTTGATGCGGATTCAGCCAATGTGGTGGTTTCCGTGGGATACTGTTGAGGTTTTGTTGGTATCATAGTATTCGTTTCAATAAAATCCTCGCCCACAGGCATATGTACCACACCGGTGCAGGATGTCAGGAAAACAAATGGAATCAATATTGTCAAACAAAATAACAATTTCATTGGACTGCCGTCAATTGGTATTCTTCCAATATCCTTGTTATAGCCTTTGCAAGGATATCTTCTCCCTCAGGATTCAAGTGAATAGCGCTGTTTGTAAAAAATTGTTCCGGGATGATATCCCAGAGGTCATGATAATCTACCCCTCTGGCTTGTGCATACTGGTTCATTAAAGATCGATAAGTATCATAGGCCCATTTTGGATAATAAAAGTTGTATCGAAGATCGCTATTTTCGCCTGAACTGATCATGATTGGTTCATTGATGATAATTACACTGGTAGAGGCCTCTTCCGTGGCAATCGTTTTCCCAACATTAAACACCTCAAACGCAAGAACATCAGAGGTCAATGTTTCCTGTGTCAGTCCATAATACGATATATCGTTTTCCAGGTTACGTTGCGCAGGTGTATAAGCATCTGGTATGTATTGGTCTACACCTGTAGCTGCCCACATTACACCGTATAGTTGAAGCCGAATCAGGTCGGCAAGTTCCCTTCTACGGCCAAATATTGTTTTATCCCAAAAAGTCTCTCTTTTTAACAATGAGGACCTGAGATCATATGGTAGGTTGTACGAAGTGGACATATCTTGAATGAATTCTGGATTATTTTGCACGATGGGAGAGGTTAATTGCCGTTCCCATGGCATGGCTTCCAGTGTTACCATCCATAGTATCAGGTCGGGTTGATAATCGCGAACGGCCTGATCCATAATCATTAAATCTTTAGTGAGTGAAATGGTGGGGTATCCAAGATTGTAAAATCGTACCGGTTTTTTACTTACTTCATCAATGAGTCCCATTCTATTCAGGGATCCTGTCAGTGTTTGTTCATTGGTCAATAGTGTTCCCCACACCGACGAATCACCAATAACAAGGACAACAAACTCCTCTTTTGTGTCATTCGAATCAATTTTGTGAGATTTCAACATCGCATCGACATTGTACATGCTGAAATTGTAGGCCAGGTGCGGCGTTTCGCCGAATGGTAAACGTTCCCGACCATGCCAGAGACGACCATACAGTGAAAAATGCCCTAGATCGGGATTGATCATCGCAAAAAATACATTTCCCAAAACCAAAATGAGAGCCGTGAACACGATGACACGGACAATTGATTTCCAGGTTGCAATGGGATTTGGCGAGAATGTGGATTGATCCATGGATTTATATTATTCCAAAAAGGACACCAAGCGCTTTGAATGCCTGACGAGGCTCGGGTAGGATGAAAAAGAGCCAGCCAACAGCAACAAAGTGGAAAGTGAGTATACCACCTGCCAGTCTGTTCAGATGGAAGAGGAATGGTTTCTTTGCATCCATCATTTTACTATCTAGCAATTCTGACCAACGATTCTGCAAAAATAAACCTGCGCCATGCCATATCCCCCATATGATGAAATTAGTGGTGGCGCCATGCCAAAGACCGATCAGGATCATAGTCGATAGCTGCATCAATAAAACCATGGCCCAAACGGGAAAGTTTTTCGCGTTTTTTCTGATGTGTCTACTGACCGGGTTAAAGAAATATGTCCTGAACCACTGGGTCAGTGTTATGTGCCAGTTGTCCCAGAACAATTTTAAATTGTGCTTTAAGTAGGGTGTTCTGAAATTTTCCGGGAGGTCAATTCCGATGATACAAGATATACCAATGGCAATATCAGTATATCCACTGAAATCAAAAAGGATTTGAAAGGCATATGCATAAAGCATCACCCATAACCACCCTGGTTGACTTACCTGAGACACATTGGTCACTGACACCGAAATTAAAGACAAGGTGTCAGCCAGGGCATATTTTTTAAACATACCAATTAAAATCCGCCTTATTCCCGTGTATAGGTCTTCATTAAGTTTCCTGGGCGTTTGGTTTCTGAGATCACCAAGGAACCGTTGCATTCTGTCAATTGGTCCAGCGCTAATGGCGGGATAATAAAACATGTATATGAAAAATTCCTGAAGGTTCACATCCTTTAAGCGCTTGTTTCTTGCATCTACTATGACATGAACCATGCGAAAAACGATATATGAAAAACCCAACCAGCGCAGGTCTAACCCACTTGCTCTCAATGTAGTTTGTCCAGCCATTCCTCGCAGAAAAACGCTGGTTTGCAGGCCGAAAAATGGTGATTTCTGGATGAGTAGCAACAACAATAAAAAAAGAAGCAACGCACTGAATGTTGCCGGTTTTCCCTGCATTCGGCCACGAAAATAGAACGCCAGAAAGATAGACACCGCGAATGGCGCTAGAATCATGTATACAGCCGGTGGGCGTGAAGGTGTAATAATCCCGACCATGCTGAAATAACGGGTACTCCCGAGCATGATGACGACCAGTGTAATGCACACTGCTGTAGATATGTTGATTGGTGTTAATTGATGTTCTACCGGAGTAATGGAAAGCCACACAAAAAAACCAATCAACAGAACCAATAAGGGAAGAAAAAAATCCAAATAACGAATTGGCAGACCAGGCTGCAACCAAAATAGCACTAGTATGCATGACGCCAACAAGAGCCAGCGTTTTATCGACAAGCTCGGTGCCAGGCGGATGAGAAAGGCAACGCCAATGATGATAAACAATGTATCAAGTTGCATCTAAAAGCCCTGGTAGATCCACTGTGGAGAAGCATCCGCGGTCAATATGACCAGTAGTATGATGATCAGAGATAACAACAAGGCAATACTGAAATCTCTAAAAACATGTCTGGTCTGATTATTCATTGTCCCTGGTAGCCACAAACCTGGCGTTCACCCGCGTTCTCAACAACAATAAATGTTCGATTGCTTAAGTCAAGCGACTGCTGTTCATCATTATAGGTGGCTAGAATGCTGCCAGTGCACTTCACAAAGGATGTGGAATCTTCCTCGCTGGAAGTTGAGCAACTCACGTTTTCCAACGCAGGAGAAACTGCCAGAAACGAATCCATTTCGAGCATCGCGTCGAAAATAAAATCCTCGCAAACCAGATTGGTCAATGATGCCTCATCCTGGGCAACAACGGCATTCAAATAACTCTCTACTGTTTTCGCGGAAGGATCATCGATCGCACACGCGGTGGTAATTAGTGCAAACAGTGATACTAGTAATAACAATCTTACTAAACGCATTTCAGCTCCTGTTGTCATTGTGGATATATCAGAATCGTTTCATTATAGTATAACCACTCATCATGGTGCAAGATGGTCTATAATTCGGGAGTCATAACATTCTATTATAAGGAGCGAATCGTGATACTTGTCAATGAGCGTGAAAATGTGTTGAAGTATTGCCAAAAAATGCTGGACCAAAAGCTAACAACGGGTTCGGGTGGAAATATTAGTATTTACAACCGGGAGGAAAATCTGGTGGCAATCAGCCCCGGCAGTATGGATTATTATGCGATCTCTGCAGCTGACGTTATGGTTGTCGATATTGAAGGAAATATCATCGATGGAAAGAATAATCCATCCAGTGAAATGGCTTTTCATCTTGCCTTGTTAAAGGCTAGAGAAGACATCAACGCGGTTATTCATACTCACTCCATCTATGCAACAGCCATGGCTTGCCTTCGGATGGAAATTCCCCCTCTTCACTATCTGGTTGGTTTGATAGGGGACAAGGTCCCAGTTGCTGAGTATGCCACTTTCGCCACCCCTGAATTGGCACAGCACATCATCCGTGATATTCAGGGTTATAATGCATGTCTTTTGGCCAATCACGGAGTGGTTGCAGTTGGTCCTGACATTGAGAAATGCTTCATTATCGCTGAGCACGTGGAGCTCGCTGCGCAGATATACCTGGCAGCAGTAAATGCTGGCTCCCCTGTACTACTGGGAAATGATGAAATGGATCGCCTTCAACAGAAGTTCCGCCAATATGTATTGAAACCGAAATAGAAGGCTAAAATGAAAAAAGAGACGCGGATTACCATCGTTTTAATTGTATTTCAGGTTTTGTTGGTAGTCTTGGCATTTATGCTTGGTATATTTATTCAAAAAAATAATGGCTATGCGCAGTTTAATTTGCCGATTCTGAACCAGTCCTTGGAAATTTTGCGCGCTAACGGCTTGCCAACTCCTCCGCCAGACCCTGCTCTCGAATACGGTATGATTCGCGGTATGCTCCAGGCCTATGGTGACCCGTTTTCTTCATTCTCTGAACCCGCCCAGGCAGAGCTTCAGTCTGATCAATTGGCTGGAAAGTTTGGTGGGGTTGGTGCGAATATCATTCAAAATGCCGATGGATTTTTCTACCTCCTCCCCTACCCGGATTCTCCGGCTGAAAATGCCGGCGTAGTTGAAAATGACCGGTTAATAGCAGTTGATGATGTTATAGTTGATTCGAACTTTACCTCAGATCAGGTTGCAGCTTTGATTCGCGGTCCAGAAAATTCCAGGGTAAAACTCACTCTAACCCACCCTCCTGAATACACAGAAACAACAATATTGACCATCAAGCGTGTTGAAGTTCCATTACCATCGCTCCATTATTTCCTTGCCCAGAACCAGCCCCAAATTGGCATTATCCAATTGAACATAATTGCCGAAACATCTCCCGATGAAATTTCTGCCGCGATTGAGGACTTGCTGGAGAGGGAAGCAAAAGCTTTTGTGATAGATTTACGCAACAACGGGGGCGGCTTGCTCGATTCTGGTATAGAATTGGCGGAGCTCTTTTTATCCAGGGGAAACCTGATTATTGAGAGACGCTCCAAAAACCAACCGTCAGAATTAATCACTGCCACAAAAAACGGCAGGTATGCTGACCTGCCAATCGTAATCATTACCAACGGTAATACAGCCAGTGCGGCTGAAATTTTTGCTGGTGCATTGCAAGCAAACGGACGTTGCAAGTTGGTTGGTTTCCCGACATACGGAAAAAATACCATCCAGCTTGTTTTTAGCCTCCAGGACGGTTCTTCTCTTCACATCACGTCCTCTGAGTGGGGGTTTCCCGCATTGCCCGACTTTTCAGCAGGTAATGGTCTTATTCCAGAATTCACCTTCCAGGATATGGATAGTATGGATCCACAAATTATGGAAAACGCCGTTAATTTTCTGCTAACCGAGCAAGAAACCCCATGAACGAGTGTAATCTGACATCGAAGATCACAATTTTCCCAGCCCACGCAGTACACGTTCTGGTGTGAGTGGGAACTCGTCAAACCAGATGCCAGTGGCATCGTGAAGTGCGTCCATCACGGCGGGGGCAAATGCAAGGTAGGGCAATTCTCCCACCCCCCTGGCGCCCCAGGGCCCTCTCGGATCAGGGAACTCAAGAATACGGTTATCGACGCGTTCAGGGATGTCGAGAACCGTTGGTATCAAGTAGGTGGAAAAACGGTACGTTTTCGGGTGACCGTCTTCCTGTATAAAGTTTTCTAACAAAGTATATCCCGCCGCCTGAACAACAGCGCCTTCAATTTGCCCCCGCACCTGCCGGGGGTTAATTGCTATCCCGACGTCATCCGATACGATCACTTTCAACAAGCGAATGATCCCTGTTTCTGTATCAACCTCCAATTCTACACATTCCGAAGCGTAGGCGTAACTGAAATTGGGCATACTATACCCCGTTTCGGGGTCCAGATTCGTAGTTTGAGGAGCAAGATAACGGTGGACAACCTTGACCGGTCTTTCTCCGTTATCCC
Organism: Anaerolineae bacterium; assembly: GCA_013314735.1. Classification (GTDB taxonomy): domain Bacteria; phylum Chloroflexota; class Anaerolineae; order Anaerolineales; family Anaerolineaceae; genus SpSt-1165. The sequence continues at coordinate 1,012,010 of JABUFD010000001.1, forward strand.
ACCGATGGAGGGCAATTTTTGCAGCTTCCTTCACGGAGTTACCAGCCATAAACGTCATACGCGAAGCGGAAACACTTCCAGAACTTCTGGAGGTTAAAGTGTCTGAATAGTCATATTCTATGATATTGATATCAACCCCCAGCGCTTCAGCTGTCATTTGCAGAATAGCTGTATGCGCTCCCTGTCCAACCTCTGCGGCGGCGTGACGCAGGACAACTTTTTCGATGTCTGTAGTTCCAAACAGCTCTATGGTTGCCCAGCAATGTTCCGGGTAGCCATAAGAAAAACCAATATTTTTGAAACCAGCAGCAATTCCCACACCTTTCTGAATGTGGGTTGCTTTATTTTGATAATTTCGCAGTGATGGCCGTCGCCATTTTCCATTTTCTAGAATCCAGCCAGCCTGAACGCAACAATCCAGCAAAGTTTCCGCCATCGTCACACCTTCAGGAATAGGTGTGTTTACATTAATTAAGGAACCTTCTCGCAGAATATTACGCATCCGGACTTCGACCGGATCCATACCCAATGCTTCTGCCAGTTTGTTCATCTGCATTTCGCCAGCAAAGATTGCCTGTGGCCCTCCAAAGCCACGGAATGCAGCCCCTGGTATGTTGTTCGTGTAAACAGCATACGCATCTATGGCGACGTTGGGGATTTCGTACGGGCCATTACAAAGCAAGATGGCGTTTCCCATAACCTTGTTCGAGGTATACATATACGCGCCAGCATCCTCGATAATCCGGGTTTCCGATACGATTACCTTTCCTTCTTTAGTTGCCCCCCATTTCGAATGAATATGATACCGGTGGCGTTTTCCATGCCCCATGATGGATTCCTCGCGGCTCCACACACATTTCACCGGACGAACGATCCCGATTTCTTCCAGGCGATAAACGGCCAATGCGAGAACAATCTGCAGAGACATGTCTTCACGACCGCCAAACGCCCCGCCTATCGCGGGATAGATCACCCTGATTTTTTCTAAGGGCAACCCCAATGAATGTGCAATCTGATGCTGGTCATCATGCGCCCATTGCCCACCGATGATAACAACTATTCTCCCATCATCATCCAGATAGGAGCATCCGGCTTCCGGTTGTAAATATGCATGTTCCTGCACAGGTGTAATATAGTCATTTTCAATAATGACATCACACCGGCTGAAACCTTCTTCAGGATTTCCTTTCCGTACCCTGTCATACCACGCAATATTGTTCTTCACATTCTCATGCAGACGAATACAGTTGTCTGACATCGCCTCTTCAGGATTGACTACTACAGGGAGATGCTTATAAGATATCTGGATTTTCTCAACTGCTTCCTCTGCGCCTTCAAGCGTTTCGGCGATAACGCAGGCAACCTGGTCGCCAACGAATCTGACATGGTCTGCTCCCGGAATATCAGAACCTGGTCCACACAAGACTGGCTGATCTTTTACCTGAAGACCATATTCGTTCACAGGAACATCTTTTGCCGTCAGAATCATCAACACCCCGGAGACCTGGTTAGCATCACGGAGATCAATAGCTTCTATCACGGCGTGGGGCACCTCCGCGAATTTCACTTTCATATAAAGCTGATTATCAAAGATAAAGTCACCCGGATATTTTGCTGCCCCGGTGACTTTTGCTTCGGCGTCAATCCGTGGAAGTGATTGGTTAATATACCGCTTCGACATTTCCATCAACCAATCCTAACGTTTATAATCTTTCCCACGGTAGCGAGCCTGGGGTACGTCTTGTGGCCCATATCGGCTGGGGCCAAGGGCTGCGTTTGCCACGAATGTGAATACCATAAAAATGATGTATAAAATCAGACTAAAAGCGAACGTTAACCCGATTTTGATGTATAGAAACGCATCATTACCCGGTGCTGCAAACTCACTCGGCCAGGTGATCAGGTGATTTTCGCCATTGTACTCCAGAAACAACAATGCACCAGTGAAAGCAATGACAGGGATGATGACGATCATCACACAACCAATCGCCCTCCACACTGGATGGATTTTTTGCTTCTCTTCTTTTTCTTTATGAACAGATGTTTGATAGCCCATTTTACTCAAGCTCCTTAGCCGCGTTTTCAATCGCCTCGATAATTTGATAATAACCAGTGCATCGGCACAAATTACCCGATATGGCTGCTTTAATTTCATCCCTGGTTGGGGAAGCATTTTCTTCCAATAACTTTGTCGCCGACATAACAAATCCTGGTGTACAAAATCCGCATTGTACCGCTCCGCCATCTACAAATGCCTGTTGCACTGGTGACAGGTGTCCATCAATTGACAACCCTTCGATCGTGTTGATGGAGGATTCATGCGCTCGTCCAGCGGGGATAAGGCATGCGAGGACGGCTGCACCGTCCAGGTAAACTGTACAGGCACCGCATTCACCTTCAGCACAGCCTTCTTTCGTTCCCATCAGATGCAAATCATCTCGCAACATCTGAAGTAAGGTTTTTTTTGATGCGGATTTCACCTGGTACCGCTTTCCATTCACAAGAGTGTCGATCGTATCTATGGGTTCGCTTCGGCCAATCGTTGGAATCAGCGGATTGGCGTGAAGCGGGTTGCTTTCATGCCCCCATAACAAAACCGGTTTTTCTGGAAACTCTGACACACGAGTATCGCGCAAAGAGAGCAGGGCTCGTCGTAGCAGGACCGCGCTCATTGCCTTACGGTAGGCGGCCGAACAGCGGATATCGCTGATCGGTGATACCTCTGTCTGGGCCAAATCTTCTGCTCTTTTGATGACGGAATCTTCAAGATTTCTCTTTTTTAAGTAGTCTTCCACTCCCCGTGCGTGGATAATCATTGGTGCAACTGCACCATAGGTCACAACACAGTGAGTAATCAGGTTTTCTGACACCTGTAATATGACAGTGCAATTGACCAGTGAAATCGCCTGCGCATTGCGCAAGGCATGCTTGATGAATACACCACGCATCGTTTCGTCCATTGATGGAATTAATATTTCCGTGACAAGTTCGTTAGGTGCAAGGATGGTTTTTCGGACACCCAAATAGAACTCGCTCAAAGGCACCATCCGCTGACCTTGGTGTGATTCGATCTTGACTTTGGCATCCAACGCAATCAAAGGTGAGATGGTATCATTTGCAGGAGAAGCGGTCACCAGATTCCCAATCACTGTACCGCGATTTCGGATTTGTGGAGAGCCCACGCTCCAGCATGCTTGCGCCAATGGGAACGCATGCCTTCGGATCACTGCTGAGGCCACACAATCACTATGGCTGACCATCATACCAAGATGGATGTCTTGATTTTCATCAATCCAAATGTTTCCCTGGTCAGGTATCCGGCTGACATCAATGATTACCGAAACGTCCTTCCGATTTCCATTGCGAAACTCTAAAATCAGGTCAGTTGCTCCGGCAGAAATTTTTGCTGTCCGCCCGAATTCATCAAGCAAATCCAGCGTTTGTTGTATCGTGGATGGCTGGTAGTAAGTAGACCACATACCGGGCTCTTGTTTATAGTTTGGGTGAAAATGTATCAATCAACAAACGGATATCACCGCCAACCGAATACATAATCGGACTGGCACATCCGTTTTTCATGTATTCACCCACCTTGGCACGGGCTTCGTCAGGTGTGCCAGATGCTGTGATCCTGCAGATGAGGTCGTCAGGTACAAGATGTTTCGCTTTCTGAATTTGTTCATGAGTTGCGGGCCAGCCCAGGATAGATTGTATTTTGCCAACCACCTCATCACTCACACCAGAAGCTTTGGCGATATGGGGTTGCTGTGCCAGGTATTGTGTCAATAACTCGCGTGTATTATCAATCGCTGTGTCGTGATCATGGTCCACAGAACACACAATCAACTGTGGTCTGTCAATGTCATCCACCCGTCGATTCGACTTTTTCGCGCCTTTGTCCAGCAATTCCATCGCCTGGATGTTGTATTTCGGTTCGACACAATAGTTCAAGACCACACCATCAGCGATTTCTCCTGCCATTTCCATCATGTTCGGGCCGGTTGCGCCGATATACACTGGCACATAACGCGGTTCCTTCCGGCCATGGACCACATCAAGTTCGATGCCATCCACATTAACAAATTCACCATGAAATGTGACATTTTCCATGGCCAATAAACGTTTCATTACCTGAAGGGTTTCTTTCATTGCGGTCAGGGGTTTTCTGCGATCAATTCCGACATTTTTGGCGAGGGGATCCCACCATGCGCCAATCCCGCATATGATCCGGTTCGGAGCGAGGTCATCCAATGTAAGGAAAGTCGCTGCAAGCAAACCAATATTGCGCGTCCAGTTATTGATGACTCCCGATCCCACCTTGATGTGTTCGGTCACAGCAGCATATGCAGCCATCGGAACAATCGCATCCCGCACCAATCGACTTTCTGCTTGCCATACAGCGTCAAAGCCCTTCTCTTCCGCGTACCGCACATAGTTCAGACCATCTCTGAGGTCATGAGAGTCCTGCAAGTAGATTGCCGGCCGTTTGATCTGCTCCATCATCTTTCCTCCATTTTTTCGAACATGTTGGTGCACTTACTGAATAAGTCTGTTTTGATTGTAGCATTATATCGATGAAATTAGCGGAATAAATCTTTCTCTTTTGGCCGAATCACCTCTGATATGGATGATTGCCGCAGTGGATAAGGAAAGCCTCGGACATGCACGGCAGGGATACCCTCCTCGGCTTCACCCATTACCAGCGCAGCAGCAGCAGCCAATTGATCCGCGGCCGCAATGATTGTCGCCTTTAACTCATATCCAAAAAGATCCCTGTCCCCAATTCTGTTCACCAATTCGGGCACATCACTCGTACCGATTGATATCCCAACCGTTCCATTCCTCCAGGCGCGTCCATGTGAATCTGTAATGAGAACACCAATGTGTTGGTTGCTACGAATCATCAAACCTTGTTGAAGACGTGCAGCGCTTTGATCAGCATTTTCTGGCAGCAAAAGGTACCAACCTCCGTCTGAGCTGTCATCAGATGCTATATTGGATGTGCTTACATTGGAATGATCAATACCGGCATTGGCGCAAACAAAACCATTCCTGTGCTGACAAATCAGTAATCCAGGGCGTATCCGCAGCAATTCTGCACTTTCACGTAACACCAGTTCTACATAACGGGCATCTTTCCCGCTTACCAATGCTAGCTGGTTGGCTTTCTCTGAAGGGGTGATCTCCTGGAGGTTAACCAACCTGCCTTCTGCTTTTGAGACTACTTTTTGTGCGATAACCAGAATGTCCTCATCCTTGAGAGATATTCCATTCTTATCCAGACCTTCCCACAGGATTCCAGCAAGATCATCACCTTGTTTCACCAAAGGCAAGCCTGATATCGGTGTAATAACTAACGGATTTCTGGTGGGCAAGGTTATTCCCTCGGTATGCCAGTGATTTGTATGCCAGCGGATTTCACGCCGTATTTTCGGTTTAACCCAATCAACACAGAGGTCAGTCCCTCTACTACAACTGAATTCTCCAGATACCCGGCGTCCCAACCTACCAGGCCCGCATCTGAAATCAGGCTGAGGACACATTCACGGGCTTCCCGCGTACGACCGCAAACAAGAATGTCACATTCAGGAACAACATCAGTCATCAGGTGCTCGAATGACACATTCTGAAACGCAGCAACAACTGTCACACCATCGCCCAACAATCCTTGAGCCTGCATGGCCGCGCTGCCCTCCCGTGGCATCTGCACCATGCTTACTTTCGGCGGAACCAATGGGACAGTTACATCTATCAATATTTTTCCCTGTAGGGCTGGACGGAGGTAATCAAGCGTATCCACATGGACTGCGTAGGGTACCGTGAGGACCACGATTTCGGCGCTTTCTGCGGCAGCAAAATTTTCATATCCCTCCAGGTCTGCATCATGAAGTCCGGGTTTTCCTCGCAGTTCACTCACAGTCTGCATCGCCTTTACCGCATCACGTGAGCCGATCAAAATGCGATGGCCTGCTTTTCCCCATCGATATGCAAGGCCCTTTCCTTCTTTACCTGTTCCACCAATGATGGCAATCGTTCTTTTACAGGTTTCTGTCATAGACAAATCCTTTCACCCTGTTAATGTGGGAATTGCGTCTGGTACCTATGCCAGACAAGGGGCACCAGTTCCTGCGTTCGTTCATTAATTTCTTTAATGTCAATTGTTAACAATTTACGGTCTTGCATGAGAATTTTCCCATCAACCATCGTCGTTGTTACCATACCATCGCGAAAACCGAATAAGACATGCCAGGGCAAATTTCCACTATGGATTGGCGTTATTGGGTGATAATCCACAAAAATAATATCCGCTTTTGCGCCAGGTCGCAGATAACCGATATCTGCGGAAAATTGCTGGCTCGCAAACGCGGCATTTCCATCAATCGCAATATCCTTCAACGCCATGCCGTTCATCCATCGCGGGTCCAGGTGCCATAATTTGTGTGCCAGATATGTTGTCCGCCATTCATCCCACATTGCATTGGAAAAGCCATCATTACCAAGAACGATCCGGCAACCCATACGCAGCATTGAATGAATATCTGACATGCCCACCGCGTTATTCATATTCGATCTTGGTTGATGGCTGATCCATGTCTTTGTATCGGCCAGTATTGCCATTTCTTTTGCATCAATATGGACACCGTGCGCCACCTGACTTCGCTGACCCAAAATGCCATGCCGAAGCAATCGATCGATAACGCGCTCGCCGTACTTCATGACACTATCATCCTGATCAACCGCGTGTTCAGCAGCATGGATGTGAAAACCCGCCGCGCCATTATTCAATCCTACTGCGCGTTCCAGCGTCTCCTCACTCAAGGATAGACTGGCGTGTAAACCGAACATGGCGGACACACGGCCATCGCCCGTCCCTCCACTCATGATCCGTTTGATGAATCGCGCGTTTTCCTTCAGCGCTTCCACCGATTTGTTTGGACCATCCCGATCTGATGATTCATAGCACAAAGAGGCCCGTATCCCGCTGTTGAGTACTGCTTCGCAAAGTATGTCCAATGAGTTTTCGATGCAATTAAACGAAGCATGGTGATCAAACAATGTCGTCGTCCCATGTTGAATGGCATCTGCAATACATACAAGCGCAGATAATTTCACATCCTCAGGTGTCAACGCCCGATCCAGCTTCCACCACAAATTGCTTAATATTTCTGGGAAATCCCTGGGCGGACAGCCGGGAATTGCCATACCGCGTGAAAAAATGCCATAAAAATGAGTGTGAGCACAAATATTCCCCGGCATCACAAACTGGCTTTTCGCATCAAGGAGATCCTCCTCTGGAAACTGATCGAGTAGTTTGGTTTGATCTTCGATTTGCGTTATAACGCCATTCCTGATCAGAATGGCTTTCTTTTCCAGTATGTCTTCTCCCCAGGTGATGATCTTTCCATTGGTGATGATCATATATACTCCTTAGGAACAGTATTCGCAGTCCACGCAATAATTCAGTATAATGTCGTAACGTTTATTTTCAAACGCATATAATACTAATCGCTATTATATGTGATTGGCTCGTACGTTTTTTTTTCATTCTAGCACAAACCGGAAACGGGGTGAGGTATGCAAGTTTATCAAAAAGCACTCGACTATGCACGTAGTCATTACGATCAGTTTACACAAGCACTGATTAGTTTCACTTCAATCCAATCTGTTTCCACAGATCCTGAAAGAAAACGCCAGGTGATTGACGCTGCGCGGTGGCTCGCTACGAAACTGGAACTTTTGGAATGTTCCAACGTGCAGATCATACCCACAAATATGCATCCAGTCGTTTACGGTGAGAAAATGATCGACTCGAAGCTACCTACCGTGCTGGTTTATGGGCACTACGACGTGCAGCCGGAAGACCCTGTTTCGCTCTGGAATACGGATTCACCATTTAAGCCGGTATTATCGGGAGACATGCTAATCGCCAGAGGCGTCACTGACATGAAAGGACAAGTTATGGCTGGGCTGGCAGCTATCGAATCGATCATGGCCGTGGATCAAACACTGCCTGTCAATGTAAAGTTTATCTATGAAGGTGAAGAAGAAATCGGATCACCATCAATCCATGATTTTTTGATGTGCCATCGAGAATTGCTCAGGGCAGATATTGTCCTAAATTTGGATGCAGGCATGCTTGCACCCGATATTCCCACGATTACATATGCATTGCGCGGCCTTTCTTACTATGAACTTACGATATTTGGGCCGAAAACAGATCTGCATTCAGGAATCTTTGGTGGAATTATCGACAATCCGGCCATGGTATTATGCAAATTACTCTCCGCAATGAAAGATGAAAACTCCCGGATTTGCCTGCCAGATTTCTATAATGACGTTGTCGAATTAACAGAATCCGATCGCATCCATTTACGAGCTATGCCCCAGACCGATGATGTTCTGTTGGAACAGACTGGTGTGCCCAAATTGAAGGGCGAAACTGGTTATTCCCGGGTGGAACAAAATACTGCCCGTCCCACACTCGACATCCACGGCTTGCTTTCTGGATTCACAGGAAAAGGAGCAAAGACCGTCATTCCCAGTTGGGCAATGGCAAAATTCTCAATGCGTACAGTGCCCAACCAGACCCCCGCGATTATTGATGATCAGCTTCGATCATTTATCGCCGAACACGCCCCAGACACTGTTACATGGGAATTGAAAACATACAAAGGTGGGTATCCTGCTTACTGTGACCCGAGCCATCCAGCGACCCAGGCAATGTCTGCTGCTTTGGCCGAAGCATGGGGAACAGACCCCGTTTTTAAGCGTGAAGGCGCAAGCATTCCGATCGTTACAGAAATGCAAAACATTCTCGGAATGGATTCCGTGCTCTCTGGATTTGCCCTTCCCACAGATAACATGCATGCACCGAACGAGACATTGAATCTTGAGGTATGGAAAAAAGGAATTGCCGCTGTGATCGCCTTCTTTTATATTTATGGAAAATCAGCGGTAGAAAAGAAATCGATATGAATACAAACCAATTAAAACTCCCATCATATGGAGGACAGGCTCTCATCGAAGGTGTATTAATGCGTGGAAAGAAAGCACTTGCCGCTGCATATCGAACCCCACAAGGAGAGATTGTTATCGAACAAGAAGAACTCAAAGGCATCTACACCAGCAAAATCAGAGACTTGCCGATCCTTCGGGGTCTTATATTGTTATGGGATGCCCTTGGTCTGGGCTTGAAGTATCTCACAGCATCCGCCAACATCCAAACAGGCGAAGAAGAGAAGATAGAAGGTCCTGAATTATACGGATCATTGATCGTCTCGTTCACCTTTGCTATTGCTCTATTTTTCGTTGCGCCAGCCTTGCTAAGCGGTTTGGCAGAAAAATGGTTCTTACTGACAGCCTGGCTCTCAAACCTTGTGGAGGGACTGATCCGACTTTGTTTGATGATCGGGTATATATGGGGCATCGGTCGGATGCATGAAATCCAGCGTGTCTTTGCTTATCATGGGGCTGAACACAAAACAATCAATGCATTTGAGAGCGGTGCAGAATTAACACCAAAGGAGGTTAAAAAATTCTCACTGGAACACCCCAGATGCGGCACCTCTTTCTTGCTGACGTTGGTCTTGATCTCCATAATCATGTTTACCTTGATTGGTCCACTTCCCATGCTCTGGCGCATCCTGACAAGAATAGTATTAATTCCTTTGGTGGCCGGCCTTGCTTATGAGTACACCAGGTGGGTATCCAACCATTTGGATTCACAATTCATCCGGTGGATGATCAAACCTAATTTAGCCCTTCAACGGCTAACAACCAGGGAACCCGATGAAGAGGTCATTGAAGTTGCTATCGCCGCATTCCAGGCGATGTTGGAACTGGAGACCGTGCTTTCACCTTCTCACAAGTCCTAATGTCGTCCGGTACTTATTACTTTTTCTCCATTTTCCACTACAATATCAGGTATGGAAAATCACACTTCCCAATCAAAAGCTGAAAGGAATACAGGCAAAAACCAGGTTGTGCTGGGTGTTTTATTAGGTTTGTTTTTGTCAGGTGGAATATTGCTGTTATCAGCGAATGTGAAACCCAACCCAATCCTAATCAACCCGACACCAACAGCTGCGCCACTGATTGTCCAGGTCTCTGGTGCTGTTACCTTCCCTGGTGTGTATGAACTACCACCCATGAGCCGCGCCAACGATGCCATCGATCTGGCAGGCGGTTTTGCAGCAGATGCTGATACCGCCCAGATCAATGCTGCCGCTTTTATCTACGATGGGCAACAGATCCATGTCCCGCACGTGAATGAAAACGCAATTCTCATCGATTCAGATCGCTTACCAACTATTAATGAGCAACTGTATCCAATCAACATTAATTATTGCACACAAGCCGAACTCGAAACTTTACCAGGGATCGGCCCTCAAAAAGCGGCGGCAGTCATCTCCTACCGTGACCAATATGGACCCTTTTCTGTCATCGAAGATATCATGAATGTTCCTGGTATAGGTGAAACGATTTTCGACGGCATTAAAGACTTTCTGACTGTCCGATAATCAAGGTTGTTTATGCTACAATCAGATAGACGTCTTGCTGTGATCCAATACATGAATTTAAGTACAAATCCTAAGGCCAGGTATTATGAACTTAAGAGATGAATTGACCAATGCATTAAAAGAGTCAATGAAAAGCGGTAATACGGTTCGGAAACAGACCGTGCGCATGATCCTTTCAAACATTAAGAACGCAGAAATTGATTCTGGCAAAATACTTGATGATGGTGAGATCATCAATATCCTTTTCAAAGAAGTCAAAATTCGCCAGGATGCCATAGATGAAGCACATAAAGGCAATAGGTTCGATATCGTCGCATCCAATCAAGCGGAACTATCGGTTGTTGAATCCTTCCTACCAAAACCATTCTCCGAAGAAGAGCTGCGTCAATTGGTTCAAACAGTCATTGATAACGTGGGGGCGGAATCGAAGCGGCAGATGGGAATTGTGATGAAGGAATTGATTCCTCGTTTACAAGGTCGAGCCAGTAGTGCTGAAGCATCCAAAATTGTTCAGGATTTGTTGCCGTAATTTCCCATGCTAGATATTAAGGCAACAATGCAAAGAAAACCTCATCCTCCCCTGATCAGGATTCTGATCTCGTTTTTTTTTACGCTTGCAGTAACAGCAATCATGGTGATCCCAATTTATCAGAATGGATCATCAGAGCAAAAGGGGATTGGAGAGGTTAGCAGCGAAGATATCCATGCGCCATATACACTGACTTACATCAGTGATATCCTGACAGAAAACGCAAAGGATATTGCGGTTGCTGGAGTCGAACAGGTTTTTTATCCTGTCGATCCCAGTATCGCCAGGCAGCAGATCGAGCGGCTGCAAACCATTTTAAATTACATTAACCTGGTCAGAAATGACAATTTCGCATCCACCGATCAAAAAGTTCAGGATGTTTTGGTTGTACCAGAGATTATATTTACCAATGATGAAATTGTTATCCTGCTAAGCCTCCCGACAGCTGATTGGCAATTACTGCAACAGGAATCGGTGATTGTGTTGGAACAGGTGATGCGAAACACAATCCGGGAAGGTACAACACAGGACGCTATATCTCAAGTTCCTAGACTGATCTCTTTTAAACTCAACGAAGATTTAGCAAGCCTTGTTACAAAATTGGTGACCCCATTAATCGCTGCCAACAGTTTATACAACGAAGAGGCAACAGAGAGTGCATTTCAAACAGCTCGAGATAATGTCCCTGATGTAACAACAACATATGTTGCGGGACAAACCATTGTCAACAGCGGTGAGGTGATCAGCCCTCTCGTATGGGAAGCACTCAGTAGCTACAGCCTGCTGCAAACATCGGATACAACACGGGATATCATTGCTGCCGTACTCGTATCTCTGGTTTCATCCATCAGTTTGTTAGCGTTCCTCAACGCATTGGAGGATACCCAGGTCAACACGACATTGGGCTATTTCCTGGTATTAGCCTTCTTTTTGGTCTATCTAATAATCGCCCGGATTACGATTCCCGGCCACACCGTTTTGCCCTATTTCTTTCCCCTGGCTGGATTTGGCCTTGTTCTGAGCGGAATCTACTCAGTAAACATTGCACTGGTCTCGACCGTCATTGTATCAATACTTGCCGCCTATAACCTTCCCATCGATTTGGAGCTGACGGTTTTTTACATGATCACCACCTTCGTCGGTTTGTATTCCATCGGAAATGGTCGCCGGATTTCATCCTTTCTAAGTGCTGGTTTCTTTATCGGCATTGCCGGTACAGGTCTCATTGTAGGATATCGCCTCCCCAATCCAAGTTCAGATTGGATTGGCATCATCACTCTTATATTTGCTGCATTTTTTAATGGGATCGCCTCAGGCAGCCTTGCGCTGCTCCTTCGCCTTTTCTTTGGCAGAGCGTTGGGAATCATCACACCATTGGAACTCCTGGACCTTTCTCGTCCAGATCATCCATTATTACAGGAGCTGATGAGAATTGCCCCTGGTACATATCAACACAGCCTCCAGGTTGCCAACCTGGCAGAACAAGCCGCTGAGGCTATCGGTGCAGATGCCTTATTAACCCGTGTTGGAGCGTTATTCCATGATATTGGTAAGATGGCGACTCCCCATTATTTTATTGAGAATCAGATCCCTGGGCAGGATAATCCCCATGATCAGATATCGCCACTCAACAGTTCCAAGGTTATCCAAAATCATGTTGTCGAAGGAGTAGAACTTGCAAAGGAATTTCACCTGCCCAAACAAATTCAAAACTTCATATTGGAACACCATGGGACAACGATCACTCGATACCAATATGTGAAAGCGGTTCAAGAAGCAGGTTATCCCAGCCAGGTAGCCAAAGAAGAATTCCAATATCCTGGCCCAGCCCCGATGTCACGAGAAACAGCAATTGTAATGATGGCTGATGGGTGTGAGGCAAGATTCAGGGCAGAGTTACCGCAGGACGAAGATAGCTTGAGGGATCTGATAAAATCTCAATTTGAACACGCCAGAAAAGCGGAACAATTGCGCTTTACTCACCTTTCGTTGATCGACATAGAGATCATTCAGGACACATTTGTTCGGACTTTGAAAAATATGCAGCATCTGCGTATCAAATACCCAAAATTGGAAGAGACGACCGGGGCGGCATCAGAATGATCCATTTTATTACTCGAGAGAAATCTTTTACCCGCCTAAAAAAGATGCGATTGCGAAGGGCAGCCCGAACCGCATTACGGTTTCTTAATAGGAATCCCGGCCAAACCGAAATTTCGATCATCTTTGTTGGCAGTGAAGAAATGCAGCATTTAAATGCTTCATATCGAGAAGTCGATAAAACAACCGATGTGTTATCATTTACAGAAGATTATATGAATCCTGAATCGGGACGAAATTATCTGGGTGATATCGTCATATGCTATCCGGTTGTTGTGGAACAATCTGCTGCTGCAGGGCATTCAATCAATACTGAAGCCATGGTACTCATGGTACATGGAATACTTCATCTCATGGGGTATGACCATGTTTTGCCTGACGAGAAGGAAAAAATGTGGCAAAAGCAAGAGGAAATTTTTGTGCGAATCGGCCTTCAGCCAAAACAGCTTCCGGAATCCTAACTTTCCAGGTACTCCCTCAAATTGTGCTCGACAGCATACGCAGCAGCCTCGGCCCGGTTGCTGACTCCCAGCTTGGACAGTATGCTGCTGACATAATTCCGAACTGTTCCCTCTCCGAGGTACAAAGCCTTAGCAATTTCCCGATTTGTTTTGCCTTCCGACACCAGTTGAAGCACATGCCGTTCCTGTTGGCTCAAATTCGCAAAAGCGGCTGATTCCTCTTCCTTCACTGCCCGACGCACCTCCTGAAACACACGCTGGGTCACAGCGGGGTCAAGCGAGGCTTCTCCACGCCCAACAGCTTTCAGTGAGCGAATGAGGTCGTCGCCCCCAATCTGCTTGAGGACATATCCTGAAGCCCCGGCACGTATGGCTGAAAACAACATGTCATCATCTGCGTATGAAGTGAGCATGATCACTCGAATTCTGGGATGTTTACTGACAATCTGCTCACAGGCGTCAATTCCGGAAATCCCTGGCAGCCTGATATCCATTAACACAATATCGGGTTGATGTCTGTCAACCTGTTCAATCGCTTCCTTTGCCGAACCGGCTTCTCCAATCACCTCAAATTCTTCCTGGTGATTCAGGAGCGTTTTTAGTCCAAGTCGAACTACTTCGTGGTCATCAACCAGCAGGATCGTTTTCTTTGCCAATTCGCCTCCAAGAACAAGAATTCATGGATATTGTACACCACTTTTTCCCGTTTGGAGTATTGAAGCCACCCACATAAGGAAGCTCCCTTTGGGATTATTGACATTGGTTTCCTTGCCAACATTACCCCACCGACTTACGCCACACCTGCGATTCTTCTATCCAATCCCAATCATTGTTAAGCAAATGCGATACATCGTTTTTCATCCAGCCAGAACGAATTCTGCCGAGGGTGCTATCCCAATCCCGAACACCACTGAGTGCATCAGCCTGTTCTACATTACAGGCCCCTACGGCAGCAGCGATGTTGACGGCTTCCTCTGGTTCCTTGCCATGCAGAATTGCAGCCAGAAAACCAGCAATGGCAGCATCTCCGGCCCCAGTTGTGCCAACCACCCGCACCCGATAACAAGGGCTCCATATATATTTGTTCGACCACCTGGCAGGATCAGTTAGCAGCTTGCCAATGTTTGATTCCCTGTTGATGCTGTTTGCGGTGCGCAGGAACAACCCCTGGTCGCCCAATTTTATTAATACAACCTGAACACCAAACTCGATTAATTTCTGGCTGACATTCATCAGAAGCTCAGCGGATACTTGCGCCAATACTTCACCTTTGGCAGCAAGATCAGCATATTGGCTGGGAAACAGCATGAAAAGGATTTCTTCGATCGATGGGCAGAAAATATCGACATATTCAAGCGCGTTGCCAAGAATGGTCTCCCAATGTACCTGCCCCATTTCCGTGGATGGATCGGGAAACGTCACATCCAGCGAGGTAACCACACCCGCATCTCTGACTTCGTGAAACATCCGCGCCAGATTCCTGCCATTTTCTATATACATCTGTCGCATCAATTGGGGATATCCAAAATGGAACAGTTGGGTATTTGCGATTCGTCCAAAATCCAGTTCATCGCCAGTGAAATGGTCGTTAGCACCTGGCGAATGAAGAAAAATTCGATCAACCCCTTTTGGATTGATAATCACTGTATACGAAGTTGAGCCTGCCGGATCAATCAGCAGATCATCTCCAATGCCCTGATGATATTCTTCGAGGATCTCTTTCACCAGGATCCCAAAAGGGTCCTGGCCGACTTTCGCGATAATGGAAGTGTCAATACCAAGCTTTGAGAGAGCGAGGCCAGTATTCGATGCTGCGCCACCCGTCGAAATGGAGGCAGTATCCACCTGTAGTAGGCGCCCAGGTTGAAATAATGAGAAAAATTGTTGTCCGTCAACACTGCTCAACCCTGGGATAATATCAAGACATAGATGACCAGCGACAATTGCCTTCATGTTCCCACCAGCTCAACCACGATAATAATTGGCATAATCAGAAACAAGCAGGAATAATGGAGCTTCATCCTCGGCAATCACAGGAAATCGGCCAACCGGGTCCAAAAACCGGTTATCTGTTTCGTCGTCATTCACCATCGAAACCTCGCCAATTAATACCCTCTCTTCAGATCCCCAGAACGAATGATACAGAAACGGTGTCAGGGTTATGCTTTCTCCGGGATGCAGAACAATCTGCTCTCCCGCGTCGAACAACTTCTCGACCCCATCAATGGAGACGTGCACCTTCGTTTGATCCAATAAGCCATCAGGAGTTGCATTGTAAAGCTCAATCACCAATTTTCCGCCCCCCCGATTAATTATATCTTCTGTTTTGTGCCAATGGAAATGCATCGGTGTTCTTTGCCCGGGCTCAGAAATCATTATCTTCTCTGCATATTGCTTTCCGGTGAGTGAAGGCGATGTGGACAGACTCCCGTTTCGAAGAGTAAACAAAAACAATCCTGTTGCCTCAAAATTACCAGAACCAAAATCAGTAATGTCCCAACCCAATCCATTCGAAACAATTTCGGCGCATTCAGGCCCTTTCTGTTTCCACTCATTGGCTGACCAGTAAGCAAATGGGGGTAGGTAAAACTGATGTTTTCGCATAAATTGGTCGGCTGTTTTTATGATCTGATTAATTTGTGACCGTTTCATAAACACACTCCTGATTTTCTTAGATTATAGCGGAACTTTTTAAATTCGGAACATGAGACATTTTCATATGAATAATTTAATCTTAAAATATGGAATCGTTGCCATATTGATATGGGTGATCAATAGTCTGGATAAGTATAATCATAAAATAAGTCGATGAAGATCAAACTTGGATAATTACAACCGAAGGAGGTTTTATGGTATACAAAAATTTTGGGCCGGTAGGCGAAATGCCGAAAGTCGGAATACGCCCAACAATAGATGGCCGCCGTAAAGGTGTCCGCGAATCACTGGAAAAGCAAACCATGAATATGGCGAAATTGGCAGCCGATTTGATCACATCGAATTTACGGTATCCTGATGGAACCAAAGTTCAGTGTGTTATCGCCAATACAACCATCGGTGGAGCGACAGAAGCAGCCATTGTTGCAGATCAATTCCGAAAGGAAGGCGTCGGTGTATCCCTGACTGTTACTCCGTGTTGGTGTTATGGGTCAGAGACAATGGATTTGGATCCGTCAATTCCCAAAGCAGTCTGGGGATTTAACGGGACCGAACGGCCAGGCGCTGTATATCTGGCAGCTGTCCTCGCTGCGCACAACCAGAAAGGATTGCCTGCTTTTGGCATTTATGGGCATGATGTTCAGGATGCCAATGACGATACCATACCCAAAGATGTGGCTAATAAAATTCTTCAATTTGTCAAATCAGGCCTGGCTGTAGCCTTTATGCGCGGAAAATCATACCTGTCGATTGGCAGTGTTTCCATGGGAATTGCCGGCTCAATCATTGATCAGGGTTTTTTTGAAGACTATTTGGGAATGCGGTGTGAATCCGTTGATATGTCAGAAATAACACGGCGAATCGATGAAGAAATTTTTGATCCGGAAGAATACAAACTTGCCATTGCTTGGGTTAAAGAGAATTGCCAGGAAGGCAAGGATAATAACCCCACAGACAAACAACAAACACGAGAGCAGAAGGATCGCAATTGGGAATTTGTGACAAAAATGACCCTCATTGGCCGCGATTTGATGGTCGGAAACCATCGGTTGGCTGAAATCGGTTATGGCGAGGAATCTTTGGGACACAATGCAATCGCTGCCGGTTTCCAGGGACAACGACAATGGACCGACCATTTACCCAATGGCGATTTCATGGAAGCCATCTTGTGCTCCTCTTTTGACTGGAACGGAATTCGTGCACCGTATGTGATGGCAACTGAAAATGACACTCTCAATGCGGTATCCATGTTGTTCGCCTATCTTCTTACCAATGTACCCAGCATTTTTGCGGATGTGCGAACATATTGGAGTCCGGACGCTGTGAAAAGAGTAACTGGTTACCAATTGGGAGGAGTTGCCCAACATGGGTTAATCCACATGGTGAATTCCGGGGCTGCCTCTCTCGATGGATCAGGGCAGATGTCTGATAATAATGACAACCCTGTGATGAAACCTTTCTGGCAAATAGCTGATAAGGACGTAGACGCTTGTTTACAGGCAACCCAATGGCGACCTGCCACGCTGGAGTATTTCCGGGGAGGTGGTTATTCATCGAACTTTCTTACCCGGGGAGGTATGCCCCTCACCGCTATCCGTACCAATATCGTCAAGGGTTTGGGGCCGGTGTTGCAATTTGCCGAAGGTTGGTCGATTGACTTGCCTGATAAGGTAGCCAGCACACTCGATCAACGTACAGATCCTACTTGGCCAACGACATGGTTTGTTCCCCGACTAACAGGTGAGCACCCATTCAACGATGTGTATTCGGTAATGAATAACTGGGGTGCCAACCATGCGGCACTCGCATTTGGACATATCGGCGGTGACTTGATCACATTATGCTCGATCCTGCGAATCCCGGTTTATATGCACAACCTGCCATCTGAACAAATTTTCCGTCCATCAGCCTGGTCTTCTTTCGGTACGAAAGACCTCGAGGGGGCTGATTTCCGCGCATGTGCTGTGTATGGCCCGTTGTATCGGTAAACGACATGAGTTTATGAGCCTCAATCATCTTCAGCAATAGCAAAGAAACGAACTACCGCTTAGGCAGTTCGTTTCTTTTTTTATGAACCCACACTCAATTCAGGTATTAAGATCAGGTTCATTCTAGTTTTCGAATGGACAGATACCTTTCATAGGATGCTTCCCATCCAGAAATGTTAGAGGGAGTATAAACTTGAGTATCAAAGGAATTCCGAACAACTTCTCGGGCTTCATCTGTCGATGATAGAACCCCCAATGCCATCAACTGTCCTAAAATATTACCAATTGCTGTAGCTTCCACCGGACCGGTAATTACCTTTCGGTTTAATGCATTGGCTGTAAATTGATTAAGCAACAAATTCTGGGTTCCACCACCCACGATGTGCATTGTTTCGATTCGATTTCCTGCCATCTGCTCGATGTTGGTAAATTCTTCTTTGTACTTTAATGCAAGACTTTCCAGAATGATTCGAACGATTTCCCCTTTGGTCTCAGGTACTTTCTGTCCTGTTTCTCGGCAGAATTTTTGAACTTTAATGGGCATATCACCCGGCTTCAAAAATTCCTGGTAATCCGTGTCAATAAAAGCAATGGAGGGTGCAGCTTCTTCAGCCATACGTGTTAGGTCTGTGTAATTAATTTCCTCACCGTGGGTTGCCCAATACCGCCTGCATTCCTGGACAATCCATAAGCCGGTAATGTTTTTCAAAAACCGGAAATGCCCTCCTACACAGCCTTCGTTAGTAAAATTCATAGCCAATGATTGATCAGTAATGATGGGTTTATCAACCTCCATACCAATCAAGGACCATGTACCAGAACTGAGAAAGGCAACCCCACTCTCTTCAGCGGGTACAGAAAGCACGGCGCTTCCTGTATCATGGCAGGCTGGCGCAATCACTTTCAGACCAAAAGCGCCTGTTTCTTCCGCAATATATGGCAATAAATCACCAAGTAGCGAACAGGCTGGCACAATTTCTGGAAATATATGAACGGGAATACCCAATTCCAAAAGCAATTCCCGAGCCCAGTCATTTTTAATTGGGTCATAACATTGGGTCGTTGTAGCAATGGAAAATTCGCAAACCTTCTTGCCCGTGAGCCAGTAGTTTAACAGGTCAGGGATTGTTAAAAAATGGACAGCTGACTGAAGAGCAGGTGAATTGCATTTTTTCAACGCCATCAATTGATACAACGTATTAAATTGTAAAAATTGTAAACCTGTGTTTTGGTAAATTCTTGACCTGGGTACAAGATCAAATACCTCCTCCATTATTCCATCCGTCCGATTATCGCGGTAATGGAAAGGCAGGAAGGTCAAACTCCCGTTTTGGTCCAATAATCCGTGATCAACACCCCACGTGTCTAGTCCTACACTCACTGGAAGCTGGTCCAATTTCGCCACTGCATTCCGTATGCCGATCTTTAACTGGTTGAATAGATATGGTAAGTCCCAATGCAGGCCATCAGGCAAACGGACAGAGATATTTGGATATCGATGCACCTCTTCAATGGACAATTTCCCCTGCGAATATTGACCAACGATCGCCCGTCCGCTCTCTGCCCCCATGTCAATGGCGATCACATTGATTGTTTCTCCCATATTAGCCTCCAGTTCCCATATTTCCAAATATCATTACCAAGTATAAACAATTTTATTGCATGACAACATGGTTCTATTGGAACATCCCAACCAGGCGAAAAATTCTTTCATTGAGCCAAACCGATTTCTTTCCCCGCTAGCCATTTGTGTGGAGGTTCACCAATCTTGGCAGATCATTGCTGAAGGCAATCCAGATAGGCCGGGTGGGACTCGAACCCACAAGGTGCTACCACCGTCAGATTTTAAGTCTGATGCGTTTGCCAATTCCGCCACCGGCCCTCTGTCTGTTTAGTTTAACAAAAGTTGCCCGGATGTCAAGGATTCGATGAATGGTGCCGTAAAACAGCATAACGTGACAGAGCATGCACCCAAAAAGGTGATCTTACTGTAACATGTTGAGCTTTCCCAATTACCTTGCGGAATGTCTCAGGCAAGCTGATATGATCACATTCGAAGTCATCCCAAAGGTGGTATGATTTTCCAATCTCCCCAACGCTATGGGCGTCAGATCCCACCAGTTGATCTTTACCAAATTGCTTCGCCAGGTCCATTGCGCACCGGTTGTGCACTGGTTTCCAGCAACGGCTGTTAAAAACTTCGATCCCGTCAACATGGGGCATGATTTCCTTGAGCAGGTGAGTTGTCCAACGGGTCCGCATTGTATCGCATGGATGAGGGATACTGATATATGCTTTCTGTCGCTTTAACTGGCCAACGACCCATTCCACGTCTTTTCCGCCCGGCACCTCCTCCTGTAGGAAGTAACCGATAATTTCACCGACAAATTTTCCCATTGAAGTGACCTCAATTTCTTCGCCGACAATGATTCTTTCTGGGAACATTTTTTTAAAAAATTCCGCCGCTTTGATTGAGTTGTGATCAGTAATTGCTATAATTGTTTCAGGGTTGCTGCGCAAGAAACTCTCAAAATTAGAAAAACTGGTTAAACTATCGTTTGAAATGCTAGTGTGGCAATGCAGCTCAATTTTGTGTACCATAAAATTTTTACTCCATTTGAATATTGTACTTCATGCAGGTTTAAACCAAACCCTTCTCCTGAAAGGACGTTCGATATGATGCAGATATATAAGGTATCTCAGTCAGTTCAATTTGCCCAACAGATGCATCAACCAATCGTTGCGCTGGAAACAGCAGTGTTAACACACGGTTTGCCATTCCCGCAGAATGTCGAGTTGGCGAAAGAGATGGAGGCAATCGTTAAGCAGAATAACGCCGTTCCTGCCACCACCGCATTTATCAATGGCGAGTTGACAATTGGTATGGGAACTGACGATTTGGCATGGCTCGGTAACCCAGAAACCCCTGTTAGGAAGATCAGCCGTCGTGATTTTGGGATCGCCTCTGCCAACAGGCTCAACGGTGGGACAACGGTCTGCGGAACCATGATGGCAGCCAGCCTGGCAGGTATCCAGGTATTCGCCACTGGCGGAATTGGTGGCGTTCACCGCCACGCACCGATGGATGTTTCAGCAGACCTGGAGGCATTGCGCGACATACCCATGGTGGTTGCTTGTGCCGGCGCGAAGTCAATATTGGACCTGCCGGGAACCCTCGAAGTTCTGGAGACATATGGCGTGCCCGTAATCGGTTATCAGACCTCCGAGTTTCCTGCTTTTTACTCTCGCCAAAGTGGTTTGCCAGTGGATTGGATTGTGAATACTCCAATTGAAGTTGCCACAATTGCAATGAAACAATGGCAGTATGGGCTTTCCAATGCTATCCTGTTGGTAATCCCCCCTCCTGATGATGCTGATTTGCCGCAGAATGTTGTGGAAGGATGGATAAATACAGCTGTTGAAGAAGCAGAGCAGAACGGCATTAGAGGTGCGTCAATGACGCCCTATTTACTTGAGCGGATCAATCAATTAAGCAACGGCTTGTCGATGCACACCAACCTGGCGTTGTTGAAAAACAATGCCGTAATTGCTTCTCTTGTGGCAATTGAGTTAAATAAGATGCAATTATCAAAAGTCGAAGCCCAGCAAGTTTATTGACCCTCAGAATCATCTCCCTCTTCCACAAGAAATTTTCCTGATGTAATCCAGCGGGTTCCCAGGAATATTTGCACATCGTACTCGCCAGTGACCCAATCCTGTGCAGGCAATTGGCATTGCGTGAACCCGTACCCGCCAGTGAATTCCTCCCATACGAGGGTTTCATAACAAATAATATCCTGGCTTGGGCTGACCCATATCGCCGTCCATTGTGATCCTGGTGTCATGGAATCAAAGCTGAACGTTGCAAAAATCTCATCAAAACCTGGGGCAAACGTAGTTTTCGGAGCGACCGACTGTAAATTTTCATCCATCTCCAATGAGAAAGACAGCGGACTGAAGACTGCATCAGGGTTGGGGGTACGTTCTGCTCGAAATTCTGACAGAATATTTGCAGGAACTTCTGGTGTTGGACTGATGGCAAGCGTCAATGTTAATGTGGGCGTAAGTGTCAGTGTCGGCGTAAGGGTTAACGTCGGCGTTTGTGTGATGGTAGGTGTCAGGGTGATTGTAGGAGATGGAATGTAAAAAGTATAAATGATTGGTTCGGCATATTGACTCGCTGCTAAAGCAATCATCACAACCAACAAAGCCCATAGTACCGAAAGCCAGCCCCGTTGAATGAATGACCGTCTCTTCTCACCGTAAGTTACTGTTGCTCCATATTGAATAATTTTGCCACCCCGCCAAATTAAGAAAATACCAAGGACAATCAACAACCCGATAAAAAGCACAACGGTAGTATGAATATCAAGATTCAAGTCCATGGTAACCCAATAACATATCTATAATGTAAAGAAGCCTCAAAATCGTTCACACATTATAGCATTATTCAATGTTATAATTTTTCAAGCCCAATAACACCTCTTAATATCAAAGGATGAGCAATAATGGCAGCCGAAAAAAAAGTGATAATTTGCGACACCGCTCCGGCAGCAATAGGACCCTATTCCAGTGGCATCAATGCAGGCACTTTCATTTTTACAGCCGGGCAATTAGGAGTGGATCCAAAGTCTGGGAATCTTGTTCAGGGTGGCATTAAAGCACAAACAAGGCAAGCGTTAACAAATCTCGGGGCCATTTTGGAAACCGCGGGATCTAACCTGGCGAAAGTGGTGAAAGTGACCGTTTTCCTCTCTGACATTTCCGAATTTCAACAGATGAATGAGGTTTATGCAGACTTCTTTCCAGTAGATCCCCCCGCAAGGTCAGCTTTCCAGGTTGCCGCCTTGCCACGTGGCGCTGCTGTTGAGATCGAAGCAATTGCGTTGAGTTAACTTTGCCTGCTGTTTCTATCATCATCCCTTGCCTGAATGAAGAAAAGCGGATATACCCGCTTCTTCAAGCTTTGTGTCGCCAGACCTACCCGCTAGAAGAGATGGAAGTTGTGATTGCGGATGGGATGTCAACAGATCAAACAAGGGCCGAAATTGATCGGTTTAAATACGAAAATGTACAACGCTTGCACCTTCAGGTGGTCAATAATCCCCTCAGGCACATTCCCGTTGCATTGAATCTGGCGATCAAACAAGCATCTGGTGATTTCATCATACGTATGGACGCACACTCCATCCCCAAACAAGACTATGTTGAACGATGTGTTGCAGCTCTGCGAGATGAGAAAGCAGAAAATGTGGGCGGTATTTGGCTGGTTATGCCTGGTGATGATTCGGTGATGGCTGCGGGGATAGCGTTGGCAGCCCAACACCCGGTTGGCGTAGGTGATGCATTATACCGGGTCAAACCACAATCTCCGGTGTTTGTCGATACAGTCCCATTCGGCTCTTATCGCAGAGAGCTTTTGGTCGCAATGGGGGGATATGATGAAAACCTTGCCAGTAACGAAGATTATGAACTGAATGCACGAATTCGCAAAGCGGGGGGACGCATCTTGCTGGATCCAGAGATTGTAACAACGTATTTTGCGAGAACCAATCTGAAATCATTGAGCAAACAATATTGCCGTTACGGCTATTGGAAGCTTCATATGTTAAAAAAATATCCCGACACGATACGGCTTCGCCAAGCCGCTCCGCCAGTATTTATCCTCAGTATTTCTGCATTGATATTGGCCTCACTCCTGAATGCACGATATTGGCCGTTGTTTGTGGCAGAAATGGCTCTTTATATTCTGGTAATCACAGGCCTGACATTCAAAACCGCAATCACCCGACGAATTCCCATTAAAGTATGGTTTGCCATGATACTATCAATAATGACCATGCACTTTTCATGGGGATCAGCATTCCTGTGGGGATTGCTGAAGACGCTTTTTACCAAGGACCATAAACGCAATGAAGCAAAACATTGAAAAACAACAACCGATATGGCGTTTACGATCGAGGGAAAGGGTAGCATTATTACTATTCGGTGACATTGTTGCGGCATACATCGCGCTGTTTATTTCAATCTACTTATGGTCCCTGTTCGATGCCTGGCTGGATTTTTCACTTGAATTCCTGCAAGCGAAAACACCTGAATGGTTTTTTTTACTTCCATTGATTTGGTTGGTTCTGATCTTTGAGTTATATGACACACGAAGAGCCAGCAGACGAAAAGAAACTTTGCTTGCCATTAGTCTTGCAGCGGCCATTGGTTTTGGTTTGTACTTGATCGTTTACTTCACCACTGACCCAAATACACCATTACCAAGAATTGCCATCGCTTTATTCATACCATTGTGTGCACTGTTCAATTTTTGTTGGCGCTACATATACATTAAACTCTTTACCACACCAATTTTTATGCGCAGGGTGATCATCGTCGGTGCAGGAAAAGCCGGTCAGGCATTGGTTGATACGATTCAATCAATCACCCCCAAGCCATTTGTCCTTGTAGGACTTCTGGATGACGATCTTGACAAACAGAATATGGAGTTACATGGATTCCAGGTGCTGGGGAAATGCCTGGACCTGGACCGGATCATCCATCAGTTTGATGTAACAGATATCATTTCCGCAATCTCCGATAACATACGCCCCGAAATTTTGCAAAGCTTAATTAATGCGGAAGAAAAAGGAATCGAAGTAACAACAATGCCGATTGCTTACGAAGACCTCACAGGTCGAATCCCCGTAAGGTATTTAAAATCCGAATGGCTGCTGAGGACTTTTTTTGACCAAGCTCATGTTTCAGAGAGTTATATCCTTATCAAGCGCTTTATCGATATTATAGTGTCCGCCATTGGTCTGCTTGCTTTGGCCGCCACATATCCATTCATTGCCGCCTTCATCAAAGTTGATTCTCATGGACCAATATTCTTAAGGCAGGAACGTATCGGGAAGAATGGAAAACCCTATACGATTTTAAAATATAGAACCATGGTTCACGATCCTGGGGTAGGCTCTGTCACCCCCACCCAAAAAAATGATGCGAGGATTACCCGAATAGGAAAAATCCTGCGTAAAAGCCATATCGATGAACTACCGCAGGTGCTGAATATCCTTAAAAGTGATATGTCAGTCGTTGGCCCTCGCGCCGAAATTACCAGTCTGGTTGAGATGTTTTCCGAACACATACCTTTCTACCGATCCCGGTTGATGGTCAAACCCGGATTAACAGGTTGGGCGCAAATTCACCAACCGTATGCAGCAACCATCGAGGAGACAATCGAAAAGCTGGAGTATGATTTGTACTACATTAAGCACCGTTCCATCATTTTCGACTTTCATATCATGGTAAGAACAGCCAGCCAGGTGCTTGGTTTTCGCGGAAGATAGTGCCATGCCAAAAAGAAAACACATTCGGAATGCATTCTTTTTTGCCGCTGATTTGTTATTGATCAGTCTTTCCATCATCCTGAGCTACATTCTCCGTTTAGAATTTCTCACCGCTTTTCAAGTGTACCGGGTCAGCATGATATGGTTTTTAGTTACTGCCCTGGTAATCAAACCTGTGATCTCATATTTGTTTGGAGTGTATCGGCGAATTTGGCTATACGCAGGGGTTAAGGAGTTAAAACTGATCATCACTTCGGTTTCAGCCGGGTCATTGGTCACCAGCACAGTGATGATGTCGCTTTTCTTTTTGGATGTTTTCCGAGCTTTTCCACGCTCCGTTCTTATCATTGACTGGATTCTAAGCCTGATTTTCGCAGGCGGCATTCGCTTAATGCTCCGCGTTTTACTTGAACGTCGATTGTCGCAGAAAATGAGTCAATCTTTCGTAATCCCAAAACAAGTCTTAATTGTTGGCGCTGGTGATGCTGGCGCTATGGTTGTACGGGAGTTAAACAAATCACCCTATCTCAATCTCAGCCCGGTGGGTTTTCTCGATGACGACCCAACGAAAAACAACCTTGTCATCAATGATGTCAGAGTTATTGGAACGGTAACAGAAATTGACAAAATTCTCGACCAGATGAAAATTGACGAGGTGATTATTGCAATTCCCTCCGCGCCCGGTCGGGTTGCTCGTCTTGTGGCAGCGGCCTGCCACAAACATGATGTCCCCTTTAGAACGATCCCTGGAATTTATGAATTGATCGAAGGAAAAGTAGGGATTA
The DNA here is from genome assembly GCA_013314735.1 of Anaerolineae bacterium. Lineage (GTDB taxonomy): Bacteria > Chloroflexota > Anaerolineae > Anaerolineales > Anaerolineaceae > SpSt-1165. The sequence continues at coordinate 1,038,385 of JABUFD010000001.1, forward strand.
GCCGATTAAGAGATGTTGAAATTACCGACCTCCTCCGGCGGAAACCAACCCGGTTGAATGATGACAAAATCCGTGAACTCCTTCAGTCAAAGGTGATCCTTGTTACTGGAGCTGGTGGATCTATTGGCAGCGAGTTGTGCAGGCAAATCGCTCGTCGAAAACCGGGTATACTTTACTTGCTTGGCCATGGCGAGAATTCTATCTTTGAAATTCACCAGGAACTGAAAGAGAATTTTCCATCCATCAAAACAGTGCCCATCATTGTAGATATCAGGGATTACAAACGATTAGCCACGATTTTCGAGACAACCAAGCCAGACATTGTTTTCCACGCAGCCGCTCACAAGCATGTTCCGCTGATGGAATACAATGTGGTGGAGGCTATCACCAACAATGTCATTGGCACGCAGAACGTTGTGCGGCTGGCATCAAATCATCATGTAAAACGACTGGTGATGATCTCAACCGATAAAGCAATACATCCGATTAATATCATGGGCGCATCAAAGCGAATGGCAGAAATGGTTGTGTTGGATGAAGCACAACACGCACTTGGTGATTACTCAATTGTTCGGTTTGGTAATGTACTTGGCAGCCGGGGGAGCGTCGTTCCGATCTTCAAACAACAAATCGCTCGTGGCGGCCCTGTCACGATCACCCATCCTGACATGAAGCGCTTTTTTATGACGATACCTGAAGCAGTGTACCTCGTTTTACAATCCGTGACATTTGGAGAGCGTGCAGATATTTTTGTTCTGAACATGGGTGAACAGATTCGGATTCTCGATCTGGCAGAGGACTTAATTCGTCTCTCAGGATTGGAACCGGGACGCGATATTGAAATCGTGTTCACCGGGATTCGTCCTGGTGATAAACTCAGCGAAGATCTTTGGGATGAAGGTCACATCTTCAAACCGACCCCCCATCCAGATATATATCGTCTTGACAACCAGAAAAACCTAAAAAACGGAGAGCTGCGATCAGTGATAACTCATCTAGAGACCCTTGTTGCTGAAGGGCGTTCTGAGGAAATCATCAATATGCTGGAAACTGCCATTCCTGATGCGAAAATTCATCGTTTGGAAAACGGAAATGACTACTCAATTAACGAATAACATCGAAGCACAATGGCATTCATTCCTTCAGAAGTATCCTGATCATCACCTGCTCCAATCAACGGAATGGGGCAGGTTTAAGGCCAATTTTGGATGGCAAAATGAAAAAATTATCGACCACAATGTCGGTGCTTCGATTTTGTTTCGAACACTGCCGTTTGGCATCTCAATTGGGTATGTGCCCAAAGGTCCGGTTGGACCTGTAAACGAATGGCCGCGATTATGGCCTCAACTCGACGCTCTGTGCCGCCAGAAACATGCCATATTTGTGAAAATCGAACCAGACCTCTGGGAATCTAACACCACAAGCTCAGACTTACTGGCGGTTTTTGGTAACCACGCAATCCCGGCCTCGCCCATTCAGCCGAGAAGAACAATGATCATCGACCTGACTGGTTCACCAGAATCCTGGTTATCACAAATGAAACAAAAAACCAGGTACAACATCAGACTTGCAGAAAAAAAAGACATAACAATACAGGAAACCAACGATATTGAGTCGTTTCAACGATTAATGGAAATCACTGGTACCCGGAATGAATTTGGTGTTCATAGTTATGAGTATTACCGAATGGTTCATGCCATAATGGCCCCCCAACATTGTGTAATTCTGCAAGCGTCCTTTCAGAAAACCGTTCTTGCAGCGATCATGGTGTTCTACTCGGGGAAAAGGGCCTGGTACTTTTACGGAGCATCTTCTGATGACGAGCGGCATCGAATGCCAACATATCTACTACAATTCGAGGCAATGCGCTGGGCTGCCTCAAAGGGCTGCATAGAATATGACTTTTGGGGAATCCCTGATGCTGAGGAGGAGGAGTTAGAAAATTCCTTCACGGCTCGCTCAGATGGTTTGTGGGGAGTGTATCGCTTCAAACGCGGTTTTGGTGGAAAAATTAAACGCAGTGTCGGCGCATTCGACAGAGTTTACCAGCCCTTGATGTATAAGCTTTACCGCCGGGTAACGAAAAACAATCATGATTAGATTATCCATCACAGAACTCACCCAACTTCAGGATTGGAACACGCTGTTGCTGTCCTTCCAGAACCCACATTTTTTGCAAACAACACAATGGGCCAATGTGAAGCGATCAACAGGCTGGACAACGATACTCGCCAGGTGGGTGGACACATTTGACAATGTCGTGGCCGCAGCATTGATTTTAAAGAAATCCATTTATCTTCGGGGATGGAAACTGCCTTTCTCCATCCTCTATCTGCCTCGCGGACCTCTTCTGAATTGGGATGATACCGAATTACGGGACCTTGTTATGCAGGATATTCGGCGAATTGGACTGCAACATCAAGCGATCTTTGTAAAGATAGATCCGGAGGTCGTTGTTGGCACAGGCATACCTGATGAGGAAAACACGAAGGAGGATCTATCAGGCATTGCAGTAATGAAGATGCTGCAACAAGCAGGATGGATGTATTCAAAAGAACAAGTTCAATTTCAAAACACTGTCATCCTCGATCTCACTCTTGGCGAAGAAGAAATTCTGGCTCGAATGAAGCAAAAAACAAGATATAACATCCGTTTGGCAGAAAAAAAGGGAGTTAATATCAGAATCGGCACCCAGGCTGACTTTGAAACCCTGTACAGAATGTATGCTGAAACATCAATACGGGATGGGTTCGTTATCAGACCCAGAGAGTACTATTTTAATGTTTGGAACACTTTTTATGCATCAGGTCAGTTAACCCCCCTGATTGCGTCTGTAACCGGCCAGGACGTCGCAGGATTAATGTTATTCCATTTCGGCAATACGGCATGGTATGTATATGGTATGTCCCGTGATATCCATCGAAACATGATGCCAACATATTTACTCCAATGGGCTGCCATTCAAACCGCTCGTGAAAAAGGGTGCTCCACCTATGATCTCTGGGGAGCCCCCTTTACATTTTCAGAAATGGACAGTATGTGGGGTGTGTTTCGCTATAAGCTGGGTTTGGGAGGACAAACCATCAGGACAATTGGCGCATGGGACTTGCCCATCAAACGATTAATGTATCAACTGTATACAAACATTCTGCCTGCTTTCCTGGCAATTTTACGTAAAAAAGGATGGAAACAAACCCGTCAATCTCTGATGGGGTCTTAACTGAATGCCGGGTTCTGATTTGCCTTTTCTCAGTAGTGACTTATGGTTGCCACTTCACATCGAAATCATACCATTCATCTGACGTCAATGGTTCCAATAATCCTCCATTTGCCAGCATCAAAAATATGTCGCGATTGGTACCTTCACCTAACCCCGTAAATGTGACCCAGAAATCATCAGGTGAGAAATCCAATCCCCAAATGGGGTTCGGTTCGCTCAAAATAAAATCGGACGCTGTTAAATTGTTCACCTGTTTGCCCACCAAAACGGGCAAGCTGTTTCCCTGCGAAAAATAAATTAACGAGCCATCGTTAGACCATGCCGGCCCTGTGCTTTCCAACGCCGATTTGGATATTTCTTTACGCTTTAGGTCCTCGACGCCCATTGAATATACCTGGTTGACACCATTGAAGACACTTTGGAAAGCGAGTGATGTGCCATCTGGTGACCAAACGGGTGCGCGGTCATAAGCATTAATTGGGCTCAGTTCAGTAACGGTTTTTTCCACAAGATTGTAAATATACAAATGTGGCCGATTGTTATTGCGATATGAAGTAAATGCAATGATATTCGGATCGACAGGATTCCATGCAGGATCATAATCACCGCCGGGAACTGTGTTCAATGGCAGCATCCCGCTTCCATCGATATTCATAATAAAGAGTCTTGCACCTTTGTAATCCACCTGTTCCCGTTCACAGGGAGAGGTGAACACAATTTGACTGGCATCTGGAGACCAATCCGGTTGACATGCTCCTCCAGTGATAAACGTCAGTTGAGTGATTTCTCTTGTTGCCAAATCTATTAAATAAATCTGTGGAATAGCCCCATTTCGATCAGAGGCGAAGGCAATTGTCCCCCTTCCACCGCCAACTGGGGTTTGTGTGACCTCCAGCGTGAAGGTAGGCGCAGGTTCCTCGGTAACTGTTGCAGCGATATCGGGTTCCGGGGTTGACGTCGGGAAGTCGTCCTGTTCGTCTGTTTCGCCAGAATCGTCAGCCGTGGGATCAACAGATGTCGTTGGTGTCCCGACCGACTCCTCTTCATATCCCATTAATTCTGCTGATGTTAAACTGGGCTCGAGTGCCTGGTTACTTTCACCATCCTTGCCAGATAGTAAAAATACCATAATCAATACTATGAAAACCACAAGAATTCCGCCTCCACCAACGAAATACCATTTTCTCCGCCCATGTTTAGATCTTGGTAAAACTTCATCCATTCGCTCATTTAAGCCTGAAACGCCGGCGACAACTGTCCGGTCCATGGATGTGTTGGGCTTTTGCTGTGATTCAGGTTGGGCGAATTCAGATGTCGGTTCTTTACTCGATGCTTCTAAAGAAATCAATGCCGTATACATTTCCGCTGCGGATTGGTAACGGTCTGTGGGCGAAATAGCCATCGCAGTTTGTATGATTTGCTCAAGTCCTTGTGAAATTTGCGGATTCTTGCTCCGAATATCCATTATCATGTTGGGGGTCACAGCACGCGTCAAGCCATCGGGTGGTGAGTCGACAGTCACAGCTGCATAAAGCGTGGCTCCTAATGAATAAATGTCTGATCGATGATCTGTTCCCTGACCATATTGCTCCGGCGGTGCAAATCCAGGTGTCAATGCCTGAGCCCCGGTCATCGTTACCTCACCGGCTGCCGCCTGTTTTGCAAGACCAAAATCAACCAGGATGATCTCGTTCGCTTCAGTAATTTTAATATTTCCCGGTTTGATATCACGATGGATGATTGGTGGTGTCAATGAGTGCAGGTACATTAATGCCTGACAGGTCGATTTTGCGATTTCGAGCGCTTCTTGTTCAGTAATCGCTCCGCGCTCAACGATGATTTCTTTTAAGTCCTTGCCCCCGATATAGTCCATCACCAGATATTGCCCCTGGTCTTGAATCACAAAATGGTCAGTCACGCGTGGCAGGTTGGAATGGCGCATATTCGCAAGGATTCTTGCTTCCGCCTGGAACTGGCGTGAGGATTCATCTGCTGCATACAGGTTCTCTTTGACCGCAACAGTAATGCCCAACGATACATCCGTCGCCCGGTAGATCGCTCCCATACCACCTTGCGCCAGGATTGATTCGATTTGGTAACGGTTGTGCAGTAAATCACCAACTTTTAAAGTCATTGAAGTTCTCCTTCTTCAGCGCCAATCAGGATCAATATCATAATAAATACTGGTGGTAAGTCGAACAAGGTCGCTTCCATCCACTTTCATCGTATAAATATCACGGTTGGTACCATCCGGCCAGCTCTCGAAAATGATCATATCACCGTTCTGGGAAAATTTTGGACCCAGAATTGGAATTATAAATTCACTTCCTTGTGCATACAGGTTATTTTCCAGTGTACTTCCAAAATTTCCTGTAAACAACTTAACCAACCAGGGCACCCTGGATTCATTGCTTTGCGAAAAAAGAACATATTTACCATCAGGAGCCCATACAGGCTGCACATTATTTACATTCCCACTCAGAGATACCTGATTCAAGCCATTCCCGTCGATGTTTATTTCCCAGATCACCCAATTCACACGAAACCTGCTGAAAATAATCCGCTGGCCATCAGGATGCCACGATGGATATCTGTCTTCCAAAGGGCTATTTGATAATTCTATAACATCTCGGTTTTCAATTTGATACAGGAAAATATGGGGAATACCAGTATGGACCGATGTAAATACTACACTCTTACCATCAGGCGACCAGGCAGGTTCAAAATTGCCGGTTCGAACCTCGGAATTCTCTTTGCCGATCAATGGAATTATGCTTTCATCCAAAAAATCATACACATATAATAGCGAATCTTCATAATATTCTTGAACACTTCTGCATGGAGAAACAAATATAATTTGTGTTCCATCGGGTGACCAATCTGGTTGACAGGCCCCCTCTGGCATGTCGGTCAAACGCAGTTGGGTTTCCCCGGTTTGGTCCATCAGCCATAACTGCATCGTACCGCTCCGATTTGACGCAAAAACAATTGGATAATCTTCAGCCAGGAAATTACCAGAGTCTTCTGTTGGCAACAAAACCTCTGGAGGTGGGGTCAGTGAGGGCTGGGCTGGCCTTTGTGTTGGTGATCGGGTTGGTTGAGGTGCCAATGCACTCCTCTCAGACGTGGGAGTTCTGCTCGGTGTTGTGAGTGAGGGAGTTGGCATTTGGGTGGCGACAGATTGTTTTGAAACTGATGCCGCAGGTAGTTCTGTCACTTCGTGCGTTACAGTTTTTGTGGGAATTTGTGTCGGACCAAGCTGTACAAGTGAGTCATTCATCTCAATCCCAAGCAATGATCGCACTTGGTTTGATAAGCTCGTGTTTAGGGAAAATAGCCCCACAATAGCAGCAAGGATTATCGCTGAAATGAAGATGGTATGGCGAAGTGGGCGACCTTTCTTGCCGTCGGCAGGTAGTACCGAATGTCGTTTTTGCTTTGGCAAATAACTAGCTTCACTTTCCGATTGCGTAGATTGGGCAGGTGTACTTTCCGGTAGGCACCGAAAAAATGAGAGGGCTCGGGCTTGTTCAGAAACGTTCTCCAGTCCGCTCACAGAAAGCAAGGCGCGCTTAAATTCCGCCGCTGTCTGAAAACGATCATCTGGCTCAATTGCCAGTGACCTGTTGATCACATTGATCAACTCACTGTCGATACCATGTTGATTCTCCCAATGGAGGCTGCGCAATCCCTTGTTTGTGATTCGATCCAATGCATCATCAGGCACAGAACCTGTTAAGGCATGAAATAGCGTCGCGCCCAATGAATAGATGTCTGATCGGGCGTCAGTTCTCGCGGTTCCATACTGTTCTGGTGGTGAATATCCCGGTGTCATCGCCCTAGCACCGGTGATCGTCAACTGTTGTGGATTTTCTACCTGTTTCGCGAGCCCAAAATCGACCAGGTATACCCTGTGATCACTTGTTACCTTTATATTACCCGGTTTTATGTCACGATGAACCACGGGTGGTACTTGCTGATGCAAATATTCCAATGCGTCACAAATATGGTAACCGATCAGGATGACATCCTGCTGATCCAATTTCCCCCATTTTTTGATTAGATCGCGCAAATCATCTCCCGCTATATAATCCATAACAAGATATTGGCCTTGCCCTGGAACACAGCAGAAGTCAACCACTCTGGGAAGTGAATGGTGCTTTACAGACGCCAATATTTTTGTCTCTTGTTCAAATTGGCGTGTGTATTCACCGGATAAAAATAAGTTTTCCTTGACGGCAACAGGAATGCCCAGTAACTCATCATAGGCCTGGTAAACAGCCCCCATTCCACCTTGCCCAAGAACGCTCTCGATGCGGTACCGCTCCTTTAACATCATGCCATTCGATAATGCCATCTATCATCCTTTGCCGCAATCAACCTCACATCATTATACATTGAAGTCAATCCAGGTATCGTTATCTGGATATCTGCCAATCTATACATTTTTTTTGGAAATGCAGAAACAAGCAAATTTTTTGTTTGCGCTTTTATGGTGCCTGCTTTATAATGGAAGGTCGCGGGGAAGTGCTGGAATTGGCAGACAGGCGTGACTTAGGATCACGTGCCGATCAGGCGTGAGGGTTCGAGCCCCTCCTTCCCCACAAAAACAAATGCAATTTTTAAACAAATGTGAGGATATGACCTTGAAAATCGAAACCCAATTACAAGCCGACCACCAGATGACAGTTGTTGTTGAATTGGACCAGGAACTTCTGGAAAAACACAAACACCGCGCTGTCCGTGCTATTTCTAAACAAGCCAAAATTCCCGGGTTCCGACCTGGAAAAGCGCCATATTCGGTGCTATTGCGGCACTTCGGTGAAGAAGTCATTCTGGAAGAAGCACTTGAGTCACTGGTCAACGAAGTTTACCCACAGGTCATTGATGAAGCGCAAATCAAACCGTTCGGGCCTGGTTCATTGAATGAAATTCTCTCCAAAGAGCCACCCAAATTTTCGTTTTCAATTCCGCTGATGCCCGAAGTGGAATTATTTGATTACCTTGCTGTGCGTAAAGAGTATGAATTACAAAAACCAACCGATGAAGAAATTGAGCAGGTGCTGAAAAATATCCAGGTTCAACAAGCTGTTACTGAACCTGTTGAACAACGGCCCGTAGAGCCTGGCGACATGGTTCAAATTAAACTAACCGAAACGATTCTTAATCCAGAAGAGAATCAAGACTCCAACCTTGCTGAAGACATGACTCAATCGGTTTATGTCAATAAAGAATATGACCACAAAGATACTCTGCCCTATCAGGGCTTTATGGATCAACTGATCGGAATGAATGTTGGCGACGAAAAAACTGTAACACATACATTTAATGAGGTCGAGCCGGATGATGCGTTGTTCGAAAAAGAAGTGGAATTAAAATTTTCCATTGTTGCCATCAGCACCGCCGTATTACCGGAATTGACTGATGAATTCGCACAAAGTGTCAGCACGGAATATGCCACTGTTGATGATCTTCGTAAATCGATAGGCGAGCAGATCGAAACATATCGCAAACAAAATTACGATAATGAATACCTGACCGCATTAATGGATGAAATTGTCTCACAATCTCCTGTCAAATACCCGCCCCAATTATTTGACCAGGAAGTTGAAGCCTATTTGGAACAAACCGAACATGAACTCAGCCATCAAGGCATGGAATTCGATGCCTACCTCAAGGTTTTGGGGAAAACCAAAGAGGAATTTGTCGAAGACCATAAAGAAGAAATCGAAACCAAAATTCATCGGGTGCTGGTTCTGGAAGAAATTTCCCGGAGAGAGAATTTGCAGGTAAACCAACAGGAGTTGCAGCAAAGCGTTGCTGAAATGACAATGCGTTACGGCCTATACCAGTACATGAAACAGCTGCCCAAGCAACAGGCAGACCGTATCGCACAACGGATTACCATGGATGCTGCAAACCAAATTCTGAATGACAAGCTGATGAAACGCCTGATCTACATCGGGTCCGGACAGATGGAACTGGAAGCCGAACTACGTTCATTGGACAGTTCGACAGAAGAGGATTCATTAGAAGCAACAGAATCAGAAACAGAAACCGCAGAACCTGTAGAATAGATCAATTACTCGGCAAGGTGTCTGTATACATAACGTTAATATAGATTGGCTATAATAATGAGGGCAGGCAATGATGCCTGTCCCCATTATTTTTCAAACAGGAGAAACAACATGGATTTCAACAAAATTAATGCCCTGGTTCCAATGGTTGTTGAGGTCAGCAATCGTGGAGAACGCGCATATGATATTTACTCGCTCCTGCTCAAAGAGCGGGTTATTTTCCTTGGAACTCCCATCAATGACCAGGTAGCCAACTCTATTGTCGCACAATTGTTATATTTGAGCCGTGAAGATCCAGAACGCGAAATCCAGATGTACATCAATTCGCCGGGTGGGGTTGTTTACTCAGGAATGGCAATATATGACACAATGAAAATGATCCCGAACGTGATCAATACAGTGGCAGTTGGTGTCACCGCCTCCTTTGGCACCGTGATCCTGACCGCTGGCACAAAAGGCCACCGGTTCGTCTTACCAAATGCCACAGTCCATATGCATCAACCCCTCGGCGGCGCCGAAGGACAGGCTTCCGATATCGAAATCCAGGCCCGTGAAATTTTGCGCCTGAAAGCAAGATTGAATAATATTCTATCTGAGTGTACTGGCCAACCACTGGATGTCATTGAACGCGATACAGACCGTGACGTCTATTTTGATGCTGCACAAGCTGTTGAATATGGCCTGGTTGACAAGGTATTGGAACCGCCCAAAAAGTAAAAGGAATTAAAGTTACTGGCCGGATATTTATTTTCTATCCGGCCTTTTTCTTCAAAATGGAGTTATAAGATGGTCGGTCTGAATCACATCAATGCGCTCATACTCGATATGGATGGGGTACTGTGGAAAAGCACAGAACCGATCGGTGATTTACCAACCATCTTCGCGAATATAGCTCTCGCAGATATCAAAGTATGTTTTGCTACCAATAACGCAACACGCGATGAACAGCAATATATTGAAAAGCTCAAAGGATTTGGTTTAACAGCAACGACAGAACAAATTGTGAATTCTTGCATCGCCACAGCCTTATACTTACGCCAGCAATATCCACAGGGTGGACCGCTATACATCATTGGAGAATCAGGATTGACCAACACCCTGGGCCGATTTGGCTTTTTCCATGATGAACAACAACCGCTGGCTGTCGTTGTTGGCATGGATCAAAAAATCACTTATGCCAAAATGGCAAAGGCAGCCATCTTGATCAACCGTGGTGTTCCCTTCATCGGAACCAATCCGGACACCTCATTCCCCACACCAGAAGGCGAGACCATCGGGACTGGCGCAATACTTGCCGCGATAGAGGCCGCTACCAAGGTTGCACCAACCATTTGCGGAAAACCCTATCCCAACATGATGGACATAGCAATCGAAAAAATGAAAACGAAGCGAGAAGAAACCCTGGTGGTAGGCGACCGTTATGAAACAGATATCCTCGGGGGCATTAATGCCAATTGCCCCACCGCTCTTGTGTTGTCTGGTGTAACCCCAATAGAAGCTGTTCCTACTCTTTCGCCAGCCCCCACCTATGTATTTCAGGACCTTACCGATCTGGTTGACCAACTGATTGCGAGCAAAGGATTTTGATGGAAAACCTTTATTCATCAACATATGCAGAATTGCTTCCGGAAATCCAGCGCAACGGGTTGCCAAGGTTTCGGGCAGACCAAATTTGGCAGGGACTCTATAAGAATGGTTGGCAGGATTGGCAGCAATTTTCCAATCTCTCTAAAGAGATCCGTCAGCAGCTTGCAGAGAAATACTCTCTGATGGAATTGACCCCCATTCGCGAATTGCATTCCACAGATGGACAGACATCCAAGATATTATTCCAACTGCCTGATGAGAAACTCATCGAGGCGGTTTTAATGAAATACAAAACACGAAACACACTCTGCCTTTCCACGCAGATTGGCTGTGCAATGAATTGCAATTTCTGCGCAACAGGACAAATGGGGTTCACGCGAAACCTCTCCGCCGGTGAGATCGTCCAACAAGTGTTGTTTTTCACGGGGCTATTGCTCGCCCAGCAAGAATCACTCACCAACATCGTATACATGGGAATGGGTGAACCCTTTCACAATTATGATGCGGTAATGAAATCGATTGAAATATTAAATGATCATCAGGGGTTTAATTTCAGCCAGCGAAGAATCACCATTTCAACAGTCGGTCTGGTTCCGGAAATTCACCGTTTCACAAATGAACACAGCCAGGTGAACCTTGCCATCAGTCTTCATGCTGCCACAGATGAAATCAGAAACAAATTGATCCCCATCAACCGCAAGTATCCAGTGAATGAATTGATTGGCGCTTGTAAAAGCTATGTAAACGCAACAAGACGACGGATCACTTTCGAATATGCATTAATCCATGGGCTAAATGACTCAGTACAGGAAGCCGAGAATTTGGCGCAACTGCTTCACGGAATTTTGTGCCACGTTAATTTGATACCGTTAAATGATACACCCCAGACCAACCTGGAAGCAAGCTCAACCTCTGCGGTCACAGCGTTCCAACAGACTCTGGAGCGCCGACATATTCCAACCAGTATTCGTCTACGCCGAGGGTTGGATATCGCCGCAGGTTGCGGACAATTGGCCACGAACCCAAATTTAGGCTTAGGATATAATTAGAACCATGGCAAATGTATTTTCAAAATGGATCCAGGGTCTGGATAAAACAAGAAAAGTAACCTTCGGAAGAATCGCTGGCATTTTCGGTGCAACTGAAATTAAACCGGATACATGGGACGACCTTGAGGCGTTGCTGATTCAGGCTGATCTCGGAATCGAGACCACACAAACAGTCATTGATTCGTTGAAACAGGCGGTTCGGGCCCAAGGTATCACACAATCAAACGAGTTGGAAAGTATCATGAAAACTTTCCTGGCTTCGCTCTTAAGCCCACCGCCGGAAACCTTTCTTCCACCGCCACACCCCAACGTCATTCTCATGGTCGGTGTTAACGGTTCCGGCAAAACAACAACCACAGCGAAACTGGCCAGTAAATTTTCACAGGAAGGGAAAAAGGTCATTCTGGGAGCAGCAGATACCTTTCGAGCAGCTGCGATTGATCAACTGCAAGTCTGGGGACAACGGTTAAATATTCCTGTCATTGCGGGTCAGCCAGGCGGAGATTCAGCAGCTGTCGCGTACGACACAATCCAATCAGCAATCAGCAACAAAATGGACATCGCCATTATCGATACGGCGGGCAGGCTGCATACCCGCTACAACCTGATGGAAGAATTAAAAAAGGTGCATCGCGTATCCGGTAAAGCCCTTCCAGGCGCGCCCAGCGCCACCTGGCTGGTACTTGATGCCACAACCGGCCAAAATGCACTCCAGCAGGCACGGGCATTCAGAGAGGCTGTATCCATCAATGGGATCATCCTGGCCAAGCTGGACTCTTCAGCCAAAGGCGGAATGGCATTTGCCATTCAAAGAGAACTGAATACACCCATTGTCTTTGCTGGCCTGGGGGAAAAACCTGAAGATCTGGTGGCATTTGATCGCGAAGCTTTTGTGGAAGGTATATTTAACAACAGGAACCCTGGATGATACCGGCAAAAGGTTCCTGGTATGATAGTGCAGAAAATAATTTGGAGGACATATGCGTGAACTGGTTACTCGATTGAGCAATTGCTCAACGAAAATTAAAGCCCTACTGGTGTATCTTTGACCTCGCTCATAAAGAAGACCAATTAAGGCAGCTCGAGTTGCAGTCTGGAGATCAGGAGTTATGGAGTAATCCTGCAAAGGCACAGCAGCTGATGAAGCAAATTTCTGACCTCAGGGAGGAGGTAGTCGATTGGAATCATTTGACTGACAAAATCCACAGCCTGTTGGAATTGGCTGAATTGGGTGATATGTCGCTTGCTGATGAGATCGAATCCGAACTCGGAGGAATTGAAGCGGAGTTGGATCATCGCGAATTGACTTTACTGCTCTCCGGCCAATATGATAAAGGCAATGCCTTACTTGCCATTCATGCCGGCGCTGGCGGCACTGAATCTCAGGATTGGGCCGATATGTTGCAGCGAATGTACCTTCGATGGGCTGAACAAAATAAATTTGAAGCTGAAATACTGGATTTCACGCCAGGCGAAGAAGCAGGCATTAAGACTGTCACTATTGCCATCAATGGCAAGTACGCTTATGGCAATCTGCAATCTGAGAAGGGTACCCATCGGCTTGTCCGTATCAGCCCTTATGATGCCAACCACCGTCGGCATACCTCATTTGCTATGGTGGAAATCCTTCCCGAAGTTGATGACAATGATGAGATCACGATTCAACCTGACGAAATCAAGGTTGATGTGTACAAATCATCAGGCGCTGGCGGACAGAATGTGCAAAAAAATGCAACAGCCATTCGAATCACCCACCTGCCAACGGGAATGGTTGTTTCATGTCAAAATGAACGTTCCCAGCTCCAAAACAGAGAAAGCGCCCTACGCGTATTACGGGCACGTTTGCTGGAGATCAAGCAGGAACAACAGGATAAGGAACTGGCTGAGCTGCGAGGCGAGTATAAAAAAGCCGAATGGGGCAGCCAGATTCGTTCGTATGTGTTGCACCCTTATCAATTGGTTAAGGACCATCGAACAAATCATGAGGAAGGTAATGCGCAAGCAGTGCTCGATGGAAACCTGAATCCTTTTATTGAAGCTTATTTACGATACAACGCCGAATCTGACAGATCAGGCGGGCAATAAGAAATCATCAAAACCTCGTTGGTCACCTTCAACCAACGGGGTTTATTGAGTACAATTGGACAGTATCACCCAATTATTATTCGCCACATCACTGGAATTCATGGAACAAAACAGAATCACCAAACACCCAATTCTCATGCCGCGAGATGCGGCTTCGGTTGAATTCTCATGGAATGGGCAATCTTTAACAGGCCTGACATCAGACACAATCGCCTCTGCATTAATTGCGAACGGCATCCAAATTTTTGGACATCATCCGAAAGATGGCTCACCACAAGGATTGTTTTGTGCCAATGGCCAATGCGCCCAATGCACAGTCCTTGTCAATGGTATCCCACAAAAAGCGTGTATGACACGATTACTGCCTGGAATGGAGATACTTGAACTTAACCAATTGCCAGAAATCAATCAACACAGATCATACGATGTCATTTCTCCTACTCTACCAATTCATGAAAAATCGTACGATGTATTAATCATCGGTGGAGGACCAGCCGGAATGTCTGCTGCCATCACCCTGGGGAGCTGTGGCATTCAAACACTCCTGGTCGATGACAAACCTCACCTGGGCGGGAAACTTGTTCTTCAAACACATCGTTTTTTTGGGTCTGCGGAGGATGTGCATGCGGGGATGCGGGGGATCGAAATCGCCAACCTCATGGAAAAAGAAATTCGCCAGTATCCATCTGTCAATGTCTGGAATGCTGCCCGGGCAGTGGGGGTTTTTTCGGATCATGCAGCGGGAATTATTGATCAACAAAACCTGTACCATCTGGTCAAACCCAAAATGCTGCTGATTGCCACAGGAGCGCGCGAAAATACCCTGATTTTCCCCGGAAATGCGCTTCCTGGCGTATATGGTGCTGGTGCATTTCAAACCCTGATAAATCGCGATTTGGTCAAGCCTGCCAACAGTGTGTTCATTGTTGGCGGTGGGAATGTTGGATTAATCACCGGATATCATGCGCTGCAAGCCGGTATAAGGGTGGTTAGTTTAATTGAGGCTGCCCCACAGTGTGGTGGCTATAAAGTTCACGAACAAAAACTCGCCCGTCTCGGTGTACCAATTTTAACATCGCATACCATTATTTCCGCGAATGGATCGGATCACGTGGAATCAATAACCTATGCCAGGTGCAGTGATGATTTCACCCCGATTGTTGGAACAGAGCAGACAGTACCATGTGATGCAATTCTGGTTGCCGTAGGTTTAACACCGGTGAATGAATTTGTTAAAAAAGCACGTGAATTTGGTATACAGTGCTTTTCCGCTGGAGATGCTGCTGAAATTGCAGAGGCATCTGCCGCCATCATATCCGGTAGAATTGAGGCGAACAAAATCCTTCAATGCATGGGACGGGATCCGATTGATGATTTGATGCGTTTGGAATTGCTTGCGGAAAAATTAAAATCCAGACCGGGAAAAACCGTTAATATTCACAATATACCAGTCGAATACCCGGTGATCCAGCCGATCATTCATTGCAACCAGGAGATTCCATGCAACCCATGTTCGATATCATGCCCATTGCATAATATCGTGATACCTGAGGGAAACATACTCTCCATCCCCCAGTATGACCCGAAAAACAAAGTTTGTATTAATTGTGAGCGTTGCCTCACTATCTGTCCGGGCTTGGCGATCACAATTCTTGACCCAAACCATGAAAAAGGATATGCGATTGTCAGCATCCCATTTGAGATGAACCTCGATGAGATCAATCAGTCAACCATCGTGGTTGATGAATGTGGCACCCCATTAATGGAAGCTGAGGTGATTTCCAAAAAGGCCCCCCTTCGTCATGACCATACAGCAACAATAAAAGTCAAAGTGCCTCCCGAAATTGCAGATAAGGTCGCAGGCATTCAAGTTCAACAACAGGCAACACGCAAGGATATAATTCCTGAAGCCGGGGCACTGCCTAATGAAACCATCATTTGCCGATGTGAGCGTGTCAGTGCCGGAGAAATTCGGTCACTCATCAAAAGAGGCATACGCGATATCAATGAAATCAAAGCGATCACGCGAGCCGGAATGGGAGCGTGTGGATCGAAAACTTGCCATAACTTGATATTGCGGCTGTTCCGCGAAGAGGGTATTCCGCCGTCGTCAATCCAACCGAATACCGATCGCCCACTGTTTTATGAAATTGAGTTGGGTATCCTCGCCGCCACAGGCAAGAGTAAGGGATCAACCACTCATGAGTAACATCTATGACGTCATCATCATCGGTGCGGGTTCTGTCGGTATTCCGATTGCAATGGAATTGGCGTACAGTAATAAAAAGATTTTAGTATTGGACCGGGAAGCAAGTCCGGGGCAGGGCTCGAATAAGAGTGCGATCGGTGGCATACGTGCCACGCATACAGACCCTGGAAAAATTTTTTTATCACAGGAAAGCCTGGAGATTTTCTCGACCTGGCAGCAAAAAAATGGTGATGACATCGAGTGGTATAGGGGCGGTTATACATTCCTTGCGTACACCGAAGCGATCAAACAAACTCTTTTGGCAACACTGGATATCCAGAAAAAAAGCGGGGCTCGTATTGACTGGCTGGAAGCAGACTCTTTGAGAGAACGAATTCCATGTTTAAACGACCAGCAATTGCTTGGTGGGACCTGGTCGCCTGATGATGGAAGCGCGTCTCCGCTTCGGGCATCTCTCGCTTTCTACCGAAAGGCTTGTGAAGCTGGTGCCATTTTCCACTTTCATGAACCGGTTATTGCCATCGAACACAAGGGCGGACATGTCACAGGTGTTGTTACAGAAAAAACCAGGTATCACTGCAACTATTTGGTCAATTGCGCAGGAGCATGGTCCAACCAGATTGCCTCGTTAACCAACTCGGAGCTGCCAGTTCGTCCCAATGCCCACGAAGCCGGCGTTACTGAACCTATTGCACATTTCATTGACCCCATGATTGTCGATATGCGTGGTTTTGCAGACACCGCCAATTTTTATTTCTACCAGCACAAAACTGGCCAGATCATATTTTGCACCACACCCTCAGATGATGTCTGGGGGTATGACACCCACGAAACATCTACTTTTCTCCCGGTCGCGGCACAAAGACTTTTATCCATTTTGCCCAGCTTAGATTCAGTGAAAGTAAGGCGAACCTGGCGCGGCTTATACCCAATGACGCCAGATGGTCTGCCTTTAATTGGCTGGGACCGTCAGGTGGAAGGGCTTTTCATCGCTGCTGGGATGTGCGGGCAGGGATTCATGCTTGGGCCAGGTGTCGGCCGCCTGGTCTCCCGAATTTTGGATGGCAAAACCACCCCGACCGACCAGTTTATCTTGGATTCCCATTCTCCTTACCGTGACTTCTCCACAACTGAAACATTGAAGTAAGTAGAACATAATCCAGCAGGAACTCGCCTGCTGGATTATGCATCTTTTTTTTGGTACCTAAAAATTAATCAAGAATACGCTGCAGTTCGAACAAGCTTAAGTCCAAAGGTTTCTTTGTAGTAACGACTTCGCCAATCGGTGTGGTGGCGATCTCACTTTTGATCATGCCAACCAGGACACCATATTCACCGCGCGCTAAAGCAGCTGTTGCGCCTGCACCCAAACGGCTCGCAAGGGTGCGATCGTACGCGGTTGGTCTCCCTCCCCGTTGAATGTGCCCAAGAATTGATGCTCGCAAAGAAAATCCGAGCCTTTCCTCATGTTTTGAGAAATATTCAACCAGGGCTTCCGCGTTATACTTTGCCCCCTCAGCCACAACAATGATGGCGTGTGCTTTCCCTTTATCATAAGCATCTGAAATTTCCTGGGCAACTTCCTCGGGGTCAAAATCCACTTCAGGAATTAGCACCCGCTCAGCCCCGCCAGCAATGGCAGCCATCAAAGCCAGGTAACCACAGTCACGCCCCATGACTTCAATTAGAAACGCGCGCTGATGGGAGGAGGCAGTCGTTTTTAACCGATCAATTGCTTCCAATGCGATATTGAGCGCAGTATCTACACCAATCGTAATATCGGAACCATACAGGTCATTGTCGATGGTCGAAGCCACGCCTACCACCGGGAAACCGAGTTCATGTAATTTCGCAGTCCCGGTCTGAGATCCATTGCCGCCAATGACGACCAATGCATCAATTCCAGCCCTGTTCAAATTACGGATAGCTTTCCGTTGGCCATCAGGGGTTTTAAATTCCAGACACCTGGCGCTGCCGAGCATTGTCCCCCCCTGCTGGAGTATGCCTCCCACATCTCTTGCGCCTAATGCGGAAAAATTTTCTGACAGCAATCCCTGGTAACCGTTTCGCACACCTACCATTTCCCATCCATGGTTGATTCCCGTCCGTACCACAGACCTGATTGCAGCATTCATTCCTGGTGCATCGCCACCACTTGTTAATACGCCAACTTTTTTAAGAGACATTGGTTCTCCTTTGGATATTTCGATTTATATCAATTTTATTTTCATATGGTAGATTTTGCAATCAGAAACAGCGTGTTTATCGAACAACCTGTTCTCACCCATCCAGTCAATAGGCATAACCATCATCCAGTTCATCAGGATGGCGCTCCTCTAGTGTCCTGGCATGTTCACTACGACCGGTATTTTCCAGGTGAACGATGTAATCGGACAGCCTGCCTCTGGTGTGGTACGGTCCCCCCTCCAGTAAAACAGTAACCATCGGATCAATATCAGAATTTGCTGTCATCATCTGTTGATGTTGCCACTCTGCCAGGTATCCCATCGCCAGATTAACTAGGTCTGGACGTGTCGCCGCAAGGTTCTGTTCCTCATGCGGGTCAACTGTCAAGTTGAACAGCATAACCTTTCCAAAATCTTTATGCCCATCATGATAGGTTCGCAGACAGATATAACTCTTGCCTTCATAATTGAATCGAATACCCCGCTGACAGGCCCAGGCAGCCTGGCTGGTCACAAGGTATTCCCTACCGGCATCCGCCTGCCTTGAAAACGCACCGGCAAACGATTCGCCATCCCAATTGCCCGGTACCGTCCCACCCGCAAGCTCGATCAAAGTGGCAGCCCAGTCAAAGTGATGATGTAAAGCTCGGTCCACCCGCCCAGCATTCTTCCGATCACCCGGCATGGAGATAATCAGAGGGACACGGCAGATGATATCATCCGCCGACTGGTGATCGCCCCACACATTCAGTTCACCCTGGCATTCGCCATGGTCCGATGTGACGATAATGGCAGTATCATCCAGAACGCCTTTTTCGCGCAATGCATCCAACAATATACCGACATGCTTGTCCGCATACCAGATACCGGTATCATACCCATCAACCCACCGCTTGACTTCATCCATGCTATCCAGGCTTTCCATCGAAACACGAGGGTACCGGGCAGCATTGGCTTTCGCGGACGGAGAAGGATAATCATGCAATTCCCGCGCACTATGCGGTCCATATCCTTGATAGCACTTTGCCCGTAGTTCTTCGCTGAACCAGGGGTCCAACGGTTCATTTTCAAAGGGGTTCCCGTATTGCATCGGTACCCGATAAGGCGTATGCGGATCCCAATAATTGACGTGCAAAAGCCACTGATCTTCTTCGGCATGCTGCTCAAGCCAGTTGAGTGCATGAGGAGTTACCTCATCAGCGATTTCCAAACCGCCTTTACCGTTATTAAACACTTCATTCCAACCGGCGTACCACCACCATGCCGAATGCCGCTCGCCAAAAGAGCTCACCGTTGCTGTATGGTAGCCAGCTTTACGCAGGGCGGCAATCAAACTGGTTGCATCATACTGATCCCGAAAACCACGATGGTGGCCTTGCACATGTGGATCAGCTGCCGTTCCTCCATGACCCACAACGCCAGTATGAAAACCAGTCCTTCCACTCCAAAGCGCGCTGCGCGATGGCAGGCAAGGAGCATCGGTGATATAGTTGTTCTCAAATCTGACCCCTCTCGAAGCAATCCAGTCAATATTCGGGCTGGTATTCCGATGGTATCCATAACAACCCAGGTGATCCGGACGGGTTGTGTCAATATCAATAAACAAGATTCGCATAATTCCTCCTCCAGGTCAGTTTTACCTTTTCATTATACGAGATAAACCTGAAGGTACAGAGTGGTAAAATGATTTCAGCAGAAATAAAAAAGTAGGAGATGAGATGAAAGAAACAATGACATCACTGGAGCGCTGGCTCGCTGTGCTAAACCATCAAATACCTGATCGCATCCCCCTCGATTATTGGGGCACCCCTGAGGTGACGAAAAAAATTATGAGCCACCTCGAATGCCAGTCAATGAATGAGGTAGCGCAAAAATTACATCTTGATTTACCATTCAGCCCTTCGCCTCGTTATATTGGCCCTGCCCTGCCTCCAAACACAGACGTCTTTGGTATCGAATACATGCCCATTCAATATGGCTCCGGGCAATACGATGAAGCACGCAACGCGCCTCTGGCTGGTTATCATTCCATAAAAGAGATTGAGGAGTACTACACGTGGCCTCAGTCTGATTGGTGGGATTTCTCCACCATTACAGACCAAATTCGAGGACACGAAACATCACCCATCCGCGCCGGCGGTTCTGAACCCCTGCTCACGTATAAACAATTGCGTGGCGAAGCCCAGGCCATGATTGATTTTGTGGAAAATCCTGATCTTGTTCAGTATTGTTTGGAAAAATTATTTGCCCTTGCATACCAAAACACACTTCGCATCTATGAAAATATTCCAGCCCCCTTATCACCGACAATCACCTATGTTGCTGAAGATATGGGAGCGCAAAAAAACCTGATGTATTCGCCGAAACACATCCGCCAATTTCTTTTCCCGGGTATGAAGAAGATGATTGACCTGGCACATGGCGCTGGTGCAAAGGTTTTCCATCATAACGACGGTAATATCATCCGAATTTTGCCAGAGTTGATTGATCTCGGGATTGATCTGTTGAATCCGATACAATGGCGTGCAGATGGAATGGATCGGGCCTCCTTGAAATTAGCGTTTGGCAGCAGGATCACCCTCCACGGGGCGGTAGACAACCAGTACACCTTGCCATTTGGCTCCAGGCAGGATGTCAGGAATGAGGTGATTGAGAACATCCAGATTTTGGGTAATAATGGCGGGTACATCCTGGCGCCATGCCACAACATCCAACCCAATACGCCTTTTGAAAATATCCTGGAAATGTATGAAACAGCGTATGAATATGGTTTCTATTCATAAACACACTCGACACAACCATCTGTTGCGGATGGGTTATTGGGGTTTCCATAATCGCCATCAGAAAAAAGGATACCGCACCCAGTAAGGGGTATCGACCAAACACCACAAGGCAGGCTCATGTTACCAATCGCAAAACTGAAGAACAAGGAACAATTTCTCGAATATACAAATTCCATAGGAATTGACCTTCCATTGAACGACAAGAATTCCGAAAGCCCAAACCCGTTTTTAACACCGATTCAAACACGATCAGGACTAACCATTGGCAACCGGTTTTGTATCCATCCCATGGAAGGATGGGATGGGATGCCGGACGGGAATCCAACAGAACATACGATCCGCCGTTGGAAGAATTTTGGACTCAGTGGGGCCAAGCTTATTTGGGGAGGTGAAGCAGTCGCGGTTTGCCATCAAGGCCGGGCAAACCCAAACCAGCTTATCCTGAACAATTCAACAAAAAAAGGAATTGAGCAACTCCGTCTTTCACTCATCGAAGCACACCTCAATGCGGGTCACCAGGCTGATGGTCTGGTGATCGGCCTTCAGCTGACCCATTCGGGCAGGTTCTCCAAGCCTGATAGTAAATCACAACTTCAGCCTGTTATTGCCTATCATCATTCATATTTGGATGACAAATTCCACGTCTCACCGGATACCCCAATCATCACTGATACAGAACTGGATGATCTCGTTCAGACCTACGCAACAGCAGCAAGGATTGCACAAAAGATCGGTTTTGACTTTGTTGATATTAAACATTGTCATGGATATTTGCTCCATGAACTGCTGTCCGCATACAACCGGCCAGGCAGATACGGTGGCAGCTTTGAGAATCGGACTCGTTTTCTACGTGAAGTGGTGTCAGCGATTCGTACAGAAGCACCGGGACTCGATATTGGGGTTCGCCTTTCCATGTTCGATCTCGTGGCTTTTGTGCCAGACCTCCAAACGGGTATCGGAATCCCCGTCATGAGAGATGGGTATCCCAGGCCATTTGGAGCTTCATCGCACAATTCACTATCAATCGACCTCGACGAACCAAAACTGTTTCTGAGTCTGTGTTCACAACTGGATATTCAGCTCATCAACTTGACTGCCGGGAGTCCATATTACAACCCGCACATTCAACGCCCGGCGATGTTCCCGCCAAGTGATGGTTATCGTCCTCCTGAAGACCCGTTGGTTGGCGTATCCCGGCAGATCTCTGCGGCTGCCGAATTGAAAGCATGTTTTCCTGAGTTGATTATGGTTGGTAGTGCTTACACCTATCTGCAGGAATGGCTTCCTGCTGTAGCCAGAGCTGTTATCACCAGCGGAAAAATTGATATAATCGGAATCGGAAGAATGGTATTATCATATCCCAACTTCCCATCGGATGTTATGCACGATGTGCCGATTAACAAAAAACAAATTTGCAGAACATTCAGTGATTGCACAACTGCTCCGCGTTGTGGTTTAATTTCTGGATGTTATCCCCTGGATCATTATTACAAAACTCTCCAGGAAGCCAAAGAATTAATAAATCAAAAATTGCTAATGCAAAAGGATAAAAACAACAAGTAGATAAAGGTGCTCGATGAAATTTAACTATAAAGAAACTACTAACGATCTTCAAACCCGCATAGACATCCACACCCAATATGGCAAGCGGAATATCGATGAATGGATGTTGGAAGTATTGCCACTTTCGCAGGGCATGAAAATCCTGGATGTAGGATGTGGGTCCGGAAAGCAATGTTTTTTGTTTTTTGATCATCTCGACGGTGAGTGTGAAATTGTTGGGGGTGATGTTTCGGTCGAGTTATTGCAGGATGCAGTCGAAGTTGCCAATGAAAAAGAAGCAAATATCCAGTTTCTGCCTGTGAACTTTAATGAAAGGTTTCCCTTTGAGGATAATAGCTTTGATCTGGTAACTTGCTGTTTCGCCATTTATTATGCTGAAGACATGCCTTTTACCATCGGTGAAATGCATCGGGTATTAAAACCTGGGGGAAGGTTATTTTTATCTGGGCCATTGCCGACAAATAAGCAGGTTTTTTACGAGATCATAACGGAAGCTACCGGAAAAACAATCCCCCCCATGCCCGGAAGCTCCCGCTTTTCAACCGAGATTATGCAGACAGTGGAATCAATATTTTCGGAGGCTGAAATGCTCAACTTTGAAAACCCATTGGTATTTGACGACAGCCCCGAACCTTTTCTTGACTACACAAAGGCGTCCATATCTGAAGATCGAAAATTGTGGAACACCCTGTTCGATGAAAAAGAAAATTTTAATGAAGTGATGGACAAAATTACCCGAATCGCCCAGGCCCGATTCGAACGGGATGGGAAATTGGTCATGACAAAAGTGGTCGGGGGCATTTACGGAAAGAAGTAAGCATTTCACAAAAATTTATCACCCACAACAATCCATAACGGAACTGAAAATGGGCGATGTTAACAAAAATGACACACTGGATTTTAAGTGTGTCATTTTGTTATCACATCTGGATTGACCCGGAAATTAGTAATCGTAACCCAGGTCTTCATCGACTGGGCGAATACTGTTTGAAGCCACTGGATACCACAATATTCGATCTGGAACCATCCACCCATCAGTTAAGTAGACATTGGTGTTAAACTGAACAGCCACCAACTTGTTATCAACCTGAACAACCACGCCTTCCAACCAGTCACGAACGCGGTCTTTCTCCAGGTCATGGTCACAAAAAACCTCGACGGGATCGCCTACTTGGTAATTCTGTTCGGGGTCGGGTGGGCGGATAAACGGTATCGATGCCATATATTTTTAAGCTCCTCAAAAACCAATCTGGTTTATTTTAACACCAATCAAAAAAAACATCTGCAGACAGAGGGACCAATTAATCCAGGACGCGAACAAGGTGGAAATTTTTCTTCCCTTTTCGAAGAATCAGGAATTTACCACCAATTAACAAATCAGTACCAACAGGCTGACGTATATCATTGCATCGCTCATTATTCACCGTGATGCCGCCACTATCGGTCAGTCGCCGTGCTTCACTCTTTGAAGCACATAAACCACTCTCAACCAGTAAATCTCCCATGGAAGGGCCGTCACTGGCAAAAAGAGCCCTAGAGAATTCGGTTTTTGGTACATCCGCAAAAATATCCTCAATATCCGAAACCGACAAACCGTCTAAAGATCCGCCAAAAAGGACATCAGATGCCTGCTGGGCACTCTGCAAACCAGTTTCGCCATGAATCATCAGCGTCATTTCACTCGCCAGCGCGATCTGTGCCATTCGGTTTTCTGGATGATGGATGACCGACTGTTCCAAGTCATTGATCTCTTTCCTGTTTAGCCAGGTGAAGTACTTAAGGTAGTTAACCACATCAGAATCATCAGTGTTGTACCAGAATTGATAAAACCGGTAGGGAGATGTTTTTTTACTGTCAAGCCAGACAGATTCTCCGTCAGCAGTCTTCCCGAATTTGGAGCCGTCAGATCGTGTGATCAAAGGATAGGCAATTGCCTGCGCCGAAACCCCGCGCACTCTTCGAATTAGCTCAATCCCTGCCGTAATATTCCCCCACTGGTCAGAGCCTCCGGCTTGCACCTTACAACCATAAGTGTCATACAGGTGCAGGAAATCATATGATTGCAGCAGCATGTATGAGAATTCTGTGTATGATATTCCCTGGTCACGGGTCAGTCGATTTTTTACAGAGTCTTTTGCCAACATGTAGTTGATCGTGAAATGCTTCCCGACTTCTCTCAAAAAATCAAATGTGCTTAATTTACCCAACCAATCTACATTATTGACAAGCAAGGCTGCATTATGTTTTGCATCAAAATCAAGCAAATGCGCCAACTGCAGCTTTATCTTGGCAACATTTTCCTCAATTTGTGCGACATCCAGTAACTGCCTTTCAGCCGATTTTCCACTCGGGTCACCGATCATACCTGTACCACCACCTGCCAGTGCGATCGGTGTATGTCCAAAACGCTGGAAACGAGCCAACGCCATCAAGGGAACAAGATGTCCAATGTGAAGGCTGTCACCAGTAGGGTCGAAACCGTTGTAAAGCGTGATCTTCTCATTGGCTACGAGTTCTGACAACCCCTCTGTATTCTCCTTAACCAAACCTCGCCATACCAACTCGTCAATCACATTATCCATGGTTAATATATCTACCTTTCAACATTACTGATACCAGTCATAGTGATACCGAATATATGCAATTTTACCTTAATCCACTACTGATTCAAACGCTGATACACAAATTGTTCAGCATAAAGCAATGGTTACAGATTATTGATGGTTACTTTGGTATCAAATTGTATCGATGGATCCAGGCTGCCCTTGACAGAACAATACTTATTGGCGGACAAATCCACTGCCTTCTCAACCTGGGCCTGGTCAAGATTGTATCCTGTGAAGATGTATTCCATTTCAATTTTTGTATACCGCTGTGGATAACTTTCTGCCTGCTCAGCCTTGAATTGGATTTCGAATGCACGCACATCCTGCTTCTTTTTGCTCAGTACCAGGATGCAATCCATTCCCGTACATCCACCCAGGGCCATTAAAAGGGTCTCCATAGGGCTCGATCCTGGTTCTTCTTTTCCGCCCATCGTAATCGAATACCCCTTTTTTCCTGTCCCTTCAAAGGCCATTCCGGAGCCTTTCCAGGTTACTTTTGCGTTCATAATCAACTTCCTTTCTATCTTTAGGATAATCGCCAGGAGGGACGCACCTCGATCGATAATGAATCCCGCTGACCCGCACAAAAACGAAAATATCCCGCAGCAGCAATCATGGCTGCATTATCTGTGCAATAGCGGAACGCAGGAACAAATACAGGGATGGGTGAGGTCTGTTTTAACCGCTCGCGTAGAGCTTTGTTTGCAGAAACACCGCCAGCAAGCAAGATGCTCTTTGCCTGGGTCATTTTTGCCGCCTCGATTGTCTTATTAACCAGCACATCAACAACTGCTTCTTGAAAACTGGCTGCCAGATGATTGACGACAGGATTATCCTCACCATCATTAACCACATCTTGACGCCCCTGTACCTCACGGAGGACTGATGTTTTTATACCGCTGAATGAAAAATCCCAGCTTCCCTCCATCCAGGATCGAGGAAATTGCACATAGTTGTAGTTTCCATTTTCCGCAGCACGTTGAATAGCAGGTCCGCCCGGGTAACCCAGGCCAAGCAACCGAGCCACCTTGTCAAACGCCTCGCCGGCTGCATCATCAAGTGTCCCGCCAAGGCGGTGATAGGTCAGGTGATCGGTCATCAAATCTAATTCAGTATGTCCCCCTGAAACCAGCAGTGCCAAAAGTGGGAATTCCGGCGCTGGTTGACCATCTTCGCCCTCATTGATCCAACTGGAATAGAGGTGGCCCTCAAGGTGATTAATCCCAATCAGAGGCAAGCCGCTGGCCTGGGACAATCCTTTGGCCATGTTCATACCAACAACCAGTGAACCAGCCAGTCCAGGTCCCTGGGTTACCGCAATTGCGTCAAGATCTTTCAGCCCCAGATGAGCCTGCTTCAATGCTTGATCAACAACGGGAAAAATCGACAGAACATGCTGCCGGGAAGCAACTTCTGGAAACACACCACCATATTCCGCATGGATGTCAATCTGCGTTGCAACCACATTCGACAACAGTTTCCGCCCGTTCTCTAACACCGCTGCAGCTGTTTCATCACAGGATGATTCGATACCAAGAATACGGGCATTCAGTAATTCCATTTTCTCTACCTCTTTACCCTTTCATGGGCAATATCAAATCTTTCGGGTATTCAGCAAGTACGTCAATCAACCCATCATCAGAAGTATAGAATGTGTCTTCAATCCGCACACCCATCCCTTTACTCGGGTAATACAAACCCGGCTCCACAGTAAACACTGTACCCGGGACCAACTTTTCATCTTCTGTTGCATTAATACCTGCAAAAGGCATTTCGTGGATATTCAAACCGA
This sequence comes from Anaerolineae bacterium, assembly GCA_013314735.1. GTDB lineage: Bacteria > Chloroflexota > Anaerolineae > Anaerolineales > Anaerolineaceae > SpSt-1165. Next base: position 1,065,542 of record JABUFD010000001.1, read on the forward strand.
CACCATGTCCAACACTATGGACATAACCTTCCATACAGGCAGGATCAGATTGAATTGTGGTGTGCCCCAACCCCTGGAACAAATCACAGGTTCTTTGCTGATATTCCTTGAATAAACTCCCGACCGTAAGTGATTTGACAATTTGATCATACACAGATAGAACATCTTCATATAATCGCAAAATCTCATCAGATGCATAACCCAGACACCAGGTCCGTGTAAAATCGTGGAAATAACCGCCACCCGGCTCACAAGGATAAAAATCAAAAACAATCGTTTGCCCCAGCAGCAGCACGTCAGTATCTGTACCTGTACTGTGAGGAATGCCAGCATCCCGTCCCATTGCAAATATGGAACCGTGCGGATTTTCCAGTCCTTGTTCGGCAAGCCACAGATTGATCATCCTCTTAACTGCGCCAATCGTCAACCATTCCCCCTCTTCATTCATCAATTTGCCATGCTCTACCTTGCATGAAGTAAGATAATCGGCCACATTGCCAACCACATCAACACTGATTGCCCCCACGCGCCGCATCCTGTCAATCTCTGTTGCCTCTTTCCTCATCATGGCTTTCTTTATCAGATCGCCTCGCTCAAAGCCTGTTAAATGAAGTTCAGGGTTTGATGTTTCAAGGAAACGCAATACCGTGTAGGTTCGGCTGATATCAACCTGACCATACACTTGGACAATGCCTTGGTCGATGCCTGATGTTCGCAGCATATCACGGTACCTGAAAGCAGCAGCTTGAACCTGGTTTCCCCCTGCTTGCTGTACATAGTTTGCCTGTGGAAACTCACTGTATAAGACAGTCCGATATCCAGACTTCGCAGCTTCCTCCCTCTCCATCGGATTGCAAAAAAGGATAGGCTCTCCATCGGCTGGATAAATAAGATCACAATGCGTCATATGTCCACCGCCGGTTAGGTACACCATTGCTGGATTGTACTGACCAGCTCCTGTTACCAATATGGCGTCAATAGCATTCTCACGCATGTATTGATTTAGATCACTTTTCATTCACTTCACCTTCTTGATGGTCTGGACGTAGCTGACTTTTATCAAATAATTGAACCAATATTTCGATCCCTAACAATACCGCAAAAATGAATGAGGCAGTTGTAAAATCCAACACCCTTCCCATTTGCAACCATAAAACCAGGGTCGAGAAAGAAGCAAGCAAGATGGATTGCCGAAGGGGCGTATTCATAGAAAGCTGGGCCTGAGTGGTCACGCGTTGATGAATTAACAAGGAAATTGGTAAAAAAGTAGCTGCAACTGCTATAAACGATAAGAAAAAGAAAACCCATCTGGGACCGATGGTAGGTTTTGTGTAAATAACCAATAGCCCCAATCCTGTCCAGGCAATCATGGCGGAGAAAATGGATATTAAATATATGGGCAGTAAATCGGATCTTCTTTCCATGGCATCCTGCATAACGATCAATAAATCATTCCACTTTAGTATACTTGATTCTATGGATATTCCAGGCGATAGATGGTCATGTTCGTCGCGCCAAGCATTTGGCTAGTGTTTCCTTCGCTCTCATACACAATCTCGCCATATTGTGGCAACAATCCATACCAATCAGGGAAGGTCATCAGGTGATCAGCACGGGAATTCTCCATGAACATTAAAAGGGCATCCTCATCACGAATGATCGAAATCACATCTGGCGTTATCAAACCAGCGAGATCTACAATTCTTGTTTTCCCATAATATCCAAGCGCCCCTATATCATGCGCTGCAATGATTGCATCATCGGGTAAGTGATCACGTATCCACATCGAGGGAATCACCATCTCCTCATGAATGATTGCAGTGTCCTGCCGGTATGCATCCATCCCCTTGATCCAGAATACACCGGTGACCAGTATGGCAGAGATCACCCCTGTTAATCCAAGGATTCGATGTAATGGTTGATCTACATTTCGCCGGGCAAACATCGCCAGGCTACCTCGTAAGGCAAGCAGTATGTATACCGGCATTGCTGGGATCAGGTACCGACCATGCTGGTAGGAGACTGGCAACCGTAAAACAAACATGAATATATATCCCAGACACCATAATACCGCAGCGATCACCCAAAAATTCTTCCCTTTAATCGCCTCTTTGACATGAAAAATGAAACCCGGCACCAGGATAATCCCGACACCGATCAATGGTTGCATATATAGAGTCCCCATTCGTAGCAAAACCGGGAGCTGTGTCATGGAAGCGTACTCTGCTTGTTTTGCAAAATACGTATTTGGCAACCACTGCCCAGCGATAATGCGGTTAAACATCAGGTACGGGATCACCATGGAAAGAAACCCCGATATGATTTGCAGTAATCGAACTGGTTTCTGTTTTCTGTTCGTTGGCTCCAATAGAGCGACAAAAATAGCCGGCCCAAGGAGTGTCAGTCCATCTGGACGAATCCAAACGGATAAACCAATTAAGAACCCTATGATATAGGCATACCTCTGGATGTTCTGCAACTGCATGAATACCAGAAGGATAACGAAGATGAAGATCATGGTTTCCATCCCTGACAGAGCAGCCCAAACGAAATGCCATTCCAGAGCAATTAACAAACCGTAGAATGGCAACCGTGGCTTACTCTGCGGATCATTGGAATACCACAACTCACCCATATAGGCAGTTGCGCAGAGAAACACACCGCCCAACACCCAGGCAGCAGGAAACGCGCCAATCCCCATCCACCTTAAAAACGCGAGCAATAATGTCCATAAGGGCGATGTTGATCCGCCAGATACTTCTCCTGGCAGGTAGGCCCATTGGCCTGTTTCGGCAAGGTTTCTAGCATACGTTTGGTGAATCCAGGCATCATCAAGCGGGAATCCATTGTAGCCATTGATACTGTTGCTGTACACAACCCAGGCACCGCATGAAATGACAACCACACATAGTATGATCGCAATGTTCGAATTTCTTATTGGCTGTCTTTGGATATTACCCATATCGAGTAGCCTTCTCCCCTGACCAATATATTAAAATATTCACTTTCCTGCTCGGTATACATGGCGCGTAAACCTTCGGGATGGTTCTGCTGAAGAACGAGGTATTCGACATGATAATCCTCCATCGCCTTCGCCAATACAGATTCATCACCGTTTGGAATTGCCAGACATGGGCGTTCGGTGGCTGCATGGTATCCAGGAGGGTCGTTCACCATGATCACATCGGATTTTGATACTCCAAGGTTGTCCAGTTTGCTCTCAACCACACGGAATTGCTCGTCATAGTCGCGCCATCCCGAAACGTCGATCGCCGGGTTTCCGCCCAGTTGATTAATGAACAGGATGAATGAGAGTACCCCAAAAATAATGGTAAAACCTGTGCCAAGAATCCTTTTGGCCTGGGTTGAATCCCAGTTTCGCTTCTCTTTCAAAATCCTGAGTAAATCCTTGAAACCAGCCATGGAGTAAAGAAAAAGCCATATCTGGACGGCAGAGGCGGAATGAAAGAATCCGCCACGACTCCCTGCATATGGAAAAACAACACTCATTACAAGAAATATGGAGGACCAACTGAACAGGACGATTTTTGTAATTTTTTCCTTGCGCCGGTTCCACAAACCAACCATTGTAAATGGTAGTAAAAAAACCAGATTCTGAACCCCCAGAAAGCTTAGAAAATTCAAGCCGGCTGCCCTGACCCGATCATGAAGAATTGCAGCGAAACCGCTTTCCAGCCACCGGGAAAAAGTTATGGATCCTGCCGGATATTGGTATAGTTCGTTGTACTCGGTCAAAAAAAGGGCTCGCAATGAGCCATTCACGCCCGGTGATTGAAATAGTATAAAATTCCGGTAGTACCAGGGGGCCATCACCAATAAATAAGCAGCAAGGAATGGAACGCTGAACATGATGAGCCTTTGTATCGATTCCATAACCCCCTTGTTTTTTTCAGAAGTAATGTTCAGGAGAATGGAGAAGAACCCGACAGTCAGCCACAGGATACCATCTGCACGGGTCAGGTGCATCAATCCAGCAAGGACACCGAGACAAACCGATTGGAGAAAACGGCGATTTGTGGTGGGGGTGGGCATACAGGCACTCACCGTTATGAACACCCCTCCCAGGAGCATGTAAAGTGAAAAGGATTCAACCGCTGAATAATAAACCAGGTAATAGCCACCAAACATTGCAAAAAGAGCAGCAAACAACGCCAGTAAACCATCTCCCAGAAATCGTTTTCCGACAAGATATGTCACCATTGGAATCGTCCCTGCCGCTGCAGCAAACAAAAAAGACGCGGCCAGGTAGCTTTCCCGCCCCCATAGCATCATTCCGCCAGCGGCAACAATTGATGGGAAGGGCATCCAATACAAGTGTGATGGATGGGGTAATCCGATTGGTTCATCAAGATAATTCCAGAGAATCATCTCTGTAAATCCATTTCCCCTGTACAGGTTCCTGGCGCTTAGATAATAATATGCCTCATCCATGTAACCCGGGTTTTCACGGATGCTTGCTGCCACCAGGCTCAACAAGAAACTGAAAGTAAAAAGGATTAATGGCAGAGCGATCTCTTTTCTAATCCGCATCCCAGAACTTCCTTCGGTCAGGGTGTTCAAATCGATATACTTCTTCAAACCACAAATCGGTGTTTCTGTATAACCACCAACGTATCCAATAAAGGGCAGCAAAATAAAAAGTTACTGGCGGTAAAAGATACCAGAAGTCCAATTGATTGGATAAAAAACCCGGCTCGATAATATAGATCATCCAGGCATAACCTAAGTACACAAACCACAAGAGGAATGCTACATATGCTCCCTTCCGACCCCAGCGGTCTATCCATATTAGGAAGACGAGAGCCATGCCTGGTAAACCCATATAAACGAAAGCAGGTTGAAACTGAGGAGAAAACAGCACGCTTGCTGCCATACTCAGCGTGAGTGTCCAGAAAAAAGGAGCAAATTGGTGTCTTCGTGAAAGTATCCACTCGATCCCCAATAAAATAGCGGTGACAATGATAATCACCTGACCCAGGCGTCCAAAGGTCCCTGGATAATAAGCTGCCATGATTTGAGGAAACATTGTGATTTGCGTTTCCTGAAGAATCCGGAAGATGCCTCGGCCAAAAAAGAGTGGCCATTCCGGCTGTATCAATGCGGAAGCAATCCCAAGCATTGCAATCGTTCCAGCAAACCAACCCACCAATTTTCCGCGGTGTTGTCGCAATGACCAAATGAGAATGAAGAGAATTGGTAACCAAACCACCCGAATTTGAAAGGAAGAAAATGCCAATAATACACCCGCCAACTCATCTGCACCCTTTTTTAAAGCAGCAACTGACAATAAAAGCATAAGCACAGTAATTGGCAGGGCAAAACCATTGGAAAGGATGATCAAACTAAATGGATTCCCACAAAACAGTAACAGTATCAGGGAAAATGGAAATAAATACTTCTGAAAGTTCTTCAGAACAAGGCGAAAACTTACAATGCCCGATATAAATATGCAAACCTCCATCAGGGTCAGCCACCAGGCATACGCTGCCAAATAGGAGTCAAAAAAAATAAAAGGCAAGTAGATAAGAAAACCATAAATTGGCATTGAAAAAACACTGGTTTCGGGTATCGTTGTTGTCCAACTCAGGATTTCACCACTGTAGGCAGTAACAATCTGCCTCATTTCAACAGAATAGGGGTCTAGGCCTCTGGCCAGGAAAAGTTTGGTAGACAACCAATGAACCAAAAAATCCTGTCCTGTTTCAGGGTTTTCTGCCAGGTAATTTACATTAATTGCATGAAGCGTCAATCCGGCAACCAGGATCGCGATAATAAAAATGATCAGGCGCAGACGAAACTTTGTTCTCGCTCCCCAATTCTGAAACCAGGATTGTATTTTTTTTGTGAACATAAATACCGTAATTTCTAACAAGTTTGCTGGGTATGCTGGTACATTATTGTAATGATTCTTTGCTTCATTGTATAGGAAGTACACATCGAAGTGGAAGCAAAACGTAAGCCAGGTTTAACGACCGTATAGTAAAATCATTAAGAATCAATAAATATCACCCAGGAGGTAATATGCAAGTCTTTACAATCGAAGGCGGTGTTCCGTTGCACGGTGATGTCACACCATCGGGAAACAAGAACGCTGCGCTACCATTGCTGGCAGCATGTTTGCTAACTGACGAACCAGTAATCCTCCATAATATCCCGAGAATCCGTGATGTGTTTAGTATGCGAAGACTGCTGGAAAGTCTGGGCGTCGAATTTGTAGAAAAGTCAGCACACACATGGCAAATCCACGCACGATCAATCACAACAACGAACTTGAATCCAGAGGAATGCAAGCATATTAGGGCCTCAATCCTGCTGGCAGGTCCCTTGTGCGCCCGCACGCATGGTATCGAGCTTCCTCCTCCCGGAGGAGATGTGATCGGTCGACGCCGCGTCGATACACATATCCTCGCATTGGAGAAATTAGGGGTGCAGGTTGAGTATGATCGTATCTTTAAATTTTCCGCCAAACAGTTACAAGGAGCTGACATCTTACTGGATGAAGCCAGCGTCACCGCCACAGAAAATGCCATCATGGCAGCTGTTCTTGCAAATGGTACAACCATACTGAGAAATGCAGCCTCCGAACCACATGTGCAGGAATTGTGTCAGATGCTCAATCAATTCGGAGCAAAAATTGACAATATTGGTTCCAACACTCTTCACATCGAGGGCGTAGACAAACTGCACGGAGGCGAGTTCACAATAGGGTCAGATTATCTAGAAGTGGTTAGTTTCATCAGCGCAGCTGTACTAACCAACGGTAGTATCAGGATAAAAAACGCAGGAAATCAACACCTCGACATGATCCGAATGACATTTAGACGTCTCGGGGTAATCTGGGAGGTGGATGATGATGATATCATCGTTCCACAGGAACAACCATTGGTAATCGAACCGGATTTGGGGGATGCAGTCCCCTCAATTAAAGTAATGCCATGGCCTTCATTTCCTACCGACTTGATGAGTATCGCCATCGTAGTTGCGACGAAAGCAAAAGGCAGCATCTTATTCCATGATTGGATGCTATCTGGTCGTATGTTCTTTACAGATAAATTGGTCAGCATGGGAGCCCAAATTGTGTTATGCGATCCCCATCGGTGTATCGTTCAGGGACCCTCCCAGCTTTATGGAGAACAGCTAGAAAGTCCGGACATACGGGCTGGCATGGCTTTGTTACTGGCAGCTTTATCGGCACGAGGACGCTCTGTAATTCGTAACATCGGTCAAATCGACCGCGGGTACGAAGCCATCGATGAGAAATTAAAACGACTTGGAGCTGTCATCACACGTTCACAACAGACTCAAAGTTAAGTGATTGGACGAGACAGGTGACTAACAACCCGGTACGATATAACTCATGCCAGGTTGTTTATGCCATGAATTAACAATAAAACGGGGTTGCCTGCTGTTGAAGCAACCCCGTTTTATTGTGCGTCTTGTTATAATGGCCATTGGTAAATGATTTGTGACTTCATTCACCACTGATAGATAGCACCTGGTCCAACGTAGAACGAAGTAAGTTTTCAGGGAGTGCTCCAATCTGCGAATGGACAATTTTGCCTTTCACAACGAATAACATGGTCGGGATACTTTGTACGCCATATTGTCCGGCCCACTGTTGATTCTCATCAACATTCACCTTGGCAACCAGGACTTTCCCGCTATATTCCTTGGCAATTTTTTCGAGTGTTGGTGCTACCATCCGACAGGGACCGCACCATGGAGCCCAAAAATCAACAATCACAGGAATTTCTGATTCTAAAACAAATTTTTCAAAAGATGCATCGTTTACATTCACAGGTTCAACATACGTCATTCTACACCTCATCGGTTACCAAACATTTCAATTATTTAATAAAAATCATAGCACAGAATGAGTCGTTTTTTTATCAATAATTTATTAAAATTAAACCAGGCAAAGTCCCGAAATCCCCCCCCAGTTACTACGACATGAGGATGTTATACTGATCGGGTGGGAAACTATGCTCACCAATACGAAAGGGAAAATAATGAATTATCAGACTTACCCAATTCCATTCACACCAACGGCGGCTCCAGCATCCATCATCCAGGTTGGCGATGTGCGATTTACCGTTCTCACCGATCGACTGATTCGATTGGAACATGATCCTGCCCAAACTTTTGAAGACAAAGCCAGTTTCATGGTCTGGTTTCGCCTTCACGAAACACCAAGGTTCGAGCAAAAAATAACTGAAGAGTCTGTGGAGATCATAACCTCTCACCTGCATTTGATTTACCTGATAAACCCGGTTGGTTTTACCCAACAAACCCTTAGTATTACACTTCGCCAATCCGGCCAGGTTTGGCACTTCGGTGATTGGGATCGAGAAAATTTGCGTGGCACAGGTCGGACGCTGGATGAGGCTGATGGACCAATTCATCTCGATCCTGGTTTACTCTCTAGATCGGGATGGGCAGTGATCGATGACTCTGCCAGCATGGTTTTCGATGAATCCGGCTGGGTTACGGCACGTCCAGCAGTGACAGGTGCTGGTCCCGAAACGAAAGATCTTTACTTTTTTGGCTATGGCAATCAGTACCTGGATTGCCTGCGCGACTATTGCAAAATATCCGGGAAGGTTCCGATGATTCCACGTTATATTCTTGGTAATTGGTGGAGTCGTTATTGGGAATTTTCCGAAATCACGCTAAAAGAATTAATCAAACAATTTATCGAGCATGAAATTCCCCTTTCGGTGTGCATCATCGACATGGACTGGCATATCACAAAAACCGGGAATTTCTCATCAGGATGGACAGGTTACACATGGAATAGAGATTTGTTTCCGGATCCACCAGGTTTCATTCGCTGGCTGCACACAAACGGGCTCCGCACAGCGCTCAATCTTCACCCCGCTGATGGTGTTCATCCCCATGAATTGGATTACCCCCAAATGGCAACCGCGATGAGGATTGATCCGGATTCACAGACACCAGTTCCATTTGATATCGCTGATCCAGAGTTCGTCCAGCATTATTTTAATATTCTACATCACCCGAAAGAAGAACAGGATGGTATCGATTTCTGGTGGATGGATTGGCAGCAAGGAGTCCGTGTGAAGCAATCCAAAAACCCGGTATCAAGGTATCTGGATCCATTATTCTGGTTAAACCATCTCCATTTTTATGACCTGCAAAGAAATGGCACTTCGCGTGGTTTCGTCTTTTCCCGTTGGGGTGGCATGGGTAACCATCGTTACCCAATCGGCTTTTCCGGTGACTCGGTGGTTTCATGGAAATCGTTAGCATTCCAGCCCTATTTTACAGCGACCTCATCCAACGTTGCCTATTCCTGGTGGAGCCACGATATCGGTGGACATATGGGTGGGATAGAAGACCCTGAACTGTATCTACGCTGGATCCAGTTTGGTGTTTTCTCCCCCATATTGCGCCTGCATTGCACAAAGAATCCTTATCAGGACCGCGCCCCCTGGTCGTTTGGAAAAGAAACTTTAGATATTGCAGCAAAATACATGCGCCTCCGTCACCAATTGATTCCATACCTCTACACCATGGCATGGAAAAATTATACAGATGATATTCCACTCGTTCAACCGATGTACTACCACCACCCTGAGGATGAGATTGCTTACAGGATGCCGAATCAATACTATTTTGGATCACAACTGCTTGCTGCCCCTGTAACAAAACCTGTAGAGCCCGATTTAAACATGGCAGCCCAAACTATATGGCTCCCAACAGGCACATGGTATGATTTCTTCACAGGACAAAAATTCGCAGGCGAGCGATTTGTCACGGTGTATGTTGACAAAAATGACTGCCCCATTTTCGCGAAAAGTGGTGCTATCATCCCACTCGATGCGACTGAAGGCTGGACCAACGGTGTTGCCAATCCGGAATCATTACAAATAATGGTGTTTACAGGGACTGATGGAGAGTTCTCCTTATATGAAGATGACGGGATATCATTTGGCTACGCGAATGGCGACAATGTACTGACCAAATTCTCCCTCCAGCAAAACGCAGATTTTAAAAAGGTCCATTTCACAATTTCTACTCCGCAAGGTAATCCCGCTTACTTGCCAAAGCATCGCAGGTACCAGATCAACTTCCTAGGGCTTCTGCCAGATTCTATTAAGTCAGTTATCGTTAATGGAGTCGACAAGACCAACGGCATTACATGGGACCTGCCTCGTGAGATGCTGTCACTGCCTGACATCGATATCGATTCATCACACGAAATCCATGTCGAGATCATCCTGAACGACAAGCCAACCACCCGCGACCGCCGCGCGGAAAATATTCGCAAGCTACTCCATATAGCGCCAATCAATTCCTGGGTGAAACTAGCGGTTGATCAGCATATCCCAGCGTTGCTTGAAAACGCGGATTTTCTGAATACTGGCGCCCAGGAATTAAGCCCGGTACAAATGAAAGCGATCAGGGACATCTTGGAGCAATAATCATTCCAGAACCCAATGACGCAGCGACAGAAATGTGAAGGGTGCATCGAAATCGCTTGGGAATATTGGCAATAAATCGCAAGCCGCTGTGTGTGTCAGCGGCTTGCTTTCAAAACCAAGCGTTCCAGAGAATGGTTTTTATCCCAACAACTTCCCGATAATATCCGCGAGTGTGATTCCATCAAACCCGTTTTCCAAAACGATGTCGGCTTTCCCCACACGCGCCATCGGACCAATTCCTATGGTTTTCATTCCCGCTGCGATCCCGGCTTCGATTCCAGCTTCAGCGTCCTCAGCAACAACACATTCTTCTGGGTTTAGGCCCAATGATCTGGCTGCATGTAAAAATAAATCAGGAGCAGGTTTTGGTGCCTCAACGCTGTACCCATCACTGATCGAATTCAAGAAATGGCCGATATTGAGTTTTTGCACGACATCACGCGCGTTTTTACTGGCTGAGGCCAGTCCTGCCAGGTATCCAGCGCTTTGAATATCTTGGAGTATTGATTCCACACCAGGAAGAAGATTGGTTTCGCGGATTTCCTGTAAAAGTTCCACATAGTACCCATTTTTACGTTCCATCCATGACACAATTTGATCTTCCGTTGCGGGGTATCCATCCAGTAAGATCATTAATGATTGCCTCCGCGATACCCCTCGAAGAGCCTCATTTCGATCCCGGTCAAAGTCAACACCTATTTCATCGGCCAACCGTTTCCATGCCAGGTAGTGGAAATTTGCGGTGTCAGTCAGGACACCATCAAGATCAAAGATGAAGCCTTTAATCATCTGTACCGCCCTCCTGAGTAACTTCGACATGCTGCCGTTGGCCCTGGTAGTAAAAATGAAACGAAATACGCTTCCAATGACCGGGGAGTTTCGGATGCACATTCCACCCTATCTCATCAATGATGAGTCCTGCGAATCCGAACACAATCGTCTGCCAGATTCCTCCAATCGATGCAGCATGAATACCATCACCCACATTGCCCCGAATGTCGAATAGATCGGCTTGTCCCGCGCGCATGAAGTGCTCATACGCCTCCTCTTTGCGCCCTATCCAGGAAGCTACCAGAGAATGCATCGCAGGTCCTAATGATGAACCAAATTCGTGGTCCGTCTTTGGCGAATAATAATCGTAATTTGCTTGAATCACATCCTTTGGGAAAAGTTCACGGAAGAGATACATCAACATGACAATATCAGCTTGCTTCAACACTTGAATTTTCGCGGCTTCCTCGATTCCAAAAATTTCCTGGATTGATCTGGTTCGCCCGGCATAATGTGATAAATCGACCTGCTCCATTTCAAAAAATCCACTGCATTGTTCAATCACCCCATTCGGCAACGCCTGCGGAATATAAATCATATCCGCCTTCTCAGACCAGGAGGTCAAAAGTTGTTCATTGATATTCAAACGGGCAGACAATCGCTTCCACCCCTCATGGTCATACACTGCCATCCACTGGGCCATCGAAATTGCAAGACGAATATGCCACTGTGCCATGAAATTGGTAAAAGTATTATTATCGACATGGTCATGGTTCTCGTCAGGGCCAATCACATCCCGGATTTCATAACGGGACTCAGTGGCATTCCACTCCAGGCGGCTAACCCAAAACTGCGCGCCTTCGAGAATGATGGGTAAACCTCGTTTTGCCATGAATGCATCATCACCTGTGACTTTCCAGTACATGTGCAGGGCATAAGCGATATCAGCAGTAATATGAATTTGGATATCACCAGTCCAGATTCGCACCAATTTGGTAGGGTCGGCAAAATGAGGAACCCATGTGGGTGTTACCTCCTCACCGGTGCCAGCGCTTTCCCAGGGAAACTGCGCCCCATCAAAACCGTTTAGTTGTGCTTTTTTGCGCGCACCAGCCAGCCTGTGATATCGATAAGACAATAAATTACTGGCAACATCAGGCAGCACGAATGAGAAAAATGGAAGCATGAAGATTTCTGTATCCCAAAACACATGCCCCCGGTATCCGTACCCACTCAAAGTTTTGGCTCCGATGCTGACCTGTTCATCGGAATACGGGGCCGCAATCAATAAGTGATAAATACTAAACCGGGCGATTAATTGAGCGTCATCTTCGCTATCAATTTCGATATCGCAATCATGCCAAAGCCGTTCCCAAACTGCTACGGAGGAGGTTAACAATTCTTCCCATGATTGGCCTGAACAATCGCCTATCATTTGATTTACCGACAGTACAGGGTCGGTGGAATCTCTTGATGTAACGATATTGACCTTCTTCGTTAAGACAAAAACTCTTTCCGGTGATACATCCTGGACTACACACAACGATGGATGCCCCTCAAGATTCCACTGCTCAATGGTTGCTTCTGGATCAGTACCCAAAATCATACCCATTGCCACATCGACATTGGTTTTTCGGGTTTTAACATGCAGAATCGCGCGGTTGGCTTCAACCACTTGGCCGCACACGTTCCAGTGGATCAACCCCAGATTGTCAGCCTGCCCATCAAAACTGGCAACCACTTTCACTGTTCCAGAAAAATTGATCGGCTGAATTTCCAACTTTTGAGCACATAGGTAGCGTTGAGCCATGGAGGCAAAACGGCTGAATCGAATGATTGCCCGTTTTCCAGAACTTGTTTCAAAATCAACAGTGCGTGATAGAACTCCCGCATGCATATCCAGACGTTGCTCCATGTTATGGAGTTTGCCTTCGGTAATCCGAAAGGACTCATCGCCAAACTCGATCTGCAAGGCTGTCCAATTTGGAATATTGGCCAACTCGGTGAACGAAACAGGAATGTCATCATATACGCCGTGCATAAAGGTTGCGACATTTTGGCCTTCCATTTTTTCAGCAAAACTGCCCCGCGTGCACAGATATCCATTTCCAATCGTCAGGATGGTTTCTGTATGATTCATCTTTTCTCGGTCAAAACCGTTTACAACTATTTCCCATGAGGAGTTCATTTTGTCACCTATTCGTTGGTTAAAAGAATTTTGAGCTCGATTCACGCACAACCAATTCGGGTGCCAACATTGCCTGATGTTGGCCCGGGGTGCGGGTTTGAATTTGATCAACAAGAAATTCTACAGCCAATTGGCCGCAAGCAAAGGCCGGTTGCCGTACAGTTGTCAATGAGGGACGTAAATACTGGGTCAGAGGAAAATCATCGAATCCACAGATGGCAATATCGCCGCCAATAGTGAGATTGGTTTCATTAACTGCATACATTGCACCAATCGCCATCAGGTCATTCATCGCACAGATGGCAGTGGGATGATGGCCACTGAGCAGACCACGCGTCAACTCATAACCCGAATCGACAGTTCCATAGCCAAACAGGCATTTTGCGTTATCTTCGCATAACCCAGACTCCGCAATTCCTTGCAGGAATCCCTGCAAGCGTTCTTCGCCGACCCGGGATTCACCAGACCAGCCTAACAATGCGATATCGGTATGGCCCTGGTTGACAAGGTGTAATACGGTTTGTTTCATGCCTTCAAAGCCACTGACATCCACATAATCCATCCCATTTCGTTTCGGGTTTCCAAAACACACACAGGGTATTTGATGGTCATACAAAAATTGTGCTCTTGCATCACCACTTTCGATGTTAGAGAGGATGAATCCGCCTACTTTCCGTGACCTGAATAGATTTTGGTAGGTTACCATATCATCATCGATCAGTCCGGTTGATGCGAAACAGATGATCTCAAAGCCAAGCTGGCTGGCACCCGCCATCATTCCATGAAGGAATCCCTCCAATATGGGATTAACACCCTGCACCTCTCCCGGTAACAGCCCATACCCGATCACATTCGCCTGTGTCAATCGCAAACTACGTGCGGATTCATTAGGTACATATCCCAGAGTCGCAACCGCATCCCACACGCGTTCTTCAGTAGCAGCGCGTACGTTAATATTACCGTGAATAACTTTAGATACGGTCTGATAACTGACTCCAGCGAGGAGGGCAACATCTTTGAGGGTGATATACTGTTTCATCACGTCTCCTACATCATGGCGAACGTTCGCCTTCAGTGTACCCCTACTAACAGTTACCGTCAATCCCAGGCGGTGAAGTTATATGCAAAGAAGTATTTTCCTCTCCCTCCCCGATAAGAAACTGGCAAAATATGCACTGATCTGACTTTGACTGGCAAACCTCCTGCCTCTTCGATCTGCAATCGAACACTTCCCTGATCCTCGGCCAGTGAAAAAGGCAACCGGTGCACAACTCTGCCCTGGCTGTCTTCGAGCAATACCACGCCCTGACACAGGTTCGCTAAAGAAACCTCTATGTGCCTGATCATCACTTCGCTAGCGAATTCATACCGAACTCCACTGATAGAAGCACGAACCTTCTCATATTGTCCAAAATTGGTGTTTCCTTCATCATCGGTTCGCGAAGTTAATTGACCGGTAACCAGTTCTGGATACACAAATTGATTCAAAGTTTCCTGATCCAACCGTATGGAAGTATTGACGTTCCATACAGCAACCCACCATGTTCGAGAAAATGGCTTTCCTGTGGTAACCATGAGAATATCTTCAGCGACTTCCCGATAGCCACCTTCGGAAAATAAAGTGGCATCCTGGTTGATGATGGCATCTGAATAACCTTCAGGGACAATGCGCTTTAGATGTCCAATCCGCCAGTTTGGGTCGTAATACGGTGGAACCTGTGCTGTCAGAGCAGTACCCAAACCCAGGATATCAACTATATACACATTAGGCCCCGCATAATAACCAGCAAATCCTACCGATTCACGGGTGACAAAAAGCAGTTCCCCACCCGATTTTTCTGCCATTTCCCGGTATTGTTTCCCCTCCTCCACCCAGGGGAATGTTGGCACAGTGTTCCACTTATTATTCCGCAGCAAACCCGTTTCGGAGTAATAGAAATGACGCTCATTAACAATGCCATCTTTCCAGGTCTCCACATACTCCCAGTTATCTGCAAAAAAGGTTGGAACGCTTGACATAAAATTGATGGCTGTCAATAACAACAACAACCAGGGCATTATTGGTTTCTTTAGGGCCTGTAGATCGAAATGGATTATCTGAACCACGGCAATCAATAACAGTATTGAAAAAAACCTCCCCCCCATAAAATCTCCACCAACCGATATCACATAGACCAAATACGCAACCGTACTAATCATGGCCACGATGCGGAACTTGTTTTTGCTCACAACTGCTTTGGCAATACCAATCAAGATCACAATGGCAGTTATCGGGTCATTTCTAACCGTATGGGCTACATACCTGACACCTTGCCCGAGAAGTTGGGCAGTGGTTAAAAAGCTGCCGGTTTTTGCATAATAAGTATTGGGTAGCAAAAATCCATAATGGATTATTGAGAAGATCAACCAGAACAGTACGGGCATTCCACCAACCAACAACTGCCAGGCAACCTTTTTGTTACCACGTTCACGCCAGGCAACCAGGAATACCATCGGGAGAGAAATTAATAACGTATCCAATCGATTCAAGCCCATCAAGCCGGCAATCAGTGATACCCACATGACTTTGCCATGTCTGAGCGCATCTTGATCTCTAAAATATAGTGAAAGAAAAATGGCCATCAGCAGATGGCTGAGGGGGTTTTCGAGGCCGGAGGTGCTGTAATCCACAAATGCTGATGAATATCCCAACAGCAAAATTCCAAGGGCGACAGCCCAAGGCTTCGTCCCAAAAGCACTAATGATGACCAATACGGTAGCGCAAGAAATCAACAGACTCAACAGTAATACGGTTAAATAAGCTTCACGCGTAAACACGTAAAGTATACTGATCAACAGCATCCATAAAGGATGTGTAAAGACCTGCACTCTTTCGGCGATATTCCACCTTAACCCATAACCGGATACCCAATGGTCTACTACACGCAATGTTATATAGGCATCATCACACATCCACGCACGATTAAGCACAATTGCCACAAAAACAATTACCGCGCACGCCACAATCCAGGAAAACCGTCCTGTTGTTCCCGCGAGGCCTGGTTGCAGTTCTGTGTGTCCATCATCACCAATCATGTTGTGCATACTTCCCAACCACATATTGAGCGAGATCTGAATCTTCTTTTGTTTTCAACTTTACTATACAGTGAATCTTGAAAAAAACGCAAACAAGATCAACCTTACTGCTCACAAATGATAAGTCGGCTTACCGAACGTCAATCGGCTTATTTTGGCAACAAAAAAACGCAGGCTGGGTTTCACACCACAACCTGCGTTCTCTTTACTGGATTTAAGCCAACAGCAAATATGGATCTTCAATGACCTGTTTGATGAATTGCAGGAACCTGGCAGCTGGAGCACCATCCACCAGCCGATGATCAAACACCAAAGACAGAGTCCACATCTGGCGAATTTGGATTTCACCATCAACCACCACCGGCTTCGGTGCGATCTTACCAACGCCCAATATGGCTGCTTCTGGCAGGTTGATCACTGGTGTAAACGCATCTACATCATACATCCCAAGGTTGGTGATGGTAAAAGTACCACCGCTCAGATCGTCCGGTAATGCACGACCGTTCCTGGCACGATCCACCATGGAGCGGAACTCTGTGCCGAATGCCTGCAGGCTTTTTTGATCAGCATCTCGAATTACAGGAACGAGTAATCCACGTTCGGTATCAACTGCCATACCCAGGTTAACCGATGACAGATACTCAATGTTGTTTTCTGTTAAACGGGCATTCATGTAAGGGAATTTTCTGAGTGCATGGGCAACAATTTTTGCCAACAGATCATTGTAACCTGGGGCAAACCCCCAATCTTTGGCATACCGCGCCTTCATCCGCTCACGCGCATTCACTAAGTCAGTAGCATCCACATCCATCACCAAAGTCACTCGGGCTGTCGTATGGACACTTTGCGCCATTCTCTCTGCAATAATCTTCCGGATACCAACCAGCGGGATTCTTTCAGATACAGCATCTGCTAAAACGGCCTGTTCTTGTTTGATACTCTCAGAGGATACTGAGCGGTCCGCGATATTTGCTGCAGCTGATTCAACATCAGCTTTGACAATTTTTCCAGCCAGGCCACTGCCACTGATGGTTGCCAAATCCAGACCCACTTGCTGGGCGGCATTTCTGGCAACAGGTGTGATTTTCGGACTGCTGGCCTTATAACCTAACACGTCGGCTTCGACAACGCGCACGCCCCCTGCGCCAGTTGCAGGAACCAGAGAGATGTCAATGTTCAGCTCATTAGCAGTTTTCCGGGCTCGCGGTGAACTAAATTTCCGATCAGTATCGTCAACTAATGTTGGCGATGTTGAAGAGAAAGCACCAGGGTTTGCAGCATGCTCTATTACCGGGGCTTCAACCGCAGCAGGAACAGGTTCCTGGGTGGCCTGGATTCCCTCAAAGGTATCATCATCACTACCGATGATGGCAACCACTGTCAGGACGGGAACAACCTGACCAGCGAGAAATGGGCCAATATGCAGCGTGCCCTTTCCGTTGGCCTCCACTGGGAAAATGGCTTTATCGGTTTCGACCTCTAAAATTTCCTGCCCTCGTTTTACCTTGGTTCCATCCTCGACCAGCCATTTGATCAGGGTAACTTCCTCAACAGTTTGGCCTAATTTTGGTATAAAAAACTCTGTAGCCATTACTTCACCACCTTCCGACAGGCAGCCATAATTTTTCCAACATTCGGAATTGCTTCATCTTCCAGAGTTTCAGCTCTTGGAACAGGGACATTGGCAGAAGCAACCCGCACCATCGGGGCATCAAGCCAGTCAAAGGCTTCTTCATTAATTCGAGCCATAACCTCATTGATGAAGGAGGTGTTTTCATAGGATTCAGTCACACAAACCACCCGACCAGTTTTCTTAACAGATTTCACGATCGTGTTCATATCCAGTGGATTCAACGTTCGCAGGTCAATAACTTCTACATCGATGCCTTCCGCTGATAACGCTTCCGCTGCCTCCAGCCCACGCAATACCATTCGGGAGTAACTGATCAATGTGACATCTTTTCCCTCACGTTTTACATCAGCCACACCAAAAGGAATAACATACTCTTCTTCAGGGACAGCACCTTTGTCTTTGTAGAGCATTTTATGCTCGATAAACATAACGGGATTGTCATCCTGGATCGCGGCTTTCAATAATCCTTTCGCATCATAGGGAGTTGAGGGCATAACCACATAAATTCCGGGGAAATGCGTCCAGAGCGATTCCAGAGATTGGGAGTGATGGGCCGCGATCGCCCTTCCCGCCCCACCTTCAGTGCGGATCACCATCGGAACCTTTGTCAAGCCACCAAACATATACCGGTTCTTGGCGCCTTGGTTCGCCACCTGGTCCATGCACAAAGGCGTGAAATCTACGTACATGATTTCAGCAATCGGCCGCATGCCACACATTGCCGCCCCGACTGCAGCACCACCAATGGTCGCTTCTGAAATGGGCGTATCGATGACACGCCATTCACCAAATTCGTCGAATAGTCCTCGGGTTGCACCGTAGGCTCCACCATACAAGCCTACATCTTCTCCCATCACAAATACTTTTTCGTCTTTGGCCATCTCTTCTTGCATGGCTTCGGCCAATGCCTGGGCATATGTCAGTTCCCGGGTCAATTCACCAGCGACAATTTTCTTACGCAAAATCCGATCTTTTTCATAATCGGCTTCAGTGAATTTTGATGGTGCAAATACATCAGTATAAACCTCGCCGATAGAAGGCTCTGCCGATTCGGTACTGTAAGTCATTGCCTTATCGAGCTTCTGATCAACAACTTCCTCAAGATTTTCCAGCTCTTCTTCAGACAACCAACCCAAAGCCTTCATTTCTTCACTGAGAACGGTAATCGGGTCTCGTTTCTTCCATTCGGCTTCTTCCTCACGGGTTCGGTACGCCCGTGGATCTGAATGGGAATGGCCGTACCAACGGTACGTTTTACACTCAACAATTGATGGTCCCTGTCCGCTGCGAGCCCGATCAACCGCCTCAGAGACAACACCACGAACCTCCAGAACATCCATCCCATCTACAACGATGCCTGGTATACCATATGCCTGCGCACGAAGCGCAACATCCTGTAGCTTGCTGGATTTCTTCCAGGGCACAGACATAGCGTATTGGTTATTCTCCACCACAAATACCACAGGTAAATCCCAAAGGCTGGCCATATTTAAAGCTTCGTGGAAATTGCCAGTGTTGGTTGCACCATCCCCGAAGAAACACAGGACAACTTTTCCTGTATTCATAATTTTTTGAGCCAA
Source organism: Anaerolineae bacterium (assembly GCA_013314735.1). Classification (GTDB taxonomy): domain Bacteria; phylum Chloroflexota; class Anaerolineae; order Anaerolineales; family Anaerolineaceae; genus SpSt-1165. The sequence continues at coordinate 1,085,255 of JABUFD010000001.1, forward strand.
ACCAGCACCTACCGCAACAGGAATGTTACCGCCAACGATACCTGTGGCGCCCAAATTACCATGGGCGACATCGGCAATATGCATGGAACCGCCTTTACCTTTGCAATACCCACCGCTCTTACCCAATACTTCGGCCATCATTTTGTTGTAATGGGTTTGTTTTTCTTCATCTGTCATCGCCGCAGTATCGCCATGGGCATGCGCATGACCATGACCCCGGTGAGTGCTGGTAATGAGGTCATCCTTATTCAGTGCAGCGACAGCGCCAACCGAAACGGCTTCCTCGCCCGCATACAGGTGCGAGGCACCTTTCAATACTGCCCGACCCAGCAGATCAGAGATATTGTCCTCAAATGCGCGGATTTCCATCACCTGCCGTAAATAGGTTAACAATTGCTCCTTCGTCAGGCCCTGTTCTTCAACCAACGCGGAAACGCGTTCCAATACTGTTGTTGCTTGTGTTTCAGACATAAGTAATCGCACCTCCAAATTATTTTTCGCGGATGACATCAATACCGTATTCAGCAGCTTGTCGAACCCAACGTTCATCTGCCAAATGATCGGTTACCACACAATTAATTTCCTCTGGACGGGCAAAAGATGCGAGTCCAACTCGGCCCCATTTTGTACTGTCGATAATGGCATACACCTCTTTACAATGCTCTACCATTCTTGCCTTTACTTCAGCCTCATATTGACTGACATCGGTCAATCCTTCTGGAAAATTGAGTCCATGCGCTCCAAAAAAGCCCTTTTGAATATTGTACTTTTCAATCCAACGCATTCCATCTGTGCCAATCAACGATACGGTATCACGCTGGAGAGTCCCCCCCGGCATCACAACAGTAACCCCAGGAGCATCTGTTAATTCCAAAGCAATGCTCAAGCTGTTGGTCAGGACAGTTAAATTCCGGTGGTTCTTTAGAAAACGGCACATCGCAAGTGCGGTCGAGCTGATATCGAGGAAGATTGCTTCTCCATTTTCTACCAACCGTGATGCTGTAAGCCCGATCGAATTTTTCTCGCGGATTTGTTTTTGCCGCCTCAAATTTAACGAAAGCTCAGGGATGACTGTATTCGCCAATGCGCCTCCATGTGTGCGGACCAACAATCCCCGATCAGACAAAAGCTGCAAATCGGTGCGAATGGTTACCTCTGAAACCCGGTATTTTTCGCTGAGTTCCTGAACCGTCACCTGTCCATTAATATTGGTGAGTTTGATGATTTCCTGACGGCGGACTTCTGGATAAATGTTTTTACCCATCGAGATGCATACCTTTTATTTGCTTTCATTTCCTTGCTATTAATGCGAATTATAGCATGTTATGAAAGCAATTGGAATTCACGGTTCTCGACCTTTCATATGAAAGCCGCCAGGCATGTGAGAGAATGTCACATGCCTGGCGGCCTGGTCTAAAAGCTTAATGCTCAAGTTAACATTAATGCATTACCTGCCCACCAGTTACATTCATCGCCTGCCCAGTGATGTAGCTGGATTGGTCTGAGGCAAGAAATACCACCAGATCTGCCACATTCTCATACGCACATCCGCGTTTCATCGGCACCTTATTGATATACAACTGCCGCACTTCTTCTTCCGTTATGTTCAGTTTTTGCGCATACTGCTTGTAAAGAGAGTTGACCCACAAAGGTGAGTCCAACATGTTTCCGGGACACACTGCATTAACCCGGATGCCAAACTCAGCGAATTCCAATGCCAGACTCTGCGTGAGGCCGATCCCACCAAACTTGGACGCTGCATAAGCAGTATTTTTAAAACTCCCTTCTTTTCCTGATTTGGAATTGATCTGTACAATCGCACCACTTTTCTGTTCTTTCATCACCCGCAATGCGTGTTTCGCGCAAATAAAGTATCCAACCAGATCAACGTCCAATACCTTGCGCCACCTGGCAACATCAAATTCAGTGGTATCGCCCGAAATTAAAATGCCAGCGTTTGCCACAAGGATGTCCAGATAGCCAAATTGGCTCACAGTTTGATTGACCATACCGGAAACCATTTCTTCATCGGTCACATCGACTGGAATGGCAATGGATTTCCGCCCATATTCAGTCTGGATTGCATTGGCAACAACCCTGGCAGGTACTTCCTGTAAATCTGCGACAACGACGTCAGCCCCTTCTTGTGCCAAACGATGGCATAAATGCTCACCCAGTCCCTGGGCACCGCCTGTAACAATTGCCACTTTGTCTTTCAATACGCCACAAATCATAATTCAACCTCCATCTTATTGATAAATTGTATTAATCCAAAATCACCCCGTATTAACCAACCCGGATTCGTTCTTGATAATTCGTCTCCTACACCTGGTGGTAAACCAAGCATCAATTCTGATTTCAAAGTTCGTACCAGCAACAGGTTGGTATGAAAACAACCCGTAACCTCCCGGATATCTGTAGCAAATGGCCAATGACGATCTTCAACCACACGACGGTAATTGGCATCCCCTTTGAAAATTGCCAGGTCGAATCCTGCCATCCAGGCGTGAAACTCTGACGGCATTTCGCAATACATTTGATACCCACTTAGATATTCTGGTGCTTCAAGAACCAGCCTGCCCTGCGTGATAGACTGATCCAGTGACGCTGCCAGACCCTGATTCTCCTGCAATGTCGATTCTGCCAGAACTGAGATACTGCGCTTGACGTCAGCAACCATCGCATCTGAAACAAAGAAAGGCGCCGGCTTTGCAGCTATCACTATCCTGCTTGCCCACTCCTGTGATAACAAGAAATCAATCAAAGCAAGATCGCTGAACAATTCCCGGCCAACATTATCTAAAAAGTAAACAATGTTGCGAGAGCCGCGTTTACAAAATGTTTCCACCGCAGCCGTGTCATCGATTAATTTCACCAGGTGTGCGGCGCCACTGTATTCATCGCGGGTATGCCCAAGTTCCACATGGGTATTACTTAAGTCCGCCCGATTGCCCCATAGGCTTGCGTGCAGCAATTTCGTAAAACGAAAAGATTGGGATTCTTCCAGGTATAACCAGTTGGTTTCGAGAAGCGCACCAATGTCGAGTGCTGTCTGCTCTTCCTTCTGATTCCGAAAGGGATCCTGGTGGTATCCTGGGTGATCAGGCAGGAAAAAACCGGTAATTTCCAGCAAACGCCGGTAAAAGTAACTTTCAGCAAAAAACCATGGCAAGTCAAGCCACTTGCATCCATCACCATGACGGCGTAATTCTGCATTCCACATAATAGCATCATGGGATGAATCATTGAGATAGCTGACGAAGCCACTGGCGATCTCAATTTTGAATTTCCTCAATTGTGTTATCGTCACTTCTTCATAACTATTTTCAGCAATCAGCCGTTCCAGAATTTGCGGCTTCCGCTGCAAAATGGTGGATTCCGCAAATGAACCTTTTTCGTTATTCATAAGCCAACCCGGTTTTATTTGCACGTTCATCTTCCCACCTTCACCTGGCCCAAAATTCTCTCAACCATGCCCTTATCGGCAAAACAATTACTGGCTGAGGATGCTGCTGCTGTGCCACACGCACACGCCCATGCCGCGATTTCGGTTGGCGTCATATCGTTTACCAAACCGAATACTGCTCCCGCCAGGGCAGCGTCACCTGCGCCAACCTCATTGACTGCCTCAATCTCTGGTGGTACTGCGGTCACCCGCGTTCCAGAACAGGAGTAAATCAACCCCTGTTCACCCAGCGATAACAGGATGCGTGGAATTCCTGCGTCATGGAAATATGCCAAACAATCTTCAATAATAGCGTCACCGCCAAGAATTTCCTGTGCCTCCTCCAGATTCGGTTTTATCAGATCGGGACAGGACTGAATTCCATGCGCCAGGGCTCTTCCGCTGGTATCCAAAACAACTATGGCTTGTTTCTGATGTAGGAAATCGGTTAAATATTGATAAAAACGGTCTGGCATCCCCTCTGGCAGACTTCCACTCAATACCCAAATGTCGCCCGGTTCGGTGACCTGGTTCACCAAGTCAAGCAACTTCCTTTTATCATCATCCGTTAAACCCGGACCTTTTTCATTGATCTTTATGTGCGTTCCATGCTCATCACGAATTACAATGTTGGTCCTTGTCTCAGCGGCGATGAAAACGAATTCCGTCACCATACCTTCTGAAGACAGTTCTTCCTGGATATGGCTACCAGCATTTCCCCCAATGACACCGAAGGCACAATTTTTTATACCAAGCCTCATTAATGCACGAGAGACGTTAAACCCCTTCCCCCCCGCTTCGGAATACACACATGAAGCCCGGTTGACGCCATTCAATAGAATGGCGTCAACCAGAATTGTTTTATCGATAGCCGGGTTAAGAGTTAGGGTATAGATCATTGGAGATTCTTTACTGGCAACCCTGGTAAAGAACGACAAGCATGATTCATGTCAATCAGCCAGCATAATACCCAGGAACTCCTTTTCGGCTTCATTCGTCCACTCACCATTCTTGAACAAAGCAAAGACCGAAGGAAATTTCTCCTTAAAATCAGCGATAGGCGTGATAGGTAGCTCTTTGATGTGATTGTATATCACAACCTTACCAGGGTAGCTGGCATCTTGAACTGCCCGGAGTCCATCTTTTCCATAATGCAGAGAGCCTATCGCGGCAACTGTTCGATTTGCATTCAATTCTCGACTCTCAATTTTGTGCAGGGTTAATTGCATATCATCCAGTGCAGAACCGGAATGACCGATAAAACGAATATTTTCGTTAATCACACGAGAATAATCCAGGTTCACCATGGTACCCCTGGCAATGCCGGCAAAAACATTCATCAAGCCATCATTTGCCAGGTAACCAGAAACCTCTTCGATCAGGGGGACAACTGGTGCCAACACCACAACATCGTCAAATCCGCCAGATTGCATGATCTTTTCAATTTCATCCTGGTAGTGATCTTTATTCATCGGGTTTAGAAATACCAGGTCAATCCCATTATCGACCGCTTGCTGCTCATATGTTTCACGCATATCTTGGATACGCAAATCACTTACATCTGTGCAAACAATCCGGCTTGGCGGAGATGAAAACTCAATAGCACGCTGTAAATGCATCCGGCCGATCGGACCACCAGCGCCAGCAAAAAGCACTGTCCCGCCCGGTTTCAACGAATTCCTCACGAGCCCCTTCTGATAGGCATTGGCTACATTTGTGCCATGGTCGCCAATAAAAAGCCACCTGTGGTAATGTACTCGGCCCAGGTCAATTGAAACCTTGTCATTTTTTGCCTGGTCCGACATGACACAAAATACACCAAATTGGTCCAATTTTGTGCTGGCTGTTTCAATAATTTCTTTGGAGTATCCCAGTACCACAATGTCATCCACATATTCCACTGGTAATTTTTCTGGCGTCTCAACATCCACGATCTCAACTTGGCAACTTTCCCCCAGCGCTAACAATTTCTTTCGTAAAACGGTTTCCACATTCGTCAGGTAAATGATGGCTGGCATATCACCAGCTTCGATTGTTGAGAAAAATGTCACCTCCCGCTCCTCACCAGCTCCAATGATCCATAACTTTCCACCAGGCTTGATTTTTCTGCGATATTGAAGGCCATAAGCAGCCACTACACAAGCCCAGGGTTCTGCCAATGCGCCTTCGGCATAACCGGTTGTTTTCTGGATCGGCAAAAGGTTGTTATTGCCACCGTCGCTGCAGAGCACACGCTGATCAATGACACCAAATTGCGACATCCCCCCCTGGTAATAGTAGCCGTAAGCATAACTGACACCATTCTCATATATATCTGCTTGAATTGTGAAACGCTCCCCAGGATGGTATTTACCTTTTAAATTTTCACCCACCTGTACGATTGTCATGGTTAATTCATGGCCCAACACAACCGGGTTTTCTTTCATGTTCTGATAAATTCTCGGGTGGTCCTGCCCTTGCTTGATCACCTTAATATCGGAAAAACATATACTGTCAGCATCATGCCTGACGAGTAATTGATCTGGCCCAATGACATTCATAGGCACCGAGATTGGACCACCTTCCTCATTACCGACGTTGTCCAGGCCTGCACCGTACACTGGCAAGACAAGATATCGCTCAGGTAAAGGTTTCTCCGCTGCCTCATACTGTTGGTATTTCTCATTCATTTTACACACTCCTGTTGGTGATCTTTTTGGATATACGAAATTATGGCGTTTGGTTCCATGGTGGGTTTGCAAGAGGCCAGCTTCGATTTTGCAGCCAATCCTGGTTCAATCAATTTGGCTACCATCGAAAAGAATTCATTTCTCATCTTTCTTGTAGGTAAATGCTGCTGCGCCCATTCGCTCATGTAACCCATCCCTGCATAACGATTCATCAGTGTATGCCCGTAGATAAAATATGCACCAGCGAGAAAAGCATCTTTGACCGGTTGCAATTCTGGGGCGCTAAAATCATCTACCAGCTTTAATCCATAGGCGTTCATCTCCGTGCCGATATTTAACGGTAAATGGAATTCATCGGCCAGCGAAACCAAATCATACAGGTTCTTTACCTTTTCCGCTTTTTGGAGAGGGTCAGTGATATTCCAATTCCGGTCAGGAACAACATTGACCGCAACTGCTCCTTTCGAGATGAGCAGTTCAATTAATTCACGGATATTCTGCTCGCCTTCAGATGTGCCATCCAGCCATGTAATGCACGGCAATGCACCCGCAGCCAGGATCATTGTATGGGCTTCATCCACACTGGGAAACGTACTTGGCCCCGGCTGCACATAACCGACACCACCACGCTTCATCAATTTCTTCCGAATCAGGTCTTTAAGCCTGGGCAGGTTTTTCTGCAATTGAACAATTTCATCTTCGGAAACACTCAATTTTTCAGCCCAAAAAGCAGCAGGATTTTTAGTCTTCCGAGCAACCGCATCGACAAAGGCAGTTAATAAATGCCGTTCTGTGGCATTACCATTGGGAGTCAGCGGGAGCACGTCTTCTTCGTAACAGATTGCTACAGGAGAAAGATAGGCATTAATACGATCAGCCATATCCCGTGTACGGGTTTCAGCCCTGGCACGCATGTCGTCCAAAATGGCTTGTGCATCACCCATTAAATTTTGTTCGGTAAACCCGATACCCATGTGATAACTGATCCCAGGCTCACCAGGAGAATTGATCTCACGTGTTGCAAATTCGGGAATAAATACACGAGTTTCCATTCCCGCAGAGCCGCGCACCCCCGCTACCTCGCAGGCATCAAGAAACTCCTCCACACCATCAAGAACATCAAAATCAACAATACCCATAAATTTGATGCCCATCTTCTTTGCCAGCCAGGCAATCGCAGTAGGAGAATACCCGTAGCCGTTGAATGAATAGAAAGTATGGCAATGCAGGTTTGCGATCTCCTGTTCTGGCGGTAATGCAATTTCACCCGTTTCCGCAAGTTTCAGAAGCGAGATTAATGCATCCCTTCTGGCCTCAGGATCGAAGTCATTTAAACGGGCTTCAAATATAAACTGCTGTTTTTTTTCTGGCATGCTGAATCCTGTATTCTACTTTTCAAGTATACGTTGTCGATACTTCTCATCCAGGCGATTGCTGATTCGTTCGACATTCTCCTCACTCAGATATTCAATTCCGCCCATTGTTGTTGCCCCAATTAAAATTTTCGCCCATTTATCAGCCATGAGTTGGATGTTGAAGGCCTCTTTGGCAGTGGAACCAAGGCTTACAATACCATGATTTTCCATCAGCAAAACCTTCGGGGATCGCCCGTACACAGCGATATATCGACGAAATTCATCACGCACAGCCAATGCAAGATGGAATCCAGGGTCAACATAAGGAACAACAGCCGGCGCAGAACCGCACACGACGATTTGATCAGGACATATGTTCCCCTTAAACGGTTCAGCGCCACGTATACTGCAGAGTATCTGGTTGACAGAAACAGCGTGTGAATGTGCAATGAATTTCGCGCCGCATTCTTTCATACATAACGCATGTAAAAACGTTTCAACAGATGGTTTGGGGTATCCCGGCTCAACCAACGATCCCGCCAGGGCATCCGCCACCCCCTGATCGTCTAATACGGGACCATCCAGATATGCCAGGATCGTTTCCAGGTTGACAAGGCTAAATCCTTCTGCGCCAATCGTTGGCAAGCTGTGTCCTGAAGCTTTCACCCAGAATGTACCATCTCCGTTATAAGCACTGGTATTTCCCTCACCGAGAATAACCAGTTGCCGCTCTTCTTTCCCAATTTCATGAGATAGCCAGACCAATTCATCTAATATTCGCATTCTGTCCATACCTGACTCCGTTTTCTGGTGGGTTAATCGTTTTCCGTACCCGCAAATTTCAATGATACAATAACGAGTAACGAAATTATAATCGAAACTTTTTTGCGCAATTTTTTATTTGAATGAATGAAAAATTTTAATGCATACCGACAATACCTCTTCACTGCCAAATAACATTGATGAATTGCTGAAGTTTTACCAAAAAAGCCGCGAAACCCTGAGTTATTCAGAGGATGAGATAAAGGCCATCTGGTATGCATACAGCTTTGCTCGTGAATCTCATGGTGACCAGAAACGACTCAGCGGTGAACCGTACATCACTCACCCGATGCAGGTTTCAAAAACATTGATCGATCTCGGCATGGATGCGGAAACCGTCATCGCAAGCCTCTTGCATGACGTGGTGGAAGATACCAATATCTCTCTCGACGAAATTCAGGAAAAGTTTGGCCAACTGATCTCGCAAATGGTTGATGGTGTCACTACACTCAAGCAGTATGAAAGTCCGGGCTCCAATGATGCTGAGTCGATAAAAAAATTATTTCTTGCCATTATTAATGACGCACGGGTGATTGTCATCAAATTGGCCGACCGCCTTCATAACCTGAAGACGATTTTTCCCCTCCCGCGAGATCGGCAAATCAAAACAGCAAGGGAAACGCTGGAAATTTATGCGCCGATTGCTGAACGACTGGGCATCTGGAGTTTGAAGGGTGAGCTTGAAGATTTGGCGTTCAAATGCCTTGAGCCAGAGATATACCAACAAATCTTGTATGACCTGGAAAAATCGCGAGATGAACACCGTGCGATCCTACAGAACCTGATCGAAACCATAACAAAAAAAATGGTCCAATCCAACATGGATCCAAAGAACTTTGTGGTCCTTGGCCGTCGAAAATACATTTATTCCATCTACCGCAAAATGTTAACTCCCAAGTACCAGGGAAAGGGAGTGGATTCTGTCTATGACAAATTGGGCATCCGCATCATCGTCCCCAGTATTCCTGATTGCTATGCCGTCCTTGGTTTAATTCATGCAGAATGGTCACCGCTTCCGGGTGAATTCGATGATTACATCGGCATGAAACTTCCATCTGGATACCAATCGCTTCATACCTCAGTCAAGTATGGGCCTGACAAAAATGATATCGTCGAATTTCAAATACGAACCTTCGACATGCACAATGAAGCTGAATTTGGCGTGGCTGCCCATTGGATCTACAAAGAAAAAACCCACGGCAAGCGAGACATTGCCATGGAAAATAAAATAAAGTGGCTGCGCTTAATGTTGGATGAGCCCCAGAGCGAAGATGATGCGGAATCTTTTCTGACATTATTAAAACAGGATGTTCTCCAGGAACGCATTTATGTCTTCACTCCCCAGGGAGACATCATCGATCTGCCAGCTGGAGCCACACCCATTGACTTCGCATACGCTATTCATACATCCGTTGGTGACAGATGCCGCGGCGCCAAAATAAATGGCAAACTGGTGTCATTGGATCACAAATTGCAGACGGGTGACCAGGTGCAAATTTTAACGGCAAAGCAGGGAGGGCCCAGCCGTGATTGGCTAAACCCCAGCCTGGGTCTGGTCAACACGCAACGGGCTCGATCAAAAATCAGGAATTGGTTTAAAAAACAGGCGCGGGAACAAAATCTGGCCCAGGGGAAATCTATCCTCGAAAAAGAATTGTCCAGGCTGGGGATGGAAGAGGTTCCTTTGGATCGACTCCTGACTCGTTTTGACTATAAAACCACCGATGACCTGTATGTCGGCATTGGTTGTGGTGACGTGTCACTCCAACGAGTGGTAAATATGCTCTCTGAGTTGTACACGAATAATGAAGACCCCTTGTTAATGCCCATCTCGCCTGCCGAACGCCAGGACGATACCAATGCTGTCTCAATTTTGGGTCTGAAAGGAATGCTTACCAGTTTTTCATCCTGTTGTTCGCCTGCGCCAGGCGATGAAATTGTTGGTTATATCACGCGAGGGAGAGGGGTGACAATTCACCGCAGTGACTGCCCAAACATCCTTCGCCTGCAAGAAAGTGAAAGAGAGCGGATGATTAAGGTCGCCTGGGGTGAACCGCAAAAAACGTATCCGGTTTCTATTGTTATTCGCGCTTATGACCGGCAGGGCTTGATCGGTGACATATCTGCTGTACTTCGCGATGAGAATGTAAACATACTGGATGTCAATATCAAACCCAGTCACAACATTGCCACCATACAACTCACTCTGGAAGTCAGTGATATCGGGAAACTGAGTGTTATACTTACCCGGCTCGAAACCCTTCCAAATGTAATCGAAGCCCACCGCATAAAACCAGGATAACACTATGAAATATCGAATGAGAGACCAGCACCAGAAAAACCTCCAGTATAACTACATCATGAATATTGTGGAAGCCGGTTTCTGGGGTTTGGGTTCCGGTTTGGCATCAACCACAGCGTTTTTGCCATTGCTCCTCTTAAAATTCACGGATTCGGCATTACTAATTGGGCTTATCCCTGCCATCCAAACCATCGGTTTTCAATTACCACAATTGTTTATGGCAAAAAAAGTTGCCAGCCAGGCACACGTAAAACCACTTGTCATGAAGACAACACTGCACGAGAGGTTACCTTTTGCAGGATTGGCACTCGTAGCATTATTTTCTGATCAGTTGGGGGCTTTTTGGACCATCGTATTGGTATACGCTCTCCTGATATGGCAGGGTATTGGTGGGGGATTAACCGGAAATGCCTGGCAGATCATGGTATGTAAATTGATTCCATCAGATTTACGGAGCATGTTCTTCAGTTTGCAGGGGGCCGGGGTTAACTTTATGTCATCCATTGGTGCATTCATTACCGGTATGCTGCTGGAACGTCAACCTGGTTCTTTTGGTTATTTTCTGGCTTTCACCATCGCCTTCATTTCGATGATGGTGTCATACGTTCTTCTGAACACAATCCGTGAAGATGAGGCGGAGGAAGTGCTCGATATCCAATCTGCACCGCCATTGTTAACAATGGCAACAAAAATCCTCAAAACGGATCATAGTTTTCGATGGTTTGTCATCAGCCGCTTTTTAATTCCATTTGGTAACATGGCAGCTGCTTACTACATCATTTATGTCAAGAACAACCTTCTCGCTGATGAGCGCCTGATTGGCACCCTCGCAAGCACCCAATTCATTTCCACGGTCATCGCTGGCATTGTTTTGGGTTGGATATCAGATCATCTCGGTCGAAAATCCGCATTGCAAATCAGTCTTTTCTTTATCGTTGCAGCCCCGATCGTCGCTTATTTTGCGCCCTCTGCAGCATGGTTCTACTTGATATTCGTCATGGTGGGCGTAATCAATGGAGCGTTCTGGTCAGTTTTCCTTTCATTCACATTGGAGTTTGGCACGGATATGGAACGCCCTACGTATGTAGGTCTCATCAATACCCTGATCGCGCCATCCACTTTGCTGGCACAACTTCTGGGTGGGTGGATTGCCGACAGGTTTGGTTTTTCTATCACATTCATTGTCGCTGCCATTTTTGCTGCAATTGTTTTTGCGTTCACCCTGATCTTTGTGAAGGAACCCCACCCCCGCCATAAGCTGGCATGAGTTTTGCATCAAGACCTCTATGTATGGTTCATTAATTTAAAGAGGTCTTTATGGCAGAAAAACCGTTCGGGATCGATGTTTCCCGCTGGCAGGGAAATATAAACTGGGATGTGATCGCAATGAATCCCGGGAAAGTACTGTTTACCGGCATACGTGCTACCATCAGTTGGGGTTATGTGGACAGTTGGTTTAACCGTAATTGGGTCGAAGCAAAAAGAGTAGGCCTTTATCGCGCTGCATATCACGTGATGTATCCAGGTGTAACGCCAGCCAGGCAAATGGACAACTTTCTGAAAGTCGTTGGTGATGATCTTGGTGAATTACCTCTCGTTCTGGATATCGAACTTTCGCATAATAAAAGCCCCGAAGAAATTGGAAATACCATTTTGCAATGTGCAACCATTCTTGAAGCAAAAACTGGCCGGCTTCCCATCCTTTATAGCAGAGCGTCTTTTATTGACACATATGTTACTGCGAACCGTTCGCCATCTGCCTGGCTAAACAAATACGACTGGTGGCTCGCTCATTACCTGCGCTCAGGGGAAGAACACCAAGGTCCGCCAAAACTCCCCAAAGGTGTAGTCCGCGAACGATGTGTAGCACATCAGACCACAGGCACTGGCCCTGGATTCGGTGTTGAATCTAAGGTTATGGATTACAACCGCTGGCAATATCCTGAATCCCACCTAAAGAGTTATTCCAGAGGCAAAGAACCTTCGTTATCAGAAAAAATTGAAAAACTTTGGGCAGCCCATCCTGAATTGCACAAGTAATGACAAAAGCAAAATCTGGTATTATCATCCTGTAAACAGCTTCTCAACAAGCCGAGGAAATACAGGATGATAAAAATTCTGGTCATTGAAGATGATGCGACCATGCGAAGTTTACTGCAAACCTTGCTCCAACTGGAGGGCTATTCGGTTAGTGTACATATCCCCACAACAATGGAAGAGGTCCTCCAGGCTGTGGGCTCAATAAATCCTGAAGCCATCATCCTGGATGTTCATTTAAAAAATCTGAATGGGCTGGATGTTGTCCGGAAGTTGCGGCAGAGCACCTTTTTTCACGGCAGGGTCATCATGGCCTCAGGGATGGAACTTGACGCCGAATGCAAAACAGCGGGAGCTGACCAATTCTTATTAAAACCATACATGCCAGATGATCTGATCAACTGGCTCAAATACAATCTGCAAACGCCTGATCTCCAGTAGCATCCACCCAACAACACACATCATTCGCATCATTATGAAACTATTGATTTTTGGGGGGAAGGATTGATGAATTTAGAGTGGCGCTACTCGACACTCCAGTGGGAAAGCAGCCTGGCTGAAAATCATGTTCGCCGATGATACGGCTGATTGTTAATAATATTTTGGCTCTTTAAATCAATCACCAGGCGACCATTGCGGTCGCCTGGTGATTGAGATGGTTATTATTATGCGCCTTTGTCAGGACTGTCTTCCAGTTTTTCTTTTGCGTTTTTTGCCCGTTTCTTTTTCGTAATCAACGCGCGCAACACAAGGATCAAAAGAACCAATGGCAGTGCGATCATCAGTAGAACTGGCAGGACAAAGAGGATGACCCAGATCATCGCTTCAACCAGGAATTGGAAGGCGTTTACCAGTGATTGAATAGCTTTCTTTGCAACCCCTTTCGGTTCCCAACCGCCAATATCCACAGTCGCCACCTCGTACTTTGGCTGTACTTCGATGTAAATCGCGGAAAGCGCCGAAGCTTCCTCGTAGTATTGCAGTTGACCTTTTATAATTTCAATTTCCTCGCTGATGCTTTTCAATTCACGGTAAACAGCCAGTACATCTTCGGTATCTTTGGCTTCATCCATAAAGACGCGCATTTGTTCCTGTGCATCCTCCAGGTTTCGAAGTCTGGATTGGAGGTCAGTATATTGGCTGGTCACATCCTGCCCGGAAATGCTTTCGGATGTGACATCATATGCAGGATCTTCCGTCATTCCTTTGATCTCATTCAACGCAGCATTAAGCGATTCGGCGGGAACACGTACTGTGATATAACCCTGTGGCAACTCGCGATCAGCGTTGTAATAGTACGTTTGGTAAATATTTGAACTTACCACAAAACCGCCCATCCGCTCAGCCATCTGTGCGATCGCATTAATTACAGCCGCTGGATCGTCAACCTTGATCGCAAGGTTCGCATCCTTCAGCACAATCCGCTCTCCTGTTTCGGTGATCCCCGAATCATATTCAGCCGTAGACGATTCTGATTCTGTATAGGCATACTCATCTCGGGCCATTTCTTCTGCCGCAATGTCCATCCCGCCGGCTTCCATTGGGCTGGATTGGGGCATTTCATACATCGATTCTTTTGCAGCAGCCGCGCAGCCCAAAAGTGCAAAGGCAAGCATCAATAACGTCAGGACAACCCACAAACTTCTCTTATTCATCTTTTCCTCCAGATAAATTATCAACTCAAACACTATAGAAATGACGCTGATAAAATAAAAAAAGTTCCCGGATTACCATCCATCCACCAGACGCAACGCATTTCGTTCCGGCAACCCGCTTTCCATGATCAATTGCTGAACCTTTTCGATATTGTAGCTGACGCGGTGTACGGTCCATGATTGGTTTTCGGCATCGAAAATTCCGAAAGATGCCCGGGGATCTCGGTCTCGTGGTTGGCCTACACTGCCAGGATTCATGATCACCCGCTCATTTGTAAAAGTGAAGGTCTCACCGTTGATTGGTATGTACCAGTTCGGCAGGATGCCGTCATTCATACCATATCGGAATATGATTGGTTGATGGGAATGACCAATAAAACAAAACTGGGTTTCAAAAAATTCAAAATTCATTCGGGCGGTATAACTATCCAGGATATATTCCCAAATTGGATTTCGTGGAGACCCATGGGTTACAGTGCAACCATCTTTAACCAGCAAGTCTGGAAGGTGATTAAGATATAGTAAATTTTCAGGACTCAGATGATCAACCACCCAATGCACGGAATCCTGAGCATCCTGGTTGAATGACTCGATCGAAATGTAACCGGAAACAGCTGCATCATGGTTCCCCATTACACAACTCAGGTTACCCAATTCCCGTATTGTGGATACACATTCGTCCGGATTGGGCCCATACCCAACCAGGTCACCCAGGCAGTAAATTGTGTCATAACCCTCATCAGCAGCTGCTTTCAACACAGCTTTGAGAGCGATATGATTACCGTGAATATCTGATAATACTAAAATTCGCATAAATCCAACTTGGAGAAAGGTTATCCGAAGTATACACTATATTACAAAATATTTTCGCAGCGACCATCAGTAATTTTCAACAACTTATGGATCTTGAAAAGTGATTCGCCATGAACTTTCGTCGGGATTGCTGATCGACGAATCTTCTGTGACAAGGACAAACCATGTGGCTCCTGGTTTGAAGTGATAAGGTGAACCATCAGGGTCAAACACTTTCAGGGGACCATTTGCATCAGCAATCCAATATCCTTCATTGATAACACCATCTCGAAACATCATCGCTGGCATCAGTTCATCTTCATACAGGATCGCAATATCATGAAGCATAACATCATAAACCACGTAATTGCTGAACAAAACAACAATATTTTCAAAACCAATCTGCTGCATTCCAGCTGCCGCATCAGTTGAGGGAACGAAATCATCACTGAAATCATCACTTTCCTCCCATCGCAAGTAGTATCCTGAATTCGGATCATAACGCCATTGACTTTGACAAACATTGCTGAACCACAACGTTAATTCCTCTGCGGTTTCATGTTTTTCATTGATAACTGCTTCGAACGATGCACCGACGAGTTGGCCAGGGTCCAGGGAAGGATCAAGACCTCTTTGTTTGAGGTAATCACCCAAGGCTGTCGGATCGACAAAGACCCCTTCCAGGGAATGGGTATCCTTACCACAAATGGGTGGGCAAACTTCATGATAACGGGTATCAATAGCCCATTCCCCAAAAACAAGAGGGGAGGTAAGAATGGAGTCAACACGTTCATCGGAACCCCCATACACCAATATACCTTTGTACATCAATCCCAGCTGGGCATCTACCAACCTGCCAGATCGAATAGGCCCAGCCCACGGCGGATTCTGCCCATAAAAAATCGCCAGGAATCGGTTCATGCCCTCGCCCAGGTAATACTCAAAAACAATATCAGCCATGGACCATCCCGCTTGCGGGCGAATATCTCGTGGGTAATTCGATATTTTTACCATGATCGGCCGGCGACTCAACAAGCTACTGTCAGCACCAATCTCGCCTGTCAAAGGATTTACATCCAGAATCATATTGGCAATCGTGGATGTCGCTGTATAGTAAGGATTTGGTGTCGCCGTTATCACTGGTTGCGTAGCCAATGGGGTAACCGCAGGTCTTTCATTGCTAACAACAGTGGTGGTGGATGTTCGATCAGGGATAGGATCAGGATTAACAACATCGTGTGTGGCCAAATCAGTCGAATACAACAATCCCGAATCATGAGTTCCAACACCATTACAACCAGACAGGAAAACAACAATCCCTATTGCAATAACTTGCCACAGCGTACTTTTGACCGATTTACCAATCCCAAGCATATCAACCCATTATAGCCTAACCTTCATATGAAAGGAATTTTAAATGGGTGTAAACAAATTTTTACCTAAGATACATTCTTTTGTTACACTAAATTAATCACATTTTTCAGGGAGCAAGAGATGGAGATAACGAATCAGCCTAATTTTGTGTTTATTCTGATTGACGACATGGGCTGGAAGGATTTGGGAATTTATGGATCAGATTTTTACGAAACGCCCAACATTGATCAGCTTGCCCGTGAAGGCATGGTATTCACCAATGCATATGCTGCCTGCCCTGTGTGTTCTCCCACACGGGCAAGCATCCTATCAGGACAATATCCAGCCCGGTTGGGATTGACCAATTACATAGGCGGTGACGAACACCCCACTTGTGGAAAGTTGATCGATGCACCTTACATTCGTGAACTGCCAACCACAGTTACCAGTCTGGCAAGCACACTACGAGACGTTAATTACCAGACCTGGCATGTGGGAAAATGGCACCTTGGCAATCGTGAAACCTATCCTGATCGCCATGGGTTTGATGTCAATATTGGTGGATGTCATTATGGCCATCCGTTGCATGGTTATTTCAGCCCGTACGCTATCTCCACGCTGCCAGATGGGCCACAAGGTGAATTTCTGACGGATCGGTTGACCCGGGAAGCCACCCAACTGATTCGTCAACGTGACAAAAACCGGCCATTCTTCTTAAACCTGTGGTATTACACAGTCCATAATCCAATCCAGGCGCCGACAGAATACATTCATTACTTTGAGGATAAGGCCCGGTACCTTGGGATTGACAAAGTAAATCCGTTTCAACTCGGAGAGACATTTCCCTCCACACCGAAAAAAGGGAAACGAATCTTGCGTCGAGTGTTACAGTCAAACCCGATATATGCCGCCATGATCTATGCACTGGATCAGAATATCGGTCATCTCATGCACACCATCAAACAAGAATTCCTTGATGAAACTACGTTGGTGATATTTACATCCGATAATGGCGGGTTGGCTACTTCGGAAGGATCACCTACCAGCAATCTTCCGTTGTCGGAAGGCAAAGGCTGGTTGTACGAAGGTGGTACACGTGAGCCATTGATCGCCAGGTGGCATTCGGTTATTCATCCAGGAACCCACAGCGATACAGTAATCACATCACCAGATTTTTTCCCCACACTGACTGAGTTAGCCCGGGCAAAAATGCCCGATAACCAGGCTTGCGATGGTATTTCATTTACCTCAACATTGGTCGGCTCGAAACCAATACATCGTGATGCCATCTTCTGGCATTATCCGCACTATGGCAACCAGGGAGGTACGCCTGGGGCTGCGGTATTGTCTGATGGCTGGAAGTTAATTCGTCTGTTTGAAACGGGCAAACAAGAGTTGTATTATCTTCCTGATGACATATCTGAGGAACACAACCTGATCAACTCGCAACCACAAATCGCAGCCAAACTCACCGATAAGCTCAATGGATGGTTGTCTGAAATGGAAGCGCTAATGCCAGTGGAGAACCCAGAACACAACAACAAGCCTGAAGTGCGCGGATACCGCGAAAGAGTGCTGTTGGAAAAGTATGACCTTGAAACACCTTTAGGGATATGTATGTATGATGAGGAATTTCGCCAGTTATTTCATCAATATGATCTTGATGGAGAGCTAATCCAGGACCCGAACTACCTCGCTGCTCATCTCGATGATCCCGTAACAATAACAACAGATAAGTTGACCATACCTCGTTGGCAAGTCAACGATCTTATTATGAACAGGAATGACCCACAAACATCGGAGGAATCCGGATCCCATTGAGCAATACTGAATTGTTGTCCGGCCAATAATGTCATTCGCCCAACCTGGTCATCAATCGCGCCGGCGATTGATTGTGGAGGTGTACTGCCAACTTTTTTGCTGGAAACCTGTTCTATTCTGTGGTCATAGCCATTAGCCGGATATCACCTGTACATCAAACCATATTTGAAATTTTCCATATATAATAAATATTGTCTTGTTTGGTTGATGGAAGGATATCTTATGATCTTGAAGAAACTGGTTAGACTAATTGGCTGGTTGATCGCTGCGACATCAGGTATCTTTTTGCTATATGAGCTGTACAATCTTGCGATGCGAAGCTCGATCGTTGTTCTATTTGCAGGCCCGAATATTGTTCAGACATTGGTGATTTTGTTCTTTGCAATAGGCCTGGTCCTATCAACCCAAAACCAGATACTTGGCGGGGTAATCACGACTCTAACTCCCTTAATTTATATGGTCATTCTCAGTATTGCGGCAGGGAGAATTGTCACACCCATTTTTATCCTGCTTATGCTCATCGGGGGCATTTTTTTGCTTTTTACTGCTGAACAAGAATAACAACTGGGTTAAAATCAATCTGGAGGAAAGCCCATGAATTTTGATGCATCCCATCGCCGTAAAAATCCGTTGACTGGTCAATGGGTATTGGTCTCACCTCATCGCGCCAGGCGGCCATGGATGGGGCAGAAAGAAAAAATCGCTGAACCTGATCTGCCAGAGTATGATCCTTCATGTTATTTATGCCCGGGAAATACCCGAAACAATGGAAAAATAAATCCTTTGTACACGCATACATTTTCATTCGACAATGATTTTTCTGCGCTCTTGCCGCCAGACCATGTCAATGGTGAACCAGAATCAACAGCAACCGAACCGGGTCTATTTCAGGCAGAGGCGGAAACAGGGTTATGCAAAGTGGTTTGCTTTTCGCCAAAACACAATTTAAGTCTTCCAGAATTATCAGTCGACGAAATTTTACATGTGGTTAACACATGGGCAGATGAGACAGTCAGCCTCGGTGCAAAATCATACATCCAATACGTCCAGGTATTTGAGAATAAAGGGGCAGTCATGGGATGTTCACAGCCACACCCCCATAGCCAGATTTGGGCGACTGGCCATGTGCCAAATGAACCCGCGCAGGAGACTGAGGAACAACGGAAATATTTTAGTACCCACCACAGCTGCATGTTGTGCGATTACCTTCAGGCAGAAAATAATTCAAAGGTACGGATTGTAGCTGCCAATGAGTCATATACAGCTTTAGTACCGTTTTGGGCTGTCTGGCCTTTTGAGATTCTGGTGATTGCCAACCGCCATTCACCAGACCTGCCTACCCAGAATCAGGATCAAAGGCGTTGTTTTGCTGATATATTGAAGCAGGTAACGATTAAATATGACAATTTATTCGAAGTTTCCTTCCCGTACAGCATGGGTTTGCACGGGGCACCGTACGACAATGATGCCCATCCGGAATGGCATTTTCATGCCCATTTTTACCCGCCTTTACTGCGATCAGCAGTGGTAAAAAAGTTCATGGTAGGTTTTGAAATGCTGGGAATGCCTCAGCGCGACCTGACAGCGGAAACGGCAGCGGAACGCCTGCGCAATCTTCCTGATATCCATTATAAACATCGTGGTTAACTAACCCATGTACACTACGGTCTCATTCTCTTATGGCATTATTCACCCCTCTTTACTTGCGCGAAGACTTTTTCACAGGCAAATTTTATCGAAAATCCCATCATTGCGTATCTTAACACCCACATCCTTCCGGGATTTTGCTGCCCAGACTTACATTGATGCTGATTTATGGGTACTTTATTACCACAGAAAGCAGATTACTCCCCAGCAGACACTAAACATCATCTCCTACCTGGAACGAGGAGGGGCAATTTTGGCCATCCATTCTGCTGCGGCCTCTTTCAAATCATCTCCTGATTATGAGAAAATCATCGGGGGTAAGTTCATCCAACATGGACCGATAAGACGGTATACCATAAAACCAACCGGTGATTGTCCGAACGAATTGAAACTGCAACCAATTCAGGTGAAAGATGAACTCTATTTCCATCAATTTGAGTCTGCGAACACGATCCTGTACCATACCACAGTCAATGGCACGTTAGAACCCATCCTGTGGATGAAAGATCACCATCCCGGAAAAATCATGTACTTTGCGCCAGGTCATTTGTCATCGACTTTTCGTAATACTCATATCCAGGATTTGTTATCGAAAGCCATCAACTTCCTGTTGAGCAAAGGAAAATGAAAACACACAAATTTTCATTAGCCCTCATTGGTTGCGGTGATATTGCAGCTTATGTAGCACTCTTCGCTAAAACTTTACCCAGATTTTCCATATCGACCTGTTGCGCCGCGAATTACGAGGATGCGAAACGATTTGCCGCCAAATATGGCATTGCGCAGGCTGAACCTGACTATGACACGTTACTCGCCCGGAATAATTTTGACGCCGTATACCTGGCTATACCGCATCACCTTCACCTTCCCTTCACCCAGCAGGCACTCAGGCGTGGATATCCAGTTTTATGTGAAAAACCCATAGCGTCAACTCTGTACCATGCACAAGAAATGATAGACACGACGGAGGCTGTTCACGGCAAAGTAGGCATTAATTACCAATATCGGTATGATCAGAAATGCTGGCAAATGAAACAGGAAATCCAAAGCAACCGACTGGGCAAGATATTCCAGATTCAAATTAATGTGCCCTGGCACCGCGATATTACCTATTTCGATAGCAGCCCTTGGCATCGCCAGCTGGCAACTGCGGGAGGTGGAACCCTCCTCACCCAGGGCAGTCATTTCCTGGATATCGCTCTCTGGTCACTTCCAAACAAACCTATGTATGCGATGGGTAAAACAACTCGCAGATTATTTACCTCACCAGACATCGAAATCGAAGATCTCGCAATGGGCATTGTCGAGATGTCGGACGGTACATTGATTGAAATTGTTTCGACAATGACATCAGTTCCCGGCCGGCCCGCAACCATAACTGTATATGGAGAGAGAGGTATATTAAAATACATCGCCAGCAGTCTGCCATCTCTTCGATATACTGGCATTAAACCTTCCAGGACATTCCAACCACTCACCGCCCATGGGATTCATGCCCTCGCCAGAAGTTTACGTGCCTTCCAATTCTGGATTCAGGGTGGCCCTCCATATTTCACCTCGATACAGGATGCTTTCCCTGTCATGGCAGTTATCGACGCCATATATCGTTCATCATTATCTGGGAAACAGGAAGGTATCGGTTTGGGAATGCAATAAAAAAAGGAGCATGCTGACTTTACAACATGCTCCCTGACCAGGGTGGCTGATGGGATTTGAACCCACAACAACTGCATCCACAGTGCAGCGCTCTGCCGTTGAGCTACAGCCACCATAGCGCACAAAAGTATATCATAGCCAATATTTTCACGCAAGCAATTTTTTGATCTCTGAGATCCCTTCAGCAAAAGGATATGCAGTCTGTTCTCGAGTTCCCAGGTTCTTTATCGTCAATTGTCCATTTGCAATCTCATCAGGCCCTCGCAGAACAACGGTATTAATGTTCTTGCGGTCAGCATATTTGAATTGTTTCACCAGCTTGGCGGGTTCAGGATACACAACCGTATTGATTCCGTTCGCCCTTAAAGTACTACCCAGGCTGAATGCATCGCTGATCGTTGCCTCGTCAAAAACACATACCAGAACAGCATTGTTTAATACCGCCGGAGATGGCAGCAGGCCATAATCGCCGAGGACAATTTTGATCATTACATCACCCATGGCAAAACCCACACCAGCCATTGGTGTTCCACCAACATCACTGACCAGATTGTCATAATGACCACCACCCAGGATTGCCCGCCCCCCTGACACGTCAACGGCTTCAAAAACAACACCTGTGTAGTAATCTAACCCCCGAATGACCGCGCTATCATAGACTATGTAGTCAGACACACCCATCGCATTTAGAATTCCTAATACTTCGCTCAGGTGTGGAGATTCCGTCCACAATTCGGTATTGTGCAAGAGGCCCAACAATCCTTGCGACTGTTCCCGTGAAAAACCAGAATCAATTACAAATTTCTCCCAATCTACGGCATCCATCTTGGGTTTCCGATCGATCAGTTTAAAAACCTGGCCGTGTTTTTCAGGCAGGATATTTAATGCATCCAGCTGTTGATTCATCAATTGCCTGTCATTCACACGGATTTTTACCATCTCAGGCTGCAAACCAACGTTGCGAAAAAACGCCGCACAAACTGCAATCAGTTCTGCATCAGCCGCTGGCCCAGATACATCCACCATATCAATGTTCCATTGATAAAATTCCCGTGTCCTGCCGCGCTGTGGACGTTCATAACGCCAGAATGGACCAAATGAATACCAGCGCAAAGGCATCACCAATTGTTGCTGTTTTTGTGCCACCATCCGGGCAAGAGTTGGCGTCAATTCCGGCCGCAGAGTAATCAGGTCTCCGCCTCGATCTTTAAAACAAAATGCTTGCTCCATTACCAGCTCTTCCCCAGATTTCGCAGCATAAAGCTCAAGCGATTCCAGGAACGGTCCATCCCAGGCTTCATAACCGAAAGAACGAGAAGTTTGTTGAATGGCCCCTTCTAACCATTGATGGATTGCCATATCTTCAGGATAAAAATCGCGTGTGCCTTTTATTGGGCGGATTACTTGTCTCATGGGTTTCTATCATGCTTTCTAATGTAGTTTGACCGGTTTCGAAGTAAATAAAAAATAAAAAATCCCTTCCATATTATAGTAAACATATGAAATCATGCCAATGGTATAATCCTTTCGTCACCATTGAACAAATCCCGCAGTAACAGGTTCGCCCACCGATTTGACAATGTACACCGTTGAACAATGACATTTAGTATCTGACTGTTTTTTATTTCACAAAGTACAATGGTGACATGCTGTAGAAATGTGTCTGTTGTTAATTTAATTTGGAGTCTATATGAAAACTGTATTAG
The DNA here is from genome assembly GCA_013314735.1 of Anaerolineae bacterium. Lineage (GTDB taxonomy): Bacteria > Chloroflexota > Anaerolineae > Anaerolineales > Anaerolineaceae > SpSt-1165. The sequence goes on from JABUFD010000001.1 coordinate 1,108,515, forward strand.
AAAAGGTTCCCCAGGGAGACCCGTTGACCATTCCTGAGCAGAAAGCCGTCATTGACGCAATTATTGACCGTAATCGGCAAAAACCCGGTGCGACCATGGTTGTTCTCAGTGAGATGCAAAACGAAATTGGTTTTCTCTCCGAACCCATGCAGGAATACATCGCCAGTGAATTGCAAGTACCATTAAGTTCTGTGCATGGCGTGGTGACATTCTATTCCTTCTTTACCACCACTCCCCGCGGACGACATTCAATCAAGTTTTGCCTCGGCACAGCATGCTATGTTGGCGGTGCTGATCAATTGATTGAGAAAGCAGAACAGGTTTTAGGGATTAAGATTGGTGAAACTACACCTAATGGTGCGATCACCATCGAAACCTGCCGTTGCGTTGGTGCCTGCAGTCAGGCACCTGTTATCGCAATTGATGAAGAACTGTTCGGGAAGATGACTGCTGCCAAATTACCCAAAGTTCTGGCCCAATACCAGGATTGACCACCAGTTACGAAAGCATTGAGGAACAGAGAAAATGACCTACCTGGCAACGCATGAAGATCTGGCGGTATTGCATAACGATGCGATCAAGCGATTCGAAGAGAAACGCAAATCACCAGACTTCAAATTACAAATATCCGATGAATTAAAATCACCGACTCCCAAAGAAGTCCGTGTTGTTTTACGAAACAGTGGAGTTATTGATCCGCTGGACATCTGTGAATACATTGCCAAAGATGGCTACCTGGCGATCGCCAAAGTGCTATCCTCAATGACCCCTGAAGAGGTGATTGAGGAAGTTCTTGCTTCAGGATTACGTGGTCGTGGTGGTGCGGGTTTTCCTGCGGGGTTAAAATGGCGCTTTGCGCGCCACGCGAAAACCGAACCCAAGTACATGATTTGCAATGCGGATGAGGGCGATCCCGGCGCATTTATGAACCGGATGCTGCTGGAAACAGATCCGCATTCCGTCATTGAAGGCATGACAATTGCAGCCTTTGCCGCTGGCTCCAACCAGGGTTTCGTATATTGCCGTGCGGAGTATCCAACCGCAGTGAAAACCATGATCCATGCCATTGACCAGGCTCGCGAAATGGGACTGCTTGGAAAGAATATCCTTGGCAGCGGGTTCGATTTCGATATGGAATTGCGAATGGGTGCGGGTGCGTTCGTGTGCGGTGAAGAAACAGCACTGATGTCATCAATTGAAGGCAAGCGTGGTGAACCACGCCCAAGACCTCCATTCCCCGCCCAATCCGGTTTGTGGGCCAAACCAACCAATGTCAACAATGTCGAAACCTACGGAAATGTCCCTCAAATTATTCTCAAGGGTGCACAATGGTATGCATCAATGGGAACTGAAAAATGCAAGGGTTCAAAAACGTTTGCGTTGGCTGGTGACTTAAACAATCCCGGTCTGATTGAAGTACCGTTTGGCATCACATTGCGGGAAATCATCTATGATATCGGCGGAGGGATTAAAGGTGATAAAGCCTTCAAGGCCATCCAGACAGGCGGTCCGATGGGTGGATGTCTCCCTGCATCCATGCTCGATCTTTCTGTTGAGTATGAAACACTCACTGCAGCTGGATCAATCATGGGATCGGGTGGTCTCATTGTGATGGATGAAGATACCTGTATGGTCGATATCGCCCGATTCTTTATGGATTTCACCCAGGATGAGTCCTGCGGCAAGTGTGTTCCATGCCGCGTTGGCACCCGCCGGATTCTGGAAATCCTGACCAGAATCTGTGAAGGAGAAGGGCGTGAAGGTGATATTGAACTGTTGGAAACCCTCTGCCGCGAGATCCGCCAGGACAGCCTGTGTGGATTGGGACAGGGTGCGCCGAATCCAATCGTAAGCATCCTGCAACACTTCCGCGAAGAGTACGAAATTCATATTCGCGAAAAGCGCTGTCCTTCAAAGGTCTGCAAAGCACTGATCACGTATTCGATCGATGCCGAAAATTGCACAGGTTGTACACTGTGCGCCAGGAATTGTCCTGTCAATGCGATCACGGGGGAGCGGAAACAGGTCCATGTGATTGATCCTGACATTTGCACCCGCTGTGGCATCTGTTATTCGGTCTGCAACTTTGACGCAGTCGAAATTAACTGATCCTCGGGATATTAAGATTGCAGAATGGAGAGAAAATAATGGTTCATCTTACGATTGATGGAAAGCACATCGAGGTTCCGGAGGGAACAACGGTATTGCGTGCCGCACAACAGGCCGGCATACATATCCCAACATTATGCGACCACCCACATTTGACACCGTATGGCGGTTGCCGCCTTTGCCTGGTCGATGTGAAAGGTGCACGTACGTTACAACCCTCATGCACACTTCCTGCGACCGAGGGTCTTGAGGTTACCACCGTAAACGAGCAGATTAGCGATGCCCGAAAATTCGTTTTATCAATGATATTTTCCGAACGAAATCACTTCTGCCCGTATTGCCAGGTTAGTGGGGGTGACTGTGAACTTCAGAACGCCGCCTATGAGCAGGGCATGACACACTGGATGATTCAGCCCAACTGGAATACTTACAAGGTTGATGCATCCAATCCATATTTCAGTTATGAGGCGAATCGCTGTATTTTGTGCCGGCGTTGTGTACGAACCTGCCAGGAATTGGTCGGGAACTTCACCCTTGGCGTTGAGCAACGCGGTGCAGCCAGTATCCTGGTCGCCGATCTGGGTGTACCGTTAGGCGAATCAACCTGCGTTTCCTGTGGCATGTGTGTGCAGAATTGCCCCACTGGCGCAATGATGGATCGCAGGGCAGCATATCGAGGACTGAGTGCGGATGCCGAAACCATCAAAACGATCTGCACAGGTTGCTCGGTTGGATGCGGCATCGAGGTAACCATCCGCGACAATAACATCATTGCCATTAATGGTGATTATGACTCACCTGTTAATCAAGGTGTGATCTGCAAAATCGGACGTTGGCAATCCCTCGAAGCGATGGATTCTGGCGTAGCGGTGAAAACCCCCATGATTCGGAAAAATGGTGAGTTGGTGTCCGCATCATGGGAAGAAGCCCTTGCCTTTGCTTCGAAAGCCATCGACACCACCCGCCAATCGCTGGCAGCTCTGGCTTCGAGTTCCTTGAGCGTCGAAACCCTGTACGCATTCAAAAAGTTGTTCGTTGATGGACTTGCTATCCAATCGGTCAGCGCCTCTGAAATGGGAAAGTATACCAACGCCCAAAAGTCACTCGCGGTAACAAATGGGGTTTTTGAAGGCCACCTGTCTGCACTTAACAACGCAGATTGCGTGGTTACCATCGGTGAAGATTTGATCCACCAACACGAAGTCGTAGGTTTTATGATCAAGCGCAACTTGCCGAAAGGTACTGCGCTGATTTGTGTCGATACAGATGGCAGTGCCTATGGAAATCTCCCCAACTCAGTGATCAAAATCAACCCCGGTACCGAACAGCAATTGGTCAAAGGTTTGATTGCCGGTATGGTCAAATTAGGCGTGAAGTCTTGTGCCTGTGATGGATGCAAGAATCCGGACCAGGTTGTACAGGATGCAGCCAATGCAACAGGTGTTGAATCCACCCTGATTCTGGATGCCGCTTACATACTTGGAAATGCACAATCGCCTGTCATCGTTTACGGTTCAACGGTAACATCAGATGTGGATGCCAGTACCCTGACAACGATAAAATGCCTCTCAGATATGATCAGCGCTGAGATGATTTCTGTCAAAGGAAACGCAAACTCAGTCGCCAGTGCCCAGTTTGGTCTGGATCAACCAGTAGATATGCACACTGCGAAAGCCGCGGTTATTGTTCTGGGTGATAAGCAACCCTGTGATGAACTGCTTAATGCGGTCAGTAAAGTGAACACGAAAATTGTGTTCTCAGCATACCAGAATGCACTGGTTGAAACCGCGGATGTGGTATTCCCTGTCAACAACTGGGCCGAAGAAGAAGGACACTTCATCAACATGGATGGCACAGTTCAAAAGCGCAGTCAAATATTGGCTGCCAATGGTCAGGGAAAAGCTTCTGCCCAAGCGATACATGATCTTGCCGCGCAGTTGGGTTTTTCCATTGATGATCACTGGATGGAAGCGCTGCAAAGCACACCAGCCAGTGTGACTATTGCCTGAAAAGGAGTATCAACATGACAAAACCGAAAGTTGCTTCAGATTGGTTGGCAGGATGTTCAGGATGCCACATGTCCTTACTCGACATGGACGAACGCCTGCTGGATATCATCGACCTTGTAGATCTGCGCGCCACCCCGATTACTGACCTCAAACACCCTGATAAAGATGGTGTCGATGTCGGTATTCTGGAAGGCGGCATTAATAATTCAGCAAATCTTGCTGTCGCGAAAATGATGCGTGAACGTTGCAAAATCCTGGTTGCACTCGGCGATTGTGCTGTTTTTGGTGGGGTCCCCGCAATGCGTAATTTCTTTGACCTCGACGAAACCGTACGCTATGTCTATACGCAAACCATGTCCATGGACAAAGAGGCAATTGTCCCGAAAGACCCGGAACTCGCTGTTCCTCAACGTGTCCAGGCACTCAGCGAAGTCATCAAAGTGGATGTGTTTGTTCCGGGTTGCCCACCCAGCCCCGATGCGATCTATCATGTGCTGAGTGAATTGGCGCAGGGACGTTTACCGAACCTGACAGGCAATTTATTGGACTGGCACTAGAAAAGGACTGAATGAAAATGGCAACACAAAAAATCACTATTGAACCCGTAACACGGATTGAAGGACATGCTAAGATCACAGTCCACATGAAGGAAGACGGCAATGTCGAACATGCCTACCTTCATATCAATGAATTCCGCGGCTTTGAAAAATTCTGCGAAGGGCGAATGCTTCAGGAAATGGCGTACATTACTCCACGCATATGCGGTATTTGCCCCATTAGCCACCATTTGGCAGCTGCCAAGGCAACCGACGCGGTCCTCGGCATGAATCCGCCCCGCCCCGCCAGGCTGCTACGCGAATTGATGCACATGGGCCAGATTATTCAGAGCCATGGCATGCACTTTTTTGAATTAGCCGGTCCAGACCTGATCCTTGGTTTTGACAGCGATCCCGCAACCCGCAATGTTGTTGGTTTGGTTCAGGCAAATGCAGACCTGACGGTCAAAGCAGTGCGCTTGCGTAAATTCGGTCAGGAAATTATCTCTACCCTCGGCGGTCGCCGCATCCACCCCACCTTCGTCGTGCCCGGCGGTGTCAATAAAACTCTTTCCATCACGGAAAGAGATCAACTCCTGAGCACCATCGATGAAATGGTGGAAACGACCCAGATCGGTATTCAGATTATGAAGGATTGGGCAGCCCAATACAAAGAAGACATCGATAGATTTGCCGTATTTCCGACAGGCTACCTTGGTCTTGTTACACCAGAAAATGCCTGGGAGATGTACGATGGGGATATCCGTTTACTGGGACAGGATGGGCAGCAACTGGAGAAATTCCAGGGAGCCAATTACCTGGATTTCATCGCGGAACATGTTGAGAATTGGTCATACCTCAAATTCCCCTACTACAAACCAATGGGTTGGCCAAATGGCTCTTACCGCGTTGGCCCATTGGGACGCCTCAACACCGTGGATAAAATCGATACTCCGCTTGCCAATGCAGAGCTGCAATACTTCAAACAGATCAACAATGGTAAACCGGTTGAGAATACCCTGTATTACCACCTTGCAAGAATGATTGAAGTGCTGGCCGCAGTGGAACAAGCCCATGTATTGCTGAATGATCCTGACATTACCAGCACAGATATTCTCGATAACCGCAAAAATCCCCAGGGCGAGGGTGTCGGTGTAATCGAAGCGCCGCGCGGCACCTTGATCCATCACTATGTAGCTGACGAAGATGAGAAACTCACTAAGGTAAATTTAATCGTGTCTACGGGCCATAATAACTATGCCATGAGCCATTCGGTCGACATGGTTGCCAAGGAATATATCAATGGCAAAGAAGTCACCGAGGGTTTGCTGAACAGGGTGGAAGCTGCTGTAAGGGCGCACGACCCTTGCCTGTCCTGCTCAACGCATGCGGTTGGACAGATGCCAATCGAAATTGCATTCATTGATGCCAACGGAAACATGATTAATTCAATCCAACGGTAACAGACTCAGAGGCAACAGATAACACCGGATTCCTTATGTGAATCCGGTGTTTTTGTAGTGCGAAGGATGCTTTTTTGGTACAATACTTTCGATTCTTTCTTTAAAAGGCAAAATAATCGAGCATAGTATTATGAAGGACACTCCTTTAGAGATCAATAATCATTTTGCTTATATGAATTCGGTTTCCTTCCGAGTAGCAAACACTATGGGAATATTGTGCCATACAATTGGTGAAGTCGATCTAAAGCCTATTCTGGAGAAGTCCATCCACTCTCTCAATGAGAAAGGTGTGGTGGCTGGTTTGATCAGCAAATATGAGGAGAATGGTTCTATCTCAGCAATGTGGCGTGAACCAGCCAGCTTGATGGAGTACCCAGCCAATTCCAGCCATGACGGCCTATCGGCATCGCTTCTCACCCCCCTCCTGCGTGATTTGGAAATCCACATGCTGCAGATTGTTTTCCTCGATATGGGGCAACTTCCGCAACCGATGATTGATTATGGAAGTCAGGACACCGTTGTCTTTATTGCTCCTGATGCCAACCCCCAGGTTCTACAGCAACTTTCACCTGAATTATTACAGGTCAACCTTTTGGTCAGCCTGAGTGCAGATGCTACAACTTGGCTTCCTCGTCAAATCAAAAGGGATATGCCCTTAATGATAGAAATGGATGCCTATGCGCAATGCTCGAGCGGGTGGGATGCCTGGATCGAATGGCTGTGCGCCTCCTGCCTATCCTGATTTGTGGCGGTTTGTTTCTCAATAAAAATTGGGGATAAAGGTTTGATCTTCCATCGGCGGACGTATATAGTGTTCATTTTCCTGCCGAGGCGGTAACTTGATCGATTGGGGGGTTAAGTCGGTATAAGGAATCTGCTCCAGCAGGTGTCTGACGCAATTCAACCTTGCCCGTCGTTTATCATCAGCATTGACCACCCACCAGGGACACTGCTTGGTATCCGTATAGGCAAACATCTCATCTTTTGCTTTGGAAAAATCAACCCAGTGGCTTCTTGCCGCCAGATCCATATCACTCAATTTCCAGCGTTTTGTCGGATCGTCAATCCTCGCCTGGAATCGCTTTTCCTGTTCTTCATCACTGACACTAAACCAATACTTGATCAACCGAATTCCTGAGCGGACAATCATACGTTCGAATTGCGGACATGCCCGGAAAAAATCCTCAACATCTTCTTGTGTACAAAAACCCATTACCCGTTCGACCCCGCTGCGGTTGTACCATGAGCGATCAAAAAAAACAATCTCCCCAAAGGTCGGGAAATGGGCAACATATCGTTGAAAATACCATTGTCCACGTTCCCGGTCAGAAGGTTTCGGCAGGGCAGCTACTCTTGCATATCGCGGATTCAAGCATTCGGTGATTGCCTTGATCGCTCCCCCCTTCCCGGCGGCATCACGTCCCTCAAAAATAACAATTGCCCGATCATTGTTGGCTCTCATCCATTCCTGCATTTTTACCAGTTCAATTTGCAGTCGGCTCATTTCTTCTTCATAAAACTTCTTTTTTACTTTTTTGCCACTGCCCCCATTGGCAGAAAGTTTTCCCGATTGGATTTCTTTTTGATCATCTTCCAGTTTCTCAGTGTTTCCCATGGTCAGGCCTCCAGGTTGGTTAATAGCATCATTTCCAGGATTCATTCGATCGATTATTGATAAGTGTGAGGTATGGTTATTCTTATTATACAAAAATATGTAGCTTTAACTGCATAACAAATAACCTCACTCAAGAGGGTAAACAAAAACACGCCCTTCGAACGGAAGGGCGTGTTTATCCTGTTTAATAACTCAGTCACCTGTGGGTGTATTGATACCGGATTTCTCCAACGCAATTCGCAAGGATTCATCTTCAAACCGGCCAGGCACAAAACCGGTGCCGGCAGGAATCAATTTCCCAATGATCACATTCTCCTTCAAGCCATACAAAGGATCAGCACTCGATGCAATCGATGCGCCGGCAAGAACTTTGATGGTGTGTTGGAACGAAGAAGCTGATAACCAGCTATCAGTGCTAAGTGATGCCTTTGTGACACCCAACAGCACATCTTCGTATTGAATCAAGGCTTTTCCTTCAGCAACCAGGCGCTCATTGACCTCGTTCAATTCCATGCGGTCGATCAGGTCATCGGGCAGGTAGGCAGAATCACCTTGTTCAGTGACTATTGCCCGTCCAAGCATCTTGCGAATGATTACCTCAAAATGCTTGTCATTAATATTCTGGCCCTGGGCACGATAAACAGCCTGGATTTCGCCCATCAAATACAACTGGCAAGCTTCACGCCCACGGATCTCGAGTACTTTGTGCGGGTTGAGCGAACCTTCGGTGATCTGCGCGCCTGCTTCAATGTTCTCCCCATCACGCACCAGCAGCCTGGCAGTGGAAGGGATTTCGTATTCGCGGGAGTCATGCTCGTCATAAGATACGATCACTTTTCCGGGTTCCACCCGTACCCGTCCAGCATGTTGACTCGTGATTGTCAGAGCTTCCTGTTCGGCAAGTATCGCATTAACCTCAATCTGGGCTTCATCCTTCACTTTCACATCCCAGCCATCGGGAATTTCGAAGACATCACTGACCAGTTTGCTGAAATCGACGTGAACGATGCGCTGGTCACTGTAACGGTCTGATTGCATAATGCTGACCTTGCCCGGAATCTCGCTGATCAGGGCTTCGCCTTTCGGCGTTCGCCGTGCCTCAAACAACTCTTCAACACGGGGCAAACCAGTTGTGATATCGCCGCCAGCTGCAACACCCCCGGTATGGAAGGTACGCAGTGTCAGTTGGGTACCAGGCTCACCAATTGATTGAGCGGCAACGGTACCCACAGCAGCGCCAAGTTCCACATCACGCCCACGGCCCAAATCCAAGCCGTAGCACATCTGACATAAGCCATGTTTGGCTTCACAAGTTAAAGAAGAGCGAACAAACACCTGGTCAATACCAGCGTTTGTGATTTTGCGGATCAGTTTCCGATCCAGAAGATCGTTTCGCTCGCCCAAAATCTCACCAGTAGCAGGATCGACAACCGTCCCAGCGAGGCGCCGCCCATACAGACGGGTTCCCAGCGATTGACCTGCCACATTATCCGCCTTGCGGATGAAAATACCCTCATTGGTTCCACAGTCCTCCTCGTTGATGATGAGGTCCTGGGCGATATCAACGAGGCGGCGGGTCAGGTAACCAGCGTCAGCAGTACGCAGTGCGGTGTCCGCCAGACCTTTACGAGAGCCATGCGTGGAAATGAAGTATTCCAACGCGGTCAAGCCTTCGCGGAAGTTTGAACGAATTGGCAGAAGGATAATCCGCCCTGAGGGATCAGCCATCAAACCGCGCATCCCTGCCAACTGGGAGATTGGACCAAAACCGCCTTTGGTGGCACCGGAATTTGCCATGGTAGACAAGTTTCCAACAGGATCCATATTTTTTCGAACGGCATCGCCAACGTCCTTCGTCGTCTTCTGCCAGATTTCAATCGTGCGGTCATCCTTTTCTTGTTCGGTAAGTAGACCCCGACGATATGCCCTGGTTACTTTGTCAACCTCAGCCTGTGAATTATCCAGGATCATTGCTTTTTCTTCAGGAATTTTGATGTCATCAACAGCAATCGTAGCGCCAGAGATCATCGCATATTTAAACCCGATATCTTTTACTTCATCCGCGACGACTGTAGTGACCTCCGGACCACTGATATCATAAACCTCAGCGATCAGGTCCTTTACTCCACCCTTATCAAGCATCTGGTTCATAAATTGAATTTCAGGAGGCAATATCCGGTTGAAGATGACCCGCCCCACAGTTGTTTTGATCAACGCTTTGCGGGATTCGTCCAGGCGGGAACCATCATCATCATACCATGTATCCGTATAGAGTTTGATGGGTTGGTGTAAGGATAAACTATGTAACTGGTAGTCCAATTCGACTTCATCCATGTCACCATACACTGTCAGGTTTTCGGTGCTAAATTTCTTATCTTCCATGGTCAGGTAATAGACACCCAGAACCATGTCTTTGGACGGACTGATGATCGGTTCACCATCAGCAGGTTTCAGCAGGTTTTTTGAAGCAAGCATCAGATTCCGCGCTTCCCAGACAGCCTTTTCTGAAAGAGGTACGTGAACAGCCATCTGATCACCGTCGAAGTCTGCGTTAAAGGCTGTGGTTACCAATGGATGCAGTTGAATGGCGCTGCCCTCAATCAACATCGGCTCAAAGGCTTGAATGCCAAGCCGGTGAAGTGTTGGAGCACGGTTCAACAACACGGGGCGTTCCTTAATGACCTCCTCCAAAACCTCCCACACTTCAGGACGGTTGCGCTCGATGAAACGGCGGGCACCTTTGACATTCAGGACATAGCCCTTCTGCACCAGGCGTGAAATCACAAACGGACGATACAACTCCAAAGCCATTGTCTTCGGAAGTCCACACTGGTACAGTTTCAATTGCGGACCAACGACGATCACGGAGCGGCCGGAATAGTCTACACGTTTCCCAAGCAGGTTTCTGCGGAAACGGCCCTTCTTCCCCTTCAACATGTCGCTCAGTGACTTCAACTCGCGACGCCCACGCCGGGAGAGAGCCTTGCCGCGTTGACTGTTATCCACCAGTGAGTCGACAGCTTCCTGTAACATGCGTTTTTCGTTGCGAACGATTACATCCGGCGCGCCTAACTCCAACAATCGCTTCAGGCGATTATTCCGGTTAATCACACGTCGATACAGGTCATTCAGGTCAGAGGTAGCAAAACGTCCGCCGTCCAACTGCACCATCGGCCGCAGGTCAGGGGGAATGACGGGCAAAACAGTCAAGATCATCCACTCAGGCCGGTTGCCAGATTGACGAAATGCCTCCACCACTTTTAAGCGGGTAGTTGCCCGTTTCCGTTTCTGTTTTGAACGTGTGGTATTCATCTCATGCCACAGTTCTTCCGCAAGCTTATCCAGGTCAAGTCGTTTCAGAATATCATAAAATGCTTCTGCTCCCATGTCTGCACGGAAAACCTGCCCCCAGCGGTGTTTTAATTCCCGGTATCGGTTCTCGCTCAGGAAGGTAAACGGACGCAGCTCCATTAATTCCTCGCGCAGCACCTGGCTTCTGTTCTGCTTCTCTGCAAGGTTATCTGACAGATCTAATTGCAATTTTTGCATTTGAGTATCAGATTCCGCCTTGATCTGTTCCATGTTTAACTTGATTTGTTCGATCTCACGCGTATGCTGTGCACGGGCTTCAGCTTCAAGCTCTTCCAGTTGTTCCTTCACAATACGTTGGACTGTTGCAATGTGTTCTTTTGTAACAACTTCACCAGCATTGACAATCACGGTATTAGTACTGACAAAAGCGACCGGATTGGTAACCTGGTTCCCCAGTTTCGCTTGAAGGTCTTGTTCCAAACGCTGGCCTTCGCGCATCACTGGCTGCAGACGCAACGCTATTTGTTCATCGGCACGCTTCTCAAGATCTTCACGGTCAGATCGCAGCTCTTTCAGTGATTGGTCACGCGATGCTTTGATTTCATCAATCCGCTCAGTGATTTGGTGGGTTTGATCTGTATCGCTGGCCTCTTGTTCATCTTCCAGCCGCGCCAGGGCCTTATCGCGTGCTTCCTCGTCCACGTATGTGACAATGTACTGAGCAAAATACAAAACACGATCTAAATTTCGGCGCGAAATGGAAAGTAACAATCCTAGATAGGATGGAATTCGGCGGGTGTACCAGATATGAGCCACTGGTGAAGCCAGCTCGATATGCCCCATCCGTTCGCGACGAACAGAAGAGCGGGTTACTTCGACACCGCATTTGTCACAAACAATCCCTTTATAGCGAGGATTTTTATATTTTCCACAATAACACTGCCAATCTCGGGTTGGCCCAAAAATGGCCTCGCAGAACAATCCGTCTTTCTCAGGTCGCAGTCTGCGATAATTGATCGTTTCCGGTTTCGTCACTTCGCCATACGACCAACCGCGGATGGTATCTGGAGAAGCCAAACTGATACGGAGTGCAATCAAATCTTTCGTTTCCACTAAAATTCCTCCTGGGGTCTGGTTCACACACATGAAGTTAAGGCGCAAAAATGCACCCTAACTTTCGGTTTTAATTGAGGGATTGAATAACATTAATCGTTGACATGCAAATTAAAAGTATAGCACATATTGTCAAGTTTATCCAAGCATTTTTGCCTGTCAGTTTTTATTCATTACAGAAATTTTTCCTCATCTTGGATTCTTGGCACCCAGATTTTAAATGAACTGCCTTTTCCCAGAACACTCTCAACCTGAATCGTACCTCTGTGGCGGTTGACAATCGATTTTGAAAGCGCAAGGCCAATCCGTGAAGTATTTCCTCCAGTTGTTCGCTTTCTCACATCTAATCCATCAAATATGTGGGGTATGTCGATAGGAGCAATCCCAATCCCTGTGTCAGATATTGTGAATGACAGCCCATTCGGAGCGAATTCGAGGTTGATGCTTACCTCACCGCCGTAACGGTTAAATTTAACCGCATTATCAACCACATTAAACAAGGCCTGGGAAAACAATGTCGGGTCAGCTTCGAATTTTGCACTTCCCCCGGGCGTCTGGGGGTCAAACTGGATTTGAATTCGCCTTTGTCGAGCATCTGGAGTGATTCTGTTAATCACATCCTCAATAATTTCAATGGCATTGCAATCCTTAACCTGAATCCCCAAACCTGCTGAAATTCGATTAATATCAAGAACCCCGTTAATAAAATGATCCATCTCCGCCAGGTTGTTAGAAACCGCGTTAATGTATTCTTTTTGTGCCTGGTTCAAGTCACCTACAGTGCTTAACATCGCGATGTAACCTGAAGATAACTTCAATGGCATCTGTATATATTGTCCAACTGTCTCCAAAAACTCTGTGCGCATTTCATCTTTTTTCTCATAAGCGGTAACATCATGTAATGTGCACACCAGCCAATCCTGGGTTGTATCAGGACTGGAGTGAATCGAAGACGCAACGATAGAAAATACATTACCAGATGAAAGGGTAATTTCCATTGCATTTTGATGGTTACCAATCATCTCTCTCAAATAAGGAATGATTTTTTCATCGATAAAATGCTCGGTGATGCCTTTTCCATTTGTAATATCGATGCGGATTTTCCCCGCGGATGAATTCTCCATTACCAGGTTGAGTGCAGAGTCAAAAACCAAAACTGGCTCAGGCATCGCCTGGATCACTGATTCAAGCCGGAATTTTTCAATTTCCATTCGTCGAAACAGGAAGAATGATGAAAGAATTCTGGATACTTCTTCACTGAGCAACATAAAAAATTGTTGCAACGGCACCTCGATCGTTCCTGGTTGATCATTGGCAATCCACAACACGCCATAATACACCCCCTGGTACCGCAGTGCATGTACCGCCAAACACCCTGGCGTAGTTTTGCCGGGGGAAGGCACATGGGCTTTTCGGACATCATCAATTATACGATAATCGCCTTTCACCATGCCTTTAAACAGCAATGAATCCATGGAGGCATATGCCGCCGCCATCCGCCCTTTCCCGCCCTGTGGGGCAGGCCTGTCAGGAAAAATTTCACAAAATTCTGGTGAAAGGGAATAACGAATGGAATCCACCTCCGAGAACACCTGAGAATTCAGGACAAAGCGAAACAGGGAAGAAACATCCAATTGTGCTCCCAGGTCTCGAAGCATTTGGGTTTGCAGTTCGTACTTTCGTAATCTGTTGTGAACACTCTGAACTGTACGACTCACAGTTTGTATGATTAAATCTTGATCAGGGTCATAAAATACCGGGGGATCCTGATATTCATCACCTTCGAGTGATGTTACCCATGTAGCAACCAGCTTGCCGGACTTTTGGCTACGCGTAACTACAACCCACCCTACAACAACACACATAGCCATAAGAGGTATCAGTGATAGGAGTGCCCGTTTGCTGGATTGGAAAACCAGAGAAAAAATATCACTCTCCGGTACAACATGCCGGGTCATCAGCGTCACATCTCCAACTTCCCGGCTGATTGTGAACGCCCAATGGATTCCATTCCGTTCTGGATTTTGAACCGCCAGTTGACTCTCCTGAATGAGTGAGACAATTTCGTTCCGTGTCTGAAAGCGACCGGGGGGATAAATGCCGCCGCCCAATTCATCAAGCAAAATGAACTCGCCAGGGAGGTGCAGAAAATTTGGATTCCCTGTTGCAAAGCAACTTTGATGCTGAATGGAGGCATAACCGGCAATCACTATTTCGGTGTTTTTCACGGGAGAGAGAAACAAGTAAAGAGGGCCTTCTTCGGTAATGAATACTTCTCGACGATACGGAAGTGACGTCCCCTTGATCTGGTCAGCGATATGGAGCACTGCATCCGCCAATGATTCACCTTGACTTCCACCACTGGTGGGTTTTACCACGCCATCGATTACCAAATCAAGCCGATAAAAAGGTGGCGCCAGAACCATCAGGTTTCTGATGGAATCATTCATCGCTTCCACCTCTGTACTCCCCTCATCCCCAATAAATTGGGCGTATTTTCGAATATAACTGCCACCCGATTCGATAAATAACTGGTAATCTTCCAATAAGCTTTCAGCCACGTGTGTCGAATTGTCCTTCAATATCTTTAACACCTGTCGCTCTGTTTCGTGCCAGATGAGTGTTGCGATGAAGAAAAGAAAACCAAAAAAAGCTGGAACACCGAACTGCCAAAAAAGTTGTTTCTTTGACACTCGGAGCAAGGAACCAAGCTTTCCATGATGGTTTGATGATTGCTTTTCAGCACGGCCAGGCGCATACAGCATTGCGAGCCATACGATGGATGCGCTCAACAGGATCAATATTGTTTGATATCCAACGATGTGCCAGCCAAGGTGAAACATTTTCCCCAATTGGTTGAATATTGGGCCAGGAATGCTTAAGAACAAAAATAAAAAGGAAAATATAACACTGTAAAGCCAGAAGCTTATCACTCGCTGACCAGCACTGGCTAAAGAAAGCTTACGTTGTGAAGATGAATCTTCTACATATCTCGGATTTAACAATCCCCAAACGATACCTATGGTTAACCAGTATAAAAATGTATGGACATTATTCGTAATGAATATGCTTTGCAGCAGCCCTGTGATCAACGAAATGGCAATCGATGCCTTTTCACCAAGCCGATACCCGCCGATGAGCATTGGCAAATAACAAAAGAGCGTGAGCGGATATACCAGATAGTCAACATCGATAAGCAGTCGTTCCAGTTGTATGAAACGGGGGAACAATGCAAAAAGAAAACTTCCAAGAACAAACAAACGGAAATCCCATCTTACAACGAAACGCCAAGAACTCCTGGACGGATCTCTCAAGAATATTTTTATCATCACCCACCCCAGGATGAAGAATAAGGTTATGGGAATCCAAGGCATTGAATGCATATCAGTATCTATAGCCTGCTGTAAATGATAAACCGAAAGATGAAACCATTATACAGGCGAATAACAATCAAAATGAAATAAATGAGGGCACCAGTAAAAATGCACCTTCGCAATCAAGGAATCTACCCTTATAATGAACTCAAACAGACCAGGATATAGGAGTTGGCAAATGGAAGTATTGACATTACAGCATGGCTGGGAATTCCGCCAGGGAGACCACGATGATTGGCTTTCGGCAGAGGTGCCTGGCAGTGTTCACCTTGACTTGATGAGGCATGGACGTATCCCAGATCCGTTCTTGTATGATAACGAAGAGAAAGTACAATGGATTATTGATCAGGAGTGGCAATATCGCTGCCAATTTGAGGTTAATCAAACACTTATCCTTGCTGAAAAGCAGGTAATGGTCTTCAACGGAATCGACACAATCGCTTCTGTTTCATTGAATGGCACACTGTTGGGCAAAACAGACAATATGTTTCGGACGTACGAATGGGATGTTACCACCCTGATCAATACGACAGGTTCAAATGAATTGCTGGTTACATTCCCTTCAGTCGGCAAATTCCTTACTGAAAAATTATCAGAAAGAACAGTGAAAGGTGTCGGCGCCCTGGGGATTGATGGAAGCTACTATATGCGCAAAGCGCCATGTCATTTCGGCTGGGATTGGGGTCCGGCACTTCCCCCCATCGGTATATGGCAGCCTGTTACGATTGAAGGCCGCAACCTGGCTTTCTTGAAAGATGTGCACTTCCGCCAACAACATGGCGAAGACAGTGTCATGATCAGTGCCACACTTGATGTGGGTTCACTTAGCAACGTCCCAGTCAAAGCCATTATGAGAGTGACCGCACCCGATGGGAAATCATGGACAACACAGAAATATGTACAATCAGAATGTGATCTTAGCATCAACGTGGATAACCCGCAGTTGTGGTATCCAAACGGTTATGGTGCACAGCCATTGTATGATGTAATGGTCACCCTCGAGTCTGATGATGACATCCTGGACAGCAAAGCGGTGAAGATGGGACTCCGCACATTGGAGCTCCGCCAGGAACCAGACCAATGGGGAAAATCCTTTACATTTGTTGTTAACGACATCCCGATATTTGCAAAGGGCTCGAATTGGATTCCAGCTGATTCCTTTCCAACCCGCCTGACCCATGCCCGTATGGAGCGATGGATTGCTGATACAGCGGCAGCCCATCAGAACATGCTCCGGGTTTGGGGGGGAGGTTTGTATGAAACCGATGATTTTTACACCCTTTGCGACCAGTATGGAATTCTTGTCTGGCAGGATTGCATCTTCGCCTGCAAAATTTATCCCCTCCACCAGGATCAATTCATCGAGAATATTCGCCACGAAATTATCGACAACGCTCGTCGGATTCGCCATCACGCAAGCCTCGCTCTTTGGTGTGGCAACAATGAAATGGAATGGGGATGGGAAGACTGGCACTGGAATTGCGCTGAAAACAGCGATCTGAAATCCGGTTATGACACATTCTTCCATTATCTGCTGCCCAAATGGTTGAAAACATTGGACCCTGATACACCCTATTGGCCGAGTTCCCCTTCATCTGACACCCCGTTTTTCAACGTCAATGGTCAGGAGCAGGGTGATGCCCATTACTGGGATGTCTGGCATAAAGGCGCTCCATTTACAGCATACAGAAACCAATACCCGCGCTTTATGAGCGAATTCGGTTTCCAGGCTTTCCCGCCCATCGAAACCATCCATCATTACACGAACCCCGAAGACCGAAACCTGACATCATATGTAATGGAACTGCATCAGAAGAATAATAACGGTAACCGATTTATCATCAACCAGATGTCCGCCTCGTACAAAATTCCAACCAATTTTGACAAATTGATGTATATGAGTATGGTTTTACAAGCCGAAGGAATTCGTTATGGGGTGGAGCATTGGCGGCGCAATAAGAAACGCGTCAGTGGAACATTATATTGGCAGTTGAATGACTGCTGGCCAGTTGCTTCCTGGGCTAGTATTGATTATTACGGACGCTGGAAGGCACTTCATTACGCCGCAAAACGGTTTTATGCACCAGTACTCCTGTCATTATATGACGAAGACACCCATGTTGCCATGCACCTGACCAATGATTTGCCGCGCCAATGGAATGGTGAGATTCGCTGGCGGTTGGAAACGCTAACCGGTAGCATTCGTGAACAAGGAAGTCTACCTGTTTCGGTTGAAGCACTCGAAAGCCGCGAAGTATGTGCGGTCGACCTGCCAGTGCCGGATGGGGATCGACGTGACCTCGTTTTCATTGCTGATCTATTTACAAATAACACATTGGTCGCCACCCAAATTTCAATATTTGCGCCGAATAAACACGTCAATTACGTAGACCCCCAATTGGTGGCAGAGGTGAGTCAAAGCGGCGATGATTTCATTATCACCCTGACCGCAAAAACGTTGGCTCGATATGTGGAAGTGAAAATGGAAGGCTTCGATGCCGTGTTCTCGGACAACTATTTCGATCTGCCTGCAGGCAAATCGATCAGCGTTACAACGAAAAAACCGGAGGGTTGGACGGTCGAAACTGCCCAAACGGCATTGCGTCTGATGCACCTCCATGCCAGTTATTCAGACTAAAAAAAGATTAATTGATTACCGTAAGAGCCCTTGCGAGTCTGGCAAGGGCTCTTTCCCATCTGTAAAAAGGTGATTTCAAGTATAATTCGAGCAATCCCAAATTCATTTGCACCCTCATTAAGGAATTCTGTTATGACAACCTTCAAAGAAATGCTGTATGAAACACCCAAAGACAGGCTGGAAAAAGAAAATCACCGAAAAGCAATACGCGCATGGACAATGTATGACTGGGCGAATTCGGTCTTTGCCACAACGATCATGGCTGCGGTATTGCCAGTGTATTATTCCAGCGTTGCCTCTGCCAATTTGAAACCAGCAGAAGCCACATCCAACTGGGCATTTACTACGACCATTGCTCTGGTTCTGGTGGCGATCCTGTCGCCCATCTTGGGGGCTATGGCAGATTTCACCGGTGCAAAAAAAAGGTTTTTTACCACTTTCGTTTTTTTGGGGGTTACGGGAACGGCACTGCTTTTCCTTGTTAGCACTGGCGACTGGCTGTTGGCATCATTCTTCTACATTCTGGGCAGTATCGGTTTTTCGGGCGCTAACGTGTTTTATGACTCCTTTCTGCCGCATATCGCCAGACCGGATGAAATTGACCAGGTATCAGCCCGAGGTTATGCCATGGGATATCTTGGCGGTGGGCTGATGCTCGCTGTCAACCTGGGAATGATCTTATTCGCGCCGGAGAATCTTACGGAAATGATGTCACGCCTTTCATTTTTGATGGTTTCGGTGTGGTGGCTGATATTCACGATTCCTTTATGGCGCAATGTCAAAGAACCAACCCGCCGCATACAACCTGGAGAAGAAAACTTCAATCCAATCCAGGCTAGTTTTCGAAGGCTCATAAACACCTTCAAAGATATAAAAAAGTATCGGGAGTTGATGAAATTTATCGTTGCCTTCTGGCTGTACAACAATGGCATCGGCACGATCATATTTATGGCGACCATCTATGGCACAGAGCTTGGTTTCAGCAGCACAACGACCATCGGCACGCTTTTAATGGTGCAATTCGTAGCCATTCCTTTTTCATTCTTGTTTGGTTGGCTCGGAAAAAAAATTGGGACAAAACGATCGATCTTGATCAGCATTTTTATCTACGCATTAATTGCTATTGGCGGATATTTCTTGATGCAGGAATGGCATTTTTGGGTGCTTGGTTTCGCAGTAGCTACCGTTCAGGGTGGCAGCCAGGCACTGAGCCGCTCGCTATTTGGGAGAATGTTGCCCAAATCCAAATCCGCAGAATTTTACGGTTTCTTCTCGGTATCCGAGAAAATTGCCGGGACAGTAGGCCCTTTGCTGTTTGGTCTTGTTTCACGCCTGATGGGCAACAGCCGTTTGAGTATCGTTTCGCTGATCATCTTCTTCATCCTGGGCGGACTATTACTCTACTTCGTCAGGGAAAATGACGCAATCGCTATCGCAGAACAGGAAGAAATAGCTTTAGCGTGATAATTTAACAAAAAACCACTGAAACCCGCGAAATATTCTCGCGGGTTTTCTATTGGCCAAAATGCTGGAGGGCAATTCGCAATCGTGTCTCAATGTCATCGCTGGCATCACGGGGTATGGATTGCAGCGCTCGCTGTGCTTCCACAACGCTGTAACCCAGGGCTGTCAAAGCATCAACAACTTCAGCATCCACAACACTGGCGCCTCCTGCAAGGTATCCTTCGGCAGGACTGATTTTATCTTTGAGATGAAGCAGGATTTTTTCGGCTGTTTTCCTGCCTATCCCCGGAACTCGACTGAATATCAAGTATTCCTCAGCCAGAATCGCATTTCGAATCGCATCCAGTGACAAGGTGGATAATATCGCCAGGGCTGCTTTCGGGCCAATCCCGTTTACATCATTAAACAAAAGAAAAAATTTGCGCTCTTCATTCTCTGCAAATCCATACAGAGCCATGATATTCTCTCGTATGTAGAAATGGGTGTGCAGGAAAATCCGCTGCCCGATCTCCGCGGCTTGCGCAGTGAATAATGGCGTATACACCAGTATGCCAAATCCCTGTACATTCAGTACGATGCCATTGGGTTCTTTCGCGATTACTTCACCTTCTATCGAATGTATCATCAGTCCTCCTTATGCGCATGAAATTGTTCATGAATCTCATAAAGAACAACACCCGTAGCGACCGCCAAATTGAGCGAGTCACACGAACCTTCCATGGGGATCATCACCATCGAATCACACAGCTCGACATGTGCGTCCGTTAATCCCTCACGCTCGCTTCCCATCACCAGAATCACCGGATTCGGATAAGCCAGCCTTCGGTAATGAACTCTTCCCTCATGATCTGATGTGCCAACCAGATGAGCATCGACGTTTTTTTTCCATTGACGGAATTCCTCAAACGATGCTTTGACCACCGCCTGGGAAAAAATAGCTCCCATGCTGGCACGAATTGATGTGGGATCATAAGGATCACAGCTTTGATCGAGCAGGATTACTCCGCAGCCGCCTACCGCATCCAGGGTTCTTAAGATCGTACCGAGGTTGCCCGGATCTCGTATGGTATCCAGCGCCACCCAGATTGCGCCGGCCTCCAGGTGAACCGTATCAATCGTCACCCAGGATTGTCTTGCAACCGCCATCAGCCCTTGAGGATTATCTTTACTGGCAATGCTGCTGAATACTTCACCACTCACTTCCAGCACCTGCCCGCCTGCTAGTCTGAAGTTTTCCACCACTTTCAACCCATATGTACTGGTCAGGTACTCCCGGGATACAATGATCACATCGATCAGAGCTTGTTGTTGCACTGCCTCACATACCAGTCGGACTCCTTCCAGGAGAAACATGCCGGTTCGGTCACGCTCCTTTCTGGATTTCAGTTTCCTGATCTCCCTGATCTTTGCATTGGCGCTACTAGTGATTATCAAACGGTTGGTCCTTTTTGGAGTTGATCATATCGCGCACGGTGCAGCTGGCAAATTGCAACAGCCAACGCATCGGCAGCATCATCAGGCCGGGGAAGATCATCCAGCTCCAGAATCGACTGCACCATTACCTGCATCTGGTGTTTGTCAGCCCCGCCATATCCTGTGATTGCCTGTTTGATTTCTGGCGGTGAAAATTCAACTACTTTAATTGAGGACTGCGCCAGTGCAAGCATCATCACACCACGCGCATGTCCAACAGAGATTGCGGTTGTGATATTTTTTGCAAAAAACAGCTTCTCGACCGCCGCATGGTCTGGCTTGTGGAGAAGTAGTAAATTTCGCATTTGCTCATACAATACAAGCAACCTGTTTTCCAGTGCCTGCCTAGCGGGTGTCAAAATGACCCCGTAATCGATCAGTTCTAAATCACCGTTTCCATTCTGCCGGACTAGACCATATCCAGTGGTACCAAGTCCGGGATCAAGTCCAAGTGTCAGCATAACTACTGCCTGGCAAGGTGTCAGGCTGCATCAAGCGATTCCAACGCCTCATCGCTGATGGCAACATTGACATACACATTTTGTACATCATCCAATTCTTCAAGATGATCAATTGTCTTCAAAACTTTTAAGGTATCATCCAGGTTCAGCTCCAATTCCTGGTTAGGGAACATTCGCAATTCGGCTGTTTCTGGTGATATACCAGCATTATGCAAAGCATTGCTCAGTGTCTTAAAACTCGAGGCGGGACCGAAAACTTCTACATTACCCTCCTCTTCGATAATATCATCTGCACCGCCATCGGCTGCCAGCATGAATAACTCATCGAAATTTTTCTTCCCTAATGGGAATGTAAAATAGGCTTTTTGGGTAAATTGCCATGCGACTGAACCACTTTCGCCCAGGCTCCCACCTGCTCTGCTTAGAACATGTCTGACCTCAGCGACTGTGCGGTTTCGGTTTTCAGTCACACACTCAATGATCAGTGCTGCTCCTGCATTTGCATAGCCTTCGTATGTGATCTCCTCATATTGGCTGCCATCCTTATCTTCACCCAGTCCGCGCTTTATTGCCCGCTCAATGTTATCTTTCGGCATATTTTCTGAACGAGCTTTATCTACTGCCAGCCGCAGCCGGAAGTTAGAAGTATAATCTCCACCGCCCTCGCGCGCAGCCATCACAATTTCACGGGTGATTCGGGTGAATATTTTCCCCCGCTTGGCATCCTCCGCACCTTTTTTTCGCTTAATGGTCGACCATTTGGAATGCCCCGACATAGATATCTCCTTGTTCGTACATGGGTTTTTGGAATGAAAATATTATACCATGCACAACCCATCTACGTGATACACACGATATTGCTTCATACGCTGGGATGTGTTCGATTTATGGTATCATGATGTGGAATTTTCAAAGGAACCCATGACGGATAGCGACCTTAACCCAACACCCAAATCGAATTTTTTTCTGAAACTGGTCATCATCATTGGCTCTGGTTTGGTCATGTTTGGTTTCCTTCTCTCAGTCATCTATCAACCGGATCGCCTCACTTTGGTTTTTTTTGACCCCACAGCAACGCCAACAATGCTCACAAGCACACCTGCACCGACAATGACAAATCAACCCAGTCAGACCCCTACGCTGACCGTGACTCCACAACCAACAGAAACACCCTTTCCATCTTCGGCTTATGCTGTATCTGACTTGAACGCAATCCGTCCGGAATTGAATATCGCAGGGAACAGCGCCATCATTCTTAACGAAGATATCGCCCAGGTGGAACCCCCATTGGATCATTTTCAATGGATCAGTTCTTCCGACATATCGCAGGATATCGGTTACGAAATCGCGGAACCATATTTTGCCACATTTGGTTCGGGAAAAATTACCTGGTCTACCGATTTGCCAGTAAAACCAGCGTTATACGAGATTTTTATTTTGGACACACTCTTCAGCTCGGGAGGAGAACTCGATTTCGCAGTACGCTTGGATGATCAATTAATGGAACCTATTATTGGCGAATCCTATGTTCGGTATCAATCCTCCCAGGGAGATCCCCCCCAATACAATGACGTCTGGCAGAGCATTGGCATTTATGATGTAACGCAAATTGGCATCATTTCCGTATCAAGTGAATGGAGTACCCGCGATGAACGTTCTATCGTTGCTGTCGATAGGGTTCTGATTCTAGAGCATCCTGCTGAAAGCCGGGAGATACTCCAACAGCTTCCCGCCACAGGTTCTATGGTATATGTCACAGACGAAGGCAATGCTGCATTTACCTCAACCCAATTTTGGGATTATTGGGAGGACCCGTTATCCTGGGGGGGGCAATACCAGGTCATTTCAGATCCGCCAGTTGACACTTCAGTAACATGGACATTCCCTTCTGTTTTCACTCATGCGACTTATGATGTTTATGCCTGGATTCCATCGGTCAGTGGCACCGCACCGGTCACATACCGCTTATTCGCCAGCGGGTTGCAAGTCGCTGACATAAATGGCGAAGTGGATATTGTTTTCGCTGATGGGCAGGGGAATCGAAATAAGGCCGCCTGGCTTCATATTGGCACATGGGTAATCCCCGAAGTTTTCGGAGACTCGATCCGGTTTGCCCTGAACATGTCAGTAACTGAAAATACCAAGGGAGATTGCGTTGTTGATGCGATTGCCCTGGTACGGAAATGACCTCACAGGTGTTTTAAAAAAGCAGAAGGGTTATGTAAAAAATCCCTGGTCAAATTTACATGCTCAAGGTCTTCGTATTTCGCCGGCCCAATCGGTGATGTATCGAAATTGATGATACTGGCTCCCGGAAATGCCATGAGTATCGGTGAATGAGTAGCGATGATGAATTGAGCGTTCTCATTTACCATCTCGCGCAACAATGCCAGCAAGGTTAACTGGCGCAGCGGTGATAATGGGACTTCCGGTTCATCCAGGAGGTACAGCCCGTCAGGAATAAACCTGGCTTGAAAAAAGGTCAGGAAGCTCTCTCCATGTGAACGTGCATCTAATCCATCTCCATATCGATGTTGAATATCATAAAGCTGGTTATTGTATGCAGTCTTGGCTTGGTTAATTGCAAACGCTGACCTGCCTGTGTAGGTCTGATCAACATTTGCCAATTCCTTTTCCATTTCCATCTTGATCTGGTTCATTTTTTTTGCATAACCAAAAAAATCTTCTGCCCGAAGAAAGAAACCTTTATGTGTTCTGGCTGACCACTCCAACTTCAGGTGTTTTGCCAATTCCCGTGCTGGTCCCAGGGTTGGGTCTGTCTTTACCGGCTCAGAGCCAACTGTTGTGCACCCGATTGCACAAGCCATGCCTTCCAATAAGGAGGATTTTCCTGAGCCGTTCTCGCCCACAAAAAAAGTGATTGGCGAAGTAAATGCCAATTCATTGAATCCTCGCAAGCAGGTTATGCTAAATGGATAATCCTTTTTTTCGATGGCGCTTTCACGCATTGTCAGTTTCCTAAGGTGGATTTTCATTGGATCTTTCCTCATTCTGTTTTCGTGTTTGCAAGTCCTTTCCAAACAAGATGACATCATTGCCAAACCGCACACTGATATCTGCCATGGTGTCGAAAATTCGCTGGTTTTTCTGAACCTCCACATCCCATAAATTCAGCTGAATGGATTTTTGGCTTAAACCCGCCACACCGACGCCAATCAACCGGACAGGTTGCCGAAGCGCCCATGCCTGGTCAAATAAGGATTCGGCCAATTGGTCAATCAGGTTCATGTCATCCGTGGCTGAACAACTTCGTTGGCGTGTGATTGTTTCGAAATCTGCCCATCGTAGTTTGATTCGAACTACCGAGGCTCTGAGCCGTTGATCGTTCATCCTTCGGGTGATATTGCGCACGATCCTTTTGATCTGCTCTCTCAATTTCATTTCGTCTGTAGTATCAATCGGAAAGGTGTGTTCTTCGCTGATCGATTTTGATTGACTGCTTCCAGGGTACACAGGCCGATCATCGCGGCCATTGGCATGTTGAACCAATTCCAGCCCGGTTTGGCCGAAAGACCGGAACATGGTATCAGGAGATGATACCGCCAGATCTCCAATGGTCGAAATTCCCATTTCGTCTAAACGAGATGCCGTTTTCGGCCCTACCCCCCACAAGGACCTCACCGGGAGTAGGCGCAGAAAATCTGCTTCCATCCCAGTTGTCACCACGGTCAACGCATTGGGAAATCCATTACCACGGAATTGTCCCTTTCCATAATCATTCGCTATTTTCGCCACCAGTTTATTCCCAGCAATCCCCAGACTGCACGGTAAATGTACTTCCCGATTGACCCGTGTTTGAATCGCCTGCCCAATTTCTCGTGCCCCGATCTCCACCTCGGATACATCCAGAAAAGCTTCATCAATTGATATTTGTTCCACTTTTGTTGTAAATTGACGCAACACTGCCATCACATGATGTGAATATTGACGATACAAGGAATGTGAACCGGGTACTGTTATCAAGTCAGGGCATAGACGAATCGCCTGTGACATCGGCATGGCCGAATGTACCCCATACTCACGGGCGGCGTAGGAGCAAGAGGAAACAACTCCACGATGTTGGGGAGAGCCGCCTACCGCAAAACACTTCCCGCGCAATAGTGGATTTCTTCGTTCTTCGACAG
This sequence comes from Anaerolineae bacterium, assembly GCA_013314735.1. GTDB lineage: Bacteria > Chloroflexota > Anaerolineae > Anaerolineales > Anaerolineaceae > SpSt-1165. The sequence goes on from JABUFD010000001.1 coordinate 1,134,227, forward strand.
CACAAAAGAACGCATCCAGGTCCAGGTGAACGATGGTGGACATATGTACTATTATATGCAGAAATTATACAAATCCGGATACATGCCAAAAACCGCATTTTCCTTCGATAATGGTTTCTTGATTTATTTTTCGGCTCAATGTAAAATCTAAATGAACACCCAACTGGGTGAGCGCTATACCACCATCATCGGGAAGAGACTGTACCCGCAGCACCGAAGGGGCAAATCGAATGGTTTCGATGAATCTCTCAGGTAAAAGGACCCGGTAATGTGCAGACTCTGGAAAGTCTTTATGACACCGTCGGGGCAAACCGGTTCACCGGTGAATCTCTCAGGTCAATAACAGAGGGGCAAACCGGCAGTTCGGGTTTGCCCCGCATAACTTTAACTATAAAAGGAGCTTTACAATGAAATTTCCGTCTGAATTAAAATATACCGAAACAGATGAATGGGTACTCGTGGAAGGAAACATAGCCATTATCGGCTTGACCGACTTCGCCCAGGATCAATTATCCGACCTGGTATACTTCGAATCTCTTGTCGAAGTTGGAGATGTGATTGAAGTCGAAACCCAGCTCGGGACTGTAGAATCGGTAAAATCAGCGGGTGATGTATTGGCACCAGTTTCTGGTGAAGTGATCGAAATCAACACAGATCTCGAAGACGAGCCGGAAATTGTCAATGCAGACCCTTATGTTGACGGATGGATGTTCAAAATTAAAATGGCAAATTCTTCCGAATTGGATGATCTGATGTCGGCTGATGAATATATGGAACAATGCGAGGAATAACCCCGGATGTTCATCCCCCATACAACACAAGAACGGACTGACATGCTCAAAGCAATCGGCCTTGAGCATGTCAGTGATTTATTCATTGATATACCGGCTGAACACCGCTACCCAGATATAAAACTGCCAAAAGGAATCAGCGAAATGGAGGTCATGGACCATATCCATGAACTGAGCAGTGCCAATGAATCGCTGGAGGACTTAATTTGCTTCCTGGGCGCGGGTGCATATCGGCACTATATACCTGCGGTGGTCGATGGGATCATACAAGATGGGTCATTTTATTCTGCCTACACACCATACCAGCCTGAAATTTCTCAAGGGACGCTGCAGGCTATTTATGAATACCAGTCCCTGATTGCTGCACTTACAGGGATGGAAGCCAGCAATGCCTCGCATTATGATGGTGCAACTGCTGCCGCTGAGGCATGCATCCTGGCCTACCACCAATACAGGGGGAAGCGAACAAAGTTTATTTTATCCCGCAACCTGCATCCTCATTATCAACAGGTGATACGAACCTATCTTGAAGGTTTTGAGGATACAAATATTGTGGTAGTAGATGGATATGCGTTAGCTGACTTCCAGGCAGAGATCGACAACAATACTGCTCTTGTTTATGTACAATACCCGGATTTTCTTGGAAAAGTGATCGAATTCGATGATCTTGTAACAATGACCCACCAGGCCGGCGCGCTATTCGCTGTCAGCGCAAACCCGATCGCACTGGCATTGCTGAAATCACCAGCCGAATTTGGCGCTGATATTGTCACCGGGGAAGGCCAGCCGCTGGGAATACCATTATCTTACGGCGGTCCTTATCTGGGTTTTTTTGCTACCCGCAAAGAGCTGATTCGGAAAATTGCCGGTCGTATCGTCGGGGAGACGGTAGACCAGGATGGTAAACGAGGTTATGTACTGACATTGACTGCCCGTGAACAACACATCCGCCGTGAAAAAGCCACCTCCAATATCTGTACCAACCAGGGTTTAATCGCACTCGCTGCCACGGTGTATCTAAGCGCGTTGGGCAAGAATGGGTTAATCCATGTTGCCGAAAGCTGTTACCAGAAAGCCCACTATGCAGCCCGTCAGATTTCACAAATTCCAGGATACAAAGTGGATACTGACGAACTATTTTTCCACGAGTTTGTCGTTTCATGCCCATCGCCAGTGAGAGAAATCAACGAACATCTCCTGTCGCATCAAATCCTTGGTGGATTGGACCTTTCCAGCCTCTATCCCGACTTAAAAAACCCGATGTTGTTGGCAGTGACAGAATCAAACGACAAAACACAAATCGATTATCTATGCGAAGTACTCAGCGAGGCCCGGCATGTCTGAAAAAAACATCTTCGAATTATCAGTACAGGGCAGAACTGGCGTACGATACCCGGATATTGATGTCCCCTTGACAGAATACCCGCAACATCTCAAACGGGAGAATCTTGCCCTGCCAGAATTATCAGAACTTGATGTAGTCCGCCATTTCTCACATTTGGCGAAACTCAATTATTCGATCGACAGCGGGTTTTACCCATTGGGTTCCTGCACGATGAAATACAATCCCAAAATGAATGAACAGGCCGCCAGGCAGCCGGGATTTGCCAGCACACACCCACTCCAACCTATTGAGACAACCCAGGGGAACCTGGTCTTAATGTATCTCCTGCAGGAGGCACTCAAAGAAATATCGGGGTTCCACAGCGTTTCGTTACAACCAGCTGCTGGCGCACAAGGTGAGTTTGTCGGCGTCCGAATCATCCGTAGATACCTCCAATCAATTGGCGAAGGACACCGCGACAAAATCCTCATACCCGATTCCGCCCACGGGACCAATCCTGCCAGCGCATCCATGAATGGTTTGAAAGCAGTCCAGGTGCCTTCTGATGAACGAGGGAACATCGACCTTGTGGCGTTACAGAATATGATAGACAACAATGTGGCTGGTCTTATGGTAACCAACCCGAACACATTGGGGTTATTCGAGGAAAACATCTGCGAAGTTACAAAAATAATCCACGCTGCCGGAGGACTGGTGTACGGTGATGGCGCAAATATGAATGCGCTCATGGGAATCGCCAAGCCAGCCGATCTGGGCATAGATGTGATGCACTTTAACCTCCACAAAACTTTCTCCACACCCCATGGTGGAGGCGGTCCAGGTTCTGGTCCGGTAGGTGTGATTGAGAAGTTGGCTCCATTTCTACCATCCCCAATCGTTGCCATCATCGAGCCCGGAAATGACGAATATGCACCTTTATATGGATTCATTGAGCCAGAGCAATCGATTGGCCGGGTTAAAGCATTTCATGGGCAATTTGGGGTTCTGGTACGTGCTTTTGCATACATCGACTTGCTTGGATCGGACGGGCTTCGGTTAGCAGCTGAACACGCCGTTCTCAACGCCAATTATCTCCTCGCAAAATTGAAGGATTATTATCATGTACCTTACCCGCGCCTATGCAAGCACGAATTCGTAGTTGAGGGTGCATGGGAGGAGGCTCCAGATATCCACGCCCTTGATATCTCAAAACGCCTGATGGATTACAACTTTCATCCCCCAACCAATTACTTCCCCTTGATCGTCCATGAAGCGTTGATGATCGAACCGACCGAAACAGAAAGCAAGGATACGCTTGATGAATTTATCGAGGCGATGATTTCGATTGCCAACGAAGCCCATACCAGGCCGGAATTACTGCACGCGGCACCAGCAACAGCACCACTCCGCCGACTCGATGAACTGAAAGCGGCGAAAGAATTAACCGTTTGTTGTACCCCAATTTTTAACCAGGATGATTAACTCAATCTGGTTTTGACATACAACAGAAAGCATCCCCGCAAATATATATTTTCGATTGCGGGGATGCTTTATAAGTGAGTTCGGTTATTTGACCGAATTTCGAATCAAATCAGGTACCGCATCTATCGCTTCCTGCAATTTGTTCGCATCTTTCCCGCCAGCCTGGGCGATATTCGGCTTGCCACCGCCGTTCCCGCCAATCATTGCGGCTATCGATTTTACAAAGTTGCCGGCATGATATCCTTCAGCAACCAGGTTGTCAGTAACAGCACAAATCACGGTAGGCTTCTCGTTAATGACAGCCCCCAGAACTACCACCCCGCGTTCCACCTGCTCACGGAAACGGTCAGTCATCTGTCGCAAGAGTTCTATGCTGGCATCAGGGATCAAGGCTGCCATCACCGGAATGCCATTCACTGTTGGAATATGGGAAAATTTTCGTTCAAACTCATACCCCGCGAGTTTGGCCTGTAGATTGTTGATCTCTTTGGCAGTTATACCCAATTGATCCAATACTGCTTTGGTTTTTGCTGGTGTTTCATCCAGGCTGCATTCCAGGTATCCAGCGGTATCTCGTAACTGTTGGAGGCGCTGTTGCACCAGGTGAAACGCTTTTGAGCCAGTTACAGCTTCAATCCGCCGGATACCAGCAGCCACACTGGATTCACTGACAATCAGAAATGTCCCAATCACGCCGGTTTCTGGTACATGGGTTCCTCCGCATAATTCATAAGAAACCACCTGTTGGTCGCCAATAGTTACAGTGCGGACTGTATCTCCATATTTCTCACCGAATAAAGCCATCGCCCCCTGTAACAGGGCTTCTTCTCTGGATTTTTCCTGAATGGTTAATGGGTGATTTTGTAAAATATGAAAGTTGACCCGGGCTTCTATCTCCCGAAGCTGATCTGCCGTCACCCCTTTCGGATGGGTAAAGTCGAATCGCAGCCGATCTGGTGACACCATCGAACCCGCCTGGCGCGCATGCTCACCCAGCAATTTTTGCAGCTCGCTATGCAGAAGGTGTGTCGCAGTATGGTTGCGCATGATATCGAATCTGCGGTTTCGATCCACCTCCAGAAATGCCAGGTCACCAACATGAGGTTGTCCGAAGGTTACAACACCGCAATGGGCAATGATACCAGCCGCAGGACGCCTGACATCTGTTACATTGATCTCCCACCTGCCATCCTGTGCACGCAGTCGCCCTTGATCGGCAACCTGTCCACCGCTTTCGATATAAAATCCGGTTGTGGGAACAATGAATTCTACTTCCATTCCCGGTTCGGCCGCTTCAATCGGTTGATTATCAAGTACCAGGGCAAGAATCCTGGAGACTTGCTCAGATGCGGAATACGGATCATACCGAACACCACCTGCTGGCAATTCTCCCTCTGACACCAGTTGATCATAAATACCCCGATAGAGATCAACCGCGTCACCGCCCATTTCGCCAAAGGCTTTTCCAGCACCCGATGCTATACGGTGGTTTTCCATGGCAGTTCGAAATCCACTGTCATCCACCGAATAGCCGCGTTCCGTCAAAATATCACGAGTTATTTCCAAAGGAAGGCCATGTGTGGCATACAACTCGAATGCACTGATTCCATCCAATTGGCACTCACCAAGTTGTTCCAAATCGCGGATGAGAGTTTCCAACTGTGACAGCCCAGCCTCAAGTGTGCGGTGAAAACGTTCTTCTTCCCTTGTGATATTATCCAGGATTGTTTTCCGGTTTTTCACCAGTTCAGGATAGAAATTCCCATATTCTTTGATGACTTCTTCTGTAACGTCAGCTAAAAAAGGTTGGTGGAGGCCGATTTTTCCGCCAAACCGGGAAGCACGGCGAATAATCATACGGCAGATGTAATTACGGCCAACATTCCCTGGTACAACCCCATCAGCAATTAAAAAGGCAGCAGCCCGTGAATGATCGGCAATTACACGATACGGTGTGAAGTCTGCTTCCATCTCTTTTTCAGAATGTCCTGCCAGGTTCCGAATCGAAGCCATGACTCCCTTGAACAAATCGGTTCGATAGTTGGAATACACTTTTTGCAAGATCGAAACAATGCGCTCAAACCCCATCCCCGTATCAACATGAGTCTTAGGTAATGGAACAAGCGTGTTTTCATCAACCCGGTTGTATTGAATAAATACCAGATTCCAAAATTCCACTATCCGCTTACAATCACCGTTTGCTTGGCAAACATGGCCTGAAAACCCCTGCTTATCGCAGAATTCCGGACCCAGGTCATAATGTATCTCGCTGCAAGGGCCACAAGGTCCAGTGTCGGCCATCTCCCAAAAATTATCTTTCCGCCCGCATTGCATAATATGGGCCGGATTCATTCCTTCGCAATTTTTCCATTCCAGGTATGCTTCATCATCGGTGGGAATTTGGCCATACTCATCCTTGAATGTGGTAGCCCACAGGCGTGATGCATCCAAACCCCAAACCTTTGTAATTAACTCCCAAGCCCAGGCAATGGCTTCTTTTTTGTAATAATCGCCGAATGACCAGTTACCCAGCATCTCAAAAAATGTGTGATGGGTGTCATCACGCCCGACTTCGTCCAGGTCGTTATGCTTGCCAGCAACGCGGATGCATTTTTGGGAATTTGCGGCGCGAACATAAGGGCGGTGATCTTCGCCCAGGAAAACATCTTTAAATTGCACCATCCCCGCATTTGTGAATAACAGGGTTTGATCGCCTCCCGGCACAAGTGATGATGAAGGAACGAATGTATGTCCCTTTTTATCTACGAAAAAATCAATAAAAGATTGGCGAATCGCTGCGCCGGTTAATAAATGCTCCATGAAATCCTCTGCCAGTCATCAAGAACAAATCAAATGTTACTTGTGGCAAGCATGCCACAAGTAACCAATTATAAGCGATTGGGGGGTGTGGCGCAATAATCCACCATATCCACGCTGATGCACAGCAAACGTCTACCTGGAAACAGCCAATTTGATCACTCTGCCATCAGTGTTAACAGTTACCTTTGCAAAGTACCGGTGCTTTTCATCAAGGTGTATAGTTTCTTTTTGAAAACTCATCACAACATTACCGGATTCATGACGTTGGAGTTTTTCAGGAGCACCCATCCGGAATTTCGAATGCACTCCTTCAGAGTCAATAACAAACTGTTGATATAAATCATAATCTGATTCCACCAGACCAGGGAGATACGCACTCAATACTTGTTTGACTTCGGCAATGGTTTTGTCAGAAATCCGCAAGGGTTCATGTGCGGTGATATCGGTTTCAGAAAATATGATAATCTGGTCAGAAATTTTTTCCCGCTCAATTTTGCTGATCTTCCCACCAGTTTCCCCCTTGACTCTGGCAAGTGGATCACCATACAACACGAACGATAAGAGGGTTTTCTGATCTTCTCCATCGAGAAAATTCTGTCTTTTCTGCATTTCCTGGGCAAGCTCAACTTTTGCACGCATCAGCGCATCGCCTTGTGCGTAACCTTCCTGCAGGCGTTTCCAAAACAGAAAGGCGAGTAGGTCAGCGCCAATTAATGGCGGTTGAATGGAACCATAGGCAATCGCTGTCGAACCTATAAATCCTTTGCACCCGGATGTTATGTATCGTAAAGCAATGGACTGATCTGCATTCTTCGATTCAATATACCCACCATAACAAGCTTCACTGAATATGATCTGCCGGTACCGAGGAGTGGGTGATATATCAGTTGGTTGAAGCGCAACTGGGTAATCCGGTCCATCAGAGGCATCAACGAAATCTTTTTGCCCAAACCATTCTGCCCCGTCCTCGATTCCGTGTAAATTGAAGTAAGCAAATTCTGTTTCTGACAACCACAATTTGTCTAGTTTCGGAGAAGTTATAGGAGGCGAAGCAATGACGAAATTCGCTGATCCGATTGGCCGGTAAGCAGCAATCGAAGACCTTCTCCATATTGCAGCACTATACCCAATCGAATTTTTGGCTTGAGTTTCCGGTTTACCGCCAAAAAGGGCGGTGAAAAATTCTACTAAAACCTCTATTGAAAATGAAAATGGCAGGACTGACTTCTTTTCTGCGGATTTTGGTGTTGCATGGTCGCGGATCGCCCCTCGTAACTGTAGCAGCAGCAATCCAGGATCGTTGGTATTTTCGTCCGGCATTCTCCCCACTGGCCATTCTGGAATGTAGTAGTTTTCATCGATGCTGCCATACGGATTATCTGACAAAATCGCAGTATCGTTGTCATCTGTCGGATTGGGCAATTGATGAAATGGCACAATATCATTCCCCCCAACGATTAATAGTGCACCGATCATCGAGCCCTTTTTTGCTAGCTGCTGGTCGAGGTCATTGAGCGCTAACTTTATTTGCCACGGGTCTTTTGGATTTTTCAGTTCCAGTCCCAATTCCCTCATTCCTTCCTTATCATCCGGGGTGAAGACCATTGCTGACCAGCCAGGTGCCTGGCTTATTGTCGATACCAGGTTTTTCATGACGCCAAAAATGATGCCAGCGCTTTCAGGTCCATATTTGTGTTCCAGCGCACCACGACAAGTAACAATCACATATACAGGAAACCGACCATCAACCATTCTCGGGCTTTTCTTTCCCAAAGACGTTGATACTTTTTCAAAAATGGAAATCACTTCGTCATTATTACTGACGGGAGAGGTGTAACCTTGTTGATTGATGGGTCGAGGTAATTCCAAAGATGCCTCAAAATTTGTGAGATCATCTCCGATATCAGAATTTGCTTCGTCCACAACCGTGCCCGATGTCAATTGATTTATCCCGAGACGAGTGAGCAGCGGGGTTGGAACCTTGACTCCCAAACTGGCAGAGAGTTCATCTTCCATGGGCCATAAATGTCGATAGGCATGATTTGCTCCCCATAACCGTTTCGTACTCAACCCGGCCAGATCATGTTTTACGCATTCCTGAAGCAACTCGATCCCAAGAATTTCATCGCCCTTTTTTATCGCATAATCGGCCAGTATCAGCTTAAACTGCAGCGTATTAGGCCAACGATCATGATATAGACGCGCAAGCACCAGAACGGCGTCATCCGGTTGGAATTTCATCGCATACAACAAATGAAACAAATCTACCAATACGCTTTCCCCGGAAAACTGCAGCAAATTGGGTAGCGCTTCATCCAATGCGGGTTCATTTACTGCTTCCAATGCATCCATAAAGGTGTGTGCTACAGGTGCCCATAATGGTAAAGCTTCTTCGCCAATGGGTGCCCCCCCAGCGCCAATATACAACCGTTGATGAATGGGTTATTTTTGTCCATTTGCTGGTAAGTTAGGTATGCTGGCAGGAAAAATGGTTCCAATTCAACCAATTTTTCCAGGTGACGCCTGGCCAGTTTGTTTTTTCCCAATGCAAAACTCAAGCACCCATTGAAGAGATGGGTTTGCAAATCACCTGGAAATATTTGTAACCATTCACCGATCGCTGATCCCATATACTCGTATTCCTGCTCAGCCAATGCCGCAGCCATGAGTTGTAGAAATTGGCGATGATTGAGATGTAATCTTGGGAGTGTTCCGTCATCCATGGTACTTTACCTTCTCGCTTCATGTGAATTATGAACAAAATTTAATGCCATCACAGCCCCCAACTGGTTACGAATATCATCATTCATGGGCTGTAGTTTCAATGCCTTGGTAAACATTACTTCGGCATCTTTATACTTTTTGGCTTCTCGTAAAATCAAGGCCGACTCATAATACAAACGATAATCATCATCCACCTGTTGGATACCCTGATGGAATACTTCCAGCGCTTTATGAGGTTCACGCCGCAAGATATGGACTTTGGCCAGTTGCAGGTAAAGGTCAACTCGATTCTTCTGCAGTTTCAATGCTTCCGCAAAGTGGTAAATGGCTTGATCCAACTGCCCGTTGTCACGATATAGACTCCCAGCCAGTTCATGGTATTCTGCCACCTGCCCGTCTTCACGCAATGCCTGCCGGATGCAACTTAACGCATCGCTCTTATGATTGTTCTTAGCGGCTTCGATCGCTTTCATATACAACAATTGAGGATGATGGTTGTGTTGAGCTGAAGCGTTTTCCAGTTGCCGCAGATATTCGTCTTCTCCTGAAAGTTCTCGCACCAGTTGCAAATGTTCTGCGATAATGTCCGAGTTGGCGGTGGAATCAATCTGCCGAAGCAGTGTTACTGCGTCACTGGTATGTCCTTCTTCTTTCAGGATTTTCGCCAGCCATACCAGCGTCAATGGATTTTTCGGATTAAATTCATAAGCGGTTTTCGCATACTTCAATGCTGAATCATACTCTTTGCGGGAAAAAGAAATGGCTGCTCCAGCCAAAATGGCATTTAGGGAGTTTTCATCCTCACAAATGACTCCAGATAAATGAGCAAGAGCGTCATTTTCATTCCCAGCTTTGTGATGCGCCAATACGTACAAGGACTCAATACGATTTCGATACACTTCCTTGGCGAAATCACCAGCTTTGTCTAACAAATCCAATCCCTTCAACCATTGTCCTGTTTCCAAGTAAACAGAGACCAATCCCAGGCTTATCCCAACATCACCAGGCTGATGTTGGTTCAACAATTCAAGATGAACCATCGCTGACGTAAACTCACCAGCATTCCTGGCTGCGTTCGCGGCCCACTCCCGCCAATACCATTCTTCAGGCCAGGCAGACAATGCCGCCTCAATGGAATGTAAAGTCCCATGATAATCGCCCATCGATTCAGACAACATGGCATATATAACTCGTGATATCGGATCACCTGGGCTGATCCCAAGCGCTCGTTTTGCATACGTTAGCCCCTGTTCTGGATCATGTTCTTGTAAAGATAAGGCCATTTGCATTAAGTGCCTTTTATCTTCTACATCCACCCAATGCGCAATTTCCTGTAAGCGAACACCTGCCCGGGAATGTCGCAGCAATAACAGTGATGTTTCTGCATCTGCGCCACTAACCGAAGTAAAAAAGGCATCCACCGAGTCAATTTCTGAACCTTCATACAACTGCATCAACGCGTGAAGTCGCTTGATTATGGCAGAATCCGGATCAATGGTGTTTGTGTCGAGTAAAGAGGTGGTAAATTGATGGAGGGCAACAAAGTCAACTTGCTGGGAAGGCAGGTGAGTAAGTATCCCAATATCATGAAAATAGACCTCATAATGATACAACCGTGTTACCAACCGCACCAGTTCCCTTACCGCATATTCTTCATTCTTGTGGTCCGCAAAATACTTCTGCAATCCGATCCAGGCATCATGAAAATGCCCCAATTCAATTGCGCCATCCATAAACCACAAATCATCTGATTCCAACAGGGCAAACACCGAATAAAAGCCCAGGTCACTATTGAAGCTCATCTCAATTGGTTGAAGAACTGTTGCACATTCCTGGTACTTTTTCTGAGCGGAATGCCATTCTCCCTGTTGTTTGAGCATTTTTGCCTGAATCATCAATCCACGAGCAACAATTGATAATTCACTGTTGAATTTCCCTTTTACTTTTTCCCAAACGATACGCTTTTCACCCTGGTACAGGCTATCAATATACATCAGGGAAACCAGGCGGCGGAAATACTTTTCCACCGGAACCGCTGGAGTTGTTGGAATATTCATTACTCCTGTTTCGAACCAGATTTTGAAAATCCGGGGGAGTTGCGAGAGGCGTTTCTCATCATTGGCAATTTTCATCAACATCAAGGTATAATACCTCGCGACTGGATTGTCCTGGGCAAAAGCCAATGCCTTTTCGGCACAGGTAACTGCCTCACGATATTCGCCCAACAATCGCTGAACCAACGCCAGGCGCAGAAACACTCCTGCAGGGCATTGATGGAAGTAGATTTCCTCACGTGTTAGTGGGAAGGAAACGTTTGGCAACTTGGTTTTGCTGACATCCTGCGTCTGCCAAATGCCGGGTTGCTCAATAATGCCCAGCAAAATCTCCTTCGCTTTTGCAATTTGGTTGGAATAGATGAACGCATCTGCTGCCAGAACTTGTGCAAATAACGGAAACTCAGAGTTGGTTTGCTTTTCCATCACCATGCTTGCCGACCCAAATTCCTGGCGAAGCATCTCAACCCGGTAGATTTCGAGTGCGACCTCAAACCCGGCTTTCGAACCTGGGTCTTCCGCACATAAGTTTAATAGCCTTAAGGCCATATCATATTGTTTTTGAATCTCATAATAATGCGAGAGTTTCCGAAGATCATCAGTTGTTAACTGTTGCGAACCCGCCAGCTTTTCCATGTGCCCCTGCATTTCCGCAGTGTCCCCTGCTTCAGATGCGAACTCTAGCGCTTTAAACCGGTAGAACTCATGGTCAGGATCGGTCGCGATAAAATCAACCAGCTTCTTTCTTGCTAAAGTTGACTCACCACAACTTTTTAGAAAACCGAAATACCACTCAAGATGCGTCCTGTCACCATCGGCCAGTTCACATACCTGGTCAGCAATGACCAACGCCTGTGGTTCCAGTTGCGCCATCCAGGTTGCTTCTGCTAACCACATAAGAATATGAATCTCCTCCGGGTTGGTGGATCGGGCTGATTGGAAAGCGGCCATTGCCTGGTTCACTTGCGCCTGCCTGAGGGCAAGCAAACCAAGCCCCGCTTGAATTTGCCATTTGTACAGGGGCAGATTGGATTCATAAAATTTCGACAAATTCCGGAAGGCTGCCTCGGCAGATGCCGTTTCACCAGACAGGACCATAAGTTGTGCTTTCGTCAGCAGCAAGAGAAAGTCATCTGGCGAATGTGACATACCCAAATCAACAACTTTCATCAGGAGAGAGTGGATCTCACCCATTTGATCTACTGTCGTGAACAGCAAATTTCCAAACATCCCATTGACGGTATCGATGAGACAATGGATCTTTTCAAGATCATAATCACCATTGGTGATGGCAAGAGTCAAGAAAGGAATGGCTTCATCAAACCGGTGTGAATATGACAGTAATCGCGCTTTATAAAACAAAACTTCCGGTGACACTTCCCAAAAATCGCCATACCTTTGAAGTAATGACTCAATCTCGGCAATGTTATTCGTTTCCCAAAGCACTCTAATCAAAGATTGTGCTGCCTCTATGCTTTCAGGAGCCATCTCAATCGCCTGGCGGAGAAGGCTGATACTTTCTGCTTGTTGTCCTGAACGATACAGATAGGTACCAAGTGCTGTCAATAAGTGATGATCATCAGGTTGATACGAAATCGCTTTCTGGAGAAGCCCCTCAATCCGGTCATGGTCACCTAATTTTTCATACAATTCAGCCATACCCAACCAGGCATCTGTAGAATTTGATGCTGTCTCCAACGCTTTGTTGAAATGTTCGGCAGCTTTATCGTATGAACCCAATTGTAGTGATGCCAGTCCTGCTGCTGTATGGGCATCCGCATCATTGGGGTATATCTCCAGGATTTTTAAACTTGCTTCGAGCATCACAGCATACTCACCGCATTGACCTGCGCTTTTGGCCATAAATAGCCAGTCATCACGATCAAATACTGTTTGCCGTGCGAGTAAATCACGGTATTGCATCATTGCATCATCCCACCGTTTTTCACTGGCGGCAATTTTCCCCAAATTTCGATGTAATACGGGATTTTCAGGATTCAACACAAGCAGCCAGTTCCCAAACAACTTCGCAGTGTCATAATCCCCAAATGCATAAGCGGAGTCAGCAAGAAGGATCAGACTGCGGGAGGAATGGATACCCATCTCTGGCAATAGCATCCCAATTTTGTTGGCAAGGGAGTGATGTTTACCTGTTTTGATAATTTTTTCCAACACCCTGAAGACCAGATCCTCAAGATCAATATAGGTGTGGTACTGAATTTTTTGCCCATTCACACCTTCTGCATCGATGTAACCCTCGATTTCCTCCAAAGTTAACCCGGTGTCTGTCATGCCGGGATCATCCAGGACGAGATCGATTTTTTTTATCCAACTCATGACATTCTTTTTTGCAGCAGGGAACTGTGTAAGCATCTGGGTGTATTCATCCAGTGTCGAACTGGTCAGAATCGCATCCCATTGAAATAATTCCGATTGTGCATTGCTAGCAATTGCCTCCAGATCACCGATACCTCCCGAACGGGTGCTGCCTTCTCTCTTTGCATATCGGATTTCGAATTGTATTCCTGCAGAAATTCGCGCCAACATTTGTTGGGTATCAGTAAAACAACGAATTGCTTTTTGGGATTGATCACGATACAGCAGACTCTTCGCATTTTGGTGCTGGGTTAACGCAAAATTCATCAATTGCTCGAATGGAATTTCATCATTGACTGTACCCAAAACACTGGTTACATTCGTGATATCGGGAAGCACTTTACGAGCCAGGCTTCGCACCAATGTTCTTGCTTGTTGGCGATGAAGCTCAGACAATACCGGTTGAATGACATCCAATGGCAAACCATTGAATAACTTCAGGAATCGGCTTTCATGTGCAGTTTCAGCAACAGGCTGGCACAACATTGCATGGCAGATTAAACTGATCGCTTCTCGAGTTGGGAGGTTACGCAGAACAGATTGATAAACAGTTGTCTCATTGGTCAGAACGCTGTCCAGGATGGCGAAAACCAACTGCCAGATCTTGGCAAATTCACCATGATCAGAGTTGATTGTCCGAAGCGATAAAAAGGAAAGAAATTGAAAGTTCTTCTCTTTTTCAAATTGGTAACGAATCAGGTAAGCAATTTTTACAGCTGTCGGTATATTGTGCTGTTTTAGCGATGAAGAAATACTTCCGGAGAGTGCCTCAAATGAATGTGACAATTCCTTGAATTTCTGGCAAATGTCCTCTGATTGCTCCAGATCAGGATATTCCTCCCTTAGTACCGCAAAAACCCCCAATTTTGCGGGTGTCCATACCTGCAATGACCGCCCAAAACTTTGTTCGTAGAGGGTATATATGTTCGATGAAATCAACCACTGCCAGAGCTGTTTTTCACGACTGAGTGCTCCAAACAAAATTTTTCCATCATTGGGTTCAAATTTTTCGTGAATAAACCGTAAGAACTGTTCTGATGATTTCATCATAACCTCATGCTGCCGCTTGATCACATGTTCATGAATAGAAATGCCGCACCGATCAACATCAGGCAACCGATCAAGATCAGAAAAATGCCAATACCAGAAGCTGTTTTCACCATCTGGTTTAGTGAATCGATCAAAATAGATGCGTTTCCTACCAGGCCTGAAAGATCATCTGTTATACCTTTTTCTCCCAATTTTGCAGTTTGCTCTGCGATTGTCGTGATCTCATGACTGAATGTTTTGCGAATTAAGACAAAAATTCCACCCGCAACACTGATTACACCCAGTCCGACAATAACAAGGGCAAACAGGGTGAGAAGCTCGTTTGGCTCTAGTGGCAGCATTGGGACCTCCTGTCATCCATATGGATATCTTTGAGGTTTGATGCAATATCTATGCCAAACCAATCCTTCCCCGTTCTGGGTTAATCAGATGCTTTGGATGATCTCGTGAGGAAGATGAACCAGATCGATCACCTCATCATCGCAGAATAACAACGCCCGTTCAATAGCATTCTTTAATTCACGGATATTGCCCGGCCAATGATAATTCTGTAACGCCGCCAAAGCGTTTTCGGAAACCTGCTCAACGTTCATTCCCATCTGCAGATTTTTCTCATGCAGGAAGAAACTGACCAACTCAGGGATATCTTCTTTTCGTTCACGCAGCGGCGGAATGGTTAAGTCAACCACATGCAAACGATAATATAAATCCTCCCGGAATTCACCATTTTCAATCAACCGCAAGACATTTTTATTAGATGCAGCCAGAACCTGAACATCAACCGGAATTTGTTTTCCTCCGCCAACGCGGCGTATCGTCCGGTCTTCCAACGCTCTGAGTAATTTGGATTGCATATCCATCGACATCGAGGAGATTTCGTCGAGGAACAAAATTCCACTGTCTGCCAATTCCATCAGTCCCAACTTCCGTTTCTCAGCGCCAGTAAACGCACCGGCCTCATATCCGAATAACTCTGATTCGATCATTGTAGGTTGTATTGATGCACTGTTGATGGGCATAAATGGCTTGCTCGCTCTTGGCCCTGAATCATGAATAAATTTGGCTACAATTTCTTTTCCAGTGCCGGTTTCGCCTGTGATTAAAACTGACACACTGGCCAATGCTGCCCGTTTCGCCTTTTCAAGGACATCACGCATTTTGGGCGATTTGCCCACAACAAAGTTAAAACGCTGACCCTGGTTGTGGCGAAAATGTTCCAGTTCACGGCGCATGGAAATAATTTCCGAGGCACGCATTAATGATTTTTCCAACCGTTCCAGATTTACCGGCTTTGTAAGAAAATCATGGGCACCAGCTTTCATCGCGGTAACGGCCATATCTATATCCCCGAAACCAGTGATCATAATAACAAGTGGACGGGCGGGATTGATGGCAATTTCATCCATCAGGTCAGGACCATACCCGTCAGGCAATTGCACGTCCAGGAGAATGACTTCGCCAACTCCCTTTCTTAAAAATGCCCGGGCTTCTGTCAAGCTGGAAGCTTGAACCACCTCATAACCCACATTGGTTAACAAATCACAGATGTTTAAACGAAAATTTTCTTCATCATCGACGATCAATACGGTCAGGCTCATCTTCCTCTAACTCCCGAATCGGTAATAAAATGTGAAATACAGTCCCTCCAGGGAAGGATTCGACGGTAATGGTTCCCCTGTGTGCTGTCACAATCTGTTTGCTGATTGACAATCCCAACCCTGTACCTTCCCCTTTGGTTGTCATAAATGGGTCAAATACTCTCTCGCGCAATTCCGGCGGTATCCCGGCGCCATTATCTGAAATGCTGATCCGGATTTGTTGCTTTTGTAATGGCGAGGTTTCCTCTCTGGATATCCTTACCCCAAGAACGGGGTTGTGAATATTTTCTGACATGGCTTCGACAGCGTTTGATATCAGGTTAATGAAAACGCGTTCCATCGCCCTCCGATCCACTCTGATGGAAGGGATCTTCGTAGCGGATGAATAATGTAATTGAATACCCTGTGTTTCCAGGGTTGGCTTCCACTTGCTGAGAATCCGCTGCAGCACCTGTTCTATATCGACCACTTCAAACCTCGTATTGTCTACGAGCCGTGAATAAGATAGGAATTGCTCCATCAATTGCGTCAATCTATCACAATCTTCTCCAAGCCTGTTAACAATTTCCCTGTTCGGATCATCTGCGCCAAAACGGCGCTGGAGCAACTGGAGTGAGGTTGATAGATTGTTAATTGGATTCCTGACATCATGGGCAAAAGCAGAGATGAATTCACCCAATATTGCTCGATGTTCCAGTTGCTGGGTTCGCAAAGTGATTTGCTCATACTCACTGATGTCTGTAATGATCAAAATTACCTGTGTTACTTTTCCCAGTTCATTGACTGGCAATACTTGAACACGGGCCGAGAACGGATACCCCACCCGATGATGTAATTGAACTGTTCCCAAATTGTGTGCAGCGATTCCTGCCTGTGCGTCATTCAGCGCAGTCAGTAAAAGCGCGGAACCGATCAAGATATCTTCTGCCGGCAGGCTTGACACTTCCTGAGCTGTGTACCCTAACATAATTTCTGCTGCCGTGTTTATCTCCTGAACATGTAAGTCCGGGGTCAATAAGATCAGTCCATCTTTCAGGTTAGATATCACATTCTCGTGCACTTTGATGGAGGAATGTAGCCTGGCAATTTCCTTGTGCAGGGACTCAATCCTGACAAAATGCAATACCAGTGAATTGAGATTGATCCGGGTCAACTCAAGTAGCTTTTCGGCATCACCCGGCGGTTGATTTGTTTCATCGCCAATTAAAACGAGCCCAATCACCCCGGATGCCACACCGAGGGGTATCGATAATAAAAATTGTAGATGCATCCTGAACGACGGCCGCTCGGAGCTGATAAGACCTTCCTGATTATTGCGCCACATGAGCGGTTTTGACAGCATCATCATATCGGATGCGGGTAATGTGCGAGGCAATATCTTCGCATGGTCAAATGCCACATATCGATTCATCAAAGGCGACTTGTCATCCAACAGATAAAAAGCAATGGCATTCGCCCGAAACAAGGCTCGCAAAATTGGAATGGCTTTTCCCATCGCAATCTCGAGTGATTGCTCTTCAATCAGGAACAAAAGGTTACGAATTGCATCAAACCGCCTTTGGGTACTGAGAGGTGCCCCCTCCTCTTCCTGCGGGTGAATAAGGAGCAAAACTGCATCCGTCTCTTGTTGAAGCTGTTTCACAGCTATCTGGCTGGAGAACGAATGGCCTGACCTGGTTAACAGTTGCTCCTGGCTGGAACCCTGGGCAAGCAAATTGGTGATGATCAAGTTGGGAAACAGCAAACTGATATGGTGGCCTACCAGCTGCTCCTTACTGTATTGCACCAGGTCACAAAAAACCTGATTGACCATAATCACCAGTCCATATTTGCTATCCAATAAAACAGAGGGCGCATCCTGTTGACCACTATCTAAGAGGTTGGGATTTTGATCTGATCCGGTGTCATCAGTCAGTTTTTTAATTTTGCGACGGCTGGAATTGGGCGTTGCTGTTTCCATGGTATTTACGACTGGCTTTCCTTAGATGTGCTGGAAGGATTCCTTCCATCGACCTGTATTTGGCAACGGTTCGCCTGGCAACAGAATACCCAAATTTTTCTAATTCTTTCACCAACATGCTGTCGCTGAGTGGTTTTTCTTCATGGTCTACCAATTCTTTCAAAACAGTCCTGACATTCAAATTACGGCTGAAAAACGAGGACAAAGGGATAATCCTGCCATTTGGTAATTGAGCTGTTTTGTTTGCTACAGCACGCGAAATAGTTGACTCATGCACTTCTAACAATTCAGCAACACTTGCCCGGGTAATAGGTTTCAGGTATTTATCACCATGTAAAATAAAATCATCCTGATTCTTTGCCAGGAATTGCATCAATCGAAGCATGGTGAACGCCCGTTGCTGTAAACATTTTACCAGTAAAGATGCACGGTCATGATCCTTTTGCCACTCCTCTTTTTGTTCTTCGGGCGCATTGTTCATGGCTTCTTTAAATTGCCGGTTCAAGAAAGGACGATACACGTAAGGCATCATCACTTCCACTGCCAATCCAGCATCAGGATCATCATTCAGAAAATGGAAAATGACATCAGGATGGTGGTAGACATTCACATTCGCAGACACAGGCTGGCGACTCGATCCATAATGACTATGCGCAGGAAAAGGATTCAGATTATTCCCGATAAAGCGAATAACCTCCTGCAAATCTTCATCGTCCATGTCGAACCGTTCACACAAATCTGCTATTCGCCGCTGAAAAAGGAATTCCATGCCATCAGCAAGAACGAGATTCACCAGAGGGGGTATTTCCATCACATCAGCCAGCATTTCCAATTGAATGCGCATTGCCTCTGTACTGTTAACACTAGCAACGCCCAGGGGTTCACATCGTTGCAGCAAGGATTTGACCCGTTCCACCGCAGTAACAGGTACGTGGAAATACCGGCTGATTTCGAACAAAGAAATGGTTAAGAACCCATTCTCGTCCAGGTTGTTAGCCAGATGTTCAGCGATCTGATGCTCAACTCCATTGAGATCACCGCTGACTTGTTTTAATAAATAGGTCGCTAGATTTTCCTCTTGAACACGGAAATCGTCCTCGAAATCTTCATCACCATCCTGCTGGATGCGACTGCCAGATCGATCGTGGTACAAATCTCGCATTGGAGAAAGAAACACCACCGGCTCCCCATCTGCCTCCTGCTTGCGCTGTGAACATACAGGGCAAATTTCTGCCGGCCTTAAGATACGATGACAGTTCGGGCAACGCCGCTCGCTTTCCAATTCTAATGCGGGGTTCGCCGCCAATTCTGATTCCAGATGCTGCAGCAATTCCTCTGAATTCATATTCAGCAAGGTCATCGTCTGCGCCAGGTGGGCTGTTGCTTGTGGTCCAATCGATGTTACCGTATAATGTCCCTGAAGCACGATGTTACTCCCTTCTTCCGCATTATTACATTCGTGTTAACTATACACGAGCTCTTTAAAAAAGTGATGCAATATTCGTGCCATTCTCATCAGAAAGGCTCCAGTCGTTGGAGATGGTGAACCTGTTCTCATGGAAAAGTTGATCGTAGTCGGTGGTGGTCTTGCAGGCAGTGAGGCGGCCTGGCAAGCTGCAAAGCAGGGGGTAATGGTGGATTTGTATGAAATGAGACCCCTGGTCCCATCAGGCGCTCATACCACTGACCTGCTGGCAGAATTGGTTTGCTCAAATTCCCTGGGATCAAACCTGCCAGATCGTGCATCCGGTGTTCTTTTACAGGAGCTAAGATCATTAAATTCATTCATTGTCGCATGTGCCGATCAGACATCAATACCCGCCGGTGGAGCCCTTGCCGTAGATAGAAATGCCTTTGCAGCCATGGTCACACAAAAGGTGATGTCCCATCCCCTGATCAATGTTATTCGGCAGGAAATCACCACAATACCAGAGCAGCCAACCGTTATCGCCAGCGGCCCACTGACATCAACCGCACTCAGCCAGGCACTTTCCCTGCTATTGAATCATGAGGGTTTGGCTTTTTTTGATGCAATCGCGCCAATAATCACCGCAGAATCGATTGATATGAGAACTGCATTCCGTGCATCAAGATATGGACGTGGCGTGGAAAATGAAGGCGATTATATCAATTGTCCATTAACACAGGAAGAATATGCCGTTTTTATCAAGGAACTGGGAAGCGGTGAACGCATCAGGATACGCAGTTTTGAAGAAGCCATTAACAATGGGGTCAGGGCTGGCATGCATACTTTCTTCGAAGGTTGTTTGCCGGTAGAAATACTGGCTGCCCGTGGCTTCGATTCACTTGCGTTCGGCCCAATGCGTCCGGTCGGTCTGGTCGACCCGAGAACCGGGAGTCGCCCATTCGCAGTCGTCCAATTGCGCCAGGATAATTATGCAGCGTCATTGTATAACATGGTGGGGTTTCAAACCAACCTGACATTCTCCGAACAACGTCGAATTTTCCGCTTAATACCCGGCCTTGAAAATGCCCAGTTTGAGCGTTATGGGCAGATGCACCGCAACACATTCATCGCCTCCCCCCTGTTCCTCAACACGACACTCCAATTCAAGCACCGAAACGACCTGTTCTTTGCTGGACAAATCACCGGCGTAGAGGGGTATCTTGGCAATGCAGCCACCGGCCTATTGGCCGGGTTGAATGCAGTACAGGTATTAAAGGGAAAACCAACCTATAACTTGCCAGAAGAGACCATGTTGGGTGCTCTTGTGAATTACATTACGCATGCAGATCTGTTGGATTTTCAACCGACCAAGGCAAATTTTGGTATATTACCCGAACTGGATCCCCCCGTCAGAGGAAAACGCACCCGGGCAGTTGAATTCAGTAAACGCGCAAAAATTGTTCTTCACCAATATTTATGTGAAGTGGGACTTAATGATGATATCCCGGCATAAAGCTGTTAAATGGCACCTGGTGCTCTCAGTGTTTGGCAGTCTTCTACTGTTTGTTCTGGGCAGCTGCAATACCATAGCCAAAGACCAGCAGAATATTGCATTTGATGCTGATAGATCAATGCGAGACCTGGAAACCCAGGTGGAAATGGGGCCTAGAATTCCGGGGACTGATGGGCATCAACGATTCCAGGAATGGATCATTGACCAGGTAGAATCCTATGGTTGGGAAAGTACTCTCCAAACAAATCTGCATAATGCTCCCCAGTTTGTGAATATCATCGCCGACAAGCATACTCAATCTGTGTACTGGATTTTGCTTGGCACTCATTATGACACCAGGCAGTATGCGGATCAATCACCGTTGAAGGATGACCAGACCCAACCAGTTCCCGGCGCGAATGATGGGGCCTCTGGCGTTGCAGTTTTGACAGAGTTGGCAAGGATATTGCCTGACAATTTAAACTGCCAGGTTTCCCTGGTTTTTTTTGATGCAGAAGATCAGGGAAACATTGGCAATCGGCAATGGAGTGAAGGATCTGGCTATTTTGCTGATTCACTGGTACGACTACCTGATGAGGTTGTAATCATCGATATGGTCGGTGATGCTTCACTTAACATTTACCTGGAGGGTAATTCATCTGCCGAATTATCTGATGTCATCTGGAAACAAGCCAAAGAATTAGGGTATCAACGCCAGTTCATACCGGAAATTAAATACCATATGATTGACGATCATCTGCCATTCATCCGTTTGGGCATACCAACCACATTGATCATCGATTTCGATTATCCTGCATGGCACACTACGGATGACAATCTCAGCCAGGTTTCGGCCGATTCACTTCAAGTGGTCGGCGACACCCTATTAACCTGGTTGTTGAACCATCCTCAATGTCAGGAGGAGCAATAATCCTTAGGAAATTATGAATGGGTATTTCCATTTCTAAAAATCTGTTAAACTAAACATATTCATTTCATTAATTGGAGACTAAATGAGGGTTACTGATGCGATTCTCTGAAGCAGAATGGTTCACAAACCACAAATCCACATGGATCTCTCAAGCCATGGAGGCAACCGGTTGGGGTGTTGGGCATAAAGAATCTACCATCGACATCCTGGATGAATTCTTCGGGTTGATGGTAGAAGCCATAGAAACCCGGGACCATGCTGTGTTGGACCAGCTTCTAACCCGTTGGGTGAAAGAGCAAGTGCCCACAGAGGTGCTTGGGGAAAACATCACAATCATTGCATTTCTTCGCCAATTGATGCAAGCGACATATATCACCTGCGAGACCTTCCTTTCTGGAAACCGCCTTACAGGCATTTATGAAACCGCCGTTCAATTATTCGCCTATTGTTTCGAACGCACCTCTGCTATTGAAATTGATTTTCGATTATCCAATGCAGACTTTCATTTTGCCGCACTCGAGAAAAGTTCAGCAAAACTGGAGCTATCAAAATCAGCATTCATCCAAATCACTGCCCATGAATTAAGGACGCCAATTTCCTTGATTAAAGGGTACAGCTCTATGTTGGAATCCAGCATCCCCAAAAACGAGGAGCATGTGAGTGAACACAGGTTGCTGACCGGTATCAACCAGGGCGCAAACCGCCTGAATGAAATTATTAATAACATGCTGCTGGTAGCGATGATTGATAACCAGCGGTTAGATCTCAGTTTACAGCCAGTCTGGATTGGAAAGATAATCAAGGGAATCCGTGATGAACATGAGGAGAACCTGATACGGCGCGGAATCAAATTCTCCATCAAAGGGGTCTCTAACAAAGAGAAGATGATTGTTGGCGATCCGCTCCGCTTGAAACAGGCATTTGAGAATATCGTCCTGAACGCCATAAAATTTACACCAGATGGCGGCAGGATCAATATCGATTTGCGCGAGCATAACGAGAAGTACCTGATCAGTATAGAAGACTCCGGCATTGGAATTTCGAAAACGAACCAACTCAGGTTATTTAACCGCTTCAATTATCTTGGTGATGTCTCACACTACACAACGGGTAAAACTGACTTCAAGGCAGGCGGCCCAGGACTCGGTCTGTATATTGCAAAAGGCATTATTGATGCTCATCACGGATCAATCGCCGTGTATTCACCAGGATATGATGAGACCAGTAATCCGGGAACAACATTTACAATAACACTGCCGATGAAACAGCCACATCAACTTAACCCATAGATAAAAATCGATCATGAAAAACCATACCTTTCCGCCAGCAGAGCGCATTGCTCCCTTTACAACCTATTATTTTTCAACATTGTCCGAGAAGATTAAAGTCCTTAAGCAACAAGGGCTGGATATTATTCGCCTGGATATCGGCTCTCCAGACTTGATGCCCACCAGGGATATCATCGAAACGTTGGTGGCATCTGCCAGTAAACCAGGTAACCACGGGTATACACTGCATGCTGGCACAATCCGGTTCCGTCAAGCTGTGGCACATTATTATCGTCAACGCTTCAATGTAACTCTCGATGCTGAAACACAAATCACAGCGTTGATCGGTTCAAAGGAAGGGATATTCAACCTTTGCCAGGCTTTCATCAATCCTGGTGATATTGTCCTGATTCCAGACCCCGCTTACCCGGTTTATGAAGCGGCAACTCGGATTGCGGGCGGTAGTCCCCAATTCATGCCGCTCCTGGAAGGACACTCATTTTTACCGGACTATGGCGCGATTCCATCTAATATCGCGCAACAAGCCAAAATGATGTGGTTAAATTATCCCAATAATCCTACTGGGGCAATCGCCTCCGACCAGTTCTTGCAAGATACTGTCCAATTCGCATCAGACCACGATATCCTGATCGCATATGATAATCCATATGTGGACACCTGCTTTGACGGTTATCACGCTCAAAGTATTCTACAGGTTCCGGGCGCTGATTCTTGCGCGGTGGAGTTTAACTCACTATCGAAAACCTACAACATGGCCGGTTGGCGGTTGGGTTATGCTTGCGGAAACAAGCAGGTGGTGTCATACATAAAAACGCTCAAAAGCCAGATGGATTCGGCAAACTTTCAACCAACATTGGATGCAGGCACATTCGCCCTCGAAGGGGATCAGGAATGGCTGGAAGAGCGCAATATGATCTACCAACAGCGCCGCGACCTGATATACAGAACACTGGTAAAATGCGGAATACAAACACACCTCCCACACTCGACCCTATATTTATGGTGCAAGATTCCTCCACAATTTCCGACCTCGGAATCCTTTACAACAGCCTGCCTCGAACAAATCGGGATTTCGTTCGCTCCCGGAAATATTTACGGCTCACATGGAGAAGGTTATTTCCGGATATCTTTTGTAATCCCATTGGAGCGAATTCAACAAGCCATGGAACGGTTGGAGCGTTGGCTGTTATAAATGGTTTATAATAAATAAATGACAGAAAAAGAAACCGTACCAACCAATCCACCACGGGAGAAGGCATTCCTCGTTGGTGTTGACATTCAAAATGAAAATGCACTCCTTGCCATCGAAGACAGTCTCGATGAACTTGCTATGCTGGCAGATACAGCTGGCCTGGATGTTGTCGGAGAATTATTCCAACGGCTTCAGAAACCTCATCCAGCCACATTCATCGGCACAGGCAAAGTAGATGAAGTCATTGCCATGGTCGAGGAAACCGGCGCTACGGTAGTTCTTTTTGATAATGAATTATCACCCCGCCATTTACGCGAGTTGGAAGAGCGTATTGAGTTAAAACTCGGGTTGGGAAAAGTCAAGGTATTGGATCGAACTGCGCTGATACTAGACATATTTGCTCTCCATGCCAACACCAGTGAGGGCAAGTTGCAGGTCGAATTGGCACAATATGAATACCGCCTTCCGAGACTGACCCGTGCCTGGACACACCTGGAGCGACAGGCCGGAGGAGGTGGTGGACGCACCGGCAGCTCTGGTGGTGTTGGCCTGCGCGGTCCGGGGGAAACCCAGTTGGAAAGTGACCGCCGTGAAATCTTGCGCATGATCAGCGCGCTGAAAGCTGATCTGGAGAAAGTCAGAGGGCAGCGCGCAAGATATCGAAAAACCAGAAAAGCCCATCGTATCCCCGTCGTCGCTTTGGTCGGTTATACGAATGCCGGTAAATCTACTTTGCTTAATTCTCTGACAGATGCCGGTGTCTATGTAGCCGATCAGCTTTTCGCCACACTGGATCCGACGACTCGTCGGGTGAAATTACCAAACGCCAGTGAAATTCTCATCACCGATACTGTCGGGTTCATCCAGAAGCTGCCTACCCAATTAGTCGCCGCGTTTCGGGCCACGTTGGAGGAAATTGCAGAGGCTGACCTGTTGATTCATATGGTCGATATATCCCATCCCAACGCAGTAGCACATTATCATTCAGTAATTGATACGTTGAAAGAGTTGCAGGCAGAATCCATTCCATCGATTACGGTACTCAATAAAATCGACCTTCTCCCTGCCCACCCCTCAAAAATGAATATATCTCCAGACTTTCATCGCCCGATTTTCATTTCCGCCGCCCACAAATATGGTCTGGAAAATTTGTTAAGCGAAATTGAGAACCAGCTCTTCAAGGCATATACTGACCTGACAGTATTGATTCCTTATCAAGAGGGCCAACTCACATCTTTATTCCACACATCCGGCAATATCGATGACATCCAACACCTGGAAGATGGAATCCAGATAACCGGGCAACTACCCCAACATTTACTGGCCCAATTCCAACCCTATGTGATTCGTATTCAACAGGTGAATCGATGAGTGAGAAGCTTCTGAAACGTGTTTCGGCATGGATCGATACACTCTCAAATTTTTTTGCGGCCAGGAAAGGTCTGCTGCCATTGGCCGGTATACTGTTGGTGGTGGTAAACTTTTTTCTCTCATTATTCCTCACGGGTTTTTGGGCAGAAAGTAATCTGCTTTTGCATCTGGGTGTCATCATATCGCTACTAGGGATCATGCTCGCCTGGGCGTTGTGATGCGTAAACAAACCAAAACGGGTTGTCCATCATTCGACAACCCGTTTAAGGATCTAATTGAAGTCGATCAGCTATTCCTTGTCAACGCTGACTACTTCACGCCCCTGATAATAACCGCAGCTGGGACAGACAGTGTGCGGAAGACGCATTTCGCCACAATTGCTGCATTGCACCAGGTTTGCCGTTTTCAAAGCATCGTGAGCCCGCCTTCGATCTCGACGTCCCTTTGATAATTTTCGCTTTGGTAGAGGTGTCATTGTTCATCACTCCTGTTAATCATAATACCAGAATCAATACTGGATAACGTCTGCTTTAGCGGAAAAATTATACCCAATCCAATGACATATTGTCAAGAAATCCCATCAACCTGTTTTAATATTCACAAAACTAACTGCTGGACAAACACCTGGAAACCTCACCAACATTTGTTCACTGCTTTTTTGGGGAATCTACTATAATAACGAATAAACTGCAATTTTTTACTCAGAAGGAACGCATGAATTGGTTTGATTTTCCCTCTTTCCTGGTTGGTCTTGCATCAGCATCAATTTTTTGGTGGCTGTACACGAAATACCGTGGCAAAATTAAGAATGTAACCAGGGTTGTCACCCAAAAATCGGAGGTCGCTGCCAGACAGGATATCAGAGGTCTAGATCAGCTGATCAGGGTTGAAATGCACCGGCAGGCTCAGCACCAGCATCTTGCCTGTCGGATTGCAGGGCTTAATGAGATTTTTGTCGAGCCCCAGTTGATCGCCCATCCTTTTTTGGAAGCGGAGCAACTGGGAGATCCGCCGATTGTGGATCAGATGATTCCATATCTGCCAGAGTGGAACGAACTGAGTGGTATCTTTGACCTTCAAGGAGTCCCCCTTCGCAATCTTCTTACAACGTCCGTCAACCTGATCCTTGTTGGACAATTTGGCGCTGGTAAAAGCAGCGCTCTTGCATATCTGACATCAGCTTTGGTGCAAAATCGAACCGGCCTAAAACGGTTTGAAGGCTATTTGCCATTATTGGTGCACATCAACGAAATGAATCTCCACGGCGTAGATGTTAACAAGCCGGAGGAAACAGTAATCAACGCATTCTGTGCAGTTTTTCCCAAAATGCTCAGGGTTCGTATCATGCGCCATATACATTCCTATTATAAAGCTGGCAAAATGATGATTTTTATCGACGGCCTTGATGAACTGGATGCTCCAGATTTTGACCAGGCGGCCCATTACATCAACACTCTTGCTCGAAAAAGTTCAACGGTACGGATCATTACAGCGACAACCCCCCAATACCTTGGAACACTTCCTCAGCAAGGATTTTTTCCGGTTGCCCTAAAGGGTTGGACTGACCGTGAAAAAAACAGGTTGGCCCAGCAATGGATATCCCTGTGGAATTTTTCACTGATCACAGAAGATACAATAGAAGCACAGGCCTTAACTTCTCTGCTACAAAATTGGATAGAAAATGAAACGCGCATCTTCTCACCACTCGAATGGACATTGAGAATATGGTCACTACTATCAGGCGATGCATTGGGAGATACATTTAGCGCTGATGTGGAATCCTATTTCCGCAGAGTCAGCAATGGCCAAATTTCTCACCAGGCTGTTGAGGCTTTGGCAAAAGCTTTCATTAACTTGCGCGCATCATCGCAGCCCCAAACAAGCCTCGAAATGATGCTCATCAAAAATAAATTCAGCCTGCAGCCAGACCCACTACAACAGGCAGACGCATCAATCGATGAACTTCATAAAAATCGAAAGAAGGGGTCCTCAGGTCTCGATATCCTGGACAAGCTGGTTGAAATTGGTTTTTTGGAAGTCAACAGTCAAGCCAATTATCGGTTCAAACATCCGATGCTACTATGCTATTTTGCCGCTTTTTCCCTGATCCAAACACCGCCATCATGGGATCAACTACGTGATTGGCCGGTAGGAGCAAATGCTCACGGATTGTCCGCATCCTTCCAGAAAGAACCGGCATGGCTTCTTGGTATGCTTGCCCCAGACAGCAATGATCTTTTACAGAAAAAACGTTGGGCGGTGTCAAAGTGGTTGAAGTTTGTACCGAAAGACAGTCCATGGAGAAATGATGTTTTCAAAACCCTTGTCGGCATCCTCCAGGATGAATCAGCTCCCACCCCCATGCGTTACCGCTCATTGGCTGCCATCTTAAGCGCCAATGATCCGGGAGTCTATCGCTTGTTTGAGAAACTACTCAATGCCAAATCACCAACGGTCAGGCAATTGGCTGCGCTGGGTTGCGGCGCATTGAGAAACAAAATTCTCGCGTCTCAATTGGAAAATACCCTTCAGGACAATGCGGATGTTGTTGCTTATGCGGGTATGGTAGGAATTGGAATGATGCGCGATAAATCCCAACTCCGCATGCTTCGGGATTACTTGATGGGATCAACCGATGAAACATTGAGGCGCACGGCTGCAGAATCTTTGGCCCATCTGCCCCCTGAAGGGCACGATGTACTGAAAGAACTCGCGGAATCTCCCGATATCATCACCCGCAGGGCAGTTGTATTTGGTCTGGAGGTTGTGCGTGATGACTGGTCTCAGGAGCTACTCAAAAAACTATCGATGGAGGACCCGGAATGGATCGTGCGGACAACGGCAACACGCATCCTTGAGTCTCAATTGGACGCATCGTTTGCCATACCGCGTCGACTAACACCCTATACCTCAGCGGAATGGTTATTAAAGTTCGCTGCATCTATCGGGGAAGGAATTTCTCCTGAGATCGCTCCAGTTGACATCCTATTGCAGGGCCTGCAATCAGATGATCCTGATATCCAGTGGAATTCATTGAATTACCTCAGGCACATTCCAGAAAAAGAAGTCATCCGCGCGACGATGAAACTCTACTTTTCATCCAAACTAAGTCTTGGGACTGCCCGTGCAACAGATTACAACCTGTGGTTGTACTCATCGGCCAAAATTGCATGAGTTCTATGAAGAGAAAATGAAACCCTAACTACGCTGTGACATTACCTGGTTGACCGTATCAACAGAAATATCAAGCAGGCAAACAATTTTGTCATTCGTGTGGTGACCAGCAGCAACCTCGATCTTGGTAATGGGAATGCCGAATAGTTCTGCCAGAAACTGACACAAAACCTGGTTAACATCAGCAGTAAGTTCCTGAGGTAATGCCAGGTTCACATGAACCAAACCATTTCTGTCGACCTGCGCCAACGATGTCTTTT
The DNA here is from genome assembly GCA_013314735.1 of Anaerolineae bacterium. GTDB lineage: Bacteria > Chloroflexota > Anaerolineae > Anaerolineales > Anaerolineaceae > SpSt-1165. Next base: position 1,163,523 of record JABUFD010000001.1, read on the forward strand.
TTGCGTTTGTCGTCACATGAACCTGCAAAGCAGCGCCCCCAGCCGGGTTGGTGAATGAAGTGTTTTTACTCGTAGTTGGCATGGGTTCTCCTAAACAATTCGCAATAAGATCGCCTGGATAATTTCCAGGGCCAGGATCAGGACGATCGGGCTAAAATCAAACATCATCCCTTTTGGCAGTATGGATCGGATGGGCTCAAGCACCGGTTGCACAATTCGGTCCAGGAACAGCCGCACAGGTTGATAAGGTGAGAGAAAGTTAGACACAATGACATCCGCAATAATGATGAGATTGAAGGCTCGAAATGCGACATTAATGATTATTCTTAACATGGATTCTATTATTTTACATCATTCTTTTACCGAATATCACCTCACCAATGCGTACAAAAGTTGCTCCTTCCTCTACTGCAGTCAGAAAATCACAACTTGTTCCCATGGAAAGTTGAGCAAAATTTTGCGTTGGAAAATTGAAAGACAAAAACTTCTGCAATTTCCGCAACCGTTGATAAAAAGGCCGTGATCTTTCTGGATTATCGGTCAGCGGCGGCATTGTCATCATCCCAGTAACGCGGATATGAGTAAGTTCTGTGATCACTCGGATATCTGGTAATAAATGATCCCAGCGATCTTCATTATCTGCACGCCACCCGCTTTTGCTTCCCTCACCCGATACATTGAACTGGAGTAAAATCGGAAGCACTTTTCCATATCGTTTCGATGCTGCATCAAGTTTTATCGCGATACTGGTTCGGTCCACACTATGAACCATTGAGAAATGATCGATGACCGTTGACACCTTCCTGCTCTGCAATGGGCCGATAAGATGCCATTCAGCGTCCAGACCAGCTTTTCGCAGCATCTCTCTTTTACGAGCGCCTTCCTCAGGATAATTCTCACCGAACAATTTCACACCTTTTCTGGCCAAATCCAACACAAGGTTATCTGGCTGGCGTTTGCTAACAACAACAATGTTAACTGAATTTTCCGGACGCGCAGTTTTACGAAGGCTGGCATTGATCTGGTCAACAACGGCTACATATCGGGCGTGAATATCAGGAGCCGGATGACTACTCCAATCTTGTGGCTTGCCCATATCTTCTTCCATCATTCTGGGAGGGCAAAAATCGCCCCGAATCTGCCAGTTTTTCCACTTTCACGCCGGTGGGAATACCAATCCTGTGTATTCGAAAATGTAGATATTCCAGCGATCTCAATGGAATCAACTCCGCAATCTTCCAGCAGTAGCCGGTTCGCCTGCCATAAATCGAAGTGGTTTCGCCCATCATGCTGGACCAACACCTCATTACTTTTGGTCTTGAAGGTTTGTTCGGCACGCTGAATTACCTCTCCACCCACCTCATAATCATCAGGCCCAATCGAGGGGCCGATCCCGGCGATAACATGATGAGGTTTTGACTTATAGATTTCCTCCATTTTTTTTATGGCGGCGCCTATGACATTTTTCACTGTCCCTTGCCAACCTGCATGAACGATGCCCCCTGCATTATGTTCGGGATCGTATAAAAAAATGGGTACGCAATCGGCAAATCGCATCATTAATGTAAGTTCAGCTGTATCGGTTAAAATACCGTCTCCTTTTTGGTGTTCTTCCCCCCTGCTGCGCGGTTCACGGGAACAAACAATCTCATTTCCGTGAACCTGCCAGACATCAAACATGGAATCCAATCGGCGGTGAAACGTATCGAAAAGTTTTTGATGGTTGGCAAGCACAATACCCGGGTTATCGCCTGTCGTTCCACCCAGGTTCAGGCTGCTCCACGCACCGTTCGAATATCCGCCATGACGGGTAACGAAGCCATGAAGAACCCCATGCTTTGTGAACAGGTCCAATGTTAGATAGCGGATTTCATTTCTTTCGATGAAATCCATCACGCCTCATTGTCCATCTGCACTTGCTCAACATAGGCGAACTTTTTTGACAACATCACGCGGGACTCACGCATGCTAAGTTCTATCTGGGGCAACAGATACCAGAACGTGGTCAGGCCAAAGAGCGTTCCGGTCAGAACCCTGAAAAATGGTGTGCTTTCACGCATGATCATCCATTCCGGCAGTGAGATTCCCAACAGGCTTGGTATCTGAGAAACACCATCGAGGCCGATCGGTCCAAACCCCAGCAGAATCCATAAATACCAGGGGATAGATTTGATTTTATTCTTGCTGGCCCAAAAAATGATTGCAAACAAAAGCATCGAACCATAAATGGCAAGGCAGCGCTCACAAATGGCAATTTTGTAGCCGGTAAACTCATTCCCCAAAAAGTTTCGCGCATCCAACAAATCATCGGGAGTTTCGATGTAAGAAAACAATTCTTCGTATGTGATCTTTCTCTCAATATTGGCCAGTTCTCTCGGGTAAAAAGCCTGCTGGCCATACAGGAAAAACGACCGAAAAGCCAGCTGATGGCAAAATGGTTTGTATACCACATAAATGATTTTTGCTGGTGCTTCCATCCCTGCCTTCATTAATACAGGTGCTAAAAATGCTAAGCCGAAGTAGGCTGCCAGCACAACAATAAACACAACCGGATAATTCTTACTAAACCAGTAATTGAACCGGTCGGATCGGGTGATGGTTCTTCCCCGCTTTAATTGAGCTTGGTAACCCGCATCACCTGCCAGGCTGGCCGCACGGTCTGAAGCAGCACCCGCGGCTATGCGCAGTTCTTTTTCAGAGATCGGTGACTTTAACCGGTATGGCCCCATTTGGACCACCGGCGCCTGGCTGCCAAAGTATTCCGCCATGCCGGTATCATCATCCAAATTCACCGTTATCACCTTCATTGGTATATCGCGCTGGATATCCACCAATTTCGCCATAACAGCAAGGCTTTCGTCTCGCTCCGGATAACTATACACAGTTACAGTAATCATTGGCTTCGCCTTTCATGCTTCGATGACTTTAATGTTCGTGCTGGTAAACATTTGATTGACTGTAACATCACCTGGATCAAGAGAAACAACAGGAGATGTCCATCGAAATACCCATTTCGCATCCTCAGGACTGGCATTCACGCATCCATGACTGCGCGGGGTTCCGTAGTCATTGTGCCAGTACGTGGAGTGGAGTGCTACCCCATCACCAACAAACAGGCAGGTCCATGGTATACCCGGCAGGTCATAACCGCCGGAAACCGTTCCGCCAGCCATGTGGATTGAGATGAGTTTTCGCCAAATGTAATGGGAACCGGTTGGCGTACCCCAATCCTCTACTTTTTCACCCCATGCATTGAATTTTGCGCCAGACGATATCCGGCAAAAATAGACCTCGCGACTGCCTTCGTAACAGGCTAGCGTCTGGTAGTTCAAATCAACGACGACTGTCTTATCTTCCACTTCAGGGTTGATGGGCGAGATATCCTCTTCTGTCAATGGACGGAATGCCCGTGCGTCTGCCCAAAAGACATCGCCATACGTCCCATACTTCTCTACAACCCGATATTGGACCGTTCCATCATCGAGTGTACGCAAGTCATCGACCCACATCACCTGGCTATAATACAATTTCGGGTACGTAAATTCCTGAAACCACGGCGACCTGGCTGGCGGATTTGCCAGGAAGATGTCCACATAAGGAACAGTGATTTCAGCCCAAAAACCAGGCCCGATGCTGCTGGATGGCAAAGCACTAACTGGTACGTTTGGTTGGTACCGAACAGGCTGTACACTCGGTGCGTAAACATATCCATCTGGTGTTTCGACCCAACGCCGCCCCAATGCCAATCCAGGAGCTTCTCCGATCACCTCACGCAGCCATGTGACCACCATATCTTCATACAACACACCTACGGATGCGCTGTTGGCAGAAGGCCGTAGACGGAGGTCTACTTTGCCAACACACACACGGCCCATTCGTTCTGCATCAGGGAATTCTGCCAACTGGTTTCCCCACAAGGGCATTGGCAAGATGGCGGCTCCTGCAAGCCCAACCATGCTTTTTTGAAGAAATTCGCGTCGATTCGTCTTTTTACTAGGCATAACTATTTTCTTTCGCCGTTTTCTTTTCTTTCTACCGGGTTGCCAATATTTGCTCCATGAGAATTGATATATGTACGATTGTGGTCTGTTTATGAAACATCTACTTTTTGTTTCACCCTCCGAATTGTTTCCTCGAAAAAATCGCCATCAGTAATGGACATCTTTATAGCTCCCGAAGGACAAACCTCGTAACACCTCCCACAACCAACACACACATCATCCATCATTGCGATAGAATCGACGATTGATATATTATGAGTCATACATATTTCCGGCGCTGCGCAGGCTCCACAGCCAACACATTCTTCTGCATCGATGAATATATCAAGGCCTGGCATTTTTTCGATCTTGTCCCTGATCGATTTATCCAAATCAGGAAGCACCTTGTAAAGGCAGCAACATGGGCAGCAACTGCACACCGTCAACAACTTCCCGCCTGGATGTACCCCCATCCATTGGGTATCTATTTTATTTTTGCCAATTAAGTGTACCAGGCCATGTTCCTGTGCCAGATCAATCCGGGCTTTTGCTTCTTCTTTGGAAGCGAGTTTTCCGAATTTTGGGTTAATTCCCAAAACAGCCTCACCCATAAATATACAGCCAATTTCAATCGGAAAGTCCTTACATTGCATCGTATCGCGACACAGGCATTTATCCATCAACCACACATACCCGGCTTCATCAATAAATTCCTTGATAATAGTCGAAGGAAGGCTAATGCTGGTTCCACTATCTATTGGCTGCCGAATATCAATTTCTACTGCCACTTCAGTCGCAGTAGAATGGCTTTCATTGGTTACATTGGATTCATGGATTGTACTTGGGGTTGTTTTAAATAACGATTGTTCAACATCACCTGGTATTGGATGGAGAATTTCGGCAGCCACCTTGTCTTTCGGCAGGTAGAAAATTTGATCGCCAGAAAATAAAAAGAAATCAACCACTGTGCGGATCAGTTTTGACTTTTTTGTCCATCCGGCTATGCGGAATCGCTCTGGGAAGAAATGTTGGATAATGTTGATAAACCACTCAGGTCGAGACATGAAATAACTCCAGCCTAACGGGTGCGATGATGATGTGTCTATTGTAACGTAATTATTTATATGAAAATTAATAAATTTCACAGCAAAAATGGAACTGGAAATTGCTAGCAATCGGACAATATTGCGTGTTATAGGTACTGGTTGAACCAGCGTTGCATGCTTTTTAACCGCATCACCCGTCGGTCGGTTCTGCCGTTTCGCGACAAACCGTGGGATTCATCAGGAAAGCGTACCATTTCAGTCGGCACATCCAGGTATTTTAACGCGACAAATACCTGCTCACTCTGTTCTATTGGGCAACGAAGGTCATTTTCAGAATGAATAATCATGGTTGGCGTTTTTGCATTTCCAATATAAGCGATCGGTGAATGTTTCCAGAACACTTCTACATCTTCAAACGGAGTTTTGTTGCCAAAAATTTGTTGAAATACCCAGTTACCATCCGACGAACCCCACATTGACGTCAGGTTACTGACACACCGTTGTGATACTGCCGCTTTGAAACGGTTGGTATGCCCGATAATCCACACTGTCATATAACCACCATAGCTGCCACCAGTTACCCCCATTCGCCTTTGATCGATAAATGGTTTATCTGCAATTAAATTAACCCAAGCCATCAAGTCAGCGTAATCGCGGTTTCCCCAATCACCCCAGATTGCTTTACAATGCGCATCACCATAACCGGTTCCTCCGCGGGGGTTGGTGTAATACACCACCAGGTCATTGGCTGCGAGTGTGTAAAACTCGTGCATGAAGGCATTGCCATATTGCGCAGTTGGGCCACCATGAATCTCAAGAATGGACGCATATTGCTTTTGGGGATCAAATTGCGGTGGATACAGGACCCAACCCTGAAGGTCATTTCCATCTGGTCCTTTGAACCAGATTTCTTCCGTGTGGCCAAGGTCAAGTTCGGCAAGGAATTCATCATTATGATGACTGATCTGATGGGTGCTCCTCGTAGAACAGAATTGGGTGTACACTTCCGGTAAATGGCGCTGATCGCCATAGGTAAAACTCATCACGGCATGATCATCAGAAAAGTGGAAGGATCCTGCAATCCCCCCCTCGCCTATCACGTCAAACAAGCTTCTATCTGTTATCTTGACACCCATCACTTTTGAGCTGCCGTGATAGTCTACCTGGAAATAGATCACCTCGCTATTTGGTGCCCATGTAGGCGGCATTTGTTCGGCACTGCCGGTATCATTCAATGTCGATGAAGCACATGTATAATCCGTTCCTCGCAACAAATTAACCGGAGGTACACTTCCATCTGCAGGAATCAGCCACAAGTGATTCGTTTCATGCCAGGTGTACTCCCCTTCAACGCCAAAATAGGCAATCCATTTCCCGTCTGGCGAAAAGGAAGGAGATTGTTTGAGGCCTATGGGCGTAATGACCTTGCGCAATTCTCGTGAAACAAGATCGATCGTGTACAGGTCATCATTCGCTGGGTGGAAGTCAGGACGGTCACTTCGGTTGCTGACAAATATGACACGTTGCCCATCAGGTGACCATGCAGGATCTTTATCTGCATACAACGCATGCCCGGTGAGTTGCTCGAGTGTACCTGTCTCGGTATCCAACAACCACAAATGCGTAACTTCATGAGATAAAAAACCAATCCCATCATATTTGAACCTCACCCGGTCATAGGTTCGCGACACAACCCCCAGTTTTCTCTTTTTTTCATCTGCTTCACGTGCAAGAGTATCATCATCTGTTTTTATTGCAACAAGCAATATTTTCGAGCCATCTGGAGACCACAAAAACTTCTCGATGCTACCTGGAAAATCACACATCTGCCTGGCTTCACCGCCAGAAGGTGAAATCCGAAACAATTGCGCTGGTTTTTCACTGCTCCCCCGGTTTGATAAAAACGCAATTACCCCCCCATCCGGCGACCATTGGGGTGAAGCATCAACATGGTTGCCTACAGTGAACTGCAGTGGGGCTAACCCATTCACCTCAGCCATCCAGAAATTTGAGAACTTCTTTTCAGATTCCTGATCCACCCACTGAACTGAATATACACACTTCTCACCATCCGGCGAGATTCTTGGAGTCATGACAGTTTTAAGTCTGTACAAATCTTCCGGAACCATACGACGAGGGGTATTTTCTGACATGGATGCTACCTCCATTGGAAATTTATGGTCGATATAACTTTTCTGATGTGATGAAATCTGCTATGCTTATGGGCACATCACCCTCAATGGAATCTCCCTGAGAAACCTTACGCCGGATCTTCCATGATGATACATCCATCTGCCGCATGTTAAGGAAAGTTGTAGCAGAACTGATACCTGGCATCGCTGTTTCCAGGGAATCCATATCCAATGCGTCACCAGGTCGACGCGCCACAATCAGCCCGTTTAGCCGTTTGAAGATTAATTCCTGGGCTTGATGCCATTTCACCAGGTTGCCCAATGAATCACCGCCGAGTATGAAGTAGAGTTGTACCTCGCTTTGATATCGCTGGCGGATCAGCCTTGCGGTGTCAACTGTGTAGTATGGAGCCTCCCGTTTCATATCGACATCGCACAGAACCATGCCGGATAAACCACTGATAATCATACTCACCATTGCGATTCGCTGCTCAAGCGTGGAATAGGTCACGGTTTTAAGAGGGCTTTGTGGTGTTATTACCCACAATACCTCGTCCAGTTTCATCCCATCCAAAGCTGTCTTTGCGAGTTCCAAATGGCCGTTATGGGGAGGATCAAAGGTGCCTCCGAAAAAACCTATCCGGGGCATCAAGCGGTTACTCCTGCCATTCCAAAGAATATTCACCGATCCGAACAGTATCGCCAGGAAGCACGCCTTCATCGCGCAAGGCGGCATCGATACCAAGTACTTCCAGTATCCTCTGAAACCTCCGTACAGATCCAGGCTGATCCCACCAGGTCATCGCCGCAGCACGCTCAATCGACTTGCCGGAAACGACGTACTCATGGTCATCGGCAACGCGAATCGAAAACTCTCTCGGGTCTTCCTGTGCATGATACTCAGGCATTAACGCTATCGGCTCCGGCAACGGTGTCTCCTGCAGCATGTGATAAGCCTTCCATAACATCTCCCTCAAATTTTGGTGAGATGCGGCAGACACAGGCAGAACAGGAAACCCCAAATTTTCAATTTGAGGTTGTAGTAATTCCCACAATGCCTGAACATCTGGTAAATCCATCTTATTAAAGACTACCAGCTGCGGTTTTTCTCCAAGTTTTGTATCAAAAAGTGATAATTCGGCATTGATCTGGTTAAAATCCAATAAGGGATCTTCCGCCATCCCGTCCAAAACATGGATCAAAATACGGGTTCGTTGAATATGCCGCAGAAAGGCATCACCCAATCCAACCCCCATGTGCGCTCCCTCGATTAATCCCGGGATATCGGCCAATACAATCGTGTCATCGACAGTTAATTCCGCAACCCCCAGGTTGGGTTCCAGAGTGGTAAATGGATAGTCAGCGATCTTGGGTTTTGCGTTGGTGACCGCAGCCAGCAGGCTCGACTTTCCCGCATTGGGAACCCCCACCAACCCCACATCAGCGATCAATTTTAATTCCAATCGAAGATTGCGCTCTTCACCAGGTTCACCCCGCTCGGCAGTGCGCGGTGCCTGGTTGCGTGAATTGGCAAAATGGGTATTCCCTCGTCCGCCACGCCCACCTTTGCAGATCAACAATGTCTGTCCCTCATCCACAAGATCGCCCAGCACCTCATCCGTATGTGCATCGTACACAATGGTTCCAGCTGGAACTTTGACGAACAAGTTGTCTGCCGATTTTCCGGTCATTTTTTTCGGACCACCGGATTTTCCGTTATCAGCGATGAATTCATGCTGAAATCTGAATGTCGTAAGCGTGTTGATATGCCGATCGACTATCAGGATTACATTCCCTCCCCGACCACCATCACCACCATCCGGTCCACCTCTTGCGCGGTATTTCTCGCGAAGAAAATGCACAATGCCATCCCCTCCAGTGCCACTTTGGACATAAATTTCAGCTTCATCTACAAACATTTTTATCTCTCATTGTTTCATTATATTATCAAACTGTCCCAACCCGAATTGCCCGGATTGGGACAGTTGCTCATGGGCTCTTACTTCTTGAACCTGGTTTGCAACAAATCCACCAGATCGGGTTTGCCAATTTCCTGTAATTCATAGCGAACACGCTGGATTGGTTTATTAACCTTGATCACACGGGTGATGTCAATTGGTGTGCCTGATACAATCAGGTCGACTTCCGCATTTGCGATGGTTTGTTCAAGATCACGCATTTGCGCATCACCGTACCCCATCGCCGGCAAAATTGGGCCAGTTCCGGAATATTTTTGATACGTTGCAGCGATCGTTCCCACCGCAAAGGGACGAGGATCAACAATCTCAGCAGCGCCAAACCGACGGGCAGCGACGTATCCGGCACCATATTTCATTTCGCCATGCGTCAGGGTGGGACCGTCTTCGATCACCATCACACGCTTCCCACGTATGGCAGCAGGGTCATCGACAAATAATGGAGAAGCTCCCTCAATTATGGTGGCGCCAGGATTCATCCGGTGAAGATTCTCGCGAACTTGAATCACCGCTTCCGGATCAGCTGTATCCACCTTATTGATCACAAACGCATCAGCAAGGAGCACATTGGTCATGCCAGGGTAGTACGAAATTTCGTGTCCCGGACGATGCGGGTCAGCCACAACGATCGTGAAGTCTGGTTTGTAGAATGCAAAATCATTGTTACCGCCGTCCCACAAAACAATATCAACTTCCTGTTCAGCCTGGCGCAGGATGGCTTCGTAATCGACCCCGGCATAAACAATGACGCCACGGTCAATGTGAGGTTCATATTCTTCTCGTTCTTCAATGGTACACTCATGCCTGTCGAGGTCTTCATACGTCGCAAACCGTTGTACTCGTTGTTTCGCCAAATCTCCGTAAGGCATAGGGTGTCGAACGGCTGCGACTGTATACCCCATATCCTGAAGAATGGAAGCCACCCGCCTGGTTGTCTGGCTTTTCCCACAACCAGTACGTACCGCACACACCGCTACAACCGGTTTACTGGACACCACCTGGGTTTCTTTTGTTCCCAGCATTCGGAAATCAGCGCCTGCCGCATTTACAAGGGCTGCTTTTTCCATCACATAAGCAAATGGCAAATCGCTGTATGAGAAAATCACCTGTTCGACGCCATACTTTGCGAGTAGAGGAAGCAATTCCGATTCGGGGTAAATCGGGATCCCTGCGGGATACAGGCTGCCTGCCAGTTCGGCCGGATACTTGCGTCCCTCAATGTTTGGAATTTGGGTGGCGGTAAAGGCTACCACTTCATACGCTTCGTTACCTCGAAATACGGTATTGAAGTTGTGGAAGTCCCGGCCAGCGGCTCCCATGATTAAGGTTTTGATACGGTTCATAATGTAAGGTCTCCTTATGTGAGAATTGGGTGAATCAATTACATCGCATCTGGTGCTACGATGCCCAGAACTGCAAGGCAGTTACCTAAAGCCTGCCGTGCAGCTGCGACAATATGCAAACGAAATGCCCTAATTTCACCATCTTCTTTTAAGACGGGACACTGGTTATAGAAATCATTGAATGCCCGTGCAAGGTCATATGCCAGTGTGGCAACATGCAGAGGTCTGTATTCTTCAGCCGCTCGCTGAATAACATCCGGGATACGGGTCATCACATCAATCAGTTGGACTTCGGTGGGATGCAAATCGCTGGCTGGATGTTCGATTGTGCCCACTGTACCGCCAGCTTTGCGCAGGATACTCCCGGCGCGCACATACGCGTACTGAATATAGGGCGCAGCCTGGCCATTGAAGTCCATTGCGCGTTCCCAATCAAAAGTAACCACTTTGGTATTGTCTTTGGAGAGCATGGAATATTTGATGGATCCCATGGCAACCGCAAAGGCAATTTCTTTTTTTGCAGCCTCAGAAAGTTCCGGGTTTTTTTCCGCCACAATCTGGAAAGCACGCTGGGTTGCTTCACGCACCAGATCTTCTAACAACACCACCGTGCCTTCTCTGGAAGACATGGTCACGTTTCCTGGCAAATTCACAATTTCATACGCCAGGTGGTGGCATTTTTCAGCATACTCCGGATAGCCCATCAATTCCAAGGTTTTAAATATCTGCCTGAGGTAGAATGATTGGCGCACATCGATCACATAGATCGATTTTGCCAGGTCATACTCGTTAAATTTCTGAATAGCCAGCGGTAAATCTTTGGTCGAATACAATGAGGTTCCGTCTGAACGCAGAACGACCAGAACGCGATAATCATTTTCCAGACCGAGAAGCTCATCCAGCGGAACGATCACGGAATCCTGGGGGCGTTCATCCCTGGCGATGCCGTCCTGGATCAGCTGATCAACGAGTTCCAATCCTGGTTTTTCGACCTCAGATTCAAAATAGTAGCGATCAAACTCCACCCCCATCATACGGTAAATCTGATCGAATGCGTCCAGGCTCCATTGTCGGGTTTTTAACCATAATGCTTCAATGTCTGGGTCCCCATTATGCCACCTTCCAAACAGCTGCCGCACTTCTTTTTCAACATCGGGATCTTCTTCAAAATGACGGGTAGCCTCGGCATAGATATCACCCATCCAGCGCACCATATCATGCGCAGGGGTTTCTCCTTGATGGAATTTCAAATAACCCCACAGCCATTTGATCACATGCAAGCCAATATCACCCAGGTAATTCGCCCTGATCACATCATACCCAGCCCAATCCAAAATATTGCATACAGCTGATCCTAGAATCACATTCCGAAGATGTCCAACATGGAAGGGCTTATGTGTATTGGGCTGGGAATATTCGACCATCACCCTTTGAGACTTGCGTGACAGTTTGCCGAAAGCATCTCCTTTTACCTGCACCTCAGTCAGCACCCGGTGTGCATATTCCACCGTCGAGAAGTATAGGTTAAGATACCCCCTGACGGGTTCGCATTTTGTAAACCCTTCAGGAGTACCGAGGCCATTCGCTACCATTTCTGCGATCTCTTGGGCCCGTCTGGGAACAACAACTGATTTCCCATTACGAGCCTCTGCTGCAGCGGTGGCAAAAAATGAGGTCGTTATCCCCCATTCACCGGTAAATGGAATCTGTGTCCATTTTAATTCACTGACAAAAATGTCCTGCTGAGTTAATATGGATAGAATTTGTTCTTCTAATCTTTTTTGTTCCGCTTCAAACATGGATCCCTCTTTGTACAAGGATATAGCTCGCGGTTAAACCACGCCGTTTTAGGTTGTTACACTGCTTCGGACCTCTCACCGATTATAACACAGCCAGTTTTCCAGAAAGGGCTTGCAGCCTCCTACCCCTTGCAATAGTCACAAAAACAGGAGAGCGATGGAAAACGCCCTCCTGCATAAACAGGTTATCTATTGACAAGCGAAAATTATTCCATCGAGTTTAAACGAGCCATTAAACGGCTTTTGCGACGGGCAGCATTGTTCTTGTGGAGAACACCTTTTTGTGCCGCAAGGTCCAACGACCGGACTGCCTGTTTGACTTCTTCTTCTGCAGCTTCTTTGTTGCCGGTTTCGATCGCTGCCAATGCTTTACGGATGTAGGTACGAGCAGAGCCGCGATAAATTCGGTTGTGAAGTCGTTTTTTCTCGTTTTGTTTATTTCGCTTGATCTGAGACTTAATGTTTGCCAAAATATTCCTCCAGTTGACCACGATACAGTAATATCTCGAAACGCAAGTGCGGATTTTATCACACTTTGTTAAAATCTACCAGACCAGAGACAGGGATTTTTTCTGGCCAGGCGGAACTGAAACAGCATGGAAGGTTTTTTGAGGGTTGCATTATTATAAGCAACCTCCCAAAAATTCGCAAGAGTGAAGCTAATAAGTGTCCGCCAATGGTTGATCTTTCGTTTCAATTGGGATCATATAAGAAGATATGGCTGCTAGGATATAACTGCCCGAAAATACCAGCATTGGAACCAGGAATGATTCACCCAGCAGCAACCCGCCCAATGTAGGGGCAATTGCACCGGAAATGCGCGTAAAAGCAGATGCTGTTCCCATCCCTGTGCCCCGGAGTGCGGTTGGATATACTTCAGGTGTGAAGGCATACAATGCGCCCCATGCGCCCAATGCAAAGAATGACATCCAGATTCCCATGAACACTACGAAACCAAGTGAATTCGCTGCGGCAAACAGGTAGGTAAAAACACCGCTTAATAATAAGTACACCGCCAGCGTCTTCTTTCTACCCCACTTTTCCACAAGGTAAGCTGCGGAAAAATAACCCGGTAGTTGAGCCAATGCAAGGATGAATGTATTACGGTACACCGGAAGCATTTCCATCCCGGATGACCGAAAATAATTCGGCAGCCATGTAAATATCCCATAATACCCAAAGGATATGAAGAACCAGACCAACCATAAGAAAATCGTGGTTTGCCGGAAGTTTGGCCGCAACAGGTCCGCCATCCGGGTCTTGGGCTGTGGTGCAAGTTCATACAGGCCGTCTGCCTCAATGTGATTGCCGTTCGTCGCAGCCACATTCTGCAGAACCTGAAAAGCCTGGGCAGTTTTGCCGCGTGTCAATAAATAACGAGGAGACTCAGGAACCATCCTGCGAATCAAGAAAATGATCAAGCCAGGCACCGCTGACAACGCCAATAACCACCGCCATCCCAATCTCGGCACGACCAACCAGGCCAGCCCGGCTGCCACAATCGTCCCTAAAGCCCAGAATGCTTCCAGTAAAACAAGGTAACGGCCACGTTTTTGCGTGGGCAGGTACTCAGAAAACATACTGTAGTCCACCGGCAAAGTCCCACCCACCCCAAAACCAGTCAGGCTGCGCAATACCATCAACACAATAAAACTGGGGGAAAAGGCAGAAAGCAAACCAAAACCGGAATCAATCGCAATGGTCGCAATGAAGCCTGCTTTTCGGCCAATCAGGTCACTGACCCGCCCCCATATCACTGCACCAGCCAGCATCCCCAGGAAAATCGCTGTACTCAACAGACCTTTTTGCGCTGCAGTAAGCCCCCATTCTTCCGCGATGGCGGGCACCGCAAAGGCTATCAGGAGTACTTCCATTGCATCGGCGGCCCAACCTAACCCGCAAATCCACAACAGGCGTTTCTGAAAGGTTCCAAATCCAGCCTGCTCAATTGCTTCATCAAATGTAACCTTCCGATTCATCGTTACTCCTCCACATTCCTTCCATTCATCATTGGACTTGAACCCATTCCCGCAGAGCTCAAGATTCTGCATGGAAAATCAAGGTATAATAGAAACCAATCAATCTTACCATATGGAAGAAATGCGAACCTCATTCATGGATCCGAAAATTAATTTTGACATTTTCAATCCCACGCCATTATTGATTGTTATTTCGGGTCTGTCGGGTGCCGGAAAAGACGCTGTGGTTGGTAAATTGAAAGAGAAAGAATTCCCTTTTCACTTTGTTGTGACAGCCACAAGCCGCCCACCCCGCCCAAACGAAGTGAACGGTGTGGATTACTTCTTTTTCACCCGTGACGAGTTCCAAGCAATGATCGCCCGGGGTGATTTAATTGAGTATGCGCTTGTATATGACCAATTTAAAGGCGTACCAAAACAACAGGTGGAAGCCGCACTGAGCAGTGGCAAAGATGTGGTTATGCGCGTGGATTACCAGGGCGCTAAAACGATCAGAAGCATGTATCCGGATGCCAGGTTGATCTTTATCCTGCCTGAAAATCCTTTGGAATGGTTAAAACGTCTTGTTGACCGCGGTGAGGATAGCGAAGAACAATTAAAAATCAGATTGGATACCGCCCAAAAGGAAATGGAAGCTGCCCGTTGCTACTTTGATTACGTCGTTATCAACCCTGAAGGCAAGTTAGATCAAGCCGCCGATATGGTGATATCAATCATCAATGCGGAACACCATCGTATCCTTCGCCAACATGATGACAAATCCTGCGCCTGATACCAACCCCGATAATGGGCAGGTTGTCGAGGGTTTAAATGATACCTCCAATCCGCCAGTCATCCAATATCAGCTCCCAGCCAGGCGGCCAATGGTCACTTACCTGTTGATGGCGCTGACCGTGCTTGTTTATGCCGGCCAGGTTCTCACCCGGCAGGTGTATCAGGTTGATCTGCCCGCCGCATTTGGGATGAAGATCAACGAAGCCATTATCAATGGCCAGGTTTGGCGACTGGTGACGCCAGTTTTACTGCATGCCGATGTAATACATATCCTTTTTAATATGTATGCCCTGTTCGCCTTCGGACGACGTATGGAACGGTTTTATGGGCACAGCCGGTTTACCTGGCTGTACCTGCTGGCCGGGCTCAGCGGGAACATTTTTTCATTTTACTTCCAGGCTGCACCGTCATTGGGGGCCTCAACTGCGATTTTTGGTCTTGTCGCCGCTGAGGGTATCTTCATTTATACCAATCGGAAATTTTTCCCGAATGCCGGACGTGCATTGCGAGAAATCATTATGATCGTCGCAATCAACCTCGTTTTGGGGTTCTCTGCCCAATTTGATAACTGGGGACATCTGGGGGGGTTGGTAGGCGGGGCGGCCTTTGCCTGGTTTGCAGGGCCTTTCCTTGACATTCGCAATACAGCAGAAGGCCTGCAGATTTATGACCGCCACCACGGGAGACTCGCTTGGCAGGTGACGGTCGCAGAAAGCTTGATCCTGATCTTACTGGCAGCTGTTCGTATAACCTCTGCTTGATGGTATTAATTCGCCGGCAGCATAATTTGTAACGTCGTCCGTGCTGGTTGGTCAGCCATCACATAGATCAATACATTTCGTTCCTCTTTGGCAAAAACATACATCATCAGGTTTTGCGAACTCATCGCTGTCGTATTTTCCAGCGACCAACCCAGGTTCTCCATTTCTGACGTGAAATACGCCTCCACTTTCTCATGGTCGTCTCCTGTTGAGTACGAGATGATCAGGTATTCTTCTGCTTCAGACGTCATCACATCGCCATTGTTGGGTTGGTAGACAGGTATGTCTGCCGGCAATTTTTCAATCTTACTCACAGAACCCACCGTTGCAGTTGGCTCCGCAAGATCAGATGGCGTTGCTGTGGCCAAAGCTTGATCCTGTTCTAGATCAACTAGCGTTGCCTCTTCCTGATCGGGCGTGGCAGGATTCAAACCTGGTATTTGCGTTTCTGCCTGCTTTCCAAACATTCCCGATTGCCATAAGATAGTGAGAACAATGACAACCAGGCATCCGATACTGAGCAGGATTCCCCCGCCAATTGCCAATGGAACCCATTTCTTTTTCAACGGTTTCACCGGTTCTCGCGAAGAGGAATGCTGTATTCCAGGCATCGAAACTTCAGGTCTTCTTTCTCCCTTACTCTGAAGCGTTGATGCATCGAAATCATCCTGGTGAAGATCACCGCGAAGTATACGGTTCATCGCAAGGACGAATTCATTCATCGTTTGAAATCGCAATGCAGGATCTTTTGCGAGTGCCTTTAAAAGCAAACCCTCAACCGCATCCGGAAGATCCGGGACGGCATTCTTTGGACGAGGCAAAGGATCCTGAACCTGTTTTAATAAAATCGCTGCAGGCGTGTCCGCATGGTATGGGCAGCGTCCAGTCACCAGTTCATACAGCACAATTCCAAGGGCATAGACATCTGTTCGTTCGTCTGCCACTCCATTCCATTGTTCCGGGGCCATATAATCAGGGGTGCCCACACCTACGCCAGCACTGGTCAATTGGGTTTCATCACCGGCATCAATCATTTTCGCAATCCCAAAATCAGACAACACCGGTTCACCAGATTCGCCGAACAAAATGTTGGCAGGTTTGATATCACGGTGAATGATTTTTTGCCGGTGGGCATATGATAATGCCTCACCAATGGGGATCAGCAATTCGATCGCCTTTCGATACCCAATTCTTGACCGTGCGACCTGTTTTAATGTCCCCCGCGCCACATAGGGCATCACCAGATAAGGAATCCCATTCTCCTCTCCATAATCGAGGACTTTCAGGATATAAGGATGGTCAAGCTTTGCCAGGGCTTTCGCTTCACGTTGAAATCGTGCAAGGAAGTTCGGATCAACCTGGTTAATGCTGCGAATAATTTTGACGGCAACATACCGCTCGAGGGCAGCATCATATGCTTTATACACAGTAGCCATACCCCCTTCCCCCAAAGGTTCGACAATCTGGTACTTGCCTAGAAACTTGCCAATATTACCATCCATCCACAGACCTCCTGAGTCTCCTTATCAATGATTATAGAGATAATCTGGAAATCATGGTATAGGGATAAACACCAAAAAGCCGCTTTGGCAGCGGCCTTCGGTCTCATTTGCAGAATGCATGCATCAGGATTCAATCGATATATACTTCCACATGTTGGCCGTCATCACTGTCCATCACATCAACGATCTTGCCTGTGGCGCCATCCTGGATTGCTTCCCAAATTTCCTGCATGTTGATCTCATCAATTTCAGGAGCGAATTTTGCGCCTGTTTTCATCGCGACATTGATCAGGCTAAGCGGCAATGTCACATTCACTTTGGGTTTATTGGTCGCAGCGTCCGTAATGCGCACCCTGAAAAATTTTCCACGGGTATCCACATTGCTCCCGGCTGGTTTTCGAGGAGCAACTGGCCGTTCAACCGGATCACTCATAGCTTCCAGCAATTGTGCTGCCTCTTCCGCGGAGATAACACCATCTCGCACCATCTCCAAAACCTTCATTCGTTCTTCCTTATTGGTCATTGTTAACCTTCCTTTCTTTTCGTCTTCCACCATCGGCATTTTATTGGCCTCGTAAACGGGCCTGAGCTTCTTCAAACGTGATTTTGCCTTCATGAAGATCGTTGAGTATCTTCTTTCGTTGCTCTGCAGTAAGCACAGGTACTGGTTCAGGTTCCGGTTCTGTGGCACCTTCTTTGCCCGGCTCAAATCCCAGTGCGACAATCAAGTCGTTAAGGCGGTTGCGGAGTGTGGGATAGGAAAGATTCAGTTCCTCCTCCAGGCGGTTGAAGCGACCTTCACAACGAATATAGTTCAACATGAACAACACCTGTTCCTGTGTCAGGTTCTCAAAAGGCGAATCCGGCATCTGGAATGCGCCCTGGATGCGAACACCGCAACCCGGGCACTCAATTTCCCGGATGATCATCTCGCTGTTCTCACAATAAGGACAATGGTTTGTCAATTTCTGCATCGATATTCCTCCTGAAATCTTCTTTACTTGACTGAACTTCTTATTTATTAACTGTATTATAACTCTTTAGTAAATTTTGTCAATATTCATTTTGATATTATTGATATTTAGAGTTTATTCACTTTACTTTTTTATTCACCACCCAACTTCCCAAGGAATGCAACCTCAATTTTATAGTTTCGTATACAATACTAAGATAGAGATGAGACAGGAATATCACCGCTGGAGGCAAGATGAAGGATAACAAACCACAACCCATTCTGGAAGCAGAAAATCTTGTTCGCATGTATGGAAAATTTCCTGCGGTCGATCAAATCAGTTTTGCCATTAACAAGGGCGAGATCTTCAGCCTGTTGGGACCAAACGGCGCCGGGAAAACCACTACGATATCCATGTTATCCACCTTGTTAAAACCGACTGATGGCACAGCCCGTATTGCAGGGGTTGATATTCTGACCAATTCGGCCGGGGCACGCAAGGCGATCGGTGTTGTACCCCAGGATATCGCTCTTTACAACGACCTTACCGGCTTGGAAAACCTGCAGTTTTGGGGCAGCATGTATAACCTCGGTGGAAAAGACTTGCACATTCGCGCCGAGGAAATACTTGACCGAATCGGACTCTCTGATAAAAAGAATCAACGCGTAAGAACCTATTCCGGTGGAATGAAACGCCGGTTGAATATTGGCGCTGGTTTACTCCACCGCCCCAGCATTCTTTTCATGGATGAACCCACGGTCGGCATTGACCCCCAGAGTCGCCGTATGATTTTGGATCTGGTCAAGGAACTGAATCGTGACGGGATGAGTGTCCTCTACACCACCCATTACATGGAAGAAGCACAGGAGTTGTCACACCGGGTGGGCATCATTGACCATGGGAAAATGATTGCAATAGGCACTCAGGACGAACTGACAGCCCTGGTCGGAGAAGATGAAATCCTGCGTCTGCATACGCTGGATTCCCAGGTCATCGAGCAAAGCTGCCTGGATGAACTGGCAGCTCTTTCAGGCGTCCACAGTGTGTCACGCATTGATGGACAGATCATCCTGAATGTAGCCAATGCCGAAACATCCATAGCCGACGCCATTGCTGTCGCCAATACCCATCAGGTCAAAATCACTTCTGTGGACATCGAAGAACCGAACCTGGAAGCCGTATTCCTGCATCTGACCGGCCGTGCTTTGCGGGATTGACGGAGGATCGAAGATTTATGAAAAAAATTCTGGCCATTGCATGGAAAGACTTTCGCATAACTTACCGCGACCTGACAGCCCTTTTGGTTAACATTGCCGCTCCGGTGGCCATGACTTTGGTGATGAGTTTTGCCTTTGGAGGATCAGATACCGGTTTCTCTCAAATCCCTGTTGGCATCATCAATCTGGATGGCGGTATGATCGGAGATATTTTCATAAACACTTTCGAAAGTGAGGAGTTGGCAGCCTACTTATTGCCAGAACAATATACCGATATTGAAACAGCCTTGAATGCGCTTGAGTCTGACAAGCTTGCAGCAGTCATCGTCATTCCTGATGGCATGTCTGACATGCTTAACGATCCATCCGGTGATGATTCTGCGCCCATATCCAATGATGGTCTTAAAATTGAACTGTACCCCAACATCACTCGACCTGTATCTGTGGAAATTATCGAATCAATTTTGGATTCGATCCTCATCGATTTAAACGCTGGTTTTGCCGCCGGCAGCCTGGGTTTTTCCCAACTGATTCAGGAAGGATTGGTGACCACTGAGGAACTTTCGAACGGTCTGGGTGAAGCGATTGGCGAAAAATTGGAACCTATCTTTGGCGATGGATCGAGCCAGGTTACGCTCGATGCCGTTTACCAGGAAGCAGATTCGGATACCGGGTTCAGTTGGTTATCTTACATGGCTCCCAGTATGGCAATCTTGTTTCTCTCATTTTCGATGACAAACAGCGCCCGTAGTATTCTTAGCGAACGTGAAAAAGGAACATTGCCACGGCTGTTGATCAGCCCCAATCATCCTGGGGTTGTCCTCGTTGGGAAAATGATGGGCACCTACATTATTGGGCTTGCCCAGGTCTTCATCTTCCTTGTGATTAGCCGATTCCTGTTGAATGTCCACTGGGGCGGCACAGTTCAGGTTTTTGTGTTTACTGTGGTGATGGTACTCTCAGTTGCTTCATGGGGTATCCTGGTGGCATCATTTGCCCGTAATAGCGGTGAAGCCTCTGCGGTAGGTACCGCCATCACCCTGGTCTTTGCCGCACTCGCTGGCAATTTTATCCCGCGTGGTAATTTTCCGGAATGGTTGAAAACAATTGGTTACATCACTCCCAATGCATGGGGGATCGAAGGCTACCTAAATATGATCAATGGTGCTACTTTTTCGGATATGTTGCTCCCCATGGTAGTTTTATTGGGAATGTCAATACTCGTACTCATGACAGCCGGATATTTTTTTCAACGGCAATATCGTAACTGACTGTGAATAGGAAAGAACATGATTCGGAAAATATTCTCCATCGTCAAAGCTGATTTTCTCCTCGAATTTGCTTACCCAATCAGCTGGGTGTTCTTCCTTGGACTGCCAGTATTGTTTACCATCATCATCGGTGTCGCTCTGGGAGGGTCACAGGCTCCGCAGCCATCTGATGTGGACACCCGACCAAGCATATTGGTAATCGATCTCGATCAGACTGTATCATCTGGATTATTACTGGAATCCATTATCAAAGATGACACTGTTCGTTTGGTTACTGTAAACTCAATCGGGCAGGCTGAATTCGAACAGGAACAAAACAATCATCCTGCCATCCTGACAATTCCAGAAGGCTTTGAAACCGCTCTGCAGGAGAATAAGACTTTGGCACTACCTCTTCGTCTGGGCGAGTCCAGTTACACCACTATCGCCATCGAAAACAGCCTGCAGTCTGCCCTCCAGCAAAGCACAGCGGTTTGGAAGGTCGCGCGTGGCAGCCTGGTGATCCTTGGAGAACGCAAGGACCTGACTGAAACCGAAGCGCAGGCAGCCCTGGAAACAGCCCTCACTGATGCACAGGAGATTCTGAAAAACCCTTTGTTTTCAGTAGAAATCAATCAGGATCCCGTCAGTTCTCCTGAGCCGGTCGATATTATGAATGGTTTCAACCAATCATCTGCCGGGCAATTGGTGACCTGGACCATGATCACATTATTGGGTGGTTCGATCATATTTGCGATGGAACGCGAGAATGGTACCTATCAACGGATGATGACCACTCCTACCAGCCGCTTTACCTATTTTATCGGTAAGTTGCTCAGCCGCTTGCTGATGAGCCTGGTCCAAATGGTGATCCTGGTGCTCTTTGGCAGCTTCATTCTCAAGGTGGATTGGGGTGACTCTCCCTTGCTCCTGCTTGTTTTCCTTGCCTGCTTTGGCTTCGCCGGTACCGCGTTGGGCCTTATGTTAGGCAGCCTGGTAAAAACTGCCAAACAGGCAGACGCACTAACCACTATACTATCAATGATGATGGCTTCTCTGGGTGGCGCCTGGTGGCCATTAGAAATCACCCCGCCAATCTACCAGTCTGTGGTGCGGGTCCTTCCCACAACGTGGGCGATGATGGGGTTCAATGATATCATCATCAAAGGCCAGGGACTCGAGGGGATCCTACTGGAAATTGCCGTACTGATCGGGTTCGGCTTGCTGTTCTGTGCTGTTGGAATCTTCCGCATGCGCAATAACACAAACTGATATCGCCGTGGGTAGATAGACAGAAGGACTTACTTTTGGTTTCGGTTCTTCACCCGGTAGGAATATTCAGCATATAAAACCCATGCTTGTTCTCTGGGCACTGAACGGTCAAAATAGAGTTGGAATATTCGGTCATCCACTGTCATTACACGGTAATAAAATCGCCCCACACCGTAAGAACCACGTGATGCAGCTTTCAGTAGATTGCTGGGGCGCATATTATGGGATGATTTACCCCTGCGGTCATAATCCTTCCACTCCAGCATCACCTGTTTGATCTCCCACTGCTTTGCCTGCCAGATGAAGCTTTGAGGCGGTGTAGGCGTTTTTCCATAAACCGGTGGAACAACAAATACTACTTCCACTGATTCATTGATAAACTGAATCGGAACTAACTCAACCATAAATTGATTATATCAGCAGCGGCGAGCATCCATTAAACCGCGATTAATTCAGGCTGGAAGGCCGGCCGTTGTCCATTCAAAAGTACATAAGGCGCCGCCCGTTTGGCTACCACTCCCAACCGGGCCAGATCACCCATAGTCTTGATTGGGTTCTGCCGGCGGCATGCCACAATCCGCTGCGCCCCTTTGGGTCCGATACCGGGAATATGCAGCAGATCTTCCATGTCAGCATGGTTGATTTCCATGGGCTGCTCCCGTAGGTTCAATTCCGCCCATGCGAGCTTCGGATCACGGTCCAAAGGCAGATATCCAGTTCCCACAAATGGCAAATCTTCCATTGAAAACGGATAATCCCGCAGTAAGAACGATGCCTGGAATAACCGATAACGCCTCCACATTGATTCTGGAGGACGGTTCTCCAACGGGGTATTTTGGACCGGTGAAAATGCCGAATAATATGTCCTTGTCAATTTCAACCGCCGGATCAAATACTCTGACACCTGGAGTAATTCAACATCACTTTCATCCGTTCCCCCGACCACAAATTGCGTTACAGTGGATGGCCAACGACCGTTCCAACTGTGATAGGGGTGTACAGTCTGCCTGATGTTCTCCACCCAGGTTAATGGCTGAACCAACTGTTGCTCAAAGGTTTTCATGGGTGCCAGATCCTTCAAACGAAGCGCATTTGGTGCCTCCAGGTTAACGGAAACACGGTCTGCCAACCTCATCGCCTGAAATACCTGCTCATATTCTGCTCCCGGCATAATTTTCAGATGAAGATAATCGCGGTATTGGTACTTATGGCGCAGGATATCAGCGGTCTTCAATAATTCATCCTGGGTACGAACCGCTCCTCTGAAAACACCGGAGCTGAGAAACAACCCCTGCACATATCGCTTGCGGTACATTTCCATGAAAATTCGTGCCATTTCTTCAGGCGTGAAGCTCTCTCTGCGTGTATCACGTCCAGCACGGCAGCCGCAATAGTTACAGTTTTTCTCACATGCGGTGGTAAGCAGCGTTTTTAGAATGGGTACTTTCCGTCCCCCACTGATGGTCGAATATGAGATTGGAGGATATGACGGATCTACAGACTCCCAGACCAAATTTGATTTCACCCTCTCGCAGGGTGCTTGTGACGGTATGGAAGGGGTATCTTCTTCTTCATACCCACTTGATTCTGAGATCAGCTGCAATTTTTGAAGTAATTGATCCATACATCCATTATAGAACTTTTTTTCTATTTTGCAAGATAATCACTTATCCAAAAAGCAAGGCGGTTTGATCCCATTCATCCACATTAACCACTCCCTACCAGAATTGCACGCAAGTTCTAAATCATGTTGGCGACAAAATCAAAGGTATAATACAGCCATGCAACAATATAAGGGTCAGCGCCTAACAGAGAATGATCTCCGCTTTCATTTGCTGCAGCAAATGCGCTTACGACGCCGCCAGCAGTACCAACACTTCATGGACACAGGAACCATTGACACTGGCAGCCTCCCCACCCACAACACAACTCCCCTACCAGTCATTGGCGATACCCAGGATAATGATTATCCAAAGACTCTGACACAGAAGAAAAAACCGGGGTGGTATGATCGGTTCCTGCTCATGGTGGAAGGCCTGGCAGTCATCGCATTGCTGTTTGTGGTTTTCAATGGTTTTTCCCTGGTACAGACACTCAACCGTGAAATTTCATCAGCCCTGCAGCAGCCAACCTTAACACCGACGCCGCTCATCGCCCCAGTAGTATTGCCTGCCGGCCACACTTTCTCAGGTGGTGCGCCTGTACCCAATGAGGCAGAGATCCCCGAGCACCTCCGCCCGATTGTTCAGGCAATGGCTGCCATCCCACTGCCCACCCAGAGCCCTCAACAACCGATCCGCATCCAGATACCGGCCATTGATGTCGATGCCCCCGTGGTTCAGGGTGACGGCTGGGAGCAGTTGAAAAAAGGGGTCGGTCAGCATATCGGTTCCGCCAACCCAGGCTCTGACGGCAACCTGGTGCTATCCGCGCATAATGACATTTATGGGGAGATTTTCCGTGATCTCGACCAGTTGCAAGAAGGTGATGTGATCCGGGTTTTCACCTCACAGAGCAGTTACGAATATATCGTCCTGCAAACCCAGGTGGTGGAACCTACCCGGGTTGATGTCCTTAACCAAACTGCAGATCCGATCACAACTCTCATCTCGTGTTATCCATATGGGATTAATAACCAGCGCATTGTGATCACAGCAAAATTAAGAAAGTAATCCATCCCAACCTTAGAGGTAGTTCAACCCATGTCCCCATTATTTGTCCCCGGTCCGGTGGATATCCTTCCCGATGTACAGGCCTCCCTTGGCAGGCCGATGATGTTCCATCGTGGCGCTGAATTCGAAGCGTTGTACCACAAATTGGAACAAGCTTCACGCTGTCTATATGATACCCAGCGCCATGTATACATTGCCTCTTTCAGCGGAACCGGGATGATGGAAGCCGCCATGCGCAATTTTGTCGAAAAAGATGTGCTGATCTGCGTCAGCGGTGGATTTTCGGATCGCTGGTATGCCATTGCGCAAAATAATGGAAAACAGGCAGACCTTTTCAACATCCCGCCCGGTGATGCTTTGCTGCCGGAACTGATCGCACCCCTGCTGACAAAGAAACACTATGAAGCCATCGCGATCGTCCACAACGAAACCTCTACCGGGGTGGAAAATCCGGTGGAAGAAATCGCACAAATGGTGCATATCGAAAGCCCCGATACCCTGATCTTGCTGGATTGTGTCTCCTCCATTGGCGGAGCATATATCGGTTTTGATCGTTGGGGAATCGATTTTGCCTTTGGCTCTGTCAACAAATGCCTAGCCATGCCGCCCGGACTATCGGTGGCGGTGGCATCAGAACGCGCCCTGGAAAAAGCGGCATCAGTGGCAAACCGGGGCTGGTTCCTTGATATCCTGCGCCTGGATCACCATCATCACATCAATACCGTCCCAACCACCCCGGCGGTTTCACTCTATTTCGCCTATGAAACCCAGCTGCGCCATATCCTTTCAGAGGGCTTGCCCCAGCGTTTTGCCCGTCACCAGGCGATGGCGGAAAGGGTATCAGCGTGGGGAGAGTCTCACGGCATGCCCCCTCTGGCAAAGCCACCCTTCCGCTCCAAAACGATGACAGCTTTACACAACGACCACCAGCTAGACTTTCAGTCGTTACGGGCTTACCTGAAACAATTCGACCTGGAAATCGCCAATGGATACGATGAACTGAAGGATCATACCTTCCGCATCGCCAATATGGGTGAATTGCACCTGGCAGATGTTGACCGTCTTTTAACGCAAATGGAGATATACATCCGGGAATCAACGAATTGATGCGATGTGACACTCACTGTATTCATTAAATACAAAGAGGATGCTTTTGCAGAGCATCCTCTTTGTGTAGAGCACAAAATTTCCGACCTAGGTACCTTCAGTCCAGGAATTCAGGTACACCTGCTGCTCTTCGGTCAGGGTATCAATTATCACGCCCATGGATAGCAGTTTCAAGCGGGCGATCTCATGGTCAATATCCTCAGGAACAGTGAAAACGTTGTTGGAGAGTTCCTTGCTGTGCTGGACCAGGTATTCGCCAGCAAGCGCCTGGTTAGCGAAGCTCATATCCATCACCGAAGCCGGATGACCTTCCGCCGCAGCCAGGTTGATCAACCGCCCTTCACCGAGGATATGGATGCGGCGGCCGTCCTTCAGCACATATTCATCCACGAACGGGCGAACACGGCGTTTGGAAACCGCCATATCTTCCAGCGCAGGAATGTTGATCTCAACGTTGAAATGCCCGGAATTACCCACCATGGCACCATCCTTCATCACTTCGAAGTGATGCTTGTCAACCACATGCAGATCGCCGGTCAGGGTCACGAAAATATCACCGATCGCTGCCGCTTCTGCCATTGGCATCACCCTGTAACCATCCATCACCGCTTCCAGTGCTTTCAATGGGTCCACTTCGGTAACGATCACATTCGCCCCCATTCCACGCGCACGCATCGCAAGTCCGCGTGAACACCAGCCATAACCGCCCACAACGAAGTTCTTACCGGCGATCAACGCATTGGTGGCGCGGATCACGCCGTCCATGGTGGACTGCCCGGTACCGTAACGATTGTCGAACAGGTGTTTGGTCATGGCATCATTCACCGCGATCACAGGGAATGCGAGTGCCTTGTCTTTCGCCATCGCGCGCAAGCGGATCACACCGGTAGTGGTTTCTTCTGTGCCACCGATGATGTCAGGCAGCAAATCACGATGCTCGCGGTGAATCATACTCACCAGGTCGCAGCCGTCATCCATTGTCATTTGGGGTTTATGGGCAATCGCCGCTTTCAAATGCTTGTAATAGGTCACGTTGTCCTCACCCTTGATGGCATGCACGGGAATTTCTTCATGCAGCACCAATGAAGCCGCCACATCATCCTGGGTAGAGAGCGGATTGGAAGCCACCAACACCACATCTGCACCACCGGCATGCAGGGTTTTCATCAGGTTCGCGGTTTCCGTGGTGACATGCATACAGCAGGAGATCCGCCGACCTTCCAGCGGTCGTTCCTTGGCAAAACGTTCCTTGATGGAACGCAGCACGGGCATATCACGTTCCGCCCATTCGATGCGAAGACGTCCGCCATCCGCCAGGCTGGAATCCTTGATATCGTAATCCATTGAATCCTCCAAATTTGATAATTAATCCGATTTTAAAGCATCCAACACACCTTGATCGTCAAAATGTTCACGGTAGCGTTGAATAAATTCATCAATTGAGTAACGGTGGATCTGAGTGCCGCGCTGCTCGAGGCAATAGGTTGCTGCCAACGCTCCCATCCGCCCCATGGTTTCCCAATCAAATCCAAGTGAGTAACCCCGTAAAAAACCCCCGCGGAAAGCATCTCCCACCCCGGTAGGATCAAGCACCTGCCTGGGGGTCACAACAGGCACCAGATAACGCCTATCCTTAACATAGATCACGGCGCCTTTCTCTCCCTGGGTGACCACCATGAATTCCAATTGGTTCAGTAATTCATTCTCGGTCAAGCCGGTATGCTTTTGCAGCAGCAGGTATTCATAATCATTCAGGAACAGGCTTTGCGCATTCTCGGCTCCCCGGCGTAATTCTTCGGGTGAAGATCGAACAACTTGTTGCCCTGGGTCATACAAATACGGTATACCCAGTTGGGCGCATTCTTTGACGTATTGATCCATGGCCACCGGGTCATTGGGGGAGATAACCACCAGATCAGGATAATCTGGTTGCATGCCGTGGATGGTTACCTCACTGGCATATTTCATCGCGCCGCTGTAAAAACTGGCAATCTGTGCATTGGAAAGATCGGTATTGGCGAAGAATGATGCAGTGAATACACCATCGATTTTTCTCGCATACCTGGTATTCACCCCGTTGCCTTCCAACCAGGTTCGGTATTCACCAAAATCCTCGCCGACTGTACCGACCAGGATCGGTCGTTCACCCAGGAGAGCCAGGGTGTAGCAGATATTGGGAGCGGTACCTCCGCGCTGGCGCACCATGGAATCGACAAGAAAAGAAAGGCTGATATTGTTGAGGTTCTCGGGCAGGATATGATCTTTAAAATATCCCGGGAATGTCATCAAGTAATCGAACGCAATCGATCCAGTGCAGGCTATTTTCATGCTAATTCCTTCGTCTATAGGTTTTTCCACACACAAAAAAACCGCCCGAGGGACGGCGCGGGAGCTTTGCGCGCCATAACTATATCATGAGGTTAATCTCCTGTCAAAGCGGGCATCATGGGCTGTTTCTAACAACGATAAGAAGAAATTACGAAACAGGAAGACCCGGTCAGCCCGTATGTGTCGCGTATTGGCCCTATCCACATCATGTTGGGTTTATCTTACTTACCGGCCAGAATTAAACCTGTCTCAGCCTCGTCATTCTGCGATGTTTATGGAAAGATTGCAATGATAGGAATTCATGCAGGCACCAATTACCATCTGCCGAATACCCGGTATTTTTGGAATGTTATAATTATCGATATGAAAAATGTAAGGCAAACCAATAAGCCAAAAACCCAGAAAATTCTTTTCCGCTTGCTGACAGTATCGGTAATCACAGGATTGGTGGCCACCTCCTGCATTCCGCTTGAGGAGGAGTTGTTTGCAGAGACATCTGCCACAAACACCGAAATTCCCTCCCCAGCGGAAATCGATGGGCTCCCTGAAACCAATGTCTTAACAACACAGGAAGCGCCTTTATCGCCAGAGACCAGCAGCCAACAGAATACCATCTTCACAGTAGAAGATGAAAAGTTTCCTCATGTTGTTGAAGCAGATTGGTACCTGTACACCGGTCAGTATGATCAAGCAGAAGTGGTCTTTCAAACCCAATACGATCAACCTGAGTCAAATCCAGAGCTTAAGGCTTCCGCCCTGCTTGGTTTGGGGCGGATTGCACTATTGACTGCCCAGGAAACAAGAGCAGTCGAATTGTTTGACACCATCCTCCAGGTCTACCCGGCCAGCGCTGCGGCAATTGATGCGCGTTTCTTCCTTGGCGAGGCATACAGTGGCCTGGGTGAATATGTCGCTGCTGCGTTGGCATACCAGCAGTTCGCAAACCTTGCTCCCCAGACATTGCCAGCATTCGTCTGGGAGAAAATTGGAGATGCTTACCAGCTTGCCGGTCAATTTAACGAGGCAGTGAATGCCTATCAAAGCACAATTAACGCTCTGACCGACACACACTCCATCAATCTCATCAAAGAGAAAATTGGCATTCTATACCGCGACCAGGGAGAAACAGACATCGCCGTTCAGTATTTCCTGGATGCGTTCAATAATTCGGAGAACGATTATTTCCGCGCCCGTATGAACTTCCTGGTCGGTCAGGCATACATGGCGGCCGGGCAAACCGCCCTGGCTTACCAAAAGTTTCAAGAAAATGTTTCAGCCTATCCGTATGTCTACGATACATACACCGGCCTGATCACCCTGGTGGAGGCGGGTGAATCCGTTAATGAATACCAACGTGGCTTGACCGATTATTATGCCAGGGCATACGGCGTGGCTGTGGACGCGTTTAACCGATATATTGACAACACGCCTGTGCCTGAACGGAATGGTGACGTTCATCACTATAAAGCTTTCAGCCTGCTTGCACTTGAGGATTATCAAGGCGCGATTGCGGAATGGCGGGTATTGATCGAAAATTTCCCCACTAACCAGTTTTTTGCCTCCGCCTGGGACGAAATTGCCTACACGCAATGGATGTTCCTTAATAATCCAAAAACGGCTGCCCAGACCTACCTCACATTCTGCGATACCTATCCATCCAATCCCGAAGTGCCAGATTTCCTGTTTTATGCCGCCCGTGTTTATGAACTGCATGACCTTCTCCCCGAAGCAGCTGAAACCTGGCAGCGATTGGCTTACGGTTATCCCGACAGCACAAACGCTGTTCGCGCACTTCATCTCGCCGGTGTATCGTATTATCGCCTGGCAGATTACCAGAACGCCATGACTGTGTTTACTCAGATGCAAAATGCTGCTGTGCTGTCCGATGATCAGGCGGCAGCCCGTTTCTGGCAGGGGAAAACATTCGCCGCCCAGGGCCAAATTTCAGAGGCAGAAGCTGCATACGCCGCTGCCGTCCTCCTCTCCCCTGGTTCCTATTACGGCATCAGGGCAGAAGAAATCCTGACAAATCAAACCCCATTTGCACCTTCGGATACCATCCAACTGGCAGCAGACCTGCAATCGGAACGAAAGCAGGCAGTGATCTGGATGCGCACCACATTTAACATCGATCCTGCCACCGACCTGCAGTCGCCTCAGATCATCAGCAATGATCCCGATTACATCCGGGCAATCGATTATTGGCGATTGGGCTACTATCACGAGTCTCTCGCTTCCTTCGACATCGTCCGGGGCAGGTATGAGTCAGACCCAATCAATCTTTTCCGATTGTTAGCGGTGCTGGTCAATCATGGCTTCTACAGGGCGGCAGCTTTCGCCTCACGCCAGATTCTTGACCTGTCTAATATTGGCACGGCCAACCTGTTAACCGCACCCGCCTACTTCAACCATATCCGTTATGGTGTTTTCTATAACGATATCATCGAAGAACAATCTGCCAGGTACGCAATTGATCCGCTCTTGATTTACACTCAGATTCGCCAGGAATCCTTGTTTGAGAGCCGTGTCGGATCCAGTGCGGGTGCGATAGGCCTCATGCAAATCATTCCATCCACCGGCGCTCAAATCCATCAGCAGCTCAATTTTCCGCCGAACTACACTTCAGATATGCTCTACCTGCCAGCAGTAAATCTCCCGATGGGTGTCTACTATATCGACCTTCAGCGTGATTATTTCGATGGTGCATTTCATCCCGCACTGGCAGCCTATAATGCTGGTCCCGGCAACGCAGCCATATGGTGGTCTCAAGCTCAGGGAGATCCTGACCTGTTCCTTGAGATCATTCGATTTGGCGAAACACGCACATATCTGGTTAACATAGTCGAAACCCGCCACATTTACCAGATTTTATACCAAAACGCAACTGAATAAATGCAAGCCCTCATCACAGCCCTTCCCCAACCCTACCATCAGCGGATCATCAACATCTGGGATGGCCTACACAGCAAATTTAATATCACACAGGCCAGGGATATCACACCAATCCCTCACCTGACATGGCATATATCGCATTCATATCGCACGGGGATGATGGAGCACCTCCGATTGCTGTTGGGCGGTTGCAAGCTACCCTCCATAAAAGTTAATGGCCTGGGTGTGTTTCCTGGCACATCGCCGGTCATCTATTTGAGCATTGATACATCCGATCATCTGGTTGCCTTTCATCAATTTATCATCAAAAGCATTCTCCCCTTTTCACAGGAAAGTGTGGATTTATATGAACCGGACCGATGGGTGCCGCACATTACACTGGCACTGGGTGATACAACCCCAACCATTGCAGAAGAAATCATTGCCGATAACGTTGGCACTCAATACGATTGGCGATTCGAGCCCGACAATTTCGTTTTGATTTCGGAGAATTTATCAGGAACCTACATCGCTCAGGCATCCATTCGAGTCTGAAAAAAGATCGTTGTCGTGGTTCACGAAATACTGCATATAGCTTGATTTATCATTTTGGTATGGCCTCTCAACGCAGAGAAATAGCGAAAAAAGAGGCTGCTTATTTAAAGCAACCTCTTTTGAAACAGTTGTTGATTAATGAATTACTTGCGGTGCGCCAGTGCGGCATGAGCCGCTGCCAGACGGGCGACCGGAACACGGAACGGAGAGCAGCTCACATAGTTGTTGCCAACCATGTGGCAGAACTCGATTGATGGCGGATTGCCACCATGTTCACCGCAGATACCAACTTCAAGGTTGGGGCGGCTGGAGCGGCCGTCGCGGACTGCCATATCCATCAGTTTGCCAACACCCTCACGGTCGAGTTCCTGGAAGGGATTGACCGCCAGAATGCCCTGTTCGACATAGGTCACCAGGAAGGCACGTTCTGCATCATCACGACTGTAGCCATAGGTCATCTGGGTCAGGTCATTGGTGCCAAAGGAGAAGAATTCTGCCATTTCGGCAATTTCAGACGCCGTCACCGCGGCACGCGGGATTTCGATCATGGTGCCAAATTTGTATTCGAACTCGACACCCTTCTCTGCCATTACATCCTTTGCGATGCGCAGGAGGCGCGGTTGAATCCACTTCAATTCATTCACCGTGCC
The DNA here is from genome assembly GCA_013314735.1 of Anaerolineae bacterium. Taxonomy (GTDB): domain Bacteria; phylum Chloroflexota; class Anaerolineae; order Anaerolineales; family Anaerolineaceae; genus SpSt-1165. Next base: position 1,195,690 of record JABUFD010000001.1, read on the forward strand.
AGTCAGCGGGATCATCACTTCAGGTTTCGGCTCGAAACCATTCAGTTTTGCTTCCGCAGCAGCTTCAAAGATTGCACGCACCTGCATTTCGACCAATGCCGGCATGGCAATCGAAAGGCGGACACCGCGCAAACCCATCATCGGGTTGCTTTCGTGCATGCTGCGGATCGCGGCTAACAGTTCTTCTTTTTCTGCCAGGCCTTTGGTCTCACCCTTCACGCGCATGGTGATGACTTCCTCAAAGACCTCTTCTTCAGAGGGCATGAACTCATGCAGCGGGGGATCGATCAAACGGATGATCACGGGCAGGCCGGTCATGGCTTCAAACAATCCGTAGAAATCCGAACGCTGGTAGGGCAGCAGATCATTGATTTTGGTTGTGCGGGTTTCTTCGTCTTTTGCCAGGATGAATGCCTGCACAGTGGGAAGTCGTTCCGGCTCGAAGAACATGTGTTCAGTCCGGCACAGGCCGATACCCTGGGCACCGTAGGAACGGGCACGACGGGCATCAGCAGGATAATCCGCATTCGCCCAAACCTGCAGACCGCGGGTAGGAGAGCCATTTACCGATGTGCGGATCCCTTCGGTTGCGCAGATTTCATCCGCCCAGGTCAAGAGAGTCAACAATTCAACCTGTTCTTCAAGAGAGGGAGCCACAACATCAATCTGACCCAGGTAAACCTCGCCAGTGGTACCGTCTACAGAGATCCAATCACCTTCTTTGATCACAACATCGTTGCAAGTGATCTCGCGCTTGTTCATATCGATTTTGGCATTGGAAGCACCCACCACGCAGGGAACACCAAATTGACGGGCAACAACCGCAGCATGAGAGGTCGCGCCACCTTCGGTGGTCAAGATGCCTTTGGAAGCCAGCATACCATGAACATCATCCGGCTTGGTGAACGGGCGAACCATGATGGCAGCTTCGCCTTCCTTCGCCTTGGCTTCGGTCAGATCGGCATCGAAATAGGCACGTCCAACTGCTGCCCCCGGTGAAGCATTCACACCTTTAACAAAGAAGCGGCCTGTTTTCTTGGCTTCGTTCAGCGTGGCAAGATTGAATTGGGGATGGAGGAGTGTGTCAACATGGTCGGTTTCCACACGCTTGATCGCCTCTTCCTTGCTGATCAAACCCTGGTTGACCATATCGACAGCAATTTTCACGGCAGCTTTGGCGGTGCGTTTCCCGTTGCGGGTCTGCAGCATCCACAGTCGTCCACGTTCGATGGTGAATTCCACATCCTGCATATCGCGGTAGTGATTTTCCAGGTTGGCGGTGATGTCCATGAATTGGTGGTAGGCTTCCGGCAGTTCATCTTTCATCTGGATGATCGGGTTGGCATTGCGAATGCCGGCAACCACATCCTCACCCTGTGCGTTGAGCAGGTACTCACCGAACATGGTTGGATCACCAGTCTGGGGATCACGGGTGAATGCGACACCTGTACCGGAATCATCACCCATATTGCCGAACACCATGGTGCAAATGTTAACCGCGGTACCCAGCTTGTCAGAAATGTTGGAGCGTTTGCGGTAGGCAATCGCACGCGGGCTGTTCCAGGAACCAAAGACCGCTTCCGTCGCCAGGCGCATCTGATCCAGGGGGTTCTGCGGGAAGTCGAAGCCTTTATTTTCCTTCACAACAACTTTAAATTTCTCAACAAGATCCTTCAAAGCTGCTGCATTCAGGCCTGTATCAACCTTGACGCCTTTTTCTGCTTTCATTTCATCCAGCACTTCTTCGAACTTTTCATCATCGATGCCAAGTACGACAGAACCGAACATGGAAATCAGGCGGCGATATGAGTCATAAACAAATCGTTCATTGCCAGTCAGTTCCACCATTCCAGCCGCCGTCTCATCGTTAAGGCCAACATTGAGAACGGTATCCATCATACCGGGCATGGAGAACTTGGCACCAGAGCGGCAGGACACAAGCAGTGGATTTTTGGGATCGCCAAATTTCTTTTCGGCTTTTTCCTCGATTCCCCGCAATGCTTCCAACATCTGGTCCCACATCCCCTCGGGGAATTGGTTACCTTCCGCGATGTATGCGTTGCAGCCTTCCGTCGTCACGGTAAAGAACGGTGGAACCGGAACACCAATGCGCGTCATCTCTGCCAGGTTGGCACCTTTGCCACCCAGCAAACCACGCACGCCATCCCAGCTGCCAGCATACGCTTCAGCCTTTTCGACTTCGTTGAATAAATAAACCCATTTCTTAGCCACTATAGTGCCTCCTGTAAAATTAACTTCATCTTTCGATAAAAAAACGTCGCTTTTGTATCTTAAAAATTTTACCATATTCGGTTTTTTTTCTATGCCTTCTTACAAAGAATTAACGTTTTTCACCCCCGAACAGTAATTTTGTCATATTGGTTGTAACTTATCACCATTCGTCTTCTCCCAACGCCACCTGCTTTGCCAGGAACGCAATCGCCTCATCTGTTGTTGACACCTCACCTGCAGCCTGCGCCTCCTCAAGCATTTGCAACAATATCCCAATCTGGCGGCCAGGCTGCAAGCCAAAAGCAGTCATGACCGCATTTCCATCCAATAAAGGAGCAGGTGAAATTTCTACCTCATACCGGTAAAAGTAACTGGCAAGCAACTGGCGGATTTGCTCATACCACCGTCTCTCAACGCCATCCCCCTCAGCCAGCAATTTACACCCACCAAGAATACAGATGGCAGGACCCGCCATCCCGGTAGCTTTATAAAAACGGTACGTGTTTTTGCGCGGGTTACCGGACACTGAGGCAAGCCCCCGCTTGAATATTGTGATGTGCTTGACCAATGTTTTCAGGAAATTCTGTTCATGCTGGCTGAATGCGAAATAAGAAACTCCTGTAAACATTGCATCCACAGCACCAAGCATACAAGCGAATTTTAATAAGGCCAGGCGTGACCGTCCTGATGAAATCGGCCCAGCCAGGTAATCGAAAACCGGTTGCTCAATATCAATCATAAAGGGCAGAGAAAATTGTTTTTCATCCAGTCCTTTCTCAAGAATTGTCGTCAAATGGTCCAGGATCGAAAGGGTTTTTTCGATATGAGCATCCCAGGTAAACCCAAGGTATGGCGAAACAATATTGAGGGCACCCAACTCGCTGATACGATGAATGCCTTCACACGCAAAGGGACGGGCAAGCAACCGAAACAACTCATCGCGAAACCGTTCGCCTGATACCTGTGCCAAACCGGGAACAGCAGCTTGCATGAAAGATTCGAAATTTGTTGCAGTTTTGAAACCAAACTCGAGTAAAAACCGGATGCTCCGTAAAACGCGAATCGGGTCGTCTGTCAGAGAGGTATCTGATACTGGGCGCAACAAGCCTGTGTTCAGATCGCTGACGCCGTGAAAAGGATCAATCAATACCTGCCGCCCGGCGACAGTGATATCCAACGCCATCGCATTGATGGTGAAGTCTCGCAAAGCCAGATCTTCTGCCAGTGTTTGCCCTCGCTGTATGGCGAGGTCAATTGTCCAGGGATGCCCCACCGCATCTTTAGCCAGGATACGAAAAGTGAGTCGCTCATCGTCAAGGGAGTACATTGCGCCGTGAAATTGATTAGCGATTTTCCTGGCAATTGGTTTGATTTTGGTTTCGGGCAGCTGCAAAACAATATCAATATCGCTGATTTCACGGTTCAGCATCAGATCCCGAACCACCCCTCCAACCAGCATCATCGTGTCAGCTGGTTGCAGCAGCGAACGAATGAAACCAAAAAGTTTTGAAAAGGGAAGAGCAAAAGTCATCCCATCATCCTCTCAATATGCCACGCCTGAAGCCCCCTCGATATGGCACTGGCTTTAAAGACTTAACCTTCATTACCCTGATATTTTTCCAGGTCAACCACACCTACGAAATTCAAGTTTCGGTAGTATTCATCCAGATCCAGCCCATAACCAAAAACAAATTCATTATCAATCACAAATCCACGATATTTCACCGGGATATTCACTTCTCGCCGCTCCACTTTGTCCAGTAATACACATACCTCCAATGATTTCGGTCCCCGGCTGCCCAATAATTGCAGCAGAGAATGGAGGGTTTGCCCGCTGTCAATAATGTCTTCAACCACGATCACATCACGTCCCCGGATATCGGTATTTAAATCCAATGAGATTCTCGCCTGACCTGAAGAAGAACGTCTGCCGACACCATAGGATGATACTGCCATAAAATCCACCATATGTTTGATAGTCAGGTGTTTGGTCAGGTCCACCAGGAACATGATGGCCCCGCGCAATACACATACCAGGAGCAGGCCTTCAGACCCGGCATAATCATGGTTGATTTCCTCAGCCAATTCCTGGATTCGCACCTGCAATTGTTCTTTGGTTATCAGTGTCTTCTTCAAAATGGCTTGATAATTTTGCATTCGATAATCCTTGAAACTTACAAAAACGCACCTGTTAATTAATTCGCAACGCTGCTGCGGCGTGGTACCTGGTGGTGTATCCGGCAGCGAGCTTCATACATTTCGGCAGCACCAACAATCACCACGGGATCATCATAATACGCAGGCACACCATTGACCAGGCGCTGTGTCCGGGTTCCGGTTTCACCACATACCATGCAAATAGCCTGGAGTTTGTCAACCACTTCTGCTTTCGCGAGTAGAATCGGCATGATGCCAAATGGCTCTCCACGAAAATCCATATCCAACCCGGCAACAATGACCCTGATCCCACGGTTAACCAGGTCATCCACAATCGGCAGCAACTCGGCATCGAAGAATTGTGCCTCGTCAATCCCTACCACAGTAACATCAGGCTCCAACGATGTCAGGATTTTCGATGAATTTTCAAGCGGCATACAATCGATCTGATTGCCAGAATGGGAGGTTACTTTTTGGACTCCACTATACCGGTCATCAATCACCGGTTTAAAGACCTGGATTTTCTGTTTTGCAATCACAGCCCTTCGCAACCGGCGAATCAATTCTTCCGATTTGCCACAAAACATCGAACCACAAATCACTTCCAAACGGCCAAAATGTGAATCCATTCAACTCTCCTGGATACAACTTTACTTTACCATCGCAATAGATGAATACCACGATTTTACCCCAGTTTTCACCCTGGCAGAGCGGTTGTTTGTTAATCGAATTCATACACTCCACCGGATTGTTTTATGTTATTATTATATAGAAAATATTTATTTTTATGTGAAGAGGACAAAATGAACCCAAGAACTGTAACAGATCGTGTATCCTTATTGGGTGTGATAGATTGGGACCGCACCATATTTGATTCGCTAATCCCACTACCGCAGGGAACCAGCTATAATTCGTACTTGTTGAAAGGTAGTGAGAAAATTGTCCTGCTCGACACTGTTGAACCAGGGAAAGCATACATCCTGCTCAACCAATTGAGTAATATCGACCATATCGACTACATTGTTTCGCATCATGCCGAACAGGACCATTCAGGAACGTTGCCCCAGGTGCTGGAACGGTATCCTATGGCGACTGTGTTGACCTCTGATAAAGCGAAACCAATGTTATTGGATTTGCTACAACTTCCAGAAGATAGAATCCACGTGGTAAAAGATGGGGATACCATTTCTCTGGGTGATCGCACTTTGAAATTCTATTACACACCATGGGTCCACTGGCCAGAGACCATGGTGAGTTACTTGGTGGAAGAAAAAATCCTCTTCTCCTGTGATTTTTTTGGTGCACACCTAGCCACCTCAAACATGTTTGCAGATGTAGATCCGCTTGTGTTGGAATCCAATAAACTTTACTACTCACAAATAATGATGCCGCTGGCAAATTTCGTAAAGAAGAACCTGGATGTGGTTGAAACATTGGACATTGACATGATTTGCCCCAGCCATGGACCGATATACAATAAACCCCGCTTCGTTCTGGATGCCTATTGGCAATGGGTGACCGGCCTGCCCAAGAACCTGGTGGTGATTCCTTACATCACAATGCATCACAGTACGCTCCATATGGTAGAACGACTGACAGCCGCCCTGGGTAACCTTGGTGTTACCGTGAAACCCTTCAATCTCGAAACCGCAGATACGGGTCAGATTGCACTAAGCCTGGTGGATGCGGCAACCGTCATCCTCGCATCACCGACCCTGTTGGGCGGTCCCCACCCCTCGATGGCGAATATCATTGCGATTGCCGCTTTGCTCAAACCCAAAGCACCATTCCTGGGTTTCATCGGTTCATATGGGTGGGCGAATACAACAGTCCGAAGAGTGGAATCCATGGTCGAACCGCTCGGGAAAGAATGGCTGCCACCGGTGACGCATAAAGGCTTACCCAATGAAGATACCTATGCGGCACTGGATCGGCTCGCTGAAACCATTGCGGAAAAACACAAGTCTATTGGCCTGGCAGGTTAACGTTCACATCACCGCAAGAACACAAAATACCGCTCGCCCCAAAAATGCCGGGGAGAGCGGTATTCATTTATGGGTCAAAGACTACCTTGTTGCCCAATCGCCGAGCTTCGTTAATTAGCACTCACTGTAACCGCATGAATGGCATTTACAACAACCCTCTTCCATGACAAGAGTGGCCTGACCACAATCCGGGCAAAGGTCACCAATTTTTAACAATGAGAGTTGGGCTGGTTTATCGGTGTTAGGTGCATGAAAATCCAACAAAGACTCTTGATGAAGGTTAATATGACCACTGTCAAGTCTTATTTTCCGTTGATCTACATATTCCTGGAGAACCTGTGACACACCATCCGGGAAGCTTCGAACGCGGTTGGGGCCGAAACCCATCGATCGCCCACCACCTATCCCATTTAGCTGCTTAATGACCAGTTCTAGCCGCTTTAGCGGTTCAATAGGCGATGCCTGGCGTAGAATCTGGGAGATCAAACGACCAATCGCTTCTGATACAGCTGCGGTGTCTGAACCGGCTTTGGCACTATTAATAAACACCTCAAATGGTTGGTTTCCACCATTTTCATTAACAGTGACAAAAGCTTTCCCCAATGGCGTTTCAATCGAATAGGTGTACCCAGGCAGCGTTCGCGGCCTTGGTTTGCGGTCATCATGCCAGATTGCCAGTTGCGCAGGAGCTTCAACAGCCGGCTCTTTTTTATCAGCTGTACTTTTCGTTTCCAGAACTACGGTTTCACGGGAGCCGGTCACATAAACAGTAATCCCTTTGCATCCCAGCTTCCAGGCAAGCATGTAGGCATCTGCGACATCGCTTTCCGTGGCTGTTGATGGGAAATTGATCGTTTTTGACAGACTGTTATCAACAAAAGCTTGCATTGCCGCCTGCATCCGCACATGTTCCTCTGCTGTGATATCCGAGGAAACCACGAATACATCACGTATGGAATCCGGCAATTCCTGAATGTTCTGGCAGGAACCCAGTTCCATCACTTTGGTAATTACTTTTTCCTGTTCTTCCGCAGACATATGTGCCTGGTCAAGGGCTGCCTGAAACAACGGTGAGGCATAAGTTAATTGAAGGTCATTACCATTATCATTGACGTGTCGGATATACGCCAGGGCAAACACAGGCTCACAACCATATCCTTCAAGGCCTGCAACCGTGGCAATGGTTCCGGTGGGGGCGATGGTCAATTGTGCGGCATTCCGAATGCCATGTTTTTTAATCCCGGACACAATACTTTCCCAATCACATGCAGGCCGTCCCCAATCATGAACATGGGGAACGATTGGGTCAGGTGCTGTCCATGCGAGGTTATCAGGATCATACAGGCTGCCCACAATCGCCGGAAAGCTCCCGCGTTCTGCCGCTAATTGGATACTGGTTTTCATCGAATGATATCGAACAAATTCCATCAACTGGGAGGCAAATTCCTGCCCTTCGATTGAACCGTACCGGATTCCAACATGGTACAAAATGTCAGCCAACCCCATGATGCCGAGTCCAATCCGCCTGGCGCGCATGGCCGCTTCCTTCAACTGGGGTACTGCTGGAACATACATATTCGCGTCCACCACATCATCCAGAAATCGGGTGGAGAGTTCAACACTGTATTGCAGCTTATCCCAATCCACAGTCCCATTGGAGCCGAAATGCTGTGCCATATTAATGGACCCCAGGCAGCAATTTTCGAATGGCCCCAACCATTGCTCACCACACGGATTGGTGGATTCCAGGCGATAGAGATGTGGCACAGGATTTTGTCGATTGGCCGCATCTAAAAACAACACGCCAGGTTCACCATTGTGATGCGCCTGTTTTACGATTTGCGCAAACAAGTCTCTCGCGCGGACAGTTTTGTAAGTAACGATGTTAATCCCTTGCTCCTCAGCATCCTCCAATGTGCCGTTCAGACTCCCGTATAATGAATCGGAAATGTCCGGAAAACGCAATGGCCACTCATCGTCATTTTCCACGGAACGCATGAAAGCATCTGTGATTCCAACAGAGATGTTAAAGTTCGTGATTTGATGTTCTTCAGCTTTGCAGGTGACAAATTCCTCGATATCAGGATGGTCAACACGCAGTGTTGCCATATTTGCTCCCCGGCGGGTACCACCCTGAGCAATTTCATCAAATGCATGGTCATATACTCGCAAGAAACCAATCGGGCCTGTTGCTTTACCGGCAGATGACTTAACAACCGCACCGGAAGGGCGTAAGCGGGAGAAAGAGAACCCATTCCCACCGCCTGTTTGTTGTATCAATGCCGCATTTCGCAAGCTTTCAAAAATACCGGTTCCATTACGGCCCATATCATCACTGATTGGCAACACAAAACAGGCAGCCAGTTGCCCTAACGGGGTTCCGGCACCAGTAAAGGTGGGCGAATTCGGGAAGAAAGACTTGCTCGATAACAGAATGTAAAACGCTTTCGCCAGGTCTGTCTCGGAAGACTCGTCCAAATCTTCAATCTTCGCAATATGATACGCAACACGCCAGAACATCTCATCGATGCTCTCAACAGGTTCACCATTATCACCGCGGCGTTGATACCTGCGGGTGAGGATTTGTTTTGAGTTTTCAGTTAAATTAATACTGGGCAAGCCTTTGGGCAAAGGCGGGGTGGGCAGTAATTTGCCCCGCTGGTTCTGGTCTGATGGCATGTTATCCTCCGTTGCCTTCAAGTAATTTATCAATCTCCTGGCGAAGTGAGTGCAAATCGTCCAATTGCAGGTAAACGATCGCATAACGCATATAGGCAATTTGATCCAGTTCCTTCAATCCGGCAATCACCAAGTCACCCACATCTCGGGATGATACTTCCGCTCTACCTTTTTTTTGAAGACTGACTTCAATCTCTCCCACCAGGCGTTCGATGTCGGCAGCAGATACCGGTCGTTTGGCACAACTGATGCGGATCCCGCGGCGCAGTTTTTCTCGGTCAAATTCCTCACGAGTTCCATCTTGTTTGACAATTAACGGTGTGGCAAGTATGGCTCGTTCCAGGGTGGAAAAACGCTGATGACAGCTCATGCATTCACGTCGTCTGCGGATGCCGCCGTGGCTGTCGCGCGTTGTATCAATTACCCGGGTATCAACATTCTGGCAATAAGGACAATACAAACATGGCCTCCTTTCTCTGGTCAGTTCAAGGTGGTTGGTTGGCTGGTGAAACTGGGTTTCTCAGGCTTGTTTAGGAAAATGAACCCCCACATCTGGGGGGTGTATTATGAAATACCCTTATATTTACGATTTCATGCAAATTCTAGCATAGAAAAAAATGGATTGCAAGGTGCATAATCTGCCATTTTCACTTAAAATGTCGTGTATTTTGAATCTTTAAGGTTACCATTCGCACAAGAATAAACGGGTGTATCGAAAATTCGAATGTATAATATCCCGTATGAGGAATAATAATCAAACAAATCAATGCCTTCGAATCCTTCAGATAGCTTTGGTGGGTGCGTTGTTCTTGACCAATTGCACCAGGCCGCAAAAAGCAACCCCACCAGCCATGGATCTCCCCACGGAAACAACCGGTGAAACGGTTATGCAGAATGCGACCTCAACAGCTACAACCACACCTCCACCACTTGCTGCAACAGTTAATGGCGAAGGTATCTTATTGGACACAATTAACAATGAAATTCTACGATATTTGGCAGCCTACCCGGAATCATCCATCCGAAACGCCTTCGATATCGTTGTTCAGGATCAGGTAGATTTGCTCCTGTTGTCACAAGCGGCTCGTACCGCGGGGTATGAAGTCACCGGCGAATTGGTTGATTCACGGATTGACAGTCTCATTGCTGAAATCGGTTCGAATGAGCATTTCACGCAATGGCTCGAGGATAACCATTACACCATCGAATCTTTCCGGCAGGCACTCGCCCTCTCTCTGGAAGCCGAATATCAAAGAAGCCTCCTGTCCGCAACAATTCCTGGAGAAATGGAACAGGTTGAATTATGCCAGATTCTAGTGTATGACGAAACCACGGCCAACCAGATCCAGGCAGCATTGTCTTCGGGAACTGATTTTGATTGGCTACGTGCCCAATATCATCCTGACACAAAAGGATATCTCGGATGGCATGTGACCGGGACATTGCTTCAACCTGCGCTTGAGGTAGTCGCCTTTGGATTAGAAGCCGGCACATTTTCTCCAGCCATTCAAACAGAATATGGATATCACTTTATCAAGGTGCTTCAGAAAACCATTCATCCTGTTTCGATGCTGCAACGACAGGCAATGGAACAAAAGCTGCTGACTGAATGGATAATCGAACAAAGAAACCTGGCAGATATTGTCATCATCGCGGTTGTTGAAGATTAAATCGAATGGCACCATCTGATCACGACATCCATCCAATTCACCGGTTCAGACTTTTTCTGACAGTTTTTGTTATCACCGTGTTGGTTTTGATCGCTATAATTTTTTTAATCATACAAAACAATCCGTATACCGCCCTTAACCCTTTTCCGCCTACATATCCTGCGCCAGTCATAGCAGCCGAATTGGTAGGTGTTGCTGTACAAAAAACATTAACTGCTTTCCCATATACACCAACGCCAACAACCACACCAAATCCCCCCACGCCGACAACCACTCACCACATTCCGACTGCAACCGGAACAGCCTTACAGTTGACACCAACAACGACAAAAACACCAGATTCACGATGGATTGCGGTGAACAAAAAAACAGATCTCGACCAGCCTGATGCGATCTTCCGCACCGTGACTCCGACTTCCGTAACGGGTTACCTTTACCCATTTATTCTTGTTCACGAACCCTATATGAAAGAATCACCATACAATGATAATGTGAGCAATCCATTATTGAACTGTAACTGGGTGGGCGTGGCCGGGCAGGTTTTTGATATCTTTGAACAACCACTGGAAGGAGTTTACATCCGGCTCAGCGGGTCCATTGACGGTATAGAAATCAAACAGCAGACGATGCAATCCGGTGATGCCAATCTTCTCGGTGAAGCTGGCTTCGAATTCTTCATCGCCGATAAACCATACACATCTCAATATGCTCTTTGGCTGCAAATCGTCGACGAATACGGCGAACCGTTATCAGCCAAGGCCCATTTCAACACATCCGTACATTGTACTCAGAACTTGATTCAGATCGACTTCATCAAGGTCAAGTAAATTTAAATGCGTTGGGGTATCCCTGGCGTTGCCGCATCGCTTCAAATAAAATCAGACTTCCAGCAATACCGGCATTAAGCGATTCGGTACGGGAAGCCATGGGAATGGTTACTTGATTCGTTGCCAGACGAAGGGCGTCTTTTGAGACTCCCTCTGCCTCCCCGCCGATGATCACCAACGAAGGTTGATTGAAATCGCACGACCAGAATGGTAAACCGCCTTCGACGACAGTCGCCATATACTGATATGGCTTTCCTCTCGGGAATTGCTCAACCACCTCTTCCCAGCTTGCACGCCAAAGCGGTAATGAAAAATGAGCGCCCATCCCTGAACGCAATACTTTCGGTGAAAATAAATCGACAGACCCCGTAGTTGAAATCACCAGGTCTGCTCCAGCTGCCCAGGCACTACGAAGTAATGTCCCCATGTTGCCTGGGTCCCGTATACCATCTGCCACCAGGATCAATGCTGCTGTTGACGGTAGAGGTGTGATGACGCTTGAGAAAACGCCTAAAATTCCCTGCGGATTTTCTGTTGCGGAAATTGCATTCATGACATTGGATGAAACTTCAAAAACAGGGGTTTCTGTCCCTGCCATAGTGGTCAGTATTTCCTGTCCTCGGGATGAAACGTTATCAGAAAAAATAAGGAACTTCGGCGCGATATGGTTGCGAACAGCTTCTTCGATTAAGCGCACCCCCTCTGCCACAAACAAACGTTCCCGGTCTCTTACTTTTTTCATTTCGATCAACTGTCTGGCAAGCTGCACCTTGGGATTGTTCAAAGAAGTAATCACCATGATGTGGGGTAATCCTCTAACAATTGCGCATAACTTTGCGAAGCGGCATCATTATTCACCAAAAGTGTAATTGTAAAAATACTGGAATCACGTGTTCGCAAGTAATCTACACAACCGAATATCAAAATATTGGCTGCTGTCGTAACAGGCCAATTCGGAATTGGTGGAATTCCAATGGAATGCAACATCAGTAAATCCGCCAGATCCAACGCTTTACGGATTGTGTGCCATAACTTGCTTTGCTCTTCCAGTGATGAACGAAATGGAGGATATACTGTGTGAATGATCGTCTGAAAGGGTAAGGATTCTGTCATCGTGAAAGCGGGTTTTTCCTGGGAAATTTCACCGTGTTTGGCGATCCACTGCGCACAGGCCCACTGGGTTCCGCCAACATGCAATGAAGACCCTGACTGCATCTCCATGCGGGTTATTTTCCTGCCTACATCATTGTTCATCACCATTTCTGGATTGGTCGGGTTCAGCAAGGCGTCCCCGACAAATTCAAAAATGTCCCCCCCTACAATCGCCAGGCTTTTGTCTTTTGTAACGAATCGCTTTGCCAGGATTTTTCCCATAAAGGCATTATAGTATAAATTGCTGTCGTTTGTGCATTTCATGCCCAGACCATATCCTTAACGAGAATCCATACAACAAAAAAACGAGGGAGCACGTGGCACCCTCGTTTAAGTATCACATTTCTGGTTGTTTCGAAGAAATCGTTTACTTACCGCTGGCTTTTGCAATCACTGCAGAAAAAGCAGCCGGATCCTGAACTGCCATATCCGCAAGCATTTTGCGGTTGATCGTAATGTCAGCCTGTTTCAGCAAATAAACCAGCTTGCTGTATGTCAAACCGTTCAACCGGGCAGCTGCATTAATGCGCGCAATCCACAGACGACGCAAATCTCGCTTACGATTCCGGCGGTCACGGTATGCATAAAACAGGCTTTTCATCATCGCTTCGTTGGCGCGGCGGAAAAGCTTGCTCCTTGTGCCAAATTGACCTTTGGTCATTTTCAAAACTTTTTTGTGTTTTCGGTACCCTACTGGGCCACCTTTTACTCTTGCCATATGATGCTCCTCTGCGAACCCCTGGGCGCCAGTGCCTTACACTCGTTGATGCACCCAACAGACGCAAATAAAATAGTAAATTTGATGGATTATTTCTGTTTCTTTAAGTACGGGGCCAGGCGGTGAACACGTTTCACAATCCCTTTGCCCTGCACCGGAATCATTTCATCCAACTGCATTTTAACACGCGGCGAAGTGCGGCGTCGGAAATGACTTTTGCCGCCTTTCGTACGCACAAGCATGCCTGACCCGGTTACCTTGAAGCGCTTCGAGGTCGCTTTATGGGTCTTCAGCTTATACTTACCTTGACTTTGTTTTCTAGGCACAACAAACTCCTCTCATCATAAAATATGACCTGCTAACGTTACTTGAAACAACCAGTGTGTGAAAACCGACCAGGTATTTAATGATGATTCGTAATCCGATGGTTGATTTTATTTCCCTTGCTTCTGCGGAACGAGCATCATTGACATGTTGCGTCCTTCCATCTGCGGGGCTTGCTCAATTTTTGAGATGTCTGAGAGCTCCTCGGCAATTTCTCTAAGATCTTCGAGCGCAATTTCCGGATAATGAACCTCGCGGCCGCGAAACCGTATGGTTACACGAACTTTCTTTCCATCTTCCAGCCACCCACGTGCATCCTTCGTTTTAAAGCCACGATGGTGTTCATTGGTTTTGGGGCGCAGCCGGATTTCCTTGATTTCGATTTGCGTCTGTGATTTCCGTGCTTCGCGTTCTTTTTTGGTTCGCTCGTATAAGAACTTCCCGTAATCCATTACCCGGCAGACCGGAGGCTCGGCATTCGGGGCAACTTCAACCAGATCCAATTCTGCATCTTGTGCAATTTGCATCGCTTTTCGCGTTGCTACAACACCCAGATTTTCACCCTCTGGGCCGATCAACCGAACTTCTTTGTTACGAATTTGATCATTAACTCGAAAATTTGAAGTACTTATGGCAATTCTTCCTTTCACTGATTCAACATAAAACAACCACCAGGGCCTTCGCACTGGCGCATCGTTTAGTTTACCATAAAAATGTGGAAAATCAAAAAGATCGCTGGCAATCTCCTCCTTGCTGGTTGCTTGTTCGGCGCTCTTGTTCATGTTAACATACAACGCATGCGAAACCAGACAACAGAGAATCAAGATGCCGGTGAAACATGGTCCATTGGCAATCTGAAGATAATTGGCAAGGTGATTCTCGCCCCAATGGAAGGATACACAGATCAGCCGTTCCGCCAATTATGTGGCAGCTACGGGTCCTCTACGCTGCATGTATCAGAATTCATTAATGCCATCGACATAATTCATGGACATCCATATATTGTAAAAAATCGGGTGCGGCATGCGGACAATGAATCTCCCATGGCATTTCAAATATTTGACAACGATCCCGCCCGAATCGTCAAAGCTGCCCACCAGCTCCTGCAATACGAACCCGACCTGATCGACATCAACATGGGGTGTTCTGTAAAAAAAGTTTCCAACCGCGGAGCAGGTGCTGGTTTATTACGAACCCCCCAAAAAATTGCTACAGTTTTCACCCAACTGGTCAAAAACCTGCCTGTGCCGGTCACCGGGAAAATTCGTCTGGGATGGGATGAAACCAGCCGCAACTACTTAGAAATAGCGAGGATCATCGAGGATTGCGGCGGTGCAGCCCTTGCGGTGCATGGCAGGACACGCGATCAGGGGTATTCCGGACGTGCCGATTGGGATGCCATTGCCGAAATCAAACAGACGATCCAGATACCTGTGATTGGCAATGGCGACCTGACAACGCTGGCGGAAGCCAAAAAAATGCAGGCCTATGCGAAATGCGATGCTGTCATGATCGGCCGGGCGGCCATCGGCAATCCCTGGTTATTCGCTGGTATATCAAAAATGGAGCTCCTGACAGATGAGCTGTTATCCATCATTCAAATACACCTGAATACCATGGTAGATTTTTACGGCGAAACAATCGCTGTAGTCCAGTTTCGCAAACATGCCGTTTCGTATTTATCACATTTTCATTTAACCAGCGACGAAAGAAGGCGGTTGCTGACAACGACCACCCATCACGGATTCATTCAAGCGCTGGTGGATTTACGGCTTCCACAACGCATTTAAGCCCGGAGCAAACTCCTTCGCAGCACTTCTCGCATACGCAGCGCTTTCACGGCACCTTCAGCGGTACAGGTATACGGATTATCGACTCGATATGCCGGAATTCCCAGCGCTTTGGTCATGTATTTATCAATTCCCCGCAGCAGCGAACTGCCGCCGCATAAAGCAACTCCCCGATCGATGATATCGGAAATCAATTCAGGCGGGGTTTTTTCAAGTACTCGTTTGGTGTTTTCAACAATCTCATGCAGCGGACCTTGCAGGGCATCCACAATGTCTGCTGTAGATAATGTCACCGGACGCGGCAAACCACTGACCTGATCCTGCCCCTGAATCTCCATCGCCTGGGATTCCTCCTGTTGCAGAGCTGCGCCAATCCGAATCTTTAATTGTTCAGCGGTCGGCTGTCCGATGATTAAGCCGTATTTTCGGCGCACATAAGTAACGATCGCTTCATCCATACTCAACCCCCCGGCCCGGGTGGTGCCAGCAGATATGATTGTATTCATCGCCAATACGGCAGCCTGTGATGTCCCACCCCCCAGGCATAAAATCATATTCCCGGAAGGTGTCCCAATCGGCAAGTCAATCCCCAATGCCGCTGCCAGTGGTTGTTGAATCAGCATCACATCGCGCCCACCCGCGCCCAGGCCTGCCTCGTGCACTGCCCGGCTTTCGACACTGGTCACACCGTAAGGGACAGTCAGCATCAACGTTGGATGAAAAATGAGCATTGGGCCACATAACTTTTTAACAATGTCGCTGAGAATGATTTCGGTGATTTCGTATTCGGCAATTACACCATTTTTTAACGGGCGGACAACCTCAATTTCCTCTTCCGGTACGCGGCCATACATATCTTTGGCAGTCTGTCCCCACTCGACCAACTTTTGTTCTTCGACCACAATCGCTGCCACAGTAGGCTCTTCCAGTAGAATCTGCCTGCCTTCAGCAACAACAGTATTGATCGTTCCAAGGTCGATTCCCAATTCTCGAGTGGTCAGGGAAAATGGCATGAGTGCGTATCCTTTCGTAGATATACCTTACAACCCGTTAGTTGTTCTGCATCAATGGACAATAATCTGTGAAACCAATCCAGTATCATACCAGAGCATGCAGGATGCAACAAGCGACGATACGATGCGACGCCTTGTTGTCAGGCAGCTGCCAGCAGTTCGTATAATTCAACCAGTACACCACCGGTGCTCTTGGGGTGAATGAATGCCATCTTTCTGCCCGGCAAAACAACTGGTTCTCGATTGATCAATTGAATCCCTTGATCAGCCAACTCATGCAAGGCATCTTCCAGGTCATCAACCTCAAAACACAGGTGGTGCATCCCACCACCCTTGGTGTCAATGAATTTTGCCAAACCGGTCCCGGACTCGGTCGGCATCACTAACTCCACTTCGCTGTCGCCTACAGGAAAGAATGCCACTTTTGACTTCTGCTCATCAACGGTTTCGATGTGATTAAGCTGCAGTCCCAGAACATTGTGCCAAAAGTGCATGGATTCATCAAGATTTCCAACAGCAATGGCTATATGATTAATTTTTTTGATTCGCATTGTAGTATCCTTTTATCCAAACTCCGGAGCGATATACTCGCCCCACACGCCCCGCAACGTGTGGCAGATATCGCCCAACGTCAGCTGATTCTCAACACAGGTAACCAGCAAAGGCATCAGGTTTTCATTGCCTTTAGCGGCCCTGAACAGATGAGTTTTTAATTCGTTCACTTTCTCTTCATCCCGGCGATTTCGGAAATCCGCCAATCGCTGGCGTTGATTCGCTTCGATTGCCGGATCAACTGTCAATCGTTCCAGGTCAATCTGCTCATCAACTTTAAATGCATTCACGCCCACAACGATCTCCTCTCCCGCTTCGACTTTCTTCTGATATTGATAGGCAGCTTCTTGAATCTCATTCTGAATATAGCCATTTTCGATCGCTGCCTGGGCTCCGCCCATTTCATCAATCTTCTGGATATATGCCATGGCCCTGATGCAAATTTCATCTGTCAGAGAGTCGATCACATAGGAGCCTGCCAGTGGATCCACTGTATCCGCTACCCCAGATTCATGGGCTATGATCTGTTGGGTTCGCAGTGCAGTCCGGACAGATTTTTCGGTCGGCAACCACAATGCCTCGTCCATACTATTGGTATGGAGTGATTGTGTTCCGCCCAGCACAGCTGCAAGGGCCTGCAGCGTGACACGTACCACATTGTTTTCAGGCTGCTGCGCAGTCAGGGTTGACCCCGCTGTTTGCGTATGGAATCGAAGTTGGGCAGATTTCGGATCACTCGCGTGGAATCGTTCGGTCATCAATTTTGCCCATAAACGCCGGGCTGCCCGGAATTTTGCGACTTCTTCCAAAAAATTGTTATGAGAATTAAAGAAAAAGGATAGCTGGTTGGCAAAGGAGTCCACCTCCAGCCCGGCGCTTAACGCTGCTTCCACGTAAGAAATTGCATTGGCGAGTGTAAACGCCACTTCCTGCACAGCGGTCGAGCCAGCTTCACGAATGTGGTAGCCTGAGATCGAGATCGTATTCCAATTGGGAACATGCTGTGAGCAATAAGCGAATATGTCAGTGATTAACCGCATTGAGGGTTTGGGAGGGTAGATATATGTCCCGCGTGCGATATATTCTTTCAGGATGTCATTCTGAATCGTACCCCGTAGTTTGGTGGGGTCCACGCCCTGTTTCTGCCCGACTGCGATGTACATTGCCAACAGTACAGCGGCAGGAGCATTGATCGTCATGCTGGTTGACACCTGGTCGAGGGGGATATCTGAAAAAAGAGTCTCCATGTCTTCCAGTGTCGAGATGGATACGCCGACTTTGCCAACCTCTCCAAGAGCTGTTGGGTCATCAGCATCATAGCCAATTTGTGTTGGAAGGTCAAAAGCGACCGATAAGCCAGTCTGTCCCTGTGATAACAGGTAGCGATACCTCGCGTTGGATTCCTCGGCAGAGGCATATCCTGCGTACTGCCGCATGGTCCACAGTCTGCCTCGATACATGGTTGGTTGAATTCCCCGCGTATAGGGATATTTCCCCGGAAAGCCATCTTGTTCCAGGTAATCCCTTGGAGATGGCAGATAAACCCGGTCCATCATAATTCCGGAGGACGTCGCAAATTCTGCACTTCTTTCCTTAAAGCGTTTCAAGGTTGGGTCCAGAATGCTCTTTTCCCACTCCTCTTTCTCATCTTCGAATGTCATAATTCCTCAGCTTTCACTTTTCAGCGGTACTCCGATAACGTTCAAAGCGATAAATTGAGTATACCTTAATTGGCGTTTTTTGACTTTTTATCCGGTTACAGTATTCCGTGATAGTCCCACTATCGGTGGTAAGCCTGGCAATCGGGCCAGGAGACCATCTGTTGTATAATCCAGTTAACATCAGCATCAATTACACCAATCACTGGTAGGAATGGATGGGCATATTATGATGATCTCAGACGAACAATCAATTCACATTGGCAATTGTCCCTTTACCACAAGGTCGGGGGAAATATCAGGCGAAATATTGACAAGGAATGGAATGGCGTTTTATCGCATTCGAAATTATGACAAAATGCCTCCGTTTTTCATCAGCCTGGTCAGTAGTTCAGATCACTGGTTATTTGTATCCAGCACAGGTGGATTGACCGCCGGTCGTATCAATGCGAATTCCGCGCTGTTTCCATATGAAACAGATGACAAAATTACAGAACATCACGAATTTACCGGGAGCAAAACGATACTACACATCCATCGTGATGGCTGTCGATATCTTTGGGAGCCATTCTCAAATATGTATCGGGGCATTTATCGCCTGGAGCGAAATATATACAAAAGTTTGTCAGGTTCGCAATTATTATTCGAAGAAATCAATCATGACCTTCATTGTGCCTTTTCAATCATGTGGCGTACCAGCAATCAATATGGTTTCGTCAAAACATCCGCTTTGAAAAATCTCGCCTCAACCAACCTCGAAGCGCACATTTTGGATGGGGTCCAATATCTGCTTCCATATGGGGTGCAGCAGGAAACGCAAAACATCTTTAGCAATTTACTCGACGCATATAAGCGAAGTGAATTGGATCAGGAAACAGGAATCGCCATGTATTCCTTGAGCTCCACATTGTCCGACATGGCTGAACCCAGCGAATCTTTAAAAGCGACAATTGCCTGGCAGCTAGGGATGCGTCCTTCCAACATACTTTTATGTGCTGACCAGGTTGATAATTTCAGACAGGGAATCTCGCTCAAAACTGAAATCGATATCAAGGGGAAACGTGGGGCTTACCTGGTTGAAAGTACGTTTTTTATTCCCCCAACAAGTGAAGCAAACTGGCACATTATCATGGATGTTAACCAGGAAGTCCGGAATATATTGGCATTAAGGCAGGAATTAAAATCAGAAATGAGCAGCCAGGCACTCTGGAAAATGCTGGAAAGCGATATTGCCGCTGGGGATATCATCCTTGGCACCTATGTCGCCAGTGCAGATGGGTTTCAACACACCGGCGCCCCGTCGGATAATGCTCATCATTATGCCAACACATTATTCAATATCATGCGCGGTGGAATTTTTGCAAATCAATATCAGATATCACGAAATGAATTTTCCAACTATGTGAAGGTCCATAACCGCGTTGTTTACGAACAGTTTTTACAGGTTTGGGAAGAGATTCCTGAGCGGTGCCACATAAACGACTTGGTCAAACTGGCTGGGGCTCCCAACCAGTCAGTGGATTTGTTCCGCCTCGCGAGGGAATACCTTCCGTTGTCGTTCAGCCGCCGCCATGGCGATCCCAGTCGTCCATGGAATCAGTTTTCAATCAACCTCAGGAATGATGATGGGTCCCCCAGACTGGATTACCAGGGCAATTGGCGTGATATTTTTCAAAATTGGGAACCTCTGGCAATGTCATTCCCCGAATTCACAGAAGGAATGGTATATAAATTTTTAAATGCCACTACCCGTGATGGGTATAACCCATACCGTCTTACCTATTCAGGGTTTGAATGGGAAATTCCAAATCCGGACGATCCTTGGGGAAATATTGGTTATTGGGGAGATCACCAGATCATATACCTGGCCAAACTTCTTGAAATATCAGAAAAGTATCATCCCAAAAAATTAGCAACGACTTTGTTTGAAGACAGCTTTGTTTTTGCAGATGTGCCCTATCGTATTAAACCATACGCAGCCATCCTGAAGGATTGGCATAACACGATCGAATTCGATTGGGAAAGAAATAACGCACTCCAGAGCGGTACAGATGCCATGGGCGCAGATGGGAAATTACTGCGGGATGCAAACGGTGAACTCGTACACGTAAATCTTTTTGAGAAGTTGCTGATTCTTTTATTAAGCAAAGTAGTAAACCTGGTTCCTGATGGCGGTATCTGGATGAATACACAACGCCCAGAATGGAATGATGCGAATAATGCCCTCGCCGGAAAGGGGCTTTCAGTTGTCACCACTGCTTATTTGCATCGATATATCATGGTGTTCGAAAAACTCCTCGAAGATAAGGTGGACGAATCATTCAGGATTACATCCCCATGCATGAAGCTCTTCCACTGTGTGTCCGATGCCCTCCAGGAGTTCGAGGGAGAACTACTGGGCGGATTTTCACCCCATACCCGAAAACAATGGATGGATCGTTTGGGTGAATCTGGTACCCAATATCGCGAAGAAGTGTACACAATCTCAACTGATACACAAAAAGAGGGTCTGCATGTTTCTGTTGCATTAGCATTCATGGATCTTCTCAAAAGTTTCCTTGTATACACGCTGCGGAACAATCAGAGATCGGATGGTCTTTTCCATTCATACAATGTGTTGTCGATCGCACAAGATGAGTCAAGAATACAACACCTTGACTTGATGTTGGAAGGGCAGGTTTCTATCCTTTCTGCCGGTGTACTATCGCCGGAGGAATCCCTTTCTGTCTTAACCACATTGCGACACAGTTCGCTGTACCGTTCTGACCAGCACTCGTATTTACTCTATCCTGACCGGGATTTACCTGGATTCCTGGCAAAAAATGCCATCCCCACCGATGCCAGATCGGATTTATTCGAACGAATGCTTGAAATGCAGGATGATCGACTCGTCAACCAGGATAATGCAGGCATCCGCCACTTTAATGGCCGCTTCCACAATGTTCGTGATGTGGTGAAAGTCCTTGACTTGCTTTCTGAAGAGGACATGTACGCAGATCTCGTTTCCAGAGAATGGAATAATATCCTCGGCATCTTTGAGGAGGTGTTCCACCACAGCGCATTCACCGGGCGTTCAGGCACCTTCTTCGCATATGAGGGATTAGGAAGTATCTATTGGCATATGGTAACAAAATTGTTGCTGGCTGCGCAGGAATGTTATTGGGATAGTATTACAATCAAAAGCAATCCTGAGGTCACAGCAGGACTCCGACAAGCGTATTATGACATCCGCAGGGGAATAGGTTTTAACAAAACGCCTGAAATTTATGGCAGTTTTCCTTGTGACCCTTATTCGCATACGCCTGCATCAGCGGGAGCAAAGCAGCCCGGTATGACAGGCCAGGTCAAGGAAGAATTGGTGGCTCGCTGGGGTGAATTGGGCATCATCATACAGAATGGGCAAATCATCTTCTCACAAAGTTTACTGGACACAAAAGAATTCCTGGAGAGCGCCAATAGTTTTACTTATTTTGACGTCAACCAACAATGGAAAACAGTCAATCTCACTCCGGGCAGCCTCGCATTCACCTTCTGCCAGATACCTGTTGTTATGCGCAATAAAGGTCTGGCCAACCTGGAAATTCACCACAATTCAGGCGATATCGGTCATATTCCTGGCAATGCAATTCCTGCCGAGGTCAGCCGCCACATCTTTATGCGCGATGGAACCATAAAAATGATTGTTGTCGGGTATCAATAGGAGATAGGTGGTGCTGGAAATAATGACCACCACAGGGAAAAGATTTCACCCTTTTTGAGTTTTAGATTGTATGGTAAAATCTGTTGGCTTTCGCGTAGTACCCTTCGCGAAAAAATCAATCTAGAAAGGGCTTGACATGAAAATTTTATTGCTGAAAGATGTATACAAATTGGGGCGCGCCGGCGATGTGAAAAAGGTTGCCAATGGCTATGGCCGTAACTTCCTGCTCCCCAAGGGGTTGGCGGTGCTGGCTACCGAAACAGCATTGAGCAAAGTCGCAACGATCCGCGAAGAAGCTTCTAAAGAACGTGCCATTTTGAACAAAGAAATGGAAGGGGTTGCCGCCCAGCTGACCGGACTCAAACTGTATTTTCCCGCCAAAGCTGGTGATACAGGCAAATTGTATGGCTCCATCACGACCCATATGATTGCCGATGCCATCAACGCCAAAGTGGGTAGTGATGTAGTTAATCACCATATCATTGATTCCCAACCGATCCGTTCCTTGGGAGAACATACCGTTATTGTACGGCTCACCATGGACCTGACCCCGGAAATCGAAATTCTCGTTCATCGTGAAGGCGAAACACCACAGCAAGCAATCCTCCAGGCTGCTGAGCCGGAGGTTGCACAAAGCGAACAAGAGCTGGACAGTGCGGAACAAGCGGCTGTCGAAATTGCTCCTGAAGAATAACCAACAACACATAACGAGGTCGGCGATTCTTGCCGGCCTCGTTATGTATTTAAATAATACCCATCAATCTGAACAATGGCATCAGCAAAATACATTCCTTATATGAACAGTATTCATGGTTGGAATATACAGCCTCGATGTCATATATAATAATGACCAATGAATGAATAGTTGGTTGAAACCATGCATGAAACGTTAGGACAATATCTACAGGAACAACGCGAGCAGCAGGGAATCTCTCTGGAACGCGTTTCAGAAGAAACCCATATACGCCTCCATTATCTTCGGGCGTTGGAGCAGGATGATTATCCCAGCCTGCCGTCGCCGGTGCAAGCCAAAGGTTTTTTGCGGCTTATATCCTCCTTTCTCCACCTTGATCCTGTATTGTTGTTAACAGCATGGGAACAGAACGGGGTCCTCTCCCTTCCCAAACATGAAAGCTTCCAGGAAACACCCCCGCAACCAGCCGCAGAACAGGACGACAACACAACACTGATCCCGGTCAAAGCTGATGAAGCCATCTCCCTTCAGCAAACCGCTGACTTGCTCAAGCATTTACCATCTGATTCGGCCATCCCGCACCCAGTTACAGCAGATGAAATCGACGACCTGACGATTAATGATGCCCCGCAGGTGGAGAATGATCTTGGCGAAGATATGGTAACCGCCGATGAAATGTTCAGGCGAATTGGTGAAATGCTAAAAACGCGCCGAAAAATGATGCAAATGTCATTAAAAGATGCAGAAAATCTGACACATATCCGCGCGCAAAACCTTGAATCTATGGAAGAGAGTCGGTTCGACCGTCTCCCTGCAGGCATCCAAACCCGAGGTATGCTGCAGAGCTATTCCCAGTTTCTGGCCTTCGAAAATGATGAAATTTTGAACCTGTATGCAGAGGCCTTGCAGATTCAACACAAGGAAAGGCTTGCCTTTGAATCATCTTCAACGAAAAACAAAAAAAAGCCGTTCACAAAGGTATCGCACCCATCGTTCTTGCGAAAATTTTTCTCAGCAGACCTCATTGTTGGTTCCATACTTATCATGGTAATTATCGGCGTCGGTATTCTGAGCATAACCAAAGTTATTTCGACCAACCGCTCTGACCGCCGCCTCGAGGAAGGAATCACCCAGACCAACATAGCGGCCCTTTCAGCAACACCAACTACACCGCCAAAACCAACACAAACAAGTACACCTTCCCCAACCAGTGATGTGGTTGTGATTGAGGCAAATGAAACAGTCACCCAGGAAGGGGAACAAGCTGATTTTCCTATAAACCCAGCCGCACGTATCCAGGTTAACCTCGTTGCCAACCAACGAACTTTTCTGCGGGTTACCGTGGATGGCGAGGTTGTTTTCAACGGAAGAACAGTACCGGGTAATGCCTATCAGTATTCTGCAGAGGAGCAGATTGATCTTTTATGTGGTAACGGTTCAGCCCTTTCGATGGTTTTGTACCAGGACCAGAAGGAAACAGTATTGGGTACACTGGGGAATGTGGGACAAGTGGTTCAAATGTCTCTACGGCCCGATATGATCATCACACCCACCGCGCTTCCTACATTGACACCAACTGTTACCAATACTCCCCAGGCCACTGCAACAATGGATTCGGTGGATGAACCACAACCAACAAGTACACCCTGAGTGTACAGAATTGATCTGCCCATGCACACTTTCTACTTACTATCACTGGGATGCTCCAAGAACACTGTCGATTCTGAATCGATGGGACAATTATTAAGGGAATATGGCTTAATACCCAAAAAAGACCCCGCAGAAGCAGACCTGCTGATTGTAAATACCTGCGGGTTTATTCAACCGGCTCGCCTCGAAACCATTGAGAGCCTAAAGGAGTTAGCCAATAATAAGCGCCCTGATCAAATGTTGATTGCTGCTGGTTGTATGACACAATTGTACGCAGACGATGTGATCCTACAGGTACCCCAGGTGGATGGTGTATTAGGCAGCAGGCAATGGATGAATATCGTGCCCCTGGTGGAGCGCCTCAATCGGCAACGCAGCAGCAGCGTGGGCAGAAAGGAATCATCCCTGTATCAATTACCAGTTTTCGACACCAATCCCACGGCAACTGCCCGTCAAGTAGCAATCCAGGGAACAAGTGCTTATCTGAAAATTGCGGAAGGGTGCCGGCGCGCCTGTGCCTATTGTGCGATTCCTCTGATCAAGGGAGGCCTGGTCAGTCGTCCCAAACATGAGATTCTAAGCGATGCGCGATATCTGCAAGCCCAGGGGGTAAAAGAGATCAATTTAATTGCC
Source organism: Anaerolineae bacterium (assembly GCA_013314735.1). Lineage (GTDB taxonomy): Bacteria > Chloroflexota > Anaerolineae > Anaerolineales > Anaerolineaceae > SpSt-1165. The sequence continues at coordinate 1,221,124 of JABUFD010000001.1, forward strand.
CAGGATACCACCGATTATGGGAAAGATCAGGCGGGTGAATACCATTTTACCCGGTTGATTCAAGATGTGTTATCGGTAACTCCTGATGTGCCCTGGATTCGTATGCTGTATGCCTTCCCTGGTTGTATTAATGATGAATTTATAAAATTGATGGCCGAAAATCCACGCTTTTTACCCTACCTGGACATTCCTCTGCAACATGCCCACCCTGAAATTTTGCGATCCATGAACAGACCAGCCAACATCGATCACACTCGCACGCAATTGACTGCCCTGCGTAATGCTGTCGAAAACCTGGTGCTGAGAACCACCTTCATCATAGGCTACCCGGGAGAAGGTGAAAATGAATTCCTGGCTCTGTTGGACTTCGTCAAGGAAATGCAATTTGACCGGGTTGGGGTGTTCCCGTTCTATTTTGAATCCGGCACACCGAGTGCGCCCCTGGGAGATCCCGTTCCCACGGAGGTCAAACAAGATCGTATCGATCGACTGATGACGGTACAACAGCAAATATCGCTTGCGAAGAACCAGGCCTGGGTGGGCAAAGATTTATTGGTATTAATTGAAGGTATTGATGACGTTCAAAAAATTGCCATCGGCAGATCATTCCGGGACGCACCCGAAATTGATGGGCTGGTGTTTATTGAGGGCAATTGTTCTCCTGGCGACATGGTGCAGGTTCGGATCACGGATGCCATGCCTTATGACCTGGTGGGCCATCTGGTTCGTCCGAAATCCAGAAAAAAGAAGTAATCAGCCGCCACCCTCCTCAACTGCCCCGCCTTCGCCCTCTGCGCATTTCTGCCTCGCCAACTCCAACTGGTCATAGAGTCCTTCAACGCTGGAATCCATGGTATATGCTGTCTCATAATAAACCTGTGAATCACAAAATTCATTGGCATTGAACAATTGTTCCGCATACCCCAGATTGGCCAGCCTGTACCGTTCTGTTGCAGTGTACCCACCATCATGCAGGTTCGGAAGAGCCTGGTAAACCAGGGAAAAATAATTAATCACCTGGCTCCAGTCTACTTCCCAGAAACTGGCACCGGTGACATAATAACGGGCAAATGTTCGGTAGCTATTGGCTTCAACATCGAGCAGGCCAAATCGTTCGGCGATCGAAAGGTCGTACATACCGCCTTCGAGATTGCCGTCATATAATATTTTTTGGACACCCATATTCCGGTATCCCATATAATACATACCGTCAATTTTCGCCGGTTGGTAATCAGGGGCAATATACCTTAACTGATCCAGCGTGCTGATGGCAGCTTCCCAGTTTTCGGCTGCCAATAAATCGCCAGCTTCCGCAAACAATTCCTCACGGTTTCGCATATCTGGAGTGGCGGTAATTTCCGGCATGGGTGTCACTGTCGGCACAACAGAAACTGCAGTTGGCTGTGAAGAGGTGGCCGCGCCCATCATTGCTTCTTGCAACCGGCTTTGTGCTTCCGGGAATTGGGGATCCAATTGTATGACATACTCAAAACGTTTTTGGGCAGTGGCATAACGACCAGCCTCCAGATCAAGCAATCCCAATTGATATTGTGCGGATGCCGAAAGCGCTACCTGGCTCCGGTAATTATTCATTCGAATGTCCAATCCCGCCTGGTAGCCGATATACGTACCAATCAATCCCACCAGGAGAATTACACCCAGCCCGAACAGGACAACCCTCACTCTTCTGTTTTGCTTTTTACTTTTCACTTCATGATCTGCCACTGTCTCACTCCGCGACGAACCAATTAACCACAATACCGCCTCATTATAACCGATTCCATTCTATACCGCTTTTTTGGAGGTGGCGTATCGGTTCATCATCATATGATCGAGTATTGATCGCAAAATATCCTGCGCAGATTGTCATTTGTCGCTATTTGTCTTAAAATGTCTTGACCCTTGTTAATAAATTGATTAAACTCACACAGGAATCAAAAAAAAAATTAAGCAAAGGAGGCACAATGATGAGCAAAAAAGCATACGGAAAATCAATGCATTGTCGTATTGTGCCTGGAGGAATGGTACGCCCAGTAAATCATTGACTGGATACCTGAATCGCCATATAAGAAGACTCCGCCGGTACAATAAGATTGCCTGCGGTTTTTTTGTGTTGTTCAGCTGAAAGCGGTGTGATTGGAAGAAAACAGAAAACGTTTGGGAGTGATACATGAAAGTAAGTAAAGAAAAAGAATTTAATTTACAAAATATCGTTGGCGCCAGGAAAATTCGCGCATTAATGTATATGATGCATGGATATGAGCTGAAGTATTTCCTGGCCGCGGTTGCCATTGCGATCTCATCAATGTCGCGAACTGCAACTTATTTAATTCTGCAGTATTTCATCGATGACTACCTGACAATGCATACAGCCCAGTTCGGTCTGGCCTGGATTGCCCTGTCATTCGTCATTCTGGCGCTATTAACAGGTGTCACCAGTTATGTCAGCGGGAAATTCACGGCGGAAACGGCTGAAGGTACCACCCGGCGTTTGCGTGATTACTTGTTTGACCATCTTCAACACCTGCCATTTATGTATCATAACCAGACAGATACAGGTGAGATGATTCAGCGCTCAACATCAGATGTTGACACCCTCCGCCGTTTTTATGCCAATAATGGGATCGAATTAATTCGCACTGTGATTTTATTCGCAGTGAACTTTGGCGCAATCGCTTCCTTGAACTTGAGGCTGGCATTGATCTCCATCATCGTCATGCCGATCATTGTCGCGGTATCGGCTGTGTTTTTCAAACGAATTGGAAAGGCCTACGAAAAGTACCAGGAGAAGGAAGCAGCGCTTTCAACCACACTCCAGGAGAACCTGTCTGGTGTACGCGTTGTGAAAGCATTTGCCAGGCAGCAATATGAGATCGAAAAGTTTGATGCCAATAATGTCGAAAAATACCAGTCAGGTCGCAGGTTGAACTTGATGCACGCAATGTTCTGGCCGATGTCTGACCTGATCTGTGGTGCCCAAATGCTGGTTGGCTTCCTGATTGGCGGTACCATGGCTATCAATGGCACGATCACAGTTGGTACCTATATGGCTTACGCCGGCCTCATTGGTTGGATTATTTGGCCAATGCGTAACCTGGGCCGGTTAATTGTGGAGGTTTCCCGCGGCTTTGTTTCCTTTGACCGTGTGACTGAGATCATCAAAAATAATCGTGAACCCCTTGATGAAGGGGATTACACCCCCGACAAGGTTGAAGGGAAGCTGGTTTTTAACGATGTCGGGTTTTCTTATGAAGATGGTGTGCCTGTACTGGAGCAAATCTCTTTCGATGTTCAGCCAGGCCAATCTGTTGCACTGTTGGGGTCAACAGGATCCGGGAAAACAACACTCGTCAACCTTCTGCCCCGGTTTTTCGAATATACAACTGGCTCAATAACTCTGGATGGTGTGGAATTGAAGCGATATCCGCGCAAAATATTACGCCAACATATTGGAACAGTTGAACAGGAACCTTTCCTTTTTTCACGTACCATACGGGAAAATATCCTGTATGGCGTGGGCAAACATGTTTCGGAAGAAGAGATGATCGAGGCAGCCAAGGCAGCTGCCATACACGATGTAATCCTTACTTTCCCAAACGGCTATGATACCATGGTCGGAGAACGGGGCGTTACCCTTTCAGGCGGCCAGAAACAACGCGTCGCCATCGCCAGAACACTGCTGAAGAACCCGAAAATTCTGGTCATGGACGATTCAACTTCCTCGGTGGATACCGAAACAGAATCACAAATCCGGGAAGCACTCGATAACCTGATGGAAAACCGTACAACATTCATCATCGCCCATCGCATCCAATCGATCATGAACGCTGACCAGATCCTGGTGCTGGATGATAAAAAAATCATTCAGGCCGGCCAGCATGAGCAGTTGCTGCAGGAAGAGGAAGGGATGTATCGGCACATTTTTGATATTCAAACACGGATTGAAGAAGAATTAAAAAAGGAGATCGAAAGTGTCAGTTAACTATTTTGAGGAAGAAGAATTCTCGACAGAATTCAATGGAAAGACGATCCTTCGTCTGCTCAAACAACTGAAACCCCACTGGTTGTATATGGCCGGTGTTGGGGTATCGATAGCAGCTGTTGCGCTGGCTGATAATGTATTCACCCTATTAAACAAACAACTGATTGATAATGGCATTATTGCTGGAAATCCTGAAGTGATCAAGTCTGTCCTGCTCAAGTATGGCGGACTGACCATCATGCAGGCATTCATGGTGTTCGGCTTTATCTACCTGTTGGGTTTGGTCGGCGAAAAAGTGCAATATAGCCTGCGCCAGCATCTGTTTAACCACCTACAGCGGTTGTCGCTATCATATTACAGCGTAACACCGGTAGGTTGGATCATTTCACGCGTTACATCGGATGTCGGCCGTGTGTCAGACCTTTTAACCTGGGGGATATTGGATACCACCTGGGGCATCCTCAACATTTCCATTGCGTTGGTATTTATGATGACCATCAACTGGCGAATGGCGTTAATTGTTTTGCTGTTTGTACCGGTACTGGTATTTGTGGCGGTCAAATTCCGTTCCAAAATTCTAGCGCAATATCGTGAGGTGCGAAAACAGAACTCGAAGATCACCGGGCAATACAACGAGATGATCACAGGTGTACGGGTCATCAAATCCCTCGGCCGCGAGAAACAGAGTCTGGACGAATTTAAAGTCGAAACCAGTGCCATGTACCGGGCATCTGTTCGCGCCGCCATCCTCAGCGCTCTTTTCCTGCCATCCATCCAGTTTTTATCTTCATTTGCCCTGGCAGCGGTTATCTATTTCGCCGGTTGGCAATTTGATAACAACATCGGCGGACTGACGATTGGTGGCATTCAGGCATTTGTCTCGTATGTTACTTTTATGTTATGGCCCATTTTTGATATGGCACGCATCTTCGCGGAAATGCAGATGGCAGTGGCATCTGCTGAACGTATTTTTTCGTTGATCGATTCGGTCCCAACAATCACCAATGCAGACAATGCCACGGATCCCGGCTCGATTGCCCAGGACATCACCTTTGAGAACGTCACATTCTGGTATGACGATGATGCAGAGAAAACTCCTGTGCTGAAAGATTTTAACCTGACCGTGAGAAAAGGTGAAACCATTGCTCTCGTTGGTCCTACCGGCGGCGGAAAGACCACCACGGTAAACCTGCTGGCCCGGTTCTACGAGCCCAAACAAGGTACCATAAAAATCGGTGACCGGGATTATCGTGATTACACGTTGCATTCAATTCACTCCCGCCTGGGTGTGGTTTTACAAACCCCCCATCTTTTCTCTGGCAGCGTTCGCGAGAACATCCGTTATGGCCGGCTTGACGCAACCAATGAAGAAATTGAAGAGGCCGCAAAATTGGCTGGCGCGCATGAATTTATCATGAAAATGCCAAAACAGTATGAAGAAGAGGTAGGCGAAAGCGGTAACCTGTTATCGGTTGGACAAAAACAATTGATCAGCCTGGCGCGCGCCATCCTTGCCGATCCGGAAATTTTCATTATGGACGAAGCCACGAGTTCAGTCGATACGCTGACCGAAGCGCTGATCCAGAAAGCGATGGACCGATTGCTGGAAAAATGCACAAGCTTCGTAATCGCCCACCGCTTATCCACCATAAAAAATGCAGACCGTATCCTCGTTATCGAAGAAGGTCAAATCAAGGAAATGGGGACACACGCCGAATTAATCAAGCGAGGCGGAAAATACTTCCAGTTATATACCAAGCAATTCCGCCACCAGATGGAAGCAGCACTGGACCCCTATGCCAGGGCAGAAACACTCCCTGTCGCTGATTAACGATCAAGACTAATGAACAAATCCCAGGCTGTATGAGACGCCTGGGATTTTCTTAATTTCATTTCGCTTGTTCCCATTTTGCCTTACCCAATCTTGGGATGAGCACAGGTGTGCTGCGTTTATACTTCTCGTAATCTGGCTGCCCACCCCATTTCGCATCTGCCTTTTTTTCCAGCAATGGGACTCCACTGATTTTGGTCAACAACAGGGTCACAAATACAGGTGAGATCATGGTGACCCATTGCCAACCAGACAAAACAGGCATGGTTATGATCGCGACGCCAAGCCAAAGAACAATTTCGCCGAAATAATTGGGGTGACGTGATAACGCCCATAAACCTGTGGAGATGAAACGTCCTTTGTTGGCCGGGTCCTTGCGGAATTTGCTCTTTTGTTGATCGGAAACGACTTCGAAAAGAAACCCAAAAAGCCATACCAGGAAACCAACCACAAGGAATATGTCAATCGCTGGTTTCGATGTGTCTGATGTCAAGGCAGCCAGGGCCGCCGAAAGCGTAAAGGAAACCCAAAGAGCCTGCAATGTCCAGGCCAGTAAGAACCGGAAAAAATCGGGTTTAATCGCGTCGAAACGATCATCTTTGCCAGCTGCATGGACACGGCGAACCAGGAAGCTGCCGAGTCTTGCAGCCCAGACCACGACCATGGCAGTCAGTAAAATTGAACGCAGATCAGTCTTTCCGCCAATAACAATCGCCGCGATGATGGTCAGCGTGTAGGTGATACTGCCCGTCAGATCGTAGAACTTTTCCGTCTGGTAAATGAATGCCGGGATAAAAACAATCCATTGAATCAGGAATATGATGGCTATCATAACCCCAAAGGCGGGAAGGTTTTCAATTTGGATCGAATTTTGTGAACCAGCCAGCGCAAGTCCAAAACCGATCAAAACCACCACCAGAACTGCGAAAATCGATTTAATTGATTCTTTCTTCATGACATCCTCAATTTAATAAATGCTTTTATTAGCTTATTTTTACATATAACTATAAAATTCTCATTAACTACAGAAGTATTGAGGATGATAAGTCTAAAAATGTATCGAATTACCGCTGTCCAGGAAAGATTCAGGATACAATAACAACCACACCAAACAATGAGAAAGAGTACAACCTATGCCAGGCACCATTCTGACAATTGATCACGGAACCCAAAGTATCCGAGCGCTCCTGTTCACACCGAATGGGACCTTATTGGCAAAGTATCAGGTAAAAATTCAACCTTACGTATCCCCCCAGCCTGGTTGGGCAGAACAGAATCCTGAATATTTTTGGGGGAAAGTGTGTGAAGCTTGCCGGGGATTGTTATCTTCACCTGGGGTTGATGCTTCATCGATCATTGGTTTAAGTATCACCACCCAGCGCTCCACCCTCCTGAACCTGGATAAGAACGGCAATCCGCTGCGCCCGGTCATTCACTGGCTGGATCAACGGATTGCAACGCAGTTCAAACCTGTAAAAGGCTTGTGGGGGTTGGTCTTCGATTTGATCGGCATGCGTGATACGATCAATTACTTCCAAAGTCAGGCAGAAGCCAACTGGATACTGGAAAATCAACCTGAAATCTGGGACAAAACAGACAAATTCGTCTTCCTTTCTGCATATCTCATCCAAAAATTATCAGGAAACCTCGTGGACTCGGTTGCCTCCCAGGTGGGCTATATCCCCTTCGATTATAAAAAACACCAATGGTGTTCACCTGGTGACTGGAAATGGCTGGCATTACCGCAATTAAGGAGGGAGCAACTGCCTGATCTGGTTCAACCTGGCACAATCATGGGACAGGTGACGAGATCGGCAGCTGCAGCAACTGGAATTCCTGAAGGCATCCCTATCATCGCCGCAGCCGCCGATAAGGCCTGTGAGGTATTGGGATCTGGCTGCACAAGCCCGGAGACAGCGTGCCTATCGTTTGGCACGACGGCCACCATCAACACAACTCTCACCCGGTATGTGGAGGTGATTCCCCTGGTGCCCCCATATCCGTCAGCAGTCCCACAGGCTTACAGCCTGGAAATTCAAATCTTTCGCGGGTATTGGATGGTTGAATGGTTCAAGCGTGAGTTTGCCCATGAAGAGACCCGACTGGCACTGGAACGGAATATTCAAGCCGAACAGCTTTTTGATGAGTTAATCAATGCTGCCCCCGCTGGATCGATGGGGTTGATGCTGCAGCCTTTCTGGTCACCCGGTGTTAAAGTACCAGGTCCCGAAGCCAAAGGTTCAATCATCGGATTTGGCGATGTTCACACCCGCTCCCATCTGTATCGTGCCATTATTGAAGGCCTGGGGTATGCCCTGCGCGAAGGAATGGAACGCACAATCAACCGCACACGGGTCCCTATTACCAGCCTGGTTATTGCTGGTGGCGGGTCGCAGAGCAATGCTGCCATGCAGGTTACAGCAGACATCTTCGGACTGCCAACATCACGTCCCTCCATTTATGAAGCCAGCGGCCTGGGTGCTGCGATCGATGCGGCGGTCGGGCTGGGTGTTCACCCAGATTTCCCCAGTGCAGTCAAAGCGATGACCTCCATCCGTGACACAATCTCGCCAAACCCGGAAAATCACAAAATCTATGATGACCTGTACCAGCACGTGTATCAAAAAATGTACAAGAAGCTCCAACCTCTTTATGAGCAAATCCGCCAAATTACAGGGTATCCACCGTCGTTCTAGTTTTTTTAAAAAACCACCTGATCTCGGTGATGCAAGATCCAATCAGATTTGCGGTAACCCAAGCCCAAAGAACTCATTTGGATTCTCATATAACCAGCGCATGGCAACGTCCCTTGCCTCCCTATGGGTGAGGTAATCGATCTCAACCAGATTCGACAACGCAATGGTAAGGTTCTCCCGCATGATATCAGCATGCGCCCAGGCATGGTCTGCCTGCCCAACGAAGTCGGAGCCATAGGCAAATACTTTTCCATGCGGTACTACACTGATGCATTGCTGGAACAAATTCTGGCAGTAGATCGGGTCAATGATGTTTGCCCAACAAAAGTTCAGGTACACGTTCGGGTAGTTCTTCCCCAAAAACAGCCATTCACCACCGAAAGGCCAGTTGGCATGAAACAGGTCAAATTGTACGTTGCGATGCAATTCCAAAACAGGGATCAGGTGAGATGCATTTGCCTGGGTAATGTTGTTTCGCAGTCCAGCCAACAATCCGGTATGTAATTGGACAGGCAGCTTGAGTTCCCCAGCCATCCGCAAAAAAGAGTGAAAGAGGTAATCATCCAACGCTTTCATCGGTTCCAGATGCCCGGCACTTCTACGAGGGTCTTCCATGATCCAATTAAAAATCTTTTCCGCTTCTGCACGGGTGGGATTCCCATAGGCAAGGCTACGTGTATAGGCCGATTGATCCTTAAACGCCACCGCACCCAGGTTTCGGTAAGCCGTGAACATCTGCCAACAGCCGTCCAGGTAATCATCCAGGCAAGTGATGTTTGGTTTCACCCACTTCACCCGATTGTGAAATTCTTCGTATGAGGTCAAGCCGTGATACCGCACCATGGGAATGGTGAAGCGGGCTCTTGGCGCAAGTTCGAGGCTGCCTTCCACAACCCGTTGCTCTTCCGGCTTTCCCTGGTCATCCACCCAGATCAAGTCAGTAATGCGGACAGCAATTCCGGCATCCTCCAGAATCTGATCGAACCGCTTATGATCAGTTAAATCCAACAGCTGCCCTTCCATCGCTTCAAGCGCTTCCTTGCTGACATCGGTTTGTCCATAAAACTGCTGTAAGACTCGCTTTACGACCATTCCGTATCCCGTATGCCATGAAAGTTTTAGCCAGCGTTCGAATTTTGAATATCGTTCCCGCCACGGTATTGCCTGGTTCAGTATCCAAGCCGCCTCGGTTTCATCACCACACATACTGATGAAATCAGTCGTGTAATATCCATCCATTAACGCCTCGATTGGATCAGCATACCTGGGCCCGGGAATGGCAGTATGGTCATGGCAATCGACAATTGGCAAGGAACGAATGTAACCATGTAAAGCCGAAAATGATTGGGTGTTGTTTCTCATCGATTCCTCCTATTTATCTCAGTACCTGTCCTAATTATACAGACATCATGTCCTTTAATTTCATCAACAGAACACGAAACCATGGATGAAATGCTTGTAGTACAATACAGGCTGGACTTCGTGTCACACCAATGCATAAAAACGAAGGGACAAGAATGAAAACATTTGATTTCATCATCATCGGGGGCGGGGTCATCGGATGCACCATCGCCAGGTCTCTGTCACGCTACAAACTTTCCATTCTCCTGGTGGAGAAGGAATCGGACATCGGCATGGTTACCAGTTCCGCCAACTCCGCGTTGGTACACGCCGGTTATGATGCTGTAGCGGGTTCATTGAAAGCGAAAATGAATGTTGCCGCTTCACCGATGTGGGACACTTTCGCAGGTGAGTTGAATATCCCTTTTCGCCGCTGCGGTGACTTTGTGGTTGCGGTTGACGAAAAAGAAGTTCAAAAACTCGAGGAATTGTTAACCCGGGGAAAGAAAAACGGGGTCCCCGGTCTAAAAATTGTGACCGGGGATGAATTGAAAGCAAAAGAACCGCTGGTCAACCCCAACGCCACCGCAGCCTTATGGGCACCAACCGGTGGCATTTGTGACCCATTCGCCGCCACCCTTGCAGCAGGAGAAAATGCAGTGATGAACGGGGTTCAAATTGCGTTGAACACAACCTTTGAATCATTCATCACAGAAAATGGGAGAATTATTGGGGTACACACCAACCGCGGTGATTTTTCCGGGCGCTGGGTGGTGAACGCCGCCGGTCTACAATCAGATGCGGTGATGCATAAAGCGGGTGTCCGTCCGGAATTCAAGATTACTCCTCGCCGCGGAGAATACTTCATTGTTGATAGGGAGGAAATGAAGATCAATTCCGTTCTGTTCCCGGTACCTTCGGATGTATCCAAAGGTATCCTCGTAACTGCAACAATGCACGAAAATACCTTAATCGGTCCAAATGCGCAGAATATCGATGATAAAGAAGACAAATCGATAACGGCGAAGGGCATGGATGAAATCTGGAATGGGGCAAAGAAGTTGGTACCTTCAGTCAACCAGCGCAGCATTATCGCCAGTTATGCCGGTTTAAGGGCTGGCGGCAATGCGCCTTGTGCGGATTCGTCTGTGGACTACACAGGCGACTTTGTTATCGAAATTCCCGAAACTGTGATGGGGTTAGTGAACCTTGGTGGCATCGAGTCACCCGGGCTGAGCGCTGCACCTGCGATTGGACAATACGTGGTCGAATTACTCAAAGACCACGGCGAACAGCTGATCGAAAAAGCGGATTACCAACCCATCCGACCTGCCCGTCCACGGTTCAGACATATGAGCATGGATGAACGCAAAGAAATGATCCAACGCGACGCCCGGTATGGTCGCGTCATCTGCCGCTGTGAAATGGTGACTGAAGGAGAAATTGTGGCTGAAATCCACAGTCCCATCCCGGCTACCACCTATGACGCAATCAAACGGCGAACCTGGCTGGGAACCGGTCGCTGCCAGGGTGGCTTTGATATGCCGCTGGTGGTGGAGATCCTTGCACGAGAATTGGGTAAATCCCCCCTGGAAATCACAAAAAAAGGTGAAGGCTCCGAATACCTGTACCGAAAGACCAAAACCGTGGAAGGACAACCAGCATGATTAAGCAAGTATACGATGTGGTAGTGATTGGGAGCGGTCCTGGCGGGGTGGCGGCGGGAATAGCTGCCAAAAAAGCTGGAGCAGAGGATGTATTAATCCTCGAACGTGATGTTGAACCCGGTGGAATTTTGTTACAATGCATCCACAATGGCTTTGGCATGGAAAACCTTGGCGAAGATCTCCCTGGTCCTTCATATGCTCAACGTTATATCATCGAAGCGCAAGGACTTGGAATTGTTTTTTTACTGGAAACGATGGTGTTGGATATCACTCATCAACGAAAGATCATTGCCACCAACAAGTACGCCGGTATCATCGAAATTCAGGCACGGGCAATTGTGCTAGGAATGGGGTGCCGGGAACGTACCCGTGCCCAAATCCGCTTGCCCGGTTCCCGCCCTGCTGGTGTGTATACGGCAGGAACGGCCCAACGGTGGGTCAATATTGAGGGATATATGCCAGGAAACAATATCGTCATCCTGGGTTCCGGTGATATTGGCATGATCATGGCACGCCGTTTGACCTTCGAAGGCGCCCATGTGGAACGGGTGTTAGAAATCATGCCTTTCCTTTCAGGTCTCTCGCGCAATTATGTGCAATGCCTCCTGGATTATGACATCCCCCTGCAATTACAACACACGGTAAAACGCATCATCGGGAATGATCGTATAGAAGCGGTTGAGACAACCCGGGTGGATGATAGGTTCAACCCGATTGCTGGTACAGAAGAAATTATTCCTTGTGATACCCTCTTGCTTTCCGTGGGCCTGATTCCCGAAAATGAGTTGAGTCGAAAAGCCGGTGTCGCCATTGACCCCAACATTGGCGGCCCGTATGTGGATGACGATTATCAAACATCAGTGCCAGGCATTTTCGCAGCAGGCAATGTCGTTCATGTGTATGACCTGGCTGATTGGGTGACCCAGGCTGGCTTCAGGGCTGGCGAAAATGCCGCTTTTTTCGCAATCAAGACGCGCAACAGAGAATTACGCTCCATTCCCACAACGGCAGGTAAAAATGTGCGCTATGTGATTCCGCAACAAATCAATAAGGATAACCTGGCGGAAAAAGACGTCAGCCTCCAGCTTCGTGTTCGCCAGCCGATTGAAGCACCTTCGCGAATTCTGGTAAAATGTGGTGACGAGGTGATTACCTCGAAAGCAGAAATGTACGCCCGTCCCGGAGAGATGATCAGCATTGACTTAAAACCAAAGCACTACGATGTCATCAATTCAGCTTGTGCGATTACTGTTGATGTCGTTGAACGTGAATGAAGCAGAATCGGTAAAAAAATGAGCCAGTTAGAAGAAATCGAATTAATTTGCGTCACCTGCCCCAAAGGCTGTAAGCTGGATATCATTCGCGAAGGAGATACCTTCGTAAAAATTACCGCCGGCTGCAAGCGCGGAAAAGAATATGCCCGTCAGGAACTGACAGATCCACGCCGTATGGTTGCCACAACAGTGAAAGTCAATAACGGTTTACACCCGCTGGTGCCGGTATACACAGCTTCAGCTTTTCCAAAGCCAAAGATCTATGAGTTGTTATCGATATTGCGTGAATTACAGCTTGATGCACCAATACATATCAACCAGGTCGTACTGGCTGACGCTCTCGGCACAGGAATTGATGTCATCGCCAGCCGGGATTTGCCAGCCTCATCGGCGATCTGATCAATTTTTCCACACTGAATTATCATAATGCATCTGTGGCTTGGCAGCGGATGCCCTTCACCTCAGACTTCCAGTTCGATGCCAATCGGACAATGGTCAGAACCCATGAAATCCATCATGATCCATGCGTCCTTGACCGCATGTTTCAATGCCTCATTGACAAAAAAATAATCGATGCGCCAGCCGACGTTCCTTGCTCTTGCCCCCGTTTGCAGACTCCACCAGGTGTATTGGTCTGGCTCATCTGGATGGATCAGGCGGAACGTGTCAATGTAACCGTTGGCCAGGAATTTTGTGATCCATTCCCGTTCAATTGGCAGAAAACCGGAAACGGTTTCATTCGCTTCCGGGCGTGCCAGGTCAATCGGATGATGGGCAGTATTCACATCACCACAAACCACCACATTGCGCCCCTGCGCAACCAGATTGTTCGTGAATTCCAGGCAGGCATCATAAAAATCCATTTTATAGCGCAATCTTTCATCAGAGGCTTTCCCATTGGGATAATAATGATTGAGAAGCAGGAAATCGCCGTAATCAGCAATAATCGTCCTGCCTTCCAGGTCAAATCGGTCAATACCCAGGCCGTACTGGAGTGATACAGGTTCCCTTTTTGAGAAGAGCGACACCCCGCTGTAGCCTTTCCTCTCTGCTGAAGAGTAATACGCATGATATCCATCGGGTGCCAACAAAGCACTGTCCAGTTGGTCGGGTTGAGCCTTGGTTTCCTGGAAGCAGAGAATATCTTCTCCCAGCCTGAGCAATTCATCCAGGTTTCCTTTTCGCTGCACAGCCCGAATGCCATTCACATTCCACGATAATATCCGGTAATTTGCCATTGGTTGCCTTTCTACTTAAACTCAATTTCAGCTTTTCGATTCCACGTCTCCCATGCCTTGCGGTGCAGCACAAATTGCCGGGATTTTCTCTCGCCGGTTATTAACATCTCAATCCATTTGCACTCCAATGCGAGCGCATCAGCGAAAACCCGATCAGTGAATTTTCGTTTGCTCTGCGATGGCATTGACTGTACAGTCGCGATTTCACCAATCACGCTCTCTTCAAATGCGTCCCGTTCTTCGGTGATCGTTGCCATGCACTCGTCATAATTCTGGATCACCATCCTGTGAAGGAGTTCATGCTGCCACCACAAACTTTTGGGGTCAAATTTCCCTTTTGGCCGGGGCCCCATGTCTGGCAAGCCAGCATCAAACCACACCGGCTTGAAGATACTCGAACACGGCGCTGATGTTGCAGTCACCCAAAAAGTCGCACCCTCTGGCCGGATATTCGCCACCAACGAACCGGTGGTCTGACTGCCGCGAATCGGGCCGTAACCGGCATGCATGCAGATATCTGCACCAAACACGGATGAGGTGGAGGGGACTTCGTTACGGTGGTGACGCAATATCGAAAACATGGTATTCACCGAAATATCGCCAGAATGGTTTTTCAATCCCTGCATCGATTCACAAGAACGACGTTCACCATCGGCGAAACGGGTATAGATGGCGTCAGAGTAATCCCGATGAAAATGAAACGCAGCAGCATCATCACACCATCCTTTTTCCAACGCCTGCGTAACCAACTTTTCTGATACTCCATCAAACTGGTTTGTGATCGAAATCTGGTTGGAAATGCTGCAAACATCATGAACCTGTTGATAAGCCCATTCCTTTCCAACTGTTTCGAGGACAAAAGCAGTATTCGGGTCTGCAATCAGGTAGCTGTTATGGTAATACATGGGATGGTCAAAGCCGCAGTTGCCAGATTGTCCATACTGTTCCAATAATTGGATGATCACGTGCAGTGCGTCCTCAGCTGTCTCCCCTCGTTCCAACCCAAGGCGTAAGTAATCCATGCCGATCAGACCTGGCTCTTTACCCGCTGGAACCTTGGAAAAAACTGCTTCATTGCCGATGACGACCCCGTGTTCATTGGCTCCCATTTCTGCACCCCAAATCCAAAAAGGTTTGCATAACAGAACGGCATAGGTATGGGAAGCCTGTGGAATCTCAAGATAAGTTGCCTGCAACGAACTCCCTGGTAGGTAATCTGCTGCTGGCAACAGAATTACTTCGTGAGCCTCATTTGGGTCACGATCTGAATTCTTGGCAAATAATAGGCTGCCATCTCTGGTTACGGGTGGCAAAGCGACCATCGTATCACACATCGCGCTTACTCCAGTAGTCTAGCAAGGTAATTACCACCTCTTCACGAGTCAGATGGTCTGAATCGATGATGATGGCATCTGCGGCAGGGCGCAGCGGTGCCACGGTCCTGCTTGAGTCGATCTGATCGCGTAAGAGAATTGATGCCAGAATATCTTCATACCGTTCCGACAACCCCCTTTCCAATACTTCTTTATAACGCCGCTGTGCCCTGACTTCGGCAGAAGCATTGATAAAAAATTTCATTTCTGCATCTGGCATCACCACAGTCCCGATATCACGCCCAACCATGACCACCATTCCACCTACACCGATTCTACGCTGTTGGACTGTCATCGCATCCCGCACCTGTGGATAAGTGGATACTGGCGACACGCCGGCATTCACTGCAGCCGATCGTATTTCCCAGGTAATATCCCTGCCGTTCACAAGCACATCATTAGGACGTCCATCTGCCACAGTGGCAGGATTAACGTCGATTTTGATGTTACGGGCTATCTGTGATACTGCATCTTCATCATCAACAGCTCCCAACTGGTCGAGAACAGCCCAGGTTACTGCTCTATACATCACACCGGTATCAAAATACAAAAAATCCAGTCGTTTCGCCAGGGCTTCTGCAGCGGTCGATTTTCCCGATGCAGCAGGACCGTCGATGGCAATTGTATTTTGTATCAAATCAATCTCCATGGTTCAATCGATTAAAGTTTGTTCTGAATTGGACTCAATGACTTCTCCTGGAAATAAATCGGTGCGTGCCCAAAGAAGGATCCATTCCTGTTCTTTCGGGACACTTCGATGAAGGATCCATGATTGCCATTCTTCTGGATACAGCAACGACCAATTGACACGCTCACGGTAGACAAAATCCTGTCCGCGGTAGCTATCTCCCCAGGTTTCACCTTCAGTACTTCGAGTAATGACAACCTCTGGAGATTGCCCAGGAAGGAACGCGGAACGTTGTTCGAGAACAAAATTCCGCAACCCCCATACCAACGCTGGCTCGTCACCAAGACCCACCAGCACGACCTCAAGAAATTGGGAATCTCCGTGAGAGAACTCACCCAATTGGTCCAGGGTTGTTATCATTAATTCTAGCTGTGCAGGATTCGATTCGGCTTGCCAAAGTTCGACCCCAATGCCACCTGGGCCATTACCCGTGCTCTTCCAACTACCGCCAGCCAGCTGGAACACCAACAAGTACACCACGATTGCTGTTGTACCGCTAACAATGGATTGCCTGGTTCCCCATCCATATCCAATGAACACAAACAGCAGCAAGATTAATAAAACAGAACCGCCGATCACAGCCCAACGCAAGATGACTTTCTGAGGATCATATGTGTCATTCAAAGCGCCGGCCCAATTTAGGTGACTAAAGCACAATAAAACGAATAGGAAAGCCCCGCTTCCTGCGTTGACCCAATTCCAATCCTCGCGTTTGAATTGGATTCTACTCCCAAAATAGGCTGTAAACCACCATAACGGCAGCAAAATCCAAATCAGGTCAGATGTTTGCCGTCCCGGATAGAGCATATAGATTCCCAGGGCGATGACAAGCCAACGAACAAGAAAACGTGTCAACAGCAGATGTTCTTTCCTTTTTAGGGCAAGTACCATCCCCCATACACCCAGCATTAGTGGTAGGAATCCATAAACCAACAGAGCGATACCACTTTCAGGTATCGATGAGTTACCGTTGATGTTGATCCACCCTTTAAAAAATTCCAACCAGCCTGCGGCTGCAGCACTGATACCATTCACCCGCAACCCGAAGAGAGAACCAACCATGAAAAATGCAAGCACTAAGCCTGGCAATAACCCAGGTGTTCCCTTTTGTTTCATGTCATGCAGCCAATTACTGCCACGACCTTCAGCTATCCACGTCCACACGCAGGTTAGCAGCAGTAAAATACCAATAAACCCCACAGATTTGCCCGATAACAGAAAAATGCCGAGACACATTCCCGTTAACAAGTATCGTTGATGCACCAAAAACATCGCCGCTGCGCAGAAAAAGAGCACAGAAAAGATTCTGCCATCGGCCATACGTGACATCGCCACCAGGCTCGGTTCAAGTGCCAGTCCAGCAGCAAGTATGATTACACCAATATCATCCAAATACTTTCTGAAACCAAGCGGTATTAAAACGAGGCAGGTACCAGCCAGTGCAGAAGCGGCACGAGCCAAGCCATTGCTGTCTTCCATAAACCAGAATAACACGCTGGTAATTAATGTGGGTAAAGTGTCGCCACGAATTTCCCCCGTATTGATGGCATCCAGGGCGATTAAGGCTTCACCATTGTCAAGAGGAGATTGGCCCAATTGATAAAATCGAAGAAATCCCGCGACCAATACCACCAGAATCATCCACGTTTGTAAGGATAATTTGGTGGAAGACGGCAGGTTGGCGGCTGGTACCGCATTCAAATTAGGGTTGATACTCATAAATGATCGTTCCTGAACCTTGATATACTGGAATAAGGTATTGATCGAACACATTGGTGGCAGCATTATAAGCATATCGTTCAAGGCTTCCCCAGAAGACATAACGGATATCATACCGCTCCAATATCATCTGCACATCTTCCCATGTTTTGCTGCGGAAGAGCGTTTCCATGTCACTTTCTCTGGTTCCTTTCTCGTTTTCACTGCCACGCCATTGGCTTTCATGGCCTGGCCAACCCAACACAGCAGGTTGGCCCGAATAGGTGGACACCCGCGCATATTCTGAATAACTCCCGCCTACAGCCTCTGCAACCACGCCATATGGGGCATCTCTTAACCAGTCAATCGCCGCCATCTCATCAGGATCATTGCGATACCGGTACGCGGCTCCATCCAGGGTCCAATCCGTAACTTGTTCCTGGTTCTCATCATACCGAATAGGAGAAAATCCCTTGGTGGTTTCCCAGATCGCAAATACCGGATAAATTAATCCAGCCAGAAGGGTAACGGCGGTTACCAGTCTCGCTGCAATGGCCCATCCGCTCTTCGCCTCATGCCACAACACAACAATCGCATAACTGGCAGCAATGCCCCACAGGATCCAGGCCTGGTAATAGAATTTAAAAATCGTATTCATGCGTGTGCCAAATTGATCCCGCAGATAGATGAATTCAGGCACAAATACCAGTCCTGCCCCCAACAACACCAACAGCAAAAAGAAGCCCATTGACCGGGTACGGTCCATGTTTTTTACTTTTACATCCACTTTTTGGTTGAATTGTCCTGCCAACAAACCCCATACCAGGGTAAATAGAAGCCCGATTGTTAGAATGGTGACTGGTGATTCCAGCCGATCTACCAGTGATCCCACCAATAATTCCTGGTGCGAACTGCTGCGCTGCACATTTAAAATCAACCAGATAAATTGGTTAATCTTGTCAGACGCAAATAGGGCACTGGCGATGAAGAACAAAAGGGCATACAAGTAAGAGAACAACCATCCACCCAACACCAGGACCGCAGTGATTTTCCATGCAGGGCCAATCCGGAACCCAGTTCGCTTCCCAGTGGATTGCCAGATTAAAAATACCAGCTGCGGTATCAGCAGTGTCCCGAACATGATCCAGAAGTAGACACCTTTGGTGAAGAACCCCAGGCTGGGAAGAAATCCACCTGCCTGTGAACCAAAGCCGGCATAGTAAGGAATATATAACAATACTGAAAGGATGCCCGCCAACAAACCTGTTTCCAGAAACTCAACCAGGCGTCTTATTGACCAACCATACATCTGGTATTGCCGCAAGGTGACTGCCAACGCCAGCAGTCCAACATAAATTGGAAAGTCCCAGGTATTCATAAAGGCAATCCCGCCGGTAACAAGCACTGCCATCCAGAAGACCGGCTCTCTCAACCAATGCCCGATAAACAACGATGGTTTCCCAGGCAGATCAGTGAGATTTCGAACAGGAGTTAATTTCATCCGTGCCCATTCAAGGACACTGATCCGGTTCTCGGCACTATTCACGCCAGCCAGATAGATATTCAGGATCACTCCTACCGCCAGCAGGACAAACGGCATGGCCAGTACATGTGGGTGCATATCGGCGAGGATGTATGAAAAGTGCGGAAATTCATCAATAATTTCCACCCAATCCCCATTCATGCGAAAATCCTGCACTACACGTGATGAGCGCCACCACCAATACCCATAACCGGCCCGATTGGGTACCCAACCGAACGGTGTTTTTGGGGGTTGAGACCATTCCGGTATTGCCAGCCAGGTCCAAAAATGGCTGGCCAAAGAGCCATCGGGGACAGCTTTCCAACCAACCCCACGGGCGTGCAGCATTTCCATTAATCCCCCAAGGTTACTGACCAGCAGCACAAAAATCGGTGCCAGCAAGGCTTGAAGATTGAAGCGTTTCCCAATGGGATCATCACTTTTTCGGTGCAGGTGCAGAAGGTTATTGAGAACGCCATATGCTGATACAGCTACCAATCCGAACAGTAGGGCTATCATGAGGTTGAAACCCACTGTAGAACTGACGCCTGTGACTCGAATCAGGATCGAGACAATCACATATCCAAAATAATAGTAGGATATCGCATAACCCGATAACCATGGATCGCCAGGTGGGAATCCAGGCGATTTCAGGATCGAATTGATGAATGCCAATTCCATCGGTTTTTCCGTACCAATCAAAGCAGGATTTGCAGCCCGGACAATTGCCCAGAAAGCGAAGAAAACCAGGAATACCAGTTCAACACCAGCAACCATCCGCCAATTTTGAATGAAATAAGTCCTGATGTCTTCCCATTGTCCTTTCAGGCTATATAAACTCGCCCCAAGCAACAGAGCAAATGCCAGAATCACACCGCCGAGGTCATTCTGGGCCACACCCAATACAGCCATCATCCAGAACAGGTAACCCCACACGAGTAAGGCAAAAACCCGTGCCAAAGCATACCCGCGGTCAGGCAGATGGCGCAATAACCGGAATGTAATTGGGAAACCAATCAATCCTGCTGCTGTTACCCACAAATACCAGATAAGAAATGAACCCATCGTCTCTTTCAGCTCCTGGCCTTATTGTAGCACCTTGTAAATGGAAGTCTGCCCTTGCTGGAACACAACCTCCCAAAGATCTCCCTCCAGACGCTGGAACTTGCGTAATCCATCATCCATGTAATACACCTGTTCCATACGTCCCACTACGATATAACCTACATCATACTTTGCCAACAAATCCCGTGCGGTTTCGATATCGGTGGTGTTATAGAACAAGTTGATATCATCCACGCGGTCAGTTACCCATGTGGATGGGGTGACAGTCCTTTGCTGTCGTTGATGCCAATTCCAACCAACCACAGATGGCAGTCCGGTATAAATGGTATAACGGTTGCCCCATCGATATTCCACAGTGTTCCCTTCCATAATCACAGGAGAACCCTGCACATTCTCTTGCATCCATTGGATCGCCGCATAATCTTCAGCGAGTGAGTATACTTCCCCTTGATCGTTGTATTCCGCATACTGCATGTAGGCCATACCATCCAACACATGAGGAGCATCTTTGGCCATACGATCGGTGATTTTATCACGGCTGGCCATTATGGGATACAATGCGCCACAAAACAACAAGGCGATTAATACAGCCTGGAAAACTCGATACCACTCTTTTGGCATTTTCTCTGCCATTACCGGAATCATCCATCCCAATCCAGCAGCGGACGCGATTGCTAACAGCACCCAGGCTTGCAAATAAAATTTGAAGACTGTATTCATCCTGCCGATATCGCCTTCCAGCACGATCACTTCTACCGCAAGGGTTAATACCAGTCCGGTGCCCATCAGGAACAAAACCAACCGTTTCAAATCGGGCTGGTCCGGCCGGAGCAACAAAATCCCCGCCCAGGCTGCCATCAATAATGCAATCCAACCAATATGAACCTTTAACACAAATAACACAATCAGGATAACCACAAGCACTGCAGCGCAAACCGCAAGCCAAGACTGGAATTTTTTCAGTTTCTTCAACGCAGAAACCGGTGTGACGGCCATCCAAACATAGCTCTCGTATCCGAGCCATATCAAAAGGATGAACAAGAAGATTCCCCAATGGGTGACATAAGAAGAAATGGGTGTTGTATCCTGCCCCCAATATTTGATGGAGTTGTATCCCTGTCCATACCAATCCGCAAATGGCTGGTACATCGCGAATGCCAGAAAAACCAGTAATACCACGCTTCCGATGGCGATTGCCGCCGTCAGCAGTGCCTTCTTGTTCCCGCGGTTTTTGACCAGCTCAGCCAGTTCCAGGTGTTGAAACATGCTGTAAGCGACGACAATGACAGCCAGGATCAGATAAACCGGTAAATCCCACGTATTGGTCGGACGGAGTGCTCCTATAGCCAACGAGCCAAAAATCAGGCTGGAAACGAGACGTCCCCACACAACCCGGCCATTTTCCTTCCATTGCCCCCGTAAAAATGAAACGCACCACACCAGCACCAACAGTGTGATGGGAAGAGCCAGTAGATGGGCATGCAAATCTGCATATAAAAACGTGAAGTAAGGAAATTCTGTGATTGGTTCATTTGGTATCGTGCGGCTGGGAATCCAGTACCAATCTCCTGGATAAAAAGGAAAAACATTGCCACGAAATAATTCAGGTATTCCCCGGAAAAAGGCTGCCAATAAGTCTGAAAAACTCGCATTCGCGGTGTCTACTACACCACCCAGCCGGATAAATCCATTCATAAACATTCGGATGGTCCCCAGGTTTCCGATCACCAATGTCAACACAGCGCCAAAAATACCGCCGATGATTGGAATGCGGGGACTCCATTTTTCCGAGTTCGGCTCAATTTTCGAAGGAAGGAAGCGCAACAAGTGATACACCAGGCTGAAGGCGGCCAATGCAAACAGGCTAAACAGCGTGGGCAGCACCAGGTTGTAAGCCACAGATGGCATAATCCCAAGAGCTTTCACTGGCATCCCGACAATGACAAATCCATAATAATAGTAATTGATGAACCCCCCGCTGAACCATGGATCATACGGCGGAAATGTGGTGCTTTTCAATACTGCATTCCAGTAGGAGAAATCCATTGGTTTTTCTCCACCTTTATACGGGTGCCACAAATCCGGGTTCCCCAGGCGCACCAGGAGAAAGGCAACGAAAAAAGCCACAGCAACCATTTCAATCGTTGCGATCAGGCGTGCGTTTTGCCTTACTTCTCCAACAATTTCCTCCCGGTTTCGAACCAACAACCAGGCATTTATACCAACCATGACACCCAGTATGATCCAAACCGTCAGACGGGTAACAGGAATTTGCACAGAACCAGCCATCCAACTGACCCAGGCCAATACCAGCATCCCAACCAGGCGTGAGACTGCATATCCGCGGTCATACAACCCATTAAAAACCAACCTTGTGAAGGGATAAATAATCCAGCCTAAAACTGTGATACTAAGGTACCAGACTAGCAATGCCAACCAGGGGTAACGGTTGAGCAAACTTTCAGGCGGAAACAGTTGTGACCAGGTACCACCGCTACGCTGATCATTTAAACGGTCGGTGGGCAGCAGAAGGTTTGCAGGTTTCATGGGTACATCCGCCGGAACCTGGTGAATCACCCGATCCAGATCAACCTGCATAAACATGGCGCGTCCTTTCTCCGAATCAAACGCCGGGCTCTTCTTAAAAATCAGCACCTTGGGATGGTCATATACTGTAAAGGCTTCTTCAGCCAGTTGGTCATTGATCTCAAACGATCCCAGGTTGGGGTTTGATTGGAATACCTTGATTAACTCGAATCCCAAATTTCCAGAGTACATTCCAGGTTTCGCATTCGCATAACAAACCAGGATATCCTCGTCCATTGGGCAGCCGATCAGTTCCCGGTAATAGAGGGTCGTCATCGGGTATCGCTCAGGTACGCGGGTGGTGGTACCCCATTGCCGGTTGGATGTGATCATGATGATATCAGCTTCGTCCAAAATCCGCAGGAACCGGTCACGCTTGCTTTCGTTATCATCCCAATACATCTCAAAGTTCAGGTCAGACCTAAAGACACCATCAAAATTATTGAATGGGTCATACCCATCCATCCGCTGTGGTACCACATCATCCCAGGAGCTTTCGTTGGCCTGAACATTGCCCCAAAAGGCCACCCCACCCTCACCTTCCAGCTGGAACTCAAGGGTATACACCTCACCCTCTTCGACCTTGACAGGTTCTGGAAACACCAATTCGAACCTGTCACCCCGTCCATCTGGCTCGGGCGGGAAGGCATTAACGATCATACTGGTCCCCAGCTTTGTCAGGCGGTAATCCCGGATGGTAAGCTGGAGCAATTTATCATTATCCGAACCCGCCACATCGGAAATATGTGGAACCGTGATCCGGTCCAATGTTCCCGTCCACTTGGGTATCAGTGTGTAAGTTCTTGGCGACTGCTGAGTGATTTGCTCAACTGCTTCAGGCAGGTAGTGCCAACGTACTTGGCTGGTGATCTGTTCCCTGATTTCAAGTCCAATGGAACCGGTTACCTTCAGCATCGCATCAGCTGATTCTGAACGTATGACCAGGTAATACGTTTGCCCCGGGGTCACTTCAGCCTGTTGCAGCAAAGGAACCAGTTGGGCATCCCCCCTGCTGTCATTGATCGTTGTCATTTCTGAATATAACTCGCCAAAGCCAATGACATTGCTCCCACCAGGATCAGTACTGATTACAACTTTGATGGCATGCATACCACCAGTCATGCCTTCATAACGCACATGATCAAAACTGATTCTGGCTACTGCTCCGCTCACAGCAGGCTGCCATTGATAGACCAATGGCAATTCGCCAGTGATTACTCGGCCAGGTTCATAAGGCAGGATTTGCTGCCTCTCACCGTTGTCAGTTTGAATTTTGACGTTGACTGGCCCTTCAATATTCTGGTAATACCAACGGGAGGCTTCCACGCGTGTTACCGAACGCGTATAAATGCGGGAAAAGGCAAAACCCCAGCCAGCAGTCGCCACGATCACTACAACGCCCAACACTGCGGCCAGAACCTGGTTCCAACGAATAATCCGGAGTTCCCGTTTCCCCTTAAGTTTCCACAGGTCAACCACCAACCAGGCCCCTATAATACATAAAGGACTATAGATTTGCATGAAGTAACGCATGCTGCTGGTGAAATTCGTCAATTGCCAGGTGAAATAGACCGCCGTCCACCCCCACAGTAGTAAATGTTCATACCATCTACCCTTTATCATCCGCCACAACATCAGGAGAAAACCAGCCCAGGCCAGAATCCCCAATGGAAGCCCCAGCCCCCAAATGGTGAGATTCGTAAATCCGAAGCTTAAAGGCCGGCGCGACCATTGCAGGGCTGGCGGAAAATCAACTTCTCCTTTGCTTTGCCCGCTCAGGCTGCGTAGATCATTAATCCACTCCTGGTTGGGAACAAAACCGAAAAACCCAGGTCCCTCAAATGCATACGGCTGGCAGATTCTGAAAACGATGATACTCACGACACCAGCAACAACGAGGTGCCGCATCATGATGCTCCCCTCAAGTCGACGGGTCTCACTCGGCAATTGCAGCCACCGGATCCCAGCCGCTGCCGCCACCAGCCCAGCAATTGGCAGGGCGCTGATCTTGCAGGCCATTGCCATCCCAAAGGCAATTCCGAATGCGACATACGGCAATACTCTATCCCAATATTTCACCGCAATACCCAGCCAAAAACCTTCATCAGGCGCATTTTGAGGTTGTTGGTCGGAAATATTGTCTTCCAGGTCTTTCTTATCTTTCATTGAAAGATCAATCCCTGGTTGTGTCATCACCAGTACAGCAAAGTAAAGTGCAGCCATACTGAAAAAATTCGCCTGGATATCTACTGTAAAGTAGTGGGATAATTGAATGGGGAGAACAGCGAAGGCATAAAAAGCAGCCGCCATGACGCCGATGGCGGTGAATTTAAACAACCGTTTACCGATGAGATATGTGATTAAGATTGTCAGGACATCAAAAAACGCCGACAAATACCGACCAACGATATAAATATCCCAACCGCTTTCACCCAGCTGGCTGGCGACAAACCGCGTTATAAACAAAGGCAATGTGCCGTAAACATAAAATGTATAACCCACATTTTCCGGGTTCATTGTTGAAACCTGGGTGTTGAAAAAATTTCCTGGTTCTTCATTCGGGCGAATGGAGGAAACCACAAACATCAAAAACCGTTCGTCAGGATGCAGATACTGGTCCTCATCCCATTTCATGCCGACGAAGCGAAGCGCTGCCCCACCGATCACAACCGCAGCCAATACGATCAACCATAACCATTGCAGCTTGTTGGTGTGTCTGTGCTGACTGTTTGTTTGGTTCGTCTCAGGATTATTTGTCATTTCCAAATCACTCATTTGCTGCACCACTTTTCCTTGGATGAACTATTCCTGACTGTACGCCAGATAAATGTAGAAATCTTTGCCTTCGATAGAATCCAAATGGCGTTTCAACACGCCATCAGGATACGTGGCTTGTAATGTCGCCATCGCTTCCGCATCATTGGTATTGAAGATAAACAACTTGGGTCCGGTAATTGCCGTGGTTGTCGGAATATCCTGAACCCATAACGCATAATCCTTACGCGGGTATCCAGCATTGATCCCTACCAGCCTGGTGTCGACCCAATACGGGTATGGGATAACAAAAGCATGATCAGGTTCGCCAAACGAATTCGAAAATCCTTCGATGACTTCTCCCATGTCACTGGTATTCCACGCACCTTTTAAAAATCGTTCCTGATATTGATGAAAGACAAGGTCATAATTGGCATTCGCTGAAACGAACATCAGGCCCAGCACCAGGGCGACAACAAAAACTGATAAATTATTTTTTGCAAGTCGATCATTAATTGCTCGCATCACACCCTCAACACCCACCCCGACCACGAGAAATACCGGCACCATCGCTGCAGATGTCCGGTTCAAGCATGGATTTTCAAGTGGAAAGGCGATGGAAAGGATGGATGGCATCAGCAGTAATGGAATGGATACCAACAGGAACAAATCCGTCCAGCTTTTATGCCGTATGTAGCGTACCACGACCAGGATCAACCCGAAAAAGTAAAAAACTGCTGAAACAGCATCCAAAGCCGGGCGGTCTGGAATGGAATGAACCCAAACACTGCCATTGTTGTCGAAAAACATCAGGTTTGCTTTTACAAAGTTATCCAAAAAGATCAGAACAGGGTTGCCCGGATAATCAGCCTCAGCAGTTCCTAACCGGGTAGCCATCCGGTAAGAGAACATGTCCGGATAACTGATCCAATAGCGAAGCAAAGGTAAAAATATTGCCAAAGAAACAATCGCAATGACCAATAGTGCGATCCATGCATTTCGACGGATTTGCCTGGTGCGAATGTGATGGAGCCAGTAGATACCAGCACCAACCACCACAACAATCGGAACAAACCGGAACGAGCTATACCCGTGCAAGCCGATTCCCAGGAAAATCCCGCTTAAAACAAAATCATTCCGTTGTGAATTCCGCAGCCCACGAACCAGATAAAACAACGTTGGCGCAGCAAATGCCGCATACAAAATATACCTTAAGCCAACACGCGAGATCACATTCGGCCAATAGGCAATCCCGATAAAAAATACCGCGAAAAGCCCCACCCATCGGTTTCCAATCTCTTTACCCAGCAAATACACATAGGGCAGCATTAAAAGGCCGCAGAGAACTGTGCCAATTTTTAAACTCAGAAAAGAAAATCCTGTCCCGAACAGCTTCACCACGGTCGCAGTCAGGTACATCTGAAATGCTTCCCTTCCTGTATTACGCGGGAAAAATGTATTGAATTGGCCTTCGATCACATCCTGCACATCGAGTAGTTTTTCTGCGTGGTCAGAGAACATTTCTCCTGGCACGACATCAAGCAGGTAGGTTCGGTAGAAAACCACAATCAACGCCACAAGGATCATTAATATTTGCCAGCGGGTAACATGTATAGGATGCACAGGTCTGGTTATCGTTTGCCATGCTTGTTTCACTTGAATCTTCAGCCTGCCAGCTTCAGGAAGATTCCATAAACCTGCCACCATCAAAGCAACACCCCCCAGCCACAGGAACAAATTCAATGCCGTAAATCGCTGCCCACCGAACGCAACCAGTGCGCCAAGAAGCATCGGGATGCTGATTAGAAACGGCACCTCCCGCATTCGGACAGAAAGGACGGTAGCACCAGGCTCCGGATTCTGAAAAACTGGAAGTTCACGGTTAAGCAAAGCCCAGAGGGTTAGAATGGCTGATGTTCCATATAAAAAGAGAGAGACGAATAGGTTCTCTTTTGTTGCTTCGAACATCACCTGCCCGCTGAGAGCCAGAACGATTCCTACCAATAACTTCCAGGGAAATTGCCTCTGGATTTTTTCCTCGCCTCGTTTCTGCCCGGTTGTTGTTGTTTGGCTGGTTACTTCAACATCATTGATACCAGATACAGAATCTGGGACCTGGATTTCCACCTCACTGCGGATTGATTGGCTTACACCTGATTGTATCGACTGGTTGATGATCGTTTCGATCTGAACATCAGACACTACTTCTGGCAAGTCACCTGTGGTGACTTGCCGTTCATCGCCAAGATACTGGGAGAAATCCATGCTGCTCTTCTTCCAGAACTGGATTTTCGATAAGAAGAAATCCAGGACACTGGGTTCTTGTTGATCAGACATTCCTGTACCTTTCTGCTTGTGTACTTCATCCTTGAGGTCAACAATACTATATTTTCGCATAAGTCAAAGGCAATTACCAAAAGATCTTACGCCTTCGTTTTACGGGCAACGTAGAATGTATAGGAACCATTCGGCTGGTGATAGGAATCCTCATCATAATAAGGCTGAACCAATCTCTTTGTTAAGGCAAGGTTCCAGGGTTGTTTAACCAAAATCCAATTTCCGGTGATGGCATGAATTATCCATGATGGAATACCAAAGTAATGTCCCCACTCGAGTATGTGCAGCGCTCTCGGTGAAAAGTAATGCCACCAACGGATTACCTGGAAACCAGAAGTCGCCAACCGTTCCTGCCAAACCTCGGGCGAATCGCAGTGGTGATGACGTGATATGGCATTGAAAAATTTTCGATATGCATCCGCAATGCGCCGAAGGTGAAGCCGGTCGAACATCGTTGAGATACTTAAATTACCCAAAAATTGATGGTTGGGAACACAAAACAGGAACATGCCATCT
The DNA here is from genome assembly GCA_013314735.1 of Anaerolineae bacterium. Lineage (GTDB taxonomy): Bacteria > Chloroflexota > Anaerolineae > Anaerolineales > Anaerolineaceae > SpSt-1165. The sequence continues at coordinate 1,249,692 of JABUFD010000001.1, forward strand.
TCCTTGACCACCCGGTGGATTTCATTGATCACCGGATCAAGGTCTGGTATGTGTTCCAAAACAGAATTGCTGAACACATTGGCGAAATAGCCATCCGCTACCGGGATGTGTGCGCCATCCCCCTGGATGACAAGATGATAGCCTCCCCGTTCTTGTGCTTCTCGAACCGGCGCTGCCCAGGGATCAATGCCTATATCAATTTTTTTATCAAAAGTGACCGTAACGAATTGCCCATCACCGCAGCCCATATCCAGAACCGGGGAGTCCAGTTCAAATTCCTGGTAAAACCGCGACTCAATCGCTCGCAAGAAACCGCGAAAATAGGGCAAATCACGCAAATTGCGCAAAAGGAAATCAACAGGCATCAATGCTTTCTCCCAATCTGTTCATTTATCCGCTGAAATAATGCCTCATATTGTTCTGCCACCTGATCTGGCCTGTAGAAATCCCGGATCGGTTCAGCGGGTTGAATGTATGAAGCTTTGTTCTCTGCGATCTCAACAACTGCAGCGGCAAGTGCTTTGGCATCACCAATGGGAACTACCTTTCCCATTCCATGGCGCAGTACAGGTTGCCTCACCCCAGGCAGTGCAGAAGCGATACAGGGCGTTCCATTGATCATTGCCTCAATCTGAACCAGACCAAAGGATTCTGTGGAATTCAAACTGGGAACCACCAGAATATCAAGGTTCTGGTAGAAGGAAACCATATCTGCAGGCGACAGGTTGCCCAGAAATGTCCACTGACCAAGAGACTGGTAATGCTGAATCACAGGCAGTAACTTTTGAAAATAAGCCTCCTCGCCCATGACGTTCTGGTAGGTACCGGCATATAGCACCTTGCATTGGGGAAATTGTGAAATTACATCTGGAAGCGCATCCAGCAGGATCTCAACGCCTTTTTCAGACGCGAAACGTGTCGCCATGCCGATCACCGGGTAATGTTCCCGGACATGATGTTGTACACCAAACCCGGTCACAGCAACAGGATCGGCCTCTGGCATGACTACCGGTGGTTGGATCACGGTAACTTTGCTCAAATTTGCCTTTAAAAAAGGAGAATTATTTGCGAAATCGTCAGTATACGCAACAAACCCATGCGTAAAAAAAGCGGCCAGCCGGTTCATCACGTAAATCGCCAGGTTCGCCAATCGGCTGAGAAAACCTGGGGGCATATCCAGATCACAATGATAGGTGATCACCGTCGGTTTCCGCCATAATCGGCCCCGTAAGGCAACACCTGCTGCATCAAATTGGGGAAGATGTAACTGGATCACATCATGCGTTCGCACCAACCTGGTGGCAACGCGGCCAAAAGAAGGCATAATGACCCCTTTGCTGACACGGAATGCCACAGGTACGCGGATGATATGGACGCCATCCACCATTTCTTCTGCGGGTGTTGCGGGATCAAACTGCGACGTGAGAACTGTAACCTGATGTCCCCGGTTGGCGAGTGCTTTGCATAACCGTTCGGCATATATGGTCAACCCGCTTGTATGCGGTCGATAGTATGTGAGGACAACCAGTATCCGCATTTCAATTCTCCGCAGAGAATAAATATTGATGTTCGGTTGCCCATTGGAACAACCGCAAGAGACCATTTTTAACATCAATGTGTGGTGTCCAGCCCAACACCGCGTTTGCTTTGCGGATATCGGATACGTAAATCTTCTGGTCTCCCGGCCGCCATGGATGGTAGCTGACAGGAATTGGCCGACCTGCCAGATCCGAAAGAAACTGGCTGAACTCAACCCATATCGACATGGTGTTTTTTGGACCACCGCCCACATTGAACACTTCACCCGCACTGGTATTGATATTGTTAATGGCGGCGTCATAGGCGTTCAACAAGTCATCAACAAACAACACATCCCTGACTTGTTTTCCATTTCCATAGATCGAAATCGGTTTTCCCGTCAAGGCTGCGATCACGAACCATGCCACCCATCCCTGGTCCTCGATCCCAAATTGCCGGGTACCATAGATGCAACTTTGGCGCATAACAACTGTTGGCAGTTGGTAAATGCGTGCGTAATCGCGAACATATTGGTCACCAGCCCCTTTGGAACAACCATAGGGCGAATGAAAGTCCAGGGGATGCGTTTCGGCTATCCCCAAAGGATAATCTTGATAATAATAAGCCGCATCACCTTCGGCTACGCGAACTTGTTCCATGCCGCCATACACTTTATTGGTGGAAGCATAAATCACGACAGGCTGCTGACCTGTTTTTCGGGCAGCTTCGAGAACATTGAACGTCCCCAACGCGTTAATTTCGAAATCTTCCCGAGGATTAATCACTGAAGTCGTCACGGCCACCTGACCCGCCAGGTGGACGATCACATCCTTATTTTTTGCTGCCATTTCCAGCGTGTTGGCATCCCGGATATCACTCTGAAAGAATTGGAATGAGTCGTTACCATATTCTGATCTCAACCATTCCAGGTTTCTGATGGTCCCTGTGCGGGAAAGATTATCGTACACTGTAACAATCTCACCGCGCTCAATTAACCGCGCTGCATAATTGGAGCCTATGAATCCTGCCCCCCCTGTAATCAGGTACTTTTTTGCCATATGATCTGCCTCTCCTTACCCATTTGTCTCAATTTCTTTTTTGCGAAAAGACAGCTCCCGGAAGATCGCTGAAAAGGAACTGCCAAACCTGGCCAGGCCGATCAAACCCAGCACCCCTGTTAGCAGGTAATTCATCAGGTGGAGTACCACCGCGGCAGCAATTCCATGGCCTTCGTTAATTCCGAACAATGCCAATCCTGCCACAAAACTGGCTTCCCAAACGCCTATACTTCCCGGCGCTGAAGGGATCGCAATTCCCAGTGAAACAATTCCATTCACCACCAACGCCCACCAGAAAGGCGCTTCAGGGGCGATGGTACGAATCACGATATAGAAATTCAAGTAATATCCCAGCCAGGCCAGCATTAAGTAGGTTGTGGTGAGTAAAAGCACCCGCCCTCTCGCAAACACAGTTGTTCCCTGCACCAGCGAAACCATTAAGGGGTAAAGTGTTTTTGAAAACCATGGCTTTGTGGCTGTAAAACGACCCAACCAGGCCTCAACCTGCACCTGCTTCCTGGATATGATGTAGATCGTTCCCAACACAACAGAAACAACCGCAATCGTGTAGACGGGTGTCAGCGATGACCATCCCACATTGCTGAGTAAGGGAAGCGAAATCAGAAGCGTTAATGCAGCAAAACCCATATCCATTGTGCGTTCAATCCCCACCGATGACAGGGTATACATTGTTCCCCGCCTGGTCTGCTGGCCCATCAAGATCGAACGGCCTAATTCTCCCAACCGCAAGGGCAAAAAATTATTCAGTAAGTATCCAACACTTTCCAACAGGTAACAATCGATTAATTTCACTTCTCTGTTTAACAACATCTGCCATGCAAGCGAACGGAACAACATAGCCACCATCGCCACCAGAAACAGTATCAGGATGGATGTTATACGAAACATCGCCAACGCTTCCCCAAAGCTGACCCAATCTACCCAGAATAGAAGGAATACTATTGCACCAAGCGATATCACCACCCCTGGAAGCCATCGCAGCAGGTTGTCTGTAAAAAGGTTTTGTTGTTGTCTCACTTGTCCTCCAACTTGAGGACCGCCATGAACGCTTCCTGGGGTATCTCTACATTCCCCACCATTTTCATTCGCTTTTTGCCTTTTTTCTGCTTTTCCAGCAGTTTTTTCTTGCGGGTAATGTCACCACCATAACATTTTGCTAAAACGTCTTTGCGAAGCGCTTTCACATTCGCTCGGGAGATAACCCGACCGGTAGAGTAAGCCTGAATGGCAACATCAAACAACTGCCGAGGAATTAATTCTTTAAGTTTACTGACGAGAGCCTGACCGCGATGATAGGCATCTTCGCGGTGAACAATCGTCGCCAGCGCATCCACGGGATCTCCGCCAACCAGGATTTCCAGCTTAACAAGATCGCCGGGACGATATTCACCAAAGGAATAATCCATGGAGGCATACCCACGGGTACGTGTCTTTAAGTCATCGAAGAAATCTACAATCAATTCAGAGAGCGGAATTTCATACACCAACTGAACCCGGTTTGGCGCTGGATATTCCTGTTCAACAAAAATTCCACGACGTTTGGTTGCGAGTTCCATAACCGTTCCGTAGAAATCAGTGGGTGTGAAAATTTGCAGCCGCATCCATGGTTCACGGATTTCAACAATATCGCCCTCCTCAGGCAAATCTGCGGGTGAATCCACTAATATGGTTTCACCCGTACGCAGCACTACCTCATATTCGACCGAGGGGGCGGTGATGACGATATCCAGATCATATTCCCGTTCAATACGTTCCTGGATAATTTCCATGTGGAATAATCCCAGGAAACCACATCGAAAACCGAAATTTAATGCCTGCGATGTTTCCGGTTCGTACACCAGGGATGCATCATTCATCTGAAGCTTGCCAAGGGCATCCTTCAGATCAAGGTAATCTTCCCCTTCCACCGGGTAGATGCCGGCGTAGACCATCGGCTTTGCCTGCTGATATCCGGGTAATTTCTCCGCAGCCGGATTTTTCACCGAGGTGATCGTATCACCAACCCGGCATTCAGAAACTGACTTCAGGCCAGTGGCAATATAACCTACTTCGGCATTATCAAGCAAGTCTGTGGGTTTCATCACCGGGGAGAAATATCCGATTTCTACCGGTCTGATGACTATATTGGTTGACATTGCGAGGAGTGTGTCCTGTGCATTGAGTTGCCCTTCCACAACACGCACATATGCAACAGTGCCCTTGTATGAATCATAATGAGAATCAAAGACCAATGCCTTCAGTGGCTCATCCTGCCGTCCATGCGGCGGGGGAACCTGGGTGACAATTGCTTCCAGTACTTGGTCCACATGTAAGCCTTCTTTGGCAGAAATCCGCAAAACGGTGTCCGGATCACAGCCCAGCAGATTGCTGATTTCTTCAGCAACCTCATCTGGCCTTGCAGAAATCAGGTCAATCTTATTGATAACCGGGATGATCGTCAGATCGGCTTCTAAAGCAAGGTACAAATTTGCCAGCGTTTGCGCTTCGATCCCCTGGGATGCGTCCACGATCAATAATGCGCCTTCACAGGCTGCCAAAGCTCGACTGACCTCATAACTGAAATCAACATGCCCTGGTGTATCGATCAAATTGAGGTGATATTCATTGCCGTCTTTCGCGGTGTATACCATCCGCACAGCAGAGGCTTTTATCGTTACCCCTTTCTCACGCTCCAGGTCCATGCTATCGAGCACCTGCTCCTTCATCTCACGGTCAGAAATGGTGCCTGTGAGTTGCAAAAGCCGGTCTGCCAGGGTTGATTTTCCGTGATCAATGTGGGCAATAATGCAAAAATTACGAATATGGGTTGTCATTCTGAATGCCTTATCAGTACCTGTAAAACAGGTATTTCCGTCTTATTATCCTGCTAATTTTACCCTGATTATCGAACCTGACATAGACGCAGAATCAAAAACCTGTGCCATCAGGCATTCATCATCTACAGACATGGGAAAAGCATCTCGATCTGTTGTTGTATATCGATCGAAGCCAACCCTGGCGCTGAGTGCAGAAGAATAAGGAATTCGATGTTCCCTTTTGGGCCTTTGACCGGTGACTGCAGTAATCCCCCAATGGAAAACCCAATTTCTTCCACAAATACGGCCAGCTCCCGAAGAACCCGGACATGTACAGCAGCATCACGGATTACGCCATCGTTCCTGGCGGCGTCTTTTTTTCCCGCTTCAAATTGGGGTTTAATCAACGCGATCACAGATCCACCGTCTGCTCCAAACCATCCTTTAACGACCGGAAGCAAGATGCGCAGTGAGATGAAGGAAGCATCGATGGTTACCAATGTTACAGGTTGCGGTAATACCTCTACATAACGTGCGTTGGTGCGCTCCATCACAATCACACGAGGGTCGGTGCGCAGTTTCCAATGCAGGATGCCATAACCGACATCAATGGCAAACACCTGGCTTGCGCCGTATTGTAAAAGACAATCCGTAAATCCTCCTGTCGACGCCCCCACGTCAGCACAGATTACACCCTGTAAGTTGGTGCAGTTAAAAGCAAGCAAGGCGGGTTCCAATTTGTCTCCGCCTCTTGATACAAACCGCGGAGCCGCATCAATATGAACCTCCACGTCCTTGGCTACGCGCACCCCAGGCTTGATTTGTACCTGGCCGTTCACCCGCACCTCGCCAGCCATTACCAACCGCTGGGCAAGGCTGCGGCTTTCCACCAAACCCTTTTCCACCATCAGTATATCCAACCGCACGGTTTGATTCGCCATTACCTTGTCGTCCTTAATATCTTAATCAACCCATATCATACCAGCGATTCGCCTTTTTTTACGCCATTCTCCGCCGCATTCCATGATAAGATATTGCCATGGTCAAAGCTTGGCTCCTTTCCCTCCGCCCTTCCCAATGGATCAAAAACCTGTTGATCCTTGCGGCCCTTGTTTTTGACCGGCAATTGTTCCAGGTCCAATCACTGCTTCATTCCCTGATTGGCGTGGTTTTATTTTGCCTAGTATCAAGCTCAATCTACCAGATCAACGACCTGGTTGATCGTGAGGCTGATCGCAATCATCCGAAGAAGAAATTCCGTCCAATCGCCTCAGGCGCACTGCCGATACCCGTGGCCATCACCTCAGCAATATTCCTTGGGCTGATCAGCCTCATTGGTGCATTCGTTCTATCTCCGGGTTTTGGGCAAATTTCGCTGCTTTACTTCATTTTACAGATCGCCTACTCCTTCTTCCTGAAGCGGCAACCCATCATTGATGTAATGGTGATCGCTTTCGGTTTCCTGGTCCGGGTAGCTGCCGGTGTAACGTTGATTACAGTGGAACGCTTCTCGCCATGGTTGTATGTGTGCACCGGGCTGCTCTCGTTGTATATCGGTTTTGGTAAACGCCGTTCTGAATTGGTCACTCTCGAAGAAAGTGCCGGGATACACCGCATCTCTTTGCGAGGTTATAATCTGCCCTTATTGGACCAGCTCATCACTGTCGTTTCGGCAACGACATTAATGGCTTACAGCCTGTATACTTTTTCTGCACCGAACCTGCCTGAAAATAATTCAATGATGCTCACCATCCCTTTTGTCGCCTATGGGATTTTCCGCTATCATTACTTAATCCAGGTCGAAGGATCAGGTGGTGCCCCTGAGGATATTATTTTAAAAGACAGACCGTTACAGGTTACTGTTGGCTTGTGGGGCATTTCAGTCATTGTCATTTTTTACCTGTTGAACATTGTGAAATGATCCTTGCTTCTGCCAGTGCATCAGCCAAAACCATCCTCTTTGGTGAACATGCCGTGGTGTATGACATGCCTGCCATTGCCATTCCCCTGAGTACGCTTCGTGCCTATGCCCGTATTGAGCAAGATCTGGATGCGGCAGGTTTGATTATCGAGGCACCCGACATTTTCTTCTCAATGCCTTTTTCAGAAATGGAAGAGATCCATCCGATAGGTGCTGCCATCTCCCTTTTTTACAAGACCTTCGGGCGGAACCTTCCGGCAAACCACAGGCTTTCTATTCACTCAGACATCCCCATCGCCAGCGGACTCGGCTCCGGCGCGGCAGTGTCCATCTCAATTTTCCGCGCCTTTTCCATGTTGGAATCAATCGAACTCTCTGCTTCTCAATTAAGTCGTTTGGCTTTTGAAATTGAAAAAATTCACCACGGAACCCCCTCCGGTATTGATAATACTGTCATTGCTTATGAAAAACCGATCTGGTTCATCCGGGAAAGAGAGTGTACACAACTGCAATGTCGCTATCCTTTCCATTTTCTCATCGCCAACAGCGGCATTCCATCGTCTACCGCCATCCCCGTTCGTGATGTCAGAGCGTTGTGGATGCAGAACCCCAAAAGCATTCAAGCCCTGTTTGAAGCCATCGGCGCTATAACGCACCAGGGGATCGGCGCACTGGACCAGGGTAACGCTTCCGAACTGGGTAAACTGATGACATTGAACCACGAGATATTGCGCGAGTTGACAGTATCATCTGAACGCCTGGATGAAATGGTGTGTCGTGCCATCGCTGCCGGTGCTTACGGTGCAAAAATGACCGGCGGTGGCAGGGGTGGCAATGTACTGATCCTGGCTGAACCTGACCAGATGCCAACAATCATTTCGAACCTGAAGGAGATGGGTGTCAATCAATATTTTCAGACAGCGCTGGTGCCTCAAACATCAAACGAATCAGGGACTTAAATCAAGTACAATAAGCAGTGATGTCTACCGCATTCAACGCTCCTATCTTCTTGAAACTCGGTGGTTCTTTGATCACCGAAAAAATGCATCCGCATACCCCGCGCCGCGAGAAAATTTGGGACTTATTGCGCCAAATCGATATTTTCCGCCAGGAACAACCCGACACGCCCATTATTCTTGGGCATGGTTCGGGTTCATATGGCCATGTACCAGCCCACAGATACCAGACCAGGAGCGGCGTGTCATCACCAGATCAATGGCTGGGGTTTGCGGAAGTGTGGGCAGAAGCCAGGGCATTAAATCACCTGGTTATAGAATGTTGCCGTGAATATCCTTCACTGGGTGCCATCTCCTTTCCAGTGTCTTCTGCTGCACTTACCAGGAACGGAAGAATCATTCAGTGGAACCTCAAACCCATGCAATCAGCACTGGCACAGGGATTAATGCCAGTTGTACATGGTGATGTTGCTTTCGATGAACGCCTGGGGGGGACAATCGTTTCGACTGAAGAAATCTTTTCCAGTCTGGCTTCCACGTTTCCACCCCGGGCAGTACTGATTGCTGGTATCGAGGAGGGCGTGTATCAAGATTACCCCGAAAATACCACGCTGATTCCTGTAATTACTCCGACATCCTTCTTCCAGAGCAAGGGTCAAATCAAAGGATCCAGTGTAATGGATGTGACCGGCGGTATGCTTGATAAAGTGACCAGAATGGTTTCTATCGTTGAACAACACCCGCGGGTATTTGGACAAATATTTTCCGGGGAATTACCAGACTCAATTTTGCGAGTTCTCCGCGGTGAGGTGATCGGGACTGTGATAAGGGGGGGATCCATGGAAGAACTTCGAGATATCGCATGATCTATACCAGGCAACAACTCGAATCCCTCGAAAAATTTAACCTGGCTTCGTATGCATGTTTCAGCGCAGAATCCAGGGGGCGTGCCTTTCCTGAGGAAGAAGCCCAGCATCGAACCTGCTTTCAGCGTGACCGTGACCGAATTTTACATTCTACTGCTTTTCGAAGGTTGGAGTATAAAACCCAGGTTTTTATCAATTATGAGGGCGATCATTATCGGACTCGGTTGACACACACCCTCGAGGTGGCACAAATTGCTCGTTCGATTGCCACCGCCCTGGGTGTAAATGTAGATTTAACTGAAGCCATATGCCTGGTTCATGACATCGGCCACCCTCCATTTGGGCATGCAGGTGAGAGGGTTCTTAATGAATTAATGGCGGAATATGGCGGATTTGAACACAACCGCCAATCGTATCGCGTGGTAACACTGTTGGAGAAACGCTACCCGCAGTTTGCAGGACTGAATTTGACCCACGAAACACTGGAGGGAATCATCAGCCACAAGACATCCCAGGAGCAGGTCACCACAGGTACAGAAGGCAGCCCGAATGGGCACCTGGAAGCGCAAATTGCTGACATAGCAGATGCCCTGGCATATACAGCGCATGACCTTGATGATGGCTTGCGCTCAGGGATGCTTACTCCCCAAATGCTCGCTGGCCTGACGCTTTGGCAGATTGCCACAAACGGAGTGGTTGCTGACAGTTGCAGTCAACTCACCGATTTACAGCGCCATCAAGTAGTCAGGACATTGATCGGAACAGAAATCCAGCAGCTCATCACTCACACTGATACTTTGTTAAAAAAGAATGACATTCGTACGATAGACGATGTCCGCAGGCTGCCGTATAATTTGGTCAGTCTCGACGAACATTACCTCGCGTATCATCATGAACTGAAATCATTTTTATACCAGTTTCTATATTACCAGTACAGGGTAATGCGAATGACGTTTAAAGCAGAAAAAGTAATCAACGAGCTGTTCTATAGCTATTGCGATCATCCTGAGATCCTCCCGCCGCACATTTTCGATCGAATTCGGGATACGGAAAAAGAACGCACCATCTGTGACTATATCGCAGGTATGACAGATCGTTTTGCTATAGAGGAACATCAGAAAATTTATAACCCAACAGTAATGCCATAATTTATCGGTGAAGAACATAGAAAAAAGTAGAGGTGAAGAATGACAGACACATCATACCTGACAGCCGAAGGGGCCAAACAATTACGATCTGAGTTGGATCATTTGAAAGGAACCGCCCGGGAAGAGCTGGCAGCACGCCTCCGTGCCGCGATCCAGATGGGAGATCTGTCAGAAAATGCAGATTACATATCAGCCAAAGAAGAACAGGCATTTTTGGAAGGCCGTATTAAAGAACTGGAGGCAGCACTGGTCAACGTTGTGATCATTGATAACCTGGAGAAGAAAACGGACAGCATTTCCATCGGGAATAAGGTTACATTTCAGGAAGATGATTTTGACCCCGAAGTATATATGCTTGTCGGACCCAAAGAAGCTGACCCAATGAAAGGCCGCATATCCCACGAATCGCCGATCGGACGCGCGATGTTGGGAAAGAAGGTTGGTGATCATGTCGTTGCCAAGACCCCCACTGGTACATTCAGGTTTCGCATACTGAAGATTGAATAAACAGCACCCATGGGAGTAGAAGATCATTGTCATGTTTTCTAACATCCATCATGGATAAATAAAACGGCTCCGCTGGGAGCCGTTTTATTATCAACCTTCGTTGGAGCTATCAACCCAACATTTCACGTGATGTAATGGTCAATTCCACCTGCATCTGTTGAATAAAACTGCGGTCATCTTGCCCACCGTGACCATAAGTCACATCCAGGATACGGGCCTCTAATTTTAATGTTGCAGTTTCCAACTCGATAATCGTATCAGGACGAATTTGAACGGGTTCTCCTTTGACTTCCAACCGCTGGAGAATACCCGGATTGTTCATGGCATATTCAGTCATAAGCACTTTTGTCACTGTTTGAACATCGTTCTTGTCAAACAACCACACCTCAAAGGCGGTAACATTTTTCGGTTCTCCACTGCCCAGGGTATCAGATATGCCGACACCGCACTCACCCAGGAATTCACCCGATGCCGCATCGATACTGAATGTATCATCATAAAGGTCATTGCCATAAACATATTCTGTTACAAATTGGCGTAGATGCTGGCCAGAAGAGGACACAAAGGAGTCATCATCATACACAATGCCATCCGTGGTTTCGAATGTATCAAACTCTTCATCAGTTTCCATTTCACCAGCAGCGCGGGGTTGTGAAACCTGTGAGGCCCCGGCACGTTGTCGCGCAGGTGCTTGCGGCTTTCTTCCTCGAAAGAAAAAGAAGTATGCCAATGCAGCTGCTCCAGCAAGAAAAACCACCAACAAAACGCCCAATAAAAGACCCAACAGCGATGTCGATTTCTTAACGGCCGGTTCTTCGGTTGGCAGCACAATCGCTTCTTCTTCACCACTTGTAACTTCTTCTTCGGTGATGTCGTCCTGCCCGGTTTCACCACCTTCAGTTATGCCGGATTCCACCGTTGGGAATGGCAAATTCTGGGCGGTCAACAGTTGCTCAAAATAAGCGGTGTTCTCTTCGGGGATTTCTCCAGATGTTTTTACCCGCTCATACACTTCAATCGCCTGGTCACCAAAGCCCGCCCAGCTTGTGATGGCATCCTCTGCGTCGCCATTCATGGCATATGCATCGATCACCTGGCGCATGGTGCGCTCCTGTAAATCTTCCCGCAAATGGCCAAGATCGGCATCTGCCCATTGAACAGGCCAGAGTCCCCAACCGATCACCAACCATCCAAATAAGATCCCGATCACCAGAGCTGCTATGCCGACAATCTTTGGATCTTTCAGATATTCACGAAGTTTGTCCATGATGTGTCTCCTGATTCTTTTCGACTAACCTACACTATCCTTAATTTTAATTTCTTCTTATTTATCGCCTTATGCATTATTGTAGACGCATTAGTTTAAAAATGCAAAATGGTAAGAAATGCGAAATTTAAGGCAACAAGGCGCCCCGGAAGTTGGGTACGCCCTGTTAATAGCAAGATTCATACCAATTGAAAGATATTTTTTACTCTTGATCCAAGCTGGGAAATTGGGCCGCTGGGAAAATTTCTTCGCACTTGATGCAGGTCACAGTCTGCTTATTGGCGATAACCAGAGTCCCTTCGCATTGAGGGCATTTTTCAGGGATCGGCTTCTTCCATGAATTAAACTGGCATGTTGGATAATTTGAGCATCCATAAAAAATGCGGCCTTTGCGCGTTTTTCTCAAAACGATATCACCATCCTCACAGTCTGGACAATGCACGCCTATCTTCTCCAACCACGGCTCGGTATAGCGGCAAGTGGGAAAATCACCGCAACTGATGAATTTTCCATATCGCCCGAAACGTATGACCAATTCATGGCCACATTCAGGGCAGTTCCGTCCAACTTTTTCTGGTTCAGCCTTATTGACAGGGATTTCCACCTGCGCATGGCGCAGGTCGGGTTCAAACTTCTGGTAAAACTCATCGATGACAGAATGCCACTCACGGCTGCCTTCTGCAACCTCATCCAGGTCTTCTTCCATATGGGCGGTAAAATCATATTCAAACAAATCTGAAAAATAATCTACCATCAGATCATTGACCAGTATGCCGGTTTCCGTCGGAATCAGACGCTTATCATCACGGAACACATATCCTCTCGCCTGGATGGTGGACAGTGTGGGCGCATACGTAGAGGGCCGTCCAATCCCATACTCTTCCAGGGTGCGGACCAATGTCGCTTCAGTGTAACGAGGCGGCGGTTGGGTAAAATGCTGTTCAGGGTTCAGGCGTAGCAAATCCAATGCCTGCCCTTCAGCAATCGATGCTGGGATCGGTTGGTTCTCACCATTCTCAACACTGTCTTCATCTTTCGACTCTTCATACAATTTAAGAAATCCATAAAAGCGGATGGTTGAACCCGAAACACGCAATAAATACTCGTGGTTGTTCGTTCTGCCCACAATCTCCACCGTCAGGGTATCATATACCGCCGGCGCCATCTGGGAGGCAACAAAACGCTGCCAGATTAACTGGTATAGGCGGTACTGGTCGCGGGAGAGGTGTTCTTTCATATGCTTGGGCGATCGAAAAACACTGGTTGGGCGGATAGCCTCATGCGCTTCCTGCGCAGATTTCGCACGCGTTGCATATTTTGGCGCTTCATCAGGCAGAAAGTCACCACCGTATTTTTTTTCTATATACGTTCGTGCTTCCTGTTGGGCTACCACCGACACTGTCGGCGAATCTGTTCGCATATAAGTAATCAAACCGGTCTGTCCGCCTTCACCGATGTCGATCCCCTCGTATAATTCCTGGGCGATCCGCATGGTTTTCTTGGCAGTAAAACCAATCCGACGGGATGCTTCCTGCTGCAGGGTGCTGGTTGTGAACGGTGCCGCCGGTTTTCTGCGGCGTTCACCTCGTTTAACCTTGTCCACGGTATATATGGCGGTCTGCATATCATTAATGACACGGCCAACGGTTACCTCGTCTGGCAATGAGAGTTCTTCATTATCAATCCGGGCCAGACGGGCAACAAAACTGGCAGCATCGTCAACGTTCTTTTGGAGAAACTCCGCTTCAATCGTCCAGTACTCAACTGGCGTGAAAGCATCAATATCACGCTCGCGTTCAACGATCATCCGTAACGCAACGGTCTGTACACGGCCGGCAGATAAACGGCTGCGCACTTTTTCCCATAGCAGTGGGCTCAGGCTGTAACCAACAATCCGATCCAGAACCCGCCGCGCTTGCTGGGCATTGACCAGGTCCATGTCAAGCACACGTGGTTTGGAAAACGCTTCCTCAACAGCGTCCTTGGTTATTTCATGAAAGACAACCCGGTGAATGCGTTCGGGCTCTATCCTGGCGGCTTCCATCAGGTGCCAGGCAATCGCTTCACCCTCACGGTCGGGGTCGGTTGCCAGGTATATATCTTCCGCTTTTCCGGCGGCTGATGTGATTTCTTTGACAATATCCCGTTTATCGTTGGGTACACGATACTTGGGTTGATAATTGTTTTCAATGTCCACAGATAACTGCGAACGAAGTAAGTCGCGAACATGCCCAACAGATGCCTTGACTGTGAACCCTTTACCCAGGTAGCGCCCCACCGTTTTGGCCTTGGTCGGTGATTCAACAATCACCAATTTCCCGGATCGATGGTTCTTCGGTTTTCGCGTTTCCTTTTCCGGTGGTGTTAATCCCTCATGTGCAGGTGTCCGGCCCATACGGTTCATTTTCGTTCCACAAGTACTGCAAACACCTTTCGTGACGGGAGCACCTACTGAATTAAAGCCAGCCTCAGGATCCGCCATTTCACGCTTTTCACGACATTTAACACAATATGCTTCCAAGAAATAAAACTCCTTTATAGATACTGTTCCAGCCCTATCCGCTTCAAATGTGCAACCATCTCTTTCACTTGCTGCGCATTCTCTTTGCGGCATATCAGCAAAACATCACGGGTATCAATCACAATGACGTCCTGCATACCGATGGTAACAATCAGACGATCAGTTTTATCGCTGCAAATCACCATCCCGTGTGTATTGATTCCAATATGCTGGGCAGAAACGAGAATGTTGTTATCTTCATCTTTGGGCAGAACTTCATCCAATGCATCCCAACTGCCTACATCATTCCACCCCATTCCACGTGCTGTCAGCATCGCAACCCGATTCGCTTTTTCCATGATTCCATAATCAATCGAATCAGGCTTGATGGTATGCCAGAGGCTGTGGAGGATGACCGTTTCTTCCTCCTCACCAAGGACCTCATAAATCCATTGGATCACACGGAATAACTGCGGCATCCGATTTTTAATTTCCTGCCAGATCATTTCAGCACGCCATATAAACATGCCGGAATTCCAGTAAAAACCGCCTTCTGCCAAAAACCTTTCTGCCGTTTCAAGGTCTGGTTTTTCGCGGAAGGATTGTACCTGATATGTGCTGTTTTTGTCAAAGCCCATTGGCAACGCTTCGCCTTGCTGCAAATAACCATATCCCGTCGCGGCATACAACGGCTCAATGCCCAGTGTAACCAGGTAATCTTGCTGGGCGACTTCATATGCCTGTTCGAGGAGGAGGCGAAAATATTTTTCGTTCTTGATAAAATGGTCTGCGGTAAGTACAGCCATGGTAGCCAGGGGGTCTCGCTTCCGTAACACTGCGGCCGCCAAACCCACCACTGAGGCAGTTCCCCTTGGTAGAGGCTCAAGAATAAAATTGGCTGAAGGAATTTGTGGGCATTGGCGCTGCAATAACGCCGCCTGCTCCTCGATAGTTACAACATAAATATGATCAGGATCAAAAAGTCCATCCAATCGATCCACCGCCAATTGAAACAGACTGCGGTCACCATCGAGACTAAGAAATTGTTTGGGTGTTTTTTTTCGCGATAATGGCCATAATCGCGTCCCCCCCCCGCCCGCCATAATGACCGCATAATAATGTGTACGATCCATCATTGCTCCTTTCTAGAGGCGATAATGACCTTTTCTTTCCAATACAGCCTGGTACTTCATTTCAGATGCCTGTCGTACCATTCCTTTGAGTTCCATGATTGTTAATGTAGAGGTTACTTTTTCAACCGGCTCCTCACAAAGCAGGCAGAGCTCATCCACGTGGAGCGGTTCATCACGGATAAATGAGAGGATTTCCAATTCGAACGGTTCCGCAATCAGGTCATTTCGCGCGGTTTTCTGTTCGTCGACCATCTCCAGATTCAATAATTCAAGCAGTTCTTCTGGTGATAAAAAAGGTTGCGCCCCTTGTTGAATCAACCCATTTGTTCCCCTGCTTTGCGGAGCATATATTGGTCCTGGGACCGCAAATACCTCACGTCCCTGTTCTGCCGCAAAAGAAGCAGTAATCAAAGCACCGCTACGTTCTCCTGCCTCAACCACTACAGTGGCCAATCCCAATCCTGAGATAATACGGTTCCGGGGTGGGAAATTTTTCGCGTCAGGAGGAACCCCCGGCGCATAATCACTGATCAAGGCACCCTGCCTGATCATCCGCTCGCCAATCTGCCGGTTTTCCGGGGGATAAATAGTGTCGACACCGCACCCCAATATGGCAAGACTTCTTCCGCCAGCTTCAATCGCAGTTTCATGTGCAATGGCATCAACACCGCGCGCCATACCACTGATTACCGTGATCCCATTCCGTGCCAGGAATGACGCCAAATCACGTGTAACTTGTTTGCCATATGATGTAACACGCCGTGTGCCAACGATCGAAACAGCCCATTCATCTTCCAGTGTATACGTGCCGCGGATATACAATACAGGGGGAGGCTTGGGAATCTCTCGCAGACGCCTGGGATAGGCATCATCGACTTCTGTTACTACCTGAATGCCGGCATTGACAATCTTCTCCCAATATGCCTCCAGATTCAATGTCGCCCGGCGATGCAGGATGCTTTCGATAACCTTTCCTGGAATGCCTGCCTCTTTGTATCCTTCACCTGGTGCATTCCAGGCGGTTTCAAGATCACCAAAATAATCCAGCAGCAAACGCAGCCGCACTGCCCCAACACCGCGGACAGAATTGAAAGCAACCCAGTATGCTTGCGACTCCATTTGCCCCTTCCACTCCGTGGTCAATACCCCGGATTAAAACCACTCTGGTAAACGGACTACCATTTCTCGTGTGTCAAAATTCACATCCAGAATAACAGATTCAATCGCGGGAAGCAACAATTCATCATCATTGTGTTCCGACTTTACCAGGTACACATCATTTGCTCCGGTTTCCAGTATCTCAACAAGGAACCCAAGCAAAATTTTTCTTTCATCAACCACTTTGAATCCAATAATCTGGTGGAGGTAAAACTCTCCATCGGGAAGCACAGGCAATTCGCTGGTTTTGACATAAACCATGGCGTTGCGAAGTTCACCCGCCTTCTCAGGGTCTTCATATCCCTCCATGCGAACCAGCATGCCTGCGGCATGGTTTCTGGTGGATTGAATCGTATGCAATTGATATGTAGCGCCTACATAAACAATTTTCCCTCTGGTCAAACGTTCGGGGAAGTCTGTCAAGACCTCCATCAACATTTCACCTTTAACACCATGTGGACGGCGGATTTTCCCAACAGCGATATAAGCAGGCTCACCCAAGGGTGAGCCTGCTTCTACATGTCGATCGTGTGGCTGATTTTTTTCCAAAAGTTTATCCATCCTGCTCTGACGCTCAGGGTTCGATAACATACAGGGTAACTTGTTTGCCTTCACGTGCAGCAGCCACGCGCAGCAGGATACGCATTGAATTGGCAACGCGGCCACTTTTACCAATTACTCGGCCCATATCATCTTTATCTACACGCAGTTCAAGGCGAATTCGGTTGCCATTTCGTTGCTGTTTCACATCAACTTTATCAGGCTGATCAACCAATGAACATGCTATGTACTCAATTAACGATTTCACCATATGCCTCTTTCGTTCTTATTCGCCCCATGACGCAACCAAACACAACCCCCTGTCTGCACCATTCTCGGTTAGAGCCGGGTTTTGGGTGAAACTTCACGTTTGGAATAAAAGTCTTCAGCTTCTTTCAGAACGATTTCCTTGGCCTCTCCGCCTTTGTAACGGGCAAATCGGTCCATTAATCCAACGCTTTTGAATAATTTTTCTACAGACTCAGAGGGCTGGGCGCCATTCATCATCCAGTCATACACACGCTCTTCATTAACTTCAAATGTGAAGGGTTCTGTGCGGGGATTGTACGATCCCAAAATCTCCAGGAATTTACCATCACGGGCACGTTCTTTGTCTGCTGCCACAATTCGGTAGCTGGGTTGATGGGTTGAGCCAATACGTCGTAATCGAATTCGAACCATTAGAAAATCTCCTATATTGTTTTATACAGATTGATTGTATCATTTTGCATCTTGTTCTGTTGCAAGTCCCACAGGTTAAAAAAGGCGCTGGGAAGGTTCGCGTAAACCTGTCTGACTTTTAACAAACAATCAGCGGAACAGGTCTGTCGGAAGACCTCCCTTCATTCCTGTTTTTTTTAGTCGTTTTAACATTTTTTGCGATTCACGGAATTGCTTGATCAGCCGGTTGACATCCTGCACATCCGTCCCCGAGCCAGAAGCTATTCGCCGCCGGCGGCTGGCATTTAACAAGTCAGGATTGCGGCGTTCTTTTTTTGTCATCGAATTGATGATCGCCTCGGTGCGAATCATTTCACGTTCAGCTTGTTGTGAATCCACATTTTGCGCTGCCTTGTTTAGCCCGCCGGGAAGCATCTCCAGTATCTGTGAGAATGGTCCCATCTTCCGAACCTGCTTCAATTGTTGTGCGAAATCCTCAAGGGTAAATTCACCCTTCAGCATCCGTTCGGCCTGTTTCTCAGCCAGATCCTGATCAACTGTGGCTTCCGCACGTTCGATCAACCCCATCACATCGCCCATTCCTAAAATACGGGATGCCAACCGGTTGGGGTCATATATTTCAATCCCATTAATGCCTTCACCAGTACCCAGGAATTTGATCGGCACACCGGTTACACTACGGATGGAAATGGCGGCCCCACCCCGCGCGTCCCCATCCATTTTGGTTAACACCAACCCGGTCAGGTTAATTGAATCACGGAAACCTTCAGCAATTGGTAGCGCCTCCTGCCCGATCATGGAATCGAGCACCAGGAGGGTTTCATTGGCTGTCACTTTTTTATTGATTTCGGCCAATTCATTCATTAACTGGTCATCTAATTGTGAACGGCCAGCGGTATCAACGATCATGACTGATGTGCCATTTTTTTTTGCCAGGTCATAGGCATCAGCCACGACGGCTGGTGGCTTCTTTCCATCTTCAGTAAATACAGGAACAGAGATTTGCTCACCAAGCGTTTGTAATTGTTTGATCGCAGCCGGGCGGTAAGGGTCCGCGGCAACCAACATCACCCGCTCCCCGGTGCTGCGCAGCTTTGCGCCAATTTTCGCAGCTGCTGTTGTTTTACCAGAACCCTGCAACCCCACCAACAGGAGCACGTGCGGCTTGGCACCGTTGAGGTTAAGCGAAGCGGGTTCGCCCAATATCGCAACCAATTCCTCGTGCACTATCTTAAAAATTTGTTGAGCCGGATTCAACGCTTTTGATACTACCTGCCCTACCGCACGCTCTTTAATCTGCGATGTGAATTTTTTTACTACACTATAGTGTACATCAGCCTCGAGCAGTGCCAACCGGATTTCACGCAGCACAAAATCCACATCCTGCTCAGAGAGCTTGGCTCTGCGACGCAGATTGGAAAATACTTCATCTAACCGGTTGGACAAATTTTCGAACAATGGTTGCTCTCTTTCTGGCAACAAAAATGCGCTGTTTTGAAACAGCAATAGCAGCACGATTTTATGATGGAAACATCAAAAGGTCAAGGTAAATACTATACGGACGCTGACTTCAGCGAAACATGCTTGGCGGACGATGATACATAGCAGGTCTGAATGGTAGATTGTAACACCTTTCGCCATTGTCACCTATCCCCGGTCGCATGCCCAACTCAAAATGCTTATCGTAAAACATCACCATACCGCCATCGCCGAAAGCACACCCGACCTTGCAGAAACCATGGGACAACCACCATTCATGCCTCTTGTACAAGATGTGAACAGGTTATAATTATGAACATATTATTGATTCGAAAGTCAGAAAGAGGGTGCCATGGAAAATTTTCCCCGTATTGCTGCTCAAATTCCAACAATCCTTTTACCAAAACCCGCCATTAACTACCATACATGGGCTGTGATTGCCTGCGATCAATACACATCTGAACCCTGGTACTGGGAAATGTTGAACACCGTTGTGGGTGAGAACCCATCCACCCTGCGTATGATCCTGCCAGAAGTCTATCTGGGGAAACCAGGAGAGGCTGAACGCATCGCTTTAACCCGGGATTTTATGCGCCGATATCTAGATGAAGACATCCTGACGGAGCATGAAGGTTTAATTCTCGTGGAAAGGAACTGCCCCCACCCCCACAGAACTGGTGAAACCATTTCACGCCATGGAATCATGCTAGCCCTCGATTTGGAGCAATATGATTACAAAATCGGGAGCCAATCGCTGATCCGTGCCACAGAAGGAACCATCATTGAACGCCTGCCCCCACGGATAAAAATCCGCAAAGGTGCCCCCCTGGAACTCCCTCATATTCTGGTATTGATCGATGACCCTGAACAAACAGTCATCGAACCGCTCCTGCGCCATCGGAACATCCTGCCAAAACTATATGATTTCGACCTGTATCAGGACAGCGGTCATTTGGTTGGTTATCATGTCAATGATCCTGCATTGGAGAAACAATGCGTTGCAGCGCTGGAACATCTCGCGCAACCGGAAACCTTTTACCCCAAATACGGCGTAGAGCCAGATGTACATGGTGTCCTGTTGTATGCCATGGGAGATGGAAACCACTCACTGGCTACAGCCAAAGCAATCTGGGAAGAAATGAAACCTTCCGTCGGCATGGAGCATCCATCTCGTTACGCCCTGGTGGAGGTCGTAAATATCCATGATCCGGGTCTAATGTTTGAACCGATTCACAGGGTTTTAACTAACGTGAACCCAGGATATAAGGAGGAAATGAGCAATTTTTTCCCTGGAGGGGTGTCCTTCGAACAGCAGCCTGATTTCGAACAAATGATGAATCATGTCAATCATTTTCATGAGAAAAACCGTCATTGCTTTGGCCTGATCACAGCTGGTAAATGTGAACTGGTCATCATCAATGACCCTTCATCAAATCTGCCGGTTGGGTCTGTACAACAATTCCTCGATGATTGGAAACAACGACATGGGTACGATGAGATCGACTATATCCATGGCGCTGAAGTGGTGCAGCAGCTGGGTGAGGGATCATCAAACCTGGGAATTTACCTGCCAGCCATGGATAAATATGAGTTGTTCCGGACAGTGATCCTGGACGGCGCATTACCCAGAAAAACATTCTCCATGGGTGAGGCACGCGAAAAACGGTTCTATATGGAGTGCAGAAAAATTAGTTAAGCGATTGCTTGGATGAGACTCGATAACCATGTTCCCGGGCATCCGTCCCTTCTGCCGTAACAACAAACAAACCACATAAGGTTGTCATTGTTTGTGAAAACCCTAACCCGTTTTGAAATATGCCATTTCACCGGTCTTCACCTATAATGTTAGGATGAGTTTGTTTGCATTCAATCTCAATTATGAATTTATCATGGCACTCGGCACAATACGAATGACCACAAGGTCGGTACAATGATCAAACTTGCACCAAAAACCCGTGATTGGTTATTGGTTACCTTTATCGTCTTATTCATTGTGGCGGCAGTTCTTCTGCTTGTTCTATTAACAGGGCAGGAAAGTCATAGGGATCGCTTAACTTCGCTGGAACGTACGCAGACGCAAGAGAATGAACAGCCAACTGCACAGACGAAGAGCGAGGATACACCCCAGGCTGCCACCCAGACCTCGCCCACACCGATTTTTCAACCGGTTGATCTGCAAATTGGCGACATTTCCACCGATTACAACCAGATGGGGGTCATCATATTCTCAATGACAGATGGGATATACCAGCACCTGTTCGCGTACCACCCACAATTTTTACCGATTACCCGATTAACCAACAACCTCTGGAATGATTGCCAGCCTGCATTCTCAGCAGATAGCACACAGCTAGCTTACGCATCAACACAGGGTGGGTACTGGGACATATATGTTCTTGATCTTTCAACCTATCAACAAATCCAGGTGACTAACACACCCGGATACGATGGTGCCCCTTCATGGTCTCCCGATGGAAAGTGGTTGGTGTATGAAAGCGACAGTTCAGGAAATCTTGACATTTTCATCAAATCTACCGAAGACCTGGATCAACCGCCGATCCAATTAACGACCAATCCGGAAGCAGATTTCGCTCCGCAATGGTCACCAGATGGGCGAAAAATCCTCTTCACCAGCCTGCAAAGTGGCAACGAGGAAATTTGGATGGCAAACCTCGACGAAGTGGATGATCGTTTTGAGAATCTGACCAACCGAGCATCCACCATCGATGGCGCTGGCTGGTGGTCTCCGGATGGTGAAACCGTTTTATTTCAAACCACAGTAGAGCTCACATCCTCGCTTTATCTCATTTCACAAAATGAAAAAGGAGGAACCTCCATCAACCTGTTCGCCGGCGGTAACCTTGCTGCCTGGCATCCGGAAGGCAGCCAGTTGGCCGCAGTTTTTCACAACGAAAGCAATTCATCCCTTGCCATTATTGATACAGAAACAAGAACATCCACCACACCATACCATACCCTGGCAGGTCGAGTAAATGGCATCACCTGGGGTTACCGTAATCTTGACCTCCTTCTACCTTTATTGGACCGCGGTGAAGAGGCATCTGCACCGGCTTCCTGGCCAATGGAAATCGATTCTGAACCCAACATTCCGGGGGACCGTTATGGGCTGGATAGGCTCGCAGATACAAACGCCCCATACCCCTACCTGCATGATGCGGTTGATGAAGCATTTACTGCCTTGCGGACTACTATATCGGAGAAAACCGGTTGGGATTTCCTGGCTCAACTAAAAAATGCCTACATACCCATCACCAGCCCGACATCCCCGGACATATTGGAAAATTGGCTCTATACAGGACGTGCCATCCAGCTGGATGACTTGCCATCCGCCAACCATTGGATGGTCACTGTGCGGGAAGATATAAACGGAAAAACCTTCTGGCGCATCTATTTGCGCGCCATTGATCAAAGCGGTATGCACGGCGCTCCCCTGCGGCAAAGGATATGGTTGTTTGAACAACGCACCCAGGGAAGCCCTCTGGCATATGAACAGGGTGGTAATCTCAGCCAGGATATCCCCCATGGCTACTGGATCGACTTCACTGATCTGGCCGCCCAGTTCGGCTGGTACCGGATACCCGCTTTGCTCAATTGGCGGACCTATTTTCCAGGGACACAACACATGATCTATGTCCATCAATCTGGAATGGATCTAGAACAAGCACTGCTGGAACTTTATCCAGCCGAAGCTCTCCTTCCACCAGCCACGAATTCGGTTGTTCCGATCAAAACAACACCGACTCCTGAGCCCGAGACATGAAAGCATCAATCCGGATTCCAACATACCTGCTGCTAGTTTCGTTCCTGGTGTTTGCCATCATAACGGCCTGTAAACCGGCTTCTTTCCCAGGAGAAATTGGTTTGCAGCTGGCATCAACAACGATAGCTACCATGACACCCACCACAGCCAGTACTGTAAATCCGGTAACGCCTACCCCCCCAATATTCACAGTTGAGGAAATCATTGAAACATTGCCTGATCTTAAACAAGAGCCTACGGCCATGCCAGGCGAGCCGGTAGTTCTGAATTTCCCAACACCACTTCCCACAGATGCTGTCGATTGGCGTCCCCCGTTGTACGAAATTCCGTGGGCACCAGGCCCCAATGACCATTTTTACTTTATGCGTCCAATTGGTGTGAATGAAGTGAATTGGCCACAGCCTGACTACCGGTATGGAGGCACCTTCTTCGCACCCGATATCGTGCATACAGGCATCGATATTGTTGCCAAACGCGGAACACCGGTTTTGGCAGCGGCATCTGGGCGTGTCGTCTGGGCAGGAACCGGGTTATATTTTGGCAAATACAACCCTGATGACCCTTACGGCAAATCGGTCGTGATTGAGCACGAATTTGGTTACCAGAATCAGAAGCTTTTCACAGTATATGCCCATCTCGATGGCATTTCGGTACAGCTGGGGGATGAGGTTGAACTCAGTGATGTCATCGGAATTGTGGGCGATACCGGTTTCACCACCGGCCCGCATCTGCATTTTGAGGTACGCACTGGGAATAACAATTTTTACCGCACCCGGAATCCCGAATTGTGGATTGCACCGCCGCAAGGTTGGGGAATTGCAGTTGCCCGTATTCTGAATGCCGCCAATGGCCCGATTGAGAAACTTGATATTTTTGTCACCAACCTGGCTACCAAAAGAACCTACCAGGTACGCACCTACACGATGAGCGGAATCAACAGCGATGATTATTACCAGGAGAACATGGTATTAAGTGACCTGCCTCCCGGAATATATGAGATTTCGTTTGATTATAACGATACCAATTATGTACACCAAATAGAAATTCACCCTGGCGTGGTCACCTATTTCAGTTTTAAACCGCAGACAGGTTTCTCAGATGAATTGCCCAATACAGGCAGTTCCGGTTGGAATCCAATCGAAGCGGTTCAACCCTGATCGATTCCGACTCCGAGATGTTTGAACACTACGGTATAATAACCCCGTCACGAAACAGGATTGGAGGTTTTTTCATGATTAATCGTTTCATTGGAGTCGTTTTTGGTGTTGTTTTACTTTTCCAGGCGGTTTCCTGCGCCACACCAGAATCCGTGCCCACCCTGGATCCAGCCGTGATTTACACTGAAGCCGCACAGACTGTTGCGGCCCAACTTACTGCGGATGCTCCGCCAACCGCAACTCCTAAACCCACACCGATACCAACCAATACGCTCGTTTTGCCAACCAGCACACTCTTGGTGGAACGCCCAACAGAAACCACAGGCGGATTGGACGCCACCCCGACCAGCACGCCCACTCAACTTCCGACAGCAACCAAAACCAACAGCGGTGATCTGATTGACGAAGCGGAGCTAATTGTCCTGTACCCGCCTGATGACCAGGTCATATTTGCAGGTAGTCCATTTTCAGCTCAAATCGGCTTCAGGAACACCGGACCCAATACCTGGACCGAGAATTATACATTTCGGTACTTGAGCGGTCACACCTTTGGTGCTGCCACAAAATTCCTGATGGATGATTACGGCAACCAGGATACGGTTGCGCCCGGTGGTGAAGTCGTTTTTACCATCCCCGGGATGACCGCGCCTTCAGAACCTGGTCGATACCTAAGCAATTGGTGTTTCTATAATAATCGCGAAGATCAAGGTTTACCGCCACAGTGCTTTTACCTGATCACTTTCCAGATCATTGTTGAATAATTCCATCATGATTGATCCCACTGCCGTAAAAGAAACCATCAAAACCGAGGCAAAGTCACTCGGTTTTATTTTATGCGGATTTACCGACCTCGAACCGCCCCAGAGTTTTCCATTTTTCCTGACCTGGCTGGAGCAAACACAAACCGGCAGCATGACATATTTACAACGAACCGACACAATCGCGAAAAGGGCAAACCCTGTGTTGTTAATGCCACAAGCAAAAACAATTGCCTGCCTGGCATATCCCTGCCCCGCCTTGGAAAATCAGGCCACCACACATTCAGAAATATCTGTGGCTGCATATGCAAAACTGCCTGACTACCATTCATTTCTGCCAAACTTGGTGGCAACCTTAATGGAGAAAGTGGCCGATTCCATTGATGGCAATATTGGTTGGAAGACATTTACAGACAGCGCCCCAATCCTGGAGCGCGACCTTGCCCGAAGGGCAGGACTGGGCTGGATTGGAAAAAATTCCATGTTGATCAGCCCAAAATATGGCTCCAATTTTCTATTATTGGAACTTTTCCTCGATATTACCCTTCCCCCCGACCCGCCATTTGATGCTGACCGATGCGGCAAGTGCCGCCGGTGTATTGATTCCTGCCCCACTCAAGCAATCCAGGAAAATCGTACGTTGAATCCTGCATCCTGTCTCTCTTACCTCACAATCGAGCATAAAGGGGAAATCGCACTCGATGATCGGATTGAGATGGGGGCACATTTTTTTGGTTGTGATATTTGTCAACAGGTATGCCCATGGAACCACTTGGAGTTCGAAGCGATCTTGCCGGCTATTATAAAACCCATCAACGCACCATCCACCTACCAGGAGATAGCAAATTTACTCACCCTGGACCAGGCATCAATCAACGCCCATTTTATCAGGACATCTTTTTACCGCATGAAGCGTAGCATGGTGTTCCGTAATGCCTGTCTCATTCTTGGGAACGCCAATCAACCTGCATTTATCCCGATCCTCGAAACGGTCATGCGTAAAGAGAAAGATCCCGTGATCGTTGAAACCGCACAATGGGCACTTCAACAACTCCGGTCAGGGGAATAGAGGTAACGGCACCAGGTATGTTGCAACACCGGAGGTTATTGATTCATATCAAGGCCGAGGTGTAGGCAGATTCACCCGGATCAGCAATACCTGTCCTGCAAAGATATCGTTGGCATCCTCCAACTCATTAATCTCAATGATATCATCCACAAGGCTATTAAATTTCACCGCAATTTCCGATAGTGAGTCACCAGCTTTGACTGTGTATTCAATTTGTGTACCGGAAGGCAAATCATCTGGAATGGGGGTTTCTGTTGGCAATTGGGTATCCGGCGCCGGTATCAGGATCGTATCCCCCGGATTAATTGGGCATCCGCCGCCGAAATCATTGATCGCCAGGAGCACAGCCAGATCGACCTCATACGTCAGAGCAATATCATAACAATTATCACCTTCCTGAACCACGTACTCAAATGGACCGGATGCCGTTGGCGCAACCGTTGGTGAAGGGGTCTCTGTCAAAGTCGGCGTCATTGTCGCTGTCGATGTAGGGGGCACATCAGTGGCTGTTGGGGTAATACTGGGTGTCAGGGTCTTCGTGGCAAACAAAGCAATCCCACCTCCACTGCCCAGATCGGTCAGCGATAAGATAAGGATCGTTGCGCCTCCCAGGATCAACAATGCTGAGAGAATTCCTATCATCATCGGAACTCGGCGCTGCCGTTTCTTATAAGAATCAATGATACTCTGGGGTGATTTGTACTTATTCATGGATTACAGCCTGACCTTCCTCATTGGATAGTGATTGGTGCCTCCAGTGGCCTACACTTGCAGGAACACCATCACCTATGATTCAGGATTAATCATACCGCAAAGTAACGAAAACGTCATTTCGTTCTATCTACGTTCACCCAACCCAACAACGATGAACAATTCCTTCCATGATATGCAGATCATCAGAATGACACTCAAGCAGGTATGAAAACCGTAGGAATATTTACCAGATTGCCTCACCAAGATCACATTGATTGTTCTTCGTCACAGTATCCTGGTATCGCCGGCATCGACCAGGATAGGAGCAGGCTTTATTACAACGCACTACCCCGGTCTCAGGTATCACAACTTCGGTTGTATCCGCCTCCTCCGTTGGTGTGATGGTTAACGCAGGTTCTGACGATGTTGGAGAAAGCGTTTCGGCGGTCAGAATTGATACGACCTGATCTTCATTGGTATCTTCGTCTGCCGATACCAGACTGGCTGTCAGTTCTTGAGAAACCACCCGAGGATCGTCAACCACACTCGATTCATCATGGTCGGAGTCATTATCCTCACTCTGATCAGTCAATGTTGAATATTTCGTAGACCACTCCCTGAATTCACCAACTGCGAATATGGCGGCCAGACCGGTTATACAACAGGTTCGCAGAAATTTTCGGCGGTCCATATTTATACCTCCATTCGACGCTACCGGTTTGAAGAAACGTCCCATTGTTTTTATCAGCCAATCCCAATGAGTAGCAATCTTATATCCCAACACCACGATGGTTATATACGAAAAACTGACATGTGCAGTCCGCCATGCATCGTACTGATTGAGTGGCAGCATCAGTATGGAGGAAATGATGAATCCAGTGACCAGAATCCCGCTAAAACCGATACCCAGTAACACATCAACCAGGAACTTTGCCCGTACAATTCGCTTTAGATGCACGAATGAACGGATGACCGAAAAAACCCATGATCGATGTTGTAGTAAGTGCACCAGCAATACAGCGCCAATAATAAGGCCAAACCACTCATGTATGGGCAATCCAGTCAGATCTGGCATCAGAAGAATAAAGAACCCCACGAAAGAAACAATATCAATGATGAATGTACTTTTTTTCATACGACCTCCGATGAACTACCCAGTAATTTCATCATCCCAATGTCAAGCTGACAACAAGAAGATGTGAAGATTCTGTAAATATTCCAGAGGCTGGTCTTGATCTCGCCAAACAGTTGATCACGAAATATACTCATATCAACGACCCGATGAGTAGACTCACCGGTCGCCAATCGTACGACCATGAAAACCTGGTTGGGGGCTAATGCCGCCGCCTGTTCGATTTTGGCTGCCGTGACTGACTTTCTCCCGGCAGAAGCACTTCTCGTTCATTACTTCGAATGATTGACATGATTTCCGCAGGTGCTTTTTTATCCCGAATCAGGTTGGCCATGATTCGCATTGGTTTATCTACGAAGGCAAAGAATTCCTGGTATGCCCGGCAAAGATAATTCTGCCCTTCCTCGCCATCGGGAGATCGGCGAATTCGGTTTTTCGGGCACCCACCATTGCAGGCAAACAACCACGGGCATTCCCGGCAATACCGGGTTAATGATTCACGCTTATCCATCCCGAACCGGTACTGCTGCCGGTTGAATACCAGATTCGCCAGTCCATCTTCCATAAAGTTTCCCAGCCGATGGCGGGGCTCTACATAATGATCACAGGAAAAAACATCTCCATTGTGCTCAACCACCAAACCCAACCCACAGGTCGGTTCAAAAACGCACAAGCCCGGGCGTTCGCCAACCCATGATGCCAGTGTCGTATCAAAAATTTGAACGAAAACCCGGCCGACATCATTCCGAACCCATTCTGTAAAAACATCGATCAGGAAACCTGCATATTGCTGTGGGGTAATTGTCCGGCTTGTAACAGCACCGCCTTCTTGATAACCGGTATTGTTATCTCGCTCAACAATCGGGATGAATTGCATGTAACGGATACCCAATTCATCGCGAAAATAACGATAAACATCTCGGCCACGGTCAGCGTTATTCACACTGACGCAAGTTAATACATTGTGCTCAACCTGGTGCTCCTGCAAACAGCGTAAACCGCGGATCACATCGTCAAAACTCGGATTTCCCATCTTGTCCACCCGGTAACGATTATGGATTTCTGCGGGGCCATCGATACTGATACCTACCAAAAAGTTATTCTGATGGAAAAAACGTGCCCATTCGGGTGTTACCAGGGTGCCATTGGTCTGAAAACTATTGACAACGTGCACGCCAGGGCGTGCATATTTTTTTTGCAGCGCTACAGCCTTCTGGAAAAATGCCAACCCCATCAAAATTGGTTCGCCGCCCTGCCACACAAAATTCACTTCGGGTACTGCCTGTGCCTCCAGGTATTGCCGCGTGAAATCCTCCAGAACGTCGTCCGTCATCCTGAAAGAGCTTCCAAGGAACAGGTTTTCTTTTGAAAGGTAATAACAATGGGAACAGTTTAGATTGCAAACCGGCCCACGGGGTTTGACCATCACAGTAAAACCTGGCGGCTGCCAGGCCCTCTCGCTGGGTTTCAATAAGAGATCAACCATACCTATTCATTATAACCCAGAGTGTGATGTTATCTATTTTTTTATCATCGGGCCACTATCCATTTAATCATTTTTAAATATATTTTATATTCTCAGAAATTAAATTCATTATTATTAACTTATTCATTGACATTTTTTATATTTCGCATATAATCCAATAAAGGAAGAAAATACGAAAGGAAAAGAAAATGGCATCTCAATTCTCTGAAACTGAAAACCCTCACTGGAGGAGAACATTCTTTCCAATCTGGTCAGGCCAGGCAATCAGCCTGATTGGCAGCCGCCTGGTCGGTTTTGCGCTGGTCTGGTATCTGACAACCGCAACCGGCTCTGCCACCATTTTGGCAACTGTGTCGTTGATCGGGCTCCTGCCCGAAATGATATTGGCACCCTTCGCCGGTGCTATGGTGGACCGGTTGAACCGCAAAAAAGTTATGCTCATCGCCGACTCACTCATCGCCCTGATCACCTTGTTTCTCGCCGTTTTATTCATTTTTGACCTGGTAGAGATCTGGCATATTTATGTTTTGATGTTTATGAGGTCGATTGGCGGTTCATTTCACTACACCGCCATGAGCGCATCGACTTCCCTGATGGTGCCTAAAGAAAAGTTCACCAAAATCCAGGGATTAAACCAGGTACTCCACAGTATCCTGACGATCATTGCCGCTCCATTAGGCGCATTGGCGTTGGAAGTTCTGGAAGTTGGTCACGTCCTGTTCATTGACGTTGTCACAGCTTCTGTTGCCATTCTTCCCTTGATTTTCGTTGCCATTCCCCAACCGGATGTGACCACCACAGAGGAGGAAAAATCCAATCCAATTCGCACACTGTTCCGCGACGTAGCAGATGGCTTCCGTTACATCTACCATTGGAAAGGCCTCTTCTATCTGATACTACTGGCTACATTGTTAAATGCGTTGATCAATCCTGCATTCAGCTTGCTCCCCCTATTGGTTAATAAAACATTCGGCCTCGGTGCCCCTGAACTCGCCACCCTCGAGACAGCACTGGGGATCGGCATGTTGTGCGGTAGTTTGCTGCTTTCGGTTTGGGGTGGTTTTCGGAAGAAAATTATCACCTCCACCCTGGGCTTGTTTCTCAATTCGATCGGGATTTTTCTGCTGGGATTGGCGCCATCATCGCAATTCTGGATGGTGATCGCCGGCATCGCATTCTTTGGTTTGACCAATCCCATCGTGAACGGGCCAATCAATGCGCTATTCCAGGAAACAGTCGATCCAAAAATGCAGGGCCGTGTTTTCGCATTGATCGGGACATTAGCTTCTGCCATTTCACCGGTTGGTTTAATGATTGCCGGTCCACTAGCTGACCGGTTTGGTGTTCAAGCGTGGTTCCTTGTTGGTGGAATATACATCCTCATCATGGTTGGGATTATCCTGGCTTCCCCTGTGATCATGGCAATCGATCAGGGAAGCAATCACCAATCTGCCTTAACAGCATCTCCAGCAGCCACCGTGCCGGAAAATTAAATACGGATCTGCAATCTAAACAACAAAGAAAAGGAAAAATTACCAATGGCTACACAATTCTCGGAATCCGAAAATCCACGCTGGCGTAACACTTTCTTCCCTGTATGGATCGGCCAGGCCATCAGCCTGGTTGGCAGCCGCCTGGTGGGTTTTTCCCTCGTATGGTACCTGACCACAACCACCGGCTCAGCAACCATATTGACCACCATCTCGCTCATCGGCTTATTGCCAGAGATGCTGCTGGCGCCGTTTGCTGGCGCTCTGGTTGACCGCTGGAATCGCAAAAAGGTAATGGTTATAGCTGACTCAGCCATCGCCCTGCTCACGCTTGTTCTTGCCGGCTTGTTCCTGTTTGACCTGGTGGAAATCTGGCATATCTATGTTCTGATGTTTATGCGTTCCATTGGCGGTGCGTTCCACTACCCGGCAATGAGCGCTTCGACCTCATTGATGGTGCCACGGGAAAAATTAACAAAGGTACAGGGAATGAACCAGGTACTCCACAGCATCCTTACCATTGTAGCAGCGCCGATGGGCGCTCTCGTTTTGGGCTGGCTGGATGTCGGCCAGGTGATGATGATTGATGTCGTCACAGCTGCAATCGCGATATTCATCATTGCCGTGGCGGCCATTCCCCAACCTGCAATCATCACTACCCAGGAGCAGAAGTCCAACCCGGTAAAAACCATGCTTCTCGATGTCAAGCAGGGATTGCACTATGTAGTCGGCTGGAAAGGATTATTGTATGTACTCATTTTTGCGACCTTTCTCAATGCCATTCTCAACCCGGCGTTCAGCCTGCTGCCCCTGTTGGTGAAAGGCCATTTTCAACTGGATGTGGGGGCACTGGCCACCATGGAAACAGCCATGGGCATTGGCATGCTGATCGGCAGTGTGCTGCTTTCAGCCTGGGGAGGATTTAAGAAGAAAATGTACACCTCCTTGATGGGATTGTTTGGTTTGGGAATGGCAGCGTTGTTAATGGGCCTGGCCCCATCCAACACTTTCTGGATGGCTGTGGTCGGCACCTTCATGTTCGGCCTGGCAAACCCGATCACCAATGGGCCGCTGTTTGCCATTTTCCAGGAAACAATCGACCCTGGAATGCAAGGGCGTGTGTTCTCACTGATCAACACCACTGCCATGGCTGCCTCCCCCATCGGCCTGGCAATCGCCGGCCCTCTATCAGACTCACTTGGCGTGCAAAGCTGGTTCCTCGTAGGTGGCATCTTTTGTGTAACCATGCCGATCCTGCTCTTCTCCAACGCAAAAGTTCGCGATCTGGAAAAAGGAAATCCCAATGCTGAACAATTCCGTCAGGATGTGGTTGCTGACCCTACATAAGGTTCTCATCCATTCAGTGGGTTGGTTTATCGAAAGAATGCAAAACCGGAATCTTTGCATTCTTTTTTTATAACGCAAGTAGGAATGGTAATCTTAAGCCCCAAGCAACATAGGCCTATGGTAAGCTCTCTCCCGACACCAGGTGAAAATGAAGTTGTGGAATGTCCTGGTATTGGCCGGTGTTTGTGATTAACCGGTAGCCCCGCCCTTCCAGATGAAATTGTTGGACGAGTTGCGAAACCACCCCCGGTAATGAAAGCCAATATTGTGAATCCGGTTGCACTTCTGAGAAATCGCGGATTACCTGGCGTGGCAGGATCAGCAGGTGAAATTCATACGATGGATCAGGATGTTCCAGCACCAACAGTTCATTGGTTTCCATAATTTTTTTCAACGGTAATACCCTCACGATGACCCACCAGAAATACTTGACCAGCAGTCCAAACATTCGCAAATGCAATAGATGCCTCACAGCTTGCTTAATGATCACTTAATTCTCCAGAATTGTTCGGCGATCAGCTTCAACACTAGCAAACCATTGTTCCAGGTGCGCAGTCAATGTGCTGACAACGTTCGGAAACCGCATCGCCAGGTTTGTTGTTTCCAAAGGATCCTCCCGCAGGTTGTACAACTCTGGTTGTGGAGGCGTTGGAACCGTTCGGTCAGGATCTGTTCGGAAAATGTCGTTTTCAAGGAAATATTCGTACTGATACATGGAAACCCTCAGCCACTCGATATCAGGAACCTGCATTGCCTCCTGAATCGCTGGCCGTACCAGTTTCCAATCTCCATCACGTACTGCCGCATTACACTCAACCAACGGTGTATATCGATTCCATTGCCAGAACCGCCGCGGATTCTCTGCAGATTTCTGACCGGAGATCGCAGGAAACAAATTGATCCCATCAATCATTCGACCGTCCAGGTAATCGGGCATCGGCACATTCGCCATTGCAAGCAATGTCGGAAACCAATCTGTAAAATGCGCGTTCTCATTAAAGGTGGTACCACCCCCCAACCCACCCGCCAGCCACGACAATAAAAGCGGAACACGAATCCCCCCTTCATAAACGGTTCCCTTTGCGCCATGGAATTGGCAATTGAAGCGGTCTTTTGACCACTCCCCGTCGCTGCTTAAGTCCGGCCCATTGTCACTGGTGAAGATCAGGATCGTGTTCTCACGGAATCCGCTCTTTTCCAATGACTCAATGATCCGTTGAATTCCACGGTCCATTCGTTCTATCATTGCATACACATGGGCGGCGCCGTTGGACAGTCCTGGTATCGCGAGGTACGGTTGAAGCATCTCTTCGGGTACCTGCAAGGGAGTATGCGGTGCATTATAAGTCACATGCAGGAAGAAAGGCTGTTCCTGACTTTGCCGTTCGATAAAAGAAACCGCCTCCTCTGTCCAGACATCAGTCAGGTATCGGCCATCACCACGGACTGGGCGGTCATTGTACTCGATTCGCCAATCATAATAATCATGCATCCCACCGCGAAAACAAACAGCTTCATCAAATCCACGCCGGGTTGGCGAATAGCGTGGGTCAAAACTGCCCAAATGCCATTTTCCGACCAACCCCGTTCGATATCCTGCCTGCTGGAGAACATCAGCCAGGGTGACCTCACGCAAAGCCAGCCGTTCCAGCCCGTGCCATTCGAGGGTGTCAATGGAACCGGTTCGGTGTGGGTACCGACCAGTCAATAATGCCGCTCGTGATGGATTGCACACGGGCGAAGCAGTGTATTGGTGGGTAAAACAAATACTTTCACCAGCCAGATTGTCCAGTGCAGGGGTGCAATGAATGTTGGGGTGAAACATACCAAAATCACCGTACCCCATGTCATCCGCAAGGATGAAAACGATATTTGGTTTATGCGGCATACGGTTTAACAGGATCCATTTGGGTTTAAAACAACCGGTTCATCGAGACCAGAACACCAATCTCATCACCCACAATCCTGAGGACACTTACAGAACCGGGATAAATTTTTAATCGGTTGGCATTGCCCGGTTCCATTCCCAAAAAATGGGCGATGGCGAAACGGATCACGCTACCATGGCTGACTGCAATCACCATCTGATCTCCCGGATGTTGGGCAGCAATTTGCATCAAACCAGATGAAACACGCTGGACAACATCGGATACCTTCTCACCGCCCGGGATCTGACCACCAGGCTCGTTAACGTAGCGCCGCCATTCAGGGTCCTGTTGCAATTCCCAAAACGGTTTTTTTTCCCAATCACCATAATCGACCTGGATTAATTCCGGCATCGACCTCACAGTTAACCGTAATCGATCCGCGAGGGGTTCAGCTGTCTGCATCGTTCGCAACAAAGGAGATGAATACACCCCCTTGATCGGTTGTCCCGACAAGGTGACAGCCAGCTCCTGGGCGCGTTGCCGTCCTTTCTCATTTAGCGGTGTGTCAATCCGTCCTGCCAGCTGATTATCCACATCATTGGTTGTACTATGCCGCATTAATAAAATTTCTGTCATAATGTTCTCTTAGTTAACTTTCCCGGTTTTAAATCAATGTGGTTTATTTCCTGACCATCTTCTGTCTTCCTAATTGTACGCCATTCCCATGTTGAAAATTTGAAAATAGGAGTAATAAATGAAGCAATTACGAAATGATCTCATCCAAAAATTCACCAATCTGGTGATCATACTCGTCGGGATGACTTGGAGCAGATTCCGCATGACCCGCGTCCGGAACAATCCATAACTTTCGGAAACCGGTTTGTTTGACCTCGTACATTTCCCTGGCATGGGTTGGGGTAATATAGTCATCTTTCTCACCGTGAATAAAGAAAACAGGTGATTTGATGTTCTGAACATCATTGATGGGTCTGATCTGTAAGAATGAACATCCCGTCAGCAACTTCGCCCATATGCTGGCGATGGGCAGTAAAACCCAACCCGGCAGGTGATAATCTTGTCGTACACGGTAATGGAACAACTTCATCAGATTGCTGTATCCACAGTCTTCGATCACAAAAGCGGGACGCGGGTCTATTGCTGCATGCTGAAGCACTGTAGCCGCGCCCATCGATTCACCATGTGTCCCGACCAGAGTGCCCATGCCCACCTTCTCTTCCACCCAATCCAGCACAGCCTTTAAATCAAACTTCTCATAAAAACCGAAAGTGGTGACTGTTCCCCCGCTTTTCCCATGGTTGCGATGATCATAGATCAGCACATTGAAGCGGCGCTTGCGGAATGGCATTACGTATTTCAATGAGGCAAAAATATTTACCGTGATGCCGTGAACCAGCACTACCGTCCCCAATGCATCAGGCACTGGCAGCCAATAGCCATGCAAACGATAACCATACGGAGAATCGATCCAGATTTCCTCCTTCACCCAACTTTCCCATAATGTTGGTGAAAATTCACCGGCCTCCAATTTGGACTGGTAGACATTTTCATAGCTTCTTGTTTTTGGATATAGCGCTATCCGTGCAAAGTAAAAACCCGCTGTGACCAACATCAAAAAGAATGCTGCTATTGCAATCAAGGCGAATTGCATCAGTTCTCCTTTCCAATCTGCTGTTCTGTGAATGAAAAAATTATAACCTTGAATCGGGTATCGAAACCGAATAGTTAATCATTCACCTACCAAGCAATACTATAATCTAACCATGAACATCAAGCATGCATTGCGCCAACTTGGAATTATCCTTTTCCTGGCAATTACACTGGCAACAACTGTCACGCAGAGCGCGGTCGATATGAATTCCGCACTCGAGCAGGTTCGGGCATTTTCACGCCCTTTTGAATTCGACTTTTGGGGTTGGACATTTGAGGCAGTATGGCACAAATTCCAGCAGGAATCGGTCAACCTTCCGGCATATCTCGCTCCTGAAAACCAGAAGCAGGTTATCCTTGCTTACCTTGACCAGACCCGACAAGTACAAACCCTCGAATCAGCAATCCAATTGATCTTCTCCAATCCGGATATCCCAGACCCGGAACGGGAAAGCGCACCGCTGCAACGCCAGTTGAGAGAGATAAACACCAACGTAGAGAATCTACAACCCATCGCAGAAAGCATACTGCAGCGGCAAGTATCTCAAATATTAGCGGATGAGAATCTGTCGGTACTTGGGCAGGTGCTTCCGCCGGTACTTTTCCAGTCTTCACCACTTCCGAAAGCGCTTATTGTTTCACCGCGGGATGTTATCCGCCAGGATGCAAACCTCAGCCTGAACCCCGAGTTACAACTGGATGAAATCATCACAACAGAACTGGTAATAGCTGACAACCTGAATGTATCCACACTGATTACCAACATCGGCGGAGTGGGTACGTATCCGACTATGATCAACCGCACATCCGACATCACATGGTTGACTGGTGTTGTCAGCCACGAATGGACGCACAATTTTCTCACCTTGCGGCCACTGGGATGGAATTACAATACCAATAATGATCTGCGCACAATGAATGAAACTGCAGCATCCATCATTGAAGAAGAATTGAAATGGAAAATTATTGAGCGTTATTATCCGCAATTCCTCCCACAACCTTCTTCAGGCCAGGTTTCTACAGAAAATGAACAGCCAGACATACCAGTCTTTAATTTTGATTTCGAGATGTATGTTACCCGCACCCGGACCGATGAATTGCTGGCAGCTGGCGATATTGCCCAGGCAGAAGCCTACATGGAAGAGAGGCGTACTTTTTTCTACCAGAACGGTTATGTTATTCGAAGGTTGAACCAGGCCTGGTTTGCTTTTCATTCTGCCTATGTCAATGCACCCAGTACAGGCAATGAAGGCCAGACCGGAGCCGCAGGAACAGATCCCGTCGGTCCTGCTGTCTGGCAGTTGTATGAACGATCTGCCACCCTTGCCAATTTCCTGAATAGGATCTCCTGGATGACCTCCTTCGCATCTTTGCAGGAAGCTCTTAAAAACGAATAAGTCAGAAGCAGATGTGGGTATAATGAAAACCAACATCGGATTCATCACCAGGAGTACCCCATGAAACAGTATATCGCCGCCATAGACCAGGGAACAACCTCATCACGCTGCATCATTTTTGACCAGAACGGTGTCATTGTCAGTGTTGACCAGCAGGAACACAAACAAATCTACCCGCAGTCTGGCTGGGTGGAACATAACCCGACTGAGATCTGGCAGCGTGTCCGTGAAGTCGTTGAAAATGCATTATTGAAAGCCAAACTGACCTCCCGCGACATCGCGGCGGTAGGCATAACCAACCAGCGGGAAACCACAGTGGTTTGGGATCGGACAACTGGTCTTGCCTATCA
Source organism: Anaerolineae bacterium (assembly GCA_013314735.1). Classification (GTDB taxonomy): domain Bacteria; phylum Chloroflexota; class Anaerolineae; order Anaerolineales; family Anaerolineaceae; genus SpSt-1165. Next base: position 1,287,436 of record JABUFD010000001.1, read on the forward strand.
TAATGCCATTGTCTGGCAGGATACACGTTCTGCCTCGATATGTAATGACCTTGCCAGGGGATATGGCAACGACCGCTTCCGGGAAAAATGTGGTCTCCCACTGAATCCCTACTTTTCCGGTACCAAAGTTAAGTGGCTGTTGGAAAATGTGCCGGGCTTACGGGATGCTGCAGAACGAGGCGATGCGGTAATTGGAACAATTGACACCTGGTTGATCTGGAAACTGACCGGTGGTGTGGACGGCGGGAAACACCTGACCGATGTGACCAATGCCTCACGAACCATGTTGATGAACCTGCAAACACTGGATTGGGATGATGAGATTCTGGATATATTTGGGATTCCTCGCCAGATGTTGCCGCAAATACAGTCATCATCCGGAATTTTTGGTACAGTGACCGATGATGTTCTCGAAGGTGTGCCGGTTGCTGGTGTGCTGGGAGACCAACAAGCAGCTCTCTTCGGCCAGACTTGCTTCAGTAAAGGTGAAGCCAAAAACACCTATGGCACAGGATGCTTCATGCTTCTAAATACCGGTGAAAAGATTGTTCCCTCAAAAAGTGGGCTGTTGACCACTCTGGGATATAAAATCGGCAAAAAACCAGCTGTTTACTGCCTGGAAGGTTCAATCGCAATCGCCGGCTCGCTGGTACAATGGCTTCGTGACAACTTGAAGGTAATAGATTCATCCCAGGAGATTGAGAGCCTCGCGAACACCGTGACAGACAATGGTGGTGTGTATTTTGTACCAGCATTTTCAGGATTGTTCGCCCCGCATTGGCGCGCGGACGCACGCGGAGTTTTGGTGGGCTTGACGGGATACGTCGACCGCGGGCATATCGCACGTGCCGCCCTCGAAGCAACCGCCTACCAGACCCGCGAAGTGCTGGAAGCGATGGAAAAAGATTCAGGGGTTACCCTCACCACCTTGAAAGTTGACGGAGGTATGACCGTTAATGAAACCCTGATGCAATTTCAGGCCGATATTCTGAATGTCCCGGTAGTTCGGCCCATTGTAAAGGAGACAACCGCGTTGGGTGCAGCATACGCCGCCGGTCTTGCGGTGGGTTACTGGCAGGATCTCGATGCACTGCGAGCCAACTGGGGCCAGGATCGGGTGTGGCAGCCAACGATGGCAGCCGAAAAGCGCGCTATCTTATTCCAGAATTGGAAGAAAGCCGTTTCACGTACCCTAAACTGGGTCGAGTAACTTTGTCAGTCACCCAAAATTGCAGGGGTATTTCCCTTATCTTCGCAGGACACGATTCCTGAAATTTCGGAATGCCAGAGCAACTGTGCGCAATAGTACTTCTCCAGGAGATAAATGCTTAATGACTTCCACTGGTGATTCACGCCAACAGAAGGCATCATGCACAGCATCACGGACGTGAAAATTCAACCGCCTGGGCAAGTCACCTGGCGAAAACCATCTGGCATCTACTGTTTCAGCAGTCTTCCGAACCAATACCCCATCGTACACGTGACCGCGATAGATAGATACAATCACATGCTTTTGTGGGTAACGATATATGGCAATGTGGCGGTCCAATGCCACTTTGAAACCTGTCTCCTCAAATGCCTCCCGGATGGCAGTGGTTTCCAGATCCTCACCTTCCTCAGCCAGACCGCCTGGCAAGTCCCATATCCGGAAATCTTCGCGCTTTTGCAAAAGCACTTCCTGCCTGTCGTTCACCAGCACAACAGCCGCACCTTTACGCATTTCTATGATAGGAACAATCATACCGCCTTCACAATATCCATGAAATCTCTGGTGATCCAACCGGTGAAACCCCACACCAATTCGCCATCATACGGTTCATAAAAAATTACTTTCTCCCGCCGCTCCCAGGGAGTCTCCACGGTACGGTATTGCAGGTGTCCATCGGTGAGAAACCAGGTCAATGGAACAGAAAACACCCGTGCAACCTCATCTTCTGATGGCACAACTTGAAATGGTGTGTGAATCCAGCCCACGACCGGCGTGACAGAAAAACCACTGTTGGCTTCAAAGGGGTGCATGTACCCCAATATTTTCACATGGCTATCAGGCAGAGCAATCTCTTCGTGTGCTTCCCGCAGGGCAGTAGCTGCAGGATTCAGGTCGGTCTCATCCGACGAACCTCCAGGAAAAGCCACCTGCCCGCTGTGTTTCCGCAACCGATTGGACCGGCGGGTAAACAGTAAACACCATTCGCCGTTAAAAAATAGGATCGGTACCAAAACAGCTGCCGATTTCAGGTGATACAGGCCTTGTTTTTCTTCCTCAGGTTCTACCATCAGGTGAGGAATGAGGCGCTTTGGATCAAAACCGTCAAGACTCGCCAAACAGCTATTCCTCATCCTGTAACATATTGCCACCCAGCACATCAGGATTCATTCCCGCTTTCTCGGTAAGAATCATCGGGCGCGCAAAGATTAAAAAGCCGGTATGAGCCACCATCCTGTCCACCGGGCGCAAGCGATCTGGTTCGGGTTTATAAAATCGGTAGAATATTTCCACCACCTGAATGTACAGGAAGCCTTCATCACGCAGCACCCGCACCAGCCTCGAAACCTGGTTCGTGGTTGGCACCAGGCTGCCGAAAAAGCCACCACTTTTCAAGCTTGCTTTCACCTGGCGGATATAATCATAAGGATTGGGAACATCCAGGAATAAAGCATCAACTCCATTTTCTGCGAACCCATCACCAATATCACCAACATGGGCAACAACCCGATCTGCCAGGCCTAATTTGTTCAGGTTTTTTAATGCCAGCCGTTGATGTTCCTCTTTGGCTTCATAGGTATAAACACGGCCTTCTGACCCTACGTAATAAGCGAACACACTGGTTAACCCGCCTGATCCAGTTCCAGCTTCGAGCACATGCGAACCGGGACCAATTCCCATTGTCATCAATAAGAACCCGACATCCTTGGGGTACATAATTTGTGTGCAACGCGGCATCTCACTGAGCAAGTCAGCAATGGATGGCTGAAGGATAAAAAAAGGATGGCCATTATGGGAATATACCTGGGTTCCCCATTCCACCCCGATCAGATCATCATGCGCGACCACCCCACGGTGACTCTGCATTTTCTCTCCCCCTTTCAATATCACCAGGAAATGTTTATGGCTCAAACCCACCAGCTGAACAAGGTCGCCTTCTTTTGTCTGAGTACCGTGCATTGACCAGGTCATCAGTTGATCCCTTTCTCTTTTGATTTTTCACCTTTGACAAACCAGATCACAGCCCCCAAAAGCAGGAGATCAGCAATCAAGCCAAATCCCAGGTTGACAGGCCCAATTTTCAAGAATCTCCAACCCAGGGCGGTTGCCACAAAATGACCAACCCAAAAACCAAGCCAGCTGGCAGTGATAAAAAGCAGTAGAAATTTCCAATTACCCCCCTGCCAGAAATGCACCAGCGCTCCCAAAAACAACGACAGCAGACTCCCAAATAAAAAGGCAGGAATCGTAAGCCCGAGAAAGATCATTCAGAACCTCCAAGTGTTTCGAATGGCTCTATGATACCAGAACCAAGCACTTCTGTTCCCTTGAAAAACACCGCTGCCTGCCCGGGCGTGACATCACGCACTGGCTGAGAAAATTGAACATTCAGGCGTTCTGTATCCAAAGGGACAAGAATTCCCGGAAACGCACGGCTGTGGTAGCGGACCTCAATCTCCGCCGACAGGGGAAAAGACGGTTCCTGGTGAATCCAATTCACCTCGCGGACAGCCATGTTGGTACGCCCCAAAGCCTCAGCTTGACCGATCACCAACTGATTTTTTGCGACATTCTTATCAAGGACATACCGGGGTTCTTTTGCATATACTCCCAGACCTTTCCGCTGCCCTATGGTGTAAAAAGCAAGGCCTGCATGCCGGCCAACAACATTGCCTGTTTCTATGTCGATGATATCACCCTCACGCACAACTGAGGGTTTCCGGCTGCGGATGAAATCATCATATCCCCCTGCGGGCAGGAAACAGATGTCCTGGCTCTCATCAGATCCAGCGATGATCAACTGATGTTCTGCTGCGATCTTGCGGACTTCATCTTTGGTAAAAGCCCCCAATGGCAGCATGATTCGTCTTAATTGATCCTGGGTTAATCCGGCAAGCACATAACTTTGATCTTTCTTCGGGTCGACTCCTCGGTGCAAATGGGCAACCCCGCCTGGGTCCAGCACAACGCTTGCATAATGGCCGCTTGCAGAAAAATCTGCCCCGATCTCGTCGGCTACACGTAATAGCTCTGTCCATTTCAAATGCCGGTTGCAGAAAAAACAGGGGTTGGGTGTCACCCCTCTGGTATATCCTTTCACGAAATATTCCACCACTCGATCGCGGAATGATTCCCTTGCATCCACCACGCAAAAATCTACATCAATCTGCTGCGCGGCCTGCTTCAATCGGTTGATGTGGCGCACAAAACCAGCTTCTTCAGATTCCAGATCCTCATTCCGCCAGAGGCGCAAATATACACCCACTACATGGCACCCTTGCTCTTTCAATTTCAAGGCTGCAATGGTGCTGTCAATCCCTCCGCTCATGCCGACAACAACCTTTAACAAATTCTTTACCTCAACCTTCATTGATGGATTTTTTGTAACGGGCGATTTCTTGTAATATACTTGATGTAATGATTTATTTCAAATCACTTACCGTGTGTGGACACTCCACCTGAGGGTACACCAATCGGCTAGATATCACCTGGAGGAAACAATGACTACGAAGATCAAGTTTGGCACGGATGGTTGGCGGGCAGCCATTGCCCACGACTACACAATCGAAAACTTGAGCCGCTGTGCTCAAGGATTCGCCAGTTACATGAAGGAGATCGGAAAAGCAGGTTCCTGGATTGTGGTCGGTTATGACCGACGCTTTCTCTCCGATGATTTCGCCAGGACCGTTGCCGAGGTCCTGGCCGGAAATGGTTTTCGTGTGCACTTGACCAAGGAAGCCACGCCCACACCGGTGATATCTTTTGCCGTGAAGAACACTGGTTCCGCCGGCGGAGTCAATATCACGGCCTCCCACAACCCGCCCACCGACAACGGTTTTAAAGTGCGTGATCATACAGGCGGAGCCATTGACCCGGAAGGTTTGCTTCGCATCGAAGCCCTGATCCCCGATGAAGCCGTTGAAGTTGTAAGTATGCCCTATGCCAAAGCCATTGAGAGCGGCGCAATTGAAATATTCGATGCCTCCGTTGAATACATTAAGAACATTGAATCCCTGATTGACCTCCAACCTCTGCGTGACGCCGGCCTGAAAATCCTGGTCGATCCCATGTGGGGGAATGGCGCGGGTTGGTTCCCAAAACTGCTGGGGGGCGGTAAAACAGAGATCATCGAAATCCACAGCGACCGCAACCCTCTCTTTCCTGATATGAAACGACCGGAGCCGATCCCCCCGAATGTCGATCCTGCCCTCGCAGCAGTCGTTCGCCATGGCGCGGATGTTGCCATCATCAACGATGGCGATGCTGACCGCATTGGGATGGGAGATGAGAACGGGACATTTATCAACCAGCTACAGGCCTATGCCCTGCTGGCATATTACCTGCTCGAGGTGCGCGGCCAACGAGGCGCGATCGTTAAAACATTGTCAACCACGAACATGCTCTTCAAATTGGCAAAATTGTATAATGTACCGATTTATGAAACCGGAGTTGGTTTTAAGTATGTAGCCCCCAAATTCACCGAAACGGATGCTATTATCGGGGGTGAGGAATCCGGTGGATATGCATTTCGCGGTAACGTTCCCGAACGCGATGGCATCCTGGCTGGCTTGTATTTCCTCGATTTGATGGTAAAAACAGGGTTGAAACCTTCCCAGTTGCTCAAGAAGGTTTACAGTCTGGTGGGACCGCACTTTTATGATCGGATTGATACCCGATTCCTGGGAGATTCCATGGAGAAACAAGAACGGATCCGCAAAGCCAATCCCGAATCGATCGGTGGGTTGCGGGTTATCGACCTTGATACCACGGATGGTTTCAAATTCAACCTGGAAGATGGGGGTTGGCTGTTAATCCGCTTTTCAGGCACAGAGCCGATCATCCGGGTATATACTGAAACCACACAGGAAGACAAAGTCCAGGCAATTCTGCGTGATGGCTTAAAAATCGCCGGCATCGAATAATCCATTTCGGACCATAACGCCTCAGGGCTGCCCAAATGTATGGGCAGCCCTTTCTTTGGAAAGCACTACTATGTATGTTGATACACATTGCCATCTGAATTACCATGAATTCCAGGTTGATTTGCCGGAAGTCCTCGATCGGGCACGTAAAGCAGCAGTATCGAAAATCATGGTCCCTGGATTTACACTCCAGTCCAGCCAGGATGCCGTCCGGCTGGCGATAACAGAGCCGGATTGCTGGGCCGCGGCGGGAATACATCCCAATGATGCCCTCGAATGGAACATTGACACGGAAAATCTGCTCCGCCATTTATTACAGCAGTCCCGTGTGCTGGCCGTGGGCGAAATCGGTTTGGATTATTACCGCGATCACGCCGCACATGATATTCAGCAGGTTGCCCTTAAAGAACAGCTGGCACTGGCTGCAGAATTTGGAAAACCGGTAATCATCCATATCCGTGAATCAATCGATGATACTTTTTCGATCTTGTTTGAGTGGCAGCAGGAGCTTGCACGGGTGGGTTCGCCATTGGCGCAACATCCTGGCATTTTTCATTCCTTTCCGGGTACCATGGAAGAAGCGCAACACGCAGTGCGTCACCATTTTAAAATCGGTGTAGGTGGACCGGTCACTTTTAAGAATGCACACCAAAAACACAAATTGGTGGAATCATTGCCATTTGAAGCAATTGTGCTGGAAACAGATGCACCATTCCTGACCCCACATCCGCATCGTGGCCGCCGGAACGAGCCTTCTTATATCCCATGGATAGGTGAAAAAGTTTCTGAACTGAAAGGTGTCACATTGGAACAGGTGGCTGCACAAACATCTGTTAACGCACATGTCGTTTTCGGCTGGTAAATCAGGCTCACCGTTTGATGCTGAACCAGCCTTTGTGGTAACCAAACACTCCTGCGCCAACCAGCAGCAGGATAAGTAATACCAAAATCCAGGTTTGCTTTGGCATCTCCTGGGCGTTCCCAGTTTGCACTGTTGTTACAACCAGAGTTTCTGTGACGGCGATTTTCGTCGCACGCAAGGTGGGTGTCACGCTCCTGGTCGGCAACGGCGTTGGCGACCCTGTAACGGTTGGTGCGGGTGTTGCAGTCGCAACGGGAGGATCAACAATATCGACCAGCAATTTCTCCCCCGCATAAATCACCGGGTTGTTTGCATTCAGGTTATTTAAGCCGATCACGCGTTCTTCACTGACCCCGTATGCGGTCGCAATGGCCCATAATGTCTGCCCGTTCTTCACTTCGTGCCAGACGTATCCATCGGCATCGGGAGTCGACTGTACCACTTCAAAAATAAACTGGTTGATCCCCGGAATGGCAGTGCGGGTTGGCTCACCTGGTGCCAGGGTGGGCAGGTTCGGATCTTCTGTGGCGATCGGAGGATAAGGGTCAAATATTTGCTTGTAGACGGCATCAGGCATACGAATCATATCAAAACTGATATACACATAACCATTTTCACTGAGCGCAATCCCAGCGCCTGCCCAACCTTTGGACCAGGCCAGGATGGTATCTTTGTGCGGTTGGTCGTCCATCCACGTGTTAACTGCAATCTGGATCGGCCCCAAGGAAACATTCTCGGCAGTTACATTCGGCTGGGAACCATCTTCCCGGGTATGGGTCAGTGACTGGATTTCAGCCATATACTCGGCATGCGATTGTGCCAGCTGCATCAAATCATCCCGCATCACATACGGTTCCAGACCAAATACTGCGCGGATGTCATTCATTGCGAAGAAGACATCTGCAGCCGAGTAATCCTGCGCATTCACAGTAAGCCGGCCATTTATGAAACCGAGTACCATTACAGTCAACAGTACTATGCCACAAATGAAATTTTTTCGAGAGATGATATTTTTCATATATCGTTGCATCGCCTACAAACAACATTGGTACGATGCTTCGCACGAATTATAGGAGGTTAATCTTACCTGTGCAACCTTTCATATTCACGGAATACTTCAATTCCAAGCGGTTCCTCTACATCAATCCCACTGACATCCGACAATATTTTTGCGAATCCATCCTGCCTGATACAGGCCTGTAGTTCACCAGCAATTGGGTCATCTTCTGGATCGAAACAGTATCCAGCAGCAATTGCTTTTGCCAGCATCCGCGGCACGCCACCTGCTTGTTCCACCAGCCGTGCCGCACCTACCAGGCGATCATTTGGCGCTAATTTGCGGATAGGGTCACGCCCCAGCCGAAAGATCGTGTCACCCAGGGCGCGATTGCGAAACCGTTCCAACAGGTCATCAACCATCGCTGCCAGGATGGCGCGTTCCTCTCCGTAGATCGCACTGATGGCAGTCATCGATTCGTCCATTACCCCGCGGACAACAGAAAAAATGGTTGCATCACTCAATGCCTCGTACCCGAAGGTGTAGCCAGCCAGATAACCGAGATAACTCAAAGCCGCATGCCCGCAGTTATGTATGAACAGCTTCATTGCGGTATATGCTTCGAAGTGAATTTTTGGTTCCATGCTGGAAATGGCTGGTATCTCACCCTTGAACATCGCACGAGCGACCGGTAGGTGTTTGTATGGCTCAACCAAAATCAATGTCGGGTCCTGTTCCCGCATATAAGGGCTCAAAGGAGGCACCATCCTTCCGATTACGGTATCCACCATGCCGATAAAAGCATTGAAATAATCCCTGTCTTCGGTCTCAAGCTGTTGTTCGACCAAATCGTGAAAATGTGCTGCCGCACCATTCAAGTTTTCACAGATGATCAGGTTCAATGGCGTGTCGATTCCGCTTTGCTTTCTCGCCCGGACCCCCAGAGCGACCAGTGGTGCTATCATAGGAAGAACGCGTGCACCCACAGCAGTCGCGCCAATGGCTGACTCACAAAATATTCGCGCTACGGCATCCCTGTCAGAGGAATGGATAGCGGACACCGGGCCAACCGTGATATTGGTTTCACCATTGTTATCAACCTCGCGAAGTATATAACTGTGTTCATGGTTGAGTTGATCAATCACTCGCTGATCGATATCGATAAAAATGACTTCATAATCCGATTCAGACAACAACTGTCCAATAAAACCGCGGCCAATGTTCCCCGCGCCAAACATGATTGCCTTTTTCATTGCATGCCATCCTTCATTCTGGGTTGACACCCATTATACGGGAGTTTCCGGTTTTTCTGGCAAAACAAAAAAAAGGACCATATCATGATCCTTTTTCGATGCGCTTGGTGGGAGTCGAACCCACACGCCTCTCGGCACATGGCCCTCAACCATGCCTGTCTGCCAGTTCCAGCACAAGCGCGTGGTGCTGATTGCAGAGCTTATTATAAACGCCGCGGCCATGTTGTCAAGTGCCCCCCTCATTTACCATCATTGGATATACCATTGGCAGGATGACCATTTGGACGGTTTCTCCCATGAAAATAAGGTAAAATCGTGATTAGGTTAATCAATATGGAGATGGCTAATATGAATATCATACTGGATGCGATGGGCACCGATACCTACCCTGAGCCAGAGATTCTGGGCGCACTCGCTTTTACCCGTGAAACTGGAATTAAGGTTACACTGGTTGGACAGGAGCAGTTGCTGCAACCGAAACTCGATCAATATCGAACAGGCTCCCCCCCGATCGAGATCGTTGATGCCCCGGATGTGCTCGAGATGACCGACAAACCCGTGGAAGCTACCCGTAAAAAACCGGCAAACTCTATGGCAGTGGGTTTGAAACTGCTGGCGGACGGAAAGGGAGAAGCTTTTGTCACCATGGGGAATTCGGGAGCAGCTATGTTTAATGCGACACGCCTCCTCCGCGCAAGAGGTATCCGACCTGCGTTGGCAGTTCCACTGCCTTCCAAAACCGGCCGCTTTATTCTGATTGATAATGGGGCAAACGTAGAGTGTCGTCCCGAACATCTGGTTCATTTCGCCATTATGGGCAGCCTGTACGCTGAGAAGAACTTCGGGATTGCACAGCCGCGGGTTGGTTTACTGGCCAATGGTGAAGAAGAAGGCAAGGGAAATGATCTGGTCAAAGAAACGTTCCCGTTGCTTAAAAAAGAATCACGTATTCATTTTATTGGCAATATCGAACCAAAAGAAGCGTTCGCTGGTGAAGTGGACGTATTGGTTACAGATGGTTTCACAGGCAATATCATCCTGAAGACCACGGAAGCTGTGGGGTTGACCATCTACGCCACCCTGAAAGAAGCGATGACATCAACAATCATTTCAACCCTGGGTGCTGCATTGGTCAAACCTTCCTTAAAACCACTTAAAACAATGCTGGATCCCAACGCGATTGGGGCAGCACCGCTTTTGGGCGTCAACGGCCTGGTTTTCATTGGTCACGGGCGCTCGGATGAATTTGCGGTTGCTGGCGCATTGGTGAATGCAAAGAAAATGGTAGAATCCGGCATACTCGATGCCATGCAGAAAACAATCTCAGAAATCATTCAATAAGACAGGAAAATTACCGTGAATATTGTCAGCAATAAGAAAATGATCCGCAGTCGCAGCCTCATTGGACAGATAACCACCTTTGGCAGCCTTGCTGTTTTAGGTCTGGGGCTGTATCTATCATTTCAAGAGAACATGCTCAGCTGGGCTTTGCTCTCCCTCATCATCGGTTTCATCCTCTCGCAGGTGGGCATTTTCATTGGTGGCCGTTTTGGCCGATCTCCCCGCCCGGATGAGATCGTCACATCATCCTTGAAAGGCCTGGATGGTAAATACACACTCTACCACTATGTTACAGCCACACCGCACTTGTTGGTTGGACCATCTGGCGTTTGGAATGTGTTTACCTACCACCAGGGCGGCACAATCAAGTACGATCCAAAAAAGGGACGCTGGGTGCAAAAGGGGGGCAATCTTTATTTGAAACTGTTTGCCCAGGAAAATCTGGGGCGTCCAGACCTGGATATCCAATCTTACAATAACGACCTGCAGAAATTTCTCAAAAAGGTACTGCCGGACCAGTATGATAAGGTTGAGGTAAAGCCATTGTTATTATTCACCAATCCCAAGGTAAAGCTGGAAATTGAGAACTGCCCAGTCCCTTCACTCAAGCCGGATAAAGTTAAGGATTTTATGCGGCGCAATGCCAAAACAGATGCAGCTGATGTAGCAGTGATCAAGGCATTACAGGCGGTCCTGCCTGCGGAAGATATCTTGCCAAAGAAAAAGTAGATTCACCGGATAAAATGATGGTGCTGACCGTATGCGGTCAGCACCATTTTTATGCGGGTATTGATCATCCGCGAATGGAAGGAGATTCTCCTTCCGACGGTATGATTATATCGCAAATCCTGTGCCTCCCGACGATTAAACCTATCTGGCTACCCAATCTGGCAAATCGAATTCGGCTATGCGCAGCAGCTGCCTGTTGTCAAACCAACAGTGCCATCGTTTTGGTGGCTTTTCCACCACCAGTTCTGGCAGAAAATGGTGGATGTTAGCCACCACCTGGGATGAAGTCACCACCCGTTCCAACGGAAACCATGCCAGTTTGCCTTCGCTCGATGCCATTACCTTGCAATCCAATCCAACCTGAGCAGTGTACAGGTAAAGCCCCCCAGGTGGAAAATACCAGCTTTCCCAACTCAACAACCCACCAAAACGGAATGTCTCAATCACCAAACCACTTTCCTCCATGACTTCCCTTCGGCAGGCATCCAATGGTGTTTCACCAGGCTCGATATGCCCCCCCAGACCGTTCCACATTCCCAGGTTAGGTTCTTTTTCCCGCAAGAGCATTAATATATCATTCGCCCGTTGAACAAAACACAGGGTAAACCCGTACGCTGATGATGCCATGTCAACAGGAATCCGGCGTGGTTCACTCATAAAACTGACTCTTACTCAAAGAAAAATGGCGAATGAAGCGCCCGATTCATCCTGCTTTGCCGTCGCTTATCGTAAGCTACGGCGTGACGCTGAATCACAAGGCGGTCAGGCAAAGACGTTAACAGGGTAAACCGGGCAAAATGGTCTTTTACCTCGCGTACGAAGGAATCGACTGAAGCTACATTGATCAACAATTTCTCGTTGAAAGACATCACATGTTCACGATGGTAATGGCCATAGGCAATCACTTCGGCCTCAATCGGGCCAAACACACGAATGAGGTCAGCACCATCAGGATCTTGGCCATTGACCATGTCCCATAGATCTGCTGGATTGGAATGAAACAGGCACAACCGCCTGCCATCTTCCAAACGGACCGTTTCCATGATTGGGGCCTTGGCCAAAAGCTCCAGGTTTGCCGGAGAGACATTCGCTTTCATCCAGTCGTGTACCCGTAGAATTAATCCCGCTTTATCTTCCCCCAACACTTCCACCGGGACCAGGTCATCATCATGATTACCACGAATGATTTGAACATGGTGACGGTCAAGCAGATTCATAACTGCATCACCTCCGGAGTGCCCAAACAGGACATCTCCGAGGCAATAGATGTAGTCGATCAATGATTCACCAGAAAGGCGCTGAATCTCCAACATCACAGCTTCCAGGGCAACCAAATTTCCATGCACATCTGAAAATAATGCAATCCGCACCCGTTGCTCCTCTCCCTAAAACGCGAATGGGATGTACGAATTCACCAATGGAATCAGAGTTGGCAGCCAAACAACCATGACGCCCCCCGAAATCAGCCCAATGACAACACCCGCGATTACATCAGACAGGTAATGTACACCAGTAATCACACGTGCCACGCATACCAGCGGTGCCCATAACAATAACAGCAAGCTGAACCATAATGGAGCCACCGCCCAACTCACCACAGCGATGAGGACCATACGTGCGGCATGCCCCGACGGGAATGAGTGTGGGTCAGTGCTGCGGTAAATTTCACCCCAATCCCCATCCGGCCTTTTCCTGCGAATTAAGAACTTGATAGCCAGGACAATCACAGCTTCCAGCAACAGGCTGAAGGCAAGGACTCCACTCGCGCGATGCCAGGTTGGTGACAGCCAGATTCCTGCCAACCAGATCGGAAACAGAGCAGCCAGCCACCACCATGAATCACCGCTGTGTGCCAGAAAAACTGCCACATTCCACCATCGGCCTTGGCCAGGCTCTAGTCGCAAAGCGGCGCTTTTATCTACATCCCAATCAAGAATCTTCTTTACCCACGACTTCAAAAGTATTCACCTCGACAACTCGCCAAGTTGAAAGTATATCACAGCCCAGGCGGTTACAATTTTCAAATTCATCTCTGCTATAATCATCACAATTGGTTTCCGGGGAGTTATGCTCCAGAATGGCAGGCAAACCCAAAAAAAAAATGTACAATCGCATCATTGAAATGAACTATCTATCAACCAACAAGAAACCGGGATTTCGTCAGCTTCTGCCAGAATGCTTCCCCCTGTGGATTCTGTTTCTCTCTCTTTTCATCATCACGGGGTGCATTGGTCAGCCACAGCTGGAATCAACCCCGGAGGTAGTCAATACAGCAAGCCCAACGGCTACAACGCTCCCACCAACACCAACCCTGCCGCCCTTTGCCCCCACTGTGTTAAGCATTACGCCCCGGCAAGACAGTACGGTTCCCTTGAATTCCCCTTTTCTATTACGGTTCAATCAGCCTATGGATGTTGACAGTGTGGAACAAGGGTTCAGCTTCGCACCGGATGTCGGTGGAACAATCACCTGGCTGGATGATTCCACAATGGAATTTGTACCTGACATTCCACTTCAAATGTCAGGTCATTACACCATAACGCTTGCCAATAGTATAAAAAGCAAGCTGGGTACCTCCGCTGGTGCAGGGCAATCGTTTAACTTTTCAACAGTAGGTCCCCTTGAAATCACCCAGTTTTCACCAGATAACAATGCTATCGATGTCGATACCTCAGCAGCCATTTGGGTAGCCTTCAACCAACCCATTGTTGACCTATCGCATGAAAACAACCCAGAGGCATTTGCCATTTCACCCGAAGTACCTGGCATCGGCCGTTGGGCAGGAGAGAGCATTTACATTTTTTATCCTGCCTCACCCATGCTGGGATCCACGCAATATACTGTTCAGGTGAATCAATCACTGACTGCATCCTCCGGGGCATTTTTCATACAGCAACCCAAAAATTTCGAATTCAGCACCACATCACCGCAGTTGATTGGCATCAATCCGCCCCAGGCATCGGAGCTGGAAGGGCAACCCACCATCTCTATCCAATTTAACCAGGCAATGTCGCCAGAGTCTGTGGAGAGCGCCTTGAGCTTGGTGGATTCACATGGGACAGCAACAGCAGTAAACACGGACTGGTCGCAGGAGGACACCCTGTTGCTGGTAACCCCAGTGGATGATTTGACTCGAGGAAGCACATATACCCTTGCCATTAATACATCAGCGAAAAGTAAAGGCGGCATATCGATCAATGATGAGATACTGGTCTATTACGCCACAGTTCCACTGTTGACCGTAGATGAGTTACCCAATCCTTCACTCGAAATCCGCCACGATGGTTATGCTGAACTTACCTTTCAATTTAACCTTTCCCTGGAACCGGGGCAGGATTTTAACGGCCTGATCGACATCCGGCCTTACACGCCAGATAACCTCCAGGCTGAGCTCTCTGAAGATGGTAAGAAACTGACGTATAGCGGTTACTTCCGACCGGCAACCTTTTTTTCATACGCCATTTCCCCCGATCTTAAAGATGCCTGGGGAAAAACATTGGGAAGCGGGATATTCAAACGATTCGCAACCACCACGCCTCCCACAACCCTGAAAATCGATGCCCTGGAAAATGACTTCCCGTTTCTATTTATTCCGATTCAAGATATCAGCATTCCGGCGGAAACCACAAATATCCGACGTGTCGATTTTCAATCAGCACCCATTTCTGTCGAAGAGTTTTCCATGCTGGCTGATGCGGATCAGGCGACCCGCAGTGCGTGGCAGCCAACGTTTGATCGCACCTGGCACAGGATCATTTCTCCGTACCTCATTAATGCCGCCCTCCCAACGGAACTTTCACTGGCACCTGCAAACCAGTCACTAGATCCGGGTTTGTATTATTTCACCATCAATTCAACAGAATTTAAAGACGATCGCCCCCCGATCGTACTGCTGGCAGCCGTGGCTCAAAGCCACCTGGCCATTAAGTATAATGCAGGAGAAATGTTGATCTGGGCCGTGGATATGGTGAATAATGAAACCATATCCAATGCTCCCATCGTCCTGTATGACAGCAATGGTCAAATCATCAATGGCGGATCAACAGATGCGCGTGGTATTCTGAAGCTGGACAAACCTCAAGCCTATTCCGAACAATCTCGCTTTTACATAATGATGCACCAACCCGGGCACCCATTGTTTGGTTTTGCCATGACGGATGATCAGAAAATGGTTGTCAACGAATCCGCCCAACTCATGGTGCCGCCTGCAACCGGGATGCTTCTGACCGATAAACCGGTTTATTTGCCTGGCGAAAATATCAAATTTGAAGTTCTTTTTTCTCCCGACACAATATCCTCTCTGCCAGAATTGATCGAAGTTCAATTGGCACTGGAGTCTCAGGAGGGCTTGCTTCCCATCCAGAGTGTTTATCTCGAAGATATCGAATCCGCTTCTGTACGCAGCAACCTGCAAATTCCCGAAGGTCTACCGCCTGGCAATTACCATCTTGGGGTTGTCACATTACCGATCTCTCGGACAATTCCCATCGGAACCGCATTCGACACATCGGCTTTGTTATCTGTGGAGATGGATACCTCTGAATCCCTGACCTTTGCAAACCCACTCACAGGAGCAGTGTTCTTGCGCTACCCGTTTGGCGCCCCGATTGCGGATATACCTATTTCATGGCAGGCTTCTGCATCTCTTTCAAATTCGGGTGATACGCCTGGCAGAACAGCCGAGGCAGGCTTGCAGAATTTCGATCCAAATGCCACCCCAAAGGGAGGTGAATTTTTCCTCGCCGCTGGAACTTGTTTCTCTGACCAATATGGCAAGTGTGATATCGATCTGCCAAGCCTGCTTGCTGATTCGAGATTTAACTCTTCCTACACCTATTCATTGATCCTGTCAGCCACGGCTGAAATCGACAGCGCCGATGCAATGATCACTACCACCAGAACCATAGAAATTCATCCGGATAATTTTTTGATCGAAATAATACAGGAAGAATGGGGTGGAGAGGCTGGCGTGGAACAGGGTTTTGAAATCCGAACTTTCGATTATGCCGGAAACATACTTACGAACATTGCACTGGAGGCTTCCTTTCAGCATGTCAGTTCCCGCCCGGAACCAGTTTCAGTGGGTGGCTCGTTGGAAACTCTGGAAGTGTTTGATTATTTGCAGGTATCGTCATCCAGCTTCAGCACAGATAACAACGGATATGCAAGGCTGTTATTCACCCCCCAACAACCGGGAGTATATCGAGTGCTGGTTAATGGCAGTGTTGCCGCCAGCGATCTGTGGCTTTGGGTTGGTGGTCCTGGCGAGGCAGAATGGATTCCAGCGGGAAGAAATACTATCGCAATCAGTGTAGATCGTAAGGAATATACCAATGCTGACACAGCCCAGGTGCTCATACCCAACCCATTCGTGGGTACTGCCACTGCCCTGGTGACCCTGGAAACAACAGATATCCTCCGAGAACAAGTGTTGACAATCGAAGGCAGCAGTGATAAATTAGCCATCCCCTTATCTGATATCCCGGCACCGGGGGCAGTATTATCAGTTGTGATCCACGGCATCACCAAAGAGGGCCTGCCGGATGTCATATCTGGCACTGCAATTTTGCGCATTAAACATGCAGATGACAGCATTGATTTAAACGTAGTGACTACGCACAAACCCGAAGACTCAACAGTCCGCCTTCAGATCACATCAAACCAAGCGGATGGCAATCCCCAACCGGCAAATATGACTTTGATCGCGCTTCCCCGAGAATGGTTGTACGCTGTTGATCATCTGTCATTGGTTCAGGCCATGCCGTCCAACCTTCATCATGGATTTGATTTGAGCCTGCCAATCTCAGATTACGCCAGAAATATGCCGAATGAAGGTGGCAAGATTGATATTTACCAGGAATCAATCCAGCATCTCCTGCCAGGAATACCAGAACTTTCCAAACACGATGCCATCTGGATTTCTGGCTTTTCAACCGATGAGAACGGTCTGGTCTATGTTGAATTCCCGGTCAATCTGCTCTATCAAAGCTACATGGTGTATATCGTTGCCCATACCAGCAGCCAAACCACCCAAACGGAAATTGAAGTACCCACATCCCCGGAGCAAATCATCCAGGTTCATCTGCCGGAATTTGTCCGGCATGGAGATCAAGTTGGCGTGACCGCAGAAATACTGGCGCCACAATGGATCAACGGTTCGGGATCCATCGAGATTGCTGCTGAAGGATTCATCCTCGATCAACCTGACCAGGCAGAACAAATTTTGCAATTGGATAGCAACGGTAAACAATGGGTTCGATGGTACGGTACAGTCACTGGCATATCTGAGGTGACTCTAACCGTAACTGCGACATCTGGTTCAGAAACAAGCGAAGCGGTTGGCACAATTCCTGTTTTCACCCCCACTGACACACATGTAATGGAAGGTGTGATTTCAAGTGCCGCCACCCAGATGCTGCAGGTGAATCCTATGGATGCCAATCAAGACGAAGAACAGACATGGGAATTGACCCTGTATCCAAACCTCGAAAGCTACCTGGTTGACCGTGCCAATAGTGTAATTGATCAACCGATCCCACCTTCAGCCAGCGCCATGGCTGCACAGTTGTTGGTCTATGCCAGTTTGAAAACAAAAGCAACGGAATTGGAGTGGGACATTCCTGCCATCGATCATTACGAAGAAGATCAGCTTCCCCAAACATTGGAAAAGCTGGAGGAATACCAGAATCCAGACGGAAGCTGGGGGAATCTTCCAGGTCTGGCCAGCGATGCGAACCTGACAGCATTCATTATTTATAGCCTGCAGGAGCTCCAGCAAACTACACCGAACCCCTCGATTCCATTGATGGTGGAACAAGGCCTCCTTTACCTCGAAATTACCTCACCGTCGCCAGCTGACCTGATCCCGAATGACTATGAATCTGCCGCATTCATCGACCTTTTGAGGTTCAGGGCAGATTCTCTGCCTTTATACACCGACATCCTGCTGACAGACCTCGAATCAGGCTCCCCGGCCACATTCGCCTGGTTATTGCAAACCTTACCAGACTCCATGGAAATGAATGACACCCGCAGCCAACTGGAAACCCGCCTCACTGAATCGACAGTACCGGGTGGATATGGTGTATCCTGGTACCCCAAGTTATTGACATCCGCGGACACTATCTCAAGTTATACCGCAAAAGTTTTGTTGGGATACCCAGCCACCAAACCAGGCGAGGCATATACAGGCGATATCGTGAAAAATATCCTGCTGGCTGATGCGTCAGAAATGCTCTCCCATACCCAGGAAGCCTGGATTCTGCATGCAGCGATTAAGGTTTCGCAGCCCATCGTCACCGATTACCACTACATTGCTGTGGTAAACAACACCACAGTATTGGAAGGTAATGCGCAGAATGGGATATCATCCCCGGTAAGTATCACTTTGAATGATCTGGAGGCAATGAGCACCGGGGGATACTGGTTGACAATCACGCGCCAGAAAGGAACCGGAGACTTGTATTATCTCCTGCGGCAAAGTCAACCGATATCGATCTCAAATGCAAAGCACCGAAATCAAGCTTTTTCAATCAGTCGCACCTATCAATACCTGGGTGACGATTGTAGACCAGGTAATTGTTCGGAAGATCAGGTTTTTCAAATGGACTCTACCGAATTGCCAATACAGGTTCGCCTGCAAATCACTATCTCAGAACAGGTACAACACCTTTTCATCTCAGATCCATTGATGCCTGGCGCTTCCTTCAGTCCACCGGCTGACGTGGAATGGCTATTTACCACCCGGTCCATTAATCCGCTTCAATTTGGCCTGTCGCAGGATGTGTTTTCGTCACCGTTCATCAACAAAGATTCGGTAGAATGGTATGCGGTCTCGTTGGAACCAGGAACATACATCCTGACCTACTATATCATGCCTGGCAATCCGGGAATATTTAAACTGCCTCCGGCGCAAGCCTGGCAGGAAAAAAAACCCGGGCTGGCTGCAGCCTCTGCGGTTTCTACCATCGAAATTCAATGACAAGGTGATCCTATGCCCGATACCATTCTGGAAACCATCTATCAAAGGCGAAGTGTCCGCCAGTACACGGAGCAACCTGTCGCCAAGGAACTCATTACAGAGCTATTGAAGGCTGCTATGGCTGCGCCTTCCGCCTCCAATAGCCAACCATTGGAGTTTCTTGTAATCACAGCATCGGATGTTTTAGATAAAATTCGCACCAAAATGCGTTTTGCCAACTATAACGCGCCAGCAGCCATTGCTGTTTTGGGAAATCCAGGCATAGCCAACAACTCATCTGGAAAGTATTTCTGGCAGCAGGACGGCAGTGCAGCGATTGAGAACCTGATGCTGGCCGCGGTTGGTATGGGTTTGGGAACAGTGTGGATTGGAGTCCATCCCATTGCTCCATTTGAACGTACCATTTCTCAAATTCTGGGCCTGCCGGAACAGGTTTATCCGTTGGGTCTGGTTTATGTGGGTTACCCCGCAGAAACACCACCGCCACGAACGCAGTACAATGAAAACGTGATCCATTGGGAGCAATATGAACCCAGAAAACGCAGAAAAAAGAATCGGAACACAAAATACGACCAGGACTGAAAGGAGTCAGAGCATGAATTTCGAGGAGTTAATTATAAAAAATCGTAGTTATCGTCGTTTTGACCAGTCGGTGCGAATTACTGATGATTTATTGTTAAAATTTGTGGAATATGCCCGGTTCTCTCCCTCGGGTTCCAATAAACAGCCATTGAAATTCATCCTGTCCAATCAAACCGAGAAAAATGAACAGATTTTTTCCACCCTCGCATGGGCTGGTTACCTGAAAGATTGGCAAGGCCCCATCGAAGGTGAACAACCGGCTGCTTACATTATCATTTTACGGGACGGTGCAGTTTCCAATAATGCAGGTGTCGACCATGGAATTGCTGCACAGTCGATTTTGCTGGGTGCAGTGGCTGCGGGTTTCGGGGGCTGCATGCTGGGTGCAATCAATCGTCCCAAGCTGGCAGAACTCCTGAGCATTCCGGAACGATATGAAATCCTTTTGGTGGTCGCCCTTGGGAAACCGGTTGAAACCATCATTCTCGAAGATTGCGCAATTGGGCAGGATATCAAGTACTACCGTGATGCCAATCAAAACCACCATGTGCCCAAACGCACCCTGGATGAGTTGATTCTCAGCTGACCAATTGCGCCAGCGGGATCAAAAAAACACCGGTACAGCGGCGGAAACTGTACCGGTGTCGCATTTGTTAAACCCTTCGGATTAAGGTTCTGCTTTGTTCGTGCATATACAGTTGAACATAGTTAAGCGCACCAGCTTGCTTTCCACTTGACCCAGAAGCTTTCCAACCGCCGAATCCCTGATAACCAGGCCAGGCCCCAGTGGTGGCTCCCTGGGGGCGATTGGCATACGTGACGCCCGCTTCGATATTCTCAAAGAACCATTGGGCTTCCTCTTCTGTGCCATAGAATCCTGCGGTCAACCCGTAATCGACATCATTTGCCAGGTCCATGGCTTCCTGCAGGCTCTCAACCTTCTCGATAAAAGTGATCGGCAGGAACATTTCGTGTTTCCACAGATAATGATCCCTTTTCACATTGGCCGCAATGGTTGGTGCGCAGAAATATCCCTTTGCAAATTCACCGTCCGTTAACACATTTCCACCGGTCAGGATATTTGCATCGTCTTCCAACAGGTCGCCGACGAATTTCTGAAAATCCATGTAAGCGCTCCGGTTAATCACCGGTCCCATGAATACTTCGCGCCTGGCTGGTTCTCCCAGTATGGTTGCTTTCGTTTTCTCAACCAATTTCTCAACAAGCTCATCATACACCGGCGCTTCTACATAGATCCGGGAACCTGCCGAACATTTCTGCCCCTGCAGCCCAAACGCTGATCGATACAAACCCATCACTGCCTGCTCAATATCAGCATGTCGGGACACGATGGCAGGATTTTTACCACCCATTTCCATGATAATTGGACGGACATACTTGCCTTGCGCAAATGTGCGATAAATGTCCATTCCGACATCGTACGATCCTGTGAATGTGATCCCATCCACATCTTCACTCCGGGTAAGAGCGTTCCCCAAAGTACTCCCAGGCCCTGTGACGAAATTTACTACACCATCGGGTATTCCTGCATCACGGAAACATTCGGTCAGCAGCCAGGGTGACCACGGCGTGGCGGTAGCTGGCTTGATGACAAGAGTATTTCCAGTTACCAGTGCGGTACCGGCAGGCCCGCCGGTTAAGGCGCATGGAAAATTAAAGGGCGAAATGACCAGCCATACACCATACGGACGTAAAATGGAAATGTTGGTAGCATCATAACCGCTAAGAGGGTCTTTCCCCATCGGTTTTATAAATCCGTTGTTTGCTTCCATCTGGCTGCATGCATACCTGATAAGTGCTGCTGTTTCGGCGGCATCACCCAATGCCTCCATCCGGTTCTTCCCAACCTCATAAGTCATGGCGGCAGCGATCTGGTATACGCGTTCGTCGATCAATTCAGCCGCTTTTCGTAACAGCGCCACCCGTTTCTGCCAGCTTGTTTTCGACCACATTGGGAAAGCAGCCTTCGCTGCCGCAATCGCATCCTGCGCATCTGGGGCTGTTCCCTTTTGGAAAACACCCAGCACAACATCTGTATTAACCGGGGAGCGTAGTTCAAACTTCTCCTGTGAATACCGTTCTCTACCGCCAATCAACATCGGGTACTCCTTACCCAGAGTCGCCTGGAAACCTGTAAATGCGGCTTCAAACTTTGTGTGAAGCTCTTCAGGCGGGTTGAACATTGTGGCGTAAGTTAACTCAAATGCCATGGTGATTTACTCCTTTGCCAATTGCTTACCCGGGGGTTAATAATATTACTGTCCCGGAAATTTAAGGTGATTATGGGCCAAACAGCAGGTCAAAACTCTCTGGGAGATATTGCTCCTCGCTGCTTCCATAATACCACAGGTTGTAATCATCGACATAGCGGTCGTAAACAGTACGAACGAGCGTAAAGCTGGCAACGTCACCCAAACCCAGCCGGCTGATTAACAACAATGCATTCACCGGCTTTTTCTCCAGGTGGGTGAGGTATTTTTCCCCTGCAACAGAGACCAACAAACCGCGGAGGTGGGTATCATAGTTCACCAGTTCTACGGCAAGATAATCCTCCAGGCTGATTTCCATCTCTCCCAAAACGCTTTTCACCCTGGTGTCCAATTCGCCCATCTCGCTTAACCCATCCAACATCTGGATTAATGACAGGTAAGAATATGTCGCCTGGAAATAATAACTTCCGGAATTGTTATCAAGATTTGCATATCGTTCGATCACAGCCTGGTAGATTGGATCTCCCCAGATCAATTCGGCCAGGTCCGGGTTGTTTCTCGCCTGAACTGTATGGATATATTCATGCTCGGCAAGCCCCATCATCAGCCCCAGAATTTCATCCCCCTCATGCCCTTCGCCATACAACCGGTCAATCCGGTATATGAGAATATTTGGGTTGATGTATCCATCCGTACTCAACACCATCGGGTAATCCTCTGGGCCCATTGCCCAGAATTCATTCGTATTGAGATGCGAGTACATACTGCCCATCACCCCCAGTTGGGTTTCACTCAAGAGCAGAATCGTGGTTCGGTCCGCTTCCTGATCGGTGTAAAACAGATATTCCAGATTGCCTTGAATTTCAGATTCACTGCATGTATCCGGAAAGTAAACCACCTGGCTCGATAAATTTGTTTGCTGTGCAAAATACCGCCAGCCTACCATGGCCGGACTTTCCGCATAGGCATAGGGCAAATCTTCGGAATAACATGGTGTGATGGGAGCTGGAGTCTGGGTTTCAGTAGGAACCAGCGTCACGCCCGTCGTAGGAGATGGTGTATTATCCTGTGGAGTAACCGTCAGCACAATCTCCGTATTAACGGGGGTTGGCTCTGGCACCAATGCGTTAGCCTCACCCCCATCTTCAGGACCTGAACAGGCTACAGCCATCAGTAGCAATAAGCCAAGAATCAGAAGGAGTTGCACTCTATTGCGTTTCATCGAGGTAATCTTTCAAACGCGGAACCATTAATTCATCCATGCGTTTTTCTGACATGCTTATATCATAGGTTGCTGATCTTTGACTTACCATGATCTGATTCGGTTCTGTTTCGACAATTGTATAATTGGCAGTACCATCTGTCCGGCCACCAACGGAAGCAATATTTACGATCGTTTTCTCGCGCCAGAACCTGACACCTGTCGCGGTGTGGTCATGTCCATGGAAAACCAAATCCGCTCGGGTTGTTCCATAATGTGCTTCCATATCTGCATCTGAGGCGGACATTTGGAGTACATCAAGACTCCATGGTGAGACAGGAGTTGCATGGCACAACAACATCTTACTTTGCGGCCCTGCGTCTAATGAAATAGAATTCGGCAAAGTCCGAAGAAAATGCATAGCCGCAGCGGAAAGGTGCTGTTTTTCCCAAGCCAGAAGGGCAAACACATACTTTTCAGCCCACCGCGGGAACAGCCCATGGTCAGGCGTTATCAGGAACTGATCATGGTTCCCCATCAGGCATTCCACCCGATAGTGAGAGAGCAAGTCGATAACGTCGTTCCCATCCGCTCCCCCGCTGACGAGATCACCCAGGCAGTAAATACCGTCGAATTGTGCCCCATCGTTAATCCTGAGGACAGCCTCCAACGCCTGTAAGTTGCCATGGACATCCGAGAAAAGTAAAAACCGCATCCTGGTCCCTTTCTTCCTGCATTGATTGCCACCATTATACCCGGTGCCTTATCTTTTATCAAAAAGGCGCCATGTTGCTGTATCAGCGGATGCATCCAAACAAAACGTCCCCATCATTCGACAGGGACGTCTCGAATTGTTTATCAATGTACTTTATCGATCAGCCAATGCAGCGAGACCGGGCAGGATAATCCCTTCCAACATCTCCAATGAAGCACCACCACCAGTGGAGATATGGGAAATTTTGTCGGCAAGACCGCTCTGGTTGATGGCTGAGGCGGAATCCCCACCACCAATGATACTGATTGCTTTGCTCTCAGCCACTGCCTTTGCCACCTCAAAGGTGCCTTTGGCAAAATTCGGCATTTCAAATACACCCATAGGGCCATTCCAGACCACAGTACCGGCGCCAGCTACCAGTTCACTGAACAGTGCAATGCTCTTTGGACCGATGTCCAGACAGCGCCATCCTGCCGGCACATCGCCAGCCTCCACAATCCTGGTCAGTGCATTATTGTCAAATGCATCAGCCAGCACCATATCAACAGGCAGAATCAACTTACTACCGCCCTCAGCAATCAGGCTGGCGGCAGTTTCAATTGCATCCGCTTCCACCAATGAATCACCCATCTCATAGCCTTTTGCCTTGAGGAAAGTATTCGCCATCCCCCCACCGATCAAAATTGTGTCCGCTTTCGCCAACAGATTCTTGATCACGCCAATCTTATCACTGATCTTGGCACCGCCTAGAATTGCGACGAACGGCCGCTTGGGGTCTTCAATCGCTCGATCCAGGTATTCGATCTCTTTCTCAAGCAGGAAACCGGCACAGGCAGGCAGATAATCCGCAACACCAACCGTTGAAGAATGTGCCCGGTGGGCCGACCCAAACGCATCATTAACAAAAATGTCTGCTAATGAAGCAAGCGCCCTGGACATACCTTCGTCATTTTTGGTTTCTTCTGGATGAAAGCGGGTATTTTCAAGCACTAACACTTCACCCATTTTCAGGCTTGAAGCGGCGGCTTCTGCCACCGGGCCAATGCAATCCTCGGCGAAATGCACCGGCACTTTCACCAGCGTTCCCAGATATTCCGCCACCGGTCTCATCGAATATTCGAGATCAGCCGCAGTTTTGGGACGGCCCAGGTGTGAACAAAGGATAACCGCAGCCCCATGCGCCAACAGATACTGTATGGTCGGGAGCGCCGCTACCACCCGCGTATCGTCCGTGATCACACCATTTTTTAAAGGAACATTGAAATCAACACGGACAAGAGCCTTTTTGCCCTGGAAATCCATATCTTTGATCGTCTTTTTATTGAACATCGTTTACCTCCAAAATAATGAAGCGTACTGTGGAGTCGGATTCAAGCAAACCCTGCGCACAGTACGCTTCTTTCGTAAAAATCTATCTAGTAGGGGATGGTTTAGAGGCTCTTGGCGAGAATCGCAGCCAGGTCAGCGGTGCGGCAGGAATAACCCCATTCGTTGTCGTACCAGGTAACCACCTTCACCATCGTTCCCCCCATCACCATGGTTAACGCGGCGTCAATGATCGAGGAACGGCTGTCGCCTTTGAAGTCCATGGAGACCAGCGGACGCGGCTCAAAACCAAGAATACCAGCCAACGGACCTTCAGAGGCGGTCTTCAACATCGCATTCACTTCTTCGGCTGTGGTGGGTTTCTCCACTTCCGCGACGAAATCCACAATCGATACCGTCGGGGTTGGAACACGCAAGGCAAAACCATCAAACTTACCCTTCAGGTCAGGAATCACCAGAGCAACAGCTTTGGCGGCACCAGTCGTGGTCGGAATAATGTTCAGAGCTGCAGCACGGGCACGGCGCATATCTTTATGACCGAAGTCCAGGATACGCTGATCGTTGGTATAGCTGTGAATCGTGGTCATCATGGCACGTTTGATGGTCAAATTGTCATGAACAACCTTGGCTGCTGGAGCGAGGCAGTTGGTGGTGCAGGAAGCGTTTGAAAGCACGTGGTGTTTGGCGGGATCATACATGTTGTCATTGACGCCCAACACAACGGTGATATCTTCATTTTTGGCAGGAGCTGAAATGATAACCTTCTTGGCGCCGCCACGGGTGATGTGATCTTCTGCGCCGGGCTTTCCATCTTTGCCAAGCTTATCGGTAAATACACCGGTGCTTTCAACAACGATATCGACTTCTTCTGCCTTCCAGGGAATCATACCGGGATCTTTTTCCGAATAACAGGTAATTTTCTTGCCATTCACAACCATGTCCTTGCCTTCGACACGGATATCCGCATCAAAACGGCCATAGTTGGAATCAAATTCCAGCAAGAATGCATTGGAATCGATTGGCATCAGGTCATTCACTGCCACAACTTCAAGATCATCACCGTAGCGTTCTGTGATCGCCTTGAAAACCTGGCGCCCAATTCGGCCAAAACCATTAATACCTACTTTTACTGCCATTATTTTCCTCCGTACAAAAAATTGAACTTGTTCAGTTAAATAATCTCAAATGGAATATCTAAGTATGGACTAATTTTACCAGATTCCAGAATTGGCTGCATTGTGAAATTTATCCTTATTGCAACGTCCCCGAATGCATTATGTCATATCCTCATCTTCCCGCAGCAGCAGCGGTCCTGTACGTTCGTAAAACAGGTCCATTACCACCTGCGCGAGATGGTCGGAATCATGCCGGGTTGGCCGGGTTTTATCCACCAGGTTTGCAGAATAGACTGTGTAATGACCTTCGAGACCTTCATCGATTCGGATCCAGGACAGATGTTTGGGGAGCAGATGGTCTGGAAATGCATTATTGCAAATTAGCAAATCAAAAATTTTTTGTCCCAGGTGAGATTCAAATACTCGTATGTGATCGCCGACGCAGAATCCATCGGTCTCTCCTGGTTCCGATGTGATGTTGCAGACATAGAATTTATTGGCCTTGCTGGCTTTCACAGCCCGTCCGATATCAGGGACCAATAGATTCGCCAGGAGACTGGTATGCAAAGAACCCGGTCCGACGACAATCAAGTCGGCAGATAGAATCGCCTGTATGGCTGGAGGAAATGCCTGGGGATTATCAGGCTCCAGCCAGATTCGCTTGATTCGCCCGTTGACCTTCGGAATATCACTCTCGCCGCGGACGATTTTTTCTTCGCCGGTTTCGGTATTTACTTTGATCGCCGCCAGGCGTACATCCTGCAATGTAGCCGGCAGCACCCGTCCAGTTACCGCCAGTACCCGGCCGGCTTCCGCTACACCTTCCTCAAAACTTCCGGTGATCTCACCCATTGCCATGATAAATAAATTCCCAAGGGAATGTCCATTGAGGTTATATTCCTTTCCAAAGCGGTATTGGAAAATTTGTGTTAATAACGCTTCATCATCGGATAACGCTGCCAGGCAGTTGCGTATGTCACCAGGCGGCGGTGCACCTACCATCCGCCGTAACTCACCAGAGGAGCCCCCATCATCTGCCATCGTTACAATGGCAGTAATGTTGGATGAATGCTTCTTCAAGCCCCGCAGCATTGATGCCAAACCAGAACCGCCACCCAAAACCACCACCCGTGGGCCTTTAGAACGACGACGATACTGTGCAACTGTTTTATAGGCCGTCAATCGATCACCGACAAAAGGTTTTAATACGGTCCGCCGAAAGCCGATCGAACCGAGGAATATGCACGAAAGACCAAACCCGCCGAAAATCATAAACCGCAACCATCGCGGTAGAAACCGCAGAGATAGAAAAGCCAACAGGTCCACCCATACCGGTGCGGTAGCATTGCGGTAAATATCAAGAATAATCAAGGCAATGCCCAAACCGAGTAATAGGGTACCAAGCGCCATCAAGGTCAGCCAACGCTTCAATCCCAAACCTGGACGAAACCATTCCAGCTCCTGATGCACCCACTGCACAATTTTATATATCCAGCCAGACTGTTTAAGTTTCATTCCCTACCACAATGAAAACGGTTCCTGTTCCTGTCAGAATGCATACTCCATAATCATATCATAACCATATCGATAAAAATTTTCATTTGGTGAATACCGATTGTTGTGCAATGGCTGGGAAATCAACAAAGGATATAATTCATCCACTGAGTTATGTTCTTATTTGCGAACCTGCCCTGTCCGATCGGTAGTTTCGTTCATCATGTCGTGGAGGTTTTAGATGAAAAGAATCGGCTTCACTTTCCGCATCAGAGAAGACAAAATTGATGAATACAAGGAATTCCATAAACATGTTTGGCCGGAAATGAAGGAAGCCCTGACTCGCCACGGCTGGCATCATTACACTTTGTTCTTGAAACCAGATGGAACCGTTTTCGGATACTTTGAAACCCCTGTCGATCTGGCAACAGCATCCGATGGAATGAAACTGGAAGAGATCAATGAACGGTGGCAGAAAACCATGAGCCAGTTTGTACCGGACGGCATGAAGCCCGATGACAGCTTTGTCGAATTGGAAGAATATTTCCACCTCGAATAACAATCATATTTATCATTTTTGTAAATTTATCCTACAATAGAGGTATGGATGAATTTACATTCGTAGGGATCGATATCAACCGAAAACCACCGCATTTTACATTTATTGCGGTGGATGTTGACTTTCAACCCATTGCCATTGATACAGGTCCCATTGAGAGCGTGATAGCCTATCTGAGTGGATTGCAATACGCCCGGATATCGATTAATGCCCCCCTCCACCTAAACGCAGGGATCCTCCGGAAACAGACACAGAAAAAAAATTCACCAGGGAAATACCCCAATACCCGGAAAATTGAATATGATCTGGAACAATTGGGGGTTACTATGTACCACACCCCGGACCAGGTACTCCGGAACGACCCGATTACAGCCTCAGGCATTTTACTTTCAGAATACCTGCCGCAAATGAATATGGTGGAAGGATTTACAGAAATACCAGAACAAAACCACTGTTACTTTGAAAGTCCGGCAGGGGCCTCCTTCTGGTCATTGATCGATGCCCCGTTGTTGGATGAAGATACATTGATGGGTTGCATCCAGCGCCAATTGATCTTGTTTGATCTGGACCTGCCCCTAAAAAACCCGATGGAATTCTTCGAGGAATTAACCCGGCACAAAATTAAACATGGCACCATCCCCACCGGCATGGTATTACCAGTTGAAGAATTAAATGCCTGGATCAACGTATACTGCGCCATCGAATCCTGGCGCAGTCCGGAGCGAATGGTCAGGCTGGGCTGCTCCCAGGAAGGATATGTTTTTCTACCGTCGTTCCCAGCTAGCCAGCCCCTTCCGGGTGTTGACATGCAGCAACCATTATTTACAGAACCTTAGGGGGAATATACTAGCCGCCCACCCACGGCACCCAACCTTTGACCTGTAAAAATAACAGGATATAAAACCATAAAGCCATAATCCCACCACCGATGAAACGTGTCAGTGCGGACCATCCGAATCCGGAGACCATCGCTTTGACTGAACGCCAACTATCGGCAGCATCTTTCTTTTGAAGGTATTCGGCGCCAAACAAGAAAAGCAGCGCACCGGGGATCCCGCCTAATGGTGGAAGTGTTATCGAACCGATGATCGCCCCGGCAAAAGCAGCTCCGATCGACCACCAACTGGCTCCTTGCGCTTTGGCCGAACCCCCCATTAAAAGGTTATCAATGGTGTTGGTTATTGCCATCATGATCGTCTCAAACACCACAATCGCGATCGAAACCGGGTTGAAACCGGTGATGGCGATATAAATAATGGTCGTGATCCAAATAATGGTCGCTCCAGGAATGATCATGAATGGCAAAGTAACCCACGCCCCTATGATCACCGCGACACAGAGTACCTGCAAGATAAACAACAAAACACCTTCCATCTGCTTAACGGATCTCCTTTAATCCGCCCATCCACGATTGCAACACATCCGGAACCCGGATTGAACCGTCTTCCTGCTGATAAGTTTCCAACACGGCGATCATCACGCGTGGCATGCCCAGGCCGGAACCATTCAAAGTATGGGGAAACAATTTTCGGCCACTCTCAGCCTGGGTATATTTTATATTTGCCCGTCGCGCTTGAAAATCACCGACATTCGATACCGATGAAACCTCCAACCATTCACCACAGCCCGGAGCCCACACTTCAACATCGAAACCGCGTTTCGCGCCAAAGCTCAGGTCACCGGTACACAATTCAACCACACGATAGGTCAAACCCAGCAATTCACAGGTCTCAATCGCATCCTGCAGCATTTTTAGCAGCTCCGCCTCTGAGTCCTCCGGTCGGGTGTAGGCATACATTTCCACTTTGTCAAATTGATGCCCCCGCTTAATACCCCGAACGTCACGCCCGGCGCTCATTTTCTCACGGCGAAAGCAGGGAGTATACGCAGTATAACGAATCGGAAGTTGTGATTCATCAAAGACTTCATCAGCATGAATCCCTGTCAAAGCCACTTCTGCTGTTGGGAGCAGCCACACATCATCCTCAACATCGTGATACAAGTTGTCAATGAATTTCGGAAGCTGCCCTGAGGCATACAGCGTCGCCCCACGTACTACAAATGGCGTATATCGTTCCTCATAACCCTGGCGTGCATGCAAATCCAGCATGAACGAGATCAGGGCACGCTGTAGCCTGGCACCAGCACCATTCAGCACATAAAAACGTGAGCCTGTAATTTTCACGCCACGATCGAAATCGATGATAGCCAATTCGGTCCCTAATTCCCAATGGGGTTTTGGGGCAAAAGGATATTGCGGAATCTCACCAATGGTGCGCAATACTTTGTTTTCACTGTCATCACGACCAAGCGGAACATCCGCCTGGGGCAGGTTGGGTATGCCCGCAAGGAGTTCATTCAGAGCTGCATCGACACCACGAACCTCATCATCCAACTGCTTAATCTGCTCCCCCACCTCTCGCATAGACTCAATTTTTTCCTGGCGCAATACGGCATCCTTTTGTTGCCCAATCTCCTTCGATACCCGGTTCCGCTCCGCTTTTAAAGATTCGACTTCTGTTAACAACTGGCGGCGCCGAACGTCCAATGCCAGAATTTCGTCGATGACAGCAGTCTCTCGGAACCGCCTTCCCAATCCTTCCTTCACTGCTTCAGGATTTTCCCGGATAAATGCCAGATCTAACATACTATTTACCTCTCTCACCATTCATGGTTCTCTCATCAAAAAAGCAACCCGGCCTGCCTACAGGACGATGGGTTGCTCGTGGTGCCACCTGTCTTTATAGTCTCACAATTGGAGAAACTACCTCAAATGCGATAACGGTGCAACCGGTTTCCTTACATTCCATCAACATTGCAGGCATGGAATCCTGCGGAAACGGACCTCACCCGAAAGTGTACTGGCATGGATTTCGCTGTTACTTTTGCTGGCTTTCCACCTGCTGCCAGCTCTCTGGAATACTATTTTGCTACTTGGTGCCAGGTTGATCCAATCATATATATGATAAAATCATTATACCGATACAGTCTGCTGTCCGTCAAGCATCAGTCTATGACAAGTTTGTAACCCACACCACGCACAGTTTTGATGATCTTCGGTTTTCTGGCATCCTCTTCAATCACCTGCCGCAGCCAACTGATGTGAACATCCAGTGTTCTCATATCCGCCACAAAATCTGTTTCCCAAACAGCCCGAAAGATATCCTCTCGTCCAATCACCTCTCCAGGATGTTCCATCAATATCTTAAGCAGGGCAATTAACCGGGGTGTCAGTGAGGTTTGAATACCATTGAAATGAATGCAACGATTGGCTTCATCCAGCAGCAATCCACCCACCTCGAGGCAATTTTTTAAGTCACTGGGCTCAAAAGGTCGAATCCGGTTGATCAGTTTCTGGAGTGTAAATGGTAGCTGTAAAACGACATCGGCTTCATAACTATCATCAGGATCAGATTCTTCGTCAATGATCAGGATGGTTGGTATATGATTTTCGCGCTCAACGCGTTGGATCGATTGGCAAATCCTCTTACCACTGGTACGCATCGAGGCTGCATTCACAACCACAACATCAAATGATGATTGATCCATTTCGTCCAATGCAAGGCTGCCATTGCGTACACTGACCACATCATACTCTTTCCGCATCAATCCTGTTGCAAATGACGGAAGGTTGGTATGCTTTCTCTCAATTAATAGTATCTTCGCATTCATCGGTTCACCAATGGACAATCCTTAAGCTGGATGACGCGTTTTCTAATGATAAAACGTCCCCCACTATTCCCAAAACAACCTCTTAAGATTTTTTTATCTTAAATCATTATACACGAAAACTTAAGAAGTCAAGGGGTAAATGATTTTTCATCCGGGTCACATTGATCTCTAAAAAAATCAGCTGATCCAGATTGGTTAACGAAAATGTATTTTTTGGGCAAGGTGCGGTATCATATATTTACGAATGTGTACGCATCCATTCCAACCATACTCAATCGTCAGGAGTGAACAACAGCCATGATCGAAGTCATGATTGATAGTATCCGTGTCAGCCTAACCAACCAACAGCGCATCGTTGTGCTGAAAGAATTAAACCGTGAACGCTACCTTCCCATATGGATTGGGCCATTTGAAGCAGAATCGATCACGATTGGGTTACAGGAGATCGAAATATCCCGACCTCAAACACACGATTTATTGCTCAACATGATACATGAATTCGGTTATGAGTTTGAACGCATAGAGATCAAATTTTTACGGGAAGATGTGTATTATGCTGATCTTGTACTGAGACAATACGAATCTGGCGAGTCAAAACGGATCGATTGCCGCCCATCAGATGCCCTTGCCCTGGTCGCCAGGAAAAACCTGCCAATTTTTGTCGCTGAAGATATTATGAATGCTGCTGGCATTGTGCCAGAAGAAAATTTACAGGAACCGGATGATGAATCACCTGTTTCACCTGAAGTGAATGATACAGTTGAACATATCGACACAAGAAGGCTTTCGGTGTTTGAGGATTTTCTCGAACACCTCGAATTGGATGAGGATGACGATCAGACCTCCGATGATGACAGCTCGAAAAATTAGGGAGAAGGATGTCTGACTATATACCGGATTTTGATGATTACGGGGACACCCAGACCACATCCAGCCCCGTTCAGGGCCCTCCGCATAACAGATCAGCGGAAGAGGCTGTGCTGGGTTCTGTACTGTTGGACCCTGAGGTGTACTACGACCTGACCCAAATTCTGGGCGCTGATGATTTTTATATTCGCCGAAATGGAACAATATGGCTTGCTTTTCAAGCATTGGCGGAAGAAAAAGCACCGATTGACTTGTTGACAGTGAGTGACACCCTTGCGAAAACCCGCCAGTTGGAAGATATCGGCGGTGTTGGATACCTGAGCAGCCTGATTAATCAAACACCAACCACCCTTAATGCACGCCATTATGGCAGGATTGTGCATGACAATGCCATCCGCCGCAGGATGATCCTGGCAGCCAATCAGCTGGCCAAACTGGCAGTGGATGAAGAACAAACCATCGATACTGTATTGAACGAGGCGGAGAAATCCATTTTCAGCCTGAGTGAAAAACGCATCCAACGTGACCTGACACCCCTGAATATGATCCTGTCCAAAGTGTACGATCAGGTGGAAGCCCTTGCCAACCGTGACACAGAAATTACCGGGGTGCCGACTGGATTGAACTATCTTGACCGATGGCTGGGTGGTTTGCAAAAATCTGATTTGCTGATTGTTGCGGGGCGGCCTGGGATGGGAAAAACTGGTTTCATGTTAACAGCAGCCAAGAATGCAGCCATCATTCACAAAAAGACAGTGGCTTACTTTTCTCTTGAAATGTCCAACGAACAACTCGCCCAGCGTATGTTGGCACAAGAAACCAACATCGACATGAAAATGATCCGTACTGGCCGCTTAAAAGAGGATGACTGGGACCGATTTGTTTTCGCCATTAACAATATGACCGATGCCCGGTTGTTTTTGGACGATACACCGGGTATCACCCCGCTCCAACTGCGCACCAAGTGCCGGCGGCTCCACATGGAATTTAATCTGGATTTGATTGTGATCGATTACCTGCAGTTGATGCAAAGTGAACGTCGCAACGAAAACCGTGTTCAAGAGGTCTCACACATATCCCGTAATTTGAAAATGCTCGCCAGGGAGTTAAATGTTCCCGTTCTGGCGGCTGCGCAACTATCACGTGCTGTGGAGCAGCGAACGGACAAACGCCCGGTGCTATCTGACCTCCGTGAATCCGGCTCTTTGGAACAGGACGCAGATATCGTCTTGTTCATACATCGCCCCTCTGCTGATGATCCTTCAGATGAACGTTTCAAGATGGCTGAGATCATCGTCGCCAAGCACCGTAACGGTCCCACGCATGCGGGAATCGAATTGCTATTCAAGCCTGAATCTGCCAGCTTTGACAACCTCCCCTCATCAACTGAAGAAAGGTAAGCTGTTGGAAAAATTTGCCGGCTTCCCCAATCGCGAATCGTCATCGTCATGGTTTCAGGAATTAATCCTGCCACAGCTTCTCCATGGGATCAACGACCTGGATGAACTGAAAATGAGCATTTTTGCCTACCTGGTATTCGCACGCCAGGAAGGTTCCGTTCCTTTTATCCGGCTGGAGGAATTTCTCTCATCCCCGGATTTGATGACATGGATCGATGAGAAGCGGTTGGAAACAATCCTAAAGCAAGTTTTATCGCGAGGTACGCTCCTCATTGGCCAGCTCCCGGATGAAGGGCATAATCGGTATTTGTTTCCCAATATCCCAACCGCCCATGTTGCCATTCAGCGACTTCGCGATGGTTCCTGGATACCAGAGACGACCGATCACCTGCCTTTAACGGGTGCAGTTGGGCCAACAAAGAACATTTACACCCTGTATGAGGAAAACATTGGCCCTTTGACTCCCATGCTGTCCCAGGATATCACCGCAGCGTTGGACGATTACCCGTTGACATGGATTGAAGAGGCAATTCATATCGCAGTGCAGAACAATGCCCGCAGTTGGCGATATATAGATGCGATCTTGCAATCATGGAAGAAAGAAGGAAAACATGCCGACACTCGACGAAATTCTAAAAAAGATGGCCGAAGGATTTCAACTGGAGAGTTCGACGAATTCATCCAACATTAATGAAGAGCAATCTGCCAACACCATCGCTGATCTCACCTGCCCTATTTGCAAGGGGGTCGGCTTTGTGTACAGGAATGTACCACCAGAACATCCGGAATTTGGGAAAAGCCGCATTTGTACCTGCGCTGAACAGCGATACCGGGAAGCCAGGCAAAAAAAATTATTCACAATGTCGAATCTTGAAGCTTACCGTGAGAAAACCTTCGACAATTTCAATCCCCAGGGCCGCATGGGACTCCGACCAGATCAGGAACAAAGCCTGCAATTGGCATTGAACCAATCCATGTTGTTCGCCCGGAACCGCCGAAACTGGCTCCTACTGATGGGAACCTATGGCTGCGGGAAAACTCATCTGGCAGCAGCCATCGCCAATGACGCAGTCAGCCTCGGGATTCCAACCCTGTTTACCACTGTCCCCGATCTGCTGGATTGGCTCCGATATTCGTATTCGCAAACACACGAACCGTTCGAAGAACGGTTTGAATCCATTCGGCAGATGGACCTGTTAGTGCTTGATGACCTCGGAACCCAGAATGCGACAGAATGGGCGAGGGAAAAATTGTTCCAGATTATCAATTTCCGTTACTCCATCCGCAAACCAACAGTAATCACAACAAACCAGAAGCTGGAGGACATGGATGCCCGTATTCGTTCTCGCCTGGAAGACCGTGACCTTGTCAACCATGTCCTCATCACCGCACCTGATTACCGTTCTCCCTTTACTGAGATGGTCGATCCCCTCCAACTCAGCACACTCAACCTTCACCAGAAACAAACCTTTGAAACCTTCAACCAACGGGCAAAGGAAAACCTGACAGCGGATCAGAAATCTAACATCCAAAAGGTAACGAAGGCTTGCCAGGCTTATGCCAAAAATCCTTCAGGCTGGCTGCTTCTGTTAGGCGAATATGGTACAGGAAAAACACATTTGGCAGCATCAATCGCCAATGCCTGTTCAGCAGTTGGTGAGAATCCTATGTTCGTGGTCGTTCCTGACCTCCTGGATCACCTACGCGCAACCTTCAGTCCGGCATCAAATGTGTCATATGATACATTGTTTGACCAGGTCCGCAGTTCGCCGCTCCTGGTGTTGGATGACCTCGGCACACAATCAGCAACACCCTGGGCACGGGAAAAACTTTACCAGATTTTCAATTTCAGGTACAATGCCGAATTGCCGACCGTGATCACTTCGGCCCAGCTTATGGAAGAAATTGATCCTCGTATTCGAACCCGCATGCTGGATTCACGGATTTGTGATATCTTCGAGTTGAAGATTCCACCTTTCCGGGTTCCTCCCTCCAGTAGCGGCAGCAAAAGGTCGCGGTAACAAATCGATGCAATATACGACAATCCTGTTTGACCTGGACGATACCCTCTATCCGCCCAGCAGCGGTGTGTGGGATTTGATCAGTGAACGCGTTCATCAGTTTATGATTCACCGGGTTGGCATTGCACAAGACCAGGTACACACCCTCCGCCAACACTATTACCAGAAATACGGAACTACCATGCGGGGCTTGATCTTGCACTACCAGATTGATCCCCGGGAGTATCTGGATTATGTGCATGATATTCCGGTCACTTCTGTCATTCAACCAGCGCCACATCTGCGGAGTATCATTCAACGCCTGCCGTATGACAAGTTCATTTTCACCAACTCAGACCGCCCACATGCTGCGCGCGTACTGGCCCACCTCCAATTGAATGATTTGTTCGCCGATGTTGTCGATATTATGGATGTCTTCCCGGCCTGCAAACCCATGGAAGAAGCATTCGACAAAGCACTTGGAAAAATTAACCGGACAGCCCAGGAATGCATCTTCATTGATGACAACACCACCAACCTGGATACTGCCCGACGCCGGGGAATGTTCACGATTCTCCCCCATGCCGACCGATACGAAAAAAACAACACTCATGCGAAAATTGCCTCGTATGAAGATCTTGAACGGGTGCTGCCGCCCAACCTGGCAAGTGAAACGCATTGATGGAAAATTCAGTTAACATCTCGCTCTGGTTTCTCCTGGGGCTGCTGGGGTTATCTCTGGTGGTCTTGTTATGGACAGCCATTCACAGGTATCGCCAGAACGTTAATGACCGCATCCATCTTCAACGCAGGATTCACAAATCCATCCTGAAAAGTCGTTACTTCTCCAGAAGCAATCAACAACATACCGCGGCAGAACCATTTCAAAAAATGGCAGATGAAGCCCAGCAGGTTTTCCAACGGTTGTCACACCGCAACAACCCTGAAGCAGTCCCGGAGGTGAAGTCAACCGCCGTGGAAATGGATGAGGAAACGTTTACCCGAAGTTGAGAAAAATTCAATGTTGCCATTGGCGTCGTAATGTATAATTCGAGACAATAGGCCTGATCCCATTTCGATGGGATTTTCGATTCTACCAGGCTTAATGAAGGAGTTTGGGTATGTCAAAAACCATGAAGTGGATAATAGGCGTCTTAATTATACTGGTCTTACTGGGGGGAGCCTTTTCCGGGGGGGTGCTTCTTGGCTGGCTGCTGCCAGAAACGAGCACCCAAACCACACAGGAGTTAGCCTCCCAAGCTTCACAAACTGTCGAAGATGATAATTTGCTATCAGAAACGCCTACCGGTGAAGCAGAGAATGATCAGGGGCCGCTGAATCCACAAAGTACAGCTTCACCAAGCAACGAGTCTGAACAATTTTCAGAAACGTTCGATGTTCTTGAGGAAGCATGGAATCTGGTGCACGAATTGTTTGTGGATCAACCAGTGGACGATGAAGTTTTATTGCAAGGTGCAATACGCGGGATGATGGAATCACTCGGTGATCGTCATTCTTCTTACCTCGATCCAACGGATTTCCAGCAGCTGACGATCACCCAGGACGGCAGTTATGAAGGAATTGGCGCCTGGGTGGATACCGGCGGTGATTTTGTGACGATCATTTCTCCGATGCCCGGCAGCCCTGCAGAAGCAGCTGGCCTTAAGGCCGGTGATGTGATTGTCGCCATTGATGGTGTCGATATGGATGGGGTCGATCCCGCTGCCGCGTTGAACAACATCCTCGGCCCCGCCGGTACTACCGTCATCCTTACGATTCAGCGGGATGGTGTTGATACGCCTTTCGATGTTCCGATCGAACGGGCAGAAATTGTCGTCCCCAGTGTCGAATCCAGGATGCTGGATAATGGGATTGCGTATATCATCCTCTACAACTATGGTGAAACGACCAGTGAGGATTTTGCTGACGCGCTGGCAGATCTTATGGCGCAGGATCCGGTGGGATTGATCCTGGACCTTCGTGGCAACGGCGGAGGGTACCTGTTTACAGCGGTCAATATCACATCGCAGTTCCTTAAAGCGGGTGATATCGTGTTAATTGAGGAATATGGTGATGGAACCCGGGATGAATGGAATGCAGTGGCTGGTGGCCTGGCCGGCGAGCTCCCCCTCGTGGTATTGGTGGATGGTGGTTCTGCTTCCGCCTCTGAAATCACCGCCGGCGCAATCCAGGATCTGGGAAGGGGCACGCTGGTGGGCACCACCACGTATGGAAAAGGCTCTGTCCAGAACATCATCCCACTCTCCGAAGACCAGGGTGCGGTTCGCATAACAATCGCAAAGTGGTTGACACCCACCGGAAGGCACATCCATGGAGAAGGGTTGACACCAGATGTGGTGGTTGAGTTCGATACGGAGTTGTATGAATCATCCCAGGTTGATTCACAATTGGAAAAAGCCATTGAGATCATCCTCGAACAAAACCAATGACCGGATAGCTGGCAAAATTCCATCATTTATGGTAAACTCCTGATTCGTAATACCGCAATATAAAGTGCGGTCTTTCCGTCCTCAGCGTAACGCATATGTCTGAGAACAATCCCGTGGAAAGGAGGTTGAATTATTATGCGTAATTATGAGCTCGTTTTCATTGCCCATCCTGATCTTGATGAGAAATCATTCACAGATTTATGTGAGCGGATCAAAGGCTGGATCAATGAATTTGGTGGAACCATCGATCGTGAAGATCATTGGGGAAAACGCCGAATGGCTTACCAGATCAATAAACAGCGTGACGGCCATTACATGATGTATGTGATGCAAATGGAACCTGACAAAGTTCCTGGCCTGGAACGCAATCTTCGCATGTTGGAATCCGTGATGCGTTTCATGACCATCCGCACAGATGAAGACTGATTGATCTTGCGTAATTTTTTTGACATCGTAAACGGTTGACGATTTTGAAAGGGTAGCTTCGGGAATGAGCCGCGGTTTGAATAAGATGATGATTATCGGTCATTTGGGTAGGGACCCGGAAATGCGGTTCTCGACCAACGGCCGGGCGATCACTTCTTTTTCGGTTGCGACCAACCGTAGTTATACACTCGCCAACGGAGAACGGAAAACAGAAACAGAGTGGTTCAATGTGATCGCCTGGGGTAATCTGGCTGAGATATGCAGCCAATACCTAAAAAAAGGCAACCAGGTGTATGTGGAAGGCCGGCTGCAAACCCGCCGTTGGACAGATACAGAGGGCGAGAAGCATATC
Source organism: Anaerolineae bacterium (assembly GCA_013314735.1). Classification (GTDB taxonomy): domain Bacteria; phylum Chloroflexota; class Anaerolineae; order Anaerolineales; family Anaerolineaceae; genus SpSt-1165. Next base: position 1,327,118 of record JABUFD010000001.1, read on the forward strand.
AGTGTCGAAATTATCGCCAATGAGATGATGATACTCGGCAACCACGGAACTCACTTTGTAGATGAAGATTTAGATCAAGAACCCGAGGATTGATGTTTCGGGAGAGAAATTGAGGTAAAAGAAATGGCTGAAGAATTCGATAACAGTCGACCGCGAACACGGCGTCCCGGCGGAGGCAACAACCGCCGCTTTTCGCCGCGCCCAAAGGTTTGCCAATTCTGCACCGATGAAGCAGTAAAAATCGATTATAAAGATACCGACCTGCTTCGACGGTATATCAATGAGGACGGAAAGATTCGCCCCCGGCGTCAGACCGGTACATGTGCCAAACACCAGCGTGCGATTGCCCGTGAAGTGAAACGCGCCCGTCACATTGCCCTGCTGCCCTTTACAGAGGGAACGTTGGAAGACCAGCTTGAAAAAGCAAATTCTCGTCGATAATCTGACATTTTCCATTTGAACAAGGAAACCACAGGGCATGGTGATTTTCACCGTGCCCTTGTGTAATTCTATCGATGAAAGAGGGAAAGTCACAAAATGGCTACACAAAGAAACAAAAAAGAAGAAAAGCGTGTCCAGGAAGATAAAACCCGCAAAGAACAGCACCTGGCACGTGAAGAGGCCAAACACCGCAACTTATTGTTGATGATTACGGCGGGTTTTGGGATCGTGATAGCCCTGGTGCTGATCATCGGTCTGGTGGATGCCCTGTGGGTTACGCCGAATAAGGTCATCGCCAGGGTTGGGGATGAGGAAATAACGGTCAAAGAGTTCCAGACCCAATCACGTTATTACCGTTGGAATCTGTTGAACGAATATGTCCAGATCAACCAGTTGCTTGGGATTTACCAGATGATTGGCGATACCAACACCTATGAAACCCAGTTGCAACGCGCTCAAAACATCACCATGGTGCTGGATCAGCCAGAATTATTGGCACCTGAAACGCTGAACCTGATGATCGAAGATATCATCATTAAAAATAAGGCAGCAGAATTGGGGATCACCATTGAGGATGACGAACTGGCAGAATCATTGCAGGAATCGTTCGGATTCTTTCCTGACGGCACGCCCACCCCAAAGGCCACAGTCGTGGTGAATTATCCTACATTGAGCGCGGAACAGGGATTTTTGGTCACAGCCACTCCAAATATAACCGAAATTGCGGCAACTCAGCAGGCAGTTGCTACCGAGTTCGCCATGACCCAGGCTGCGGGAGAAGAAGAATCTGAGGCTGAGTCAACGCCAACACCGACGGCAGAGCCGCTTAATACACCCACCCCTGCGGATTCATCTGATGAGAATCAAGAGTCATTGGAAGCAGAGGTTCCGACACCGGTTCCAACTGCCACTGTCTACACGATCGAGGTGTATGAAGACAACTACGAAAAATATCTGGACACGATCTGGTTGGCGAAAATCGATGAGGACGCTTTCCTCGAAAACCAGCGGATGAGCCAGCTTCGTACCAAAGTATTTGAAGCGATCACCGCCGATATTCCCACAACCGAAGAACAGGTATGGGCGCGCCACATCCTGACCAATGATATTACCGTTGCCGAAAGTGTCCTGGGCACACTCGAAAGCGGAGAAATGAGTTTCGATCAATTGGCCAGAATGTTCTCCTCCGATAGTTCTGCCGAAAGCGGCGGAGACCTTGGCTGGTTTGGCCGAGGAATCATGGTGGCGGAATTTGAGGAAGCTGCCTTTTCTCTCACGGAAATTGGGCAGATTTCTGACATTGTCGAAACACAGTTTGGCTATCATGTCATCCAATTGCTCGGACGCGATGAAGTGACCTACAGTGAACAAGACCTGAACACCAAGAAACAAAACTTTTTCACCAACTGGTTGACAGAACAGCGCAATAGCATGGTGGAACAGGGCTTGTTGTTGATTGATGAACAACTACGAGACCGCCACGCACCTTCACAGCCTTCATTCAATGACCCCGCGGTATTTGAAGCCCTATTCGGCATCTCTCAGCGGGATTCACGCCGGACCTCTGCTGCTTACGAAACGGAACAGGCTGGATTCGCACTCACGCCCTCCGCTACAGCAGAAGCCGAGGAATAAACAAACATACTACGCCAGAAAAGAAATCCGGAGCCCCACGGGCTGCCGGATTTCTTTTATTGGAGTAAGGCTTATTGAGCCATTTCTTCGCTGACCTCATCTAACTTCAAGCTGATCAGCTGGCTGGATGAATCATTACCCTTGGTAACGCCATAAATCACATCAGAAGACTGCACTGTTCCCCGGTTGTGGGTGATCACGATGAATTGGGTGCCCATCTCACTCAACTCGATCAGCAGGTCACAAAACCGTCCCACATTCGATTCATCCAGCATGGCGTCGACTTCATCAAGGATACAGAATGGCGTGGGCGAAACTTTCAACAACGCAAACACCAATGCAACCGCGGTCAAGCTGCGTTCACCGCCAGAAAGCAGTGCCAGGCCCTGCTCCCGCCTGCCGGGCAGTTTGGCGTGAATTTCTATGCCGGCTTCTGTCGGATTTTCTTCATCGGTCATTTCCAACCGCGCACTACCGCCTCCAAACAAACGGGTGAATAGATCCTTAAATTCGGATGCAACAGCATCAAAGGTCTTCTTAAACTCCAGGCGCATCAGCTCATTCAGCTCACTGATCACCTCGCTCAGGTTCTCATCCGCCTTCTTCAGATCATCCAATTGTTGCGTCAGAAACTCATGGCGTTCGAATACTTCGTCATACTCATGTTTGGCATCCATATTGATCGCACCCAGCCGGCGCAATTGTGCCCGGTTGCGCCGAATTTCATCGTTCAACCCTTGTGGCAACTCAACAATCCGCGGCAGTTGCTCTACCATGTCGCCAAATGGCAATGTTTCCTGGCCATGCACTTCACTTTCATACTGGAAAGCGACCAACCCGAAATCTTCTTGGATCTTCTCGCGAAGCGCAGATAAGGCGTCACGTTGCCGGGTTAAATCAATTTGCGCCTGGGTTTCATTTCGCTCCGCACTTGCACTGACTGCCTGCGCTGCTGCTAGATCATCCTGTGCTTTCATATATGATTTTTCCAGTTCAGCCAAGCGCACCTCATTCGGGGTGATAACTTTGTTGAGTCCCTCAATTTTTTGACTGATGCTTTGCTCCGCGATATGCGCTTCTGACTGCTGGTTATCCAAAACTGCTAATTCTGCCTGCTGGCCAGCCATACGCTCATTGAGTATGTTTAACCGATCTTGTGTTGATTTTCTGGTACGTTCATAATCACCCACTCGCTGCTCAGCATCCTGGAGCGCCCGGTTTGACACAGCCAATGCTGTCTTCCAGTGGTTTTCTTCCTGCTGCAGGTCAATCAACGATAGATCATTCAAAACCCGCTGCTGCTCACGAACAAGCGCCCGCTGATTCTCCAGGTTTTTCCCCAGTTGGGCCATTTGCAACCCAACCTTTTCAATATCCAACCTGGCTTTCGTAATCTGCTCTGTGGTATTATCCAATTGGGCTAACTGAAATTTCATTCGCTCTTCGCCCTGGCGCAACTCCAATTGAACCTGCCGATGAGCTTTCTCAACCCCATTTCGGTCAGATTGGTGTTGCCTGTATTGACCCTGGAGATCTCTCTCACGATTCACCTGGGCCAGATGTGTCTCATCCAACTCCTTAATTGTTGCCTCTGCACTGGTTATGGATATTTTCAGTTTTGAAACAATTGCAGTTAGTTCCCTGATCTGCCGTGTACGGCTGATCATACTGTTTTTGCCACCCTCCCGGCCAACAATCACCAGTCCATCTTGTCGGAATATTTCACCATCAAGGGTAACAGCACACGCGCCTGGTGGCAACAACTTTACATTTTCGAGGGCGGCCTGGCGCGTTTCCATCACATAGGCAGAACCAAAAAAAAGATGGTACAAATTCTCCAGTCCAGATGGAGTTGTCAATAACCCGCTTAATAGCCCCGCACATTGCGGTAACCGGAGAGCAGATCGTTGATCCACCCCGGAATCGGCTGATTTGGGTACAAGAATGGTTCGGCTGCTATTCTTTTTCGCCAGAAGACCCAATGCCTCCAGAAGGTCGGCATCTTCATCAACCACAACAGCGTCCAGGTATTCACCCAGCACTGCCGCCGCAGCAATTTCATACTCCGCAGGAATATCAAAAAGGGCATTCAATGCGAGGTATCTCCCCCGCATAGATCCACTGCGAGCTGATTTTAACAACATGGCAGAACCCTGGTTCATGCCCGAAAATGACCGTTCTGCCTCCTGTAACAAATTCAATTGTGCAGCGTTTTTTCCCATCTCGACCGCAAGGGTGTCTCTTTCCCTGCGTGCAGCATCCAATGTCGCCCGTGTGGTTCGAATCAACTCCTGTTGTTCTTCAATCGCCTTCCCTGATGCATGCAGCTGCGCTTCTGCCTGCTCCAAATCAGAAGAAATGTCGTCCAGTGCTTGCTGTGCCCTGGTGACGTTTCCTTCTTCCTGTTTCGCCTGCGCCGTCAAAACCTTGAGTGTTTCATCATACCCGGAGATCCTGTTCTCCAGTTCAAACTTACTGGCTGATAACCGCACCTGGTCTGTTTCCATCTGGGTTACTTCACGCCGCAGATTACGAATCTGGTTGTCCAATACAGCTCTTTCAGCCAGCCTTGTTTTCAGTAACTTTCCAGACTGTTCCAGATGGTGGGCAGCCTCCTCCACCTCCTGCCGTATTTGTTCCCGTTCATCAATGAACGATTCCAAACGTTGTTCCAGCACCTCGATTTCTTCGGTGATTTTATTTTTGCTGCTCTCGAATTCACCCCACTGTTGTACCAGGGCACGCCGGCGTTCATCCATCACGGCCAGCTGGCGGGAAATCTGTTCCCGCTGTTGATGAAAAGTGCTGCTCTCAGTGTGCAGTCGATTCAACGTTTCGCGTACCTCTTGGAGTACAGAACGCAGGCTTACGATCCGTGTCTCAACCTGGTGCTGCTTCAGTCTTGCATTCGACAGCGATTCTTCCCGCACGCGGTATACTTCCTGTGCATGTTGGATCTCCTGCTGACTGCGGTGCCAATGATAGCCATACCAATCACGCAGCAATAGCCGCAAATCCGCAGATATCCGTTCATATTCTTCAACACGTGCAGCCTGCCGTTCAAGGCTGCGCAGTCGCGGTTTGATTTCACTCAAAATGTCAAGCGCCCGGTCCATATTTCGCCGGGTGGTATCCATCCGCCCCAAAGCTTCATCTCTTCGACGACGATATAGCTGGATACCTGCTGCTTCTTCAAAAAACCGCCTGCGCTCTTCTGGACGCAATGAGAGAGCAGCATCCACCAGCCCCTGTCCGATCACTGTATAGGTTCGCTCAGCAAGGCCAGATCGCCCCAGCAATTCATTGATCTCTTTGAGCCGAACTCTTTGACCGTTGAGTAAATATTCATTTTGTCCATCACGATATGCCCGTCGGGTGATCGATACCTCGCTGTAGTCAATCGGCAGCCAGTTGTCAGAGTTATCGAAGGTAACTGTGGCGGAGGCCATACCCGCCCTTGGACGCCTTTCAGAGCCGGAGAATATCATATCTTCAGTTTTCCGTGCCCGCAGCAGGGAATAAGATTGTTCACCCAATACCCAACGCATCGCATCAGCCACATTCGACTTACCTGATCCATTCGGTCCGACGATCGCGGTGATGTTACCGGCAAATTCCAACAAGGATTTGCTGGCAAACGTTTTATACCCCTGCAATTCCAATGATTTTAAGCGACTTGGCATGGTCTCATTCTCTCTTTCTACCTGCCACCCACCGTACCTGAGCACCAACAAATGAGATCATTTGACCAGATCATTTTTTTTCAAGGCATTCAATGCTGCATCTTTGGTTGCGGCTTGTTTACTATGGCCACTACCGCTGGCAACCACTTCACCATTCACCCACACTTCCACGTCAAATATCTTTGAATGATCCGGGCCATACGCATTCCTGATAGTGTACTTGGGTGCAGCCATTCCCTGGGATTGAACCCATTCTTGCAGCATGCCTTTCGGATCTTCAATATCGCGATTTTTTACAGCCTCATCGGCAGCGCTGTTGAAAAAAGGAACGATGAACTGTTCCACAGCTTTCACGTCATTGGTATCAAGGAAAATCGCCCCAACGATGGCTTCAAAGGTATCACACAGCAAAGGCGCCCGGTCAGCTCCGCCAGAAGCCATTTCGCCGCGTCCCAGCAGCATGGCGCGACCGAGGTCTATTTTTCTCGCAAATATTGCCAGTTGTTCCGTGTGAACCAGTGATGAGCGCATTCGAGTCAGGTCACCTTCTGGCATCTCAGGATACCGGTTATACAACCAGGAAGCTGCAATAAAATCCAGCACGGCATCTCCTAAGAATTCCAACCGCTCATTATCTTCCAATGCGTCTGGATGCTCATTCAAGTACGAACGATGGGTCAACGCCCGGCTCAGCAGCAACCAATCATGAAATTCCAATCCAAGCCGCTCTGCCAATTCATGCGGTGTTTCACGTTGATTCATCAATGAATCCATGTTCCTGTTTCCAGCCATAATACCTCCATCGGTTCATGCGGAACTCAGGGAGCGTAAACCACCTCGTGACAATGAAAACCAGGTAGCTAACGGCCCACAAGTTCAATGCTCAATTGTAGTTTTCAAACCGCTTCCAGTCAAGACCAGAACAAGGGGTTGTGGGTACATGGTTCCATATTCTTCCAGAGCGGCCCATGTCAATGCGCTGGTTGGTTCCACATAGAAACCTCGCCGAGCCAGTCCACCATGCGCCTCTACTATCTGCTGTTCGGATGCACTTACCACTTCACCTTTTCCATTTGCCAGATATCTCAGAATTGCTGCCCCTTGTTTGGGGAATGCTACACTGACCCCTTCGGCAATCGTCGGCACTTCCGCGACGGTGACAGGTCGCCCTGCCTTTTGCTGCCAGGCTCGTTGGACAGGGGCGCACCGATCTGCCTGTACACCCACAAAATAGGGAAGTCGATTGATGCATTTGGCTTTGTATAGCGCCTCAAATCCCTCGATGATACCCATCAACAGATGTCCATGCCCCACCGGAACGATTATGGTCCCTGGTGATTGGCGTCCGTATTGTTCCCAAACCTCATATGCTATCGTAGCAATCCCCCGCTTTCCAAATGGCAAATAGGCATGGCTGGCATACGCGGCGCCAGCCTGCGCCCGTTCCATCACTGCCCTGGCGGCCGCCGATCGCGGACCGGGTATTCGCTCAATGGTTGCACCATACACCGCAATCTGGCTTCCCTTTGCTTCTGAAACACTCGCCGGTACATATACAGTCCCTTTGATCCCAGCCCGGGCAGCATAAGCGGCAAAGGACGCTCCAGCATTTCCAGAAGAGTCTTCCACGGCTTCCTGGATACCCCGTGCAATCACATTGGCAACGATCACGGCCATTGCTCGATCTTTATAGGAACCGGACGGATTGAGATATTCCATCTTCATGGCGATATCCATCCCCATGAAGTTATCATGGACCAGGGGGGTGTTGCCTTCCCCCAGGCTCAGGTTCGGCACAAATTCCTGCAAATCGAATGTATGCCGGTAGCGCCAAATGCCAGGCGCAGCAGTATCGATTTGCAAGGGTTCGAAGCGGGGAATTCCTTCAAACTCAAATAATCCGCCGCAATCCGGGCATTGATATGGCAAGCCTTGATCCGGGTAGGCTGAACCACATTCTGTACAGCGTAAGGAGATTATCGGCTTCATCCGCCACCCACTGGCGGCATCAAACTGATTTGCTGCCCGTCAGATACAGAAGAACTCCGCAGAGCAATTTTCCCGTCGACTGCGATCACAATTTTTTCTGTCAGGTGCGGCCGAAGGTGAGGATAAGCCTCCATAAGGCTTGTTAGAATGTCGTCAATCACCCAGTTTTCAGGAATATCCATGGTTAATGATGATTTCCCCGTCTTTTCTCTCAAATTCGCAAAAAGCAGTAATTGAATAGTTTTCATTCCATGCATCCAGTGCGCTCCGTCGGGATCAATTCCAGGAACAATTATAATGGGATTTCTGACCCCATGCTATAATACTAACCGTGAGTTTTCGAGTTGCAGGCTACCAGAGCGAGGATTACACAGTTCAAACCCCGGTATACCAGGGACCATTGGACTTGTTGTTGGATTTAATCGAGAGTGCCCAGCTCGATATCACGGCTCTCGCATTGGCACAGGTAACGGATCAATATATTGAATACATGAACCGTATGTTGGAGAAAGATGCTGGAGAGGTGTCCGCATTCCTGGTCATAGCCGCAAAATTGCTCCACATCAAATCAATCGCCCTTCTTCCCAGGCCATCGGTACAGGTGGAGATGGGTGAGGAAGAAGACCCTGGCGAAGCCCTTGCTGCTCAATTGCGTGAATATAAACGCTTCAAGGACCTTTCCAAAGCATTATTGGAGCGGGAGACCCTTGGGTTGCGAACATATATCCGCATGAACATACCAAGGCCGAACCTGGAAATAAAACCGGACCTTGATGAATTGACACTGGAAGCATTGATTGCAGCTGCCCGATCTGCCTTTGCTGTACATTCGGCGACACCATTGAATCATGTGGTCAATATGCCTCGCATCCGCATCAAAGATAAGATGAAAACCATTGTGCAATTGCTGCGTGAATCAAATGGTGAAATGATTCCCTTTCATCGTGTGCTGAAAAACGCTACACGGGTAGAAATTGTGGTCGCGTTCCTGGCGATGCTGGAGTTAATTAAACAACACATGGTTTTCGCGGAACAAAGTGAACGGTTTGGCGAAATAAGGATACATCGGACCGAACACCTTGCGGAATTCCTGGACGACACAGAACTCGAATTCACCGAATAATGGCGAACAATACACCCTAATAAAAGAAGCCGATCTGTTCCAGAAAACAGACCGGCGTACTGGTGTCCATGAATTTAGAGGGCATCCTGTGAATCAGTATTTTCTTCAACGGCAATAACCTGCATTTCAACCAACTCATACGGTAAACGGCCACTTAACCAAACTTCCATCAGGCTGATTTGGTTATCTGAAACCTCGGTCATTTCAGGGAATCGTTCCCGGAAAGCGGGCGTTAATACCTCAAATTCATCTTCCTTCGGCCATTGCGTCAGAAAACCAGGAATCACAGAACGATCTGTGTCATGCGGAAGCAGGAGCCAACCACGTTCAGTAAGAAACTGATGAATAGCCTCTCGTAAAGCCGGATACAGGCTGCACCAACTGGATAGGACGAGATAAGCAAAGTGGGCATTTTTCTCAAACAACTCTACCGATCCACGCGCCCGGATCATCAAAGGCGCCTGGATTGCATTACGGAAACCATTGACTTTTACACCCTTTTTTATCATCTGGTTCAGTGAACTCCGCTGTTCACTGGTCAATAACTCATAATGTCCCAATACATCACTGAGTACTTCCAGTTGAAAATCGGGAAGCATAAAGGCATTGATCGCACTCCATGGTAAAAACTGAGCCTGCTTCTTTTTCTCGACCATACAATTTAGCTCCTGCTTTGATTCATTTTCGAACAAATTTTATCATGGTTCCTGTTTAACCAACCGGAAAAATAAGAACCGCGGCTTGGTGGACAACAATTGAAACGCCTGAGGATCAATATTTTGCATGCTTGACAGAGGCATTGGCTCTTCTATCATTTCGATCAGGAAACCATTTTTATAGATCGCCTCCGAATAATCCCGCAATGGTCGATGGATATGTGTAACCTCGACCGGACCATTCGGTGTATTCCACCAATCTTTCAGGTATTGTGTTTGAAAATAATTTTCCAACTGGTGCATATCCAATATCATCGAAGGATGATGGATAGAGAATACGACCCGTCCATTTCGTTGAAGGACCCGGAAAAATTCTGAAAAGATCATATCAAGATCGTTGAGATAATGCAGTGTCAGCGAAGAAACCACAAGATCAACAACCTCATTTTGAATAAAATCCATCGGTTGGTTCAGATCATGCAGATGATATTGACACCGTTGATCTATATTGCTGTTTGCAAATGCCAGCATGTTTTCACTGAAGTCTACACCGATCACCGAATGAGCGCCATGATCCACAACCCATTTCGACATGAAACCCGCGCCACAACCCGCATCCAAAACCCTTAATCCATTGAGATCAGGAAGAAGCGATATTGTCCCGGGGCGTTCATACAAGGCATTGTATGGTTTCCGGTTGACTTCATTGGCATAATAATGTGCCATTTCCTGGTATGCATTATATGAGATCGAATCCATTGGTTCTGATAATCTCCTTCTTGTCGCAAGCAATTCAGTAACAAACAAGTATGCTATTGTAAGAGATTTTTCTACGCGCTCCCGGTAATTTAAACAAAAAAAGAGAGAAAAGGGATTGGCAATGACCTACTCTCCCGGGGGGCCGCCCCCCAAGTACCATCGGCGCTGGCAGCCTTAACGACTGGGTTCGGAATGTAACCAGGTGTACCACTGCCGCTC